>OY968771.1:0-2635460 GCA_963695295.1 uncultured Actinomycetota bacterium | reverse complement strand
AAGCTGGAGAAGGAGTTTCCGGACCCGCCGAAGAACGAGCTCCCCGACGATGAGGTGTCGCCGCCGGAGTACCACTGCGGCGTTGGTGCGATCTCTCCGGTCGTCCGTTCGTACTTGCGGGCCCAGCGATCGGCGCAGTCGAAGGCGACCGCGAACGGGATGAAGGCCGTGTAGAGCTCGCGCTTGCCGCTGAAGTCGAACCGTTCCTTGGCCGAGTCGGTGGAGAGCAGGCGCTCGAAGCCACCGGCTTTCGACCACACGTCGCGGCCGAGGAGCGTGCGGCGGCGCCCGACGCCGGGTCCCAGCAGTCCGACCGCGCCGACGGCGAACATCGTGAACGGGATGACGTACAGCGAGCTGCCGAGTGGCCAGAAGGTCAGGACCACGGCGAGGACCGCGGACACCCCGACCAAGGTTCGGCCGAGACGCTCCGACGGCGCGAGACTCTGAACGCCGGACGCGGTCGCCCAGGCGTCGGTCACCTTCACCAGGCTGGTCTTGAGCGACTGGAGCGTCGAGCCGGCCGACACCGTGCCGTTGGCCGCGAAGGTGTGGCCCGGTGTCGTCACGCCGAGGCTCTGGCCGACGTGGCGGGTCACGTCGTCGGTCTTGGCCCAGGCGGCCTCGTCGCCGATGCCTTCGATCGTCCAGTCGTCGCCATCCCGGGTGAGCTTCGTCAGGCCCTGCTGCGCTTGGTACAGGAGCGTGGCCGTGAGAGCGCGGGCCGGCACCTGCTCGGTCGTCACGTATGCCGTCTGCACCGGTCCGAGGCCTGCGGGTGGCTCGAACATGACCGGGTAGCCGGGCTTGTTCTCCCGGGAGCGCCGGTCCCACGCATAGCCGACGATCAGGGCGAGCGCGCTCAGGATGCCGACGACGAGCGCGGCGGCCTCGCTGCGCCCGAGCAGTCGGTCGTAGCCGATGTCCCAGGGGACGCTCGGACGCTCGGGCGTCGTGACGGGCACGTCGGCGCGGAGCGTCACCGGCGTGTACGGCGCGAGCTCACCGGTCGAGATCCTGAGCGTGTCGGTGCCGGAGCCCCTGATCTTGCACGAGCGCCCGTCGCTCACGGCGCACTTCGCGTTCTCGGTCGCCTCCGGCAGCGTGACCTTGATCGTGGCGCTGTCCATCGCCATCGCCCAGCCCCCGGCCACGACCTGCCAGTTGAACACCGATCGCTTGGACTCCTCGACACTCCAGCTCGACGACGTTCCCGCCTCGAGCGATGCCGGCGCCAGCACACCGCTGATGCGGTACTTGATGACGTACGTGTGCCGTCCCGGCGTCAGGGTCACGTCCGCGGCCCCGACCTTGGCGACGCGGAACCGTCGGCCGGCCTCCCAGAGCATCTCGACCGGCTCGTCGTCGCCGTCGCGGGTGATCTCGATGTCCCGCGGATTGAGGCGTACGTGCTCGTCGCCGAAGTCCTTGAGGTCCCAGTAGCGGAAGATCCCGTGGCGGCCGTACGGGAACTCGCCGGTGATGGTCTCGGTGCCGATGAGGGTTCCCCCGGCGGTGACGCGGTAGTCGGCGACGTAGCTGGTGATCCGGACCGGGTCCGGCGAGGAGGACTGCGACGTCGGCACGAGCCCGGCAAGCAGGGGGATGAACAGCAGAGCCGCCGCTCCGAAGATCGCGAACACTCGGAGAAGGATCCGCCTCATGGGCCATAGAGTAGGGGTCCGGGAGCGCGGCGGTGGCCGATTGCCGGCAGACCGCACCGGCCGACCCGCTCTGCAAGAACTTGCAGACCTGTGCAAGAATGTGAGACATGTCCAAGGTCCTCACCACCCTGCCGCGCGGGGAGCGCGTCGGCATCGCCTTCTCCGGCGGTCTCGACACCTCGGTCGCCGTCGCCTGGATGCGCGACAAGGGTGCCGTCCCGTGCACCTACACCGCCGACATCGGCCAGTACGACGAGCCCGACATCGTCAGTGTCCCGGCCCGCGCGGGCGACTACGGCGCCGAGATCGCGCGCCTCGTCGACTGCCGTTCGGCCCTGGTCGAGGAGGGCCTCGCGGCCATCACCTGCGGGGCATTCCACATCCGTTCGGCCGGACGCGCGTACTTCAACACCACTCCGCTCGGCCGCGCCGTCACCGGCACGCTGCTGGTTCGGGCGATGCTCGAGGACGACGTGCAGATCTGGGGCGACGGCTCGACCTTCAAGGGCAACGACATCGAGCGCTTCTATCGCTACGGGCTGCTCGCGAACCCGCACCTGCGCATCTACAAGCCGTGGCTGGACGCGGAGTTCGTGAGCGAGCTCGGCGGGCGCACGGAGATGTCGGCCTGGATGGAGGCGCACGGGCTGCCGTACCGCGACAGCGCCGAGAAGGCGTACTCCACCGACGCCAACATCTGGGGCGCGACGCACGAGGCCAAGACCCTCGAGCACCTCGACACGAGCCTGGAGGCGGTCGAGCCGATCATGGGGGTCAAGTTCTGGGACCCGGACGTCGAGATCACCCCCGAGGACGTCACCGTCGGCTTCGAGCAGGGACGACCGGTCACGATCAACGGCAAGCCGTTCGAGACCGCGGTGCAGCTCGTGCACGAGGCGAACGCGATCGGCGGCCGACACGGACTCGGCATGTCCGACCAGATCGAGAACCGCGTCATCGAGGCCAAGAGCCGCGGCATCTACGAAGCCCCGGGCCTCGCGCTGTTGCACATCGCCTACGAGCGCCTTCTCAACGCGGTCCACAACGAGGACACCACCGCCGCCTACCACGCCGAGGGACGCCGACTCGGGCGCCTGATGTACGAGGGCCGATGGCTCGACCCGCAGTCGCTGATGATCCGGGAGTCGCTGCAGCGGTGGGTCGGTTCGGCGGTCACCGGGTCGGTCACGCTGCGTCTGCGGCGCGGTGAGGACTACACCATCCTCGACACCGCAGGCACCGGCTTCAGCTACCACCCGGACAAGCTGTCGATGGAGCGGACGGCCGACGCCGCGTTCGGCCCGACCGACCGCATCGGTCAGCTGACGATGCGCAACCTCGACATCGCCGACTCGCGCGCCAAGCTCGAGCAGTACGCCCGGATGAACCTCATCGGTGCGGCCCACACCGAGCTGATCGGAGCCATGCCGGCCGGCGGCGCGGACGCGATCGCGGCGCGCGATGAGGAGATCGACGACGATGACGAGGCGCTGGACCGCGCTGCGATGGAGTTCGGTACCGACTGAGCTCGCGATCGACAATCTGCGAGGGTGGAGAGATGACTGGGCACGCGAAGGGGATCACCGCAGCCGTCGCCGGCGCGAGCGGATACGTCGGCGGGGAGGTGCTGCGGATGCTCCTCGCCCACCCGGACGTCGCCATCGGCGCCGTCACGGCGTCGTCGAACGCCGGCACCAGGCTCGGGGAGCACCAGCCACACCTGCTCCCGCTCGTCGACCGCGTGCTCGATCCCACCGACGCCGAGCATCTCGGCGGCCACGACGTCGTCTTCCTGGGCCTCCCGCACGGGGCGTCCGCTGACGTCGCGGCCGCGCTCGGCGACGACGTGCTGGTCATCGACTGCGGCGCCGACTTCCGCCTGGAGAACGAGGACGACTGGGACCAGTTCTACGGCGGCGATGCCCACGATTGGGCCGGCTCCTGGCCCTATGGGCTGCCAGAGCTGCCCGGGTGTCGCGACCGGCTGGCCGGCACCAAGCGGATCGCCGTCCCGGGGTGCTTCCCGACCATCTCGACGCTCACCGCGATGCCGGCCGTCCTGGCCGATCTCGTCCGCGCGGACTTCACCGTCGTCGCGCCCACCGGTTCCTCCGGAGCCGGCAAGAAGCTCGCCCCGAACTTCATCGCCTCGGAGGTGATGGGTCAGGCCAGCGCCTACGGTGTCGGCGGTGTCCACCGGCACACCCCGGAGATCGAGCAGAACCTTCGCGCCGCCGGAGCCACCGATCCCGTGGTCTCCTTCACGCCGATCCTGGCTCCGATGGCTCGCGGCATCCTCGCCACCGTCACGGCTCCGCTCCACGAGGGTGTGTCCGTTGCCGACGTCCGCGAGGCCTACGACAAGGCCTACGCCGACGAGCCCTTCGTCCACGTCCTGCCCGAGGGAACGTGGCCCCAGACGAAGGCGGTGCTCGGCTCCAACGCGGTGCACGTCCAGGCGACCGTCGATCCGCGGGCGAACAAGCTCGTCGCGATCGGCGCGATGGACAACCTCGCCAAGGGCACGGCCGGGGGAGCGATCCAGTCGATGAACCTCGCCCTGGGCCTGCCGGAAACCACGGGGCTCACCACGGTGGGGATGAGCCCGTGACCGTCACCGCCGCGCAGGGATTTCGGGCCGCGGGCGTTGCCGCCGGCCTGAAGTCGAGCGGCGCGCCCGACGTCGCGCTCGTCGTCAACGACGGGCCCTCGGCCACCGCGGCCGCCGTGTTCACGAGCAACCGTTGCCAGGCCAACCCGGTCATCTGGAGCCGGGAGGCGATCAAGGCCGGCACGGCCCGCGCCGTGGTCCTCAACTCCGGTGGAGCGAACTGCTACACCGGGCCGGAGGGCTTCGCCACCACGCATGCGACCGCGGAGGCGGTCGCGGGCGGGCTCGGCATCGGGGCGGTCGACGTCCAGGTGTGCTCCACCGGGCTGATCGGCCTGCTCAACGACCGGGACGACCTGCTCGCCGGGGTGCGGGACGCGCTCGCTGCCCTCGACGGCGACGGCGGCCCGGCCGCCGCCGGGGCGATCATGACCACCGACTCCGTCCCGAAGCAGGCGACCGTGACCCGGGACGGCTTCACCGTCGGCGGCATGGCCAAGGGCGCCGGAATGCTCGCCCCGGCCCTCGCGACCATGCTGGTCGTCATCACGACCGACGCGATGCTCGAACCGGCCCAGGCAGACGCCGCGCTGCGCGCTGCGACCCGCACCACGTTCGACCGCCTCGACTCCGACGGCTGCCAGTCGACCAACGACACCGTGCTGCTCATGGCCAGCGGAGCGTCGGGCGAGGTCGACGAGGCCGAGTTCGCCGAGGCGCTCCGCGAGGTCTGCCACGACCTGGCCCGGCAGCTCCTCGCCGACGCCGAGGGAGCCGAGCACGAGATCACGATCGACGTCGTGAACGCCGCGAGCGAGGACGACGCCGTCGCCGTCGGTCGCTCGATCGCCCGCAGCAACCTGTTCAAGTGCGCCGTCTTCGGCCAGGACCCCAACTGGGGGCGCGTGCTCGCCTCCGTCGGCACGACCGAGGCGGTCTTCGACCCGGCCGACCTCGACGTCGCCCTCAACGGTGTCTGGGTGTGCCGCAACAGCGGACCGGGCGAACCGGCGGAGTCGGTCAGCCTCGAGGATCGTGCGGTCACCGTGACCGTCGACCTCAAGGCCGGCGACGCCCGCGCGTCCATCTGGACCAACGACCTCACCCACGCGTACGTCCACGAGAACTCGGCCTATTCCACATGAGCGAGACGATGAACGGTCCCGACGATGCAAGCCCCGACGAGTTCGAGGTCGACCCCGACTACGGGCACAGCCCCGAGACGTGGAAGGAGGCCACGAGCAAGGCCGCGACCCTGGCCGAGGCGCTGCCGTGGCTGAAGAAGTACCACTCCACGATCGTCGTGGTGAAGTACGGCGGCAACGCCATGACCGACGACACGCTCAAGCAGGCGTTCGCGGAGGACATCGTGTTCCTCCGCCTGGCCGGCTTCCACCCGGTCGTCGTGCACGGGGGCGGGCCGCAGATCAGTGCGATGCTCGACCGGCTCGGCATCGAGTCGGAGTTCCGCGCCGGTCTTCGCGTCACCACGCCCGAGGCGATGGACGTGGTCCGCATGGTCCTCACCGGCCAGGTCGGACGCGAGCTGGTCGGCCTGCTCAACCGGCACGGTGCCCACGCGGTCGGGCTGTCCGGTGAGGACGCCGGCCTGTTCACCGCCGAGAAGACCATGCCGCTCGTCGACGACGAGCCGGTCGACGTCGGACTCGTCGGCGAGGTCATCTCCGTGCGGCCGGAGGCCGTGCTCGACCTGATCGAGGCCGGACGCATCCCGGTCGTCTCGTCCGTCGCCCCGGATGCCGCCGGCCAGGTGCACAACGTCAACGCCGACACCGCCGCGGCCGCCCTCGCCATCGCCCTCGACGCCAAGAAGCTCCTGGTGCTCACCGACGTCGAGGGCCTCTACGCCGATTGGCCGAACAGCACCGACGTCATCGGCGAGATCTCGCCGGAGGCGCTGGACGACCTCATCCCGGGCCTGGCCAGCGGCATGATCCCGAAGATGACCGCCTGCCTGAACGCGGTTCGAGGTGGAGTCGACGGCGCGACCGTGGTCGATGGCCGGGTGCCGCACTCAGTCCTGCTGGAGATCTTCACCGACGAGGGCGTCGGCACCCAGGTGCTGCCCGACGTCCCGACCCGGGTGCGCACGGCCGTCTACACGACCAGCGGACCGAAGGGCCGGCCATGACGTTCGAGGGAGTCGCGCAGGCCCACACCGGGCAGGAGTGGATCGAGCGCTACCAAGGTGCGTTGATGAACACGTTCGGCCCGCCGCAGCGCGTGCTCGTGCGCGGCGAGGGACCCTACGTCTGGGACGTCGACGGCAACCGCTACCTCGATCTGCTCGGCGGCATCGCCGTCAACGCGCTCGGTCACGCGCACCCGGCGATCGTGGCGGCCGTCACCGAGCAGCTCTCCTCCCTGGGCCACGTCTCGAACCTGTTCACGTCGACCCCGCAGATCGAGCTCGCCGAGAAGCTGCTCGAGCTGGTCGGCGCCGACGGCAGCGCCGATCGTGGCGGCCGCGTGTTCTTCACCAGCTCCGGCGCCGAGGCCAACGAGGCGGCCTTCAAGGCCACCCGCCGCACCGGCCGCACCACCGTGGTCGCCGCCGAGGGCAGCTTCCACGGACGCACCATGGGGGCTCTCGCACTGACGTCCAAGGAGGCGTTCCGGGCCCCGTTCGAGCCGCTGCCCGGCGACGTGCGGTGGGTCCCATACGGCGACGCCGAAGCACTCGACGCGGCGGTCGATGACACCGTCGCCGCGGTGCTGCTCGAGCCGATCCAGGGCGAGGCCGGCGTCGTCGACCCGCCGGATGACTACCTGCGGCGTGCTCGACGCATCGCGTCCGAACATGGCGCCCTGCTGTGGCTCGACGAGGTGCAGACCGGCATCGGGCGCACCGGCGACTGGTTCGCCCATGCCACGA
This sequence comes from uncultured Actinomycetota bacterium, assembly GCA_963695295.1. Classification (GTDB taxonomy): domain Bacteria; phylum Actinomycetota; class Actinomycetes; order Propionibacteriales; family Nocardioidaceae; genus Aeromicrobium. The sequence goes on along the minus strand of OY968771.1, from coordinate 2,628,289 downwards.
GCGGCATCACGCCCGACCTCATCACCTTGGCCAAGGGTCTCGGTGGCGGCATCCCCATCGGCGCGTGCATCGCGCGGGGAGCCGCGGCGACGCTCCTTCAGCCCGGCAACCATGGCACGACCTTCGGCGGCAACCCGGTCGCCACGGCAGCGGCGCTCGCCGTGATCGAGACCATCGAGAACGACGGCCTGCTCGAGAACGCCCGGGTCGTCGGCGACCTCATCCGCACCGGACTGGACGGCCATCGGTTGGTCGCGGGCACCACCGGTCGAGGTCTCCTCGTCGGGGTCGTCCTGCGGCAGCCGGTCTCGGCCCACGTGCAACGCGCCGCACTCGACGCCGGCCTGATCATCAACAACCCGGCGCCCGACCGCATCCGCCTCGCACCGCCGCTCATCCTGACCGCCGACCAGGCGGAGGGCGCGGTCAAGACCCTCCGCACGTTGCTCGATGAGGCCGAGGAGCCAGACGGTGGCCGGCAGGTGGGCGGAGCCGGCTCCGAGGACGGGCCATGAGGCACTTCCTGCGCGATGACGACCTCACCCCGGCCGAGCAGGCTGAGGTGCTGTCGCTCGCCCGCGAGGTGAAGGCGGACCCGTACTCGCGCCGCCCGCTCGACGGCCCGCAGACGGTCGCCGTGCTCTTCGACAAGGCCTCGACCCGCACGCGGGTCTCCTTCTCCGTCGGCATCGCCGACCTCGGTGGGGTACCGCTCGTCCTCGACACCGGCGCCACCCAGATCGGGCGCGGTGAGTCGGTGGCCGACACCGCGCGCGTCCTCGGGCGGATGACGAGCGCGATCGCCTGGCGCACCTTTGCCCAGGACGACCTCGAGACCATGGCCGCCCACGCCGGCGTGCCCGTCATCAACGCCCTCACCGACGACTTCCATCCGTGCCAGGTGCTCGCCGACTGGCTCACCGTTCAGGAGCACAAGGGTGACCTCACCGGTCTCACGGTCGCCTACCTGGGCGACGGTGCCAACAACATGGCCCACTCGTACCTGCTGGGTGGGGCCACCGCCGGCCTCAACGTCCGCGTCGGGTCGCCGGCTGGTCACCAGCCGGACCCGTCGGTCGTCGCCGACGCAGAGAAGCTCGCCGCCGCCACCGGCGGCTCGGTGCTCGTCACCGACGATCCCGCCGTCGCACTCGCCGAGGCCGACGTGGTCGCCACCGACACCTGGGTGTCGATGGGTCGCGAGGACGAGGAGGGGGACCGGCCCGCCCTGTTCGGCGACTACTCCATCAGCGCCGAGGCCATGGCGCTGGCCGACCCGGAGGCGATCGTGCTGCACTGCCTTCCGGCCTACCGGGGGTTGGAGATCGCCGCCGAGGTGATCGACGGACCGCAGAGCGTCGTCTGGGACCAGGCCGAGAACCGGCTGCACGCCCAGAAGGGCCTGTTGGTCTGGCTGCTGGCGAACCGGGACGGAGCGCCATGACCGAGCCACGGATCCCCGCCACCAAGGCGGCACGTCAACAGCTCATCGCCGACCTGCTGGGCAAGGAGGCGGTGCGCTCGCAAGGCGAGCTCGTCGACCTGCTGACCGCCCACGGCGTCCACTCCACGGCCTCGACGGTCTCGCGCGACCTCGTGGAGCTCGACGCGGTTCGCGTCCGGCACTCCGACGGGACCTTGGTGTACGCCGTGCCCGGCGAGGGCGGCGACCGCACGCCCCGCGCGGCCGCGGACAGTGCCGCCTCGCACGGACGGCTGCAGCGGCTGGCGCGCGAGCTCGTCGTCTCGGCCGACGGGTCGGCCAATCTCGTCGTGCTGCGCACCCCGCCGGGGGCGGCCCAGTTCCTGGCGTCGGCCATCGACCACGTCGCCCAGCCCGAGCTCCTCGGCACCATCGCCGGCGACGACACCGTGCTCCTCATCTGCCGCGACCCCATGGGCGGACCGGACATCGCGGCCCGGTTCTCCACCCTCGCGGAGCTCCCCGCATGAAAGGACCATGACGTGAACGACGCGGACCAGCCGACCAGCCTGTGGGGTGGTCGGTTCGCCTCCGGCCCGACGACGTCACTCGCCGAGCTCTCCAAGTCCACCCACTTCGACTGGCGGCTCGCCCCGTACGACCTCGCCGGATCGAAGGCGCACGCCTCGGTGCTCCACCGCGCCGGACTGCTCGATGCGAGTGACCTCGAGACGCTGCTCGAGGGCATCGACTCGCTGGCCGCCGACGTCGAGTCCGGCTCCTTCGTCGCCCAGCCCGACGACGAGGACGTCCACACCGCACTCGAACGGGGACTGATCGAGCGACTCGGTCCCGAGCTCGGTGGCCGGCTGCGCGCCGGACGGTCCCGCAACGACCAGGTCGCGACCCTGTTCCGGCTGTTCCTTCGCGACCACGGTCGACAGATCGCCCAGCTCGTCCGTGAGCTGATCGAGTCGCTCGCCGCCCAGGCGGAGCGTCACCTCGGCGTGGCCATGCCCGGCCGCACCCACCTCCAGCACGCCCAGCCGGTCCTGCTCGCGCACCACCTGCTGGCGCATGCCTGGCCGCTGGTGCGCGACCTCGACCGGCTCGCCGAGTGGGACGCTCGGGTCGCCGCGGAGTCGCCCTACGGTTCGGGCGCGCTGGCCGGTTCGTCGTTGGGCCTGGATCCCGAACAGGTCGCCGCCGACCTCGGCTTCACCGGGTCGGCGGCCAACTCCATCGACGGCACGGCCGCCCGTGACTTCGTGGCCGAGTTCGCCTACATCACCGCCCAGATCGGCGTCGACGTCTCCCGCCTCGCGGAGGAGGTCATCATCTGGAACACCCAGGAGTTCGGCTTCGTGACCTTGGCCGACGGCTACTCCACCGGGTCGAGCATCATGCCGCAGAAGAAGAACCCGGACGTCGCCGAGCTCGCGCGGGGCAAGGCGGGCCGGCTGATCGGCAATCTCGCCGGGCTGCTGGCCACGCTGAAGGCGCTGCCGCTCGCGTACAACCGCGACCTCCAGGAGGACAAGGAGCCGGTGTTCGATTCCGTCGACACCCTCGAGGTGCTGCTCCCGGCGTTCACCGGCATGGTCGCCACCATGACGTTCGACGCCGCCCGGCTCGAGGAGCTGGCGCCCCAGGGCTTCGCCCTCGCCACCGACATCGCCGAGTGGCTGGTGCGCAAGGGCGTGCCGTTCCGCGAGGCGCACGAGATCTCCGGCTCCTGCGTCCGACTCTGCGAGGAGCGCGGCATCGAGCTCGCCGAGCTGTGGGACGAGGACTTCGCCGAGATCTCCCCGCACCTGACTCCGGAGGTTCGGGAGGTGCTCACGGTCGCCGGCTCGATCGCCTCGCGCGACGCCCGCGGCGGCACGGCCCTCGCGCGCGTCAGCGAACAGCTCGGCGAGCTGCGTCGTCGCCTGGCCTGATGGCCGAAGGTGACGTCACCGAACGGGCTCGGGGGCTGCTCGGACGCGAGTTCCGCGCCCACGGTGTCACGCTCCGGATCACCGAGGTGGAGGCCTACGGCGGGGTCGCCGACCCGGCGTCGCACGCCTACACCCGCACCGCCCGCTCCGAGATCATGTTCGGCCCGCCGTGGCGGCTGTATGTCTACCGGTCCTACGGTCTGCACCACTGCGCGAACATCGTCACCGGTCCGACCGAGCAGGCGGCAGCGGTCCTGCTGCGTGCCGGTGCCGTCGTCGACGGGTTGGAGATCGCCCGCGGGCGGCGCGGTCCCGACGTCCCGGACGATCGCCTGGCCCGCGGCCCGGGCAACCTCGCCGAGGCACTGGGCCTGACGCTCGACGACCTCGGCACGGAGGTCTGCTCCTCCGACGTCGTCAGCCTCGGCCCGGAGGTCGAGTCCGTCGGCGAGATCCACTGTGGCCCTCGCGTCGGCGTCGCCCGCGCTGCCGACGTGCCGTGGCGGTTCTGGCTGGCCGGCGAGCCGAGCGTCTCCGCCTACCGGCGGAACCCGAGAGCTCCCTGACTCGCACATCACGGACCACCCGACCTCGTGGTCGGTTCCGGCGGGTGCCGCTGCCGATCCGCTGGCAGGTACGTGACAATGGGCGCGTGATCGACGTTCTCGACGACCTCGAAGCCCGCGGCCTCATCGCGAACGCCACCGACCGCGAGGCCCTGCATGCGGCGCTCTCGGCCGGACCGATCACGTTCTACGTCGGGTTCGACCCGACCGCCCCGAGCCTCCACGTCGGGAACCTCCTGCAGCTGCTCACCGCACGACGGCTCCAGCTCGCCGGCCACCACCCCCTCCTGCTCGTGGGCGGGTCCACCGGCCTGGTCGGTGACCCGAAGGCCACGGGGGAGCGGGTCATGAACTCCAAGGAGAAGGTCGGGGAGTGGGTCGAGCGCATTCGTGAGCAGGTCTCCGGATTCGTCGACCTGGACGGCGACAACCCGGCGACCGTCGTCAACAACCTCGACTGGACCGAGGGGCTGAGCACCCTCGACTTCCTCCGCGACATCGGCAAGCACTTCCCGGTCAACCGGATGCTGGCCCGCGACGTCGTCAGCAGCCGGCTGGAGTCCGGCATCAGCTACACCGAGTTCAGCTACGTGCTGCTCCAGTCGCTGGACTACCTCGAGCTGTACCGCCGCCACGGCTGCACCCTCCAGACCGGTGGCAGCGACCAGTGGGGCAACATCACGGCCGGCGTGGAGCTCATCAGGCGCGCGGACGGCGTGCGCGTCCACGCCCTCGCCACCCCGCTCGTCACCAAGGCGGACGGCACCAAGTTCGGCAAGACCGAGTCCGGCACGGTCTGGCTCGACGCCGAGCTGATGAGTCCGTACGCGTTCTACCAGTCCTGGATCCAGGCCGAGGACGCGAAGGTGGGGGAGTACCTTGCCCAGTTCACCTTCCTGACCGTCGCCGAGGTCGACGCGATCATGGCCGAGCACCGGGACGAGCCCGGTCGGCGCGTGGCCCAGCGCCGGCTCGCCGCCGAGGTCACCACGCTGGTCCACGGCTCGAGCGAGGTCGAGGCGGCCGAGCAGGCGTCGGCCGCCCTCTTCGGGCGCGGCGAGCTGGGAGTCCTGCCGGAGTCGACCCTCGCCGCCGCCTTGCGAGAGGCCGGTGCCGTCGACCTCGCCCGGGCCGATGCGCCGACGCTCACCGACGCCCTGGTGGCCACCGGTCTCGTCGAGAGCCGGTCGGCGGCACGGCGTGCCGTCACCGACGGCGGCGCCTACCTCAACAACGAGCGTGTCGACGACCCCGATCTCGACCTGTCCTCCGCCGGTCTCCTGCACGGTTCGTGGGCGGTCCTGCGCAAAGGAAAGCGCTCCGTCTCAGGGGTCAATCTGACCTAGATCACCGCTGTGGTCGGGGTCACAGTGTCGGGATTTGACCCGCGTGGGCACACCCCATAATGTTCACGTCGTTGCCCGCTACATCGGGGCGCACGATCGGACTCGATCGAGTGCCCCAACGCACGTGGAGAGCGGGCACCGACCCCAGTTTGACCGGCGCAAACGCGCAGTGTAGATTGGGCGAGTTGCCCCGAAGCGGACGGCCGAAAGGCCCAAGTCGAGGTGTGCGTCTGATCCTTGAGAACTCAACAGTGTGCCAAAAGTCGACGAGATAAATCAGTAATACCCCCGTCGATGACGACGAGCTCGGACTTCGGTCCGGACTCAGATTCATCGCGAGGGCAATTCCGACAATTGACTGTCAGCAGTCAGCTGTCAGGAATCAAACAGAAGTTGAGGGCAGCCACCAGGCAACTGGCCGGCTGCCCGAAGTTTTCAACGGAGAGTTTGATCCTGGCTCAGGACGAACGCTGGCGGCGTGCTTAACACATGCAAGTCGAGCGGTAAGGCTCCTTCGGGAGTACACGAGCGGCGAACGGGTGAGTAACACGTGAGCAATCTGCCCTTCTCTTCGGAATAAGCGTTGGAAACGACGTCTAATGCCGAATACGACCTCCTTTCGCATGATCGGAGGTGGAAAGCTCCGGCGGAGAAGGATGAGCTCGCGGCCTATCAGCTAGTTGGTGTGGGTAACGGCCCACCAAGGCGACGACGGGTAGCCGGCCTGAGAGGGTGACCGGCCACACTGGGACTGAGACACGGCCCAGACTCCTACGGGAGGCAGCAGTGGGGAATATTGGACAATGGGCGAAAGCCTGATCCAGCAACGCCGCGTGAGGGATGACGGCCTTCGGGTTGTAAACCTCTTTCAGCAGGGACGAAGCGAAAGTGACGGTACCTGCAGAAGAAGGACCGGCCAACTACGTGCCAGCAGCCGCGGTAATACGTAGGGTCCGAGCGTTGTCCGGAATTATTGGGCGTAAAGGGCTCGTAGGCGGTCTGTCACGTCGGGAGTGAAAACTCAGGGCTCAACCCTGAGCGTGCTTCCGATACGGGCAGACTAGAGGTATGCAGGGGAGAACGGAATTCCTGGTGTAGCGGTGGAATGCGCAGATATCAGGAGGAACACCGGTGGCGAAGGCGGTTCTCTGGGCATGACCTGACGCTGAGGAGCGAAAGCATGGGGAGCGAACAGGATTAGATACCCTGGTAGTCCATGCCGTAAACGTTGGGCGCTAGGTGTGGGGACCTTCCACGGTTTCCGTGCCGCAGCTAACGCATTAAGCGCCCCGCCTGGGGAGTACGGCCGCAAGGCTAAAACTCAAAGGAATTGACGGGGGCCCGCACAAGCGGCGGAGCATGCTGATTAATTCGATGCAACGCGAAGAACCTTACCTGGGTTTGACATATGGAGAAAACTCACAGAGATGTGAGGTCCTTTTGGGCTCCATACAGGTGGTGCATGGCTGTCGTCAGCTCGTGTCGTGAGATGTTGGGTTAAGTCCCGCAACGAGCGCAACCCTCGTCCTATGTTGCCAGCACGTCATGGTGGGGACTCATAGGAGACTGCCGGGGTCAACTCGGAGGAAGGTGGGGATGACGTCAAGTCTTCATGCCCCTTATGCCCAGGGCTTCAAGCATGCTACAATGGCCGGTACAAAGGGCTGCGAAACCGCAAGGTGGAGCGAATCCCAAAAAGCCGGTCTCAGTTCGGATTGGGGTCTGCAACTCGACCCCATGAAGTCGGAGTCGCTAGTAATCGCAGATCAGCAACGCTGCGGTGAATACGTTCCCGGGCCTTGTACACACCGCCCGTCACGTCATGAAAGTCGGCAACACCCGAAGCCGGTGGCCCAACCCTTGTGGAGGGAGCCGTCGAAGGTGGGGCTGGCGATTGGGACGAAGTCGTAACAAGGTAGCCGTACCGGAAGGTGCGGCTGGATCACCTCCTTTCTAAGGAGCATCTGGCTCGCTCGCTCAGCGAGAGGGTCCAGGCGTGCTGAACGCAGGCGTTCGTCCTGCGCAGCACAGCTCACTAGTGGACGTCGACTATTTGGCTCGAGTCGGAACAACCGCCGTCAGTACACCTGCTTAGGCAGGACGGAACCTCGGCCGGACGCCGGCTCGACTCAGGCACACTGTTGGGTCCTGAGGGATCAGCTCCTAGAGTTGGACCTCCGGACCGCAAACCCCTCGAACTGCCCGGCCTCGGCCAGGCAAGCGAGGACCATTTGCGGGATCGACCGTATTTTGAGAACTTCACAGTGGACGCGAGCATCTTTGTAGTAACAACAAGCTACTAAGTGCACATGGTGGATGCCTTGGCATCGAGAGCCGATGAAGGACGTTGGAGTCTGCGAAAAGCCCCGGGAAGGTGACAACCGACCTGTGATCCGGGGATGTCCGAATGGGGAAACCCACCTGGAGGAAAGTCCAGGTACCTGCGCCTGAACACATAGGGCGTCTGGAGGGAACGTGGGGAAGTGAAACATCTCAGTACCCACAGGAAGAGAAAACAACCGTGATTCCGGAAGTAGTGGCGAGCGAAACCGGAAGAGGCTAAACCTCAGTGATGTGACAGCCGGCAGGCGTTGTCGCTGGGGGGTCGTGGGGCCGCATAGTCCGTTCTGCCGAGCGGACGAAGAGTCAGAAACCATGAGTGAAGTTGAAGCCGACTGGAAAGTCGCGGCACAGAGGGTGAGACCCCCGTACACGTAAGCTCATGGCTCTTTTGCGTCACCCCGAGTAGCACCGTACCCCTGAAATTCGGTGCGAATCTGGCGGGACCACCCGCTAAGCCTAAATACTCCTCGATGACCGATAGCGGACTAGTACCGTGAGGGAAAGGTGAAAAGTACCCCGTGAGGGGAGTGAAATAGTACCTGAAACCATGTGCATACAAACCGTTGGAGCTCTTCCTTGTGAAGGGTGACAGCGTGCCTTTTGAAGAATGAGCCTGCGAGTTAGCGTGGTGTAGCGAGGTTAAGGCGAGAGCCGTAGCCGTAGCGAAAGCGAGTCCGAACAGGGCGCTTGAGTTGCACCATCTAGACCCGAAGCGGAGTGATCTATCCATGGGCAGGTTGAAGCGCGGGTAAGACCGCGTGGAGGACCGAACCCACCTAGGTTAAAAACTGGGGGGATGACCTGTGGATAGGGGTGAAAGGCCAATCAAACTCCGTGATAGCTGGTTCTCCCCGAAATGCATTTAGGTGCAGCGTTGCGTGTTTCTTACCGGAGGTAGAGCACTGGATGGGCTAGGGGGCCGACAAGCTTACTGAACTCAGCCAAACTCCGAATGCCGGTAAGTGAGAGCGCAGCAGTGAGACTGCGGGGGATAAGCTCCGTAGTCGAGAGGGAAACAGCCCAGACCATCAGCTAAGGCCCCTAAGCGATTGCTAAGTGGAAAAGGATGTGGAGTCGCAAAGACAACCAGGAGGTTGGCTTAGAAGCAGCCACCCTTGAAAGAGTGCGTAATAGCTCACTGGTCAAGTAATTCCGCGCCGACAATTTAGCGGGGCTCAAGCAATCCGCCGAAGCTATGGCATTCACACATGTACCCGGCCTCTTCGAGGTCCAGGTGTGTGGATGGGTAGGGGAGCGTCGTGTCGCGAGCGAAGCGGCGGGGTGACCCAGCCGTGGATGCGACACGAGTGAGAATGCAGGCATGAGTAGCGAATGAAGAGTGAGAAACTCTTCCACCGAATGACCAAGGGTTCCAGGGTCAAGCTAATCTTCCCTGGGTAAGTCGGGACCTAAGGCGAGGCCGACAGGCGTAGTCGATGGACAACGGGCTGATATTCCCGTACCGGCACTGAAGCGACCCTGCCGACCCCAGTAATGCTAAGTGCCCGAAACCGGCCTTCAGTCTCTTCGGAGACACTGGCCGGCGGAGCGCACGACCCAAGCTGGCAGTAGGCAAGCGATGGTGTGACGCAGGAAGGTAGCTCAACCGCGGCGATGGTAGACCGCGGCCAAGGTTGTAGGGCGAACGGTAGGCAAATCCGCCGTTCACATGCCTGAGAACTGACGGGGAGACGTACTAGTCGAAGTGAGTGATCCTATGCTGCCGAGAAAAGCATCTAGCGATGTTTCAGAGCCGCCCGTACCCCAAACCGACTCAGGTGGTCAGGTAGAGAATACCAAGGTGATCGAGTGAACCATGGTTAAGGAACTCGGCAAAATGCCCCCGTAACTTCGGGAGAAGGGGGGCCGGATTCGTCATCGGACTTGCTCCGAGAAGCGATGAAGGCCGCAGAGACCAGGCCCAAGCGACTGTTTACTAAAAACACAGGTCCGTGCTAAGTCGAAAGACGCCGTATACGGACTGACTCCTGCCCGGTGCTGGAAGGTTAAGGGGACGCGTTAGCGCAAGCGAAGCGCAGAACTTAAGCCCCAGTAAACGGCGGTGGTAACTATAACCATCCTAAGGTAGCGAAATTCCTTGTCGGGTAAGTTCCGACCTGCACGAATGGAGTAACGACTTGGGCGCTGTCTCAACCATGGACTCGGCGAAATTGCACTACGAGTAAAGATGCTCGTTACGCGCGGCAGGACGGAAAGACCCCGGGACCTTTACTACAGCTTGGTATTGGTGTTTGGTTCGACTTGTGTAGGATAGGTGGGAGACGGTGAAGCTCGGACGCCAGTTCGAGTGGAGTCAACGTTGAAATACCACTCTGGTCGTACTAGATATCTAACCTAGGTCCGTTATCCGGATCAGGGACAGTGCCTGGTGGGTAGTTTAACTGGGGCGGTTGCCTCCTAAAATGTAACGGAGGCGCTCAAAGGTTCCCTCAGCCTGGTTGGCAATCAGGTTTCGAGTGTAAGTGCACAAGGGAGCTTGACTGTGAGAGTGACAGCTCGAGCAGGGACGAAAGTCGGAACTAGTGATCCGGCGCTGGCATGTGGAAGCGGCGTCGCTCAACGGATAAAAGGTACCCCGGGGATAACAGGCTGATCTTCCCCAAGAGTCCATATCGACGGGATGGTTTGGCACCTCGATGTCGGCTCGTCGCATCCTGGGGCCGTAGCAGGTCCCAAGGGTTGGGCTGTTCGCCCATTAAAGCGGCACGCGAGCTGGGTTTAGAACGTCGTGAGACAGTTCGGTCCCTATCCGCCGCGCGCGTAGGAAACTTGAGAAAGGCTGTCCCTAGTACGAGAGGACCGGGATGGACGAACCTCTGGTGTGCCAGTTGTTCTGCCAAGAGCACGGCTGGTTGGCTACGTTCGGAAGTGATAACCGCTGAAAGCATCTAAGCGGGAAGCACGTTTCAAGATGAGGTTTCCCACTGGGCAACCAGGTAAGGCCCCCAGCAGACCACTGGGTTGATAGGCCGGAAGTGGAAGTGCAGTAATGCACGGAGCTGACCGGTACTAATAGGCCGAGGGCTTGTTCCTACACAGATCGCACGCGTCCACTGTGAGGTTCCCGAGATACGGTCGGGAACCTGAAACCGTCAGGTTTTTGATATCTCCATAGAGTTTCGGCGACCATGGCGAGAGGGAAACACCCGGTCCCATTCCGAACCCGGAAGTTAAGCCTCTCAGCGCCGATGGTACTGCGTGGGAGACTGCGTGGGAGAGTAGGACGTCGCCGGACAATCTTTAGCGCGAGGCCGCTCCTTCGGGGGCGGCCTCGCTGCATTTCACAGGACATGAGGACACATGAACGAACCGCGAAGGCCGCGCCACGGCGGAGCCAAGCGTCCGTCCAGCGGACGACGCCCCGGCCCGTCGACCAACGACCGCCGAGGCAAACCTGCCGGCCAGCGGCGCGAGCGACGACCTGACAGCAGGAGTGAGGTTCCCGACCGCACCGAGGACCAGAAGATCTATGACGGGCCGCCGATCCCGGACGACGTCAGTGCCAAGGACCTCGACAAGCAGGCCCGCCAGGCCCTGCAGTCCTTGCCGGAGAAGCTGGCCGAGCGCGTCTCTCGGCATCTGGTGATGGCCGGCCTGTTGATGCACGAGGATCCCGAGACGGCCTACCTGCACGCACTCGCGGCGCGCGCCCGTGCCTCCAGGAACGGGCTGATCCGCGAGGCGTGCGGCGAGACGGCCTATGCCGCCGGCAAGTTCGCCGAGGCGCTGGCGGAGTTCCGCGCGGCGCGGCGCATGAACGGGAATCACCACTACGCGCCGATGATGGCCGACTGCGAGCGGGCGCTCGGCCGGCCCGACAAGGCACTTGCCTACGACACCCCCGAGAGTCCGCGACGAGCTCGACGAGGCAGGTCGGATCGAGCTGTCGATCGTGATCGCCGGCGCCCGGCGCGACCTCGGTCAGGTCGAGGCCGCCCTGCGTCTGCTCGAGGCCGAACCGCTGCACAGCCAGGCGCGGGCGGACTGGGTGGCCCGGTTGCGCTATGCCTACGCCGACACCCTGCTCGATGCCGGCCGTCGCGACGACGCCATCGAGTGGTTCCACCGCGTGGTCGCCGTCGACGGGAACCGCGCCACCGACGCCGAGGACCGGCTGACGGCGCTCGCCTGAATCCACAGGTCGGCGCCGAGGCCGATCGTCAACAGCGGCCGGTGGACCGCTCGTTCCCGGCTGTCCGTCCCGGGCAGAGTCACGCCATGACCTCCGACCCCAGTTCCGTCCTGAACACCGTCCGGCTTGCCGGCCGCGTTTCCGCTGCACCCGAAGCGCGCATTCTCCCGAGCGGCGACGAAGTGGTCTCGTTCCGCCTGGTCGTTCCGCGTAGCGCGGCGGCACGGCGCCGCTCCAAGCAGCTGGTCGACACCATCGAGTGCTCGGCCTGGACCGCTCGTCTCCGTCGATCGGTGCGCCGCCTCGAGGCCGGTGCCGCCGTGACCGTCAGCGGGGAGCTGCGACGTCGGTTCAACCGCGGCCCCCAGGGGACGATGAGCTGGGTCAGCGTCGACCTCGAGACGTGCGAGCCCACGACCGCACCGACCGCAGACGACTGACCGTTAGCCTCGTGGCATGTCCCTCGGGTCGTCGGACCGTCCGCTGTGCGAGATGTACGACCTGGGCATGCTCGACCTCGACGGTGTGGTCTACATCGGGTCCGCCGCCGTGCCGGGAGCCGTCGAGGCGCTCTCCGCGGCACGCTCGGCGGGCATGCGTCTGGCCTACCTCACGAACAACGCCTCTCGGCCGGCGGCCGCCGTCGCCAAGCACCTGCGGGACTTGGACATCGAGGCCGACGACGACGACGTGGTGACGGCGGCCCAAGCCGTGGCGCACCTGGTCGCCGATGCCGTGCCGGCCGGTTCGGCGGTGCTGCTGGTCGGTGGCGAGGGGCTGCGCGTTCCGCTGGAGGAACGCGGACTTCGGTGCGTCGGCACTCTCGATGAGGGGCCCGTGGCGGTCGTGCAGGGCTTCCATCCGGACGTGGGATGGCGGTCGCTCGCCGAAGCCGCCTACGCCGTCGAGGCCGGTCTGCCGTGGTTCGCGAGCAACACGGACCTCGACGGTTCCCACGGCGCGTGGCATCGCGCCCGGCAACGGGTCGCTGGTCCGGGCCGTCAGCATCGCGACCGGCGCCACCCCGACCGTCGCCGGCAAGCCCGAGCGGGCGCTTTTCGACGAGACGCTCGAGCGCATCGCCGCACGTCGGCCGATCATGGTCGGCGATCGCCTCGACACCGACATCGACGGCGCCATCAATGCCGGTCTCGACAGCCTCGCGGTGCTCAGCGGCGTCACCACCGTGGGCGACATCGCCAACCTGCCGCCCGGTCGGCGGCCCACCTTCATCGGCCCCGACCTCTCGGCGCTGGTCCGGGCCCACCCGCCGGTCGCGGCGGATCGCTACTCGGCATCCTGCGGAACGGCGACGGCCACCGCAGACGGTGAGATCGTCGGCCTCACCCGTGGCGAGTCCGGCTCGATCGAGGGACTCCGGGCAGCGGTGACACTCGCATGGGCGTTGCGTGACCGAACCGGCCGGGACGTCCGGCTGGATGGGACACTGAACCCATGAGTGACGAGCAGGTGACGGCGGTCGATGCGGACCTCATCGCGCGAGCACGGGCGGCGGCCGCAGCCCATCCGGACCTCGAAGACGCCCTCAACCGGCTCGACGCACTCGAGGACATCGACCTCGACCAGCATCCGGGTGAGTTCGATGCCGTCCACCGAGCCCTGCGCGACGCGCTGGAGGACGCAGGCCAAACCGCACCGGACGTGCCATGACGCGTCGCGTCAGACTCGACGCGGAGCTGGTGCGTCGTGATCTCGCTCGCTCACGCGAGCACGCGAGCACGCTCATCGACGCGGGCCACGTGCTGGTCGCCGGTCGCGTGGCGTCCAAGTCGGCGACCCAGGTCGGAACCGACCAGCCGATCGTGGTTCGGGCCGGCGACGATCCGTCCTGGGCCTCGCGTGGCTCGCACAAGCTGCTCGGCGCGTTGGCTGCGTTCGAGCCCGAGGGCCTCGGTGTCGCCGGCCGTCGCTGCCTCGATGCCGGTGCGTCCACCGGGGGATTCACCGACGTCCTGCTCCGTCGCGGCGCCGCCGAGGTCCACGCCGTCGACGTCGGCTACGGCCAGCTGGTGTGGTCGCTGCAGAACGACCCCCGCGTCCACGTGCTCGATCGCACCAACGTGCGCACCCTGGAGCCCGACGACATCGGTGGACCGGTCGAGCTCGTCGTCGCCGATCTGTCGTTCATCTCCCTTACGGTGGTCATGCCGGCCCTGACCCGGGCATGCGTCCAGGAGGGCGACATCGTGCTGATGATCAAGCCTCAGTTCGAGGTGGGCAAGGACCATCTCGGCAAGAACGGCGTGGTCCGCGACCCGGCCCTCCACGCCGACGCCGTGCTTCGCGTCTGCCTCGCCGGGTACGAGCACGGCTGGGGAACCCGAGCCCTCGCGCCGAGTCCGCTGCCCGGCCCCGCCGGCAACGTCGAGTACTTCTGCTGGCTCCGCACCGATGCCGATGAACCCCGACCTGCCGATACCGAGGCCGTCGTCGCCGCCGGACCGTTGGTGGCCCAGTCATGAGGACCGTGCTGCTCATCGTCCACACCGTGCGCGAGGAGGCCACGAAGGTGGCCGCGACCTTCGCGGCCGATCTTCGCCAGGCGGGCCTGGTCATCCGGGTGCTCGACACCGACGCGGAGGCGTTGCGACAGGTCGGGCTCGCCGACGCCGAGATCGTCCCGGCCGGTGAGGGCGCCGCCGCCGGGTGTGAGCTCGCGGTCGTCTTCGGTGGTGACGGAACGATCCTGCGCGCCGCCGAGATGTGCCGAGGCACGGACACCCCGGTGCTGGGTGTCAACCTCGGCCACGTCGGGTTCCTCGCCGAAGCCGACGTCGAGAACATCCACGAAGTCGTCCAGGGCGTGGTCGACCGATCCTGGTCGGTCGAGGAGCGGCTCACGATCGACGTGACGGTGACCGTGGGCGGCCAGATCGTGGCCACGAACTGGGCGCTGAACGAGGCCTCGGTGGAGAAGGCCGCTCGCGAGCGCATGCTCGAGCTCGTGGTCGAGATCGACGCCCGCCCGGTGTCCCGATGGGGATGCGACGGCGTGGTGTGCGCGACCCCGACCGGATCGACCGCCTACAACTTCAGCGCCGGGGGACCGATCGTGTGGCCGGAGGTGCAGGCCCTGCTCATGGTCCCGATCAGCGCGCACGCCTTGTTCGCGCGGCCACTGGTGGTGTCCCCGGAGTCGACGCTGGCGATCGAGGTCGTGGGCGAGCAATCCACCGGGGTGCTGTGGTGCGACGGCCGCCGGGCCGCCGATCTCCCGGTCGGAGCCCGCGTCGAGGTCGTGCGCGGCCGGGGCACGGTCCACCTGGCCCGACTGCACACGGCACCGTTTGCCGACCGTCTGGTGCGCAAGTTCGACCTTCCGGTCACCGGATGGCGCGGATCCTCCGAACGGCGCTCGACCGACTCCGCCGGCGACGCCTGATGTGGCACCACCTCGCGTTGACGTCGCTGGGCGTCATCGAGTCCGCCGAGCTCGAGCTCGGCGAGGGTTTCACCGTCATCACCGGTGAGACCGGCGCCGGGAAGACGATGGTGGTCACCGCGCTCGGACTGCTGCGCGGCGATCGCGCCGACCTGGGGCTCGTGCGCACCGGTGACGACCAGGCCCGGGTCGAGGCGAGCATCTCGGTGCCGGGCGGGTCCGGCGTCGAGGATGCCATCACCGAGGCGGGCGGACGACTCGACGACGGTGTCGTGGTGCTCGGCCGCGCCCTCTCGGCACAGGGTCGGTCCCGGGCGTTCGCCGGGGGAGCGACCGTACCGGCCGCGCTGCTGGCCGAGGTCACCGACGAGCTCGTGGCGGTTCACGGTCAGTCCGACCAGCATCGCCTCCTACGTCCATCGGCCCAGCGCGAGGCGCTCGACACCTTCGCCGGCGCGGGGCTTGCGGCGGTGATGGATGAGTACCGGCCGGCCTTCCAACGCCTGCGATCGGACGAACAGCGACTGGAGGAGCTCCGGACGCACGCACAGGAGCGGGCCCGCGAGCTCGACCTGCTGCGCCACGGGCTCGATGAGATCGGGGCGGTCGAACCACGGCTGGGGGAGGACGAGGAGCTCAAGACCGAGGAGGGGCGGTTGGCCCACGCCGAGGCACTCGTCACGGCCGCGCTCGGTGCCCACGAGGCGGTCTCCGGAGACATCGACGACGCCGGTTCGGCCCGGAGCCTCGTCGCCGGCGCCGTCGGCGGGTTGGACGACGCGGCCGGTCACGACCCAGCGCTCGACCAGCTGGCGGCGCGACTGCGTGAGATCGGCATCCTGCTCGACGACGCGGCCACCGACCTGAGCGCGTACGCGTCCGGCATCGATCTCGACCCCGCCCGCCTGGCCGGCGTCCAGGACCGCATCGCCGCGCTGGGCTCCCTGCAGCGCAAGTACGGCCCCACGCTCGACGACGTGCTCACCTGGCAGCAGAAGGCGGCCAGCCGGATCGGTGAGCTGGATTCGGACGACGACACCATCGCGGACCTCGAGGCGGACCTGGCCGGCCTGCGTCCGCAGGTGCGATCGCTGGCCGTGCGACTCGGTGAGCTGCGGCGAGAGGCCGGCCGGCGACTGTCCGAGCTCGTCGATGCCGAGTTGGCGCAACTGTCGATGCCGTCGGCCCACCTGGCGGTCCGCGTCGAGTCGCCAGAGGGAGCGGAGTCCCGACCCGGGCCGCATGGCCTCGACGAGGTCGAGCTGCTGTTCACGGCGAACAACGGGTCGGCCCCCCGCCCGCTCGCCAAGGGTGCGAGCGGGGGCGAGCTCTCCCGGCTGATGCTCGCGCTGGAGGTCGTGCTGGCCGACCGCACCACGGTGCCGACCCTGGTGTTCGACGAGGTCGACGCCGGCATCGGGGGCAAGGCCGCGGTCGAGGTCGGCCGACGGCTGGCCCGACTCGCCGAGAACGCCCAGGTCCTGGCCGTCACCCACCTTCCGCAGGTCGCGGCATTCGCGCATCATCATTTCCGGGTCGTCAAGGACGACGACGGCTCGGTCACGAGCAGCTCGGTCACCCGCCTCGCCGATGAGGCCCGGGTCGACGAGCTCGCCCGGATGCTGGCCGGTCAGGAGGATTCCGACGCGGCGCAGGCCCACGCGCGGGAACTGCTGGACCTGGCGCGGGCTAGATGACCGCGACCTCCCAGAGCCGGTGCTCGCCCGGGATGCCCTTGAGCTCAGACTCTCGGCCGTCGACCAGCACGATGTCGTCGACGTCGCGCAGAGCCGTTCGGACCTCATCGCTCACCAGGATCTGACCACCTTCGGCCAGTGCCGCCACACGCGCCGCCTTCGCGACGTTGTTGCCGAAGAGGTCGCCGTCTCGCTCGATCGCGGTGCCGCAGTGGATGCCGACTCGGACCCGGATCGGCGTCCGGCGCAGGCGGCGATCGCGGCTCGCGCTGAGCGCGTCCTGGATCTGGATGCCGGCGCGCACGGCCTCGGCGGGCTGGCCGAACGCGATCATGAAGCCGTCGCCCTGCGACTTGACGATGTGGCCTTCGTACTTCTCGACCTGATCGCGGACGAGCTTGTCGTGCGAGTTCAGCAGCCGCACCCAGGCGCCATCGCCGAGCTGCTGGTTGAGGGCGGTGGAGTCCTCGATGTCGGAGAACAGGATGCTCACCGACCCGTCCCGGCCGGCGAGCTTCGCGATCTCGGTCTGATCCTCCTGGCTCCACCTCGCGAGGTCGTCGATCGAGGACATGAGGAGGCCGGTCACACCGACCTCTCGGACCCTGGCGGCGGTGTCGACGGTCCGCTCGATGACGTCCCTCATGCGTTGGGCGCGACGCTCACGTGGCGACACGCCCACACCCTGCCGCCGGAGCACCGCCCGCAGACGGTCCGCCTCGCGCTGCGAACGGCGGAACCGCACCAGGGTCGTGACCAGCGCGGCGACCGACAATCCGAGCAGCACGGCCAGCACGATCAAAATGGACTCGAGCACGAGGAAACTGTGACACACCGATGGCTTGGGGTGTCCGTCCGCGGGCGGGAACCGGACTGACGTCTGCGTCACACCGGAGGGCGGATCGGCGCCGTTGGACGGACACGCCTGTCGGCGCCCGACGTCCCCGGATTGTGCTGTGCCGCGTGGCACCATGGACCGCGATGCCCTCCTGGAAACGCTCCGCCGCGCCTGCGGACACGGCCTCCGGATTCTCCGGTGTGGCCCGATTCGCGCGGCGCGGGGACGACGCCGCATCGTCGTTGCGCGTCGGCGACATCGCCGTCGTCGACCTGGTCGACCTCGACCGGAACCAGGCCGAGGCGCTGGCCGACCGCAAGGTGCGAGCGGTCATCAACGCCGCTCAGTCGAGCACCGGCCGCTACCCGAATCTCGGTCCGCGCATCCTGGCCGACGCCGGCATCACGTTGATCGACCAGGTCGGGCCCGGGGTGTGGAGCCGGATCAAGAACGGCGAAACCGTGCGCATCGACGGCAACCGGGTGTTCCGGGGCGAGACGCTGGTGGCCCAGGGCGTGTCGCAGGACGACGCCACCGTCACTGCCAGCCTCGGCGAGGCCGACCGCGGGCTCTCGACCCGCCTCGAGTCGCTCATGGCGAATGCCACCGACCACCTGCAGCGCGAGCGGGCACTCCTGCTCGAGGGGGCTCGCGTGCCGCGGCTCGGCAAGCGGCTGCGCAAGCGCCCGGTCGTCGTCGTGAGCAAGACCTTCGCCTGGAAGAACGACCTCCAGCGGATCCGGCGCTGGATCCGTGAGCGCGACCCGGTGCTGATCGGCGTCGGCGAGGGCGCGGAGGCCCTGCTCGACTCCGGGTACAAGCCGCACGTCGTCCTGGGCAGCCTCGACGAGCTGGCGCCGCGCACACTCCAGAAGGGCACGGAAGTGGTGGTCACGGCGCCGTCGGTGCAAGCCAAGGGCGGAGCCGAGCGTTTCGAGCGGGCGAAGGTCGACCCGGTCTGGTTCATCGCCACCGGGTCGTCGACCGACCTCGCGATCGTGCTGGCCGACTCGAACGAGGCCTCGGTCATCGTCGAGGTGGGCGCGCCGGCCGGCCTGATGGATTTCCTCGATCGGGGCCCGGCGGACGTCGCCAGCGCCTTCGTGACCCGACTCCGGGCCGGCTCACGCCTGGTGGACGCCAAGGCCGCATCACACTTCGCCGCCCAGACGATGCCGATGTGGCCGGTGGTGCTCATCCTGGCGGCCGGCTTGGCGGCCGTGGTCGCCGCGGTCGCCACCACGTCCTTGGGAGCGGAGTGGTTCGACTCTCTCGGCGGGAACCTCGACGACGCTCGGACCTGGATCGAAGGACTCATCTCGTGATCAGCTTCCGGTATCACCTCGTGTCCATCGCCGCCGTCCTGATGGCGCTGGCGGCCGGCATCGCGTTGGGAGCGGGCCCGTTGGACGACCCGACCTCGGCCCTGTCCGGTGACGGGGACGGATCGGCTGCTGCGGACCCGGCCCTGGCACGGTTCGAGTCCGGGTACGCGGCACGCACGTCGGGGACCCTGCTCAAGGACGCGCTGAAGGGTCGCTCGGTCGTCGTCCTGACGTTGCCCGGAGCACGGGCGGAGGAGACCAAGGACATCCGCGCGGACCTGGAGAAGGCCGGTGCCGCGATCACCGGCGAGGTGCAGCTGACCGCCAAGCTGATCGATCCGGCCAACCGGCAGTTCGCCGAGGGCGTGGCCCAGCAGTCGGCCGCCGACGTCGAGGGGGTCTCGGACGCCGGCGACAGCTACGCCCGCATCGGTGCCGCCCTCGGCCGCTCGGTGCTCGGCGGCGCGGGCAAGAACCTGGACACCACGGCGACGACGATCGGCTCGGCGTTCGACGAGGGGCAGCTGGTCACGTACGCCACCAAACCCAAGAAGTTCGCGAACCTGGCCGTCGTGGTGAGTGGTCCCGGCCGCAGTGATGACACCGGGTCGGTCTCGGCCCAGCTGGCGACCGCGGTCGACCGCGCGGGCAGCGGAGCCGTGCTCGCGGGTCCGTCCGCGTCCAGCCTTGACGGCGGGGTGCTGGCGGTCCTGCGCGACAGCGACGCCGCCTCGCAGGTCTCGACCGTCGACGTCACCGACACCGCCGCCGGCCGAGTCGTCGTGGCCCTGGCGCTTGCGACCGAGGCCAAGGGGCAGTCCGGCGCCTGGGGTACGTCCCGCAGCGCCGACGGTGCCGTTCCGCGCTGACCGATCGGCTCGGCGGAGTGTCGTCCGGGCGAACGTCGGGCGGTGTTGATAGGCTGGAGTCCCGTGGAGGACCGAATCGCGGTCCGAAGCACGTCGGCCCGTTCGCCGGCACCGACCACGGGAGTCACCTTGGCAGGTCACGCGGTTACCAGGCACGTGTTCGTCACCGGCGGGGTCGCGTCCTCGCTGGGCAAGGGGCTCACCGCTTCGAGCCTGGGTCGGCTGCTCAAGTCACGCGGTCTGCGCGTCACGATGCAGAAGCTCGACCCCTACCTCAACGTCGATCCCGGCACCATGAACCCGTTCCAGCACGGCGAGGTGTTCGTCACCGACGACGGCGCCGAGACCGACCTGGACATCGGCCACTACGAGCGCTTCCTGGACGAGGACCTCGTCGGGCGCGCGAACGTCACCACCGGCCAGGTCTACTCCGACGTGATCGCCCGTGAGCGACGCGGCGACTACCTCGGCGACACCGTCCAGGTCATCCCGCACATCACGAACGAGATCAAGGACCGCATGCTCTCGATGGGCGGACCCGAGGTCGACGTGGTGATCCACGAGATCGGCGGCACGGTCGGCGACATCGAGAGCCAGCCGTTCCTGGAATCCGCGCGCCAGGTCCGCCACGAGATCGGCCGCGACCACGTCTTCTTCCTGCACGTGTCGCTGGTGCCGTACATCGGGCCGTCCGGCGAGCTCAAGACCAAGCCGACCCAGCACTCCGTTGCCGCATTGCGCTCGATCGGTATCCAGCCCGACGCCATCGTCTGCCGCTCCGACCGGTTCATCCCGCCGAACGTGAAGCGCAAGATCTCGCTGATGTGCGACGTGGAGGAGGACGCGGTCGTCACCGCGAGCGACGCGCCGTCCATCTACGACATCCCGAAGGTGCTCCACAGCGAGGGTCTGGACGCCTACGTCGTGCGACGGCTCGACCTGCCGTTCCGTGACGTCGACTGGACGCAGTGGGACGAGCTGCTCCGCCGGGTGCACGACCCGGCCGATGAGGTCACCATCGCGCTGGTCGGCAAGTACATCGACCTTCCCGACGCCTACCTCTCGGTGGCCGAGGCCCTGCGTGCGGGCGGTTTCGCCCATGACACCAAGGTGCACTTGCGCTGGGTGCCCTCGGACGAGTGCGCCACGGCGGCCGGGGCCGCCCAGCACCTTGGCGACGTCGACGGGATCTGCGTGCCCGGCGGCTTCGGCATTCGCGGCATCGAGGGAAAGATCGGCGCACTCACCTACGCGCGGACCCGCAAGATCCCGGTGCTGGGCCTGTGCCTCGGCCTGCAGTGCATGGTCATCGAGTACGCCCGGTCGGTGGCCGGCATCGAGGGCGCGAGCTCCTCGGAGTTCGATCCGCAGGCCGGCGCCCCGGTCATCGCGACGATGGCCGAGCAAGAGGCGTTCGTCGACGGCGCCGGTGACCTCGGCGGAACGATGCGGCTCGGCCTGTACCCGGCTGCGCTCAAGCCCGGCACGCTGGTGGCCCAGGCCTACGGCGTCGACAAGGTCGAAGAACGGCACCGGCACCGCTACGAGGTCAACAACGGCTTCCGGGACCAGCTGGAGGCAGCCGGTCTGGTGTTCAGCGGCACGTCACCGGACTCGACGCTGGTGGAGTTCATCGAGCTTCCCCGCGACGTCCATCCGTACTACGTGGCCACCCAGGCGCACCCGGAGCTGCGGTCCCGGCCCACCCGTCCGCATCCGCTGTTCTCCGGCTTGATCGCGGCGGCGCTGGACCGTCAGCGCGAGACCCGCCTCCCGGTCGACGACAGCGAATGAGCAACGCCCATCCGAGCCTGCCCGGGCTCCTCGCGGACCCCGAGACGCTCGCCGACCGCGACCACGCCTGGCCGGTCAACGCATCGATCGAGCAGTTCTCCTCCGGCTACCTCGCCGTCGACCTGGACACGATCGCCGGCCCGGACGGGAGCGAGCACACGCGCGTCGTCGTCAAGCCCCACGGAGCCGTGGGCGTCCTGGCGATCGACGACGCCGACCGCGTGCTCCTGGTCGAGCAGTATCGCCACCCGGTTCGCCGCCGCGTGCTCGAGATGCCGGCCGGCACGCTCGACGTCGAGGGGGAGGACCCGCTCGCTGCCGCGGTCCGGGAGCTGGCCGAGGAGGCCGACGTCGCAGCCGACGACTGGGACAGCACCCTTCGCCTGCTCGCCACCCCGGGCTACTCCAGCGAGCAGTGGACGGTGTTCCGAGCCACTGGCCTGAGCCCGGTGCCGCCTGCGGACCGAACCGATCGCCTCGCCGAGGAGGCGGACATGCAGCAGTGGTGGCTGCCGTTCGACGCCACCGTGGCGGCCGTGCTCGCCGGCCGCATCACCGACGCCATGACGGTCGCTGCCGTGCTCGCCGAGCAGGTCCGACGTCTCGGGCCATGAGCACCGACCTCGATCGAGCCGTGCTCGACTACCTCAGTCATTTGGGCGTCGAACGCGGGTTGGCCGACAACACTCTCAACAGCTACCGCCGTGACCTGCGGCGATACGTCACTCATCTGCACGGTCGGGGCATCGAGACAGCCGATGCGATTGCCGAGACCGACGTCCTGGCGTTCCTCGGCGCGCTTCGCACCGGCGACGTGGACCACCCGGCCCTGGGTCCGGCCAGCGCCGCACGCGCCATCGTCGCCGTACGAGGGTTTCACCGGTTCTGCCTGCGCGAGCACCTGGTGGGAAGCGATGTGTCGGCGGCGGTCAAGCCGCCACGTCCGGCCGCCCGGCTGCCCAAGGCGCTGCCGCTGCCGGAGGTCGAGGCGATCCTCACGGCAGCGGGCGAGCCGGGCACCGTCCTGGCGAAGCGCGACCGCGCCCTCCTGGAGGTGCTGTACGGAACGGGGGCCCGCATCTCCGAGGCCGTCGGGCTCGACGTCGACGACCTCGACCTGGAGGAGGGCACCGCCTTGCTGCGCGGCAAGGGCGGGAAGCAACGACTCGTCCCGGTGGGCAGCTACGCCCTCACTGCCGTGGCCGACTACCTGAGCAAGGCCCGGCCGACACTGGTGTCGGCCGTCTCGGCGTCCCCGGCGCTGTTCCTCAATGCCCGGGGCGGGCGGTTGAGCCGGCAGAGCGCGTGGACCGTCCTCGCGAAGGCCGCCCAGCGGGCCGGCGTCACCGCGGAGGTGTCGCCGCACACCTTGCGCCACTCCTTCGCGACGCACCTGCTCGACGGGGGTGCGGACGTCCGCGTCGTGCAGGAGCTGCTCGGTCACGCATCCGTCACGACGACCCAGGTCTACACGCTCGTCACCGTCGAGAAATTGCGGGAGATTTACGCGACGGCTCATCCAAGAGCCGCACGCTGAGCGGTAGTGTGGCGACAAGTCGACGGACGAGGGACGAAGGAAGTAGATGAGCAAGGAACTCGGACCCACTGGACGTCCGATCCCCGACCTGCCAGAGCCCACGCCACGTCGCGCCGGACGACCCGCCACCGTCATCTCCATGTGCAACCAGAAGGGCGGCGTCGGCAAGACCACCACCACGATCAACCTCGGGGCCGCGCTGGTCGAGGCCGGCCGCAAGGTGCTCCTGGTCGACTTCGACCCGCAGGGCTCGCTGACCGTCGGGCTCGGGTTCAACGCCCACGACCTCGACCAGAGCATCTACCACGTGCTCATGGATCGCGAGCTGGGCATCAAGGACATCGTGCTGGAGACGAGCGTCGACGGCCTCGATCTCGCACCGTCCAACATCGACCTGTCCGCCGCCGAGATGCGGTTGGTCACCGAGGTCGGGCGCGAGCAGGTGCTGGCCCGCGTGCTGCACCCGGTGCTGAAGGACTACGACGTCATCCTCATCGACTGCCAGCCGTCGCTCGGCCTCCTCACCGTCAACGCGCTCACCGCCTCCGACGGCGTCATCATCCCGCTGGAGTGCGAGTACTTCGCCCTGCGCGGGGTCGCCCTCCTCAAGGAGACGATCGAAAAGGTGCGCGACCGCACCAACATGCGGCTGGAGATCATCGGGCTGCTCGGCACGATGTACGACGGACGGACGCTGCACAGTCGCGAGGTCCTGCAGACGCTGGTCGAGGGCTGGGGCGACCTGGTGTTCCACACCGTCATCCGTCGGACGGTCAAGTTCTCCGACTCCACCGTGGCGGGGGAGCCCATCACCGAGTTCGCCACCACGTCGCCGGGGGCCACGTCCTACCGCCAGCTGGCCCGAGAGGTGTTGAGCCGATGCCCCGACGCGTGAACCTTCCCGGTGCCGATGAGCTCTTCCGCGCCACCGCCCCGGGCCCGCATGCTGCCGCCACCGATCCCGCCCCACCCCCACCCGAAGGCGCCAGCGGGCGGGTCAAGCACGACGAGAAGATGACCGTCTACCTCACGTCCGACGAGCTCCTCAACCTCGAACAGGCGCGCCTGAAGCTGCGCGGCGAGCTCGGTCGCAACGTCGACCGCGGTCGTCTCGTGCGGGCGGCCCTGGCGATCGCCCTCGCCGACCTGGATGCGCACGGCACCGACAGCGAGATCGCCCGCCGGTTGAGCGCGTCATGAGTTTGGCGGACGTCGAGGAATCGGCGTCCAGGACGGCCGGGTTCTCGGTCAACCTGGGCGTGTTCGAGGGACCATTCGACCTGCTCCTCTCGCTGATCTCCCAGCACCAGCTCGACATCACCGAGGTGGCCCTGTCGCAGGTCACCGACGAGTTCATCGGCTACATCAAGGAGCTCGGCGGCGATCTCGAACAGACGACGCACTTCCTGCTCGTCGCGTCGACACTGCTCGATCTCAAGACCGCACGGCTGCTCCCGCAGGGCGACGTCGAGGACGAGGACGACCTCGAGATGCTGGAGGCTCGCGACCTGCTGTTCGCGCGCCTGATGCAGTACCGGGCGTTCAAGCAGGTGGCCGCCCACATCGCGCAGCGGCTGGACATCGAGCAGCACCGGCATCCCCGATCGGTCACCCTGGAACCGCGCTTCGCCGAGCTGCTGCCGGAGGTGATCGTCTCGATCGGTCCGGACGACCTCGCGATGCTCGCCGGTGCCGCGCTGGAACCCAAGCCGGTACCGGTGCTGTCACTGGCGCACCTGCACGCCACCCGGGTGAGTGTCCGGGAGCAGGCCCACCTCGTCGTCGACCGCTTGCGGCGCGAGCACACGACCACGTTCCGCGCGCTGACGGCGGACGCCGACGTCGTCACCACCGTCGCCCGCTTCCTCGCGGTGCTGGAGCTGTTCAAGGAAGGCGTCCTGACCTTCGACCAGGCCACGCCCCTCGGCGACCTGCACCTGCGCTGGACCGGGTCGGAGGAGGGCGACATCGACGTCGGTGCGGAGTTCGACGACCCGACGCCGGCGTTGTCGGTCGTGGCCGATCCCCCTGCTGAGCCCGTAGCCGCTGCGAACCTCGAGGATGCCGATGTCTGAGCCGACCGTGCCCTCGGGGCCGCACGAGCTCGAGCTGGGGACGCTCGACCTGCGTCCGGCGTTGGAGGCCGTCCTGATGGTGGCCGATCAGCCGTTGGATCACCTGACGCTCGCGCAGGCGGTCGGGCACCCACCGCCGGACGTCGAGAAGGCGCTCGGGGAGCTCGCCCAGGAGTACACCGACGACGGCCGGGGCTTCGAGCTGCGCAATGTCGGCGGTGGGTGGCGGTTCTTCACCCGCGACACCTTCGCACCCGCCGTCGAGCGGTTCGTGCTCGACGGCCAGCAGGCCCGGCTGACGCAGGCCGCGCTGGAGACGCTGGCCGTCATCGCCTACCGCCAGCCGGTCAGCCGTTCACGGGTCTCGGCCATCCGCGGCGTGAACGTCGACAGCGTGGTGCGCACGCTGGTCATGCGTGGGCTGGTGGAGGAGTCCGGCGTCGACGCCGAGAGCGGAGCCATCCTGTACCGGACGTCGAGCTACTTCCTGGAGCGCATGGGACTCGCCGACCTGGGCGAGCTGCCCGAGATCGCCCCGATGCTCCCGGAGATCGAGGAGATGGGCGACACCGAGTGGACCGAGTCGGTGCGTCCGGCCGACGTCGAGCCGATCGACCATGGCGCGTCGCCGTCCTCGGACTCATCCACCCGTGGCTGAGCCGCCGCCGACCGAGGGAGTCCGGCTCCAGAAGGTGCTGGCCCAAGCCGGGATCGCCAGTCGGCGACGTTCGGAGCAGCTGATGGCCGAGGGACACGTCGAGGTCAACGGCGAGATCGTCACGCAGATGGGAGTGCGGGTCGATCCGGTACGCGACGTCATTCGCGTCGACGGTCGCCGGCTGCCGCCGAAGAGCGACCACGTCTACCTGATCGTCAACAAGCCACGCGGCGTGGTCACGTCCATGGCCGACGAACACGACCGCCCGGACCTCCGGTCGCTCCTCTCCGACCGCACGGAACGGCTCTTCCACGTCGGACGACTCGACACCGACACCTCCGGCCTCCTGATCGTCACCAACGACGGCGACCTCGCCCACCGCCTCGCACACCCGTCGTTCGAGGTCACCAAGACCTACGTCGCACTGGTGCAGGGTGCGGTGTCCGATGCCGTCAAGACCCAGCTGCGCGACGGCGTCACGCTGGAGGACGGCCGGGCGCACGTCGACCGGTTCCGCGTCGTCGACCGGTCCCGCGGCCGCTCCCTGGTCGAGCTGGACGTCCACATCGGCCGCAACCGAATCGTCCGCCGGCTCCTCGACCACGTCGGGCATCCGGTTCTGGAGCTGACCCGCACGGGCCTCGGCCCACTGCGCCTCGGCGACCTCGCGGTCGGGGCGAGCCGCGAGCTGTCGCGCGACGAGCTCGGAGCGCTCTTCGATACCGTGGAGGCATGATCTCCTCCCCAGGAAACCGCGCGCACAGGCGCGCGGTTCGCGCAGTATGCACCGGTTGCGCGCGCCCTCCCGGGGACCCCGCATGAAGAGCCCCGGATCCGTTCTGGTGATCGGGTGCGGGCTGATCGGCACGTCCATCGCGCTCGCGCTGCGCGAGCACGAGGTCGATGTCCACCTTGCCGACGTCAGCCGTACCAACCTCGAGCTCGCCGTCTCCCGCGGTGCCGGTACCCCCGACCCCGTCGCCGCACCCGACCTCGTCGTCGTGGCCGTCCCTCCGGCCGAGGTCACCGGCACCGTCGCCCACGCGTTGAAGACCTGGCCGGATGCCGTCATCACCGATGTCGCGAGCGTGAAGTCCGACCTCGCCGCCGCCATCGGCGAACTGCCCGGCGCGGAGCGTTTCGTCGGCAGTCATCCGATGGCCGGCAGCGAGCGGTCCGGACCCATGGCCGCCTCCGGTCGGCTGTTCGAGGGTCGCCCCTGGGCCATCACACCGCAGGCCGGCACGGGGGAGCCGTCGGTCCGGCTGGTCGAGTCCGTGGCGACCATGGTCGGTGCGGTACCGATCACGATGGACGCCGCATCCCACGACCGCGCCGTGGCCCTGGTGTCCCACGTACCGCACGTGCTCAGTGTCCTTGCCGCCACGCGTCTGGCCGACGCCCCGCAGTCTCATCTGTCCCTCGCCGGGCCCGGGCTCCGCGACGTCACGCGCATTGCCGGCGGCGACACCGCCCTGTGGTCCGACATCCTGCGCAGCAACGCGAGCGAGGTCCGAGCGCTCCTGCAGAAGGTGCGGGCCGACCTCGACGGACTGATCGAGTCCCTCGGGCTGGACGACGCGGCGATCGCGGGGGTGCTCGAAGCCGGCCGAGCCGGCACGCGCCTGATCCCGGGCAAGCACGGCGAACGCCCGGTCGAGCTGGCCACGGTCTTCGTCCCGATCGACGACCACCCGGGTGAGCTGTCGCGGCTCATGGCCCATACGGGAGAATCGGACGTGAACATCGAGGACCTCCGCATCGACCACGAGCTCGGCCGTCCGGTCGGCCTCGTCGAGATCGCGGTCCTCACCGATCGCGCCGATGCCCTGATCGAAGCCCTGACCGCCCGCGGCTGGCCCGCGTACCGCTGAGGAGGAACCCGTGAGCACCCCGCTCGTCGTGGCCGTCGACGGACCGTCGGGATCAGGCAAGTCGAGCACCGCCCGCGGTGTCGCGGAGCGCCTCGGTCTGGCGTACCTCGACACCGGAGCGATGTACCGGGCCATGACCTGGGCGCTGCTCCAGCGCGGCACCGACCTGCTCGATCCCGACGCGATCTCGGCAGCCGCCGAGTCGGTGGTGCTCCGATCCGGCACCGACCCGCTGGCGCCGACCATCGAGGCCGACGGACGCGACGTGTCCGGACCCATCCGTGGCACAGATGTCACCGAGAACGTCAGCCTGGTCGCGGCCGTGCCGCGGGTGCGTGAGCTGTTGGTTCGCCGGCAGCGCGAGACGATCGCCGCGGCCACCGGTGGGATCGTCGTCGAGGGTCGGGACATCGGCTCTGCCGTTGTCCCTGAGGCACCGGTGAAGGTGTTCCTCGTCGCCGACCCCGCGGCTCGGGCGGCCCGGCGCGCTGCGGAGCTGGGATCGCTCGACCCGGACTCGACCGAGCGCGACCTGGCCCGACGCGACCAGATCGACTCCACCCGCACCGCTTCGCCGCTGGCCAAGGCCCCGGACGCCGTGGAGATCGACGGCACCCATCTCAGCCTCGAGCAGGTCGTCGACGCCGTCGTCCAGCTCGTCGACGCGGTCAGGCAGGGCACGCGATGAGCGACCAGCTCCTCGCGAGCGGCCACCTCACCGGGCCGCGCGGGCTCCCCGAGAGCGGCCTGCGAACGCTGCGCCGCTCCGCGGTTTGGTGGCTCGATCGCCGGTGGCACGTGAACCAGCGCGGCATGAACAGGGTCCCCGAGACCGGTCCGGTCATCCTGGCCGCCAACCACATCGGTTGGCTCGACGGCCCGCTGCTGTTCCTCAAGACCCCGCGCCCGGCCCATGCACTCGTGAAGAAGGAGCTCTTCGTCGGCCGCACCGGGAAGCTGCTCACCTACGCAGGACAGATCCCGGTCGATCGCGCTCGCGTCGATGCCGGGTCCCTGCGCACGGCCGCCGACGCGCTGGCCGCCGGACAGGCCATCATCACCTTTCCCGAAGGGCGCCGGGGCGACGGTGAGCTGCACAGCATCAAGAACGGCATCGGCTGGCTGGCCCTGGTCAGCGGCGCGCCGATCGTGCCCGTGGCGATCTTCGGGACGCGAGAGCCCGGCGGCGCCAGGGACTCGCGGCCGGCGAAGGGTGCGCGCATCGACATCGCCTACGGCGAACCGATTCGCTTCCCGTCGGTGCCATGGCCCCGCACGTCGGCGATGATCGCCGACGTCACCGAGCAGATCCACGAGCACCTCCGCGCCCATCTGGCCTGGGCCAAGGGTGCGACCAAGCGCGGCCTGCCCGGGCCGATTCCTGCGGGCTCGGCCCGTGACTGACCCCGACGAGACCGGTCCCGTCCCGGTGCTGGCCGTGGTCGGCCGGCCGAACGTCGGCAAGTCGACGCTCGTGAACCGCATCATCGGTCGCCGCGAGGCGGTCGTCGAAGACGTGCCCGGTGTCACCCGCGACCGCGTCCCGTACGACGCGGACTGGAACGGGCGCGCCTTCACGGTCGTCGACACCGGTGGGTGGGATCCGGACGCACGCGGCATGGCGGAGCGGATCGCCGCCCAGGCCGAGGTCGCCGTGATGGCGGCCGACGCGGTGCTGTTCGTGGTCGACGCCACGGTCGGCATCACCGACGCCGATGAGGCCGTCGTGCGCATCCTGCGCAAGGCGAAGAAGCCGGTCGTCCTCGCGGCCAACAAGGTCGACGACCAGCGCGGCGAGCTCGAGGCCGCCGGGCTGTGGAACCTCGGTCTGGGGGAGCCTCACCCGGTCTCGGCGCTGCACGGCCGGGGGAGTGGGGACCTCCTCGACGCCGTGCTGGCTGCGCTGCCGGACGCTCCGGCCGAGCAGGACGCCGTGGCGGGTCCCCGGCGCGTCGCGATCGTCGGCAAGCCCAATGTCGGCAAGTCGAGCCTGCTCAACCAGCTGGTGGGGGAGGACCGCGTCGTGGTCGACGACGTCTCCGGCACCACGGTCGACCCGGTCGACGAGCTGGTGGTCCTGGGCGGTCGCACGTGGCGGTTCATCGACACGGCCGGCATCCGCAAGCGCGTTCGTGAGGCGTCCGGCCACGAGTACTACGCCAGCCTCCGAACCAGCTCGGCCATCGAGCGCGCCGAGGTCGCCGTCATGATCATCGACGCGAGCCAGGCGATCACCGAGCAGGACACCCGGATCATCAGCTCGGTGGCCGAGACCGGTCGCGCGCTCGTCATCGCCTTCAACAAGTGGGACCTGGTCGACGACGAACGTCGCTACTACCTCGAGCGCGAGATCGACCGCGAGCTCGTGCAGGTGCCGTGGGCACCGCGCATCAACGTCGCGGCACGCACCGGATGGCACATCGACCGGCTCGTGCGCGCCCTCGACAGCGCGCTCGACGGGTGGGAGACGCGCGTCGGCACCGGGGCGCTGAACGCGTTCCTCGGCCGGCTGGTCGCCGAGCACCCGCATCCGGTCCGGGGCGGGAAGCAGGCGAAGATCCTGTTCGGCACGCAGGCCTCGGTTGCGCCGCCCACGTTCATCCTGTTCACGTCCGGCAAGCTCGAGGCGTCCTACCTGCGGTTCATCGAACGACGACTGCGCGAGGAGTTCGGGTTCGTCGGGTCGCCGGTGCACATCCAGCAGCGGCCACGGCAGCGGCGCAAGCGCTGATCAGCCGACTCGGGCCACCGCCGCGCCGGTGATCTCCCCAGCGGCGAGGTCATCCAGCGCCCGGTCGACGTCGTCGAACGAGTAGGCCGTCACCCGCGGGCGGATGTCGTGTTCGGCGGCCTTCGCGAGCAGCGTCTCGCCGTCGGCACGGGTGTTCGCGGTGACGCTCGTGAGGGTCCGCTCGCGGAACAGGTGCTCCTGGTAGACGAGGGACGGGATGTCGGTGAGATGGATGCCGGCGATCGCGAGCGTGCCACCCTGCTCCAGGGCGGAGAGTGCGGTGGGTACGAGTGCGCCCACCGGCGCGAAGAGGATCGCGCCGTCGAGCGGCGCCGGCGGACGGTCCTCCGGCGCACAGGCCGAGGCCGCACCGAGCTCCAAGGCGAGGCGCCGCGCCGACTCGCCACGGGTCACCACGTGCACCTCCACGCCTTCGGCGATGGCCAGTTGCGCGGTCAGGTGCGCACTCGCGCCGAAACCGTAGATCCCCAGCCGTCCGCCCTGCGGCACGCTCGGCGCGGCACAGCGCGCGGTAGCCGATGATGCCCGAGCAGAGCAACGGCGCGACGTCCTCATCGGCGACGTCGTCGGGCAGCGCGTACGCGTAGGCCTCGGGGACCACGGCGAACTCAGCGAACCCCCCGTCGGCGTCCCACCCGGTGTACTCCGATGACCGGCACAGGTTCTCCGCCCCACGCCGGCACGCGTCGCAGGTGCCGCAGGTGCGCCGCAACCAGGCGATGCCGATGCGGTCGCCGGTGGCGAACCTGCGTGCATCGGACCCGAGCCCGACGACGTCGCCGACCACCTCATGGCCCGGGATCACCCGGTCGCGCCTCGGCTCGAGATCGTGGTCGGCGAGGTGCAGGTCGGTACGGCACACACCGCAGACCCGCACCCGGACGAGCACCTCGTCGGCGGCCGGCTCGGGAACCTCCCGGGACACCGACTCCAGGCGTCCCGGCCGGCCCGGATGCCCACTGACCGCCCAGCCATGCATCATCCCGCGAGCCTAGTTGGGCGGCGCCGGATGTTCCCGTCTGCTGGGGTAGTGTGGCCGCTGGTATACGGGCTGTGGCGCAGTTTGGTAGCGCACGTGACTGGGGGTCACGGGGTCGCAGGTTCAAATCCTGTCAGCCCGACCGACATGTAACCGCAGGTCACAACAGGTTTGGAGCGGGTCCAGGCGGGGACTCGCGGAGGCCCGAGAATGTGGCTTGACCACCATTAGCCGTCGAGCGCGGCCCCGAGAGCGTCCATCGCCTGCGCTGAAACGTCCGGTGAGACGTGCGCGTAGATGTCGCCGGTGATGCTCACGGAGAAGTGCCCGAGGATCTCGGAGACGACTTTCAGCGGCACCCCGTTCTCGATCATCACCGTCGCCGCAGAGTGCCGCAGCGTGTGCAGTCCGACCGCAGCGGGCAGCTGCGCCTTCGCCGCGGCTGACTTCAAAGCCCGTAGCGCGTTCCTCGGATCGCAGGGCTCGCCCGTCTCGGTCGTGAACACGTAGGGCGTCACCACCCAGGCCGAGCCCGCCCTGAGCCGGTCCTGCTTCTGCGAGAGGCCGGCGGCGCGGAAGATGCGCTCCGACGTCGAGGACAGATGGATCGCACGCTTCGACTTCGCCGTCTTGGGTGGGGTCACGATCAACTCCGACGCCCGCTGGTCACACCCACCGCCTGAACACCGAAGAACGGCTCCAGAACGCTCTCAGAACGCCCGTTTGGCTAGAACCGAATCAGTCGACCAGAAGACGAGAACTCCCATGCAGTCAACTCAGCGAGCACATGCAGGAAACCTTCGCACCGCCCGACGTCTTCCAGCTCACCGTCAACCCCCGCACCGACTCCCGGAGGCCATCATGAAGACACGCCACCTCGCCCTCTCCCTGATCCTGTCGTTCGCCCTGGTGTTCCTGCCGTCGTCGTCGTGGGCCGACGACATTCCCGGCACCCCCGGCGACGACGACATCACCGGTACGCCGAACGACGACACCATCAACGGTGGGGCCGGCGACGACAACCTTGGCGGCGAAGACGGCAACGACACGATTGACGGTGGTGACGGGCAGGACATCGTCGACGGCGACAACGGCAACGACACGCTGTACGGCGGCAACGACAATGACCTCGTCAATGGCGACGGCGGGAACGACAACCTGATCGGGGGAGACGGTGACGACGTGGCGTTTGGTGGTGGCGGCGACGACCTGATCGACGGCGGCGCCGGTAACGACACCCTCGACGGCGGCCCGAAGGCGACGACACCCCTCGACGGGGGCGAAGGCGACGACACCCTCGACGGGGGCGACGGTGACGATCTGCTGTTCGGCGGGAACGGCGCCGACACCCTGACCGGCGGGGCCGGCAACGACCTCCTGTGTGATGACGACGCCGGCACCTCCATGACCGGCGGTGATGGCATCGACTTCGCCTGTGCGCGCTCTGACTTCGCGACAGTCGTCCGAGGGGTGCTGAGTGTCCTGGACCTGACGTTGAACGACCAGTTCCTCGACGACGAAGCTGACGAGACAACGCCGCTGACCTACGCGATCACCGAACCCGTTCCCGTCGGCATCATCGCTGTCCTGCATCCGCTCACTGGTGTACTGACCTTCACCGCGTCGGTGTCGGGCCAGCTGCAGTACTCGGTCTCCCGCGCCGGCAACCCCTTTTCCTCGTTCGTCAACGTGCTCATCACCGTCCTGGCCAACGTCCCGGACGAGGACGAAGACAACCCCGGCGACGGCTCGGACAACGAAGACTCCGACGGCGAGGACTTCGACGACGACGAGGGTCAGGACAGCGTCGCGGAGTCCGGCACGGCCGTCCCGGGCGCGCTTCCTGACACCGGTGCCTAGGCGTGCCGATTAGGAACGTTTCGTGGACGCTGGGGGACCAGCCGGAGTACGTTTCGAGGTACTCCTTCTGAACCCGGACCCCAGTCAAGAGCACGCCCGCGAGCGTGCCCGCCGTCCTTGTCGCGCAGCGGCCACGACTCGTTGACGATCGACTGGGTGCCTCGACGGTGGTGCGTCGTCTTGGGTTCGCCGTAGTCGTTGCCGCTGGGCATGGTGCCGAGCCTAGGGTCCGATGTGGCCTATCGATGGAAGCGCGACCGAGCTCGTCTTGGATGATGTGGCGACCAGCCAGCCGTTCCCAGGGCTCTCAACTAAACGGGCTCCCTTTCTGGATCTCGGATGAGTGCCAGGTTCGCAAGAATGAATAAGTCTTGGGGGTCAGCGCCGTCCGTTCTACGCACCGCATTGCCATACCACCCTGAGAACCCGGATTCTCCGATCACGTTCCGCGTGGTATCTCCGGCCCTCATCGGCGAGTGGGTCCTCCTCCAAGCGCTTAATGATCGCTTCGCTCAGCGCGCCGGGGGGCATCGCAATCATTCGGTGCCCCTGAACCAAGGACCTGAATTTTTCGAGCTTTTCAGCGACATCTTGGAGTTCGCTCTCGCTTGCCAGACTGGACTTGGGGTACGGATCAAGTTCCGGCCACTGCTTCGGCGGTGGCTCACTTTCTCTGCGAGCTGACTCTTCAGCCATCTCGGCGCGCCGTTGCTGTTCCGCGGCCGGGATCGGACCCCATTCGGCGAAGTGAACTGCCCCGATAGGTCTTCGAATCGTAGATGCTGGCCCCAGGGATTCGTGGGGATTTCAGCCGGTTCTCCGCGACGCCGGGCTGCACCGGAACAAGAATCACCTCAGATCGGCGCATCCAGCTAGACACTCGGGATGAAGGTCGACCTTGGCAGCTACTCGTGGGACGAGAACTGCAAAGTTCTCGACGATTGAAGTGTCCGTCTACTACGGCAGGTTCGTTGCGAAGGCCCAGGGAAAAGCTGGATGGCTTCAAAGATGGGCTCGCCGGTGATACCCCAGGCCCCGCGGTCAGATCCCACCATTGTGGCCGAGGCGGGCGCAGGACGAGTCGTGGCTCTGCCCGTGTCGGGCGGTACTCCTACGCTGGTGGTCGCAGGGCTCAGCACCCCCGCAGGCATAGCCGTGAGTGGAACAACGCTCTACATCTCCGACCCCGGAACGAGCACGGCTGTGTCGGTGCCAACCACAGGTGGGGCGGTCTCAACCATCGCGAGGGGTTTCGATGGCCCACGCGGGCTGACCGTCGTCGGGAACATGCTCTACGTCGCAGAGATGGCGGCTGGGCGAATCAGTTCCGTGCCGACAAGCGGCGGGCAACCGGACCCGGTGGCGACGGGTCTTGCAGGGCCCGTGGGTGTCGTCGCCACTCATCGGTCTCTTGGGGGTTGATCCCACCGAATCGAGGCGCCTGTCTACGCACTCGGGGCAGAGATGAACAGGGAGACTGACCACGACCGTTGCCCACCATGGGCACACCAAGGGGCGGGCACTCCGGAGAGACAACGGAGTGCGAACGGGTGGGATGGTCAGGACAGCGAGCGGTGATCGGCCGCGTTGAGCCGTCGCGCGAGCTCGGCCGCGATGCTCTTCAGCACCGTGGGGTGCTTGGTGATCAGGGCGTCGAACTCGCGGGGTGCGATGACGAGGACCTCCATGTCGGAGACAGCCTTGACCGTGGCTGTGCGGTTCAGGGTCGAGTCGAGCAGCGAGATCTCGCCGATGGCCGTCCCGGCTCCGGCCGTGCCGACCACCGTGCCGTCGATGCTGACGCTGGCCTCTCCCTCCATGATGACGAAGGCTTCCTGGCCGCTTCGCCCCTGGGTCGTCAGCGTGCCTCCCGTGGGGATGGTCAGCTGGTCGACGAGTCCGGCGATGTGCTTGAGCTCCTTGGTGGAGCATCGCGAGAACAGCGGAACCTGTCCGAGAAGTTCGACCTTCGAGTCACGCGCCATGACGGCCCCCCTTGCGGTTCGAGAAGGAGCATCTGCTCCACGGTGATGCCGAACCTACTCTCGATCGAGCCCTCAGGTGACCCTTTCTGGGCAGGTGACGGCCCCGTTGACAACCCCCTGACCCCGAAGTCGATGAAACAGCGAGCAACAAACGGAGACGGTCGGGACGCCGAAACGCCCCGCGAGGCCAGTCTGGAATGGTCTGGAGGACCGCGGGGGACGATGTCTGCACGATGGACTGCCCTGTGCTTCCCGCTTCACGAGAGAATCACTCATGACCTCGACCAGCCAGACATGGCGGACCGTCCCCTTGGGCGGAGACTATGGCCGGCCCGGCCGGCGACCCCGAGGTGACGTGGACTGGACTCGGCATCTGCACACCGCCGACGTCGCCGGGTCCAGCCTGCACTACCTGGACTACGGCGATCCCGGGCCCGATGGGCTCGTGTTCGTTCTCGTGCATGGCCTCGGCGGACGCTGGCAGCACTGGACCGAGAACATTCCCGAGCTGGCCGAACACGGTCGTGTCATCGCCGTCGATCTGCCGGGGTTCGGTCGTTCCGGGCCGCCGCACGGTGGGTACTCGATCGACGCGTTCGTGGACACGATCGCTGCGCTGGCCAAGCAGTTGAACCTGCCCAAAGCCGTCTTCGTCGGGCATTCGCTCGGCGGGCCGCTGACCGTACGCCTCGCCCACCGCCATCCCGATCTGGTTGACGCGGTCATCCTCGCCGCCGGCACCGTGCAGGCCTTCGCCGCTGTGCTCGGCATGCAACGTACCGGCCACCACCTGCTCAGACGACCCCTGACCATCGTTGCGACCTATTTCGAGGTACTCACCGCGGGTCTGCCCGTCCCGGCGTTCTTTCGTCACCAGCTCATCAAGCGCCCGCGACTACGCCGGCTGTTCCTGTGGCCGTACCTCCACCGTCCAGGGGCGCTTCCGTCCACCAGCGTTGCGCTGCTCGTCGACGGCGTCGGCGCCAGGGGAGTCCTGCCCACTGCCCGAGCAGTCGGCAGGCTGCGTCCCGGGCAGTGGCTGACCCAGGCCGACTGCCCGATGCTCGCGATCGGCGCCGACCACGACCTGATCTCTCCGTTGACCGAACTCGCCGGTTTCGCCGAGGCCGTGCCCGGCGCGCACACCGTCGTCCTCGAAGGCACCGGACACATGGTCATGCTCGAACGGGCCAGCGCGTTCACCGCCGAGGTCGTCAACTTCGCCCGGCACACGTCGACACACTTCCCGGGCACCGACCACGACCGATCCGACCGGACGCCCCGATGATCGATCTCGGCCTGGTCCTCATGACGGCGCTCGTGGCCGGTCTCGCCGCCACGGCCCTGCGCCTGCCGCCGTTGGTGGGCTTCCTGGTGGCCGGTTTCGTCTTGCACGGCCTGGGGGTACCCGAGCTCCCGGCGCTCGACACACTGGCCGACCTCGGCGTCGCCCTGTTGTTGTTCGGGATCGGACTCAAGCTGGACGTCCGCGTGCTGGTCCGTCGCGAGGTCTGGATGACCGCGGTCCTGAACATGGGCGTCACCGCGGCTCTCAGCCTCGCCTACCTGGCGGTCCTTTCCGTGATCGGCATCGGACTGCTCGGCGGTCAGGACTGGCGGTCCCTGCTGGTGATCGGGTTCGCCCTGTCGTTCTCCAGCACCGTGTTGGTCGTCACCGTTCTGGACGACCAGAGCTCCACGCGGTCACGATTCGGGCGGACGGCGGTCGGGATCCTGGTGATCCAGGACATCGCCGCCGTCATCTTCCTGACCCTTGCCGAGGCGTCGCCACCGAGCCCATGGGCGGTCCTGCTGATCCTGCTGCTGCCGGCCGCTTGGCCGATGCGGTGGCTCCTGCGGCGCCTCGGGCACGACGCGCTGATGCCGCTGTTCGGGGTGGCTCTCGCACTGGCTCCGGGCTATGCGCTCTTCGAGGCTGCCGGTCTCAAAGGGGACCTCGGCGCACTGTCCATCGGTCTGCTGCTCGCCAGCGAGCCACGTTCGGGCGAGCTGTCCAAGGCGCTGTTCTCGCTCAAGGAACTGCTGCTGGTCGGCTTCTTCCTCTCGATCGGATTCACCGGGGCTCCCTCGGGCACGGACCTGCTTCTCGCGGGACTCCTCCTGCTGTTGATCCCGCTCAAGTCCCTGGGTTTCGTCGCCCTGCTCTGGTGGCAGGGCATGCGGCACCGCACCTCGGTGCTGACCGGGACGGTGCTTGCCAACCACTCCGAGTTCGGCCTCATCGTGATCGTCGTCGGGGCTTCGGCCGGCCTCGTCTCCGAGGACTGGCTGGCCGTCATCGGCAGCGCGGTGGCCATGAGCTTCATCCTCTCGGTCGTGGTCAACCGACGTACCGGTTGGCTGGTCGCCCTCGCCGAGCGGCGGATGCCGGTACAAGACGTGACAGAGCTGCATCCCGACGACCGGCCGATCGACGTCGGGCACGCGAACGCCGTGGTCTTCGGGATGGGGCGGGTGGGGCAGGCGGCCTACCATCAGCTCGCCGACACCTACGGACTGCGAGTCGTCGGCATCGAGAGCAGTGAGGAACGCGTCGCACGGCTCCGCGAACAAGGCCTCGACGTGGTCGAGGGCGACGCCACCGATCCCGATCTCTGGCACCGGCTCACCCAGGCCGGCGCCGTGGACATCGCCGTCCTCGCGATGCCCTTCCACGGAAGCAACCTTGCGGCCATGGAGCAGCTGGAGGCCGGCGAGTTCGCGGGCACCATTGCGGCGATCGCCCAGTACGACGACGACGCAGCCGAGCTCGGTGAGCGCGCCCACTCCGTCGTCGGACTGTATGACGGCGCCGGTACGGCCTTGGCGGACGGTGTTGCCGAACGAACCGGGCGGCGCCGGGGCGAGGAGGGTCCCGGTGCGTCGGCGGACACGTGAGAACGGGCCGCCCGGTCGGGCCCCGCGATCATCTCGGTGGTGGCGACAGGAAGCAGCCGACCACGTCCGGAGTCGGGCGCGGATGGACGAGCGATGACGGATCCATGGCGGACGCCGAGGGCGTCCGCCGTGGGCGGACTCCCTCGGCATCTGTGCGACGGAGGTCAGGCCGCCGGGAAGATCCTGTGGTCGCTACGCGGATGCTGGAACAGGCGCGCTTCAGGACGCTGGCTGGTGCGAGAGTGTCTCGCCCGCGTGTCCCACCACTCCAACACGGCTACGCCGGCGAAGAACACCACGACTGCGCCCATCGAGGCCAGAAACACCACATCGATGACGTTCATCAGATTTCCCCCTTTCGCCTAGTGCGTTGGATTCCAGCGTGCATCGCCAACGCTGAAGCCACGCTGAAGCGCACGGGAGGCCTCCAACACGGCCGGCGTGCAGACGGGGGAGACGGCCTGAACCGTCGCCTGACCGGAGCGGTGCGTCCGACTGACGAGTCCGGCGACGCGGCCGAATCAGACGAGGTGCCGTCAGGCCTTGAGCGCGTTGCCGAGGGCGTCGATCGCGTGGTCGATCTCCGCCTGGGTGATGACGAGCGGGGGAGCGATGCGCAGGGTGTGCTCGTGCGTCTCCTTGCACAGCACGCCCTGGTCGCGTAGTGCCATCGAAACCTCGCGGCCGGTCTTGACGGCGGGGTCGATGTCGACGCCGGCCCAGAGGCCGCGGCCGCGGACCGCGGCGATGCCGAGGCCGGAGAGCTCGTGCAGCCGTTCGTGCAGATGGTGGCCGAGCTCGGTCGAACGCTGCTGGAACTCACCGGTGCCGAGCAGCTCGACGACCGCACGCCCGACCGCGCAGGCCACTGGATAGCCGCCGAACGTCGACCCGTGCTGGCCGGGCTTGAGGACGCCGAGCACGGCGCGGTGGCCGACGACCGCTGACACCGGGACGATGCCGCCACCCAGCGCCTTGCCCAGGGTGTAGAGGTCGGCACGGACCCCCTCGTGATCCAGGGCGAAGAGCTCGCCGGTCCGGGCCAGACCGGACTGGATCTCATCGGCGATCATCAGGACCGAGTGCTCATCGCAGGCGGCGCGGACGTCCGCCCAGAAGCCGTCGGGCGGCACGATGACACCGGCCTCACCCTGGATCGGCTCCATCAGGACGGCTGCGGTGTTCGGCCCGATCGCGGCGCGGACGGCCTCGGCGTCGCCGTACGGCACCGTGATGAACCCGGGCGTGAACGGGCCGTAGTTGTCGTGCGCGGCGGGGTCGTCGGAGAAGGAGACGATGGTCGTGGTGCGGCCATGGAAGTTGCCGGCCGCCACGATGATCTCGGCGGAGTCGAACTCGACCCCCTTGACCTCGTAGGCCCACTTGCGGGCCACCTTGATCGCCGACTCGACGGCCTCGGCTCCGGTGTTCATCGTCAGCACCATCTCGGTGCCGGTGAGCTCGGCGAGCTCGTGGCAGAAGTGCCCGAACTGGTCGTTGTGGAATGCACGCGACGTGAGCGTCAGCCGGTCGAGCTGGTCGTGCGCCGCGCGGAGGAGCGCGGGGTGGCGGTGACCGAAGTTCAGCGCGGAGTACCCGGAGAGAAAGTCGAGGTAGCGGTTGCCGTCGACGTCGGTCACCCACGCCCCCTCGGCCTCGGAGATCACGACGGGAAGGGGGTGGTAGTTGTGGGCGCCCCACAGCTCATCGAGCGTGATGAAGTCCCCGGAAACGGTAGCCATGCGGTCAGGCTATCCTCGGGGCGTGCAACCCCGGCAATTGGAGGAGACCTTGCGTCCCGACGCCGGGGCACTCCGATGGGGACGGTCGGCCTTCGCGGCTCTGGTGTGCACCTTGCTGGCCGCCGGGGCCCACCTCTCGGCCGGGGGTCGGGCGTCCACGCCAGTCCTCCTGATCGCCTTCGTCGGCACCTGGTCCGTGGCCGCCGGGCTGGCCGGTCGCCGACTCGCGACCTCCCAACTCGTCGGCCTGTTGGTCATCGGGCAGGTGGTCGTCCACGTCGGATCTCCGAGCGCGGCAGCGGGCCATGACGCAACGATGATCGCT
Organism: uncultured Actinomycetota bacterium; assembly: GCA_963695295.1. Taxonomy (GTDB): domain Bacteria; phylum Actinomycetota; class Actinomycetes; order Propionibacteriales; family Nocardioidaceae; genus Aeromicrobium. The sequence continues at coordinate 2,587,907 of OY968771.1, read as the reverse complement.
GCGCACCTCGTCGGCACCATGCTGAGCGCCTGGTTGCTTCGCCGTGGCGAGGACTCCGTGTGGACCTTCGCCGACCGCCTCGGGCTTCGGTTCGATCTCGTGGCACGGCTGGAGTCCGTTCCGACGCTGGGCTGGTTGCCACTGCCGGTCAGCTGGGATGGCCGCCGGCCCACGCTCCTCCTGGCACACGTCACCGATGGGAGAGGTCCTCCGGTCCGGGTTGCCTGACCCGCCCGACACCCTCTCTCACAGAAAGTTCCCTGATGTCTCGACCCTTTGCGCGGCTGTGCGCTGCGCTCCTCACAGCAACCCTCATCCTCGTCGCTGCACCGGCTTCAGCCCACGTGACGGTCTCCAGTCCCGATGCCGCCGCTGGTGGCTTCGGCAAGGTCATCTTCCGCGTGCCGACGGAGTCGGAAACCGCCGCGACGACCAAGGTCCGCATCACCCTGCCGGCCGACACGCCGTTCGCCTTCGTCAGTGCCCAGACGAAGCCAGGTTGGAAGCTCGACGTCCGCGAGGCAGAACTGTCCGAACCGCTCGACGTCGAGGGCTCGACCATCACGAAAGCCGTTCGTACGGTGACGTGGACGGCGACCGGGGATGGAATCGTTCCCGGCGAGTTCGATGAGTTCGCCCTGTCGGCCGGGCCGTTCCCCGAGGTGCGATCCCTGACCTTTGCGGCCGAGCAGACCTACGACGACGGTGAAGTCGTGGCCTGGGACGAGCCCGCCAAGGACGGAGCCGAGGAGCCGGCACACCCTGCACCCGTCCTCACGCTCCCGGCGGCATCGGACGGCAAGCACACTCCGGCGTCCGGCGATCGCACCGGTGGCGACACCTCGGACCCGATCGCCCGGGGACTCGGGGGCGCCGCCCTCGTCGGGGCCATCGCCGTCGCCGTCATGGTGCTGCGCGAGAATCGACGCCGTGACTAGGTTCGTTCTCGCCGTGGCCTTCGCGGCCATGGTGGTCCTGATCGGGGGATCGGGTCCGGCAGCGGCGCATGCGTCGCTCGTCCGGACCGATCCCGCGGCCGGGGCGACGATCGCGACGGCGCCCACCGAAGTCTCACTGACGTTCAGCGAGAACGTCGGAACCGGATATGTCGCGGTCACGGCGCCGAGCGGAGAACGCGTGCAGACGTCCAACGTGCGCACCGTCGACGGCGTCCTGTCGGCCGAGGTTGCGCCGAGCGAGGAGCGGGGACGCTACACCGTCGCCTACCGCGTGGTGTCCGCCGATGGCCATCCGGTCTCCGGTGAGTTCACGTTCACCACCACGACGGGACGCGACGTCGAGCAGACGAAGGCGCCCTCGGAGGAGGCATTCGTCCACCGGCATCGTGGGCACCTGGTGATCGGACTCGCCGCCGCCGTTCTGGCCATCGGGTTGATGCTCGCGCCACTGCGTCGAGGACCGGACGCATGACGCGTGCCACCGTGCTCACGGTCGGGGGTTTCGCCGTCGGGCTGCTGGCGATGGTCGCGGCGCTCGGGCTCGGTCAGGGTGCACCGGAACCGACACCGGCCGGCATCCCCGACCCGGGCCAGTTCGTCGGGTGGGCCTTGCCCGCCACCGGCTATCTCACCCGGGTGGCGGCCATCGCCGTCGCCGGGTTCCTGCTGGTCGCGGTGTTCCTGCTTCCGAGCACCAAGGACGTGGTCGAAGGCCTGTCGGTGACCGCTGTCACGCTGGCGTCACGGTGGGCCGTGGTCTGGTCCGTGGCAAGCCTGCTGCTCTTCGTCCTCACCGTGAGCGACACGTTCGCGCGACCGTTGACCGACCTGTCATGGAGCCTGATCAGCTCGCTCGCGTCCGAAACCTCGATCGGCCGCGCGTTGTTGGTGCAGGCCGCCTCGGCGCTCGTCGTGGCTGTGGCCTGTCGCTGGACGATCGGCGTCCGATCGCTGGCGATCTGGCTCGGCATCGTCCTGGCCACCTTGGTTCCGGTCTCGCTGACCGGGCACGCTGCCTCATCGGGGTCGCACGATCTGGCCACGACAAGTCTGTTCCTCCACGTCGTCGGGGTGTGCATCTGGGTCGGCGGGCTGATGGCGCTCGGCTGGGTGGCGTATCGGGGCAGCAAGCGTCTTCCGGAGGCGATCGCACGCTTCTCGACCCTGGCGTTGTGGGCGTTCGTGATCGTTGCTGCATCCGGCGTGGCCAACGCCTCGGTGCGACTCCGCGGCTGGGGGGACCTGGCCGAGTCGTCGTACGGCGGGCTGGTCGTGGCGAAGACGGTGGCTCTCGGGCTCCTTGGTGTCCTCGGGTGGCGGCAGCGACGCCGCATTCTCGCCGGGGGAGGGGGCTTCCTCGCGCTGGCCCGAAGCGAGCTCCTGCTGATGGCGGCCACCATCGGCGTCGCCGTCGCCCTGTCACGTACACCCACCCCGGTCAGCGACGTCGTCACGACGCCGGCCGAAGAACTGCTCGGTGGCCCGCTTCCCGCGGCGCCGACGGTGGGCCGGCTGGTCTGGGGGTGGGAGCCGACCGGTGTGGCTCTGGCGTTCGTCGGGCTCGGCCTCGCCCTCTACGTCCGCGGCGTTCTGGTCCTGCGGCGGCGAGGTGACGACTGGCCGGTCGGACGCACCGTCTCGTGGATGATCGGACTGGCCCTCATCGCTTGGGCCGGCATCGGCGGGCTCTCCCAGTATTCGCACGTGCTGTTCAGCGCCCACATGGTCGCCCACATGGTTTTATCGATGGTGGCGCCGATCTTCCTGGTGCTGGGCGCACCGATCACCCTCGCGTTGCGCACGCTCCCGGGCCCGCGCCGTCCTGGCGAGGTGTCACCACGGACCCTGCTCATGTCGTTCCTGCACTCGCGCTTCGCTCGCGCCGTCACGCACCCGATCGTCGGGCCGGCGCTGTTCGTCGGGAGCCTCTACGCGCTGTACTTCTCGCCGATCTTCGAGCAGCTCATGGGCAGCCACTGGGGCCACGCGGCGATGCAGCTCCACTTCATCGCGGTCGGGACGCTGTTCTTCTACGTGCTGATCGGCGTGGATCCGTCGCCGCGATCCCTGCAGCCGATCGTGCGGTTCGGCCTGTTGCTCCTGACGATCCCGTTCCATGCATTCTTCTCGGTCGCGGTGATGTCCTCACGCACGGTCATCGCGGAGTCGTACTGGCGGGTCCTGGACCGTCCGTTCCGTACCGATCTGCTCGCCGACCAGTACCTCGGCGGGGGCATCTCGTGGGCGATGGGGGAGATCCCGTTGCTGCTCGTCATGGGCGCCCTGTTCGTCCAGTGGATCCGCTCCGACCGCCGGGAGGCGCGCCGCACCGACCGCGCAGCCGATCGGGACGACGGCGCCGAGCTCGAGGCCTACAACGCGTATCTCCGCGACCTGGCCGAGCATGGCAAGCGGCGGGAACCCTGAGGGTCCCCGCCGCCGCCACGATGAACTAGAACAGGAGCTGGCCGCCGCTGGTCGCTGCGGCGAATCGCTCCTGGGCGTCGGCCCAGTTGACGATGTTCCAGAACGCCTTGACGTAGTCGCCCTTGACGTTGAGGTAGTCGAGGTAGAACGCGTGCTCCCACATGTCCAGCAGCACGACCGGGACCAGGGTCGGGGACAGGTTGCTCTGGTGGTCGTAGAGCTGGCCCATCACGAGCTTCTGGCCGAGCGTGTCCCAGGCGGCAATGGCCCAGCCTGAGCCCTGGATGCCGAGCGCCGTGGCCTCGAACTGGGCGCGGAACGTGTCGAACGAGCCGTACTGGTCGTCGATGGCCGCACCGAGGTCGCCGTCGGGCTTGTCGCCGCCCTCGGGGGAGAGGTTCTTCCAGAAGATCGAGTGGTTGATGTGACCACCCAGGTTGAAGGCCAGGTTCTTCTCGAGCTGGTTGATGGTGTCGAACGAGCCCGAGGCATGGGCCTCGTCGATCTTCTCGATCGTGGCGTTCAAGCCGTTCACGTAGTTCTGGTGGTGCTTGCCGTGGTGCAGCTCCATGATCTTGCCCGAGATGTTCGGGTCGAGCGCTCCGTAGTCGTAAGGCAGGTCCGGAAGTGTGTAATCGGCCACGCATCCTCCTCGAGACGGGGCACTCCGCGTGCCACGCTGTGACGTCTTCGGTCTTCTCTGGCCATCCTGTCAGTCCCCGGCCCGGATGCAAGACCGGGTCCGCGGGCGACACCGAATACAGCGGCACGCCACGGCTCGAAGACCGGCACCGATGTCCTACGCTTGATCGAGGCAACATCACCGAGAGGAACACCCGTGACCGACCGGATCGTCACGATCCCGAACCTGCTGAGCGTGATCCGACTCCTTCTCGTGCCGGTGTTCCTCTGGCTGGTCCTCGGCCCGGAACAAGATGAGCTGGCGCTCCTCGTCCTGATGTTCGCCGGCGTCACCGACTACCTCGACGGCAAGCTGGCGCGGCAGCTCAACCAGGCATCGACCGTCGGCGCCATCCTCGACCCGGTGGCTGACCGGCTGTTCATCCTCGCCGTCGTCGTCGGGCTGTGGATGCGCGAGATCATTCCGTGGTGGCTGGCCCTGATCCTGCCGCTGCGTGACATCTTCTTGTTCAGCCTCGTGCCGTTCCTCCGGACTCGCGGATTCAGCTCGCTGCCGGTCCACTTCCTCGGCAAGGCAGCCACCGCCGGACTGCTGTACGCGTTCCCGTTGCTGCTGCTGGGTGACGGGCGGGGCACGGTGGCCGACCTCGCCGACGTGTTCGGTTGGGCCTTCGCCATCTGGGGCGTGGGCCTGTACTGGTGGGCCGGCGTGCTGTATGCGTTCCAGGTGCGTCGCCTGCTCGCCACGACGCCGCGCGTCGCCGCCCGGTCATGAGCCAGGACAAGAACTCAGGGGCCTCGGGCGTCTCGTGGTCGGGCACAGGACTGCTCGAGCAGATCGCCGATTCAGCGCTCGACGACGACTACTACGTCTATCGCGGGACCGAACCGCGACGCACTCGCCGGGCCGGCCTGGTCCTGGGCCTCGTGGTCGCCCTGCTCGGGTTGTTCGTCACCATGGCCGCCGTCCAGACCAGGAACGATCGGCCGGGCACCGAGCTCGAGCGCGAGACGCTGGCGACGGACATCAGGGCCCGGCAGAAGGTGCTCGACGAGCGCCGGGCGGCGGTGGCCGGCCTGCGGGCCGAGGTGCAGTCACTGCGCACGACCGAGAACGGCGCGACCACCGGGACGCCCGGACTGGCCCTGATCGCGGCGGCCGAGGCCGCTCGCGGGCCCGGGATCGTGGTGACTGCCTCCGACCGGGCTCCCGGCGTCGACGCGACCGACGAGGGACGCATCACCGACCGCGACCTGCAGATCCTGGTCAACGGGCTCTGGTATGCCGGCGCCGAGGCGATCGCCGTCAACGACAGCCGCATCGGCAGTCTGTCCGCCATCCGCACGGCGGCCGACGCGATCACCGTCAACTTCCGCTCGATCAGCCCGCCGTACACGATCGTGGCGCTGGGTGACCCCGAGGCGCTGCAGACGCGGTTCGCCCAGAATCCGTCCGGCGCCTACTGGGAGCGCAGGAGCGAACGGGCCGGCGTGAAGTTCGCCGTGACACCATCGACTGACGTCAGGGTGCCCGCAGCCCCAGCCAGGCGACTGGAGCTGAAGCACGCCAAGGGACTGGAGGACGGCCGATGATCCCGGTGATCGGACTCGCGATCGGGCTCGCCCTCGGACTCTGGCTGCAGCCGACCGTGCCGGTGTGGCTGCAGCCGTACCTGCCGATCGCCATCGTGGCAGCCCTCGACGCGGTCGTGGGTGCGTTGCGAGCGCTGGGGGAGAAGCGATTCAACGACCGCGTCTTCGTGATCTCGTTCATCTCCAATGTCCTCATCGCGGCCTTCATGGTGTTCGTCGGCGACCAGCTCGGCGTGGGATCGCAACTGTCCACCGGCGTGATCGTCGTCCTCGGCATCCGCATCTTCGCCAATGCCGCCGCCATCCGTCGCCGGATCTTCCATGCCTGAGGAGCTGCCGCCTGCCGCCCCGGGCCCGGCACCCCCGCCAGAGCCATCTGCCGCCCCGGGCCCGGCACCCCCGCCAGAGCCATCTGCCGCCCCGGGCCCGGCACCCCCGCCAGAGCCAGAATCCCGGCTGCGCCGGTGGACTCGCCCCACGGGCATGCAGACGCTGGTGGCCCTCCTCGTCGGCGCGCTGGCGTTCGGGGTCACCGCCCAGATCGGGCAGGACGACGCCACCGACTACACCGCCATCCGCGGCGTCGAGCTCGTCGAGCTGCTGAAGTCGATCGATGCCGCCAACGAGCGTCTCGGCACCCAGATCGACGACCTCACCCAGACCCGCAACGAGCTGCTGTCCAGCTCACGACGCTCCGAGGATGCCGAGAAGGATGCCCGCCAACGATCGGAGCAGCTCGCGATCCTGGCCGGGTCGGCCGGTGCCACCGGACCAGGGGTCGCCGTGACGATCGAAGATCCGGATGAGTCGGTGTCGGCCAGCCAGCTCCTCGATGCCGTCCAGGAGCTCCGCGATGCCGGTGCCGAAGCCATCGCCGTCAACGGCATCGCCCGCGTCGTGGCCCAGACGTACTTCCTGGACGAGGAGGGCGCGATCCTCGTCGGCGGCACCGAGGTGCAGCGACCGTTCATCCTCGAGGCGATCGGCGACCCGGGCACCATGGCCGAGGCGGTGCGCTTCCGCGGTGGCCTGATCGACCGGGTCGAGAACGTCGGCGGGAAGGCTGTGGTGGAGAAGCGCGACAAGGTCACGATCACGTCTCTGGCCGACGTCAAGGGGCCCGAGTACGCTCAACCCACATCGTGACCGGCCGACTGTCCGCCACTGACGCACAAGGAGCATGCGGTGATCCCTGAGGACCTCTACTACAGCGAGGAGCACGAGTGGGTGCGCCTCGACGACGACGTCGCCACCATCGGCATCACCGACTTCGCGCAGGAGCAGCTGGGCGACATCGTGTACGTCGACCTGCCGCAGGTGGGGGAGACCATCACCTCCGGGGCGGTCATCGGCGAGCTGGAGTCGACCAAGTCCGTCAGCGACGTCTTCTCACCCCTCAGCGGTGAGGTGATGGCCCGCAACGAGGCGCTCGACGGCGGCGCCGAGGTCATCAACAGCGATCCCTACGGCGAGGGGTGGCTCATCAAGGTGCGCGCCACCGATGAGGACGTCGCCGAGTCGCTCCTGACGCCGGAGGCCTACGGCGCACTCGTCGCGCAGTAGCCGGTTTCGCTCGACGGTCGAGATGCCGCTGGGTGCTACGTTGGATTCGAGTGACGGACCCGTTGCGCGAGCCCGATGCGTGGCCGTGCAGATGCAGGAGTGATAACCGATGTCATCGCCTGATGATGCCCCAGATGATGGCCGGGCCAAGTCCGCCCCGGTGGAGGAAACCACGCACATCCCGCTCATCGACGCCGACACGGAGGAGATGACGACCGACGACGTCGAAGCGGTCGAGAACCTCCCGGCCGGCAGCGCGATGCTGCTCGTGCAGCGCGGCCCCGACGCCGGTGCCCGCTTCCTTCTCGACACTGACGTCGTCACCGTCGGACGGCACCCCGACAGCGACATCTTCCTCGACGACATCAGCGTCTCGCGTCGGCACGCCACCTTCACGCGCGGCGACTCCGGCTACATCGTGGCCGATCTCGGCAGCCTCAACGGTTCCTACGTCAACCGCGACCGCATCGACAACGACGTCGCCCTGACTGGGGGAGACGAGGTCCAGATCGGCAAGTACCGGTTGATCTACTTCGCCGGCTCGTCCAAGGACCGGGCGTGACGGACGCCGCGCCGACGCTGGCTCACCTCGGCATCGGCAAGGTGCTGGAGGAGCTGCACGGGGAGTTCCCGAAGCTCTCGATCAGCAAGATCCGCTACCTGGAGTCCGAGGGCCTGGTCGATCCGGAGCGCACGCAATCGGGCTACCGCAAGTTCACGTTTGCCGACGTCGAGCGACTGCGCTTCATCCTCCGTCAGCAAGCCGCGCCCAACTTCTGGCCGCTCAGCCACATCCGCCAGGTCCTCGACGAGATGGATCGAGGCCTCGTGCCCGACACCACCATGGGTGCGGCGTCGCGGGTCCCACACCTCACCCTGGCCGATGACGGGCTGCCCAGTGCCGACACGTTCGGCGAGCCGCGCAGCCAGCTGCGACTGTCCCGCGAGGAGCTGCTGGAATCCTCCGGGCTCGACCCGGCCGTGCTCGATGCGGTCGAGGAGTTCGGACTCATCGACCGGCGTCCGACCCAGACCTACTACGACGGGGACGACCTCCAGGTCGCCGCCCTCGTCGCGGAGTTCGCCGAGCTGGGGCTCGAGCCGCGCCACTTGCGCCACTTCGGCGCCCAGGCCGACCGCGAGGCCAGTCTGGTCGACCAGGTGGTGTCGCCCCGTTCGCGCAGCCTCGACCAGGAGTCCGCAGCGGCCACGGCCGCCACCTTGGCCGCGCTGTCGGTCCGCCTGCACACCGTCCTCGTCCGAAACCGCCTGCGCGGCTGAGCCATGCGCGAGGTCGAGGTCGTCGGGGTCCGAGTGGAGATGCCCACCAACCAGCCGCTCGTGCTCCTGCGCGAGACGGAGGGCGACCGGTACCTGCCGATCTGGATCGGCGCCGTCGAGGCTTCCGCCATCGCCTTCGCCCAGCAGGGCACCGAGACTCCGCGGCCACTGACCCACGAGCTGATGGAGCGCATCGTCACCGCGCTCGGCGACGACCTGCGCGAGGTGCGCATCGACGACGTCGAGGAGGGTGTCTTCTACGCGACCTTGCACTTTGAGTCCGGGGCCACGGTGGAGGCCAGGCCCTCGGACTCGATCGCGCTGGCGCTGCGTACCGGGTCCCGCATCCTGTGTGCGGAGGACGTGCTCGACTTGGCCGGCATCACCTCGACCCGCGAGGAGGACGAGGAGATCGAGAAGTTCCGCGAGTTCCTCGACGCCGTCGAGCCGGAGGATTTCGAGGCGACCTGAAGCAGTTCCCGGCGCCGGACCCGATCAGCCCTCGACGGCGCGCTCCTGGTGCCGCCGGACCCGATGGCGATTGCCGCAGCTGGCCGAGCTGCACCAGCGCCGATTGCGACGCGGCGAGCCATCGAGGAAGACCCAACCGCAGGAGTCGTCGGCACACTGCCCCAGTCGCTCGGTCGGCGTGTTCGTGATGAACGCGACCGCATCGCGGACCAGGCGATGCCGGAGAGTCCACTCGTCGAGGTTGGTTTCTCGCTGGATCCACCCCGTCCCGGTGCTGACCAGCTCGCACGCGCTGACCGCCGACGGCAGAGCGGCGCCCAGGTAGCGGCGGGCCTCCTCGCGGTGCACTGGGTCGAACAAGATCTCGTAGGTCCGCTCACGGATCGCGACGACATCGGCCAGCACTGACGTCGCGTCGGCCGTGACCAACCGGCCGGTGAGCTCCGCATGCTCACCGAGCGTCACGTGGCCGAACTCCAGCCCCCAGTCGAGGGCGGCTGCGGCGTCCGTCAGGCGATCACCCCGACGCGAGGGGTCCAGGCGCCAGTCGACCGTGTTGATCAAGTCGAGCACCCGATGACCGCCGAGTGCCGAGAAGCGGCTCATGGGTGCCTTCCGTGCTCATGAAGCAGATGCCTAATGGGTAAAGTCGATTTGACACGTTATCAGGAGGATGCGAAAGTCACGGCAGATTCCTGATCCACCTGCGCCATGAGCACTCGGGGGAGGAGCCATGACGACGCACCTGACGGGCTTTCGGCGCCTGTGGGCCGGCACGGCCGCGTCGAACCTCGCCGACGGCTTGGTGGTGGCGGCCGCACCGCTGTTGGCGGCATCGATCACCCGCGATCCGCTCTTGGTGTCCGGGCTTGTCGTGGCGCAACAGCTGCCGTGGTTCGTCTTCACCCTCTTCGCCGGGGTCATCGTGGACCGGGTGAACCGGCGCACGTTGCTGGTCGTCGCCAACGTCGTGCGGGCGGGGGCACTCGGTGGGTTGACGCTCATGCTGGCGGTCGGGGTCGAGAGCCTCGGCGTCCTGTACGCGGTCATGTTCGCCCTCGGAGTGGCGGAGACCGTCGTCGACACCGCTGCTCTCGCCGTGCTTCCGCGGCTGCTGGATCGAGACCGGATGGAGTGGGCCAACGGGCGGATCTTCGCCACCCAGTCTGTGCTGGACGAGCTCATCGGCCCTCCACTGGGGGGCGTCCTGTTCGCGGCCTCGGCGACGGTGGCGTTCCTGTCCGGCTCGGTGGCGTTCGCCGTGGCCGCCACGCTGCTCGCACTCCTTCCTTCCGGTCTCACGCCAACCCCGGACGGGGACGTCGATGCCGGACCAGGCGTGCTGCGATCGATCACTGCCGGTCTGGGGTGGTTCTGGGGCCATCGGCTCATCCGAACCGTGGCCTTCATGGCCGGCATCTCCAACCTGTTCAGCGCCGCGACACTCGCGGTGTTGGTCCTCGTGGTCACCGGGCCACTCGGTGCCGGCGCCACGGGCTACGGGCTGGTCCTCACCGGCGGCGCGCTCGGCGGCATCGCCGGTGGGTTGCTGGCCGACCGGCTCGTCCTGCGCCTGGGATCGGGCCCGGTCATCGTCATCTCCAATCTGATGCACGCGCTGTCCTACCTCGTCCTGGCGATGTCGTCCACCGCCATGCACGCCGGTCTGGCCCTGGCGTTCGGTTCCTTCGCCGCGATGATCGGCAACGTCGTCGTCATCACGCTTCGCCAGGCCGCCGTCCCGGACCATCTGTTGGGCCGGGTGACCAGCGCGTACCGCCTGATCGCCCTCGGTGCCGTGCCACTCGGCGGGCTGGGGGGCGGACTCACCGCATCCGGCCTCGGACTCCGGGCCCCGTTCTTCCTCGGTGCGGGGTCCATGGCCGTGATGGCTGTGGTGTTGGCGCCGATCCTGACCACCCGAGCACTCGACCGTGCCACCGGCAGATCCGCACCCCACACCCAGGAGGCCTCTGGTGACCCCCACCTCAGCTGACCGACCGCTCTCGGTGATCGGAGCGCCGTCGAGCGCCGGCGCATACGGTCCCGGACAGGAGCGTGCGCCGGAGTTCTTCCGGGCGCATGGGCTCATGACGCACCTGCGAAGTCGCGACATCGACGTCACCGACCGGGGCGACATCGCCGCCGCGCAGTGGCGAGCCGATCCGTCGAACCCGACCGCCGGCAACGTCGATGTGGTCTCCAGAGTCGCGCGCGAGCTTGCCGAAGCGGTTGCGGCGGCCCTCCACGACGACCACGCCGTGCTGGTGCTCGGCGGGATTGCACCGTTGAGCTCGGAACCGTCGCCGGCGCGCTTCAGGACGACGCACGGGTAGGGCTGGCGTACGTCGATCTCGACGCTGACCTCAACACCCCCGACACCGGGGACGGAATCCTCGACTGGATGGGCGTCGCGCACCTTCTCGACGTCGAGGGAGCGCACCCGACCTTGGCCTCGATCGGTCCTCACCAGCCCCTGCTCGCCCCCGAAGCGGTGCGGCTGTTCGCCACCGACAACGTCACCCGACCCGAGCAAGCCGTCATCGAGCGGCTCGATCTGCAGGTGGAACCCCTGGCGGCCGTCGTCGATGATCTCGCGGCGGTGGCAGCCCGCACCCGGGCCTGGGCGCGAGATTTCGACCGCATCCTCGTGCACGTCGACGTCGACGTTCTCGACTTCGAGTCCTTTCCGATCGCCGAGAACACCGGCCGCCGCGGCGGACTCGACCTGAACGGTCTGCAGCGCCTGCTGACCATGCTGTGCAGCTTGCCGAACTGGCAGGCGCTGACACTGTCGGAGATCAATCCCGCGCATGCCCCGGACGAGGAGCAGAGCTTTGCTCAGCTCATCGACGTGCTGGGGGAGGTCCTGACCGGGAGCGACCACGACGCCCCGTCGTGACCGTGGTCGTCCGCTGGTCGCTCGTCAGCCAACTCTCAATCTGACCTTGAGAGTTTTCGACACGCCCGGGATTCCGCTCGGTCGTTGACCCGCCAAACCCTCACCCCTACCTTGAGACTGCTGCCGGTTTTCCACGGATGTAGTTTCGTGGAGGTAGTCTTCCCCTACGAGACCTTTGGAAGGCACACCCATGATCGAGCGACGCGATGACGCCAACGCTCCGGAAGTGACGGACGCCGCAGCTCGGGCCGGAGACCAGGGCCTGCTCTTCACCGACGATGTGGCACCCATGCCGGAGGACACCGGCTTCCGCGGGCCGACCGCGTGCAGTGCCGCCGGCATCACCTACCGTCAGCTCGACTACTGGGCTCGCACCAAGCTCGTCGAGCCGTCCGTCCGCTCGGCCACCGGGTCCGGCACCCAGCGCCTCTACTCCTTCAAGGACATCCTCCTGCTGAAGATCATCAAGCGTCTGCTGGACGCCGGGGTCTCGCTTCAGCAGATCCGGGTGGCCGTCGACCACCTTCGCCAGCGCGGCACCGACGACCTCACGCAGGTCACGCTCATGAGCGACGGGGCCAGCGTCTATGAGTGCCGGTCCGCCACCGAGGTCGTCGACCTGCTCCAGGGTGGTCAAGGCGTCTTCGGCATCGCCATCGGCGGGGTCTGGAAAGAGATCGAGGGCTCCCTGCACGAGCTCCCGAGCGAGCGTGCAATCGAAGATCCGCACGCCGACGACGAGCTCGCCGCTCGACGCCGCGCCCGCGCCGGCGGCTAGTCCACCGAACCCCCGCGCCCGTCCGGTACGCTGGAGGCCGCCGCACATCACGCGTGGGAGAGACCGATCGCAACCACGACGGCGCCGAAGGGGCAACTCCTCCCCGGAACCTCTCAGGCACCCAGGACCACGCGAGCGAGGCGATTCTGGAGCCCCGGCGACAGAAGGGGAGGGGCCTGACCGCCTCGACCCCAGGAGTCCGCACCGTGCCGTATCAGATCGATCCGTTCGTTCGACGCCACATCGGTCCCAGCCCGGCTGAGCAGCAGGAGATGCTGAACACGCTCGGCTACGACTCGCTGGATGCGCTCATGTCCGCCGCGATCCCGGCCGGCATCCGCACCTCGGCCGCCGACACCCTGCCGGCGCCGTTGCGCGAGGTCGAGTCGCTGGGCCGACTGCGCGAGCTCGCGGCCCGCAACCATCCCGGTATCGCGATGATCGGACTCGGCTACCACCCCACGGTCACGCCGGCCGTCATCCGCCGCAACGTCCTGGAGGACCCGTCCTGGTACACCGCGTACACGCCGTACCAGCCGGAGATCTCGCAGGGACGGCTCGAGGCGCTGCTCAACTTCCAGACGATGGTCGCCGACCTGGCCGGGCTGACGACGGCCAACTCCTCCCTGCTCGACGAGGGCACCGCGGCAGCCGAGGCGCTCACCCTGATCCGACGGGCCACGAAGGGCAAGGACGACCTGCCGATCGTCATCGATGACGGCTTGCTTCCGCAGACCCTCGCCGTGGTGGAGACCCGAGCCGAGGCCCTCGGCATCGAGTTGGTGCGGGCGGACCTCGCCGACGGCGTCCCCGAGGTCGAAGCAGCGGGCATCGTCGTCGCCTACCCCCGCGCCGACGGCCGGGTGGTCGACCCGACGCCCGCCATCGAGGCGGCGCACGCTTCCGGCGGTCTCGCCGTCGTGGTCACCGACCCGCTCGCCCTGGTCCTCCTCCGGTCGCCGGGTTCGATGGGCGCCGACGTCGTGGTCGGCTCCTCGCAACGGTTCGGCGTCCCGATGTTCTACGGCGGCCCCCATGCCGGCTTCATCGCCGTCCGCGAGGGGCTGGAACGCCAACTCCCCGGCCGCCTCGTCGGTGTCTCGGTCGACGCTGCCGGCCGCCCCGCGTACCGACTGGCGCTGCAGACCCGGGAACAACACATCCGCCGCGAGAAGGCGACGTCGAACATCTGCACCGCTCAGGTGCTGCTGGCCGTCGCCGCGTCGATGTACGCCGTCTACCACGGTCCCGAGGGCCTGCGTCGCATCGCCGAACACGTGCACGGGCAGGCGCGGGCGTTGGCGGCAGGGCTGCGGGCCGGCGGCATCGAGCTCGCCGCAGAGGAATTCTTCGACACCGTCGTCGCCCACGTTCCCGGGCAGGCAGCCGACGTGGTCAAGACCGCGCACGCCGACGGCATCCATCTTCGGCACGTCGACGACGACCACGTGGGCATCACCACCTCCGAAGCCACGACGCCGCTCCATGTGGCCCGGGTGCTCAACGCGTTCGGCGTCGAGGCCGGTCCGGTCGAGGTGCCGGACTCGCTGCCGTCCTCGCTCCTGCGCACTGACGAGATCCTCACCCACCCGGTGTTCCACGAGCACCACAGCGAGACCCAGATGCTGCGCTACCTCCGCCGGCTCAGCGACCGCGACTACGCGCTGGACCGCGGCATGATCCCGCTGGGCTCGTGCACGATGAAGCTCAACGCGACGGCGGAGATGGAGCCGATCAGCTACCCGGGCTTCGCCGACCTGCACCCGTTCGTCCCGGCCGAGGACGCCGCCGGAATGATCGAGCTCATCGAGACGCTGGAGTCATGGCTCTCGACCATCACCGGCTACGCGAGCACGTCCATCCAGCCGAACGCGGGATCCCAGGGCGAGCTCGCCGGCCTACTGGCCATCCGTGCGTACCACCGCAGCCGCGGCGACGACCACCGAACGGTCTGCCTCATCCCCGGCTCGGCCCACGGCACCAATGCCGCGTCGGCCGTCATGGCCGGCATGAAGGTGGTCATCGTGACGTCGACCGAGGGCGGCGAGGTCGACCTCGACGACCTCCGCCGGCAGTGCGAGGCGCATGCCGATGATCTCGCGGCGATCATGGTCACCTACCCGTCGACGCACGGCGTCTACGAGCACGGCATCGCCGAGCTCTGCGACATCGTGCACTCGCACGGCGGCCAGGTCTATGTCGACGGCGCGAACCTCAACGCACTGCTGGGCCACGCTCAACCGGGTGAGTTCGGCGGCGACGTGTCGCACCTCAACCTGCACAAGACGTTCTGCATCCCGCACGGCGGCGGCGGCCCCGGCGTCGGGCCGGTCGCGGTGGCCGAGCACCTGGTGCCGTTCCTGCCGAGCCACCCGCTGCATCCGGTGGAGTCCAAGCGGGCGGGGATCGGCGCGATCAGTGCCGCTCCGTACGGCTCGGCGGGCATCCTGCCCATCACGTATGCCTACATCGCGATGATGGGGGCCGCGGGCCTCACGGAGGCCACGTCGGTCGCCGTGCTGACCGCCAACTACGTGGCGAAGCGGCTGGAGGACGCGTTCCCGGTGCTGTACGCCGGCGACCACGGGCTGGTGGCCCACGAGTGCATCCTCGACGTGCGCCCGAGCGTCAAGGCGGCCGGTCTCAGCGTCGACGACGTGGCCAAGCGCCTCATCGACTACGGCTTCCACGCCCCGACCATGAGCTTCCCGGTCGCCGGCACGCTGATGGTGGAGCCGACGGAGTCCGAGGACCTCGCCGAGCTCGACCGGTTCTGCGACGCGATGCTGGCGATCCGCAGCGAGATCGACGCCGTCTCGGCGGGGGAGTACCCCGCGGACGACAACCCGCTCGCGGGCGCGCCCCATGCCGCGCACGAGCTGCTCGACTGGTCGCACGGCTACTCGATCGCCACCGGGTGCTTCCCGACCGGCTCGACGGAGGACAAGTACTGGCCGCCGGTCGCCCGCATCGACCAGGCCTACGGCGACCGCAACCTCACGTGCTCGTGCCCGCCGATCGAGGCGTTCGCCTGACCTCTCGGTTGGCGTTCGAGTCGGCTCGTGACCGCCGATCGAGTCAGCAGGCGGCAGTCAGACTCGGACCGGAGTGGCGGCGATCGGGTCGCTCGTGGGTTGGCTGGACCCACCCGCCGGCTCCACGGTGATCGCGTAGGCCTCAGCGCCCTCGATGCTGGGGATGTAGAGCATGCCCGAACCGCGGCCGAGCAGGCCGACGGAGGTGGGCTTGCCGTCCTCCATGTGCCAGACCTGGTAGATCTGGTCATCGTCGAGTCGGTCCAGCGAAGAACCCACCACGACCGCGGCATTGCGGCTCGCGGACGAGACGACGCGGACCTCGCCGCCACCCGCCGCCGGGGACAGCGACGCGGTGGTGTCCGGGGCCGCCATGAGCGCGATGAGGCGGGAACGGTCGGCGCTGAGGTCGTCAGCCCGCTCGTGCTCGACGACGAACCCGCCGATGCTCAACACCGCGGCCGCGGCTGCTGCGGCCAGCCCGATGCGGGGGGCGACCCGACGGATCCGACTGCGCTGGGCCAGTGCCGTGACCACCGGGTGCTCCTGCTGGGTGGACGCTGCGAGGGTGACGACGCGCTCGCGCAGCCCTGGCGGCGGCGTCCTCGCCTCGGCCTCGCCCAGGAGGGCGGCGGTCGACACGAAACCGACGAGCTCGACGCGGCAGTGGTCGCACTGGGCGAGGTGGGCCTCGAAGCGGCTTCGCTCGTCCGCCTCGAGGGCATCGAGCGCGTAGGGGGCGATCAGGTGGTGGAGGTCGATGGTCATGACGCCACCCCCATGCAGTCGCGCAGGCGGACGAGGCCGTCGCGCATCCGGGTCTTGATGGTGGAGGTGTTCGCGTCCAGCACGGTCGCGCACTCCGCATACGTGTAGCCCTGGTAGTAGGCCAGGTTGATGGCCTCGCGTTGAAGCTCGGTCAGGCCTTCCATGCACCGGCGCACGGCCTCGTGCTCGAGGCGGATGGTGACCGTCTCGTTGACCTCGTCGTAGTCGGGCCCGGCCGACCAGTCGTAGGAGCGCTCGCGGTTCGTGGCGGCCTGGTCGTGGCGCACGGCGTCGACGGCTCGGCGGTGGGCGAGCGTCATGATCCAGCTCTTGGCCCGGCCGCGTTCGGGATCGAAGCGCGTGGCGGTCTGCCATACCTGGAGGAAGACCTCCTGGGCGATCTCCTCGGCGCGGGCCGGGTCACGGATGACGCGTCGGGCGAGGCCATAGACAGCCGAGCCCAACTCGTCGTAGAGGGTGCCGAAGGCGCTCTCATCACCCCGGGCCACGAGGGTGAGGAGCTCGGAGAGGTCGACTGGAGGGGCGGCGTCGACGGCGACACCGAGGTGACGCGTTCCCGCGCTTGCTGATGACACTCTTCGCTCCCTTCCAAATCGCGATCTACCAGCCATTCGTCGCTGCCTCCGGGAGAGATGGGTCGAGCATCGGTGAAATGGGTGCGGCCTGCCTCACACGGAAGTCTAGGCCGCCGTACCGTTGGCCCATGAGCGAGCACACGCCTCCGGCCTTCGACCGCCTCGACCCGCTGTCACTCGATGACCTGCTGAGCACCGAGGAGATCGCGATCCGGGACACCGTGCGGACCATGCTGGCCGACCGCGTCCAGCCGCACGTCGCCGACTGGTTCGAGGCCGGCGAGGTCGATGAGCCACGCGAACTGATGCGTGCCTTCGGCGAGCTCGGGCTGCTCGGGATGCACCTCGACGGGTACGGCCTGCCGGGACTGTCGTCGGTCGACTACGGCTTGGCCTGCGTCGAGCTCGAGGCCGTCGACTCCGGCGTCCGATCCATGGTGTCGGTGCAGGGCTCGCTCGCCATGTACGCGATCTGGCGATGGGGCACCGACGAGCAGAAGGATGCGTGGCTGCCGGCGATGGGTCGCGGCGAGTCAGTGGGCTGCTTCGGCCTCACGGAACCGGACTTCGGCTCCGACCCCGCTGGCATGCGTACCCGCGCCCGCCGCGACGGGTCCGACTGGGTGCTCGACGGAACCAAGATGTGGATCACCAACGGAACCATCGCCGACGTCGCCGTCGTCTGGGCGGCCACGGACGAGGGCGTGCGCGGGTTCGTCGTCCCGACCGAGACTCCCGGCTTCACCGCCACCACGATCAAGCACAAGATGTCCCTGCGCGCGTCGGTGACCTCTGAGCTGGTGCTCGACGGGGTGCGGTTGCCCGCCGACGCGGTGTTCCCGGACGTCACGGGCCTGAAGGGCCCGCTGTCCTGCCTCACCGAGGCCCGCTACGGCATCGTCTGGGGCGCGCTCGGTGCGGCCCGCTCGTCGTATGAGACCGCGCTCGACTACTCACGCACCCGGCAGCAGTTCGGTCGGCCGATCGGCGGGTTCCAGCTGACCCAGGCCAAGCTGGCCGACATGTGCCTGGAGCTGCACAAGGGACTGCTCCTGGCTCTGCACCTGGGCCGGCGCAAGGACACGGTGGGGTTGACCCCGGAGCAGGTGAGCTTCGGCAAGCTCAACAACGTGCGCGAGGCGCTGGAGATCTGCCGCACCTCCCGCACGATCCTCGGCGCGAACGGCATCTCGCTGGAGTACCCCGTCATCCGGCACATGAACAACCTGGAGTCGGTGCTCACCTACGAGGGCACGGTCGAGATGCACACCCTGGTGCTGGGGCAGGCCCTCACCGGCCAGAACGCCTTCTCCTCCTAGGTCGCCCGCGGTTCGTGACCCTCGCCCGGCAGGGCGGCCGGGCCCGTGAAACCCTTGTGCGCATGCGCGACCCACGCCTCGACGGCTATCACGAGCCAGCCTCGCCGCAGGCGATCGTGCTGATGCTGCATGGCGGGCAGGAGCACAGCACCGACGACGTGACCAACCGCCACGCCAGCTGGTGGCGTCTCGCCCTGATGGCGCGGGCGCTCCGTGGCTGGGCGGCCGAGCACGACCTCGGGCTGTACCTCTTGCAGTACCGGGTTCGAGGGTGGAACAGCGCGGTCGACCCCGCTCCGGTGAGCGACGCCCGATGGGCGCTCGACCGCCTGGGGGAGCAGCATCCCGGCCGCCCGATCGTCATCGTCGGCCACTCGATGGGCGGACGGACCGGATGCCGCGTCGCGGACGACCCCGCCGTTGCTGGAGTGGTCGCGCTGGCGCCGTGGTTGCCCGAGGGGGAGCCGAACCGGACCGTGGCCGGTCGCCACCTTCACGTCATCCACGGCACCCGGGATCGGTGGACCTCGGCCCACTTGAGCCGCATCTACGTCGAGCGGAGTCAGCCGATCGCGTCGAGGGCCACCTGGACGTCGCTGCCCGGCGTGGGCCACTTCATGCTCCGTCGGGTGAAGGTCTGGAACGGTTTCGTCCAGAACTCGGTCGTCGGCATCCTCGCCGCCGCCGAACCCCGGCCGCCCTCGACCGATGACTCCACGACCCACGACGGCCGAACGTGAACGAGACCGCCGCCCACGGCGTCGCGGTGCTCGCGACGGTCGTGGCCGCCTTCGCCGCGTGGCACACCCTGCGGTCGGCGCCCTTCAGCAATCCGCTGTTCTATGCCATGAGCGTGCTCGAGGTCGCCTTGATCGCCCTCCTCGTGGGCGGGAGCGTCGCGCTGGTGCGCACGACCAGTGACGTCGACGGCCTGCTGTTCATCTCGTATCTGGTCACGCTCGTGCTGATCCCGCCCGTCGCCGTGCTGTGGGGGATCGCCGAGAAGAGCCGCTGGGGCACCGGGGTCGTCACGGTGTCGCTGCTGACCGTCGCCGTGCTCTGTGTGCGAGTCCTGCAGATCTGGGAGAGCGCACATGTCTGACGCCGGTACCGGTCACGGTTTCGGGCGCCTCCTCGTCACCGTCTACGGGGTGTTCGCCCTTGCTGCGTCGGCCCGCTCCGCCTACCAGCTGGCCACGAAGGCCGACGAGGCGCCGTTCGCGTACGCGCTGTCCGCCGTCGCCGGTCTGGTGTACGTCGTGGCGACCGTCGCGCTGGCGGTCGATCGGCGCACGCTGGCCCGGGCGGCGATCGGGTTCGAGCTGATCGGGGTGCTGGCGGTCGGGGTGCTGAGCGTGGCGAACGGGGATCTGTTCCCCGACCAGACGGTGTGGTCGGACTTCGGCGCGGGGTACGCCTTCGTGCCGCTGCTGCTGCCGTTCGTGGGCCTGTGGTGGGTCTCGCGGGCACCGGCTGCAGATGAAGGGCAGCTCAAGGCCCCGCGCACTCATACCACGCGGGGCCAGGACCATTGAAACCCAGCCGTCACTCTGATCCCGGTAGCGACACGGCCGGGCGTCGCTACTCCTTTCGCTCGCGCTGGCACCTCGATGCGCCCCAGCACCGGGTCTGGGCGCTGTTCGAGGAGCTGCTCGGCTCCGAGGAGCCGCTCCGCTGGTGGCCGGGCATGGCGTCGGAACGCCGCGGCGGGCCGGACATCCACGTGACCGCGGGGACGCCGGTCGGGTACGCGCTGCGCTTCCGCCTCCACGACCTCGTCCAGACTCCGCAGGAGCGAGTGGCGCTCCGGTCCGACGGCGACCTGGAGGGGACGGCCGACCTCCGGCTCAGTCCGCTCGACGCCACGAGCAGCGCGATCGACGTCGCCTGGGACGTCGATGTGACTCCGCGCTGGATGCGGCTCACCGGCTTCGCGTTGCGCCCGGCCTTCGTCCTGGGCCACCACGCGGTCATGCGGGCGGGGGAGCGGGGTCTGAACTCCTGGTTGGCCCGCGACTCAGACCCAGTGGGGTGACAGCGTCACCACGTCGCCGACGACGGTGACGGCCGGCGGACGAGCGCCGGACTCGGCGGCACGCGCGGCGATCGTGGCCAACGTGCCGACGGTGACCCGCTGCTGGTCGGACCACCCGCTCTCGATGACGGCGACCGGGGTCATGGGGTCATGGCCGGCCGAGACCAGCTCGTCCGCCGTCTCGCCCAGCCGCTTCACGCCCATCAGGAGCACCAGCGTGTGGCCGCGGTCGCGCGGAAGCTCACCGATCGACTCATGACCGGTGAGCACGCTGAACCCGCGGGCCACGCCGCGGTGGGTCACGGGGATCCCGGCTGCGGCCGGGACCGCGATGGCGCTGGTGACACCGGGGACGACCTCGACCGACACACCCGCTTCCTCGCAGGCCTGTCGCTCTTCGCCCCCGCGACCGAACACGTACGGGTCGCCGCCCTTGAGCCGGACGACGATGCGTCCCCGCCTCGCGTGGTCGATCAGGATGCGGTTGATCTCCTCCTGCGGGATGGGGTGGTGATCAGGCATCTTGCCGACATCGATGACCTCGACGTCCGGCGCCAGCTCGGCCAGGTACCCGGTGGGGGCGAGCCGGTCGACCACGACGACGTCGGCCTCGGCGAGGAGTCGGCGTCCACGCACAGTGAGCAGGCCGGAGTCACCGGGACCGCCGCCGACGAGGGCGACGAAGCCGTCCGGGTGGTGCGTGCGATGCCGCAGCGGCAGCTCGCCGGCCTGGAGTGCGGCGGCCACCCCGTCGCGCAGGGACGACGCGCGGCCGGCGTCGCCACCGCCGCTCACGGCGATGAGGACGTCGTCGACACGGGCGACCGCCGGCGTCCAGGCCGACGCGGCCTGGGGGTCACCGCCCTTGAGGCACCAGATGGTGCGTGCTTCGGCGTCGGCGGCGACACGGTCGTCGGTGGCAGGATCCGCGGTCGCGGTCTGCACGAGCCACGCACCGTCGAGGTCGCCGTCGCGGTAGGTGCGTTGCGCCCAGGTGATGCGCCCTTGGTCAGCGAGCTCGGCGAGGCGGGCGGTGAGCGTGGGGGAGACGACGGTGAGATCCGCGCCGGCGTCCACGAGCGCGTGGGCGCGCCGCGTGGCCACATGACCGCCGCCGACCACCACGACCTTGCGCCCGGCGATGCGGAGGGTGATCGGAAAGCTCTCGGTGCTCATGGGCGCCTCCGCGCCGGGTCGGTCATGGGTCGACTCTAGGGACGTCGCTGGTCAGCCATGCAGGCCGCACTCGGTCTTGTCGAGACCGGCCCAGCGCCCGGCGCGGGGATCCTCGCCCGGCTCGACCCGCCGGGTGCACGGCGCGCAGCCGATGGAGGGGTAGCCGTCGTTGATGAGCGGGTTGATGACGATGTCGTGCTCGGAGGCGTAGTCGATCAGGTCGTCGAACGTCCAGGCCGCGAGCGGATTGACCTTCACCATGCCGTTCTTCTCGTCCCAGTCGACGAGCGGTGTGGCGGCCCGCAGCCAGGAGTCCTCGCGACGGACGCCGGTGATCCACACCTCGTAACCCTCGAGGGTCGCGGCGAGGGGTTCCACCTTGCGCATCTCGCAGCACAGGCCCGGGTCGCGGGCGAACAGGTCCTTGCCGAACTCGGCGTCCTGTTCCTCGACCGTCAGCGTGGGCGTGACGTCGACGATGCTCAGGCGCATCGTGGACTCGACCGCGTCGCGGGTGCCGATGGTCTCGGCGAAGTGATAGCCGGTGTCGAGGAACAGCGTGTCGACCCAGGGGAGGTGGTTGGCGACGACATCCGGGAGCACGGCGTCGGCCATCGAGCAGGCGACGGCGGTGCGGTAGCCGAACTCCTCGGCGACCCAGGCGAGCACCTCGTCGGTGGTGGCGTCGGCGAACTTCTCCGACGCCTCGAGGGCCACGGTCCGCAGCTCCTCGCGGGTGCGCACGGGACGAAGCAACCCGGCGCGATCGCGGTGATGATTTGCTCTGGCGGAGTCGTGCTCCTGCTGCCGACGACGCTGGTCGGCCACGGACGCGCCGGAGCTCGTCATCGTCGACCCCCTTCGCGGTCAGACCTTTCGGGCCATCGTCCAGCGTAGACAACGGCGACCCTTCCGATATTCCCGTCCGAGTCGTGGACAGTCATCTCACGGGCTCGACAGGCGGGTGAATCCGGACGGGTCTACCGTGGCAGCGACATCGACTGAAGGAGAACCACCGTGGCCACCATCTTGTGGATCATCGCCGTCATCATCGGCATCTTCGGAGTCCTGCGGCTCATCCGCGGCGACATTCTGATGGGCATCGTCCTGATCGTGGTCGCGTTCCTGGTCGGCCCCGGTGGTGTCTCCATCTTCACCTGAGGCAGCGTTCGGCAGCCCGCGTAAGGTCGGGTTCATGGCCCGCTACATCGACATCCATCCGGACAATCCGCAGCAGCGCGCCGTCGAGCAGGCGGTGTCGGTGCTGCGCGAGGGCGGTCTCCTCGCGTACCCGACCGACTCCGGCTACGCGTTGGGGGCCCAGCTCGGCAACAAGGACGCCCTCGATCGCATCCGGACGATTCGCCAGCTCGACGACAAGCACCACTTCACCTTGGTCTGCCGCGACTTCGCCCAGCTCGGCCAGTTCGTCCACGTCGACAACGCCGTCTTCCGGGCGGTCAAGAACACGACGCCCGGGCCCTACACGTTCATCCTGCCCGCGACACCGGAGGTGCCGCGTCGGTTGCTGCATCCGAAGAAGCGCACCGTCGGCGTGCGGATTCCCGACCACGCCGTCGTGCAGGCGCTGCTGGCCGCACTGGGCGAACCACTGCTCTCGAGCACGCTGATCCTGCCGGGTGAGGACGAGGCGATGACCGAGGGCTGGGTGGTCAAGGAGGCGCTGGACCACGTGGTCGACGCCGTCATCGAGTCCGGCGACGTGTCCGCCTCACCCACCACGGTGATCGACTTCGTCGACGGGGCACCGGAGGTCCTCCGGGCCGGCGCCGGCGCCACATCGCGCTTCGTCTGACGGGATGGCCATGGTCCTGGACCTGACCCTGGAGCAGCTCGACGACGCCGCGCAGCTCGTCCACGCCGTCGTCCCGCCCACGCCCCAGCACCGCTGGCCGCTCATCGAGGAGGCCGTGGGCACCGAGACCTGGCTCAAGCACGAGAACCACACCGCGCTGGGTGCGTTCAAGATCCGCGGCGGGATCGTCTTCATGCACCGCCTGATGGCCCGTGGGCGACCGGCAAGGCTGGTCACGGCCACGCGCGGCAATCACGGGCAGGCCATCGGGGCGGCAGCCCGGGAGCACGGCGTGCCGGTCACGATCGTCGTACCGCACGGCAACAGCCGCGAGAAGAACGCGGCCATGCGGGCGCAGGGCGTCACCCTCCTCGAGGTCGGCGAGGACTTCCAGGAGTCGGTCGAGCACGCCGCGGCGCTCGCCGCCGAGCACGGCTGGTTCCTCGTGCCGAACTTCCACGCCGACCTGCTGGCCGGCGTCGCGAGCTACCCCCTCGAGCTGTTCCGAGCCGTGCCTGACCTCGACGTCGTCTACGTGCCGATCGGGCTCGGGTCGGGCATCTGCGCCACGCTGGCCGCCCGCGACGCGCTCGGCCTGACGACGCGTGTGGTCGGCGTCGTGTCGGCCGGCGCCCCCACCTACGCGCTCTCCTGGGAGTCCGGAGAGCCCGTCCCGGCGGCCGTGACGACGAAGCTGGCCGACGGCATGGCGTGCAGCACGCCGAACCCGGAGGCGCTGGAGATCATCCGCGCCAAGGCCGACCACCTCGTCGTGGTCGACGACGAACAGGTCGGCGCGGCCATGCGGCTGCTCTTCACGGCCACCCACAACGTCGCCGAGGGAGCCGGTGCCGCCGCGCTCGCCGCGGCGTTGCACGAGAAGGACGACCTCGCCGGCCAGCGCGTCGGGGTGGCCGTCACGGGCGGAAACGTCGACCGCGACGTCTTCGTCCGCACCCTGACCTGACCACCACCAGAAGGAGAGCCATGTTCCACAAGCCATTCAGCGGATTCTCCGTCGGCGACTCCGCCGCCGCCCGCGCGTTCTACACCGACGTGCTCCAGCTCGACGTGCGCGACATCGGGGACGGGTTCCTGCACCTCGTGCTCGACGGCGAGACGATCGTGCTCGTGTATCCGAAGGAGGACCACACCCCGGCCTCCTTCACCGTGCTCAACCTCCCGGTCGACGACGTGCACGCGGCGGTCCGGGAGCTGGGGCGACGCGGCGTGGAGTTCCTTCGCTACGACGGCGCGCCCCAGGACGAGCTCGGCGTGATGACCGGCCAGGGACCTGACATCGCCTGGTTCACCGACCCGGCCGGCAACGTGCTGTCGGTCATCCAGCACCAGGAGGACGCCTTCTAGCGAGCACGGTGGTCGACCCGCGGTGCACGAGGTCCTCGACGCTCCAGCCGCACCAGCGGACTCAGCTCGAGGAGCCGCACCGCGCGAAAGCGCTGGGGACGGTACGGCTCGAGCGCCGCGGCGATCTCCTCATCGTCGTGCAGCCGTCGGCCCACCAGGCCGACACCCACGAGATGGCCGAGGTGGAAGTCGCCGAACGGCACCGCGTCGGCATCGCCGAGGGCTCGACCGCCGACCTCGGCCGCCGTCCAGACGCCGACCCCGGGAATCGACCGCAGGGCCCGGTAGCGTCGCCGGTAGATCTGCCTGTGCCGCCACGCTCTCCAGCTGGGCGCCGACGCGCGCACAGGCCTGAGCGGTGCGGTACCGCCGTGGGTCGACGCCGGCGGTGTGCCACTCCCATGCCGGCAGCGCCGCCCACGCGTCGGCGGTGGGGACGACGCGCATCGGGTCCGGCGCCGGTCCCGGCGCCGGACCGCCATGGGCCAGCAGCAGCCGTCGCCACGCGGCGAAGGCGTCCCGGCCGACGACCCGCTGTTCGATCACCGCGGCGATGAGCGCCTCGAGCACCCGTCCGGTGCGCGGGATGCGCAGGCCCGGGAACCGGCGGCTCGCGTCGGCCACCGACGGGTGGGCGGGCTCGAACCCGGAGGTGTCGTCCTCCGCGCCGAGGGCGGCCGGAAGGGTCGTCACCATCTCCTCGGCTCCGGGGCCCCAGGCGTCGGCCTGGACCGTGTGCGGGTCCGTCTGCTCCAGAGCCACCGTGACCGGTCCGGTCTCCATCCGGCTCGTGCGCCAGATCACCGACCCGACCCGGCGGAAACTGGGGTCGCCGGGTCCGCGCTGCAGCGAGGACCAGGTGCGGGCGACGTCGATGGGCTCGGGGAAGGTCACCGTGCGATGGACCGGCTCCGGCGACGTCATGGCGCCAGTCTGCACCTGCCGGCCGACACCGGTGAGGAGGCCGCCGACGGACGCCTGCGGCAGAATGCGCGCATGGCTCCACGACTCGACCTGAATCGCTGGAAGGACGCCGCGGTCGCAGCCGCGCAGTCCGGCCTGCTCCGACCCGTCGGACCGGGAGCCGGCGCCCGGATCGCGATCGGCATCTGGCGCTCCGGACCGACCCCGACTGCGGCGATCGCGATCGGCGCAGCCCGCCACCCCGAGCGCAACGCGATCGTCGACGACGAGGGCGCCACGACGTACCACGAGCTGAACAAGCGGGTCGAAGCCATCGCCGGGTCGCTGTGGTCCCGGCGTCGTGGCCAGGCGACGATGGCCGTCCTGTGCCGCAATCACCGGGGTTTCGTCGAGGCGCTCGCCGTCGGCGGCAGGCTGGGTCAGGAGATCGTCTTCCTCAACACCGAGATCACCGAGAACCAGCTCGGCCGCATCCTCCAGCGACACCAGCCCGACGTGCTCGTGCACGACGAGGAGTACGGCGCGATGGTCGACGCCTGCGGCTACGACGGCCGACGCGTGCTGGCCTGGCACGTCGGGGCGACGGAAGACCGCCTGACGCTCGACTCGCTCGCGGTGAGCAGCAGCGGACGGGCACCGGCCAACCACCGCACCTCACGCCTGACCTTGCTGACGTCCGGAACCACCGGCCTGGCCAAGGGCGTCTCGAGAAGCGCGAGTCCGCTCGGTCTCGCCGGGAGCGCCGCCACCGGCCTGGGCATCCTCCGATTGAAGGACGGGGACGTCTCGGTGGTGCCGCCGCCGTTCTTCCACGCGCTCGGCTTCGCGATGCTCATGAGCACCCTGGCCGTCGGCGGAACGGTCGTGAGCCACCGTCGATTCGATCCGGAGCAGGTGCTCCAGGACATCGAGGATCACGCGGCGACGGTGCTGACCGGCGTCCCGGTCATGCTCCAGCGGATCCTGACGGCCCAGGCGGGGCATCCGGGCCGGGACGTGTCGAGCGTCCGGGTCGCGCTCACCGGCGCGTCGCCCATCGCACCCTCGACGGTGGCGGACTTCATGGCGGCCTTCGGACCGGTGCTGGTGAACGTCTACGGCTCGACCGAGACCGGCATCGTCTCGATGGCGACCGCCGAGGACCTGCTCGACGAACCCTCGACGCTCGGTCATCCGGCCATCGGGGTCTCGGTGCGCATCCTGCGTGCGGACCGGTCCGTGGCCGAGCCGGGGGAGCGGGGCACCATCTTCATGCGGAGCGGGATGATGTTCGACGGCTACACCGCCGACGGCGACCACACCCCGGCTGCCAAGGAGTTCGTCGACGGGCACGTCAACACCGGCGACCTGGGCCACCTCGACGAGCAGGGTCGCCTGTACGTCGACGGACGCGACGACGACATGATCGTCTCCGGGGGAGAGAACGTCTTCCCGCTCGAGGTCGAGCACGCCCTCGGTGAGCATCCGTCGATCGGCGAGGCGGTGGTGGTCGGGGTCGAGCACGAGACCTACGGGCAGGTCCTCCGCGCCTTCGTCACGGTGACCGGCGACGATCCACCGACGGACGCCGAGCTGCGCGACTTCCTCCGCGACCGGCTGGAGCGGTACAAGGTGCCGAAGGAGTTCGTGTTCGTCGATGACTTCCCGCGCAACGCCACCGGCAAGATCGTCCGCTCCAAGCTCGCCTAGGGCGAGTGCAGCACATCGACCCGCTCGCGTGGGTCGAACGCCTGTTCGAAGTCTCGGTCATTGGGTGACCAGACGTCGATCCACCGTCGATCGTGGTCGAGTCCCGCGGCACGATCGCGTTCCATCCCCTGACGGCGCGCACGATCGAGGTCGACATCCAGCCAGATGCTGACGTCGAAGCAGCCGTCCAGATCGGGGTGGGGGAGCCCGACCGAGTCGACCACGAGCACCGATGCACGGGGGAGGGGAGTGGGTTCGCCGAGCTCGCCGGTGGTCCAGTCGAGGCGCCGGATGAGCACGGGCCGGCCAGCACGGAACGGTTCGAGGGCTTCCACCCGCAGACGCCGCCGGTCCAGGCCGTCCCAGTCCGACGACCGGCGATGCGACCGGACCGGATCGAGGTAGTCGTCACCACGCAGCCGGGCCGAGTCCGGCGTGGCGTCGACCAGACGACGGGCCAGGACCGACTTGCCGGACCCGGCGAACCCGAACACCCCGACGACCGCACGGCCACGCGCTGCCCGCACCCGCGCGACGGCGTCGAGGATCGGGCCGAGTTCGTCAGGCACCGCGAGATTCGAGCGTCTCGACCGCCCGGTGCAGGTGGGCGGCTCGGGTGTCGGGGTTCCGCGTGGTGACCAGGTCCAGGATCACGGCGTACTGCTCCGTCCTGCCCAGGGACGCGAAGGCCCGGGCCGCGCGCGGGTTCGCCTCGAGCGCAGCGGCGAGGTCCGGCGGAACCGTGGCGTCCCGTTGGGACGCGTAGGCGGCGGCCCAACGACCGTCCGCCTGGGCGGCTGCCACCTCGGCGAGACCGGCCGGACGCATCCGGCCGGCCGCCGTGAGCACCTCGACCTTGCGGACATTCACCTGTGACCACCTGCTCCGGGCCCGGCGCGGGACGTACTTCTGCAGGTAGTACTCCTCGTCCAGGGACCGGCGCTGCCCGGAGATCCAGCCGAAGCACAGGCCGACATCGACCGCTTCGTCATCGGTCAAGGACTGGATACCGGTGCTCTTCTTCGCGATCTTGAGCCAGACACCGGGCTGGAAGCCGACGTTGTCGTCCAGCCATGCCTCGAACGCCGCTGCGTCCCGGAAGAAGATCACCTCGGCGTCATCGGTCTCGCGCTCGGGCATGGCACGGACGCTACCGGGGCCGACACGAGGGCGCGGCGGGGGAGCCAGCCGGAGCTCCCGGTCTGTGCTCAAGCCCGTGAAAGTTGACATAATGTGCATTATCGGCGTTAACCCCTTTCGGGGTGATGACGGCCGTCTCAGGCGGGTCTACGCTCCGAATATGGCCTACACCGCGTCTCAGCGGACGCTCCAGGATCAATTCGACACCAGGCGGCTGGCTGATCGCATCGACGAGGTGCTGGTGCGAGATGTCATCGATCCGGGTTCGGCGGCATTCATCGAGTCGCTCGACATGTTCTTCCTCTCCAGCGTCGATGCCGACGGGCAGCCGACGTGCTCGTACAAGGGCGGCGACCCCGGTTTCGTCCGCGTTCTGGACGCGACGACGCTGGCCTTCCCGTCCTACGACGGCAACGGCATGTTCCTCACCCTGGGCAACGCCGTCGAGACGGCGCGGGTGGGACTGCTGTTCATCGACTTCGCCCGCCCGAATCGGCTCCGCGTCCACGGACGTGCCACCGTCAGCGACGACGACCCGCTGCTCGACTCGTGGTCCCGGGCCCAGCTGGTCGTGCGGGTCGCGGTGACCGCGGTGTTTCCGAACTGTCCGCGCTACGTCCACCGGATGGAGACGGTGGAGCGCTCGCCGTTCGTGCCGGGCCCGGATGCGCCGCCGCCGGTGCCGGACTGGAAACGCTCGGACTGGGCCTGCGACGTGCTCCCGGACGGCGACCCCGCACGCTCGTAGACGGCCGCTCAGGAGCCGACGTAGGCCGCGAGGTGCTGGCCGGTGAGCGTCTTCTTGTCGGCCACGAGGTCTGCCGGCGGTCCCTCGAAGACGATCCGGCCACCGTCGTGTCCGGCGCCGGGCCCGAGATCGATGATCCAGTCCGCGTGCGCCATGACCGCCTGGTGGTGCTCGATGACCACGACGGACTTGCCCGAGTCGACGATCCGATCGAGCAGGCCCAGCAGCTGCTCGACGTCGGCGAGGTGCAACCCGGTCGTCGGCTCGTCCAGGACGTAGACATCACCCTTCTCGGCCATCTGCGTGGCCAGCTTGAGTCGCTGCCGCTCCCCTCCGGACAGGGTGGTGAGCGGCTGGCCCAGACTGACATAACCGAGACCCACGTCGTCGAGCCGGACGAGGACCTTGTGCGCAGCCGGCGTGTGGGCGGCACCTTCGCCGAAGAATCCCAGGGCCTCGCTGACGGGCATGGCGAGCACCTCGGCGATGTTCCGGTCACCGAACGTGTACTCCAGGACCGCGGCCTGGAATCGCCTGCCTTCGCACTCCTCGCAGGTCGACTCGACGGTGGCCATGACGCCGAGCTCGGTGTAGATGACACCGGCGCCGTTGCAGGTGGGGCAGGCACCCTCGGAGTTGGAGCTGAAGAGGGCCGGCTTCACGTCGTTCGCCTTGGCGAACGCCTTGCGGATCGGGTCGAGCAGTCCGGTGTAGGTCGCCGGGTTGCTGCGTCGTGACCCCTTGATCGCGCCCTGGTCGACGACGACGACGCCGTCGCGGTCGGCGACCGAGCCATGGATCAGCGAGCTCTTGCCGGAGCCGGCGACGCCGGTGAGCACGCAGAGCACTCCGAGCGGGATGTCGACGTCGACGTCCCGGAGGTTGTGCGTCGACGCGCCGCGGACCTCCAGCGCGCCGGTGGACGATCGCACCGACTCCTTGAGGGAGGCTCGGTCGTCGAGATGGCGCCCGGTGATGGTGCCGCTCCCCCGGAGGTCGTCGACCGTGCCCTCGAAACACACGGTGCCGCCGTCGGTGCCCGCGCCCGGACCGAGGTCGACGACATGGTCGGCGATCGCGATCGTCTCCGGCTTGTGCTCCACCACGAGCACGGTGTTGCCCTTGTCGCGCAGCTGCAGCAGCAGCGTGTTCATCCGCTCGATGTCGTGCGGATGCATGCCGATCGTGGGCTCGTCGAAGACGTACGTGACGTCGGTGAGGGAGGAGCCGAGGTGGCGGATCATCTTGGTGCGCTGGGCCTCTCCCCCGGACAGCGTCCCGGACGGCCGGTCGAGCGAGAGGTAGCCGAGCCCGATCGCCACGAAGGAGTCGAGCAGGTGCTGGAGCCCGGCGAGCAGCGGCGTCACCGAGGGCTCCTCGAGGTCGCGGACCCACGTCGGCCAGGTCGCTGATCTGCATCGAGCAGAGCTCGGCGATGTTCTTGCCGCCGACCTTCGACGACAGCGCCTCGGTCGTCAGCCGGGTGCCGTCACACTCCGGGCAGGTCTGGAACGTGATCGCGCGCTCCACGAACCGGCGAATGTGCGGCTGCATCGCCTCGACGTCCTTGGACAGCATCGACTTCTGGATCTTCGGAATCAGGCCCTCGTAGGTGAGGTTGACACCCTCCACCTGGATCTTCTCGGGCTTTCCGTGGAGCAGCTTGTCGAGGTCCTTCTTGGAGTACTTGGCGATCGGCTTGTCCATGTCGAGGCCGGCTCCGCTGAAGATCCGCCCGTACCAGCCGTCCATGCTGTAGCCGGGGACGGTCAGCGCACCGTCGCTGAGCGACTTGGTCTCGTCGTACAGCGCCGTGAGGTCGAAGTCGCTGACCGCGCCCATGCCCTCGCAGCGGGGGCACATGCCGCCCAGGTAGACGGCGTTGCGCACCACCTCCTTCTCCACGCGGCCGTCGGTCTTCTCGGTGCTCATGACCCCGCTGGCCGTGCGGGTCGGAACGTTGAACGAGTACGCCACCGGCGGGCCGACGTGCGGGTCGCCGAGCCGGCTGAAGAGGATGCGCAGCATCGCGTTCGCGTCGGTGACCGTGCCGACGGTGGACCGCGGGTTGGAGCCCATCCGCTCCTGGTCGACGATGATCGCGGTCGTCAGGCCGTCGAGGAAGTCGACCTCCGGCCGCGCGAGGGTGGGCATGAAGCCCTGCACGAACGCGCTGTAGGTCTCGTTGATCATCCGCTGCGACTCGGCGGCGATCGTGTCGAACACGAGTGAGCTCTTGCCCGAGCCGGAGACCCCGGTGAACGCCGTCAGCCGGCGCTTGGGGATCTCGACGCTGACGTCCTTGAGGTTGTTCTCCCGCGCACCCTGGACGCGAATCAGGTCGTGACTGTCGGCCGTGTGGAGTGCTCAAGGTCTCCTCGTGGGACGACGTGGCGATCGCTCCCGCGGTCATCTCGCTCACCTCGAAGATGCGGATCATGGTTGCCGGCGGGGTCACGGAACGCGCAGTCACGCACTCCCGACGGCTGCAGTGTGGCTCCTGGACCACCTCGGCGTCGCCGGCCTGCAGCCGCTCGAAGGTGTCGTCCAGGTCATCGGTGGCCAGCAGGATCCAGCCGTAGGTGCCCTTGGCCATCATCTCCAGGATGGTGCGCTGTTCGTCCTCAGTGATGCCTGGGTCCGCCGCCGGCGGGGCCGAACAGGATGCGAGACGTCGGGTCTGGCCGACGGGACCGACCGTGATCCAGCGCAGTCTTGCCTTCCCCGTGGTCGATGCGAACCTCGAAGCCGAGCACGTCGCGGTAGAAGGCCAGCGAGGCGTCTGGGTCGTCGTGGGGAAGGACCGCGGTGTGAATGTTCAGCGTCATGCCGATCAGGCTAGTTGTCCCTCAGCAGCCTCGCTTCTCGATTCCTGATCGGTCGGGTCACCTGCTTGGCCACGCACGGCTGGCATTCTTCCCCGCAGCGGCATGCCCTCGTGCGCACGCCATCGCTCCGGTACACGCTGGGCGCCACGCCGACCAGCTCCGCGAAGCGGGTGCTGAACGTGCCCAGGGACGAGCAGCCGACCGCGAAACACACCTCGGTCACGCTCAGGTCGCCGCGGTTCAGCAGCGCCATCGCTCGTTCGATGCGTCGTGTCATCAAGTAGGAGTATGGCGACTCGCCGTAGGCGAGCCGGAACCGTCGGCTGAGGTGCCCGGCCGACATGTTGACACCCCGCGCGAGCACCTCGACGTCGAGAGGCTCGGCGTATTCGCGATCCATCCGGTCGCGGACGCGTCGCAGCAGCGCGAGGTCGCGCAGGTGCTGGGTGCCGGTGGACGTGCTGCTCACGTGCGACATGGTGCCACGACGCCTCGACATCGCCCAGGAGTCACCAGGTCGGGATTGCATCTACGTTCTCGACGCTGACGATCGAGGGTTCGCCTTGATGGTCCGAAACCCGGACGAAACGAGCCAACCCGCGATATTCTGGCGGATGCACCAGCCTTCCCAGTTGGCTACCGGGCGGTCGTCGGTGGGGGGTCGTGGTCGTCCCGTGAATGAGGAGATGTGACGTCATGACATCAACCCGCGCACTGCCGGCCAGGGGCCTGGCTTGGCTCCTGGCGATCCTCGTACCGTTGCTCGGCGCCTCGCTCGTCGGCGTCGCCTCCGCATCGACCGAGAGCGCCGTCTGTACCGAAGACGGCATCTGCGTCACGGTCACCGACTCGCCTGATCCCGTCGCGCCGTCGGACAGCGCCGGGTCGGCCACGTACATCGCGTACCACGCGACGGTCACGAACACCGCGAAGAAGTACCAGAAGAAGACGAAGCTGATCGAGGTGCTCCCGGTCGGCAGCTCGTTCGTCCCCTCGGGCTCGAGCGCTGGCTGTGCGGCCAGCGGACGCATCGTGATCTGCACGATCGGGACGCTCGACAAGGGCGCCAGCGTGGTCCGCGACGTCGTCGCGACCGCGCCGACGACCCAGGGAACAGCAACGAACGTCGTCACGATCACCCACTACGACTTCGACGAGGACGACACCGCGTCGGTCAACGAGACGACGACCGTCAGCGACCAGTCGGGAGCGACCTACGTCCCGGCCGGCACGAAGGCGAGCGTCTCGACTCCGCCCGACCCGAACCAGAGCGGGACCGTCACGATCTACCCCCAGACCTTCTCGACGACGGCGAAGATGAGCCTGCTGGCGCCGAACGAAGGGCCGGCCTTCAACTGCATCCTCGGCCAGATCACCCTCCAGGGCGGCGTCTACCCGTGCCGGTCCGGGAGCTGGGTCCTGGCCGAGGTGCCGGGGACGTTCAACCCGCCGCTGGAGTTCAAGCTGCGCTGGTCCGCGGCGCTGAGCTCGCTGTTCCAGACCGAGGACAACTTCGTCGTCTTCTACGCGCGAATCGGCGACGTCGCCGAGTCCAGACGATCACCCAGCGTTGCACCGGGCAGCCCGGTCAGACCACCCCGTGCCTGAAGGACATCACCAAGGAGGCCGGCGGCGGCTGGTCCGTCGTCCTCGTCAAGCCCGAGAACGGGCACATGCGCTGAGCGAATGACCGGGGTGGATGGGGCGCAAGGGTCCGAATCGCGGGTCTGCGCGGCCTGTGGCCAGGAGAATCCCCTCAGCTTCCGCTTCTGCGGCTCCTGCGGGACCGCGTTTCCCGACCCTGCGCCGCCGAGCTCCGTGCGGAAGGCGGTGACGATCGTCTTCTCCGACCTCATGGGTTCGACGAACCTCGGCGAACACCTCGACTCCGAGGCTCTGGGTGAGGTGATCTCCGCATACTTCGCCGAGATGCAGGCGGCGCTGGAGGCTCACGGGGGCACGATCGAGAAGTTCATCGGTGACGCCGTGATGGCGGTCTTCGGCGTCCCCACGGTACGCGAGGACGACGCCCTCCGGGCGGTCCGCGCTGCCCTGGAGATGAAGGAACGGCTGACGGTGCTCAACGAAGACCTCGAGCAGCGTTACGGTGTCCGATTGGCGAACCGAACCGGTGTCAACACCGGTGAGCTGGTCGCTGCGGGAAGCGCCGTGGGTGGCGGCCAACGTCTCGTGATCGGGGACGCGGTCAACGTCACCGCCCGGCTCGAGCAGGCGGCGCCGGCCAACGACATCCTGATCGGTGAGCGGACCTATCGACTCGTGCGCGACCTCGTCGA
Source organism: uncultured Actinomycetota bacterium (assembly GCA_963695295.1). Lineage (GTDB taxonomy): Bacteria > Actinomycetota > Actinomycetes > Propionibacteriales > Nocardioidaceae > Aeromicrobium. The sequence goes on along the minus strand of OY968771.1, from coordinate 2,553,552 downwards.
GGTCGAGGAGATGGAACCGCTCGCGCTGAAGGGCAAGTCCGAGCCGGTGCCCGCCTACCGACTGATCGCCGTCACCGACGGCGACACGCTCGTGCGTCACCACGAGCGGCCGATGATCGGGCGGGAGCAGGAGCTGTCCACCCTCCGCGGCGCGCTCGAGGAGGCGATTGCCGACCACCGGGGTCGGATCGTGACCGTGCTCGCCCAGGCGGGGATGGGGAAGTCGCGCCTGACCCACGAGTTCGCCGCGACGGTCGAGCCGAAGGCCCAGGTACTGCGCGGGCGCTGCCTGTCGTATGGACGCGGCATCACCTACTGGCCGCTGGTCGAGATCGTCCGCGAGGCGGCATCGATCACCGAGGACGACTCGCCCGCGCTCGCGCTCGCCAAGCTCGCTCCCGTTGCCGGCGACGACGCGGTCGCCGAGCGGGTTGCCTCCGTGATGGGCCTCTGGGACGCCCAGTTCCCGGTCGAGGAGATCATGTGGGGCGCTCGCAAGCTGCTCGAGCGGGTGGCTGGCCGGCGACCGCTGGTCGTGATCGTCGACGACATCCATTGGGCGGAGCCGACCCTGCTCGAGCTGATCGAGCATCTCGCCGACTCGGCCGAGGCGCCGCTGCTGGTCGTGTGCCCCGCTCGACCCGACCTGCTCGAGCGCCGAGCGGACTGGCCCGAGCCCCGGATCGTGCTCCAGGCGCTGACCGACGCCGACATGGGCCGCATCGTCGAGAACGCACTGGGCCGCGGCGATCTCGCGGACGAGATCCGGGACCGGATCCTGGGGTCGGCCGACGGCAACCCGCTCTTCGTCGAGCAGATGCTCTCGATGCTGATCGACGACGGCACACTCGTCTTCGAGAACGGACGGTGGAGCCCGACCGTCGAGCTCTCGGAGGTGATCGTTCCGCCGACGATCAATTCGCTGCTGACCGCACGCGTGGAGCAGCTCGGGCGCGACGAGCGCGAGACGATCGAGCCCGCCGCCGTGATCGGCCAGCAGTTTCCCCAGGCGGCGGTCGAGGCGCTCGTCACGGATCATCTTCGGCCCAGGGTCGGGGAACGGCTCGAGCTGATCGCCGCCAGGCAGTTGATCCGCCCGGACCCGGGCGCGCTCGCGGCGGAGGACGACTATCGATTCGAGCACCTGCTGATTCGCGACGCGGTCTACCGGCGTCTGGTCAAGCGCAGCCGCGCAACCCTCCATGAGCAGTTCGTGCGCTGGGCCCAGGACGTCAACCGCTCGCGCGATCGCGAGTCCGAGTACCAGGAAATCCTCGCCTACCACCTCGAGCAGGCCCACCACTATCTCGCGGAGCTCGGGCCGCTCGACGCGCACGGCAAGGGGCTCGGTCTGGAGGCGGCCGCCTCGCTCGGCGAGGCGGGCCGCCGCGCGTTCGCGCGCGGGGACATGCCCGCCGCAGCCCAGCTCCTCAGGCGCGCTGCGGGGTTGCTGCCGGCTGACGACCACGCCCGTCTCGAGCTCCTGCCAGACCTCGGCGAGGCGCTCGTCGACATCGGCGAGTACGCCGTGGCCGAGACCTATCTCGACGAGGCGATCGACCACGCGCGGGCCGCGGGAGAGCCGCGGCTGGAGGCTCGTGCGGAGCTGGTGCGGTTGCTGCTCAAGGCGCATTCCGCGACCTCCGCCAGCTGGGCCGAGCAGGCGATGCTCGGAGCAGAGCGGGTGATTCCGGTCTTTCGTGCCGCCGACGACCAGGTCGGGCTCGCTGCCGCCCACCGGCTCCTCGCCTGGGCCCGTGGCACCGCGTGCCGGTACGGAGATGCTGCCGCGGCCGCGCAGCTGGCGATCGAGCATGCCGCAGCCGGGGGCGACGACCGCCAGCACCGGCGCGCCTCGGTCCAGTACGCGCTCGCGGCGGTCTGGGGACCCACGCCCGTTTCCGACGCGATCGCCCGATGCCGCCAGATCGTCTCCGAAGCCAGCGGCGATCGGCGCACGGTCGGCGTCGTCACCAGCCTGCTCGGGCGGCTGGAGGCGATGAGAGGTGACTTCGACACCGCTCGTGATCTGGTCAGAGACGCCCGTCTGGTGCTCGAGGACATGGGCCGCACCCCGATCGCGGCCTCGACCTCGCTCGACTCGTGTGCTGTCAATGTCCTTGCCGGCGACCCAGCCGCCGCCGAGCGGGACCTCCGCCGCGATTACGAGCTGCTCGAGCAGATGGGCGAGAAGTACATGCTGTGCACGGTTGCCTCGGAGCTGGCACGGGCGCTGGTCGAAGAGGGACGAGATGAGGAGGCCGAGCATTACACCGAGGTCGCGCGCGAACTGGCGGCCGCTGATGACCTCTCGGCCCAGGTCCTCTGGCGGTCGGTACGCGCGCGAGTGCTGGCGCGTCGCGGTGAGCACGCTGGAGCCATCGCCCTGGCCCGGGAGGCCGTCGCCCTCCTCCGGGACACCGACTCGCTCGTACCCCAGGCCGACGCGCTCGTCGACCTGGCTGAGGTTCTCCGCGCCGGGGCCCAGGCCTCCGACGCCGCGGCGGCCCTCGCCGAGGCGCTCGAGCTCTACGAGCGCAAGGGCGACCTGGCCTCCGCGGGACGTTCCCGGGCCCTGCTCGCGAACGGGCTCGGGCCCCACTGAGCGACGACGATCATCGTGAGGGGCCGGCTCGGGACGGCGAACAGACCCCGGACGTGACCACCGGGACGCATCTCCCAAGTCGAGCCCTCCGTCTTCCCGCACGGCCGAGACGCCGTCAGGCCAGGCGACGGGCCGTCTCGCCGGCCAGCAGGTCGAGCAGCTCGCGCGCCCGCACCCGGTCGCCGTCGAGGAAGTAGTGGTCGCGGTCGGGCACGACGCGGTGCTGCACCGGCACCCCGGCGGCCGCGAGTCGTCCTGCATACGCGTCGCCTTCGGCTCGTAGCGCGTCCCACTCGGCCGTGAGGACGACGGCCGGAGCGAGCCCGTGCATGTCCTCGCTCAACAGTGGTGAGGCGTACGGTTCACAGCGTCGGGACTGGTCCTTGAAGTACGTCGAGTGGGCGAGCCGGAGAATGGCGGGGCCGATCATCGGGTTCTCGACCACGGCGGGCTTGACGTCCCGGGACATGTCGAGCGTGGGGACGGCGAGCAACTGGAGACGCGGCATCGGGGTGCCCTCGTCGCGGGCTTGCAGGCAGACCGATGCGGCCAGGTTGCCGCCGGCGCTGAATCCGCCCACCGCGATGCGCGAACCGTCGAGGTCGCCGTCGACCGCATGCTGGGACAGCCACCTGACGACGTCGTGGCACTCCTCGTGTGCGATCGGATAGCGGTGCCGGGGCGCGACGTCGTAGTCGACGTTGACCACGGCCACGCCGGCCTCGGCGACGAGGAATCGGGCGAAGAAGTCGTCCATGCGCGGGAACCGCATCATGAAGGCGCCGCCGTGGAAGTGCACGTAGATGGGTGGGCGCCGCACACCGGGCGGGCGGTAGACCTCGCACCGCACGTAGCCGTGCCGAGTCGGAATCCGCCAGTTGTCAGGCTCGTCGAGGTCGGTTCCGGTGAAGTAGAGCGCGTCCCCGTAGCGGGCCGTGCGCTTCGCCCCCGCCTGCACGATCAACGCGGTGGCGTCCGAGAACATCCCCATGTGTTCCATTCGACACCACCGGAGCCGTGGATCGGTGCAGGTGCATCATGGACACGTGAAAATCACCCGGATGGGCCATGCCGCCATCCTCCTTGAGGCTGCCGGCACCCGGGTCCTGATCGATCCGGGCGTCCTGTGCCCCGATGCGACCTTCGATCTGGAGGACCTGGACGCGATCGTGGTGACGCACCAGCATCCGGACCATCTCGACCGCGACCGGATCGGCGGGCTGCTGGCCCGCAACGGCGACGCCGTTCTCCGGTGCGATCCGGAGACCGCCGAACCTCCTCGAGCACGGCACCTGGACGGCGCATGCGCACGACGACGTGACGCACGTCGGTGCGCTGACGGTGCGGGCCGTCGGCACGCAGCACGCGCAGATCGTGCCCGACCTCCCCCGCGTCGCCAACACCGGCGTCCTGGTGTCGGCCGATGGTGAACCCACGCTGTTCCATCCCGGCGACTCCTACGAGCACGCCCCGGACGGCGTCGACGTGTTGGCCCTCCCGCTCACCGCCCCGTGGGCGAAGGTCGCCGAGACCGTGGATTTCGTCCGACGGGTCTCCCCCACGATCCTGTTCCCGGTCCACGACGCGGGCGCATCGGAGTTCGGGCACGGGCTCTACTGGGGTCAGGTCGTGACCTTCGGAGGCGTCGACGACGCGCGGCGACTGGGCCCGGCCGAGTCGACGCTCGCGTGAGCGACACCTCGCAAGTCCTCCGCGTCGTCTCGGTACCGGTGATGCTGCTTGCCGGGGGCCTCATCGCCGTGCAGTCGCAGATCAACGGCCGGCTCGGGCACGAGCTCGGCACCGGTCCGCGCGCGGGCATCGGCGCCGCCGTGGTCAGCTTCGGCACCGGACTGATCCTGCTCGCGGTGATCGTGCTGGCCCTGCCGAGCGGCCGTGCGGGGGCGCGACGTCTGACCGCCGGGCTCCGCACCGGCCGGCTTCGGCCGCACGAGGTCATGGGCGGGCTGTTCGGCGCCTTCCTCGTGGCCACCCAGGGCCTGACCGTCGCCACGATCGGAGTCGCGCTGTTCAGCGTGGCCATCACGGCCGGTCAAGCCGCCAGCGGCCTGATCGTCGATCACTTCGGCATCGGCCCGTCCGGCCACCAGCCGCTCAGCTATCCGCGCGCCGTCGCCGCCTTGTTCGCGATCGCCGCGGTCATCCTTGCCGTCGCTGAGCGACTGGTGGACGCGTTCACGCTCCAGACCGCGGTCTTCGCGCTCCTCCCGTTGATCGCCGGTGCGGGCACGGGCATCCAGCTGGCGCTGAACGGCCGGCTCAACGCGCTCGCCGGGTCATGGGCGACGACGTTCAACAACTTCGTGGTCGGGACGGCTGGGCTCGTCGTCGGCTTCGCTCTGAGCTTCGCCTTCGAGGGCAGCCTCGGCGACCTCCCCGGCGACTGGTGGCTCTACACCGGCGGCGCCATGGGGGTCGCCTTCATCTGGCTCGCGGCCCTGCTCGTCAAGGTCCACGGCGTCCTCGTCCTGGGCCTGTGCCTGATCGCCGGTCAGGTCATCTGCGCCGAGCTGATCGAGGTGCTGGGGTCCTCCGCCCGGGTCGGTATGGTCGGCATCGCGGCCGGCGGGTTGACCGTCATCGGTGTGCTCGTGGCACTGCTGATCAGGCCGGCAGTACGCCACACCGAGAACGTGTAGATTTATCTCATATCTGAGATATACAGTGAGGGCACCATGTCAGAACGCGACGACTACTTGGCACGCATCGGCACACTCATCCGCGATGCCCGCCAGCACAGCGGCCTCACGCAGGCTCAGCTCGCCACCGAGCTCAAGACGAGCCAGAGTGCCGTCAACCGGATCGAGAAGGGTCAGCAGAACCTCACCCTGGAGATGCTCGCCCGGATCGGCAGTGCGCTCGACTCCGAGCTGGTCAGCGTCGGCACGTCCGGCCCGAGCCACCTGCGGGTGAAGGGCGGCACGACGCTGTCCGGCGCCATCGACGTCAAGTCCAGCAAGAACGCCGGCGTCGCCCTGCTCTGCGCTTCCCTGCTCAACGAGGGCACCACCGTTCTGCGCAAGGTGGCTCGCATCGAGGAGGTCAACCGGCTGCTCGAGGTCCTCGAGTCCATCGGCGTCAGGTTCCGCTGGCTCAACGAGGAGAACGACCTGGAGCTGGTCGTGCCGTCCGAGCTCGACCTCACCGCCATGGACGCCGACGCGGCCCGCCGCACCCGGAGCATCATCATGTTCCTCGGTCCGCTGATGCACCGCGTCGACAACTTCGAGCTGCCCTATGCCGGCGGATGCGACCTCGGCACCCGCACCGTGGAGCCGCACATGACCGCGCTGCGTCCGTTCGGCCTCAAGGTCGTCGCCACCGACGGCAGCTACCACGTGCAGGCCGCCAGCGGCGTCGGCCCGGAGCGGCCGATCGTCCTCACCGAGCGTGGCGACACCGTCACCGAGAACGCCCTGCTCGCTGCCGCCCGGCACGACGGCATCACCGTCATCCGCAACGCCAGCCCCAACTACATGGTCCAGGACCTCTGCTTCTTCCTGCAGGAGCTGGGCGTCGAGATCGAGGGCATCGGCACCACGACCCTGCGGGTCACCGGTCGTGCCGTCATCAACACCGACGTCGAGTACGCCCCGAGCGAGGACCCCATCGAGGCCATGAGCCTCATCGCCGCGGCCATCGTCACCCAGTCGAGCATCACCGTGCGGCGAGTGCCGATCGAGTTCATGGAGATCGAGCTGGCGCTGCTGGAGGAGATGGGCTTCAACTACGACCGGAGTGAGGAGTACCCCGCCGAGAACGGCCACACCCGCCTCGTCGACATCACGACCCATCCGTCCTCGCTCAAGGCGCCGATCGACAAGATCCACCCGATGCCCTTCCCCGGGCTCAACATCGACAACCTGCCCTTCTTCGCGGTGATCGCCGCGACCGCCGAGGGCCAGACGATGCTGCACGACTGGGTCTATGAGAACCGCGCCATCTACCTCACCGAGCTCAACAAGCTGGGCGCCCAGGTCACCCTGCTCGATCCGCACCGAGTGCTCATCGAGGGCCCGACGCACTGGAGCAGCACCGAGCTCGTCTGCCCGCCGGCGCTGCGTCCTGCCGTCGTCGTGCTCCTCGCCATGCTCGCCGCCAAGGGCACGTCCGTGCTGCGCAGCGTGTACGTCATCCATCGCGGCTATGAGGATCTCGCCGTCCGCCTCAATGCGCTCGGCGCCGAGATCGAGACGTTCCGGGACATCTGAGGTCACGGCGACGACCGTGACGTTCTTCGACTCCCCCGCTCCCCTGGCCTTCGCCCACCGAGGCGGAGCCTTGCTGCCGGCCAACGAGGGCATCGAGAACACCCGCGCCGCCTTCCAGAACGCGGTCGACCTCGGGTACTGCTACCTGGAGACCGACGTGCACTGCTCGCGCGATGGCGTGGTCTATGCGTTCCACGACGTCGAGCTCACGCGCCTGACCGGCACGGTGTCGGCCTTCCGTGACCTCGACTCCGCCGACATCGACGCGATCCGCGTCGGTGGACGCGAACCCGTCCCGCGCCTGGTGGAACTGCTCGCCGCGTTCCCCCGCGCACGCTTCAACATCGACGTGAAGGCCGACGACGCCGTCGAACCGACCCTGGACGTGCTGCGGCAGGCCGGCGACCTGCACCGCGTGTGCCTGGCCTCGTTCTCGGAGCAACGGCTCATGCGGCTCCGAGCCGCAGAGCCGTCCGTGCCCACCGCCCTCTCCCGCGCCGAGATCGCCTGGCTGCGACTCGCCCCGCTGCGCCGCGGCCAGGCGTACGGAGCGCGGCGCGGCGGACGGTGCGTCCAGGTCCCGTTCCGCACCGGCCGGCTCACCGTCGTCACGCCCCGACTGGTCCGTCGCGCCCATGACCTCGGCCTCCCCGTCCACGTGTGGACGATCGATGACCCGGCCGAGATGCGATATTTGCTGGACATCGGCGTCGACGGCCTCATGTCCGATCGCATCGACGTCCTGCGCGAGGTGCTCCAGGAGCGGGGCCAGTGGGAGGAACCGTGCTGAGAGGAGGGGCGAACGCCGAGCAGAAGTCGTGGTTCTACTACGACTGGGCCAACTCCGCCTACATCACCACCGTCGCCACCGTGCTGTACGCGCCCTACCTCACCAGCGTGGCCGAGCGCGCGGCTTGCGGATTCGTCGGCGACGAGACCCGCAAGTGCACCGAGCACCTCTCCGTGGTCGGCCTCTCGGTCTCGGCCGGCTCCCTGGTCTTCTACGTCTTCACGATCGCCACGATCGTCTCGGCGTTCGTGCTGCCCATCGTGGGTGCGATCGCCGATCGGGTCGAGTCACGGCGCACGATGATGGCACGCCTGGCGTGGTCCGGGGCCGCGGTCACGGCGCTCATGTTCTTCGTCACCGGCAGCAACTGGCAGCTCGGCGCGCTGCTCCTGCTCGTGGCCAACGTGCTGTTCGCCTCCTCGGTCGTCGTCTCCGACGCCCTGCTGGTCGACATCTCCGGGCCGAACGAACGGGACCGGATCTCCTCGCAGGGCTGGGCCTTCGGCTACCTCGGTGGTGGGCTGCTCCTCGCCCTGAACCTCGCCCTCGTCACCATCAAGCCGTTCGGGCTGTCGACGGAGATGGCCGTCCGCCTCAGCCTGCTGTCGGCGGCCGTCTGGTGGGCGTACTTCACCATCATCCCGTTCCGCGGCATCAAGGACCGTCCCCCGCAGGGCGCGGTCCCGGCCGAGGGCACCACGCTGATGCAGCGCAGCTTCGGCCAGCTGTTCCGCACCCTGCGGGAGCTGCGCAACTACCCCCAGACGCTGCTGTTCCTCGGCGCCTACCTGCTCTACAACGACGGCATCCAGACCGTCATCTACTCCGCGTCGGTCTACGGCGAGAAGGAGCTCGGTTTCAGCACCAGCACCTTGATCGCGACCATTCTCATCGTGCAGTTCGTCGCGTTCGGCGGCGCGCTGATGTTCGGACGGGTCGCGGCGCGGATCGGGAGCTATCGGACCATCGGCGGCGGTCTCGTCGTCTGGGTGCTGATCGTGTGCGCAGGCTTCGTCATGCCCGAGCGGCAGATCGCGCCGTTCCTCCTGCTTGCCGTCGCGATCGGCCTGGTGCTCGGCGGTACGCAGGCGCTGTCGCGCTCCTTCTACTCCCAGCTGATCCCTCGCGGCCGCGAAGCCGAGTACTTCAGCCTCTACCAGGCGTGCGAGCGGGGCACGAGCTGGCTCGGGACACTGGTCTTCGGCGTGGTCCACCAGGTCACGGGGTCGTATCGACCGGCGCTCCTCGCCTTGATCGTCTTCTTCGTGGTCGGCGGCGCGCTGCTGTGGCGCCACGACCCGCGCGAGGGCATCCGCGAGGCCGGCAACGAGGCACCTTCCGTGGTCTGACGCCACTCCCGACGTTCGACACCGCTCTCGACGTTCAGGGGAATCTCAAGGAGGTGCCGTACGTTGAAGGTGGTAAGGCACACAGAAAGGGGGGAACCCGATGGCTGAACGCGCATTGCGCGGCGCACGACTCGGAGCGCAGAGCTTCGAGGACGAGCGCGGCGTGGAGATGGCTCCCCGCCAGGAGATCGCGTACGTCTGCCCCGATGGGCACACGTTCACGATCACGATGGCCGACGAGGCCGAGGTTCCGGACGAGTGGGAAGACCCGAAGACGGGTCAGCTCGGTCGTCGCGTCGACGGTGGAGAGCCGGTCGTGAAGGACGTGAAGCACGTTCGCACGCACTGGGACATGCTCCTGGAGCGTCGTTCGGAGTCCGAGCTGGAGGAGATCCTCACTGAACGCCTCGAGCTCCTGCGCGCCGGTGAGATCGGTCCGCCGCATCTGCACCGCCGCAGGAAGAAGAGCGCCTGAGTCACGCACCAGGCGCGCATGTACCTCGACCCCGGCCCAGGCCGGGGTCGAGTTGCGTCCGGAGCCGATTCGGCCCACGCGACCCCGGCCGCTCGCTAGAGTCGAGCGGTGGAGCGAAGCGAGGCAGCCGAGGATCGCGGCTCGTCCGACGGACGCGGCCCGTTCGAGCGCTTCGTCGAGGCGGCGTACCAGTGGGTGAGCCGCGCGCCGTTCTTCTTCCTCTGCCTGTTCATCGTCGTCGTGTGGTTCCTCAGCGTGCCGTTGTGGGTCGACCTCAAGGCCTGGCAGGTGGCCATCCACACGGTGGCCAGCGTGCTGTCCCTGCTCCTGCTGGTCCTGCTCGAGAACGCCGCCCGTCGGTCCGAGGAGGCGGCGCAGGAGAAGATGAACGTCATCGCCGAGGCGTTGGCCGCGCTGATGGACTCGCGCACCCGCCAGGATCCGGAACTCGCGGACGCCGTGACCAAGCTCCGCGAGGCCGTGGGCCTCGAGGAGCGTCACTGAGTCAGCGACTCGGCCGCCTTCTGCTCCAGCCGGCGGCGGTGGCCCGGAACGAGCCGCGCGAAACCCCAGGCGGTGACCCGCCAGAGCGCCTCGCGGACGATCGCGCGGCTCATCTTGGAACGTCCCCGTTCCCGCTCGACGAAGGTGATCGGGACCTCGACGATGCGCAGGCCTGCTGCGTGAGCGCGCCGGGTCATGTCGATCTGGAAGCAGTAGCCCTGCGAGGCGACTCCGGCGAGGTCGAGGCGCCCGAGGGCAGTGCGCCGGTAGACCCGGTAGCCGGCAGTGCTGTCGTGGACCGGGAGGCCGAGCATCAGGCCGGCATAGGCGGTCCCCGCGCGGGAGATGAATCGTCGGTACCACGGCCAGTTGACGACGGCACCGCCCTCGATCCACCGGGAGCCGATCACGAGATCGGCGCCCTCGGCCGCCGCCAGCAGGCCACCGAGCTGTTCAGGCTGATGCGACCCGTCGGCGTCCATCTCGACGAAGGCCTCGTAGTCGCGCTCCAGCCCCCAGGCGAAACCGGCCCGGTAGGCCGCGCCGAGGCCGTGCTTGCGCTCACGGTGCAGGACATGGATGCGGCGGTCGGACGCGGCGAGCGCGTCGGCGATCTCCCCCGTGCCATCGGGTGAGGCGTCGTCGACGACGAGGACGTCGACGTCGGGTTGGCACGCGTGCAGACGTGCCAGCACCACGGCGAGGTTGTCGGCCTCGTCGTAGGTCGGCACGACCACGAGCGTGCGCATCAGGCGGCTCCCTTCGAGCGACCGGATCGAGCCGCTCGGCCACCCCACCATCCCACCACGCCGAGGCTCACCAGGAGCAGCTCCAGCCAGCCGCCGATCCGCAGTGCCGGCGTCAGGCCACCGGCCAACGGCACGTCCGCCGAGAGCGTGGCGGGCTCGTGCAGCGGAGCCCGGGCCACCGGCCGCCCCGAGGCGTCGGCGATGCCGCTGATGCCGTTCGTGGACGGCACCAGGACCCACCGTCCGGTCTCGATGGCGCGCAACCGGGAGATGTTCCACTGCTGCTCCGGTTGCGCCGTGCCGGTGAAGCTGGCGTTGCTGGTCTGCACGACCAGGACCTGTCCGCCGGCCCGGACCGTCTCGCGGACGATCCCGTCGTAGGCGATGTCCCAGCAGATGGTGTCGCCGACCGTGAAGTCACCGATCCGCAGTGCACCGTCGGTCTCCCCCGGCAGCATGTCGCGCGGGATGTCCCGGTCGAACCGCGGAACGAGGCCGCCGAGGGCGCGCCGGAACGGCACGTACTCCCCGTAGGGCACGACCTTCCGCTTGACGTAGCGTTCCCCCGCTCCGTCCCCGTCCCAGACGATCCCGGCGTTGTACGCGGTGTCGACGGTGGGGCCGTCGAAGATCCCGCCGACGAGGATCGGCGCCTCGAGCATGGTGGACAACGCCTCGATGTGGTCGCGGACCCGCACGGATCGGAGCGGGTCGACGTCCGTGGCGTTCTCGGGCCAGAGCACGGCATCCGGTCGAGGCACGTCGCCGCGATCGATCCGTTCGACGAGGCGGCGCGTCTCCGCCGCGTGCAGGTCGAAGATCTCGCCTCGGGTCCAGGTCAGGAAGGCGCCCGGGACGTCACCCTGGACCAGGGCGATCTGCCGCGAGCCGGACTCCCCGGCCAGGCCGGTGGGCAGGAGCGCGCCGATCGTGACGGCGGCGCCGACCGCCGCCGCGGCGGCGATCCGCGGTCGCCAGGCACGGGCCCGGACCAGCACGACCACCATGGCCGCCACGACGAACAGCACGGCCGTGGTGCCCGGCATGCCGAGCAGGCGCGCGTACGAGTGCGAACGGCGTGTCGAGGGCGGTATGGGCCAGGCGGCCCCAGGGGAAGCCGCTGAACGGGAAGCTGCTGCGCCCCCACTCCCCCAGCACCCACACGGCAGCGCCCCAGAGCGGCCAATACCGCAGGCGGCACACGGCCCGCAGCGCGAGCATGACGACGGCGAAGAAGGCGGTCTGGGCGAGGACGAGGGCGGCGTACGCGCCTGGACTCACCGCGTTCATCCACCAGATCAGAGGTCCCATGAAGGCGACGCCGAAGACGGCTCCGGCCACCAGCACGACCCGCGTGCGGGCCGCCGCGAGGCCATGGGCCACCAGGACGAGCCCGGCGACGCCGGCGATCATGGCGTACGGCGCCCCGACCGGGTCGAATCCCAGGGAGCTGACGACGCCGCTCAGGAGCGAGAGCAGCCAGGCGGCTCGGGCAGACACGCCGTCAGCCCGGAAGGACGATGAGTTCGCGCGGCGTGTGGTTGAGCACCTCGAGGCCGTCGGCGGTGCACACGGCGATGTCCTCGATGCGTGCGCCGTAGCGGCCGTCGACGTAGAACCCCGGCTCGATCGAGAACGCCATGCCCTCCTCGAGGACGAGGGTGTTCCCGGCGACGATGTACGGCTCCTCGTGGGTCTCCTGGCCGATGCCGTGACCGGTGCGATGGATGAACAGGTCGCCGTATCCCGCATCGGCCAGGATTTCGCGGCCCACGGCGTCGACGGACTCGGCCGTGACACCGGGGCGAGCATGGTCCCGCTGAGCCTGCTGGGCCGCCGCGAGGGCCGCGTAGCCGGCCGCGTAGCCCGCCGGTGCCTGTCCGCCGGCCAGGTAGTTGCGGGTGGAGTCGGAGCAGTATCCGGCCGGGGTCGTGCCGCCGATGTCGACCACCACGGGGTCGCCGCTCTCGATCACGCGGTCGGAGAGCTCGTGGTGCGGCGACGCTCCGTTCGGCCCGGATCCGACGATGACGAAGTCGACCGTCTCATGTCCCTCATCGAGGATGGCGCGGGCGATGTCGGCACCGACCTGTCGCTCGGTGCGACCGGGTCGCAGCCACTCGCCCATGCGGGTATGGACCCGGTCGATGGCGGCGCCGGCATCGCGGAGCGCGTCGACCTCGGCCGGCTCCTTGCGCATCCGCAGCTCCTGGATCACCGAGCCGGCCAGCGCGAGGTGGGCGGACGGGAGTGCGTGCTGCAACGCGAAGACGCGCTCGGCCCACATGTGGTCGTCGACGCCGATCGTGGCCGCGTCGCCCACCAGGCCGGCGACCAGCGCGAACGGGTCGTCGGTCTCACCCCAGCTCGCGATCGCCAGGTCCAGGCCTGATGCCTCCGCGGCCGGGCGTTCGAGGGCCGGGACGACGAGGGTCGGTTCGCCCGCCGTGGGGAGCACCAAGCAGGTGAGCCGCTCCAAGGGCAACGCGTGGTACCCGGTGAGGTACCGCAGGTTCGCGCCGGGGGTGATCAGCAAGGCGTCGATGCCCCGTTCGGCGGCCAGCTGCTGGGCTCGGGTCGATCTCGGCGTCACGGACCGAGCCTACCGACGACCCCCGAGGCGACTCCGGACCCGGGATCACCTACTGTGATGGGCACCACAATCTCAGGATCGGGGGGTCCCATGCGTAGAGTCATGGCCGCAACCGCGGCTTTCGTCCTCGCTGGCGCACTAGTCGCCGCAGCACCTGCCCTGGCACAAGACCGAAGTGCCGGGCCAGACAACGTCAACACCAAGAAGCTGACCAAGGCCGTCACGGTGAACGGCATCTTGCAGCACGAGCGTCAGTTCCAGAAGATCGCCAACGCCCACGACGGCACCCGTGCCTCGGGCACGCCGGGCTATGACGCCTCGGCCGACTACGTGGTGCGCAAGCTCCGCCGGGCCGGCTACGACGTCCGCCGCCAGACGTTCACGTTCCCGTTCTTCCGCGAGCTCTCTCCCGCCACGCTCACGCAGCTCACGCCGCAGGAGCAGGAGCTCGAGACCGCGATCTTCGAGTACTCCGGAAGCGGCGACGTGACCGGTCCCGTGGTCGCGACGAACGACCTGGTCATCCCGGCCACCCCGACGCCGAGCAGCACGTCCGGGTGCGAGGCGAGCGACTTCGATCCGGCCCCCTCGGAGCCGTCGATCGCGCTGATCCAGCGCGGCTCCTGCACGTTCGCGCTCAAGGCGGACAACGCCAAGGCCGCCGGCTACGACGCCGTGATCATCTTCAACGAGGGCAACCCCGGGCGCACCGATCTCGCGGTCGGCACGCTGGGCGACCCGAAGGACATCCCGGTCGTCGGACTGTCCTACGCCGACGCCGTCGCGCTCAACGAGGACATCAAGGCTGGTGGAGCCACGGCGCGCGTCACCACCGACGTGGAGGTCGACCTGGATCGCGAGACGCACAACGTCATCGCCGATTCGCCGGGCAAGACTCCCCAGGACGACAAGGTCGTCGTCGTCGGGGCGCACCTCGACAGCGTCGTGGAAGGCGCCGGCATCAACGACAACGGCTCGGGCACGTCCGCGATCCTGGAGATCGCCGAGCAGATGTCCGAGCTCAAGTACACCAAGAAGCTGCAGCGTCCGGTGCGCTTCGCGTTCTGGGGCGCCGAGGAGTCCGGCCTGCTGGGCTCGGAGCACTACGTCGAGAACCTGTCCGACGCCGAGCGCGCCAAGATCTATGCGAACCTCAACTTCGACATGCTGGGCTCGCCCAACTACGTCCGGTTCGTGTATGACGGCGACGGCTCGGACACCGACCCAGCGGGCCCGCCCGGGTCTGGCGAGATCGAGAAGGTCTTCACCGACTACTTCGACTCCCAGGGCCTGGCGTCCGAACCGACCGAGTTCAGCGGACGGTCCGACTACGGCCCGTTCATCGCGGTGGGCATCCCGGCCGGTGGCCTGTTCAGCGGTGCCGAAGGCGTCAAGACGCCGGAGCAAGCCGCCGTGTACGGCGGCACCGCGGGTGAGCCCTACGACCCGTGCTACCACCAGGCGTGCGACGACATCACCAACCTCAACACGAAGGCTCTGCACGAGCTCGGCGATGCCGCAGCTCATGCGACCGCCGTGCTGACGAGGTCGAAGGCTGGTCTGTTCCCGGACGGCAGCCGGGTCCAGCAGCACAAGATGAAGGCGAAGGCGGGCAAGAAGCTGGAGGCTCACGGCCACCCGACTCGCTGACACGCCCTAGGATCGGCGCCAGCACCACCACGGTGCTGGCGCCGATTCGCGTCCGACCACCGACCAGGAGGACCATGGCGGGCCGGCTGATGCTGCTGGACAGCGCGAGCCTGTACTTCCGCGCATTCTTCGGGGTGCCCGACTCCCTGACGGCACCAGACGGCACCGTCGTCAACGCCGTCCGCGGGCTGCTCGACTTCGTGGCCACGCTCACCACGCAGTACCGCCCGGACGTGATCGTGGCCTGCTGGGACGACGACTGGCGTCCGGCCTGGCGGGTCGACCTCATGCCGTCATACAAGACGCACCGCGTGGCCGAGGAGATCGTCGACGACGCGGACATCGAAGTGACTCCAGATCTGTTGTCACCGCAGGTTCCCCTCATCGCGGAGGCG
This sequence comes from uncultured Actinomycetota bacterium, assembly GCA_963695295.1. GTDB lineage: Bacteria > Actinomycetota > Actinomycetes > Propionibacteriales > Nocardioidaceae > Aeromicrobium. The sequence goes on along the minus strand of OY968771.1, from coordinate 2,538,210 downwards.
CTCGGGCTCATCGGGATCCCCGTCGTCGGCGCCATGGGCGCGGAAGCGGACGACATCATCGGCACGCTCGCGCCGGCGTGGGACGGACCGGTCGACGTCGTCACCGGCGACCGGGACCTGTTCCAGCTGGTCGATGATGCACAGCCGATCCGGATCCTCTACACGGCGCGTGGGGTGGGCAACCACGACGTCGTCGACGAGGCATGGATCCGAGCGAAGTACGGCGTCGACTCCCACCGCTACGTCGACTTCGCGGTGATGCGGGGCGACGCCTCCGACGGCATCCCCGGCGTGCCGGGAATCGGCGAGAAGACGGGCGCCGCGCTACTTGCCGCCTACGACGACCTCGACGGCATCGTGGCCGCCGCCAAGGACCCGTCCAGCGACATCAAGCCGCGGGTCCGCCAGTCACTGCTCGACTCCCAGGAGTACATCGAGATCGCCCGGCAGGTCGTCACGGTGAGCATCGATGCCTGCGACACCCACGTTCCGTCCCGTGATCCCCTCACCGCCGACCAGAAGGCCGCGTTCGCCGCGTTCGGCGAGCGATGGGGGCTCGGCGGCGTGCCCAACCGCGTCCTCGAGGCCCTCGACGGGCCTCAGCCGACCACCGACGTGTAGGAGACGACGCCGCGTCGAAGCTCGGCCAGGGCGAGTCGCACGGTGTCACGGAGCTCCCCCGCGCCGGCCGCGTCTGCGATCTGGGCGAGGACGTCGATCAGCTGCTTCATGGCACGCACGAAGTCGCCGGCGGCCATCTCGCTCTCACGGAGGACGTCGTCGAGCGAAGCGCCCTGCACCCACGACCACACGACGTGCGCGAACCCGAAGTCCGGGTCCCGCAGATAGGTGAGCCGGTGCTCGCGCTCGAGCCGCTTCAGGTCGGTGCACAGCGAGGTCATGGTCTCGCTGACCTCGAGCACGCGACGGTTCGGCAGGACCGGGGCGGGCGTGTCATCCGCGGACCGCGACTCGAAAGTCAGGCCGCTGGTCGCCGCGGCAAGCTCGGCCGGGTCCAATCCGTCCCAGATGCCCTCGCGGAGGCATTCGCTGATCAGCAGGTCGAGCTCGCTGTAGACGCGCTGCAGTCGCCGCCCGTCCGGCGTGACCGTGTCACCGTCGAGATAACCCAGCACCCGGAGCACCTCGCAGACCCGGTCGAACTGGCGTGCCACCGTGTTGGTGCGCTGCTCGATGCGGCGTCGTTGGTTCGCCGTGTCGCGTTCGAGCTTCTGGTACCGCTCGGCCCAGCGCGCATGCGACTCCCGATCGGGGCAGGCATGGCACGGGTGCGCGCGCAGCCGGTCGCGGACCTCTCCGATTCGGGGATCGGGTGCGTTGCCGTGGTCGCGGTAGGCGGTGTCGCGGCGCCACTGGACCCCTTGGGCACGGTGGCGCAATGACGACGCGAGGTCGCGCCGCGCCTGCGGATTGCGGGCGTTGAACGACTTGGGGATGCGCATGCGGGTGATGGCCTCGACCGGGGTCGGGAAGTCGACGAGGGCCAGTCGTCGCGCGTGCCGGTTGGCGGTCAGCACCATCGGGCGCGGGTCGTCGGCACCGGATCGGTGGCCCGGGTCGAGCACGACGGCGAGACCGGCCCACCGCCCGGCCGGGACGTTGATGACGTCGCCGGTCTTCAGCGACGTCAGGGACGCGACGACCTGCTCCCGCTCGGCCCGTCGCCGGGCCTTCGACCCGGACGACTCCAGGTCGCTCAGCTCGCGGCGCAGCGCGGCGTACTCCATGAAGTCACCGAGATCGCAGGTGGCCGCGTCCTGATAGCCCGCCAGCGCCTCGTCCGCCTGATGGATCTGCCGCGCCAGCCCGACGACGGCTCGGTCGGCCTGGAACTGCGCGAACGACTGCTCGAGCAGCTCGCGGGCTCGTTCGCGCCCGACCTGGCCGACCAGGTTGACCGCCATGTTGTACGAGGGCTGGAAGGAGGAGTTGAGCGGGTACGTGCGGGTGGAGGCGAGACCACCCACCTGCCGGGGGTCGAGTCCGGGTTGCCAGAGCACCACGCCGTGGCCCTCGATGTCGATCCCGCGCCGGCCGGCCCGGCCGGTCAGCTGGGTGTACTCCCCCGGCGTGACGTCGACGTGCGCCTCACCGTTCCATTTCGACAGTCGCTCGATCACCACGGTTCGGGCCGGCATGTTGATGCCGAGCGCCAGCGTCTCGGTCGCGAACACCACCTTCACCAGCCCGGCGCTGAACAGCCGCTCCACCGACTCCTTGAACGTCGGCAGCATGCCGGCATGGTGGGCGGCGATGCCGCGGGTGAGCGCGTCGCGGAACTCGTAGTAGCCGAGCACGTGCAGGTCGTCGTCGGGCAGGTGCGCGCAGGCGGCATCCACGGCGGCGCCGATCTCGGCACGCTCCTCGGTCGTCGTGAGGGTGAGACGAGCGTCCATCACCTGCTGGACCGCGGCATCGCACCCGGCCCGGCTGAACACGAACACGATGGCCGGCAGCAGGCCCTCGGCGTCGAGCTTGTCGACGAGCTCGACCCGTCCCGGGGTGTGGTGCCGGCTGCGCGGCCGGCGGCCGCCCTTCGGCGGTCGACCCCGGTTGGCGCGAGACAGCTGGACGTCCTCGCGGGCCATCCGCTCGAGCTGGCGGTTCACCTGACCGCTCTCGCCGGCGGCGGTGCGTTCGCCGTCCTCGAACAGCGGGAACAGGCGGCGGCCGACCAGCACGTGCTGGTGGAGCGGTACCGGGCGGCGTTCCTCGACGATGGTCGTCGTGTGGCCGCGGACCTCGGTGAGCCAGGCGCCGAACTCCTCGGCGTTGGAGACCGTGGCCGACAACGAGATCACCGCCACCGACTCCGGCAGCCCGATGATGACCTCCTCCCACACGGCGCCGCGGAATCGGTCGGCGAGGTAGTGCACCTCGTCCATGACCACGAATCCCAGGCCGCTCAGCGTCCGCGAGCCGGCGTACAGCATGTTCCGCAGGACCTCGGTGGTCATGACGACGACCGGCGCCTCGCCGTTGATGGTGTTGTCGCCGGTCAGCAGGCCGACGTTCTCGGGGCCGTACCGTGCCACCAGGTCGGTGAACTTCTGGTTCGACAGAGCCTTGATCGGCGTGGTGTAGAAGCACTTGCGCTCGGTGGCGAGGGCGACGTGCACCGCGAACTCACCCACCAGCGTCTTGCCCGACCCGGTCGGAGCGGCCACCAGGACGCCCTGCCCGTCCTCGACCGCCTCGCAGGCCTCGACCTGGAACGGATCGAGTGCGAACGGGTAGAGGCCGCGAAACTCCGCAAGATGGGGGTGCGCCCGATCGGCGCGAGATCGGGCGTACCGCTCGGCCGGGGAGGACATGGTGCGAGCCTACGCGGCCGGGGCGAGCGCTCGGAGGGTTCCGGGACGGCCCCCGGAGCGACGTGGAGCGGCGAGCGGCGAGCCCCTCAGTCCAGCGATGAGATCTCGTCGTCACCGATCTCGGCGGGCTTGGTCTTGCCGCGCTTGCGGTCGGTCAGTCGGGCGATGACCTCGGACACCACGTACAGCACCGTCATCGGCACGGCCAGGAAGAGCATCGTCAGCGGATCGGTGCTGGGGGTCGCGACGGCAGCGAAGACGAACAAGCCGATGATGGTCCACGGCCGGGCGTTCGCCAGCTGACGCGCGCTGACGATTCCCATCCGGTTGAGCAGGATGACGACGAGCGGGATCTGCGCAGCGATGCCGAACACGAGCACCGTGCGGATCACGAAATTCAGGTAGTCGCCGAGGCTGAGCAGCACCTGGATGGACTCCGGCGCGAAGCTGACCAGCACCTCGATGCCCTTCGGAAGCACCACGTAGCCGAGCACGATGCCACCGGCGAAGAGCGGGGTTCCGACGGCCGTGAGCAGGTACACCCAGCGCTTCTCGTTGCGGCGCAGCGCCGGGAGCACGAAGGCCCAGATCTGCCCGATCCACACCGGGGACGCGAGCACGAGGCCCAGGACGAGCGACAGCTTGAGCCGGAAGGTGAAGGCGCTGCCGACGCCGCCGCTGAGCACCAGGGTCGCGTCGAAGCCCTTGCGCTCGAGCAACGGTTTGACGCCGTCGATGTAGGGCTGCTTGACGAACTCGAACACGGCGGGATAGATCATCCAGCCGACGATCGTGCCGAGGACGATGGCCACGGCGGCGATGACGAGGCGACGACGCAGCTCTCGCAGGTGATCGACCAACGGCATCGCGCCGCCCTCGGGGCGGGGCGCGCCGCGACGCAGCGCCAAGCGTCAGCCCTGTTCGGGCTTCTTCTCAGCCTCGGTCGTCTCGAGAGCCTCGGGCTTCTTGGTGTCGTCCTCGTCGTCCTCCAGGCCCTTGACCTCGGACTTGAAGATGCGCAGCGCGCGACCTGACCCGCGGGCGAGCTCGGGGAGCTTGCGTCCGCCGAAGAGCAACACGACGATGCCCAGGACGATCAGGATCTCCGTGGCGCCGATCTGGTGAAACATGGCTACTCCTTCGGGGAGGGGTCGGTTCCATCGTACGCGCTCAGGGCCACCCGGGCGTGGTCGACGACGTCGGCGGCGAGCGAGGCGGGTTCGACGACGCGGACCGAACCGGCGTTGCGGAGCACCAGCCGCCGGAACCAGGACCAGTCGCCGCCGAACATCTTCACCCGCAGGACGTCGCCGCGCCGCTCCACCTCCTCGACCTGGTAGTAGTCGGTCAGCCAGTGCGCGCGCGGCTCGAGGTCGAGCACCGCGAACGGGGCGTCTCCGCCGACGGTGAAGAACGAGGACGCCAGGTCCCGCGGCTCGACGTCGTGGTCCTCGGCGTCGGCGCCGGTCAGCTCGGCGGCCTCCATGCGATCGAGGCGGAAGAAGCGCAGGTCCTCGGCACGGAGGCACCAGCCCTCGAGGTAGAGGCGGCCGTTCTCCATGAACAGCCGACGGGGGTCGACCTGACGCGTGGTGCGGTCGTCGCGGGACGCCGTCCCGTAGACGATCTCGACCCGCTTGCCCGCGGCCAGAGCGTGCACCAACGTCGAGTGGATGACCGGGTCGGCCGGCTCGACGTGGACGTTGACCGGAGCCTCGACCCCCTCGCCGACCGCGCTCTCGAGCTTGGCGAGCGCGCTGTCGATGATCGGCAGCTGAGCGCCGCCGGCGGAGGCGCGCAGCGTGCGCAACGCGACGATCAGGGCCACGCCCTCGCTGCCGGTGAGACGGAGCGGGCGGGGCATGAACTCGGCGTCGCGGATGTAGATGACGCCATCCTCCTCGAGCGCGCCGAGGTCGAAGTCGATCAGCTCGCCGGCGTACTCCCCCACGCCGGTGTACATCAGCAGGCGGAGGTCGTCGCGGATCTGCTTGGCGGACACCCCGAACTCCTGCGCGACCTCGTTGACGGGTATCCCGTCGTGCCCCTGGAGGTACGGCACGAGGGCCAGCATCCGCGCCACCTGCTGCTTGGACTTCACGGCGTCTCCCCCAGCGCCTCCTGGAGGCGAGCGACGACCTGCTCGCGCACCTCCGGCGGTGCCACCACGACGACGTCGGACCCGAAGGACGCCACTTCGGACGCCAGGTCCCAGGGCGACGCGTACGGGACCTCGATCTCGTCGTGCTCGTCGTCGACCGGCGTGGAGGAGCTGGCGAGGCGTCGCAGCGCTTGGCACCGGCCGGAGCGGACGTGCAACACGGCCTGGCGGTCTGGCTCCCGCGGGAACAGCGCGGCGGCGACCTTGGTCATGTCGGTGCCCTCGGGGACCTCGTACGATCCGGGCTCACCGGTCGGCTCGACGTCGCCCTGCACGCGCGAGAGGCGGAAGATGCGCGGGGCTTCACGGTCGAGGTCGTAGCCACCGAGATACCAGCGGTCGTGCCAGGAGATGATCCCCCACGGCTGGACGCGGCGGACGGCGGCCTCCTGTCCCGGGCGCTGGTACGTGAACGCCACCGGGATGCGACGGGTCGCGGCGTCCCACATCGGGTCGAAGGCCGGCTCGTCGGTGGACAGCTTGGGCTCGGCCATCCGTAGCACGTCGGGATCGACCTCGATGCCGGCGGCCTTCAGCTTCACCAGCGCCGTGGTGGACTCCGCTGCCAGCCCGGCGTGCTCCCACACCTGGGCCGCCAGCCCGAGCACCGCGGCCTCCTCGCGCGTCAGGGCCAGATCGGGGAGCTCGGCCTCGTCCCGGGGGATCCGGTAGCCGACCTCGTCCTCGAAGTACCGGTCCTTGCTGCCCATCTCGACCTTGATGCCGAGCTCACGCAGGTCCTCCTTGTCCCGCTCGAACTTGCGCTCGAAGGCCTGCTGGGTGGAGTCGCGATAGTCGGCGATCGACTGGCGGATCTGTTCCTTGCTGAGGTACTGCCGACTGGCCAGCAGCGCGAAGATGAGATTCATCAACCTCTCGGTCTTGCGCTCGGCCATGTGAGGAGGATGTCAGGCGGCGTCGAGCACGTCGATGGCGAACATCAGCGTGTCGCCGGGCTTGATCGGACCGCCAGGCTGCGGCGAGTCGCCGTAGGCGGTGTCGGCCGGACAGAGCAGGACGACCCGGCTGCCGATCTTCTGGCCCGGGATGAGGTCCTTCCAGCACGCGATGACCTGGTCGAGCTGGAAGGTGGCCGGTGCGCCCTTGGTCCAGGAGCTGTCGAAGACCTCACCGTCGGGGTAGACCTGACCGACGTACTGGGCCGTGATGCTCTGACCCTTCTCGACGACCGGTCCGTCACCCTCGATGACGACGTGCGCGCTGGCCTTGGCGATCTTCGCCGGTGTCTGCTTGGTGGCCTTGAAGCCGTCCGGGTGGTCGTTCTTCTCGATGATCGACGGGACGTCTTTCGGCAGCTTCTTGGTCGAACCGGTGGCCCGGTCGGGCACCTTGGCGAGGAGGTCGAACAAGAAGACCATCGAGTCGTCGGCCTTGATGCCGAGCTGGGTCTGTGCGCCCCCGAACCCGTCCTTCGGCGGTATGGCGACGAGCAGGCGGCTGCCGACCTTCTGCCCGGTGAGCGCCTTGGCGAAGCCTGGAAGCGCCGACTGCTCATCGAGCGTGATCGTGAGCGGGCTCTTGCTCGTGAACGAGTTGTCGAACTGCTTCCCGGTGCGGCCGTTGACCGCGACGTAGTTGACCTTGACGCTGTCGCCGGTCTTGACCTCGTCGCCGTCTCCCTCGGTGAGGACACGGATCTTCGTGGCCGTGGTGGTGAAGTCCTTGGCCACGCTGATCTTGGGGTTGTCGCCGCCACGCACCGACACGCCGTCCAGTCCGCCGGAGGAGTCCGATCCACACCCGGCGAGCAGCACGGAGGCGGCAGCGGAGACGGCAAGAATTCGTCGCACGGTGAGACCTTCGATCACAGGGGCAGGGCGTCGCCCAGCGTAGCCCGGGGCTGCAAGGGGTCCGGCCTCACATGCCGTCGATCAGGCGTTGCACGCGTTCGTCGTGGGAGCGGAACGGGTCCTTGCAGAGGACGGTGCGCTGGGCCTGGTCATTGAGCTTGAGGTGCACCCAGTCGACGGTGAAGTCACGCCGGCGCTCCTGGGCCCGCTTGATGAAGTCGCCCCGCAGCCGGGCCCGGGTGGTCTGCGGCGGCACCGACTTGGCGGCGAACACGTCGAGGTCGCGCGTGACGCGCGCCACCGCGCCGCGATTCTCCAGCAGGTAGAAGACGCCGCGATCGCGACGGATGTCGTGGTACGCCAGATCGAGCTGGGCGATGCGCGGGTCGGCCCAGCTGAGCCCGTTGGCGGTGCGATACCGGTCGAGCAGCCGGAACTTGATGACCCAGTCGATCTCGCGCTCCACCAGGGAGAGGTCCTCGGACTCGACGGCCTTGAGGGTGCGCTCCCACAGATCCATCGCCCGGTCGATCGTGGGGGTGTGCAGGCTGTGCTTGTCGACGAACTCGGCCGCCTTGCCGAAGTACTCGGCCTGGATCTCCAGGGCCGACAGCTCGCGCCCGTTGGCCAGCTGCACCTTGCGGCGGCCGGTCATGTCGTGCGCGATCTCGCGAATCGCGCGGATCGGGTTGTCGAGCGTGAGGTCGCGCATGGACACGCCGCCCTCGATCATCCGCAGCACGAGGTCGGTGGTGGCGACCTTCAGCAGAGTGGTGGTCTCGCTCATGTTGGAGTCGCCGACGATGACGTGGAGCCGCCTGAACCGCTCGGCGTCGGCGTGCGGCTCGTCGCGGGTGTTGATGATCGGCCGGGAGCGTGTGGTGGCGCTGGAGACGCCCTCCCAGATGTGCTCGGCGCGCTGGCTGACCGAGTAGATCGTGCCGCGGGGGGTCTGTTGCACCTTGCCGGCACCGCAGATGATCTGCCGGGACACCAGGAACGGGATCAAGATGTCGGCCAGCCGGCTGAACTCCCCGCCGCGGCCGACGAGGTAGTTCTCGTGGCAGCCATAGGAGTTGCCGGCGGAGTCGGTGTTGTTCTTGAACAGGTAGATGTCGCCGTCGACGCCGTCGTCGGCCAGCCGGAGCTGCGCGTCGATCATCAGGCCTTCGAGGATCCGCTCCCCCGCGCGATCGTGCGTGACGAGGTCGACGAGGTCGTCACACTCCGGCGTCGCGTACTCCGGGTGGCTCCCGACGTCGAGGTAGAGCCGCGCCCCGTTGCGCAGGAAGACGTTGCTGCTGCGGCCCCACGACACGACCCGGCGGAACAGGTAGCGGGCCACCTCGTCCGGCGACAGCCGGCGCTGGCCCTTGAACGAGCACGTGACGCCGTACTCGTTCTCGATGCCGAAGATCCGCCGGTCCATGGAGTCAGCGTAGTCGGGAGGTGCGCATCCGGAGCGCACCATCGGGGTGGCTCCGGTTGCCTAATACGTTAGTGACGACTAACGTATTGGAGGTGACCGACGTCCTGACCGCTGCCGCGGAGCCGAATCGGCGCCGCATCCTGCAGCTGTTGGCGTCCCGGCCGCGAACCGTCAGCACGATCGCGAGCGAGTTCACGGTGACCAGGTCGGCCATCTCCCAGCACCTCGGTGTGCTGAGCGAAGCCGGGCTGGTGGAGGCGGAGAAAGTCGGTCGCGAACGGATCTACCGGGTCCTGCCCCGGGGCCTGCAGAAGCTGCAGGCCGAGATCGACCGGTTCTGGACCGACGAGCTCGATCTGCTCGTCGCCGACGCACGCGCACTGAGGAGTCAACGATGACGTACACCAAGACCACCCTGCTGTCCTGCACGCCCGACGAGGCGTTTGCGCTGATCACCGAGCCGGAGCGCTTGCGCCGCTGGCAGACGGTCTCCGCGCTCGTCGACCTGCGGTCCGGCGGCTCGTACCGCTGGTCGGTCACCCCCGGCCACGTCGCGGCGGGCACCTATCGCGAGATCGACCCGGGCCACCGCATCGTGTTCGGGTGGGGCTGGGAGGGCAACCCCGACCTGCCGCCGGACGCATCGACCGTCACCATCACCGTCGAGCCGGCCGAGGGCGGCTCCCGCATCACGCTCGAGCACGCCGGACTCACCGCCGATCAGGCCGCAGCCCACGCCGAGGGCTGGGACCACTACTTCGACCGGCTGGAGACGGCGGCGGTCAAGGGCGACGCCGGGCCGGATGAGTGGGCCTTCGCGCCGGAGAACCTCGATCCTGTCGTGGCCGCAGAGGCGGCGCTGGCCGGCCTTCAGCCGGTGCTGCGCGCCCTGACCGTGCAAGACCGCGACCGCCCGACACCCTGCAACGGCCTCACCTGCCACGAGATGGTCGAGCACCTCGCGACGTCGCTGATCCAGGTGGGCTCGATGGCCGGGGCCAGCGTGGCCGACCCGCGGGAGGAGTCGCCGGAGAATCGTCTCTCCCAAGTGGCTGCCCACGTCATCGACGCGTGGCGCACGGTCGATCTCGACGGCAGCGTTCCGGGACCATCCGGCCCGATGCCGGCGTCCTTCGCCGCCAGCATCCTCCCCCTCGAGCTGCTGCTGCACGGGTGGGACATCGCCCAGGCCACCGGGCAGACTCCCCACGTCTCGGACGAGCTCGTGGGCTACGTCCGCGAGATCGCCGCGGACGTCGTCGAAGGCGGGCGCGGCAGCTCGTTCGAAGACGAGGTCGCCCCAGGCGACTCCGCGTCGGCCCTCGACCGATTCGCGGCCTACTCCGGCCGCACCCCGATCGCTGCGTGACCGACCGGTCACCAGTTCACCCATCACCCGAAGGAGCACCATCATGACCAAGTTCGTCTTCGTCTATCACGCGCCGCCCGAGGCGGCCGCCCCCTCATCCCCCGAGGAGGGCCAGGCCGTCATGGAGAAGTGGATGGCCTGGGCCGGCGAGGTCGGCGACCGCATGGTCGATTTCGGTACGCCGCTCGCGGGCGGTGTCCGCGTGACGCCGGCCGGCACGAGTGACAGCGACCGCCAGGTCGCCGGGTACACCATCATCGAGGCCGACGACATGGACGCCGCGTTGTCGCTGGCACGCAACCACCCCCACCTCGACATGCCGGGCGGATGCGAGATCGAGGTGCACGAGGTGCAACCCGTCCCCGGCATGTGAGGATCCACCCGGAGAAGAGCTGAGGGCCTCAGGTCAGCCCAGGGCCTGGAGGATCGTCTCCTCGCCGAGCCGGCGGAACTTGCGCGGCTGGGGGCGGGTGCGATCGAGCGTGGCGACCTCCAGGTCGGCGGCAGTCACGGTGCGAGCCGGGGTGGAGTCCTGCCCGAGCGACTCGACGGCGAGCCGGATGGCGGCGTCGAGATCCATGCTCTCGGCGAAGTGCTCGCCCAGGTGCGCTTCGACCTGCTCGCTCTGCCCGCCCATGACCGCGTAGTTCTGGACGTCGGCGACCGATCCGTCGTAGGTGAGCCGGTAGATCTGGTCGCCGGACGGGTCGTCGCCGACCTCGGCCACGAACAGCTCCACCTCGTACGGCTTCTCCCCGCCGGAGGAGAAGATCGTGCCCAGCGTCTGCGCGTAGGCGTTCGCCAGACCCCGGCCGGTGACGTCCCTGCGGTCGTAGGAGTAGCCGCGCAGGTCGGCCAGGCGGACCCCGGCGATGCGCAGGTTCTCGAACTCGTTGTAGCGGCCGACGGCGGCGAAGCCGATGCGGTCGTAGATCTCGCTGATCTTGTGCAGGGCCCGCGACGGGTTCTCCGCCACGAACAGCACGCCGTCGGCATACTGCACGACAGCCACGCTGCGACCCCGGGAGATGCCCTTGCGGGCGAAGTCGGCCCGGTCCTTCATGAGCTGCTCGGGCGAGACGTAGAACGGTGCGGTCATCGGTGAGAGTCCTTCGCGGTCAGGTGAGCGGGGCCGCGGGGCCGTCGGGTCGGACGAGGCGGGCGCCGATGACCTCGTCGGCAAGGGCGCCGACCTCGTCGTCGCCGGCACGCCGGTAGCCGTCGGCAGTGACGATGGCGACGACCGGGAAGATGCGGCGGGTGAGGTCGGGACCGCCGGTGGCGGAGTCGTCGTCGGCGGCGTCGTAGAGGGCCTGCAGCGTGGCGGTGATCGCCTCGGTCTCGTTCAGGTCGTCGCGGTACAGCTTCTTCAGGGCTCCGCGGGCGAACACCGAGCCGGAGCCGACCGCGTGGAAGGCGTGCTCCTCGTACCGGCCACCGGTGACGTCGTAGGAGAAGATCCGCCCGAGGCGGGTGTCGGCGTCGAAGCCCGCGAACAGCGGGACCACGGCCAGGCCCTGCATGGCGAGGCCGAGGTTGCCGCGGATGAGCGCAGCGAGCCGGTTGGCCTTGCCGTCGGCGGAGAGAACCGTGCCCTCGATCTTCTCGTAGTGCTCCAGTTCGACCTGGAACAACCGGACCAGCTCGACCGCGAGGCCGGCGCTGCCGGCGATGCCGATGCAGGAGTACTCGTCGGCCGGGTAGACCTTCTCGATGTCGCGCTGGGCGATGACGTTGCCCATGGTCGCCCGGCGGTCGCCGGCCATGACGACACCACCCGGGAACGTCGCGGCGACGATCGTGGTGCCGTGGGGCGCGATGTCGGCGAGATCACCGAGGCCACGGGCCGAGGCGCCGGGCACGAGGCCAGGCGCCTGACGGGCGAGGAACTCAGTGAAGGAGGAGGAACCCGCAGCGGTGAAGGGCTCCGGCAGCATCACTGCCCGCCCTTCTGCACAAAGCTGCGCACGAACTCCTCGGCGTTCTCCTCGAGCACGTCGTCGATGTCGTCGAGGATGGAGTCGACGTCGTCGTCGAGCTTCTCCTTGCGCTCGGCATCGACACCGGTCTCCTCGACCTGCTCGTCGGCCTCGGTCGACTTGCGCGTGCTCCTGTGCTGCTGTTCGGACATGTGGCAACCCTAGCCCCACGGGTGAACAGGTGGGTCCCTTCGAACCGCGACGGGGTGTGACGTCAGCGACGCGTGATGGCGCTGAAGAGGTCGGACGCGGTTTCGCTGCGCGCGAACAGCTCCCCGACGTGCTCCTTGGTGCCGCGCAGTGGCTCCAGGGTCGGGATGCGCTGCAACGAGTCGTGCCCGGGAAGGTCGAAGATCACCGAGTCCCACGATGCCGCCGCGATGTCCGAGGCGAAGCGCGCCAGGCACATGCCGCGGAAGTACGCCCGGGTGTCGCTCGGCGGGGTCGCCACGGCATCTTTGACCTCGTCGTCGCTCACCACGCGCTGCATCCGGCCAGATCGCAGCAGCTGGTGATAGAGGCCCTTCTCGAGCCGGATGTCGTGGTACTGGACGTCGACGAGGTGCAGCTTGGCGTGGTCCCAGTCGAGGCCGTCGCGCTCGCGGTAGGACTCCAGCAGTGCCAGCTTCGCCACCCAGTCGAGCTCCTGCACGCACTCCTGCGGGTCACGGGCGAGCCGCTCCAGCACGCTCTCCCAGCGCGCCAGCACGTCGTCGGTCTGCTCGTCGGAGCCCTCGCGCTCGACGTGTGAGCGGGCGTGCGCCAGGTACTCGCCCTGCAGGTCGAGCGCGGTGATGGTGCGCCCGTCCGCCAGCTCGACGGCGCGTCGGAGCGACGGGTCGTGCGACACCTGGTGCACCGCGGTGACCGGGGCGGCCAGGGCCAGTCCGCTCGGCAGGTGACCGGCCTCGATCATGGCGAGCACCAGCGACGTCATGCCGTGCTTGAGGTAGATCGCGACCTCGGAGCAGTTGGCGTCGCCGACGATGACGTGCAGGCGTCGGTACTTCTTCGGATCGGCGTGCGGCTCGTCGCGGGTGTTGATGATCGGTCGCTTGAGCGTGGTCTCGAGGCCGACGCCGACCTCGACGTAGTCGGCGCGCTGGCTGACCTGGAACTCGTGGATGCTGCCGTCCTGCTTGCGCCCGACGCGGCCGGCCCCGGTGATGACCTGCCGGGAGACGAAGAACGGCGTGAGGTGCTCGACGACCGCCTCGAACGGGACGTCGCGCCGCATCAGGTAGTTCTCGTGCGAGCCGTAGGACGCTCCCTTGTTGTCGACGTTGTTCTTGTAGAGCACGATCGGGGCGGCTCCCGGCATCCGGCCGGCCAGCTCGGCGCCCAGCCGCATGACCTCCTCCCCCGCCTTCTCCCACACGACGACGTCGCGCGGGGAGGTGACCTCGGGGCTGGAGTACTCCGGGTGGGCGTGGTCGACGTAGAGGCGGGCGCCGTTGGTGAGGATGATGTTCGCCAGCCCCAGGTCCTCGTCGGTGAGCTGCGACGGGTCCGCGGCGTCCCGGCTGAGGTCGAAGCCGCGCGCGTCCCGCAGCGGGTTCTCCTCCTCGAAGTCCCACCGGGCCCGACGCGTGAGCCCGTGCGCGGCCGCATAGGAGTTGACGACGTGCGTGGACGCCACCATCGGGTTGGCGTGCGGCTGTCCCTTGACGGCGATGCCGTACTCGACCTCGCTGCCCTGGACCCGGCGGACGCTCATGCTGTCAGCGTACGGAAGGACCGGGCGGAACCAGGTCGGCGCCACCTGCTGCGAGCCGTCGGTTTACCAGGTTCAGTGGGCAAACTTCGGGACCGGCAGGACGTCCGACGGAAAGCCGTCGCATCACCGGGCAGATCTGCCTGGTGAGGTGCGGACGTGCCGACTGAACCTGGTAAACCGCGAGTCACGACGAGCCTTACCAGTGGACGCCCTTCAGCACGCGGGCGAGCGCGCGTTGCTGGCGCGTGGACTTCTCGCCGGCGCCGTCGCCGCGCGCGGCGGCGGAGTCGGGGAAGATCTTGTAGGCCTGGTTGAGGATGCGGAACGACGCGTGCGGCGCCAGCGCGTGGGAGATCTCGCCGGCCGTTCCCATCATGGTGTTGATCTCGTGCGGCCGGTCCCGGATCGCGTGCAGCACGAGGTCCGCGGCCTGGCCCGGGCTGATGGCCGGGAAGGCGTCGTAGAGCTTGGTCGGCGCGATCATCGGCGTGCGGACCAGCGGCATGTGGATGGAGGTGAAGTAGATGCCGTTCCCGATCAGCTCCGACGCGACGACGCGGCTCCAGGCGTCCAGCGCAGCCTTGGAGGCCACGTAGGCGGCGAAGCGCGGCGGGTTGGTCTGCACTCCGATGGAGGAGATGTTGATGACGTGGCCGGTCTTCCGCTTGGCCATCTGCGGTGTCAGGCCCATCACCAGCCGGATGGCCCCGAAGTAGTTGAGCTGCATGGTGCGCTCGAAGTCGTGGAACCGGTCGTACGACAGCCGCAGCGACCGCCGGATCGAGCGTCCGGCGTTGTTGACCACGACGTCGATGCCATCGAAGTCGCGGTTCAGCTTCTTGACCAGCTTGTCGATCTCGTCCAGGTCGGACAGGTCGCACGGGTACGAGTGCGCCTTGCCGCCCTGCGCGAGGATGTCGCCCTTCGTCTCCTCGAGCTTCTCCGCTCCCCGGGCGACCAGGACGGCCGTCGCGCCCAGAGCGGCCACGCGGAGCGCGGTGGCTTTGCCGATGCCGGACGAGGCGCCGGTGATGACGACGGTCTTGCCGTGGAGGGCCTTGGCCGAGGCCTTGTCGGAGCGGATGTCGGGGTCGAGGTTCTGCTCCCAGTAGTCCCAGAGCGTGGGGGCGTACGTGCGCAGCTTCGGGATCGCGATGCCGGACCCGTCCAGCGCCTCCAACGTGGCCGTGGCGTCGTAGCGCGTGGGCAGGGAGATGTGGGCCAGCACCTCGGCCGGGATGCCGAGGCGTCCCAGCGTCTGCTTGGCGATCAGCTCACCCGGCGCGGTGGCCGAGCCTCGGCCGAGTGCGGCCTGGAGCCAGCGGGTCGGCAGCAGTTCGGTGACGCGGTTGTCGAGGGAGATCTGGAAGGACGGCGACTTCGCCGCCCGGGCGAACGCGTTGATGATGTCGAGGTTCTTCTGCGGTCGCGGGTTGACCAGGTGGAACGCGCGGTTGTCGAGACCGGGCTGGTGGGCGAGATGGTCCATCGCCTTCGCGACGTAGTCGACCGGGACGATGTTCGTGACGCCCATGCCGGCGCCGAACATCGGCAACCAGGCCGGCATGTAGTCGCGCATCCGCTTGATGAGGGAGAAGAAGTAGTACGGACCGTCGATCTTGTCGATCTCCCCGGTCTCGGAGTCGCCCACGACGATGGCCGGGCGGTAGACGCGCCACGGCACGGTCGCCTCATCGCGCACGATCTTCTCGGACTCGAACTTCGTGCGGTGGTAGTCGGACTGGAAGCCCTGACCCTCATCGAACATGTCCTCGGTGTAGCGACCCCGGAAGTCGCCGGACGCGGCGATCGAGGAGACCTGGTGGAAGCAGCCGACCTCGAGGGCATCGGCAAGCTCCAGCGCGTTGTGCGTGCCGCCGGTGTTGAGCCGGTCGTTCTGGGCCTTCGTGGCGGTCATGTCGTACGACGCCGCGAGGTGGAAGAAGTGCTTGACCTCGCCCCGGTGCTCCGCGACCCAGGCGGGGTCGACGCCGAGGCCCGCCTCGGTCAGCTCCCCCGGCACCGCCTCGATGCGCGTGGAGTTGTTCCAGCGGTAGCGGAAGCGGTCGAGCTTCTCCTCCGAGCCGGGTCGGACCAGCACCCAGATCGTGCCCCGACGGTGATCGACGAGCTCGGCGATGAGGCGGCGCCCGATGAATCCGGTCGCTCCGGTGACGAAGTAGGCCATGTCCGTGATGCTAGGGCACCACGCGCCGGAACGGACCCGGCGTTTGGTGCTGGACAGCAGAAGTGAAACGTGTTCTAGTTTTCGCATGGCAGACACGTTTGGAACCGGGGTGCTCTCGGGCAAGGTGGCCTTCGTCGCCGGCGGCACCCGCGGCATGAACCTGGCGATCGCGCGGCGCTACGCCGAGCACGGCGCCAAGGTCGCCGTGCTCAGCCGGGACCAGGGCCGCGTCGACGCCGCCGTCAAGGAGCTGCAGGAGATCGGCGGCGAGGTACGCGGCTACGCCGGAGACGTGCGGGACTACGACGCGATCGACGCCGCCACGAAGAGCACCGCTGCCGAACTCGGCCAGATCGACCTCGTCGTGGCGGGCCAGGCCGGCAACTTCTACGCCCCCGCTGCCAGCATGTCCGCCAACGGGTTCAAGGCGGTCGTCGACATCGACCTGCTCGGCACGTTCAACGTGTTCCGGGCCAGCTACGACGTGCTGACCAAGCGCGGCGCCTCGATGATTGCCATCACTGCGCCCGAGGCCGTCCGGCCGCTCAACTTCCAGGCGCACGTGTGCGCTGCGAAAGCCGGCGTCAACATGCTGATCAAGGTCTTGGCGCTCGAGTGGGGCCCGGAGGGCATCCGCGTCAACGGCATCTCCCCCGGCCCGATCGAGGGCTCGTGGGGCATGGAGAACGTCGCCTCGCCGACCCAGGAGATGAAGGACCGGATCACCGCGGCCATGCCGTTGCGGCGTTGGGGCACCAACGACGACGTCGCCGACAGCGCGCTGTTCCTGTCGTCGGACGCCGCGTCGTACGTGACGGGCACGATTCTCGACACCGACGGTGGCGCCGTGATCTCGATCCCCGGCACGGAGAAGGCCGATCCGGAGGACGTCCGCGTCAAGGGCCGCGGGTCGAAGGTCTGACGAAGCCTCAGAGGTACTGGCCCGTGTTGGCCACGGTGTCGATGGACCGACCCGGCTCGTTGCCGCCCTTGCCCGAGATGAGCGTGCGGATGAACACGATGCGCTCGCCCTTCTTGCCGGAGATGCGGGCCCAGTCGTCGGGATTGGTGGTGTTCGGCAGGTCCTCGTTCTCCTTGAACTCATCGAGGCAGGCCTGCAGCAGGTGCTGAACGCGCAGGCCCTTCTGCCCGTGCTCGAGAAAGTCCTTGATGGCCATCTTCTTGGCGCGGTCGACGATGTTCTGGATCATCGCGCCGGAGTTGAAGTCCTTGAAGTACAGGACCTCCTTGTCGCCGTTGGCGTAGGTGACCTCGAGGAACTGGTTGTCCTCGGACTCGGTGTACATCAGCTCGACGGTGCGCTGGATCATGCCGTTGACGCACGCGCTGATGTCGCCGGAGAACTCGGCGACGTCGTCGGGGTGCAGCGGCAACGTGACGGTCAGGTACTTGCTGAAGATGTCGCGTGCGGCTTCGGCGTCCGGGCGCTCGATCTTGATCTTCACGTCGAGGCGACCAGGGCGCAAGATGGCCGGGTCGATCATGTCCTCGCGGTTGGAGGCGCCGATGACCAGGACGTTCTCGAGGCCCTCGACGCCGTCGATCTCGCTGAGGAGCTGCGGGACGATGGTGTTCTCGACGTCGGAGGAGACGCCGGACCCGCGGGTGCGGAACAGCGAGTCCATCTCGTCGAAGAACACGATGACGGGTGTGCCCTCGCTCGCCTTCTCGCGGGCGCGCTGGAACACCAGTCGGATGTGCCGCTCGGTCTCGCCGACGTACTTGTTGAGGAGCTCGGGACCCTTGATGTTGAGGAAGTAGCTGCGCCCCTCCTCGCCGGTCTTCTCCGAGACCTTCTTGGCCAGCGATGCGGCGACCGCCTTGGCGATCATCGTCTTGCCGCAGCCGGGCGGGCCGTACAGGAGCACGCCCTTGGGCGGCTTGAGCTCGTGCTCGATGAAGACGTCGGGGTGCAGGTACGGCAGCTCGACCGCATCTCGGATGGACTCGATCTGGTTCTTGAGCCCGCCGATGCTCTCGTAGTCGATGTCGGGAACCTCTTCGAGGACGAGCTCCTCGACCTCGCTCTTGGGCACCCGCTCGTAGACGTAGTTGGCCCGGCCGTCGAGCAAAAGCGAGTCGCCGGCCCGCAGCTTCAGGCCGCCCAGGGAGTCGGCGAGCTTGACGACGCGCTCCTCGTCGGCGTTGCCGAGCACGAGGGCACGATCGCCGTCGGCGAGGATCTCCTTGAGCATGACGACCTCGCCGGTGGTCTCGAACTCCAGCGCGGCCACCACGTTCATGGCCTCGTTGAGGATGACCTCCTGGCCCTTGCGGAGCCCGTCCTTGTCGACGGTGGGGCTGACGTTGACGCGCAGCTTGCGGCCGCCGGTGAAGACGTCGACGGAGTCATCGTCGTTGCGCTGCAGGAAGGTGCCGAAACCGGTGGGCGGCTGCGCGAGCCGATCCACCTCCTCCTTGAGCGTGACGATCTGCTCGCGCGCCTCCCGGAGAGTCGCGGAGAGCCGGTCGTTCTGGGAGTTGGTGGACGCCAGCCGCGCCTCGAGATCGGACAGCCGGGAGTCGAGTGATCCCTCGTTGCCCAGCCGGCGGCGCAGGTGTTCGAGCTCGGCCCGCAGGTACGCGATCTCGTGCTCCGAACCGCCGGGACCGCGGGTGTGGTCGTGTTCACTCATGTGCCACCTCCTGCTCGTACAACGACCCTACCTGCTCGGACGTCACACCGAAGGGACGTCGGGTCGGTCACGTCGGTGACGATCCGATGACGCCGGAACGGCCTCAGGACCCCGCGTCGAGGCCGGGCGGGCGCGGGCCGGTGTAGTCGGGGCCGTACGCCCCCGGCGCCGGGCGCCGCGTCTTCTCCAGGCTGCGCTCCCCCGGCGCCATCCGTCGGGCCGTGACGAGGAACGCGGTGTGACCCACCATGCGGTGGTCCGGGCGGACGGCCAACCCCTCCAGGTGCCACTCGCGCTGCATCGTCTCCCACGCCACCGGCTCGGTGAACCCGCCGTCGGCGCGGAGCGTCTCGACGAACAACGAGAGCTGCGTGGTGGTGGCCACGTAGGCGCAGATGATGCCCCCCGGGACGAGGCGCTCGACCGCGAGCGGCACGCACGTCCACGGATCGACCAGGTCCAGCACGAGACGGTCGATCTCCGGCTCGGCGACGAGCTCGCGGACATCGCCGACGGTCAACGTCCAGGTCGGATGGTCGGTGCCGACGACCTGCTCCACGTTCCGTCGGGCGATCTCGGCGAAGTCCGCACGCATCTCGTAGGAGCCGAGGTGGCCGGCCGAGCCGACGGCACGGAGCAGGTACGCCGTGAGGCTGCCCGACCCGGCGCCCGCCTCCACCACGCGGGCACCCGGGAAGATGTCGGCCATCGTGACGATGTGGGCGGCGTCCTTGGGATAGACGATCGCCGCGCCTCGCGGCATCGAGACGACGTACTCCGCCAGCAGCGGCCGGAACACCTGGTATCTGCCCTCCGAGCGAGGACTCCAGGACGATGCCCTCCGGCCGGCCGATGATGTCGTCGTGCCGGATCTGCCCCTTCTTGGTCGAGAACTCCAAGCCGGCCTGGAGCTGGACGTTGTGCTTGCGGCCCTTGGCGTCGCTGAGGCGCACCCATTCACCTTCGGCGAGCGGCTCGCCCCCCACGCGACTCACCGGCTACTCCGGTAGGCCTCGTCGACCCGGTCCGATCGCAGGACCCCGGCCACCGACCCGTCCGGCTCCACGAGCACGTACAGCTCCGCGGGTCGTGCCGCCATCGCATGGACGAGCCGCGCGCCGCGCAGGTCGGCCGGCAGCCGGGGCGCGTCCGGGGGTGCCTCACCGGCAGGGTCGAGTAGTGCCCGGGCGTCGAGCAGGTTGATCCGAGCGGTGTGCTGCGCCTGGGACAGCGCGCGGCTCGCGCCGTCCCACAGGAACCACGCGACGATGCCGGCGATGACGACGTCGAAGGTCCATCCGTCGCCGGAGAAGTCGGTGCGCAGGGCGACGAGGACGACCACCGCCACCGCGGCGGCCCGTCCGATCCACGCGGCGAACCGGGTGCCCGTCTCCTCACGCCCCGTCAGCTGCCACACGACGGCGCGGAAGACGCGCCCGCCGTCGAGCGGCAGGCCCGGCAGCATGTTGAACACCGCGACGAGGATGTTCACCCAGGCGATGGACCAGACGACGTCGTGAAGCACCCCGGGCTCGAGGCCGCCGGCGACCTCGCGGGCCCCGAGTCCGAGTGCCAGTGAGACGAGCGGCCCGACGATGGCCGTCACGAGCTCCTGCCACGGCGTGCGGCTCTCCCCCTCGATGGCCGTCTCCCCGCCGAGGAGATGAAGCGTCACCGACGGCACCCGCATCCCGAACGAGCGGGCCGCCACGACATGGGCGATCTCGTGCAGGAGGACGGAGGCGTACAGGGCCACGACGAAGACGGCCGCGACGGCGTAGGGATTGGTGCGGGTCGAGTCGTCGAAGCGCGGAGCGAACAGGACGACGAGCACGATGCCCATCAGGAGCAGGGAAGGCCGGGCGAGCAGGTCGACGCCCGCGAACCGCCCGATCCGCCAGGTGCCGGCGGTGCGGAGACGGGCGTCGGAGGTGCTCACACCGGCCAATCTATCCGGGTGCCACGGCGTCACCGTGGTGCGCTCAGAACAGGTCGCGAAGCCCGTCCGGATGCAGCTGCTCCAGGCTTGGGCGCTGGACGCGTCGGGGTGCGTCCGGCACGTTGACGAAGTGCGGCACCACCAACACGTGGCATCCGGCGGCGTTCGCCGAGGTGGCCCCGGTGCCGGAATCCTCGATCGCCAGGCAGTCCGACGCCTCGACGCCGAGCAGCTCCGCGGCCCGGAGGTAGGGCTCCGGATGCGGCTTCCCATGGGTCACGCGATCACCGGTCACCACCGCCGCGAACGGCAGCGCGGCGGCCACCGGCGCGGCGATCGGCTCGTACGACATCGTCACCAGGGCTTGGGGGACCCCGGCCGCCGCCAGGGAGGCCACGAGGTCCCGGGCACCGGGACGCCAAGGGATGGCGGCCCGCATCCCGTCGGCCACGCTGGTCACGAGGAAGTCGACGATCTCCTCCGGCGACAGGTCCGAATCCAGCCGCCGCTTGATGTAGCGACCCGACTCGATGAGCGCATTGCCGACGAGCGCCAGACCGTCCTCCTCGGTCCAGATGGCGTGGTGGGAGTCGGCCAGCGTGTGCTCCGCGGCCATCCAAAGCGGCTCACTGTCGATGAGCGTGCCGTCGAGGTCCCAGAGCACGGCGGCGAACGCATCCACGGCGCCAGCCTAGAGGCAGCGACGCGGCGACCAAGCGTATCGGCAGATGAGACACTGGTCCGGACGGTGGAATGCCTGCGCGGTTTGCGGGGTTGCCCACCGTATCGTCGAACGCCCGCCTTCCCTGAGGACGACAGTTGAGCACCAAGACCGCCACCGAGCCGACCTCGGTCGATCATCGCCCGGACGCCACCGAGACGCTGTCGGCGATGCTGCGCGAGCGCATCCTCGTTCTTGACGGCGCCATGGGCACGGCCATCCAGCGCGATCGCCCGGACGAAGCCGGCTACCGCGGCGAGCGGTTCGCCGAGTGGGCCTGCGACGTGCAGGGCAACAACGACCTGCTCACCCTCACCCAGCCGGACATCATCGCGTCCATCCATCGGGAGTACCTCGACGCCGGCGCGGACATCATCGAGACCAACACCTTCAACGCCAACAGCATCTCGCTGCGCGACTACGAGATGGTCGAGCTCGCCTACGAGCTGAACCTGGAGGCCGCCCGCCTCGCGCGACGCGAGTGCGATGCCGTGACGGCGAAGACGCCGGACCGTCCGCGTTTCGTGGCCGGTGCCCTCGGCCCGACCACGCGCACGGCGTCGATCTCGCCCGACGTCAACGACCCCGGCGCGCGCAACGTCTCCTACGACGAGCTCGTGGACGCCTACCAGGTCGCCACCCGCGGACTCCTCGACGGCGGCGCCGACGTGGTCTTCATCGAGACGATCTTCGACACCCTCAACGCGCGAGCGGCCATCTTCGCGGTCGAGACGGTCTTCGAGGAGTACGGACGCCGCTGGCCGATCATCATCTCCGGCACCATCACCGACGCCTCGGGCCGCACCCTCTCCGGGCAGACCGCAGAGGCGTTCTGGCACTCGGTCCGGCACGCGAAGCCGCTGCTCGTGGGGCTCAACTGCGCCCTCGGGGCCAAGGAGATGCGGCCCTACATCGCGGAGATCTCGCGGCTGGCCGACTGCTTCGTGTCGTGCTACCCGAACGCCGGCCTGCCGAATGCGTTCGGCGAGTACGACGAGGCGCCCGATGAGACCGCCGCGATCCTGCGCGACTTCGCCGACAGCGGCTTCGTCAACCTCGTCGGCGGGTGCTGTGGCACCACGCCCGACCACATCGCCCACATCGCCAAGACGGTCGAGGGCCTGACGCCCCGCGTGCCGTCGGAGACCGCACCGGCCCTGCGCCTGTCCGGTCTCGAACCGCTCTCCCTGACCGAGGAGTCGCTCTTCCTCAACGTCGGCGAGCGCACCAACATCACCGGCTCGGCCCGGTTCCGCAACCTCATCCGCGACGGCGACTACGACACCGCGCTGTCGGTCGCCCGTCAGCAGGTCGAGAACGGCGCCCAGGTCATCGACGTCAACATGGACGAGGGCATGATCGACGGCGTCGCCGCGATGAACCGGTTCCTCAAGCTGGTCGCGTCCGAGCCGGACATCTGTCGGGTGCCGGTGATGGTGGACTCCTCCAAGTGGGAGGTGATCGAGACCGGCCTGCACTGCCTGCAGGGCAAGCCGATCGTCAACTCGATCTCCATGAAGGAGGGCGAGGAGAAGTTCCGCGAGCAGGCGCGGCTGTGCCGCAAGTACGGCGCAGCGGCGGTCGTCATGGCCTTCGACGAGGACGGCCAGGCCGACAACCTCGAGCGCCGCAAGCAGATCTGTGAGCGCGCCTACCGGATCCTGGTCGACGAGGTCGGCTTCCCGGCCGAGGACATCATCTTCGACCCGAACGTCTTCGCGATCGCCACGGGCATCGAGGAGCACCAGAACTACGGTGTCGACTTCATCGAGGCCACCCGGTGGATCAAGGAGAACCTGCCCGGCGTCCACGTGTCCGGTGGCATCTCGAACGTGTCGTTCTCGTTCCGGGGCAACAACCCCGTGCGCGAGGCCATCCACGCCGTCTTCCTGTACCACGCGATCCGGGCCGGGCTCGACATGGGCATCGTCAACGCCGGCGCGCTCGTCGTCTACGACGAGATCCCCGAACAGCTGCGCGAACGCATCGAGGACGTCGTGCTCAACCGGCGCGACGACGCCACCGAGCGCCTGCTCGAGATCGCCAACGACTACGCCGGTGACGGCAAGAAGGCGGAGGTCGAGGACGAGGAGTGGCGTTCGCTGCCCGTCCACGAGCGCATCACCCACGCCCTGGTCAAGGGCATCGACCAGTTCGCCGTCGAGGACACCGAGGAGCTCCGCGCCGAGATCGAGGCCCGCGGTGGCCGCACCATCGAGGTCATCGAGGGCCCGCTCATGGACGGCATGAACGTCGTCGGCGACCTGTTCGGCGCCGGCAAGATGTTCCTCCCCCAGGTGGTCAAGTCGGCTCGGGTGATGAAGAAGTCGGTCGCCTACCTCATCCCCTTCATCGAGGCGGAGAAGAGGCCCGAGGACGCCGAGACCAAGAAGGGTCTCGTCGTCATGGCCACGGTCAAGGGCGACGTCCACGACATCGGCAAGAACATCGTCGGTGTCGTGCTGCAGTGCAACAACTACGACGTCATCGACCTCGGGGTCATGGTGCCGGCCCAGAAGATCCTCGACACCGCCACCGCCGAGGGCGCCGACCTGATCGGCCTGTCCGGACTCATCACGCCGTCGCTCGACGAGATGGTCAACGTCGCCTCGGAGATGGAGCGCCAAGGCTTCGAGATCCCGCTGCTCATCGGCGGCGCCACCACGTCTCGCGCCCACACCGCCGTGAAGGTGGACGAGAAGTACCACTCCCCCGTCGTCTGGGTGAAGGACGCGTCCCGGTCGGTGCCGGTCGTGTCGCAGCTGCTGTCCGACGACGCACGCCCCAAGCTGCTCGCGGACCTGAAGGAGGACTACGACAGCCTGCGCGAACGCCACGCGGCCCGGCAGGACACCCGCAAGCTCTTGTCCATCGAGGACGCTCGCGCCAACCGCACCCCGATCGAGTGGGACGGCTACACGCCTCCCGCGCCGGCCGGCATCGAGGTCGGGTCGCCGCTCACGTTCGACGACTACCCGCTGGCCGAGCTGCGCGACTACATCGACTGGCAGCCGTTCTTCAACTCGTGGGAGATGAAGGGCAAGTACCCGGACATCCTCAACAACCCCGCCAGCGGCGAAGCCGCCCGAAAGCTCTTTGACGACGCGCAAGCGATGCTCGACCGGATCATCGAGGAGCAGTGGATCACGGCCCGCGGTGTCGTCGGGTTGTTCCCGGCCAACACGGTCGGGCACGACGACGTCGAGGTCTACACCGACGACTCCCGGTCATCGGTCCGCACCACGCTGCACCACCTCCGGCAGCAGACCGAGCACCGACCTGGCGTGCCGCACAAGAGCCTCGCCGACTTCGTCGCGCCGAAGGAGACCGGCCTGCCCGACCACGTCGGAGCGTTCGCGGTGACCACGGGGATCGGCATCCACGACAAGATCATGGAGTTCAAGGAGGCCCTCGACGACTACAGCGCGATCCTGCTGGAGTCGCTGGCCGACCGGCTGGCGGAGGCCTTCGCCGAGCGCCTGCACGAACGGGTTCGCACCGAGTTCTGGGGCTACCAGCCCGAGGAATCGCTCGACAACCAGGCGCTGATCGCCGAGAAGTACGAAGGCATCCGCCCCGCTCCCGGCTACCCCGCGTGCCCCGAGCACACCGAGAAGTCCCTGCTGTGGGACCTGCTCGACGTGGAGGAGAACACCGGTATCGAGCTCACCGAGTCGATGGCCATGTGGCCGGGTGCCTCGGTCAGCGGCTGGTACTTCTCACACCCGCAGTCGCAGTACATGGTCGTCGGCCGGCTCGCCCGCGACCAGGTCGCCGACTACGCCCGTCGCAAGGGCATGGACGTCGCCGAGGCTGAGCGCTGGCTGGCGCCCAACCTCGGCTACCGGTCCGACCACGAGTGACGGCCCGCGCCGGCATCGACCTCAGGGAGCGATGTTCTGGTTCATCCGGAACAGGTTCTCGGGGTCGTAACGGCGCTTGACCTCGACCAGACGGTCGTAGTTCCCGCGGTAGTTGTCCCGGATGCGGTCCTGGTCGTCGCCGGCCATGAAGTTCACGTAGCCGCCGGCCTCGGAGTGCGGGTGGATCGCCTCCCAGTAGTCCCGCACCCACGCGGTGTTGCGCTCGTTGTCGTCGACGTCCGGCCACATGCCCGCGATCACGCACGCGAACCGCGCGTCGCGGTAGGCGAATGCGGTCGCGTCGTCGTCCACGCGTCGGCTCGCGCCGTTGATCGGGTAGAGGTGCATCGTGGACTCCACGGCCGGAACCCTCGGACCGTGCTCGACGTGCTCGGCGATGGCTTCGTCCGTCAGTTCACTGACGAAGTCGGCCTTCCAGTAGTGCTGGAGCCCGGCCGGCAGGAGCGCGTCGAACGCTCCGTTGAGCGCCGGGTACGGCATCGGACCGACATGCTGCGCCGCGACCGGGGCCACCTCGAGCAGCGGTGCGATGACTCGCTCCCCCTCCTCGAGCGAGCCGGTCCAGCACGTCACGATGAGGCACATCGTCTCCCCGTGCCGCTCCTCGGGAATGAACGGCAGTGGCGGTGCGATCTGGAAGGCGAAGAACGCACCGAGCTCCTCCGGTGCGGTCTCGATGAAGTCCCGGTAGAACCTCATCACCTCAGCGGCGTGGTCGACCGGATAGAAGATCGGGCCGCCGTAGATCTCGGCGACCGGGTGCAGGTTGTACTCCAGCGACGTGACGACGCCGAAGTTGCCACCGCCGCCGCGGAGTGCCCAGAACAAGTCCGGGTGGTTCTCTTCGTCGGCGGTGACCAGGCGACCGTCGGCGGTGACCACGTCGGCGGAGATCAGGTTGTCGCACGACAGGCCATGACCGCGAGCCAGGTGGCCGATGCCACCGCCGAGGGTGAGCCCCGCGACGCCCGTGGTCGAGATGATGCCCCCGGTGGTCGCCAAGCCGAAGGCGTGGGTGGCGTGGTCGAGGTCGCCCCAGGTGGCACCGCCCTCGACGCGAGCGGTCCTCGCATCGGCATCGACGCGGATTCCGCGCATCGCCGAGAGGTCGCACACGATCCCCCCGTCATTGGTGCCGAAGCCCGGCACGCTGTGGGCGCCGCCGCGAACGGAGAGATCGAGCCCCTGTTCGCGGGCGAGCCCCACGGCGGCCATCACGTCGGCGACGTCGGCACACCGGATCACCGCCGCCGGACGCCGGTCGATCATGCCGTTGTAGACCTTGCGTGCCTCGTCGTAGCCGGGGTCGCCCGGCACGATCAGCTCGCCGCGGAGGCTGGCTCGCAGCTCCTCGACCTGGGCCTCTCCGAGCACCGTCTCGTTCTCGAGCTGTGTGGTCGCCATCATCTGTTCCTTCCCATTCGGGTCGACGCGTTCGTGAGTCGACACCCTCGTTCTAGGGGAAGGGTCGTTCTGAGACCGTTCTGTCAGCGTTCGCTCAGCCACCGTCTCCGCGCAGCCGGGCCAGGCTGTCGGCAGCTCGGTCCCCGAGACGGACCGCGCCCTGGTGCCGCGAGACCTCGAGCGCACGGGCGAAGAGGGACTCCGCATCCGCACGGTCGCCACCGGTGACCAGCGCGAGCTCACCGCTCAACCGGAGGAGATCGGCCTCCAGGAAGCGTTGCTCGGTGATCTCGACGATCTCCAGCGCCTCGGTGATGGCGTCCCGGGCATCGTCCAGCAGCCCCTGGTCGAGGCACACCTGGGCCAGCAACCGCAACGACCACGGCAAGTAGAGGGACTGTTCGCTGCGGCGATAGAGGTCGATGCCCGCGCGGATCATCGTCATGCCCGCTGCGGTGTCGCCGTCCATGACGGACCGGCGGCCGCGCAGGATCGTCCCGATGGGCTGGAGGAACCCGAGCTGGCGCTCCTCAGCCAGGACGGCCAGCCGCTCGGACAGCTCCCGTGCTCGGTGCTCATCGCCCATGTCGATCGCCAGCCAGCTCGCGAAGGTCAGCGCGTAGCCCATGCTGAAGGGGTGCTTGAGCTGCTCGGCCAGCTGTAGGGCCTCAGCCGACCGGTCGGTCGCCTCCGTCGAGACACCGAGGTGCCACAGCGTGTAGGCGAGCCGACTCAGGCAGATCACTCGGGGGTCCTGCGGGTACACGGCGAGATGAGAGCGAGCTCGCTCGGGGACGTAGCCGGCAATCGCCTCCTGCAGCCGCTCGCGAGCGTCCGCCAGGTCGCCGAGCCAGAACGACGTGACACCGAGCAGGTACTGGCCTTCGACCCGGATCATCGGGTCGTCGATCGCCACCCCCAGCTCGAGGAGCTGCGTGGCAAGGTCGTGGGCCTGCCGGAGCTCCCCACGGGCCAAGGAGGACAAGCCGATTCCGCGCAGGACCGGTGCGGTGGCGGGCTGACCCAGGCGCTCGCAGCACTGCCACGCCCGGGTGTATGCATCCACGACCTCGGGCGTGCCATAACCCTCGCGGATCACGAGAGCGACGCCGAGGGTGGTGAGGATGCCCAGCTCACGGGTGTCACGCGCCTGGCCGGGAGACTCCTGCGGCAGTAGCTCCAACGCGTGTGAGAGCAGGTCGATCACCTCGTCGTTGGCGAAGACCCGCTGCGCGACCGTGGCGGCCCGGCTGTAAAAGCCGATCGCCCGCTCGAACCAACCGGCCTTCGCGTAATGCATGGCCAGCTGACCACTGACGTCGTCGAGCTCGGATCCGTGCAGGCGCTCCATGGCCTGCGCGACCCGGCGGTGCAGCAGGCGGCTTCGCGCCGGGCTCTCGCGGCGGTAGGCGACCTCGCGGAGCTTGTCGTGACTGAAGTCGTAGGCGAGAGCGCCTTGCTCGCGGATGATCCGGCGCCGCCACAACTCGTCCAGGGCATCCACCACCTGCTCCTCATCAAGCGAGCTCGCCCTGGTGAGGAGGTCGAAGGTGAACTCTCGTCCGACGACGGACGCCAGCCCGGCCAGCTCCTGGCTCGCCGTCGAGAGCTGAGCGAGACGAGCCTCGAGCACCGAGAGCGCTCGCGGCGGTACCGGAACGTCGGACTCCGCCGGACCCGGCTCCCCGACCAGGCCGGCGCGCAGCCATTCGACCACGAACAGGGGATTGCCCTCGGTCTCGCGATGAAGACGCTCTTCGCGCTCATCGCCCAGGTCACGTCCGAGCACGTGGGCCGCGAGCAAGGCGGTCTCCTCCGGTCGCAACGGCCGCAACTCCAGCTCGGTCACCCGCGCATCACCCCGCGCGGCCAGGAGCACCGCATGCGCGGGATGGTCCGGCACGAGCTCTTCGGTGCGCGCCGTGACGACGACGAGCAGCGGCGCCTGCGGCCGGGAGGCCCGCACATAGGTGAGCCAATCGAGTGTTTCCCGGTCACACCACTGCAGATCGTCGATCACCAGAAGCGTCGGACGCTCCTCGGCCAGCACGGCATGGGACAGCGCATCGAACAGTCGCGCACGCTGCCAGCCGTCGATCATCGGGGCGGTGGGACGGAGCTCGGGACGTTGGGCGATCAGCTCAGGCATGAGCCGTGCGAGCTCCACCAACCACGGGTCCTCCAGTCGCCGGAGCCGGGGTCCGATCGCGCGGGACCGGAGCAGCTCGACGGCGGGGGCGTACGCGAGACCACCGGCCGCCACGTAGCACCGACTGGCGGCGGAGGTGAATCCCTGCTGCCTGACCCAGGAGCCGAACTCCTCGGCAAGGTGCGACTTGCCGATCCCCGCCTCGCCCAGGATCGTCACCATCCGTGATTCGCCCGCCACGACCCGAGCCCACGCGGATCGAAGCGCCTCCCACTCCTCCCCGCGCCCCACGAGCGTGGACGCGACGGTGGTCGCCGGTTCGACTTCCCCGGGCTCGGCCCGTGCCTCGACCTCCAGCAGATTCGTGTAGTACTCCTCGATGGCGGCACCCGGGCTCACGCCGAGCTCGCGCACGAGGGCGGTCGCACAGCCGTGGTAGACACGAAGCGCGGCCGCACGGTCCCCGCTCAGGGCATGCAGCCTCATCAGCCGAAGACAGGCCTCCTCGTTGAGCGGATCGGCGTCCACCCATCGCCTGGCCCACGGAAGGGCTTCTCGGTAGTCCCGCTCGGCCTCCAGGAGCTCGGCGAGGCGCGCCAGCACGGTCCGGAAGCGTTCGCGGAGCTGCTCGCGGACCGGAACGAGCCAGTCGTCATAGCACTCCGGCAGCAGGTCTCCTTCGTAGAGAGCGGCGGCGGCCTCGAGGGCGGAACGCTCCTCGCTGGTCGTTCCGGCGCCGCGAGCCGAGCCGGCGCGTGTCATGCAGTCCTCGAACGCGTCGACGTCGACCCACCACGGAGCGTCGCGTCGCAGGCCCAGCATGCGCGAGTCGATGTCCAGGAACCGATCGACCTCTGGCACCGAGCGCCGCAGCAGGTGCAACGCCTGTCGCAGGTTGGTGCGGGCCTGCGTCTCATCGGAGTCCGGCCAGAACAAGTACGCGAGGTGGGTGCGGGGTTGCGGGACGCGGTGAAGGAGGAGATAGGCCAGCAGCGACCGCAGCCGCGGTGCCTCCACGGCGACCGGACGCTCACCGAGCGCGAGGTCCATCCCGCCCAGCAAGGTGACGCGCAACGTGTCCGTAGATTCCGCGCTCGACGACCCGCGGCCATCCATCCTGCAATCTTGCCACGCAAGGCGCGTGAATCGCTCGCATGTCGATCTGACAGCGCCCGTTCGGCACGTAGGCTGGAGACGTGGCCGACGTCTCGATCCCCCCGCTGCGCGACCCCTGGATGGTCGCGGCATTCGAGGGCTGGAATGACGCCGGAGACGCCGCGTCGTCGGTGCTCGACCACCTGGTCGCGGCGTGGGACGCCGAGGTGCTCGCCGAGCTCGACCCCGAGGACTACTACGACTTCCAGGTACAGCGGCCCCACGTCCACCCGGACGAGGGCGGAACCCGGATGATCGTCTGGCCGACGCCGACGCTCTACCTGGCCCGCCCGCCCGGCGCCAAGCGCGACGTGCTGCTGTTTCGGGCGCCGGAGCCGAACATCCGCTGGAAGGCCTTCTGTTCGACCGTCGTCGGCCTGGCCAAGCTGGCCGGCGTCACCGAGCTCGTGACCCTCGGTGCGCTGTTGGCCGACACCCCGCACACGCGGCCGGTGCCGGTCAGCGGGTCCTCGTCCGACCCGACACTGTCCGAACGGCTGGGCCTGCAGGCTTCCACCTACTCCGGTCCGGTGGGCATCAACGCCATCCTCGGCGAGACGGCGGCGCTGGAGGGTATCCCGTCCCTGTCGTTGTGGGCCGCCGTACCGCACTACCTCGCCGAACCGCCGTGCCCGAAGGCCACGCTGGCCCTGCTCGGTGCCCTCGAGGACGCCGTGCACGTGGGGCTGCCGCAAGGCGCGCTGGAGGATCTCAGCGAGGCTTGGCAACGCGGCGCCGAGGAGCTCACCGAGGCCGATCCCGACATCGCCGAGTACGTCCAGGAGCTGGAGAACGAGCGCGACACCAGCGACCTCCCCGAGGCCAGCGGCGACGCCATCGCCCGGGAGTTCGAGCGCTACCTGCGCCGGCGCAACGTCGATCCCGGCTAGAGCGCGACGCCCAGAAGCGCGTCGACGGCCAGCTGCACGCCGGCTCCGTCGGTCTCCTCGCCCGGCTCGGCGCCCCAGCGATCCATCGCCGCCAGGGCGGACGGCGCGTCCAGGTCGTCGGACAACGCGGCCCGGACATCGGCGATGAGTGGTGCTGCCGGTGGCGTCGACGGCCGCGCCACGGCCGCTCGCCATCGCGCGAGCCGCTGCTCGGCGGCGCTGAAGTCCTCCGCGCGCCACTCCCAGTCGCTGCGGTAGTGGTGGGCCAGCAGGGCCAGTCGGACGGCCATCGGATCGCGGCCGTCCGCGAGCAGGGTGGAGACGAGCTCGAGGTTTCCCTTGGACTTCGACATCTTCTCGCCATGCAGAGCCACCATGCCCGCGTGCACGTAGGCCTGGGCGAACGGCTTCCCGGTGGCCACCGAGGCCTCGGACGCGGACATCTCGTGGTGCGGGAAGACCAGGTCGGAACCACCGCCCTGGACGTCGAACTCGGTGCCGAGGTGTTCGAGCGCGATGGCGGCGCACTCGATGTGCCACCCCGGTCGGCCCGGGCCGAGCCGCGACTCCCACGACGGCTCCCCGTCCCGCGGGCCCTGCCACAGCAGGCAGTCGAGCGGGTGCTTCTTGCCGGGCCGGTCCGGGTCGCCGCCACGTTCGGCGAACAGGCGCGTCATCATGTCCTCGTCGAGCCCGGAGACCTGCCCGAATCCGGGATCGGCGTGCACGTCGAAGTACAGGTCGTCGTCCACCCGGTACGCCGCGTCGCCGAGGCGCTCGATCAGGTCGACGACGAGGTCGATGGACTCGACCGCCCCGATGTAGTGCCGCGGGGCCAGCATGCGCAGCGCGGCCATGTCGTCGCGGAACAGCTCGGTCTCCCGCTCGGCGAGCGCGGCCCAGTCCTCCCCGGTCTCGCGCGCGCGCTCGAGCAACGGGTCGTCGACGTCGGTGACGTTCTGGGTGTAGTCGACGTCGAGGCCGCGGTCGAGCCACTGTCGCTGGAGGAGGTCGAACGCCAGGTACGTGGCCGCGTGGCCGAGATGAGTCGCGTCGTACGGGGTGATGCCGCAGACGTAGAGGCGCGCCGATCCGTCCGGAACGCTGGCGACGAGGCGGTCGGTCCGGGTGTCGTGGATGCGGAGCTCGGGGGCTGCTCCGCCGAGAGCCGGAACCTCCGGGCCGGACCAGCTGCGCATGCCGACGAGCGTATCCGGCGCTGCTCGGCGGCCAGTCGACGGTCGCGATCGGACGGGGCGCGGCACAATGGCGGCGTGATCATCGACTGCGCCATCTACCGTCGTGGGCACCGCGAGGAGACGCCGCACGAGCCGAGCGCCCTCGGCGAGGTCATGACGGCGCTCGAGGGCACCGACGACTTCCTCTGGATCGGCCTGTACGAGCCGTCGCTGGCCGAGCTCGCCCAGTTCGCCGAGGTCCTCAATCTGCATCCGCTGGCCGTCGAGGACGCCGTGGAGGCGCATCAGCGACCCAAGGTCGAGCGCTACGACAACCACCTGTTCATGTCCATCAAGACGATCACCTACACCAACGACAACATCGAGACGGCCGAGATCAACGCCTTCCTGGGCCAGCGGTACCTGGTCACCGTCCGCCACGGCGGAGGGCACGACCTGCGCGACGTCCGCCGCCGGGCCGAGAGCGACGAGCACGAGCTCGAGCACGGGCCGATCGCCGCGCTGTACGCGGTGGTCGATTCGGTGGTCGATGAGTACGAGGAGGTGGCCGCCGAGCTCGAGCTCGACGTCTCGGAGGTGGAGGCGTCCGTCTTCTCCCAGATCCGCACCAGCGACTCCTCCCGCATCTACCGGCTCAAGCGCGAGACGCTGGAGTTCAAGCGTGCCGTGATCCCCCTGCGCGAGCCGGTGCAGCGCTTCGCGCTGGGCGCGATGCCCGAGGACGCCCAGCCCTACTACCGCGACATCGCCGATCACCTCGCGCGGGTGTCGGAGAGCATCGACTCCACCGACAAGCTGCTCGACAACGCCCTGAGCGCGCACCTCGCGCAGCTGAGCATCCAGCAGAACGACGACATGCGAAAGCTGGCCGCCGGCGCCGCCCTGTTCGCGATCCCCACCGCCATCGCGGGCATCTACGGCATGAACTTCGACCACATGCCCGAGCTCACCTGGCGATTCGGCTACCCGCTGGTGCTCATCGGCATCGTGGCCCTGTGCGCCTTCACCTTCCGCGCGTTCCGCCGGAACGGCTGGCTCTAGTCACGACACCGTGACGGCGGCGCCGATGACGCCGGTGGCGACGAGCACGAGCACCAGACCGCCGAGCACGATGCGGTACACCACGAACGGCATGAACGAGTGGTTGCTCACGTACCGGAGCAGCCAGTGGATGACCGCGAGCCCGACCACGAACGACACGACGGTGCCGACGATCGTGGGCCCGGTTCCGTAGGCGTTCTCCCCGCCCGGGATGTCCTTGAGCTTGTAGAGACCAGCGCCGACCACCGCCGGGATCGCGAGCAGGAACGCGTATCGGGTGGCGGCCGCACGCTCGTACCCGAGGAACAGCCCCATCGAGATCGTCGCCCCGGACCGTGAGACGCCGGGGACCAGCGCCGCCGCCTGGGCGAGGCCGAGCAGAACGGCGTGCGGCCAGGTGAGCTCGTCGATGGGAGCGGTCTTGCGCCCGACGCGCTCGGCGACGCCGAGCACGACGCCCAGGACCACGAGGGTCGTGCCGATGACCCAGAGGTTGCGGAACTCGCGGTCGATCAGGCTCTCCAGGGCGACGCCGGCGAGCACGATCGGCATCGACCCGACGATGACGAACCATCCCATCCGCCATTCGCGCGTCTCGCGGGCCGCTCGCGAGAACAGCCCGCGGATCCAGCCGGAGCCGATCGTCCAGATGTCGCGCCAGAAGTAGAGCACCACGGCGACCTCGGTGCCGATCTGGATCACCGCCGTGTACGCGGCGCCCGGGTCGTCCCAACCGAAGAACGTGGGAACGATCGCGAGGTGGGCGCTGCTGGAGATCGGGAGGAACTCGGTCAGCCCCTGGACGACGCCCAGGACCAGGGCACGGAGGAAATCCACCGTGCGAGCCTAACCGCCCTGCTCCGGAGCCCGGACTACCCTGTCGAGCATGCAGGAACGCCGCATCGGGACGTCGGGCCTGAAGGTCTCGCGGCTGGGCCTGGGCACCATGACGTTCGGCACCGCGGTCGATGAGATCGAGGCCGAGGAGCAGCTCACGACCTTCCTCGACGCGGGCGGCACCCTTCTCGACACCGCGCCGATCTACGGCGAGGGTGCCTGCGAACCGATGCTCGGGACCCTGCTGGCCAAGACCGCCGCGCGCGAGCGGATCGTGCTCGCCGGCAAGGCCGGGCTGGGCTATCGCCACGGTGAGGTCGTCCGCGACTCCTCCCGCCGCACGTTGCTCGACCAGCTCGACGCGTCCCTGCGCGACCTCGGCACCGACCACCTCGACCTCTGGCAGATCCACCGGTGGGACGAGGCCACCCCGCTCGATGAGACGCTCGCCGCCCTGGAGCACGCCGTCACCACCGGCCGCACCCGCTACGTCGGCATCTCCAACTTCTACGGCTGGCAGATGACCCTCGCCCACGCCCGGCTCGCCGGGCGGCCGGCCGGTGTCCCCCTCATCAGCAACCAGGTCGAGTACTCCCTCCTGCGCCGCGACGCCGAGCAGCAGGTCATCCCGGCCGCGGAGTACGTCGGCATGGGCGTCATCGCCTGGTCGCCGCTGGGTCGTGGGGTGCTCACCGGCAAGTACCGCGGCGGCATCCCGGGCGACTCACGGGGTGCCGATTCGGCGTGGGAGCAGTTCGTCACGCCCTACCTCGACAGCGACCGCACCGGCGTCGTCGAGGCCGTCGCCCGCGCCGCCGACGGCCTCGACGTCACGATGTCCCACGTGGCACTGGCCTGGTTGCTCGGCCGACCGACCGTCGCCACCGTGCTGGTCGGTGCGCGCACCGCGGCCCAGCTCAGCGAGAGCCTGGCCGCCGAGGAGGTCGAGCTGCCGGCGGAGATCGTCGAGGCCCTCGACGACGTGTCGTCACCACGGGAATGGGAGGCCTAGGGTGATCGAGTACGAGTTCTGGAACCTCGCACTCCCCCGCACGCAGTCCCGCCACGCCGTGTGCCGCTCTGCTGACCGACGCCGCCGAGTACCACGGCTGGGAGCTCGACCGGCTCCGCAAGGATCCCGACGGCAAGCGCACCGTCCGCCTGCGTCGCAAGATCATCCGGATGCGGTCGACGCTCTGAGACCGGGTGCAGCCGGCTCGGTCAGATCAGGTTCAGGAACTCGTCGAAGACGGTGGAGCCGAACTCCAGAGCATCCACCGGCACCCGCTCGTCCACACCGTGGAACAGCGCGGTGAAGTCGAGGTCGGCCGGCAGGCGCAGCGGCGTGAACCCGTAGGACGTGATGCCGAGGCGGCTCCACCCCTTGGCATCGGTGCCCCCGGACATCAGGAACGGGGCGATGTGCGCGTCCGGGTCCTGGCTGTGCAGGGCGACGGTCATCGCGTCGACGAGATCACCCTCGAAGTCGAACTCCAGGGCCGTGTCGGTGATGTAGGGCTCGACGTCGATCTCGTCGCCGACCACGTCGCGCACCGCGTCGTGGAAGGTGTCCTGATGTCCTGGGAGGTAGCGACCGTCGACGTAGGCGACGGCCTCCCCGGGGATGACGTTGTGCTTGTAGCCGCCCGCGAGCATCGTCGGGTTCGTCGTGTTCCGGATGCCGGCACCGATCATGCGCACGGCCGAGCCGAAGTGCTCCAGCAGCTCATCCGGCGTGCCGTCTGAGCCGGTGAGCTCCCGCACCTTCGTGAGCAGCTGCTGCATGGTCGGCCCCGGCTCGGCGGGCCACTCGTGCTCGCCGAGCGTGATCAGGCCTCGTGCCAGGCGGGTGATGGCGTTGTCGGCGTTGGCCATCGAGCCGTGTCCGGCGGTGCCATGGGCACGCAACCGCATCCAGGCGATGCCCTTCTCGCCGGACTCGATCAGATAGAGCCGTTGCCCGCCGATCTCGGTCGAGAATCCGCCCACCTCGCCGATCGCCTCGGTACATCCCTCCAGCAGGTCGGGGCGATGATCGACGAGCCAGTGGGCGCCCTTCAACCCACCCGCCTCCTCGTCAGCGGTGAACACCAGCGTGATGGGCCGATCCGGAATCGCCCCGGCCCGCTGCCGCGCGCGAACGACCGACAGCAGCATCGCGTCGAAGTCCTTCATGTCGACGGTTCCGCGGCCGAACAGGTATCCGTCGACCACCTCAGCGGCGAACGGGTCGACGGACCAGTCGTCGGCCTGGGCCGGCACGACGTCGAGGTGCCCATGGATGAGCAGGCCCGGCTTCGGTGAGTCCTGGTTGCCCCACCGGGCGACCAGGCTGGCCCGGCCCGGCTCGGACTCGACCAGCTCGGACTCGATGCCGACCTCGGCGAGGGACGCGGCCACGTACTCAGCGGCCTTGCGCTCCCCCGGTCCGGAATCGTCGCCGTAGTTGGACGTGTCGAGGCGGATCAGGTCACGACAGATCTCCAGCGTCTCCTGCTCCGGCGCGTACCCCATGCGGCCGATCCTACGTGCGGGTCAGTGCGGTCAACACTCGGCGGAACAGCAGCGCCCCTGCGGCCCGTTCCAGGCGGCCCAGCCAGCGCGGAACCCCGCGCACGTGGGCGACCTCGCGCCAGGTGATGGTCGATCCGCCGTCGGCCGGGACGACCGAGATCTCGGCCCAGCCCAGGACCACCCGGCCGCGCTTCTCCAGCCGGCAGAACCGCGGCGGGTCCCACGCCACGATCTCCATCGGGTCGTCGAAGCCGAACCGGCCGACGGCGGTACGCGCCACGAAGCCGGTCTCGGTGACCCGCATCGACGTGAACGGCACGACGTCGGCGTGTGCCGTCCAGTCGGTGAGCCGCGCGAACGCCTCGCCCTGCGGCAAGGGGACCTCACGCACGATCTGGAAGGGTTCCACGGCACGATGGTAGGAGGACGGCGGAAGGATGCTGATGTCCACGATGGGTTTCACGTCGGTCGACGACGTCAAGGGGCGACTGGAAGCCGTGGGCTACCTCGCCTCCGACGCCGTCGCCACGACCGTCTACCTGGCCAGCGAGCTCGGCAAGCCGCTGCTCGTCGAGGGCCCGGCCGGGGTGGGCAAGACCGAGCTCTCCCGAGCGGTGGCGGACGCCTGCGAGGCGACCCTCGTCCGCCTGCAGTGCTACGAGGGGGTCGACGAGGCCCGGGCGCTCTATGAGTGGAACCACGCCAAGCAGCTCCTGCGCATCACGGCCGGTCGCGACGAGACCTGGGACGAGGCGCGCACCGACATCTTCAGCGAGGAGTTCCTGCTCCCCCGTCCGCTCCTCACGGCCATCCGCAACGACGGCCCGACCGTGCTCCTCATCGACGAGACCGACAAGGCCGACGTGGAGATCGAAGGTCTGCTGCTGGAGGTGCTGGGCGACTTCCAGATCACCGTGCCCGAGCTCGGCACGATCAGGGCCACCACCGTCCCGTTCGTGGTGCTGACGTCCAATGCCACCCGCGAGCTGTCCGAGGCGCTGCGCCGCCGATGCCTGTTCCTGCACATCGACTTCCCGGAGCCCGAGCTCGAGGAACGGATCGTGCGCCTGCAGGTGCCCGGCCTGGACGAGACGCTGGTCACCTCGCTCGTGCGGGTGGTCAACGCTCTGCGCGCCCTGCCGCTGCGCAAGTCGCCGTCGATCGCGGAGACGATCGACTGGGCCCGCACCCTCCTCGCGCTCGGGGCAGACATCCTCGACGACGAGGTGGTGCGCGACAGCCTCGGCGTCATCCTCAAGCACGCCGACGACGTGGCCAAGGCCCGCACCAGCCTCGACCTCGACGAGGTCCTCGCTCCGTCATGAGCACCGACGTCGCCGAGCGCCTGGTCGAGTTCGTCGGTGCGCTCCGGAGCAAGGGCATCCCGGCCGGCACGAGCGAGACCGTCGACGCCGCGGCCGTCATGGACGTGCTCGGCCTCGACCGGCGCGAGCTCCTGCGCGAAGGCCTCGCCTCCGCACTGGTGCGCCGTGGCGGCCAGCGCGACGTCTTCGACATGACCTTCGACCTGTACTTCCCGGCCGGCACCGGGGCCACGCAGGCCGTGCTCGAGGCCGACGACGACCTGAGCCTGACCGACCTGCGGGACCTGCTGGCCATGGCCCTCGCCGACGATGACTCCAGGGCGCTCGAGCAGGTCGCGGAGGTCGCCGTCGACCTGCTCGGCCAGGTCGGCCAGGGGGGCAGCTCCACGGGTGGCTGGTCCGCGTACCAGACGCTCGAGCGGCTGCGACCGCAGACGCTCCTCGTGCAGGCCCTCGAGGTGCGCGGCGGCGGCCGCAGTCAGGGCCTGCAGTCCGCCGTCCCGCAGGTGACCGATCGCCTGGAACGCGACGAGATCCGACGCAACGTCGATCGCTTCCGCGCCATGGTCGCCGCCGAGGCCCGCCGGCGGACCGCCGAGCAGCGGGGGCGGGACGTCGTCACCCGTCATGCCGTCCGCTCGGGCAGCGACCGCATCGACTTCCTGAGCGCCAACCGCCAACAGCTGGAGGAGCTGCGCACCGCGGTCCGCCCGCTGTCGCGCAAGCTGGCCACGCGTCTCGCGGCCCGACGACGCCGAGCCCAGCGCGGACGCATCGACATCCGGCGCACGATGCGCCGCTCCATGAGCACCGGTGGGGTGCCGCTGCGCCCCGCGTACGCCAAGCCCCATCCGACTCGCCCCGAGCTCGTGCTCCTGTGCGACGTGTCCGGCTCGGTCGCCGGGTTCTCGAACTTCACCATGCTGCTCGTGCAGGCGCTGAGCGACCAGTTCAGCAAGGTGCGGACGTTCGCGTTCGTCAACGCGATGGACGAGGTCACCGACCTCGTGAAGGACACGTCGGGCGAGCTCGGACCGCGCATCTCCCAGGAGGCGCGCATCACCAAGTGGCACACGAGCAGCGACTACGGTGAGGCGTTCGGCGACTTCGCCGCGATGTTCATGGCCGCCGTGGGCCCGCGCACCTCGGTGCTCATCCTCGGCGACGCCCGCAACAACAACCAGGACCCGAACCTCGGCGCACTGCACGAGATCGGTCAGCGGGCGCGCCGCATCTTCTGGCTCAACCCCGAACACCACCAGCGGTGGGGCCTGGGTGACTCGATCGCGCCGGTCTACGCCGAGGTCGTGGAGATGCACGAGTGCTGCAACGTCGACCAGCTCAGCCGCTTCATCACCCGGTTGCTACCGGTCTGACGGCCGGGTGGCCGTGCGGATGCATGGGTGTCATGCCACAGTGAGGTCATGTATATCGGTGGATCACTTGCCCTCATCGCCATCGGCGCCGTGCTCTCCTTCGCGGTGTCAGACCGCATCAGCGGCGTCGACCTCTACACCGCAGGCATCATCTTCATGGTCGTCGGTGTCCTGGGATTGCTGATCTCCCTGGTCGTCGGCCAGCGCACCGAGCGTCGCGAACCGCCGCCGCCGCGCTGATTCCCCGATGAGCCGACGACACATCTAGCCGGTTCGGTCGAATCAGCCGGCTCGCCTCGCCTCCGCCGTCCGCATCTGATCGGCGACGGCGACGGTGACGGCGTTGGCTTGGGCGTCGGCTTGGGCGTCGGGGTGGGCGTCGGTTTCGGCGTCGGGGTCGGTGTCGGCTCCGGCGTCGGTGTCGGCTTGGCCACCGGCTTCTTGGCCACGACCAAGACGACCGTGCTGCCGACGTCGACTCGCGACGAGCCACGGATGTCGAGCACCGTGCCGGGCTTGACCGAGGACTCCCTCGTGACCCGCTTCGCCGTGAGGCCGAGGTCCTCCAGCATCGCCCGCGCAGTCTTGTAGCTGGCGCCGATGATCTCCTCGACCGGCAGCTCCACCTGGCCGGAGGCGACCGTCAGGGTGACCTCGGAGTCGACGTCGACCGACGCGCCGGCTTCCTCGCTCTGGTCGGTGACCGTGCCGGCTTCCTCCTTGGCGACGTCCTCCACCTCGAACTTGGCATTCAGGTCGAGTCGGTTCAGCGTGGCCAGGGCGTCGTCACGGGACATCCCCACGAGGTCGGGAACGGTCACCTGGGGTGCGGTCGCGCGCCCGAAGAGCACGTAGGCAGCCACGAGTGCGAGGGCCGCAACGGCCGCTGCGATGAGCAGGAGCAAACCCGGCCGCCGGCGTCGGCGCTCCGGTTCGCCCGCGGCAGCGCCGACCACGGTCTCGCCGGTGACCTCCGGGTTCACGGTCGTGTTGGCAGCCGTGGCCAGCCGCGCCTGGCCGGCCGCGCTGAGGGGCGTGACCAGCTCGGTCGGTCGGTCGCCGCCGAGCAACGCCCCGGCCTGCGCGCTCACGACGGCGGCACTCTCCGGTCGGTCGTCGGGGTTCTTCTGGAGCAGGGACATCACCAGCGCGGCCACCGCGGCCGGGACCTGCTCCGGAAGCGCCGGCGGCTCGTCCTTGATGTGGGCCAGAGCGATCGCGACCGGGCCGTCGCGGTCGAACGGCACCGACCCGGCGAGGCAGGAGTAGATGACGACGCCCAAGGAGTACAGGTCGGACGACGCCGAGGCGGTGTCTCCGCCGGCCTGTTCGGGGCTGAGGTAGTGGGCCGTCCCGGTGATCGACCCGGACTCGGTGATGGTCGAGGCGTCCTGTGAGCGGGCGATGCCGAAGTCGGTGAGCTTCACGTGCCCATCGGGCGCGATGAGGATGTTGCCCGGCTTGACGTCGCGATGGACGACACCGGCCTCGTGTGCGGCCGACAGCGCCGCGGCCGTCTGCTCCAGGATCGTCAGGGAACGTTCGACCGTGAGCGGACCCTCGAGCAGGACCTGCGACAGCGACGGGCCGTCGACCATCTCCATGACGATGTAGGACGTCGTCAGCTCGTCCTCACGGTCGACTCGGCCGAAGTCGTAGACCGCGACCACGCCCGGGTGATTGACCGCCGAGGCGGCCCGGGCCTCGCGCAGCATCCGCTCCAGGAAGCTCTCGTCGCTGGCGTACTGCGGGTGCAGGAACTTGACGCTGACCGTCCGGCCGAGCAGCTCGTCGGTCGCCTGCCACACCTCGCCCATGCCGCCGGCCGCGATCGGCTTGTCGATGCGGTATCGGCCGGCGATGAGCATGCCGCGCTTCGAAGCGGCCGACGGGCCAGCTCCGCCGGCATGGACGTCGGACGACATGCAGGCAGACTACCTGCGCGCGCGGGGTCGCGCCGCCGCTCTGACCAGTTCCGCCGCACGAACGAGACACAGCACAACGCCCCCACACCGGCGAGAGTGTGAGGGCGATGCGTGTCCGAGGGGGGACTTGAACCCCCATGCCCGTAACCGGGCACTAGCACCTCAAGCTAGCGCGTCTACCAATTCCGCCACCCGGACCTGGCTCCGATCGTGAGTGATGCCGGAGCGCGTGGTGCAGAGAGGAACTCTAGCAAAGCAGGCGGGGCGGTCCGAATCGGGTGCCGCACGTCTCACGCGCTCGTTTCGACATGGCGCGCGGACCTCTGGCACCATGGATGAGGCCCCGGGAAGTATGAGTTCCCGGGGCCTCGCTTTGAGTGAGCGTGATGCTCTCCCTCATCCCGAATCCTGACCTCGAGTCCGACCCGCTGCATCACCAGCGGATTGTCCTGAGCCGAAGCTCTGACATGGAGTCGAATCTGGGATTCGTTCCCGCAATTCCGAAGAACTGCGTAGGTAAGTTCTACGCCCCTGCGCCAGGGGTGCACAAGGGTTTTTCCCACCTTTTTTCGCAGATCAGCCACATTTTTTCGGTCGTCCACAGAGTGGGCCCGGTCACCCACAAGTTGGACGGGTTTGTGCACATCTTTTCCACACAACGGGCCCGAAATCGTTCGGTCAGAGCACCGAGGCGATCGCATGGATCGCGAGCCCGGCGAGGCCGCCGACGACTGTTCCGTTGATCCGGATGAACTGAAGGTCACGACCGACGTGCAGCTCGATGCGCTCGGCCGTCTCCTTGCCGTCCCAGCGGTTCACGGTGGCCGAGATGATCGTGGCGAGGTCGTGCCCGTAGTGGTTGACGACGTATGCGGCCACGTCGGCGAGCACGCCATCGACGCGGTCTCCCAGCTCCGGGTCGCTCATCAGTCGTGACCCCAGGGACAGCAGCTCCTCCACGGCGCGCCGGCGCACCAATCCGTCCGGATCGGCCAGCGACCCGGTGAGAGCTCGACGGAGGGCGTCCCAGATCGCGATGGACGTCGTGGCCACCTGGGGTTGCGTGAGCAGGCGGTGCTTGAGCCGTTCGGCGCGCTCCTGGGTCTGGGGGTCGTGCTGCAGATCGTGGGCCAGCCGGGTCAGCCAGCGATCGAGAGCCTGCCGCGCCTGATGGGTCGGGGTGTCGCGGATCTCGGCGACCCACTCGACCGCTTCGGCGTGGATGCGGGTGGCCACCCGGTCGTCGAGCCAGATCGGCGTCCACCAGGGCGCCCGTTGACCGACCAGGGAGGTGACCTCCTCCTCGTTGGACGACAGCCAGCGGTGGAGCTCGGTGAGGACCAGGTCGACCGCTCCGGTGTGCGCTCGGTCCTGCACCACCTCCCCGAGCAGCTGGCCGGCGACCGGACCCAGCGGTTCATCGAGCATGCGCGGGATGATCGCCTCCTCCACGACCGCGGCGACGTCGGACTCCTTCACCCGCGCGAGGCCGTCGGCGAGCACCCGTGAACCGATGTCGACGACTCGTTGCGCGTGGTCGCCATCGACGATCCAGGCACCCGACGCGCGCGGCCACCTGGGTGGTGACGATCCGCTCCCGGACGACCTCCTCGCGCAGGAAGTTCTCGGCGACGAACTCCTGAAGACTGGCGCCGAGTGACTCCTTGCGGTTCGGGATGATCGCGGTGTGCGGGATGGGCAACCGCAGCGGGTGCCGGAAGAGCGCGGTGACGGCGAACCAGTCGGCGATCGCGCCGACCATGGCGGCCTCCGCGCCGGCGTTGACGTAGCCGAGCACCCCGTCCTGGTCGCGGGTGATGAGGTAGATGAGGGCGGCGAGCACGAGCAGCGAGAGGGCCAGCGCCTTCATCCGACGCAGTCCACGTCGCCGCGCGGCGTCGCCGGCGCCCTCGGCCAACGGGATCGCGAGGCTGGTGGTGCCGGGGTCGATGGTCACACCGGGAGCGTAACGACCGGATCTGCGCCCCGCGCGGAGGCGCATCGTCGGTGCTGCGGGCCTGCGTACACTCTCGCCATGAGCTTTGAGGAAGGGGCCCGCCTCGACACCAGTCAGGTGACCAGCGGTGGCCGGGGCGGCGCGCTCATCGGCGGCGGCATCGGCAGCCTCGTGCTGGTCCTGATCGGGGCCTTCTTCGGCGTCGACCTGAGCGGCGTCACCGGATCGAACAACCCGTTCGACACCGGCCAGGTCGCCTCGGGCGGCGACCAGTCGAGCGAGGCCTTCACCGAGTGCAAGACCGGCGCCGATGCCAACCGCGACGTGACGTGCCGGATCATCGGCACCGTCAACAGCGTGCAGGACTACTGGAACGAGGCCCTGCCGGCCGACATCGGTCGCCAGTACCGCGCCGCCAAGACGGTCATCTACTCCGGCACCGCCCAGTCCGCATGCGGAACGGCATCCAGCCAGACCGGGCCGTTCTACTGCCCCTCGGACGAACGCATCTACATCGACGCCGGCTTCTTCGACGACCTCACCAACCGCTTCGGCGCCGACGACGGCGCACTCGCCCAGGAGTACGTCGTGGCCCACGAGTACGGCCACCACGTCGAGCACATCCTCGGCCTGCTCGGGCGGGCCCAGGACGGACGGACCGGACCGACAAGCGGTGGGGTGCGCATCGAGCTCATGGCCGACTGCTTCGCCGGCGTCTGGGCGCACCATGCGTCGACCACCGAGGACGCCGACGGGAACACGCTCCTGAAGCCCCTGTCCGACTCTGATGTCCGCTCTGCCCTGTCGGCCGCTGCGGCCGTCGGTGACGACCGGATCCAGAAGTCCGCCGGCGGTGGCGTCAACCCGGAGGCATGGACCCACGGGTCCAGTGCGCAACGCCAGCGCTGGTTCACGACCGGGTACGAGAGCGGTTCCCCGAACCAGTGCAACACCTTCAGCACCGACCGGCTCTGATGCGGTGGGCATGAGCCGCACCCGCACCGAGGTCTGGATCGTCCTCGGGCTCTCCCTGGGCCAGTCGGCGGTCTACGCGGCGGTCAGCCTCCTCGCGCAGCTCAGCCGGGGTCCGCTGCGCGACTCCACGGCCACCCTCAACCGCTCGCAGAGCGATCGGGAGTGGCTCGACCTCACGTTGCAGCTGCTGGGCATCGGCTTCGCCTTGGTCCCGGTTGCGTTGGCCTTCTACCTCCTGAGCCTCGATCACGACCGGCCCGGCCCGCTGCAACGCCTGGGCCTCGACGGGACACGACCCATGCGCGACCTGGGCTGGGGGTTCGGGCTGGCCGCCCTCATCGGGCTTCCCGGCCTCGGCCTCTACGCGGTGGGACGGGCGATGGGCCTGAACGCCCAGGTTGTTCCGGCGCCGGACACGGCCTTCTGGTGGACGATCCCCGTCCTGATCCTGGCCGCTCTGCAGAACGCCGCTCTCGAGGAGGTCGTGGCAGTCGGTTACCTCATGACGCGGTTGCGTGAGCTGCGGTGGGGCCCGTGGGCGGCGATCATCGCGAGCGCCGTGCTGCGCGGCAGCTACCACCTGTACCAGGGTTTCGGTCAGGCAGCGGGCAACGTCGTGATGGGCCTGGTCTTCGGGTACTGGTTCCACCGCACCGGCCGGGTGCTGCCGCTCGTCATCGCGCACACGGTGCTGGACGTCGTGACGTTCGTCGGCTACCTGACGCTGGCCGACGACCTCGGGCTGCGCTAGCTAGCCGATGTCGAG
Organism: uncultured Actinomycetota bacterium; assembly: GCA_963695295.1. Lineage (GTDB taxonomy): Bacteria > Actinomycetota > Actinomycetes > Propionibacteriales > Nocardioidaceae > Aeromicrobium. The sequence continues at coordinate 2,493,507 of OY968771.1, read as the reverse complement.
GAGGTCGATCACGAAGACCAAGGTCTTGCCGGACAGTCGATGCCCGCCGCCGGCCGGCCCGTAGGCGAGCTCCGGCGGACACACGAGCTGTCGCCGCCCGCCGACCTTCATCCCGGGGATGCCTTCCTGCCACCCGGCGATCAGGTTCGGGAGCGGGAAGCGCGCGGACTGGCCACGGTTCCAGGAGGAGTCGAACTCCTCCCCGGTGTCGAACTCGACCCCGACATAGTGGACGTCGACGACACCACCCGGTACGGCCTCGGGGCCATCGCCCACCACCAGATCGGTGGACTGCAGCTCGGTGGGCGCCGGGCCCTCGACGAAGTCGACTTCAGGTTTTTCGCTCATGGCTCGATCCTGTCACGGGTACGCCGGTGGCCCCGGCGGGGGTGCCGGGCCCCGGGCGGCCATGAGCACGGCGGGGGTGCCGGGCCCCGGGCGGCCATGAGCACGGCGGGGGTGCCGGGCCCCGGGCGGCCCACGGGCACCGGCTGGGGTGCGCTGGTAGGAAGGACGCATGCGAGCCACCGTTCTTCATGCCACCCGCGACATCCGCCTCGACGACGTCGACGCCCCGCAGCTGATGGCCGATGGTGACGCCATCGTGCGCGTCGTCGCGTCCTGCATCTGCGGGTCCGACCTCTGGCCCTATCGAGGCCTGCCCGAGATCGGCGAGCCACAGCGCATCGGGCACGAGTTCGTCGGGGTCGTCGAGGAGACCGGTTCGGAGGTGCAGACACTCCAGCCGGGCGACTTCGTCATCGCGCCGTTCGCCTTCTCCGACAACACCTGCCCGTTGTGCGAGCGCGGGATCCACACCTCTTGCGTCAACGGCGGCTTCTGGGGCTTTCCCGACCGGGAGGGGCGCCCGGTGGACGGCGGTCAGGGCGAACTCGTCCGCGTGCCACACGCGGACGGAACGCTGGTCGCCACACCCGGCCAGCCTGACGCCGCACTCGTGCCACACCTGCTCACCCTGTCCGACGTCTTCCCCACCGGCCACCATGCCGCCGTGAGCGCGGGTGTCACGGCGGGCTGCACCGTCGCCGTCGTCGGTGACGGTGCCGTCGGCCTCTCCGCGGTCCTCGCCGCCAAGCGGCTCGGTGCGGGTCGGGTCGTGGCGATGTCGCGGCACGAGGACCGTCAGCAGATCGCCCGCGCGTTCGGTGCCGACGAGATCGTCGCCGAGCGTGGCAAGGAGGGCGCTGCCGCCGTTCGCGAGATGCTCGACGGCATCGGCGCCGACGCCGTGCTCGAGTGCGTGGGCACCGCCGACAGCATGAAGCAGGCGATGCTGAGCACGCGTCCCGGTGGCCGGGTCGGTTACGTCGGCGTGCCGCACGGGGTCGAGCTCAACGTGCCGGCGATGTTCGGGCGCAACGTCGGCCTGGTCGGTGGCGTGGCGCCGGCGCGCGCGTACATCGAGGAACTGCTGGCCGACGTGCTGGCGGGAACGGTGCAGCCCGGAAAGGTCTTCGACCAGACCCTGACGCTCGACAAGGTCGCCGACGGCTATCGCGCCATGGACGAACGCACCGCCGTCAAGACGATGCTGGCGCTCTGACTACAGGATCTTCTCGGCCGCGTCGTTGAGGCGTGACAGCAGGCCCGCGAAGGTCGTCAGCTCCTCCTGCGTGAAGTCGGAGAGGATCTCGGCCAGCTGCGCATGGCCGCGCTCTCGGAACGCCTCGATCTGTGCATGCGCCTCGGGCGGCACGGTGAGCAGCTGGGCCCGACCGTCGTCCGGATGCGTGGCCCGTTCCACCAGACCGAGCCGCTCCAACGACGACACCGCACGGCTGACCGTCGACTTGTGGACGCGCATGTCCTCGGCGAGGTCGGAAGCGCGCACGCCGTCCTTCGCGTCGTTGATCGCCAGCAGCAGCGTGAATGTGCTGTAGTCGAGCTCCGGGTGGATCTCGTCGATGTGGCTCATCGCATACGAACGGGCCCGGCGGACGAGCCGGACGACCTCATAGTCGACGTCGAAGCCCTCGGGAAGCTCGCGAGTCGTCATACCCACATGGTAAAGCGGCGCGGGTACCCGTCACCGCAGTTTTCCCCCGAATTTCAGCGAAGCTCCGTTGACGTCAGGTTGAGCAGGCGGCGCGCGACGATGAGCTGCTGGATCTGCTGCGTGCCCTCGAAGATGTCGAGGATCTTGGAGTCGCGCGACCACTTCTCCAGCATCTCGGTCTCGCTGTACCCGAGCGTTCCGGCGAGCTCGACGCACCGCAGCGTGATGTCGCTGCCGACGCGGCCGGCCTTGGCCTTCGCCATCGACGCCTCCATGGAGTTGGGTTCGCGGTTGTCGGCCATCCAGGCCGCCGCCAGGGTCAACAGCAGCGCCGCCTCCCAGTCCGCCTCCATCTGGATGAACGTGGCCGCCGCGTACGACTGCGCGGCTGCCGGACGGTCGTAGTCGATCGCGACCCCGGCCTCCTCGAGCAGTGCTCGGGTGGCCTCCAGCGACGCGCGGGCACAGCCCACGGCCATCGCCGCGACCAGCGGGCGCGTGTTGTCGAACGTCGCCATCGCGCCGGCGAAGCCCTCCTTGGTGTCGACCTCGGCGTTGCCGAGCAGGTTGTCCTCGTGCACCCGGCAGTTGTCCAGGACGATGACCGCCGTGTCGGAAGAGCGGATGCCGAGCTTGTGCTCCAGCCGCTCCACCCGGATGCCCGGGGTGTCCTTGCTGACCACGAACGACTTGATCGCGGCCCGCCCGAGGCTCTTGTCGAGCGTCGCCCAGACGACGACCGAGTCGGCCCGGTCGCCGGAGGTGACGAAGATCTTCTCGCCGTTGAGGATGTAGTGGTCGCCGTCCTTGGTCGCCGTGGTGGTGATGTTCGCCGAGTCCGACCCGGTGCCGGGCTCGGTGATGGCCATGGCCGCCCAGGTGCCCTTGTATCGCTCGAGCTGCTCGTCGGTGGCCACCGAGGCGATGGCCGAGTTGCCGAGGCCTTGGCGCGGCATCGAGAGCAGGAGGCCGACATCGCCCCAGCACATCTCGATGATGGACAGCACGGAGGACATGTTGGTGCCGTTCTTCACCTTGCCCTTCTTGACCGAGTCCTCTTCCTCGTCACGACGGACGCCGGTCGCGCCGGCACCCTGGCCCTGGCCGGAATCACTCATGCCGTCGATGAGCGACGCCAGGAGGTCGAGCTCCTTGGGGTACTCGTGCTCGGCGAGGTCGTACTTCCGCGAGTTGCTGCGCAGGAAGTTGTCGGCGACCTGATTGGCCTGCTGCACGAACAGGCGGAACTTCTTCGGGGTCTCGAGATTGATCATCGCGGGTCCGTCCTCAGACGAGGACTGCTCCTTCCATGACGGCAATGGCGCGCAGGTCGCGATACCACCGTTCGACCGGGTGCTCCTTGACGTAGCCGTGACCACCGAGGAGTTGAACGCCGTCGTTGCCGATCTTCATGCCGTACTCGGCGGCGAGTCGGCGGGCGAGAGCGACCTCGCGGGAGAAGTCCATGCCCTGCTCGGCCCGCGATGCCGCACGGAGCGTCACGAGCCGCATGCCTTCGAGCTCGATCGCGATGTTCGCGACCATGAACGCCACCGCCTGGCGGTGCGCGATCGGCTCACCGAAGGCCTGGCGGGTCTTCACGTACTCGGAGGTGTAATCGAGGACCGCCTTGCCGGCGCCGAGCGCGAGCGCGGCCCAGGCGAGCCGGGACAGTCGCACGCACTCGCGGTAGTCGTCGGCGTCGCCGAGGAGGGCAGACTCCGGGACCGCCACCTCTTCGAGTGCCAACCGGGTGAGGCCGGCGGCTCGCAGGCCCATGCTCGGATCGGCACCCACGGTGAGGCCCGCGGTGCTGGACTCGACCAGGAACAGGCGTGGTTCGCCCTCGAGCGCTGCCGCCACGACGAACAGCTCGGCCTCGGTGCCCCGGACCACGGCGGACTTGAGCCCGTTGAGCCGGTAGCCGTCGGACGCCCGGGTGGCGGTGGTCCGGAGCTCGAACGGATCGAAGAGCGCGTGCGGTTCGGCGACGGCGAGCGCCGCGGCCGGCACGTCGTCACCGGTGAAGTCGGGCAGGTAGGTCTGTTGCTGCTCATCGGTGCCCCACAGCGAGATGGCGGTGGCGACGGCGGCGGGTGCGAGGCAGGCCACGGCCTGGCCCATGTCGCCCTCGGCGAGCGCCTCGGCGACCAGGGCACCGGTGACGGCCGACCTCTCCTCCGACAGCCCACCCAGGGCTTCGGGGACGTTGAGCAGGGTGAGGCCGAACTCGCTGGTCTGGGCCAGGACTTCCTTGGGGGTGTCGTTGGCCGTCTCGGCGGTTTCAGCACCCGGCCGGAGGACCTCCTCGGCGAACTCACGGACGACGCCGACGATCATCTCCTGGTCCTCCGTGGGCGCCAGGTCGAACACTCCGGCGTCCGGCGCGGCGCTCAGGCGGGTCGGCTTGCCCGACCCCTTGACGCGCTTGAACGTGCGGCCCGCGGCGCCGGCGGCCTGGAAGCCACCCTTGGCGCCCCGGTAGACGGCCTTCTCCGCAGCTTTGCGCAGGCCCAGCCGGTCGATGGCCGGCGAGCTGGCGATGCGGTTGAGGACCGCCAATCCGATCCCCATGGGGTCTTTGCGATTGGACACGAAAACTCCTTGTGAAGCGGTGGGACCGAGGTGCCCACCGCGGAAGTGTAACTCAGAGTTGCACTTCGGATACTGAAGGTATCCGAGATCACACGGTCCCACGGACCGGGCGCCCGCGCCAGAGGCGACCGCATCACCTCAGATAGCGTTGAGTGCCCGCGCTCGCCCGAAGTGCGGTGTGGAGGAGACCTGGTGCCCGACTCGCAGTCCCGTCCGCTGCCCGCCGGCGGAACCGTCCGACCGATCACCCGCTGGGGAGCTCCGGTGATGCATCGCGAGGTGGCCGACGTCGTCTCCTTCGACGAGGAGCTGCTCACCCTCGTGCGCGACATGGTGGCCACGATGACCGCGGCGAACGGCGTCGGCCTGGCCGCCAACCAGGTGGGTGTCGACCGCAAGGTGTTCGTCTTCGACTGCCCGGACGCCGACGACCAGCGCGTCACCGGCGTCGTCTGCAACCCGGTGCTGACGCTGCCGGAGGGCAAGGACCGCAAGCTCGAGGAGGCCGACGAGGGCTGCCTGTCGCTGCCGGGCGGCTTCGTCCCATGCTCTCGACCCGACCGGGCGCACATCCGCGGCATGGACGAGCGCGGTGAGCCGGTGGAGTTCGTCGGCACCGGTCTGCTGGCCCGGTGCCTTCAACACGAGACCGACCACCTGCTGGGAACCGTCTTCGGCGACCGCCTCTCCGCGCGCTCGCGCAAGCAGCTGCAGCAGCAGCACGACGACCTGGCCGCCCACTACCCGGTCGACTGGCCGGTCTCCCCCGTGGTCCCGATCGAATAGCCCGTGGCACAGCAGTGGGCGACTACTCTGGGGGGCCAAGCGAGTCGACATCGGAGGTGGCATGTCGAGTGAGGTGAGCGACCGCTCCGACCTTGATGCCGGCCTTGCTGCTCTCGACCGATTCGACTGGCCGGCCGCGTGCACCCACCTCAAGGCGGCCGCCGACGCCGACCGCAGCCCGGCGGTGCTGGAGGCCCTCGGCCTGGCGTACTTCTGGGCCGATCATCCGGACACGATCGAGATCCGCGAAGAGGCCTATCGCGCCTACCGCGACGAAGGTGACCTGCGCAGTGCCGCCCGGCTCGCCGCCTCGTTGGCCTTCGACCACGCAACGTTCAACGGGGAGCAGGCGGTGGCGCGGGGATGGCTGGAGCTGGCCAGCCGCGCCTTGGCCCGTCTCGACCTCGGTCCCGAGCACGGCTTGGTCGCGATGTGGGAGGCCGACTTCGCCGTGGAGGCCGCCGACACCGACCTCGCCGAGGAGAAGTCGGCCCAGGTGGTGGAGATCGGCGAGGCCCTCGGGGACGCCGACCTCGAGCTGCTCGGCCGGGCCCAACAAGGATTCGTGAAGGTCGTCCGAGGCGACGTCGACGACGGCATGCGGATGCTCGACACCGCCGCAGCTGCAGCAGTGGCGGGTGAGTTCCGCGATCAGGCCTTCGCCGGGTGGTCGTGCTGCTACCTGATCAGCGCGTGCAACCGGGTCCGCGACTTCGAGCGCGCCGCCCAATGGTGCGACAAGCTCGACGCGCACTGCGAACGGGTCGGGTTCCACTCCCTGCAGCAACGATGCCGCATCGAGCACGCCAACATCCTGGTCGAGCAGGGCGAGTGGTCACGCGCCGAGACCCAGATGCTCGAGGCCGCAGCCATCCTCAAGGTCCGGCGCCCCCCGGTCGCGATCGACGCCATCGTGCGTCTGGGTGAGCTGCGCCGACGGCAGGGTCGACCGACCGAAGCCGAGGAGCTGTTCCGGAGCGCGGCGGGAAACCCGCGGGCAGTGCTCGGCAGCGGTGCCCTCGCCTTGGATCGCGGCGACCCGGCCACCGCCGCCGACATCGCCGAGCGATACCTCCGGCACCTCTCGCGGCAGGACCGGATCGGACGGTTCACCGGGTTGGAGCTGCTGGCGACCGCACGAGCGGCTTCCGGCGACGTGGAAGGTGGCCGGGCCGTCCTCCGAGGAGCTCAAGACCGCCGTCGAGCCGGTCTCCCAGGGGCCGCTCGCCGCGTCCGTGCACCACATCGAGGGACAGCTGCTGCTCGCCGCCGGCGACCCGTCCGGTGCACGTCGATCCGCCGAGGACGCCATGCAGCTCTACGAGCGTGCGGGTGCTCCCTTCGGTGCAGCGAGCGCGCGGAGCCTGCTGGCCAGCGTCCTGCTCGAGCTGGGCGACCCGACGGGCGCCGAGCTGGAGGCCGCCGCCGCAGCGGCCGTCTTCGACGAGCTGGGAGCCACCGCCGAGGCCGAGCGGGCGCGTCGACTGACCTCCAAACCGCCGACGTCGTCGCCGATCACGGCCCGCGAGGCAGAGGTCCTCCGCCTGGTCGCCGAGGGATTGAGCAACGCCGAGATCGCGCAGCGGCTGGTGTTGAGCGAGCACACGGTGCACCGGCACGTGGCCAACATGCTGGCGAAGCTCGGGGTGTCCACGCGGGCCGCGGCCGTCGCACGAGCCTCCTCGCTCCACCTCCTCTGAGTCGATGGCCCGAACCGGCCATCGGGATCCCGTCCTGAAGATGGCCGGTTCGAGCGACGCGGGAGACAGGTCCGGCTTCCTACCGTGGATCCCACCACAGCAATCCAGGAGGAAACCATGGTCGGCAGGTACCAAGCCGTCGCAGCAGGGGCCACCGATGGCAGCACCCCGGTGGCCATCGCCGGGCCGTTCGACCCCCGTCACACGCATGAGCAGCACCTCGGGGTCTGGCACACACTGTTGGCGGGTGTGCGATGAGTGCCCGCGGCATGGCCGGCGCCGCCAAGCTCGCAGCCGCGATGCGCGGGCCGGTGCTCACCGCCGGTGACGACGCGTACGACGAGGCTCGCACCATCTACAACGCGATGATCGACCGCAGGCCGGAGGTCATCGCTCAATGCGCCTCCACCGACGACGTCGTCGCGGCCATCCGCCACGGCGTCGACGAGGACCTGGAGATCTCCGTCCGCGGTGGCGGACACTCGGTCGCGGGAAACAGCCTGAGCGATGGCGGCCTCGTCGTCGACCTCAGCGCGATGACCGGCGTCACCGTCGACTCCGAGGCTCGGACCGCGCGCGTCGAGGGCGGCGCGACCATGAGCCACCTCGACCGGGCCACCGAGCCCTACGGCCTCGCCACCACCGGCGGCCGCGTGTCGACCACCGGCGTCGGCGGGTTCACCCTGGGCGGTGGCACCGGCTGGCTGGACCGCAAGTTCGGACTTGCCTGCGACAACCTCGTGTCGGTCGAGCTGGTCACGGCGAGCGGCGAGCAAGTGGTGGCCAGCGACGAGGAGAACCCGGAGCTGTTCTGGGCTCTCCACGGTGGCGGCGGAAACTTCGGTGTCGCCACGGCGATGACGTTCCAGCTGCACGAGGTGCCGACGATGACCGCGGCACTCCTGCTCTGGGACCCCGCCGACGGCGAAGACGTCCTGCGCACCTACCGCGACTTCATCGGGCAGGCTCCCGACGAGGTCGGTGGTGGGGCGATCTTCCTCACCGGCCCGGACGAGCCGTTCGTCCCGCCGCACCTGGTGGGCGAGCTGGCGCTGCTGGTCCTGGTGACCTACGTGGGCCCGGAGGAGGAAGCGCGTCGGCACCTCAAGCCCATGCTCGAGCTCGGGCCCGCGGGTCAGGACATCTCCGAAGTCCCGTACGCCGACCTGCAGTCGATGCTCGACGATCCCCCGGGCCTGCGGAACTACTGGTCAGCCGAGCACCTCGGGTCGATGCCCGACGAGGCTGTCACCGCGTTCGTGGGCGCGACCAGCGGGCTGATCGTGCCGTCGGCTTCCCAGCACGTGTTGTTCGCCGCCGGCGGTGCGGCCGGTCGGGCCACGACCGACCACCCGCTCCCGTGGCGAAGCGCCCCCTGGGTGGTGCATCCGTTCGCCCTCTGGGAGGACCCGGCCGACGACGATCGCGCCCGGGAGTGGACCCGCGGGGTGCGTGCTGCCATGCAGCCGTGGGCGACTGGCGACGTCTACCTGAACTTCATCAGCGACGAGGGCATCGACCGCACGCGGGCCGGATTCGGCGCGGGCTGGGACCGACTGGTCGCGGTGAAGCGGGCCTTCGACCCGGACAACGTCTTCCACCTCAATCACAACATCTCGCCGGACTGAGCAGGCCGTCAGCGCAGGTGCCAGCAGGCCACGGCGACGGATGCAGCGACGTTGAGCGAGTCGACGCCTGCGGCCATCGGGATGGTGACGCGCACATCCGCCTCGCGTTGCCAGTGGTCGCTGAGTCCGTGGCCCTCGCCGCCGACGACGAGCGCCAGCCGTTCGACGTCCGTCCGGACGTCCCGCAGCGACACGGCGTCGGGGGCGAGCGTCATGGCGAAGGTGGTGAATCCGGCGTCGCCCAGCAGGGCCGGCGCGCCGTACCAGTCGTCGATGCGGGCATGGGGGATCTGGAACACCGCGCCCATGGCCACCTTGATCGATCGCCGGTAGTACGGGTCGGCGCACCGCGGCGACAACAGGACGGCGTCGAAGCCCAGGGCGGCGACGTTGCGGAAGACCGCCCCGATGTTGGTGTGGTCGACGAGGTCCTCGACGACGACGATGCGGCGAGCCGCGTCCAGGACTTCGGAGACCGCCGACGGGGCCGGTCGCTCGACCGCGGCCAGCGCGCCGCGATGGACGTGGAAGCCGGTGAGTCGCTCGATCTCCGCCTCCCCCAGCACGAAGCAGGGGACGTCGGTGCCGTCGAGGAGGTCGGCCAGCCCGTCGAGCCAGCGGGGGGCCATGAGGAACGACCGCGGACGATGGCCGGCCTCGACCGCGCGGCGCACGACCTTCTCGCCCTCGGCGAGGTAGATGCCACGCTCGGACTCGAGCTCGGTCCGCAGCTGGACGTCGCGCAGACGCACGTAGTCGCGCAGTCGCGGGTCGTCGAGATCGTCCACGTGTGTCATCTCGGCCACCGCACTAGCCTAGGCCGCATGAACCTCGATCGACCCGTCTCGCCCGACCCGTACCCGCTGCTGCCCGAGCTGCCGTCGTTCAGCGTGATCAGCGACGACGTCTCCGACGGCCAGCCGCTCAAGGACGACCAGGTCCAGGCGTTCGGCGACACCTCGCCGCACCTGTCATGGAGCGGCGCCCCCGAGGGCACCCAGTCGTACACCGTCACCTGCTTCGACCCCGACGCCCCCACACCCTCCGGATGGTGGCACTGGCTCGCCATCGACATCCCGGCGGACGTCACGTCGCTGGCAGCGGGGGCGGGTGCCGATGACAGCTCCTTGCCCGGCGATGCCTTCCATGCGCGCAACGACTTCGGCGACAAGAACTTCGGCGGTGCGGCCCCACCCGAGGGCGATCAGGTCCATCGCTACTTCTTCGTGGTCCACGCCGTGGGCGAGCCGTCCCTCGGTGTCGACTCGGACACGCCACCGGGCCAGGTGGGCGGCAACCTCACCTTCAAGTCGCTGGGCCGCGCCATCGTCCGGGGCACGTACCAGCACTGAGCGTCAGGCCTTCGGAGGTTCCTCCGCCGGGGGCTCCTCGGCAGCACTCTCCGGCGCCGTGGGCATGACCTGCGCCGGCCCCTTGAATCCACCGCCGGGACCCTCGGCGTCCTTGGCCGCCTTGAGCGCCTGCTCGACCGCCGCCTGGGTGTCGGCGTCCTCGGTGTCCTCGGCCAGGACCGGCTCGTCGAGGTCGACGCGCTTCTTCGTGCCACCGCCATCGGTCGGGATCTTGCCGAACGTGCCGCCCAGGGTGCCGAGTGCCTTCGTGACCTCGGCGGGGATGATCCAGGTCGAGACGTTCTCCCCCTCGGCGATCTTCGGAAGCATCTGCAGGTACTGGTAGGACAGCAGCTTCTGGTCGGGGTTTCCGTCGTGGATCGCCTGGAACACCGTGAGGATGGCCTGCCCCTCGCCCTGGGCGCGCAGGATGGCCGCCTGCCGGTCGCCCTGGGCGGTGAGGATCTGCGCCTGCTTCTGTCCTTCCGCGGTGAGGATCTGCGCCTGCTTCTCGCCTTCGGCCGTGAGGATCGCCGACTGGCGCTCGCCCTCGGCGGTGAGGATCGCGGCGCGCTTGTCGCGCTCGGCCCGCATCTGCTTCTCCATCGCGTCGATGATCGTCGGTGGAGGGTCGATGCCCTTCAGCTCCACCCGGTTGACGCGGATGCCCCACTTGCCGGTGGCGTCGTCGAGAGTCCCCCGGAGCCCGGAGTTGATCTGGTCGCGGCTGGTGAGGGCGTGCTCCAGCGTCATGCCGCCGGTGATGTTGCGCAACGTGGTCATGGTGAGCTGCTCGATGGCCTGGATGTAGTCGGCGATCTCGTACGTCGCCGCCACCGGGTCGGTGACCTGGAAGTAGATGACGGTGTCGATCGAGACCGTCAGGTTGTCCTCGGTGATCACCGGCTGCGGCGGGAACGACACGACCTGCTCGCGCAGGTCGATCATGTAGCGCACCTTGTCGACGAACGGAACGACGACGTTGAGGCCCGCCGAGAGCGTCGTGCGGTACTTGCCGAATCGCTCGACGATGCCCGCGCGCGCCTGCGGCACGATCTTGATCGTCATCGACACGATGACGACCGCCAGGACGGCGAGGAGAAGCAGGGTGATGGTGACGGCGGACATCAGGACTCCTTGGCAGTGACGACGACGGTGGCCCCATCGATGCTGGTGACGCGTACCTCTGCGTCGGTGTCAAAGGTCACGCCGTCCTCGGTTCGAGCGGTCCACAGCTCACCGGACAGCCGCACCTGACCGGTCTCCGCGTCCACGGGCTCGATCACGCGGGCGGTTTCGCCGACGAGGTTCTGATGGCCGACCTGCAAGGTGGGCCCGGCGTGCAGGCGCTCGACGAGCGGCGGTCGCACCAGGAACAGCAGGACGAGCGACACCACGGCGAAGACCGCGATGGCCAGCCAGAGCGGACCGCCGAGGCCGGCGACGACCGCCGCGCCCACGGCGCCGAGGGCGAACATCAGCAGCACGAGGTCGAGGCTCATCAGCTCGACGACGGACAGGGCGACGGCGAAGCCGAGCCAGCCCACCCAGGCGTGCTCGGACAACCAGTCGATCATCGTCACCTCCCAGTGCGGGCCGACTAACCGGCCCGGTGTCCGTATGCTGCCCGACGCGCGCCGTAGCGTCCACCATCGACACTCAGCTCCAGTCGCATTCCGAAGGTCCGGCCGAGCGTCTCGGCGGTGAGGGTCTCGGCCAGTGGTCCCTGGGCCACGATGTTCCCGTCCCTCAGCATCAGGACGTGGGTGAACCCCCGCGGGATCTCCTCGACATGGTGCGAGACCATCACCAGCACCGGCGCCCCGTCGGCACTGGACAGGACGTCGAGACTCGCCAGCAGGTCCTCCCGGGCGCCCAGGTCGAGCCCCGCGCCCGGCTCGTCCAGCAGCAGCAGCTCGGGGTCGGTCATCAGGGCGCGGGCGATCAGGGTGCGCTTGCGCTCCCCCTCCGACAGCGTGCCGAAGGTCTGGTCGGCGAGCTGGGAGATGCCGAGCTCGCCCATGATCTGCTCGGCCCGGTCCTTGTCCTCGTCGTCGTACTGCTCGTTCCAGCGACCGAGCACCGCGTACGCCGCCGACATGACGGCGTCCCGGACGCTCTCGTGCGGTGGGATGCGGTCGGCGACCGCCGTTCCGGTGTGTCCGATCCGGGTCCGGAGGTCGAAGACGTCGACCTCGCCCAGCCGGCGCCCGAGCACGTCAGCGGTGCCGGAGCTCGGGAACATGGTGGCGCCGACGACCTGCATGAGAGTGGTCTTGCCGGCTCCGTTGGGCCCCAGGATCACCCAGCGTTCGCCCACCTCGACCGACCAGGTGATGTCGTTCAGGAGGATCTTTCCCGGCCGGACGACACTCACCCTGGTGAGCTCGAAAGCCGACGTCATGCATCCTCCCGGAATCGTGTTCGCGTCCCCGCCAAACCTATCGCGATCGTTGCGCCGCGGGACGCGCCGCCACCAGCCGATAGCCTCGTGGGCGATGACCGAGCACCTGCCCTCCGTGCACCTCACCGATCCCACCGTCCTCGTCACGCTCACCGGCGCGGACCAGAGCGGCGTCTCGACCCGACTGTTCGAGCAGCTGTCGGCCTTCGACATCGAGGTCATCGACGTCGAGCAGCTCATCGTTCGCGGTCGTCTCGTGCTCAGCGCGCTGGTGACCGTCCCGGACGACCTCGCCGTCCTGGAGCAGGCGATGACCGCGGTCGGCGAGCATTTCGGCCTCGAGGTCGAGCTCGAGCACGGCACCGGCGACAACCGCCCGCGCCGGGTCGGACGCGGGCAGGTGACGCTGCTCGGGCATCCGCTGCGCCCGGCGGCCATGGCCGCGATCACCGAGCGCATCACGCACGCGGGGGGCAACATCGATCGCATCCTCCGGCTCGCTCGCTACCCCGTCACCGCCCTGCGTCTGGAGGTCTCCGGCGCCGACCCCGACGTGCTTCAGGCCGACCTTGCCGAAGCGGCGTACGAGCACGGCGTCGACATCGCGGTCGAAGAGCGCGGCATTCTGCGACACGCCCAGCGACTGGTCGTCATGGACGTCGACTCCACGCTCATCCAGGGCGAGGTCATCGAGATGCTCGCCGAGCGGGCCGGCTGCGCCGAGGAGGTCGCCCGCGTCACCACGGAGGCGATGAACGGCGAGCTCGACTTCGAGGCATCGCTGCGCGCGCGGGTCGCGCTGCTCGCCGGGCTGGAGAGCGCGGCCCTCGAGGACGTGCGCCAATCGCTGGAGTACACGCCCGGGGCCCGCACGATGGTCCGTACCCTCAAACGCCTCGGCTACCGATTCGCGCTGGTCAGCGGCGGTTTCACTCCGATCATCGCGCCGATCGCGGACGAGCTGGGCATCGACTACGTCGCGGCGAACGACCTGGAGGTCGTCGACGGGCGGCTCACCGGACGGGTGGTCGGCGACGTCCTCGACCGCGCCGGCAAGGCCGAGGCCCTGCGCCGGTTCGCCGCAGACGCTCGCATCCCGATCAAGAACACCGTGGCGATCGGCGACGGCGCCAACGACCTCGACATGCTCGCCGCGGCCGGGCTCGGCGTCGCATTCAACGCCAAGCCGCTCGTGCGCGACCAGGCCCGCACGTCGGTGAACGTGCCGTATCTGGACTCGATCGTGTACCTGCTCGGCATCACGCGCGAGGAGGTCGAGGCGGCCGACGCCGCCGACTGACGTTGGCTACTCGTCGTCCTCGAGTCGGAAGCCCAGCTTCATCGTCACCTGGTAGTGCGACACGTCGGTGTCGACGATCTGACCGCGGATGTCGGTGACCTCGAACCAGTCCAGGTGGCGCAACGTGTTCCCGGCCCTCGAGATGCCGTTCTGGACGGCCTCGGTGATGCCGTCCGGGGACGTGCCGACGACCTCGGTGATGCGGTAGGTGCGATTGCTCATGGGCCCATCATGCCGCCCCGTCGCACGGCCGGGCAGCCGGGCCACCGGCGGCGCGACACCCGGCGGCGTAGGCTGGGGACATGGACAAGGAGACCCCGAAGGCGTCGCAGAACGACCCGGTGTACTCCATCACGTCCGCGAAGTCCGCTGCGAGTGATGACATCCACTCCCGCGAGCTGCGCTACGGAATCTCCATGGGAATCCGCACGGTCTGCTTCGTCGGCGCCGTCATCGCGTGGCAGACGATCGGCGGCTGGTTCCCGTGGGTGCTCATCGCCGCCGCCCTGATCCTGCCCTACACGTCGGTGATCTTCGCCAACGCCGGCGTGCGCCGCGAGGGCAGCGGGGACAACCTGATCGAGCCGGAGCCGTACGGCCGGCTCGAATCCGGGAAGTCCGGTGACTGAACCCTTCGCGCCGCAGGAACTCATCTGCTCCTCGAAGGGCTGCCAGGCGACCGCACGCCATCGGGTCGAGTGGAACAACCCCAAGATCCACACACCGGATCGTCGCAAGACGTGGCTGGCCTGCGACGAGCACGAACCGACCCTGCGGGAATTCCTCGGCAAGCGCGGGTTCTACCGGGAGACGCTGCCGGTGTAGCTCAGCCGCCGATCGACGACATCGGCCGCGTGGGCTGGAGGAACGATGGGTCGTTGATGCCGTGCCCGGGGAGCTTGGCCGCCATGGCGATCATCCACCGCTCGGCGAGCTCGGCGTCGGTGGCGCCGTCGCGTAGCGGCGCCCGGAGGTCAGATTCCTGCCGAGCGAACAGGCAGTTGCGGACCTGGCCGTCGGCGGTGAGGCGCACTCGGTTGCAGTCGCCGCAGAACGGCCGCGTGACCGACCCGATGATGCCGACGACCGCGGGGCCGCCGTCGACCAGGAACCGCTCGGCCGGCGCCGAGCCGCGCCCGTCGAGCGGACTGAGGCCGAACTCCTCGGACAGGCGCGCGAGCGTCTCCTCGGCCGTGACCATCTGGTCGCGCTGCCAGCCGTGCTGGGCATCGAGCGGCATCTGCTCGATGAAGCGGAGCTCATAGCCCTGCTTGATGCAGAATCGCAGCAGGTCGGCCGCCTCGTGGTCGTTGATGTCGCGCAGCAGGACGGCGTTGACCTTGACCGGCTCGAGCCCGGCCGCGGCGGCTGCCTCGAGCCCGGCCAGCACGTCGTCGAGTCGGTCCCGCCGGGTGATGCGCTCGAAAACCGCGGGGTCGGTGGTGTCGAGACTGACGTTGACCCGGTCGAGCCCGGCGTCGGCGAGTGCCTGAGCGGTGCGCTGGAGACCGAGTCCGTTGGAGGTGATGGCCGTGCGCGGCGTCGGGCTCATCGCCTTGGTCGCCGCAATGATGGCCGGAAGCCCCCGGCGCAGCAGCGGCTCACCGCCGGTGAACCGGACGTCGCGGACGCCGAGCTGCTCGACCCCGATGCGAATCAGGCGAATGAGCTCGTCGTCGGTGAGCGTCTCCTCGGTGGGCATCCAGTCGAGGCCTTCGGCGGGCATGCAGTACTGGCAGCGCAGGTTGCAACGATCGGTGAGCGAGACCCGTAGATCGGTCGCCACGCGTCCGTGCAGGTCCACCAGCTCCATGGGTTCCAGCGTAGGCGATGGCCATGACCCCTGCCGGTCTCCTGGCCGCCGGCGCGAACTACCGTCGTCTCGTGCCGCACTCGCAGCTGAGCTTCCTGCTGAGCCGCCGCTGGATCGGCTTCGCGCTGTTCGTCGCCGTCCTGGCCGGCGCCTGCATTCGTCTCGGCGACTGGCAGTTCGACCGCCTCGAGGAGCGGCGCGCCGAGAACCGCGTCATCGCGCGGCACCTGGCCGCCGACCCGGTTCCGCTCACCCAGGTGGTGCGGCGTGGCGGAGCGGTCGAGCGCGCCGATGAATGGACCCGGGTACGAGCCACCGGCGTGTACGACGTCGAGCACGAGATCGCGGTGAAGTTCACCACCCGAGACGGCGCCCCCGGCGTCGATGTCGTGACGCCCCTGGTGACGTCGGACGGTTCGGCCGTCTTGGTGAACCGAGGCTGGATGCAGACGCAGAACACCACCGAGCGGCCGACCGACGTACCCGCTCCCCCACCCGGCGCTGTCACCGTCACGGGGTGGCTGCGGCCCGACAGCGACGCCGACGTGGAGGCGGTGCGTCCGGTCGACGGTCAGGTTCGAGCGATCTCCAGCGTCGGCCTCGCCGAGGCGATCCCGCACCCGCTCGTGCCGGGGTACGTGAACCTGCGCAGCCAGCAGCCGCCGGCCGCCGAGCCCCTGCAGCTGGAACCGATGCCCGACCTCGGCCAGGGTCCGCACTTCTTCTACGGCCTGCAGTGGTGGTTCTTCGGCGGGCTGGCGCTGCTCGGATTCGTCTGGTTCGCGCGAGTGGAGCGTCGGGAGCGGCTCGAGGCGCTCAGGCGGGAGTCAGCGGCATGATCGGGTGGTGCAGATGGAAGGTGTTGTCCGGGTCGAACTCGGACTTCACCGCGGCGATGCGGTCGTAGTCGTCCCCGTACGCCGCCCGCACCCGGTCCTCGCCCTCGTCACCGATGAAGTTCAGGTAGACCGCGTCGATCGCGTACGGCTGCAGGTCCGCGACGGCCCCCCGAGCCCACGCCCGCCCGCGATCGTCGTCGGCCGGGTCGTCCCAGAGTCCGAAGGGGTGCACGACCCAGCTGGCGTCCCGGTGCGCCATCGGCCAGTCCTCGGCCTGCTCGGCCACGGCACCGCCCCAGGGGATCAACAGGTGCTGGGAGGGTGAGGGGACGATCATCTGCTCGCCCTGCCGGGCGAAGAGGCCGATCGCGTCGTCCGGTAGCCCGGTCAGGTGCACGGCGGACCAGTAGTTGCGGAAGCCGGGCGGGTCGTCGATCGCGCATTGGATCTCCGCGTACGGCATCTCCGCCGTGAGGCCGCCCGGCGGCTCGAGCGCGTAGATCGGAGCCAGCGAGTCACGCAGCTCTGCCTCGGTGCCGGCGAAGACGGCGACAACCCCGGCCAGGCGCTGGTTCTGCAGGTGCTCGGGGACAAACGGCTCCGGCGGACCGGTCAGGTAAGCCACACCACCGCCGAGATCGGCCGTGACTCCGGCCTCGACGAGGTCCCGGTACGTGCTCGCCAGGTCGGGCCCGGCGTCGGCCGGCCACAAGAGCAGGGCCAGTGTCGATACCGGCAGCGCATGCAGCTTGAAGACGAGCTTGGTCGCCACCCCGAAGTTGCCCCCACCACCGTGCAGCGCCCAGAACAGCTCGGCGTTCTCGTTCTCGTTGGCGGTGACGAGTCGGCCGTCGGCCGCGACCAGCTCGACTTCGAGCAGGTTGTCGCAGGCGAGCCCGAACTTGCGCTCGAGCCAGCCGGAGCCGCCGCCCAACGTCAGGCCCGCGACGCCGGTGGATGACACCCGCCCGCCCGTGGTCGCGAGCCCGTGCGGCTGACACGCGGTGTCGAAGGCACTCCAGGTCGCGCCGCCGCCGACCGTGGCGGTGCGTGCGTCAGGGTCGACGTCGACCGAGTTCATCCGACGCATGTCGATGACCAGACCCCCGCGGGTGGTGCTGGCGCCGGCGACGCTGTGTCCGCCCGAACGAATGGCGACCTCGAGCCCATGGTCGCGGGCATGGGTCAGCGCCGCCTGCACGTCGGTGGCCGATTCACACTGCGCAATGATCGACGGCCGGCCATCGACCATCGCGTTGAAGACCGCGCGGGCGTCGTCGTACTCCTCGTCCGCCTCGCCGATCAGGATGCCCCCGAAGCCGTGCACCGCACCTGCGTCCATGATTCCTCCAGCAGCCACCCCGCTCTTGGAAACTACCGCGTCAGGGGCGGGTCAGGCCAGACTCACCAGATCGGCGTAGGTGTCTCCCCAGAGGTCCTCGTCACCGTCCGGGAGCAGGAGCACCCGGTCGGGCTCGAGCGCGGCGACGGCGCCTTCGTCGTGGGTGACCAGGACGATGGCGCCCTCGTACGTCCGGATGGCCGCGAGCACCTCGGCACGGGAGGCCGGGTCGAGGTTGTTGGTGGGCTCATCGAGCAGCAGCACGTTCGCGCTGGAGACGATCAGGCTGGCCAGCGCGAGGCGCGTCTTCTCACCGCCGGACAGAACGGCCGCCGGCTTGGCCGCGTCGTCGCCGCTGAACAGGAAGGAGCCGAGCACGCTTCGCGCCTCGGTGTCGGTCAACGACGGGGCGGCCGCTTGCATGTTCTCGAGCACCGTTCGGGTGGTGTCGAGCGTCTCGTGTTCCTGGGCGTAGTAGCCGACCCGGAGCCCGTGGCCCGCCTCCACCGTGCCGGTGTCGGGCTGGTCGGTGCCGCTGAGGATGCGCAGGAGCGTCGTCTTGCCGGCGCCGTTGAGCCCGAGCACCACGACGCGACTGCCGCGATCGATCGCGAGATCGACGTCGGTGAAGATCTCCAGCGACCCGTACGACTTGGACAGCTCGGTCGCGGTGAGCGGGGTCTTCCCGCACGGAGCCGGCTTGGGGAACGCGATGCGGGCCACCTTGTCCTTCGCGCGCTCCGCTTCCAGGCCGGCGGTCATCTTCTCGGCCCGTTTGAGCATGCTCTGGGCCGCCGAGGCCTTGGTGGCCTTGGCCCGCATCCGGTTGGCCTGGTCGGTGAGCTGCTCGGCCTTCTTCATCGTGTTCGCGCGCTCCCGGCGGCGGCGGCGCTCGTCGGTCTCGCGCTGCGTCAGGTACCGCCGCCAGCCCATGTTGTAGACGTCGACCTCGGCCCGGTTGGCGTCGAGGTGCAGCACCTTGTTGACGGTCTGTTCGAGCAGTTCGACGTCGTGGCTGATGACCACGAGCCCACCCCGGAAGCTGGCGAGGAACCCCCGCAGCCACACGATGGAGTCGGCGTCGAGGTGGTTGGTGGGCTCGTCGAGGAGCAACGTGTCGGCGTCGGAGAACAGGATCCGGGCCAGCTCGATGCGACGACGCTGGCCGCCCGACAGCGTGCTGAGCTGTTGTTCCAGCACGCGTTGCGGCAGGCCGAGGCTTGCGGCGATCGTCGCCGCTTCGGACTCGGCCGCGTAGCCACCACCGACGCCGAAATCGGCATCGGCGCGGGCGTAGCGCTTCATCCCGCGCTCGGACACGGCCGGGTCGTCCGACGCCATCTCCTCCTCGGCCGCCCGCATACGGCGCAGCGCGTCGTCGAGGCCACGAGCAGACAGGATCCGGTCGCGCGCGGTGATGGTGACGTCGCCGATGCGCGGGTCCTGCGGGAGGTAACCGATGGAGCCGCTGGACGCGATGGAGCCCGCGGCCGGTTGGCCGTCACCTGCGAGCATGCGCGTGAGCGTCGTCTTGCCGGCGCCGTTGCGTCCGACCAAGCCGATCTTGTCGCCCGCGGCGACGCGAAACGACACCTCGGACATCAGCAGCCGGGCGCCGAAGCGCAACTCGACGTTCTGAACGGTGAGCATGAGGACTTTCCGGTGGGCGGGCGGGAACGGGACGGGACGCCCCGGCCTACATCAACAGCGGAAACCTCATGCAGCCAGTCTACGGACGACGGGCCAGATGTCCGAATCGTGAAGACGTCCCCGCGGCGCCGTATCGTGCCGCACATGACCTCGACGAGACACCGATTCACGGCCACCGTGTCGCCGTGGGACGACGGACGGCGGCACGTGGTGGTTCGTCACCGTGCCCGACGACGTGAGCGACGACATCGAGGAACGCCACGGGTCCGACGCCGGCGGCTTCGGTTCCATCAAGGTCGAGGTCACGGTCGGAGCCACGACGTGGCGCACGTCGCTGTTCCCGTCCAAGGAGGCGCGAGCCTACGTGCTGCCGGTGAAGAAGGCCGTCCGCACGGCCGAGGCACTCGTCGAGGACAAGCCCTTCGAGGTCAGCCTCGTCTGCGGGTAGGCCCTCCCCCACCACCCTCCGCCGCGAGAGAGAAACACCCCGCCCGCGAGAGGAAAGATGTCTCTCGCGAGGGGGCGGGTTCTCTCTCGCGAGGGGGCGGGTTCTCTCTCGCGACGGGGTGGGGTCAGCCGACGTTGAAGCCGAGGGCGCGGAGCATCTCGCGGCCGTCGTCGGTGATCTTGTCCGGTCCCCACGGCGGCATCCAGACCCACTCGATGCGGAAGTCGTTGACCAGGCCGTCGAGGGCGGCGCGGGTCTGGTCCTCGATGACGTCGGTGAGCGGGCAGGCCGCCGAGGTGAGGGTCATCGACAGGACGGTGTTGCTGTGCTCGTCGACGTCGACGCCGTAGACGAGGCCGAGATCGACGACGTTGATGCCGAGCTCGGGGTCGACGACGTCCTTCATCGCCTCGAAGACGTCATCGGATGTCGTGGCCGTGCCGCCCGGTGAGGCGGCGGCCTCGAGGTCGACGTCGGGCAGGTCGGTGTGATCAGGCATCAGTTGGTCTCCTCGGTACTGAGGGCTTGGGCGGTGGCGTCTTTCCACGCCATCCACGAGAGCAGCGCGCACTTGATTCGGGCTGGGAACTGGGCGACGCCAGCGAAGGCGACGCCGTCCTCGAGCCGGTCTTCGTCCGGCTCCACCGTGCCACGGCCCTGCATCAGCTCGGTGAAGTCGTCGAGCAGGCCCATGGCGTCATCGACCGTGCGGCCGACGACGAGGTCGTTGAGCACCGAGGCGGACGCCTGGCTGATCGAGCAACCCTCGGCGGCGTAGGAGACGTCGGCGACGCGGTCGCCCTCGAGGTGCACGCGGAGGGTGATCTCATCGCCGCAGGTGGGGTTCACGTGGTGCACCTCGGCCTCGTACGGCTCGCGGAGTCCGCGACCATGCGGGCTGCGGTAGTGGTCCAGGATGATCTCCTGGTACAGGCTGTCGACGTCCATGACCCTCCCCTCAGGCTCCGAAGTACTTCTTGGTGTGGTGCAACGCGTCGACGAGCGCATCGACGTCCGCCGTCGTCGTGTACAGGTAGAACGACGCGCGCGTCGTCGACTGCACGCCGAAGCGCTGGTGCGCCGGCTTGGCGCAGTGGTGGCCCGCTCGCACAGCGACCCCCCGAGAGTCGAGCAGCTGGGCGACGTCGTGCGGATGCACACCGTCGAGCGTGAAGCTGACCGCTCCGCCCCGATCGACGGCCTCCTTCGGTCCGATGATCGTGAGCCCGTCGATCTCTTGCAGCCCACCCAGCGCGTACGCGGTGATCTCGCGCTCGTGGGCGGCGACCTGGTCCATGCCGATGGCGCCGAGGTAGTCGGTGGCTGCACCGAGCCCCACCGCTTGGGCAATGGGCGGCGTACCGGCTTCGAACCGGTGGGGAGGTGGTGCGTACGTGGACCGCTCCATGGAGACGGTCTCGATCATCTCGCCACCGCCCAGGAACGGCGGAAGCTGGGCGAGCAGGTCGTACCGCCCCCAGAGGACGCCGATGCCGGTGGGCCCGACCATCTTGTGGCCGGTGAAGGCCACGAAGTCGGCACCGAGGGCGGCCACGTCGACGGGAAGCTGCGGCACGGCTTGCGAGGCGTCGACGACGACCAGCGCGCCGACCTCGTGGGCGCGACGGATGATCGGCTCGAGCGGATTGATGGTGCCGAGCATGTTGGAGACCCAGGTGAGCGAGACGACGGCCGTGCGCTCGGTGATGAGCTCGTCGAGCTGGTCGAGGTCGAGGCGGCCCTCGTCGGTGATGCCGAACCAGCGCAGCGTGGCGCCGGTGCGCTCGGTGAGCAGCTGCCACGGAACGATGTTGGAGTGGTGCTCCATCTCGGTGATCACCACGTCGCCATCCGGGCCGACGGTGCCGGCGTCGCCCAGCACCCGGGCCACCAGGTTGAGCGCCTCCGAGGCGTTCTTGGTGAACACGACCTCGTCCCGGCGGCTTGCGCCGATGAACGAGGCGACCTTGGTGCGGCCGTCCTCGAACGCCCCGGTGGCCTCGGCGCCGAGCTGGTGCATGGCCCGCGCGACGTTGGCGTTGTGCAGCCGGTAGTGCTCGTCGAGGGCGTCGATGACCGCCGCCGGCTTCTGCGAGGTGTTGGCGCTGTCCAGGTAGACCAGCGGCAGGTCGCCGGACATGCGACGGGCCAGGATCGGGAAGTCGGCCCGAATCCTGGACACGTCGTACGCGCTCGGCGCCCCCGGCGGGGGTGCCGGGCTCTGGGCGGCAGCAGGCAACGTGGTCACGGGTCCACCTACGCCTGTGCGGCAGCCTTCACGTACTTGTCGTAGCCCTCGGCCTCGAGCTGGTCGGCGAGCTCGCGCCCGCCCTGCTCGGCGACGCGGCCGGCCACGAACACGTGGACGTAGTCGGGCTTGATGTACTGCAGGATGCGCGTGTAGTGCGTGATCAGCAGCAAACCCTTGTCGGCCTGCGAGGTGTAGCGGTTGACGCCGTCGGCGACCACGCGGAGCGCGTCGATGTCGAGGCCGGAGTCGGTCTCGTCGAGCACCGCGAACTTCGGGTTGAGCAGCTCGAGCTGGGCGATCTCGTGGCGCTTCTTCTCGCCACCGGAGAACCCCTCGTTGACGCTGCGCTGCGCGAACGTCGGGTCGAGGTCGACGCCTTCGAGGGCAGCGTTGACGTCCTTGATCCAGGTACGCAGCTTCGGGGCCTCGCCGTCGAGGGCGGTCTTGGCCGTGCGCAGGAAGTTCGCGACCGAGACGCCGGGCACCTCGACCGGATACTGCATGGCGAGGAACAGGCCGGCGCGAGCGCGGGCGTCGACGGTCATGCCGAGGATGTCCTCGCCGTCGAGCGTCACGCTGCCCTGGGTGATGCGGTACTTGGGGTGACCCGCGATCGAGTACGCCAGCGTGGACTTGCCCGAACCGTTCGGGCCCATGATCGCGTGCACCTCGCCGGAGTTGACGGTGAGGTCGACGCCGCGCAGGATCTCCTTCTCGCCCTCGTCGGTGTCGACGACGACGTGCAGGTCCTTGATGGCCAGGGTGGTCATGTGATTCAGCTCCTGTCGGGGGAAAGGTCCACGAGGACCGCTTCCCCGTCGATGGTCGTGGGATACGTCTTGACCGGCTCGGTGGCCGGGAGGTTGACGGGTTTGCCGGTGCGCAGGTCGAACCGCGAGCCGTGCAGCCAGCACTCGATCTCGTTGCTTTCGACCTCGCCCTCGGACAGCGGGATGGCCGCGTGCGAGCACTCGTCGTCGACGGCGTACACGACGTCGCCGTCGCGCACGAGAGCGAGCTCGACACCGTCGACCTCGACGGCGATGGCGCCCCCGTCGGGAACGTCCGCCAGCGCTGCGGCAGGCACGAAGGTCATGGCAGCCGTCCGATGTGCTCGGCCAGCTCGTCCTCGATGGCGTCGACGAGACGCTCCTGGAGCGCAGGGACGCCGATCCGCCGGATGATGTCGTTGAAGAAGCCGTGCACGACGAGTCGGCGTGCTTCTTCCTCCTCGATGCCGCGGCTCATCAGGTAGAACAGGTGCTGGTCATCGAATCGACCGGTGGTGGACGCGTG
This sequence comes from uncultured Actinomycetota bacterium, assembly GCA_963695295.1. Taxonomy (GTDB): domain Bacteria; phylum Actinomycetota; class Actinomycetes; order Propionibacteriales; family Nocardioidaceae; genus Aeromicrobium. The sequence continues at coordinate 2,470,086 of OY968771.1, read as the reverse complement.
GCCGGCGCCTTCGATCTCGCCGGTCTCGATCTCCAGGTTCGGCACCGAGTCGGCGTGCGCGCCATCGGTGAGGACGAGGTTGTCGTTCTGCTCGAACGTGTCGATGCCCTCGGCCACCTTGCGGATGAGCACGTTGCCGATCCAGACCGTGTGGGCGTCCTGACCCTGCAGCGCGCCCTTGTAGTCGACGTTGCTGCGCGTGTGCGGCGCGGTGTGGTCGACGAACAGGCGGTGCTCCATGTGCTGCCCGGCATCGGCGAAGTAGACGCCGTACAGGTCGACGCTGCCGCCGGTGCCGACGTAGTCGGCCGACGTGCTGGCTCGCACGACGTCGCCACCCAGGGTGACCGCGACGTGCTTGAGCGAGGCGTCGCGACCGACGCGGGCGTGCTGGTTGACGACGTGGACGGTGTCGTCCTCCCAGTCCTGCACGGTGACGAACGTGAGCTCGGCGCCGTCCTCGAGGACCACCTCGATGTTCTCGGCGAACGTGGCCGATCCGGCGTAGTCGACCACGACCACGGCCTTGCTGAACGCTCCAGCACGCACGAGGAGGTGTCCGGCGGCCGCCGGTTCGATGGCGCCGCCGGTGAGGCGCACCGTGGTGGGCTGGTCGAGCACCGCGTCTGTCGGGATGGTGATCTCGACGACCGTCGACGCGGCGTCCCAGGCCCGTGCCGAGACGCGGTCGACCGGCACGTAGCCGGACAGACCGCGGGCGGAGTCGGCCACCGGGAACCGACCCGACGGTGACGCCGGGCGCGGCTTCGGACTCGAGGACGACGTCGGTTCCGTCGAGCGGCACGTCCTGGTGCAGTCCGCGGAGCCGCTTGAGCGGCGTGAAGCGCCAGATCTCCTCCAGGCCGGCCGGCACGGCGTGGTCGTCGACCGCGAACGAGCCCTCCGGGTGCAGGTGGGATTCGACGCGCTCGAGCTCGAGCGCGTCAGTGACGGTGGCGGTCAACCGACTGCTCCTTCCATCTGGAGCTCGATGAGGCGGTTCAGCTCGAGGGCGTACTCCATCGGCAGCTCCTTGGCGATCGGCTCGATGAAGCCCCGGACGATCATGGCCATGGCCTCGTCCTCCTCCATGCCGCGGGACATGAAGTAGAACAGCTGGTCGTCGCTGAGCTTGGAGACGGTCGCCTCGTGACCGAGGGTGACGTCGTCCTCGCGCACATCGACGTACGGGTACGTGTCGGAGCGACTGATCTGGTCGACCAGCAGCGCGTCGCACTTGACCGTGCTGGCGGACCCGTAGGCGCCGTCGTTCACCTGCAGCAGGCCGCGGTACGACGTGCGTCCGCCGCCGCGCGCGACCGACTTGCTCAGGATCGAGCTGGACGTGTGGGGGGCGCAGTGCACCATCTTGGCGCCGGCGTCCTGGTGCTGGCCTTCGCCGGCGAAGGCGACGGACAACGTCTCGCCGCGGGCGTGCTCGCCCATCAGGTAGACGGCCGGGTACTTCATGGTGATCTTGGACCCGATGTTGCCGTCGACCCACTCCATCGTGGCGCCCTCTTCACAGGTGGCCCGCTTGGTGACGAGGTTGTAGACGTTGTTCGACCAGTTCTGGATGGTCGTGTAGCGCACCCGGGCGTTCTTCTTGACGACGATCTCGACGACCGCCGAGTGCAGCGAGTCACTGGAGTAGATCGGCGCCGTGCAGCCCTCGACGTAGTGGACGTAGGAACCCTCGTCGGCGATGATCAGCGTCCGCTCGAACTGGCCCATGTTCTCGGTGTTGATGCGGAAGTAGGCCTGCAGCGGGATGTCGACGTGGACACCCGGCGGGACGTAGATGAACGAGCCGCCGGACCACACCGCCGAGTTGAGCGCGGAGAACTTGTTGTCGCCGACCGGGATGACGGTCGTGAAGTACTCCCGGAAGATCTCCGGGTGCTCGCGGAGCGCGGTGTCGGTGTCGAGGAAGAGGACACCTTGCGCCTCGAGATCCTCACGGATCGAGTGGTAGACGACCTCGGACTCGTACTGCGCGGCGACGCCGGCGACGAGACGCTGCTTCTCCGCCTCGGGGATGCCGAGCTTGTCGTAGGTGTTCTTGATGTCCTCGGGCAGGTCCTCCCAGCTGGTGGCCTGCTTCTCGCTGGACCGCACGAAGTACTTGATGTTCTCGAAGTCGATGGTGTCGAGGTCGGCGCCCCAGGTCGGCATCGGCTTGCGGCGGAAGAGGCGCAGCCCCTTCAGGCGCAGGTCGAGCATCCACTCCGGCTCGTCCTTGAGCGCGGAGATGTTGCGCACGACGTCCTCGCTGAGGCCGCGTTGGGCCGTGGCACCGGCGTCGTCGGAGTCGGACCAGCCGAACGCGTAGCGTCCGACGTCCTTGAGGCCGGGATTGGCCTCCTCGACGGCATTGGGGACCGTGGTCTCTGGCGGCGCCTGAGTGGATGGGGTCGTCATGAGGGCAACCTCTCTGCTGCGGACTTCGGTGTCTGGTGGGGCAGGTGGGTGGTGCACACGCCGTCGCCGTGGGCGATGGTGGCCAGGCGCTGGACGTGGGTTCCGAGCAGGCGCGAGAACATCTCGGTCTCGGCCTCGCACAGGTGCGGGAACTCGCCGGCCACGTGGGCGACCGGGCAGTGGTGCTGGCAGATCTGCTCGCCGCTGGCCGCGGAGTCGACCGTGGCGGCAAAGCCGTCGTCGGTGAGCGCATCGGCCAGGACCTGCGCGCGGTCCTCCGGGTCGGCGGCGTCGATCAGCGGACGGACCCGCTCCTCGAAGACGGCGAGCCGCTCACGAGCGAACGCCGACACGGCGTCGTCTCCCCCGGACTGCTGGACGAAACGAAGCGCCTCGGCAGCAAGTGCGTCGTAGGCGTGCCCGAAGTGGTCGCGCCCGGTGTCGGTGATGACGAAGACCTTGGCCGGACGGCCGCGCCCGCGGCGACCGCGGACGTACGGCTCGCGCGACTCGAGAACGCCGTCGGCGAGCAGCTGGTCGAGGTGGCGCCGCACGGCAGCGGGGGTGAGGCCCAGCCGCTCGGCCAGCGCAGCAGCCGTCGACGGACCGTTCTCCATGATGGTGGTGGCCACGCGCTCACGAGTCGGCGCGTCGTCGAGGATCGACGACGTGTCCTGTTCGCGCATGTTTTTCACAACACCAGTGTGCCGTTATTGCTTCCCGACAATCAACGAAGGCGAGCCTTACCCGAGTCCTCCCCCTGGGCCAGGTTCCTGGCCAGCACCAACGCCTAGAGTGTCGCCATGCCGTCGAAGACTGCCGCGGTGGAGATCGACGCCGGGGGCCGGGCCGTGCGGGTGTCGAGTCCCGATCGGGTCATCTTCCCGGCATCTGCGCTGGGTGGCGATGTCACCAAGCTGGAGGTCGTCGAGTACTACGTGGCCGTCGCCGACGGCATCGTGCGGGCGCTGCGCGACCGTCCCGTGTCGCTGGAACGCTGGCCCAAGGGCGTGCTGCCCGGGATGGAGCTCACCGCGCGCGACGCCACGCACGGGCGCGGTCCCCAGGGCGACGCGTTCTACCAGAAGCGGCTCATGCGAGGCATGCCCGAGTGGGCCAAGTCGGTCCGAGTCCACTTCCCGTCCGGACGGCGAGCCGACCAGCTCTGCCCGGACCACGTCGCCGCCGTCGCCTGGGCCGCGCAGATGGGCGCCATCACCTTCCACCCCTGGCCGGTGCGGTCCGCCGACGTCGACCGGCCGGACGAGCTGCGCATCGACCTCGACCCGCACGGCACGACGTCCTTCGTCGACGCCGTTCGCGCGGCCGGCGCGGTCAAGGAGCTGCTCGACGAGATCGGGATCGTCGCCTACCCGAAGACCAGCGGCAAGAACGGGGTGCACGTCTACATCCGGATCGAGCCGCGTGGACGTTCACCGACGTCCGCCACGCCGCCATCGCGCTGGGCCGCGAGCTCGAGCGCCGCGCCGACGGCGTCACCACCGCCTGGTGGAAGGAAGAGCGCGGCGACAACGTCTTCGTCGACATCAACCAGAACTGCCGCGACCGCACCATTGCCTCCGCCTACAGCCTCCGTCCGAAGGAGGGCGGCCCCGTGTCCACCCCGGTCACCTGGGACGAGCTCGCCGACCTCGACGACCCGAACGAGTTCACGCTCCGCACGGTGCCGGCGCGACTCGCCGAGATCGGCGACCCGCACGCCACGATCGACGACGTCCACCACTCCCTGGAGCCGCTGCTCGCATGGTGGCGCCGCGACCTCGACGACGGCCTCACCGACATGCCGTATCCGCCGGAGTACCCCAAGATGCCGGGCGAGCCGAAGCGCGTGCAGCCGAGCAAGAGTCGCTCGGACACCACGGGCAACGTGGTCTAGGCGGCGCGCCAGTTCGGGATGGCCGCGTCCATCCACGCCGCGCCCTCGTCGGTCAGTGTCCCGTGCGCGTGCGCGACCCGGGCCCAGTCGCGGATCACGCCGGCGAACCTGGCCGGGTTGTAGACGTCCTCCTCCTTGGCGAACAGGTGGTCGCCGGCGTAGGTCAGGATCGTGAGGTTGGTGGCCTCGTGGATCGAGCCGTCGCCCGGGTCCTGCATCCGGTTGAGGATCTCGCAGACGATCCGCCCGCGCTCCTCGTCGATGACGTGCCAGCTGCTCGGGAACGAGGGCATCCAGCAGCCCGGCATGGTGGTCATCGTCGAGATGACCCAGGACCGGATCTCTTCCCGGCCGTGAAACGTCCCGTAGGAGTGCTCGTCGTACGTGGCGTCCTCGGTGAAGAGGTCGGCGAAGCGCGCCCAGTCGCCGGTGTCGGCAGCGGCCTGCACCTCCGCCCCGTAGTGCTCGAACGCGGCCTCGAGCTCCGCGCGGCTCCATCGGGTCACGGCGGGAGTCTATCTAGGTCAGGACGTCGGCCAGGTCGTAGCCGACGACCTCCTCGAGCTGGGCATAGCCGCACGACTCGGGGTCGCGGTCGTCGCGCCAGCGCTTGAACTGGGCGGTGTGCCGGAAGCGCCCCCCGTCAGCCGAGCCCTCCATGTGCTCGTAGCCGACCTCGACGACGCGCTCCGGGGCGAGCGGGACGAACGAGAGGTCCTTGGTTCCGGACCAGCGGCTCTGGCCACCGGGCAAGCGGCCGCTCGCCTGGGCGGCCTCGTCCTGCCAAGCACCCCACGGGTGGTCGGCGAAGTCGACCCGCAGCGGATCGAGCTCGTCGATCAGCTCGGCCCTCCTCGCCTCGGTGAACGACGCACAGACGCCGACGTGCTGGAGCCGGCCGTCGTCGGCGTACAGCCCGAGCAGCATCGAGCCGAGCAGCGGGTGTTCAGGCGTCGACGCCTTGTGCAGCCGGTAGCCGGCCACCACGACGTCGGCCGTGCGGGAGTGCTTGACCTTCAGCATCGTCCGGCCGTTCGGGACGTACTTGCCGTCGAGTCGCTTGGCCACCACGCCATCGAGGCCCGCACCCTCGAACTGCTCGAACCACTGCTCGGCGACCGACGCATCGACGGTGCGACGCGTGACGTGGACGGGGGCGGTCGCGTGGGCGAGCGCCTCGTCCAGACGCGCACGCCGCGCCGAGAACGGTTCCTCCACCAGCGACTCGTCACCGACGGCCAGCAAGTCGAATGCCACGAGGCTGGCCGGCGTCTGCTCGGCCAGCACGGTGACGCGAGACTCCGCCGGGTGGATGCGCTGGCTCAGCGCGTCGAAGTCGAGCCGGCCGCCGAGGGCGACCACGATCTCGCCATCGACCACGCATCGCTCCGGGAGGTTCTCCCGCGCGGCGGTGACGATCTCCGGGAAGTACCGCGTCAGCTCCTTCGTGGACCGGCTGCCGATCACGACCTCGTCGCCGTCGCGGAACACGATCGCGCGGAAGCCGTCCCACTTGGGTTCGTAGGACAAACCGCCGTCGACGGAGTCGGCCGCCGGGACGCCCTTCACGGACTTCGCGAGCATCGGTCGCACCGGCGGCATCACGGGCAGGTCCATGCGGTCAGGCTCTCATGCCGCCAACATGCGCCGAACGTGCATTCGGCCCATGCTGGGGGTGCGGCGACGACCGTCGCCGCATCGAACAAGGAGACCGTCAGTGATCATTCTCGGTGTCATTCTGCTGATCTTGGGCTACGCGCTCGGCATCAACATCCTGTACACGGTCGGCGCCATCTTGCTGATCGTCGGCGTCGTGCTGTGGGTCCTCGGCTCCACCGGACGTGCCGTGGGAGGCAGACCCCACTACTGGTGAGGGTCGGTAGCACCGTCCCTACACTGACCGGGTGAGCCAACCCGCCGTCGAGGTCGAGAGCCTCGTGATGCGCTACGGCGGAACCGCGGCGGTCGATGGGCTGTCCCTCACCGTCGCGCCCGGGCAGGTCACCGCGATTCTCGGTCCGAACGGAGCGGGCAAGACCACCACGATCGAGACGTGCGAGGGCTTCCGGCGACCGCAACGGGGGTCGGTGCGGGTGCTCGGCCTCGACCCGGTCGTCGACGCGCGCGCACTACGCCCGCGGGTCGGCGTCATGCTTCAGTCCGGCGGCGCCTGGTCCGGCGTTCGTGCCGGCGAGATGCTGCGCCACATGGCCTCCCTGCACGCCCACCCGCTCGACGTCGACGCCCTCGTCGAGCGGCTGGGGCTCGGCGCCTGCGGGCGCACCCCGTACCGGCGCCTGTCCGGCGGCCAGCAGCAGCGTCTGAGCCTCGCGATGGCGATCGTCGGGCGTCCTGAGCTGTTGTTCCTGGACGAGCCCACCGCCGGCCTCGACCCCCAGGCGCGTCGGGCGACCTGGGGCCTGATCGAGGAGATGCGCCGCGACGGCGTCACCACCGTGCTCACCACCCACTTCATGGACGAGGCCGAGGTGTTGTCCGACCGCGTCCACATCGTCGACGCCGGGCGCGTCATCGCGAGCGGGTCACCGGCGGAGCTGTCGGAGTCCGGCGCCAAGAACACGGTGCGGTTCACGGCCCGTCCCGGCCTGGACGTCGAGGCACTCATGCTCGCGCTCCCCGACGACACCAAGGTCGATGAGACGCAACCCGGCCACTACGTCATCGCCGGCGGCGTCGACCCCGAGCTGCTGGCGACGTTCACCGCATGGTGCGCGGGCCAGGGGGTGCTCGCCGAATCCGTGCTCGTCGAGCGGCAGACCCTCGAGGATCGATTCCTGGAGCTCACCGGGCGGGCCCTGCGATGACCCTCGACCTCTCCCCCCGTCCCGGTGCCGCGACCCGTGGGGCGATGCTCCGGGCGCAGACCACGATGGAACTGCGGCTGCTCGCACGCAACGGCGAGCAGCTCCTGCTGACGCTGGTCATCCCACTGCTGCTCCTGGTGATGGGCACCCGGTCGGACGCGATCGTCGACCTCGGCCCGGGCCGCCCGATCGACATCGTCACGCCGGGCGTCCTCGCGCTAGCCGTGCTCTCGACGTCGTTCACCTCGCTGGCCATCGCCACCGGGTTCGAGCGCCGCTACGGGGTCCTCAAGCGGCTCGGCGCCACTCCCCTGCCCCGTTGGGGGTTGATGGTGGGCAAGATCGCCGCCGTCCTGCTGATCGAGATCCTGCAGCTGGTGCTGCTCACGACGGTCGCGCGGCTCGTCGGCTGGGAACCGGGCGGTGGCGCAGCCGCGATCGGCTGGCTCATCGTGCTGGCGCTGCTCGGCACGGCGGCATTCGGATCGCTCGCCCTGCTCATCGCCGGCACGCTGCGGGCCGAGGCCACGCTCGCGGTCGCCAACCTGGTCTACGTGGTGCTGCTCGTGGGTGGTGGGCTGATCGTCCCGCTCGATCGCTATCCCGACGGCGTCCATCGCGCCCTCGAGCTGCTGCCGTCCGGGGCTCTCGGGCAAGGCCTCCGCGACGCGTTCAACGGCATCGCCCCCGGCCCGCTCCCGGTGGTCGTGCTGCTCGTCTGGGCCCTGGTCGCCGGCATCCTGACCGCCAGGACGTTCCGATGGGAGTGAGGTCCGCGCTCCTCGCACCCGACCGCGCGGCCGTCGAGCGATGGGCGTGGGCGTCGGTGGCGGCGAACACGGTCATCGTGCTCACCGGTGGGCTCGTCCGGCTCACCGGATCCGGCCTGGGCTGCCCGACGTGGCCGCGATGCACTGCGGAGTCGTTCGTCCCGCACCGCGAGCTCGGCGTCCACGGGGCCATCGAGTTCGGCAACCGCCTGCTCACCTACGTCCTCATCGCCGTGGCGATCGGCACCCTCGTCGCCGTCTGGCGCTGGGCCGACTCGACGCGCGGCCTGCGCCGGCTCGCCGTCGCGCTCGCGCTCGGCATCCCGTTCCAAGGGGTGATCGGCGGGATCACCGTGCTCACGAACCTGAACCCGTGGATCGTCTCGCTGCACCTGCTGCTGTCGATGGCGCTGATCGCCGGGTCGGTGCTGCTCGTCGTGCGCGTCCGCGGACGGGTCGGCACACCATTACCGGATCGCTCGGTCCTGCTCAGCCGCGCCACGTTCGCGATGCTGATCGTGGTCGTCTACCTCGGCACGATGGTCACCGGCAGCGGCCCGCACGCGGGTGACCTCGACTCGCCCCGCAACGGACTGAACCCCCACGTCATGAGCCATGTGCACGCGGCCGGCGTCTACGTGCTCCTCGCCCTCACCGTCGCCACGGTCATCGCACTCCGCCGGACGCCGGCGATGCGGTACGGCGCGCTGCTCCTCGGCGTCGAGGTCCTGCAGGGCACGATCGGCTACGTGCAGTACGTCACCGATCTGCCCGTCGCGCTCGTGGCCGCCCACCTCGTGGGAGCCGCCGTGCTGATCGCCGCCGGAACGCGACTGGTGCTGGCGGTCGAGCCGGTCCACGTGTCCGCCGACGAGCCCAGCCTGGTCTAGCGCCAGGCCGTGGTGGCCTCCAGCACGGCCTCCTCGAGCGCCTCCGTGCGCAAGTGCGTGATCTGCTGGTAGCCCGGGTCGGCCACCATCGCGCTGAACGCCTCGCGGCTCGGGTAGGCGACGAGCAGCACGGCGTCCCAACCCGACCCCTCCGACGGAACCAGCGAGGTCGAGCAGTCACCCATGTAGACGACCCGGCCGCCCACGGCCGCCAGGAACGGCTGGATCTCCTCGGCGTACTGCTCATAGGTCGAGCGGCCACCCTCGGTGAACCGCAACAGGTTCAGCATGACGACTTCGCCGCCGGGATCCTCCGCGAGGTAGCGCTTCAGATCGGCGCCGGTGGGGTCAACGGCCATCAGGGTCCCTTTCCGGGTGTGGCGGGCACGCCAGGTGAGGCGCGCGGTGGTGCCTCACCCACCTCGATCTCGATGGGCTTCAGCGTGTATCCGGAGGTGTACCGGTGGTGGGGGTCGAGCGCCTCGATCAGGTCGACCAAGGCATGGTGGATGTCGATGAGCCGGCGATTGTCGCCCGCCGAGAGGCGGGAGAAGCCGGCCCCGATCGGGGTGAACCAGCGCCGGAACTCAGCATCCTCGCGGTAGCGCCGCAGGAAGCGCGCATAGCCCATCACGTGCGGCTCGAAGGCCTCAGCGCTGCGGGTCGGCTGCCAGGAGAACATCAGCTCCCCGATGGCGCGCTGCTCGGCGGAGAAGAACAGGAAGCCTTCGCCGTACTCATTGCGCCGCAGGGTGTTGAACACCCCGTCGATGAGCTTCTGCACGGTCTCGTCGCGCCCGCCTTTGCCGCTGGAGGAGAGCACCGCCGCGCGCCGGGCCTCGATCCAACCGAAGTAGTGGGCGAACAGGAACGCCGTGCTCGTCTCGGTGTAGTCGTCATGGCTCTCGTACCGCTTCACGATGCCGACCCAGCCGGTCTCGACGACGTTGTAGATCCGCGACTGCAGCTCGGCGGCGGACTGGGCCAGCGGCTCGTACACCCGCTGGGCGGCCTGGAGTGCCGACTGCTCCTCTCGTCGACGCTCGCGATCGGCCTCGAGCTCGTGCTGCATCCTGGCCGCCCGGAGCGAGAACGCCCCCGACAGCACGACGCTGATGACGCTGAACAAGATCGCGAGGATCGCCAGGGCAGTCTGGGATTCCATGACCGGATCCTAGGGTGAACGATGCATCGCCCGGCACCCCTCGGCGTCCGGGTCGGTGTCGTCGAGAACGAAGCCACAGCGCTGGTAGAGGCGGATCGCGGCCTCGTTGCCGTCGAGCACCCGCAGCCACAGCGGTCGGCCCGCGGCTTCGGCGATCACCCGGCCGACGAGCGCCCGGCCCACGCCGCGGCCGCGCGCTGCCGGTGCGACCCACATGGAGATCAGCTGGTCGCGAGCGCCGTCGTCATCGGGTCGGATCGCCACCATGCCGACCGGCGCGGCGCCGTGCTCGGCCACGAAGCACGCGCCCGGTTCGGCCAGACGTGCTCGCCAGTGGGGCTCGGTGTCGCGGTCACCGGTCCAGCGCTCGACCGAGGAGGCGAACGCCTGCGGGTCCTCCAGCAGGGAGCGTTGGCGTAGCAGCCGCCAGGTGACCCAGTCGTCGGGGCCGACCTCGCGGACGCGCATCGTGACGCCCGCCTCGAGCGACCAGTCGCCACCGGGAGTCATGCCGGGCGGAGGCGGTCGGTGGGCACGGGGAGCGAGACGCGCACGCCGCTCATGTCAGCCGGACGGCCGACGACCATGGCGAACTCCGCGTCCCCGACCACGACGTGGTCGGCGTCGATCTCGATGATGACGACCCGCTGGTCCGATCCGTCGTCCTGTCGGAGCAGCCATTGTTCGGCGAGGTAGGACAGGCCGACGTCCTCGAGCGTCTGCTCGGCCGAGAAGACGTCCATCGCCGCTCCGACCGGGTGGCCGACCAGGTTCACCGGCACCACGAGGTCGCCCGAATCGGCCACGAGGTAGCCGATGAGCTCTCCGTCCAGGCGGTGATACGGGACCCAGCCGGAAGGGATCACCGGAGGAACGGATCGGCTGCGGCGGCCACGAAGAGCAGCGCGAGATACGCGTTGGAGAGATGGAACAGCCGCATCGGCTTGATGACCGACAGATCCTCGCTGTCGTGCGTGCGCGCGCGGAGGTCGTAGGCCTCGACCAGGAACACGATGCCGAGCGTGATGGCGGCGGCCGGGTAGAACCAGCCGGTGACCGCCACCGGCCACAGCACGAGCGAGGTGAGGACCATGACCCAGGAGTAGGTGATGATCTTCTGCGCCACCTCGCGGGATGACACGACCGACGGAAGCATCGGGACGCCGGCGGCGGCATAGTCGTCGCGGTAGCGCATCGCCAGCGCCCAGAAGTGCGGCGGGGTCCAGAAGAAGACGACGAGGAAGAGCACGACCGGCGCCCAGGCGAGCTCTCCGGTGACCGCGGTCCAGCCGATGAGGGCGGGGAAGCATCCGGCGGCACCGCCCCAGACGATGTTCTGGGTGGTGCGGCGCTTGAGGATCATCGTGTAGCCAACGACGTAGAAGACGTTGGCCGCCAGCGCCAGCCCGGCCGAGAGCCAGTTGACCAGCAGCCCGAGCCAGATCGTGGAGACGACGCCGAGCACCAGACCGAACACGAGCGCGGCGCGCGTGGAGACGCGATGTCGTGGCAACGGGCGCCGAGCGGTGCGGCGCATCTTGGTGTCGATGTCGGCGTCGAAGACGCAGTTGAGGGCGTTGGCGCTGCCCGCAGAGAGCGTGCCGCCGACGACCGTGGCGAGCACCAGCCACAGCGGCGGGACGCCGCCGGCGGCCAAGAACATGACCGGGACGGTGGTGAGCAGGAGCAGCTCGATGATGCGGGGCTTCGTCAGTGCGACGTACGCGCCGAGGACCTCGGCGACGTGGCTGCGAGCCGGCTGGTTGACGGCCTGCGTCACCGGCGTCTCGAGGGCACTCACGGGGGCGAGTCTAATCGCTCGCTAGTAGGGTCGGAGTGACGGCACCTCGAGGCCGTCCAGGCCTGTCCACGACGAGAGATCAGGAGCCCTGCGCGTGAGCAAGGCAACCCCCGCACTGGACTGGAGCAAGCTCGACGACACCGCGGTCGACACCGTCCGCCTGCTCGCTGCCGACGCCGTGGAGAAGGCCGGCAACGGCCACCCGGGCACCGCGATGAGTCTCGCGCCGGCCGCCTACCTGCTGTACCAGAAGGTCATGCGGCACGACCCCGCCGATCCGCTCTGGCCGGGTCGCGATCGGTTCGTGCTGTCCTGCGGCCACTCCAGCCTCACGCAGTACATCCAGCTGTACCTCGCCGGCTACCCCATGACGCTCGACGACCTCAAGAGCCTGCGCACCTGGGGCAGCCAGACCCCGGGGCACCCGGAGTACCACCACACCCCCGGCGTCGAGGTCACCACCGGGCCGCTGGGCCAGGGCATCGGCAACGCCGTGGGCATGGCGATGGCCGCACGCCGCGAACGCGGCCTGTTCGACCCCGACGCCGACGCCGGCGAGAGCGTGTTCGACCACCAGATCTACGTCATCGCCTCCGACGGCGACATGCAGGAAGGGGTGGCGTCGGAGGCGTCGTCGCTGGCCGGGCACCAGCAGCTCGGCAACCTGACCGTGCTCTACGACGACAACAGCATCTCCATCGAGGACGACACCGACGTCGCGTTCAGCGAGGACGTCGCCAAGCGACACGAGGCCTACGGCTGGCACGTGCAGACGGTCGACTGGACCGGTGGCGACCGGGGCTACGACGAGGACGTGGTCGCGTTGCACGCGGCCTACGCTGCGGCCCGGGAGGTCACCGACCGGCCCAGCCTGATCGTGCTCCGCACCATCATCGCGTGGCCGGCCCCGACCAAGCAGAACACCGGCGCCTCGCACGGCTCCGCACTCGGCGCCGACGAGGTCGCCGCCACCAAGAAGCGGCTCGGCTTCGACCCCGAGGCGTCGTTCATCGTCGCCGACGACGTCATCGCCCACACCCGCGAGGCCCGGACGCGCGGCGCCCGCGCCCACGCGGAGTGGCAGGAGCGGTTCGACGCCTGGGGTGCGGCCAACGGCGACGCCAAGGCCCTGCTCGACCGGATGACGTCCCGTGCGCTGCCGCCGGGCTGGGACCAGGACGCTCCGGTCTATCCGGCGAGCGAGAAGGGCGTCGCCACCCGCAAGGCGTCCGGTGAGTTCCTCTCCGCCGTCGCCACGGCGCTGCCGGAGCTGTGGGGCGGCTCGGCCGACCTGGCCGGCTCCAACAACACGACCCCCGACGGGCAGCCGTCGTTCATCCCGCCCGACCGCTCCACCAAGGAGTTCCAGGGCGACTGGTACGGCCGCGTGCTCCACTTCGGCATCCGCGAGCACGCCATGGGAGCGATCCTCAACGGCATCGCCCTGCACGGTCCCACCCGCCCGTACGGCGGCACGTTCCTGGTCTTCAGCGACTACATGCGGCCATCGGTCCGCCTCGCCGCGCTGCAGGAGCTGCCGGTCGTCTACGTCTGGACGCACGACTCCATCGGGCTCGGCGAGGACGGCCCGACGCACCAGCCCGTCGAGCACCTGGCGGCGCTGCGCGCCATCCCCGGGCTCGACGTCGTCCGGCCTGCGGACGCCAACGAGACCGTGGCCGCCTGGCGCACGCTGGTCGGCATCACCAACCGTCCGATCGCCCTCGCCCTCAGCCGCCAGAACCTGCCGACCTTCCCACGCGGCACCGACGGCTTCGCCGAGGCAGACGACGTCGGGCGCGGTGCCTACGTCCTGCTCGACGCCGACGGTGAGCCCGACGTCGTGATCGTGGCCACCGGCTCGGAGGTCCAGCTCGCCGTCGAAGCCCGCGCGACCCTCGCCGCCGACGGGGTGCAGGCCCGCGTCGTCTCCATGCCATGCCGCGAATGGTTCGAACAGCAGGACGTCGCCTACCGCAACACCGTCATCCCGCCGTCGGTTCGCGCCCGCGTGTCGGTCGAAGCCGGCGTCTCGCTGGGCTGGCGCGATGTCGTGGGCGACGCGGGCCGCACCGTGAGCTTGGAGCACTTCGGTGCCTCGGCCGACTACGCGACGCTGTTCGAGAGGTTCGGCATCACCGCCGCGGCCGTCGTGGTGGCGGCCCACGAGTCGATCGCCGCCGCGTCCTCGACCGAACCGGTCGGCTTCCACGCTCGACCGGCGGGACCGGTCGGACCCGGCGACAACGAGGACGCCCCGAACTGACCGCAGCAACGCCACCTGAGGAGGCAGCATGAACGACCGCCTGAAAGCCCTGTCCGACGCCGGCGTCGCCATCTGGCTGGACGACCTCTCCCGCGAGCGCATCGAGACCGGTGACCTGGCCGACCTCGTGGCTCAGTCGCACGTCGTGGGCGTCACCACCAACCCCACGATCTTCGCCGCGGCCCTGTCCGACGGCGAGCGGTACGCCGATCAGGTCGCCGACCTCAAGCAGGCCGGTGCCGATGTCGACACCGCGGTCTTCGAGATCACCACCACCGACGTCCAGCAAGCCTGCGACGTCATGCGTGACGTGTTCGACGCCACGAACGGCGTCGACGGGCGGGTGTCCATCGAGGTCGATCCCGGCGCCGCTCGCGACACCGAGCGCACCGTCGAGCTGGCCCAGAAGCTGTGGGAGCGGGTCGACCGCCCCAACCTGTTCATCAAGATCCCCGCCACCGAGGAGGGCCTGCCGGCCATCACCGCCACGATCGGCCGGGGCATCAGTGTCAACGTCACCCTGATCTTCTCCCTCGACCGGTACCGCAAGGTGATGGACGCCTACCTCACCGGTCTCGAGCAGGCCGCCGACCACGGGCACGAGCTCGGCGGCATCCAGTCCGTCGCCTCCTTCTTCGTGAGCCGCGTCGACTCCGAGGTCGACCAGCGGCTGGGCGACGGACACCCGCTGCGCGGCAAGGCCGCCATCGCCAATGCGCGACTCGCCTATGAGGCATACGAAAAGGTGGTGGCCTCGACCCGGTTCCAGCAGCTGGAGGCCCAGGGCGCCAACCGCCAGCGACCGCTGTGGGCGTCCACCGGGGTCAAGGACCCGGCCTACCCGGACACGATGTACGTCGCCGAGCTGGTCGTCGCCGACACCGTCAACACGATGCCGCAGAAGACCATGGAGGCCTTCGCCGACCACGGCGAGGTGCCCACTTCTCCTGAGCCCTGGGACACCGTGCACGGCACGTACGACGACGCGCGTGACGTCATCGCCGCACTCGAGCGCGAGGGCATCAGCTACGACGACGTCGTCGAGGCCCTGGAAGTGGAGGGGGTCGAGAAGTTCGACACGTCGTGGGCCGAGCTGCGCGACACCGTCTCGAACGAGCTCGACAAGGCCTGACCCGATGACGTCCCCGCCGTTCGACATCACCCTGGCCGTTCCCCGCCAGCGCGAGTTCGAGCATGTCCTGCACCGCGCGGTGGACGAGCAGGTCGCCTCCCGGATCGCCGACCAGGATCCGACGCTGTGGGGGCCGCAGGCCGAATCCGAGGCCGGCGCCCGCCTGGGGTGGACGTCCTCGGTCGCGTCGTCCCGGCCGCTGGTCGATGAGATCACCGCGCTGCGTGCGGAGCTGAACGGGCGCGGGCTCGACCATGTGGTGCTCTGCGGCATGGGCGGGTCCTCGCTCGCCCCGGAGATCATCTGCCACACCGCCGGCGTCGAGCTGACCGTTCTGGACTCCTCGCAGCCGGACATGGTTCGGCGGGCGCTGGCCGACCGGCTCGAGCGCAGCGTCGTCGTCGTATCGAGCAAATCCGGCGGAACCGTCGAGACCGACAGCCTGCGGCGCGCGTACGAGCAGGCCTTCCGCGACGCCGACCTCGACCCGGCCGACCACCTCGTCGTCGTCACCGACCCCGACTCCCCGCTCGATCAGGAGGCCACGGCGGCCGGATATCGCCTCTTCCGGGCCGATCCGAATGTCGGCGGACGATACTCGGCCCTCACCGCGTTCGGACTCGTTCCGAGCGGGCTGGCCGGTGCGCCGATCGGCCAGCTGCTCGACGAAGCCGAGGCCGTACAGCCCGGCGTCACCGCCGACGACGGCAGCAACCCGGCGCTCCGGCTCGGCATCGCCTTGGGCGTCGCGAACCGGCACGGCGTCGACAAGCTGGTGTTGGCCGACCAGACCCGGCACGGTCTCGGCGACTGGATCGAGCAGCTGGTGGCGGAGTCCACCGGGAAGCAGGGTCACGGGATCCTGCCGGTGGTCGTCCCGTTCGAGAACGCCGTCAACTTCAACCCGAGCACCGCCGACACCGTCCTGATCGCCCTCGGCAGCACGGATGCGCCCGAGGCGCAGTCGGGCTGGTCGGCCGGCATCGCCGGCGGACTCGGCGCCCAGATGCTGGTCTGGGAGACGGCGGTGGCCGTCGCCGGGCGGCTGCTGGGCATCAACCCGTTCGACCAGCCCGACGTCGAGAGTGCCAAGCAGGCCGCTCGCGACGAGCTCAGCGGCGGCAGCGCCCCGGAGAAGCCGGATCTGGAGACCCCGGGTGTGGCGGTCTTCGGCACGGCGGCCGACACCCTTGGCGCAGCCGTCACCGCGCTGCTCGACGAGCTCGACCTCTTCCACGGCTACGTCGCCGTCCACGCCTACCTCGATCGCCTCGGCCTGCGCGAGTACGCCGGCCTGCGAGAGGTGCTGGCGAAACGGACCGGCCGGCCGGTCACCTTCGGCTGGGGCCCGCGATTCCTGCACTCCACCGGGCAGTACCACAAGGGCGGACCCGCGACCGGGGTGTTCCTCCAGATCACGGCCGACCCCGTCGAGGACCTTCCCGTTCCTGGGCGCGAGTTCACCTTCGGCGAGTTCATCGCCTCCCAGGCCGCCGGTGATGCCCGGGTGCTGAGGGAGCAGGGGCGCCCGGTGCTCCGACTGCACCTGTCCGACGCCGCGTCCGCGCTCCCGTCCCTGCGCGAGCACCTGGCATGAGGCCGCGATCCAACCCACTGCGCGATCCCCAAGACCGGCGACTCCCCCGGATCGCCGGGCCCTGCAGCCTGATCCTGTTCGGCGTCACCGGCGATCTCGCCCGCAAGAAGCTCATCCCGGCCGTCTACGACCTGGCCAATCGCGGGTTGCTGCCTCCGGGTTTCGCGCTCGTCGGTTTCGCCCGCCAGGACTTCGGCCAGGACGCCTTCGCCGAGATGATCAAGCAGGCGGCCCGCGACGGCGCCCGGACGACGTGGCGGGAGTCGCTGTGGAACCAGCTCGCCAGCGGCATCCGCTTCGTGCCGGGCGAGTTCGACGACCCGGCAGCCTGGGAGCGTCTCGCCGCCACCATGCGCGAGCTCGACGAGCAGCAGGGCACCAACGGCAACCACGCGTTCTACCTCTCCATCCCGCCGGCACTGTTCCCGGTGGTCGTCTCTCGGCTCAAGGAGCACGGGCTCGCGGCCGCCGATGAGGGGTGGCGGCGGGTCGTCATCGAGAAGCCGTTCGGCCACGACCTCGCATCGGCTCGCGAGCTCAACGCGATCGTGTCGGACGTCTTCCCGCCGGAGTGCGTCTTTCGCATCGACCACTACCTCGGCAAGGAGACGGTGCAGAACATCCTCGCGTTCCGGTTCGCGAACGGGATGTTCGAGCCGATCTGGAACGGCAACTACGTCGACCACATCCAGATCACCATGGCCGAGGACATCGGCATCGGCACCCGGGCGGGCTACTACGACGGCATCGGCGCCGCCCGCGACGTCATCCAGAACCACCTCCTGCAGCTGATGGCCCTGATCGCCATGGAGGAACCGGTGTCCTTCCAGGCGTCCAGCCTGCGGATCGAGAAGCAGAAGATCCTGGCCAACGCGCGTCCGGCTCCGCGCCTGGATTACCACACCGCGCACGCACAGTACGTCGCCGGCTGGGCCGGTGGCGAGAAGGTCGTCGGCTACCTCGAGGAGGACGGCATTCCGCAGGACTCCACCACCGAGACGTATGCCGCCATGCGCATCGACATCGCCACCCGTCGCTGGGCCGGGGTGCCGTTCTACCTGCGCGCCGGCAAGCGCCTCGGCCGCCGCGTCACCGAGGTCGCGGTCGTGTTCAAGCCCGCGCCGCACCAGCCGTTCGATCAGCACGACGTCGAGGAGCTGGGGCGCAACGCGCTCGTGATGCGGATCCAGCCGGACGAGGGCGTCACCCTGCGATTCGGCGCCAAGGTGCCCGGCACCACGATGGAGATCCGCGACGTCCTGATGGATTTCGCCTACGGCGGCGCCTTCGTCGAGAGCAGCCCGGAGGCCTACGAGCGGCTCATCCTCGACGTGCTCCTCGGTGACCCGCCGCTGTTCCCGCAACACGAGGAGGTCGAGCTGGCCTGGGAGATCCTCGACCCCGTCATCGAGCACTGGGCCCGCCAGCCGTCGATCGACACCTACACCTCCGGCACCTGGGGGCCGGCGTCGGCCGAGGCAATGATCGCGCGCGACGGCCGGGTCTGGAGGCGGCCGTGATGCAGACGATCCTCGTGCAGACCACGTCGTCGGACATCGCCCAGGCGATGGTCCGGGCCCGCATCGCCGCCGGCAGCCCGGCCATGGACATGGTGCTCACGCTGCTCGTGATCGCCGACGAGGACACCATCGGTGACGCCCTCAAGAGTGCCGCGGTGCTGTCGCGCGAGCACCCCTCGCGCGTCATCGGCGTCGTGGCCGGCGACGGGAGGGGCGCACCACGGGTCGACGCCAAGATTCGCGTCGGCCAGAACTCGGCCGGGGAGTCGGTCCTGCTCCGGTTGTCCGGAGCAGTCACGAAGCATGCCGACGCGGTCGTGCTGCCGCTCCTGCTGCCGGACTCCCCCGTCGTCGCCTGGTGGCCGAGCCACGCCCCGTCCAACCCGTCGGCCGACTCCATCGGCCGGCTGGCCCGACGACGCCTCACCGACGCCGAGAGCAGCGATTCACCCGTGCGTACCCTCAAGGCCACGGCCCGGCACTACTCCCCCGGCGACACCGACCTCGCGTGGACCCGGCTCACCCCGTGGCGGGCGCTGCTCGCCGCCGCCCTCGACCAGTCCACCGGGAAGGTCACCGGCGGGGTGGTGGAGTTCCGGCCGGGCAACCCCGCGGCGACACTCCTGGTCGCCTGGCTGGAGAGCCGTCTGCGCGTGCCGATCACCCAGCGCCGCGGCGACCGGGACCAGATCTCCCAAGTGGTGCTGCACACCGCCGCAGGCGACGTGACGATCAACCGCATCGACCCCACGTCCTGCGAGTTCAGCGTTCCGGGCTCGGCGCCCCGTGAGGTCCCGCTCGGACGCCGCACCCTCGCCGAGCTGCTCGCCGAGGACCTGCGACGCCTCGACGCAGACCAGATCTACGCCGCCACCGTCAAGCACCTGCTGGCCGGCCGATGACGATCGAGGTGTCGCCCACGATCGAGTCGCTCGCCCAAGACATCGCGGACCGGCTGACCGCGCGCGTCGCCGAGCTGCAAGCGCAGGGTCGGACCCCCCGCATCGCCCTGACCGGCGGCACGATCGCGATGGCCGCCTACGAACGCGTCGACGGGGGCGCCGACTGGGCGGACGTCGAGCTCTGGTTCGGTGACGAGCGGTTCGTGCCCGACGGACACCACGACCGCAACGACCACCAGGCCCGCGCGGCGTTCCTGGATCGGGTCGGTGCGACCCGCGTGCACGCCGTCGCCGGCAACGACTGCTCGCTGAGCGCGGCCGAGACCGCGGACCGGTACGCCGCGACGCTGCCCGACGACTTCGACCTCGTGCTGCTCGGCGTCGGGCCGGACGGCCACGTCGCGTCGCTGTTCCCGGGTTTCGAGCAGCTGCACGAGCACGACCGCGACTGTGTGGCGGTGTTCGATGCCCCCAAACCGCCGTCGCTCCGCATCTCGCTGACGTTCCCCGCGCTCAACCGCACCGACGCGGTGTGGTTCCTGGCCGCCGGCGCCGAGAAGGCCGACGCCGTGGCCCGTGCCCTGGCCGATGAAGGCTCCGTCGAGGAGACCCCGGCCCGGGGCGTCCGCGGTCGCCAGGAGACGATCTGGCTGATCGACGCCGCCGCGGCATCCGCCGTCAGAAGATGACTTCGCCGGACTTGCGCTTGGAGCGCAGGGTCTCGATCGCCTCGGTGAGGATCTCGGCGGCTTCGGCCTCGCTGCGCCGTTCCTTCACGTAGGCCAGGTGCGTCTTGTACGGCTCGATCTTCGGTGCCGTGGGGCGGTTCTCCTCATCGACGCTCGCCGGCATGCCGCACCGCGGGCAGTCCCAGGACTCCGGGACCTCGGCCTCGACCGAGAACTGGAGCTCGGTCACGTGGTCGTTGACACAGAAGTACGTGACGGACTGGCGCGGCGCGGCTTCACCCCGCTCGGCCTCGCCCATGGGTCCAGCTCCGATGCGGCTGCCCCGAATCGCTCCAGCGGCCATGTCAGTTGCTCACCTTCAGCAGGAGTCCGAGGGCCACGATGCACACGACCCAGATGACGGCGATGCCGACCGTGATCCGGTCGAGGTTGCGCTCGGCGACCGAGGAGCCACCCAACGAGCTGGAGACGCCGCCGCCGAACATGTCGGACAGCCCGCCACCGCGCCCCTTGTGCATGAGGATCAACACGATCATCAGCAAGCTGGCGATCGTGAGGACCGTGGCGAAGAGAATGATCACGTCGAGCCTTTCAGACCGAGAGATTCGGCATGTCGTAGAAGCGGGCGATGGCGGCGAACTCCTCCGCCTGGAGGCTGGCACCGCCGACCAGTGCGCCGTCCACGTCGGGCTGCGCCATGATCGCGGCGATGTTCGCCGCCTTGACCGATCCGCCGTACAGGATACGCAACGACTCTGCGCTTTCGGGCGAGAAGGTCTCCGATACCCGGGCGCGAATGGCCGCGCACACCTCCTGGGCGTCCTCGGGCGTGGCCACCTCGCCGGTGCCGATCGCCCAGACCGGCTCGTAGGCGACGACCAGCCCGCCGACCTGCTCGGCGCTGATGCCGGCGAGTGAGCCGTCGATCTGCGCCAGCGTGTAGGCGACGTGGTCGCCGGCCTGCCGGACCTCGAGGCCCTCGCCGACGCACACGATCGGCGTCATCTCCGCGGCCAGCGTCTTGACCGCCTTGGCGTTGACCAGCTGGTCGGACTCACCGTGGTATTCGCGCCGCTCCGAGTGACCGACCACGACGTAGGAACACCCGAGCTTCGCGAGCATCGCGGCGGAGATCTCGCCGGTGTAGGCGCCGCCGTCGTGCTCGGAGACGTCCTGCGCGCCGTAGCGGATGGTGAGCCGGTCGCCGTCGACGAGCGTCTGCACGCCGCGGATGTCGGTGAACGGCGGGAGCACCGCCACCTCGGCCTTCTCGGCGTCGTGCTTCTTGTCCTGCAACGTCCAGGCCAGCTTCTGCACCAGGACGACCGCCTCCTGATGGTTCAGGTTGGACTTCCAGTTGCCCGCCATGAGCGGAGTGCGAGTCATGCGTCACCTTCCAGTACTGCGAGTCCGGGCAGGGTCTTCCCCTCGAGGTACTCGAGGCTGGCACCACCGCCGGTGGAGATGTGGCCGAACTGATCGTCGTCGAACCCGAGCTGGCGCACGGCGGCCGCGGAGTCCCCACCGCCGACGACGGAGAGTCCGTCCATCTCGGTGAGCGCCTGAGCCACGGCCTTCGTGCCGGCCGCGAACGGGGCCATCTCGAACACGCCCATCGGCCCGTTCCAGAACACCGTGCGCGCCGCGCGGATGACGTCGGCGAAAGCGGCGGCCGATTCCGGTCCGATGTCCAGACCGATCTGGTCCGACGGCATGGCATCGGCCGGCACCGTGGTCGCTGGCGCGTCGGCGTCGAACTCCGGGGCGACCACGATGTCGGTGGGCAGCACGAGATCGACGCCTTCGGCAGCGGCGCGCTCGATGTAGCCCTTCGCGATGTCGATCTGGTCCTCCTCGAGCAGCGAGGAACCGACGTCGTGGCCCTGCGCGGCGAGGAAGGTGAAGACCATGCCGCCGCCGATCAGCAGGCTGTCGGCCTTGCCGAGCAGGTTGTCGATGACGCCGAGCTTGTCGGAAACCTTGGACCCGCCGAGCACGACCGCGTACGGCCGCTCGGGGTCGCCGGTGAGCCGTTCGAGCACCTCGACCTCGGCCTGGACCAGACCGCCCACCGCGGACGGGAGTCGGGTGGCGATGTCGTAGACGCTGGCCTGCTTGCGGTGCACGACGCCGAAGCCGTCCGACACGAAGGCATCGGCCAGCGCGGCCAGCCGGTCGGCGAACGCGCCGCGCTCGTCGTCGTCCGGGCTGGTCTCCCCCGGGTTGAAGCGGACGTTCTCGAGCACCGCCACCTGTCCGTCCTGCAGGGCGGCGGAGATGTGCCCCGCCTCCTCTTCGACGGTGTCGTTGGCGAACAGGACGGGCGAGCCGAGCAGCTCGGCGAGGCGCTCGGCCACCGGCTTCAGCGAGTACGCCGGGTCCGGGGTGCCCTTCGGCCGGCCCAGGTGGGCGACGACCAGCACCCGGGCTCCCGCGGCGGCGAGTCGCTGGATCGTCGGAAGGCTGGCGCGGACGCGGCCGTCGTCGGTGATCCGGGTGCCGTGCGCCGTCTCGCCGGCGGCTGACGGGTCCGGGACGTCGAGCGGGACGTTCAGGTCGCTGCGGACCAGCACGCGGCGGCCGCGCAGGTCACCCAGGTCATCGATGGTCTTCACGAGCGGCGTCTGAGCTACCTGGTCAGAGCGATGAGCCGACGTGGTTGATCAGGTCGACGAGGCGGTTGGAGTAGCCCCACTCGTTGTCGTACCAGCCGACGACCTTCACCTGGTCGCCGATGACCTTGGTGAGGCCGGAGTCGAAGATGCAGGAAGCGGGGTCGGTGACGATGTCGGTGGAGACGATCGGGTCCTCGGTGTAGACGAGGTACGGCGCGAGCGGGCCGGCCGCGGCCGCCTTGACGATCTCGTTGACCTCCTCGACGCTCGTCTCGCGCGAGACGTTGACGGTGAGGTCGGTGGCCGAGCCGGTCGGAACGGGGACCCGGATCGCGTAGCCGTCGAGCTTGCCCTTCAGCTCCGGGAGCACGAGCCCGATGGCCTTCGCCGCGCCGGTCGAGGTGGGCACGAGATTGATGCCGGCGGCGCGGGCGCGACGCAGATCCTTGTGCGGGGCGTCCTGGAGGTTCTGGTCCTGGGTGTAGGCGTGGATGGTGGTCATCAAGCCCTTCTCGATACCGAGGCCATCGTGGATGGCCTTGGCCATCGGGGCCAGGCAGTTGGTCGTGCAGGACGCGTTGGAGATGACCGTGTGCGCCTCGGGGTCGTACTGGTCGTGATTGACGCCCATGACGATGGTGATGTCCTCGTTGCTCGCGGGCGCGGAGATGATGACCTTCTTGGCGCCGCCGTCGAGGTGCGCCTTCGCCTTGCTGCCGTCGGTGAAGAACCCGGTCGACTCCACGACGATGTCGGCGCCGACGGACGTCCAGTCCAGGTTGGTGGGATCGCGTTCCTCGAAGGCGACGATCTTCTGGTCGCCGACCGTGATCGAGTCGCCGGTGTGGCTCACGTCGCCGTCGAGGCGGCCGAGGATCGAGTCGTACTTGAGCAAGGTCGCGAGCGTCGCGTTGTCGGTGAGGTCGTTGACGGCGACGATCTCGATGTCGGCGCCAGCGGCGCGCACGGCCCGGTAGAAGTTGCGGCCGATGCGGCCGAATCCGTTGATGCCTACGCGAACGGTCACGACGAGGTGCTCCTGCAGATCGATGGTCTGGGTGCGGCCAGCCTAATCGACCGGCGTTCCTAGGCGTCGCGGAGGGCTTCCTCGCCGAGGACGGCCTCGGTGTCGGGGATGCCGGTGTCCTGGGCCACCTTGTCGGCCATGGCCAGCAGGCGCCGGATGCGGCCGGCGATGGCGTCCTTGGTGAGCGGCGGGTCGTGCAGCTGTCCGAGCTCTTCGAGGCTGGCCTGACGGTGCTCGACGCGCAGCGTGCCGGCCATCTTGAGGTGGTCGGGGACGTCCTCGCCGAGGATCTCCAGCGCACGCTGGGCCCGGGCGCCGGCGGCCACGGCGGCACGGGCCGAGCGACGCATGTTGGCGTCGTCGAAGTTGGCCAGCCGGTTGGCCGTGGCCCGCACCTCGCGTCGCATGCGGCGCTCCTCCCACGCCAGCAGCGACTCATGTGCCCCGAGGCGGGTCAGCAGCGCGCCGATGGCCTCGCCGTCGCGGATGACCACTCGGTCGACGCCGCGAACTTCGCGAGCCTTGGCGCTGATGCCGAGCCGGCGGGCAGCGCCGACGAGTGCGAGCGCAGCCTCCGGCCCGGGGCAGCTGACCTCGAGCGAGGAGGACCGGCCGGGCTCGGTGAGGGAGCCGTGGGCCAAGAAGGTGCCGCGCCAGGCGGCGACGGCGTCGCAGGAAGCCCCGGAGACGACCTGGGGTGGCAGCCCCCGCACCGGACGCCCGCTGGAGTCGACGAGCCCGGTCTGGCGGGCCAGCGCCTCACCGTCGCGGGCGACGCGGACGACGTAGTGGGTGCCCTTGCGCAGGCCGCTGCTCTGCATCACGACGACTTCGCTGTCGTGCCCGTAGACCTCGGCGATGTCCGTGCGCAGGCGCCGGGCCGCGGCGCCGGTGTCGAGCTCGGCCTCGACCACGAGGCGGCCGGCGACGATGTGGAGGCCGCCGGCGAAGCGGAGGATCGAGGAGACTTCGGCCTTGCGGCAACAGGACTTGGTGATCGCCGTGCTGGAGAGCTCGGACTTCACCTGAGCCGTCATGGCCATGCGGTTGACCCCTCGGTCGTGGTGGACAGTGTCACTCTATTCCGCCCTCCAAGATCGTGCGGAAGGCTTCGGCAAGTCGACGCGGATCGTGTTGGTCCGAGCCCGGCCCGCTCGCGACGTCGGCCGTGACGAGACGCGCCCCGAGCTGGCGAGCCACCGTCGCGAGCGTCCCTTGGTGGTCGATCACCGAGGTGTCGGCCAGGACCGCGTCGATGCCCAGGTCGGGGGCGTGTGCCGACAGCACCTCGAGGTGGTCGGTGGGTGAGAGCCCCTCCGTCTCGCCCTTCTGCTCGCGGAGGTTGAGCACGAGCACGCGCTTCGCCGGCGTGCTGACGAGAGCGTCCCGGAGCTCCGGCACCAGCAGGGTGGGCATGATGCTGGTGAACCACGAACCGGGGCCGATGACGACCCAGTCGGCGTCCTTCACCGCCTGGACAGCCTCGGGACAGGCCGGGGGGTCCATCGGGTCGAGCCGGACGCTGACGACCTGACCGTCGACACTCGCCACCTGGACCTGGCCGCGCACGATGCTGAGGCGATCGGGCGCCGACCGCAGGTGGACGTCGGCCTCGATGTCGAGCGACACCGCGGCCATGGGCAGGACGCGCCCTCGCGCCCCGAGCAGCTCACCGACGAGGTCGAGGCCGCCGACGTGGTCGCCGAGGATGTCCCAGATGGCGGCGATGAGGAGGTTGCCGACCGCGTGGTCGCGCAACGGCCCGTCACCGTCGAAGCGATGCTGCAGGATGTTCGCCCACTGGCGCCCCCACTCGTCGTCGCCGCACAGCGCTGCGAGGGCCATGCGGAGGTCGCCCGGTGGGAGCACTCCGAGCTCGGTGCGCAGGCGCCCCGACGAGCCGCCGTTGTCGGCCACGGTGACCACACCGGTGAGATCGGTGGTGTGGAGCTGGCGCAGGGCCGACAGGCTCGCCGCGAGCCCGTGACCGCCGCCGAGCGCGACGACCTTCATGGCGCCGTCATTCGCGGCCGAGATCGCGGTGGACGACGAGGGTGCGGACGTCGTGGGCGCGCAACCGCTCGGCGAACGCCTCGGCCATGGCGACGCTGCGGTGACGTCCGCCCGTGCAGCCGATGGCGATGGTGAGGAAGTGCTTGTCCTCCTGCAGGAAGCCGTCGGTGAGCAGCGCGACCAGGCCCTCGTACCGGTCCAGGAACTCCTCCGAGCGGGGCTGCGCCCGCACGTAGTCGCGTACCGCCTCGTCGAGGCCGCTGAGCGGGCGCAGCTCGTCGACCCAGTACGGATTGGGCAGGAACCGCATGTCAGCCACCATCTCGGCGTCGATCGGGATGCCGTACTTGAACCCGAAGGACACGACCGAGGCCCGCAGGCCGCGCGACTGGTCGTCCTCGAACGCCGCCTGGATGCGCTGCCCGAGCTGGTGGACGTTCAGGTTGGTGGTGTCGATGACGATGTCGGCACGGCCGCGGAGGCGCCGCAGCAGCTCACGTTCGCGGTCGAAGCCGTCCATGAGCCGTCCCTCGCGGCTCAGGGGGTGCGGTCGTCGGGCCGCTTCCTGCCGGCGGACGAGGACTTCGTCGGCCGCCTCCAGGAACAGGATCTGCGTCGGGGTCCCGCGCGACCGCAGCTCCTCGAGCACGTCGACCAGTCGCTCGAAGAACGGGCCCGATCGGGCGTCGACCACCACCGCCAACAGGTCGTTGTCGCCGGACCGTTGGACCATCTCGACGGTCTCGACGAGCAGGTCGGCCGGGAGGTTGTCGATGACGTAGTAGCCGAGCTTCTCCAGCCCCTTGGCCGCGGTGCCGCGGCCGGCACCCGTCATGCCCGTGACCAGAACGAATCTGGAAAGGGAACCCATCAGTCCTCCAGGATCTCGCCGGTCGCCATGTCGACGGCGGGAGCCGGTGAATCGCCGGACAACACCGCCACGATGGATTGTGCCGTAGCGGGGCCGACGCCGGGGACGTTCGCGATCTCCTCCGCGCTGGCTGCTCTCAACTTCTTGACCGATCCGAACGCCTTCAGCAAGGCGCGGCGACGGGTCGGACCGAGCCCGGGCACGTCGTCGAGCACGCTGCCGGTCATCGCCTTGGCGCGGCGCTGGCGATGGTGGGCGATGGCGAATCGGTGCGCCTCATCACGCACCCGCTGAAGCAGGTAGAGGCCCTCGCTGGTGCGCGGCAGGATGACCGGGTCGACGTCGTCGGGCAGCCACACCTCCTCCAGCCGCTTGGCGAGACCGACGAGCGGGATCTCGAATCCGAGTTTCTCCATGGCCTCCCTCGCCGCGGCCACCTGTGGCGGCCCCCCGTCGACGACGATGAGCGACGGCACGTACGCGAACTTCCGGGGCTTGCCGGTCTCGGGGTCGATGCCCTTCTCGTCGGCACCTTCGGCCCTGGCCTTGAGCAGTCGCTCGAGTCGGCGGGTGAGGACCTCGAACATCGCCGCGACATCGCTCTGCCCCTCGTGTCGGACAGTGAACCGCCGGTACTCGGACTTGCGCGGCAGGCCGTCCTCGAAGACCACCATCGAGGCGACGATCTCGCTGCCCTGCAGGTTGGAGACGTCGTAGCACTCGATGCGCAGCGGGGCGTCGGGCAGGCCGAGAGCGTCCTGGATCTCCTCCAGCGCCCGGCTACGGGCGGTGAGGTCGCCGGAGCGCTTCAGCTTGTGCCGGGCCATCGACTGGTGGGCGTTGTGCTCGACCGTTTCGATCAGCCGCTTCTTGTCGCCCCGCTTCGGGACGCGGATGGTGACCGGCCCACCGCGCAGCTCCGAGAGCAGCTCGGTGACGACGTCGGCATCGGCCGGGAGCTCGGGAACGAGCACCTGCCGCGGCACCGCCTCGGGTGCGGACTCGCCGTAGAGGGTGACCAGCGCCCGCTGGACGAGCTCGGGCACGTCGGCGTCGTCGGCGCGATCGGCGACCCATCCGCGCTGGCCGCGGATGCGTCCACCTCGAACGGAGAAGATCTGCACGGCCGCCTCGAGCGGGTCGATCTCGAATCCGAAGACGTCGGCGTCGGTGCCGTCGCCGAGAACCACCGTCTGCTTCTCGAGCACGCGGTTGAGTGCGGCGAGGTCGTCGCGCAGCCGAGCCGCGAGCTCGTACTCCTGGGCCGCCGATGCCTCCTTCATCCGGGTGCGGATGCGGCGGGTGAACCCAGCCGTCTGACCGCCCATGAACGCCAGGAAGTCCTCGACGATCGCGCGATGTTCCTCGGCGCTCACCCGGCCGACGCAGGGCGCCGCACACTTGCCGATGTCACCGAGCAGGCAGGGCCGCCCGACCGCCTTGGCGCGGCGGAACACCCCGGCACTGCACGACCGCATCGGAAAGACCCGCAGCAGGGTGTCGACGGTGTCGCGGATGGCCCAGGCGTGGCTGTAGGGGCCGAAGTAGCGCACCCCCTTGCGCTGGGCGCCGCGCATGACCATGACCCGCGGGAACTCCTCGGACACCGTGACGGCGAGCCACGGGTAGGACTTGTCGTCGCGGTACTTGACGTTGAACCGCGGGTCGAACTCCTTGATCCAGGTGTACTCGAGCTGCAGCGCCTCGACCTCGGTGTCGACGACCGTCCAGTCGACGGAGGCCGCCGTGGTGACCATCTGCTGCGTGCGCGGATGGAGGCCGGCGATGTCCTGGAAGTAGGAGTTGAGTCGTGCGCGTAGCGACTTCGCCTTGCCGACGTAGATGACCCGACCGGCGTCGTTGCGGAATCGGTAGACCCCGGGACCGGCGGGGATCTCGCCCGGGGCCGGGCGGTACGTCGCGGGATCGGCCACGCAGCCAGCCTACGGCCGCCCTCGGACCGTCAGCTGACGATGAGCTTGTCGCCCTCGACCGTGACCTTCTTCGCGGTGAGCGCCTTCGGTGCAGGTCCGCGCTTCACCGATCCGTCCTGGGCCGAGTACTGGCTGCCATGGCAGTTGCACTGGATCGTGTCGCCCTCGACCGAGCCGACGGTGCAGCCGGAGTGCGTGCAGACGGCGGTGAACGCCTTGAAGTCACCCTCGGTCGGCTGCGTGATGACCACCTTCTGTTGCTGGAAGACCGTGCCGCCGCCGACCGGTACGTCCTCGACCGTGCCGATGGAGCCGTCGGTCGGGGCGTCGCCGCCCGGTGACGAGGGCGTCTCCTCGGCGGTCGATGCGCCATTGTCGGAGGCGGTGTCTCCGCCGCACGCCGCGAGGACGGCCCCGGCGCCGACGGCCGCGACACCTCCCAGCACCGCTCGTCTCGTGGTCTGGTCGCTCAGCTCGGTCATGACGGCTCCTTCTCGGTCGGCGCGTGCCGCTGGTACACCCTTCAACGACCACCGGTGGTGGCCGGTTCCTTCAGTATGGGGGCGAGGAACGTTCCGGTGTGGCTCTCGGCACTGTGCGCGATGTCCTCGGGGGTCCCCTCGGCGATGAGGAGTCCACCGCCGCTGCCGCCCTCCGGGCCGAGGTCGATGACCCAGTCGGCCGTCTTGATGACGTCGAGGTTGTGCTCGATGACGATGACGGTGTTGCCGGCGTCGACCAGGCGGCCGAGCACGCCGAGCAGCTTGCGGATGTCCTCGAAGTGCAGGCCGGTGGTGGGCTCGTCGAGCACGTAGACGGTGCTGCCGGTTGACCGCTTCTGCAGCTCGGAGGAGAGCTTGACGCGCTGCGCCTCGCCACCGGACAGCGTGGGCGCGGGCTGACCGAGTCGGACGTAGCCGAGGCCGACGTCGACCAAGGTGCGCATGTGCCGGGAGATGGCGGGAATGGCCTCGAAGAAGTCGACCGCCTCCTCGATCGACATGTCCAGGACGTCGGCGACGGTCTTGCCCTTGTAGTGGACCTCGAGCGTCTCGCGGTTGTAGCGGGCGCCGTGGCACACCTCGCACGGCACGTAGACGTCGGGCAGGAAGTTCATCTCGATCTTGATCGTTCCGTCGCCGGCGCAGGCCTCGCAGCGCCCACCCTTGACGTTGAAGGAGAAGCGCCCCTGCTGGTAGCCGCGCATCTTCGCCTCGGGGGTCTGCGCGAACAGCTTGCGCACGTGGTCCCACACGCCGGTGTAGGTGGCCGGGTTGGAACGGGGCGTGCGACCGATCGGCGACTGGTCGACATGGATGACCTTGTCGACCTGCTCGGCACCGCTGATGGTGCGGTGCCGGCCGGGGATGGCCCGCGCACCGTAGATCTGGCGTGCGAGGGAGGTGTAGAGGATGTCGTTGACGAGCGTGGACTTTCCCGAGCCGGAGACGCCGGTGACCGCGACGAACTGACCGAGCGGGAAGGTGACGTCGATGTCCTGGAGGTTGTGCTCCCGCGCTCCATGGACGGTGACCTCGCGTCCGGTGGTGCGGGGCCGGCGGACGTCGGGGATCGGGATCGACTCGCGCCCGGACAGGTAGCTGCCGGTGAGCGAGTCCTTGCTGGCCAGCAGCTCCTCGACCGGGCCGGAGACGATGACCTGACCGCCGTGCTCCCCCGCGCCCGGACCGATGTCGACCACCCAGTCGCTGGTGCGGATGGTGTCCTCATCGTGCTCGACGACGATCAGCGTGTTGCCGAGGTCGCGCAACCGCACGAGGGTCTCGATCAGCCGGTGGTTGTCGCGCTGGTGCAACCCGATGGACGGTTCGTCGAGCACGTACAGCACGCCGACGAGCCCGGCGCCGATCTGGGTGGCCAACCGGATGCGTTGTGCCTCGCCGCCGGACAGCGAGCCGGCGGCACGGTCGAGGCTGAGGTAGTCCAGGCCCACGTCGAGCAGGAACCGAAGGCGCTCGTGGATTTCCTTGAGCACGCGCTCGCCGATGTGGCGCTCGCGGTCGGTCATCTCCAGCGTCGAGAGGTACTCGGCGGCGCCGCGGATCGAGAGCGCCGAGACGTCGGCGATGTTCTTGGGTCCGTGCTCCTCGCTGTTGAGCTGCACCGCGAGGATGACCGGTTTGAGACGGGTGCCGTTGCACGTCGGGCAGGGCACTTCGCGCATGAAGCCCTCCAGCCGCTCGCGGCTGGTGTCGGACTCAGTCTCTGCGTGCCGACGCTCCAAGTACGTGACGGCCCCCTCGAACATGGTGTGGTACGACCGCTCGCGCCCGTAGCGGTTCTTGTAGCGCACGTGCACCTTGGTGGGGTGGCCGCGCATCAGCGTCTCCTGGACCTCCTCCGGCAGCGAGCCGTACGGGGCGTCGACGCTGAACCCGAGCTCCTCGCCGAGCGCGCCGATGAGACGTGAGAAGTACTCCGAGACGTGCGCCGACGACCAGGGCGTGATGGCGCCCTCGCTGATCGACTTGGAGTGGTCCGGCACGACGAGGTCGGGGTCGACCTCCATGCGGGTGCCGATGCCGTGGCACTCCGGGCAGGCGCCGAACGGCGCGTTGAACGAGAACGAGCGCGGCTCCAGCTCATCGACCGCCAGCGGGTGATCGTTGGGACAGGCGAGGCGCTCGGAGAACCGGCGGGAACGCTGTGGGTCGTCGTCGGGCAGGTCGACGAAGTCGGCGATGACGAGGCCGTCGGCCAGGCCGAGCGCCGTCTCCACCGACTCGGTGAGCCGTTGCTTCATGGACGCCTTGACCTGGAGCCGGTCGACGACGACGTCGATGGTGTGCTTCTTCTGCTTCGCGAGCTTGGGCGGTTCGTCGGCCAGGTTGTGCGGCTCGCCGTCGACGAGTGCACGACTGAAGCCTTGGGACTGCAGCTGGCGGAACAGCTCGCCGTACTCACCCTTGCGCCCGCGGATGATCGGGGCGAGCACCTGGAAGCGCGAGTCGGCCGGCATCGCGAGGATCCGGTCGACGATCTGCTGCGGGGTCTGGCGGGCGATCGGCTCGCCGCACTCCGGACAGTGTGGCCGGCCCGCGCGCGCGAACAGCAGCCGCAGGTAGTCGTACACCTCGGTGATGGTGCCGACGGTCGACCGCGGGTTGCGCGACGTGGACTTCTGGTCGATCGAGACCGCCGGGGAGAGCCCCTCGATGAAGTCGACGTCGGGCTTGTCCATCTGGCCGAGGAACTGGCGCGCATACGCCGACAACGACTCGACGTAGCGCCGCTGGCCTTCGGCGAAGATGGTGTCGAACGCCAGCGAGGACTTGCCGGAGCCGGACAAGCCGGTGAACACGATGAGCGAGTCGCGGGGAAGCTCGATCGAGACGTCCTTGAGGTTGTGCTCGCGGGCGCCGCGCACGACAAGGCGATCGGTCACCGTTTCATCGTATCGACGCGCCCTGACAGAACATCGGGACGCTCGTCCTATGCTCGCGGCCATGACCTACACCGGAGACGTCGAGGTCGGCGGACCACCCGACACCCGCGAGGCCGGCGACCTCGTCATCACGAAGGTTGCGGTCGGCCCGTTGGCGAACAACGCCTACCTGCTGCGCTGCGCCATCACCGGCGAGCAGGCGCTCCTCGACGCCGCCGACGAGCCCGGCACCCTGCTCGACCTGATCGGCGACGGCGGGCTCGCCCGGGTGGTCACGACGCACTCGCACCCTGACCACTGGCAGGCCCTGGGTGCCGTCGTGGACGCCACCGGCGCCCAGACCGTGGCGAGCTCGATCGACGCCGCCGAGATCCCGGTGCCGACCACGGCGCCGGTCTCCGACGGGTCCCGGGTGCGCGTCGGTTCCTGCGAGCTGGAGGTCATCCACCTCACCGGTCACACCCCGGGCTCGATCGCCCTCGCCTACGACGACCCGGACGGCATCGTCCACCTGTTCACCGGCGACTCCCTCTTCCCCGGCGGAGTCGGCAAGACGTGGTCGTCCGACGACTTCGCCGCCCTCATCGGCGACGTCGAGACCAAGCTGTTCAGCCGCTTTCCCGACGACTGCTGGTTCTACCCCGGTCACGGGAATGATTCAAAACTAGGTATTGAGCGTCCACATCTCCCCGAGTGGAGAGCGCGCGGGTGGTAGCACGCGTTGACGTACGCTCATCAGTCGTGAGGACACTGTTTGGGCGCGTACTCGCTTTGCTTGTCTTGTTGCTCGCAGTGCTCGGCTGGCGAGATGAACAGCTCCTTGAACACCAGGTCGGGTTTTCCACTGCATGGGCCCTGACCGGGATCGCCGCCGCATTGCTTTCTGTGGCGGCCATAGTCGTATGCCGGTCCATGAAGGTCACGATGGGAATAGCGGCCCTCGCTGGCTGCGGTGTAGCAGCATCAGCCTGGTGGCCTGCAGGAGTTGCTGGCGATCCAAACGAGTTCAGCCCGGCGATCACTGGGCTAGGCGCCGGCGTTGTCATGGGCACTGCCGCAATTGCGGCATTTCTTGTGGCAGGAAGGCGGGCCACCACCCAGAGTTCGGCGTGACCTACTCCGACCATGGGAACGACTCGACGCTCGGCGCCGAGCGGCCCCACCTCGCCGCATGGAGAGAGCGCGGCTGGTAGGCGTCGGAGCTGGGCCAGAGCCCAGCTCCGCCGAGATCCCGGCCGACGACGTGCCGCATTCTGCGGTCGTTCAGCCCGGACGTCGCTTACGCTCAGCACCATGACCCCCGCTGCGCACATCCGCCCCATCAGCCTCTCTGTCGTCGTGGTCGTCCTGTTGGCTCTCTCCGCCTGCGGCTCGATCGTCGACGACGCCAAGACCGAGAAGGAGCTCGCCAAGGACATCCCGTCCATGGCCGAGAGCGACCTGAAGGTCACGTCGGTCAGCTGCCCTGACGATCAGGACTTCACCAAAGGCACGACGTTCGAGTGCGACTACACCGTCGAGGACGACTCCAGCGGCGTCGCGCAGGTCACCGTGACCGACGAAGCGGGCGATGGCGAGGTGGAGTACAGCATCGTCAGGTACGCCAGCGGACAGCTGGAGCAGTACCTGCTGGAGAACACCAAGGCGGACGTCCCCCTCACCTCCGTGGAATGCCCGGACACCATCGAGGACGGCACCGTGTGCACGTTCGAGGACGAAGACGGCGACACCGGCAAGATCTCGCTGGCCTTCGATGCCGAGGGCAACTTCGAAGCCACCCCCACGCTCGACTGACGGTCGAACCGCGCGGGCGACGATCCCGCGCGGTTGCCGATCGGCCAGCCGGAGAAGCGTGCGGTTGCGGGCGACGGGTGCTCACTGCAGGGTGTGAAGGCGCCGCGCTCGTCGACGCGCGGCCGTCATCGAGGGGACGCACATGAGCACCGAGACCAGCGACCAGCCGACCACCGAGCTCCGCCGGGTCATGGGACCGAAGCTCCTCCTGCTGTTCATCGTCGGCGACATCCTCGGCACCGGGGTCTACGCCCTCACCGGGCAGGTGGCC
The DNA here is from genome assembly GCA_963695295.1 of uncultured Actinomycetota bacterium. Lineage (GTDB taxonomy): Bacteria > Actinomycetota > Actinomycetes > Propionibacteriales > Nocardioidaceae > Aeromicrobium. The sequence continues at coordinate 2,436,280 of OY968771.1, read as the reverse complement.
GGCGAGGTCGGCGGTGCCGCTTGGCTGCCGTTCCTGGTCGCGTTCCTCGTGGCGCTGCTGACGGCGTTCTCGTACCTCGAGCTGGTCACGAAGTACCCGCAGGCCGCCGGCGCCGCGCTGTACGTCCACAAGGCGTGGGGCCTGCACTTCGTCACCTTCATCGTCGCGTTCGCCGTGATGAGCTCGGGCATCACCTCGGCGTCGACCGCTTCGCGAGCCTTCGCGTCCAACCTCGCAACCGGCATCGGGTGGGAAGCGTCGAGCACGGCCACCATGCTCATGGCGATCGGATTCATGGCCCTCGTGATGGCGATCAACCTGCGCGGCGTCGGCGAAAGCGTCAGGACGAACGTCGTCCTCACGCTGATCGAGCTCACCGGTCTGGTGCTCGTGATCTTGGTCGGCGTCTGGGCCATCAGCGGGGGCAACGCGGACTTCTCCCGCGTCACGGCGTTCGAGACACCGGATGACAAGAATGTCTTCCTCGCGGTCACGACCGCCACGTCGTTGGCATTCTTCGCGATGGTCGGGTTCGAGGACTCGGTCAACATGGCCGAGGAGTGCAAGGACCCGCCGGGCATCTTCCCGAAGGTGATGCTGACCGGCCTCGGCGTCACCGGCGCGATCTACGTCCTGGTGTCGATCTGCGCGGTCGCCCTGGTACCGGTCGGCGAGCTGGCCGCCAGCGACACGCCGCTCACCCTGGTGGTGGAGCGCGGCGCCCCGGGCATACCGATCAAGGACGTCTTCCCGTTCATCTCGATGGTCGCGGTCGCCAACTCCGCGCTCATCAACATGATGATGGCCAGTCGCCTGCTCTACGGCATGGGCAAGCAAGGCGTGATCCCGAGGTCGCTCGCCAACGTGCACCCCGAGAACCGCACCCCGTGGACGGCGATCCTCTTCACCACCGGATTGGCCTTCGCCCTGATCGTGTACGTCTCGTTCGCGAGCGAGGACGCCATCGCGGTGCTGGGCGGCACCACGGCCCTGCTCCTCCTGGGAGTCTTCGCCGTCGTCAATGTTGCGGTGCTGGTGCTCCGTCGTGATCGGGTCGATCACGATCACTTCCGCACCCATACGGCCGTCGCGGTGCTCGGCGCCTTCGCCTGCCTGTATCTGGTGACTCCGCTGTCCGGGCGGGACGGGGAGCAGTACACCGTTGCTGCGCTGTTGCTGCTCGTCGGCGTCGTCCTGGCCGTGCCGACGTACCTGTACCGGCGCGGGCGGGGCGAGGACGCCACCATCGACGAACCCGACGAGCTGGTCTAGGCGCGATCGACGACCCGGGTCTTGTAGAGGCTCGCGACGGCGGTGACCACGAGGGTCACCACGATGACCGCAAGGCTGAGCAGCGTCGGGATCTCCCAGACCGGCACGTGCTCGCCGCCGTTGATGAACGGCAGCTCGTTCTCGTGCAACGCGTGCAGCACCAGCTTCACGCCGATGAACGCCAGGATGAGGGCGAGCCCCTGCGACAGGTAGACGAGGCGCTTCATCAGGTCGCCGAGCAGGAAGTACAGCTGGCGCAGGCCCATCAGCGCGAACACGTTGGCGGTGAAGACGAGATACGGCTCCTTGGTGAGGCCGTAGATGGCCGGGATCGAGTCGAGCGCGAAGATCAGGTCGGTCGTGCCGAGCGCGAGGATGACGAGGAACATCGGGGTCATCACCCGCTTGGTGCCCTGCTTGATGTAGAGCTTGAGGCCCCGCCATTCATCGGTGGTGTTCAGGTAGGTGCGCGCGAACCGGACGACGGCGTTGTCGCCGTCGTCCTCGTGCTCGGTGTCCTTGGCGAGCCGCCAAGCCGTGTACACGAGGAACGCGCCGAAGGCGTAGAAGACCCAGGAGAACTGGTTGATGGCCACGGCGCCGAGGGCGATGAAGATGCCGCGGAAGATCAGGGCCAGCACGATGCCGACCATCAGCGCTTCCTGCTGGTACTTCCGGGGCACGTTGAAGCTGGCCATGATGATCAAGAAGATGAACAGGTTGTCGACCGACAGGCTGTACTCGGTGAGCCAGCCGGCCACGAACTCCAGGCCGTACTGGCTCCCGTGGAAGTTCCACACCCACACCGCGAACACCGCGGCCAGGCCGATGTAGATCGACAGGGCGATCGCGGACTCGCGCGTGGACGGCTCGTGTGGCTTGCGGGCGATGACCACGACGTCGAACACGAGGACGGCGATCGTCACCCCGACCGTGACGAGCCACTCGAGCTGGGAGACCTGCATCGGGGATTCCTCCGGTCGTCGACAACGCCGGAGGTCTCTTCCGCCACTCGGTGATCAGCGGCCCGCAGCACCGGTCGTCCCAGGTTGGTCGACGTGATGACGACACCGCGGCGAAAGGAATACTCCCCTCCACGCGCCATTGTGTCAGCAGCCTGGTCGGCTCAGACGCCCGCCTCCAACATGCTGCGCAGCTCCTTCTTGAGATCGCGGATCTCATCGCGCAGCCGGGCCGCCACCTCGAACTGGAGCTCGGCAGCGGCGGCGTGCATCTGGTCGCTCAGCTGGTCGATGAGATCGGCCAGGTCTCCGGAGGGCAGGTCGGCGAGCTCAGCCGTGTGCTGCCCGAGCGGGACCGGCGCCCCCCGGCGTCGGCGGTCGCCGGTGGCGGCCAGCAACCTGGAGGTGTCGGCGTCCTCGCGGGCCAGCAAGTCGGTGATGTCGCCGATCTTCTTGCGCAGCGGAGTGGGGTCGATGCCGTGCTCGAGGTTGTAGGCGACCTGCTTGTCGCGGCGCCGGTTCGTCTCGTCGATCGCCGATGCCATCGAGTCGGTGACCGTGTCGGCATACATGATGACCTGGCCGGACACGTTGCGGGCGGCACGGCCGATCGTCTGGATGAGTGACCGCCCGGAGCGCAGGAAGCCCTCCTTGTCGGCGTCGAGGATGGCCACCAGGCTGACTTCTGGGAGGTCGAGGCCCTCGCGCAGCAGGTTGATGCCGACGAGCACGTCGTACTCCCCCATGCGCAGCTCGCGCAGCAGCTCGACGCGTCGGAGGGTGTCGACCTCGCTGTGCAGGTAGCGCGTGCGGATGCCGGCCTCGAGCAGGTAGTCGGTGAGGTCCTCGGCCATCTTCTTGGTGAGGGTCGTGACGAGCACGCGCTCCTCGACCTCGGTGCGCTTCTTGATCTGGCCGATGAGGTCGTCGATCTGGCCCTTCGTGGGCTTGACGACGACCTCGGGATCGACCAGTCCGGTGGGCCGGATGATCTGCTCGACGACGTCGCGTTCGACCTTCTCCATCTCGTACGGGCCCGGCGTGGCCGACAGGTAGACGGTCTGGCCGATGCGCTCGAGGAACTCACCCCAGGTGAGGGGTCGGTTGTCCATGGCGCTCGGCAACCGGAACCCGTGCTCGACGAGCATCCGCTTGCGGGACATGTCGCCCTCGTACATCGCCCCGATCTGGGGGATCGTGACGTGCGACTCGTCGACGACGAGGACGAAGTCCTCGGGGAAGTAGTCGAGCAGGCAGTGCGGCGGCGACCCGGGCTCGCGCCCGTCCATGTGCCGGGAGTAGTTCTCGATGCCCGCGCAGGTGCCGACCTGCTGCATCATCTCCAGGTCGTAGGTGGTGCGCATGCGCAGCCGCTGGGCCTCCAGCAGCTTGCCATCCTTCTCCAAGTCGGCCAGCCGCTCGCCGAGCTCGACCTGGATGGTGTCGATGGCGCGGGCCATCGTCTGCGGTCCGGCCGAGTAGTGGGTGGCGGCGCCGACGTACAGCTCGGTGTCCTCGCTCAGCACCTCGCCGGTGAGCGGGTGCAAGGTCATGAGCCGCTCGATCTCCTCGCCGAAGAACTCGATGCGGACCGCCATCTCCTGATACACGGGGAAGATCTCGACGGTGTCGCCCTTGACCCGGAAGGTGCCGCGCGTGGAGGTGGCGTCGTTGCGGACGTACTGACCCTGCACCAGGGTGCGGAGCAGGTGGTCGCGCGACATCTGCTCCCCGACGCGGAACCCGATCATGCGATCGAGGTACTCCTGTGCCGAGCCGAGGCCGTAGATGCAGGACACGGTCGCGACGACGATGACGTCGCGGCGCGTGAGCAGCGACCAGGTGGCCGAGTGCCGCAGCCGCTCGACCTCGTCGTTGACCGAGGAGTCCTTCTCGATGTAGGTGTCCGTCTGCGGGACGTACGCCTCCGGCTGGTAGTAGTCGTAGTAGGAGACGAAGTACTCGACCGCGTTGTGGGGCAACAGCTCGCGCAGCTCGTTGGCGAACTGGGCCGCGAGGGTCTTGTTGGGCAGCATGACGAGCATCGGGCGCTGCAGGCGCTCGGCCAGCCATGCCGTGGTGGCGGTCTTGCCGGTGCCGGTGGCGCCCATGAGCACCACGTCCTGCACGCCGCCACTCATCCGCCGATCGAGCTCGGCGATGGCCGCCGGCTGGTCACCGGCCGGTTCGTAGTCGGAGACGACGCGGAACGGCGCCACCTGGCGCTGCAGCTCAGAAACCGGTCTCATGACGATCCAGCGTACGGGTGGGCTCCGACAGTAGGAGCACGCAACGACTCCCGGCTACTCTGACCGCATGCCTCCCGCGGATCGCCGGGCTGCCCGGCGACAGGAGATCCTCGCGGCCACGCGTCGCCTGTTCGACGAGAGCGGCCTGCGCGACGCCCAGATCGAGGACATCGCGCAGGCGGTGGGCATCAACCGCGCGATCATCTACCGGCACTTCTCCGGCAAGGAGGAGCTGTTCGCGCTGGCCCTCGTCGACTACCTGGACGAGCTGAACGCCGAGCTGGCGACCGCCGGCGCGTCCTCGGACGACCCGTCCGAGCGCCTGGTCGCAATCGTGCACGCCTTCCTCGATTTCGGTGAGACGCACCCGGCATTCGTCGACTGCGCTCTCACGCTGCTGCGTCGCCGGGGCGACGAGCTGATGGCCGAGGTGAGCGAGGAGGTGCTGCTCCGGCTCGTCCGGCGGCATGACGACGTGCACCGCACACCTGGTGAGCGTGCTCGAGGACGGCACCGAGCAGGGCGTGTTCGACGTCCCCGACCCCGATCTGGTGGCCAACATCCTCTACACCCAGGCGCTCGGCGTGCTGAACCTCGCGAGGCTTCGTCTGGCGGTGCGGCAAGCCGACCCCGGAGGACCCGGGGTCGAGCGGGTGCACTTCGAAGAGGTCAAGGACTACGTGGCCCAAGCCGCGCGCGCCATGGCCCGCGGCCCCGCGCCGGTTGCTCCCTGACGCGGCCTTTCGCGTTCAGCGGACCGCATACCTAGATCTGCTATGCTCACCCTTGCAGATCTAGGTATAGGAACCGTCCATGCGCATCGACAAGGACCTGGTGGCGGCCTCGGCCACCCCGCTCGTGCTCGGAATCCTCGCCGACGGTGAGTCGTACGGCTACGCGATCCTCAAACGCGTGAACGAGCTGTCCGACGGACGCATGCAGTGGACCGACGGCATGCTCTATCCGCTGCTGCACCGTCTCGAACGACTGGAGTATCTCTCGGCGACCTGGCGAACCTCCGACGGCGGCCGCCGCCGCAAGCATTACGCGATCACCGGCTCTGGCCTGGACGCCCTTGCCAACCGGCGACAACAGTGGTCGGTCGTCGCGGACACCCTCGAACAGGTATGGCAGAGCATCCAGCCTCCACCGACCGTCGCGAGAGCGTGAGCGTGATGGACACCGAGCTCGAGTCGCAGATCGGCCAATGGCGCGGCTACGTCCAGCGCCATCGCTCGATCGCCGCGGCCGACGTCGAGGAGATGGAGTCGCACCTGCGCGACCAGGTCGCGGATCTGACTTCGGGCGGGCTGACCTCCGATGAGGCCTTCCTGATCGCGGTCAAACGCATCGGCAACGTCGATGAGATCTCACGGGAGTTCGCCCGGGAGCATTCCGAGCGGTTGTGGAATCAGCTGGTGCTGATGCCGGCGACCGCGGCGGACGGCCGTCAGCCCGCGCGCGAGCTCGCCGTGGCCCTCTCCCTCGCCGCGGCCGCCGCGCTCGCCCTGAAGGTCGGGATCTCCTTTCTCGAGGAGAACGTGGCAGCACGCAACGCCTGCCTGTTGGTGCTGCCGTTCCTCGCCGCCTACTTCGGCTGGAAGCGCCAGGTGACCCCACGCGTCGCCGTAGCCCTCCTCGCGATGTTCGCCGCCGCCGCCGTCGTCCTGAACGCCTATCCGTTCGCCATGAACGGATCGACGGAGGTCATCGCCGCCGTTCACGCCCCGATCGTCCTGTGGTCCGTCGTCGGGGTGGCGTACGTCGGTGGCGACTGGCGATCGGACCGGCGGCGGATGGACTTCATCCGGTTCACCGGCGAATGGGTGGTCTACCTGACGCTGCTCGCCCTCGGTGGCGGAGCGCTGATCGGCCTGACGATCGGCGCGTTCGCCACACTCGACCTGGACGCCGAGACGGTGGTCGCGAACTGGGTGATGCCGGTCGGCGCAGCCGGTGCGGTCATCGTCGCCGCATGGCTCGTCGAGGCGAAGCAGGACGTCGTCGAGAACATCGCTCCGGTTCTGACGCGCGTGTTCACCCCGCTCACGCTCCTCATGCTGCTCGCCCTCCTGGCGGCCTTCGCCACGGTGGGCAGCGTCATCGATGTCGACCGTGACCTGCTGATCCTGATGGACCTCATCCTCGTGCTGGTCCTCGGCCTCCTGCTGTACGCGATCTCCGCACGAGACCCGCAGGAGCCGCCCGGACCATTCGATGGACTCCAGCTGCTTCTCGTGATCAGCGCCCTCGCGGTCGACGCGCTCATGCTGACCGCCATGCTCGTCCGCATCGCCGAGTTCGGCGCGACACCCAACAAGGTGGCCGCGCTCGGCCTGAACCTGGTGCTGCTGGTCAACCTGGCGTGGTCGGTCCGCATCAGCGTCGGCATCTTCCGGAGCCGACGCGGGTTCAGAAGCCTTGAGCGCTGGCAGACGCGCTACCTGCCGACGTATGGCGTGTGGGCCGCCGCCGTGGTCGTGGCGCTGCCGCCGATCTTCGGCTTCGACTGAGTCCTACGCCTCGAGGATCGCGACGACGCCCTGGCCGCCGGCGGCGCAGATGGAGATCAGGCCGCGGCCCGAGCCCTTCTCGTGCAGCAGCTTGGCGAGGTTGGCGACGATGCGACCGCCCGTGGCAGCGAACGGGTGCGCCGCGGCCAGGGAGGAGCCCTTGACGTTCAGCTTGTCGAGGTCGATGGATCCGAGCGGCTCGTCGAGGCCCAGCTTCTCCTTGCAGAACGCCGGATCCTCCCACGCGGCGAGCGTGGTGAGGACCTGGCCGGCGAACGCCTCGTGGATCTCGTAGAAGTCGAAGTCCTGGAGCGTCAGGCCCTGTCGGGCGAGCATGCGCGGAACGGCGTAGACCGGCGCCATCAGCAGGCCCTCGGCGCCGCTGACGTAGTCGACGGCCGCGGTCTCGTAGTCGATGAGGTGGGCCAGCGGCGTCCACCCGCGACGCTCGGCCTCCTCGTCCGAAGCGAGCAGCACGGTGGAGGCTCCGTCGGACAGCGGCGTGGAGTTGGCCGCCGTCATCGTGGCCCCCTCGCCCTTGCCGAAGACCGGCTTGAGCTTGGCGAGCTTCTCCATCGAGGAGTCCGCCCGCATGTTGTTGTCGCGCTCGACGCCGAGGTAGGGCGTCACCAGGTCGTCCTGCCAGCCGGACTCGTACGACGCCGCGAGGTTGGCGTGCGACCGCACCGCGAGCTCGTCCTGGGCCTCGCGAGTGATGCCCCATTCCTTGGTGGTGATGGCCTGGCTGTCGCCCATCGACAGACCGGTGCGCGGCTCAGCATTGCGCGGCTGGTCGGGCACGAGGTGGCCGGGGCGGATCTTGGCGATCGCGGCCAGGCGACCGCGGTTGTCCTTGGCGGCGTTGGCCTCGAGCAGGATCTTGCGGAGCTTGTCGCCCACCGCCAGGGGTGCGTCCGACGTGGTGTCGGCGCCGCCGGCGATGCCGTACTCGATCTTGCCGAGCGCGATCTTGTTGGCGACCTGGATGGTGGCCTGGATGCCGGTGTCGCAGGCCTGCTGGATGTCGACGGCCGGCGTGTCGGCCGACAGGCGCGAACCGAGCACCGTCTCGCGGGCCAGGTTGAAGTCACGGCTGTGCTTCAGCACCGCGCCCGCCACGAACTCACCGGCGCGCTCACCCTGGAGGCCGAAGCGCTCGACCAGCCCGTCGAGTGCGGCCGTGAGCATCTCCTGGTTGGACGCGCTGCTGTAGACGGTGTTCGATCGCGCGAACGGGATGCGGTTGCCGCCGATGACGGCGACGGGTCGCACCTTGCCGCTGGGAGTCGGCGTGGGTCCGGACTTCTTGGCGTGCTTCTTCGTCGGCGTCTGGTCCGCCATGACGTGCTCCTCGTGATTCGTGGAACGATGTGCTCTGTGTGCGCCTGACCACTCCGGGTGGCTTGGGGCCGCAACCCGAGGTTACAGTTTCCCGAAACATTCAGATACCGATGGTATGCGAGAGATAGGACACATCCGCTCATGACGGATCGTTACCAGGACCTGGCCCACAACCCGATCGGCAAGTTCTTGGTCAAGAACCTCGGCCTGCCCAACCCGCCCTACCTCGAGCGCTACGAGGGTGGACCACTGGTCAAGGGCACGGTTCTCACCGGTTCCGCCTCGCCCACGGCCGTCTCCAGAGCCGTCACGGCCGCCCTCAAGAACAGTCGGATCGAGGCCACCGGCGTGAAGGCGGACGGCAAGAAGTACAAGGGCCTGGTCTACGACGCCACCGGCATCGACTCGACTGCCGGACTCGTCTCCTTGCAGGAGTTCTTCAGCCCGGTGCTGCGCCAGCTGGAGGCGTGCGGTCGCGTCGTGGTCATCGGCGCCCTGCCGGACGAGGCCACGACGGAAGGCGCCGCGATCGCGCAACGCGCCCTCGAAGGCTTCACCCGGTCGCTCGCCAAGGAGGTCGGCGGCGGCAGCTCGGTGAACCTCGTCTACGTGGCCGAGGGCAGCGAGGACGCCCTCGGGTCGACGCTGGAGTTCCTGCTCTCCCCCAAGTCCGCCTACGTCTCCGGGCAGGTCATCCGCATCGGCCTCACCGACCTCAAGGACGCCGACGACGTCGCCGACCAGGCGAAACCGTTGGCCGGCAAGGTCGCGCTGGTCACCGGCGCTTCGCGCGGTCTCGGTGCCGCCGAGATCCGCGCCCTGCACCGCGACGGCGCCACGGTCGTCGGGCTCGACGTTCCGCCGCTGGAGTCCGATCTGAAGGCCCTCACCCAGGAGCTCGGCGGCGGCGCCATCACCCTCGACATCACCGCCGACGACGCCCCGCAGGAGATCGCCGCGTACCTCAAGAAGAACCATGGCGGCGTTGACATCATCGTCCACAACGCCGGCATCACCCGCGACAAGCGGTTGCGCAACATGACACCGGAGAACTTCGCGCTGGTGGTCGACATCAGCGTGGGTGCTCCGCAGCGCATCACCGACGAGCTGCTCGACCAGGGCCTCATCCGCGCGGGCGGCCGCATCGTCGGCATCTCCTCGATCGCCGGCATCGCCGGCAACAACGGCCAGACCAACTACGGCTCGGCGAAGGCCGGCGTCATCGGCTGGATCACCTCGCTCAGCCAGCGGGTCGCCAAGGACGGCATCACCGCGAACGCGATCGCTCCCGGCTTCATCGAGACCGACATGGTCAAGACCATCCCGCTGGGCATCCGCGAGGCCGGCCGCCGGATGAACTCGATGTCCCAGGGCGGCCAGCCGATCGACGTCGCGGAAGCCATCGCCTGGTACGCGCATCCGGGCTCGTCGGCCGTCTCCGGCAACATCGTCCGGGTCTGCGGCCAGAGCCTGCTGGGAGCCTGAGATGACGACCCGGACGTTCGACAAGGCGCCGTCGACGGCACCGATGATGCTCAAGGCGGTCCTGCCGGCCATCCCCGTGCTCGGCGGCCTGCCGGGCATCAAGCACGGCGGCACGACCGCGCCCGACCTGACCCTCGAGCGCACCGGCGTCTCGACCGATCCCGGGCACCTGGAGAAGTACCGCGAGGTGTGCGGGTTCGCCCGCGGGAACACGCTCCCGGCCACCTACCCGCACATGGCCGCCTTCGCGCTGCACATGGCGCTGATGACCGACACCGCGTTCCCGTTCGCGCCGATGGGCTTGGTGCACCTGCGCAACCGCATCACGCAGCACCGTCCGATCGGGATCGATGAGACCTTCGACGTGTCGGTGCGCGCTGCCGACCTCCGGCAGCACAGCAAGGGCCGGCTGATCGACCTCCTGACCACGGCCAGCGTCGACGGCGAGGTGGTGTGGGAGGAGGTCACGACCCTGTTCTCGCGCGGTCGCGACGGCAGCCAGGAGGAGACTCCGCCGCCGCTCGCGGGCGTGGAGGCCCCCACAGGCGTCGTGCACTGGAAGCTCGCGGGCGACCTGGGCCGCCGATACGGCGCCGTCTCCGGTGACCGGAACCCGATCCACCTGTATCCGATCACGGCGAAGGCGTTCGGGTTCCCCCGCAACATCGCCCACGGCATGTGGACCAAGGCGCACGCACTGGCGGCGCTCCAGAACAAGCTGCCCGATGCCTTCACGGTCGACGTCGAGTTCAAGAAACCGATCCTGCTGCCGAGCACGGTCGTGTTCGGCAGCCGGACCGATGGAGATCGCGTCACGTTCGGCGTCACGGGCACCCGTCAGCCGTCGACCCATCTCATCGGCCGCGTCACAGCCTCCAGTGCCGGCGCGTAACACGCGTCGCCAGCGGTCGTTGACTTCGCCGAGGTCTCTGCAGCGGGAATCTCTGGAGGGATCGGGTATGCCATTGGTGTCACGGCTCGCCGTGTCCATCGCGCTCGTCGCAGGCCTTGTCGGCTTCGGCGCCGGACCGGTCGGGGCCGCCGACGGGTGGCAGCCGCGCGCCGAGACATACTCCGACGTCGTCACCGAGAACGACCTCGAGATCACGATGTCCGACGGCACCGTGCTCCGCGCCAACCTCACCCGACCGGTAGATGCCGACGGCGCCGCCGTCGACGAGCCCCTGCCCGTCATCGTGACCATCACGGCCTACAACAAGAACGCCCAGCAGTACTCCCCCTTGGCCGGCGCCGATCCGACCTACCTCGTCAAGCGCGGATACCTCCACCTCACCGTCGACGCCCGCGGAACCGGCTCGTCCGACGGATCTTGGTGCGCCTTCTGTACGCGCGAGAACACCGACGCCGGTGAGGTCATGGAATGGGCGCACGCCCAACCGTGGAGCAACGGGGACACGGGCATGTCCGGCCCGTCGTACATGGGCATCTCGCAGATCTTCGCCGCGTCCGCGCAGCCCGCGGGTCTCAAGGCCATCTTTCCCCAGGTGGCCGCAGCGGATGTCTACCGGGACATCGTCGCATCCGGTGGCCAGCTCGACGTCGGCTTCATCCCGCTGTGGTTGGGCTTGGTGACCGCCACCGGAGTCTTCCCGCCGGCCTTCCTGGTATCCGATCCGACCTCGGCGATCGGCATCCTCGTCGACCACCTCATCGGCGCGAGCTCCTTCTCGGCCCCGTTGCTCCTCAGCGCGGCACTCGGCGATGACCCTGCGTACGACGGCGAGTTCTACCACCAGAGATCCCCGATCAACGTCGTCGACGACGTCACGGTTCCGACGTTCCTCATCGGCGGCGAGTACGACCTCTTCCAACGGGGCACCCCACTGCTCTTCGAGCGCCTCCAGGAGCAGGGAGTGCCGACCAAGCTCATCATCGGTCCGTGGGACCACCTGGAGGGTTCCTCCGGCGCCCTCCTCCCCGATGCCGGTCTCGGCACGTTGTCGGAGCTCCAGCTGCGATGGTTCGACCACTACGTGAAGGGCATGGCCGACCCCACGCTCGACGGCGACATCTCGCCGCTGACCTACTACGAGCAGGGAAGCGGCGACTGGACGGCGTCCGAGCGGTGGATCGACACCGACCTGCGTGCCACGAACTTCCGGTTGTCCGGGTCGGCCGCGAACCTCCGGCCTGCGGACCTGACCACCGGTGCGGTGACCGACGGGACGTCCGACGTGCTGCCGATTCCGGTGGCCGGCCTCTGCACCCGGTCGGCCAGCCAGTGGACGGCGGGCGTCATGAACCAGATCCCCTTCTCCAACCCATGCCTGAACGACAACGCAGCCAACGACACGGCGGGCGTCGTGTTCGAGACCGACCCGGTCAGTGAGCCGATCCGGCTCCGCGGACCCATCAACGCCAAGCTCTTCACCGAGAGCGACAGCGGCGACGGCATGCTGTCGGTCGCGGTCGAGGACGTGGCCCCCGACGGCACGGTCAGCCGGCTCACCGGCGGCTGGCAGGTCCTCTCGCACCGTGAGCTCGACGAGAGCCGCACCCGCGAGCTGGACGGGGAGATCATCCAGCCGTACCACCCGTTCACCAAGGCGGCCCAGAATCCGCTCCAGCCCGGCGAGATCGCACCGATCGACGTCGAGGTGTTTCCCACCGCGGCCGTCATCAAGCCAGGCCATCGCCTCCGGCTCGCCGTCCAGGCCTTCGACGTCCCGCACCTGCTCCCGTCCGTGCCGGACAGCCCCGGCACGCTCACCGTCATGACGATCCACAACTCCGCCCAACACCCGTCACGACTGACGATCCCGACCGTCGGCGCGGCCGTGACCGACCCCGACGACGGGAACGGCGACGGTGACGGAAACGGCGGGGAGGACGGCGACGGCGAGGAAGACGGCGACGCCGACGGCGCGGGGGACGGCGACGACGGCGGTGACGGGTCGGGCCCCGGGGATCGCGATGACCATGACAGCCGATCGGAGGACGACTCCGACCGGGGAGACGACGGCGGCCTGCTGCCCGACACCGGCGCACCGCTGGCGCTGTGGTGGGCCGGAGCCGGGATTCTCTTCCTCCAGCTGGGTACGGGACTGCTGGTGGGCCGCCGCTGGACGGCCGGCTGACTCAGCCGCCGTCGACGGGGCGAATGAGGCCCTCCTGCGCGATGGTCGCGGCAAGGGTGCCGTCTGCACCGAAGACCCGAGCGATCGCCAGGCCGCGGGCCCGCGACGCCGACGGTGAGTGCTGGTCGTAGAGGAACCACTGGTCCGGCGCAGTGGGGCGGTGGAACCAGATCGTGTGGTCCAGCGAGGCGACCTGGACGTCGGGCGAGCTGACCACCCGGCCGTGCGGGAGCAGCGTCGGACCCAGCAGGGTGAGATCGGAGAAGTAGGTCAGCACCGCGTTGCGGAGTCGCCGGTCGTCGGGCAGCCGGTCGACCATGCGGAACCACAGCCGTTGGGTCGCCGCGTCGTCACCGGGCGGTACGAGGCGGGCGTCGATCGCCGACCACTCCTTGAGCCACCAGTCGGCCGCCTCGGGGTTGACCGAGCGGATCACGTCGGGCAGCGACGTGCACTCCTCCGGCCCCGGGACGTCCGGTATCACGTCCTGGTGGTCGAATCCGTCCTCGACCTTCTGGAACGAGGCGGTCATGTAGAAGATGATGTCGCCGTGCTGCCGCGCCGCGACCCGCCGCGTGGAGAACGAGCCACCGTCGCGGACGTACTCCACGTCGTAGATGATCGGGACGGTGAGGTCGCCGCCGAGAAGGAAGTAGCTGTGCAGGGAGTGGACATGCCGCTCCTCGGGAACGGTCAGCTGGGCCGCCACCAGTGCCTGCGCCGCCACCTGGCCACCGAAGACCCGGATGAACCCGGTGGCGTCCGGCTGCCGGCCTCGAAAGAGTCCCTCGTCGAGCTTCTCCAGGTCGAGCAGGTCGACGAGCTCGTTCATGGTCGCAGGCACGACGACACCCTACCCAGCCTGAACGCGATGGATTACTGGTCGTTCTTGCGCTGCCGGGCGAGGAACTTCTCGAACTGATCGGCGAGCTCGTCGCCGGTGGGGATCGAGTCGTCCTCGGCCAGCAGTGACTCCGCGGCCCCGCGGGTGAAGGCGTCGTACTGCTGCTCGAGGCCGGAGAGAACGTCCTCGCCGTCCTGCTCGGCGATCTGCTGCTCGATCTCGGCGAGCGCCTCTCCCTGGGAGTCTCGGAGCGCGTCGTAGTCGAGCACGAGCCCGGTGCGGTCGACGACGGCGTCGAGCAGGGCGATGGCGGCCGTCGGGTAGTCGACCTGCGCGAGGTAGTGCGGCACGTGGACGACGTAGCCCGCGGCGTCGATGCCTCGCTGGGAGAAGCGGTACTCCAGCAGCGACTGCACCGACGACGGCACGCGCACCTCCGCGGACCAGAGGTTGCTGCGGTCGACCAGGTCTTGGCGGGAGCCGTGAGCCGTGATCATGGCCGGACGCGTGTGGGGGACGCCCATCGGCACCGCGCCGAGGCCGAGGGTGAGGGGGACGTCGTAGTCCTTCACGACCTTCTGCACCCCGTCGATGAACGATTCCCACCGGAAGTCGGGCTCGGGCCCGGCGAGCAGGAGGTACGGCGTGCCGGCCTGGTCGTGCTCCAGCACGATGTCGAGCGTGGGTTCCTCGTAGTCCTCGTAGTGATCGGACCGGAAGGTGATGAACGGCCGCCGGGCCCGGTAGTCGAAGAGCTCGTCGAGCTCGAACCGATGGACGACCTCGCCCTGGCCCGAGCGCAACTGCGTGGCCGCAAGCCGCGGCGCCGCACCAGCGGTCAGGAAGCCGTCGAGGGCATGGATGAGCACGGGTCGTTGCGACGGGGTCATGCCCTCGTCCTCATGTCGAGATGGCCACTTCATGGTCAGCGCCTCACGCGTCCGGCTTATTCCGGCTGACGGCGGTCACGATGTCGTCGGCGATGACGTCCGCGGTGAGGCCCTGACGAGCCAGGATGACGTCGCGCTTGGCATGGTCGAGGAACTCCTGATCGACGCCGTGGACGCGCACCGGGACCTCGGAGCCCGCGTCGCGCAGCGCCTGGGTGAAGGCCGCGCCCACCCCGCCCTGACGACCGTTGTCCTCGACCGTGACGACCAGGGCGTGCAGGGCGGCCAGCTCGACGACGGCCGGGTCGAACGGCTTGACCCACCGCGGATCGACCACGGTGACGCCCACCCCGGAACCCTCGACGATCTCGGCCGCGTCGAGGGCGACCTGGGCCATCGGCCCGGCGGCCAGCACGAACACGTCCGGGCTGTCGCCTCGGGCGAGCACGTCGGCCACGCCGAGGCGCTCGATGGCCGCGATGTCGGGTCCGACCGGCCCCTTGGCGAACCGCACGACGGTGGGCGCGTCGTCGACGTCGACGGCTTCCCGCAACAGCTCGCGGAGCTGCGAGCCGTCGCGCGGGGCGGCCAGGCGGAGCCGCGGGACGATCTGCAGCAACGACATGTCCCACATGCCGTTGTGGCTGGCGCCGTCATCACCGGTGACGCCGGCGCGATCGAGGACGAACGTGACGCCGCAGCGGTGCAGCGCCACGTCGAGCAGCACCTGGTCGAAGGCGCGGTTCAGGAAGGTGGCGTAGATGGCGACGACCGGGTGCAGCCCGGCCATCGCCATGCCTGCTGCGCTGGTGGCGGCGTGCTGCTCGGCGATGCCGACGTCGAAGACGCGGTCGGGGAACTTGTCGGCGAAGGCGTCGAGACCGACCGGGTAGAGCATCGCGGCGGTGATGCCGACGACGTCCGGTCGTTCGTCGGCGATGCGCACGACCTCGTCGCGGAACACCGACGTCCAACCGGCCGGCGCGACGGCGGTGGCGTCGCCGGTCTCGCGGTCGAACGGGGCGGACTGGTGCATCTGGTCGTTCTCGTTGGCGACGGCGATGTCGTAGCCCTGGCCCTTGGTGGTGATGGCGTGCACGAGGACGGGGCCGCCGAACTTGCGGGCGGCGCCGAGCGCCTGCTCCAGCGCCTGACGGTCATGGCCGTCGACCGGCCCGATGTACTTGAGCCCGAGGTCCTCGAACATGCCTTGCGGCGCCAGCGCGTCCTTGATGCCCTTCTTGATGGCGTGCAGGGCGTCGTACGTGGCCGGGCCGACCGCCCGGGTTCGATTCAGCCGGTCCTTGATGGCGTTGAGCGCCGGTTCGTACCGGGGGTTGGTGCGGATCTCGGTGAGTCGGTTGGCCAGGCCGCCGACCGTCGGGGTGTACGACCGTCCGTTGTCGTTGACCACGACGACCAGCCGCCGGTCGCACGCGGCGATGTTGTTGAGCGCCTCCCAGGCCATGCCTCCGGTGAGGGCGCCGTCGCCGATGACGGCCACCACGTGGTCGTCGCGACCGAGGACCTGGTTCGCCTTCGCCATGCCGTCGGCGTAGGACAGGCTCGTGGAGGCGTGCGAGTTCTCGACCCAGTCGTGCTCGGACTCGGCCTGGCTCGGGTAGCCGGAGATGCCGCCCTCCGTGCGCAGGGTCGGAAACTCGCCGGCGCGGCCGGTGAGCATCTTGTGCACGTACGACTGGTGGCCGGTGTCCCAGACGATCCGGTCGCGCGGGGAGTCGAACACCCGGTGGATGGCGATGCCGAGCTCGACGACGCCGAGGTTGGGACCGAGGTGGCCGCCGTTCGCTGCGACCGAGCAGATGAGCAGCTCGCGGATCTCCTCCGCGAGGCTGGTCAACTCATCGCCGGACATCCGCCGGAGGTCGGCGGGTCCGGTCACGGTGTCGAGCACGGCCATTGCGTCAGTCTAACGAGTGCTGTGCTGGCTGCCGACGTGGTCAGTGGCCACTCAGGTACCGGCCGCGCACGTGCGTCAGGACGTCCGCGGAGCGCGTCTCGACGTGCTCGACGACACCGTCGAGCAACAGTCCCCACCCGACGTGGCGTGGTGCCTCAGCGGCCAGACGAACACCGAGCCAGGCGGACGCGTCCGCGAGCACCGGCCCCCAGTCGGATTCGCCCCACTCCCCCAGGGTGAACGGTCCGCCCGGAGCAGGCGCCGTGCCGGCGAACGCTTCGGCGAGGTAGCTGTGGTCAGGTCCGAGGACGTTCACCGTCAGCGTCGTGGGCGGGTCGCTCCACAACGAGGACTCTTCATCGACGAGACCGAGCACATGGGCCGGATCTCCCGCGGCCACCAGGACCGACGAGACGGTCAGGCCTCGTCGTGCACGTCCCGACCCGGCCGTCCAGACCGTCACCGGCGCGGGCAGGTGACCGCGCAGGCGGCGCAGCTGGTCCCGGTCGCCCTCGGGCGGCACGAACGGGTGGTCGGAGTGGATCGTCACGCAGCCAGCGTACGAGGGTGCGGTCGTTCCGCGGGTCAGCCCGCGAGCGACCCGGCGAAGATCTGCCAGGCCAGAGCGGACTTCGCCGCGAGACTCAGGACGAGGTAGGCCTTCTCGCCGAACGCGTAGCTGCGCCACGGTCCGATCTCTCGATACTGCAGCCACTGGTTGACCGCGAAGCTCGAGAAGAAGATCGCCAGGGAGACGAAGATCCCGTACACGAAGCCCGGCACGGTCTCGGCGCCGCCGACGTTGACGACGATCGCCACCCACGGGGCGAGCCCGGCCACGGTGCCGAACCAGAAAGCGATCATCGTGGTGGATCCGCGACCCGGCGGGTTCATCCGCTCCTGCAGCCAGCCGAAGAGGATCATGGCCACGTTGGCCCCCACGATCGCGATGACCGCGGTGATGTCGGTGATGCCCGCGTAGAACCCGATCAGCACGATCATGATCGTCGCGCTCACCGCGTACTCCGACCACCGGAACCGGTTGATCCCCGCCCGCAGGTCGGCCTCGTACCGGGTGCGGGCCACCGTGGCGGTCAGCAGGTGGTCGACGGCGGCGAGTGCCAGGAAGACCGCGATGGCCACGGCGATCCGCACGTCGAACAGGCGCTCCGGTGCCGGCGGATCGGTGCCGGGTGGGCCCTGCGGAAAGCTCGACGTGACCGAGATGGCGAAGTCGGACGCCAGCACGAGGACGGCGACGGCCTGGACGGCGTGGAGCAGGCCCAGCCCGAGATTCCACCGGCGCAAGTGGGCCAGGCGATCCTCGTCCACCCCCGACGCCACGACCATCCCGGCGTCGGTGCTTCCCGCATGTTGGGTCATCGCGCTCCTCAGGGTTCCCAGCCAGCCTAACGCCGAGCCCGACCAGTCGTCGGTCGCCGCGGCTCCTCAGGCCAGCTGGTGCTGGAACGCGTACGCGGCGGCCTCGGTGCGGGACTTCACGTTGGTCTTCCCGAAGATGTTGGAGAGGTGGCGCGCGACCGTCTTCTCACTGAGCACCAGCTCGGCGGCGATCTGGGGATTCGACCGTCCCGCGGCAACCAGCCGCAGGACCTCCAGCTCGCGGGCGGTCAGCCCGTCCGGTCGCTCGGTCCCGGACAACCGCTCGACCTCGCGCCGGGCGAGCGTCGCACCGAGCTCGGTGAACGTCCGGCCGGCCACGACGAACTCGGCGGCGGCAGAGTCCTCATCGTCCATCGCCCGGAATGCCTGCCCGATGCGGGTCCGGGCCCAGGCCGCCTCGTACCGGGCGCCCTGGTTGAGCCATCCGCGCCAGGCCGACCGCAGGTGCGGCAACGCAGCGGCGGGGTCGTCCTGCGCCAGGCACACCGACCCCCGCGCATAGGCGGCCGCCGCCGACAACGCCTGCGACTCGAACGTCATGGCGATCTGCTCCAGCTCCTCGGCGGCGACAGCAGCATTCACCACATCACCCGCAGCCACGAGAACCTCGACCGCAACCGGGAGGACACGGCTGCGTTGCACGGGATTCGCACCCTCGTCGAGCATCCTGCGGACGGCCGCCGCGGCGGCATCGACCCGCCCCTGAGCGAGCCACACCATCGACAGGCCGGGCTGCGGATCATGCCCCTGCTCGTCCGCCGCGGCGTACGCCGACGCGGCGGCATCGAGTTCACCTTGCAGGCGGAGCACCTCGCCTCGCTCGTGGTGTACCTCGCTGATCGCGCCACGCATCTCCTGCGCCTCGTACCGGTGCTCGGCCAGGTCCAGCTCCTCCAACGCGTCGGCCCACGCTCCCTGAGCCCGCATGATCTGGGCTCGGTGCACCGCGGCCTGCCCGGTGAACTGGACCAGGCCTTGCTGCTGCTCGCACCACGTCGACAGCAGCTGGGTCCAGTCCGTCATCCGCCGGACGTCGTCGAGCTCCTGACAGGCGTCGATCATGATGCAGTAGATGCGGCCGGCCATGATCGACGACACCTCCCCGGCGGCCACCCCGACCATCGCCTCGTCGAGGAGGGCTAGACCCTCCGGCACCCGCCCCTGGTAGACCAACATCCGGCCTTGGCAGACCATGCCGACCGCCAGGAGGTCAGGCTCTCCGTGCCGGCGCCCCGCCTCGGTCACCTTCACCGCGAGCCCGTAGGCCTCCGGAAACTGGCCGCTGAAGACGTGGCGGAACATCTGGTGCATCTGGAGGAAGCCGGTCTCGACGGTCTCGGGCTCGGACTCCAGCAGCCTCGAAGCCCGCGCGAACCAGCCTTGGGCAGCGGTGTGGTTCCCCGAACCGTTGAGCACCATCGTCAGCTGGAGTGCGTCCCGAGCAGCCGCGAGCTCGTCACCGTCGTCACCGTGCACCTGGAACGACCGCTGGAGGGCGTGGACGCTGGTCTCGGTGTCGCCGACCAGCCAGGCCGCCGTCGCCAGCGCACGCAGATCGGTGGGTGCAAGGTCGGCGAGGTCCGGACCGGTCAACCGGTCGCGCGCAGCGCTCCATTCCCCACGCTCGAACGCCTCGCGCCCCCGGATGAGCTCGTCGACGATGTCCACCGCAACCTCCACTACGAAGGCTACGCCGGTCGCTGCCCCCTCAGGCGGCGTTGACCGCAGAGGCGGGACGAGTGCTCATCCGTGCGTCGAGGTGCTGCGCCACGAAGCCGGCGTCGCGGCTGGTGCCGGTGATCAGCATCGACGATGCCGCGTACTGGAAACCGAGTCCGCAGAAGTACAGGCCCGGCGCCGCATTGACCACGCCGCGCATCTCCACCGGCCAACCGGACTCGCCGAAGACCGGCAGGTCGATCCATCCGTAGGCCTGACGGAAGCCGGTGCACCACACGACGTTCGTCACGTCGACCACGCGCCCACCGTCGAGGACCGGACGTCCGCCCTCGACGCCGACGACACGCTCCTGCAGCCGCTCGACGCCGCGGTCTTTCAGGTCGGACCGCTTCACGCGGAGGGCCGGGCCGCCATGGAACCGGAACTCGTCCATCTCCTTGCGACCCATCGGCGTTCCCCGTGTCAGGACGTGCTTGAAGATGAACAGGATGATCGGGAAGACGACCTTGAACAAGGGCGACGTGAGGCGAACGGGGATCTGGCCGGTGTCGCGACCGACCAGGATCGTCGGATGGTCGGCGGAGACCTCGTAGGCCACGTCGGCGCCGGAGTGGGAGGCCCCGACCACGAGCACGGCACCCTCGCGGAGCTGAGCCGGGCGTCGGTACTCGCTGGAGTGCATCTGCATGATCATCGGGTCCAGCTCGTCGGCGAAATCCGGAATGTACGGCGTGCGTCCGAAGGTCCCCGTGGCCACGACCACGTTGTCGGCCAGGATCGTGTCCTCGCCGCACGTCGCCTGGTAGCCGTCGCCATGCGCGGCCAGTCGGTCGACCCGCGTCCGGAGCCGCACCGGGATGTCGAAGTGCTCGGCGTACGTCTCCAGGTAGTTCGCGACGTCGTCCTTGCCGGGGAACGACCACGGCGGTGCCGGGAACGGCAGTCCGTGCAGCCCGTCGTACTTGGCCGGGCTGTAGAGCTTGAGCGTGTCCCATTGGCGCCGCCAGCCGTCCCCGATCCGCTCGTTGGCGTCGATGACGAGGCACGGGCGGCCGCTGAGCTGCAGATGATGCGCGGTGGCGAGGCCGGCCTGGCCGGCTCCGATGATCAGGGTTTCGACGTGTTCCACGGACATGATGACCTCCAGGTTGCTGAGGTCTCTCACGCTAGGGAGGCCGATCGCACCCCCGCGTCGGACGAACCACCCATCTTCGGATCCGGCCGATGGGTGGTTCTGCTCAGTCCGTCAGAGCAGCGAGCGCAGCACGTACGGCATGATGCCGCCGTTGCGGTAGTAGTTGGCCTCGCCGGGGGTGTCGATCCGCACCACCGCGTCGAACTCGGTCTCGTCGGCCTTGACCTTCACGGTCCGCGGGGTCTCGCCGTCGTTCATCGCCGTGATGCCGGTGACCTCGAAGGTCTCCTCGCCGGTGAGGCCGAGCGACTCGGCCGTCTCGCCCTGGGGGAACTGCAAGGGCAAAACCCCCATGCCGATCAGGTTCGAGCGGTGGATGCGCTCGTACGACTCGGCGATGACGACCTTGACGCCGAGCAGCGCGGTGCCCTTGGCGGCCCAGTCGCGCGACGAGCCGGAGCCGTACTCCTTGCCGGCGAGCACGACGAGCGGCACGCCCTCGGCGATGTACTTCTCCGACGCCTCGAAGACCGTGGTCACCTCGCCGTCCCCGATCAGGTCGCGCGTGTACCCGCCCTCGGTGCCGGGCGCCATCTGGTTGCGCAGGCGGATGTTGGCGAACGTGCCGCGGATCATGACCTCGTGGTTGCCGCGGCGGGAGCCGTAGGAGTTGAAGTCGCGCGACTCCACGCCGTGCTCGGAGAGGTACGTGCCCGCCGGGCTGTCCTTCTTGATGGCGCCGGCCGGGGAGATGTGGTCGGTCGTGACCGAGTCGCCCAGCTTCAACAGCACGCGGGCGCCGGAGACGTCCTCGACCGGCGAAGGCTCGACCTCCATGCCGTCGAAGTACGGCGGCTTGCGGACGTAGGTGGAGTCGTCATCCCAGGCGAAGGTGTCACCGGAGGGAGTCTCCAGGTTCTTCCACTGCTCGCCGCCGGCGAAGACGTCGGCGTACTCCTTGGTGAACGTCTCAGGGTCCATCGACGACGCGATGACGTCCTCGACCTCCGACGGCGACGGCCAGATGTCCTTCATGTAGACGTCGTTGCCGTCGGTGTCCTGCCCGAGCGGCTCGTTCAGCAGGTCGACGTCCATCGAGCCGGCCAACGCGTACGCGACGACGAGCGGCGGCGACGCGAGGTAGTTCATCTTGACGTCGGGGTTGATGCGGCCCTCGAAGTTCCGGTTGCCCGACAGCACCGACACCACGGCGAGGTCGCCCTCGTTGACGGCCGCGCTGACCTCGGGGATGAGCGGCCCGGAGTTGCCGATGCAGGTGGTGCAGCCGTAGCCGACGAGGTTGAACCCGAGCTTGTCGAGGTAGGGCGTGAGGCCGGACTTCTCGTAGTAGTCGGAGACGACCTTCGACCCGGGCGCGAGCGTGGTCTTGACCCACGGCTTGCGGGTGAGACCCTTCTCGACCGCGTTCTTGGCCAGCAGCGCGGCGCCGATCATCACCGACGGGTTGGACGTGTTCGTGCACGACGTGATGGCTGCGATGGTGACCGCGCCGTGGTCGAGGTCGAACTCGGCACCGTCCTCGAGGGTGACGCTCTGCGGGTTGCTGGCGCGATCGCCGTCGGGGGGCGCCGTGGTCAGGTGCGGGTTGAGCCCGTTCTTTCCGTTGTTCGAGCTGCTCGGCGGATCCGATGCCGGAAAGGACTCCTCGACGGCCTCGTCGTACGCGCCGATCTCCTGGTCCTCATCGCTGTCGACGTATTCGGTCAGGGCCGTTCGGAACGAGCTCTTCGCCTCCGACAGCGACACCCGGTCCTGCGGACGCTTGGGGCCGGCGATGGACGGCACGACCTCGGAGAGGTCGAGCTCCAGCTTCTCGGAGAACCGCGGCTCCTTCGCGGGGTCGTGCCACATGCCCTGCGCCTTGGCGTAGGCCTCGACGAGCGCGATCTGCTCCTCGCTGCGCCCGGTGAACGTCATGTACTTGGTGGTCTCCGCATCGATCGGGAAGACCGCGATGGTGGAGCCGTACTCCGGGCTCATGTTGCCGATCGTGGCGCGGTTGGCCAGCGGCACCGCGCCGACGCCGTCGCCGTAGAACTCGACGAACTTGCCGACCACGCCGTGCTTGCGGAGCATCTCGGTGATGGTGAGGACGAGGTCGGTGGCGGTGGCACCCTCGTGCAGCTCGCCGGTGAGCTTGAACCCGACGACCCGCGGGATCAGCATGCTGATCGGCTGTCCGAGCATCGCCGCCTCGGCCTCGATCCCGCCGACGCCCCAGCCCACCACCCCGAGGCCGTTGACCATCGTGGTGTGCGAGTCGGTGCCGACGCACGAGTCCGGGTAGGCCACGCCGTCCTTGGTGAACACCACGCGGGCGAGGTGCTCGATGTTGACCTGGTGGACGATGCCGGTGCCGGGCGGGACGACCTTGAAGTCGTCGAACGCGCCCTGGCCCCAGCGCAGGAACTGGTAGCGCTCACGGTTGCGCTCGTACTCGATCTCGACGTTGCGCTCGAACGCCTCGGGGGTGCCGAACACGTCGGCGATGACGGAGTGGTCGATGACCATCTCGGCCGGTGCGAGCGGGTTGATCTTGGTGGCGTCGCCGCCCAGGTCGGCCATCGCCTCGCGCATCGTGGCGAGGTCGACGACGCAGGGGACGCCGGTGAAGTCCTGCATGATGACGCGCGCGGGCGTGAACTGGATCTCCGTGCTCGGGTCGGCGTCGGCGTCCCACCCGGCGAGCGCCTCGATGTCCGCCTTGGTGATGTTCGCGCCGTCCTCCGTGCGCAGCAGGCCCTCGAGCAGCACCTTGAGGCTGAACGGGAGGGAATCGACGTCGAGCCCGTCGCCGGTCACCTGGTCGAGTCGGTAGATCTCGAACGACTCACCACCCACGTCGAGGGTGTCCTTGGCGTTGAAGCTGTCGACGACCATGCTGTCTCCTCATTCGGGCTGTCCATGCCCATCCTGCCGAGCGGTGACTCGCGGCGCCAGATCGGGGGTGCCCCGCCACCATCGGACGTGGCAAAGTATCTCGATATCAAGATACATCTGTGGCGGGGAATCAGGTCAGCGCCGGGAACTGCCAGATCAGCGGCCAGTAGAACGCGATGTAGGTGATGGCGACCGCGGCCACGCCGAGGACCCCGATGACGTCGAGGGCGATGAGGGCGCGGCGACGACCCGGCCGCGTCGTGGCATCGGCCCCCGTCGCGCGGACGACCTTGGTCCGCAACAACCAGTCGGCCAGCCCCCGATCGGTGGGCAGGAGCAGCGGCACGAGGATGACGACCAGGGCGATGTAGGCCGTCGCTCCGATGTGCCAGCTCTCCGGAGTCGCGCTGCGGAGGACGGTCGGGAGGCCGATCGGGATCGCCGCCGCGGACAGGTCGAGCAGCAGCACCATGATCACTCCGCGCACCAACCCGCGCACGGCGCCGGTGGGCGCGTCGTCGCCCCGATCGACCACGGCGATGCCGCACCGGTGCTTGCCGATGCTGTGGCCACGCACGCCCTGCCGGAACCCGTTGTTCCAGAGCAGGAACACCTCGCCGGCCGCGAGTCCACTCAGGATGAGGCCGTCGGAGAGCCCGATCGTCCAGATGTCGGTGACACCGTCGGCGACGGCGCTGGCGACCGCGTAGACCGTGGCTCCCACGGTGAACGCCAGGCAGAACAGCAGCGCGTCCTGTCCCAAGGCGTCGCGCCGGAGCTCGCGCACGGTCCTGAACTCGGGCATGTCCTCACTGTGACGCGGGACGAATGTTGATACAAGCACCGCCACAGTGCATCAGCGCATCGATCCGACGTAGCGCGCGGCCGCCCGCCCGTCGCGGACTCGCTCCTCCCAGGTGATACCGGCCGCCAGCAGCACGGCGCCGACCGAGGCGATCAGCACCCAACGCGGCAGGGCAAGGGCCAGCGGCCCGACGTTGACCAGGACGAGCAGGGCCAGCACGGCGGCGCCGGCGACGAACGGAACCTTCCATCGTCGCCAGGTACCGACGCCCAGCGCGACCGCCGCAGCGACGCCGAGCAGGAGGGCGCGAAGCCCGGTCGGCTCGTCGAGCGCCTGCGGCAGGCTCGGCACGAGCGCCAACGTCACGCCCGGCAGCAGGGCGCGCATCGACCCGGGACCCCGAGCCGGGGTGCCGGCATCGGGCCGGCCCGCCGCGGGTGCGGAGTCGCGCATCGCCCACAGTCCGGCGACCAGCAGGAGGATCGCGAACGGGAGCGTGTAGGCCTCGACGACGTCGACCTCACTGGCGGCCAGTCGCAGGACGTACGCGGTGCCGAGGAGTGCCGATCCGGCCCAGCGGTACCAACGCCGGCGGGCCGAGGCCAGACCCAGGACGACGACGCCCGCCCCCGCGACCGTCCAGAGGAAGGAGGTGAACCCCAGGGTCGAGTCGACGCTTCCGAGCACGAGGCCGCCGACGCCGAGGACGGACGAGGCCGCCTCGACGGACGTGGCGGTCGGGTCGTCCCGAATCGCGAACAGCGCGACCCCGAGGCCGACCACCCCGGCGATGACGAGGCCGAGCGCCGTCCAGCGGTCGTCGCCGGAGACGAGCTCGAAGACGGCTGCGGTCGTCCCGAGTCCCCAGCCGGTCGCCACGAAGCCCGATCCCCGCCGCAGCCAGGCGTCCTGCGTTCGTAGCGCCACGAAGGCCAGCACGACGCCGGCCACCGGCCACACCAGGACCGAGGCCGGCCACGACGACAGCGTCGACAGGGGCGCCAGGGCCACGACTCCTGGGCCGATCCAGCGCCAGCCGCGAGTGCCGAGCGACGCCGCGAGCACGGCACCGCCGGCGACACTCGCTCCCCCGATCGCGATGGCCGGCGGGGCGAGCGTCGCCACCACCATGAGGGCGCCGAGCACGCCGGCGCAGGCCGCCGCCGGGACGAGATGATCGCGGACGGCACGGGACTCCGGCCACCGTCGTGCGGCGACGAGCGACACGGCCAGGGCAGCCGCCACGACGGCGGCCAGCCACCAGGGCCCGACGTCGGCAACGTCGTCCGGGCGGAGGCGGGTGCGGAGATCATCGGTGCGCGACGACGTTGCGCCCTCGGCGATCACGTCGAGCAGGCCGGCCACCCACGGCGACGCCGCCAGGACGAGACCGACCCACCCGAGCGACACGGCCAGGCGACCACCGCGGAACCAGTCGCCACCTCGGGCGAACGCCACGGCACCGACGACGAGGAGGCCGGACACGACCACGTAGCCGCCGCGATCGTCCCAGGCCTCCTCGACCGGGAGCGCGACCAGGGTCGACACCCCGGCGACGACGACGGCCGATGCCGCCCACCGACCGCGGGTGACGACGACACCGGTCACGGCGGCGACCAGCACCACGACCAGGAGCGGCAGCCCATGGCGATTCGCGACGAGGTCGTCCACCGCGGGGTGGTCGACGGCCTCGATGACGGCGGAACCGGAGGCCACCACGCCGGAGAGCACGGCACCGACGGCACAGATCCACGCACCCACCCGCACGCCACCGACGAGCAGGACGAGTCCGGCCGCGGTCACAGCAGCCGTGGCCAGCAGGGCCGGCCAGAATGCGGTCTCGGCGGCGTCGAGCTCGGCGGCCAGGCTGCCCGCCGCGAACCACGCCGCGAACCCGGCGATGATCGAGGGGGCGATCAGCTCGGCGCCCAGCCGTCGGCGGCCTCCGCGCACCACGACGAGGGCCGCACCGATCACGAGGACGGCCCAGGCTGCGGCCGAGGCCCCGAACGGCAGGCGGTCGAGCCCGGCCAGGCCCTGATCACGCGCGGCGAACCAGTCGAGGGTCAGCAGACCGAGGAACACCGTCCACAAGGCCTCCGCCGAGGCACGCAGACCGCGGCGCGTGATGACCCACCCGAGAACGCCGACGAGCGCCGTGAAGGCGAGCAGGACCAGCGCTCGGCCGACCACGCCGAGCGAACCCCACGACACGGAGATGAAGATGCTGCCCGCGACGAGGATGAACATCGCCCCCAGGCCGAGGAGGACCGAGCCGGCCGAGAGCTTTCGCTGGCGAGGCGGCGCCACGTCCGCTGCCGGCGGGTGGGCCGGTGGCGGGGCGGTGCCAGCCGGCGTTGGCACGGAGGCCGGTGCCGCCGACTGCACCTCCGTGGCCCGCGCCACCCATTGGTCGGCCACGACCAGCGCCTGCCAAGCCTGCTGGATCTCGTGCGTCGTCAGATCGAGCCCGCAGTGCGGGCACCGCGTGGCGGCCTCGATCGCGCCGCGGCAGCGCGGGCAGACGGTCGGGTCGGCGAATCCCATGCTCACACTGTGGAGCACTCAGCGGGGCACGAGCGCCACGACACGCATCACGCTCAGCGCACCTCTCAGCGCACCTCTCGGGGCGCCATCCGGTCCATCACGCGGGAGACCCGCGGGTCGTGATCCTCAACTCATTCGGACCGCTGGACGCCTCGACGCACGTCGCCGGGCGCGGGACGCTCCGGCCGGGACCTCGCCGCGCCGGCCGACCGCAGCTGGTACGGAACGCTGGTGACCATCACTCCCGGCATGAACAGCAGCCGGCCCTTGAGCCGCAGCGCGGTCTGGTTGTGCAGGAGTTGCTCCCACCAGCGACCGACGACGTACTCGGGGATGTAGACCGTCACGACGTCACGCGGGCTGCTCTTGCGGATCTCCTTGACGTAGCGGACGACGGGACGCACCAGCTCGCGGTACGGCGAGGAGATGATCTTCAACGGCACCGGGATGTCGAGCTCGCTCCACTTCTCGCGGATGGCGGCCGACTGGCCCTTGTCGAACTCGACGTACAACGCCTCGAGCGTGTTGGGCCGCGACACCCGGGCGTACGCCAGCGCCCGCATCGTGGGCTTGTGCACCTTGCCGACGAGCACGACCGCGTGCACGCGGGACGGCAGCATGATGTCGGAGTCGTCGATCAGCAGCTCCTCGGCGATCCGGTCGTAGTGACGGC
The DNA here is from genome assembly GCA_963695295.1 of uncultured Actinomycetota bacterium. Taxonomy (GTDB): domain Bacteria; phylum Actinomycetota; class Actinomycetes; order Propionibacteriales; family Nocardioidaceae; genus Aeromicrobium. The sequence goes on along the minus strand of OY968771.1, from coordinate 2,408,560 downwards.
GGATGCCTCGCATGACCACGAAGACGACCACCATCGCGGTGACCGCGATCCATGCTCCGTGGGTGAACTTGGAGATCAGCACCACCACCAGGACGGTGCCGGTCACGGTGAAGCCGAACGCGTTGATGGCCCGGCTGCGCATCATCGCGGCCCGCCGCTTCCGATCCGACGTGTCGCGGAGCAGCGTCGTCCAGTGCCGCACCATCCCGGCTTGACTGAAGGTGAACGAGACGAAGACGCCGACGATGTACAGCTGGATCAACCGGGTCACCTCGGCGTCGAAGGCGACGATCAGGAGCAGCGCGAAGACCGCCAGCAGCACGATGCCGTTGCTGAAGGCGAGCCGGTCACCCCGGGTGTCGAGCTGGCGCGGCATGTAGCCGTCGCGGGCCAGGATCGAGCCCAGCACCGGGAAGCCGTTGAACGCCGTGTTCGCCGCCAGGAGCAGGATCAGGCCGGTTGCCACCGTCACGATGATGAAGCCGAGCTCGAAGTGGTCGAACACCACGCGCGCCAGCTGACCGACGATCGGCTCCTGGTGGTAGCCGTCCGGCAGGCGTGAACCGTCCGCGGTGCGGAGCTGCTCGTGCGGATCCTCCGCCACCCGAACCTCGGTCATGTTCGCCAGCAGCACGATGGACATCGCCAACGTCGTGGCGACGGCGCCCAGGATGAGCAGGGTGGTCGCTGCGTTCTTGCCCTTCGGCTTGCGGAAGGCCGGGACCCCGTTGGCGATCGCCTCGACACCGGTCAGGGTCGCGCAGCCGGAGGCGAACGCCCTGAGGAGCAACAGCGCGAACGCCAGGCCGCCCAGCCCGTCGACGAACGGGGCCTCGGCGATGATCTGCAGGTCGGCCGTCGCCGCGTTGGGAAGGCCGCCGCCGAGCAGCTCCCGGAAGAACCCCCACCCCACCATGGCGAGCAGGGAGACCATGAACACGTAGGTCGGGATCGCGAACGCGGTACCGGACTCCCGGACCCCGCGAAGGTTCATCGCGGTGAGGAACACCACCGCCGCCGCGGCGACCAGGACCTCGTGGCCCTGCAGGGACGGAACGGCGCTAGCCGCGTATTGCGACGCCGACGAGATCGACACGGCAACGGTGAGCACGTAGTCGACCCACAGGGCGCTGGCGACACCCAGCCCGGCCGAGCTGCCCAGATTGGTGGTGGCGACTTCGTAGTCGCCACCGCCGGACTGGTACGCCTGCACGTTCTGCCGGTAGGAAGCGATGACCACCAGGAGCACGAACGCGATCAGCAGGCCGATCTTCCAGGAGTAGGTGTACGCACCGACCCCGGCCACCGAGAGCGTCAGGAAGATCTCGTCCGGCGAGTAGGCCACGCTGGACAGCGGATCGCTGGCGAAGACCGGCAAGGCGATGCGCTTCGGCAGCAACGTCTCGCCGAGCTGAGTGCTGCGGAGCTTGCGTCCCACCAGTGCCCGTTTGGCGACGTCGACGATGCCCACGGCGATGATGCTAGACCCGCCCCGGACCCTCCGCGGCGGAGCCACGGCCGGTGTAGCGTCACCAGCGTGCACATCGTGATCATGGGCTGCGGACGCGTCGGATCCTCGCTCGCTCGGAACCTCGAGCGCCGGGGCCACACCACCGCCATCATCGACACGAATCCGGACTCGTTCCGTCGGCTCGGTCCGGATTTCAGCGGCGTCACGGTCACCGGCATCGGCTTCGATCGGGGGGTTCTGGAGGAGGCCGGCATCGAGCGGGCCGACGGCTTCGCGGCGGTCTCCAGCGGCGACAACTCCAACATCATCTCCGCGCGCGTCGCCCGCGAGCAGTTCGGGGTGAAGAACGTCGTCGCGCGGATCTACGATCCCGGTCGTGCCGAGGTCTACGAGCGACTCGGGGTGCCGACCGTCGCCACCGTGCCGTGGGCGGCCGACCAGGTCCTTCGACGGCTGCTTCCCGCCGGCTCGGAGCCGGCGTGGCGCGACCCGTCCGGTGAGCTGCGCCTCGACAGCATCTACGCGCCGCCGGCTTGGATCGGTCACGAGATCGCCGAGCTCGAGCGGCAGGCCAAGGTTCGGGTCGCCTACCTCACCAGGCTCGGAGCGGGTCACGTCGTCGACAACGACACGGTCATCCAGGAAGGCGACTACCTGAGCGTGTTCATGCGTGAGGATGCCGCCGACGACGCCCACGCCGCGCTCGACGCCGGACCGGAGGAGGAGTGATGCGGGTCGCCATCGCCGGAGCCGGTGCGGTCGGACGCAGCGTCGCGCTCGAGCTCGTCGACAACGGGCACGAGGTGTTGCTCATCGACAAGGCGTCGGAGTCCATCCGGTCCGACCTGGTTCCCGACGCCCAGTGGCTCCTCGCCGACGCCTGCGAGCTCTCCTCCCTCGAGGAGGCGCGGCTGGAGACCTGCGACGTGGTCATCGCCTCGACCGGCGACGACAAGGCCAACCTCGTCATCTCGCTGCTGGCCAAGACCGAGTTCTCCGTGCCGCGCACGGTCGGGCGGGTGAACCACCCCAGCAACGAGTGGCTGTTCAGCGACTCCTGGGGCGTGGACGTCTCGGTGTCCACGCCGCGCATCATGTCGGCGCTCGTGGAGGAGGCGGTCAGCGTCGGCGACCTCGTGCGGCTGTTCACGTTCCGGCAGAGCAACACCAACCTCGTCGAGCTCACGATGCCGGACGACTCGCCGTTCATCGGCCAACGCGTCGCCGACGTTCCCTGGCCGCACGACGTCGTCCTGGTGGCGATCCTCCGCGACAACGCGATCCAGACACCCGACAGCGACCGGTCGCTGGAGTCCGGTGACGAGCTGTTGTTCGTCTGCCCCGAGGACGCCGAGGACGAGCTCGACCAACTGCTCTCGCCGAAGAAGGCGTCCTAGGCCGGCTCGGCGTCCGGCTCGAGCGGCGTGCGGTTGCGGCTCAGCAGCCACGCCATCGCGGCGAACGCCGCGACCTGCAGCGGCCAGCCGAGCACGACCTTCGCGGTGCCGAGCAGCGCGATGTGGTCGCCGAGATAGAGCGGGTACTGCACGGCCACTCGCAGGATGCAGGGCGCCGCGAACAGCCAGGTGAGCTGCGAGCACAGCCGCACGATGTGCCGATCGTCATGCCACCCGGTGGGGTCACCGGTGATGCTGCCGATCATGAAGCCGACCAGCGGCCAGCCCACCACGATCGAGATCAGGAAGACGGCTGCGTAGGCACCGTTGTAGAGGATGCCGGGCAGGAACACGTCGCGCGCCTCCCCCGATCGCGCCGCGAACAGCGCGGCGATGCCGATGGCGATGAGGGCGTTGAGCACGAACTGCACGGTGCTGCGTTGCACCAGTCGCACGACCAGCAGGAGGACGGTGGCCGAGATCGCCAGGGTGAGCGAGAGCCGCAGATCGTGCGTGCTGACGAACATCACCGTGAACAGCACGGTCGGGACGGCGCTCTCGACGATGCCGCGACGGCCCCCGAGCGCCTCGGACAGCTTGCTGCGGACGAGCTGCTCGACCGAGTCGTGGACCGTCCCTGGCTCGGAGCCCGCACCTGGTTCTGGAGCCGGCGTCATGCCTCGAGCTCGTAGCGCGGGTTGTAGAGCACGCGCTCCGCACCCCGTCGACCGATGCGGCCGTGTGCCGTGAGGCGGCGGCCCGCCTCGACACCCTCGATGGTGCGCCGGCCGAGCCAGATGAGGGTGACGGCGTCGGACCCGTCGTACAGCTCGGCCTCCAAGGAGGTGATGCCGTCGACCGGCCGGAGCGTGACGCACCGCAACGTGCCGTGCACGTTGACGACGCAGCGATCGGGGAGCACCTTGATCGGCGAGCAGCCCGCGCTGGCGGCGTTCTCCTGCAGCTCGTCGGCTTCCTGCTTCTCAGGTGAGAGACGTTCCAGGGTGCGACTCAATCGACCGGACATGCGGCAAGTGTAGGTCGCGGTGGTGCATCCCGTGCGGCACATCCCGCCCGCGCGAGCCACCTGGAACTGCAAGTCTCCGAAATCCTCCGGCGGATGCGTTCTAGTTGGCGGGCGTGTCGTCGTCGAGTGCCACGAGACCGTCGCCGACGGTCAGCAACAGCGGCTCGCGAGGCGCCCGGGGCGCGGCGCCCCGCACCACGACGACGTCGCGAAGCGCCGTCATCAGCAGGCTGTCCTCGCTCGGCTCGACCGCCTCGCGGCCGAGGAACGTGGCCCGCAGCATCCAGCGCGGCCCCTCGATGCCGACGATGCGGCTTTGCTGGAAGCCCTCCTCGCCGTTGGGCCCGGTCGCGGGAACGCGGAGGTGAAGCTCGATGCCGAAGGGACCCTCGACGCGGTCGAACGCGCCACCGAGTCGCTCGGCCTCGGCTTCGAGGTCGGCACGGACGTCGTCCCAGAGGCCGCCGGAGCGCGCGTCCGCGAACGCGCGGAGCTCGAGCCCGGACTCCTCGGTGACGAGCACGACCGAGCCGATCGTGCCCGCGTCGTCGTCGGCGGGCATCTGCAGGTTGAAACCGGGTCGCCCGCGGATCAGCAACGAGCCGAGGTCGAGGTAGGCGGAGTCGTCGCCGGTGTCCTTCTCGGCGGCATCCCAGGGGCCGTGGGAGCGGGGCGATGGCGCGACTGGCTCGACCGGCTCGACGAGGTCGTCGGACGGCTCCGCCCTCCGTCTGCTCCTCATCACGCTCCCCCGTGGACGGCGCTCAGGTCGGCTGCGGCGTGGCCGCCAGTGGAGCCGTAGCCACCGTCGCCTCGCTCGGAGGCCGGCAGGTCGTCGACCTCGACGAAGGCGGCCCGCTCCACCCGCTGGACGACGAGCTGGGCGATGCGATCACCGCGGGAGATCGAGATGGGCTCGTGGAGGTCGTGGTTGACCAGCAGGACGGCGATCTCGCCGCGGTACCCGGCATCGATCGTGCCGGGGGTGTTGACGACGGACAGGCCGTGCTTCAGCGCGAGGCCCGATCGAGGGTGGACGAACGCCGCGTAGCCCTCGGGCAGCGCGATCGCGATACCGGTCGGCACCAACGCCCGCTCCCCCGGAGCCAGCGTCACGTCGATCGTCGTGCGCAGGTCGGCGCCGGCGTCGCCCGGCTTCGCGTAGGCCGGGAGGGGCAGCCCCTCGTCCAGACGCGTGATGCTCACCTCGACCATGCTCGCGACCCTACCCGCGACGGCCGAGGGGTCGCGATGGGGCAGGCTGGGCCCGTGAGCGTGTACCGCGAACGGCTGACGGCCCCGCTGTCCTGGTGGGTCGTCGTCGTCGCCTTCGGTCTGGTGTGGGGCTGGGTCATGCTCGTCGCCACCACCACGGCCATCGCGATCGGCGCCGCAGCGTTCGCCACCGCGCTGGCCGGCAGTCTCGTGTGGGCGTACGGATCGCTGCTCCTCACCGCCGGTCCCGACGGGCTCCGGGTCGGGTCGGCCCACCTCACCGGCGACGCCATCGGCGACGTCACGCAGCTGGACGCCCGCGCGCTACGGGAGCGGCTCGGACCGCACGCAGACGCCCGGGCGTGGTTGCGAACCCGCCCCTACATCGACACCGGCGTCCTGGTCGAGGTGGTCGACGACTCCGATCCGACGCCGTACTGGCTGGTGTCGAGCCGACGCCCGGAGGCCGTCGTCATGGCCTTGCGCCAGACTGAACCCACGAGGACGAACGGAGAGGTGAACGGTGGCGAGGAAGAAGAAGTCTGAGCCGGTGGCGACGCCCAAGGGCATCCCGGGCGGCAAGCGGGTCTGGAAGCTGATGGACCGCGGAGCCACGATCGGCGCCGGTGTCCTCGCGCGCCGCGTCTCGGTCCTGACCTGGCAGGCCGCTGCCCGACGCAAGCCACCGGCCGACACCACTCATCCCGACAACGACGTCCGCGAGGTCGTCCTGTGGGCGGTGGTCGGCGGGGCGGTCGTCGAACTCACCAAGGCGCTGGTGCATCGCGGCGCGGCCACCTACTGGGTGAAATCGACCGGTGAGCTCCCGCCGGGCATGAAGTCGTTGAAGCCGATCGACCCGGCCGACCCCGATCCCGATCCGGTGGTCAAGAAGCGAAAGCTCGGCCGGCGGGGGCGCCGGTCCACCAGCGGCTGATCAACCTGCGCAATCGCGGCAGATGAGCACGCCCTTCTTCTCCGAGGCGAGCTGGCTGCGGTGATGCACCAGGAAGCATGAGCTGCAGGTGAACTCGTCGGACTTCTTGGGCACGACCTGGACGGCGAGCTCCTCGTGGGAGAGGTCGGCCCCGGGCAGCTCGAAGTTCTCGGCGGCCTCGACTTCGTCCTCGTCGACCTTGCCCGAGCTCTTCTCGTGACGACGCGCCTTGAGCTCCTCGATGCTGTCCTCGGACTGCTCGTCCTCGGTCTTGCGAGGTGCGTCGTAGTCGGTAGCCATGAACCTTCCCATCTGACGGCGCTGTTCTGATCAACCGGCGCGATTGTGCCACACGCTGTCAAGCGAGTCCCGCGCGGCGCACGACCGGGCCGCGCTCAGAATTCACAAGCACGCACGAGGGCGAAATATTCCTCGGCGATCAAGGGATGCGCGGCCATGACGAGGCGCTCGTCCGGTTCGCCGTCGAGGCCGCTGACGACCAGTCCGGCCTCGGTCGCCACGAGACCGGCGGCGGCCCGGTCCCACGGCTGCAGACCCTCCTCGACGAAGGCGTCGAGGCGGCCCACGGCGAGCTCGCACAGGTTGAGCGCCGCCGACCCGGTGCGGCGGATGTCGCGCACCTGCGGGAGGAGCCGCGCCACGGCGACCGCCTGCCGAGCGCGGATCTCCGGCACGTAGTGGAATCCGGTGCCGACGAGGGCGTGCTCCAGCGGCGGCGGGTGCGGCGCCGTGATCGCGTGGCGCGCGGTTCCCTCCCAGCTCCATGCCCCTGAGCCCCGGACGGCGGCGAACTCCTCGCCGGAGGTGATGTTGACGACGTGGCCCGCCGTCACGACTCCGTCGACGGCGGCTGCGATCGACACCGCGTAGCAGGGGATGCCGTAGACGAAGTTGACCGTGCCGTCGATGGGATCGACGATCCAGTCGACGCCACTCGTCCCCGTCCGGTCGCTGCCCTCCTCGCCCACGAAACCGTCATCGGGACGACGGTCGAGGATGCGCGTGCGGATCAGGGCCTCGGACCCGCGGTCGATCTCGGTGACGACATCGGTCGGGCTGGACTTCGTGTCGGCGACGCCGACGCGGCCGACCGGTCGGCTCCTGCGCACGAACTCGGCGGCCTCAAGGCCGACCTCGCGGGCGAGGGCGAGCAGCGTCCCGCCGTCGTGAAGCGGGCTCACGAGACGGTCGGCAGCGGCGAGCGCAGGTTGACGCAGCAGTCGACCGGGCAGACGTCCGGGTTGGGACCCAGCGCGCCGACCGTGGCTCGCTCGGGGTGCTCGCCGCGCTCGACGGCGGCGCGCTCGAGCACGAGGTCGCGGACCATCTGGACGAAGGCCTCGTGCTCACCCGGGGTGTCGACGCGTGCATAGCGCAGCCCCAGCTCCTTGGCTGTGGCAGCCGCCTCGGTGTCGAGGTCGTAGATGACCTCCATGTGGTCGGAGATGAAGCCGATCGGCACCACGATCACCGATTCGACGCCTTGGGAGGTGAGGTCCTGCAGATGGTCGTTGACGTCCGGTTCCAGCCACCGCACGTGCGGCGAGCCTGATCGCGAGCAGAATGCCAGGCTCCAGTCGGTGGCACCCGCGCCTGCGGCGACCAGCGAGGCGACCTCCTCGTGCTGGCGCAGGTACGCGTGCCGGCCCGGACCGCCGCTGGCGGCATCCATCGCATCCGGGATCGAGTGCGTGACGAAGACGACGTGCGTGCCGGCGGGCGCATCGGCCAGCTCGGCCGCGGTGGCCTCCACCAGCGGCGACACGAATCCGGGATGGTTGAAGTACAACCGGAGCCTGGTCAGCTCGACGTCGAACCCGGACCGGGCGTCGTGCAGGTCCTCGCGGTACTGACGACATCCGGAGTAGGAGGAGTAGGCGCTGGTGAGGAAGAAGGCCGCGTTCGTGATGCCGTCGGCCGCCATCTGCCGGAGGGTGTCGCGCAGGTACGGATCCCAGTTGCGGTTGCCCCAGTAGATCGGCAGGTCGACGTCGTGCTCGGCGAAGTCCTTGCGAATCGCGTCGATCAGCTCGCGGTTGAGCTCATTGATCGGGGACCTGCCGCCGAAGAGGAAGTAGTGCTCGCCGACCTGTTCCAGCCGCTCCCGGGGGATGCCGCGTCCGGCGGTGACGTTCTCCAGGAACGGGATCACGTCCTCCGGGTGCTCCGGGCCGCCGAAGGACACCAGCAGCAGCGCATCGAACGGCCGGACGTCCATGGCGCCATCGTCTCACGAGGTCAGGGCGCATCCGAGGCTGCGCATCCGACCACGGGAGGAGGCCGGCTGCTGCCTCGGTAGTAATGAGGATCACTACCGCCGAACGATGTCGATCTGGCCTGTGGTTCCTAGCATGGGTGGGATGGGCCGCTCACCCCGGAGGGCCCCGCGCGCTGACAGGACCGACATGAGAATTGCGGCGCTCTCGATCCGCAGGGCCGGCTGGGTCCTCGTCGGCTGCCTGCTGGCGGTCGGCATCATCAACACGGCGGTGCCCCAGCTCGAAGCGGTCGTCGCCGACAGCTCGCTCCCCTTCATCCCGGAGAACGCCGAAGCCGTCCAGACCTTCGAGGCCATGGACGAGGCCTTCGGCAACGGCAAGACCAAGAGCATCCTGTACGTCGTCGCCGAACGGGACGGTGGCCTGACCGACACCGATCGCGAGTACGTGAAGGGGCTGGTTCCCCGGCTCGACGACCACGCCGACGTGTCCTCCATCCAGGACGTGGACTCCAGCCCGCTGCTGTTCGAATCCTTGACCAGCAAGGACGCCGAGGCCGTCTACTTCCAGGTCGGGATCTCCGGCGACACCGGCGCACCGACGGCGATCCGGCAGATCGAGTCGGTGCGCGACGTCGTGCACGAGGATCCGCCGACCGGGCTCGAGGTCGCCGTGACGGGCTACCCGACGACCATCTCCGACATGTCGCACGAAGCCGAGTCGAGCCTGGCCGTCATCACGGTCGCGATCGTCGTCATGATCACCATCATCTTGACGCTGCTCTACCGGTCGGTCGCCATCACCGGAGTGGTGCTCGGCTTCATCGGCCTCTCCCTGGCCTCTGGGCGGGCCCTGGCCGCCATCGGCGGGACGCTGGGGATGGACGTCTCGACCTTCACGGCGTCCGTGCTCACCGCCGTCGTGCTGGCCGCATCGACCGACTACGCCATCTTCCTGATCAGTCGGTACCACGAGGAGCGCCGCAACGGTCACGATTCGGACACGGCGATCGGCATCGCGTCGTCCAAGGTCGGCGTCGTCATCGCCGCGTCGGCGTTGACCGTGGTGCTCGCCAACGCCTCCATGGTCTTGGCGGACGTCGGGTTGTTCAGCACGACCGGCCCGGCCATCGCCCTGGGCGTCGCCGGCACCCTGGCCCTGAGCCTGACGTTGCTGCCGGCTGCGGTCACCATCCTCGGCCGGCGCGGCTGGCTCGACCCACGACCGTCGACCGCCGATCGCGGCAACTGGGAGCGCATCTCCGCGGTCGTCGTCAGTCGCCCGGGACGCGTGCTCGCCGCCGGGCTGCTCCCACTCATCGTGCTCGCGGCCTTCTATCCGGCCCTGGTCCGCAGCTTCGACGAGCGATCCGTGCAGCCTGACGACACCGAGAGCAACGTGGGATTCGACCTGATCGCCGCCCACTACCCCCGCAACGAGGTGCTCGGCGACTACCTGCTGATCACGGCCGACCGAGACATGCGCAACCCCCGCGACCTGGCGGCCCTCGAGCAGTCCGCCGCCTCGGTGTCGCGGGTCGAGGGGGTCGAGTCCGTGCGGACCATCACCCGGCCGACGGGTGCGCCGATCGAGGAGGCGTCGCTCGCCCGGCAGATGGGGCGGATCGGTGAAGGCCTGGGCGAGGCGGAGAACGAGCTCCAGGCCGGCGAGAAGGACGCCCAGCGCCTGGTCGACGGCGCAGACGGCGTGAGCTCCGGTGCCGGTCAGGTCGCGTCGGGCGCGGACCAGGCCGTCGACGGGACCGGGCGGCTGCTCGGCGGCCTGCGCGACCTCCGGAACGGACTCCAGCGCCTCTCGGAGGGCAGCGGACAAGCCCAGCAGGGCACCCGGGAGCTGCGGCGCGGTGCCAACCTGCTCGCGAACGGGCTGGAGGTGGCGCACGACCAGACCCGGCAGGCGGTCGAGGGACTCCGGATGGCCCATTCCGCCCTGCAGGCGAGCCCCACCTGTGGCCTGGACCCGGCCTGCTCCCAGGCCCGCGAGGGCATCGGCCAGATCTACGTGGCCCAGCGGGACCAGCTGCTTCCCGGCCTGCGCGACGCCGCGGCCGCGGCGCGCCAGATCGCGGCCGGGACGGTCTCACTGAACCGGGGCCTGGCCCGCCTCGACGCCGGGCTGAACCGAGCCGAGAAGGGCGCCGGCCAGCTCACCGGTGCCACCAAGCTGGCGCAGCAACAGCTCGGTCAGCTCGCCGACGGCGCCGGGCAGGTGGCCGACGGCAGCGGCAAGGTCGCCGACGGCACCCAGGAGGTCACCGCATCGATGGCCGAGCTGCAGAAGGGCCTGGAGCAGGCGGCCGACTACCTGAACGAGACGTCGAAGGTGGCCCAGGATCCAGCCGTCGGCGGCTTCTACCTGCCGCCCTCGGCCTTCGACGATCCCCGGCTCGCCGTCACGTCCGGCGTGTTCCTCTCCAAGGACGGACGCTTCGCCCGGATGGTGGTCATCGGTGAGGGCGATCCGTTCGACCGGACCAGCTCCCAGCGCAGCGGTGAGGTCGAGGATGCCGCGGTGGCCGGTCTGCGGGGTACTCGCCTGGCCGGCAGCGACGTGGACTCCACCGGCATCGCGGCCTTCAACAGCGATCTGGAGACCTTCATGCTGGAGGACTTCGCGCTGGTCGGGGCGGTGACCCTCGCGACCGTGTTCCTGATCCTGCTGCTGATGCTGCGTGGGGTGGTGGTCGCCACGATGCTGCTGGCCTCCGTCGTGCTGTCGTATGCGTCCGCCGTCGGCATGGGCGTCCTCGTCTGGCAGGTGCTGCTGGACAAGCCGCTCGACTGGTGGGTGCCGGTCAACGCCTTCGTCCTGCTGGTCGCGGTCGGCGCCGACTACAACATGCTGCTGATGAAACGCGTCCGCGAGGAGGCTCCGGACGGATCGCGCCTGGGCATCGCCCGCGCGGTCACCGCCACCGGGCGGGTGATCACCGCCGCCGGCCTGATCTTCGCGGCGAGCATGTTCGCCATGATGTTCGGCAGCATCACCAGCCTCGCCCAGCTGGGCTTCACGGTCGGCATGGGCCTACTCCTCGACACCTTCATCGTGCGCACGCTCGTGGTGCCGGCCTGCGCCGCTCTCCTCGGGCGGCACCTGTGGTGGCCCAACCGCCGGTCGGCGCCGGATGAGGAGCCCGGTCTGGTCCAGACCGGTCTGCTGCCGTCCCGGTAGGTGCGGACGCGCCGCTGCATCTGGTGCCCGACACCTGGTCGAAACGGCTAGTGTTCAGGCACGACCATGCGGAGGGGTGGGGTGACGGTGCCGTCGGTCGGTGAGCTGCTCCCGACGCCTTCCTTTCGTCGTGCTGGCCCTGACCAACCACTAGCCTTGAGCGTGAAATGACCGATCTCCCACTCGCCGAGCGAAGCGTCGACCTCGTCCGCGCCTGGGTCGATCCGCACCGCTCCTCCTCGCGTCGCTCCGACCCTGCCGCCGAACGGCTCGCCCACCTGCTGCAGGACCCGGACGGTCTCGACTTCACCGTCGGTTTCGTCGATCGCGTGATCCGCCCGGAGGACGCCAAGGTCGCCGCCCGGAACCTGCGTTTGCTCGCCCGCCGCACGCCGGCGTTCCTCCCGGCCAGGCAGCGAGTCCTGCTCAAGCTCGGGGCATGGGTCTCGGTGCTCATGCCGGGGTTCGTGGTCCGGCAGGCCCAGCGCACGCTGCGTCGCCTGGTCGGCCACCTGGTCATCGACGCCCGACCGGCCAAGCTCGGCAAGGCCGTCAAGCAACTGCGCAAGCGTGGCGACCGGCTCAACATCAACCTCCTCGGCGAAGCGGTCCTCGGCGAGCGCGAGGCGGTCCGGCGCCGCGACCGCACCGTGGCCCTGCTCCAGCGCGACGACATCGACTACGTCTCGGTCAAGGTGTCAGCGGTGGCCAGCCAGCTCTCGATGTGGGCCTTCGACGAGACCGTCGACCGCGTGGTCGGGCGCCTGCGTCCGCTCTACGCGCAGGCGGCCGCGAACCAGTCCTTCGTCAACCTCGACATGGAGGAGTACCGCGACCTCGACCTCACCGTCGCGGTCTTCACGAAGGTCCTCGAGGAGTTCCCCGAGCTCGAGGCCGGCATCGTGCTGCAGGCCTACCTCCCCGACTGCCTGGCCGCCATGCAGCAACTGCAGGAGTGGGCCACGGCGCGTCGGTCGCTGGGCGGCGCACGCATCAAGGTGCGGGTCGTCAAGGGCGCCAACCTGGCGATGGAGCGCGTCGACGCCGCCGTTCACGGCTGGCCGCTGGCCACGTGGAGCTCGAAGCAGGAGACCGACACCAACTACAAGCGCGTCCTGGACTGGGCGCTCACAGCCAAACGGATCGACGCGGTGCGCATCGGCGTCGCCGGGCAGAACCTCTTCGACATCGCCTACGCCTGGCTGCTCGCCGGCGATCGGTCGGTTCGCGACGGCATCGAGTTCGAGATGCTGCTGGGCATGGACACCGGGCCCATGGACGCGGTCCGCGACGAGGTCGGCGCCCTGCTGCTCTACACGCCGATCGTGCACCCCGAGGAGTTCGACGTCGCGATCTCCTACCTCGTGCGGCGCCTGGAGGAGAACGCCAGCAGCGACAACTTCATGTCGGCGGCGTTCGACCTCGCCACGTCACCGGAGGCATTCGAGCGCGAGGCCACCCGGTTCCTCGACTCGATCAAGGCGCTCGATGAGTCGGTCCCCTCCCCGTTCCGCGTGCAGGACCGCTCGAACGAGCACATCACCCTGCACACCGAGGGTTTCGTGAACACCGCCGACACCGACCCGTCCACCGCGGCCAACCGGGAGTGGGGACGGATGGCGCTGGGCCGCTCCACCTACACGCAGCTCGGTCTCGACACCATCGAGACGAGCCGCGTGCACGGCCCGGCCAGCCTGGAAACAGTCATCTACGAGACGCGCGAGGCCGGTTCCGTCTGGGCGGCTCGTGGCGCCGACGTGCGCTCCTGGATCCTCCACCAGGCCGGCACCGTGCTCGCCTCCCGGCGCGGTGACCTGATCGCGGTCATGGCCGCCGAGACCGGCAAGACGATCGCCGAGGCCGACGTCGAGGTCAGCGAGGCCATCGACTTCGCGCACTACTACGCCGAGTCCGCGCTCCGCCTCGACGTCGTCGACGGGGCCCGGTTCGAACCGGCGGCACTCACCGTCGTCACGCCGCCGTGGAACTTCCCGGTCGCCATCCCGGCCGGCTCGGTGCTGGCCGCCCTGGCCGCGGGCAGCGGCGTGATCATCAAGCCGGCGCCGCAGAGCCGGCGTTGCGCCGCCCTGATGGTCGAGGCCCTCTGGCAGGGCGGGATTCCGCGCGAGGTGCTGCGCTACGTCACCGTCGACGAGGGCCCGCTCAGCCAGGCGCTCGTCGCCCACCAGGCCGTCGATCGCGTCATCCTCACCGGTGGCTGGGACACCGCCAAGCTGTTCCGCTCCTGGCGATCCGACCTGGGCCTGCTCGCCGAGACGAGCGGCAAGAACGCCGTCGTCGTCACCCCGAGCGCCGACCTCGACCACGCGGTCGCCGACATCGCCAAGAGCGCGTTCGGCCATGCGGGGCAGAAGTGCTCCGCCGCCAGCCTGGCGATCCTCGTCGGGTCGGTCGCCGACAGCGAGCGCTTCAACCGGCAGCTGCTCGACGCCGTCTCCTCGCTCACCGTCGGCTACCCGGACGACCCGACCACGCTGATGAGTCCGATCATCGAACCGGCGCAAGGCAAGTTGCTGCACGCGCTCACAACGCTGGAGCCCGGCGAGTCCTGGCTGCTGGAGCCGGAGAGTCTCGACGCGTCCGGGCGGCTGTGGTCGCCGGGCATCCGCACCGGGGTCAAGCCGGGCAGCGAGTTCCACCGGACGGAGTACTTCGGACCGGTGTTGGGCATCATGCACGCCCGGTCGCTCGACGAGGCGATCAGCTGGCAGAACGCCACCGATTTCGGCCTCACCGCCGGCATCCATTCGCTCGACCCGGACGAGGTCAACGCATGGATCGATCGCGTCGAGGCCGGCAACCTCTACGTCAACCGGGGCATCACCGGAGCCATCGTCCAGCGGCAGCCGTTCGGCGGCTGGAAGCGATCGACCGTCGGCACGACCAGCAAGGCCGGCGGCCCCAACTACCTGACCCACCTCGGCCAGTGGCACCCGCGGCCGCTGCGCAACGTTCCATCCGACGTGGCTCTCACGGCCGAGGTCGAGGCGATCCTGTCGGCCGTCGAGGGGTCCGTCGGCGCCGTCGAGCTCAACGGCTTGCGGGCGGCGGCACGGTCCGACCAGCTGGCTTGGTCGCGCGAGTTCGGCATCGCGAAGGACGTCACCGGGCTCGACGTCGAGCGCAACGTCTTCCGGTACCGGCCGGTTCCGGTCGCCGTGCGCAACGACGGATCGCTCTCGGACCTGACCCGCGTGCTGCTCGCCGCCGCACGGGCCGGATCGACGGTCATCGTGAGCTCCGCGGTCCCGCTGCCTGCCGGACTGGCCCGCGCACCGCAGATCGAGACCCGCGAGGCCTGGCTGGACCGGATGCGCACGGAACTCCCGGCACGGGTCCGGCTCATCGGCTCGGCCGCCGCCGACCTGGCGCGTGCCGTCGGCGGGGACCCGGACGTCGCGATCCACGCCGGCACCGTCACCCAGTCCGGACGCATCGAGCTCCTGCCGTTCCTGCGGGAGCAGGCGATCTCGATCACGAACCACCGGTTCGGCAACCACGATCGTGCCTTCGACGCCGTGCTCCCCCGTCACTGACAACTCGACACGCTCGGCGCGTCACCACCGAATCGACGGCCGCCGTCCATACGATGAGTGGCAGGACGAATCTGGAGGCTCGCCATGCGTGAACTCGGTCTTGACGGACTGAGCGAGGACGGACGGTTCCTCATCGCGCGCGACCACTCCACCGACGAGACGTTCCACATCCCGGCCGATCGACGTCTCGCTTCCCTGATCGAGGCCACCTCCCCGGGAAGCACGTCCGGCCAGTTGGAGACCACCATGGAGAGTTCGCTCAGCCCTCGTGACATCCAGATGCGCATCCGGCGGGGGGAGAGTCCGGACGAGGTCGCCGAAACCGCCGGTGTGCCGGTCGAGAACATCATCGGCTTCGCCACGCCCGTGCTCGCCGAGCGTGAGTACATGTGCGAGCAGGCCCGCAAGACGCCGATCCGCCGCAAGAATGTCAGCGGTGCCGGCGTGCTGCTCGGCGTGGTGATCGACGAGACCGTGGCCGCCGGCGGCTCCTCGCCCGAGGACGTCCCCTGGGACTCCTGGCGTCGCGAAGACGGCCGCTGGACCGTCGTGGTCTCCCCTCCCAACGCCGACCAACCAGCCACCTTCCTGTTCGACGTCAAGGGCCGCTACGTCGTGCCGGCCGACGAGTTCGCCCACGACCTGGTCGGTGACGTCGCCATCCCCGACTCCGGCGACATGGCCATCGCCGACGCCCTGCTCGAACAGGCGGTGGCAGCCTCACCGGAGCCCGCCCCCCAGCCTGCCGACGCAGACGTCGCCCCCGAGGACGCTGCCGAGCGCGACCACCACGCGGCGGTGTCCTCCATCAAGGAAGCCCGCGACCGCCGCGTCCTCGAGCAACTCGCCCTGGCCGACGAGGCCGAGGCCGACGAGAAGGCCCAGCAGGTCGAGCGAGACATCGCCGACCTGGAGATCCCGATCGAGCACGACGTCGCCGTCCCCGACACCCTCCCCCGCAAGAAGAAGCACGAGCGCCGCCGCGTCCCCAGCTGGGACGAGATCATGTTCGGCGGCCGGGACGACTGACCCGCCCTTGGCCCGCAGGTTTGTGGACCAGATGGTGACGTGAGCGCCCTGGCTCGCTAGGTTGCTGGGGACTTGGATCGGGGGATTCCATGCGTTCGTTCGCGCTCGCCGTCACGGCGTTGCTCCTACTTGGCTCGTGTACCGAACCAGAGCCGATCGAACCGAAACCGATCGGGCCTTCGATGCTCGACCAGTCCGCCGCCGCCCGATGCCTTCCAGCGCTCGCGAGGACACGCCAAGCGGCGCTGCCAACGTTCGTTGACTACTGGGTCTCGACGCTTTCAACTACGCCGCGCAGACTGGCAACGTCGAGCTCGATGCGTGATCATCCAGATGGGCTGCAAGCCCTGCACGAAGCTATGTCAGAGACTTCGAGGCAACTCGCTGCCGGCGGACGCTCGAAGGATTCAGATTGGACGCCTGTCCAGACAGTCTCAGTCAGGCCGTCGATCGCAAGCCGATCGAGGTCGAGGCTGACGTCCGCGATATCGCCGGCGAAGACGGGCAAGGTCGTCCAAGTGGATCCGTTGTCGTCCGTTGAGATCGAGCGCGCACCGTTCGCGAGCTCGTCGATATCTCAGGAGCGAAGTCGCGATCGAGGCAGCCGTTCCCGTCGTCGTTGCCTCTTCGCTGTGCTGTTCTCGCCTGCTGTACTGCACAGATCGATGTCGGTCCGACGCCCGTGGGCACCGAACGGTTCGAATCGAGCACGAAAAGCTCGCAGAGTCGACTCACTCGAGAGACGTCGGAGAGTTGGAGTCCGCGAGCAGGTGCAAGTTCGAGTGCGATCAGGGGCCCGGCGCTAAGGCCGCTGGCTTTCAGTTGTGCGCATCGACTGCATTCCCCGGAACCTTCAGCCCCCTCCCCGTCGAAGGTGACTCCAGCCCTGGCGACATCGAACGAGCGATTCGGGAGGTCCCCATGCCGCGACTGACGATCCACACGCAGCCCGGGCGGCGAACGCTGGTGAACGTCGACACCATCTTCTTCACGGACCCGACGACGTTGCGGCGGACGGTGAACCTGCTCGGGCGCAGCGTGCGCCTGGTGTGCACGCCGGTGCGGTACACGTGGGTCCACGGCGACGGGACCCAGCACGCGACGGCACAGCCAGGGCGGCCGTATCCGGCAAAGGACGTCACATACCAGTACGAGCGGCCCGAGGAGAACGTGCGGCCGCGCGTCGACACCGCCTACCGGGTCAGATACAGCGTCGACGGGGGACGATGGGCGACGCTCGGCGAGACGCTCACGGCGCGCGGGCCGGCGGCGACGCTTGACGTCGACGAGGCCGCGCCGGTCCTCACGCGGTGACCGAACGGCCTGCATCGCACCGGTGCAAGAATGGCCACATGCGTATCGCCAACCACGTCGTCGACCTCATGGGCAACACCCCGCTCGTGAAGTTGAACAATGTCGTCCCCGCGGGATCCGCGACCGTGGCGGCCAAGATCGAGTACATGAACCCCGGCGGCAGTGTGAAAGACCGCATCGCCGTGCGGATGATCGACGCCGCCGAGCAATCCGGTGAGCTGAAGCCCGGTGGAACCATCATCGAGCCGACCTCCGGCAACACCGGCGTCGGGCTCGCGCTGGTGGCCCAGCAGCGCGGCTACCACTGCATCTTCGTGTGCCCCGACAAGGTCAGCCTGGACAAGCAGAACACGCTCCGCGCGTACGGGGCGGAGGTCGTCGTCTGTCCCACCGCGGTCCCCCCGGACCATCCGGACAGCTACTACAGCGTCTCCGACCGCCTCGTCCGCGAGACCGAAGGCGGCTGGAAGCCGGACCAGTACTCGAACCCGATGGGCCCGCAGAGCCACTACGAGACCACCGGCCCGGAGATCTGGGCGGACACCGACGGCCAGGTCACCCACTTCGTCACAGGCGTCGGCACCGGCGGCACCATCACCGGTGCCGGCCGCTATCTCAAGGAGGTCTCCGACGGACGCGTCAAGGTCATCGGAGCCGACCCCGAAGGGTCGGTGTACTCCGGGGGCACCGGTCGCCCGTACCTCGTCGAGGGCGTCGGCGAGGACTTCTGGCCGAGCGCCTATGACCCGGCGGTTCCCGACGAGATCATCGCCGTCAGCGATGCCGACTCCTTCGACATGACGCGGCGCCTCGCCCGCGAGGAGGGGCTGCTCGTCGGCGGTTCGTGCGGGATGGCCGTCATCGCCGCTCTGGAGGTGGCCGAGCGTGAGGGCCCGGACGCGCTCGTCGTGGTCCTGCTGCCCGACGGCGGCCGCGGCTACCTCTCCAAGGTCTTCAACGACGACTGGATGTCGTCGTACGGCTTCCTGCGCAGCCCGCTGGACAGCCACGCCGACCGGCCCACCGCCGGCCAGCTGCTCCGGCGCAAGTCCGGCGACATGCCGGCGCTGGTGCACACCCATCCGAGCGAGACCATCCGCGATGCCATCCGGATCCTGCACGAGTACGGCGTCTCCCAGATGCCCGTCGTCGGCCCCGAGCCGCCGGTCGTCATCGGTGAGGTCGCCGGCAGCGTGAGCGAGCGAGAGCTGGTCAGCGCCGTGTTCGAGGGGCGGGCCGCGCTCACCGATTCCGTCGAGACGCACATGGAGTCGCCGTTGCCGCTGATCGGGTCGGCCGAAGACTTCGAGACCTGCCTCAAGGCGCTCAGCGAGAGCGATGCGGTGATGGTCGTCGAGGACGGCAAGCCGCTCGGGGTCCTCACCCGCCACGATCTGCTGGGCGTGCACCTGTGAACCACCAGACGAACAGGGGCTTCGCGACCCGCGCAATCCACGCCGGCTTCGATCCGGACCCGCAGACCGGTGCCGTCAACGTGCCGATCTACGCGTCGTCGACGTTCGCCCAGGACGGCGTCGGCGGGATGCGCAGCGGCTACGAGTACGGCCGCACGGGCAACCCGACACGTACGGCGCTCGAAGCCAACCTGGCCGCGCTCGAAGGCGGGACCCTCGGGCGCGCCTTCAGCTCCGGCATGGCCGCGACCGACACCGCGCTGCGGGCGATGCTGCGGCCCGGCGACCACCTCGTCATCCCCGACGACGCCTACGGCGGGACGTTCCGGCTGATCGACAAGGTGTTCACCCAATGGGGCGTCACCTACACGACGGTCGCGGTGAACGACGTGGACGCCATCCGGGCGGCGATCACGCCGGCCACGAAGGTGGTCTGGCTCGAGACGCCCACCAACCCGCTGCTGAACATCGCCGACATCGAGGCGGTGGCCGCCCTCACCCGCGACGGCGGCCTGAGGCTGGTCGTCGACAACACCTTCGCCTCGCCGTACCTGCAGCAGCCGCTGCTGCTCGGTGCCGACGTCGTCCTGCACTCGACCACGAAGTACCTCGGGGGCCACTCCGACGTCGTCGGCGGCGCGCTCGTCACCGACGACGAGGGGCTGCACGACGCCTTCGGGTTCCTCCAGAACGGCGCCGGCGGAGTCCCCGGCCCCTTCGACGCCTACCTCACGATGCGGGGCGCGAAGACCCTTGCTGTCCGCATGGAGCAGCACTGCACGAACGCCGAGGCCATCGTCGACGCCCTCCAGGGCCATTCGGCGGTGTCGCAGGTGCTCTACCCCGGTCTTCCCGAGCATCCCGGCCACGACGTCGCCAAACGACAGATGCGCCGCTTCGGCGGGATGATCTCCATCCGGTTGGCCGGTGGGCGCGAGGCCGCGCTCGACCTGTGCTCGCGAACCGAGATCTTCATCCTGGCCGAGAGCCTGGGCGGCATCGAGTCCCTCATCGAGCACCCGGGGGCGATGACGCACGCGTCCACCGCCGGTTCCGCGCTCGAGGTGCCGGACGACCTCGTGCGACTCAGCGTCGGCATCGAGGACGCGGCCGACCTGATCGCCGACCTGGAGCAGGCGCTGGCCTAACCGGCCTGCTCGTCGTCATCGACGATCTCGGCGTCCAGGGCGAAGTCGAGCTCGGGTCGCTCCAGGTCGTCGAACGCGACGAACTCCTCCTGGGTGAGCCGCCTCGTCTGGGCCTCGATCGGCTGCGGCGCCGCGATGATCTTCGTCTCGTCCACCTGGTCGAGCTTGCGAGCCGTGACGAGGACCCGCTGCTCCAGCGAGCTGGCGAAGCTGTTGTAGTGGTTGACGGTCGACTCGATCGACCGCCGGAGCTTCTCGGCGTGCTCAGCCAAGGTGGCCAGCCGCGAGTAGAGGACCTTGCCGAGATCGAAGAGGTTCTTCGCGTCCTCGGTGAGGACGTCCTGCTGCCAGGTGAAGGCCACGGTCTTGAGGATCGCCCAGAGGTTGACCGGGGTCGCCAACAGCACGCCCTTGGCGAACGCGTGCTCCATCAGCGCCGGATCGGCGTCGAGGGCCGCGTTGAGGATCGACTCGTTGGGGATGAACGCGACGGTGAACTCCGGGCTGGCGTCGAGCCCGGTCCAGTAGGTCTTGCCGGCGAGGGAGTCGACGTGCCCCTTGACCTGCTTGGCGTGCCGGGCCAGATGCTCGACCCGCTGCTCGTCGGTGAGGTCGGGCCGGTTGGACTCGATGTATGCGGCGTACGGGACCTTCGCGTCGACCGCCATCTGCTTGCCGCCGGGCAGGTTGACGACCATGTCGGGGCGCCGCGATCCGGACTCGGCCTCGATCGAGGCCTGCATCGTGAAGTCGACCCGCTGCAGGAGCCCGGCCGACTCGACGAGGGACTTCAGCTGGGTCTCCCCGTACACGCCGCGCACGGAGTTGTTGCGCAGCGCGGACGCGAGGGTCTCGGCCGCCAGCTTGGACTTCTCGGCCGTCTCGTGGGTGACCCGGAGCTGCGCGGCCAGGGCACCGTGCTGCTCGCTGCGCTGCTTGTCGAGCCGGGCGAAGTCGTGATGCATCGTGCGCAGCGCCTCCTGCACCGGCGCGAGTGCGCTCAGCACCTTGCTGTCGCGGCGTTCGGCCTCGAGCCGCTCCTGGGCCTCGCGGCGCGTGCGCTCCATCAGCTCGGCGTACTGCTCGCGTGCCGCGCCGAGCTCTCGTCGCAGCCCGTCGGACGCCGCGTCGGCTGCCGCCAGGCGAGCGGCCACGTGGCCGAGGTCTGGACGCGACCGCACCCACAGCCAGCCCAGGGCAAATCCCACGGCCAGGCCGATCAGCAGGACGATCACGAGATCCATGTGGTCAGTGTGGCAACGACCACCGACAAGATCGTGGCGCCATGCCGTGCGGCACCATGGTCGCCGTGTCCTCCGACCTGATTGCTGCCCTGGTGGGCGCCGGGTTCGCGCTGGTCCCGCCGGTCTGGCGCTCCGCGCGCCATGTCGTCACGCTCGTGCACGAGGCCGGCCACGCCGTCGTCGCGGTGCTCACCGGGCGCCGCCTCAACGCGGTGCGGCTGCACTCCGACACCTCCGGCCACACGATCTCCAGCGGCCGCCCGACCGGTCCCGGCATGGTCGCCATGGCTGCCGCCGGCTACCTCGCACCGTCGGTGCTCGGCCTCGGTTGCCTCTGGCTCGTCGACGCCGGCCACACCCAGATCGCCCTCTGGACCGGCCTGCTGACGCTCGCGCTGATGCTCCTGTACGTGCGCAACTGGTTCGGGCTGGTGGTCGTCGCGCTGGCCGGCGGCGTCGTCGCGGTCCTGATCTGGCGTACGCCCTCGGACGTCCAGGACGTCGCTGCGTCGGTGTTCGCCTGGTTCCTGCTGGTCGCGGGGCCGCGCACCACCCTCGACCTGTGGAGCCACCGCCGCCGAGTCCGCACGCGCACCAGCGACGCGGACCTGCTGGCTCGCCTCACCCACCTTCCGGCCGGCGCCTGGAATGCGTTCCTGCTCCTCGCGACGAGCGCCGCGCTCGCCGTCGCGATCGCGCTGCTCCGTTCGGCCTGATGGTTGGATGGTCGCGTGTTCACCGTCGGACGGCGCCTCGATGACGCGCCCGGCCGCACCGGAGTCCTCTCCACCCCGCACGGTGACATCCACACCCCGGCGTTCGTCCCGGTCGGGACCAAGGCCACCGTCAAGGCGGTGCTGCCGGAGGCCATGAGCGAGCTGGGCGCCCAGGCCCTGCTGGCGAACGCGTACCACCTGTACCTGCAGCCCGGTCCGGACATCGTCGAGGCGGCCGGCGGGCTCGGCCGGTTCATGAACTGGCCCGGACCGACCTTCACCGATTCCGGCGGTTTCCAGGTGCTGAGCCTCGGCGCCGGGTTCAAGAAGACCCTGGCTCTGGACGCACGCGGCGTCACGGCCGACGACGTCATCGCGCCCGGCAAGGATCGGCTGGCCGTGGTCGACGAGGACGGCGTCACGTTCCGGAGCCATCTCGACGGGTCGACGCATCGGTTCACGCCGGAGGTGTCCATCCGCATCCAGCACCAGCTCGGCGCCGACATCATCTTCGCCTTCGACGAGCTGACCACCCTGATGAACTCCCGCGAGTACCAAGAAGCCTCGCTGGCCCGGACGCAGGCCTGGGCCGAGCGGTGCGTCGCCGAGCACCAGCGCCTCGGCTCCACGCCGCAGCTGTTCGGCGTCGTCCAGGGCGCACAGCACGAGGACCTCCGGCGGCGCGCAGCCCGCGACCTCGTCGCACTCGAGCTGGACGGCTTCGGCATCGGCGGGGCGATCGAGAAGGAGAACCTCGACCGGATCATCGGCTGGGTGGTCGACGAGCTGCCCGAGGATCGTCCGCGCCACCTGCTGGGCATCGGCGAACCGCCGGACCTGTTCGCCGCGATCGAGCAGGGCTGCGACACCTTCGACTGCGTCCAGCCGTCCCGGGTGGCTCGCGGATCCCGTGTCTACACCGCGCGCGGCCGGAGCAACCTGAACGTCGCTGGGTCACGCCGCCGGTTCGAGCCGATCGAGGACGGCTGCGACTGCTACACCTGCAGGCACTACACCGTCGCCTACCTGCACCACCTGTTCAAGGCGAAGGAGTACCTCGCGGCGACGCTGACCACGATCCACAACGAGCGGTTCATCGTGCGGCTGGTCGACGACATCCGCGGAGCGATCGAGACCGGCGACTTCGCCGCGCTGAAGGCCGAGTTCCTCGGCGGCTATGCCGGCTGAGGCGTCCTCTGCCGTCACCCCCAGTACGTCGGCTCGCGGTTCTTCAGCCAGGCGATGAACACCATCGTCAACGGCATCACGATCAGCTCGACGGCGACCTTGTAGACGACCCCGACGACGAAGTAGTTCCAGAAGACGCCCATCGACGTGATGCCGATCGCCGACGCCGCGATGGCGCAGAACAAGAACGTGTCCACCAGCTCCCCTGCGCCGGTCGACGTCGCGAGGCGGGCGAACAGCCCGCGCTCGGCCGTGCGGCGCTTCATCCACACCAGGACGCCGGAGTTGACCAGCTGCCCGACGACGTAGCCGACCACGCTGGCGATCACGATCTGGGCCACCGGGCCGACGACGCTCTCGAACGCCGACTGGTTCTCATAGAACGACGCGGCCGGTGCCTGCTCCACGACCCAGAACGTGGCGGCGGCGAGCAGCGCCATCGCGAACCCGGTGAGGATCGCGCGGCGAGCCGCACGGAACCCGTACACCTCGGAGATCACGTCGCCCAGGATGTACGCCAGCGGGAACAGGAACGCTCCCCCGTCGGTGACGATGGGGCTGACCTGGATCGACCCGATCGAGACGTCCCACGACCCGAGCTCGATGCCCTTCGTGGCCGCGATGTTCGAGACCACCAGCACGACGCAGAACACCGCCATGAGCACGTCGAAGGAGGACGAGCCGCGGGCGGCGAAATGCACCTCGTCGCGCCGTTCCGCGGCAGCAGTCATGGGCCACATCCAACCAGAAGCGGCCTCTGGGAGAATCGACCCATGACCTCGATGCCGACTCGCGCCGACGTGCTCGTCGTGGGCGCCGGTCCGGCCGGCGCCTCGGCCGCGGCATGGGCCGCGCGACTCGGTTCGGACGTGGTCCTCGCCGACGCCGCCGCCTTCCCCCGCGACAAGACCTGCGGCGACGGCCTCACGCCCCGGGCGATCGCCGAGCTCGACCGCCTCGGCCTCGGCACCTGGGTTCGCAGCCACGGCAAGAACCGCGGACTTCGCGCGGCCGGCTTCGGCCAGGAGCTGCTGCTCCCCTGGCCGGGCGGCTCCCTGCCCGACCACGGCTCCGCCGTTCCCCGCACCACGCTCGACGCCGGCATCCGGCAGGTCGCGCTCGACGACGGCGCCGTGGCGCTCGAGGAGGCTCGGGCCGTCGACGTCGAGCGGGACGACTCCGGACGCGTCACCGCCGTCACGTTCCGCATCGGGCCGGACAAGCAGACCCACACCGTCGCCTGCGACAAGCTCGTGGTCGCCGACGGTGTTCGCTCCCCCCTCGGCCGCGTGCTCGGACGTCAGTGGCACCGCGACACCGCCTACGGGGTCGCCGGACGCTCGTACGTCAAGTCCGGCCGCAGCGACGACCCGTGGATCTCCTCGCACCTGGAGCTCCGCGGTGCCGACGGCGAGCTCCTGCCGGGCTACGGCTGGATCTTCCCGCTCGGCAGCGCCGGCGACGGGGGTGAGGTGAACCTGGGCGTCGGTGCGCTCGCCACGTCGAAGCGACCGGCCGACCTGCAGATCCGCCCGCTGATGGAGTACTACGCCGACCTGCGCCGCGAGGAGTGGTCGCTCGGCCCCGACCTCCGACTGCCGACCTCGGCGCTGCTGCCGATGGGCGGGGCGGTGTCGGGCGTGGCCGGGCCGAACTGGATCCTGATCGGCGACGCCGCCGGCTGCGTCAACCCGCTCAACGGCGAGGGGATCGACTACGGGCTGGAGACCGGCCGGGTGGGCGCGGAGCTGCTCGACTCCACCCACGACCTCGAACGCGCGTGGCCCCACCTGCTCACGACCCACTACGGCGAGGCGTTCTCCATCGCGCGACGGCTGGCCGGCCTCATCACCGTGCCCGGCCTGCTCCCGGCCCTCGGACCCATCGGGATGCGTTCGCACTGGCTGATGACGATCGCGCTGCGGGTGATGGGCAACCTCATCACCGACGAGGACCGCGACGCCACGGCCCGCGTCTGGCGGTGGGCCGGACGGCGGTCGGTTCGCCTCGACGACCGCCCGCCCTTCACCGCCTGAGGTCAGTCCTCCGGCTCGCTGAGGTCGATCTCGTCGCCGGACTCCCGGAACGTCTCCACCGCGAAGTAGGTCAGGACCATGGACGTGACGATCAGCAGCCAGCCGGACCATCCCGGCCCGACGCTCGCGCCGGGAGCCGAGCTACCGGCGCTGAGCGCCTCGAGGACGATGAGGAGCGTGCCGAGCACGGCGGCGACGAGCGCGACCAGGTGCCACGGGACGGCCTGGGGCAGGGTGTCGTCGGACAGTGCTGCGATCCCCACCAGGGCGGCAGCGACGAGCAGCAGGACCATGCCGACAGTGGCGAAGCTGGTCCAGGCGGTCGTGGCCATGTCCTGGCCCGGACCCTCGAAGGTGACCCGGATGAAACCCGGGATGAACGAGAGCACCGCGGCCACTGCGGCCGATGCCAGGACGCCCTGTTCGTTGCGGCTCAGCGAGCGCGTGTCAACGGTCATGTGATCCCCCTGAAGAATTGACGCGATTCGAATCTAGTGTTTCCGGCCGGACTTCGCACCCACGGGTCGCAGCGGCGGCGACCGTCGTCGCGGGAGTAGGCTCCGGCCATGACCGCAGTCGCGCTCGTCCTCGCCGGCCTCGCTGCCGCCCTCCACGTGTACATCTGGACCATGGAGTCGATCACCTGGCGGGAGCCCGCGACGTGGAAACGGTTCGGGCTGGAATCACAGGCCGACGCCGACACCACCGCCGCCCTGGCCTTCAACCAGGGCTACTACAACCTCTTCTTGGCCGTGGTGACGATCGTCGGCATCGTGCTCGTCGCGGTTGAGCGCACCGACCCGGGCTGGGCACTCGTCCTCGCCGCATGCGGGAGCATGGCCGCCGCCGCGCTCGTGCTGCTGTCGACCGGTCGGGAGTACACCCGCGGCGCCGTCACCCAAGGGACCATTCCCGTCCTCGCCGTGGTCGCCTCGCTCCTCGCCATCGCCTGAGCAACCCGCACGTAGGCTGGCGCGCATGCTCCGCGTCGCCACCGTCAACGTCAACGGCATCCGCGCCGCGTTCCGCAAGGGCATGGACGCCTGGCTGGCCGAACGCGACTGCGACGTCGTCACGCTGCAGGAGGTCAGGGCACCGGACGAGGTCGTGCGCGAGATCGTCTCCGGCACCGGCTTCCACGTCGCCCACGTCGAGGCCGCCACCAAGGGCAGGTCCGGGGTGGCGGTGCTGAGTCGCGATGAGCCCAAGGACGTCCGCCCGAGCTGTGGCGACGCCTACTTCGACGGGTCCGGCCGGTGGGTGGAGTCCGACGTCCCGCTGGCCGACGGAAGCCTGCTCACGGTCGTGTCCACCTACGTGCACTCCGGCGGCGTCGGCACACCGCAGCAGGACGACAAGTTCCGCTTCCTCGGCCGGATGCTCGAGCGCATGCGGGACATCCGCGCGAGCGGCGGCCACGGTGTCGTCACCGGCGACCTCAACATCGGCCACACTGCGAACGACATCAAGAACTGGAAGGGCAATGTCGGCAAGGCCGGTTTTCTGCCCGAGGAGCAGGCCTATCTCGATCGAGTGGTCGACGAGCTCGGCTGGGTCGACGTGCACCGTGCCCTCAGCGGCGACGTGCCCGGTCCCTACACGTGGTGGTCGATGCGCGGGAAGGCCTTCGACACCGACACCGGGTGGCGGATCGACTACCAGTTCGCCACGCCGGAGCTCGCTGCCACCGCCCGGGCCGCGTTCGTCGACCGCGCGCCCAGCTGGGCCGAGCGCTGGTCCGATCACGCCCCGCTGGTGATCGACTACGACCGCTGAGGCGCGGAGGGGGACACGCACCCCCTGATGCGTGCCCCCCGACCGTGGTGCGGCCGGCCCTCGAGCCGGCCTGCGTCGCGGTCACCCCCGGCTCTTTCACGGTAGATCGTTTCTCGCCTCGACCACAGTCTTGACTTCGGTCGAGACGCGGGTGTATCGGCCAGTTCGTCGCAATCAGCGCGTCCGGTGTCGTCACCGCATGCTGCGTGCCCTAGGCTTGACCCGTTGTGAGTTTGGCCGTTTGACCTCGGTTCCTTCGGGGGCTTGATCCTTTCGGGTGAACGACGCACGAGAGTCCATGACAGTCATGGACGAGCACCACACTCGAAGGAGTAGGTAATGGCAACAGGAACCGTCAAGTGGTTCAACGCCGACAAGGGCTTTGGCTTCATCGCCCCCGACGACGGCAGTGAAGACGTCTTCGCGCACTTCAGCGCGATCCAGACGAGCGGCTACAAGACGCTGAACGAGAACCAGAAGGTCGAGTTCGACGTCGAGCAGGGCCAGAAGGGCCTGCAGGCAGCGAACATCCGTCCCCTCTGAGTCCGTCAGAGAACGAAGGCCCGGGAGCATCAGCTCCCGGGCCTTCGTCATGCCCGGGCGCACCCGACTTGCATCAGCAGCCAAGTCACGTAGACAGGGTGGTGAAGCCGCTCCCAAGCGGAACTCTCACCCTGAGGAGGAGTCCATGGGACTCGACGACAAGATCAAGAACACCGTCGACAAGGTCACCGGCGCCGCCAAGGAGAAGGCCGGCGACATCCGCGGCGATGACGAGCAGAAGGCCGAGGGCCAGGTCGACCAGTCGAAGGCCGACCTGAAGCAGTCCGGCGAGCACATCAAGGACGCCGCCTCCGACGCCAAGGACGCCTTCAAGCACTGAGGCACGCCACACAAACGAACGCCACCGTCCTCGCGACGGTGGCGTTCGGGCGCGACGAGACCGTTAGAAGTGCCCGCCCTCGTCCCAGGCGTGCCGCCCGAACTCTGCGTTCGGGGCCGTCAGATAGCTGACGTCGGCGACTGGGCGACCGGCCTGAATCTCACGGCGGTGTGCTGGGAAGAGCCGTGATGCTTCGGCGATCTGCATGGGTTCGAACACGAAGTCGGTCTCGTCCATGAAGCGCTCCTCTCGTCATTCCCGAGGATATCCTCATGTTCGGCCGGAGACCACCGCTACTCAGGGGTAGTCTTCGTCGGCGTCAGAACGTGACGCGCAGGATCCGGTCGTCGTTCCGGCCGGGGTCACCGCGGCCGTCGGTGTTGCTGGTCGTCACCCACAGGCTCTCGTCCGGCGCGACGACCACCGTGCGGATGCGTCCGTAGGTGCCGCGGAAGAACGCCTGCGGCTTGCCGACATCCGCCCCGTCGAGCGGAACGGCCCAGAGGCACTCGCCGCGCAGTGCGGCGACGAAGGCCGTCGACCGGTGGATCGCAAGGCCGGACGGCGAGCACTCGGCGGTCTGCCAGGTGACCTTGGGCGTGACGAAGCCGTCCTCGTCGGACTTCCCCTCGAACCTCGGCCAGCCGTAGTTGCGTCCGCGCTCGATGAGGTTGAGCTCGTCGAACCGGCTGGAGCCGAACTCGCTGGCCCAGAGCCGGCCGTCGCCGTCGAACGCGATGCCCTCGACGTTGCGGTGGCCGTACGACCAGGTGCGGTTGCCGAACGGGTTGCCGGCAGCGGGCTCGCCGTCGCGGTCGATGCGGAGGATCTTGCCGCCGAGGGAGTCCTTCTTCTGCGACTCCGGCGGGTTGCCGGCCTCACCGGTGGCGACGAACAGGTGCCCGTCGGAGTCGAACAACAGCCGCCCGCCGTGATGGAACCCGCCGGCCGGGATGCCGGTGAGGATCGGCGTCACCGCGCCGAGGCGATCGCCGTCCAGCTCGATGCGCAGGACCCGGTCGTCCTCGGCCGTGGTGACGAAGGCGAACAGGATCGAGTCGTCGTCCGGGTCCAGGGCGAGGCCGAGCAGGCCGCCCTCGCCGCCGCCGACCGAGCCGCGAATGTCACCGACCGTGGCGACCCGTCCCCCCGGCGTGACTCGCACGATCGAACCGGCATCTCGCTGGGCGACGAGGGCGTCCCCCGCGGGCAAGAAGACGATGCCCCACGGGACGTTCAACCCGTCGGCGATCGTTCCGCTCACGCGCAGGTCCAGCTCTCCGGCCGGCCTATCGGTGGCAGATGGGGATGGTGAGCGCCCCGGTCTTGCCTGGTTCTCGTCGCCGCAGCCGAGGAGGGTCACCGCGCCCACGCCGGCCAGGCCGGAGAGGAGCGTCCGTCGGTCGACCATGCATCGATCATGCCCGGCGACGGCAACTTGTGCCGGTGACGCACAAAGCCCCCGGTCACGCGGCCCGGGGGCCGACGCGCCCGGGGGCTGCGCACACACTCCACACCACCTGGAAGGGTGATGAGACATTCCCGTCAGAACGATGCTGTGGCCATTGTGGCGGGATTGAACTGGCATTGCCATGGTTTCGTCCGCATTCCTCGGGTATGCCGGCTGGAATGTTGAGGCGCCCGGCACTGTTGACACCCACGTACCGTTTTCTACGAAAGGCCATCATGAGCACGGTCGAATTGACCGCCGACACCTTCGAGAGCACCGTCACGTCCGAGGGCATCACCCTCGTCGACTGGTGGGCATCGTGGTGTGGTCCCTGTCTGCAGTTCGCCCCGGTCTACGACGCCGCGAGCACGGAGCACGATGACGTGGTGTTCGGCAAGATCGACACCGAGGCCCAGCGTGAGCTGGCCGCGGCCGCGCAGATCACGTCCATTCCGACGCTGATGGCGTTCCGTGACGGCGTCCTGGTGTTCAACCAGGCCGGCGCACTGCCGGCGCCCGCGCTCGAGCAGGTCATCCAGGCGGTGAAGGACCTCGACATGGACGAGGTGCACCGTCAGATCGCCGAGCAGGAGCCGTCCGCCGAGGCGAACTGAGCGATCACCAACCCGCAGGCTTGACGACGTTGTCCGGCGCCGCGCCGAACAGAGGCGCGACGTCGGACTCGTCATGTCCGGCGATGCCGCAGCCGACCTTGGTCAGGTAGAACCGCAGCTCGGGGTGCTCGGACGCGAAGGCGACGAACCGCTCGGCCGCGCCGCGCAATGCCGCCAGGCCCTCCATGGTGGGAAGCGCATAGCTCTGGCCGTGCAGCCCTTCGCCCCGTCCCCAGGCCGCGCCGAACCGTTCGACGGCCACCCGTGCGGCTCCCCCGCCGTGCGCGCCCGACGCGTTGCTGCCGAACACGAAGATCGACCCTTCAGGCAGCTCGGTCAGTCGGTCCGGCGTCGTCTCCATGCGAACCAGTGAACCCGACGACGGCCGATTTCCGCAGAGTTGGTGCGGCGCGGGACAATGGTCCGATGCCCACCCGTACCGACCTTCGCCTGTTGCTGCGCGGACGGGTCGACTTCGAGGTGGGCGACGCCCCGGACGAGTCCCGGTTCGTGTTCCACACTCCCGAGGGTGAGCATCGTGCCACGGCGAGCGAGTCGATCGGGGCGCTGAGCCAGGCGATCCGCACCATGAACGCGGACCCGACCGCGCGTGCCTGGGCCACGCCCGCGATCCTTGCGCTGCGCATCATGGCGCGCGGCCACCTGGGGTCCCTGGACCCATCCGAGCGCAGCCAGCTCGAGGACGCGTCCCGGGGTGTCGATCCCGATCCGGCCGCCGCCCAGGCCAAGGTGCGAGGCTTCCTCGACGCGCTCGCGGTCGATGCGCCGGCCGTCGCCTCGATCCCGCAGGGCCGTTCGGAGGACGCGCCGCCGGTGGTGGAGGTCGAGCCGCGTCGCGAGCGGACCTTCAGCGGGCGCTTCGTCGTCCGGTTCCGGGCCGAGCCGGCCGACGTCGTCGCGGACGTGACGCTGCGCGTCCGGCCGACCGATGCGGCGTGGGGCGCGGTCGATGCTGCGGAGCTCTGGGCGCGAGACGACCACCACTTCGGGAACGGCTCGCGCCAGGCGGTCAGGACACTGCTCGTGCGCGCTGCGACCACCTGGCCGGCGGCATCGCGCATGCTCGCGGAACCGGACCTCGGCAGCGTCGCAGTCACGGCCGAGGAGCTGTCGACGCTCACCTCCGCCCGCGTCGCCTCCCACCTGCTCGCCCATCGCGTCGACATCGAGTGGCCGGACGACGTGGTCCGCGACGTCGACGCACGCGGCACCGTCCGGCGCGTCGATCGCCCGCGCACCGAGGGGCCGCGAGCCTTCTCGCGCGCGCAGTTGTTCCGCTTCGACTGGCGACTCGCGATCGGCGACGACACCCTCACCGAGGCCGAGGTCGACCAGTTGGCCCGCGCCCAGCACGGCCTGATCCGGCTGCGGGACCGGTGGGTCCTGATCGACCGAAGCAGGATCGGACACGCCCTCGACCGCCCCAGCCGTGACCTCACGCCGGTCGAGGCGCTGCGGGCCGCAGTCTCCGGCACCGTGGACGTCGACGGGGTGACCACGCACGTCGACACCGTCGGATGGCTCGACGACCTGCGGGCCCGGCTCGCCGGGCGCGGCGAACGGACGAAGATCGACCAGCCTGCGACGCTCGACGGGACCCTGCGCGACTACCAGCTCGACGGCCTGCGCTGGATGGCCCAGCTCGTCGAGCTCGGTCTCGGTGGCGTCCTCGCCGACGACATGGGGCTCGGCAAGACGGTCATGCTCATCGCCCTGCACCTGCACCGGGACGGGCTCGGCATCGACGCGCCGACGCTCGTCATCTGCCCGGCCTCGGTGCTCGGCAACTGGGAGCGCGAGATCCATCGCTTCGCGCCGGCCGCCCCGGTTCGTCGCTACCACGGGCCCGGACGCCATCTCCACGGCGTGCAGAGCGGGTTCGTCGTCACCACCTACGCCACCATGCGGCGCGACGCCGCCGTGTTGGCGGCGCATGAGCCCGGGTGGGGGCTGGTCGTGGCCGACGAGGCCCAGAACGTCAAGAACGTCCGGGCCGGCGCGGCCCGCGCCCTGCGGACCATCCCGGGCGAGGCGAAGCTCGCCCTCACCGGCACGCCGGTCGAGAACAACCTGGCCGAGCTGTGGGCGATCCTGGACTGGACGACACCCGGTCTGCTCGGCTCCCACGACGACTTCCGGCGCCGCTGGTCACGCCCCATCGAGGCCCGCCGCGACCGCCGGAGGGCCGACGACCTCGCACTGCTCATCCGACCGTTCGTGCTGCGGCGACGCAAGAGCGATCCGGGCATCGCACCGGAGCTCCCGCCGAAGACCGAGACCGACTACCGCGTCCACCTCACCCGTGAGCAGGTCGGCCTGTACGAGGCGGTCGTGCGTGAGACGCTCGCGCAGATCGAGGCATCGAGCGGCATGATGCGCCGCGGCCTGGTGGTGAAGCTCCTCACCCAGCTCAAGCAGATCTGCAACCACCCGGCCCAGTTCCTCCGCACGCCACACGAGCGGCTCAGCGGCCGGTCGGGCAAGCTCGGCATCCTCGACGAGCTGGTCGAGGAGATCGTCGCCGAGGGCGGCGGCGTCCTGCTGTTCACCCAGTACGCACAGATGGGCCACCTGCTGGCCCGGCACCTGCGGGAGCGACACATCGACAACCAGTTCCTGCACGGCGGCACGCACGTGCGCACGCGCGAGGCGATGGTGCGCCGGTTCCAGGGCGGCGAGATCCCGGTCTTCGTCCTGTCGCTCAAGGCGGCCGGCACCGGTCTCAACCTGACCCGCGCCGACCACGTCATCCACTTCGACCGCTGGTGGAACCCGGCCGTCGAGGACCAGGCCACCGACCGCGCCCACCGCATCGGTCAGACGAAGCCGGTCCAGGTCCACCGGCTGATCAGCGAGGGCACCATCGAGGAGTCGATCGCCGAGCTCATCACGTCCAAGCGTTCGCTGGCCGACGCCGTCGTCAACGCCGGCGAGGGCGCCCTGACCGAGCTCTCCGACGCCGAGCTGGCCCAGCTCGTTCGCCTGCGCAAGTGACCGCAGGGATCAGACGAAGCCGCCCGGGTCGTCGATGCACTTCTCGATCTCCTCGAGCGTGTAGAACGGGCCGTCCGGCTCGGTCGGCGCGCAGGCCTTGCTGAAGCGGGACGGCTCCTCGTTGAGGCGGAGGGTCAGCAGCACCTTGCCGTCCTCGTTGCGGTAGGCAGCCCACTCGACGCTGCCGGCGAGCGGACCGGACTTGTACGCGCGCCACGGGTTGGAGGTCTTGCTGAAGATGCCGTTCTCGGGCTCCTGCTGGTTGGCGCTGCGCAGCTGGGTCAGCGCAGTGAACGGCATCATCGTCTCGCCGTGGGCGTGCCGGAACACCGCGGCCGTCTTGCCGCCGTCGACGCGTTCCTTCAGCCGCTTCATGAAGTCGCGCAGCAGCGGCTTGGCCGCACGGTAGGAGTTGTCCTCGCCCCGGATGCCGGGGCCGTAGCGGTAGAAGTCCTCGGCGCTCTGCTCCTCGGCCAGGACCTCGGCGTCCGGCGGGTCGACGTACTCCGCGAACGTGACGCCCGTCTCGGCCCGCATGCCCGGGGCCCGGTTGTACACGCGGTACATGTCGATGGCGACCGCGACCTGCTTGGCCTGCGTCATCTGGGCGATGAACTCGGGCTTGAAGAGGTTGGCCAGCACGTTGTTGGCCGCGATGAGGACGTCCGGCACCTTCTTGATCTTGCGCAGGTGCTGCCGACCGATGGCGGACGGGTTGGCCTCGATGACGAGCGTCCGTTCGGAGACGGCGTCCTTGGCGATGGCGAGATCGGGATACCGCTGCTCGATCGCGTCCTTCATCGCCGTGGCGCTGTCCTTGGTCCGCTGGACCGGCGACGTCACGAACGCGATCTCGTCACCGTCCTCCTGGGCACGGGAGAACAGGTCGCCGTAGTTGTCGGCGGTTCGTCGGCCGATGCCGGCCAGCTCGGCCTTGCCGATCGAGGAGAGCTGTCCGTAGCCGACCTCCTTCTCGGCGGCCTGGAAGCGCTCGATGTCGGCCTTGAGGTCCTCACCGGTCTCGGTGAGCATGCCGGCACTCTCGGCGCGCTCCCAGAGCTTGATCATCCGGTCTTCCTCGTTGGAGGTGGTGTTGGCTCGTGAGCCGTGCCGCGCGATGGTCTGGACGAAGATCAGCGAGTAGCCGTCGGGCGGAGCCTTGAGCCGGGACGACGTGGCGTTGCCGTACGGGGCCTCGCTGCCGTACAGGCGCGCGGCCTCGAAGTTCCCGTCCTGCGGCCCGGGGATGAGGCCAGCGAGGATGGTGATGCTGGCGACGAGGAAGTTCAGCACGGAAGTCGGGCTCCTGGGAGTCGGCACACGTAGGCGGCCACTCTATCGACGCCCGCTCAGTGCGTCAGCGAAGGCAGCTTTTCAACTCCGAGACGGTGTAGAAGTAGCTGCCCTTCTGGTACGGGTCGCAGCCGGAGCGGAAGCGCACCGGCTTCTCGTGGTAGCGCATCGTCACCAGGACGCGGCGGTCCTTGTTGCGGACGGCAGCCCACTCGATGTTGCCGCTGAGGCGCCCGGCGTACGACCCGCGCCACGGGTTCGAGCCGCGGTCGTAGACCTTGCCCTTGGGCGTCTGGTCGGTGCTGCCGGGTGCCTTGATCAAGGCGGCGAACGGCATCGTCGTCTCGCCGTGCGCGACGCGGAAGACCGCGGCCGTCGATCCGCCCTTGATGCGTTGGTCGAGGCGGTCGAAGAAGTCGTTCAGCACCGGGCGGGCGTCCTCGAAGGTGTTCTTCTCACCCTTGACGCCGGGGCCGTACCGGTAGAAGTTCCGGATGTCGGTGGCGTAGCTCATCGCGGCGCGGTCGGCGGCGGGCACGTAGCGGTTGAAGGTGACGCTGGTCTCCCTGGCCATGCCGGGTGCCGTCGAGTAGAGCTTGTAGATGTCCTGGGCAGCGCCGACGGGATCGTCGATCGACTTGACGAAGGAGCTCTTGAAGCTCGCGGCCAGCAGGTGCCGGGCGTGCTCGCGGACCGAGGAGCGGCTGCGGCCCCGGTTGATCATCTTCTTGCCCTCGGACGACGCGCGATTCTCGAACCGGAGGCGTGCGGACTCGACCGGATTGGCCCACACCGACCCGAGGTCGGTCTTGAGACCGTCGCTGAGCCCGTCGCGCAGGGCGGCGGCGCTCTGCTTCGTGCGCCGGACGTCGGTGGTGACGGTCGCGATCTTGTCCTTGTCCTTGCGGACGCGGGCGAAGAACGACCGATAGTTGTCGGCGGTCCGCAGGCCGATGCCGCGCATCTCCGTACGCCCCAGGGCGCTCAGGTCGCCGTACCCGATCGTTCGCTCGGCGGCCTGGAACCGCCGGACGTCCGTCGCCAGCTGCTTGCCGTTGTCGGTGAGCGCCTTCTTCTGCTCGGCCTTGCGCCAGAGGCTGAGGACGCGCTGTTCCTCGGCGTCGTCGGTGAGGGACCGGGCTCCGTGGCGTCCGACGGTCTGGACGAAGAAGACCGAGTAGCCCTTCGGCGGGGTGCGGACGGAGCTGTCCTTCGGATTGCCGTACGTGGTCTGGTTCGCGTAGTCGTGCCCTGAACCTGAGGATGCTGCCGTGGCCGCTGGGACGAGAGCGGCCAGTGTGATTGCGGCGACGGCGCACGTCTGCCGTGGTGTGAAGAGCTTCATGAGAGTTCCCCCGAACGAAAGGTCACGCGAATTCTAGGCCCGCCGGAGGCGGTTGCGCCATCCCCGCGGTCAGGCGAGGCAGCGTTTGAGCTCGGAAACCTCGTAGAACAGGCTGCCGTCGGTGTACGGCGTGCAACCCGCGTGGAACGGCACCGGCTTCTCGTTGTAGCGCATCGTCACCAGCACTCGGCCGTCGTTGTTGCGGACCGCAGCCCACTCGATGTTGCCGGCCAGGCGGCCGGCGACGGACCCACGCCACGGGTTGCCGCCGCGCGTGAACCGCTCGCCGTCGGGTACCTGCTGCTCGCTGCCGGGCGCCTTGATGAGCGCAGCGAACGGCATCGTCGTCTCGCCGTGCGCGAACCGGTAGACGACCGCGGTCGACGACCCGGCGATGCGATCGTCGAGACGCTGGAAGAAGTCGGCGAGCAGCGGGCGCGCCTTGTCGTAGGTCGTGGTCTCGCCCTCGACGCCGGGTCCGTATTGGTAGAACGTCTCGGCGTCGGTGGCATAGCTCAGCGGCTCGCGGGTGCTCTCGGGCACGTAGCGGGCGAACGTGATGTCGGTTTCCTTGGCCATGCCGGGCGCCGTGGAGTAGAGCTTGTGGACGTCGAGCGCGGCCTCGACCGGGTCCTTCAGGTCGTCGACGAAGGCGCGCGCGTAGAGCCCGCGCAACAGCGTCTCGGCGTGGCCGCGAACGGCGTCGGCACCGAGGATCTCCTCGGTCGCCCGGCGTCCGGCCGACGAGGCGCGGTTGCCGAAGTGCATCATGTCGTGCGCCTGGGTGGGCGGGGCGAGCTCGCTGGCCAGGTCGAGGCCGTCCTCCTGCAGGCCCTCGTGCATGGCCGTGGCGCTCTGCTTCGTCCGGGTGACGTCGGTGGTGACCGAGGCGATCTTCTCGTCGCGGCGGTCGAGTGCGTCGATGAAGTCGGCGTACGTCTCGGCATGGCGACGGCCGATGCCCTGCCACTCCTCGCGGCCGACGCCGCTGAGCCTGCCGTAGCCGATCTGCTTCTCGGCGGCCTGGAAGCGCTTGACGTCGCGTGCCAGCGTCTGGCCGAGGTCGGTGAGGGCGCCCCGGTCGCGGGCGCGCTCCCAGACGCGGAGCACGTCCTCCTCGGTGCCGCTGTGGGTGAGCGATCGCGCGCCGTGACGGGCCACGGTCTGGAGGAAGAACATCGTGTAGCCGTGCGGCGCGGGCTGGACGGAGGCGTCGGGCGTGCCGTACGGCGTCTGGTTGGCGTAGTCGTGCGTCTCCTCGGTCGCTGTGGCTGTTGTGGCCAGAGTGACCAGAGTGACAGCGGCGAGGGCACAGGTCTGCCAGGGCTTGACGTGCTTCACGAGGGGCTCCCGAGACGAGGGGTGTGGGAGAAGTCTACGTGCGACGGGGGCGTTTCCCGCGGAACTGCGCTGTGACGGGTGGGTCCGATGAGGTCAGAGGGAACGCAGGAACTCGACCTGCGCCTTCACCGACTGCTCGAACGGATCGCCCAGGTAGATGTCGAAATGGCCCACGTCCATCCGCTCGACCTGCACCCGTCCCTTGACCCGCCTCGCCACCTTCTCGGCGCCGGACGGTGGAGCGATGGAGTCGTGGTTGGCGATCACGAGGAGGACGGGCATGTGGAGCTTCCCCGCACTCCGCACCGGCCGGTTCAGCATGATGAGCGGGATCTGACGGGCCGCCATCTCGTTGCGGAAGGTCGGGCCGGCGATCGCGGAGTAGCCGGGCAGGCAGTCGTCGGCGCTCATCGCGGCCGGCGAGTCGGGCGGCCCGACGATCGGGACCATGTGCGGGCGGAGCCGGAACAGGCCGAGCCCTTGGTCGATCAGCGCGTGTGCGGTGAGCGTGGCGAGCTGACGCGGACCGGCGTAGTTCCAGATCTCGAGCACGGAGGCCAGCCCGTCCATCGCCGCGCCCTGGGAGATGACGCCGGCGATCCGTGGGTCGTCGGCCGCCACCGCGATGACGTGCCCGCCGGAGTACGAGCTGCCCCAGAGCACGATGCGCTCGGGGTCGATGCCGGGCAGCGCGCGCGCATGCGCGATCGCCGAGTGGTAGTCCTCGCGGTGCCGGCGGTGGTCGACGAACTGCCGCGGCTCGCCGCCGGACTCCCCGAAGCCGCGGTAGTCGAACACCAGCACCTCGGCCCCGGCCTCGGCGAACCGCCGCGCGAACGGATCGAGTCCGGAGTCCTTCGTGCACCCGAACCCGTGCGCCATCACCACGCACGGCCGCCCTCGTGGCGTGGCGAGGTCGTCGTGCTCCGCCTCGTAGTGCCAGGCGGACAGGTTCTCCCCGTGGCTGCTGATCGTGACGTCGCGGCGCATGGGTCCGATCGTGCCAGTCCCGCGCCGCACGAGCCGACTGGCGGGTCGATGCGGCGCTGGAGAACGTCGTCGAAGCCGCGCTCAGGCGCCGATCAGAACTGGGCGCTGACGAAGCCGGCGAGGATGAAGCCGGTGGCGGCGATCTCGCCGACGATCAGCGCGATCATGTATCCGCGCGTCCCGAGATCGGACGCCGCGGCCTGGTTCTCGGTGTCCTTGAGATATCCGTGCACGGCGTAGGACCCGACGGCCGTCCAGAAGAAGAAGACCAGGACGCCGAGCGCCACGAGATGCGCGGTCACCGACCACGCGGAGAACTCGATGAGGGCGGCGAGCGTCGTCAGCGCGAAGGAGTACAGCAGCGCGGCCCGGTGCGCGATGTCGATGTAGATGTGCGCCCGGTGCTCCGGCGTGGTGGCGATCTCGCGGTACTTCCACGCGCCCAGCACCATCGCGACGACCAGCGTGATGCCGGCCGCCAGCAGGGCGAGGCGGGTGTCGAGGGCGAGCGTGGTGTCCACGGCTACTCCGATCCGTCGGCAACAGGTTAGTCGAAGAGTGTCCCGCCGATTTCGCGGCTGCGGCCGACGAACTCGGCCACGACGTCGTCGGCGACGGTCACGGTCACGTCGTACACCCCGGTGCTCTCGTCACGGTCGCGCTCGACGGCTGTGGCGACCAGGACGTCCCCGAGTCGAGTCGGCCGGCGAAACCTGATCTCGGCACTCGCTGCCACGGTGACGCGGTTGTGCGAGTTGCACGCGAACGCGAACGCCGAGTCGGCGAGGCTGAAGGTGATGCCGCCGTGCCCGATGTCGTGCCCGTTCACCATCTGCTCGGTGAGCCGCAGCTGCAACGTCGCCGTGCCCGGACCGACGTCAACCAGCTCCATGCCGAGCCACTGACTCGCCCGGTCGCCGGCCCACAGCACCTCCGCGCTGCGGCGCGCGATCTCCTCCGGGCTCACCTCGTCAGGCTACGACGTCAGCTCCTCCACGACGGCGGGCAGCGCCGCGTGGTCGGCGTCGAGCCAGTTGACGCTCGTCAGCTCGTCGGCATCGAGCCACCTCACCTCGTCGTGCGACTCCCGCGGTGCCACCCGTCCGACGAAGATCTCGGCCCAGAAGAGCCGTAGCGCGAGCTCGTCGGAGATCGGCAACGGCTCGCTGGGCGACGTCAACTCCTCGCCCAGCATGAGCGTGACGTCGAGCTCCTCCCGGACCTCGCGGACCAGGGCCGCCTCGACCGACTCCCCCGGCTCGACCTTGCCGCCGGGGAACTCCCAGCGCCCGCTCATCGCGTCCGACTGCGTTCGCCTCGCGGCGAGCACGCGACGCGGCCGGGCAAGGGAGTCGACGATGACGGCGCCGACGACAACGTGCACGCCAAGAGTGTAGGGGTGGAATCAGTCGTCGAAGTGGACCCAGTTCGAGAACTCGTGCGGAATGTCGTGCGACTCCAGCCACGTCTTCTCGCCCGTCATGAAGATGGCCTGGGCGTGGGCGCACATCGTGTCGATGATGTCCGCATCGGGCTCGGCGCCGAGGGCGGTGCGGATCGCGTCGAAGTGTGCCGGCTCGACGGTGATGAAGTACTCGTACTCGCTGGAGCCCATGGCACCGCCGAGGTCCTGGCCGGACAACCGCAGGCGCCCCTCGTCCATCGCGATCGACACGCTGCACGACTTGTGCTCGTAGAAGACCCGCTTGCCGCTCATCAGTGCATGCTGGCGGGCTGATC
This sequence comes from uncultured Actinomycetota bacterium, assembly GCA_963695295.1. Lineage (GTDB taxonomy): Bacteria > Actinomycetota > Actinomycetes > Propionibacteriales > Nocardioidaceae > Aeromicrobium. The sequence goes on along the minus strand of OY968771.1, from coordinate 2,368,987 downwards.
GGCCTTGCTCGGCAGGAACAGCGACAGGGCGACGACGATGGCGCCGAAGAGCGCACCGACCACGAAGGCCCACTGCAGGCCGTTCACGAACGCCACGTCGGGAGCTGTGCCGGACTGGATCAGGCCCTCCGAGCGGTTCTGGAGGATCACGACGAGCACGGCCGTGCCGACCGCGCCGGCGACCTGCTGCAGCGTGCCGAGGATCGAGCTGCCGTGCGAGTACAGCTCCTGCGGCAGCGAACCCAGGCCGAGCGTGAACACCGGCGTGAAGATCGTGGCCAGGCTCACCATCAGCACGACGTGTCCGGCGAGGATCAACAGGTACGGCGTGTCGGTGCCCACGCGGCTCAGCGCGCCCAACGCGCCGACCATGACGATCGAGCCGGGGATGACGAGCGGGCGCGAACCGACCTTGTCGTACAGGTGCCCGACCCGTGGGCCGAGCAGGCCCATCGCGATGCCGCCCGGCATGACCAGCGCGCCGGTCTGCATCGCCGACAGGCCGCGCAGGTCTTGCAGGTACAGCGGCAGCAGGATCATCGTGCCGAGGAACGCCATGAACGCCGCCGACATCAGCAGCAACGTGACGGTGAACGTCCGCGACTTGAGCGTCCGCAGGTCCATCAGCGGGCTGCCGGACTTCTGCAGCCGCAGCTGGTAGGCGATGAACGCGGCCACCAGCACGGTGCCGACGCCGATGATGGCGGTCAGCTGGCCGCCGCTGCGCGCGCCGACCTCGCTCAGGCCGTAGACCAGCGTCGCGAACCCGACGCCGGCGAGCGCCACGCTCAGCCAGGAGACCGGCCCGGCCTGGGTCTCGCCGACGTTCTTCAGGTGCCGCAAGCCGGATGCCGTGATCAGCATCGCCACCGGCAGCACGAAGAAGAAGATCAGCCGCCACGAGCCGACGTTCAGGATGAGGCCGGAGATCACCGGACCGAACGCGGGCGCGACGGAGATGGCGAGCATGACGTTGCCCATGACGCGACCACGGTCGTTCTCGGGCACGACGGTCATCAGCGTCGTCATGAGCAGCGGCATCATCACCGCGGTGCCGGCGGCCTGGACGGCGCGGCCGGCCAGCAGCACCTCGAAGGTGGGCGCGAGCGCGGCCAGCAGGGTGCCGGCCATGAACGTCACCATCGCCACCGTGTAGGCGCTGCGGGTGGTGACGCGTTGCAGGAACCAACCCGTCACCGGGATGACCGCCGCCATCGTGAGCATGAAGATGCTGGAGAGCCACTGCGCCGAGCGCGGGCTGACGTCGAAGTCGGCCATCAGCCGCGGGATGGCGTTGATCATGATCGTCTCGTTGAGGATCACGACGAACGTCGAGGCGACGAGCAGCTTGATGATGAGGGGAGTCTTGGCAGGGGCCGGTGGAGCCGAGTCGATCGGCCCTTCGGTGACGTCCGTTCGCGTAGTCATGTCAGTCCTTTTGGTGCGGGTGCGGTGATCCGGTCGACCATCCGCTCACCCTCACCACGAACGAGTCACTCCCGATACGACAAATGCCAACCTACGGAGCCCCGCTGACATTCCCGAAAAGCCGAGATTCGTACCCTGTCGTTTTCGGCCACCCTCGTTCGTGGTCATGATGAAGGCAGCCCACCGGGCCGCCCCAGACGAAGGGATTGACCATGACGCAGTACATGTTCTCCGTGATCCACGGCGAGCTCGACTGGACCGAGGACGACATGCACCGCATCGTCGCCGCCGTCGACACGTTCAACGACAAGATCAAGGAGCAGACGGTGTTCGCCGGCGGCCTGGAGGCACCGGAGACGGCCACGACCGTCGACGGCACCGGATCGTCGGTCGTCGTCACCGACGGGCCGTTCCTCGAGGCGAAGGAGCACCTCGGCGGGTTCTGGATCCTCGAGCTGCCCGACCTGGACACGGCGCTGAAGCTGGCCGGCGAGGCGTCGGAGGCGTGCGAGGGGCCCGTCGAGGTCCGACCGTTCCAGGCGGAACCGCCCGCGTGACGGACGCGGTTCACGCCCGGATCGAGGCGATCTACCGCGAGGAGTACGGCCGAGTCGTGGCCTCGCTCGCCCGTCGGTTCGGCGATCTCGACATCGCCGAGGACGCGGCGGGCGAGGCCCTCGTCACCGCCCTGGAGAAGTGGCCGGTCGACGGGATCCCGCCCAACCCGGGCGGGTGGCTCACCACCACGGCCGGCAACCGCGCCATCGACAAGATCCGACGCGAGAACCTCCGTGACGCCAAACACCAGGCGGCCGAGATGATGCGCGACGACACCCCTCACGACCCGACCGGCGTGGTCGAGGACGACCGACTGCGCCTGATGTTCACCTGCTGCCACCCGGCGCTCGCCCCGGAGGCCCGGGTGGCGCTGACGCTGCGCCTGCTCGGCGGCCTCACGGTGGACGAGATCGCCCGCGCGTTCCTCGTCGCCGAGACGACGATGGCCCAGCGCATCACCCGCGCGAAGGCGAAGATCAAGAAGGCGAACATCCCGTTCACGGTGCCCTCGCCGGCCGATCTGGCTGACCGCCTCGACGCGGTGCTCGCCGTGCTGTTCCTCGTCTTCAACGAGGGCTATCTCAGTGGCGGCGAGGAGCCGATCCGCGCCGAGCTCTCCGACGAGGCCATCCGCCTGGCTCGCATCGTGAGCCAGCTGCTGCCGAACGAGCCCGAGCCCACCGGCCTGCTGGCGCTGATGCTGCTGACCGACGCCCGCCGCGAGGCGCGGATCGCCGACGGCGAGCTCGTCACCCTGGCCGAGCAGGACCGCGCCGGCTGGGACCGCGCCCGGCTCAGCGAGGGAAGCGCCCTCGCGGTGGCCGCGTTGGAGCCGGGTGTCGCCGGCCCGTACGTGCTGATGGCCGCGATCGGCGCCCTGCACACCGCCGCTCCCAGCACCGCGGACACGGACTGGGCCCGCATCGCCTCGCTGTACGACCAGCTGTACGCGCTCTCCCCCACCCCCGTCGTCGCGCTGAACCGCGCCGTGGCCATCGCCGAGCTCGACGGCCCCCAGGTCGCCCTCGCGCTGGTAGACGACCTCGACCTCACCGGCTACCACGCCTGGCACGCCACCCGCGCCGACCTGCTGCGTCGCCTGGGCCGCACGGATGAGTCGCGCGACGCATACGACGCGGCGATCGCCGCCACCGAGAACCTCGCCGAGCGTGCCTACCTGGAGCGGCGGCGCACGCAACTTCACGGATAGGACTCGATGTGGCCGGCCGATCGGGACACCCCAGACCTCCGGCGCTGAAGCCGGCGCCCACATTCTCAGCCGCGTCGGTCAGCTGGCCGATGCTACGACACCGCCGAAGAGCCCCCCGAATCCAACGTCGCACCATGCTTCGGCGGTGCTCAAGCCCAGTCAGATTTGGTCGAAGAACTCGGACGGACCTCGAGCGGCGTCACCCGAGTGCTCTGCTTGAGCGGCGAACGAATCGTTCACGAGCCTTCGAGACCGAGGTGTCCAAGGACCACGCGATCAGACTCGAGCCAATCCACTTCGGTGAGGTCTACGTTCGACAGCCAGCGCACAGCGTCGTGACCATCGCGAGGGTCCGGTGTGTCCGAAGTCGTGACGTAGAACAGGCGCATGACATACCCCGATGAAGCCGGCCAGGCGTTGCCTGACGGAGATCGAAGTTCCTCGTGAACCTCTACTTGGAGCGACAACTCCTCAACGAGCTCTCGAGCAAGGGCGCTCTCTGGTCCCTCCCCGGGTTCCACTTTCCCTCCGGGAAACTCCCACCGCCCCGCGAGTGCGGCTGGACGCGTACGACGAGCCGCCAGAACACGGGTCGGATTCGGGTACTGGTCGACGATGAGACCACCGACGACGAGAGGAAGGGACGTCACCTTCTCAAGCATCACAGAAAACGGCAGTGCAATCTGAGAAGCTGCGTCCCATGGGAGACGCGATGCCGGATGGCCTCTATGAGTTGGTACTCACCGAGTCTCTTCGAGAGCGATTGGAGTCGGCATCTGACGTCTTCGCGGAGCTAGGAACTCCTGAGGGTTCAAGTCTCGACAACGCACTCGCTGACATGATCGCCACTCGCGTCAAGCATCGGTTGGCTCAGGTCGAGAACCCTTCTAGCAAGGTCGCGCTGGTCAATAGCTGGCTCCGCGGACGCATGGAGGACCGCGATCCAATCCTCTCGCCGCCCCAGGAACTGAGGTCCCTGCACCGCGACAGTTCCAGGATCGGAGGACTTCCGCGTCCAGTCGGCCGCGTGAGCGACACGGCGCTCCTGACGAACGCTTCGGGGGACGCCGCCATCAATGTCCAGATCGGGGCCGAACTTCGAACTGCTGACTCCGTCGATCTGGTGTGCGCGTTTATCCGCTGGACTGGGATTCGAACGTTGCTGGACTCGCTGCACGAGGCACGTGAGCGGGGCGTCCCGATCAGAGTCCTGACTTCGACCTACACCGGGACGACTGAGCGCGCCGCGCTGGACCGTCTTGTTCGCGAGTTTGGAGCAGAGGTACGCATCAGCTACGAGACACAATCCACGCGACTCCATGCGAAGGCATGGCTATTCAACCGCGGCACCGGTTTCAGCACCGCCTACGTTGGGAGCTCCAACCTCACGAAGGCCGCGATGATCGACGGCCTCGAATGGAATGTGAAGGTCTCCGAAGCGCGCGACCCGCATGTGTTCGAGAAGTTCCGCACTACGTACGACAGCTACTGGACCGGTGGGGCGTTTCTCCCGTATGACCCGGACGCGGATGCAGCCACCCTCGACGAGGCGCTGCGAATCGCCAGCGGATCATCTGGCGAGTACGTCCCCTTGTTAAGCGGGCTGGAGGTCACGCCGCGACCGCACCAAGTTCGAATCCTGGAGGCGCTCACTCACGAACGAGAGGCGAACGGCCACCACCACAACCTCGTCGTCGCCGCCACCGGCACGGGAAAGACAGTTGTCGCTGGGCTGGACTACAAGAGGCTCCGTACGACTTCCGGTGACTTGCGCATGCTATTCGTCGCTCACCGTAAAGAAATTCTCGAGCAGTCACGGCGGACCTTCCGCGAAATACTCGGTGACCCATACTTCGGGGAAATGATGGTCGGCGGTCAGGTCGCCATTCGGCGCGAGCACGTGTTTGCCAGCATTCAGAGCCTGAAGCCCGACCGCCTCGCGGAGTTCGAACCCGGGCACTTTGACGTGGTGATCGTCGACGAGTTTCACCACGCAGAAGCCATGTCGTATCAGCGCCTGCTCGATCACGTGCAGCCGAAGGAACTGCTCGGGCTCACAGCTACCCCGGAACGCGCAGACGGTGTCAACGTCAGCAAGTTCTTCGATGGGCGCGTCGCGTCTGAGCTCCGTCTTTGGGACGCACTACACGAAGACCTGCTGGTCCCCTTCCACTACTTCGGTGTTGCGGACGAAGTCGACCTGTCAGGCATCGAGTGGTCGCGCGGTGGGTACGACACGACTGCGCTCGAAAAGGTCTATACGGGAAACGACGCACGGGCCGACCTGGTCATTCGAGAGCTCCGCGACAAGGTGGTCGACCTCTCCTGGATGAAAGCCCTCGGCTTCTGCGTATCCGTCGCACATGCCGAGTACATGGCGCGGTACTTCTCGGATCGAGGTTTTCCCTCGATCGCATTGCATGGCAAATCCCCGCGAGAAGTTCGAGAAGCAGCCGGACGCAACCTCATCGCGGGCGAAATCCTCTGCATATTCACCGTCGATCTCTTCAACGAAGGAATCGATATTCCCGAGGTCGACACAGTGATCTTCCTTCGGCCCACGGAAAGCGCCACGGTCTTCCTTCAGCAGCTGGGCCGCGGGCTTCGACGTAGCGAGAACAAGTCCGTCCTCACCGTTCTCGACTTCGTCGGTCAGCAGCACCGAGAATTCCGCTTCGACCTCAAACTGCGGGCTTTGACAGGTTCAGGACGCCGCGATCTGCAGAACCAAATTGAACACGGCTTCCCGTTCTTGCCTTCTGGATGCCACATCATCTTGGACGAAGTCGCGCGGGAGATTGTCCTCGAGAACGTCAAGCGGCAGATCTCATTCACGAAGAGGCAACTCGTCGCCGACATTCGATCGCATAACGAGACCCGATTGGCTGAATATCTAGCCGAGTCGAATCGCGAGATCGTCGACGTTTATAGGGTTGGGTTCTGGTCAGACCTCGTCTACCAAGCCGGACTGCCGATCGAATACGTCCCGGCAGAGAACGGCGATCTGTTGAAGCGCGCTCGTGCGTTCATCCACGTCGACGACCGAGAGCGAATCGAGGCCTACCGCCAGCTCATATCCGACAAGTGTCCGCCCTACGAAGCGCTTTCAGCCCGCGACCAGACGTACGCACGCATGCTCGGTTTCACGGTGTGGTCCAACCTCGCCAACATTTTCGATTCGTTCGAATCCGCGCTCAATGCCATGCGAACTAATCGAGCATTCCAGCGAGAGCTGACCGAGATTCTCGACATTAGGAGGAGCAGCGATGAGGTTGTCCCCGAGCCTCTCGGGGGTCGGCTTCGCTCGGCTCCGCTCTTCTCTCATGCGACGTACAAGCGCGAGGAGGTGCTCGCGGCGCTCGACTGGGCGTCACTCGATCGGTCAGTGCAGGGAGCTGTGACGGGCGTGCTGTGGTGTGAGCAGTACCTCACCGACGTCCTCTTCGTGAACCTGCACAAGACAGAAAGCCATTTCAACGACACCACGATGTACGAGGACTACGCGTTGGGTCCAAAGCTCTTTCACTGGGAGTCGCAGAGCACCACGTCACCGGAGTCCGACTCCGGCCGTCGGTACATCGAACATCGATCCGCGGGTACAGACATCCTGCTCTTTGTGCGAGATGCCCCCGAAAACGAAGTGGGTGCCGGTGCGCCATTCCGGTGCATCGGACAGGTGGACTACGTCAGCCACAGCGGATCGCGCCCTATCGCGTTCACCTGGCGGCTTCGGCGGGAGATGCCGCCGGACGTGTATCAGTCCGCCGCCGCAGTCGTCGTGTAGGCCATGCGCGAGGGGCCCGGCGAACTGGCCGGGCCCCTCGCGTCTCGGACTGGCTCAGCTGCAGCCGCTGGTGCTGCCGCAGCCTTCGCAGACGTGGCAGGAGCCGGCGGGGCGCATCTTCGTTCCACACGTCATGCAGAGCGGGCTGTCGATGGCGCCTCCGGTGATCTCCTCCAGGAGCTCGGTTGAGGTGTGGGCTTCGCTCGGGGCGGGCTTGGCGGTCGCCTCGACGACCTCCTCGACCTCCATGGGCTCGGCGGCCTTCGCCTCGGGCTCGACGACCTCGTTCTGCTCCTCGATGAGCTCGGCCGCCGTGGTGCCGCCGCTGATGGGCTGGTGGCGAGCCGGTGTCGAGGTAGCGCTGGCGCTCGTCGGCGGTGTAGATGCCGAGGGCGGAGCGGGTCTCGAAGTCGAGGTAGTCCAGCGCCAGGCGGCGGAAGACGTAGTCCATGACCGACTGGCTCATCCGGACGTCCGGGTCGTCCGTGAGGCCGGCCGGCTCGAACTTCATGTTCGTGAACTTCGAGATGAACGTCTCCAGCGGGACGCCGTACTGCAGCGAGATGGAGATCGCGATCGAGAAGGCGTCCATCACGCCGGCCAGGGTGGAGCCCTGCTTGCCGAGCTTGAGGAAGATCTCGCCCAGCTCGCCGTTCTCGTGGGCGCCGGAGGTCATGTAGCCCTCGGCGCCGCCGACGCTGAACGACGTGGTGATCGACTGACGGGCCCGCGGCATCCGCTTGCGGATCGGCTTCTCGACGATGACCGTCTCGACGTCCTTGGCCTTCGTCTTCGCCTTCGCGTCCGAGAGCGGCTGGCCGACCTTGCAGTTGTCGCGGTAGACCGCGAGCGCCTTGAGGCCGAGCTTCCAGCCCTGGTAGTAGACGTCGGCGATCTCCTCGACCGTCGAGCTCTCCGGCATGTTGACCGTCTTGGAGATCGCGCCGGACAGGAACGGCTGGGCCGCCGCCATCATCCGCACGTGGCCCATCGGCTTGATGGCCCGCTCCCCCACCGCGCAGTCGAACACCTCGTAGTGCTCGGTCTTGAGGCCGGGGGCGTCGATGACGTGGCCGTGCTCGGCGATGTACTCGACGATCGCCTCGATGGTCTCGCCGGTGTAGCCGAGCTTCTTCAGCGCGGCCGGCACCGTCTGGTTGACGACCTGCATCGAGCCGCCGCCGACCAGCTTCTTGAACTTGACCAGCGAGAAGTCCGGCTCGATGCCGGTGGTGTCGCAGTCCATCATGAAGCCGATGGTGCCGGTGGGCGCGAGCACGGACGCCTGGGCGTTGCGCCAGCCGTTCTTCTCGCCGATCTTCAGGTTGTCGGCCCACTGCTTGGTGGCCTCACGGTGCACCGCGATGTCCATCGAGTGCCTGGTCTTGATGTCGTCGTTGGCGGCCAGGTGCTTGCGCATGACCCGCGTGTGCGGGGCCTCGTTCTGCGCGTAGCCGTCGTACGGGCCGACCACGCCGGCCAGCTCGGCCGAGCGGCGGTACGACGTGCCGGTCATCAGCGAGGTGATGGACGCGGCCAGCGCGCGGCCGCCGTCGGAGTCGTAGGCCAGGCCGGACGCCATCAGCAGCGCGCCCAGGTTGGCGTAGCCGATGCCGAGCTGGCGGTACGCCCGCGTGGTGTCGCCGATCGCCTCGGTGGGGAAGTCGGCGAAGCAGATGGAGATGTCCATCGCGGTGATGATCAGCTCGGTGGCCTTGACGAACCGCGGCACGTCGAAGGAGCCGTCGTCGGCCAGGAACGTCATCAGGTTGAGGCTGGCCAGGTTGCAGCTGGAGTTGTCGAGGTGCATGTACTCGCTGCACGGGTTGGACGCGGTGATGCGGCCGGTCTCCGGCGTGGTGTGCCAGTCGTTGATGGTGGAGTCGTACTGGATGCCCGGGTCGGCGCACGCCCACGCGGCCTGCGCCATCTTGCCCCACAGCTCGCCGGCGTCGATCGACTCGATGACCTCGCCGGAGGTGCGAGCGCGCAGCCCGAACTCGGTGCCCTCCTCGACCGCGCGCATGAACTCATCGCTCACGCGGACGGAGTTGTTGGCGTTCTGGTACTGGACGCTGGTGATGTCGTCGCCGCCGAGGTCCATGTCGAAGCCGGCGTCGCGGAGCACGCGGATCTTCTCCTCCTCGCGCTCCTTGGTCTCGACGAACTCGACGATGTCGGGGTGATCGACGTCGAGGACGACCATCTTGGCCGCACGCCGCGTCGCGCCGCCGGACTTGATGGTGCCCGCCGAGGCGTCGGCACCGCGCATGAAGGAGACCGGGCCGGACGCCGTGCCGCCGGAGGAGCGGAGCAGCTCCTTGGACGAGCGGATGCGCGAGAGGTTCAGGCCCGCACCGGAACCACCCTTGAAGATCAGGCCCTCCTCCCGGTACCAGTTGAGGATCGAGTCCATCGAGTCGTCCACCGCGAGGATGAAGCAGGCGCTGACCTGCTGGGGGCTGTTGGTGCCCACGTTGAACCACACCGGGCTGTTGAAGCTGAACACCTGGTGCAGCAGCATGTGCGTGAGCTCGTGCTCGAAGATCTCCGCGTCGGCCTCGGTGGCGAAGTAGCCGTGCTCCTTGCCCGCCTTGACGTAGGTGAGCACCACGCGGTCGAGCAGCTGGCGCAGGCTCTGCTCGCGGTCCTCGGAGCCGACCGCGCCGCGGAAGTACTTGGTGGTGACGATCGTGGACGCGTTCAGGCTCCAGAAGTCGGGGAACTCCACGCCGCGCTGCTCGAAGACGTTCTCGCCGGTGCGCCAGTTGGTCTGCACGACGTCGCGCCGCTCCCACGTGACGGCGTCGTAGGGGTGGACGCCCTCGGTCGTGTAGACGCGCTCGATGGTGAGGCCCTTGCCTCGCTTGCCCTTGCGGGTTCCGGTGGACCCGTCGACCGTCTCCGTCATGCTGTGCTCCTGAATTCTCGCGGGGGTGGGGTGGTTCTACTGCTCTGTCTGTTGGGTGGCGGCGCGCAGCTCGGTGTCGGCGTCGGCCGCCATGAGGCCGGCGATCTCGGCGGCGAAGTCGTCGGCGGAGTCGAAGGACTTGTAGACGCTGGCGAAGCGCAGGTACGCGACCTGGTCGAGCGCCTTGAGCGGCTCGAGGACGGCCAGACCCACTTCGTGGGCGGCCACCTCGGCCGACCCGCCCTCACGCAGCGCGTCCTCGACCTGCTGGCCGAGGCGGGCGAGGTCGTCGTCGGTGACCGGACGGCCCTTGCAGGCCTTGCGGACGCCGGCGATGGCCTTCTCCCGCGCGAACGGCTCGGTGGCCCCGGACCGCTTGAGCACGGTGAGCTGCATCTGCTCGATGGTGGTGAAGCGCTTCTCGCACTCCGAGCACACCCGGCGACGCCGGATGGCCCCGCCCTCGTCGGCGACGCGGCTGTCGAGCACGCGGGTGTCGGTGTGCTTGCAGAACGGGCAGTGCATCGCGTGCTCCTCTCATACCGAAGTGCTGTGGAAAGCGTGTGGACACGGTGTGAATATGTGGGCTGTTCCTGTGGGTACGGCGGTCGATCCTGTGTACTAGATGTGGATGAAGCACATCTGTGTAACTACTAGATCTTGTGCCACTGTACGCCTGGGTGCGGGCTTGCACAACAGAATCGTGGAAGCTTCGGACACTTTCTGGTGCCGATGCCGAACCCGCAGGTCAGGGCGACGGCGCGGCCACGATCAGCGGCGTGTCGCGGGCAGCTGGACGCCCAGAAACTCCAGCGCGTCGTCGGTCAGCCGGTGTGCGGCGATGCGGCTGCGCTTGGCATTGGTCCGGGCCTGACGACGCAGCCGGTCCGGGTCCTTGCCGGCGGCCCGGATCATCGCCTCATCGTCATCGATCCAGCGGTGATAGGTCGCGGTGGTGACCTCGGGGTGGAACTGCCAGGCGATCGAGCGGGCGCCAAGACTGTCGTCGACGAAGCACTGCGGGCCGTACCACGAGGTGCCGAGCACCCGGGCCGTCGGCGGCGCGGTGAAGACGTCGGTGTGCAGCTGTGCCCACGGGCCCTCGGGGCACAGCACGTCGTCGATGGTGTCGACCCTGAGCCAGCCGAGCTCGGGGTCGTCGGACTCGTAGGACGTGCCGCCGAGCGCGCGGGCCAGCAGCTGCGCGCCGTAGCAGATCGCCATGACCGGCACGCCGGCCCGAAGGGCGGCGCGGGCGAGGGCGGACTCGCGCTCCACCACGTCCGCGTTGGCCGGCTCGTGCGCCCCGCGGGCCGAGCCCAAGAGGACCAACAGGGAGAACTCCGGCAGGTCGGCGAACACCGGCAGGTCGGCACGGTCGAGGTAGACGATCTCGCCGCCGTGCTCCTCGAGCCGCTCGAGCACGTATCCGCCGTCGCGATCGGCCTCGTCGGCCACCACCTGGATGCGCATGTCTCCATGGTGCCAGCACGAGACGACGCCCCGGCACCGCTTCCCTGTCGGTGCCGGGGCGTCACGGAGTACGAGTGAGCCGCTCGGGACAGCTCACTCGTAGATCGGGACCGCGATCTCCGAGCCCATCTGGAGACCGCCGGCGCTGGGCAGCGAGTTGAGCTCCATGATGTCGTCGACGGTCTGGCGGATGTCGCCGGTCGGGTTCGCCTCCGCGGCGATCTCCCAGAGCGTGACGCCGGGCTCGACGGTGACGCTGTGGGTGGCGACGGGGGCGCCGGCCTCGCCGGTCGCGGTGGTGGACGAACCGAGCGCCACCGCGAGGACGGCCAGGGTCAGCAGGGCGGCGAGCAACACCGCGAGTCGGCCACGGTGGGTGAGCCGCAGCGATGCCGACCGCGGCAGCTCCGGGACCAGCCGGAGATGACGAACGGGGTGGGCCACGTCGTCGAGAAGGATGCTGCTCATGGGTGCCTCCGAGGGGGAAGTGAGACGGTCGGAATGAAGTTGGTGTGCTCGGCCGGACGACGTTCTCGATGTCATTCGATGGAGTGAACAGACGTTCGATCGAACACGTGTACGACATTAGGGCCCGGCACTGACAATTGCCAGCAAATATCGAACAGGATGCCGAGCGCGCACACGTTCTGCCTGCCATTGCAGGCAGAAATAGTTCGAACATGTGGTCGAGTCGCGCGTGTCGCGCCCCGGCACTACCGTCGGACCCATGCCGTCACCGCGTCGCACCGTCCGCGCTTCGTGGAAGCAGGCCCAGGCCCAGCAGGCACCGCTGCTCGCGGCCGGGGTGGCCTTCTACACGTTCCTCTCGCTCTTCCCGGCGATGATCGCCGGCGTGCTCGCCTACGGCCTGGTGGTCGACCCACTCACCGTGGCGCGGCAGTCCGACCGCATCGCCGCAACGATGCCCGCCGACGCGGCGTCGTTGGTGATCGACCAGATGGAGGCGATCACCTCCACCGAGCGCGCCTCGCTGGGGCTCGGCCTGATCATCGCCCTCGCGCTCGCCCTCTACGGAGCGTCCGCCGGCGTGGGCAACCTCATCACCGCCGTCAACACCATGTTCGGCTATGAGGAGACGCGCGGGTTCGTGAAGCGCAAGCTGCTCGCGATCGGCCTCACCCTCGGAGCCATCGTGTTCCTCGCGGTCGTCCTGTCCCTCGTCGCGGTCACACCCGCCTTGCTGGACGTGTTCGTCGACGTCGACGGGCTGCGTATCGGCTTGGAGGTCGCCCGCTGGCTGCTGCTGCTGGGTTCGATCGTCATCTCGATCGGCGTCCTCTACCGCCTGGCGCCGGACCGCCCGGACGACCCGCCCCGCCTGGTCGGCAAGGGCGTGCTCATCGCCAGCGCGCTGTGGATCCTCGTCTCGGTGGGCTTCAGCCTCTACGTCGACAACTTCGGCAACTACGGCGAGACGTACGGCGCCCTCGCGGGTGTGGTCGTGCTGCAGCTGTGGTTCTGGATCGGCATCTACGCGCTGCTGCTCGGCGCCGCGATCGAGGCGGTGCGCGAGGACGCCCCGCTCGAGGAGGAGGCGGCCGAGATCATCGAGCCAGCACCGTCACCAGAGCCGCAATAGCGCTCACGGCCACGACCAGCAGGATGACCCCGCTGACGATCGAGCGGTCGAACGTCGAGCCGCGCGGCACCTGGCGCTCGGAGAGATCGACCTCGAAGTCCGGGAGCAGCAGCTGGAGATCGACGTCGGCGGAGTCGGTCACGCCGTGGGTGCGGAGCAGCTCGCGCACGGCCGGCTCGATGCCGGGCAGGTCCGCCGCCGACGTGGTGCCGACGTCCTTGACGTCGAGCTGCCACCGCTCACCGTCGCGCGTGCCGACCACGAGGTAGCTCATCCGGCACTCCCCTTGCGGATCTTGCGCCGCCCCAGCCGCAGCAGCACCGGCTCGAGCCGCATGGCCGGACCGGGAGCGGCGTTGGACATCCGCATCATCACGCCGCGCTGCGCCGGCATGGTGCGGTAGACCCGCCGGGTGCCGAACATGTCCACCAGCTCGCGGGCCACCATCGCCGGCTGCAGCAACGTGCCCGACCGCACCAGCAGCTGGGCGCGGCCACCGGTCTCCATGTCGGCCAGCATGCGGGTCTCGACGCCGTCGGGACAGATGGCGTGGACGCGGATCTTCTCCTTGCGGAGCTCGGCATGCAGCGACGTGACGAGCGACAGCGCGGCCGCCTTGGTGGCCGCGTACATGCTGAGCCCGGGCACCGGGCCGTGCGCGCTGAGCGACGCCACGACGCCGATGTCGCCACCCTTGACGCCCTCGGCCGCCTGCCCGCGGAAGACGTCGGTGGCCACGCGGGCGCCCCAGGCGACCCCGAGCAGGTTGACGTCGACGAGGGTGCGGATCTGGGCCTCGGTCAGCTCGCTGAGCTCGCCGTCGAAGCCGACGCCGGCGTTGCACACCCAGGCGCCGAGCGGCGCCAGGATGCGGGCCTCCTCGGCGACGCCGCGGGTCTCGCCGGGGTCGGCGACGTCGAGCCCGAGGCCCAGCGGAGCACCGATCTCGCCGGCGGTGACCTTGGCCGCCTCGGCATCGAGGTCGGTGACGACGACCCGGTATCCGCGGAGGATGAGCTCGGCGGCGATCTCGCGGCCGATGCCGCGCGCCGCGCCCGTGACCACGGCCGAACGCGGGCTGCCGGGCTTCACGAGGGTCTTGGGCACGGCCCCAATCTAGGCCATGCTGACCTGCGACACGCCATCGAACATATGTTTGAAGATGGCCGGAATCGGGTCTAGCCTGACCTTCATGAGCGAAGAGACCAAGCCCACCTCCGGCCAGGGCAGGCGCGGGCGTCCGCCCGGCTCGCCCAACTCCGTCCGCGAGCTGCCCGACGGGCCGGTCGACGACCTCACCGGGCTCACCCCGCGCCAGCAAAAGGTGCTGGTCTTCCTGCGCGAGGAGATCGAGAAGCGCGGCTATCCCCCGAGCATGCGCGAGATCGGTGCGGCCGTCGGCCTGGCCAGCACGTCCTCGGTCGCCCACCAGCTCGGCGTGCTGGAGAAGCTCGGCTACGTCAAGCGCGACCCCAACCGGCCGCGCGCGCTCGAGATCTTCCTGCCCGAGGTGCTCAAGGCCCGGCAGTCGCTCGGCCACGGCGAGGAGTACGACGTCGATCCCACCGGCAGCGGCGACGCCCGCCCCGATGCGACCTACGTGCCGATGGTCGGACGCATCGCCGCCGGCGGTCCGATCCTGGCCGAGGAGCGCATCGAGGAGGTCTTCCCGCTGCCCAAGTCGCTGGTCGGCGACGGCACCCTGTTCCTGCTCGAGGTCCAGGGCGACTCGATGATCGACGCGGCCATCTGCGACGGCGACTACGTCGTCGTGCGCCAGCAGCCGGTCGCCGAGAACGGCGAGATCGTCGCCGCCATGCTCGACGGCGAGGCCACCGTCAAGACGTTCCAGCGCAAGGACGGCGAGGTCTGGCTGCTCCCGCACAACGACGACTACTCCCCCATCGACGGCAGCCACGCCACCATCTTGGGCAAGGTCACCGCGGTCCTGCGCCGCGTCTGAACCACCCCGAGGCCGGCAGGGCGGCCCACCGTGCATCGGGGGCGTACTGTCGGGATACGGGGCCGTTCAGGCTCCCCATCAGAGAGTCCCCCTCATGAACGACAAATCGCCTCGGCAACACCTGACCAAGAAGTCCGGAAAGTCCATCAAGCAGAAGCGTTCGGAAAAGAAGGCCAAGACCGCGCTCGCAAGCTCGATGGAGAAGCTGAGCGAGAAGAAGCGCTGACCCGGCCCGTGCCGCTTCTCAGCCTCGGCGTGGTGGGATCCTCGGCCAAGGAGAATGAGCATCGGCTCCCCTTGCACCCCGCCCACCTGCCCTCGATCGACGCCGACCTGCGCGCCCGCATCACCCTGGAGTCGGGGTACGGCGAACAGTTCGGCTACGCCGATGACGAGCTGGCCGAGCACGTCGCTGCCATCCGCCCCCGCGCAGAGCTGATCGCCGGCGCCGACGTCGTCCTGCTACCCAAACCCCAGCTCGCCGACATCGAGCTGCTGTCACCCGGTCAGACCCTGTGGGGCTGGCCGCACTGCGTGCAGGACACCGCCCTCACGCAGGCAGCGATCGATCGCCATCTGACCATCATCGCCTTCGAGGCGATGAACCACTGGACCCGCGACGGCGCGGTCGGCCTGCACGTCTTTCACAAGAACAACGAGCTCGCCGGCTACTGCTCGGTGCTCCACGCCTTGGCACTGTCCGGCATCACCGGCGTCTACGGCCGCCCGATTCGCGCCGTGGTGATCGGATTCGGCGCCACCGCCCGTGGCGCGGTGACCGCCCTCAACGCCCACGGGCTCCACGATGTGACCGTCCTGACCAACCGCCAGGTCGCCGCCGTCGGTTCGCCGATTCACTCCGTGGTGATCCGGCAGTTCGAGCACGATGTCGACGCACCGCACCTCAGCCATGTGATCACCGAGGAAGGACGCGTCCCGCTCGCACCCTTCCTCACGGGCGCCGACATCGTGGTCAACTGCACCTTGCAGGATCCGGCGGCGCCACTGATGTTCCTCACCGAGTCCGACCTGCCGGGATTCGCTCGCGGGAGTCTGGTCATCGACGTCTCCTGTGATGAGGGGATGGGGTTCAGCTGGGCACGGCCCACGGGCTTCGACGACCCGATGTTCGAGGTGGGAGACCACGTGGGCTACTACGCCGTCGACCACTCGCCGTCGTACCTCTGGAACTCCGCGACCTGGGAGAACAGCCGCGCGATCACCCCCTTCCTGCGAACCGTGCTCGAGGGTGCGGAGTCGTGGGAGCGGGATGAGACCATCAGCCGCGCCGTCGAGATCAGGGCGGGCCAGGTCGTGAACCCGGCGATCCTGGCGTTCCAGGGTCGGGCGGCGGCCCATCCGCACGAGGTCGAGCGGGTCGTTTCCGCGACCTCGTCGTAGGAGGCTGCGGCCCGGCGTCGCCGACCGTGCATGCTTGGTCTGTGAGCGACCACCAGCACGACCACGGGCCCGGCCATGATGGCGACCACTCCGACTTCAAGCCGCACTTCGATCGTGCCTACTGGGACGAGCACTACGGGTCGGCGCCCACGCTGTGGAGCGGCAAGCCCAACCCGGTGCTCGTCGACGAGGTCGGCGACCTGCCGCCCGGGCGCGCCCTCGACGTCGGCGCCGGCGAAGGTGCCGACACGCTCTGGCTCGCCGCACGCGGCTGGCAGGTGCTGGGCACCGACGTCTCCCAGGTCGCCCTCGACCGGGCGGCTGCCGCCGCCGAGGTGGCCGGCTTGAGCCATCAGGTGCTGTGGGTGCAGCAGGACCTGCTGGCGTGGACGCCGCCGGCACGATCCTTCGAGCTGGTGTCGGCGCAGTTCTTCCATCTCCTGCCCGATGACCGTCCGCGGGTGTACGCCGGGCTCGCCGCCGCGGTCGCACCCGGCGGCATCTTCCTCGTGGTCGCCCACCACCCATCGGACCTGGACACCACCGTGCCTCGCCCGCCGGTCGAGGAGCTCTTCTTCACCGCCGACGAGATCGCCGAACGGCTCGACGAGCAGTGGGAGGTCCTGGTCAGCGAGGCACGGCCACGGACCACGATCGATCCGGACGGCCGGGAGGTCGCCATCACCGACACGGTGCTCAAGGCACGTCGGCGGTCAGCCGACTGACGTCGATGCGGCCGCGTCCAGGCGTCGGAGCGCGGCCAGCGCGGTGTCGCGGTCGGTCGTGCGCCACATGTCGGGCAGCGACGCGGCGAGGAACGTGCCGTAGCGAGCGGTGACCAGCCGCGGATCGAGGACGGCCACGACCCCGCGGTCGGTCGCACGGCGGATGAGCCGGCCGGTGCCCTGGGCGAGCAGCAGGGCGGCATGACTCGCGGCGACGGTCATGAAACCGTTGCCGCCGCGCTTCTCGACCAGGCGCTGGCGGGCGCTCATCAGCGGGTCGTCCGGGCGGGGGAACGGGATCCGGTCGATGATCACCAGCTGGCAGGTGGCGCCGGGCAGGTCGATGCCCTGCCACAGGCTGAGGGTGCCGAACAGGCAGGTGGACGGCTCGTCGACGAAGCGGCGGGCGAGCTCGGGCAGCTGGGCGTCGCCCTGGCACCAGATGTCGAGGTCGGGCAGCAGCGCGCGGACTCCCTCGGCCGCCGCCTCCGCGCCGCGGCGCGACGAGAACAGGCCGAGCGTTCTTCCGCCGGCTGCCTCGACGAGCGCGGCGATCTCCTCGATCTGGGCGTCGCCGAGCCCGTCGCGACTCGGTGCCGGCAGGTGCTGGGCGACGTAGAGCATGCCCTGGCTGCGGTAGTCGAACGGCGACCCGACGTCGACGGAGGTCCACGATTCGTCGCCGGGCTCGAGGCCGAGCGAGGACGCGAGGGTGTCGAACCCGCCACCGAGCGTCAGGGTGGCGCTGGTCAGCACGACGGTCTTCGCGTCGAACAGCTTCTCGCGGAGACGGGACGAGACGTCGATCGGCGCGACGTGCAGCCGGGGGCCGGAGCGGCTCTCGTCGAGCCACAGCACCTCGGTCTCGAGCTTGACCGCCATGCGCTCGGCGACCTGGCGAACGTCGTCGACCATCCCGCGCGCCTGCTGCCGGGCCGCGTCGCCGTCCAAGTCGGACTTCTCCTTCGGGAACGCGGAGAGACAGGCCCGGGCCGAGTCGCGCACGAGAGCGAGCGCCTCGGCCAGCGGCTCGTCCGGCACGTCGATGCGTCCGGGATCGGTGCGGGCCAGCACCTCGGACAAGGCGTCGGCCGCGTCGGTGAGGTCGTCGACGGCCGACCCGACGTCGACATGCGGGCGTGCCCGCCGGGCGGCACGTTCGACGACCGCCGGGTCGAGCTCGTCGGTGGCCGCCTGCGTGACCCGGGCCGCGAGCTCGTGCGCCTCATCGACGATGACCGCGTCGTACTCGGGCAGCATCGGCACGCCGTCGATGGCGTCGATGGCCAAGAGGGCGTGGTTCGTGACGACGAGGTCGGCGTGCTGAGCGTCCTCACGCGCCCGCTCGGCGAAGCACTCCAGCGCGTGCGCGCACCGGGAGGCGCCGAGGCACTCGCGGTGGTTGACGCTCACCTGCCGCCAGGCGCGATCGGTGTGCGACGGTGCCGAGTCCCGGTCGGCGATGGTGCCGGCGGTGGCCTGCTCCTCGGCCCACTCGCGCAGCTCGACGACCTCGCCGCCCAGGGAACCCTCCGGCAGGTCGACGAGGACTCCCTGGTCGTCGGGCACGCCCTCACGGATGCGGTGCAGGCAGGCGTAGTTGCTGCGGCCCTTGACGACGGCATGGTGCGGAACGTCATCGAGCGTGGCCTGGGCGGCGTCCTTGAGCGCCGGGATGTCCCGCTCGACGAGCTGGTGCTGCAGGTTCAGCGTGGCCGTGGCCACGACGACCCGCTTGCCGCGCAGCAGGCTCGGCACCAGGTAGGCCAGCGACTTGCCGGTGCCGGTGCCGGCCTGCACGAGCAGGTGCGTGCCCGACTCCAGCGCCTCCTGGACGGCGCGGGCCATGGCCACCTGGCCCGGCCGCTCGACGCCGCCGATCGCCTCGACCGCGGCGTGCAGCACGGTCTGGACATCGGGTTTCGCGGGCATGCGCGCCACCCTAGTCGCGCCCGGCGCCGTTCCCGGGACGCGGATTCACACCCCTCATGTCACCATCGGTGCGTGGCCAACGATCGGGACCGCGATGACGAGGGGCGGGCACGCAATGCCCGTCCACGCGACGGACTCGGCCGTCCGCTCCCCTACGGCGAGGAGGGCGTCGAGCGGCAGCCCGAGGGCATCGAACGCTCCCCGGAGGAGACCCTCGACGAGGGGCAGCGACTGCTCGACGACGGTAAGCCCTTCCACGCCCACGAGGTCTTCGAGGACGCGTGGAAGACCGGACCCGACGATGAGCAGGACCTCTGGAAAGGGCTCGCCCAGCTCGCCGTCGGCCTGACCCACATGGCCCGGGAGAACCCCACCGGTGCCATCACCCTGCTGCGTCGGGGCGCCGACCACCTCAACGCGTTCGCCGATACGCCGCCGCACGGCATCGGCGTGGACGGGTTGCAGACCTGGGCCCGCGACCTCGCGGACGAGCTGGTCAACGGGTCCGCCATCGACGACCCGGCGCGGTTGGCGCCGAGGCTCAGAGCCCGATAGGCAGGTGGCCGGCCGCGTCAGTGCGCGGACGGCCGTCAGTACTTCTCGGCCACGATGCGCCAGTTCAGGTCCGCGAGCTTGGCCCGCTCGGCCTCGGTCCAGGCCTGGCCGCCGGTCTGCAGCAGCTCCAGCGACTCCTCCACCCAAGGCGGCAGGACCCGGACCCGTTCCAGCCCACGCACCACCTTGCGGCCACGCAGGATCAGGTTGCGCTTCTGCTCGGCCAGTGGCCACGCTTCGCTCTTCGACGGAGCCGAGACCACGATCTTGAAACCGGCACGCTCCAGGGCTGCGCACACATCGGCCGGGTACATCGAGTGGGTCGCGGCCAGCGTCGGAAGGAACAGGCGGTGGAGGGCGACGTGCTCCTCGTTGTTCCAGTCGAAGTGCGGGGTCAGCAGGTACTCCGAGCAGGCGTAACGCGCGCCCGGCTTCAGGACGCGGTACATCTCCCGGGCGTGGGCATCGAGCTCCTCGACCTTGAAGAAGGGCCACACGGCCTGGAACGAGAAGCAGCCGTCGAACGACTCGTCCTCGTACGCGAGCGGTTCGTGGTGGTTGCCGTACTTGAAGTGGAGCCGGTCGCTCATGCCGGTCCGGTCGGCCCACTCGACGGCGTTCTCGAGCTGGTTGGGGTCGATGTTGTAGCCGGACACCTGTCCACCGGTCAGGGTGGCGAAGTGGTGCGCGATCCGTCCGCGGCCGCACCCCATGTCGAGGAGGTGCGAGCCGGCCGGGTCCTTGAGCGCGAGCTCGGCCAGGATCGCCTTCTCGATCAGCAGCTGGTTCTCGTACAGGCCCTTGGTCTCATCGAGCATCGGCGGGATGTACAGCTTCTCCAGGTCGAAGACCGAGAGCATGTTGTTCAGGACCTTGTAGTAGTCGGCGACCGCCTGGGTCTCCTCGGCGGTCTCGGTCGGCTCGCCGCCCTGCATGCGTTGCAGGAACTTGAAGGCGTCGATGCCGGCCTGCTTGTCCTCATCCGACAACGTGGCCAGTCGCTTCAAGCCGGTGAACGCCGTCTTGATCCGGTACGTGTCCATCGTTGCGTCCGCCTTGGAGTTGGAAGTGGGGGTGGCAGCCAGCTCAGAGCTGGCCCAGCTGGTGGGCGAGCTCGTCCGACACGCGGGCGACGATGTGAGTGCCGTCCTCGGCGTGGTCGAGCGACTCGATCTCGCCGGTCTCGTGCACCTGGTTGAGCAGATCGCCGCGCGCGTACGGCACGACGACGTCGACCAGGCTGGCGGGTCGCGGCAGGTCGGCTTCGATCGCGGACAGCAGCTCATCGATGCCCTCGCCGGTGTGCGCGCTCACGACCACGGCGTGCGGCTCGCGGGCCAGGATGTTCTTGACGACGAGCGGGTCGGCCACGTCGGCCTTGTTGACGACGACGATCTCCGGCACCTGCGCAGCGCCGATCTCGACGAACACCTCGCGTACTGCGGCGAGCTGCCCCTCCGGGTCGGGGTGCGACCCGTCGACGACGTGCAGGATGAGGTCGGACTCGGCGACCTCCTCGAGGGTGGAGCGGAACGCCTCGACGAGCTGGTGCGGGAGGTGACGGACGAAGCCGACCGTGTCCGAGAGCGTGTAGACGCGGCCGTCCGAGGTCTGGGTCCGCCGGGTGGTCGGGTCGAGGGTGGCGAACAGCGCGTCCTCCACGAGCACGCCGGCGCCGGTGAGCCGGTTGAGCAGGCTCGACTTGCCGGCGTTGGTGTAGCCCGCGATCGACACGGCCGGCACGGCGTTGCGGCGCCGCTGCGCCTTCTTGGTGTCGCGGGCCGTGCGCAGCGTCGCGAGCTCGCGTCGCAGCTTGGCCATCTTGGCCTGGATGCGACGGCGGTCGGTCTCGATCTTCGTCTCACCGGGACCACGTCCGCCGATGCCCTCGCCGCCGGCCGCACGGCCGCCGGCTTGCCGGGACAGCTGGCCGCCCCAGCCGCGCAGCCGCTGGGTCTGGTACTGCAGCTGCGCCATCTCGACCTGGGCCTTGCCCTCGGCGCTCTTGGCGTGCTGGGCGAAGATGTCGAGGATCAGCGCCGTGCGATCGACGACCTTGACCTTGGTGCGATCCTCCAGGTTGCGCAGCTGGCTGGGCGCGAGCTCACCGTCACAGATGATCGTGTCGGCCCCGCTGGCCTGGACCGCTGCACGCAGCTCATCGACCTTGCCGCGGCCGATGAAGGTGGCCGGGTCGGGCTTGGCGCGTCGCTGGATGAGCGCGTCGAGCACCTCCGAGCCGGCCGTCTCGGCCAGCAGCTTCAGCTCCGCGAGTGAGTTCTCCGCGTCCTCGGCCGTGCCCTCGGTCCAGACGCCGACCAGCACGACGCGTTCGAGGCGCAGCTGGCGGTACTCGACCTCGGTGATGTCCTCCAGCTCGGTGGACAGGCCGGCCACGCGGCGCAGGGACTGCCTCTCCTCGAGCTCCAGATCGGGTTCGGTCATGCGAGCCATTCCAGCTCGCCGCGCGCGACGATCTCGGCGGGTCCGGTGAGCACGAGGTGGTCGTCGGACCTCCAGGTGATGTGCAGCGTCCCCCCGGGGACGTCGACGCGGTAGGTGACGGGTTGGTCGGCCCCGTCGGCGAGCGCTGCGGCCAGGCCGACGGCGCAGGCGCCGGTGCCGCAGGAACGGGTCTCGCCGGACCCGCGCTCGTGCACCCGCATGGACACGTGCCGGTCGCCCGTGCGCACGACGAACTCGACGTTGACGCCGTCGGGGTAGGTCTCGGTGTCGTGCTCGGGCGCGTCGAGCAACGGGCCGGCGTCGGCCAGGTCGTCGACGAACGCGACGGCATGCGGGTTGCCCGTGCGGATGTCCTGCGCCTCCCAGGCGCGCCCGGACACGGTGATCTTGGACGTGCCGCGAACCTCTGCGAGGCCCATGTCGACGCTGAGCATCCCGTTCGCCTCGCGGGTGATGATCTTGTCGCCGTCGCGGGTGCCGACGACGATCGGCGCGGCGGCGTCGACCAGCCCTTCCTCGATCAGGTACAGCGCGAAGAGCCGGATGCCGTTGCCGCACATCTCGCTGACCGACCCGTCGGCGTTCCGGTAGTCCATGAACCACTCGGCTGTGCCGCTCGCCGCCCCCGGCCCCGCACTCCCGCCGGGCGAGTTCTCGCCCAGTGCGGCAGTTCGGACGACCCGCATGACGCCGTCGGCACCGATACCGCGCCGGCGATGGCAGAGGGCAGCCACGAACGCACCGTCCAGCTCACCGTGGACGGTGCCGTCGTGATCGGGAAGCAGCACGAAGTCGTTCTCCGTGCCGTGGCCCTTGAGCCAGCGAAACGTCATGGGCTCCAGTCTACGGGCGCCGGCGGCGCACGATCGCGCCTGTCGCGGTGGCCGTGCAGGGGACCCGAGACGCCACCAACCCACAGCTCTCCGACGGAGCGTGACTCACTCGTGCCTGGCTCGTTGCTCGTGAAAGCAAAGGGGCGTCTCATTCACCGAGCGCCTTGCTTACTCAGGGGGATTCAATGTTCTACCGTTCTCGCCGCGCCCGCGCGGTCCTTGCCGCAGCGCTCAGCACAGCGCTGCTCGGCCTCACGCCCTCGGTCTTCACCGGGTCCGCGCAGGCCGTCGACTCCGACACCACCTTCGCTCCTCAGCTCGTCAAGGTGGACACTCCGACCCGTGCGGACAAGAAGCGGCTCCAGACCTTGGGGCTCGACCTCACCGAGCACGCCGGACACGACTACATCGAGGTGGTGCTGCACAAGAAGTCCGACGCAGACCAGCTACGGGAGTCGGGCCTGACGTACGACGTGCGCATCGGCAACCTCCTCGAGCGGGAGGCCCGCAACAACCAGGCCAACGCCGCGTTCGCCGCCGCGACGGCCAAGTCAGCGCTTCCGTCGGGACGCGACAGCTACCGCACGCTCACCGACTACAACGACGAGATGCGTGATCTCGCATCTTCCCGGCCGAACATCGCCAAGCGATTCGATCTGCCGCACCCCTCGCTGGACGGCAAGACCGTCCACGGGATGGAGATCGGCGCCAACGTCAAGGCGCCCGAGGACGGCCGTCCGGTCTTCCTGCTGATGGGCGTGCACCATGCCCGCGAGTGGCCTTCCGGCGAGCTCGCGATGGAGTTCGCCCACGACCTGGTGAAGAACTACGGGCAGGACGCGCGCATCACCGGCCTGCTCGATCAGGCTCGCGTCATCGTCGTGCCCGTGGTCAACGTCGACGGGTTCGACCTCTCCCGCACCGACGGCGCCCTCGTCGACCTGCGCGAGTCGGACAACGGCGGCACCGTGTCGATCCTCGGCACGCCCGGGAACGCCTACAAGCGGAAGAACTGCCGCACCGTCGATGGGCAGGACACTCCCGACGGCACCTGCCGCGGCTTCTCGGCCACGAGCCCCGGCGGCTTCGGCATCGGCGTCGACCCGAACCGCAACTACGGCGGCTTCTGGGGCGGCCCGGGTGCGTCGGCGACGTTCGCGGACCCGACCTACCGCGGCGCTGGTCCGTTCTCCGAGCCGGAGACCCAGAACGTCCGTGAGCTGATCAGCGGCCGCCAGGTGACCACGCTGATCTCCAATCACACGTTCTCCAACCTCGTGCTTCGGCCCAACGGCGTGCACCCGGACACCATCGGTCCGGACGGCAACCCCGTGGGGAACCCGCCCGACGAGGACGGGTTGAAGGCGCTCGGAGCGAAGATGACCGCCGCCAACGGGTTCCGGAACATCCATGGCTGGGAGCTCTACGACACCACCGGCACCACCGAGGACTGGTCCTACAACGCCACCGGTGGCTACGGCTACACCTTCGAGATCGGCCCGGATGAGTTCCACCCGCCGTTCCCGGAGGTCATCGACGAGTACCTCGGTGCCGGGGAGTACGCCGGCAAGGGCAACCGCGAGGCGTACCTCCTCGCCTTGGAGAACGCCGTCGACACCGCAACGCACTCGGTGATCAGGGGCAACGCCCCGAGCGGTGCCACGCTGCGGCTGCGCAAGGAGTTCGCGACGCCCACGTGGGAGAGCTCGTTCCAGGACGAGCTCGAGTCCACGATGCAGGTGGGCGCCAACGGCAAGTTCATCTGGCACATCAACCAGTCGACCCGACCGGTCGTCCAGGAGAAGCTGGTGGAGATCACCGAGGACGAGCCGGTTCGTTCGCAGAGCTACACCGGGGGTCCGACCACCGTTGGCCAAGAAGTCGACCATGACTTCACGATCACCGAGACCGGCATCGATCTGCTCCAGGTCGATCTCGACTGGCCGACCCCGGACGACCTCGACCTCGAGGTCTACAAGAAGAACGCAGACGGTTCGCTGACCATGGTCGGCTCGTCGGGCAACTTCGCCAACGAGAAGGAACGCGCGGAGATCGCCGCGCCCGCGACCGGCGACTACGTGCTGCGGGTGATCAACTACGCGTCGACCACGGCGACGTACGACCTGACGGCGACGCTGTTCGACTCGACCGTCGTGTCATCGAAGGAGGTGCCGGGCCTGATCGAGAACTGGACGCTGACGTGCGAGCAGAACGGCTCGGTCCTCCAGCAGGTGCCCGTGATCATCGATCGGGGCGAGCAGTCGAAGGTCGACCTCGGCGCCTGCATCAAGAAGGCGAAGAACGGGAACTGACCACCGTCGGTTGAGTTCTCACCACCAGACGCCCCGGCCGGGAAGCATCCGGCCGGGGCGTCCTGGTCCGAAGCGGCGGAGCCCGGACGACACCGCCGAACCTTTCATGTGACTGATGATTGACACCAAATCACTTTTCGTGTCAATGTTGATCAACATGAAAACGAAACGCCCGTACGTGATGACCGCCCGCGCCGAGGCTGTGGCTGAGACCCGCGAGCGCATCCTCCGCGCCTCACTGGCACTGACCGACCACCGACCGCTGTCAGCGGTGTCGCTGTCTGACATCGCGGCCGATGCCGGCGTGAGCGTCCAGACGGTGCTCCGGCAGTTCGGCAGCCGCGACGCGTTGATCGATGCCAGCGTCGAGCTCGCCCTCAGCGAGATCGTCGAGGAGCGCCACATTCACCCCGGGGACCTCCCTGGCGCCATGTCGTCGCTCCTGGATCACTACGAGACGCGCGGCGACAGCGCGATGCTCCTGCTGTCCCAGGAGATGACCGATACCCACGCCGCCCGCATCACGGCCAAGGGCCGAGCCATGCATCGCACCTGGGTCAAGGACGTCTTCACCCCCCAGCTCGGTGACAGCACCGGGCCCGAACGAGAAGAGATGATCGACATGCTCGTGATCGCCACCGATGTGTACACCTGGAAGATCCTGCGCCGCGACCGGACCCTGAGTCGCGATGTCGTCGAACGACGCATGCTTCGTCTGGCCGAGAACGTGCTGAGGGGGTGGACCTCGTGACTGACGTCGTGTTCGCCACCCTCGACGCCGGCGGCAACGTCCCGCCCTTGCTGCGCATCGCCGAAGAGGTCGCTCAGCGGGGCCATCGGGTCCGGGTGCTGGGGCACGAGCAGCAGCGTGCACCGTTCGAGAAGGCGGGCCTGGAGTTCCATGGTTACCGAGACGTCGTGCCGTGGGACCCGGCCGCACCGCTGTCGGCCCTGGCAGATCTCCGCGGATGGACGCGACAGTTCACCGAACCCGGCAAGGGACGTGACCTGGTCGAGCTGGCGTCGCCGGACTCGGTGGTCGTCGTCGACTGCATGCTGCTCCAGTCGCTTCGCGCAGCCCAGGACGCCGGGCTGACGACCGTCTCCCTCGTGCACTCGTTCCACGCCTACTTCGACGGGTCGTGGCAGCGCGGCCCCATGGGCCTGGTGGGCAAGCTGAAGGGGATGAACCCGCGTCGGTTGTGGGCACGCTGCGACAGCGTCCTCGTGTGCACCGACCGCGAGCTCGACCCGGCCGGTTCGAAGAACTGGCCTGGATCCTTCGCCTGGACCGGGCCGGTGCAGCGATCCGTCGAACCCTCCGATCCCACCAGCCCCGCCCGGGTGTTGGTGAGCCTCAGCACGGTCGATTTCCCAGGCCAGGCGAAGGCGGTCCAGAACATCCTGGACGGACTGGCCGATGCCCCCATCGAGCTCGTGCTGACCACCGGACCGGCCGTGGATCCGGCCGGCCTGACCGTGCCCGCCAACGCCACGGTGCATGAGTTCATCCCCCATGCCGACGTGATGCCCGGCTGCTCGGCCGTCATCGGGCACGGGGGCCACGCGACGACGGTGCTCGCCCTGGCCCACGGCCTGCCGCTGGTGATCATGCCGATGCATCCCATGCTCGACCAGTCCATGGTCGGCACGGCTGTGGAGCAGGCCGGCGCCGGCGTGGTGATCAAGAAGTCGTCGTCCCCGGATCAGATCCGGGCTGCGCTGGAGCGAGTGCTGGACGAGCCCCACCGCCGGGCGGCCGCAGCCATCGGTGAACGCTGGCGGGGTGCTGACGGGGCGGCTGTCGCGGCCGACCGCATCCTGGCGCTTCACCCGTCGCGGGTCAGCCGGTGACGACGCCCAGGGCATCCTCGACCAGAGTCGGGCTGTCGAACGGCAGCCAGTGGATGCGCGGGTCCTTGCGGAACAGCCGGTCCTGACGGCGGGCGAACTTCCGCGTGCCTCTGATCGTGGCCGCGCGGGCCTCGTCCTCGGTCATCTCGTCCCGCAGGTGCGCCAGGATCTGCTGATAGCCCAGCGCCCGCGACGCCGTCGGGCTGCCGTCGAGCCCGCGCTCGAGCAGGCCGCGCACTTCCTCGACGAAGCCGTCGGACCACATCCGATCGACCCGGCGGGCCAGGCGCTCGTCGAGGACGTCGCGCGGGACGTCGAGCCCGATCATGGTGGCCCCCGGGTACACCGAGGAGAAGCCGGGCATGGTGGCGACGAATGGTGCCCCGGTCAGCTCGCCGACCTCCAGCGCGCGGACGATCCGGCGTCCGTTGGACGGCAGGATCTGGGCGGCAGCGTCCGGGTCACGCTCCGCCAGCACCCCGTGCAGCGCCTCCGCACCTCGTGACTCCAGCTCGGCCGACCAGCGCGCACGCACGGCTGCGTCCGTGCCGGGAAAGTCGAGTGTGTCGATGACCGCTCGCACGTACAGGGCCGAACCACCGACGACGATGGGCACCGATCCTCGGTGATGGCAGTCGTCGATCGCCGCGCGGGCCGCGCGCTGGAACTCCGCGACGCTGCCCGGATCGGTGACGTCGAGGACGTCGAGCAGGTGGTGCGGCACTCCCCTGCGCTGCTCCGGCAGGACCTTGGCCGTGCCGACATCCATACCGCGGTACAGCTGCATCGAGTCGGCATTGACGATCTCGGCACCGATCCGCACCGCAAGGTCGATCGCGAACTCGGACTTGCCGGACCCGGTCGGGCCGACCACGGCCACGAGGCGATCGGGCGGCGACATGGACCCAGTCTCCCAGTAGTGTCCGGAGCGTCGGGGAGCACAGCGCTCCTGGCGAATGCGGAGGAGATCATGGGATTTCTCGACAAGCTCAAGGGCAAGGGCGGCCTGAAGGACAAGGCCGTCGACTTCGCCAAGAAGCACGACGACCAGATCGACCAGGGCATCGACAAGGCAGCCGACGCGGCCGACCGGGCCACCAAGGGCAAGTACACCGACAAGATCGACGACGCCGCCGAGAAGGCCAAGGACGCCTACGAAGAGCCGGGCGGCGGGGCCGCTTCGCACTAGCTCACGAATCGATCGCCCACTCGGCCACCCAGTAGGCGACGCCGAAGGGCGCCCCGTCGTAGCGCATCCGCGCCGTGATGGTGGCGCCCTTCGTCATGCCGCCGAGGACCACGAGGGCGCGCGCGCCGGCGGCCAGCAGCTCGTCGCCGAGCTCGACGTCGAGCTCGCTGAGGGTGGCGGCATCACCGTGCCGGAGAGCCTGCCCGATGACGGCGTCGTACGCCTCGGCGCGGTCGTCCAGATATCCCGGAGCGCCGACGTCACGTCGGGCGGTGCCGTCGGCCATGACCAACAGGGCCACCCGGTCGTCGACCGGAACGGCCGCGTCGGCGTAGGTGCGTCGTCCGTCCCATCCGGCCTGGTCGAGCAGCCACGCGCCCATCGTCAGGCTCAGTGACAGCGCGATGTGCTCGCCCCCGGTACGGACATCGACGCCGTAGCCCACCAGCGTTCCGGCAGCCCGCTCGTCCTGCGGGTCGCCGGCCGTCCGGCCGCCGATCACGACGATTCGGTCCGGTTGCAGCCGGACGAGCTCGGCGACCGCCGCGTGTGCGGCGGCGCGCACGTCCGCCAGCTCCGGCGCCGCACCAGCAGCGAGCTCGGGCACGAGTGCCGGCGGGTGGGGGCACACGGCAGCGGCGAGGATCACCCACGCAGGCTACCCAAGCGTCGTGGACGCACCTGCGTGCGACGATGAGGCAGTGTCCGGACCGCCCACGCCGGGGCGCTACCCGCCCGACCAGGTCTGGCAGTTCCCGCCCCCGCCGCTCTCTCGCTGGTCATTGGTCGCTGCGATCGCGAGCGTGGTCGTGGGCCTTCTCGCGTTCGGCGGCGCCATGACGTACCTCGTCATCAACGCCGACCGGGACATCCCCGGTTTCATCGACGATCCGACGGTGCTGGAGGTCGCGGTCGAGGAGTGTCGCCTGATGCGGTCGACGATCGAGGGTCTCCCGTTCGACGGCACGTCGTCGCAGCGGCTCGACTCACTCGCTGACCAGAACACCGCCGTCCAGCACATGGTCGACCGCATCCGGTCGGTCCGGCCGAAGGCAGGGTCGGCCGACCAGCCGCTCGAGCGCTGGCTTGCCGACTGGGAGGCGCTCGTGTCCGGTCGGGACCGCTACATCCGGCAACAGCGGCGCGGCCTCGACACCCCGTTCCGGGTGCCCCGGACCGCCGACGGCGATCCGATCAACGAGCGCATGGACGCGGCGGGCGAGAACGTCTGTCGGGTTCCCGCGACGCTCCTGCGTCCCCACCTCGCCGGCGCACAGGAGGTGTGAGGGACGGTCGGGTCAGGCTGACGCCGCGGCCGCCTTCTTCGCCTTCTTGAACGCGCGCACCTTGCCCAGCGATTCGGCATCGACGACGTCGGCCACCGACCGGTAGCCCTTCTTGCCGTAGTCGCCGACCACCGTGGTCCAGCCGCGCGGCTTGACGTCGAGCTGCTTGGCCAGCAGCGCGGTGAAGATCTTCGCCTTCTGCTCCCCGTACCCCGGCAGGGCCTGCAGCCTCGTCATCAGGTCCGCGCCGCTGCGGGCGTCGGTCCAGATGCGGGCGGCGTCGCCGTCGTACTCCTCGACCACTCGACGGGCCAACTCCTGGACCCGGCCGGCCATCGAGCGGCCGTAGCGATGAATGGCCGGTGGCGTCGCGCAGAGATCGGCGAAGGCCTCCGGCTCCGCGGCAGCGAGGGCCGCAGGGTCGAGTGTGCCGAACCGGTCGAGGATCTTCGCCGGACCGCGAAACGCGTGCTCCATCGGGTACTGCTGGTCGAGCAGCATGCCGACGAGCAGAGCGAAGGGATCCTCCGAGAGCAGCCGGTCGGCGGTGGGGTCCTGAGCGATGGTGAGCGCCATGCGCCCATCGTGCCACTCGCGGGTGTGCGGAGCGTCCCTAGACCGGCTCGGTCACCGAGATCAGCAGGTTCGGCACGATGCGCCTCAGCACCTGCGGATCCAGCGGCCGGTTCTCGACGAGTGCCTCGCGCAGCACCATGTCGTAGGTGCCCATGACGATGATGAGGGCGTCGTGCGGGTCGATGGTGAGCCGGAGGCCGAGACTCTTCAAGATGGTGACCATCGTCTGCTGGAACTCCCGCTTCACGCCGGTCCAGGCCGCCCGGAACTCCCGGCCGACCGGATCGTCGCGCACGCTCCGGAGCTCGAACTCGCCCTGCACGAGGAACCATTCGCGATCCGGCGGTTGCAGCATGAGGAACCGGTCGAGGACGACCCCCAGTGCCTCGCCCACCTCGAGCCCGGCGAACGCCTCGGGATCGGCCGCCACCCGGAGCTTCTCGAACATGTCCTCGCTCTCCCGCTCGCACAGCGCGAGCAGCAGCTCGTCCTTGCTGGAGAAGTTGGAGTAGAAGGCGCCGCGCGTGAAGCCGGCCTGATCGCAGATGTGCTCGACGGAGGCGCCCTGGATCCCCTCGCCGGCCAGGACGATGCGGGCCGCGTCGAGCAGCCGTTCACGGGTCGCAGCCCGGCGCCGGACTCCCGGAGTGCGCTCGGCGACGTTGCCCTCGCTCATGTGTTCATCGTAACAGTTCGATACATTGCCGTATCCAAGACACTATCGTATCGTCAAGACGTGTCGAATTCCCTCTACGCGCTGGGCCGCTGGGCGTACCAGCACCACCGTCGCGTCATGGTGGCCTGGCTGCTGATCGTCCTGGCCGCCGGCACCGCCGCGATCACCGTGGGCGGCCAGACGCGCGACGAGTTCAACATCCCGGGCACCGAGTCGCAGACCGCCATCGACGCCCTCGACCGCACCTTCCCGCAGTTGAGCGGCGCCTCGGCCTACCTCGTCACCGTCGCGCCGGAGGGCAAGCGCATCGACGACGCCGCCTCCCGCGAGCTCGTGGAGGACGCGATCGACCGGATCCAGGCGGTGGACGGCGTCAGCGACGTCTTCTCCCCCTACTCCGACGAGGTCTCCGACATCGCGATCAGCGGGGACCAGCGCGCGGCGCAGGTGCAGATCCAGCTCACCGGCAGCTTCACCGACATCACCGAGGAGCAGAAGGAGGCGGTGCAACGCGCCGGCGACGAGCTCATCGAGGCGGGCTACGAGACCGCCTTCGGCGGCGACATGTTCACCGACACCGGCTCGGAGGTGTCGGCCGTCGAGCTGGTCGGCGTCCTGGTGGCCGGCATCGTCCTGTTCCTGATGTACCGGTCACTGCGAGCCGCCGTCATGCCGGTCATCACCGCCCTCGTGGGCGTCATCGTCACCGCCGCGCTGACCTTCGCGGCCGCCGGCACCATCACGATCTCCACGTCCTCGCCACTGCTCGCCTTGATGATCGGCACCGCGGTCGGGCTGGACTATGCCCTGTTCATCGTGTCGCGCCACCGCGAGCTCCTGGCCGCGGGCGTCGAGGCCGAGGAGTCGGCCGCACGGTCGGTGGCGACTGCGGGGTCGGCGGTCGTCTTCGCCGGCGTCACCGTGGTCATCGCCCTGGTCGGTCTCGCCATCGCCCGCATCCCGTTCCTCACGGTGACCGGCGCCGTGGCCGCGATGTCGGTCGTCATCGCCGTGGCAGTGGCCCTGACGCTGCTGCCGGCCCTGCTCGGACGCGCCGGTGATCGGCTGACCCCCCAGGACGGCGAGCGTCCACCCGGATCGTTCTCCCGCCGATGGGTGGCTGCCACGACACGGTTCCCGCTGGCGGCCATCGCCATCATCGTGATCGTCCTCGGCGTCGCGGCCATCCCGGCCCGCGACCTCCAGCTGGCACTTCCGGACAACGGCACCGCACCGGAGGGGTCGACCCAGCGCGAGGCGCACGACCTCGTCGAGCAGGAGTTCGGGGCGGGGTTCAACGGCCCGCTCCTCGTCACGGTGGACATCATCTCCTCGCGCGACCCGCTCGGCGTCGTCGACGACCTCGAGCGCGACCTGCGCCGGATGGACGGCGTGCAGGCCATCGGTATCGCCACCCCCAACGAGACCGCCGACACCGCCGTCGTGCAGGTGATCCCGACCACCGGACCGTCCACGGAACAGACCGCCGAGCTGGTGCACGCGATCCGTGCGGCGGCCCCCGCCTGGGAGAAGGAGCACGACGTCGACATCGCCGTCACCGGGCTCACCGCGGCCGGTATCGACGTCTCCGAGCGCCTCAAGGGCGCACTGCTGCCGTTCGGCCTCGTCGTGGTCGGGCTGTCGGTCCTGCTGGTGATGGTCGTGTTCCGCTCGATCCTGGTCCCGGTGAAGGCCACCCTCGGGTTCTTGCTCTCCACCGGAGCGGCGTTCGGCGCGGTGGTCGCGGTCTTCCAGTGGGGGTGGCTCAGCACGATTCTCGGCGTCGACCAGACCGGCCCGCTCATCAGCTTCCTCCCGATCATGCTGATGGCCGTGCTGTTCGGGCTGTCGATGGACTACGAGGTCTTCTTGATGTCACGGATGAAGGAGGAGTACCTCCGCTCCGACGACCCCTACCAGGCGATCACCGACGGCTTCGTCGGCAGCTCGCGCGTGGTCACCGCCGCGGCGGTCATCATGCTCGCGGTCTTCGCCGCCTTCGTGCCCGACGGCGACCCCGACGTCAAGCCGATCGCCTTCGCCCTCGCGATCGGCGTCTTCGCCGATGCGTTCCTGGTGCGGATGCTGTTCGCGCCGGCCGTGCTCCAGCTCTTCGGGCGCTCCGCGTGGAGCCTGCCCGGCTGGCTCGGTTCGCGGCTCCCGCACGTCGACGTCGAGGGCCACGGGCTGCACGAACGAGTGCGGCTGGAGTCGTGGCCGTCCCGCGACTCGACCGAGGCGGTCAGCGCCTCGGCCCTGACCTTGACCGGGCCCGAAGGGCTGGTCTACAACGACGTGGCGATCAGCCTGCCTGCCGGCGACCGGCTGGTCGTGCACGGACCCAGCGGCTCGGGCAAGTCGGCGCTGCTGCTCACGATCGCCGGCCGGATGGCGTTCGACGCCGGCCGGCTGCGCGTCAACGGTTTCCTGCTGCCGCAGGAGAGCACCGCAGTCCGCCGATCGGTGGCGCTGGCCGAGATGAGCGGCGTGAACGACCTCGACGAGGACCTGACCGTCGACCAGCTCATCGCCGAGCGGCAGTCGATCCGCACCTTCAGCCTGTGGGTGAGCAAGCGGAAGGTCACCCCCGTGCTCGACGAGCTCAACCAGGCGATCGAGTACGCGCACGACGTCGCCGGGCTCGCCCACGGCGACGTCCCCGGGTCGGCACCGGTGTCGTCGCTCGGGGCGCTGGAGCGCAAGCTGCTCGGCGTCGTGCTCGCCCTCATCGAGGAGCCCGACCTCGTCGTGATCGACGACGTCGACGGACTGCGCAGCACCGAGTCCCTGTCCATGTTCTGGTCGGCCCTCGACCACCTGCTGATCGGACGCGACGTCGCGGTCGTGGCCAGCGTCCGGTCGCCGGAGTCCGGCCCGTCGCCGTCGGACCACGTCCACCTGCTCGAGCTCGACACCCCCAGGATCCTCAGGGAGCTGATGATCTGATGCCCTCCCCCGCCCTCCCCTGGTTCGAGCTGGCCCGCTTCGGCCGGAGCCGCCTCGCCCGCGCCGCAGTCGTCGGTGTCACGGTGGTCCCGCTCCTGCTCGCCGCGCTCTACGTGTGGGCGAACATCGACCCGACCGGCCGCCTCGACGAGGTGCGCGCGGCCGTCGTGAACGAGGACGAGCTCGTCGAGGTCACGGGCCCCGACGGCCAGGAGCAGCCGGTGGCCATCGGTCGAGAGCTCGCCGGCAACCTGACCCGGGACGACTCCCCCGACAACTTCGACTGGGTGCTCACCGACGCCGCCGATGCCCAGCAGGGTCTCATCGACGGCGAGTACCAAGCCGTGCTGACCATCCCGCGCACCTTGTCGGAGGCGGCGACGTCGACCAGCGGGGATCCCCAGGACGCCGTCCAAGGACGCCTGCAGCTCCAGTCGAACGACGCCGTCAACTACGTGACCGGCACGATCGCCCAGGCCATCGTCGAGGCCGCCACGTCCGCGCTCAACGCCCAGGTCACCGAGACCTACCTCGACAACATCTACCTCAGCTTCTCCGACATCAAGACCGAGCTCGGGGAGGCCGCCGACGGCGCCGCCGAGCTGGCCCACGGCGCCGACGAGCTGGCCGGGGGCACCCGTGAGCTCGCCGACGGTGCTGCTGAGGCCAGCGACGGCGCGAGCCGGCTCGCGAACGGCCTGAGCCGGTTGGAGTCGGAGACCTCGACGCTCCCCCGCGACACCCGACGACTCGCCAAGGGCTCGCGCCAGGTCGCAGACGGCACGGCACAGCTCAGTGCCGCCATGCAGCAGTTCGGTCAAGCACCCGGCTCGGTGCCCACCGAAGCCGACATCGACCGGCTGGCCGATCTCCTGCAGGAGCTCGCCAAGCGGTGCCGCTCCTCCCTGCTGCAACCCCAAGCCGAGTGCGCCGAGCTGGAGGCCGCTGCCGCCCGCACGCGAGAGATGAAGGGGCTGGTCGCCGGCGTGCAGGGCATGCAGCGCGGCGCCGCCCAGGCGCGGCAGCTCGCCAAGGGAGCGGACCAGGTGGCGACCGGCAACGAGAAGCTGGCGAAGGGCATGCCCCCGCTCGTCGCGGCGATCGGGCAGGCCTCGTCCGGTGCGGATCAGCTCGCCGAGGGAACGCGACAGCTCAGCGTCGGAGCCGACCAGGCGGCGGACGGCGCCTCGGCGCTGGCCGACGGCGCCTCGGCACTGAGCACCGGGCTGCGCGAGGGCAGCGCGGCGGTGCCCGACTACAACGAGGACGAGCGCGAGAAGCTGGCGGAGACCGCCGCCACCCCCATCCGGGACGTGGCGGACCGGCTCAATCCGGTCAGCAACAACGGCACGGCACTGACGCCGTACTTCGTGGCCATCGCCCTCTGGATCGGCGCCATGGCGATCTACCTGCTGCTTCGACCGCTCTCCGATCGCGCCATCGCGTCCACCGCCGGCGACGTTCGAACCGCCCTGGCCGGCTTCGTGCCCGGTCTGGCCCTGTCCCTCGTGCAGGTCGCCCTCATGGTGAGCGTCCTGCAGTGGGTGGTCGGGGTCGACCCGGCCAACCAGGTGCTGTTCCTCGGGGTGGCCGTCGCGGCCGCCGTGACGTTCACCGCGATCAACCAGATGCTGGTGGCCCTGCTCGGCGGCACCGGACGGTTCATCGCCCTGGTCCTGCTGGCCCTACAGCTGGCCGCGGCCGGTGGCACCTATCCGATCGAGACGTCACCGGGGTTCTTCGGCTTCCTGCACCAGCTGCTGCCGATGAGCCACGTGGTCGAGGGCCTGCGCGCCGCGACGGCAGGTGGCAGCGAGGGCATCGGCGGCGTGTTCTTCGCCCTCGGCCTCTTCACGGTGCTGGCCCTCGCCCTCACCGTCGTGGCGGCACGGCGGCGTCAAACGGTCACGCTGGCTCGATTGCGTCCGTCGACCGCCTGAGCGAACAGGACGACCCCCAACCCATTCGCGTCGGCCCCAACAGCTAGGTCCGGAACGTATCGGCTTCCGCCTGAATCCGGCCCACGTACGCTCGCCGGTCGTCCTCGTCCATGGAGCCGTCCGCGCCCGTGCTTCCGTCGATCATCTCGCGGACGATGTCCATGTGCCCGGCGTGGTGCGCGGTCTCCTTCAGCATCCGGACGAGCAGGACGCCCAACGTCGTGTCGGCACGCTCCGTCGGCCAGTGCGGCACGCGGCCCGGTGCATCGAGATCGAGCTGGTCGATCGTCTCGTCGCCGTGCGCGGCCGCTCTCCGGTAGAGCCCGATCAGGTACTCGCGCGACTCGTCGGCCTTGGCCCACATGTCGGCACCGTCTGCGTCGGACCCGTCCTCCACCCACGCCAGCGTCTCAGGGGCTGGGCGTCCGAATGAGTCGCCGAGATAGCGGTACTCGACGCTGGCAAGGTGCTTGACCAGGCCAAGCAGGTTGGTACCCGTCGGCGTCATCGGGCGGCGCAGGTCGTACTCGCCGAGGCCGTCGACCGTGGACAGCACAGCCGCCCGCGCCTCGCGTAGCTTGCGGTGGAGCTCGCGCTTGATGTCGGCGGTCATGGGCACGCGCAAGCCGCGGCTGGAAGCTGCGGTTCGGGGGCACCGATCGTCGGCATCCCGAGGCCGACCGACCGCACCTCGGTCTGGCCCTGGCGCGACTCCCATGCCTCACCGGCGCGAGTGCGGCGGTACGCCGTCGGAGGGAGGTCACTGAGCAGATGGTGGGGTGCCGCCTGGGTGACCTGCACCTCCACGAGGTCGCCGGGACGGACGTCGTGGTCGCCCGGCACGAAGTGCACGAGACGGTTGTCGCGGGCGCGGCCGGTGAGCCGGTGCGTCTCGACGTCCTTCTTGCCACTGGTGTCGGCCACGAGCAGCTCCACCGTCGAGCCGACGAGGCGCTGGTTCTCGGCCCACGCGATCTCGTTCACGAGGGCCGTGAGCCGGTCGTAGCGCTCCTGCACGACGGGCTTGGGCACCTGGTCGCCCAGCTCGGCGGCCGGCGTGCCCGGGCGGGGCGAGTACTGGAAGGTGAACGCGCTGGCGTAGCGGGCCTGCCGGACGACGTCGAGGGTCTGTTCGAAGTCGTCGTCAGTCTCGCCCGGGAAGCCGACGATGATGTCGGTGGTGATGGCGGCCGCGGGCATCGCGGCACGGACGCGGTCGAGGATGCCGAGGTACTTCTCGCGCCGGTATGACCGGCGCATCGCCTTGAGCACCCGGTCCGACCCGCTCTGCAGCGGCATGTGCAACTGGGGCATGACGTTCGGCGTCTCCGCCATCGCGGCGATGACGTCGTCGGTGAAGTCCTTCGGGTGCGGGCTGGTGAAGCGAACCCGCTCCAGCCCGTGCACCCCGCCGCAGGCGCGCAGCAGCTTGCCGAACGCCAGCCGGTCCCCGAACTCTGCACCGTAGGAGTTGACGTTCTGGCCCAGCAACGTCACCTCGACCACGCCGTCGGCCACCAGCGCCTCGACCTCGGCCAGAACGTCGCCGGGCCGTCGATCCTTCTCCTTGCCGCGCAGGCTCGGCACGATGCAGAACGTGCAGGTGTTGTTGCACCCGACGCTGATCGAGACCCAAGCCGCGAACACCGAGTCGCGCTTGGTGGGCAGCGTCGAGGGGAAGACTTCGAGCGACTCCAGGATCTCCAGCTGCGACTCCTGCTCGATGCGGGCCCGCTCCAGCAGCACCGGCAACGATCCGATGTTGTGGGTGCCGAACACCACGTCGACGTAGGGCGCCCGCGCGATGATCGTGTCGCGGTCCTTCTGGGCGAGGCACCCGCCCACGGCGATCTGCATGCCGGGGTTGGCGGCCTTGACGCTCGCGACGTGCCCGAGGTTGCCGTAGAGCTTGTTGTCGGCGTTCTCCCGCACGGCGCAGGTGTTGAAGACGACGAGGTCCGGGGTCTGTGTGTCGGCCGGGGCGTAGCCGGCGGTCTCCAGCAGGCCGCTCAGCCGCTCGCTGTCGTGCACGTTCATCTGGCACCCGTAGGTGCGCACCTCATACGTCTTCGTCATGACCTGACAAGGGTACGCAAGCAAGAACGACGGGCTCCCCCAAGGCGGACTCGTGGGCACTCATCCGCCCGTTTACCAGCGGTGAGTCTCGCGTACCAACTACTCTGCCGCTGTGCTCACGTCGATCTCTGATCGCCGTCGCCCGTTGGCCAACGGACGGTGTGGGCTCACGCCCGTCCACCTCATCACCCACCCTTGATCAACGAGGTTTGTCATGATTCGCAAGCATCTCGCCACCACAGTCGGCGCGGCCGTGCTGTTGAGCACGACGGTCTTTGTCGCCGCATCGCCCGCAGAGGCAGCCAACAAGACGTACAAGAACTGCACCGCGCTGAACAAGGACTACAAGCATGGAATCGGGAGGAAGGGCGCAAGGGACAAGACCTCCGGAAAGCCCGTCACGAACTTCACCCGCAACACGAAGATCTACAACAAGAACAAGAAGTCTGACCGCGACAAGGACGGCATCGCCTGCGAGAAGCGCTGACCGGGCACTTCCGAAGGTTGGAACCGTGGGACGAGTTCACTGAAGATCCTGCTCAAGCCGTTCGCTGTCCTGCCCCGTCCATCTGGCATCCGTCGGTGCGCACCTCATACGTCCCCGTCATGACCGGTTGATGGTTGGCGGGGCCCTCCCGGGCAGGTGACGTTTGGGTGTCGCCGCAGGCCAACACTTGCGGGAGTACCCCGGACCGACGCTAGGTTGAAACGCATGGCCGACACCGAGCTCATGGTCTCGATGCAGGACGTCCAGAAGTGGTTCGGCGACCTGCACGTGCTGCAGGACATCAACCTCGACGTGACGCCCGGCGAGGTCGTCGTGGTCATCGGCCCGTCCGGCTCCGGCAAGTCGACGCTGTGCCGCGCCATCAACCGGCTGGAGACGATCGACAAGGGCGTCATCGAGATCAACGGCAAGAAGCTCCCCGACGAGGGCAAGCCGCTCGCCCAGCTGCGCGCCGACGTGGGCATGGTGTTCCAGTCGTTCAACCTGTTCGCCCACAAGAGCGTGCTCGAGAACGTGACGCTCGGCCCGATCAAGGTGCGCGGCATGAAGAAGTCCGAGGCCGACGAGCGCGGCATGGAGCTGCTCAAGCGCGTCGGCGTCGACAACCAGGCCAACAAGCTCCCGGCGCAGCTGTCCGGTGGTCAGCAGCAACGCGTCGCGATCGCCCGCTCGCTGGCGATGGACCCGAAGGTCATGCTCTTCGACGAGCCGACGTCGGCGCTGGACCCGGAAATGATCAAGGAAGTCCTCGACACCATGATCGACCTCGCCAAGGGCGGCATGACGATGATCGTGGTGACCCACGAGATGGGGTTCGCCCGTACCGCCGCCGACCGCGTGCTGTTCATGGCCGACGGCCGGATCGTTGAGGAGAACACCCCCCACGAATTCTTCACCAACCCGCAGACGGACCGAGCCAAGGACTTCCTCGGCAAGATCCTGAAGCACTGACGAAGGGAACGCATATGAAGGGGACACGACTCGCTGTCATCGGCGCGGTCGCCGCACTGATCCTGACCGCTTGCGGTGACGCAGGCGACGAAGGCGGAGGCGGAGAGGCCGAGGTCGTCAACGATGCGGCCGCGAAGTTCGAGGACGGCACCCGCATGAAGGAGCTGGCCGAGGCCGGCAGCGTCAAGATCGGCGTCAAGTACGACCAGCCGGGCGTCGGGTTCAAGTCGCCCACCTCGGACACGCCCACCGGCATCGACCCGGAGATGGGCAAGATCATCGCCGGCCAGCTCGGCATCTCTGCCGACAAGATCGAGTGGGTCGAGACGATCTCGGACAACCGCGAGCCGTTCCTGCAGAAGGGCACGGTCGACTTCGTCCTCGCGTCGTACTCGATCACCCCGGAGCGCCGGGAAGTCGTCGGTCAGGCCGGTCCGTACTACGTCACCGGGCAGCAGCTGCTGGTGGCGAAGGACGACGACAGCATCAAGGGACCGGAGGACCTCGACGGCAAGAAGGTCTGCTCGGTCACCGGCTCCACGTCGATCGCCACGGTCGAGAAGGAGTACGGCGCCGAGCCCGCGGGCTTCGACACCTACTCCGAGTGCGTCGACCAGCTGAAGAACGGCTCCGTCGACGCGGTCACCACCGACGGCGCGATCCTGCTCGGCTACGCCGCGCTGGATCCCGACGTCCTCCAGGTGGTCGGCGAGACCTTCTCGGAGGAGCGGTACGGCATCGGCTACGGCAAGGACCACCCGGAGCTGTGCGAATTCCTGAACGAGTCGATCACCAAGTCCTTCGAGGACGGGTCGTTCCAGGAGGCCTTCGACGCCACGCTGGGCAAGTCCGGCAACGAAGCCCCCGAGGCTCCCACGCCGGATCCCTGCGAGGGCTGACACGAGTAGACGTCGTGCCGGGTCCGTGATCGGGCCCGGCACGACGCCACCCTCATGACCGGGAGGAGGTGCGCATGGACGCCCTGACCGAGAACTGGGACCTCATCCTGAAGGGGTTCTGGGAGACCATCAAGCTCTTGCTGGTCTCCGGCGGTCTCGCCTTGGTGCTCGGCACCCTGATCGGTGTCGCGCGGGTCAGTCCGGTGTCCATCATGCGTCGCACCGCAGTGGCCTACGTGACGATCTTCCGGAACACGCCGCTGCTCGTGCTCATCATCCTCACCTACTACGGACTTCCCGAAATCGGCATCGACTTCGGCTTCTTCACCATGATCACGATGGCCATGGGCGTCTACACGGCCGCATTCGTCGCCGAGTGCATCCGGTCCGGGGTCAACGGCATCGGGCTCGGCCAGGCCGAGGCGGCGCGGTCGATCGGGATGCCGTTCGACATGACGATGCGCCAGGTCATCCTGCCGCAGGCGTTCCGCCTGGTGGTGCCACCGCTGGCCAGCGTCTACATCGCCCTGGCGAAGAACACCTCGCTCGCCTTCGGGTTCGGCATCGCCGACGCGACGTTCCGGATGAAGGGCCTGCTCAACGACTACGCCACCGACCGCGTCGAGATCTTCTTGGGCATCGCACTCGGCTACATCATCATCGTGGAGCTGATCTCCTTCGGAGCCAGTCGGCTCGAGCGACGCTGGAAGGTGGTCTCGCGATGAGTACGTCGAGCACCTGGAGAGCCGAGCCATGAGCACCGTCCTGTTCGACGCGCCCGGCCCGGCAGCGGCGCGGCGTCACCGCCTGATGGCGATCGGCACGGCGTTGGGCCTGGTCGGCATCGCGGTGGCCGTGATCTGGAAGCTCGCGGTCGAGGACCAGTTCACCGTCGACAAGTGGGAACCCTTCGTCACCCCGTCCATCCTCGAGTTCTTGTGGAGGGGACTCCGCAACACGCTGATCGCCGCAGCACTGGCGATCATCATCGCGGTGGGCATGGGCGTGATCTTCGGCGTGGGCAAGCTCTCCGACCACGCGGTCGTCCGGTGGCCCGCCTGGATCGTCGTCGAGTTCTTCCGCGCCGTCCCGCTGTTGATGCTGATCATCTTCTTCTGGGCGATGCAGGGGTACCCGACCAACTCGCTGGTTCCGCTCATCATGGGACTCGTGCTCTACAACGGCGCCGTGCTCGCGGAGGTGTTCCGCGCCGGCATCAACGCGGTGCCGCAGGGGCAGGCCGAAGCCGCATACGCGGTGGGCATGCGCAAGAACCAGGTGATGCGCATCATCTTGTTGCCGCAGGCGGTGAAGATCATGCTGCCGGCCATCATCAGCCAGTGCATCGTCGCGCTGAAGGACACCAGCCTCGGCTTCTACATCCTCGCGCCGGTCCTCACCTCGCAGGGGCGGCAGATCTGGAACTTCTTCGACAACAAGTTCGCCACCGCGATCGTGCTCGCCGCGGTGTACATCGTGCTCAACCTGATCCTGACGTGGGTGGCGACCCGGGTGGAGCGACGCATCAGCGCCACCGGCGGCCAGGTCGAGATCGTCGCGGGCCAGGTGCGGGCCTGAGCCCAGGCAGCCGGTCGGCCGTGGGAGCGCCCTAGCTCTTCGGCGTCACCCAGAGGTGGATGGTGCCCTGCACGACGACGGTGCCGTCCTTGCGGGTGGCCTTCACCGTGACCGGGACGTCAGGGGCGTTGGCCCAATCGTCCTTCGAGGTCTCGGCCGTGCAGATGAGGTCGGTCGTCGACTTGGCGAGGTACTCCACCTCCATGCCCTTCGGCAGCCAGCGGTGGTTCTCCGGCGTGGTCGCCTCGGCGAGCAGGCCCATGGCCGCCTCGAGGCCGTTGCAGACGGCGATGGCGTGCACGGTGCCGATGTGGTTCTGCACGCTGCGGCGCTTCGGCACCTTGACCTCGGCGTAGTGCGGGCGCAGCTCGCGCACCATCAGGTGGATCGACGCGAAGTATGGCGCCTTCTGGCTGAACATGATGGAGAAGATGCGCTTGCCTTGCGGCAGGGCGGCGGTCTTCTTGTACAGGTCAAGGGTGGACGGCATGCGCCGACCCTACGACCTTGACAGTGGTGGTGTCACCGTCCGTGACCACTGTCACGCCAGGACGGCGGCCCGGATGCAGAGGACGTCGGGAAGATTCGAGCGGACCTCGGCCCAGGTGCCGCCCTCGTCGTTGCTGATCCACACGGCACCGTGCCGGGTGCCGACGTAGAGGCCGACCGGGTCGGCGGTGTCGGCGCTGAAGGCATCGCGGAGGACCGCCGTGTGCGCCTCGGCCGGGAGGCCCGGACCGGTCTCGCGCCACGTCTCCCCCGCGTCGTCGGAACGCCAGACGGCGGGCTTGCCGGACGGGGGGAATCGCTCGATGTCGGCCACGAGCGGGAACACGTAGACCGTGCCGGGACGGTGCGGGTGCGCCACGATCGGGAAGCCGAAGTCGCCCGGCAGCCCGTCGGCGATCGACGCCCAGGATCGTCCGGCGTCGTCACTGCGGAACACGCCGCCGTGGTTCTGGGCGTAGAAGCGGTCCGGGTCGCCGGCATCCTGCGCGACCTTGTGCACGCACTGGCCGTACTCGGGGGTCTCGCCGGGGATGAACTCGGCGCCGATGCCGCGGTTGTACGGGGTCCAGCTGGTCCCGTCGTCCTCGGTGCGGTAGACGCCGCCGGTCGACATCGCCACCGTGACGACCGCCGGATCGCTCGGGTGCGGCACGACGGTGTGGATGGCCTGGCCGCCGCCACCTGGCTGCCACGTCGGCCGGTGCGGGTGGTCCCACAGGCCGCGCACGAGCTCGAAGTGCTCGCCACCGTCCTCGGAGCGGAAGAGGGCCGAGGGCTCCGTGCCGGCATAGACGACGCCGGGCTGGTCCGCCGGAGCCGGCCGGAGCTGCCAGATCCGTTCCAGCGCAGCACCGGAGTCCTCCGGGAAGCGGATGGCGCCGCCGGGAGTCTCCTCCCACGACCGTCCGAGATCGTCGGACCGGAACACCTGCGGGCCCCAGTGCGGGCTGGTCGCACCGGCCAGCAGCCGGGTGACGTCGGGCCGCTGGTCGATGGCAGCGGAGTAGATCTCCTGCATCGGGAACTGCGGTGCGTCCCAGGTCCAGGCCGATCGATCCGCGTCCGACCGCCCCACGAACAGACCCTTGCGCGTCCCGACCAACAGCACGGTCTCGGTCATCTTCGTCCTTCCGTGACTATTCCTACTTGGAACAGTACGCTAGAGGTGTGCCCGAGCGCCTGTCAACGACCTCGTTCGCCCTGCTCGGCCTCTTGGTGTTCGACCAGGAGACGGTCGAGGGCGGCATGACCGGCTATGAGCTGAAGCAGCGTGCCGACCGGACGCTGCGGTTCTACTGGGTCTCCCCCGCCATGAGCCAGATCTACACCGAGCTGGACCGGTTGGACCGGCACGGCTACGTGTCATCGACCGAGGTGCCCGACGGCAAGCGGACCACCCGGCGCTTCCTGATCACCGCCGAGGGCCGCAAGGCTCTCAGCGGCTGGCTGCGCACGTCCTCCAGCGAGTTCCCGATGCTCAAGCACCCGATCGCGCTGCGCCTGATGATGGGCAGCCTGATGGGTCCCGGCGAGGTGGCCGAGATGCTGGACGACTACCTCGACCAGCTCGCGGAGCGGCGGCGGGAACTCCAGGGCGTGCGGGACCTGCTCGGCGACCGGCCTGACGTCACGTTTCCCGCCAGCGTGGCCGAGTGGGGACTCGCCTACTACGACTCCGAGACCGAGATCGTCAAACGCCTGCGCAAGGAACTGGACTGACGTCAACCGCGAGGCCTGATCGACCCGAGCTCAGGCGGAGTCGAGCGGTGGCGCCTCCACGGCTTCGAGCTCGGCCCGTACGACGTCGAACGCGACCTGTGGCGGATAGCCCTTGCGGGCGAGCATGCCGGTGAGGCGCCGAACCTGCGTGGAAGGGTCGAGCCCCTGCATGGAGCGCAGCTTCTTCTGCACCAGTCGATGCGCATTCTGTCGTTCGACGTCGGGATCGAGCTCGGCCAGCACCTCGCGGGACGTGTCGTCGTCGACCCCCTTGCGCCGCAGCTCCATCGCCAGGACCCGAGACGCCACGCCGCGGCTGCGCTGGCGCGACTCCACCCAAGCCCGGGCGAAGTCCTCGTCGTCGATCAGCCCGACCTCCTCGAACCGGTCGAGGACGCGGTCGGCGATGTCGGTGGGGACGTGCTTGCGGGCCAGCGCCTCGGCCAGCTCGGCCCTGCTGCGGGGCTGATCGGTCAGCCGCCGCAGCAGGATCGTGCGGGCCACGTTCTCCGGATCCGCTGGCGGGTTGTCGTTCGACGCCGGCGGCTCCTCGGCATACGTCGTCATGCCGTCGGCTCAGA
Source organism: uncultured Actinomycetota bacterium (assembly GCA_963695295.1). Taxonomy (GTDB): domain Bacteria; phylum Actinomycetota; class Actinomycetes; order Propionibacteriales; family Nocardioidaceae; genus Aeromicrobium. The sequence continues at coordinate 2,324,547 of OY968771.1, read as the reverse complement.
ACTCGATATCGGCCGGCGGTGCTGCGACCGGGTCGTCGGCGGGCTGGTCGACCTGCGCCCCCACGCCCAGATGTTCCTTGAGGCGCTTCTCCAGCTCGTCGGCGAGGTCGGGGTTGTCGGTGAGGAACTGGCGGGCGTTCTCCTTGCCTTGCCCGAGCTGGTCGCCCTCGTAGGTGTACCAGGCGCCGGCCTTGCGGACCAGGCCCGTCTCGACACCCACGTCGATGAGGCTGCCCTCGCGGCTGATGCCCTGGCCGTACATGATGTCGAACTCGGCCTGCTTGAACGGCGGGGCCAGCTTGTTCTTGACGACCTTGATGCGGGTGCGGTTGCCGACCATGTCGGTGCCGTCCTTGAGCGTCTCGATGCGTCGGACGTCGAGCCGGACCGAGGCGTAGAACTTCAGCGCCTTGCCGCCGGTGGTGGTCTCGGGACTACCGAACATCACGCCGATCTTCTCGCGAAGCTGGTTGATGAAGATCGCCGTGGTGCCGGAGCCGTTGATGGCGCCGGTCATCTTGCGCAGCGCCTGGCTCATGAGCCGAGCCTGCAGGCCGACGTGGCTGTCGCCCATCTCGCCGTCGATCTCGGCACGGGGCACGAGCGCCGCCACGGAGTCGATGACGATGATGTCGAGCGCGCCGGACCGGATGAGCATGTCGGCGATCTCGAGCGCCTGCTCGCCGCTGTCGGGCTGGGAGATGAGGAGCGCGTCGGTGTCGACGCCCAGCTTGCGCGCGTACTCGGGGTCGAGCGCGTGCTCGGCGTCGATGAACGCGGCGACGCCACCGGCCTTCTGGGCGTTGGCCACCGCATGCAGCGCCACCGTGGTCTTGCCCGAGGACTCCGGGCCGTAGATCTCCACGACCCGGCCGCGGGGCAGCCCGCCGATGCCGAGGGCGATGTCGAGGGCCGTGGCGCCGGTGGGAATGACGTCGATGGGCGCGCGGGTGCGTTCGCCCAGGCGCATGACGGCGCCCTTGCCGTGAGCCCGGTGGATCTGGGCCATCGCGTTGTCGAGGGCCTTGTCGCGATCGGCGGTCTCGCGCTCGGGGTTCTCGCGGCCGTTGCTGTTGCGGGTGGGGACTTCGCGGTCTGGGGTCTTGGGAGGCATCGCAGGGATCCGTTCTCTCGGTGGCGGCCGGTTGTCTACGACGCTAGGAGGACCCACAGACATTCATGGGCCTCATCGACCCGACTGTGGAGGACGTCCTCCCGACGTCAACCTGTGCACGACAGTAGTACGAACACGTGTTCGATCCAGCGCGACACGCCGGGGCTCCTCAGCGTTCGGACAGCGGGAGCTCCAGCGTCTGGTGCACGGCCCGCCAGACGGACTTCGGCGTCTCGCCGGCATCGAGCGCCTCACTGGCGGTGCGTCCGTCGAGAGCGCGCATCACCTGGGTGTCGGCCCACACGTGGGCGTAAGCCACGCCGAACTGGTGCTCCATGCGCGCCCAGAACTCGGTGTGCCGCACGACCGATCAGGCAGCGGAGACGGAGACGCTCGGCGCGATGGAGGAGACGCTGGCCAGGTCTGCGCTGGACAGCTGGGGGGCCTCCTCGATGGCGAGCAGCGCACTGACGTCGAGCAAGAGCTTGGAGAGCGGGACGTCGAGCGCGGCGGCCAAGGCGGCCAACAGCTCTGAGCTCGGCTCCTTCTGTCCACGCTCGACCTCGGAGATGTAGCCGAGGCTGACCCGGGCGCGGGCCGAGACGTCGCGAAGCGTGAGCCCCTGGGCGATGCGGCGCGCACGGAGAACCTCGCCGACGAGCTGTCGCATCGCGGTCATCGTGCACCTCCCTGCATCGGGTCCATTCTGGTCAACCGCCGGGGGAGCCGGTTGATTCCCCCAGCCTACCGACGAGCAACGACAGCACGGCGTCGACCGTCTGCTCGCGCACGAGCCGGCGGTCGCCGTGGAACGAGAAGCTGCTCGCAACGACCCCGTCAGGGCCGGCCACGGCGACGTGGACCGTGCCCACCGGCTTGCCCTCGCTCGGCTCCGGACCAGCCACCCCGGTGGTGGCGACGCCCCAGGTGGTTCCGAGCAGCCGGACCACTCCGGTGGCCATCGCGGCGGCGACGTCGGGGTGAACGGTGCCGACCCGTCCGACCAGCTCGGGGTCGACGCCGAGCACGTCGGCCTTGACCGCGGGGCTGTAAGCGACGACGCCGCCGAGCAGGACGTCGGAGGCGCCGGGGATGTCGACGAGCGTCGCGCACAGCAGCCCGCCGGTGAGCGACTCGGCGGCGGCGACGGTCTGGCCGGCGAGCCGCAGGGTGTCGACGACGTCGAGCGCGGAGACGCCCGAGGTCATGCCAGCGACTTCTGCTCCCGCCGCATCACGACGGCGTCGCGGATGTACTGGACCGCCGTGGCGATCGTGATGGCGAGCGCAGCGCCCATGGCGACGTGGGTCATCCAGCGCATCACCTGGCTCAGCGTCGTGTCCCAGATCTCGAACGGCAGCAGATAACCGCCGATCGCGACGGCCTGGAGCGTGGTCTTGATGCGTCCGCCTTGGCTGGCCGGCATGACGCCGTACTTCCGGACGACGAATCGCATCAGGGTGATGCCCCACTCGCGGACCAGCAGCACGATGGTGACCCACCACCACAGCACCCCGATGATGGACAACCCGACGAAGGCCATGCCGGTGAGCGCCTTGTCGGCGATCGGGTCGGCGAGCTTGCCGAAGTTGGTGACCAGGCCGCGGGCGCGCGCGATGTCGCCGTCGATGCGGTCGGTGATCATCAGCAGCACGAAGGCGACGAACGCCCAGATGCGGAAGCCGACGTCGTCACCGCTCTCGGTGAGGAGCAACCACCCGAACACCGGCACGCCCAGGATGCGCAGGACGGTCAGCGCGTTGGCGATGTTGAGGTTGCTGGGCGGCGCAGCCGTCTCCATGGGGGCCCTTCGGTGACGTGAGCAGTCGTTTCAGTATGCGGCAGCGGAGCGCCGGCGCGCCAACTGGACCTCGGCCTCGGCCGGCGAGACGTTGGTGGCGAACCCGACCGGGGCGTCGTAGATCCGCAGACCGTCCTGGCTGATGACCTTGATGCGGGCGTCGTGCCGCAGCCCGACGCGCGGCTCGACCCGGATCTCGCCGAGTTCGCTCCACAACAGCCCGATCCAGCCGTCGTGGTGCCGCATGCGAACGCCATGGTCGTCGGCCACGAACAGCGGAGTGCGGGCGTCGCCGACGCCGGGCAGCGTGACGAGCCCCAGGGCGGCGAGCACGACGGCGGGGGCCACGAGCCACCACTGACCGCGGAGCAGTGCGAGCGCGGCAAAGCCGGCGGCGAGCAGCAGGCACGCGGCGGCGAGAACGGCATAGAGGGCGGTGCGCTTGAGGATGACGAACGGCATCACGTCGAGTGCGGCCCCGGGGGCCGGATCGTGCAAGGTCATCGAGGCCACCCCTTCACTCGGCACTGATGCTCGCCAGGACGTCGTCGAGGTCGTCGGCCTTGATGAGCACGTCGCGGGCCTTCGAACCCTCGCTCGGACCCACGATCCCACGGCTTTCGAGGATGTCCATCAGGCGCCCGGCCTTGGCGAAGCCCACGCGGAGCTTGCGCTGCAGCATGGACGTCGAGCCGAACTGCGTGGTGACGACCAGCTCGATCGCCTGCAGGACGAGGTCGAGGTCGTCGCCGATGTCCTCATCGACCTCCCGCTTGCTCTGCTGCGGTGCGGTGACGTCCTCGCGGTAGATGGGCTGCAGCTGCTGCTTGCAGTGGTCGACGACCTGGTGGATCTCGGCCTCGGTGATCCAGGCGCCCTGCATGCGCATCGCCTTGTTGGCGCCCATCGGCAGGAAGAGTCCGTCACCTTGGCCGACCAGCTTCTCGGCGCCCGGCTGGTCGAGGATGACGCGGCTGTCGGTGATCGAGCTGGTGGCGAAGGACAGCCGGCTCGGCACGTTGGCCTTGATCAGCCCCGTGACGACGTCGACGCTCGGTCGCTGCGTGGCGAGGACGAGGTGGATGCCGGCCGCACGCGCCAGCTGGGTGATGCGCACGATGGCGTCCTCGACGTCCCGGGGGGCGACCATCATCAGGTCCGAGAGCTCGTCGACGACGACCAGGAGGTACGGGTACGGAGCGACCTCACGCTCGCTGCCCGGAGGGACCTGGACTTTGCCGGCCCGGACGGCCTTGTTGAAGTCGTCGATGTGGCGGAAGCCGAAGTTGGACAGGTCGTCGTAGCGCAGGTCCATCTCGCGCACGACCCACTGCAGCGCCTCGGCGGCCTTCTTCGGGCTGGTGATGATCGGCGTGATCAGGTGCGGGATGCCCTCGTAGGCCGTGAGCTCGACCCGCTTGGGGTCGACCATGATCATCCGGACCTCGTCGGGGGTGGAGCGCATGAGGATCGAGGCGACCATCGAGTTGACGAAGCTCGACTTGCCCGATCCGGTGGCACCGGCGACGAGCAGGTGCGGCATCTTGGCGAGGTTGGCCACCACGAAGCCGCCCTCGACGTCCTTGCCGAGGCCGACGACCATCGGGTGGTGGTCGCTGCGCGCCTTGGCCGACCGCAGCACGTCGCCGAGGGAGACCATCTCCTTGTCGACGTTCGGGATCTCGACGCCGATCGCCGACTTGCCCGGGATGGGTGACAGGATGCGGACCTCGTTGGACGCCACCGCGTAGGCGATGTTCTTCGACAGCGCGGTGACCTTCTCGACCTTCACGGCCGGCCCGAGCTCCACCTCGTAGCGCGTGACCGTGGGTCCGCGGGTGTAGCCGGTGACCTGGGCGTCGATCTCGAACTGCTCGAGCACCTCGGTGAGCCGCTCGACCACCTCGTCGGAGGACTTCGATCGGGCCTTGTGCGGGCTGCCCTCCCGCAACACCTTGCTGTCGGGGAGCGAGTAGACGACGTCGCCGGAGAGCGCGAGCTGCTCGGCGCGGCTCGGCAGCGGCTCCATCGGGGGTGGTACCGGTTCGGTGTCCTCCCCGGTGTCGTCGGCCTCCTTGGTGACGCGAGGCTTGACCGGTACCTGCCGGTCCTCGTCGGGACCGTCGACCAAGGGGTTCTCGAACGCCTCGGCGGCGGGCGACGTGCGCGGGTGCCGCTTGCGCTCGGTGTCCTCGGCGTCGGACGCCTCGTCGCCGTCGCGACCCAACGCCTTGTCGCGCATTGCACGGACGCGTTCGGGCACCGCGTGCAGCGGCGTTCCGGTGACGACGAGCAGGCCGAACAGGACGATCAGCACGAGGATCGGCGCGACGACGTACCCGCTCTTGAGCAGGTCGACGAGGATGGCGGAGAACAGGAACCCGATCGCTCCCCCGGCCTCGCGGACGGCCTCCATGTCATCCGGCCGCGGCACCCCGTGCGACAGGTGAACCAGGCCGAGCACACCTCCACAGATGGCGGCCCAGCCGATGACCTGGCGGCCGGCGGGGCCGTTGCGATCGGGGTGGCGCAGCGTGCGCCACGCGATGACGGCGAGCAGGATCGGCACGGCCCAGGCGAGCAGCCCGACGCTCCCGGTGGCGGCGGTGCGGACGCCCACGCCGACGGCGCCGGTGATCTGCCACCACACCGACGCGGCCACCACGATGGCCAAGCCGAGGAGTCCGAAGCCGACCCCGTCGCGCCGCTGCTCGGGATCGAGGTCCGCGGCGGAGTGGCCGACGCTCCGCGCGACCGCGCCGACCGCACCGGCGATGCCCAGCCAAACGGCCCGCAGCACGGCGAACAGGCCGGTGATGAGGCTGGTGACCGGTCCGGGCCCGGACCGCGCGGGCCGTCGAGCCGGCCGTCGCTTCTGGGCGGGCCGCTTCTGGGCAGGGCGTTTTCGGGCTGCAGGCTTCTTGCGGGCCTGGCTGCCGGACGGCCGCTTGCGCGGCGGGGAAGACGTTCGGGTCGCCATGGCGAAAGCCTAAAGGAGAAGTCGAGCCTTGCTGTCCTCCCACGCCGTCCCGGGGTTTACCACGTTCCCGTGGTAGACCCACTCTCCCCGCGGCAAGTCTGCCCGGGGATGTCGGGGTTTACCACGGGACCGTGGTAAACCGATCCCCCGTCAGACGGACGAGACGCCGACGTCGAGGGCTTGGTGGAAGCGGGCGACGACGAGCATGGCGAGGCGGGGGTCGGGGACGCCGCCGTCGAGCAGGGGTGCGGTGACCAGGTCGGCGCCGCAGTGGCGGAGCATGTCGGCGAATCGCCCGGGGGTCAGGACGTAGGACGCGACGACCACCCGACGGCCGTACGCGCGGGCGATGTCGACGGCGTCGGTCAACGGGGTGTCGCGGCCGCCGACCGAGCCGATGTGCACCGGGCCGCCCCAGACGGCGCTGACCAGGCGCGCGGCGCGGGAGAATCCTTCGATCGCGGCGACGTCGTCCGAGCCGGTGACGCCGAGCACGATGGTGTCGTCCTTGCGGGCGCCGGCCTCGATCAGGCGTTGGACGCACAGCTCGGCCACGGCCCAGTCGGGGCCGAGCGGTGCGGCGACTCTGAGGCTGGGGTCCTGGCTCTGGGCGATCGACAGGGCGGCCGAGACGTCGGTGCCGTCGGTGAGGGTCAGCGGGACCGCCACGCGAATCGGCGGCCAGGAGGCGTCGGGCTGGAGCCGGTCGACGGGCACGTCGTGGACGTCGACCGATGGCGCGTTGCGGCGCACCGCGTTGACCAGGGCGCCGAGAGCCATGCGTTCGGGAGGGTCGGCCCGACCGGACGAACAGGCCAGCAACGTCTCCCTCGCGGGCTTCCTCGCCACCGGTCACCGCCTCTGGTCGGCACGCTGCGGCGGAATGGCGCGGCCGGCCCCCGAGATGTGCGTGACGTCTCAGTGGCCGGCCGCACCGTCATTCCGTGGCCCGACCCCGTGGTCGGACACCATCGACGTTAGGGCTGAGGTGTTTCGCGAGGGCCGCTTCCATGTTTCGAGGACGTAACGGCCCCGGACGGCCCGCCCAGCCGACGGGGCGTCCCGGCAGCACGAGGTCAACCTGTAGCCTGCCGCCGTGTGACCGTGCCACCGTGAACGGTGGCGCGGGCCGAGGCCGGAGAGGACACTACGGGCATGGCAGACGTCGAAGCAGCATTGGACGAAGCAGGTCTGAAGAACCCCCACGTGCGCGAGTACGTCCGCTATTGGGCCGACCTCACCGGCGCCGAACACGTCGAGGTCGTCAGTGCAGCCGACGACGCCCGGCTCGTCGACGAGGCGCTCGCCGCCGGCGAGCTCCTGCCCGCAGGCGAAGGCCGCTACTACTCCCGCAGCTACCACAAGGACACCGCCCGCTCGGAGGAGCGGACCATCGTCGCCACGAGCAAACCCGACGACGCGGGGGTCTACAACAACTGGCGTCCCGCGGACGAGATGACGTCGATGCTCGAGGACCGCATGCGTGGTGCGTCCGCCGGCAAGACGATGTACGTGGTGCCCTACCTGATGGCGCCCCCCGGCTCCCCGCTGGAGAAGTACGCCGCGGGGGTCGAGCTCACCGACAGCCGCACGGTCGTCCTGCACATGATCCGGATGGCGCGCGTGGGCGTGCAGCACATCGACAACCTCGCCGAGCCGGAGAGCTTCGTGCGCGCCGTGCACGTCACCGGTGACCTGGAGAACCTCGGCCAAGGCACGCCGGACGACCAGCGCTACTTCGTCACCGTCGCCGACCAGCGCACCATCCTCCACTTCGGGTCCTCCTACGGCGGCAACGCCCTGCTCGGCAAGATCGCGCACGGCCTGCGTCAGGCCTGCTACGACGGATGGGCGTCGGGCGAGTTCCTGGCCGAGCAGTTCATGCTGATCGGCATCGAGGACAACGAGACCGGCGAGACCTATCACATCTGCGGCGGCTTCCCGAGCGCGTCGGGCAAGACCAACCTGGCGATGATGCTGGCGCCGGACGCCCTCGGCGACCGCTACCGCGTGACCTTCTACGGCGACGACATCGCCTGGCTGTGGGTCGATCCCGAGGACGGCAGGGTCTACGGGCTCAACCCCGAGTTCGGCGTCTTCGGCGTCGCGAAGGACACCAACGAGTCGACCAACCCGACGGCCTTGGAGTCGATCGGGCCCGGCACCGGCACGATCTTCACGAACGTCGCCTACAACGACGTCACGCAGGACGTGTGGTGGGAAGGCAAGACCCCCGAGCCGCCGGCCGACGTCACCGGGTGGCACGACTGGATGGGCAACCTCATCGCCGACCGCTCCGAGCGCGACGACTCCCCCTGGGCCCATCCGAACAGCCGGTTCACCACCACGCTGGCCAACGTCCCGAACGTCGCCGACGACTTCGAGAACCCCAAGGGGGTGCCGATCGACGGCATCATCTTCGGCGGCCGCACGCGCGACCGCGAACCGCTCGTCCGCGCGATCACCGACCTCGCCGAGGGCGTCTACGACGGCCTGACCCTCGGCGCCGAGGCGACCTTCGCCGCCGAGGGGGTCGACGGCCAGCTGCGCTACGACCCGATGTCGATGCGCCCGTTCATGGCGTATCCGGAGGGCAAGTACGCCGAGCACTGGCTGCGCATCATCGGGCAGGCGACGGAGCAGCCGATCTTCGCGCACGTCAACTGGTTCCAGCGCGATCCCGACGACGGGCACTTCCTCTGGCCCGGCTACCGCGACAACCTGCGACCGCTGCTCTGGCTGATGCAGCTCAAGCGCGGCGAGGTCTCCGGGCGACCGACGTCGGTCGGGGTCATCCCGACCGAGGACGAGCTGAACCTCGACGGCGTCGACATCACCGCCGACGACCTCGAGACGATCCTGACCATCGACCCGGTCCGGTGGCAGCAGGAGATCGGCAACCGCGAGGAGCACCTCGACCAGTTCGACCACCTGCCCGAGGAGATCCGCGCGGCACACCGCCGGGTGGCCGAAGCCGTGGCGGCCGAACAGGCCTGACGGCCCTCAGGCCTCGAGGACGATCGGGACGATCATCGGGCGACGCTTCAGCTTGCGTCCGACGAACGAGCCCAAGGTGCGTCGCATGATCTGCTCCAGCTGACGGGAGTCGTGGGCGCCCTCGCGCAGCGACTCCTCCAGCGCCGTGACCAGGCGCGGCCGCACCTCGTCGAACACCGAATCCTCTTCGGCGAGCCCGCGGGCGTGGATCTCCGGCCCCGTCACGATCTTCCCGGTCGTGGAGTCGATGACGACCACGATGGAGATGAACCCCTCGTCGCCGAGAATGCGGCGGTCCTTGAGCTCGGACTCGCTCAGGTCGCCCACCGACGATCCGTCGACGTAGACGTAGCCACAGTCGACCGCACCGGAGATGGCGGCGTGGCCGTCGATGAGGTCGATGACGTAGCCGTCCTCGGCCAGCAGCACGTTCGGAACACCGGTCTGGCGGGCCAGGGCTCCGTTGGCGTGCAGGTGCCGGATCTCGCCGTGCACCGGCAGCACGTTGGTCGGCTTGACGACGTTGTAGCAGTAGAGCAGCTCGCCGGCCGACGCGTGACCGGAGACGTGGACGAGCGCGTTGCCCTTGTGCACGACATGGGCGCCGAGCTTGGTGAGCCCGTCGATGACGCGGTAGATGGCGTTCTCGTTGCCCGGGATGAGCGACGACGCGAGCAGCACGGTGTCGCCGGGCTCCAGCTGCACCTGGGGGTGGCTGCTGTTGGCGATGCGGGACAGGGCGGCCATCGGCTCACCCTGCGACCCGGTCGACATCAGCACCATCTTGTGGGGCGGTGCCGCGTCGATCTTGTCGACGACGACGCCGTCGGGCACCCGGAGGTAGCCGAGCTCGCGGGCGATCTGCATGTTGCGGACCATCGAGCGTCCGACGTAGGCGACCTTGCGGCCGTGGCGTTCGGCGGCGTCGAGCACCTGCTGGACGCGATGCACGTGCGAGGCGAACGAGGCCACGATGATGCGCTTCTCGCTGCGGGCGAACACCGCGTCGATGGCCGGCGTGATGTTGCGCTCGGGCGTGGTGAACCCCGGCACCTCGGCGTTGGTGGAGTCGACCAGGAAGAGGTCGACGCCGGCCTCACCGAGTCGCGCGAAGGCCCGCAGGTCGGTGATGCGCCCGTCGAGCGGTAGCTGGTCCATCTTGAAGTCGCCGGTGTGCAGCACGACGCCGGCGTCGGTCTTGATCGCGATGGCGAGCGCGTCCGGAATGGAGTGGTTGACGGCGATGAACTCGAGGGCGAACGGTCCGAGGACCAGCCCCTCGCCCTCGGTGACCTCGTGCCGCGGCACCTCCTTGAGCCGGTGCTCCTTCAGCTTGGGGTCGAGCAGCGCCAGCGTCAGCTTCGAGCCGATGACCGGGATGTCGTCCCGCTCGCGCAGCAGGTACGGCACGCCGCCGATGTGGTCCTCGTGGCCATGGGTGAGCACGATGCCGACGACGTCATCGAGTCGGTCCCGGATCGGGCCGAAGTCGGGGAGGATCAGGTCGACTCCCGGGTGGTGCTCCTCGGGGAACAGCACGCCGCAGTCGACGACGAGCAGCTTGCCGTCGAACTCGAACACGGTCATGTTGCGGCCGATCTCGCCGAGGCCGCCGAGCGGAATGACGCGCAGGGCGCCGCGAGGGAGCTTCGGCGGTGGGTCGAGCTCCAGATGCATGTGGCTCATGTGACTCAGTTCTCGAGAAGTCCCGCGGCCACCAGACCGTCGCGCACGATCGCGACCTCGTCGTCGGTGGCTTCAGGGAGGGGGGAACGCACGGTGCGATGCTCGAGCACGCCGAGCAGCTGCAGGGCCACCTTGGCGGTGATCGCGCCCTGCGTGTGGGTCATGATGGCCCGCACCGCGGGCAGCAGCCGGTCGTTGATCGCCCGGGCGGTGGGGAGGTCGCCGGCGTCGACGGCCGTGACCATGTCGGCGTACTCACGCGCCGCGGCGTGGCTCACGACGCTCACGAGGCCGCTCGCGCCGACCGCCAGCCAGCCGAGGTTCTGGGCGTCGTCGCCGGAGTAGACGCGGATGCCGGTCTCGCGCATCAACCAGGCGCCTCGCTCGAGGTCGCCCACGGCGTCCTTGACGGCGACGACGAGCGGATGGCGGACCAGCTCGGAGTAGGTGGCCTCGGCGATCTGGACACTGGTGCGGCTCGGGATGTCGTAGAGCAGCACCGGCACGTCCTCGCCGGCGTTGGCCACGGCGTTGACGTGCTGAACGATGCCGGACTGCGGCGGCTTGCTGTAGTAGGGCGTCACGAGGAGCAGGCCGTGCGCACCGGCCTTGCGAGCCTGTTCGGCGAGCGCGACGCTGTGCCGGGTGTCGTTGGTGCCCACCCCCGCCACGACCGTGGCGCGGTCGCCGACCGCCTCCATGACGGCCTGGAGGAGGCGACCGTCCTCCTCGATCGACGTGGTGGGCGACTCGCCGGTGGTGCCGCTGACGACGAGCCCGTCGTTTCCACGCTCGACCAGGTAGGTGGCGACGCGCTGCGCTGCGTCGACGTCGAGCGCACCGTCGGGCGTGAACGGCGTGACCATGGCGGTCAGCACCCGACCGAACGGCGCGGCGTCGGAGGCGAGCGGGGACGTCATGCCCCGAGGTTACCGTCCCGCCGCCCCATGGGGCTGACGGCCCGGTCCTCCCGATGTGTGACGGAAGGGTCGGTTTCCGGGCACCAAACCAACCCCTGCGTCACACATCCTGCAGGGCCATGGCACCGACTCGGCCCAGGCGCGCTCCGGCCGCGAGGACCGCCGCCGTCGTGATGAGGACGGCCGCCAACGCGGCCGAGGCCTGCATCGGCTCGGTGAGGACGAACTGCGGGATGTGCCGAGCCGGAATGACCACGGCGGCGATGAACGCACCGAGGAGTCCGAGCCAGCTGCCGATCATGTTGCCGCGATGGGACTCGATGTTGCCCCGTCGTGCGGACCACACGCCGAGCGAGACCGTGATGAGCGTGACGATCGAAAGGACGTGGAGGAAGCTGAACCGCCCCGGTTCCAGCTCCGTGATCCAGAACGACGTGACCGAGACGTAGAGCATGAGCGCGGCCCAGGCGCGCCCGACGATCCGGTGCTGATGGTCGCCCTTGGTGGAGACGAACAGCTGCCAGCCGCCCAACGGCAGGGCCACGGCCGCGGCGAACGCATGGGTTGCGAGCAGGACCGACCACGTCATGACGGATCTCCTGGTTCGGGCTGGAGCACGCCCAGCATCGGTCCGGTGAGGTCGAGCACCTGCCGACCCGTGACGCCGGCCTGTCTCATGACCTGGGCGAACGCCTCCTCCAGCAGGTCGGCGGCCTCGTTCACCAGCTTCTCGCCGACGACGGTGAGCTCGACCCGACGCCGGTTGCCCTCCCCCGCCACCGACGTCACCGTCAGGTACCCGGCTTCCATGAGGGTCGGAACGGACCGGCTCACCGACGGCTCACTGACACCCAGCTCGGTCGCGAGCTCGCGCTGGGTCACCGAGCCGAGCCGCTGGAGGGTCAACAGGGTGAGATACCGGTTGAACGTGATGCCGAGCCGCTCCTTGAGGATGCCATCGGCGGCGCGGTCGAGGACCGCCACCAAGGCATGCAGGGCGTAGGCGGGTTGGCGCAGGCGGTTGGTCATGCCAGTAACTTACTCGTACGTAACTTACTGACGCAAGTTACCTACTGACGCGCATAGGTGACGATGTCGAAGGACGGTTCTCCCCCATGCGGCACGTGCCCGATCTCGCGCCACTCCTCCCAGTCGATCGCCGGGAAATGCGTGTCGCCCTCGGGCGCCGCGGCCACGCGCGTGACGCACAGCACGTCGACGACGCCGGTCTCCAGCGCCTCGGCGTAGACCCGTGCCCCGCCGACGATGAACACCTCGTCGTCGATCTCGCGAGCCCGCGCCAGCGCGGCCGCCAGGTTCGAAGCGACCTCGACGCCCGGCGCGGACCAGGTCGGATCGCGCGGTGAGCACGATCGTGGTGCGACCGGGCAACGGCCGGCCGATGGACTCGAAGGTGGCGCGGCCCATGATCATCGGATGGCCCATGGTGAGCTGCTTGAAATGGGCGAGATCCTCCGGGAGGCGCCACGGCAGTCCGCCGTCGACGCCGATGACCCCGTTCGCGCCGATGGCGACGACGAGCGTGACGGTCATACGGCGATGGGCGCCTTGATGAGCGGATGCGGGTCGTAGCCGGTGACCTTGATCGAGTCCATCGTGAAGTCATCGATGGACCGGACCGAGGGGTCGAGCCAGAGCTCGGGCAGCGGGCGCGGTGCGCGGGCGAGCTGCTCGTGCGCCTGGTCGAGGTGGTTGAGATAGAGGTGGGCGTCGCCGAGGGTGTGCACGAAGTCGCCGACCTCGAGGCCGGTGACCTGGGCGACCATGTGGGTGAGCAGCGCGTAGGACGCGATGTTGAACGGCACGCCGAGGAAGACGTCGGCCGAGCGCTGGTACAGCTGGCAGGAGAGCCGTGCGGTGCCGGATGGGTCGGGGGCGACGTAGAACTGGAAGAACGCGTGGCACGGGGCCAGGGCCATGGCATCGATGTCGGCGACGTTCCAGGCGCTCACGATGTGCCGGCGGGAGTCGGGATCGGCCCGCAGCGACTCGATGACGCGGGCCAGCTGGTCGATCGTCTCGCCGTTCGGCGCCGGCCAGGATCGCCACTGGTGGCCGTAGACCGGGCCGAGCTCGCCGTCGTCGTCGGCCCACTCGTCCCAGATGGAGATGCCGTTCTCGCGCAGCCGGCGCACGTTGGTGTCGCCGGAGACGAACCACAGCAGCTCGCCCACGACGGACTTGAGGTGGATCTTCTTGGTCGTCACCAGCGGGAACCCGTCGGCCAGCCGGAACCGCATCTGGTGGCCGAACACGCTGCGCGTGCCGGTGCCGGTGCGGTCGCCCTTCTCGATCCCCTCGTCGATGATCCGCTGCATCAGATCCAGGTACGCCCGCATGTCGGCAGAGTACCAACGGAAACCGACAGGAACGGTGTGCGAAACTCTGCTCATGCGGACCCCGGAATATGAGACGACGCCGTCGGAGGTGCGCACGTTCGCGTTCCTCCAGCTGGGCCTCACGACGGTGTTCCTCGCGCTGCTGTTCCTGGCGTTCGGAGGCAGCAACGCTCCCTTCCCACCGTGGTGGCTGATCGCCGTCCTGCTCGCCGCGGTGGGGGTCGCCGCCTTCATGGCCGAGCGCGTCTGGATGACGGCGCGGCCGCTCAGCCCGGCGCTGGACGGCGAGGAGCTCACGGCCCAGGCGGTCGGCATCTACGCCGGCCAGACCGTGCGCAAGCTCGCCTACTGCGAGGCCAGCGTCATCTTCGCCGTCGTCGTCGGGTTCGTCGGCCCGTATGGCGGCTGGCCCATGCTGGTCGGCGGGGTGCCGGGTATCGCGCTGCTGGCGTTCGAGACCTGGCCGTCGCTGCGCAACACCTCCATCACCGAGGCGATGCTCGACTCCGAAGGTGCCGAGACCGGTCTGGTGGAGGCCTTCCGTTCGTGGTGACCGCCGACGTCAGCGCTCGCCTGGCGTGGCCGGAGGACGCCGCGTCCATCGCGCGGATCCAGGTCGCGGCGTGGCGTGACGTGTACGCCGACCTCGTCGACCCGGAGATGCTGGACGCCCTCGACGTCGAGGAGTTCGCCGACCGCTGGTCCACCACCCTCACCAAGCCGAAGGACGCCCGGGCCCGCGTCCTCGTCGCGCTCGAGCGGGCGGACGTCCGCGGGTTCGTCCTGGTGCATCCGTCGCTCGACCCCGACGCCGACCAGGTCGCCGACGGCGAGGTGGGCGAATTCGTCGTCGACCCGGACCACCGCGGCGAAGGACACGGCTCGCGCATGCTCCAGGCGGCCATGGACACGCTCGCCGCCGACCGGTTCACGCGGGTCCGGTGGTGGGTCGCGAGCACCGACGACGCGCTGCGCGAGTTCGTCACGAGTTCGGGCTGGGAGGCCGACGGAGCGCACCGCGAGCTCCAGGACGAGGCCGGCACCACGGTCAAGCAGGTGCGCCTGCACACGACACTCGCCCCATGACGACCGACCGCCCATGACGACCGATCGCTCCGTGGTGGCCGACTCCCTCGGCGTCGGCGTGGCCACCGGGCTGTACGCCATCTCCTTCGGTGCGCTCGCCACCAGCTCCGGGCTCGATGTCTGGCAGGCCTGCACCCTCTCCCTCGGCGCGTTCACCGGGGCCTCGCAGTTCGCGTTCATCGGCGTGGTGGGGTCCGGCGGCAACCCGCTGGCCGGCGCGCTCGCGGGGATCCTGCTGGGCAGCCGCAACATGTTCTACGGCGTCACGCTGGCGCCACGACTGAAGCTGCGGGGTCTCGCGCGCCTCGGATCGGCCCACTTCGTCATCGACGAGTCGACCGCGATGGCCATCACGCGCGACACCACGCGACAGGCGCGCCTGGGCTTCTTCTGGACCGGCGTCTCGATCTTCGTGCTGTGGAACCTCTCGACGCTGCTCGGCGCTCTGGCCGGCTCGGCGATCGGCGACCCTCGGGACTACGGGCTCGACGCCGCGGTGGGTGCGGCCTTCCTCGGACTCCTCTGGCCGCAGCTGCACACCTGGGGTGCCCGCTTCGTCGCGTTGCTCGCGGCCGCCCTGGCCCTCGGGCTGGTGCCGTGGTCGCCGGCCGGGGTGCCGATCATCGTGGGCGGGGCGGTGGCGGTCCTGGTCGGGCTGTGGCGGCACGTCCGCCCGCCGGAGGAACTCCTATGACCGCCACCTGGGCCGCCATCACCGCCATGGGCGTCGGGTGCTTCGCGTTCAAGGTGGCCGGGGTGTCGGTGCCCCAGCGCGTGCTCGACCATCCCCTGATGATCCGGGCCGCCGGCCTCATCCCGGTGGCCCTGCTCGGTGCGCTGATCGCCGTGCAGGTCTTCGGCGGCGAGCGGGCGCTCGTCGTCGACGCCCGGCTGGCCGCCCTCGCGGTGGCGGCCGTCCTGCTCGCGCTCCGGGTGCCGTTCCTGGCGATGGTCGTCGCGGCCGCGGCAACGGCTGCGCTGATCCGGATGGTCTGAGGTCAGTCGAGCCCGAGGATGCCCTCGAGGCCGACCGTCAGGCCCGGTCGGTCGGCCACGGCACGCAGGGCGGCGAGGACGCCTGGCATGAAGGACGCGCGGTCGTGCGAGTCGTGGCGGATCGAGAGCGTCTCCCCCACGCCGCCGAGCACCACCTCCTGACTGGCCACGAATCCGCGGGCTCGAAGAGCATGCACCGGGACGCCGTCGACGCGGGCGCCACGCGCACCGTCCGGATCGGTCGTCGTGGCATCCGGCAGCGGAGCGGAGCCGGCTTCGCGCCGGGCCGCTGCGATGACCTCGGCGGTGCGGACCGCGGTTCCGGACGGCGCGTCGACCTTGTCCGGGTGATGCATCTCGACGACCTCGATCGACTCGAAGTACGGCGCCGCGGTGGCGGCGAACCGCATCATCAGGACGGCGCCGACCGAGAAGTTCGGCACGATCAGGACGCCGACACCGGGCGAGTCGCCCAGCAGGTCGCGCACCGCATCGATGCGGGCGTCGTCGAACCCGGACGTCCCGACGACGACGTGGACGCCGTTCTCGACGCACCACCGCACGTGGTCGAGCGCCACGTCGGGCTGGGTGAAGTCGAGCGCGACCTCGGCGCCGGCCGAGGTGACGGCGGCGAGGTCGTCACCGAGATCGACCTGCGCGACGACTTCGAGGTCGGCAGCGGCGCCGATGGCCTGCACCGACGTCGATCCCATGCGCCCGTTGGCGCCCAGCACCGCGACTCGCGTCATGGGGACGAGCCTAGTGGTCGGAGGCGAGGACGTCGGCGAGCGCGGCCCAGCCGTCGTACACCTCGGCGAACGACGTCGACAGCGGCGACAGGCCGAGCCGCAGCAGGTCCGGGTTCCGGACGTCGGGGATGACGCCGGCGGCGTTGAGCCGGCGCGCGACTCGCGCGGCGTCGGGCACCTGGATCGTCACGTGACTCCCCCGCCGATCGGGGTCGCGCGGCGAGAGCACCGTGACGCCGAGCCGGTCGACGAGCTCGAGCAGGAACTCGGTGAGGAGCACGGACTTGGCGCGGACGGCGTCGATGCCGGCCTCGGCGACCAGTCGCACGCCCATCTGCACCGCCAGCACGCCCATGATGTTCGGGGTCCCGCTGAGCATCCGGCGGATGTCGGGGGCGGCCGCGTACGTGTCGGCCATCGCGAACAGGTCGGCCGCGCTGAACCAGCCGGGGATCGGTGACCGGAGGCCGGCGATGTGGCGACCGGCGGCGTACAGGAAGGCCGGCGCGCCGGGGCCGGCGTTCAGGTACTTGTACGTGCAGCCGACGGCGAAGTCGACGTCGTCGGCGTCGAGGTGGGTCGGGACCGCGCCGGCGGAGTGGCACAGGTCCCAGACGACCAGCGCCCCCGACGCATGCACCTGGGCGGTGATCGCGGCGACGTCGAGGATGGTCGCCGACCGGTAGTCGACGTGGCTGAGCACCACCACTGCGGTTCGCTCGCCCAGCACCGCGGCAAGGTCGGCCGGTGCGACGTTCTCGACGAGGTCGGGCTCGATCCAGCGCACCGTCATCGCCCGTTGGGCCGCCACGGCCTCGACGAGGTACCGGTCGGTCGGGAAGTTCGTCGTGTCGGTGACGATCTCGTCACGACCGGGACGGAGGTCGCAGGCCGCGTTCACCACCTTGAACAGATTGACCGACGTGGAATCGGCCACGATCGTCTGCCCCGGCCCGGCGCCGAGGACGGCCCGTCCGAGCTCGTCCCCGACCTGGACCGGGAGCTCGACCCACCCCTCGTCCCACCCGCGGATCAGCCGGCCGGCCCACTCCTCCGCGGCGAAGGTCGCGAGTCGCTCCACCGTCGCGCGTGGCGGGCGACCCAGCGAGTTTCCGTCGAAGTAGGCGATCACGTCGCCGGCCGGCGCGAACCGCTCGCGGAACGGGGCCAACGGGTCGGCGGCGTCGAGCGCTGCCGCGCGGTCTCGAAGATCGTTCATCGCTTCGCGATCGTCTCACGGACCGATGGGTGAACCTGACCGCCGCGGATCGCCTCGCTTCGGCCTGGCGCAACCAATCCCGTACGGACGCAACGAGCCCCCGACACCGTGCGGTGCCGGGGGCTCGTCGAGCAGCGATCAGGCGTCGGCCGTGACCTCTTCGTCGGCAGTGTCCTCGACGGGCTCGTCGACGGGCTCGCCGGCATCGCTGGTGACCGGGATCAACGACAGCTTGCCGCGGTCGCCCAGCTCGGCGATCTCGACCTGGATCTTCTGGCCGACGGACACGACGTCCTCGACCCGCTCGACCCGCTTGCCGTCGTTGAGCTCACGCAGCTTGCTGATGTGCAGCAGGCCGTCGCGGCCCGGGAGCAGCGACACGAACGCGCCGAAGTCGACCGTCTTGACGACCGTGCCGAGGTAGCGCTCGCCGACCTCGGGCATCGTCGGGTTGGCGATCGCGTTGATCGCGTCCCGCGCGGCCTCGGCGGCGTCGCCGTTGTCGGCTCCGACGTAGACCGTGCCGTCGTCCTCGAGCGAGATCTGGGCGCCGGTGTCGTCCTGGATCTGGTTGATGACCTTGCCCTTGGGGCCGATGACCTCGCCGATCTTGTCGACCGGGATCTTGATGGTGAGGATGCGCGGCGCGTACGGGCTCATCTCGTCCGGCTCGTCGATGGCCTCGGCCATGACGTCGAGAATCGTGAAGCGAGCCTCGCGGGCCTGCTTCAGCGCACCGGCGAGCACCTCGGCGGGGATGCCGTCGAGCTTGGTGTCGAGCTGCAGCGCGGTGACGAACTCACGCGTTCCGGCGACCTTGAAGTCCATGTCGCCGAAGGCGTCCTCGGCACCGAGGATGTCGGTCAGCGTGACGAACTGCTGCTGGCCGTCGACCTCGCCGGAGATGAGACCCATCGCGATGCCGGCGACCGGCGCCCGCAGCGGCACGCCGGCGTTGAGCAGGGCGAGCGTCGAGGCGCAGACCGAGCCCATCGAGGTGGAGCCGTTGGAGCTGAGGGCCTCGGAGACCTGACGGATCGCGTACGGGAACTCCTCGCGCGTGGGCAGCACCGGCATCAGCGCACGGCCGGCGAGCGCGCCGTGACCGATCTCGCGACGCTTGGGCGAGCCCACTCGGCCGGTCTCACCGGTCGAGAACGGCGGGAAGTTGTAGTTGTGCATGTAGCGGCGCGTCGTCTCGGGCGAGAGCGTGTCGAGCTTCTGCTCCAGGCCGAGCATGTTCAGCGTGGTGACGCCCATGATCTGGGTCTCGCCACGCTGGAACAGGGCCGAGCCATGCACCCGGGGGACGATGCCGATCTCGGCACTCAGCTCACGGATGTCGGCGAGACCGCGGCCGTCGATGCGCACCTTGTCGCGCAGCACGCGCTCGCGGACCAGCGTCTTGGTGACCGAGCGCAGCGCGGCGCCGATCTCCTTCTCGCGACCCTCGAACTGCTCGCCGAGCTGCTCGATGACGTCGGCCTTGATCTCGCTCTCGCGGGCCTCGCGGTCGGCCTTGCTGACGATCGTCAGCGACTCACCGAGCGGGCCGGAGGCGATCTGGGCGACCGCGTCGTAGACGTCGTCCTCGTAGTCGAGGAAGACCGGGTACTCCTGCACCGCCTTGGCGGCGTGGGAGGCGAGGTCGGCCTGTGCGTCGCACAGCTGGCGGATGACGCTCTTCGCGGCGTCGAGGCCCTGGGCCACGATCTCCTCGGTGGGCGCCTGCGTGCCGCCCTGGACGAGGTCCCAGGTGGACTCGGTGGACTCGGCCTCGACCATCATGATCGCGACATCGTCATTGGCGGCGACACGACCGGCGACCACCATGTCGAACACGGCACCTTCGAGCTGCTCGTGCGTCGGGAAGGCGACCCACTGACCCTCGATGAGGGCGACGCGGGTGGCACCGACCGGGCCGGAGAACGGCAGGCCGGAGATCTGCGTGGACGCGGAGGCGGCGTTGATGGCCAGCACGTCGTACGGGGTGTCGGGGTTGAGGGCCAGCACCGTGATGACGACCTGGACCTCGTTGCGCAGGCCCTTCTTGAACGTGGGGCGCAGCGGGCGGTCGATCAGGCGGCAGGTGAGGATGGCGTCCTCGCTCGGACGACCCTCCCGGCGGAAGAACGAGCCGGGGATGCGGCCTGCGGCGTACATGCGCTCCTCGACGTCGACGGTCAGCGGGAAGAAGTCGAGCTGCTCCTTCGGGTGCTTGCCGGCCGTGGTGGCCGACAGCAGCATCGTGTCGTCGTCGAGGAAGGCGGCCACGCTTCCGGCGGCCTGGCGGGCGAGGAGTCCGGTCTCGAACCGGACCGTGCGGGTGCCGAACCGTCCGTTGTCGATGACGGCCTCGGCGGTGTGCAGGGTGGAGTCGCTCATGCGAATCCCTTCCGCAGGCAGATGCCTGCTGTGAGGGACGAGACGCAGGCTGGCGGATCTGGGTTCGGTCTTCGATCGAGGCCTGCGGGTCCGGGGGACCCGAGGGCCACTACCGAGGACCGAGCACGTCGTGCCTGGAAATGTCTCGTCCTGGGTTGGCGATATGAAGTTGTCAGGTGGCATCGATCGATGCCACGAGGTCTAGCGGCGCAGGCCGAGTCGCTCGATGAGCGAGCGGTAGCGCTCGATGTCGGTGTCCTGCAGGTAATTCAGCAGGCGCCGGCGCTGGCCGACGAGCAGCAGGAGGCCGCGACGACTGTGGTGGTCGTGCTGGTGCTCCTTGAGATGCTCGGTCAGGTGGGTGATGCGGCCGGTGAGCAGGGCCACTTGCACCTCAGGGGACCCGGTGTCGCCGTCGCTGAGGGCGTACTGCTTGATGATCTCGGCCTTGGGAAGCTCCGCCACGGTGGGCGCAGCACTCTTCTTCGACACTGTTCTCCTCTGAGGGTTTCGTTGCACGGCGCGCCCGGGCCGGTTCACCGGGGCACTGGAATCCGTGGCCGTTGCACGGCATCGCAAGGGTATCAGCGGACCCGTACGCGGCGCGAATCGCTCGGTCCGGGCCACCGGCGTCCTATGACGGCGTCGTTACGCTCCCAGCATGACCAGGATGCGAGCGCTCGGGGCGGTGCTGGGTGCCGTCGCCGTGGTGATGGCCGCCTGCGCCGGGCCGACCGAGCCGCGGCGGCATCGACCAGCCCCTCGGCCACGCCGCCGGCCGACTCCGGCCCGACCGCGCCGAGCACCGGGCCCGCGTACGTCGCCCTCGGCGACTCCTTCACCGCCGGTGGCCTGATCGGCGCGACCCAGCAGAACGGGGCCCGCTGCGGGCGCTCGATCCAGAACTACCCGTCCCTCGTCGCGACGAGACTCGGACTGCCGCTCACGGATGTCAGCTGCGGGGGCGCGACCAGCGCGGACGTCCTGCGGTCGCGGCACGGCCTCCCGGCCCAGATCGATGCGATCACCCCGCGCACCCGCGTGGTGACGGTGAGCATCGGCGGAAACGACTTCGGCCTGTACGGCAAGCTCATCATCACCTGTTCGCAGCTCTCCAGCGAGGCGTCCGGCGGGTCTCCCTGCCGCGACCGGCTCGCCGCCGAGGTGGCGCCCCTGATCCCCGCGATCGGCGCGCGGGTGGGCGACGTCCTCGACCGGGTGCGGAGCAAGGCCCCCGACGCCACGGTGCTGATGGTCGGCTATCCGCGGCTCATGCCCTCGTCCGGCTCGTGCCGGGCCGCCCCGTACACCGCGGCGGACGTGGCGTGGGTCGCGTCGCTGGAGTCGCAGATGGCGACGACGATGGCGGACGCGGCCCGCAAGCGCGACGTCCCGTTCGTCCCGATGTTCGCCCGCTCGAAGGGTCACGACCTCTGCCAGGGCGACGCCGCCTGGGTGAACGGGCTGGATCCGGCTGCCGGCGACGGGCTGGTGCTGCACCCGAACGCGGCCGGCGCCCAGGCCACCGCCCGAGCGGTCGTCGCGGCGCTCCGGGACGCCGGTGTCAGCTGAGGCTCAGTCCGAGAGCACCGCACGGGCGTCGGCGACGTCCTCGTGCATCTGGGCCACCAGGGCGTCGACGGTGTCGAACGCATCCATGCTGCGGAGGCGCCGGATGAGCTCGACCCGGATCCGCCGGCCGTAGAGCTCGAGCGCACCGGCCGCAGCGGGTCGCTCGAAGATGTAGGACTCGATCCTCCGGTCGCGTCCGTCGAAGGTCGGGTTGGCGCCGACCGAGACGGCGGCGCCGAGGACCTCGCCCCCGATGTCGACGCGTCCGGCGTAGACCCCGTCGGGAGGCACGGCATAGGCGTCGTCGACCGGCACGTTCGCGGTCGGGAACCCGAGCGAGCGTCCGCGGTGGTCGCCCTCGACGACCACTCCCACCACCTCGTGCGGCCGGCCGAGCACCTCGGCGGCCTCCGGCAGTCGCCCGGCCGCGATGTGCCCGCGCACCAGGGTCGACGAGAACGGCTCGACGCCCCCCTCGAGCGCCAGGCCGTGGGTCGTGAACCCGGCCTCGGCGCCGGCGCTTCGCAGCAGGGCGACGTCACCGGCGGCGCGCGACCCGAAGCGGAAGGTCTCCCCGACCACCACGACCGACGCCCTCAGGTCATCGACCAGCACGCGCTGGATGAAGTCCTCGGGGCTCCAGGCCGCCATCTCCGGCCCGAAGGCGAGCACCCGCACCTCATCGGCCCCATGGGCCCGCAGGAGCTCGATGCGGCGCTCGATCGTGGTGAGGCGCTTCGGCGCCTTCTGCGGGGCGAGCACCTCCAGCGGGTGCGGATCGAAGGTGACCGCGACGACCGCGGCCCCGTCAGCGTGCGCGCGCGTGGTGCCGATCACGTGCTGATGCCCGCGATGGACGCCGTCGAAGGTTCCGATGGCCACCGCCGCGGCGCTGTCGCGGGGCTTGGTGGCCGCACCCTCGCCGGATCGCCAGATCGTCACGTCGAAACCTTAGCCAGAGCAGCGCGGGTCAGAGCAGCGGGCGCAGCGGGGCGAGCAGCATCTCGCTGAGCCGGACGACGGCGTGGCGACGTTCCCACTCCCCCAGCACCAGCTCGTCGGCCTGCTCGAGGTCGCTGGCGAACACCTTCTCCAGGTGCGCGGCGAGGTCGTCGTCGTGGATCTCCAGGTTGATCTCGTAGTTGCCGGTGAGGCTGATCCGGTCGATGTTCGCCGTGCCGACCGTCGACCACCGGCCGTCGATGGTCGCGGTCTTGGCATGCACCATGGCGTCCTTGTAGCGGAAGATCCGCACGCCGGCGCGCAGCAGCTCGCCGTAGAACCCCCGTGACAGCCAGTCGGCGACCACGTGGTTGCTGACCTCCGGCACGAGGATGCGCACGTCGACGCCGCGGCTGCTGGCGTCCTTGAGCGCGCGGAGGACGTCGTGGTCGGGGATGAAGTAGGCGGCCGTGAGGTAGATGTGATGCGTGGCCCGATCGATGGCCTCCAGGTACATGCCGCGCACCGGGAACACCAGCTGGATGGGCATGTTGCGGTGGGCGCGCACGCGCGGGTCCCAGCTCGGCGAGCCGCGGTCCTTGAGCATCGGCAGGCCGCGCGCGTTGAGGTTCCAGAAGTCGACGAAGGCGTTGTCGAGGTCCCACACCGCTCCGCCCTCGACCTTCAGGTGGGTGTCCCTCCACTCGGTCGCATACTCCGACCCGATGTTGTAGCCGCCCACGAACGCCGCGGAGTCGTCGACGACCAGGATCTTGCGGTGGTCGCGCCCCCAGCGCCGCGGACTGGCGAGCATCCATCCCGAGAACAGCGGATACCGGAGCACGTGGACCGAGGCCGGGAAGCGCAAGAACGCTGGCTTGACCACGAGGTTGGCGAAGCCGTCGTAGACGACCCTGACGTCGACGCCACGCTCGGCGGCCTGGATCAACGCCTGCTTGAAACGCCGGCCCACGTCGTCGCCCTTGATGATGAACGTCTCGAACAGCACGCGTTCCCGGGCGCCGGCGATCGCGGCCAGCATGTCGTCGTACAGGTCGTCGCCGTACGTGTAGGTCGTGATGGTCGATTCGCCGACCGGGACCGCCATGGGCGGGACGCTCGGGAATCCGTCCCCGCGACTCGCCCGGTTGAGCTTGCGGATCTTCGTGGTGACGGTGAGCACCGCCACCACGATTCCGACGGCGGCCAGCCAGTAGCGAACCACGGTCCACACCAGCCTGCGCGGTGAGGGACGTCGCAGACTCATGGGCCGACCCTAGTCGCGGTCGCTCGCGAAGACGGCCACCGCTCGAGCCTCGGAACCGTGTTGTGCGTAGAGCGCGAGGAAACGTCCGTCTGGGTCGAACAGCGCCACCGGGCCCTCGGCTCCCAGCTGGATGCCCGCCAGCGGTCGGCCGAACCGGACATCGGCCGCCCGGTCGGCGTCCAGATCGACGGTGGGGAAAGCGAGACGGGCCGCCGCGTCGATCGGTGTCATCGCGAGCAAGGTCTCGAGCTCCTCGAGGGTGTGTGCGGCGTCGAGGCCGAACCCGCCCACGCGGGTGCGGCGCAGCATCGTCAGGTGCCCGCCGACACCCAGGGCGGCGCCGAGGTCGCGGGCCAGCGCGCGGACATACGTGCCGCTCGAGCAGACGACCCGGACGTCGAGGTCGACCAGGCCGTCGTGTCGGCGGATCGCCTGCGGCTCGAACGTCTCGACCACGACGGCGCGGGCCGGCAGGGTGACGTCCTCGCCGGCCCGGACCCGGGCGTAGGACCGCCGCCCGTCGACCTTGATCGCCGAGACCGCCGACGGCACCTGCATGATGGCGCCCGTGAGCGGCACCACGGCGGCCCGGATCTCCGATGTCGTCGAGGTGCTCGGCGGGACTGGTGCCGACGACCTCTCCTTCGGCGTCGTCCGTGACCGTGGCCTGGCCGAGGCGGATCGTCGCCAGATACTCCTTGTCGGCGAGCTGCAGGTGTCCGAGCAACCGCGTGGCCCGCCCGACGCCGAGCACCAGCACGCCGGTGGCCATCGGGTCGAGCGTGCCGGCGTGCCCCACCTTGCGGGTGCCGGCCAGCCGCCGCATGCGGCCCACGACGTCGTGCGACGTCCAACCCGCTGGTTTGTCGACGATCACGAGACCGGCCGCGTCGCTCACGTGGTCGAGTCGTCCTCGTCGTGCTTCTTGTAGGGATCGGGATCGCCGGCGTAGTCGGCTCCTGCGGCTTGGGCGGCCACGGCCTCGTCGGACTCCCGCGCCTTGGCCAGGAGGTCCTCGATCTGCCGCGCCGACTCCGGCACACCGTCGAGGAAGAACTCCAGCGACGGCGTGTGCCGCAGGCCGAGCTGCTTGCCGACCTCGGACCGGATCAACCCGTTGGCGCTGCTCAAGGCGGCGGCCGTCGCGTCGATCTCGGTCTGATCACCCATGACGGTGTAGAAGATCGACGCGTGCTGGTTGTCGCCGCTCAGCCGGACGTCGGTGAGCGTGATGAATCCGAGCCGCGGGTCCTTGATGCGTCGCTCCAACATCGAGGCGACGATCACCTTGATGCGATCGGCGAGCTGGTGGGTGCGCTGACCTGCCATGGCGGCTACTCGCGCGCCTTCTCGCGCAGCTCGAAGCTCTCGATGACGTCGTCGGTCTTGAGGTCGTTGTAGCCCTTGAGCACGATGCCGCACTCGAAGCCCTCACGAACGTCCGACACGTCGTCCTTCTCACGACGCAGGCTGGCGAGGTCGAGGTTGTCGGCGACCACCGCGCCGTCGCGCAGCAGCCGAGCCTTGGCGTTGCGCCTGATCGTGCCGCTGGTGACCATGCAGCCGGCGATGTTGCCGACCTTGCTGGACCGGAAGATCTCGCGGACCTCGGCGGTGCCGAGCTGGACCTCTTCGAACTCCGGCTTCAGCATGCCCTTGAGCGCGGCCTCGATCTCCTCGATCGCCTGGTAGATCACCGAGTAGTACTTGATCTCGACGCCCTCGCGATCGGCGAGCTCGGTGGCCTTGCCCTGCGGCCGGACGTTGAAGCCGATGATGACGGCGTTCGACGCGGCCGCGAGGTCGACGTTGGTCTCGGTGATCGCACCGACGCCTCGATCGATGACGCGCAGGTTGACCTCCTCGCCCACGTCGATCTGGGACAGCGCGTCCTCGAGTGCCTCGACCGAGCCGGAGCCGTCGCCCTTGAGGATCAACAGCAGCTCGTCGGTCTCGCCCTTCTCCAGCGAGGTCATGAAGTCCTCGAGGGTGCGGCGACCGCTGCGCTTGGCCAGCGCGGCGTTGCGCTCGCGAGCCTCACGCTTCTCGGCGATCTGGCGCGCGGTGCGATCGTCGTCGACGACCATGAAGTTGTCGCCGGCGCCGGGGACCGCGGTGAGGCCGAGCACCAGGGCCGGACGCGACGGCGTGGCCTCCTCGATGTTGTCGCCGTGCTCATCGAGCATGGCGCGGACTCGACCGAAGGCCGAGCCGGCGACGAGGGTGTCGCCGACCCGCAGGGTGCCGCGCTTCACCAGGACCGTGGCGACCGGGCCGCGACCGCGGTCGAGGTGCGCCTCGATGGTGAGGCCCTCGGCGTTCTGGTCCGGGTTGGCGCGCAGGTCGAGGGACGCGTCGGCGGTGAGCACGATCGACTCCAGCAACGTGTCGAGGCCGGTGCCGGCCTTGGCGGAGACGTCGACGAACATCGCGTCGCCGCCGTACTCCTCCGGCACGAGTCCGTACTCGGTGAGCTGGCCGCGCGCCTTGCTCGGGTCGGCGTCGGGCTTGTCGACCTTGTTGACCGCGACCACGATCGGCACGCCCGCGGCCTTGGCGTGGTTGAGCGCCTCGACGGTCTGGGGCATGACGCCGTCGTCGGCGGCGACCACCAGCACCGCGATGTCGGTGGCCTGGGCGCCGCGGGCACGCATGGCGGTGAACGCCTCGTGACCCGGGGTGTCGATGAAGGTGATCCGTCGCTCCGTGCCGTCGACCTCCGTGGCGACCTGGTAGGCACCGATGGTCTGCGTGATGCCACCGGCCTCCTTGTCGACCACGTTGCTGTCGCGCAGCGCGTCGAGCAGCTTCGTCTTGCCGTGGTCGACGTGACCCATGACGGTGACGACCGGCGGACGCGGGGCGAGGTCGTCGTCGACACCCTCGTCCTCGCCGAACTCCAGGCTGAAGGACTCCAGCAGCTCGCGGTCCTCCTCCTCCGGCGAGACGACCTGGACGTCGTAGTTGAGCTCCTCGCCGAGGATCTGCAAGACGTCGTCGTTGACCGACTGCGTGGCGGTGACCATCTCGCCGAGGTGGAACAGCACCTCGACGAGGGACGCCGCGTCGGCGCCGATCTTGTCGGCGAAGTCACCCAGCGAGGCGCCGCGGGCCAGGCGAATGGTCTCGCCGTCGCCCTTGCGGACGCGAACGCCACCGATCGCCGGCGCCTGCATCTGGTCGAATTCCTGGCGCTTGGCGCGCTTGCTCTTGCGACCACGACGGGCCGGTCCGCCGGGGCGTCCGAAGGCTCCCTGGGTGCCGCCGCGGCCACCGCGGCCGGGTCCACCCGGTCGGCCACCGGGGCCGCCGAAGCCGCCACCGGGGCGGCCGCCTCCGGGACCGCCGAAGCCGCCACCGCCGCCACCGCCGCCGGGGCGACGGTCACCGGCAGGTGCGCCGCGACCGGGTCCGCCCGGGCGACCACCGGGACCGCCTTGACGGGCCGCGGGCCGGCCGGACAGGCCGGACTGCTTGGGCATCATCGCCGGGTTGGGGCGCGGCATGCCGGGACGTCCGGGAGCGCCCTCGCGGGCGGCCGGCGGACGGGGCGCGCGCTCCTGCTGCATGCCCTGACGCGAGGAGAACGGGTTGTTGCCGGGACGAGCACCACCGGCGCGGGGACCCGGGCGGGGCCCGGGTGCGGTCTTGGGCGCGGACTCCTCGGCGGCCGGCGACGCGATCGGCTCGGGCTCCTCGATGGGCTCCTCGGCCACGATCTCCGGTGCGGGCTCGGGCTCGGGCTCGACGACCGGAGGTCCGGGCAGCGGAGCCTCGACCGGCGCGACCTCGACGGGTGCGGTGTCAGCGGGCTCGGCGTCGGCCTGCGCGGACGCGGCCTTCTTGGCGGGCGCCTTCTTGGCCGCCTTCTTCTCACTCTGCTCACGCAGCGCGTCGCCGTGCTCCTCGTTGAGGCGGCGGACGACCGGCGCCTCGACGGTGGAGGACGCAGACTTCACGTACTCGCCCATGTCTTGCAGGGTGGACAAGATGACCTTGCTGGGGACACCGAACTCTTTGGCGAGCTCGTGGACTCGTACAGCCACTGTTCTCCTTCGGGGGTCCGACCCGAAGGAGGATCAGACCACTAGTTGACGTGCAGGCTCATTGGAACGTGTTCATCGGGTGCTCATGAGCATGTGCTCCGATTTCGTCGTGGGACGGATGTCCCGGTGGTCATTCGCTGGTCTCGGTCCCGACGCTCCGGTCCACCAGGCTGGTGTCGATCGGCCCCTCCACGCGGAGGGCCCGGCCGAACGCCCGGCGACGTCGCGCCAGCTCCAGGCACCGGGGGTCGGGGTGCAGGTGAGCACCTCGTCCCGGCAGCGTCCCGCGTGGATCAGGAGTGATGACCCAGGTCGGCGACCCGTGCGCACCCCTGATGGCGACGAGTCGCACCAGAGTGGTCTTGTCCGCGCGCGACCGACATCCGATGCACGTGCGAAACACCGTCATCGAGTCTACCCCGTCGGCTTCACTCACTCGACGGGGGCGCGGGGTCCGCTGGTCCGCCCAGCCCCGGAGCCGGAACGTCCGTGACCTCGGTGTCCGGCCGGATGTCGATGCGCCAGCCGGTCAGCTTGGCCGCGAGGCGGGCGTTCTGACCCTCCTTGCCGATCGCCAGGGAGAGCTGGAAGTCCGGCACCACCACGCGAGCCGCGCGGGCCGTGGGGTCGACGAGGGAGACGCCCTTGACCTGCGAGGGAGACAGGGCGTGCGCGATGAACTCGGCCGGATCGTCGCTGTAGTCGATGATGTCGATCTTCTCGCCGTGCAGCTCGTGGATGACGTTGCGCACCCGCTGCCCCATCGGGCCGATGCAGGCACCCTTGGCGTTCACGCCGGGCACCGTGGCGCGGACGGCGATCTTGCTGCGGTGGCCGGCCTCGCGGGCGATGGCGACGATCTCGACCGATCCGTCGGCGATCTCCGGCGCCTCGAGCGCGAACAGCAGTCGCACGAGGTTGGGGTGGGTGCGCGAGACCTTGACCCGGGGGCCACGCAGGCCCTTCTCCACCTCGTACACGTACGCCTTGATGCGCTCACCGTGCGCGTACTTCTCCTCGGCGACGCGCTCGGCGGCGGGCAGGAGGGCCTCGACCTTGCCGAGGTCGATCATCACGTCGCCGGGACGGGCGCCCTGCTGGATGACTCCGGAGACGATGTCGCCGACCTTGCCGGAGAACTCGCCGTACTTCTGCTCGTCCTCGGCGTCGCGCAGTCGCTGCATGATCAGCTGGCGGGCGATGGCCGCAGCGAACCGCCCGAAGTCCTGCGGGGTGTCGTCGAACTCCTCGCTGAGCCGCGGGGCGGCCGGCTCGTCGTCGGCCGCGGGTCCCGCCCCGCCCTCGGGGAGTACGCCCTCTGGGGGTACGCCCTCGGGGGGCACGCCCTCTGGGGGTACGCCCTCGGCGGGCACGCCCTCGGCGGGCACGCCCGCGGCCTCGGCACCGGGTTCGTCCTCGTCGTCGAGCCGCTCGCGCGCCCACACCGTGACGTGTCCGGTCTTGCGGTCGAGGTCGACCCGCGCCTGGGCATGGGCTCCCGAGGTCTTGTGGTAGGCGGAGAGCAGAGCGGCCTCGATGGCCTCGACGACGACGCCGAAGGAGATGTCCTTCTCGTGCTCGAGCGCTCGCAGGGCGTTCATGTCGATGTCCATGTCAGGCATCCTTGCGTTCTGGGCGGGGGCGGTTGAGCTCAGGCTCGATGCGCGCCGTGGCGACGTCGGCGAGCGGCAGCCGTCGCGGCCGGCCGTCGACGCTGAGATCGACGGCGGTATCGGTGGGCACGTCGTCGACGGCGGCGATGCGCCCGGTGACCCGCGTCCCGTCGGCGAGTTCGGCGACGACGAGGCGGCCGATGTTGCGGCGCCAGTGACGCGACAGGGTGAGCGGCCGGTCAAGACCCCGTGAGGTGACCTCGAGCGTGTACGGCTGCTCCCCCATGGCGTCGGCGGAGTCCAGTGCCTTGGACAGCTCGCGGGTGGCCGCGGTGATGGCATCGACGGGCACGCCACCGTCGGCGTCGACGGCGATGCGCAGGAGGCGGCGGGAGCCGGATCGGGAGAGCTCGACGGCCTCGAGATCGAGTCCGAGGGCGGTGACGCACTGTTCGGCCACCTGCTCGAGTCGGCCCTCCATGTTGCTGTCCATGGCGGCCCTCCCTCTTCTGTTGTCGGCACCAGGTGCAGTGTCCAGACCAGCGTACCCAACGTCCTGTCGTAGCCTTCCCCTGTGATCAGCCGCCGCACACTGCTGAACGCCGGCCTCACGGCGGGCGCGGCTACCGGTGTCGTCGTCGTGGCGGGCGCGAGCGGAGTGCTCGACGACGCGCTGCGCGGCTTGGGTGCCGAACCTCATCCTGAGCCCGACCCCGGCGACACCCGTCGACTCCGCCGCGCCGCCCGGGCCCAAGCGGTCTTCATCGCCTCGATCGACGCCACGCTGGCCGAGCACCGCGGGCTCGAGGGCAGTCTCCGGCCCCTGCGAGTCCTCGCCGACGAGCAGCTCGTCGCGGTCGGCGGTCGGGCCGCCACCACCGACGCGCCGGTCCCGCCCGCGGATCCGGCCGCCGCGACGGCCGCCCTGTCCAGGCTGGCCGCCGAGAACGCCGAGGCCCGCGAGGACGACGCGGTCACCGCATCGTCCTCGGAGGTCGCCCGCGTGCTCGCCTCGATGTCGGCGGGCCTCTCCCAGCTCGCGCGCGTGATCGGAGAGGCACCATGACCACTCGCGTCGCCGACCTTCAGCGCTGGCTGGCCCTCGAGCACGAAGCGGTCTGGCTGTACGGCGTGATCGGCGCGCGGGTGCGCGGGCTCGCGGAGCCGGCCCGCACGTCGTACGACGCCCACCGTGCCGTCCGCGACCGCCTGCTGCAGCTCATCGACGACCGCAATGGTCGGCCGGTGGGTACCGCGCTCACCTACGGCGACGACCTCGTCGACTCGCGCCGAGCCGCCCGCACGGCCGCCGGTGACCTGGAGTCCCGCATCGCGGCGGCCTGCCTGACCGTGTTCGGTGCGGCCGACATCTCCGGCCGCCGGTTCGCGATGGCCGGACTTCGGCGGGCCGCCCTCGCCGGCCTCGACTGGGGAGCCGAGGCCCGGGCCTTCCCCGGCCTCGCCTGATCCTCAGCGGCACACGCCGCGCAGGTGCTCGACCGCCTGGGCGAGCGGCACATCGGCACGCTCGCCGGTCGCGCGGTCGCGGACCTCCACGACGCCGTCGGCCAGTCCCTTGCCGACGACGACGATCGTGGGCATGCCCAGCAGCTCGGCGTCCTTGAACTTCACGCCCGGCGAGACCTTGCGGCGGTCGTCGTACAGCACCTCGACGCCGACGGACTCCAGCTGGCCGACCAGGTCGTCGGCCGCCTCGAATGCAGCCTCGTCCTTGCCCGTGGCGACGAGGTGGACGTCGTACGGCGCGATCTCCCGCGGCCAGACGATGCCCAGCTCGTCGAAGGAGTTCTCGACCACGGCGGCGACGGCCCGGGAGACCCCGACCCCGTACGAGCCCATCGTGACGGTGACGAGCTTGCCGTTCTCGTCGAGCACCTGGAGCCCGAGCGCCCCGGCGTACTTGCGCCCGAGCTGGAAGATGTGGCCCATCTCGATGCCGCGAGCGAGCTCCAGGGGTCCGGAGCCGTCCGGTGCCTCGTCGCCGGCGCGCACCTCCGCGGCCTCGATGGTGCCGTCCGGGGTGAAGTCGCGGCCGGCCACGAGATCGAGGACGTGCGAGCCGTTGACGTCCGCGCCGGTGACCCACCGGGTGCCGGTGACCACGCGGGGATCGACGAGGAAGCGGATGCCGGTGCTGCTGTCCTGTCCGAGCGCGCCCGGACCGATGTAGCCCTTGGCGAGCCCGGGGTGGGCCGCGAAGTCCTCATCGGTGAACGCCTGGACCTCCACCGGAGCGACCTGCGCCTCGAGTCGCTTGGTGTCGACGTCACGGTCGCCGGGCACGCCGATGGCCAGCGGCTCCCGCGTGCCGTCGGGGTGGCGGAGCATGACGAGGACGTTCTTGAGCGTGTCCGCGGCCTGCCAGGACCGTCCGTCGTCGCGCGGGAACTCCACGTTCAGGTGATTCACGAGCGTCTCGATGGTGGGCGTCTCGGGAGTCTGCTCCGCATGGGCCGCGGGCA
Organism: uncultured Actinomycetota bacterium; assembly: GCA_963695295.1. Lineage (GTDB taxonomy): Bacteria > Actinomycetota > Actinomycetes > Propionibacteriales > Nocardioidaceae > Aeromicrobium. The sequence goes on along the minus strand of OY968771.1, from coordinate 2,292,331 downwards.
CGTCGTCGTACGGGACGGCGTCCGGCACCACGGTCGTGACGGCCTCGACGTTCGCCGCGTACCCGCCGGGCGACCGCACGAAGGTGTCCTCGCCGGTGTCCGCGACCGCGAGGAACTCCTCGCTCGCCGACCCGCCCATGGCGCCGGAGGTGGCCTGGACGATCACGTACTCGAAGCCGAGCCGGTCGAAGATCCGCACGTACGCCGAGCGGTGCGCCTGGTAGGCGGCCTCGAGCCCGGCGTCGTCGACGTCGAAGGAGTAGGAGTCCTTCATCACGAACTCCCGGCCGCGCAGGATGCCGGCCCGCGGACGCGCCTCGTCGCGGTACTTGGTCTGGATCTGGTACAGGCTCAGCGGCAGATCCTTGTAGGAGGAGAACAGGTCCTTGACCAGGAGCGTGAACATCTCCTCGTGGGTGGGGCCGAGGAGGTAGTCGCCGCCCTTGCGGTCGTGCAGCCGGAACAGGTTGGCGCCGTAGTCGTCCCAGCGCCCGGAGGTTTCGTACGGCTCGCGGGGCAGCAGAGCCGGGAACCGGACCTCCTGGGAGCCGATCGCGTCCATCTCCTGGCGGACGATCCGCTCCACCCGGCCCAGCACCTTCAGCCCGAGCGGAAGCCAGGAGTAGATGCCCGGAGCCACCCGGCGGATGTACCCCGCCCGGACGAGCAGGCGGTGGCTCGGAACCTCGGCGTCCGCCGGATCATCACGCAAGGTCCGCAGGAAGAGCCGGGACATGAGCATGCCGGAACCCTATCGACCGGATCGCCGCATGATCAGCGGCGCTCCCGGTGCGCTGCCCGGGCCGCCCACCGCAACGGCGGGATCTGCAGCGGGAGGCGGAGCAGCAGGGCGATCTTGTACCAGGTGGGTGCCGACCCGTTGCGCCAGCCGTCCGCGGCCATCTGGACGTTGGCCGGGAACACCGCGAGCAACACGCCGAAGGAGAGCATGCCGCCGAGTCGCCGGTACTCGGGCAGCATCACCATGGTCGCGCAGCCCAGCTCGGCCGCGCCCGACAGGAGGACGAGCTCGCGCTTGTACGGCAGCTGCCTCGGGACGATGGCCACGTACGGCTTCGGCACGACGAAGTGAAGGATGCCGCTCACCGCGAGGAGCCCGGCCAGGAGCCGGTCGTCGCGGGTCATGGGCGAGCGTGCACGGCCGGAAGCGCTCATGATCAGAACAGGATCGAGGCGAACATCTCGGTCTCGACGAAACCGACCCGTTCATAGGTTCGCCGAGCGGACCGGTTGTGGTCGTTGACGTACAGCGTGACCGCGGGTGCGATGGTGGCCCGCACCTGCTCGACGACCGCGGCCAGCGCGGCGGCGGCGACGTCCTCACCGCGTCGGTCCGGACGGACCCAGACGCCCTGCAGCTGGCAGGCGTACGACGTGGCCGCGCCGACCTCGGTCTTGAACAGCACGTCGCCGTCCTCGATGATCGCGAAGGCCCATCCCTGGGCGATGAGCTGCGCGACCCGGGCTCGGTAGCCGCTGGCCCCGCCGACCTCGGGGTCGATGCCGACCTCCTCGGTGAACATCGCCACGCAGGCCGGGTAGAGGGTGTCGAACTCATCGATCGTCACCGGCCGCACCCGTGGGTCGGCCGTGATGGCCGGGTCCCGCTCGATCTGGAGGAACGGCTGGAACGGGCGCACCGAGCGAGCCGGTCCCCAGGTCGACTCCACGCGTTGCCACAGCGGCATCACCGCGGAGCGCAGCCCGACCAGCGATGCCGGGCGGGCGGCGTCCGCGAGCAGCCGGTCGGCGAACGACTCGATGGCGGCCGGGGTGGCCTGGACGGGCACGATGTTCGCCCCGGCGTGGCACGCGGACGTCAGCTCATCGTCCTCGTAATAGCCCCAGATGCGCCCACCCATGAGACGTTCCTGCAGACCAGTCAGGTCGACCCGGTGGCGGACGAACAGGTTGACGAGGGGGTCGCGATCGAGCAGGCCACGCAGGGCGGGCAGATCGTTCGCCGTCATCGCACGGAGGTTCGTGGTGTCGAGCACGCTCACCTCCGCTGCGCCGCTGATGGGAGTCAGGGTAGCCCCGGCGGGCGTCAGCTGACGTTGACTTCGGCCGAAGATCCCTCGACCGGTTCCATGCCCTCGGCGATCCGCATCGCCTCCTCGATCAGCGTCTCGACGATCTTGCTCTCCGGGACGGTCTTGATCACCTCGCCCTTGACGAAGATCTGGCCCTTGCCGTTGCCGCTGGCGACACCGAGGTCGGCCTCGCGAGCCTCGCCCGGACCATTGACGACGCAGCCCATGACGGCGACCCGCAGCGGCACCTCCAGGCCGTCGAGCCCGGCCGTGACCTCGTCGGCAAGCGTGTAGACGTCGACCTGGGCGCGTCCGCACGACGGACAGGAGACGATCTCCAGCTTCCGCTCGCGCAGGTTCAGGGACTGCAGGATCTGCAGCCCGACCTTGACCTCCTCGACCGGAGGCGCCGACAGCGACACTCGAATGGTGTCGCCGATGCCCTTGGCGAGCAGGTGACCGAACGCCACCGAGCTCTTGATGGTGCCCTGGAAGGCAGGCCCGGCCTCGGTGACGCCGAGGTGCAGCGGCCAGTCGCCGCGCTCGGACAGCATCTCGTACGCCTGCACCATGATGACGGGATCGTTGTGCTTGACCGAGATCTTGAAGTCGTGGAAGTCGTGCTCCTCGAACAGGGACGCCTCCCAGACGGCCGACTCGACGAGCGCCTCCGGTGTCGCCTTGCCGTACTTCTCCAGCAGCCGCTTGTCGAGCGAGCCGGCGTTGACGCCGATGCGGAGCGAGACGCCGGCGTCGGCAGCCGCCTTGGCGATCGCGCCGACCTGGTCGTCGAACTTGCGGATGTTGCCGGGGTTGACGCGCACCGCGGCGCAACCCGCGTCGATCGCGGCGAACACGTACTTGGGCTGGAAGTGGATGTCGGCGATCACGGGTATCTGCGAATGCTTCGCGATCTGCGGCAGGGCATCTGCGTCGTCGGTGCTCGGGCAGGCCACCCGCACGATGTCGCAGCCGGCGGCGGTGAGCTCGGCGATCTGCTGCAGCGTGGTGTCGACGTCGCTGGTGAGCGTGGTGGTCATCGACTGCACGGAGACGGGGGCGTCACCGCCGACGTCGACCGAGCCCACCTTGATCTTGCGGGTCTGGCGCCGGGGCGCGAGCACCGGCGCCGGCATGGACGGGATTCCGAGGTCGGTCATGACACTCTCACGGGGTTGACGATGTCGGCATAGATGAGGATCACGCTCATGACCAGCAGGAGCGCGCCCACACCGTACGCGACGGGGAGCATGCGGGCGACGTCGACGTAGCCCGGGTCTGGCGAGCCGCGCATCTTGGCCCAGCCCCGCCGCGCGGCCTCCCACAGGGCGCCGGCGATGTGGCCGCCGTCGAGCGGCAGCAGCGGGATGAAGTTGAACAGGGCCAGGAACAGGTTCAGCGAGGCCAGCAGCACGAGCAGGCGCGAGGCGCGCTCGCCCCAGGTCGGCTCGTCGAACGTGACGAGCTCGCCGGCCACCCGGCTCGCGCCGACGACACTCACCGGGCCGTCGGCCCGACGTTCGGCGCCGAACGCGGCCTTGGTGACGTCGACCATGCGTTGCGGCAGATGGACGATGACGTCGACGGTGGCCCCGACGTAGTCGCCCATGACGGTGGCCACCGTGCCGGGGCCGTGGCGCACGTACGCGCGCACCGGCTCGACGCCGAGGAACCCGACCTTCTCGGTGCGGTCGGGGTCGTCGAGGGACGCCCGCGCGATGACGGTCGGGGTGACCTGCCGGGTGAACTCGGTGCCGTTGCGCTGGATGACGAGGGTGGCCTCGCGGTCACCGTTGCCCCGGATGAGCTTGGTGAGCTGGCCCCAGGACGTGATGGGCGTGCCGTTGAAGGACACGAACTCGTCCCCCGGCTGCAGGCCGGCGAGGCGGGCCGGGGTGACCGGGTCAGCGTCCGTGCACGCCCGGCCGGCCTCCGCGTCGCTGATGGCGCAGTCGGACACCGCGTTGACCTTGGTGGTGGCCTCCTGGATGCCGAAGCCCATGATGACGATCGAGAACAGGACGACCGAGATGAGCACGTTCACCATCGGGCCGCCGGACATCACGATGAGCTTTTGCCACCACGGCTTCTTGTAGAACAGCCGGTCCTGGTCGGCGTCGGTGATGTGCTCGTACTCGGCGTGCCGGGCGTCGGCGACGAGCTGGGTGAACAGCCCGGTGTTGGTGGCGCGCACCTCGTGCGGGTCGTCGGTCTTGGCCGGCGGCAGCATGCCGACGAGCTTCACGTACCCGCCGAGCGGGATGGCCTTGATGCCGTACTCGGTCTCGCCACGGCGGGTGGACCACAGCGTGTTGCCGAAGCCGACGAAGTACTGGGTGACCTTGACGCCGAACTTCTTGGCCGGCCACAGGTGTCCGAGCTCGTGCAGACCGATGGAGACGATGATGCCGAGCACGAACAGGACGACGCCGAGCGTGTAGATCAGCTCGTTCATCGGGTCTCCACCAGGGCTCGGGCCTGCTCACGGGCTCGGGCGTCGGCCTCGAGCACGCTCGCGAGGGTCAGATCGGATTGGGCGACGTCGGCGTCGGAGGTGTGCTCCCGGAGCACGGCGCCCACGGTGTCCACGATGCCAAGGAAGTCCAAATCGCCGGAGACGAAGGCGTCGACGCAGACCTCGTTGGCCGCGTTGAACACCGCCGGCGCCGTTCGCCCGAACTCCCCCGCGTGACGGGCCAGGCGCACCGCCGGGAACGCCGCGTCGTCGAGCGGGAAGAACTCCCACGCTGTCGGCTCGGTCCAGTCGCACGGCACGGCCACGTCCGGGACCCGCTCGGGCCACGCCAGGCCGAGCGCGATCGGCAGCTTCATGTCCGGCGGCGACGCCTGCACGATCGTCGAGCCGTCGACGAACTCCACCATCGAGTGCACCACGGACGAGGGGTGCACCACGACGTCGATGCGGTCGAAGCCGATGTCGAACAGCAGGTGTGCCTCGATGACCTCGAGTCCCTTGTTCACCAGTGTCGCGGAGTTGATCGTGACGACCGGGCCCATGTCCCAGGTCGGGTGTGCCATCGCCTCCGCCGGGGTGACGTCGGCGAGCTCGGCTCGGGGGCGGCCGCGGAACGGCCCGCCGCTGGCGGTGATGAGCAGCCGCCGGACGTCGTCGACGCTCTCGCCTCGCAACGCCTGGGCCAGCGCGGAGTGCTCGCTGTCGACGGGGACGATCTGGCCCGGCTTGGCGGCATCGGTGACCAGGGAGCCGCCGACGATGAGCGACTCCTTGTTGGCCAGGGCGAGCGTGGCGCCGGTCTCCAGCGCGGCGAGGGTCGGCTCGAGCCCGACCGAGCCGGTCATCCCGTTCAGCACGACGTCGCACGGTGTGCGAGCCGCGTCGACCGCCGCGTCCGGACCGGCCACCAGGCGGGGAACCCGGTGGTCCCCCGCGGAGTACCCGCGGCGTTGCGCCTCGGCGTACAGCGCGAGCTGGACGTCCTGGGCCGCGCTGGCCTTCGCCACCGCCACCAGCGAGACCTCGTGCTCGAGCGCCTGCCGGGCCAGCAGTGCAGGATCGCTCCCACCGGCCGCGAGCGCGACGACCTCGAACCGCTCCGGGTTCGCGGCCACGACCTCGAGGGCCTGGGTGCCGATCGAGCCGGTCGAGCCGAGGATGGCGACGCGCTTGCGCATACGCCCATTCTCTCCCATCGAGCGCTACTTCACCTCGGCCCGGAGGACCCGGATGGTGCCGAGCACCAGTGGCAGGAACAGCCAGATGCCGCTGGAGGTGGCCAGCTGGGCCCACTGCTCACCGGTGAGGGTGGCCCCCTCGAACAGGTAGAACGAGGAGGTTCCCAGGTCGATCCACGGCTGGGCGTCGCGCACGGCCGACCAGACCGTCGTGATGATGCTGAAGGCGATCGGCACGAACAGGAAGGCCACGATGGCGGCCGGTGAGTTGAGGATCAGCAGGCCGAACGCGACGCCTTGCACGACGCCGATGATCTGGCCCAGGTAGATCTGGCCCACCTCGGCCGCGGACACGTCCCACGGGTCGGGGCTGCCGGCCGTCGCGGTGAGCAGCGACCCGACGGCGACGGCGACGAGGAAGACCATCGTGCCGAGCACGATCGCGGCCGCCAGCTTCGCCCACACCGTCTGCATCCGCTTGGGGGCGAGCGCGAACGTGACCATGGCGGTCCGCTGTGACCACTCGCTCGTCACCAGCAAGATGCCGAGGACCGGGAGCAGGAAGCCCTGCGGCGTCCCCGAGACCGCGAAGAAGTTCGAGAGGGTGTGCGAGCCGTCGGGGCCGAAGATCACGAAGATCACGTTCGCGGCCACGGTGACGAGCGCGATGGTGATCAGCAGCCATCGTCCGGCGAGCGTGTCGACGGACTTGCGCAGCTCGACCAGGATCAGCCGGCCGATCGGCACACCGGGACGGGTCGTGTCGATGGTGGCGGCGGCGGTGCTCATGACTGGTCTCCTTCGGGAGCAAGGTGGTCGCGCTGGCTCTCGGACGTGAGCTGGAGGAACATCTCCTCCAGCCCGGCGCCGTCGGCGGGTCGCAGCTCGACGAGCGCGACACCGGCGGCCGCGGCCGCCATGCCGACCTGCTCCGGGGTGGCCTCGGTGCTGAGGCCGGCACCCGATGGCGCCGACGCGATCCCGGCGGTGGTGAGGGCGTTCGCGAGCGCCGAGGGGTCCCCGGCCCGGACGTAGGTGCCGGCGGCCTGCAGGAGCTCGGCCTTCGCACCCTGGGCCACGATGCGGCCGTTGCCGATGACGATGCAGCTCGTCGGCGATGATCTGCACCTCGTGCAGCAGGTGGGAGGAAAGCAGCACCGTGCCGCCGCGGTCGGCGTAGGCGCGCAACAGGCTGCGCATCCAATGGATGCCGGCCGGGTCGAGCCCGTTGGCCGGCTCGTCGAGAATGAGGATCTTCGGGTCGCCGAGCAGCGCGTGGGCGATGCCGAGCCGTTGGCGCATGCCCAGCGAGTAGTTGCGCACCCGGCGCTTCGCCTCGCTCGGCGTCAGGCTGACGAGCTGGAGCATCTCGTCGATCCGGGCCGCCGGGAGCCCCATCGTGGCGGCACCGAGCGCGAGGATCTCGCGCCCCGTGCGTCCGGCGTGCTGCGCCGAGGCGTCGAGGAGGACGCCGACCTGCGTCCCGGGGTTCGGGATGTCTTGGTAGCGGACCCCACCCACGGTGGCCGCACCGGAGGTGGCCGGGGTGAGACCGGACATGACACGCATGGTGGTGGACTTCCCGGCACCGTTCGGCCCGAGGAATCCGGTGACCGATCCCGGCCGACAGGTGAACGTGACGTCATCGACGGCACGCACGTCGCCGTACGTCTTGGTGAGGTGTTCAACGGTGATCATGCGCCCAGCCTCTCGCGGCGGTGGTCACGCTACTCGGCGGCCGGGCCATCCCGAGATCACCGAGCGGCTGCCCTCGGCGTGTCGCTACGGTCGAGGCACACCACGCGCCCACGGCTCCAGAGGCCGGCGGCGTCCGGCCGCACGAGAAGGAGACCCGCGATGGCCTCGATCACCATTCCCGGCGGAGCGAGCACACCCGAGCTCGCCGCGTACGTCGCCACCCCGCCGAGCGGCTCCGGCCCTTGGCCCGGCGTCGTGGTGCTGCACGAAGCGCTCGGCCTCAACCGCGACACCCGGGAGCAAGCCGATCGAGTCGCCGCTGCCGGCTATGTCGCCGTGGCCCCCGACCTCTTCAGCAACGGTGGCACGCTCCGGTGCCTGCGTTCGACCTTCGCGACGCTGTTCCGGGGCGAGGGTCCGGCCTTCGGCGACATCGAGGCGACCCGCGCCCACGTGGCCGGACGCGAGGACTGCACCGGATCGGTGGGCGTCGTCGGTTTCTGCATGGGTGGCGGCTTCGCGTTGCTGGCGGCGACCCGCGGCTTCGACGTCTCCGCACCGAACTACGGTCAGCTCCCGAAGAACGCGGCCGAGGTGCTGCGCGGTGCCTGTCCGGTCGTGGCCAGCTTCGGCAAGCGCGACTTCGCCCTTCGTGGCGCGGCGGCCAAGCTCGATCGCGCGCTCGACGACGCGGGTGTCACGCACGATGTCAAGGAGTACCCCGGCGTGGGGCACTCCTTCATGAACCAGCACCATCTCGGACCGCTGTCGGCGCTGGAGAAGGTCGTCGGCCTGCACCACGATGCGGCCACCGCCGACGACGCCTGGCGGCGGATCTTCGGGTTCTTCGACGAGCACCTGAGCTGACGGTCAGACCACGGGTGTGCCGGCCAGCAGCGGCTCGATGACGTCCTCGAACGCGGCGCGGACTCGGTCGGCGTAGCCGGGCGGGTCGGACGGCAGCGAGGCTGCCGGATCGGTCTTGCCCGCCGACAGGACCAACGACAGGGCGACACCCTCCCCGGCGGCATGCGCGGTGACTCCGTCCGCGCTATCGACGATGCGCACCTCACCCTGCTCCCCGGGCACCGCGCCCAGCCGGGCGCACGCGCAGACGAGCTCGACCCGGGCGTTGCCCGGCCCCACGAGGACGGCCACCTCATCGCCCGCCGCCACGCCGAGCGCGCGCAGGCCGCCCGCCAACGCGGCGACACGTCCGAGCAGCTGGGCGAACGTGAGGGTGCCGGAGGCGTCGGTGCAGGCGATGTCGTCACCGCGACCGTCGACGACGTGACGGTCGAGCAGGTCGAAGCCGAGCGAGGACATCAGCGGCCGGTGAAGTTCGGCGGACGCTTCTCCTCCCGCGCCCGCGCCGCCTCGCGGACGTCCTCGCTCGCCCAGACGGCATCGAAGGACGCCGCGATCGCGGCGTCGTCGCTCGGTGAGCCGTTCAGGACCAGCTTGTTGTGGGCGAGTGTCAGCGGGGCGAGGGTCGCGATCTCTTGGGCCCACGCGACGGCGTCGTCGAGGGCACCGGCCCGGTCGGCCAGTCCGCACGCGAGCGCCTCGTCGCGGTCCAGGCTGGCCGCCGCCAGCATCAGCCGGCGTGCCGGTCCGGTGCCCGCGAGCTGGGCGAGGGTGCGAATGGTCCACGCATCGACCGCCATCCCGTTCTTCGCGGTCGGCACGGCGAACCGGGCGGTCTCGTCGGCCACCCTCAGGTCGCAGGCGATCGCGAGCTGGGTGCCGGCACCGATCGCGGGACCGTTGACGGCGGCGATGACCGGCACCGGGATCTCCGTGAGGTGGTGCAACATCCCGTAGAGCGCCTCGAGGAACTCCGTCCCGTAGACACCGCCGAGATCGGCGCCGGAGCAGAAGACCGACCCCTGACCGGTCACGACGATCGCCCGCGCGCCGTCGTCCACGGCCGTGTCGACGGCGGCATGGATGGCCCGGCACAGATCGAGGTTCAGGGCGTTGCGACGGTCCTCACGCTGGAGCTCCAGCACGACGACGGCGTCTTCACGGGTGACTCCGAGCACCCGCACACGGTACCGGTCTGCCGCCGAGCCATCAGGCGACCTCCATCTGCCCCCAGGGAGATCCGTACTCGGTGAGCAGCTCGAGGAATGGGACGGCGTCGAACGCCTCCGGGCCCAGCACGCCCGAACCGGACCACGTCCCGGCGGCCAGCAGCTCCAGGGCCACCACGGGGTTGATCGCGGTCTGCCACACCACGCACTGGTGGCCGTACTCCTGCATCGACCAGTCGTTGTCGACGACGTGGTAGAGGTACGTGCTGCGCGGCTCCCCGTCCTGGCCGGTGCCGGTGACCCACAGCCCCGCGCAGGTCTTGCCGTGCATCTTGTCGCCGAGCGTGGCCGGGTTGGGCAGGCAGGCGGCGACCACGTCGCGCGGGCTCACCTCGACCCCACCGACGTTGACCTTCTCGGTGGAGTCCAGGCCGAGCTTGTGCAGCGTCTTGAGCACGTCGATGAACTCGTCCCCCAGTCCGTACTTGAACGTCGCACGCTTGGCCTCGACCCAGCGGGGCATCAGCAGGACTTCCTCGTGCTCGACGTTGACGCACTCGACGGGACCGATGCCCTCGGGGAAGTCGAACACCTCCGGCTCGCTGAACGGCGGCGTCGTGAACCAGCGGCCGTCTTCCCAGATGACCGGCGGGTTGAGGCACTCCTCGATCGTGGTCCAGATCGAGAACGACGGCGCGAACTCGTAACCGTCGACGGTCAGGTTCGCCCCGTCGCGCGTGCCGAGCTCGTCGATGGAGGAGAACAGGTGATCCGCGGCGTAGCGGGCGAAGACGTCGGAGAGTCCCGGGCTCGACGCCGATGCCGACGAGCGCGAGGCGGCCCGCCGACTCCCAGTCGTCGGCGGCCGCGAACTGCTCGTCGCCGAGCTTGACGCCGCACTCCTCGTACGGACGTTCGGGGTGCGGCTTCGACAGGCTCATGGCCATGTCGAGGTAGTCGGCGCCCGCGGCGAGCGCGCCATCGAAGATCGGCATGACGAATCGCGGGTCGACCGCGTTCATCACGTGCGTGGCCTTGGACTCTCGGGCCAGCGCCTCCACCGACCTCGCGTCGGACGCATCGACCTGCGCGGCGGTGAATCGCGCGTCGCCCACGTCGGCGACGGCCCGCTCGGCGCTGTCGCGCGCGTAGTCGGCCACCACCACGGACTCGAAGAAGTCGCGGCGCGCGGCGATCGCGCAGAACGCGGACCCGACGCCGCCGGCGCCGACCAGCAGGATGCGCACGTCAGGCCTCGAGGTTCGTCATCACGTGCTTGACGCGGGTGTAGTCCTCCAGGCTGTACATCGACAGGTCCTTGCCGAAGCCGGAGTGCTTGAACCCGCCGTGCGGCATCTCGGCGATGATCGGGATGTGCGTGTTGATCCACACGCACCCGAAGTCGAGTCGCCTGGCCATCCGCATCGCCCGGCCGTGGTCCTTGGTCCAGACCGACGACGACAACCCGTACTGCACGCCGTTGGCCCACCGCACCGCTTCGTCCTCGTCGCTGAAGTGCTGGACGGTGATGACCGGGCCGAAGATCTCCTCCTGACTGGCACGGTCGTCCTGCCGGAGCCCGGAGAGCACGGTCGGCTCGTAGAAGTAGCCCGCTCCCAGCGCCTCCACCCGGTGCCCGCCGGTCTCGACGGTGGCGTGGTCGGGCAGGTCGTCGACGAAGCCGCCGACGTGGGCGAGCTGCCGCTCGTTGTTGACGGGCCCGAAGTAGGTGTCCTCGTCATCGGGCAAGCCGACCTTCGTGCCCTTCGCTGCCTCGGTGAGAGCAGCGGTGAAGTCGCTCGCCGCACCCGGGTGCACGAGCACGCGCGTGGCTGCCGTGCAGTCCTGGCCGGCGTTGAAGTAGCCCGCCTCGGCGATGGCCGTCGCCGCCGCTTCCAGGTCGGCGTCGTCGAACACGACCACCGGGGCCTTGCCGCCGAGCTCGAGGTGCGGCTTCTTGAGATCGGCCGCGGCGGCCGCGGCCACCTCCATGCCGGCCCGGACGGACCCGGTGATGGACACCATCTGGGGCACCGGGTGCGACACGAGCGCGCGGCCGGTGTCGCGGTCGCCGCACACCACGTTGAACACGCCGGGCGGGAAGAACTCCTGGGCGATCTCGGCGAGGAAGGAGGTGGATGCCGGCGTGGTGTCACTCGGCTTGAGCACGACGGTGTTGCCGGCCGCGAGCGCCGGACCGATCTTCCAGATCGCCATCATCAGCGGGTAGTTCCACGGTGTCACCTGGGCGCACACGCCGATCGGCTCACGCCGGACCATCGAGGTGTGCCCCCGCATGTACTCGCCGGCCGACTTGCCCTCGAGCACCCGCGCGGCGCCGGCGAAGAACGTCAGCACCTCGTTGGCCTGGTACATCTCCTCGCTCATCGTGAGCGCCTTCGGCTTGCCGGTGTCGCGCGACTCGACGTCGACGATCTCCTGGGCGCGCGCCTCGACGGCAGCGGCCAGCTTGTTGAGTGCCTGCGACCGCTCGTACGGCGTGGTGTCGCGCCACGTCTCGAAGGCGGTGGCCGCGGCGTCGAAGGCGCGGTCGACGTCCTCGGGCCCGGACAGCGGGGCGGACGCGTAGACCTGCCCGGTGGTCGGATCGATGACGTCGTAGGTCGCACCGCTCGCCGACGGTACGAGCTCGCCGTTGATGACGTTGGTGATGGCTCGCTCCATGGGGCAATCCAACCTCATCCGTCGGATCAAGCGCAACGGATTTCGTCATGGGTTCGGCCAGCGGCAACGAAATCCCTTGTCTTGTGGACCACCCCGTCGCGATAATGGCGACATGGACCAACGCGACGACTACGACCATCTCCAGAAGGCCGGCAAGGAGCATCTGTGGATGCACTTCTCGCGGCACGGCATCTACGACGACGACCACGACATCCCGGTCATCGTGAAGGGCGACGGTCCGTACATCTGGGACGCCCGGGGCAAGCGGTACCTCGACGGTCTGGCCGGCCTGTTCGTCGTCCAGGTCGGTCACGGGCGCGAGGAGCTCGCCCAGGCCGCCGCCAAGCAGGCGTCAGAGCTGGCCTTCTTCCCGCTCTGGACGTTCGCCCATCCGACCGCCATCGCGCTCGCCGAGCGCATCGCGTCGTACACCCCCGGTGACCTCAACCGGGTGTTCTTCACGACCGGCGGCGGCGAAGCCGTGGAGACGGCATGGAAGGCGGCGAAGCAGTACTTCAAGCTCACCGGCAAGCCCACCAAGACGAAGGTGATCAGCCGGCAGGTCGCGTACCACGGCACCACCCATGGCGCCCTGTCGATCACCGGTATCCCGGCGCTGAAATCGATGTTCGAGCCGCTGGTGCCGTCCACGGTGCACGTCCCGAACACGAACTTCTACCGAGCCCCCGAGCACGGCGACGACATCATGGCGTTCGGCCGCTGGGCCGCCGACCAGATCGAGAACGCCATCGAGGCCGAGGGGGCCGACACCGTCGCCGCGGTCTTCCTCGAACCCGTGCAGAACGCCGGCGGGTGCTTCCCACCGCCCCCGGGGTACTTCGAGCGGGTGCGCGAGATCTGCGACCGCCACGACGTGCTGCTCGTCTCCGACGAGGTCATCTGCGCGTTCGGCCGGCTCGGCGACATGTTCGGTGCCAACCGCTACGGGTACCTGCCGGACATGATCACCTGCGCCAAGGGCCTGACGTCCGGCTATGCCCCGCTCGGCGCCATGATCGCGTCCGACCGCATCATGGAGCCGTTCCTGCAGGGCACCAACAGCTTCACCCACGGATACACCTTCGGCGGCCACCCGGTCTCGGCCGCGGTCGCGATGGCGAACCTCGACATCTTCGAGCGCGAGAAGCTCAACGAGCACGTCCGCGAGACCGAGGGCGCGTTCCGCGGCACCTTGGAGAAGCTGCTCGACCTCGACATCGTCGGCGACGTCCGTGGTGACGGGTTCTTCTACGGCATCGAGCTCGTCAAGGATCAGGCGACGAAGGAGAGCTTCAACGACGCGGAGTCCGAGAAGCTGCTGCGCGGCTACCTCTCCAAGGCGTTGTTCGAGAACGGCCTCTACTGCCGCGCCGACGACCGCGGCGATCCGGTCATCCAGCTCTCGCCACCGATCATCGTCGACCAGAGCCACTTCGATGAGATCGAGCAGATCCTCCGGGCCGTCCTGACCGAGGCCCAGAACCGCCTCTAGGCCGCTTCCTGCCGGCGGCGGCCGAACTCGCCGACGAGCACGATCGAGATCGCGATGATGAACATCAGCGTGCCGATGACGTTGACCTGCATCGGCACGCCGCGCTGTGCGGCACCCCAGACGAACATGGGGAACGTCAGCTCCTGACCGGCGTTGAGGTTCGTGATGATGAAGTCGTCGAACGACAGCGAGAAGCTCAGCAGTGCGGCCGCCACGATGCCGGGCAGCACCAGCGGGAAGGTCACCCGCCAGAACGTCTGTGACTCATTGGCGTAGAGGTCCATCGCCGCCTGCTCGAGGTTGTCGTCCAGGCCACTCAGCCGGGCCTTGACCGTGACGATCACGAACGACAGGCAGAACATCACGTGGGCGATGAAGATCGTCACGAACCCGAGCCGGCCGCCGAACCCGCTGGAGACGAACAGCGCGAGGAGCGAGGAGCCCATCACGATCTCCGGTGACGCCATCGGCAAGAAGATGATCAGGTTGGCGGCGCCTCGCCCGCGGAAGCGGTGTCGGACCAGCGCGAACGCGGCCAGCGTGCCGAGGATCGTGGCGAGCAGCGTGGCCAGCAGCGCGATCTCGATGCTGAGGATGACCGACCCGAGCATCTGGTCCGGACCGAACATGTTCAGCCAGTTGTCCAGCGTGAACTTGCGGAACGCGTAGACGTTCCGTGACTCGCTGTTGTCGTTGAAGCTCATGAGCACCACGACGGCGATCGGCACGAAGGTGTAGAGCAGGACCAGGAGCCCGAGCGCCAGGACGAGGTGCTCGCCGATCCAGCGGCGCACTTTCTGGAAGCTGGTCATACCAGGTCCTCCGTTCCGGAGGTGCGGACCCACGCGATGACCATCGCGATGATGATCCCCATCAAGATGACCGACAGCGCCCCCGCCTCGGCGAAGTCACCGATCGAGGTGAACAGCTCCTGGATCTCGTTGCCGACCATGCGCTCGTTCGGGCTGCCCAGCAGCTCGGCGTTGATGAAGTCGCCGGCCGAGGGGATGAACGTCAGCAACGTGCCGGCCACCACGCCGGGCATCGACAGCGGCAGCGTGACCTTGAAGAACCCCCGGATCGGCGAGGCGTACAGATCACCGGATGCCTCGATCAGCCGGATGTCGATCTTCTCCAGGCTTGCGTAGAGCGGCAGCACCATGAACGGCAAGAAGTTGTACGTGAGGCCGGCGATGACGGCGACCGGCGTCGCGAGCAGACGTCCGTCGGCACCGAGCAGGTGCAGGGTCTGCAGGAGGTCCACCACCCAGCCGTCGTCGGCGAGGATCAGCTTCCACGACAGCGTCCGCAGCAGGAAGCTGGTGAAGAACGGGGCGATCACCAGGATCAGCATGAGGTTCTTCCACCGCCCCGACTTGAAGGCGATCGCGTACGCCAGGACGTAGCCGATCAGCAGGCAGATGAGGGTGGCGAGACCGGCGAACCACAGCGACCGCCACAACGTGGCTCGGTGTTGGGAGAAGGCGTCGGCGAAGTTCTGGAAGTGCCACGTCATCTGGTAACCGGTGAGCACCGAGCCATTCGGGTCGTACAAGCTGGAGGACAGCAGCGTGAAGAACGGCACCACGAAGAAGAGCGCGAGCCAGATCGCGCCGGGCAGGATCAGCCAGTAGCCGGTGAGCTTGCGTCGCGACCTGCGGCCCACGGCGACCTCGTCGAGTGCCACCTCACTTCGCCTCGATGCCGGCGCTCGCGTCCTGACTGGCATCGAGCAGAAATGCATACTCCGGATGCCACGAGACGTCGACGGCGGTGCCGACCGGCAGCAGCCGGCGCGATCCGGTGTTCTGCTCGAACGCCGTCAGCGCCTGCCCCCACGGCATCGTGACGGTGTACTGGGTGCTGACGCCGACGAAGCTGGCGTCGGTCACGTACCCGCCGGTGATGACGTCGCCGGGAGCGTCGTCGGACTGGCCGGTCTCGGCGATGAGTACCTTCTCCGGCCGGATGCCGAGCCAGCCCGAGCCGGAGTCCGCATGCGCACGATCACCGGGAACGGCCGCCTGGGCGCCCTGGACCCGCACCGTCACCTGTCCGTTCTCCCGCCCCTGGATGTCCGCCGCGATCAGGTTGGACTGACCGAGGAAGTTGGCGACGAACGTCGTGCGCGGGTTCTCGTAGAGCTCGTCGGGCGCACCCATCTGCTCGATCTCCCCGGCATTCATCACGGCGATGGTGTCGGCCATCGTCATGGCCTCCTCCTGGTCGTGCGTGACGTGCACGAAGGTGATGCCGACCTCGGTCTGGATGCGCTTGAGCTCGAGCTGCATCGATCGACGCAGCTTGAGGTCGAGGGCGCCGAGCGGCTCGTCGAGCAGCAGCACCTCCGGATGGTTGATCAACGCTCGCGCCAGGGCCACCCGCTGCTGCTGTCCGCCGGAGAGCTGGGCCGGCTTCTTGCCCGCCTGGGGGGTGAGCTCCACCAGCTCGAGCATGTCGGTGACCTGTTGCTTGACGTCCTTGACGCCGCGCCGCTCGAGCCCGAAGGCCACGTTCTTCGCGATGTCGAGGTGCGGGAAGAGCGCGTAGTTCTGGAACACGGTGTTGACCGGCCGCCGGTAGGGCTTCTCGTACGTCACCTCGGTGTCGCCGAGGTGGATCGTTCCGGACGTCGGTGTCTCCAGCCCGGCCACCATGCGCAGGGTCGTGGTCTTGCCGCAGCCGGACGGGCCGAGCAGGGCGAAGAACGAGCCCTGCGGCACCTCCAGATCGAGGGACTTCACCGCGGTGAAGGTCACGAACTCCTTGGTCAGCCGGGACAGCCGCAGCGATCGCGACGTCGAGGCCTCACCCACCGATGACATCGGCGAAGTCTCCCTGGTACTGACGCTGCTTGCCTTCCTTGAGAGCCATGAAGGAGTGAGTCTGCAACAGCGTCTCCTCGGTCGGGAAGATCAGCTCGTTGTCGACGAGGCTGGAGTCGACCTTCTCCATCGCCTCCTGCGCACCCTTGACCGGGCAGATGTACCAGACGTACGCGGCCAGCTTGGCCGCGACCTCGGGCTCGTAGTAGTAGTTGATCCACTTCTCGGCGTTCCCCTTGTGGGTGGCCTTGTTGGGCACGAGCATGTTGTCGGCCCAGATCATGAGGCCCTCCTCGGGCGTGACGAACACCAGGTTCTCGTTCTCGGCCGCGGCGACATCGCCGGACCACGCCTCACAGGCCACCACATTGCCGGCCGCGAGGTCCTGGATGTACTCGTTGCCCGTGAAGGCGCGGACCTGCCGGTCATTCACCGCCTTCTGGAGCTTGTCGATCGCCTTCTGCCACTGGTCGTCGGTGAAGTTCGACGGGTCGGCGCCGTCGGAGAGCAGCAGCAGGCCCATCGTGTCGTTCATCTCCGACAGCAGGGAGATGCGTCCCTTCAGGTCCTTGCGCGTGATGAGCTCCTGGAAGGACTTGACCTCCTTGACCTTCGACTTGTTGTAGGCGATGCCGGTGACGCCGCTCTGCCACGGCGCGGAGTACTCCCGCTGCGGGTCGAAGCTGACGTTCGCGAGGCCGTCGATGATGTTCGCGTCCAGGTTCGGCACCTTGGACTTGTCCAGCTTCTGGATCCAGCCGGCCTGGATCATGCGGGCGGCCATCCAGTCGGTGAGCATGAACATGTCGCGCTTGGTCGTGCTGCACGATCCGAGCTGGTTCTGCACCTTCGCAAAGAACTCGTTGTTGTCGTTGACGTCGGCGGTGTAGGAGACCTTGATGCCGGTGGCCTTCTCGAACTCGGTGAGCGTGGAGGGCGAGCCCTTCTCCCCCTCGTCGAGGTACTCGGGCCAGTTGGAGATGACCAGCTCCTTCTCACGGGCGGAGAGGTCCTCAGAGACACACGAGCCCGCGCTCTGCTCTCGCTGGGGAGTGCCACAGGCGCTGAGCAGCGAGGCACCGAAGCCGGCTACGGCGACCCCGCCCACACCCTTGAACAACGTCCGGCGGTCGAGATCTGACATCGCGTCCCTCGTTTTCTCCCCCGTGTTCAGGAATAGTCGCAACAAAGGGGGTCACCGACAAGGGATTTCGGCGTTGAGTTCTTCGTGAAGTGCGGAAATCGCACCTCACCCGCGCAAATGCTGTTCAACCGATCGTGCGGCAGACTGCAACCATGTCCGATCGCAAGCCGGCGGCGTCACGAGCACCCAACCTCGATGCCACCGCCAAGCGCATCATCGAGCTGCTCCAGGGCGACGGCCGGCTGTCGTACTCCGCGATCGCCAAGGACGTCGGGCTCTCCGAGGCCGCCGTGCGCCATCGGGTCCAGAAGCTCATCGAGAGCGGGGTCGTGCAGATCGTCGCGGTCACCGATCCCCTGCAGATGGGGTTCGCCCGCCAGGCGATGATCGGCATCAAGATCACCGGCAACGTCCAGGACGTGGCGGCCGAGCTCGCCAAGATGCACGAGCTCGACTACATCGTCATCACCACCGGACGGTTCGACCTCATCGCCGAGCTCGTGGCCGAGAGCGACGACGAGCTGCTCGACATCGTGTCCAGACGGGTCAGCGCCATCGACGGCGTCGTCACCACGGAGACGTTCGTGTACCTGCGCCTCGTCAAGCAGACGTACGCGTGGGGCGTGCGCTGACGGCCCATGCCGCGGTACCCGCGAGTAACTCGGGGTCGGTTTCGTCGTTGAATGGTCATGCCTCTGTCTCGTCGTGACTTCATCCGCTCGGGATTCATCGTCGGTGGCGCGGTCGCGCTGGGGGCACCAGCCGGCTCCGCCTGGGCCGGAAAGCCGATTGCCGCGCCGAAGTACACGACCCTCCAGTCGACGTACGGCCGGGGCGCGGCTGGGGCCGGCGGCTACATGCCGGTCATCCGGCAGGCCGGCGAGGCACATGTGGTCCGCACCGATCTCGGGGCGGTGGCGGGCAGCAAACGAGCCAGCAAGCGCAAGGCCATCCTCTCCTTCGCGCACCTCACCGACGTGCACATCATCGACGCCCAGTCGCCGGCGCGGGCAGAGTACGTGGACCGCTTCGACGACAAGTACAGCGACAGCGACCCCACCATCGGACTGTTCACCTCCGCCTACCGTCCGCAGGAGATCCTCACCACCCAGGTCGCCGACGCCATGGTGCAGGCGATCAACAAGGTCGGGCGAGGCCCGGTCACCGGCAACAAGCTGGCGTTCGCCATCCAGACCGGTGACAACGCCGACAACTGCCAGTACAACGAGGTGCGCTGGAACATCGACGTCCTCGACGGCACGCCGCTGACCCCGGACTCCGGCTCCCTCACTGCGTACGAGGGCGTCGCCGATCGCAAGCACTACGACTCCCACTACTGGCACCCCGAGCCCGGACCGGCGAACCAGCAGGACATCTATCACACCGAGTTCGGCTTCCCCGACGTGGAAGGGCTTCTCGCGGCAGCGACGCGCAAGTTCGACCCGGTCGGCCTGAAGATCCCGTGGTACAGCGTCTTCGGCAACCACGACGGCCTGGTTCAGGGCAACTTCCCCATCAGCATGCAGCTGGGTCTGGTGGCCACCGGAAGCCTCAAGCTCACCAGCGTCCCACCCGGCCTCTCCCAGGCCGACATCAAGCGCGCCTTCGAGGGAGTGAACCCCACGCCGTTGCTGGGGGCGGCGGCGCTCACCTCCGCCAGCCCCGTCAGCGCCGACGGCGATCGCCGGGTGCTGACCCGCCAACAGGTCGTCGAGGAGCACTTCAAGACGGCGGGCTCGCCCCACGGCCACGGCTTCACCCAGGCGAACCGCACCCAGGGCACCGCCTACTACACGTTCGACCAGGGAAATGTTCGCGGCGTGGTGCTCGACTCGGTCAATCCCAACGGATATGCCGAGGGGTCCCTCGACCAGGCCCAGTTCGAGTGGCTCCAGCAGGTGCTGGCGACCTCGGCCGACCGCCACGTGTTGATCTTCAGTCACCACACCGCCGAGTCGATGTCGAATCCGCTCATTGCCACCGGCCTCGACCTGCAACCGCGCGTGCTCGGAGCGGCGGTCGTCGAGCTGTTGCTCCAGCACCCGAACGTCGTGGCCTGGGTCAACGGCCACACCCACAAGAACGAGGTCATCGCCCACACGGCCGGCACTGGTTCGGGGGGCTTCTGGGAGATCAACACCGCTTCGCACGTGGACTTCCCCCAGCAGTCGCGGCTGATCGAGCTGGTCGACAACCGCGACGGGACGATGTCCATCTTCGCCACGATGGTCGACCACGCCGCCCCCGCGGCGTATGGCGGCCAGCTCGGCAACCCGCTGAGTCTGGCTTCGCTGGCGCGCGAGCTCTCCGCGAACGACCCGCAGGAACGAACCTCCGGCAAGACCGGCGCATCCGGCAGTCGCAACGTCGAGCTCCTGGTCGCCAACTCACTCGCCTAGCCACTGACGCCATCTCGCTCGCGAGTGGCGCACTGCCACCGCGTTCAGTCGTCGAGGGCGGCGAGCTGCCCGCAGGCGCCGTCGATGTCGCTGCCGCGGGTGTCGCGGACCGTCGTCGGGATGCCCTTGGCCACCAGCCGGCGCACGAACTCGGCCTCGTCCTCGGGTCGGGACGCCGTCCAGGCCGAGCCGGGCGTCGGGTTCAGCGGGATCAGGTTGACGTGCACCCAGCCCCAGCCGTCGGCACCGCTGCCGTAGGTGTGCAGGACGTCGGCGAGCAGGTCGGCGCGCCACGCCTGGTCGTTGATGTCCTTCATCATCGCGTACTCGATCGAGACTCGACGCTTGGTCGTGCGAGCGTAGTCCCACGCCGCCTCGACGGCCTCGTGCACCGACCAGCGGGTGTTGATCGGCACGAGCTCGTTGCGCAGCTCGTCGTCGGGTGCGTGCAGGGAGAGCGCCAGCGTGACGGGGATGCCCTCGGTGGTGAGCTGCCGGATCCGAGGCACGAGGCCGACCGTGCTCACCGTGATGTTGCGGGCCGACATCCCCAGCCCGTCCGGCGCCGGCGACACCATCCGCCGCACGGACCCGATGACGGCCTTGTAGTTCGCCATCGGCTCCCCCATGCCCATGAACACCACGTTCGACAGCCGGCCGGGCCCGCCGGGGACGTCCCCGCGCGCCATCGCCCCGGCGGCATCGACGACCTGGTCGACGATCTCGGCCGTGCTCATGTTGCGCTCGAGGCCGCCCTGCCCGGTGGCGCAGAACGGGCAGGCCATGCCGCAGCCGGCCTGGCTGGACACGCAGATGGTGGCGCGATCGGGGTAACGCATGAGCACCGACTCGACGAGGGCTCCGTCGAACAGCCGCCAGAGCGTCTTTCGGGTGGTGCCGCCGTCGGCCTCCATCGTGCGGACCGGGTCGAGCAGCGTCGGGAGCAGCCCGGCCACGATGCGGTCGCGGCTCGCGGCCGGCAGGTCGGTCATCAGCTCGGGATCACGGAGGAGTCGCGAGTAGTAGTGGTGGGCGACCTGCTTGACGCGATACGCCGGCTCCCCCAGCGCTTCGGCTGCCGCGGTCCGCTCGTCGGCCGAGAGGTCGGCCAGGTGCCGGGGCGGCTTGGCGCGGCCGCGCGGTTGCTCCATGACGAGCGGCAGCGGTCGGCGAGAACTCACCGGCCCATGGTGTCAGACCGGGCGGGGGCGACCGTGCTGTCGGCACCTCGCACGATCTCGGCCACGAGGTCGAGCTTGTCCAGGACCTTCGGGGGGAGGACGAACGGGTAGAGGTCGCCGGCCCCCATGCTGCGGTTGATCTGGTTGAGCGCGGTGCTCATCGGCACCCAGACACCCGTGACGAGGTCGCGGAACGATGAGAACGCCGACGGATCCACCGTCGAGAGGCCGTGGGCGCGCGCGGTGTCGATGGTGTCGCTGATGTGCATGACGTGCGCGAAGGTCTCGGCGAAGTCCTCGAACGGATGCATCGTCGCGTAGCTGGAGATGAAGTCGGACTCCCAGCCGTCCGGCGGCCCGTCGGCGTAGTGACGGTCCAGCGCCGCCTGGTAGTCCTGGGTCTCATCGCCGAACAGCGGCCGTACCTGATCCAGGACGGAGCCGTGCACCAGCAGGCTCTCGTAGTAGTGGCCGATCTCGTGCCGGAAGTGACCGAGCAGGGTGCGGTACGGCTCGGCCATCTGCACCCGCATCCGCTCCCGGTAGGCGTCATCGCCCTCGGCGAGATCGAGCGTGATCACGCCGTCCGCATGACCGATGGTGACGTTCTCCGCGACGCTGGAGAGCAGGTCGAACGCCAGTCCCTCGTCGGGGTCGTCGTCGCGCGTGACGATCGGCAGGCCGAGGGCGTCGAGCTCGACGACCAGGCGGCGCTTCGCCGCCTCGGCGAGCGGAAACTGCGACAGTCCCTCCAGGTCGGCGTCACTGGGACGCGTCCTGGTGAGTGAGCAGCTGAAGCACTGCTCCCCCGATCGCTCCGTCACCCAAGGACAGCCGAAGAGCTCGCGGTTGACGCACGGATGCCAGACCCAGCCGTCGGCGTCGACATAGATGCCGTCGGGCCGCAGCGGAACGATGTCGCGCTCGCGACGCGCGAACGCGAGAACGGCGTCGCACGACACGCAGGCGACGTTGTCGAAGAAGAGCGGGTTCGAGCACACCCGACAGGAGAAAGCGCGCATCGGGCGTCAGCTGACCGGGACGAGGTAGTGGAGGATGAGCCAGGCCACGGGCGCGACCGCGATGAGTGAGTCGAGGCGATCCATCAGGCCACCGTGGCCGGGCAGCAGGTCGCCCATGTCCTTGATGCCGAGGTCGCGCTTGATCAGCGACTCGGACAGGTCGCCGAGGGTGGCCATGATGACGCCGGCCACGCCGAGCACGATGCCCACCCACCAATCGCCGTCGAGCGCATACACGATGGTGAGGATGCCGGCCGCGACCCCGGTGACGAGCGAGCCGGCGAAGCCCTCCCACGACTTCTTCGGGCTGATGGTCGGCGCCATCGGGTGCTTGCCGGCCAGCACACCGGCCGTGTAGCCACCGATGTCGGAGGCGATGGTGGCGACGATGAACGCCACGACGCGCCAGGCGCCGTCGGACTCCGCGAGCATCAACATCACGAAGACACCCATGAGGTGGAGGTAGGACAGCACGAAGAGGCCGGCGCTGCTGTCGCGCACGAAGCCGTCGGAGCCCTCCGACAGACGCCACACGAGGGTGGCGATGACGGTCAGGGCCATGGCGACGGCGGCCGTCTCCATGCCGCCGTAGAAGGCACTGATCAGCATGATCGTGCCGCCGGTGAGGACGGGAACGAACGGGATCGTGATGCCGGCCTTGGCGAAGGCGCGGGCGAGCTCCCACAGCCCGACGCCGAGTGCCCCCGCCACGACGGCGATGAACGCGTCCTTGACGACGAACAGCGACACGACGATGAGCGCGCCGAGCCCGACACCCACGCCGATGGCGGCCGGCAGGTTGCGTCCGGCGCGGCTTTGCTTCTCGGTCTCGCGGGGAGCGGTCTCAGATCCGGTCGGGCTCGGGTCCTCAGACTTCAAGGAGCTCGGCCTCTTTGTTCTTGAGCAGCTCGTCGATGGTGTCGACGTGCTTGCGCGTGAGGCCGTCGAGGCGCTTCTCGGCGCCGGTGTTCTCGTCCTTGCTGATCTCGGAGTCCTTCTCGGCCTTGTCGAGCGCCTGCTTGGCTGTGCGCCGGACGCTGCGGACGGCGACCTTGCCCTCCTCGGCCTTGGTCTTCGCCAGCTTGATGTACTCCTTGCGGCGCTCCTCGGTGAGCTCGGGCAGGGAGACGCGCAGCACCTTGCCGTCGTCGGTGGGGTTGACGCCGAGGTCGGATTCGCGGATGGCCTTCTCGATGGCGCTCTTGGCGCTGGCGTCGTAGGGGCTGATGACGACCAGGCGCGGCTCCGGGACCTGGAACCCGGCGAGCTGCTGCAGAGGGGTCGGCTGCCCGTAGTAGTCGGCCGTGATCTGCGCGAACATCGACGGGTGGGCGCGGCCGGTGCGGATGGCCGCGAACTCCTCGCGCGCGTGCTCGACCGCCTTGCCCATCTTCACGTCCGCCTCGCGCATCGTGGCGTCAATCACGGCGTCCCTCCGTTCGGTGTCAGGCCGGCGTGGACCAGCGTCCCGATCTTCTCACCCCGAAGGACGCGGGCAATGTTGCCCTCCTCCTCCATGCCGAACACGATCATCGGCAGCTCGTTCTCCATGCAGAGGGCGAACGCAGCCGCGTCGACGACCCGCAGGCCCAGCCGAAGCGCCTCGTCGAAGGTGATCTCGTCGTAGCGGATCGCGTCGGGATCGGACCGCGGGTCGGCCGAATAGACCCCGTCGACACCGCTCTTGCTCATCAGCACCACGTCGGCCCTGATCTCCAGCGCCCGCTGGGCCGAGACCGTGTCGGTCGAGAAGTACGGCATGCCGGCGCCCGCGCCGAAGATGACGACCCGGCCCTTCTCCAGATGCCGGATGGCGCGGCGCGGGATGTACGGCTCGGCGACCTGTCCCATCGTGATGGCGCTCTGCACCCGGGTCTCGATGCCGTGCTTCTCGCAGAAGTCCTGCAGCGCAAGGCAGTTCATCACCGTGCCGAGCATGCCGATGTAGTCGGCCCGCGAGCGATCCATGCCGCGTTGGCTGAGCTCGGCACCTCGGAAGAAGTTGCCGCCGCCGACCACGATGGCCACCTGCACGTCGTCGCGGACGGCATCGGCGACCTGACGGGCGATGCCGTTGACGACGTCCGGGTCGATGCCGAGCTTGCCGCCGCCGAACACCTCGCCGGAGAGCTTCAGAAGGACGCGCTTCACGGCCGGGCCGGGGTCCGGATCACCTTCGAACGACTGGGCTACCACGATGACCGGCTTCCTCCTGGGCTTGGACGTGCTCGGCGCTTCCCTTGGCTGGTCAGGCGCCGATCTCGATGTGCGCGAACCGGGTGATGGAGACGCCGGCATCGTCGATGAGCGCCTTCACCGTCTTCTTATTGTCCTGAACGGACGGCTGGTCGAGCAAGACGACGTCCTTGAAGAAGCCGTTCAGGCGTCCCTCGATGATCTTGGGCAGCGCCGGTTCGGGCTTGCCTTCCTCGCGGGCGGTGGCCTCGGCGATCTCCCGCTCCTTCGCCACGACCTCCGCAGGGACCTCGTCCCGGGTGAGGTAGCGCGGCCGCATCGCGGCGATCTGCATCGCCACACCTCGGGCGACCTCGGCGTTGTCGCCGTCGAACTCGACGAGCACTCCCACCGCGTGCGGCAGGTCGCTGGCACGACGGTGCATGTAGGTGGCGACGTTGCCCTCGAAGCTGGCCACGCGACCGAGCTCGATCTTCTCCCCGATGACGACGGCCAGGTCGGCGACGGCCTCCGCCACGGACTTGCCGGTCGGCAGGCTGGCCGTGGCGAACTCCTCGGCGTCCGAGGGCCGCGTCTGGTCGGCAAGCTCGGCGAGCTGCTCGGCGAGCTCGATGAACTGCTCGTTCTTGGCCACGAAGTCGGTCTCGGAGTTGAGCTCGACGATCGCCGTGCCGTAGTTGGCGACCAGGCCGGCCGCTGCCTCGCGACCGGCACGCTTGGCGGCCTTCGCGGCACCGGAGACCCGCAGGACCTCGATCGCCTTGTCGAAGTCGCCGTCGGTCTCGGTGAGCGCCTTCTTGGCGTCCATCATCCCGGCCCCGGTGGCGTCGCGGAGCTTCTTGACGTCTGTGGCGGTGATAGCCATGAGTTCTTCTCGCTTCTCAGATAGTGGTCGGCCAGGTCACTCGGCGCTGTCGGCGACGGACGTGTCGTCGGACTTCTCGGCTGCCTTGCTCGCCGTGGCCTTCTTGGCCGTCGCCCTCTTCGCAGGTGCCTTCTTGGCAGCCGCCTTCTTGGCCGGTGCCTTCTTGGCCGGTGCCTTCTTGGCGGCAGCCTCTTCGGCCGGCTCCGGATCCGTCTTGGCCACGGCCGGGTCGACATCGACGTCGACCTTGTCCGCACCCGGCGGGGCAGCGACGGCCGTCTCGGTCGGGGCCTCGGTCTCGGCGGCAGCGTCGGCAGCGGTTGCCGCCGTCTCCTCGGCGACCGCACCGGCCTCGGCGTCAGCCTGGACCGGAGACTCCGGCCCGGTCTGTGCGGCTTCCTTCTGCTCGAGCAGCTCGCGCTCCCACTCGGCCAGCGGTTCGTCCGACCCGAGCTCGGAGCCCGCCTCTTCCTCGCCGGTCTTGCTGCCGCCGCGGGCGATGAGACCCTCGGCCACGGCATCGGCCACGACGCGCGTCAGGAGGCTGACCGACCGGATGGCGTCGTCGTTGCCCGGGATCGGGTAGTCGACGTCGTCGGGGTCGCAGTTGGTGTCGAGGATCGCGACGATCGGGATGTTGAGCTTCTTGGCCTCATCGACCGCGAGGTGCTCCTTCTTGGTGTCGACGATCCACACCGCGGCGGGCGTGCGCGACATGTCCCGGATGCCGCCGAGGGTGCGGGAGAGCTTCGCGTACTCGCGGCTCATGCCGAGGAGTTCCTTCTTCGTGCGGTTGGATCCCGCGACGTCGTCGAAGTCGATCTCCTCGAGCTCCTTCATGCGCTGGAGGCGCTGGTGCATGGTCTGGAAGTTGGTGAGCATGCCGCCGAGCCACCGCTGGTTGACGTAGGGCATGCCGACCCGCTTGGCCTGCTCCTCGACCGGCTCCTGCGCCTGGCGCTTGGTGCCGACGAACAGGATCGTGCCGCCGCGGGCCACCGTGTTCTTGACGAACTCGTAGCCGGCGTCGATGTACGCCAGCGACTGCTGCAGATCGATGATGTAGATGCCGTTGCGCTCGGTGAAGATGAAGCGCTTCATCTTGGGGTTCCAGCGTCGGGTCTGGTGCCCGAAGTGGACGCCGCTCTCGAGCAGCTGACGCATGGTGACGACGGCCATGGCCGTTCCTCCTCTGGACCCACCGAGCCTGCTGGCAGGGCGCGTCCGTCCTGGTTGATGCACCACCGGTTGGCGGTGCCCTGGCGCCCGTGCACGCGGCCCACCTCCCGCAGGAGGACCAGGACCGCGCCCGCATTCGGTGTGACCACGTCATGCGAGGGACGAGCGCGCGAATTTCACGCCCGGAGACGTGATGCGAGGAGTCTACGGCACCCACCCGTCCGAGGCGAAATCCACAGCCGGGCCGGTCAGGCACGATGTCCCCAGGCGGGACACGACGTACTCCCCGGGCGCAGCGGGACCGGCATGGGATGGCGTCATGACTCTTGCCCGAGCCCTCGTCTGTTCCTGCGTGCTCTGGCTCGTGGTCTCTGTCGCGCTGGTCCCGCCGGCACGCGCTGGCGACGGATCCTGGGAGTGGCCGTGGGGCGACCACCGGATCGCCGGTGGGTTCGAGCTGCCCGACACCGCGTACGGGGCGGGCCACCGCGGCATCGATCTTCCCGGCGTGGCCGGCGAGGCCGTCCGCTCGGTCGCTCCCGGCCGGGTCACGTTCGCGGGGTCGGTGGCGGGTGTCGGCGTCGTCACCGTGGACCACGGAGCCGAGCGCTCGACCTATCAGCCGGTGATCGCGCGGGTGCGACGAGGCGACCAGGTCGACACCGGTGCCGTGCTGGGCCGACTGAGTGCGAACGGGTCGCACTGCGCGTCCGCGTGCCTGCACCTCGGCCGGTTGGACGGTGCGGCCTACCTCGACCCGCTGGACCGGCTCGGGACGCGCTCACGGGTGCGCCTCGTCGACCCCGACGGCCCCCTCCCCACCCCGCCGGTCGGACCCGCCGGCGACGGCACCCTGCGTCGACCCGTCGGCGGACCGATCACGTCCCCGTTCGGGCCCCGGATCCATCCGGTCACGGGTGTGCGCAAGCTGCACGACGGCACCGATTTCGGCGTTCCGTGCGGCACACCGGTGCACGCTGCCGGCGACGGCATCGTCGTGCGCCGGAGTGTCAGCGGCGCCTACGGCCATCACGTCACCGTGCGGCACGCGGACGGACTGCAGACCTCCTACAACCACCTCTCGAGCGTCGCCGTCGGCCCGGGCCAGCGCGTGACCCCGGCGACGGTTGTCGGCTCCGTCGGCTCCACCGGCCTGTCGACCGGCTGCCACCTGCACTTCATGGCAGTCCGCGACGGGCGACCCGTCGATCCGATGTCGCTGCTGTAGTCACCGCCCGGTGGCCGAGAAGTGATGCAGGTCGGTCAGGCGGCGATAGCGACCGCCCCATTCCCAGCCGATCGCATCGAACGCGGCCACCACGGGGCCATCGTCGACGATCATGCCCGGGCGTCCGTCGCGTCGATCGAGATAGGCCGAGGCGAGCTCGGGGATGACCACCTCGCCGCGACGGTACGGGTTCTGGAACGGGTTGACGTCGATGGCGCGGCCGTACGCGTGCTCGGAGAACCCCGACCCGTCGAACGTCGGCCGGCACACGAAGACGCCGACGTTGTTGCCGTCGCCCGTGGGAGGCAGGTCGAGCTCGCGAGCCTCGGTGATCCGCATCTCCTCGATCGGGAATCGCGCCCTCCACAGGGCGCGGAACACCGAGACCAGGTCGGCGCTGACGTCTTCGTGCGCCAGGAGCTCCCCGCTGTGCCGCCGCCCGTCGAAGCCGCGGTAGGTGAGGCGAATCCAGTCCAGCTGGTCGGCTCGCACCGGGCAGCCGGGCTTCCACGTGGACCGCGCGATGACCTTCGCCGGCGCTTGATCGACGAGCGCGGCGAACCCCGAGCCCGGGAGCGCGGGCACGGAGTCGGGCAGGTTGAACCTGCGGACCCGCAGCTCCGGCGGCGTCGGCCGGACCTCACCGAATCCGGTGTCGGCCACCGGCAGCGGTCGGGTGAACAGCCAGTCGGGGGGCACCGTCCCCGGTGCCGGAGTCGAGGGCGCTTCGGCCGGCGATGACGCTGCCGGTTCGCGGGCCGTGGGGACTGGAGCAGGCTCGGTGACCGCACAACCACCGAGTACGAGGATGACGGCGACAGCGCACCAGGCGTGTCTCACGGGTTCAGCCTAGGACGCGGTCGAGGCCGACGTGTCAGGCGCGAGGATGTGCGAGGCGGTAGGCCGATCGGAGTCGCTCGTTGGTGACGTGGGTGTAGATCTGCGTCGTGCCGAGTGAGGCGTGCCCGAGGATCTCCTGGACGCTGCGGAGGTCGGCCCCGCCTTCCAGCAGGTGGGTCGCCGCCGTGTGGCGGAGTCCGTGCGGCCCGATGTCGGGCGCACCGTCGACCGCGGCGAGACGGGCGTGCACGACCCGCCGAACGGTGCGCTGGTCCAGGCGGCCGCCTCGGGAACCGAGGAAGAGAGCGGGTCCGGACCTCTCGGTGGCGAGGGCCGGTCGTCCATGGTCAAGCCACCGCGCCACCGCGTCGCCCGCCGGAGCGCCGTACGGAACCGCGCGCTCCTTGCGCCCCTTGCCGAGGACGCGAACGACACGTCGCTCACGATCCAGGTCGTCGATGTCGAGGCCGCACATCTCGCCGACCCGGATTCCGGTGGCGTAGAGCAGTTCGAGCACCGCGAGATCACGCAGCCCGATCGGTCCGTCGTCGACGATCGCCGCCGCGGTGGAGTCCAGCAGCGACCGGACGTCCTCATGGCCGAGGGCGACCGGGAGCTCACGGTGCGCCTTGGGACTCCCCAGCAAGGCGCCGGCGTCGGTATGGGCCCGGCCGGTGCGGTTCAGCCAGGCGGTGAACACCCGGGTCGACGTCGCCCGGCGCGCGAGCGTGGTCCGGGCCCGGCCGAGCGTCTGCTGCGCGGCCAGGTGGCTGCGCAGTGATCGCAGCGTCAGGGCTGCCGGGTCGTCGATGCCGAGCTTCGTCGCGTGCTCGGCCAGGCGAGTGAGGTCGGTGAGGTAGGCGCGCACCGAGTGCGCCGAGAGGTTCCGCTCGGCGCCGAGATGATGCTCGAAGTCGGCCAGAGCCGACGACCAGGACTCGCTCAGGTCGCGCATCGCTCTCCTCGGTGGGTTGGCGCAGCACCCATCGAACCACTGTGCGGTCGCCGGCGGCTCAGGCCAAGTCGGCGCGCCGCACCAGAAGCCGCCCGTCTGGGGAGCGTTCGGTCCACCCCTGTGGTGCGCGCCATACCGGCAAAGTGGCCCGCGTCATACACGCACCGGCCCCTGGACCCTCACCGTTGACCTACGGAGCAACACGCGACAGGCGGTGCGGCAATCATGATTCTGACTTTTGTGATCATCTTCGTGGTGGTGTCCTGGTGGGACGTCGGGCACGTCAACCGTGTTCTCGACAACGTCGTCAATCCCGGTCGCGCGGAGCATCGCCGCCCGTAAGCACGGACGCCGGATGGGGTTCGCCGGCCCCGCCCCGCTCAGGTCGGACATCCCCACTGCGGGCTCACGCCAGGTCGGCGCGCCGCACCAGTACCCACCCCTCGCCGGCACGCTCGGCCAGCCCCCGTCGAGCCAAGAGCCCGAGCGCCTTGGCGACGTCGGGCGAACCCAGATCCGCTGCGTCCGCCACGTCGCGCGCTGACCTCGGACCGCGCCACGACAGGGCATCAAGCGCACGTTGTGCCGCTGCCGGGAGGTGGTCGAACTCGGTGACGCTCGGGTCCGCGGACTCGAGCTCGGCCGCACCCGGCCCCGCGAGCGCCGTGAGCACGTCGGACCCGCTGGTGACCAGCACGGCCTTGCCTTCGCGCACCGCCTGGTGAGTGCCACCGGACTGCTGGGACGTGACCGGCCCCGGCACGGCCATGGTCGCCCGGCCGAGGAGGTCGGCCCAATGCAAGGTGTTCAGGGAACCGCTGCGCCGGCGAGCCTCGACGACGACCGTGCCGCCGCAGAGACCGGCGATGAGCCGGTTGCGGGACAGGAAGCGGGCCTTGGTCGGTGGTTGGCCCGGTGGTTGCTCGCTGACGATCAAGCCGCTCTCGGCGATCCGACTCAGCAGGGCCGCGTGGGCTCGCGGATAGTCCGTGGCCGCGTCGCACGCCAGCACCGCGACGGTGGGACGACCCAGAGCGAGCGCCCCACGGTGCGCGCTCGCGTCGATGCCGAACGCGGCGCCGCTCACCACCGTGACGTCCGCAGCGGCCGCGTCGGCGGCGATCTCCGACGCCGCCTCGGCTCCGTACGGGGTGCAGTCACGCGCGCCGACCACGGCCAGGCTGGTTGCGCACAGGTCGGCCAGGTGCCCTCGGCCGCGCACCCAGAGGCCGAGCGGAGCCCCGGTGGCCCCGTGGAGTGGCTCGACGTGGTCGAGGTCGTCGAGTGGTGCCGGCCAGCCTCGATCGCCGGGCACCACCCACCGCAGGCGGGCGGCCTCGGCGAGTCGCATCGCCCGCGTGATGCGTTCGTCGAGACTGCGAGCGCGATGGATCCACGAGGCCGGCCACGGTCGCTCGGCCAGCTGCCGGCCGGACGCGATCGCGGCGACCACGTCGTCCGGGTCGTGGGTGGCCAGCAACACGGGCAGGCGCGGGTCACCCGGTTCGCACAGGATGCTCAGTGCCAGACGAGCCCGCCGCCGCGGAGTCATGAGGCTGCCACCAGGTCGCGCAGCTCGTGGCCGAGTGGGGATCCCCGTCTCAGGGCCAGCGCGAGCTCGACGTCGTCGGCGTCCGGGATGTCCTTCGAGCGCAGGTCGGCGACGCTCCAGGCGAGGCGCAGCACCCGGTCGGCCGAGCGCGCCGAGAGCTTCTGGGCCCGCAGCTGGCTGTCGAGCACGGCACGTCCGGCGTCGCTCACCGGCCAGCGCTTGCGCAGCTCCACACCTGGGACGTCGCTGTTGAGGATCCAGCCCGTGCCGCGATACCTGGCCGCCTGGCGTTCGCGGGCCGTCGCGACCACAACGGCGAGGTCGGCGGTGCTGCGGGCTCGCCCGAGGGCGTGGGCCAGCTCCGGCCGACTCGGCGCGGTGAGCACCCGGTGGATGTCGATGCGGTCGCGCACCGGCCCGGAGATGCGGTCGCGGTAGCGGCGCCGCATGAGCGGCGTGCACTCGCACTGCTCGGCGACCGTGCCACCCTGACCGCACGGGCACGGGTTCGCCGCCAGCACCAGCTGGAATCGAGCCGGGAAGACCGCCGTCTGTGCGGCCCGCGACACCACCACGTGCCCGCTTTCGAGGGGCTGACGCAGGGCATCGAGCACGTTGGAGGCGAACTCGGGGGCCTCGTCGAGGAACAGCACCCCTCGGTGCGCCAGCGACAGCGCACCCGGTCGAATGCTTCGGCTCCCGCCGCCCACGATGGCCACCGCACTCGCGGTGTGATGCGGATCGATGAACGGCGGCCGCCGCACCAGCGGCGCGTCGGCGCTCAGGGTGCCGGCCAGCGAGTGCACGGCGCTCACCTCCAGGGCGTCTTGGTGCGGAAGGTCGGGCAGCAACCCGGGTAGCCGATGGGCCAGCATCGTCTTGCCGATGCCGGGCGGCCCGGTCATGAACAGGTGGTGTCCGCCCGCCGCCGCCACCACGAGAGCGGTGCGGGACTCCTCCTGGCCGGCGACGTCGGCCACGTCGAGAGCTCCGAGCCGTTCGCTGCCGCCCCAGGCGAGGCCACCCGCGTCGTCGAGCGGAGGGACCGGCGGGTCGTCGGGTTCGTCGTCGCCGACCAGCATCGCCACCGTCTGACGCAGCGACCGCACTCCGACCACGGCGACCCCGGGCACCAGCCGAGCCTCCACCACGTTCGACTCCGGGACCACGACCCGCTCGAACCCCGCCTCCGACGCCGCCATCGTGGCCGGCAGGACGCCGCGAACCGCGCGCAGCCGGCCGTCGAGGGCGAGCTCGCCGAGGAATGCCGTGGTCGCCAACGACTCGATCGGGACGAGTCGCTTGGCCGCGAAGACCGCCAGCGCGATCG
This sequence comes from uncultured Actinomycetota bacterium, assembly GCA_963695295.1. GTDB lineage: Bacteria > Actinomycetota > Actinomycetes > Propionibacteriales > Nocardioidaceae > Aeromicrobium. The sequence continues at coordinate 2,259,996 of OY968771.1, read as the reverse complement.
CGAGGTCGTAGTGCGAGCCGCTCTTGGGCAGGGTCGACGGCGCGAGGTTGATGGTGACCCGCTGGTCGGGCCATGAGGTGCCGGAGTTGACGACGGCCGCCCGCACGCGGTCGCGAGCCTCGTTGACGATCGTGTCGGCGAGCCCGACGACCACCGTCGCCGGCATCCCGCTGCTGATGTCGACCTCCACCTCGACCGGCCGCCCGGCCAGGCCGTCGAGGGTGACCGCATGCGTCGCTGCCATCAGGCGACTCCGGCCACTCGGTCGACGTGCGGCGCTCCGCGCGGCGGCACGACGACCGACACGACATCGATGCGCACCGCCGACGGTTCGACGTCGTGGACCTCCAGCCAGTGGGCCGCCAGTCGACGAAGGCGGGCCGCCTTGCGCCCGACCACGGCTTCGACCGGCGAGCCGTGCGACGTGCCGGTGCGGGTCTTGACCTCGCAGATGACCAGCGTGGACCCGTCGCGGGCCACCAGGTCGATCTCCCCGAAGCGGCACCGCCAGTTGCGCGCCAGCACCACCATGCCGAGCGATCTCAGGTGGGAGGCGGCCACCCGCTCGCCGAAGGCCCCGAGGGCCCGGTTGCGCGCATAGGTCATGGGCCCAGCCTCCCGAGCGCCGACGCCGCCGGACAGCGTCCGGGCGAGGGCTGTGGAGATCGCCGGTTTCGGGCCGCGGTGTGGATGGAATAGCCTCGCTGCATGCTCGGACGGACGGACGCCGCGATCAGTCCGACCGCGCTCTACACCGGCACGGTCTGGCGTCGGAACGGGTTGTCCCACCCGGCGTTCGCGACCGCGGCGGGCCACGCGATGTGGACCGGGCTGGTCGCTCCTCGACGGGCCGCGGAGCTGCTCGGCGCCCCCCACCTGGACGAGATGCTCCTGGCCCGCCACCACACCATCGACACCCTGCTCGAGCGGGCCATCGACGCCGGTGAGGTCACCCAGGTCGTCGAGCTCGCCGCCGGCCTGTCACCCCGCGGCTGGCGATTCACCTCCCGCCATGGCTCCGGTCTCACCTACGTGGAGACGGACCTGGTCGACATGGCACGACGCAAGGAAGACCTCCTGACGCGCGCCGGACTGATGGGACCGGGCCACCGGGTCCGGGTCATCGACGCCTTCGCCACCGCCGGACCGGAGTCCCTCGCCTCGCTCGCCGACGAGCTCGACCCGGACCAGGGCACCGCGATCATCACCGAGGGCCTCATCAACTACTTCCCGACGTCCGACGTCGTGACGCTCTGGAGGACGATCGCGACGAGCCTGCACCGATTCCCGCGTGGCTTGTACCTGAGCGACCTGCACCTCGACCGCGCGACCGACAAGGTGACGGCCACCGCGAAGTTCCTGATCGCCGCCTTCGTGCGGGGCCACGTGTACCTGCACTTCGCCGACGAGCAGGACGCGACGTGGGCCCTTCAGAATGCCGGGTTCGATGAGTCCGAGCTGCTGCTGCCGAGCTCGTTCGAATCCGATGCGAAGGCGCGACACGGCATCGACCGCAACCTCATCGTCAAGGCGACCACCGGCCGGCGCGACGACCTCACGTCGTCGGCGGGACCTTGACGTCGGAGTCCTGCAGCTCCTCGACGTTGACGTCCTTGAACGTGAGCACCTTGACGTTCTTCGCGAACCGGGCCGGACGGTAGATGTCCCAGACCCAGGCGTCGGTGAGGCTCACCTCGAAGTACGCGTCACCGGTCTCCGACCGCACCTTCACGTCGACGGAGTTGCAGAGGTAGAACCGCCGGTCGGTCTCGACGACGTACTTGAAGATGCCCACGACGTCTCGGTACTCGCGGTAGAGCGCGAGCTCCATGTCGGACTCGTAGCGTTCGAGGTCTTCAGAGCTCATCGGTCCTCCACGGCTCGGACGTTGACGAATCGGCGGCGATGCTCAGCGCAGGGTCCGTTGAGGTGCAGGGCGCGCTCGTGGCCGGAGGTGACATACCCCTTGTGGGTCGCGAAGTCGTACTGCGGGAACAGCTCGTGCATCTGCAGCATGATCCGGTCCCTGGTCACCTTGGCCACGACGGACGCGGCCGCGATCGACCCGGCCACCTGATCACCCTTCCACACCGCGAGCCCGGGGACGCCGAGGCCGTCGACCGGGAACCCGTCGGTGAGCACGTAGCCGGGACGCACCTCCAGCCGGGCGAGCGCACGCCGGAGGGCCTCGATGTTCGCGCGGTGCAAGCCGAGGCGGTCGCAATCGGCCGCTTCGATGATGACCACCGAGAGGTCGACGGCCCGCTCACAGATGAGCTCGTAGCAGGCCTCACGCCGCTTCTCCGTGAGCAGCTTGGAGTCGGCCAGGCCCGGGATCGGCCGCTCGAGCACGACGGCAGCCGCCACCAGCGGCCCGGCGCAGGCGCCGCGCCCGGCTTCGTCCACCCCGGCCACCGGGTGCAGGCCGCGCTTGGCGAGAGCCCGCTCGTAGCCGTACAGACCGGCGTCGCGTCTGACCGTGATTCCTGGGGCGAACGACGTCATGGCTGCGCCCTCAGCGGTCCTGGACGGTGTCGAAGGTGTCGGGACCGTTCAGGAAGTCCCAGCGGGAGGCCGGCCAGACGCGCAGCCACGCCTTGCCCACCACGGCTTCCTCCTTGATGAAGCCGCCGCCCGGGTCGGCTTGGTGCATGCGCGAGTCGGCGGAGTTGCCGCGATTGTCGCCCATGACCCAGAGGTGGTTCTGGGGCACGACCACGTCGAAGCTCTGGTTGGCGTTGGCCGCGGCGTCGAACAGGTACGGCTCGTCGATCGGCGTGCCGTTGACGATGAGGTGGCCGGTGGAGTCGCAGCACTTCACCTGGTCGCCGCCGACGCCGACGACCCGCTTGATGAGGTGCCCGCCGGTGGGGAACAGCCCGATGATCTCGAGCGCGCGCTGGACCGGGTTGCTGGCTCGACGGGACTCCGAGGCGTTGAGCCAGCCGCCGGGATCGTCGAACACCACGATGTCGCCGCGACCGGGATCCCCGGCCCAGTACGACACCTTCTGGACCAGGATCTTGTCGTCGACGAGCATCGTCGGCTCCATCGACTCCGAGGGAATGTAGAAGGCCTGGAGAAAGAACGCCTTGACGACGACCGCCATGACCATGGCGGTGACCACGAGAAGGACCGACTCCTGCCAGACCGGCAGTTGACGCTTCTCGGTGTCGCTCACCTGAGGAGCCTACCGAGCCGTCCTGAGCTCGGCGTGCAGGACACGACCGGGCTCAGCCGTCGTCGCGCTTCTCGCGGATCTTGGCGGCCTTGCCGCGAAGGCTGCGGAGGTAGTAGAGCTTCGCCCGGCGGACGTCACCGCGGGTTGCGATCTCGATCTTGTCGATGATCGGCGTGTGCAACGGGAACGTGCGCTCGACGCCGACGCCGAAGCTGACCTTGCGAACCGTGAAGGTGCGGCCGACCCCGGATCCCTGCAGCTTGATGCAGACGCCCTGGAACACCTGGACGCGCGAGCGGTTGCCCTCGACGACCTTGACGTGCACCTTGAGCGTGTCGCCCGCGCGGAACTCGGGGAGGTCGTCGCGCAGCGATGCGTTCGCCACCTGGTCGACAACGTTGGTCATGATCTACTCCTCGCCGGTGCCACAGGTCACCCACGGATGTTCACGTGTGGGATGTCTCGGCGGGTGATGGCGGGTCCCCTGTGGCAGATCCGTCCTGCGCCGAGGATCCATCTTGCCACACGGCTCGAGGACGGGCGAAATCGCGCTCGGTCAGGGAAGCAGGTCCGGGCGGCGTTCCTCGGTGCGGGCGTGGGACTGCGCCCGGCGCCACGCCGCGATCTGTTCGTGGTGACCGGAAAGCAGGACGTCGGGGACGTCGAGGCCGCGCCAGGAGGCCGGCTTGGTGTACACGGGGTACTCCAGCAGGCCATCGGTGCCGTGCGACTCCTCGGCCAGCGACTCCGGGTTGCCCATGAAGCCCGGGAGCAGGCGCACGACGGCCTCGACGATCGCGAGGGCCGCGACCTCGCCGCCGTTGAGCACGAAGTCGCCCAGCGAGATCTCCTCGACGCGCCACCGGGAGGCGGCGTGGTCGATGACGCGCTGGTCGATGCCCTCGTACCGGCCGCAGGCGAACACCAGATGCTGCTCGCGGCTGAGTCGCGCGGCATCGGCCTGGTGGAAGGGTGCGCCCGACGGGGTGGGCACGACGACCAGGCAGTCGTCGGTGGCGACGGCGTCGAGTGCCTCGCCCCACGGCTCGGGTTTCATCACCATGCCGGCGCCCCCGCCGTACGGGGTGTCGTCGACGGTGCGGTGGGTGTCGTGGGCCCAGGTGCGCAGGTCGTGGGTGACGACCTCGAGCAGGCCGGCCTCCTGCGCACGGCCCGGCAGGGACAGGCCGAGCGAGTCGAGGTACGCCGGGAAGATGGTGACCACGTCGATGCGCATCAGGTCGCCTCCGTGCCGAGCTCGAGCAGGCCCGGGACGTCGCCCAGGCGCAGATAGCCCTCGTCGAGGTCGACCGTGGGCACCAGCGACGTCACGAACGGCACGAGGACCTCGTGCGCACCGGCGTCCACCACCAAGGTGTCCTGCGCCGGCCCGTGCACGACCCGCGTGACCATGCCGACCACCGTGTCGTCGGCCGCCCGCACGTGCAGCCCGACCAGCTGGTGGTCGTAGAGCTCGTCCGGATCGTCCGGACGCTCGGCCGGGTCGACTTCGGCCTCGAGGAGCCCACCGTGCAGCTGCTCAGCAGCCGTGCGGTCCGAAACACCCTCGAAGGCCACCAGCAGGCGGCCCGAGTGGTGCCGACTGGACGCGACCGTCAGGACACGGTCACCGCAGATGATCGACGAGCCCGGCGCGAACCTGCGCTCGGGCTCGTCGGTACGAACCTCGACGGTGAGCTCCCCTTTGACACCGTGGGCTCGTTTGATCTGTCCGATCACGACGAGCACGCGTGCCTCCTAGATCCTGCGCGCGGGATCAGCGTTGACGATCGACGTCCACGAAGTCGATGCGTGCACCGCCGGAGCCGGCGATCGCGCCCGTGACCTTGCGAATGGCGGTGGCGGTGCGGCCCTGGCGGCCGATCACCTTGCCGAGGTCGTCGGGATTGACGCGGACCTCGAAGAGCTCGCCGCGGCGGGTCTGCTTGGCGCGTACGTCGACGTCGTCCGGGTGCTCGACGATGCCGGCCACGAGATGCTCGATGACCTCCAGCATGGGCGCAGCCACCGTCAGGCCTCGGACTTCTCGTCGGCTGCCTCCGCGGCGGGCTCGTCGGCCTTGGCGTCCTCGACCGGAGCCTCCTCAGCCTTGGCGTCCTCGACCGGAGCCTCCTCAGCCTTGGCGTCCTCGACCGGAGCCTCCTCAGCCTTGGCCTCCTCGACCGGAGCCTCCTCAGCCTTGGCCTCCTCGACCGGAGCCTCCTCAGCCTTGGCGTCCTCGACCGGAGCCTCATCAGCCTTGGCGTCCTCGACCGGGGCCTCATCAGCCTTGGCCTTCTTGGCCGGCTTCTTCTCGGCCTTCGGCTCGTCGTCCGCCTCGCTCTTGGCGGCCTTCTTGGCCGTCTTCTTGGCGGTCTTGGGCTCGGCGTGGAGCTCCTTGAGTGCGGCGTCGAACAAGGCCGCCTTGTCGGCCCGCGGCTCCGGGTCCTTCACCGTGGCCTGGCCACCGATGTCGCCGGTGAGCTTCAAGATGGCGGCGACGGCCTCGGTGGGCTGGGCGCCGACGCCGAGCCAGTACTGAGCCCGCTCCGACTGGACCTTGATGGTCGACGGCTCGGTCTTGGGGTTGTAGGTGCCGATCTCCTCGATCACGCGACCGTCGCGCTTGGTGCGCGAGTCGGCGACGACGATGCGGTAGTGCGGCGTGCGGATCTTGCCGACACGCTTCAGGCGAATCTTGACTGCCACGAGAGTGGTGTCTCCTTGGATGTCCGAGGTGGTGACGTGCCGGGCCGCGTGGGGACACGGCCGGCGAAGCCGGTGAGCCGAAAGTGTGCGGGTGAGAGGGCCCGCACGCGTCCGGACGCAATGGGTCATTCTGCCAGACCGCCTCCCGCCGGCCAAACTCGGCCGGTTCCACCCGCTGCGTCTCAGAATCGCCCGTGCCGCCCGGCGCCGTCGACGAACCGCTGGGCGCCCGCGGCGCCTTCTGCCTCGATGACCGGCACTCCCGACGCACCTTCGCTGCGGAGAGCGGCATCGAGCGGGAGATCCCACTGCCGGTAGCTGGAGTCGCGATCGGTCCGCAAGCACAGCTGCGGGAAGGCGGCGATCTGCTCGGCGAGGTCGTGAGCGGTCGTGAGCGACTCGCCCACCGGGACGACGCGGTTGGCCAGACCCATCTGGAGCGCCTCCCGCGCGTCGACCGGCCGGCCGGTGAGGATCATGTCGAGCGCACGGCCCTGGCCCACGATGCGCGGCAGCCGCACGGTGCCGCCGTCGATCAGCGGCACGCCCCAGCGTCGGCAGAAGACGCCGAATATCGCGTCCTCCTCGGCTACGCGGAGGTCTGCCAACAGGGCCAGCTCGAGGCCACCGGCGACCGCATGTCCGGCGACGGCGGCGATGACCGGCTTGGACAACGACATCCGGCTCGGGCCCATCGGGCCGTCGCCGAGACCCATCGGATCGAGCTCGTGGACCCGCGCCGGGTCGGTGACCGCCGTGAGGTCGGCGCCGGCGCAGAACGTGCCGCCGGCGCCGTGGAGCACGGCGATCGAGACAGTGTCGTCCTCCTCGAAGGCGCGGAACGCCTCCCGGAGCTCGCCGGCCATCGGGCCGTCGACGGCGTTGCGCCGTTCAGGGCGATCCAGCGTGATGGTGCAGACGGCGTCGTCGACGTCGTATCGAACCGAGTCCATGCCGACCATTCAACCCGTCGGGGTGGCCGAGCGGGACGGCTCCCTGGTCAAGGCCCCGATGACCCCGCTGGCCACCGCGCCCGCGGCGAAGTAGATGCAGGGCAGCCACGGGGCGACGCCGCCGAGTGCGTCGGCATCGCCCGCGTAGTGGGCGGCGCCGATCGCGACCACGAGCATCTCGGCGATCGGTCCGAGAACGGCGGCACCGATCGCGAGGACCAACACGGTGGGGGACGGGTCCCACCAGGCCCAGATCGCGAGCGCGATCGCGCTGCAGAGGACAACCGAGACGGTCATGGGCTGGCCGCGCAGGGCGGCGGTGAGGGCGTAGAGCGCGAGCACCGCGGCCGAGCCGGCGACGACGTGGGGCCAGGTGTGCGGGCGAGTCGAGAGACCAGCGCGGTGGCCGACCTCGGCCGCGCCCAGGACGGCGAGTCCGACGACGAACGGGAACCAGATGGCGCTGTTCCAGATGGTCGGGACGCCGGCCCAGTCGTACCCGGTCGTGCCGGACGCCACGTGGGTGGCGTCGCCGGCCAGGCCGATGCCGAAGCCGAGCAGGAAGACGACCAGGCGGGATCCGGGCAGGCTCACATCAGGTCTCGCAATTCCTTCGGGAGCTCGAACTCCTCGTCCTCACCCTGGTCGAGACCGAACGCCCCGGCCCCACCGGCACCCCCGGCCTGGCGTGCCGCCGCGGCCTTCTCCTCGGCCGCCCGCTTGGCGGGATTGCCCGAGCCGCGCTTGCCCTTCTTCTTCTGCTGCGGCTTCTGCCGAGCGCCAGCGCGCTTGCTGATGCCGGGCATTCCCGGCATCGCGCCCATGCCCGGCATCCCGCCGCCCTTGGCCATCTGCTGCATCATCTTGCGGGCGGCGAAGAAGCGATCCACGAGCTGGTTGACGTCGCTGACCTGGGTGCCGGAGCCCCGGGCGATGCGGGCGCGCCTCGATCCGTCGATCATCTTCGGCTCGTCGCGCTCGGCCGGCGTCATCGACAAGATGATCGCCTTGATGCGGTCGACCTCGCGCTCGTCGAAGTTCTCCAGCTGCTCCTTGTACTGGCCCATGCCGGGCAACATCCCCATGAGCTTGGTCATCGAGCCCATCTTGGCCATGGCTTCCATCTGCTTCAGGAAGTCGTGGAGGGTGAACGAGCCACCCATGAGCTTCTCGGCATCCTGGGCCGCCTGCTCGGCGTCGAAGGCCTTCTCGGCCTGCTCGATGAAGGTGAGCATGTCGCCCATGTCGAGGATGCGCGACGCCATGCGGTCGGGGTGGAACGCGTCGAAGTCGGTGAGCTTCTCCCCCGTGGACGCGAACATGATCGGCCGGCCGGTGACCGAGCGAACGGACAAGGCCGCGCCACCGCGGGCATCGCCGTCGAGCTTGGTGAGGACGACGCCGGTGAAGTCGACGCCGTCGAGGAACGCCTCGGCGGTCTGCACGGCGTCCTGGCCGATCATCGCGTCGATGACGAACAGCACCTCGTCCGGGTCGATGGCGTCGCGGATGTCGGACGCCTGCTGCATCAGCTCGGCGTCGATGCCCAGGCGTCCGGCCGTGTCCACCACGACGACGTCATGGAGCGTGCGGGTCGCCTCGGCGATCGCGTCTCGCGAAACCTTGACCGGGTCGCCGAAGGAGTCGTTCGCGGCCCCCGGCCCCGCACCCCCGCCGGTGTTGCCCGGCTCCGGCGCGAAGACGGTGACGCCGGCCTGCTCCCCCACGACCTGCAGCTGCGTGACGGCGTTCGGCCGTTGCAGGTCGGCGGCCACCAGCATCGGGCTCTTGCCCTGCTCACGCAGCCAGTGACCGAGCTTTCCGGCGAGCGTGGTCTTTCCCGAGCCCTGCAGACCCGCCAGCATGATGACGGTCGGCGGAGTCTTGGCGAACCGGATGCGCCGGGTCTCGCCGCCGAGGATGCCGACGAGCTCCTCGTTGACGATCTTGATGACCTGCTGCGCCGGGTTGAGTGCTCCGCTCACCTCCGAGCCGAGCGCACGCTCCTTGACGCGGGCGACGAACTCACGCACCACCGACACCGAGACGTCGGCATCCAGCAGGGCGACCCTGATCGCGCCGGCGGTCTCGTCGATGTCGGCCTCGGACAGCCGTCCCTTGCCCCGGAGGTTCTTGAACGCGGACTGAAGGCGGTCTTGCAGGGTGTCGAACATGGGCTCGTGGGGATCCTCGGCGATCGGGCGGGCGACGGTGTCAAATCGACGGTGCCAGCGTAACCGGCACGCGTAGCGCCGCCGAGCCGCAGGTCAGGTGAGGGCGACGGTGACCGCCGACTGCAGCTGCTCGGCGTCGTCGTCCGCCAACGGCTGGCCGTCGGCGTCGACGACGTAGAAGACGTCGCGGGCCTCGGCACCGTAGGTGGACAGGTGCGCGGACCGGATGGAGTGGCCGAGCGCGGCGATCTCGCGGCACACCGTCCAGACGAGCCCACGACGGTCGTGGGCGCGCACCTCCAGCAACGTGGCCGACTCCGAGCGGCGGTGAAGCAGCGTGATCCGCGCCGGTTCGTCGTCATGGGTGGGATCGAGGGCGAGCTTGGCCGCAAGATCGACCTCTCCGACGAGCACGGGTCGCAGCCGGTCCCGGACCTTGGCCGCATCGACGTCCGGGCGGGTGACCTCCCACAGCGAGACCGCGGCTTCGCCGACCGTCGACGTTCGCGCGGACCGGATCTCCATCCCGAGCAGCGCCAATCCGCCGGCGATGCTCGCCATGACGCCGGCCCGGTCGAGGGTCGCGAACGTCAGGAGGGACCCGCCTCGGTGGTTCTCGACCTCGACCGTGAGGTCACCGGGCCCCAGCGACCCGAACGCCGGCACCGGCACGGTGGCCGGCCAGCCCTCGTAGGACTCGGGATCGGCGCCCGAGGCGGTGCCGCCGAGCACTTCGTGCACCTTGGCCACCAGCCCACGGACCAGGCCGCGACGCCACGACGACCACGCCGACGGGGCGGTGGAGCGTGCGTCCGCCTGGGTCAGCGCGCCGAGCAGGTCGAGGAACTCAGCGGACTCGACGATCTGCGCGACGTTGGCTGCCGTGGACGGGTCCTCGATGTCCCGGCGCGTGGCGATGTTCGGGAGCAGCAGGTGCCATCGCACCAGCCGCCCGATCGTGAGCGCGTCCGCCTCGGGGAACCCCCAGCGCTCGGCGATCTCCACCGCCATCGGCTCCCCCACCTCGCTGTGGTCGCCGTCGCGGCCCTTGCCGATGTCGTGCAGGAGCGCGGCGACGGCCAGGAGGTCGGGACGACCGACGTCGCGGAGAACCTCGGCGGCCTTGACGCACGTCTCGATGCTGTGCCGGTCGACGGTGTAGCGGTGGACCGGCGACGACGACCCGCGCAGTCGGATGTCGGCCCATTCGGGAAGCCAGCGGTCGACCACGCCGGCGTAGTCGAGCTCGTCCCACACCGGAACGAGGCCGGGGCCGGCGGTGAGCAGATCGACCATCGCGCGGGTGGCACTCGCCGGCCACGGGACCGCCAGATCGCCGAGGGTGGCGGCAAGATGGGTGGCGGTGCTCGACCCGATCGGCAGACCGGCTTTCGCCGCCGCCGCCGCGGCCCGCAACGCGACCTCGGGATCGCCGTGCGGGTCGGCGTCGCGCATCACGATGACCTCGTCGTCCAGCCGGCCCACGCCGTCGGCCAGCGGCTCGACGATCGGCCCCGACATCGTGACGGTGGTCGGCCGCGCCTCCAGCGCGTCGTCGACGCGCCGCCAGGCGAGCGCGGCGAGATGAGCCAGGCGGCGGCCGATGTTGCGGGTGCTCAGCTCGAGCTCGAGCGGGTCTCGGCCGAGGAATCCGGCGGCGTCGACGATGTGGTCGTGGTCGAGCTTCTCCAGCCGTCGACCAGACACCTCGTGCAACGCGTCGCGCACGTCCAGCAGCGCGGATCGAAGGTGCTCGGACTCACCGTGCGGTACGTCGACCAGCCAGGTGGCGACGAGCGCTCGCATCATCACGCCGTCGCGCAGGCCGCCGCCGGATTCCTTCAGATCCGGCACCGCGGAGTGGGCGAGCCAGCCGGAGCGCTCGATGCGGGCCCGGCGAGCCGCACGGACCTCGGCGAGCCGCTGGCGCGCGTCCCGCCGCCAGTCGGCCAGCACCTCGGACCGGAGGGCGAGCACCAGTCCGGCGTCACCGGCCACGGCGCGGGCATCCAGCATGCCGGTGGCGGCGCGGTGATCCTGGAGTGCCGCCTCGCGCATCTGGGCGGTGTCACGCACGGAGTGGTCGAGCGCCACACCGCGGTCCCACAGCGGGTACCAGATCGCCTCGGCCACCTCTCGGACGCGCTCCTCGGGCACCGCCGGGTCGTGCAGCAGGACGACGTCCAGGTCGCTGGCCGGTGAGAGCTCGGAGCGGCCGTACCCGCCGACCGCCACGAGCGCGAGACCCGGACCGTCGCGCGGATCGTCGCCGGTGCCGACCTGCTCGGTGAACAGTCCGCGGAGCAAGCGGTCGAACTCGAGCGCCCGCTCGCGGCGCCGCTGGGCGAGTGACTCGGCCTCGGTCAGAGCGCAGCCTCGTCGGTCTCACCGGTGCGGACCCGCACCACCGAGTCGACCGGGACGACCCAAACCTTGCCGTCGCCGATCTTGCCCGTGCGCGCCGCGGAGGCGATCGTCGTGACGACCGACTCGGCCTCGGCGTCGTCGACCACGACCTCGAAGCGGATCTTGGGGACCAGGGTCACCTCGTACTCGGCGCCGCGGTAGACCTCGGTGTGGCCCTTCTGCTGGCCGTGGCCGCTGGCCTCGGTGACGGTCATGCCGGCGATGCCGGTCGCGGCGAGCGCCTCGCGGACGTCCTCCCACTTGTGCGGCTTGATGACCGCGGTCACGAGCTTCATGTCATGCTCCCGTCGTGAGTGTCGAGCCACCGCCGATGTTGTCGTACGCCGTCTCCAGGTGCTCGGCCTGGTCGATGCCGGAGATCTCGGTCTCCTCGTCGACCCGGAACCCGATGACCTTGTCGATCACGGTACCGATGAGCCAGGTGACGACGAACGCATAGACCATCGTGGCCACCACCGCGACGATCTGCTTGCCGAGCTGCTCCAGACCGCCACCGTAGAACAACCCCGCGGAACCGAATCCGAGGTTCTCGACGTTCGTCTTGGTCGCCAGCAGTCCGATCAGCACCATGCCGACCACTCCGCCGACGAAGTGGACGCCGACCACGTCCAGTGAGTCGTCGTAGTCGAACTTGTACTTGAGTCCGACCGCCCAGGCACACACGGCGCCGGCCACGATGCCGACCACGAGCGAGCCCAGCGGCGAGACGGTGCCGCAGGACGGGGTGGCGGCGACCAGTCCGGCCACCGCGCCGGACGCGGCGCCGAAGCTGGTGGCGCGCTTGTCGCGGACGAGCTCGACCGCCAGCCAGCCGATGATCGCGGCCGTCGCCGTTCCGGTGGTGTTGATGAGGGCGAGGGCGGCGGTGCCATTCGCTGCGAGCGCGGATCCGGCGTTGAACCCGTACCAGCCGAACCACAGCAGGCCGGCCCCCAGCAGGACGGCCGGGAGGTTGTGCGGACGGAACGGTTCGCGCTTCCATCCGATGCGACGCCCCACGATGAGGGCCAGGGCGAGAGCCGACATGCCCGACGTGACCTCGACCGCCGTGCCGCCGGCGAAGTCGAACGCCTGCAGGTCGTTGGCGATCCAGCCGCCTTCGGTGGTGTCGCCGTCGAAGGCGAAGACCCAGTGCGCGATCGGGACGTACACCAGCGTCGTCCAGATCGGCACGAACCACATCCAGGCAGCGAACCGGGCCCGGTCGGCGATGGCACCCGCCACGAGGCCGATGGTGATGACGCAGAACAGCATCTGGAACACGACGAAGATGTAGGTCGGGAACGTGCCGGTCATCGAGTCGACGTTCAGGTTCTTGAGGCCGAGCGACTCCCCGCCGCCGATGAGGCCGCCCCAGGCGTCGTCACCGAACGCGCCGGAGTAGCCCCACAGGAACCACACGATCGGCATGATGGCCAGCGCGTAGAAGACCATCATCATGATGTTGAGGACGCTCTTGGCCCGCACCATGCCGCCGTAGAAGAACGCCAGGCCGGGTGCCATCAACAGCACGAGGGCGGTTGAGGCCAACATCCAGGCTGTGTCGCCGGTGTCCATGGAACCTCCAGGAGTCGGGAGTGGACCGGAGACTATCGCGGAACGACAACGGTGCGCACCGGGTCACCGATGCGCACCGTTGCTCGTCCCTAGAGAGCCGCTTCGTCGGTCTCCCCGGTGCGGACCCGCACCACGGAGTCGACCGGGATGACCCACACCTTGCCGTCGCCGATCTTGCCGGTCTGGGCCGCGCCGGTGATGGTCGAGACCACCCCGTCCACGTCGGCGTCGTCGACGACGACCTCGAGGCGGATCTTGGGCACCAGGGAGACGTCGTACTCCGCACCGCGGTAGACCTCGGTATGGCCCTTCTGCTGGCCGTACCCGCTGGCCTCGGTGACCGTCATGCCGGCCACTCCGGATGCGGCGAGCGCCTCGCGGACATCTTCCCACTTGTGCGGCTTGATGACCGCTGTCACGAGCTTCATCGATCAGACTCCCTTCGGCTGGTGTGAGCTGCCGGCGGTGCCGACATAGTCGTACGCGGTCTCGCCGTGCTCGGCGAAGTCGATGCCGTTGACCTCGTCTTCCTCATCGACGCGCCAACCCATCGTGGCCTTGAGCGCGTAGCCGACGATCGCCGTGGCGATGCCGGACCAGAGGATCGCGAACGCGGCAACCGCGGTCTGGACCACGAGCTGCTTGTAGTCGTGACCGTAGAACAGTCCGGAGGCCGTCCCGAAGAAGCCGATGCCGATCGTGCCGACGAGGCCGCCGACCAGGTGGACACCGACGACATCGAGCGAGTCGTCCAGACCGAACCTGTACTTCAGGCCCACGGCGAGCGCGCAGAGGATGCCGGCCACGGCTCCGAGGCCGATCGACCCGACCGGGCTGAGCGACCCGCAGGCCGGCGTGACGGCCACGAGGCCCGCGACGACGCCGGACGCGGCCCCGATGCCCGTGCCCTTGCCGTGCCGGATCTTCTCCACCAGGAGCCAACCGAGCATCGCGGCGGCGGTCGCCACCGTCGTGTTGACCCAGACCAGACCGGTCTCGCCGACGAAGTTCGTGGCGAAATCGACACTGTTCTGGAAGAAGTCCGCCTCGTCACCGGCGACGCCTTGCGTGGCCACCGGGACGATCGAGCCGACGTTGAACCCGAACCACCCGAACCACAGGAGGCCGGCGCCCAGCATCGTGAACGGCACGTTGTGCGGTCGCAGCGACTCCTTGCCGAAGCCGCGACGGATCCCGAGGATGAGCGCCAGCACCAGGCCGGCGACGCCGGCGTTGATGTGGACCACCGTGCCGCCCGCGTAGTCGATCGGCGCGATCTTGGCGACGCCGTCGGCGGCACCGAAGATGATCGCCGAGAGCCCGTTCTCGATCGGGCCGAGGAATCCGACACCGCTCCAGACCATGTGGGCCAGCGGGAAGTACGACAACGTCAGCCAGAGCGGGACGAAGACCAACCAGGTCGAGAACTTCGCCCGGTCGGCGATCGCGCCGCTGATGAGCGCCGCGGTGATGATCGCGAACGTCATCTGGAAGCCGACGAACACGTAGTTCGCCGGATCGATGTCGACCAGTCCGAACAGCTCGAACGGGTTGTTGAACAAGGTGGCGACGTCCTGGCCCGCGTCGAACGTGCCGAACGACATCGACCAGCCCCACAGGACGTAGACGACAGCCACGACGCCGATCGCCCCGAACGACATCATCATCATGTTGAGCACGGACTTCGAGCGCGTCATTCCGCCGTAGAAGAACGCCAGTCCCGGCGTCATCAGGAGCACGAGCGACGCGGAAGCCAGCATCCAGGCGGCATAGCCGGTATCCATGGAACCTCCAGATCGTGGGAACGGGGTGGGCTGTAGCCACACCCTTCGCCGGACAGCATGGTGTCGGGTCGTTTCGTCCCGCCGCCTGCACTGTTGCGTGCACGTCACGAAGTTCGCCGTCGTGTAAACAGGGTGTTACGTCGCGCCTGCGGCGTGCCTGCCACTACCGTGGGAGGTGCGGGGTTTCCGAAGGGATTCGCTCATGGCAGACACCGGTCAGACCGGCAGCACGTCTTCGCGCGGCACGCTGTCACTCGTTCTGGGCATCCTGACGATCGCCGGCTTCGTCCTCGCCATCGTGGCCACGGGGAGCGACGGCCAGCCAGAATGGTTGTGGCTGATCTCGCCCGTCCTTGGAATCGGCGCCCTCGTCGTCGGTTTCACCGCCCGGGAGAACGGCCGGTTCGGCACTCGTGCCGTGATCGGCATGGTCATCGGCGCGCTGGCGATCCTGAACATGATCGGATGGACGATCTTCGGATAGAACGGTCGGGCCCCTAGCCGAGGAGCGCGTCGACGAACTCCTCGGCGTCGAACGGGGCAAGGTCGTCGGGCCCTTCACCGAGGCCGACGAACTTGACCGGGACGCCGAGTTCGCGCTGCACGGCGACGACGATGCCGCCCTTGGCGGTGCCATCGAGCTTGGTGAGGACGATGCCGGTGACGTCGACGACCTCACCGAACACGCGCGCCTGGGTGAGTCCGTTCTGGCCGGTGGTCGCGTCGATCACGAGGAGCACCTCGGTGACTGGCGTCTGCTTCTCCACGACCCGCTTGACCTTGCCCAGCTCGTCCATCAGCCCGGCCTTGGTGTGCAGTCGACCGGCGGTGTCCACCAGCACGGTGTCGGCACCGGAGGCGATCCCGCTCTGCACCGCCTCGAACGCGACGCTGGCCGGGTCGCCGCCCTCGGGCCCGCGGACGGTGTCGACGCCGACCCGCTCGCCCCAGGTCTGCAGCTGATCGGCCGCGGCTGCGCGGAACGTGTCGGCGGCACCCAGGACGACGCGCTTGTCGTCGGCCACGAGCACCCGGGCGAGTCGTCCGACCGTGGTCGTCTTCCCGGTGCCGTTGACGCCCACGACGAGGACGACGCCCGGCTTGCCGTCGGATCCGCCCGAGGCCATCGTGCGGTCGAGGCCAGGGCCGACGAGGTCGATGAGCTCGGAGCGCAGCGCGGCCTTGGCCCGCTCGGGGTCGCCGATGCCCTCCACCCGCACTCGGGTTCGCAGCGCGTCGACCAGCTCCGTGGTCGGTCCGACGCCCACGTCGGCGGCGAGCAGCGTGTCCTCGAGCTCTTCCCACGCGGCGTCGTCCAGATCGGCACGGCCGAGGACCGCGAGCAGGCCCTTGCCCATCGAGCCTTGCGACCGGGCCAATCGCTCTCGCAGCCGGACCAGCCGGCCCGGGACCGCATCCGGCCGCTCGATCGTCGCCGTGGCCGTGTCGTCCTCGAGGTGCGGCTCGGGGTGCTCGGGGTGCTCGATCGCCTCCTCGGTGATCTCGTCGAGGAGGTCCGGCGGCGGAAGCTCGCGTCGGCCTCGTGCGACCACGAGGGCGATGCCGCCTCCGAGCACGAGGACTCCGAGGCCGATGAGCAGGACGAGGACGAGCGTGGACACGCAACCACCCTATGCATGCCTCGCTGCGAGAGAATGCCGCCATGTCGTTCTCGCCGCTGCCCCGATCGGCCACCTGGCAACACCACGAGGCGCGCACCGGGTTCGAGGTCGCGCACTTCTCCGGGGTCAGCGGCGGACACCACGTCGTCGGGTGCACCACGGCCGAGGAGGACGGCGATGCCTGGACGGTCGCGTACGAGGTCGACCTGGGCGACGACTGGGTCATGCGGAGTGCGGTGATCAGCACCGTGACGGCCGACGGCGAGCGAGCGCTCACCCTGGTGAACGGCCCCAAGGGGTGGCTCATCGACGGTGCCGCCGCCCCACACCTCGCCGACTGCTCGGACGTCGACCTGGAGTCGTCGGCGATGACCAACACCTTCCCCGCCCATCGGCTGGCGCTGGAGGTCGGTGAGCGGTCGGCGGCGCCGGCTGCCTACGTGCGTGCGACGAGCCTTTCCGTGGAGCGGCTCGAGCAGAGCTACGAACGTCTCCCCGACGGTGACCTGGGTCAGCGGTACCGCTACGCAGCACCCGCGTTCTCCTTCGAATGCACGCTGGAGCTCGACGCGTCCGGACTGGTGGTGAGCTACCCGGGCGTCGCCGTCCGCCACGACTGAGGAACGCCTCGACCGACCCGCCACCCTCGCGAGAGAGAACCGCCCCCGTCGCGAGAGACAACTGCACCCATCGCGAGAGACAACTGGCCCGGTCGCGAGAGACAAGTGCACTGCATCCCAGCGCGCTTCTCTCTCGCGACAGGGGGGTTTCTCTCTCGCGGCCGGGGTTTTTCTCTCTCGCGGGCGGGGTTTTTCTCTCTCGCGAGGGGCTGGGCTCAGGTGAGGGGTTCGAGTGCGGTGCGGATGACGTCGGGGATCGGGGTGACGGCGCGGTCGTCGCCGGAGACATACACGTGCACGAACTTCCCGAGCGCGGCCGGCTCGTCGTCGTCGCCCTGGAACAGCGCGATCTCGTAGACCACGCTGGACGTGCCGAGCTTCGTGACCTTCAACCCGGCGTGCACGTCACCGGGAAACCGCAGCTCGCGGAGGAACTGGCAGCTCGTCTCGGCGACGATGCCGTAGGCGTCGAGGCGGCGGATGTCGGTGCCGGTCGCGTCGATCAGGTAGCCGTTCACCGCGGTGTCGAAGAAGGAGTAGTAGACGACGTTGTTGACGTGCCCGTAGACGTCCTCGTCCTCCCAGCGCGTCGAGATCGTGTAGCCGGCCGGATAGGACGCTCTACTCATCGTGCCGCCCCGGGCCCGGCACCCCTGCCGGGCGGCTCACGCCGATTCCTCTTCGCGCAGCCGCTGGCTGATGACCGCCGACACTCCGTCCCCGCGCATCGACACGCCGTACAACGCGTCGGCGACCTCCATGGTGCGCTTCTGGTGCGTGATGACGACGAGCTGGGAGTTGTCGCGGAGCTCTTCGTAGATCTCCAGCAGGCGCCCGAGATTGGTGTCGTCGAGCGCGGCCTCCACCTCGTCGAGGATGTAGAACGGGCTGGGCCGGGCCTTGAACAGCGCCACCAGGAAGGTGACCGCCACGAGCGCGCGCTCCCCGCCGGACAGCAACGAGAGCCGCTTGACCTTCTTGCCCGGTGGGCGGGCCTCCACGTCGATGCCGGTCGTGAGCATGTTCTGTGGGTCGGTGAGCAGAAGCCGTCCCTCGCCGCCCGGGAACAGCCGGCCGAAGACGTCCTCGAACTCGGCCGCGACGTCGTACCACGCCTCGGTGAAGACCTGCTCGACCTTCGCGTCGACGTCATCGACGATCTCGAGGAGGTCTTGGCGGGTCCGGCGGAGGTCATCGAGCTGCTCGGAGAGGAACTGGTGGCGTTCCTCCAAGGCGCTGAACTCCTCCAGGGCGAGCGGATTCACCTTGCCGAGCATGGCGAGTGAACGCTCCGCGGAGCGGAGCCGCTTGGTCTGCTGGTCCCGGTCGTAGGGCACCGGCTCGGGCACCGCCTCGCCGGCCTCCACTTCGCCGGCCTCCACCTCGGGGAGGACCGGTGGGACCAGCTGGTCCGGCCCGTACTCGGCGACGAGGGCGTCGACCTCGAGCCCCAGCTCCTCCAACGCCCGCGCCTCCAGGGACTCCAGCCGCAGCCGCAGCTCCGCACGCGCCATCTCGTCCTTGTGCACCGAGTCGGTGAGCCCGTCGAGCTCGGTGCCCAGATCCACGGAGGCGGGCGCGGACCTCGCGCAGCGACTCCTCCCGCCCGGTGCGGGACGACTCGATCTCGGCCCGCCTGCGGGCGGCCTGCTCGATGGACGACTCCAGGCGGGCCAGGACGACCTCGCCGACCGTGATGACCGCACGCGCCGCCTCGGCCTCGCGCCGTTGACGCTCGCGGCGCTCGCGATCGCGGATGCGTGCCTCGCGCTCGGTGGCCGCGGACTCCAGCAGCGCCTCGACCTGGCCCTGCAAGGCCCGGGCGCGTTCCTCGTTGGTGCGCAGCGCCAGGCGCGCCTCGGTCTCGGCCCGGCGGGCGTCGGTCGACCGTTCTGCCAGGGCCTCGAGCTCGGTCGTGTCCGGCTCCTCCTCGGGCGCAGCCTCCGCAGCCCGGAGCCGGTCCTCGAGCTCGGCCAGACCGGACAGGTCGCGCTCGTGAGCGGCCTCGGCCGCGCTGATCGCTTCGGAGAGGCGCTCGGACTCGCCCCGGGCCGCCCGGGCAGTCGAGCCGAAGTGGCCCAGCTGCTCGGCGACCGCCGCCATCTCGGCATCGGACTCGTGCAGCCTGCCGAGTGCGGCGTCGACCCGCTCCTGGGCGGCCGCTCGCTCGCTCTCGGCGGCCTGCTGCTCAAAGCGCAACGACTCGACGGCGTGGGCGGCGGCGGCGAGGTCGTCGGCGGCCTGCTCGATGGCGGCCTTGACCTCGATCAGGCTCGAGGCCGAGGTCGATCCGCCGGCCGCGAAGTGCGCGCCCAGGACGTCGCCGTCGCGGGTGACGGCGGTGACGTCGGAGGCCAGGGAGATCAGGCGCTGGGCCAGCGGCAGGTCGTCGACCACGGCCACCTTGAAGAGCATCCGCCGCAGGGCGCCCTGCAGGGAGTCCGGCGCGTCGACGAGGTCGATCGCGTACGTGGCGAAATCGGGCAGGCCGGGCCACACCGAGTCATCGACCGCGCCGCCGCCGAGCATCAGGCCGGCGCGACCGAGGTCCTCGGACTTGAGCTTCTGCATGGCCGAGACGGCGGTGTCGAGGTGGTCGACGGCAACGGCGTCGGCCGCCGACCCGAGGGCCGCGGCGATCGCGGTCTCGTGACCGGACCGGACGGTCAGCAGCGCCGCCACCGAGCCGAGCAGACCACTGAGCTCGTCGGTGGCCGCGAGCAACGCACCGGCGCCGTCGCGGCGATCAGCCCCCTGCTCGAGGGCTTCCTTGCGGGCGACCAAGCCGGCCTGCCGGCGCTCCGCTGCGTGGATGTCCCGACCCAGGCGGGCGAGCCGGTCATTGATCGTGCCGAGCGCCGCCTCCGCTGCCTCCAGCTCGGCGTCCAGGCCGGTCTCGCCGGCGTTGAGCCCGGCGATCTCGTTCTCGTGCACGGTGAAGTCGTGGTGGGCCGCGGCCGCACGCTGCTCGGCCTCGTCGCGCGCTGCCGTGAGTCGCCCGATCTCGTCGTCGGCGGCCGCCGCCCGGCTCTTGATGGCGTTGACCTGACCGTGCAGCCTGGCCAGCCCCTCGCGTTGGTCGGCCGCCGCGCGGAGCAGGCCGGCGATGCGACGCTCCTCGGCCGCGTAGGCGGCCTCGGCGGCGTGTCGGCCGGAGACCGCCTGCTCGAGTCCGGTGGTGGCCTCGCTGACCGATGTCGCCATGCGGTCGTGCTCGGCCTGCACACGTCGCGCCTCGGCCTCGAGCTCCTCAGGATCGCGTCCGGCCCGACGCTCGTCGGACTCACTCGCCGCGAGTCGGACCCGTTCTGCGGCCAGTCCGGCGGTGCCGCGGAGCCTCTCGCGCAACCCCGACAGCGCGAACCAGGTCTCCTGCGCGGCGGCGAGACGGGGCGAGTCGGTGCGCAGCTCCTCCTCCAGATCGGTCTCGGCCGTCCGCGCCTCGGCCACAGCTTGCTCCACCGCGGCACGGCGATCCTTCAGGGCGGTCTCATCGGCCAGCTCTTCGGCGATCACGGACCGGGCCGCGACGACGTCGTCGGCGAGCAGGCGGGCCCGGGCGTCGCGGGCGTCGGCCTGGATGACCGACGCCTTGCGGGCGACCTCGGCCTGTCGTCCGAGTGGTTTCAGCTGGCGGCGAAGCTCGGTGAGCAGGTCCTGCAGGCGCGTGAGGTTGCCCTGGGTGGCATCGAGCTTGCGCAGCGCCTTCTCCTTGCGCTTGCGGTGCTTGAGGACGCCGGCCGCCTCCTCGATGAAGCCGCGGCGGTCCTCCGGGGTCGCGCGCAGCACCGAGTCGAGCTGGCCCTGACCGACGATGACGTGCATCTCGCGGCCGATGCCGGAGTCGCTCAGCAGCTCCTGGACGTCGAGCAGCCGGCACGCCGTGCCGTTGATGGCGTACTCGGACCCCCCATGGCGAAACATCGTCCGCGAGATCGTGACCTCGCTGAACTCGATCGGCAGCGCGCCGTCGGTGTTGTCGATGGTGAGGACCACCTCGGCCCGGCCGAGCGGCGGGCGGCCGGCAGTGCCGGCGAAGATGACGTCCTCCATCTTGCCGCCGCGCAGGGACTTGGCGCCCTGTTCGCCCATCACCCATGCCAGCGCGTCGACGACGTTGGACTTGCCGGAGCCGTTCGGGCCGACGACGCACGTGATGCCGGGCTCGAGATGGAGAGTCGTGGACGATGCGAAGGACTTGAACCCACGGAGCGTGACGCTCTTGAGGTACACCGACAACTCCTCGACTGTGCGGTCAGGGCAGACGGCAGGGAAGCCTGATTGAGGCCACCCTAGAGGACGTCGCGGGTGATCTTGCGGATGCCACGATCACGGGTGCAAAGAGCGTCGCGGCCCGGGCAGGGGCGCGATGCGGGCGGTGTCTGGATCAGTGCGCGAGGGGTTCGAGGAGCCGGTCGGCCGTGACGTGGTCGACGCGCTCGGCGAGGGTCTTCAGCAGACCGTCGTTCTCGATCTTCAGTCGCAGCAGCTCCGACTCCAGGTCGGAGATGCGCTGACGCAGACGGGCCGTCTCACGGAGCTGGTCGGGGGTGGGCCCGCCGACGTAGCCGATGAGGGCCTTGGCCATGGATGTCCTCCGGAAAAAGGTGGGATGTGCAGTATCGACTGCGTCTCCCAGTGTCCCACCGGCGACCATGCGCGGTCAACCGCCGAGGGGGCCGATCGACCGCCCACGAGTAGGGTCGAGCGCGTGACATCAGACCTGTTCTCGCCGCCCGGGGTCACGTGGAAACGCGTCTCCCCCGCCCTCACGAAAGTGCGCCGGATCCTGGCCATTCCCCCGCTCGTCTTCGCCGGGGTCGTGACGGCCGTCATCGCGATGTTCGGTGGCGGACCGGCCTGGTTGACCGGGCTGTTCACGGCTCTCGCCGTCGTCTTCTGGGGCGGTGCCGGGTGGACCTGGCGGTGGGCTCCGCGCAACACCGCGAGCTGGGGCTACGCCGAGGCCGACGCCGACCTGCTCGTCACCGGCGGGCTGCTGTTCCGGCGGCTCGTCGCCGTGCCGTATGGGCGCATGCAGTTCGTCGACGTCCAGGCCGGCCCGATCGACCGGGCCTTCGGCATCGCGAGCGTCACGCTGCACACCGCGAGCACCGAGACCGCGGCCACCATCCCCGGGCTGCCGTCCGACGAGGCCACCCGTCTGCGCAACCGCCTCACCGAGCTCGGGGAGTCCCATGGCGCCGGACTCTGACATCGAGGCCGTCGGGAACCGGACCCACCCACTCACCGGGCTCGTGCAGGGCGTGCTCTGGGCAGGAGCGGCCGTCGCCGCCCTGATGAGCCAGATGTTCGGCGGATCGGACGAGGGCGGCCTGCCGATCTGGATGGAAGCAGTGCTCCGCATCGGTGGCGGTTTGATGATCGGCGTGGCGGTCGGCTTCCTGACCTGGTGGTTCACGCGCTACGTCATCGACGGCACGGAGCTCCGCATCACCAGCGGCGTCCTGCAGAAGTCGTCCCGCCGCATCCCCTACGAGCGCATCCAGAGCGTCGACATCGCCGAGCCGTTGCTCGCCCGCATTCTCGGTCTCGCCGAGCTGCGGATCGAGATGGCCGGCGGGAGCAATGCCCGCTCCTCGTTGCGCTTCCTGCCCGTCGAGGACGCCCGCTCGTTGCGCAGGCTGCTTCTCGGGCGGGCCCACGGCCGTGCCGTCGAGGAGCTGGCGGGCGAGACCGACGAGACCGGCGTCGAGCTCATCACCCGCGTTCCGCCGGGGCGCGTCGTCCTCGGCACGGTCCTCACGCTCGACTTCCTCATGGCGTCGGTTGGCACCGTCGTCGTCCTGGGCGTGGCTCTGTCGTCGGACCGCCTCCTCGCGTTCCTCGGCGCGATCGTGCCGCTGGCGACCTGGCTCGCGCAGATCATCGGCAAGCGGGTCCTCCGCCAGTGGGACTTCACCCTCACGCGCAGCGCAGCCGGTCTCCGGATCGAACGAGGTCTGCTGTCCCGCTCATCGCAGAGCATTCCGTTCGAACGGGTGCAAGGCATCGCGGTCGAGGAACCGCTGGTCTGGCGCCGGCTCGGATGGCAGCGCCTCGAGGTCGACGTCGCCGGGTTGGCCAGCGGCGGCGACGACTCCTCCGACATCGGGTCCACCCTCTTGCCCATCGCCGATCCGGACCTGGCCGCCGCGGTGATCGATGAGCTGATCCCGGGGGCCCGGACCGAGATCGCCGACCGGGTGCGGGTGCCTCGACGCTCGTGGCCGTTCGCGCCGATCGGGTGGAGGTACCGGTGGGTCGGCGCGGACGCCGTCGCGTTCACGTCGCGGACCGGGTGGCTGCAGCGCACCACCGACGTCGTCCCGCACGCCCGCACCCAATCGGTCGAGCTGCGTCAGGGGCCGTGGCAGCGCCGACTCGGGCTGGCCACCGTCGAGGTCCACACCCCACGAGGCCCGGTCGATGCCGACGGACGCCACCTGGACGCTGCCGACGCCCACCGCGTCGCGTTCGAGCAACTGGCGCTGGCTCGCGCGGCGCGGGCCTGATCAACCGCCGCTGGTGCCGTCCTCGGCCGCTGCGGCGAGCGGCGCGGTCAGCTCGCGCGAGCTGAGCCACCCGTCGGGGAGGCGGACCGTCTTCGGCGTGCCCTGACGGCCGCGGGGGATGCCCAGCTGCGTCACCGGGTACGGCTCGGACGGGTCGAGCCGGGCGAGCAGCTCATCCAGGGCGGCGTAGGAGGACACCGAGCCGAGGCGCTCGCGCACGACCGGTCCGGCCCCGAAGCCCTTGAGGTACCAAGCGACGTGCTTGCGGAACTCGACGCAGCCGCGCTCTTCGCCCAGGTGGTCACCGAGCAACTCGGCATGACGGCGCATGACGGCGGCGACCTCGCCAAGCGTCGGGAGCGACGTCGTCTCGACCGGCCCGGCGGTGTCCGACGGATCCGCGAACGCCGCGGCCAGGTCGCCGAACAGCCACGGCCGCCCGAGGCAGCCGCGGCCGACGATCACACCGTCGCACCCCGTCTGCTCGACCATGCGCACGGCGTCGGCGGACTCCCAGATGTCGCCGTTGCCGAGCACCGGGATGTCGACCGACGCCTTCAGCGCGGCGATGGCGTCCCAGTCGGCGCGACCGGAGTAGTGCTGGGCCGCCGTGCGGCCGTGCAGCCCGATCGCGGCGCAGCCGGTGTCCTGGGCGATCTGCCCGGCGTCGAGGTAGGTGAGGTGGTCCTCGTCGATGCCCTTGCGGGTCTTCATGGTGACGGGGACGCCGTACGGCTCGGCGGCGCCCACCGCCGCGGAGAGGATCTCACCGAGCAGCGTGGACTTCCAGGGCAGCGCGGCTCCCCCGCCCTTGCGCGTCACCTTGGGGACCGGGCAGCCGAAGTTGAGGTCGACGTGGCCGACGCCGTGCTCCCCGCACAGGATCTCGACCGCCTTGCCGATGTACGTCGGGTCGATGCCGTAGAGCTGCACCGACCGCACGGTCTCGTTGTCCGCGAACGTCAGCATCTGCAGGCTGGTGCTGTCGCCCTCGACCAGCCCGCGG
Source organism: uncultured Actinomycetota bacterium (assembly GCA_963695295.1). Lineage (GTDB taxonomy): Bacteria > Actinomycetota > Actinomycetes > Propionibacteriales > Nocardioidaceae > Aeromicrobium. The sequence continues at coordinate 2,235,448 of OY968771.1, read as the reverse complement.
GACGTGATCATCTCGCACACGTACAGGCCGGCACCCTGCTCGGCACAGAGCTGCCGGAAGGCGACGTTGGTGACGCCCGCCATCGGCGCGAGCACGACCGGGACGGCGACCTCGAGGTCACCCAGTCTCAGCGTGGACGGCAGCGCGGGCATCCACCCATCGTCCCAGCGATCACGCGCTGGGACCAAACCGGCTCAGCGGTACTTGCGGTGCACGTTCTCGGCCTTGGACTCACCGGGCTCCCAGGTGGCGATCCACGGCCCGGTGCCCTCGGACTGGTCGATGACGCCGGCCTCGAGCCAGGCGTAGCCGCCGTCGAGAACCTGGGTGGAGACCCCCAGGTCGACGTCGTCGGTGTTGGTCCAGAGTCGGTCGAAGAGCTCTTCGATCCGGATGCGGGACTGGGCGCAGAACGCCTCGGCCAGCTCGTACGCCGCCTTGCCCTGCTCGGGGTCCTGCTTGCGGATCATCTCCGCGCGCGAGCACGAGGCTGCCATGGCGAAGAGCTCGGCGCCGATGTCGACGATGCGTCCCAGGAAGGCCTGCTTGTACTCCATCTTGGCCTGCCAGCGACCCATCGCGTAGAACGTCTGCCGGGCGAGCTTGCGGGACCGACGCTCGACGTAGCGGAGGTGCTTGGCGAGCGGTCCGAACTCGTCGTACGACCCGGGCACCTGTCCCTTGCCGGTGACGAGCTTGGGCAGCCACTTCGCGTAGAACCCGGTGGCCCCGACGGCCGCCTTGGCCTTGGCCTTGGCCTTGGCGTCGACGTTGGCGAGGTCGCCGGCCGCCTTGAGGTGGGCGTCCACGGCCTCACGCGCGATGAGCAGGTGCATGATCTCGGTGGAACCCTCGAAGATGCGATTGATGCGCATGTCGCGCAACAGCTGCTCGGCCGGCACCGCGCGCTCGCCGCGGGCCGCCAGGGAGTCGGCGGTCTCATAGCCGCGACCGCCACGAATCTGGATCATCTCATCGGCGATCGTGTAGGCCATCTCGCTCGACCACAGCTTCGCCAACGCTGCCTCGATGCGGATGTCCTTGGAGCCGGCGTCGGACAGCTCCGCGGAGAGCTCGAACACCGCCTCGAGCGCGAACGTCGTGGCGGCGATGAACGCGAGCTTGCTGCCGACGGCTTCGTGCTTGCCGACCGGGCGACCCCACTGCACCCGCTCGGCGGACCATTCGCGGGCGATCTTGAGGGAGAACTTCCCGGCGCCGGCGGCCATGGCCGGGATGGACAGGCGGCCGGTGTTCAGCGTCGTCAGGGCGATCTTGAGGCCCTCGCCCTCCTTGCCGAGCCGGTTCTCGACCGGGACCCGGACCTGGTTGAAGCGGGTGACCCCGTTCTCGATGCCCTTGAGGCCCATGAAGACGTTGCGATTCTCGACCGTGACCCCGGGCGAGGTGGTCTCGACGACGAAAGCGGAGATGCCGCCACGCCCGTTCTCGTGCTTCGGAACGGTCGCCATGACGACGACCAGCTCGGCGATCACGCCGTTGGTGGTCCAGAGCTTGACGCCGTCCAGGATGTACTCCGACCCGTCGTCGCTGAGCCGGGCCGTGGACCCCATGCGGGCGGGATCGGATCCGACGTCGGGCTCGGTGAGCAGGAAGGCGGTGATGGCGCCGTCGGCGCAGCGCGTGAGGTACTCCTGCTTCTGCTGCTCGGTGCCGAACATCTTGACCGGTTCGGGCACGCCGATGGACATGTGCGCCGAGACCAGTGCGCCCATCGAGGGGTGGATGGATCCGATCAGCATGAGCGCCTTGCCGTAGTGCAGCATCGACAGCCCGAGGCCCCCGTACTCCTTCGGGATCTTCATGCCGAACACGCCGAGATCGCTGAGGCCCTTGAGGTACTCGTCCGGGATGAGCGACTCGCGCTCGATCAACCGGCCGTCGAGGCTGCGGCAGAACTCCTCCAGCTTGCTGATGAACTCATCACCCTCGGCGACGGCGGCGCCCTCACCGCGGGGGTGCGGGTGGATGAGCGGGAGGTCGAACTTCCCGAGGTAGAGCTCCTTGGCGAAGCTGGGACGGGTGTACTCGATGTCGCGGGCGGCCTCGGCCAGCTCACGAGCCTCGCGCTCACCCACCTCGGCTCGCTCGGGCGTGGCGGCCGTCGTCTCGGTTTCGGGGCGGATGTCGGTGCTCACGGAGGTTACCTCTCGGTAGGGGGTTATCCCTATCGTCGTCCGGACGCGGCAGATTGCAACCCCCTCGGCGCGAGAATCCCGATCAGGGCCGCCAGTGGATGGCGTCGATCTCCGCCCCGGTGCGCAGGTCGATGGTGTCCAGCTTTTCGCCGCGGGGCAGCAGGAACACCAGGCAGATGTCGGCCTCCGCCCCCGCGAGGAAGCTCTTCGGGAGCGTGGGGTTGGGGCAGGGCGGAAAATCGCCGACGAGCTCGCTCGGCGGGTAGACGGTGTTGGAGCGGGAGTGGGCGAGCACCGGGATCGCGACTCCGCCCAGCCCGGTCGGACCCTCGTTGCGGATGGTCAGGCGCACATAGAGCGGCGTCGACTTCTTCGCCTGCGCATCGAGTGAGAAGAAGGTGAAGTCCTTGTCGATGTCGCCGGTGATCACCTTGGTCACGGTCACCGTGATCGCGCTGGTGGCACGCTCGTCGACGCGGTACACCACGCTGGCGGCCCGGCCGAGCGGCACGGTGGATCCGCCCTCGGTGATCGTCACGCCGGCCGGCACGTCGAATCCCTTCGGCACGTTGGTGCGCGGGGGCGGCTCCGCCTCCTCGCCACCGGAGCAGGCTGCGACGAGCGCCAGCATCGCCACGGCGACACCGGCGGCCAGACGGCGTCCTGCTGAGGCCTTCACGGGCCGATTGTCGCGTACCGCCGGCTCAGCACCCCGAAAGGCGCGCCGCGAGCCATTCCCGCACCTGCGTGAGGGCGATGCGCTCCTGCTTCATCGTGTCGCGGTCGCGAATCGTCACCGCCTGGTCGTCGAGCGTGTCGAAGTCGACCGTGATGCAGAACGGCGTGCCGATCTCGTCCTGGCGGCGGTATCGCCGGCCGATGGCGCCGGCGTCATCGAACTCGACGTTCCAGAATCCCCGCAGCTCGGCGGCCAGGTCACGGGCGGCCGGCGAGAGCTGCTCGTTGCGCGAGAGCGGCAGCACGGCCGCCTTGGCCGGCGCGAGCCGCGGGTCGAGCCTCAGCACGACGCGTGTGTCGACGCCACCCTTGGTGTTCGGGGCCTCGTCCTCGGTGTAGGCATCGACGAGGAACGCCATCATCGAGCGGTTGACGCCGGCGGCCGGCTCGATGACGTACGGCGTCCAGCGCTCTCCGGAGGCCTGGTCGAAGTACGACAGGTCCTGGCCGGAGTGCTCGCCGTGCGTCGAGAGGTCGAAGTCGGTGCGGTTCGCGATGCCCTCGAGCTCTCCCCACTCCGAGCCGGCGAACTGGAACCGGTACTCGATGTCGACCGTGCGCTTGGAGTAGTGCGACAGCTTCTCCTGCGGGTGCTCGTGGAGTCGCAGGTGGTCGGCGTCGATGCCGAGGCCGGTGTACCAAGCCATCCGGTCCTCGATCCAGCGCTGGTGCCACTCCTCGTCGGTTCCGGGCTGGACGAAGTACTCCATCTCCATCTGCTCGAACTCGCGGGTGCGGAAGATGAAGTTGCCCGGGGTGATCTCGTTGCGGAAGCTCTTGCCGATCTGGGCGATGCCGAACGGCGGCTTCTTGCGGGCGCTGGTCATGACCTGCGCGAAGTTCACGAAGATGCCCTGGGCGGTCTCGGGCCGCAGGTAGTGCAAGCCCTCCTCGCTCTCGACCGGGCCGAGAAAGGTCTTGAGCAGCCCGTTGAACATCCGCGGCTCGGTCCAGTCGCCCTTGGTGCCGCAGTGCGGACAGGCGATCTGCGACATCTCGACGGCGTCGGGATCTTCCAGGCCCTTCTTCTCGGCGTACTCCTCCTGCAGATGGTCCTGGCGGAACCGCCGGTGGCAGTTCTGGCACTCCACCAGCGGGTCGACGAACGCGGCGAGGTGGCCGGAGGCCTTCCAGACCGGAGTGGGCAAGATGACCGAGGAGTCGAGGCCGACGATGTCGTCGCGACTCTGCACCATCGAGCGCCACCACTGGCGCTTGATGTTGTCCTTGAGCTCGACCCCGAGCGGCCCGTAGTCCCACGCGGACTTGGTGCCGCCGTAGATCTCCCCGCACTGGTAGACGAACCCGCGGCGCTTGGCCAGTGAGATGACGGCGTCGACGGTCTTGGGTGCTGCCATGGGGGTTTCCGTTCCGGCTGGGTTGTCGGCGGGCCGTGCGTGCTGCCGTGGCAGCACGCGCCCGAGGTGGCGCCAGTCTAGCGAGGGGACCTGACCGCGCCTCCGGGCGATGATTTGACAATCGTTCTCATCATTGTTGAGAATCGTTGTCATGAAGACGCCGGTCGGCCTGCTCGCCGCACTCCCGCTCGCGACCCTCCTTGCCGCCTGCGGCTCCGGCGGGCAGGCCGCCGGCACCCACGTCGTCGCCTCGTTCTACCCCTTCGCCTACGTGGCCGAACAGGTCGGCGGTTCGCACGTCGAGGTCGACAACCTCACCTCCCCCGGCGTCGAGCCGCACGACATCGAGCTCAGGCCGCGGCAAGTCGGTGCCGTGCAGTCCGCCGACCTCGTCGTCTTCCAGCGCGGGTTCCAGAGCGCGGTCGACGCCGCCGTCGACCAGGCCGATCGAGGAGACGACGACCTGATCGACGTCGCCGACCTCGTCGACCACCACCGCGACCACGCGCACGAGGACGACGACCACGATCATCACGGCGGCGATCCCCACTCCTGGCTCGATCCGCAGACGATGGTGGCCGTGACCGGCGAGGTCGCGGATCACCTGTCGAAGGCCGACCCCGAGCACGCCGATGCCTACGCCGCCAACGCCGATCGGCTGGTGGACGAGCTGGACCAGCTCGATGCCGACTTCGCGGCGGGGCTCCGGACCTGCCGCTCCCGCACGATCGTCACGAGCCACGCGGCCTTCGGATTCCTCGCCGAGCGCTACGACCTCACCCAGGTGCCGATCGCGGGGCTGGAGCCGACGAACGAGCCATCCCCACGCCAGCTCGCCGAGATCAGTGCGCTGGTGCGACGGGAGGGCATCACGACCATCTTCACCGAGGAGCTCGTGAGCCCAGCGATCGCCGACACGCTCGCCCGGGAGACCGGCGCCACCACCGCCACGCTCGATCCGATCGAGGGACTCGGGGCGGACACCCGCGACGAGACCTACCTGACGCTGATGCGTCGCAACCTCGACGCGATCGCCACGGCGAACGGCTGCTCATGACCACCGACAGCGACGCTGGACGGCCCGGAGCGGCCCGCGCAGTGCTGGTCGTACGCAACGCCTCGGTGACCCTCGATGGTCGACCGGTCCTGCGCAACGTCGACCTGGAGGTGTCCGAGGGCGAGATCGTGGCCCTGCTCGGCGCCAACGGGTCCGGCAAGTCGACCCTGGTCCGGGCGGCCGTCGGCCTCGTGCCACTCGACGGAGGCGAGGTCGAGCTGTTCGGCACGCCACTGCCGCAGTTCCGCGCCTGGCGGCGGCTCGGCTACGTACCCCAGCACTCCCGCGCGGTCGCCGGCGTTCCCGCCACCGTCCAGGAGGTCGTCATGAGCGGGCGCCTGTCTCGTCGGCCCGTCCTGGGGCTGGCCCGCGGCACGGACCATGAGGCGGTCGCGCGGGCCGTGTCCCGGGTGGGTCTCGTCGACCGGCTGCGCTCACCGCTCGCGGAGCTGTCCGGCGGCCAGCAGCAACGCGTGCTCATCGCGCGGGCCCTCGCCGCCGATGCCGACCTGCTGGTCATGGACGAGCCGACGTCCGGCGTCGACCACGACAACCAGGAGTCCCTGGCCGAGCTGCTCGGCGAGCTCGTCGACGAAGGCGCGTCGGTCCTCCTCGTCGCCCACGAGCTGGGGCCGATGCGAAGCCTCGTCGATCGAGTGGTCGTCCTCGGCGACGGTCGCGTCGTCTCCACCGGCGGCGTGGCCGCGGCGATCCACGAGGAGCACGAACAGGTCCACCACCACGCCCCGCAGCCCGACCCCGATCCAGAAGTGCTGGGCGGCGAGGGGATGTTCCGATGATCGAGCTGCTCGACTACGACTTCATGCGTCGCGCCCTCGTGGCCGCCACGTTCACCGGGCTGGCCGCCCCGGCGATCGGCACCTACCTCGTGCAGCGACGCCTGGCCCTGCTCGGAGACGGACTCGGCCACGTCGCCCTCACCGGCGTGGCCCTGGGCCTGCTCACCGGCGTCGCTCCCCTGCTGACGGCGGTACTCGTGGCCGCGGCCGGAGCGGTGGTCATCGAGCTGCTGCGCAGTCACGGGCGCACCAGCGGTGACGTCGCGCTCGCGATGCTCTTCTACGGCGGCATCGCCGGCGGCGTCCTGCTGATCAATCTCGCCGGCGACAGTGCGGCCACGCTGAACAGCTACCTGTTCGGCTCGATCACGACGGTGTCGACCGGCGACCTGTGGCTGGTGGGTGGGCTCGGCGTGCTCGTCATCGGCCTGGCCGTCGGCCTCGCACCACAGCTGTTCGCGGTGTGCCAGGACGAGGAGCACGCCCGCGTCAGCGGCGTCCCGGTGCAGACGTACAACATCCTGGTCGCCGTGCTCGCGGCCGTCACCATCACGGTCGCCATGCGCACGGTCGGTCTGCTGCTCGTGTCCGCCTTGATGGTCGTGCCCGTCGCCGCCGCCCAGCAGCTCACACGGAGCTTCCGCGCCACCCACGTCGCCGCGATGATCATCGGTGTGCTCGCGGCACTCGGCGGAGTCGTCACCAGCTACCAGATCGACGCCCAGCCCGGCCCGACGATCGTCGTGCTCGCCCTCGCCACCTTCGCGGTCGCGGCCGTCGTCGGCTCGATCGTGCGGCGCCGACGCCCGGCCATGGCGTGACCGGAAGAATGGGACGAGGAGGAGTCATGGTCGAGGCAACCCGCAGCACCCGCCAACGTCGCGCCGTCGGCGCGATCCTCGACGACCTCGACGGCTTCGCCAGCGCGCAGGAGATCCACGAGATCCTGCAGCGGCGCGGCGAACGGGTCGGCCTGTCGACCGTCTACCGCAACCTGCAGTTCCTCGTCGACGCAGCCGAGGTCGACTCGCTGCGCGGCGACGACGGCGAGGTCCGGTACCGCCGGTGCAGCGCCGGCCACCACCACCATCTCGTCTGCCGGTCCTGTGGTCGCACCGTCGAGGTCGAGGGGCCGGCGGTCGAGCGGTGGGCCGACCGGGTGGCCGAGGAGCACGGGTTCAGCGACATCGCCCACACCCTGGAGATCTTCGGCACGTGCGAGAAGTGCGGCCCATGAGCATCCGGTGCAAGCGTGGCGACGAGCTGACCGCTCAGGACGTCTACGACATCTGGAAGATCCGTGATGCCGTGTTCGCCGTCGAGCAACGGGTCGAGGAGGAGGAGGTCGACGGTCGCGACCTGCTGCCGACCACGTCCCACCTGTGGCTGGCCGATGCCGACGGACCGACGAGCTACCTGCGTGTCTACGCGACCGGCACCGAGCCGCGTCGCGTGGGCCGCGTCTGCACGCGCCGTGACCAGCGCGGACGCGGCCTGTCCGCGCAGCTCATGACCGAGGTCCACCGGCTATGGGGTGATGAGCCGTTGCTCCTCCACGCCCAGGCCCACCTCGAGGCGTGGTACGAGGCCTTGGGCTACCGACGCTCGGGCGCGGACTTCGATGAGGCCGGCATCGTGCACGTGCCGATGACGCGACCGGCGCGCGGACGCTGACTCACACGGGTTTCGCTCCGCGGATCCGGTCGAGCGCCTCGGCGACGTCGCCGTCGATCTCGTTTGCGTAGTCGCGCACCGCCTGACGGGCCGCGTCGTACTGCGTGTCATAGCTGAACTCATAGCTGGACCCACGGTCGGCCCGGTTGGCCATCGTCGTCACCTGATCGATCACGTAGAGCAGGGCACTCTCGACCTGAACAGCGACCTCCCCTGCACCCCGGGGCACGGCGAGGGCGCGGAACTCTGCCAGCGACTGGTTGAGGCGTGGGAGGACGCGGTCCCTCAACGGCTCGGCGTCGAGCACGAGGGAGGAGCCGAGCAGCACGAGCGGACCGTTGTCGAGGACGTCGTCGGCTGCCTCGACGAACCTGGCGGCATCGGCCGCGCGCCCCAGCTTCGTGCTCAGCGACTCGTAGGGGTCGAGGACGGTGGCGCTCGCCTTGATGGCAGCTTGATACGTCTTGGACTCCTGCGCTCCCTCCGGGGCGGGGCCGAGCACCGGCGGATCCTCCATCTTCGCGTCGACCACCTTCTTGAGGTCTGCGGGCTCGCCGCTGTCGACCTTCGCCAGCTCGGCCTGGACCTCGGCCTGGAAGGTCGCGACGTCGGAGAAGTAGACCGCGCCCACGCGTTCGGCCTCGGCGAGGCGGTCGGATCGGTCTTGACGCTGCTGCAGCAGCACCGTCCCGGCGAACGCGATCAGCGCGATCGTGGTGATCGTCGGAAGGATGACGGCCGCCTTGCGGACTCCTCCATTCACGCCTCCACGGTAGCCACGCCGGCCATGTCGAGGTCGATCACGCCGTCTGCGGGACCACCCCGTGCAGGCGCAGGCCGTACGTCATGGCGTCGAGCAGGGCTTCCCACGACGCCTCGATGATGTTGGCGCCGACGCCCACGGTGACCCAGGAGTCCTTGCCGTCGGTGGTCTCGATCAGCACCCGCGTCACGGCGTCGGTGCCCCCGGCCGCTCGCGGCCCGCCACCCGCGGCGCGACCGTGCCCCTGGTCGAGGATCCGGACGCGGAAGTCGATGAGGTGGAACTGGGCGACGTCGGGATAGAGACGCTCGATGGCTTGTCGCAGCGCATGGTCGAGGGCGTTGACCGGACCGTTGCCCTCACCGATCACGGCCAGCCGCCTGCCGCCGGCCCGGAGCTTGAGCGTGGCCTCGGAGACGGCACCCTCCTGGACCGACGCGGACGACTCCGCGAGCACCCGCCACGACTCGATGTCGACGTAGGAGTGCCGCGTGCCGAGCTCCTCGGCGAGCAGCAGCTCGAAGGAGGCGTCGGCCGCCTCGAAGGTGTAGCCCCGCTGCTCCATGTCCTTGACTCGGTCCGTGAGGCGAGCCAGCCGCTCCGGGTCGTCGGCCAGGTCGTAGCCGAGCTCGCGCCCCTTGAGCTCGATCGTCGCGCGCCCGGCCATCTCCGAGACGAGGAGGCGCATGTCGTTGCCGACCAGCGCCGGATCCACGTGCTGGTACAGATCCGGGTCGACGCGGATGGCGCTGGCGTGCAGGCCCGCCTTGTGGGCGAAGGACGAGACGCCGGTGTACGGCTGCCGGGCCGACGGCGGGTAGTTGGTGATCTCGGCGATCGCGTGGGCGATGCGAGTGGCGTCGGCCAGGGCGCCGTCGGGCAGCACCGTCATGCCGAGCTTGAGCTCCAGATTCGCCACCGAGGTGACGAGGTCGGCGTTGCCGGTGCGCTCGCCGTAGCCGTTGACGCAACCCTGCAGGTGGGTGGCCCCGGCCAGCACGGCCGACATCGAGTTGGCGACGGCGCACCCGGTGTCGTTGTGGGCGTGGATGCCCAGTCGCGCGCCGGTGGCCATGACCTCGGCGACGATCTCGCCGACCTGGTGCGGCAGCATGCCGCCGTTGGTGTCGCAGAGGACGACGACCTCGGCACCGGCGTCGGCCGCCGTGCGGACGACTTCGAGCGCGTAGTCGCGGTTGGCGAGGAAGCCGTTGAAGAAGTGCTCGCAATCGAGGAAGACCCGCAAGCCCTCGCCACGCAGGTGTCGAACGGTGTCGCGCACCATCGCGAGGTTCTCCTCGAGGGTGGTGCGCAGGGCGAGCTCGACGTGCCGGTCATGGCTTTTCGCCACGAGGGTCACCACCGAGGCGCCGGACTCCCGCAGGGCGGCCACGAGGGCGTCGTCGGGTGCTGCCACGCCGGGACGCCGGGTGGCGCCGAACGCGGCCAGCGTCGCGTTCTTCAGGTCGAGCTCCTTCGCGGCCAGGGCGAAGAACTCGGTGTCCTTGGGGTTGGAGCCCGGCCAGCCACCCTCGATGTAGCCGACGCCGAGGTCGTCGAGGTGCCGCGCAATGTGCAGCTTGTCCTGCACCGAGAGGTTGAGGCCCTCCTGCTGCGCGCCGTCGCGCATCGTCGTGTCGTACACGTGGAAGTCATTGGCCACGAGGTGTCCTGCGGTCACGATCTGTCCTTCGTCCGGTGGATCGGCAACAAAAAAGCCCCCCAGGCATGGGAGGCGGCGCGACGGGGGTGGTGCTACCCGGCGCGCCTGTCGATGATGATGACGATCTGCTTCACGGCGGTCAGTCTAGACTGGCGGGCCTATGAGCACCAGACCCGTACCGGTGCCCGAGATCTGCTCGGCGTCCTACGCGCTGATGACACCCGCTCCCCTCGACCACGAAGACCACCTCGCGATGCCGAACGAGGCGTTGCTGCGACGCTACGGCAGCACCGACTCCGCGCTCCAGCGGCTGCGCGACTGCCCGTACCAGCTGCTCATGCACTGCCAAGCGCGCACGGAGGCCATGGCGGACGCGGTGCGCGACTGCCGCATCCAGGCACTCGAGATCGCCGGGCGCCATGACGGCCTGGTCGTGGAGCTGCTGCCCCCGCGCGTGCTGGAGCTTCGACCCGAGGAGGTCTCGCTGGCGCACGCGCAGCAGTGGTACGTGCTCGACTACGACGACCTGGCCGAGGGCCTGCTCCGCACCGACGGCCTCACCCAGTTCGGCCTTCCCGAGGTCTCGATCTCCGGTGTCGACCCCGAGACCCACGCGATGACCGACGCGGTCATCGCCGGGCTGGCCCACCGCCTCATCGCGGAGTGGCCCTCGAACGACCCGGTCGGCCCGGCCACCGTGACGCTGCGCGACATCGCCTTCGGCCTCGGCGACACCAAGGCGGCCGAGATCCCGGAGGGTCGCTCGATCGACGTGCTCATCGACTACGACCCCGGGCCGCACCAGCTCCTCGTTCAGCTCATGGACGACCCGGCAACGGCGTTGTTCAGCTAGTCGGACCTCGGCGCCAGGTTGGCCAGCGTCTCCGGGCGCAGGATCCGGGCGAGCTCCTCGGGCGGCAGCAGGCCCTTCTCGAGCACCAGCTCGGCGACGCCGCGGCCGGTGGCGAGCGCTTCCTTGGCGACCTCGGTCGCGGCCGCGTAGCCGATGAACGGGTTGAGCGCGGTGACCAGGCCGATGGAGTTCTCGACCTCGCTGCGCAGCAGGTCCCGGTTCGCCGTGATGCCGTCGACGCAGCGGGCGGAGAGCACGAGGATCGCCTCGCGCAACCGGTAGATGCCCGCCGACAGCGAGTAGCAGATGACCGGCTCGAACGCGTTGAGCTGCAGCTGCCCACCCTCGGCCGCCATCGTGACGGTGACGTCCATGCCGATGACCTGGAACGCCACCTGGTTGACGACCTCGGGGATGACCGGGTTGACCTTGCCGGGCATGATGCTGGAGCCGGCCTGCACGGCCGGAAGGTTGATCTCGTTCAAGCCGGCCCGCGGCCCGGACGACAGCAGCCGCAGGTCGTTGCAGATCTTCGACAGCTTGACGGCCACGCGCTTGAGCACCCCGGACAGCTGGACGAACGCGCCACAGTCCTGGGTGGCCTCGATCAGATCGACCGCGCTCACCAGCGGCAGACCGGTCAAGGTGGCGAGGTGTTCACAGGCGAGCGGGACGTAGCCGACGGGCGCGTTGAGCTGCGTGCCGATGGCCGTGGCGCCGAGGTTGATCTCGTGCAGCATCATGACCGCTTCGGACAACCGGGAACGGTCCTCGCCCAGCATGACGCCGTACGTGCCGAACTCCTGGCCGAGCGTCATGGGCACGGCGTCCTGCAGCTGGGTGCGGCCCATCTTGAGGACGTCGCGGAACTCCTCGGCCTTGCGCGCGAAGGTGTCCTGGAGCACCTCCATCGCCGCGAGCAGGGAGTGGGTGGCGAGGATGATCGCCACCTTGACGGCGGTCGGATAGACGTCGTTGGTGGACTGGCTGAGGTTGACGTGCTCGTTGGGGTGGAGGTGGTGGTACTCCCCCTTCTTGTGCCCGAGCAGCTCCAGCGCACGGTTGGCGATGACCTCGTTCGCGTTCATGTTCGTCGACGTGCCCGCGCCGCCCTGGATGACGTCGACGACGAACTCATCGTGCAGGTCGCCGGCGCGGATCTCCTCGCACGCCTGCCGGATCGCCCCGAAGCGCTCATCGTCGAGCAGACCCAGCTGGTGGTTGGTGGTGGCGGCGGCCTCCTTGACCGCCGCGACGGCCTCCACCAGGAACGGGCTGACCCCGATCGGGATCCCGGTGATGGGGAAGTTCTCGAGTGCACGCAACGTGTGGATGCCCCAGTACGCGTCGAGCGGAACCTCGCGCTCACCGATCAGGTCGTGCTCGGTCCGTGTCGCGACGGTCATCGTTGGTCCCCTTGAATCACGATCACCCATCCAATCACGCCTGCGGGGTCGGACGTGACCCCTAGGCGGGGACCACCGGTGTCATCCATCCGTGGCGGTCGTCGGCGCGTCCGTACTGGATGTCGACGAGCGCCGAACGGATGTCGAGCGTGACCTTGCCGGCCTCGCCATCGGCGGCCACGGCTGACTGAACGTCCCCACCCGCGGCAGACCCACCGTCCCACTTGAGAGCGCCCACGGGCGTGATCACCGCGGCCGTTCCGCACGCGAACACCTCGGCGATCGTGCCGTCGGCGCACCCTTGCCGCCACTCCTCGATGCTCACCTTGCGCTCGATGACGTCGTGGCCGAGGTCGCGCGCCAGCGTCAGGACGGAGTCGCGGGTGATGCCTTCCAGGATCGAGCCGGAGAGCTCCGGGGTGACGATGGACCCGTCGGACTGGACGAAGTACAGGTTCATGCCGCCCAGCTCCTCGACCCAGCGGTGCTCGGCGGAGTCGAGGAAGGCCACCTGGGCGCACCCGTGCTCGGCCGCCTCCTGCTGCGGGAGCAGGCTCGAGGCGTAGTTGCCGCCGCACTTGGCGTCACCGGTGCCCCCCGCGCCGGCGCGGCCGTACTCGGTGGACAGCCAGATGGAGACCGGCTTGACCCCGCCCGGGAAGTAGGCGCCGGCGGGCGACAGGATCACCGCGTAGGTGACGTGCTGGCTCGGACGGACGCCGAGGAACGCCTCGGAGGCGTACATGAACGGGCGGACGTACAGGCTCTTCTCCTCGCCGCTGGGGACCCAGGCCCGGTCGGTCTCGATGAGCGACCGGATCGAGCCGAGGAACCAGTCCTCCGGCAGCTCCGGAAGGGCCAGCCGCCGGGCCGACTTGCGCATCCGGGCCGCGTTGGCCTCGGGGCGGAACAGCCAGACCGAGCCGTCGGCATGGGCGTACGCCTTGAGCCCCTCGAAGATCTCTTGCGCGTAGTGCAACACCGCCGTGGCGGGATCGAGCGTCAATGGACCGTACGGGACGACCCGGGCGTCGGCCCAGCCGGTGTCCGGGGTCCACTCGGCCAGGAACATGTGATCGGTGAAGTGGTTGCCGAAGCCGGGCGTCGCAAGGATCGCGTCGCGCTGCTCGGTTGACCGCGGGTTCGGATTCGGGTCGAAGCGGGTGGTGAACGCGGTCGGCGGGGTCATGGATGTCACGGTAATACCTTCTTGGTTCGGAGGGTGAGGGGTCGTCAGCCGACCGCTACGCCTCCGGCCACCTGCTTCGCGATGGCCTCACCCACCTCCTGGGTCGAACGCGGAGCGGTGCGGTCGCGGATGTCGGACTCGACGGCGGACGTCACACGCGCGGACGCGTCGGCCAGTCCGAGGTGATCGAGCAGCATGGCGCCGGAGAGGATCGCGGCGGTCGGATCGGCAATGCCTTGGCCGGCGATGTCGGGAGCCGAGCCGTGGACCGGCTCGAACATGCTGGGCGCCGTGCGGTCCGGGTTGACGTTCCCGCTGGCGGCCAGGCCGATGCCGCCGGTGACGGCGGCCGCGAGGTCGGTGAGGATGTCGCCGAACAAGTTGTCGGTGACGATGACGTCGAATCGGGACGGGTCGGTGACCAGGAAGATGGTCGCCGCGTCGACATGCAGGTAGTCGACGGCAACGTCGGGGAACTCGGTGGCCACGGCGTCGACGGTGCGCGTCCAGAGGTGCCCGGCGTGCACGAGCACGTTGTTCTTGTGCACGAGGGTCAGCTTGCGGCGCGGCCGCGCCTGGGCCCGCGCAAAGGCGTCCCGCACGACCCGCTCGACACCGAACGCGGTGTTGATGCTGACCTCGGTGGCCATCTCCTGCGGGGTACCGACCCGGATGGCGCCGCCGTTGCCGACGTAGGGGCCCTCGGTGCCTTCGCGGACGACCACGAAATCGACGTCACCGGGGTCGGCCAGCGGCGTCGGGACACCGGGGAACAGGCGAGACGGGCGCAGGTTCACGTAGTGGTCGAGCTCGAACCGCAGGCGCAGCAGCAGCCCACGCTCCAGGACGCCGGACGGGACGCTCGGGTCGCCCACGGCGCCGAGCAGGATCGCGTCATGGCCCCGGATCTCCTCGAGCACCGAGTCGGGCAGCGTCTCCCCCGTCGCGTGCCACCGCTGCGCGCCGAGATCGTACGCCGTGCGCGTGAACGCGACGTCGTGGTCGGCCGCGACGGCATCGAGCACCAGGAGCGCCTGGGCGGTCACTTCTGGACCGATGCCGTCGCCGGGCACGACGGCAAGGGAGATCGTGCGGTTCATGGGTCCTCCGGGCCGGGGCTGGTCGTCCGGTCATCCTAGGTAGCGGGTCTCAAGACCTGATGCACAGGTCTTGGATCGTGGTCAGTTGTCCTCGGGGGGCTCGACCGGCTCGACGTCGACGGCAATCGCCTCGTCGCGCAGGTGCGCCGGTCCCCACTCGATCAGCTGGGGGTCCATGTCCATCTCCTCGTCTCGGTTGGTTCGTGGATGTCGGGTTCGGCGACGTCCCGACGTCCCGCCGGGCCACATGCCCGGTGATCAACCGAGGATTCAGGAGAATGGATCAGGTCGTGATCAGCATCCCTGCGGCGGAAACGTCGGGCCAACGCTCGAACTCCGCGGCAGGGTGTGGCCCTAAAAGGCCCTGCCGCGGCAAGCGATGACTACGAGCTGCTTCCGCACGTGATGAGCATAGCCGCACGTCCCCACGGCGGGCGGCAGAACCGCCGGAAGCGTCTCGGCCGGTGAGACGTGTTGCCACGCCACTCCTGCGTGCGAGACTGAGTTGATGAGCGCTCCCACCGACATCCCGGCCTTGGTCGCGAGCGCCCTCGACCTCTCCCGGCAGCGTGGATTCATCACGTCGACGCGTCACGAGACGGGTCGGCTCCTCGCCGCACTGGCCGCGTCGCGAGAGGGCACGCTCGCCGAGCTCGGCACCGGCTGCGGCGTCGGGTCGGCGTGGCTGTCCACGGGCGCACCCAAGGGGGCGCGCATCGTCAGCGCCGAGCTCGACCCGTCGCTCGCCGAGGAGGTGCAGCGGCTCTTCGCCGAGGTCGAGAACGTCGATGTCGTCGCCGGCGACTGGTCGTCCCTGGAGCAGTACGCCCCGTTCTCGCTGCTGTTCGTCGACGTCCGCGAAGTCATGGAGAGCATCGACGTGCTCGCCGACATGATGGAACCGAGCGGCATCGCGGTGCTCGACGACTTCGCGCCGTCCAGCCACTGGCCACCGATCGTCGACGGCCAGGTCGACTCGATCCGCGAACAGTGGCTCACCGACGAGCGCTTCACCGCCGTCGAGATGCTCATCGATCCCGACGCCTCGCTCGTCATCGCCACCCGCCGGTAGGCGCGCGGCCGGCTACTCCTCCTTGCGGTGCGAGCCGCCGTAGGTGCGTCGCGGAACCGGCGGGAGCGGCTCGTCGTCGGGCACCGGCAGGTCGGCTCCCACGAGCGCGCTGTGCCGGCGGCCGTACGCCAGGTACACCCCCAGGCCCACGGCCATCCAGACGCCGAAGTCCCGCCACGTCGTCGGGCTCAGGTTGAGCGACAGCCAGATCGTGGCGAGCAACGACAGGATCGGCACCAGCGGTACCAACGGGACACGGAACCCGCGTTCGAGCGTTGGCTGCGTGCGCCGGAGCGTGATGACGCCCACGGCGCAGAACCCGAAGGCGAACAGGGTGCCGAGCACGAGCAGCTGCTCGCGACCGGCGGTGCCGGGATCGAGGGCGAGCAGTCCGGCCGCGACGCCGGCCACGAGGGCCGCGCGCGTCGGCGCCGATCCCTCTCCCACGTCGGAGAGGACAGCAGGCAGCAGCCCGTCACGTCCCATTGCGAACAGGACGCGGCTCTGGGCGATCAGCACGACGAGCACGACGGTCGTGAGGGCGAGCAGGGCACCCACGTTGATGACGTCGGCCGCCCACCCGGTGCCTGCCGCCGCGAGCGCGTCCGAGACCGGGGCATCGGTGCCGAGCTCTGCGTAGGGCCGCAGCCCGACGAGCACGGTGGCCATCGCGACATACAGCGCGGTGACGATGCCGATGGCGGCGAGCATCGCCCGCGGGATGCTGCGCCGCGGGTCACGGGCGTCCTCGGCGGCCGTGGCGATGAGGTCGAAGCCGATGAACGCGAACACGATGACGCCGGCCGCCGTGAAGATCCCTGCCACACCGAAGGCATCGCCCGCGGACGCGTCGAGAAAGTACTGCAGCACGCTCCCCCGGGTGCCTCCACCGGTGACGGGATCGGGGATGAACGGCGTGTAGTTGTCGGTGTCGACCAAGCGGGCCCCGACGACGATGACGAGCACGACGGCGACCAGCTTGATCGAGACGATGGTGGCCAGGATGCGCCCGGACAACTGCGTGCCGGCCATGACCAGCAGCGTCAGCAGCACCACCAGCAGGAGCGCGACCCACCCGACGCCTTGATCGACCCGGGCGTGCTCGGTGATCGTCGGCGGCAGGGAGACGTCGAAGCCCTCGACGGTCGCGACGAGGTACGCCGCCCACACACGGGACACCAGGGCGGCAGCCACCACCAGCTCGAGCACCAGCGCCCACCCGACCACCCAGGCCCAGATCTCGCCGAACGCGACGTACGTGAACGTGTAGGCGCTGCCGGCGGCGGGGATGGTCGAGCTGAGCTCGGCGTACGACAACGCCGCGAGCACGCACACGACGGCCGCGATGACGAAGGAGATGATGACCGCGGGCCCGGCCATGGTGGCCGCTTGCACGCCGGCGAGGGAGAAGATGCCGGCGCCGATCATGACGCCGAGTGCAAGGAAGATCAACAGACCCGTGCCGAAGACCGCCGGAAGTCGGTGCCGCGCGGTGGTGACACGGAGCATCGCGAGCTCGGGCGGAAGGCGGCGGGCCCGGCCCCCGTGGAGCTTCTCGGCCATCGGTGCAACGTATCGACCTTCGGGCCGAACTGTCAGCCGCCCCTGCTCACGAGCGCCATCTGCGGAGCCAGCCGGACCTGCGTCAACGGCAGGAAGAACTGCACCGTCGGGCCGATCGCCAGCGCGTAGAGCACGGTGCCCACACCGACCGTGCCGCCCAGGACGAAGCCGACGACCAGGACCGTGAGCT
Organism: uncultured Actinomycetota bacterium; assembly: GCA_963695295.1. Taxonomy (GTDB): domain Bacteria; phylum Actinomycetota; class Actinomycetes; order Propionibacteriales; family Nocardioidaceae; genus Aeromicrobium. The sequence continues at coordinate 2,217,863 of OY968771.1, read as the reverse complement.
CGATCGCCGTCCGGAGGGTCCGGACACTGTGGCCGGTGCGGCGAACGAGGCCCAGCCAGAGCCCGTCGCGCGGGCCGGGTCCGAGATGGGCCCCGATGTACAGCGCCCCGGCGAGCCCGTTGCCGACCACGGAGAGGACGAGGACGGTGACCCGCAGCCACATCTGCTCCGGTGGATCCACCAGGGCGAGCCCGGCGTCGGCGGCCAGGCCGATGATGACGACGTTGAGGACGGTGCCGAGACCCGGCACCTGGCGCAACGGAATCCAGAGCAGCAGCACGGCGGCGCCCACCACGATGACCACCTGACCGAAGCTGAGCGGCACGTGCCTCGCGACCCCCTGGTGGAACACGTCCCAGGGGTCGAGGCCGAGGCCGGCCCGCACCATCAGGGCCATCGTGAATCCGTACAGCACCAGACCGATGAGGAGCTGGGTGACACGGCGAGGCAGACGGCCGGCACGCAGTTGCTCCACCGAGCCCAGGCTCGGCGGCTCGTACACGGCCGTCACGAGCGCGACCGGAGGTGACGGATCGGCAGGCCCCAGGAGTCGAACTCCTCCTCCGCCCGGTGACTGCGCGGCGGTGGGCGCTGGCCGTACCCGTCGGACACGATCGTGTAGCCCAGCGCGACGACGATCGTCGCGAGGGCCACGAGGGCGAGCAGCAGGAGAACCATGACCGTCATCCTCCCCGGTATTGGCCTTTAAAGATATAGCCAATTGTGAGAGAGTGGCCCTCATGTCCGTCCCGGTCTCCGCCGCCCGCCTGGCGGCCGCGCTCACCCCCACGGAGGGGGTGGCCTATCGCGACCTCGCGGACCAGATCAGGTTGCTGATCGTCGACGGACGGCTCGCCACCGGCACTCGGCTGCCCAGCGAGCGCGAGCTCGCCGCCGCGACCGGGGTCAGTCGCACCACCACCTCGCGGGTGTACGCCGAGCTGCGTGAGGCGGGCCTGCTGCGCTCTCGACGGGGGTCGGGCAGTGTCGTCCAGGTGCCGTTCGCGGAGTCCAGTGCCAGCAGCCTGATCGCGACGCCCGACGACGAAACCGGCCTCGCGCTGACCTATGCGGCGCCGGTCGCTCCGGCCGGCCTCGGGCGTGCCTTCGAGGCCGCCATCTCGCGTCTGCCCGGCTTGCTCTCGACGACCGGCTACCTCCCCGACGGGCTGCCGGTGCTGCGCAAGCGGCTCGCCGAGCGGTACGAGGCCCGCGGCCTGCCCACGTCACCGGAGCAGATCATCGTGACGAACGGTGCCCTGGGCGCGGTGTCCCTGATCGCCCGCGCTCTGGTCGACCGTGGTGATCGCGTGCTGGTCGAGTCCGTGAGCTACCCGCACGCCCACGAGGCCTTCACGTCGGCGGGCGCTCGGCTGACCCATCTTCCCGTCGTCGCCGACAGCCCCTGGGATGTCGACACCGCGGTCGCCATGCTCTCCTCCGGCCGATACCTCGCTGCCTACCTGATCCCGGACTTCCACAACCCCACCGCAGCCGTGATGGGCGCGGACGATCGCGCCACCCTCGCCGGGGCCTTGCGCCGTGCCGGCACCCTGGCCGTCATCGATGAGTCGCTGCGCGACGTCAACCTCGACGGCATCGACCTGCCGCCCTCATTCGGGTCCTTCGACCGTGATGCGCTGCTGGTCGGCTCGGCCTCCAAGACGATCTGGGGCGGGCTTCGCGTCGGGTGGATCAGGGCACCACTCGACCTGATCATGCCGCTGGTGCAGGCCCGCATGAACCACGATCTCGGCACCGCGGCCTTCGAGCAGCTCGTGCTGGCCGAGGTGCTCGACGACCCGGAGCCGGTCATGTCGAGCGCCCTTGCCGGCTTCCGCAGCCAGCGCGACCACCTCGTCGACCTGCTCGCCGAGCACCTGCCGGAGATCGACGTCGCACGGCCGGCGGGTGGGCTCTCGCTCTGGGCCGGGCTTCCGGACCACAACTCGACCCGGCTGGCCGCCGCCGCCCGCGAGCATGGCCTCCTGCTGACACCGGGCCCCCGATTCTTCACGGGCGCGCCGACGGCCGGCGAAGCGTACCTGCGGCTCCCCTACACGCGCAGTCGCCCGATCCTGGAAGACGCCGTGCACCGGCTGGCGAAGGCCTACGCCGGTCGGCGCGCAGACGACGCGCCAGACGGCCACCGCCTCGATCTCATCGCCTGAGGGCGGCGGTGCGGCCGAGCGCCGATCGTCCTGGTCAGCGTGCCGCCGACCCCTCGACGTAATCGGTGTCGTCGCTCTTGACCCACGCCATCAGGCCGCGGAGCTCCTTGCCGACGGCCTCGATCGGGTGCGCGGCACCGCGCTCTCGCAGGGCGGTGAACTCCGGCCCTCCCGCATCCTGGTCGTCGATGAACCGCTGCGCGAACGAGCCGTTCTGGATCTCGGCGAGGATCATGCGCATGTTGTCCTTGACGCGCTGATCGATGACCCGCGGACCCGACACGTAGTCGCCGTACTCGGCGGTGTCGGAGACGGACCATCGCTGCTTGGCGATGCCGCCCTCGTACATGAGGTCGACGATCAGCTTGAGCTCGTGGAGGCACTCGAAGTAGGCGACCTCGGGCTGGTAGCCGGCCTCGGTGAGGGTCTCGAACCCGTACATGACCAGCTGCGAGACGCCGCCGCAGAGCACGGCCTGCTCGCCGAACAGGTCGGTCTCGGTCTCCTCGGTGAAGGTGGTCTTGATGACGCCGGCGCGGGTTCCCCCGATGCCCTTGGCGTAGGAGAGCGCGAGGTCCCACGCCTTACCGGTGGCGTCCTGCTCGACGGCGACGATGTCCGGCACGCCGCGACCCTCGACGAACTCACGGCGGACCAGGTGGCCGGGGCCCTTCGGCGCGACCATGCAGACGTCGACGCCGGCCGGCGGATTGATGTAGCCGAAGCGGATGTTGAAGCCGTGGCCGAAGAACAGCGCGTCGCCGTCGACCAGGTTCGGCTCGATCGCCTCGGTGTAGAGCTGCCGCTGCTTGTGGTCGGGGGCGAGCACCACGACCAGGTCGGCCTCCTCGACCGCCTCCGCCGGGTTGAGCACCCGCAGGCCCTCGGCCTCGGCCTTCGCGCGACTGGACGACCCGTCCGGGAGTCCGACCCGCACGTCGACGCCGGAGTCGCGCAGCGACAGCGCGTGGGCATGGCCTTGGCTGCCGTATCCGAGCACGGCGACGTTCCGGCCCTGGATGATGCTGAGATCTGCGTCGTCGTCGTAGAACAACTCGGCCACGGTTCTGCTCCTTGTGTGTCGTACGGCTGGGGGTCAGCCTGCCTGGACGCCGGGGACGGCGCGCAGCGTGCGGTCGGTGATGGATCGGGAGCCGCGGCCGATGGCCACGCGTCCCGACTGGGCGATCTCCCGGATGCCGAACGGCTCCAGGACATTCAGCATGGCAGTCAGCTTGCCCGAGTCGCCGGTGGCCTCGATCGTGACGGCGTCGGTGGCGACGTCGACCACCTTCGCCCGGAACAGCTGCACGGTCTCGAGCACCTGCCCGCGGGTCTGGGCATCGGTCTTGACCTTGATCAGCATCAGTTCACGCTCGACCGCCTGGCCGGAGTCGAGCTCGACGATCTTGAGCACGTTGACCAGCTTGTTGAGCTGCTTGGTGACCTGCTCGAGCGGCAGGTCGGCGACGTTCACGACGATCGTCATGCGCGAGATCTCCGGGATCTCCGTCGGGCCGACGGCGAGGGAGTCGATGTTGAAGCCGCGTCGCATGAACATGCTGGAGACGCGGGCCAGCGCGCCGGGCGTGTTCTCGACGAGGACCGACAGGGTGTGTTGGCTCATAGCTCGTCGGACTCCCATTCAGGCGCGAGGTCGCGCGCGATCTTGATGTCGTCGTTGCTGGTTCCGGCCGCGACCATGGGCCAGACCATGGCATCGCGCTCCACCACGAAGTCGATGACCACGGGTGCGTCGGTGATGCTCATCGCCTTCTCGATGGTCTCATCGAGGTCGGCCTCGCTGTCGCAACGCAGCCCGACGCAGCCGTACGCCTCGGCCAGCTTGACGAAGTCCGGGATGCGACGCGCGCCGATGTCCTCGCCGCCGGTGTCGAGGTCGGTGTTGGAGTAGCGCCCGTCGTAGAACAGCGTCTGCCACTGGCGGACCATGCCGAGCGAGGAGTTGTTGATGATCGCCACCTTGATCGGGATGCCCTCGATGGCGCAGGTGGCGAGCTCCTGGTTGGTCATCTGGAAGCAGCCGTCGCCGTCGATGGCCCAGACGACGCTGTCGGGCAGGCCCACCTGCGCCCCCATCGCGGCGGGGACGCAGTAGCCCATGGTGCCGGCGCCGCCGGAGTTGAGCCACTGTCGTGGACGCTGGAAGTCGATGAAGTGCGCGGCCCACATCTGGTGCTGGCCGACCCCGGCGACGTAGGTGGCGTCGGAGCCGGTGATCTCACTGATCCGCTCGATGACCTTCTGCGGCGCCAAGCCCTGCTCGGGCTTGTCGTAGCCGACCGGGAACTTGGCCTTGACGCCGAGCATCTGCTCCCGCCAGGCGCTGTAGTCGCCGACCAGCCCGTCCTCCTCGGCCTGCTTGCGCAGCATCACGATGAGATCGGCGATCACCTCGCGGCAGTCGCCCACGATCGGCACGTCGGCGACGCGGTTCTTGGAGATCTCTGCCGGGTCGATGTCGGCGTGGATGACCTTCGCGTGCGGCGCGAACGTCGACAGCTGCCCGGTGACCCGGTCGTCGAAGCGCGCACCGAGGGAGATCAGCAGGTCGGACTTCTGCAGCGCCGAGACCGCCGCGACCGAACCGTGCATGCCGGGCATGCCCAGGTGCAGCTCATGGGTGTCGGGGAACGACCCGCGGGCCATCAGCGTGGTGATGAGCGGGATCTGGGTCAGCTCGACGAGCATCGCCAGCTCCGCCGATGCCTCGGCCTTGATGACCCCGCCGCCGACGTACAGCACCGGGCGCTTGGCCACGGCCATGAGTCGAGCCGCCTCACGCACCTGCTTGCCGTGCGGCCGCGTCGTGGGCCGGTACCCCGGCAAGGCGAGCTCGCTCGGCCAGGTGAACGTGGTGGCGTTCTGCAGCGCGTCCTTGGCGATGTCGACGAGCACGGGTCCGGGGCGGCCGGTCGAGGCGATGTGGAAGGCCTCGGCGATCGTGCGCGGGATCTCGTCCGGGTCCGTGACGAGGTAGCTGTGCTTGGTGATCGGCATCGTGATGCCGCGGATGTCGGCCTCCTGGAAGGCATCGGTGCCGATGGCGGCGCTCGGGACCTGGCCGGTGATCGCGACGATCGGCACCGAGTCCATGTGCGCATCGGCCAAGGCGGTGACCAGGTTGGTGGCGCCCGGGCCGGAGGTGGCCATGCACACGCCGACGCGTCCGGTGACCATCGCGTATCCCTGGGCGGCGTGACCGGCACCCTGCTCGTGGCGGACCAGGATGTGGCGGATCGTCTCGGAGTCGAACAACGGGTCGTAGGCCGGCAGGATCGCGCCGCCGGGGATGCCGAAGATCACCTCGACGCCGGCGTGCTCGAGCGCGCGCACGAGGCTCTGCGCCCCCGTCATCTCCTCGGGCGTCTCATCGATCTGCCCGGTCACCGATCCGGTGGCCTGTCCCGTCATCGTCCGTCCTTCTCCCGTGTGCCTCCATGGTGGACCGTGCGTCCGCATGAAAAAACCCCTCGGCCGTGAGGCATGCGAGGGGCGACGCGCGACCGCGTGGGTTCGCGCGTCAGGAAACTACTCCCAGAAGCTGCACACCGACAGTCTCGCCTGCAGAGACTGGGTGGTCAAGTCGTGAGACGAGTCGTTCCAGCATGTGGATCAGCCGCAGACGGCGCCATCGGCCGCCGAGCTGACCAGCTTCGTGTACTTCGCGAGCACCCCGGTCGTGTAGCGCGGCGCGGGCGGCGCCCAGCCGTCCTGTCGGCTGGCGAGATCCTCGGCGTCGATCTCGACCTCCAGCGTCCGGTTCGCCATGTCGAGCGTGATGGGGTCGCCGTCGACCACGAACGCGATCGGCCCACCGTCGACGGCTTCCGGAGCGACGTGCCCGACGCACAGGCCGGTGGTGCCGCCGGAGAACCGACCATCCGTCAGCAGCAGGACGTCCTTGCCGAGTCCGGCCCCCTTGATGGCACCGGTGATGGCCAGCATCTCGCGCATGCCCGGGCCGCCCTTGGGTCCTTCGTACCGGATGACGACGACGTCGCCGGCGGTGATCGTGCCGTCCTCGAGGGCATCCATCGCGGCACGCTCGCCGTCGAAGACCCGGGCCGTGCCGCGGAAGACGTCGGAGTCGAAGCCGGCGCTCTTGACCACGGCCCCGTCCGGTGCCAGCGAGCCGCGGAGGATCGTGAGCCCGCCGGTCTGGTGGATGGGCGCGTCGAGCGGGCGGATGATGTCGCCGTCCAGCCCGAGGTCGATGCCCGCCAGGTTCTCGGCCATCGTGCGGCCGGTCACGGTGAGGCAGTCGCCGTGCATCAGCCCGGCGTCGAGCAGCGCCTTCATGACCACCGGGATGCCGCCCACGCGGTCGACGTCGTTCATGACGTACCGGCCGAACGGCTTGAGGTCGCCCAGGTGCGGCACCTTGTCGCCGATGCGGTTGAAGTCGTCGAGGGTGAGATCGACCTCGGCCTCGCGCGCGATCGCCAGCAGGTGGAGCACGGCATTGGTGGACCCACCCAGGGCCATGACCACGGTGATGGCATTCTCGAATGCCTCCTGCGTGAGGATGTGGCGCGCGGTGATGCCCCGGCGCAACAGCTCGACGACGGCCTCGCCGGACTTGCGCGCATACTCATCCCGACGGCGGTCCGGCGCCGGCGGTGCGGCCGACCCGGGCAGGCTCATGCCGAGCGCCTCAGCCGCTGAGGCCATCGTGTTGGCCGTGTACATGCCCCCGCACGCTCCCTCGCCCGGGCAGATCGCGCGTTCGATCTTGTCGACCTCCTCCGGCGTGATCAGTCCCTTGATGCAGGCTCCGACCGCCTCGAAGGCGTCGATGATGGTGACGTCCCTGCCGTCGACGTTGCCCGGCATGATCGAGCCGGCGTACAGGAAGACGCTGGCGAGGTCGAGGCGTGCCGCGGCCATCAGCATGCCCGGCAGGCTCTTGTCGCACCCGGCGAGGAGCACCGAGCCGTCGAGTCGCTCGGCCATCATGACGGTCTCGACGGAGTCGGCGATGACCTCGCGGCTCACCAGGGAGAAGTGCATCCCCTCATGACCCATGGCGATGCCGTCGGAGACCGAGATGGTGCCGAACTCCAGCGGGTAGCCGCCAGCCGCGTGGACGCCCTCCTTGACCGCCTTCGCGAGCCGGTCGAGCGAGAGGTTGCAGGGGGTGATCTCGTTCCAGCTGGACGCGACGCCGATCTGGGACTTGCCCCAGTCGTCGTCGCCCATGCCGACCGCGCGCAGCATGCCCCGTGCCGCGGTCTTCTCCAGGCCGTCGGTGACGTCGCGGCTGCGCGGCTTGATGTCCACGCCGGTGGCGGGATCGTGCGGCTGTGCCATGAGGTACAGGGTACGAGCACCCGATCCCGCCACGTCTCGGTGGGGATCAGCCCCAGTTCTCGGCCAGCTCGGTGAGTCGCACGCTGTTGCCGGACGGATCGCGGAACCCGCAGTCGATGCCGTACGGCCGTTCCTCCGGCTTCTCGGTGAACTCGACCCCACGGTCCGCCAGGTCCTCATACGCCGCCCGGCAGTCGTCGGTGGTGAGGAACACCGTCGCCGAGAACCCCTTCGCGACGAGGTCGAGAACGTCCTCGCGCGCTCCGGCAGGCAGCACCGGTGGCCCGGGGACGGGCATCAACACGATCGTCACGTCGTCCTGACCCGGGGGCCCGACGGTGAGCCACCGGAAGTCCATCTCCGGGAGCGTGACGTCGGCCCGAACCTCCATCCCGACCTTCTCGGTCCAAAAGGCCAGTGCGGCGTCCTGGTCGTGCACCCACAGCTGGGCGCTCGCGATCTTCAACATGGGCTAGCTCCTTGTCCGGAAATGGTTGATGACCCGACGCTATGGACGCTGCCCAGCCACGTCTTCTTCCCGTGTGCTGACCTTGGAATCGACCCTCGACGGCGCCTCGGGGCGCGAGTGCACTCGCAGCACGCAGGCCGGCACCATCGCATGCGACGCCGCGGGCGGGAACGCCTCCCGGTACTCCGTGGGTGTGCGACCGAACGCCCGGACGAACGACGTGGTGAACGAGCCGACGCTCTCGAGCCCGACATCCATGCAAATGGTGGCGACCGAGCGGTCCGTGGACCGCAGCAGAGCAGCTGCGCGCTCAAGTCGACGGGTCTGGAGGTAGGCCCGCGGCGATTCGCCGAACGTCCGGGTGAACTCGCGGCTGAAGTGCGATCGCGACAGACCGGCTGCCGCCGCCATGTCGTCCACGGTGATCGGCTCGGCGAACCGGATGTCGGCGAGATCCTTGCCGCGCAGCAGGTGCCGTGAGGGTCGTACGGAGCTCATGGGTGGAGTATCGCTCAGAACAGCGGTACGAAGACGAAGGCGAGCGACCAGCTGACGAAGCTGCCGACCAGCACGTACTCGGCGCGCGAGCCGCCCGGGGTGTCGCGGGAGATCTCCGGGAACCGGAGGATGCCCTTGGCCGCGACCACCGCGCTCAGCGCGCCGTAGTGACCGCCGAGCGCCATGGCGAGGATGAACACGCGCTCGATCGGCCCGAGGATGCGCCCGCCCTGCAGCGTCTTCTCGGTGGCGATGACGCTGGGCCCGGTGCCGATGAGCATCAGCCGCACCACGATGTTCGACGTCTCGACCAGGAACACGACGCAGGCCGCCCCGAACACGAACTGCTCGACCGGAACGCCCTCGAGCGTTCCGATGTCGAGCGCCTCGTACCAGCGGACCAGCCATCCGTCGCCGACGCCGGGCTGCGGCACCGCGAGCGCGGCGAGCGCGGTCGCGGCGAGCCCGGCCACGGGCCAGGGCCGGTCGGTCTGGACGATGCCCACCGGCGTGAGCAGGATCCAGACGGCCAGCACCAGGAGCCCGAGCGGCACCACCGCCCAGGACGCCGACCCGATGGCCAATCCGGACGCGAGCAGCACCAGGACCGCACCCCCGACGACGAACGCCGCGACGCCCTCGACGCGCGACGACGCGCGGTTCTCGGGCCGGACGAGATCGGCGCAGCCGAGCGTCGCGAGCAGGAAGGTCAACAAGATCATGGCGCGGCCCCGACGAGCTCGGCCGCGCCCAGCAGCGCGAACGCCCCGGACCGGTGCAGGCTCTGCGACACCGCGGACGGGGAGATGCCCTCACTCGCGGCGAGGTCCTTCTGGGTGGAGCCGCGCAGGACGCCGAGCACCAGCCGGCGCTGTCGCGCGTCGAGCCGGCTCACGATCTCGTCCCGGCAGAGCAGGAAGGCATTGACCAGTGCCGCATCGACCTCGCCCCCTGCTCCGTTCGATCCAGCCGTCTGCGGCCTGGCGCCCTCGCCCGGCTCGTGCACGACGAGCCAGGATCGCAACCGCTTGTTCTGCCCGCTCTCGCGGCGCTTGGCCTCGACGATCGCGTCGCGCGCCGCCCACCACGCCGGGCCGTCCTGGGTGAGACCGTACTCCGACGACCCGACGATCTCGAGCGTGCCGACGCCGATGCCGCATCGGCAGTCGACCTCCGCCGGCAGCGCCAGCCGGACGATCAGGCTGGCCCGCAACGCCGACCCGACGTCGGCGAAGACGCCCTGGAACTCGTCTCCGACCGTCGGGACCAGCGCCTGCGTGGACTCGGCCAGGTCGTTGGTGGCGTCGAGCGCGGCGACCAGGTGCTGCTGGAGGGCGCTGCGCGACCCGGAGCTCCGCGAGCCGACCAGATCGCCGATCAGGGCCACCTGAACTGAAGTCTTGCGCTTCATCGTCATGCAATGAATGTTAGCGCTTCATTTCATCTGAATCAAGTGACTGGCTTCATCAGGAAAGTGCATGGGTGCCGTCCTACAGTGGCCCTCGTGACCATCGCCTTCGCCACCAGTCGCCCCCACCGGGACTTCGACGTCGATCTCCCGCTCCTGTCCGGCGCCGCGACGGCCCGCGGACGTGCGTCCGAGATCGTCGAGTGGGACGACGAGTCCGTCGACTGGGCCCGATTCGACGTCGTGGTCGTCAGGTCCTGCTGGGACTACGTCGACCGTCGCGACGAGTTCCTCGACTGGGCCCGGAGCGTGCCGCGCCTGGTCAACCCGGCCGACGTCCTCGCCTGGAACACCGACAAGGTCTACCTCCGCGAGCTCGCGGCGGCAGGCGTGCCCGTCATCGACACGCGGTGGGACGTCCGCACCGGCGACGACCTCCCCGCCAGCACGGAGTGGGTGGTCAAACCCGCGATCTCGGCCGGATCCCGCGACACGGCACGCTGGTCCAGCCCGGGTGAGGTCTATGCCCACAGCGAGGACCTGATGGCCGCCGGCCGCACGGTGATGCTGCAGCCGTACGTCCCGTCCGTCGACAGCGAGGGTGAGACCGCCCTCATCTACCTCGGTGGGCGCTTCTCGCACGGCATCCGCAAGGGCCCGCTGCTCGGCCGCGGCGAAGGTGTCCGGCAGGACCGCGACCGCCGTGAGGTCATCACGCCCCGGGCACCGACGGCCGCGCAGCTCGACGTCGCCGAGCAGGTGCTCGCCGCGGTCCCCGCAGCCCTGGGCGGCCCCGGCCCGCTCGCCTACGCGCGGGTCGATCTCGTCACGGACATCGACGGCAAGTCCCGTCTCATCGAGCTCGAGCTCACCGAGCCCAGCCTGTTCCTCGACCAGTCCGAGGACGGCGCGGAGCGGCTCGTCGACGCGCTGGGCGTCCACTCCGCCTGACCGTCGGCGGGTTGGCTACTCGCCCACGTCGATCTGGCCCTGCGGCTGCTCGGGCTCGCGCGGCGGCGGGCCGTCCGGGTGCCGCTGCACCCACCGCTGCCCGGCTGCGTATCCGGCGTCGAACAGGCCCTGCTGCTGCTCGTCGGTCAGGTCGAAGTCGGTCCACCTGACTCCGCGCGGCTTGGCGAAGATGCTGCGGTCGACGTTGCCCGGCTCGTCCACGTGGCGCACCTGGGTCGAGTCGACGGTGGTGTAGATCAGGCTCTGGATCAGCGAGACGGGCCCGGTGACCGGCTTCGCCGGCGCCCGTTCGCTCGACGGTGAGCTCAGCCGGATGCCGAGCGTCGGCCACCGCTCGGGCTTGCCGTCCTGCCGGTCGAAGATCTCGATCGGGTAGCTCCGCAGCAGGGATCCGTCGGCGAGCGTCGACAGCCCGAACGTCGAGTGCAGCCGCACCGGCTCGAACATGAACGGGATGGCCGCCGAGGCGCGAACGGCCCGGTGGACCGGGTAGTCGGCGGCCGCGATCCCGTAGGAGGACAGGTCCCACGGCAGGTACATCAGCCGTTGCCGGGAGAGGTCGCTCGCGGTGACGACCAGCCGGAACGAGTGGCCCGGTGGCAGCGCCGAGCCCGGGTCGTCGAAGGCGAAGTCGGCGAAGGTTCGCACGCCGAAGTCGGACAGCACGCCGCGCGCCCACTGCGTCATGTAGTGACCGCGGTACATCCCGAGGTGGAAGATGACGCCCCAGGCGTCGGCGGCCCGTGGCCACCACCGCAGGGAGCGCCCGACCGCGCGCCGGTCGAGCATCTCGCGGTAGCGCAGGGTGCGAACGATCTCATCGACGCTCGACATCGACTCCCCGGCCTGCTGCATCGCGGCGATGATCGCGCCGACGAGCGCGCCCGCCGACGACCCGGCCACCCGGGCGAACCGCCAGCCGGCCTCGTCGAGCGCCGTCGCCGCGCCGACCAGCGCGATCCCCTTGACGCCGCCGCCTTCGAGCACGAGGTCGGCCGTGCGGGGCGTGGTCGACGTCATGGGGCGACTCTACAAATGTCGTCGGGCCGCCGGCCTTTGCTGGCAGAATCGCTCGTCGTGACCTCCTCTCCTGCCGCGCGCGTCCGCTACTACGACGTCGACAGCGCCGACGGCACCCGCATCCGGGCCTGGACGAACGACGGGAGGGGGCCCACCGTCTTCCTCAGCAACGGGCTGGGCACCAATCCGCACGCCTGGCCGTCCTTGCTCCGGCCCGACTGCGGCCTGCGCGTGGTCGGGTGGAATCACCGCGGCGTGAGTGGGTCCGAACGTCCCCAGAGCCGCCGCGTCGACCTGGACGCCTACATCGAGGACGCACTCGCCGTGATGGACGATGCGGGCATCGACTCGGCCGTCATCCCGGCGTGGTCCGCCGGCGTGACCGTCGCGTTCGAGCTGGCCAACCGCCACCCGGAGCGGGTCAAGGGCATCCTGGCCGTGGCCGGGGTCCCCGGCAACACCTTCGGCACCATGCTCGCCCCGTTGCACGTCCCGGGTCCGGTGGCCAAACGCATCATGACCGGGCTGGCCCTCACCGGCCTCGTGGCCGGCCGCGGCATCGGCGTGTTCTCCCGCAACATCCCGTGGACGGCCGCCGTGGCGAACATGCTGCGGCGCACCCGGCTCATCAACCCGCGGGCCGACACCGAGGAGCTCCGTGCCCTGATGCAGGAGTTCACGACGACCGACCCGCGGTGGTACGCCCACCTGGCCATGGACGTCTCGAAGCACTCCCGTGTCTCGCTGTCGAAGGTCGACGTCCCGGTGACGTTCATCGCCGGCCGCTGGGACGTGCTCACCGGAGCCCGGCACATGAAGACGGCCCACGAGCGGATCCCGGGGTCGCGCTACCGCGAGCTCGAGGGGACGCACTTCCTCCCGCTGGAGTTCCCCGACGTGGTCCTCCTCGAGCTCAAGCGACTGGTCGACCTGGTCGACAGCGCGGCCTCGTAACGGAACCGGCCGCGATCTCGTTGTCACCCACATGCGCCTTGCCCGTGTCAGCGTCCTCACGGCCCTCGTCGTCGTCGCGCCGCTCACCTGGCTGACTCCCGCGAGCGCCGAGCCGACTCCGCCCCCGTCGGACCCCCTCGGCCAGCTGATCAACCCCAAGCCGATCGACCCGGTGATCGAAGCGCTCCCGGCCGTCCCTGTGCCGCATGCGCCGTACACCGGCTCGGTGTGCCCCGACGGCGCGCCTTCCTGCATCGACGTCACCATCGCGGAGATGCAGCGCCGGCTCGACCTGCTGGCCGCCGCCTGCGACCACGACGCGGTGTTCTCACTCGCCTACCTGCGGGTGACCGAAGACGTTCGGGAGGCGGTGAACTCAGGCGTCTTCCAGGACCGGGTCTGGCTGGCGCAGGTGGACGCGCTGTTCGCGCAGGACTACTTCGACGCCCTCGACGCGTGGAGCTCCGGCGACCCGGCCCAACGGGCGTCGGTGCCGAAGGCCTGGCGGATCGCGCTCGATGCGGCCGACGAGAAGGCCGTCAGTGGGCTCGGCAACTTCATGCTGGCGATGAACGCGCACATCAATCGCGACTTCTCCTACGTCCTGGCCGAGGTCGGCCTGACCGACGCGGACGGAAAGTCCCACAAGCAGGACCACAACGCGTACAACCAGCGCCTCGACCAGCTGTATGCGCCGGTGTTCGCCGAGGAGGCGGCGCGGTTCGACCCGACATTCGATGACATCGACGTGCTGACCGTCGAGGAGACCGGCGCCGGCGCGGTCATCCGCGGCTGGCGCGAGATCGTGTGGCGCAACGCGGAGAACCTGGCGCTCGCCAAGACACCGCTCCAGCGTCGGCTCGCCGAGCAGGTGATCGAGGACTATGCCGCGGGCCAGGCCCGGTTCTACCGCAACATGTTCGCCGTGGGCCCCGAAGCCGCCGCTGCCCGGGACGCGTGGTGCGCCCAGCACGGCACCGGCGGCTGAACCTCAGCTCAGCTTCGCCAGGATGAGCTCGCGCACGCGGGCGGCGTCGGCCTGACCGCGCATCTCCTTCATCACCGCGCCGATGAGCGCCCCGGCCGCAGCGACCTTGCCGTCGCGGATCTTCTGCGCGACGTCGGGGTTCGCCTCGATCGCGCGGTCGACGGCCTCGCCCAACGCACCCTCGTCGGAGACCACCTCCAGGCCGCGTGCGGCCACGACCTCCTCCGGCGTGCCCTCCCCCGCCAGCACGCCGTCGAAGACGTCGCGCGCCAGCTTGTCGTTGATGCGGCCGGCGTCGATGAGGGCCTGGATGCCGGCCACCTGTTCGGGGGTGATGTCGAGGGAGTCCAGGTCGGTCCCGTGCTCATTGGCGCGACGGGCCAGCTCGCCGAGCCACCACTTGCGCGCCGCCTGCGGCGCGGCGCCTGCCTCGATCGTGGCGGCCACCAGCGGGAGGGCGCCGGCGCCGATGGTGTCGCGCATGTCCAGGTCGCTGAAGCCCCACTCCTCCTGCTGCCGGCGGCGGCGGTCGGCCGGGGGCTCGGGCAGGGTGGCGCGCAGCTCCTCGACCCAGTCGCGCGACGGCGCGATGGGTGCGAGGTCGGGCTCGGGGAAGTAGCGGTAGTCGTCGGCGTCGGACTTCTCGCGGCCGGGCGAGGTGCTGCCGTCGGTCTCGTGGAAGTGCCGGGTCTCCTGCACGACCGTCTCGCCGGCATCGAGGAGGGCGGCGTGGCGCCGGATCTCGTACCGGACGGCCCGCTCGACCGAGCGGAAGGAGTTGACGTTCTTCGTCTCCGACCGCGTGCCGAGCGCGGTGCTGCCCAGCGGCTTGAGGGAGAGGTTGACGTCGCAGCGCAGCGAACCCTGGTCCATGCGGACGTCGGAGACACCCAGGTCACCGATGAGGTCGCGCAGGTGCGACACGTAGGCCCGGGCCACCGCCGCGGCCTCGTCCCCCGGCACCTCGATGGTCTTCGTGACGATCTCGATCAGCGGGATGCCGGCCCGGTTGTAGTCGACGAGGGAGTGCTCGGCGCCATGGATGCGCCCGGTCGCGCCGCCGACGTGCAGCGACTTGCCGGTGTCCTCCTCCATGTGGGCCCGCTCGATCTCGATCCGGTGGGTCTGGACCGTGCCGTCTGGGCTGGCCACCTCGATCTCGGTCCAGCCGTCGTGCGCGATCGGCTCGTCGTACTGGGACGTCTGGAAGTTCTTCGGCATGTCGGGGTAGAAGTAGTTCTTCCGCGCGAACCGGCACCAAGCCGCGATCTGGCAGTTCAGCGCCAGGCCGATGCGGATGGCCGACTCGACGGCCGTGCCGTTCACCACCGGGAGCGCTCCCGGCAGCCCGAGGCAGACCGGGCAGACCTGCGAGTTGGGCTCGGCGCCGAACGTCGCGCTGCAGCCGCAGAACATCTTGGAGGCGGTGTTGAGCTCGATGTGGACCTCCAGGCCCATCACCGGCTGGTAGCGGGACAGGGCGTCGTCGAGCTCGACGAGCGTCGTCGTCATCGGGTCACCTCCAGCGCCGGCGCCTGAGCCAGGATCGGGCCACCCCACTGCTCCTGGAGCATCCGCTCCAGGGCGGCGCCCACGTTGTAGAGGAGGTCGTCGGCAGTGGCCGGGGCCAGGAACTGAATGCCGGTCGGGAGTCCGTCGGACGCGAGCCCGGACGGGAGGGAGAGCCCGGGCACGCCGGCGAGGTTGGCCGGGATGGTGGCGACGTCCTGGGCGTACATGGCCAGCGGGTCGTCGAGCTTGTCCCCGAACGGGAACGCCGTCGTCGGCGAGGTCGGCGAGGCGAGCACGTCCACCTGCTCGAACGCGACCTCGAAGTCCCGCGCGATGAGGGTACGGACCTTCTGCGCCGACCCGTAGTAGGCGTCGTAGTAGCCGCTGGACAGCGCATACGTGCCGAGGATGATGCGGCGCTTGACCTCATCTCCGAAGCCGGCGTCGCGGCTGGCGGCCATGACCTGCTCGGCGCTCGGGGCGTCGACCCCGTCGGGGGCCACCCGCACGCCGTACCGCATGGCGTCGAACCTGGCGAGGTTGCTGCTCGCCTCGCTCGGCAGGATCAGGTAGTAGGCGGCGAGTGCGTGGACGAAGCTCGGGCACGAGACCTCGACCAGCTCAGCACCCGCGCCCTCCAGCAGCGCGAGCGACTCCTCGAACCGGGCGACGACGTCGGGCTGGAACCCCTCACCTCCGAGCTCACGCACGATCCCGATCTTCAGGCCCTCGACGTCGGCGCGGTGCGCGGCCTCGACCGCCGCCGGGACCGGACGGTCGATGCTGGTCGAGTCGCACGGGTCGTGGCCGCCGATGACCTCGTGCAGGAGGGCGGCGTCGAGCACCGAGCGGGTGACCGGCCCGGCCTGGTCGAGGCTGCTGGCGAGCGCGATGAGTCCGTACCGGGAGACGCCGCCGTACGTCGGCTTGACGCCGACGGTTCCGGTGAGCGCACCGGGCTGCCGGATGGAGCCGCCGGTGTCGGTGCCCACGGCGAGCGGTGCTTCGAACGCCGCGACCGCGGCCGCCGATCCCCCGCCGGAGCCGCCGGGGATGCGGCCGGTGTCCCACGGGTTGCGGGTGGGCCCGTATCCGGAGTGCTCGGTGGACGACCCCATGGCGAACTCGTCCATGTTGGTCTTGCCGAGGATGGGCAGGCCGGCGGCCTTGAGCCGGCGCGCCACGGTGGCGTCGTACGGCGGGACCCAGCCCTGGAGAATCCGCGAGCCGGCCGTGGTGGGCACGCCCCGGGTGGTGATGACGTCCTTGACCGCGACCGGCACGCCGGCCAGCGGGCTCAGGTCCTCGCCGGCCGCGTGCCGGGCGTCGATGTCGCGTGCGGCGGCGAGAGCACCCTCGGCGTCGACGTGCAGGAAGGCGTGGATCTCGCCGTCGACCTCGGCGATCCGGTCGAGGTGGGCCTGGGTGACCTCGACGGAGGTGACCTCGTCGGTGGCCAGCCGGTGGGCCAGCTCGGCCGCGGTGAGGCGCAGGAGCTCGTTCACTGCTCGTCACCCAGGATCTTCGGCACGAGGAATCGCTGCTGGTCGCTCTCCGGGGCGCCGGCCAGTGCCTCGTCGGTGGTGAGGCTCTCGCGGACCTCGTCGGCGCGGAACACGTTGCTGACCGGGAGCGGGTGGCTCATCGGCGTGACGTCGTCGGCGGCGTCCTGGACGACCCGGACGTGCTCGAGGATCGCGGGCAGCTCGGTGGCGAGGTGGTCGAGCTCGGCATCGCTCAGCGAGATGCGCGCGAGGACGGCCAGGTGGGCGACGTCCGCGCGCGAGATACCCGAAACGGGGTCGGACATGCAGATTCCTTCGCAGGCGGCGGGGTGCCGACCCATCCTAGTGAGCCGCCCTCGGCCGCCCGCTCCCGCCCGGGTGTCGCCTCGACCGGTCTGGGAGAGTTGGCGTGTGACTCCCGAGCGCATGACCGAGTACCGCCGCGAGGACCTCGTCTTCGACGTCATCGACGCTGGCCCGATCGACGGCGTCCCGGTGGTGCTGCTGCACGGCTGGCCGCAGCGTGCCCGGAACTGGGACGAGGTCTCGGCCCATCTCCACGAGCGGGGAGCACGGACCTTTGCGCCCGACCGTCGGGGCTATGCCCCCCGTGCCCGTCCGCGCAGCCGGTTCGGCTATCGCATTCCCGAGCTGGTCGCCGACATCGAGGCGCTCGTGCGGACCATCGGGGCCGGTCCGGTCCACCTGGTCGGGCACGACTGGGGCGCGGCTGTCGCCTGGCTCACCGCGGCGGAGCATCCGGAATCGGTCGCGTCGCTGACGGCCGTCTCGGTCCCCCACCCGACGGCGTTCCTCCGGTCGATGCTGCGCAGCGACCAGATGCTGCGGTCGTTCTACATCGCGCTGTTCCAGCTCCCCTGGCTGCCCGAACGCATCATGAGCGGGCGGCTGGGCGAGCGAGCGCTTCGGTCCAGCGGCATGACGGCGCAGATGTATCAGGCCTATCGGGCCGACTTCGCTCGAGGACGACGCCCTGCGCGGGAGCCTGGGCGCCTACCGCTCCATGCCGACGATGCGGCCGCGCCAGGTGGCGGCGAAGGTCACCGTCCCGACAACCTTCGTCTGGAGTGACGGCGATTCCGCCATCGGGCGCGCTTCGGCCGAGATGACGGAGCAGTTCGTCGACGCCGACTACACCTTCGAGGTGATGCCGGGAGTCAGCCACTGGATCCCCGAGCAGCGACCCGCGGAGCTCGCCGATCTCATCGCCGCGCGGGCAGGTTTGGCAGGATGAGCGCGATGGACACCGAACGAGTCAGGTTCATCGACATGGTCGCCTTCGTCTGCGAGGTGGCGACCTTCGTGCTGCTCGTCGTGGCCGTCAACGCGCTGATCGACGGTGGCCGGAGCTGGCTGATCAGCATCCCGGTGGCCATTGCGCTCGCCCTGGTGTGGGCGCGCTGGATCGCACCGACCGCGGAGCGGCGCCTCGACGACCCGCATCGGTATTTCGCCCAGGCGGCGATCTTTCTCGCCGTCGGCGCCGCCGCCGTCATCGCCGGTCTGCTCTGGTGGGCCGTGGTCTGCACGGTGGCGTCGCTCGCCGCGTTCGCGCTGACGCGCTCGGACCGGATGATCTAGCCGGTCGCCGGCCCGTGCTCGAGAAGTCGCTCGAAGCCGGCCTCATCGAGGATCGGGACCCCGAGCTGCTCGGCCTTCGCGGCCTTGGAACCCGGTGAGTCGCCGACCACGACGTAGTCGGTCTTCTTGGAGACCGAGCCGGACGCCTTGCCGCCGCGGGCGATGATCGTCTCCTTGACGGTGTCGCGGGTGAAGCGCTCCAGCGACCCGGTGACGACGAGGGTCAGACCCTCGAGGGTGCGGGGCACGGACTCATCGCGCTCGTCCTCCATGCGGACGCCGGCGGACGCCCAGGCGTCGACGATCGCCCGATGCCAGTCGACGGCGAACCACTCGACGACCGCTTCGGCGAGCGTCGGGCCCACCCCGTCGGCCTCCGCGAGCTCGTCGACGGACGCCGCGGCGATGCGAGGCAACGACCCGAAGTGCTCGGCGAGGGCACGAGCGGCCGTGGGACCGACGTGCCGGATGCTCAGCGCGACCAGCACCCGCCACAGCGGCTGACTCTTGGCCTTCTGCAGGTTCTGCAGCAACGCGATGCCGTTGGCGCTGAGCACCCGGTCGTCGGCGCCGGCCTCCTTCTCGGCCTTCTTGGCGGCACGGGTGTAGAGCGGGACGGTGAGCAGCTCCTCCTCGGTGATCGCGAACAGCCCGCCCTCATCGACGAGCACACCGGCGTCGAGCAGTGCGATCGCGCCCTCCCAGCCGAACACCTCGATGTCGAACGCGCCGCGGCCACCCACATGGGTGAGTCGCTCACGCAGCTGCGACGGGCACGTCCGGGTGTTGGGACAGCGGATGTCGGCATCGCCCTCGCGCGTCGGCGCGAGGGGAGTGTCGCAGGCCGGGCATCGCGTGGGCATGACGAACTCGCGCTCGCTCCCGTCGCGCAGGGCGACGACCGGCCCGACGATCTCGGGAATGACGTCGCCGGCCTTGCGCAGCACGACCATGTCGCCGATGCGGACGCCCTTGCGCTTGACCTCGTGCTGGTTGTGCAGCGTGGCCATGCTGACCGTGGAGCCGGAAACCCGGACCGGTTCCATGACGCCGAACGGGGTCACGCGGCCCGTGCGACCGACGTTGACCCGGATGTCGAGCAACCGGGTGTTGACCTCCTCCGGCGGATACTTCCAGGCGATCGCCCAGCGCGGCGCGCGCGAGGTGGAGCCGAGGCGACCCTGGAGGTCGACCTCGTCGACCTTGATGACCACGCCGTCGATCTCATGGATGACGTCATGGCGGTGCTCGCCGTAGTGCTCGATGAACTCCTGGACGGCAGTGAGGTCGGGCAGGACCGTGGCTCGGTCGCTCGTGGGGAGCCCCCACGCCTTGAGGGCGTCGTAGGCCTCGGACTGCCGCTTGGGGCTGAACCCCTCGCGGTAGCCGATGCCGTGGCACACCATGGCGAGCGGCCGGCCCGCGGTGACCGACGCGTCCTTCATGCGCAGGGACCCGGCGGCGGCGTTGCGCGGGTTGGCGAACGGGGTCTTGCCCGAATCGGCCCAGGCCTCGTTGAACTCCTCGAACGCCGCGGTGGGGAAGAACACCTCGCCGCGGACCTCGACGTACGCCGGTACCGGATACTTCTTCGTCGCCTTCAGCCGGTGCGGGACGACGTCGATGGTGCGGACGTTGTTGGTGACGTCCTCGCCGACCCGGCCGTCGCCGCGCGTGACGCCCCGGGTGAGCACGCCGTCCTCGTAGGTGAGCGAGATGGCCAGCCCGTCGACCTTGAGCTCACACAGGAAGTCGGCGGTGGCGACACCCTCGCGCTCGAGCCGCGCATGCCAGGCCTCGAGCTCCTCCCGGGTGAACGCGTTGTCGAGGCTCATCATGCGCTCGCGGTGCTCGTAGGACTCAAAGGTGGAGGACGCGTAGCCGCCGACGCTCTGCGTGGGCGAGTCCGGCGTGCGGAGCTCCGGCTGCTCCTCCTCCAGCTTCTCCAGCTCGCGCATCATGCGGTCGTACTCCGCATCGGAGACGGTCGGCGCGTCGTCGAGGTAATAGCGGGTGCGGTGCTCCTCGACCTGCTCCGCGAGCTCCTTGTGCCGTTGCCGGAGGTCGTCGGTCGCCATGCGACCGAGCCTATCGCCGGCGTGTGACCGTTCGCGCAGCGTGACAGCATGGCCGCAACCACCGAACGGAGGACTTCGTGGTCGACCACCGGACCCGCTTCCAGAAGCTCTGGGCCATCATCGCCGGAGTCGTGCTCCTCCTCGGGGGTGTCGTCCTCGGGGCGATCACCTACGGGGACGCCCGGCTGACCGCCGCCGCCGGAATCGTCGCCGTCATCGGCTTGGCGCTGCTTCGCTACGCCCTTCTCCGCCGGCTGCGCGCTCGGCGAGGGTGAGGGCGCGGCGGGCCCAGGCAGGGGATGCCCCGGCCAGACCACACGTCGGGGTGACGACCAGCCGTTCGGCGTAGGCCTCCTCGTCGAAGCCGAGACGGTGGAACAACAGGTCCACCTGGTGGCGCAGCGCAGTCACCGAGACGTCGGCATCGGAGGTGGGCACCACGCCGGGCCAGAGGTCGGTGCCCGTCTCGAACGCCGCCGACCAGGCCTCGCCGGGCTGGGCGAGCGCGGCGTCGAAGGAGATCGCGGTGAACCCGGCGCCGGCCAGCAGTTCGATCGGCACGTCCGTGGCGCACGAGTGGACCACGGGCCGGGCGCCGGCGCCGGTGATGGCGTCGACGATGAGACGCAAGAGGGCATCTGCCTCCGGCGGCTGGACGCTCCGGTGCCGCGAGAACCCGCTGGCCGTCGGTACGCCGCCACCGAGAACGGCGACGATGCCCGGCTCGTCGACCTGCACGACGAGCTGTTCCGTGCCGGCGAATCGACGCCGGAGGTCGGCCAGGTGCGCGGTCAGCCCCTCGGCGAGGGACTCCGCCAGCTCGCGCCGGGCCCCGTGGTCGGACAGCAGCTTGTCGCCGCGAGCGCGCTCGAGCGTGGCGGCGAGGGTGAGTGGCCCGCACACCTGCGTCTTGAGCGGGCCGGTGTGACCGCCGAGCACTTCCTCGGCCGCATCGAGGTCCTGGGCGAGCAGGGAGCGCGCCCGTCGCTGATCGATACCCTCGCCGACCCCGAGCCGCCACCCACCCGGTTGCAGGTCGGCCGTCAGACTGTCGAGGATCGCGACGGCGCGTCCGGCGATGCCGGCGTGGGGGCCGCGAGCGGGCAGCTCGGGGAGGTACGGGAGACCTCCGACCTCACCGCGGATGACGCGCAAGGCCTCGCGGACGTCGTCGCCGGGCATCGACCCGACGCCGGTGCCGGCGTTCACACGCTGACGCGGTCGGTGCTGGCGATGGTGGCGGAGCCGACGACACGGGTGCCGTCGTAGATGACGCAGGCCTGTCCCGGTGCGATACCGAAGGCGGGTTCATGCAGCGCGACCCGGACCTCGGTCTCGTCCACCTCGACGGACGCGGTGTGCTCGTCGCCGTGCGCCCGCAGCTGCACGGTGCAGCGGAGCCGACCCTGTGGGGCACGGTCCGCCCACAGCGGGCGCGTGCCGGTGAGGGCGTCGACCCGGAGGTGCTCTCGAGGACCGACCGTGACGGTGCCACTCGTCGGCTCGATGTCCAGCACGAACCGCGGCTTGCCGTCGTCGGCCGGGACGCCGAGCCGCAGGCCCCGGCGCTGGCCGATCGTGAACGCGTACGCGCCGTCGTGCTCGCGCAGCGTCTGCCCGGCCTCATCGACGATGCGGCCGGGCTTCGGGCCGAGCTTCTCGTGCAGCCACCCGGCGTTGTCGCCGTCGGCGACGAAGCAGATGTCGTGGCTGTCCGGCTTCTGCGCCACCTGCAGCCCGCGCCGGGCGGCCTCGGCCCGCACGTCGGTCTTGTCGCTCCCGCCGAGCGGGAACAGCGAGTGCGCGAGCTGCTCCTGGGTGAGGACGCCGAGCACGTACGACTGGTCCTTGCCGTGGTCGATCGCCCGGTGCAACTCGACCCTGGCCATCTCGTCGTTGTCGTCGTCGGAGCGGACCAACTGGGCGTAGTGGCCGGTGACCACCCCGTCGAAGCCGAGGGCGAGCGCGCGGTCGAGCACCGCGGCGAACTTGATCTTCTCGTTGCAGCGCAGGCACGGGTTGGGCGTACGTCCGGCGGTGTACTCGGCCACGAAGTCGTCGACCACCTCGTCGGCGAACTCCTCGCTCATGTCCCAGACGTAGAACGGGATGCCGAGGACGTCGGCGGCGCGTCTGGCGTCTCCGGCGTCCTCGATCGAGCAACAGCCGCGAGCCCCCGAGCGGTACGACCGCGGGTTGCGGCTGAGCGCGAGGTGGACGCCGGTGACGTCGTGACCCTCGTCGACCGCGCGGGCGGCGGCGACGGCGGAGTCGACGCCACCGGACATCGCCGCGATGACCTTCACGATGCGCTCCGCACCATGGAGGCGGCGACCGCGCGCTCGTGCACGGCCGGCAGAGCCGCGACGAAGGCGTCGACGTCGGCTTCGGTGGACGTGTGCCCGAGCGAGAATCGCAGCGAGCCGCGCGCCGCCGCCTCGTCGTAGCCCATGGCCAGCAGGACGTGGCTGGGCTGGGGGACGCCGGCATCGCAGGCCGAGCCGGTGGAGCACTCGATGCCCTGCGCGTCGAGCAGCATCAGCATCGCGTCGCCCTCGCACCCGGGAAAGGTGACGTGCGCGATGTTCGGCAGCCGGTGGTCGGGGCCGGGCTCGGGGTCGCCGTTGACGATGGCATCGGGCACGGCTCGCCGGATGCCCTCGACCATGCGTGCCCGCAACCGCTCGATGCGTGCCGAGGTCTCGTGCTGATGGCCGACGCTGACCTCCACCGCCTTCGCGAAGGCCGCGATGAGCGGGACGCCGATGGTGCCCGAGCGCAGGTCACGCTCCTGGCCGCCCCCGTGCAGCAGCGGGGTGGGCGTCAGCTCGCGGTCGATGAGGAGTGCACCGATGCCGATCGGGCCGCCCAGCTTGTGTGCCGTGACCGTCATGGCGTCCAGCCCGGAGGCGCCGAAGTCGAGCGGGAGGTAGCCGGCGGCCTGGACCGCGTCGCTGTGCACCGGGATGCCGTGCTCACGCGCGATGGCGACGACCTCAGCGACCGGCTGCACGGTGCCCATCTCGTTGTTGGCCCACATCGTGGTGACGGCGGCGACGCACGCCGGGTCGGACTCGACGGACTCCCGCAGTGCATCGACGACGATGCGGCCCTGCCGGTCGACCGGAGTCGTGTCGACGCGGGCTCCCTCGTGGGTGGCCAGCCAGGTGACGGGGTCGAGCAGCGCATGGTGCTCGATGGAGCTGAAGACGATCCGGTTGCAGTCGTCGTTCTCGGCGCGCCTGGACCAGTACAGCCCCTTGATGGCCAGGTTGTTGGCCTCGGTTCCGCCGGAACAGAACACCACCTCGCTGGGCCGGGCGCCGAGCTTCTCCGCGATCAGCTCGCGGGCCTCCTCCACCGTGCGGCGGGCGGCGCGGCCGGAGCCGTGCAGGCTGGACGCGTTGCCCGTGCGGGCCAGCTGCTCGGTCATCACCGCGATCGCCTCGGGGACCATCGGCGTGGTGGCCGCGTGGTCGAGGTAGACGATCGGACGTGAGCTGGTCATGACCGCTCCAGCGTACTCAGGCGCCCTGCCGACTCACGTTCGTGTGGTCCCCGGGACCCGCGACCTCGGCCAGCACCGCGGCGGTCGTCCGGAGGTCGTCCGCGGTGGTCGAGCGGCCGAAGGTGAAGCGGATCGCCGTCTGCGCCACCTCGCGGTCGTAGCCCATCGCCGTCAGCACGTGCGACGGCTCGTCGCTGCCGGCCGCGCAGGCCGACCCGCTCGAGCAGACGATTCCGCGCCGCTCGAGATCGAGCAGCACGCTCTCGCCGCTGCGTCCGGGAAGGACGAAGGAGGCATGCCCGGGCAATCGCCGGGTGGCGTGGCCGGTGAGCTCGGCACGCGGCACGGCGTCGAGGACCTGCGCGATGAAGGCATCCCGCCGGACTGCCACCTCATCGGCCGAACCGGACGCGAGCTGGAGTGCTGCCGCCATGCCGACCGCGCTGGCCACGTTCTCGGTGCCCGAGCGGCGCCCGGACTCCTGCCCACCACCGTGGATGAGCGGCTCGATCGGCGTGCGGCGCTGCACGTAGAGCACGCCGACGCCCTTGGGCGCACCGAGCTTGTGGCCGGAGATGCTCAGGGCCTGGACACCGAGCTGCTCCACGTCGAGGTCGAGCCAGCCGGCCGCCTGGACGGCGTCGGTGTGGAAGGGAACGCCGCGTTCGCCGGTGAGGGCAGCGAGGTCGGCGACCGCCTGCACGGTGCCGACCTCGTTGTTGGCGAACTGGATGCTCACGACGGTGGTGTCGTCGCGCAGGGCAGCGGCGAGGTCATCGGGGTCGACGAGTCCATGGCGGTCGACACCGAGCTCGGTGACCTCGAACCCGGTCCGCCCGAGGAAGGCGGCCGACTCGAGCACCGCCGGGTGCTCCACCGCGCTCACGATCACGTGGCGACCACGCGGCGCTGCCATCGCGATGCCCTTGATGGCGGCGTTGTCGGCCTCGGTGCCCCCGGAGGTGAAGGTGATCTCACCGGGCCGCGCGTGCAGCGCCGCAGCGACGTCGGCGCGGGCCTGGTCGAGCGCGCGCCGCGCGGACTCACCGACCTCGTGATGGCTGGAGGGGTTGCCGAACTCCGGTCCGAGATAGGGGCCCATCGCGGCGAGCACGTCGCGCTTGAGCTGCGTGGTGGCGGCCTCGTCGAGGTAGATCATGGGACGCGGACGTCGAGGGCGAGGTCGAGGGCACGGACGCTGTGCGTGAGACCCCCGACGCTGATCACGTCGACGCCGGTGGCGGCCACCGCGGCGACGGTGTCGAGGGTGATGCCGCCGCTGGCCTCGACGGTCGCGCGGCCGGCCACCAGCTCCACCCCCTGACGAAGCTCGTCGAGGGAGAAGTTGTCGAGCATGATCGTGTCGACCTCGCCGGAGGCGAGCACGGGCTCGATCTGGTCGAGCCGGTCGACCTCGACCTCGATGTGCGTCGTGTGCGGAAGCTTCCGAGCCGCGGCCCGGAGCCCTTCGGTGATGTCGTCCATGACGGCGAGGTGGTTGTCCTTGACCATGACCGCATCCGACAGCGAGAACCGGTGGTTGTGACCGCCGCCGCAGACCACCGCATGACGCTCCAGGGCCCGCAGGCCCGGCGTGGTCTTGCGGGTGTCGACGACGCGGACGCCGGTGCCGGCCACGGCCGCGACGTACCGCGCGGTGAGCGTGGCGATGCCGCTCATCCGCTGCACCAGGTTGAGCGCCACTCGCTCGGCTTGAAGCATCGAGCGCGCCGGACCGGCGACGCTCGCCAGCACGTCGTCGGCGTCGAACAGCTCGCCGTCGCCGACGGTGCCGGTGACCTTGACCGCGGGGTCGAGCCGGGTCATCGCGATGGCGAACACCTCGGCGCCGGCCAGCGTGCCCGGCTCCCGGGCGATGAGGTCGGCGGTCGCGAGCGTGCCCTCGGGGACGAAGACCTGCGACGTGAGGTCGCCGGACGGCGCATCCTCCTCGAGGGCCAGGTCCACGACGCGTTCGATCTCGCGGCGCTCCAGCATCAACGCGCCTTCACGGCGGAGTGGCGGGCCTCGGCACTCGGCTCGGGAAAGTCGGTGCGGAAGTGGCCGCCACGCGACTCCGTGCGCGCGAGGGCGCTCGCGACGACGGCACGGGCGACGACCAGCAGGTTCGCGTCCTCCGCCGACTTCGCATCGGTGACGTCCGGCGCCCGCCACGACGCCAGCTGCTCGACGGCGACGCGGAGGTCGTCCCCGTGGCGCGAGAGACCCGCGGCATCCCACATCAGCCGCTGCAGGTCGGTGCGGGTGAACGACTCGGCATCGTCGTCGGGGGCGGTGTCGCCGAGCTCGACCACGAGCGGCTGGTCCCAGTCGGCACCGAAGTCCGCTCCGGTGTGCGGGCGGAGGAGCCCCTCGATGACCCGAGTGCCGTAGACGGCGCCCTCCAGCAGCGAGTTCGACGCCAGCCGGTTGGCTCCGTGCAGACCGTTGCAGGCGGCCTCGCCGACGGCGTACAGGCCGGGCACGGACGTGCGGCCCCACGCGTCGGTTCGGATGCCGCCCATGTAGTAGTGCGCGGCCGGCGTGACCGGAACCGGCTGCTCGCCCCAGTCGAATCCCTGCGCCCGGCAGGCCGCGTCGATGTTCGGGAAGCGCGTCGCCAGGAACTCACCGCCGAGTGCGGTGGCGTCGAGCCGAACCGGCTTCCCCTTCTGGGTGGCCATCTGGGCCGCGATGCCGCGGGCGACCACGTCGCGGGGCGCGAGCTCGGCGTCCGGGTGGACGTCGAGCATGAACCGTCGCCCCGCCTCGTCGATGAGCACCGCGCCCTCACCCCGGACGGCCTCGGAGACGAGGAAGTTGCCGGGCGCGGCAAGGGACGTCGGGTGGAACTGGTAGAACTCCAGGTCGGCTGCGATCGCGCCGGCGCGCAGGGCCATCGCGAGTCCATCGGCGGTGGCGACCTCGGGGTTCGTCGTGTACGGGAAGAGCTGGCCCGCCCCGCCGGTGGCCAGGATCACGGCATCGGCCCGCAGCTCGGAGCCGTCGAGGAGGCGAACGCCGCGGCACCGCTCGTCCTCCACCACCACATCGACCACGGTCGTGCGCTCGCGCACGTCGGCCGCGCTCTCGCCCAGCCGGTCGATGAGGGCGTACGCGATGCCGGCACCGGTGGCGTCTCCCCCGGCGTGCAAGATGCGGGCGTGCGAATGGGCCGCTTCCAGGCCATGGGCGAGCTCGCCGTTCGCGCGGTCGAACTCCACGCCGCGGTCGATCATCTCGCGGATGGCGGCCGGGCCCTCGCCGCACAACACCTCGACGGCGTGCTCATCGCTCAGCCCGGCGCCGGCGACCATCGTGTCCTGGACGTGCGCGGCCACCGTGTCGTCGCTGGTCATCACCACCGCGACACCGCCCTGTGCGTAGCGGGTGTTGCTCTGGGCGAGGTCGGACTTGGTGAGCAGGGTGACCTCGTGCCCGGCCTCGAGGGCTTCCAGCGCCGACGTCAGCCCGGCGACGCCGCTGCCGACGACCAGGATGTCCACGCTCAGGCTCCCGCCGGGAGGGCCGCGAGCATGCGCTCGAGCGCGACCTTGGCCTCACGGGCGATGTCGTCCTCGACCACGATCTCGTTGCGGACCTCGCCCGCCACGAGCCCGTCGAGCACCCACGCGAGGTAGCCCGGATGGATGCGGTACATCGTCGAGCACGGGCAGACGACCGGGTCGAGGCAGAAGACCGTGCGGTCCGGGTACTCCGCGGCCAGCCGGTTGACCATGTTGATCTCGGTGCCGATCGCGATGACGTCACCCGGGTCGGCCGCGGCGACGAAGCGGCGGATCTTGTCGGTGGACCCGAAGGCGTCCGCGGCGTCGACCACGGGCATCGGCGCCTCGGGGTGCACGATCACCTTGACGCCCGGGTGCTCCTCGCGGGCCTTGGTGACCTGGGCGACGGTGAACCGCTTGTGCACCGAGCAGAAGCCGTGCCACAACAGCACCTTCGCATCCTGCAGCTTCTCGGCGGTGTGCCCGCCGAGCGGCTTGCGCGGGTTCCACGTGGGCATCTGCTCCATCGCGATGCCCATGGCTTTGGCGGTGTTGCGGCCCAGGTGCTGGTCGGGGAAGAAGAGCACGCGCTGGCCGCGCTCGAAGGCCCACTCCAGCACGGTCGAGGCGTTCGACGACGTGCAGACGATGCCGCCATGGCGTCCACAGAACGCCTTGAGCGCGGCGGAGGAGTTCATGTAGGTGACCGGGATGACCGGCTGCTTGCCGTCGGCGTCCTTCTCCTCACCGAACACCTCGGTGAGCTCCTCCCAGGCCGCCTCGACGGACTCCTCGTCGGCCATGTCGGCCATGGAGCAGCCCGCGGCGAGGTTGGGCAGGATGACGTGCTGCTCCGGACGGGCCAGGATGTCGGCGGTCTCGGCCATGAAGTGCACGCCGCAGAAGACGATCGTCTCGGCATCGGGCTTGGTGAGCGCGGCATTGGCGAGCTGGAAGGAGTCGCCCACGAAATCGGCGTACTGGATCACCTCGTCACGCTGGTAGAAGTGCCCGAGGATGACGACGCGGTCACCGAGCTGCTCCTTGGCCGCACGGATCCGGGCGTGCGTTTCCTCATCGCTCATCGTCTGGTACTCCACCGGCAGCTGGCCGGGGCGCACGACCGGGTCGGGGATGACGTCGTCCTCGGAGCAGCCGGGGCCGTACCCGGGCACGAGGTCGAAGATCCACGGCCCTTGGGCGAGCTCGGGGTCGCAGCTCGCGTCCGGGTCGGCGACGATCTGCTCGTCGACGGATCGCGTGGGTGCAGAGCTGGTCGATGTCGGCGTCATGCTCGCTCCTCGGTCGAGATGGCGCGGTAGAGCGCCGGTGGTCGGTGGCTGGTGCCGGTGACACTCGTGCCAGTGGGTTCGATGGCGTTGCTGGCCAGCACCTGGCGGCGGAAGTTGGCGGGATCGAGCGGCTTGCGGAGCACCGCCTCGTGCACCTCGCGCAGCTCGGCGAGGGTGAACTCGGGGTTGAGGAAGGCGTAGGCGATCGGCGAGTACGTGATCTTCGCCCGCAGGCGGCCCAGCGCGTACTCGACGATCCGGTTGTGATCGAAGGCCAGGGCCGGGACCTCGTCGGCCACGAACCACTCGACGTTCTCGCCGTCGACGGCGCGTACGGCTTCGTCAGGACGTACGAGGGCCCAGTAGACGATCGACACGACCCGGTCGGCCGGCGAGCGGTCGATCTCGCCGAAGGAGTACAGCTGCTCGATGTGGTTCGGTGTCAGGCCGGTGGTGCGTTCGAGCGTGCCGCGGGCCGAGCCGGCGAGGTCCTCGTCCATCTCCAGCGGGCCGCCGGGCAGGGCCCATTGCCCCTCGTACGGCTCGCGGATGCGGCGCACCAGCGGCAGCCAGAGGGTGTCGCGACCGGTCTTCGGGTGCGGCCTGAGGGCGAAGATGACGGTGGAGACCGCGAGCGAGACCCGCTGGTCGACCTGCAGCGACGTCACCGCGAACCACCTCCCGCCACCTTAGAGTCCCCATGACACTAAGTGCTGGGAGCGAGCCTACCCGGGGGTTATGGTCGAGTCAACCCTAAGTGGCCGGGAGCACGCTCTCCCCGATCGGGCCGGGGTTGTGGGCGACCTCCCAGCGGTGGCCGTCCGGGTCGCCGAAGTAGCCGGTGTAGCCGCCCCACGCGCGATGCTGACCCTCGGACACCGGGTCGGCGCCCGCAGCCCGCGCGGCGGCGAGCACCGCGTCGACCTCGTCACGGGTGGCAACGTTGTGCGCGAGCGTGAACGGAGCGACGCCCTGGCCGCGGCGGATCGGCCCCACCTCGGCCTCGAAGTGGTCCTCGACCCACAGCGACAGCACCAGGTGCTGTCCGGCCCTGATCATGATCACCTCTCCCGCGACGTCCATCTCGGCCGTCCACCCCAGCCCGTCGAGATAGAACCTCCGGGTGGCGTCGAGGTCCGACACGGCCAGGGTCACGAAGCTGATGCGCTGGTCCATGGTCGCGAGTCTGGCACGGGCCCCGGCGCCAGGACGATCCGCGATCATTGCCACATGAACCTCGTCTTCGAGGACCACTTCGACAGCCCCGTGCTCGATTCCACGGTGTGGGTTCCTCACTATCTTCCGGCCTGGAGCTCGCAGGCCGAGACCGCGGCCACGTACGCGATCCGCGACTCCTGCCTGCACCTGAGCATCCCGCCCCACCAGGGTCTGTGGCTACCGAACGATCACTCGCCGCTGCGGGTCTCGGGCATCCAGACGGGCAACTTCTCCGGCCCGGTCGGCAGCACCGTCGGTCAGCAGCCGTTTCGCGACGGTCTCGTCGTCCGTGAGGAGCAGAAGACCTTCCGGGGATGGACACCGAACCGCGGCCACCTCGAGATGTGCGCGAAAGCTGTCGTGACGCAGCGGTCGATGGTCGGCTGGTGGTTGGCGGGCTTCGAGGACGTGCCCGAGCACAGTGCCGAGATCCTGGTGTTCGAGATCTTCGGCGATGCGGTCGTACCAGGTCAATCCGCCGATGTCGGCATGGGCCTCCGTGCGTTCCGTGACCCAGCGGTCACCGGCGACTTCGAGGCGGTTCGACTGCCGATCGACCCGGCGGACTTCCACACCTACGCCATCGACTGGACCCCGGACCGGGTCGACGTCCTCGTCGACGGCGAACCCGTCGAAGAGCTGCGAGCGACCGCCGTCGTACCCGATGCAGATGCAGATCGCCGTGTTCGACTTCCCGGCGAAGTCGACCGGCAACGACCACGATGCCGTGCCCGAGCTGACCGTCGACTACCTCCGGGGCTACGAGCGATGAAGCTCAGCACCCACGTCAATGACCCGAGGTCGTCTTCCTCGATCGGCTTGCGGAGATCGTGGGCCCCTGACGAGGCTCAACGGAAGTCGCGAGAGTGCGGACGCGCGGGTACGGCGCGTCCGGCGTCGGGGTAGAGCGTCTCGATGCGCTCGATCCGGTCGGCCACGAGGTTGACCACGCCGTCCTGGCGCTCGAGCATCCCGCGGATCACCAGGCCGGCGGCGTTGCGCGCGACCCGGCGGTGCCGCTGCCACACCGCGTCGAAGACGACGACGTTCAGCATGCCGGTCTCGTCCTCGAGGTTCAGGAAGGTCACTCCCCCGGCGGTGTACGGGCGCTGGCGATGGGTCACCAGGCCGGCGACCCGCACCCGGCGCGCTGCCTCGTGGCCGGCGGTGTCGGCCACCGAGAGCACGCCCTCGGACACCATCAGCGGCCGCAGGTGCTCCATGGGGTGCTCGTCGGGCGAGATGCGGGTGGCCCAGAGGTCGGCCAGCGTCTGCTCGACCGCGCTCATGCCCGGCAGCATCGGCGGCGGCGCCTGCACGGCGGTGCCGGCGAGGCGGTCGGGGGCATCGGTGTAGCCGGCGTTCCACAGTGCCTGGCGGCGGCTGATGCCGAACCCGTCGAACGCCCCCGCCGTGGCCAGTGCCTCCATCTGGGCGACGGACAGGCCGCTTCGCCGTGCGACGTCGGGCATGTCGGTGAACGGGGCCTCGGCCCGCGCGTCGACGACGCGTTGCGCGTCGGTCTCGCCGATGCCCTGCACCTCGATGAGCCCGAGCCGTACGGCGAAGGCCCCGTCGCGCCGGTGCGACTCGGTGGGGTCGGGGCCGTGCGGGTCGAACGGCGGGATCGGCGGCTGTTCTGCGTCGAGGCACGCGTCGAGACCGGTGGGGCCGCCCGGAACCGGTTTCGAGGTCGGCGTGGACGCCGGAGTGGACGACGTCGGGTCGCAGGGTCTTCACGCCGTGGCGGCGGGCGTCGGCGGTGAGCGATTGGGGCGAGTAGAACCCCATCGGCTGCGAGCGCAGCAGGGCGGCGAGGAACGCGCCCGGGTAGTGCAGCTTGAGCCATGAGCTGGCGTAGACGATCAGGCCGAAGCTGATGGCGTGGCTCTCGGCGAAGCCGAAGTTGGCGAACGCCTGGATGCGGTCGTAGATGTCGTCGGCGAGGTCGCCGGTGATGCCGTGCCCGGCCATGCCGGCGTAGAGCGTCTCGCGCAGCCGCTCGATGCGCTCGATGCCGCGCTTGGATCCCATCGCGCGGCGCAGCAGGTCGGCGTCGTCGCCGGAGCACCCGCCGACGGCCATCGCGATCTGCATGAGCTGTTCCTGGAACAGCGGCACCCCGAGCGTCCGCCTGAGCACCGGCTCCAGCGCCGGGTGCTGGTACGTGACCGGCTCGCGGCCGGTGGCGCGCCGGATGTACGGGTGCACGGCGCCGCCCTGGATCGGGCCGGGACGGATCAGCGCGATCTCGATGACCAGGTCGTAGAACCGGCGCGGCTTCAGACGCGGCAGGGTGCCGATCTGGGCCCGGCTCTCGACCTGGAAGACACCGATGGAGTCGGCGCGGCACAGCATGTCGTAGACGCCGGCCTCCTCCTTCGGGATGGTGGCCAGCGTCCACGGCTCGCCGCAGTGCTCGGCGACGAGGTCGAAGGTGTGCTGGATGGCGCCCAGCATCCCGAGCCCGAGCAGGTCGAACTTGACCAGCCCCATCCAGGCGCAGTCGTCCTTGTCCCACTGCAGCACGGTGCGGCCCTCCATGCGCCCGCGCTCGATGGGCACCACCTCCCCCACGGGGCGCTCGGTGAGCACCATGCCGCCGGAGTGGATGCCCAGGTGCCTCGGCGCCTTCAGCAGGTCGTTCGCGAGGTCGACGACCGCCGCGGGCACCGGCCGTTCCGCATCCGGGCTGATGGTGTGCCACGACTCGATGCTCTTGCTCCACGCGTCCTGCTGGCCGACCGAGTAGCCCAGCGCCTTGGCCATGTCGCGCACCGCCGACTTGGGCTGGTAGCTGATGACGTTGGCGACCTGCGCGGCGTTGCGGCGCCCGTACGTCTCATAGACCCACTGGATGACCTCCTCGCGACGATCTGAGTCGAAGTCGACGTCGATGTCGGGCTCCTCGTCGCGGGTGGCGGAGAGGAACCGCTCGAACGGCAGGTCGTAGGCGATGGAGTCGACCGCGGTGATCTTGAGCGCGTAGCAGACCGCCGAGTTCGCCGCCGATCCCCGGCCCTGGCACAGGATGCCTTGGCTGCGGGCGAAGGCGACGATGTCGTGGACGATGAGGAAGTAGCCCGGGAAATCCTTCTCCTCGATGACCGCCAGCTCCCGCTGCAGCCGCTCCTCGGCCGGCCGGCGGTTGCTCGCGTACAGCTCGTCGGCGCCGCGGCGCACCAGCTCGCGCAGCCACGTCATGGGGGTGTGACCGGGCGGCACCTGCTGCTTGGGCAGGCGAGGTGACGCCTTGCGCAGGTCGAAGGCGACGTCGTGCGCGATCTCGACGCTCCGCTCGACCGCGCCCGGGTACCTCTCGAAGCGCCGCACCATCTCCGCACCCGAGTGCAGGAAGGCCGAGCCGGACGCCGGCAGCCAGCCGTCGAGCTCGGCCAGGCTGCGGCGAGCCCGCACCGCCGCGACGGCCTGGGCCAGCCGTCGATCGGCCGGGCGCGCGAAGTGGACGTTGTTGGTGGCCACCGTGGGCAGGCCGGCCTCGGCCGCCAGCGCTGCCAAGGCGTCGTTGACGACTCCGTCGCCGGGCTGGCCGTGGTCGGTGAGCTCGACCGCCACGGCATCGGAACCGAACAGTGCCGCCAGCCGGCGGAGCGCAAGCCCAGCCGCTTCGGCACCGCCCGCGGCCAAGGCTTGCCGCACCAGGCCCTTGCGGCAGCCGGTGAGGACGTACCAGTGGCCGCGGCCCTGCGCGGCGAGCTCCTCCAGGTGATACTCCGGCCGTCCCTTCTCGTCGCCGCGCAGCTGCGCCTCGGTGATCGCCCCGGCCAGCCGGTGGTAGCCCTCGACCCCGGCGGCGAGGACCAGCAGGTGGCTGCCCTCGGGGTCGGCGATCCCCTGCTGCGGGGTGGTGAGGCCGAGCGACAGCTCGGCACCGTGCACGGTGCTCAGCGCCGGGTACTCCTGCGCCGCCTCGGCGAACCGCACCGAGCCGTAGAACCCGTCGTGGTCGGTGACCGCCAGCGCCGACAACCCGAGCCGCACCGCCTCCTCGACCAGCTGCTCAGGGCTGCTCGCACCGTCGAGGAAGCTGTAGCTGCTGTGGCAGTGCAGCTCGGCGTACGGCACCACCGGCCCCGGGGGCGGCTCGGGACGTGTGGGCGGGCTCGTACCGCTCCCGCTTGCGGCTGAACGCCGGGCCGTCCCCGCCGTCCGGCCAGCCGGTGCGGCTATCACGCGGGCTGTGCTGATCATGCGGCCATCCGCCGCGGCCGGACAACCGGCGCTCGAGCTCGCGCCACGACACGTCCGGGTTGTTCCACCCCATCAGTCGTACTTCGCTTCGGTCCACCAGCGGCCGTTCTCGACGACCATCAGCCAGGCGCTGCCGTCGACGCCCACGACCTGGAACCGAGCGATGCGGCGAGCCGCCGCCTCGTCCCACCACTGCTCGTCGACCGGCCATGGCCCGGCCCACGACGCCACCGGCTGCCACGGCGCCGAGCCGACGTCCTGGGAGGCGTCGGCGCGGAAGCGGTCGGGCGGGCAGCTGACGGCGCCACGCCCGCTGACGACGACGGACTGGCCCTCGGCCCCCACCACCAGCGCCTCCTGCGGCTCGGCGAACACGGTGGCCGGCGCCGGCGGCGGAATGCTGCCGGGCCACGGCGCGTGGGTGGACCGCGCGCCGACGGCTCGCTCGCCCCACGGCACCCGGAGGTCCCGGTCGGCGGGACCACGCCCGCCCTGCACGCCGGCGGCGAGAACGGCGTCGTGGCCGACCATGCTCTGCACCCGTGCCACGCCGCGCGCGACGCGGTCGTCAGGACCGCCACCGAACAGGCCGTCGGCATGGTCGGCGAGCGGCTCGGCGACCTCCGGGATGAGCCGCACTGCATCGACTGCCCCATGTTCGGCACGGGGCCCGGAACCCCCGCCGGGAGCCCCGATGCCGGCCTGAAGCTGCCAGCGCAGCCGGTCGACGATGTCGGTGGCGCCGAACCAGCGCGGGTGCAGCCAGCGCCGGGTCGATGCCGGCGTGCCGTCGCAGTCGACCTCGATGCGCACCGTGGTGCACACCAGGCCGTGCGCCGCGAGGCCGGCGACGAACGCCTCGGCGGTGGTGCGGAGGCTGAACGCGATCGGTTCGACGAGATCGAGCGGCGGCTCGAGCGTGAGGGTGGCCTCGAGCTCAGGTGGCACGGCACGTCGGGAGACCGGATGGGGATCGAGCCCGCGTGCGTACCGGTGCAGCAGCTCGCCGTGGCTGCCGAACCGGGTGTGCACGTCGGCGGCGGCGAGGTCGGCGAACGCGCCGAGGGTGGTGAGGCCCATCCGGCGCAGCAGGCTGACGATCTCACCGCTGAACCCCGCCGCCCGCGGCCCGGCACTCCCGCCGGTGTCGAGCGACTCGACCGGCAGGCCGGCAAGGAACGCGGGCGACTCCCCCGCGCCGACCACCAGGCAGTCCTGCGCGGGTGCGCGCCGGGCGGCCTGCTCGGCGGCGAACAGGCCGTCGGCGACGCCGAGCCGGACGTCCCAGACGCCCAGCGCGACCAGCCGCTCGGCGATGACCGCGCCCGCCTCGACCTCACCGCCGTAGAACCGGGACGGCACCCGGAGCGCGCACAGGCCGGGTCGCAACGGCGCCACCCCGGGACTGAGCTCCTCGACGGCGGTGAGGACCTCCTCGAAGGCCCGCGCGTCCGCCTCCGGGCGATGATCGGCCAAGGTCAGCTCGGGGCACCGCGACTGCGCGTCGCGGCGGCGCATCCCGCGGCGGACGCCCTCGGCCCGCGCGGACGGCGAGCACGCCAGCACCTGGCCCTTCTCCAGCACCGCGGCCGGCGCACCCGACGGCAGGTCGGCCAGCAGTGCCATGACCGGCCAGTCGGGGCACCAGATGACCATGGTGCGCATCAGCTGACGCTGCGCCATGGCACCGGGTGAACATCGACCGGCCGGATGCGCAGGTCCGGGTCGGGCAACCACAACCGGGTCGAGACCGGTGGCGCGGTACCCCGATGCGCCTCGACGGTGGCCTGCCGCGCCTGCAGGTGTCCGTGCCCACGGCCGAGGCCGACCCAGTCGATGTCGGTCAGGGCGAGCCGGGCGTCGCACCGGGGCCAGTCGCCCCACCCGATGAGGATCGACCCCCGTTGCCGCAACCGCGCCGACAGCCGCGCGGCATCACCGGCCCGCACCGCGGCCGGTGGACGCACCAGCACCACGCCGAGCACGTCGACGAGGGCGGCGGTGACCTCGAGCCACGCCTCCCCCGGGTCGGGGACGAGGATGGTGCGGCTCAGCTCCACCCCGGCCGCGGCCGCAGCCTCCAGCCCGAACCCCCTCGATCCCACGACCCCGCACCACGCGCCGTCGGACGACGGCCCGGCCAGCAGCATCATGGCCAGGGTGGCCGACTCGACGCCGTAGCTGGACCCGGTCTGCATCTGCAGCAGGCCGGCCAGCGCCGGATGGGTGCACACCGGCTGCACCGCCGGCCTACCCTGCATCTGGGTGACTCGCGCCCGCAGCTCGCCCAGGGACGGTGGTTCATCCCGGGTGGGGACGGCGGTGGCGACGACCATCCCTCATTTTCGAACACTTGTTCGATCGTGTCAATGCTGGCCCCAGCCGCGGGCTATGGCATCAGTCGGCCGCGAACACCTGCTGGACGTGCTCGTTGAACTGTCGCATCTGCTCCACTGGTCCGACCTCGAGGAACACCACGGGCTCGTCGGTCGTGGCGGTGTGTCCGGCCGGCCAGTGGTAGACCTCACCCGCCCGCGCGGTCTCGGTCGTTCCGTCGCCGTGGGTCATGTGGATCGAGCCTTCGAGCACGATGCCCCAGTGCGGGCTCGGGCAGCGGTCGCCCGGCAGGCCCTGCAGCAGGGGCGACATGTCCGACCCTGCCGGGACCTGGGCGTGCCGGATGGCCATGTCGCCCAGCTCGAGGTAGCGGGTCTGCAGGTCGCCCTGGTCGATCTCGATGCGCATGTCGTTCACGGATGTGGCCATGGTGCTACTCCTTGGTCGGGGCGGTCCGCCGTGCGGCGGCTCGCCAGTCCTCGTCGGTGCCGGTCTCTCGACGTCTCGCCTCGTCCTCGACACCTCGAACCTGCTCAGGCGAGAGCAGCGTGATCAGGCAGAACTCGTTCCCGAACGGGTCCTGCACCACCGCCCAGTCGATCAGCGGCGGCTCCCCGGGGAACGACCCAGGGCGCGGGTAGATGCTGGGCGGACGCTTCAGACGCCCGCCGATCGCCTCGACCTGCGCGATCGCCTCGTCGAGGTGGCGCACCCAGACGTCGACGTGGGCGCGGTTGGCCTCCGGACCCTTGCGGGTCTTCACCCGGTGGAGGATCAGCTCGTGCTTCCACGGGTCCGGGCGTCCGAGGTAGGAGTACCGGCCGGGGATGAATGACGGGATCACCGGGAGTCCGGTCACCTCCGACCAGAACGCCTCGGCGATCTCGAGGTCGTCGACGTCGATGACGGTGCACATCAGCTTGCCGATGGCCATGAGTTCCTCCCAGCCGATCCGGACCGGCGCGGCGCGACCGGTCTACGCCGAGCAAACTACTCGCATTGCGAGTAGTCTGTCAACATGAGAACCGCCTCTCCCGCCACCTACGGCCTGCTCGGCATGCTCGGGACACGCTCCTGGACCGGCTACGAGCTCACGCAACAGGTCCGCCGGAGTCTTCGATTCGTCTGGCCGTCCTCGGAGGGCCACCTGTACCGCGAGCAGAAGCGCTTGGTCGATCTCGGCTGGGCCGTCGTCGAAGACGAGCCGGCCGGGCAGCGGTCGCGCAAGCGGTACTCCATCACCCCGGCAGGACGCACCGCCCTGCGTGAGTGGCTCGCGACCGAGCCGGACGAGCCGCACTTCCAGGTGGAGGGAGTCCTGCGCACGTTCTTCGCCAACCATGGCGACACCGACGATCTGGTCGCCGCCATGACCTCGACGTCGTCGTCCGCGCGCTCGATGCTGGTGGAGATGCTCGGGTTCGTCGATGAGTACCTGGCCGACGGGGGCCCGCTCTCGATGCTCGAGACGGGTGACACGAGCGGCGAGTTCCGTGGCCGGCCCATGTTTCCCGAGCGGCTTCACGTGGTCGCGCTGGCCATCGACATCACGACCCGGATGCTGGCGACCCTGGACGACTTCTTCACCGAAGCGGCAGCAGAGGCAGCGACGTGGCCGGCGACCGACGACATCGCACTCACGCCGGCCACCCGGAGCCGTCTGGAGGCGATCCGCGACCGGAACACACAGCGGGGCGCTCGACGGCTGCCGCCTCGCACATCGACCCCGACCAGTGAGTCAGGCTCCCAGCGAAAGGCTCCCGCCGGGGATCGCGTCGAGCAGCGTCTTGGTGTAGTCCTCGCGCGGGCTGTCGAAGACCTCCGAGACGCTGGACGCCTCCACGACCTTGCCGTTCTGCATCACCAGCACGTCGTCGGCGATCTGGCGAACCACGGCGAGATCGTGCGTGATGAACAGGTACGACAAGCCGAGCTCGGCCTGCAGATCGTTGAGCAGCTCCAGGATCTGCGCCTGAACCAGCACGTCGAGAGCCGAGACCGCCTCGTCGCAGATGACCACCTCGGGCTCCAGGGCGAGGGCCCGGGCGATCGCGACGCGTTGCCGCTGTCCGCCGGACAGCTCGGCCGGGAATCGCGCCATGACCGATGACGGCAACGAGACCTTGTCGAGCAGGTCGCGGATGCGGGCCTCGCGCTCCTGCTTGGTGCCGATGTCGTGGGTCCGGAGCGGCTCGGCGATCGATTCGTAGATGGAGAAGAGCGGGTCGAGCGAGGCATAGGGATTCTGGAACACCGGCTGCATCTGCCGGCGCAGCCGCATCTGTTCCTTGCGCTTCAGGCCACGGATGTCGACGCCGTCGAACAGCACGCGTCCGTCCGTCGGTGGCAGGAGGTCGAGCACCATGCGGGCCAGCGTCGACTTCCCCGAGCCGGACTCGCCGACGACCGCCGTGGTGGTTCCCCGCCGCAGCCGGAAGGACACGTCGTCGACCGCAGTGAAATCGACCGACTCCCACGGGCGGCGTCCACGCAGGGTGAACACCTTGGTCAGATGCTCCGCCACGATGACGTCGGTCGTGGCGTCGCCGACGTGCTCCTCCGCCGACTCCAGCTCCGA
Source organism: uncultured Actinomycetota bacterium (assembly GCA_963695295.1). GTDB lineage: Bacteria > Actinomycetota > Actinomycetes > Propionibacteriales > Nocardioidaceae > Aeromicrobium. The sequence continues at coordinate 2,178,698 of OY968771.1, read as the reverse complement.
CGCGAACTCCCCGGCTGCGGCGATCGCCTGCTGCCGCACCTCCGCGCGGGCACTCTGTGAGGACAGCCGCTGCGAGGACAGCGACGGGGCCTTGGCGACGAGGCGCTTGGTGTACGGATGGGTCGGGTCCTTCAAGATGTCGCGGGCCGGGCCGGACTCGACGATCCGGCCTCGGTACATGACGACGAGATGATCGGCCCGCTCGGCGGCGAGTCCGAGGTCGTGGGTGATGAGCAGCACGGCGAACCCGAGCTCGCTGGTGAGCCGGTCGAGGTGATCCAGGATCTGCTTCTGCACGGTGACGTCGAGCGCCGAGGTCGGCTCGTCGGCGATCAGCAGCTTGGGCCGCGCGGCCAGCCCCATCGCGATCAGCGCCCGCTGCCGCATGCCGCCAGAGAACTCGTGCGGGTATTGCCGGGCCCGGCGCTCGGCGTCCGGCAGACCCGCCTCCTCGAGAAGCTCGACGACACGCCGGTCGGCCTCCTCGCCCTTGGCGACGCCGTTCGCGATCAGCGCCTCCTTGATCTGGGTACCGACCCGCCACAGTGGGTTGAGATTGGACATCGGGTCCTGCGGAACCAAGCCGATCGACGACCCGCGCAGCGCGAGGATCGTCTTCTTGTCCGTCTTGGTGATCTCGCGCCCCTCGAACAGGATCTCGCCGCCGGTGACGACGCCCCGGCCCGGAAGCAGGTCGATGATCGCGTGCGCGGTGGTGGACTTCCCCGATCCGGACTCACCGACGATCGCCACCGTCTGTCCGGCGTAGATCGTCAGGCTGGCGCCGTCGACGGCCGGCACGACGGTCTTGCGATCGGATCGGAAGCCGACCTCGAGGTCTCTGATCTCCAGCAGCGGCGTCTCGGTCATGACTTCCTCGCCTTCGGGTCGAGGGCCTCGCGCACCGCTTCGCCGAGCAGGATGAACCCGAGCACGGTCATGGCCAACGCCGTCGCCGGCACCCACATGACGACCATGTGCGTCCCCGAGCGCACCTGGTTCTGGGCGTCGGAGAGGTCGTTGCCCCACGAGACCACGTTGTTCGGCAAGCCCAACCCCAGGAACGACAGCGCCGACTCGGCCACGATGAAGATGCCCAGCGAGATCGTCGACGTGACGATCACGGGCGCAAGAGCGTTGGGCACGATGTGCCGGACCAGGTTCCTCAGCCGGGTCGCTCCGATGGCGGTCGCCGCGTCGACGAACTCCAGGTTCTTGACCTCCAGCACCGCCCCGCGCATCTGCCGGGTGATCTGGGGCCAGGCAAAAAGTCCCAACGCGAGCACGATGACCGCGACCGCGACCCAGAAGCCCCGGTCGGGAAGGACGTTGTTGACGACCGAGATGACGACGATGGCCGCCAGCAGGAGCGGGATCGACAAGAAGATGTCGCTGAGACGTGAGATGACCGAGTCGAGGAGGCCACCGTAGAAGCCGGCGATCGCTCCAGTCACGATGCCGACCACGGCCACCAGGATCGTCGTGAGAACGCCGACGGCGACCGATGCGCGAGCCCCGTAAATGGTGCGGGCCCATACGTCGCCGCCCTGCTGAGTGAACCCGAACGGATGACCTTCGCGGGGCGGGTTGAAGCTCTCACTGAGCTGCTTGTAGTTGGGGTCGACGTCGGTGAACAAGCCGGGAAACGCGATCACGACGGCGAGCAGCATGATGATCGTGGCCGACACCCAGAACAGTGGCGCCATCCGCAGGCGTTTCCACGCTTCCTTCCACTGGCTCTCCGGAACCGCCTCGACATCGATGGCATCGATGGCTTGAAGGGGTGTCTCCTCCAACGGCGCGACGAAGCGTTCCTGCCCCGGGCGCGCGCGACTCGGCTGGTCGAATTCAGGCATAGCGGATCCTCGGATCGAGAACGGCATACAGCAAGTCGACGACCAGGCTCATGACCACGTAGATGAGCACCATGATCGTGACGATGGAGACGACCGTCGGGTTCTCCCCTTGGTTGATGGATCGGAACGCGAGGTTGCCCACCCCGGGGACATTGAAGATCCCCTCCGTGATGATGGCCCCGGCCATGAGGCCGCCGAGGTTGACGCCGAGGTGGGTCGTGACCGGGATGAGCGAGTTGCGCAAGACGTGGTTGCGCACCACGAGCTGCGGGCCCAGACCCTTGGCGCGGGCCGTCCGGACGTGGTCGGCCCCAAGGTTCTCCGCGACGGATGTGCGGGTGAGCCGCAAGGTGTACGCGAAATCGACCGCGCCGAGCACGATGGCGGGCAGGAGTAACTTGCCGATGGTCCAGTCGCCGCCGACGGTGACGGCGCCCCAGCCGAGCTTCACGCCGAAGACCAGCTGGAAGACGAAACCGATCACGAAGATCGGGATCGCGATCAGCACCAGCGAGATGATGAGCATGGAGGAGTCGAACCAGCCGTTGCGTCGCAGGCCGGCGGTCGTGCCGACGACCACTCCGAGCACGGCCTCGAACGCCAAGGCCATGAGCGCCAACGCGATCGTGACGGGGAATGCCTGGGCGATGAGCTCGATGACCGGCTGACCGCTGAACGACAGGCCGAGATCGAACGTGACCACGCCCTTGAGGAAGTACAGCCACTGGACGAGGAACGGCTGATCGAGGTGGTACTGCGCCTCGATCTGCGCCTTGACGGCCTCGGACACCGGCTTGTCGCCGAAGAGCCCGAGGATCGGGTCACCGGGGCGCAGAAAGACCAGCGCGTAGATCAGCAGCGTCGCACCGAGGAAGACGGGGATTGCCTGAAGCAGCCGCCTGCCGATGTACCACCACACAGTTCCTCCTTGGATGACATGGTGCCACCGGATCGCCGCGACACCACCTCCCCGGCAGGACGCTGGGGGCAGCCGTGTGGGCTGCCCCCAGCGTCACTGACACGCTCGGACTACTTCGTGAGCTTGTAGTACTGCGGCTTCGACTGCCAGGTGAACTCGAAGCCCTTGACGTCCGGGGGCGTCACCGCCACCGAGTTCTGGTACCACATCGGCAGGACCGGCAGGTCGTCGAACAGAATCGCCTGGGCCTCACCGATCAGCTTGTACCGCTCCTCGCCCTCGGCCGTTGCGGCTTCGGCGACCAGGGTGTCGAACTTCTTGTTGACGTAGTCGCCGTCGTTCGATCCGGCACCCTCAGCGTAGATCGGCCCGAGGTAGTTGAGCATGGACGGGTAGTCCGCCTGCCACCCCGTGCGGAACGCTGTCTTGATGGTGCGTTCGGTGACGTCCTTACGCAGCTCGTCGAACGTCGGGTACACCTTCGGCGAAGCGTCGATGCCCAGCACGTTCTTGAGTTGGTTGACCACCGCCTCGACGTACTCCTTGTTGCCGGCGCCGTCGGTGTTGTAGGCGAGCTGGAACTTGCCGTCCCATTCGGAGATCTTGTTCGCCTCGGCCCAGAGCTGCTTGGCCTTCTTGTCGTCGTGGGTCAGCACCTCGTTGCCTTCGACCTCCTCGGTCCAGCCGTCCAGGACCGGCGACGTGAAGTCCTTGGCCGGCGTGCGGGCGCCGAAGAAGATCTTCTCGCAGATCTCCTCGCGGTTGATCGCGTACGACATGGCCTGGCGTCGCAGATCACCCTCTTTCCCGTCGAAATGCGGCAGCCGTTCCGGGATGGTGACGGTGGTCAGGTTGGAGCCGGGCTCGTTGTACGCCTGGACCGAACCATCGTTCTCCAGATCCTGCAGAGCGCTCGGCGGAACCTCATCGAGGACGTCGAGGTTGCCCGCCTGGACATCGCTGTAGGCGGCGTCAGGCGACGTGTAGAACTTGAACGTCAGGCCGCCGTTCTCCGGCTTGTGAGCACCGTTGTAATCGGGGTTCGGGACCATCTCGATCTGCTTGTTGCGCTCCCACCCGGTCTCACTCAGCATGTACGGGCCGTTGGCGATCGGCTTCTCGCCGTACTCCTTGGTGTACTTACCGTCCTCACCGAACGCGGCTTCCGGCACCGGGAAGTAGGCGGAGTAACCGAGGCGGAGCGGGAAATCGGATTCCGGCTTCTTCAGCGTGATCGTGAACGTCTTGTCGTCGACGACCTTCAGGCCCGACATCTCCTTCTCGCCCTCGCGCAGGTTGCCGACTTCGTTGGTGCCCTCGATCGGGTAGAAGAAGTAACTGCTCAGGTGCTTGTTCGCTGCATCTGCGCCGTAGTTCCAGGCATTGACGAAGGACTCCGACGTGACCGGCGTGCCGTCGGTGAACGTCCAGTCCTTGAGCTTCACCGTCCAGGTCTTGCTGTCGTCGGACTCGATGGACTCCGCAACCTCGTTGACCACCGAACCGTCGGCGTTGTACGCCGTCAACCCAGCGAACAGGTTCTGGATCGGATCGCCGCCGCCGACTTCGTTGGTGGCGGTGGGGATGAGTGGGTTCTGTGGGTTGGTGCCGTAGACCGAGATGACCGCGTCGCCATCCTCGCCACCGCCGTCGCCGCCGCCGCACGCGGCGAGCACGAGGCTGCCGGCAGCGAACAGAGCCACACTCGCCAGGCGTGTACGCCGAGAGAGTCGCATCGATTCCTCCTGTGAGATGAGCGCACGCCAGTCGCGTGCGCCCTCCTTCGTATCACCCGAAGTGACGATTCGGACAGCGCCGGACGGCTACTTCATCAAACTGTCACCTAGCCCCCACAGGCCATGTGAGCCTGATCCGAACGAGCCATCCGACGCAAGGACGCCCCGGGCGCAAGCCCGGGGCGTCCTGTGCGGCTGAAGGGTGTCAGCCCTTGCGCTTGGTGATCTCCTCGGTGGCCTGTGGCAGGACCGCCTTGAGGTCGCCGACGACGCCGAAGTCGACGAGCTCGAAGATCGGCGCCTCCTCGTCCTTGTTGACGGCGACGATCGTCTTGGACGTCTGCATGCCGGCGCGGTGCTGGATGGCTCCGGAGATGCCGTTCGCCACGTACAGCTGCGGCGAGACCGTCTTGCCGGTCTGTCCGACCTGGAACGAGTGCGGGTACCAGCCGGAGTCGACCGCGGCACGCGAGGCGCCCACGGCGGCGCCGAGCGCGTCGGCGAATGCCTCGACCTCGGAGAAGTCGCCGCCGGTGCCGCGGCCGCCGGAGACGACGATCGCCGCCTCGGTGAGCTCGGGACGGCCGGAGGCCTCCTTGGGCTTGCTCGAGGTGATCTTCGCGCCCTTGGCGGCGTCGGAGACGTCGACGGAGACGGCCTCGACCGTTCCGGCGCCCGACGATGCCTCGGGGGTGACCGAGTTCGGCTTCACGGCAATGATCGGCGTGCCGTGGGTGACGGTGGCCTTGACGGTGTAGTTGCCGGCGAACACCGATTGCGTCGTGGTGATGCTGTCGCCGTCGACCGTGACGTCGACCGCATCGGTGATGAGCCCGGACTCGGACTTCAGCGCGACGCGGGCGGCAATCTCCTTGCCCTCGAAGTTCGAGGGCACGAGCACGGCGGCCGGGCTCGTGTCGGTGACGAGCTGGGCGAGCGCCTCGGCCTTGGGGCCGACGAGGTACTCGCCGTAGACGGCGTCGTCGAGCTGGTAGACCTTCTCGGCGCCGTACTCGGCGAGCGCGTCGGGCACGTCGGACCCGAACAGCACCGCGGAGGGCTCACCGATCGAACGGGCAATGGTGAGGAGCTCCAGCGAGGGCTTGGTGGCCTTGCCGTCTGGGGCGTCGATCAGGACGAGAACTTCACTCATGGATTCGGCTCCTTCTCAGACGAACTTCTTGGCGGCGAGGAACTCGACGAGCTTGCTGCCGCCGTCTCCCTCGTCGGGAACGATCTCGCCGGCCGAGCGCGGTGGGCGCGGCTCGAACGACTCGACCTTGGTCCAGGCGGCGTCGGCACCCACGGAGCCGGCATCGATGCCGAGGTCGCTCAGCGACCACGTCTCGACCGGCTTCTTCTTGGCGGCCATGATGCCCTTGAAGGACGGGTAGCGGGCCTCGTCGGTCTGGTCGGTGACGCTGACCACGACCGGGCCGCTGGCGGCGATCTCCTGGGTGGCGGCGTCTCCGTCGCGCACGATCGTGACGGCGTCGCCGTCGACCGTCAGCTCGGAGCCGAAGGTGACCGCGGGAAGGCCGAGACGCTCGGCGACGAGCGTCGGCACCACGCCGAGCTCACCGTCGGTGGAGGCCATGCCGAAGAACACCAGGTCGTACTCGAGCTTCTTGATGGCCTCGGCGAGCACCAGCGAGGTGGCGAAGGCGTCCGAGCCGTGGATGGCGTCGTCGACGACGTGGACACCCTTGTCGGCACCCATCTGGAGCGCCTTGCGCACCGCGTCGGCGGCGTCCTCGGGCCCGACGGTGACGACCGTGACCTCGCCCTCACCGGCCTCGACGACCTGGAGTGCCTGCTCGACCGCGTACTCGTCGAGCTCGGACAGCAACCCGTCGACGTTCTCGCGGTCGACGGTGTTGTCGGAGTTGAAGGTGCGGTCGGCCGTGGCGTCCGGCACGTACTTCACCGCGACTACGATGTTGGTCACGAGGACCTCCTGTGTCTGTGGCGCGACATGGGCCGCCGCCGTCGGAGACTGTGTTGTCGGAACTGGGCGTCAGGCCAACTCTGCCACCGCCTGCAAGAGCGCGATGAAGCGGCCCGTCCTCGGTGGATGTTACCGACGAGTCACCTGGCGAGCCACTCCCCGGCGCATGGGTTAGGTCACATCTGGCCGGGACGATCGCGGTGATCAGGCGCGGGTGCCCGCCCGGTGCCCGGCCTGGCCGGCAAAGCTGATGGCGAGATAGATGAGCGAACCAGCACCCCAGCCGAGGAACTCCTCGCGACTGGCGGCATTGGGCCCGGAGAAGTCGAAGGCGTTCTTGAGCGGACCGACCAACGCATCGCAGGCGACCGAGACGACGTCGTAGACGGTATTCCCTTCGCCGGCCCCGAGGGCGACGATCAGCGCTCCGACGGCCAAGACGACCGAGAGGATCAGCCCGAGCACGCCGACGACGCCAGCCGCCATCGCGGCCAAACCGCGTGCACGGAATCGGGGGGACTCCGGATCCTGCGCCGGATCGGCGACGGCATGGGCCCGCTCACGTGGCTGCCGCGCGGCTGGCTCGTCCTCGACCGTCGTTGTCGCCGCTGCAGCGGCGGGTCGCGCATTGGCTCCGAGCGCAGGAGCGGTGGTGCGGTCCCGATCGCCGGCGGGTTCGACATCCTCAGGCGCAACGCGGTCGGTGTCGGCCTGCTGCCGGCCATCGGACTTCGCCGACTTCGCCTCGAGCTTCGCCTGCCGCTTGGCCAGCTTCGTCTGCCTCTTCTCCTCGGCCTTCGCCGTCTTCGCCTTGTGCCGGGCTTCGGCCATGGCCGCCTTTCGATCAGCCGCGTCGGCACGGTCAGCAGCCTTTTCCTCGGCCTTGCGGCGACGCTCTTCGTCCTGGTGACGCGACTCTACTTCGGCCGCGTCGACCTCGCCTCCGCTGGCAGCCGAGGCACCCGTCACGTCGGCTCGACGCTCTCGCCGCTGCTTCAAGGCCCGGGCCCTCGGTGCCGCCGTCGTGGCGCGCTCCTCGGCGCGACCGCCGGACGGCTCAGGCGGTGGGCTGGCCGCGGGAGTCGGGTCATCGTCGACCTGAGCTGCGGCCTCGGCCTGCTCCTTCTCCAGGCGGGCGGACTCCTCGGCCTCGTCGCGCTCCTGCTTCTGGCGCGCCTCGGCCTCACGGCGCTCTTCGCGCTCTGCCGCCCTGGCCTGCTCCTTCTCCAGGCGGGCGGACTCCTCGGCCTCGTCGCGCTCCTGCTTCTGGCGCGCCTTGGCCTCACGGCGCTCTTCGCGCGCTGCCGCCTTGGCCTGCTTCTTCTCCTGCCGGGCGGACTCCCTGGCCTCGTCGCGCTCCTGCTTCTGGCGTGCCTTGGCCTCGCGGCGCTCTTCGCGCGCCGCAGCCTCGGCGGCCTTCCGCTCGCTGCGGTTGGGCTCGACCGGCTTCTCGGGGGCGGGGACGATCGTGGGTGTCGCTGCGGGTTTCGGCGCGAGGGAGGAGTCACCAGCTGGTTCTGGGGGTGTCTCGCTCTTCGGGGGTGCCTCGCTCGTCGCGGCGAGGGACCCGGCGGTCAGACCGTCACTTGCGTCGGACGACGCGTCTTTTGGTAGCAGGGGCGAGTGCCCCGTCCTTCTCGCTCACCTCCTGGGGCTTCTCCTCGGCGGCCGCATCCGTCTTCTCATCGACGAACTCCTCGACCCGCGGAGCCGGGGACGAAATGGGCTCGTCGCGGCCGGCTTGGTTGGCCATCACGATGTGGGCCTGGGCCACGCGTTCGGCCTCGGCTTCGGCGGCCGCCACCCATTCCATCGCCGTGGCCTCAGCTTCATTCAGCTTCTCCTCGGCAGCTTCGCGCGCGGCCGCCACGGCTTGGCTGAGCCGCTCCTGGGCCTGGCGCTTCGATTCGGTGGTGACGCGCTCGGCCTCGGCCTGGGCGCTGGCGATCCGCCGCTTGGCGTCGGCGTCGGCGTCCTCGGCGACCCGCTTCGCCTGGGCCTCGGCCCGGGCGACCCGTTCGGCGGCATCCTTCTCCGCCTGCGAGACACGGCGTTCTGCCTCAAGGCGCGCCGCCTCGATCTCCTCGGCCTGGCGTCGCGCGGCCTCTTCGCGAGCGGTGGCCGCGGCGCGAGCAGCCTCGCTCGCCTCGGCGGAGACCCGGTCGGCTTCGATCTTGGCGGCGCGCACCCGCTCCTCGGACACCCGCTCGGCCTCGGCGACCTTGGCAGCGGCCTCGGCGCGCACGATCTCCGATTCCTGCGCGATCTTCTCGGCCTCGGCGTTGGCGCGCTCCACGTGCGCACGAGCCTCGTCGCGCTCGCGCTCCAGCTCGGCAGCGGCCTCCTGGTGTCGGGCCGCGGCCTCGGCTGCGAGGCGCTCGGCCTCGGTCCGGGCCGCTTCGAGCTTCTCCTCGGCCGCCCGCTCGGCGTCGCTGAGGCGGACGGCGATGGCCAGCCGCTCGGAAGCGGTCTCCTGGGCGAGCATCTCGGCTTCGGCCTTGGCCGCATTGATGTGGCTCTCGGACGTCCTCTTGGCTTCAATGACGATGCGATCGGCCTCGGCCTGCACCTCGGCCAGCTTGGCCTCGGCGGCGGCGCGCTCACGCGCGAGCGCGGCCAACGCCGCTTCGCGCTCGCCCTTCGCCTTGGCCGCCAGCTGGGCCGCCTCCTCCTGGGCCTCCGCAACGCGTCGCTGCGCCTCGGACTCGGCAGCCTCGGCACGTCGGGCCGCAGCGGCCTGGGCCTCGGCCTCGGCATCGGCGAGGCGCTTCTCCGACGCGGCCTTCGCCTCCGCCTCGGCCTCGGCCAGGCGACGATCTGCCTCGGCCTTCGCCTCATCGATCCGGCGCTGCGCCTGGAACTCGGCCTCAGCCCTGGCGGCGGCGACGCGTTCGTCGGCCTCGCGCTTCAGCTGGGTGATCTTGGTCGCGGCCGCATCGCGCTCGCGCTGGATCTCGACCGAGACTCGCTCGGCCTCCTTGCGGGCGGTGTTGACCCGCTCCTCGGCCGCCACCTCGGCAGCCTTCAGCTTGGCGGCTGCGGCCTCGCGCTGGGTGGTCTCCTCCGCCTGGATGCGACGAGCGGCTTCGGCGCGCTCGCGAGCGGCCTCCTCCATGAGCCGGTTCGCCTCGGCTCGCGCCGCGGCGACGCGCTCCTGGGCTGCGGCGCTCGCGGCGGCCAGCTTCTCGGCGAAGCTGGACGCCGGGGGTGACTCCACGCCAGCGGCCACCGGCTCCGGGCGCGGCTCAGGTGCCTTCTCGGCGACGGGCTCCGGGGTGGGCTCGGGGGCCTTCTCGGCCACCGGCTCAGGCTCCGGCTCAGGTTCCGGCTCCGGCGTCGGTTCGGGTGCCTTCTCGGCCACCGGCTCCGGCATCGGTTCCGGCGTCGGTTCGGGTGCCTTCTCGGCCACCGGCTCCGGCATCGGTTCCGGCATCGGTTCCGGTGCCTTCTCGGCCACCGGCTCCGGGGTCGGTTCGGGGGCCTTCTCGGCCACCGGCTCCGGTTGCGGCTCAGGTGCCTCCTCCGGCATCGATGCGGGCTCGGGCTCGGATGCCTGGTCCCCTGCCTCACCGGCGAAGTCGCCTGCGGTGAGTCCGGAGCCACGCAGTGCCGCCCGCTGCTCCGCCGTGGGCCCGTCGGGCTTGGCCTCGCGGCGGGGCGACCTGAGGTCGGACAGGGAGAAGTCGGCCGTTTGCTCGGCGGGCTCCTCGGGGGGCGCTTTCGGCTGCGGCTCGGCGACCGGCGCGGCCTCCTTCGCCGCGACCTCAGGAGCGGAGTCGTCGTCGTTTGCACGAGCGCGCGCGTGCCGCTTGGACGCGGCGAAGGCCTTGGCAGCCGCTCGTTCCTTGCGCCGCTTCTCGGCGGCGATCTGGCGGGCAGCCTTCGCGTCCTTGCGACGTCCGCGACCGGCTGAGTGGTCGCCTTGGGCATCGTCTTCGGCGGCTTTGTCGACCTTCGTCGACGGGTCGGCCGGCTTCGGTGCGGCAGGGGTCGTGGACGCGCCTGACTCTTGAACGTCGCTCCCGGCCTCATCCTGCTCGAGCGCCTCGGCGGCCTCCTGCAAGGGGTCAGCGCGTCGGCGGTCGGATGGCTGGTTCGAACCTGAGTCGGTCATGACTCCCTTTCTCACGACACCGCTGGCGTCTCATCGTCCTTCAGTATGCCCCATGCGTACCGCGTGTCACAGGACTCTGGAAACGTCGCGGCTCGGGGTTTTCCTGCCGATCATCGTCCTTCGAAGGAGGCCTTGCCGGGCCCGTGCTCGACGAACGATCGCATGCCGGCCTTCTGGTCGGCGGTGGCGAACAGCGAGGTGAACTCGATCCGCTCGATGTCGAGGCCGGTCTGGAGGTCGACCTCCAAGCCACGGTCGACGGCGCTCTTGAGCGCCCGCAGCGCCAGCGCGGGGCCACCGACGAACTGCTGGCCCCACTCCACCGCACGGTCGTACACCTCGGTGGCGGGATGCACCTCATCGACCAGGCCGATCGCGAGGGCCTCGGCTGCGTCCACGAAGCGTCCGGTGAACATGATCTCCTTGGCGCGGGCCGGGCCGACCAGCCGAGCCAGACGCTGCGTGCCGCCCGCCCCCGGAATGATGCCCAGAAGGATCTCCGGCTGCCCGAGCTTGGCGTCGTCGGCACAGAACCGGACGTCGGTGGCGAGGGCGACCTCGCACCCGCCGCCCAGCGCGAATCCGGTGATGGCGGCGACCGTCGGCTTGCCGATGGCGGCGATCGACCGGGTGAAGTCCTGCAGGAGCTGGGCGTGCCGGCTCATCTCCTGGAACGTCATGTCGGCCATCTGCTTGACGTCCGCTCCGGCGGCGAACACGCGCTCGCCGCCGTACACGACGACGGCTGCGACGTCGTCATGACGGTCGGCCTCGCGGGCCGCCGCGGCGATCTCGGCCTGCATCTGGGCGTCGAGCGCGTTCATCTTGGGTCGATCGAGCCGGATGGTGCCGACGCCGTCGGCAACCTCGAGCCGTGCGAACTCTCCCACTGGGCCTTCCTCAGGTCGTGACGCGGTGACGATCGGATCGACATCGAGCATAGGTCAGCGAACTTCAGCCCCGGCGTCGGTCCTCGCGCCGAACGTGGCTACGTGATCTGCCCGGTCAGCACCACGTAGGTGAAGAAGATGACGCCGAGCAGCAGCCCGACGTGGCCAAGGATGGACAGCGACGGTCCCTGCGCCCAGCTGTCGTCGGCCGCCTCCGCGGCATGCCGACCGCCTCCGGGGAGCCAACGGGCGAGAATGAGGACCCCGATCACGACCTCGACCCACCACAACGCCAGAGCCGCAAGGCCGAGCAGGTCGCCGGGCACGGTCAGGTAGTACACCCACACCGCGAGCGCGGCGACCCCGATGACGGTGTGGGAGTTGACGATCGCCATCGGCACCCGCGCATGCCCCGACTGCTGGTCCTCGGCCGACAGCCGCATGCGCGTGAGCAGCACGACAACCGCGGCCAGAGCCGTCAGCATCCAGATCAGGTTGTCGAGGGTCACAGGGGGCATCGTGGCACAACCCCGCACCCGGAGGCAGGACCCGTGCGGGCCGGCTCCTGAGCCACCCGCACGCCCGATCGTGCGACCGAAGTCTGCGTGATCAGGCCGTGGCGTAGCGCTGGGCGGCGCGCGCCCTGGCCTTGGCGGCCTCGACCTCGCGGTTCTTGGGCGGGGCGGTGGTGACGAGCGCGTCGAGCAGGTGCGCCGTGATGTGGGCGACCTCGTGGACAGCGTGATCGAAGGCCTCCTGGTTCGCCTTCGACGGCTTGGCGGTGCCGGAGATCTTGCGGACGTACTGGAGCGCGGCGGCATCGATCTCGGCGGCATCGGCACGGGGCTCGAAGTTGTGAAGGGTTCGGATGTTGCGGCACATGCGGCCATCGTAGGCCGCCGCCGGGACACACGCGGAGGGTCAGGTCACCGGAAACACGGGCGCGCGCCAGTAGATTCGCTCCAGAACCTGTCTCGGTAGGCATCTCGGGCAAGACAGGCGCCAGGGGGTTGTGGGCGCTCTACTTCGCGTATCGGGTCGCCGTCCGAGAGACCTTCTGGACGTAGGGGGTGCTCTCGTTGTACGTGACGACCGCGCGCAACCAACCGTCGCGGGACTGCAGGTCCTTGCCGGTGTGGCACAGGTAGCGGCTCGCCGCGAGCGCGGCATCATCGACGTCCTGAGGGTCGGACCGTCCGTCACCGTCGCCGTCGGCGGCCCAGCGCGTCCACGTGGTCGGGATGAACTGCATCGGGCCGACGGCGCGATCCCACCGGCGATCGCCGTCGAGGGCGCCGCCGTCGGTGTCGGTGATGGCGAGGACGCCGTCACCGTCCAGCGGCACGCCGAGGATGCGTGGTCGAGCCACACCGTCGCGCCCGATCCGCGACCCGTTGACCGCCCCGTGGATCGACTCGACCCGACCGATCGCAGCAACGGTGTTCCAGGCCAGCCGGCATGCGGGCTCGGCTGCGTTCGCGGCACTCGCGCCCGTGACATAGGCCTGCAGGACCCGTGCGGGGATCGACGTCGTGCGGGACGTCCGACGCAGCCAGTCGGCGTCCACCCGGCCATCGGTCAGGGGCGCGGGAGCTGCGGCGACCGGCGGGTCGACGTCGGGCAGTGGTGGCAGCGGGACGGGCCGATCCTGCTCGATCCCGCAAGCCGCCAGGGCGACCGCCGCCCCGACGATGGCGAGCACGAGGGGCGGGCGAATCACGCGGTCCAGTGTGTCCGAAGGACCCAACCGGGGAGTCACGCCCTAGGGTCGTCCTGATGCCCCGCGTGACCCTCACCGACACCGACCTCGTCCTCGAACCGGCCTCCGGTTCGGAGGAGGATCTCGCCGGGTGGGCGGTGGTCGTCGACGGTGCCCGAGTCGGCACGATCGCCCTGCGCCAGGAGGGCGACCGAACCGCTTCGGTGCGGTGGAACACCGGCCACGACGACCAGTCCCTGTGGCACGCCGCTCGCGCCCTGCGCCTCGTCCTCGATCATGGTTTCGACGAGTGCGGCTACACGCGGATCGAGGCGCGGGTGCCGGTCGATCGCATCGACGACATCCGCGCCGCGTCGATCAGCGGACTCCGCCGCGAGGGCATCGTTCGCGGCGCGGGCCACGACCCCGACCGTGCCCTGCTCGCCCGGCTGGTGGACGACCCGCCGGCCACGAGCCGGGACGGGTTCATCGCCCTGCTCAACGCCGGCCTGCCGACCAAGCGGATCATCGCGCAGGGACGGCTGCTCGACGAGCAGGGACGGGTGCTGCTCTGCCAGCTCACCTACAAGCGCGAGTGGGACCTCCCCGGCGGGGTGGTCGAGGTCGGCGAGGCACCTGCGGTCGGCCTCGAGCGGGAGATCCGGGAAGAGCTCGGCGTCACGGTGCAGGTGGGCGAGCTGCTGACGGTCAACTGGCTGCCTGCCTGGCGCGGGTGGGACGACGCCTGCATCTTCTTGTTCGACCTCGGTGAGGTCGAGGCGTCCTACACCGCCGGCATGACGCTGCAACCCACCGAGATCGTGAGCGTCGAGTGGTGCGACGCCGGCGCGGTGCGCGAGCATGCCACGGCGGCAGCGATCGAGCTGTTGGCGGCCGTGGCGGCAGGCGACCTCCCCTCCTACCGCGAGGCGCCGCTCGCGCCGGAGTGATGCGTGGACCGGTTCACTTGCCGTCGGCGCCGATGACGCCCCCGTACTGGCCCACCGCGCGGGGTCGCTTCTCGCCGCCGGGCAGGTACAACAGGACCTGGTGGTAGTAGTCGAGCCGCCCGGACGATGAGATGCCCTCCGCGAGGAAGGCCTCCTGCGGCGTCCCGGTGGGCCAGGAGACGGTGACCCCGGGCTCGACGGTGTACGTGTCGCGCCGGAGCAACGTCACGAACACCAGTGATCCGCCGTCGTTCGTGCGCACGGCATGCACGACCTTCTCCGCCGCCCAGTCCTGCGTCAGCGAGACCCCCTCCAGCGAGCTGTTGGCGTCGAAGGCGTCGCGCATCTGGCGGATGAAGTCGTCCTGCTCCACCTCCGACGACGGCTGCGCACTGCCGAGCGCGCGCGCGTAGGCCTCGGCCGCCTCCTGCGGGGACATCGCCATGCCGGTCGAGCTGGACGGGGCGACGGCCAGGGCCGCGCCGTCGCCGTCGTGCCGGAGCTCGGGAAGCTGCGTGGACACGACGGTCTGCGGCGCCGCCACCAGCAGCCACGGCTCCACGGCCGACTCCCGCTGGAACACCTGGACCCGGTTCACCTTCGCGTTGGGGTCGTAGGCGGTGGCCATGAACCACAGTGGGTACCGGGAGAAGACCGGCGTCTCGACCTCGGAGAGCACGAGAGCCCCGGACTCCTCATCCTGTGACGTCGACAACCGCTGGGACACCTCGAACGAGCCGGTGTCGATCGCCAGGACGGCCCCGGCCTCGACCGTGGACAAGGGCTTGGGGTCGAGCAGGCCGATGGCCGCGTCGCGCACGGCGCGGTAGCGGTCGAACACGGCGTCGATGTCGGCCTGCACCGCGGCCCGCTTCGACGGGGTGAGGTCGTCGCGCTCGGACGGGATCGCCGCACACCCGGACATCAGGAGAGCGACGGTGACCGCGGCGACCGGCAGACGCCTCATGACTCACCTCGCCGATCCGGACCGTCGGGCTCGTCCGTCTCCTCGTCCACGACCTCGAAGTCGTCGAGCTCGTCAGCACCGACCTCGTGCTCGACGCCGGCGTCGTCGACGAACACGTAGACGACACGTCTCGGGCTCGTCGGGCTCGTCGGGCTCGTCCGGGATGTCCGACTCGGGTTCGGGCTCGGGTTCGGGCTCCGGTTCCGGCTCCGGTTCGGGCTCGGGTTCGGCTCCGGCTCCGGTTCCGGTTCGGGCTCGGGTTCTGGTTCCGGCTCCGGCTCCGGTTCCGGCTCCGGTTCGGCTCGGCTCCGGTTCCGGCTCGGGCTCGGGCTCCGGCTCCGGCTCGGGCTCCGGTTCGGGCTCCGGCTCGGTTCCGGTTCGGGCTCCGGCTCCGGCTCGGGCTCGGGCTCTGGTTCCGGCTCCGGCTCCGGCTCCGGTTCGGGCTCCGGCTCCGGTTCCGGCTCCGGTTCCGGATCTGGTTCTGGATCGCGCTCGGGGGTCGGCTCGCCACCCGGCTCCTCGATCCCCGAGGCGATGTCGGCGGCGGTGAGCACGCCGGTGGTGGCACGGCTCCGGGGCTCGGGCTCCGCCTCGGGCTCGGGCTCTGCCTCGGGCTCGGGCTCTGCTTCGAGCTCGGACAGGGCGGCAGCGACCTCGGCCGGCAACTCGTCCTCCTCGTCCTCGACGATGACCTCGACCACCTCGTACTCAGCGGCTTCCTCGGCGGAGATCTCATGCTCGACGCCGTCCTCGTCGACGTAGAGGTAGACGACCTCCTCGACTTCCTCGCCGACCGGGACCTCGTCCATGGGGGGCGGCATCCGGCGTCGGACGACCACCCGCTCGTCGTCCTCCTCCGACTCCCAGAAGCCCTCGCCGCGGCGGACGAGGCCGCCGGCCCAGACGCCGCCCAGGCCGATCAGGAGCAGGCTCAGACCCTTGGCGAACCCGCCCCTGATGCCATAGGCGTAGCTGACCTCGAGCCCCTGCAGGTTGGATGCGCCGACCGAAAGGATCGCCGCGGAGACGGACTCGTCGGGCAGAAGGGTGCTGATGCGGGCACCGCCCAGGCCCGCCGAGCTGCCGATCCACCAGTCGAGAGCGGTGGGGGCGCCCGTCAGGCCGTCGCGGCCGTCGACGGTGCGGATCTTCAGCGTCCACGGCGTACGGAATGACGTCACCTCGAGGCGACGCGTGTTCTCGAGGTAGTTCTGCACGTCGACGCTGTTGCCGATCCCGACGAAGACGGGCTTGTTGACCGGCACCTCCGCCAGGATGTCGACTTGCACGCCCTTCCACGTGAGGACCTCCGGCGCGGTGACGACGGCGATGCCGTCGGTGTCGACCTGATGCGGCCCGGTGGTGAACCGGCTGTCGGGGCCGAGGATGATCATCACCGCGAGGCCGGCGACGGCAGCCAGGACGCCGAGGGCCGACACGGCCCATCCCAGCTTCGTCTGCATCCTCACACTCCCGTGTCACGCCTCACGACGAACCGACCCTACCTGTCAGGTCCGCCGGAAACCGGCTAGAAAAGCGCCGACGCGAGGGCGCGGCGGGCCGCGGCGACCCGGGGATCGGCGGCACCCACCACGGTGAAGAGCTCGAGCAGACGTTCGCGGACGCGCTCGCGGTCGTCGGCCCCCAGTCGCTTCACCAGCTCGATGAGCCGCTCGAAGGCGTCGTCGACGTGACCACCACTGACGTCGAGGTCGGCGACGAGCAGCTGCGCCTCGATGTCATCCGGCGAGTCGGCCGCGGCGGCCCGTGCGGTCGTCAGGTCGGCGTCGCGAGTGCGATCCATCAGCCGTACACCGGCCAGACGCTCGGCGATCTCGGTGTCGCCCGGGGACTGGTTCAGGAGCTTCTCGTACTCGGCCACCGCTCCCTCGACGTCGCCGGCCGCGAACTTGGCGTCCGCCTCGGCGAACCGCGGGTCGTCGACCGGCTCCTCCTCCGCGGGCGGCTGCTCACCCTCGGCGGTGCCGGCTGCACGTCCGGAGAGGCCGTTCTCGGTGGCCACGGTGAGCAGCTGGTCGAAGTAGTGGCGCACGTCCGCCTCGTCGGCGGTGCCCTGGAACAGCGGCACCGGCTGACCCTTGACCAGACCCACGACGAGCGGCACACCCTGGGCGCCGAGCGCCTGCGCGATCGCCGGGTTGGCGTCCACGTCCACCTGGGCGAGCGTGAGCCTGCCCGCGTAGGAGGTGACGATCTCGGCCAGCAGCTCGTTGAAGGTCTGGCTCTGCGGCGAGCGGGGCGACCACAGGCTGAGCACCACGACGTGCTGCATCGACGCCTCGAGGGCCTCGGCCTGGAAGTTCTGCTCGGTGATGTCGACGACGTAGGCGCCCGACGCGCCGGGCGACGGCGCGCCCGCGGGCGACGAGAGTGCGGACAGGTCGACGGCACCGGGTCGCGAGAAGGTCATGCGGCCATTCTATGAACCGTGCCGGTGGCTGCTACCGGCCCTCCATCATCTGGCGATCCATGGCCGAGCGGGGGCCGCGCAGCCCGGAGCGCTGCACCACCTGCTGGATGGTGAGATCCAGGCCGTCAGGGTCCGGGATGAACCTGATGAGACGGAGTCCCTGGGCCTGCGCCGCGGACTCGAACATGAAGTGTCCGTAGTCGAGGAACCGCCCGAGCAGCGGCTTGGTGACGGTGATGTCGAGGATGCGGGTGTTGGGCATGGTCGCGATCCGCGTGGAGAGGATCCCGGTCATGCGGAAGACCCGCATGTTGGTGACCACGAAGATGTCCCGGCGCTCGCGCCAGGCGACGTAGACGCCATGAGAGACCAGGGCCACCCCGATGAGGATGAACAGCCAGCCGATCTCGATCGGGCCGAGCACGGCGAGCAGGAGCATCGGGACGAACGCGAAGATCTCGATGGCCGGGAGCGCGTAGACGATCTGGTGGTGACGCACGACCTTGACGACCTGCTCGTCCTCGACCCGCAACAGGTGTCTCTCATAGTCCTGGTCGGGCAGGCGCTCGAGCAGGAAGCCGATCACCCGGCGGCCTAGGAGGCGAGCTCGTCGACGAAGATGCCCATCTGGCCGAACGCCTCGATGACGGCATCGAACGCGCCGCTGACTGCGTCAGCGGCGCCCGCCGGCGCGGTGAGCAGGTAGTAGGCGATGAACCCGATGACGAGCAGGGCTGCGACCTTCTTCAACACCATTCCGTTGTACCCGAGATGTCGAGGGGACGGTACGAGGCGCGCCGCAGGCAGCCGGCGCCCGATGCGGGCCGAGGCTGCCGGTGCGGGAGGCTAGAGGTTCTCGACGATCGTGTCGGCGGCCGCGAACGGGTCGGACCGTCCGGCCAGCACGTCGGCCGCGAGCGCGTCCAGCCGCGCATCGGCGGCCACGTCCGCCATCCGCCGCCGCAGCGAACCCAGCGCGAGTGCCTCGATCTCGCGGCGCACCCGCGCGAGCCGCCGGCGCCGCAGCTCGCCACTGCCGTCGAGGTGCTCACGGTGTCGCCCGATCTCGGTGACGACGTCGTCGACGCCCTCCCCCGTGGTCGCGACCGTCAACACGATCGGGGCCTTCCAGTCCGATTCCCGCATCGCCACGACGGTGCGGAGCTCGCGCCGCGTGGTGGCGGCACCGTCGCGGTCGGACTTGTTGATGACGAAGATGTCGCCGATCTCGAGGATTCCGGCCTTGGCGGCCTGGATGCCGTCGCCCATGCCGGGGGCCACGAGCACCAGCGTGGTGTCGGCCAGTCCGGCGATCTCGACCTCGGACTGCCCGACGCCCACGGTCTCCACGATGATCACGTCGCACCCGGCCGCGTCGAGCACCCGCAGAGCCTGCGGTGCGGCGCCGGCCAGACCGCCGAGATGGCCGCGACTGGCCATCGAGCGGATGTAGACCCCGTCGTCGGTGGCGTGCTCCTGCATGCGCACGCGATCGCCGAGCAGCGCACCGCCGGAGAACGGTGACGTCGGGTCGACCGCGAGCACGCCGACTCGCTGGTCTCGCGCTCTCAATGCGCTGACCAGCGCAGACGTCGAGGTCGACTTGCCGACCCCGGGCGGCCCGGTGATGCCGACGATGTGGGCCTGCCCGGTGTGCGGAGCGAGAGCCGCACTCACCTCCCGGAGATCGGGCGACTCGTCCTCGACGAGCGAGATCAGGCGCGCGACGGCCCTCGCCTCGCCGCGCCGGGCACGGGCGACGAGGTCGGGGACGTCGGGCACGTTCGTCAGGCGGATGGGACGCGGACGATCAGGGCGTCGCCCTGGCCGCCACCACCGCACAACGCGGCCGCGCCGACACCGCCGCCCCGACGCTTCAGCTCGAGGGCCACGTGCAGGGCGAGCCGGGCACCGCTCATGCCGATCGGGTGACCGAGGGCGATGGCGCCGCCGTTGACGTTGACGATGTCCTCGCTGATGCCGAGGTCGCTGGTGGAGGCGAGCCCGACCGCGGCGAAGGCCTCGTTGATCTCGACGAGGTCGAGGTCGGAGGGTGCGATGCCCTCCTTCTCGCACGCCTGCGCGATGGCGTGGGCCGGCTGCGACTGCAGCGAGGAGTCCGGGCCGGCGACCTGGCCGGAGGCACCGATCTCGGCGAGCCAGGTGAGACCGAGGGACTCGGCCTTCTCCTTGCTCATGACGACCACGGCGCAGGCGCCGTCGGAGATCTGGCTGGCGGAGCCGGCGGTGATGGTGCCCTCCTTGCTGAAGGCGGGACGCAGCTTGCCGAGCGACTCGGTCGTGGTGTCGCCACGCACGCCCTCATCGTCCTTCACGACGATCGCGTCGCCGCGACGCTGCGGGATCTCGACCGGGACGATCTCGTCGTCGAAGACGCCGTTCTTCTGGGCCGCTGCCGCGAGCTGGTGGGAGCGAGCGCTGAAGGCGTCCTGCTCCTCGCGGGTGAACTTCTGCTTCTCGACGTTGATCGACTCGGTGAGCCCGCCCATGGCCTGGTCGGTGAGGGCGTCCCAGAGCCCGTCGGCCTGCATGTGGTCGGTGAGGGTGGTGTCGCCGTACTTCGTGCCCTCGCGGGAACCCAGGAGCATGTGGGGGGCCTGGGTCATCGACTCCTGGCCGCCGGCCACGACGATCTCGTGCTCGCCGGCGCGGATGAGCTGATCGGCGAGCGCGATCGCGTTGAGGCCGGAGAGGCACACCTTGTTGACGGTGAGCGCCGGGACGCTCAGCGGGATGCCGGCCTTGTTCGCGGCCTGCCGCGCGGGGATCTGCCCGGCGCCCGCCTGGAGCACCTGGCCCATGATCACGTAGTCGACCTGGTCGCCGCTGACGCCGGCCCGCTCGAGCGCGGCCTTGATCGCATGTCCGCCGAGGTCGGAGCCGGACTGTGACTTCAGGCCACCGAGCAGACGGCCGATGGGCGTACGCGCTCCGGCGACGATGACGGTCTGGGTCATGGGAGAACACTCCTTCGAGGACGGTGGGGCCATCGTACTCAGGCGGGGGATGACCTTCACAGGGTGTGTTCGGCGTCACGGCTCTAGGCTGCAGGGCATGATGAACCAGGTCCCCGACCACCTTCTCCTCGCGATCGACCATGTGGGCATCGCGGTGCCCGACCTCGACGACGCGCTCGCGTTCTACGCCTCGACGTTCGGACTGCACGCGGTGCACGAGGAGGTCAACGAGGAGCAGGGTGTCCGTGAGGCGATGCTGGCCGTCGGCGACTCCGGCTCCTGCATCCAGCTTCTCGCTCCGCTCAACGAGGAGTCGACGATCGCCAAGTTCCTCGACCGGAACGGCCAGGGCATCCAGCAGCTCGCCTATCGCGTCCAGGACATCGACGCGGTCTCCGACACGCTGCGCGAGCGAGGCGTGCGGCTGCTCTACGACGCTCCGAAGCGGGGCACGTCGGACAGCCGGGTGAACTTCGTGCACCCCAAGGACGCCGGCGGGGTGCTCGTCGAGCTCGTCCAACCGGCAAAGTAAGGTCTCCGGGACACAGGAGGAACCCCCCGTGAAGCACATCCTTGACGCGATCCAGGCCGGCGACACTCCCGACGAGGAGTTCGCGAACATCGAGATCCCCGAGACCTACCAGGGCATCACCGTCCACAAGGACGACGTCGACATGTTCGCCGACCTGCCGACGAAGGAGAAGGACCCCCGCAAGAGCCTTCACCTCGACGACGTGCCGGTCCCTGAGCTCGCGCCCGGCGAAGCCCTGGTCGCCGTGATGGCCAGCGCGATCAACTACAACACCGTCTGGACGTCGATCTTCGAGCCGGTGTCCACGTTCGGTTTCCTGGAGCGCTACGGCCGGCTGTCGGAGTACTCCAAGCGGCACGACCTGCCCTATCACGTGGTCGGCTCCGACCTCGCCGGCGTCGTCCTGCGCACCGGCCCGGGCGTCACCGCCTGGCAGCCCGGCAACGAGGTCGTCGCGCACTGCCTGTCGGTCGAGCTGGAGAGCCCCGACGGCCACGACGACACGATGATGGACCCGCAGCAGCGCATCTGGGGCTTCGAGACGAACTTCGGCGGGCTCGCCGAGCTGGCCATCGTCAAGTCCAACCAGCTCATGCCCAAGCCCGACCACCTGTCGTGGGAGGAGGCCGCCAGCCCCGGCCTGGTCAACTCCACCGCCTACCGCCAGCTCGTGTCGAAGAACGGCGCGAACATGAAGCAAGGTGACGTGGTGCTGATCTGGGGCGCCTCTGGCGGTCTCGGCTCGTACGCCACCCAGATGGCCCTCAACGGCGGCGCCCTTCCGGTCTGCGTGGTCTCCTCCCCCGAGAAGGCCGACATCGTGCGGTCCCTCGGCGCCGAGCACGTCATCGACCGCTCCGCCGAGGACTACAAGTTCTGGAAGGACGAGAACACCCAGGACCCCACGGAGTGGAAGCGGTTCGGCAAGAAGATCCGTGAGCTCACCGGCGGCGAGGACCCCGACATCGTCTTCGAGCACCCCGGGCGGGAGACCTTCGGTGCGTCCGTCTACGTGGCGCGCAAGGGCGGCACCATCATCACGTGCGCGTCCACGTCCGGCTACCTGCACCAATACGACAACCGCTACCTCTGGATGAACCTCAAGCAGATCAAGAGCTCGCACTTCGCCAACTACCGCGAGGCGTGGGAGGCCAACCGCCTGATCGACAAGGGACTCATCCACCCGACGCTGTCCAAGGTCTATCCGCTGGCCGAGACCGGCCAGGCCGCGCTCGACGTCCACCGCAACGCCCACCAGGGCAAGGTCGGCGTGCTCGCGCTGGCGCCGGAGGAGGGTCTCGGCGTGCGCAACGAGGCCAAACGCGCCCAGCATCTGGAGGCCATCAACCGCTTCCGGGGCGTCTGAGACTGACCTTTCGCCCCCGGTATGGTGGTGCCACACCGACCCACCCTGCAGAGGTAACCCATGTCCGAGCACTCCGGATTGTCCATCTTCGATGTCGCCAAGAACTCCGCCGACGCCAGCTTCCCCCTGGCACGCCGGGGCGGTTACGACAGTGACGCCGTCGACGCCTGGGTCCGCAACCAGGCCGGCGAGCTCAGCGGTGCGGCCGAACAGGTCAAGGCGCTGGAGGATGAGAATCGCTCCCTCCGCGACCTCGTGGAACAGATGAAGGAGCGGGTCGACTCCGTCGACGCGCCGTCGTACTCCGGACTGGGCGGCCACGCCGCACAGCTGCTCCAGCTCGCCGAGCAGGAGGCCAGAGACGTCCGCAACCGCGCCAAGCGCGAGGCCGACGAGATCCTCAAGAAGGCGGAGGAGGAGTCCAACCTGCTGCGCACGTCCTCGGCCAAGGACGCCGAGGAGCTGCGCACCCGCGCGCTCACCGAGCTCGACGACAAGCGCCGTCACCTCTTGGATGAGGCCGAGGCCAAGCACGCCGAGGCCGCCGCCCACGCCGAGGACGTGCGTGCCCAGGCCGAGCGCGAAGCCGCCCAGATGCGTCTCGCCGCCGAGCAGGACGCCCAGAACATGCGCCTCGGGGCGACCCGCGAGGTCGAGCAGGCCCAGGCCGCCGCCGACCGTGAAGTCACCGAGGCGCGTCGCGTGCTCGCCGTGGAGAAGGAG
Source organism: uncultured Actinomycetota bacterium (assembly GCA_963695295.1). GTDB lineage: Bacteria > Actinomycetota > Actinomycetes > Propionibacteriales > Nocardioidaceae > Aeromicrobium. The sequence continues at coordinate 2,155,589 of OY968771.1, read as the reverse complement.
CGGCTCGCCCGCGAGGCCAACGACAACCACGCCGCCGCGACCGAGCAGACCGCCAAGCTCGTGAGCGACGCGGAGACCCGCGCGGCCGCAGCCGACGAGCGGGCCCGCGACCTCATGGCGCAGGCCACCAAGTCACGCGACGCCGCCAGCACCGAAGCCGCCCGGATCGTCGAGGGCGCCAAGTCCGAGGCATCTGCCGTCGTCGCCAACGCGCACGCCGAAGCCGAGCACCTGCGGGCCTCCGCCACCACCGAGGTCGAGCGCCAGACGCGCAGCCTGCGGGCCGAGGTGGAGGACCTCGAGCGCAAGCGCGAAGGGATCCTCGCCCAGATGGGTCAGCTGCGCGACATCGTCGCGTCCTTCGCCCCGAGCACGCAGGCTGCCGAGCCGGAGGCCCCCGCCGCGGCGGAGGGCCAGGAGGACCAACCGGCCGAGGCCGAGGACGAGCCCCAGGGCGAGGACGAGGACGCCGACGAGCCGAGGACCGACGAGCAGAACTAGAACTGACCGCTCAACGCGGCCCGTCGGAGAACGCCGCCACGGTGCGGTCGCGGTAGGCCGACGGATCAGCGCGTTCCATGGGTCCGTCCCAGGTGCGCGGCAGCGGGGTCGTGGCGTCCGGAACCAGTCGGGCGGTGATCTCATCGAGCACTCGCTCGGCGTCCCCGACCCACAGGTGCTTGGCGCCCTCGACCCCGACGACCTCAGCCTGCGCAATCGTGGCGAACCGCCGACGAGCCTCATCCGGCCGCAGGTAGTCGTCGAGCCCGGGCACCAGCGCCGTCACCGGCTTGCCGGAGTCGGCCCAGGCGGCCAGGTGCTCCTCGGTGGCCGAGCGCAGCGGGGGCGACACGAGGACCAGGCCCTCGACGGCCGGGTCGAGGCCGTGCACGAGCGCGAGGTCGGTGCCGAACGACCAGCCGACCAGCCAGATGTGCGGCAGGTCGGCGAAGTCGGCGTACTCGATGGCCGACGCGACGTCGAATCGCTCCGATTCTCCGTGGTCGAATGCGCCCCCGCTGGTGCCCTGGACGCTCGACGTGCCCCGGCTGTTGAAGCGGAGCACCGCGATGCCGGCCAGCGCCGGGAGCCGATAGGACGCCTTGCGGAACAGGTGGCTGTCCATCATCCCGCCATGGGTCGGCAGCGGGTGCAGGCAGATCATGGTCGCCACCGGGTCGCGATCGGCCGGCAGCGCCAGCTCGCCGACGAGGTCGATCCCGTCGGCCGTCTGCAGGGTCAGCGGCTGGCGACGGGCCGGAAGGATGGAGTTGCCGCGGATGGCCGCGGGCTCATCGGCCCCGGACATCACAGCCTCCTCGTCCAGCAGGCATGGTGCCAGTGCCGACGCTCGTCGATGGCATCGGCGCTGAGCAGGGACTTCTCGACCGGCCAAGCCACCGTGTGCGGCGTGGCGGGCGGGATCGTCCGGTGGCACTCGGGGCACGTGTAGGTCTTGGTGGACGTGGCCCCGGTGATGGGACGGACGTACCACTGGCCGTCACGCTTGTCGACGACCTGCTCCGACGCCGGCCGCAGCGGACGCTGCGGTGGTCGGGGGGATCGGCGACGGGGCATGCCTCGATCGTACGGGGCCACGCTCGCCGCTGAGCCTCACCGCGGTGTCATGCAGTAGCGCCGAACCCACCCCTCGCTGTTCGACGACGCTCGCAGCGCCGAGGCGAAGTCGATGACGTCGACCTGGTCGTCGTTCCACTCAAAGACGATCTCGTCGGTGAGGCCCGGCTTCGTGCGGCACTCGAGTCCGCGGTTCTCCAGGTCGGTCACCGTGCGGACGACCGCAGGCGACGGCGCGCACCCGTCGCCGCCACACTCGCGGGCGTCGAGGACGTCCCGGCTGGTCTGTCCCAGGTGCGCGGTGAACAGCTGGAACCCCAGAACCATCGGAACGATGGCCGCCAGGCAGGTGGTCATCGCGAGACGCACGTAGCGGCTCGACGCCACCACCGTGTCGGTCCGGGCCATGTGCGGATGCTCCTGTCGTGAACCCTCACCCATGACAACGAGGCCGGAACCCTGGGGTTACCGGCCTCGCCCAGACGCCGGTCAGTACGTGTGGAAGCCCTCGCCGGTCTTCCGACCGAGTTTTCCCTGCTCAACGAGGCGCACGAGCATCGGCGACGGCTCCCAGCCCGCATGGCCGAACGCGCCCACGAGGGACTCCTCGATGGCCAAGGACACGTCGTTGCCGACGACGTCGAGCAACTCGAACGGTCCCATCGGCAGCTTGGTCTGCTTCATCGCCGTGTCGATCTCCTCCAGCGACCCGCCGCCGGCCTCGTGCAGCTTCACCGCGTCGTTGAGGTACGGGAACAGCAGGGCGTTGACGATGAAGCCGGCCCGGTCCGAGCACGAGACGGGGTGCTTGCCGACCGCCGCGCTGAGTGCCTTGGCGGTCTCGGCCACCTCCGGGCTCGTGCTCGGAGCGGTGACGACCTCGACCAGCTTCATGATCGGCGCCGGATTGAAGAAGTGGAGACCGACGACGTCCTCAGGACGGCTGGTCGCGGCGGCGAGCTCGGCGATCGACAGGGACGACGTGGTGGTGGCCAGGATCGCGCCGGGCTTGGCGATGCGGTCGAGGTCGGCGAACAGCTCGCGCTTGATGTCCATGTCCTCGGCGATCGCCTCGACGACGATGTCGACGTCGGCCAAGGCCGCGCGGTCGGCGGAGCCGGTCAGGCGTCCGAGCACCGCGCTCTTCGCGTCCTCGTCGAGCTTGCCCTTGGCCACTGCCTTGTCGAGGTTCTTCGTGATGAGCGCGACGACGCCGGCGACCTTCTCCTCGGACCGGCCGACGAAGACGACGTCGTAGCCGGCCTTGGCGAACACCTCGACGATCCCGGCCGCCATGGTGCCGGTGCCGACGACGCCGACCCGGGCCACGTCGCGACGCAGCTGAGGCTCCGCGTCGTCGCTCGCCGGCGCGGCGCCGGCGAGGTCGCGCAGCACCGGGGCCGGGGAGTGGAGCTGGTCGCCGGTCTCGGCGTGCAGCTTCTCCAGACCGGAGATCACCTGGTCCGGGCCCAGTGCGTCGATCAGGGCCAGCGGGCCGATCGGATAGCCGCAGCCGAAGCGCATCGCGGCGTCGATGTCGTCGCGCGTGGCGTACTCACTCGCGTACATCGAGGCGGCGTGGTTCAGGTAGGGGAGAAGCAAGGTGCGAGCGATCTCGGCCCCTCGATCCTGGGCGGAAAATCGGTCCACGATCTCTTGCATGCCTTGACTCCTTCGTGTCAACGGTCGTGACACACTATCGTCACAGCGTCACTGTCGACATCGGGAGATCAGTGAATCCAGGTATGAGGATCGCCACAGCGGCGGCCGCCGTGATGCTCGTCATCCTCGTCGGATGCGGCCGATACGACGGCGCGTCCGAGGAGCAACCGGCCAGCCCGTCGTCCCCGTCGGCCACCGAGCCCGCCGGTTCGACCGCCTCTCCGTCGGGAGGCGACGGCACCGTCACCAGTGTCATCCCCGAGGCGGCGGCGGACCTCGTCGGCGACTGGGAGAATCCGGACGCGACGTGGGTCGTCCACTTCCGCGCCGACGGCACGTTCGTCGAGGACTACGAGGGCGTCAAGGACTTCCGCGTCGGCACCTACACCCTCGAGGACGGGACGGTCGCCCTCGAGGGCGACGACGGCAACACCGACAAGGGCGAGGTCAAGGGGTCGACGCTGGTCTTCAAGCTCGGCACGCTCGAACGGGCGGCCTAGCTTGCGACTCGTCGTCGCGCGCTGCCAGGTCGACTACGCCGGGCGGCTCACCGCCCACCTACCGCTCGCCACCCGCGTCATCATGGTCAAGGCCGACGGATCGGTGCTCATCCACGCCGACGGCGGGTCCTACAAGCCGCTCAACTGGATGAGCCCGCCCTGCACGGTGCGGGAGCAGCCGACCGACGACGGCGTCGTCGAGTGGGTCGTCTCGGCCACGAAGTCCGACGACACCTTGCGCATCCGCCTCGAGGACGTCTTCCACGACTCCGAGCACGAGCTCGGGGTCGATCCCGGCCTGCAGAAGGACGGAGTCGAGAAGCACCTGCAGGAGCTTCTCGCCGAGCACACCGCCACCCTCGGCGCCGGCATGAGCCTCGTCCGCCGCGAGTACATGACCGCCATCGGCCCCGTCGACCTGCTGTGCAAGGACGCCACCGGCGGATCGGTCGCGGTCGAGATCAAGCGGCGCGGCGAGATCGACGGCGTCGAACAGCTGACCCGCTACCTCGAGCTGATGAACCGCGACCCGCTGCTCGCCCCGGTGCGTGGCGTGTTCGCGGCCCAGGAGATCAAGCCGCAGGCCCGCACGCTCGCCCAGGACCGCGGCATCGAATGCGTCGTCGTCGACTACGACGCCCTGCGCGGCATCGAGGATCCGAGCCTGCGACTGTTCTAGGTCGTGAGGCCGAGGGCTCGGAGCACCGGCATGATCTGGTTCCAGCGGGCGATCTCGCAGCCGTTCTCCTGGGTGAACACCGCGGAGACGGGCTCGTTCTCGTAGGTGCCGGTGACCGTGGCCTTGCGTGGTCCGCCGTAGATGGCGGTGCAGGGCTGGTCGACCGGGACGGGCTCGAACACCGCGGGTGCCACCACGTCCAGAGCGGCGCAGATGTCGCGCTTCTTCGCCGTCTCCCCGGGGCACGCGAGCGAACCGTTGCGAGGCTTCGCGTCCTCGTCGGCCTGGACGCTCAGTTCCAGCGTGCTCTCGATGTCTTCGGCCGGCTCGTCCGCCGCGCAGGCCGTGGCCGTGGCCGCGAGAACACCCAGCACGAGGATCGCACCTAGACGTCGGCGCATGGGTGTCCTCTGCATGGGCAGAGCCTAACGGCCGAAGAGCTGGGCGGCCCGTCGCAGGGTTGGTCGGTGGGCACGCACGCCCCGAGCGACCTAGGCGAGCCCGTTGGCCTTGCGGATCTCGTCGACGATCCGGCCCATGATGTCGGTCATGCCGAAGTCCTTCGGCGTGAACACGGCGGCAATGCCTTGCTGCTCCAGGGCTCGCGCGTCGGAGTCAGGAATGATGCCGCCGACGATGATCGGCACGTCGCCCATGCCCGCGTCGGTCATGCCCTTCTGCACCTCGGGCACGAGCTCCATGTGCGAGCCGGACAGGATCGACAGGCCGACGCAATGGACGTCCTCGGCCACCGCCGCGGCGACGATCTGCTCCGCCGTGAGCCGGATGCCCTGGTAGATGACCTCGAAACCGGCATCGCGAGCGCGGACCGCGATCTGCTCCGCACCGTTGGAGTGTCCGTCGAGCCCTGGCTTGCCGACCAACAGGCGAAGTCTGGAACCGAGGTCCTTGCCGGTTGCTGCGACCCGCTCGCGCACGGCGGTGAGCTCCTGGCCGGCCTCGGCCACACCGACGCCTCCGGTCACCCCGGTCGGGGCGCGGTACTCGCCGAACACCTCGCGGAGGGCGCCGGCCCACTCCCCCACGGTCGCGCCGGCGCGAACGGCGACCAGCGTGGCGGACATCAGGTTGGTCTCGGTCTTCGCCTCGGCACGGAGCCGGTCGAGCGCCTCGTCGACGGCGGACTGGTCGCGGTCGGCACGCCACGCCTCGATGTCGGCGACCGCGGCGCGCTCGGCCTCCGGGTCGGCCACCTGGATGGCTGCGTCGAGATCCTCGGTCAGTGGCGACGGCTCGGTCTCGGTGTAGCTGTTGACCCCGACGACCTTCAGGTCTCCGGACTCGATGCGGGCCCGGCGCTCGGAGTGCGAGGCCACCAGCTCGCCCTTCATGTAGCCGGACTCGACGGCGGCCACGGCGCCGCCCATGGCCTGGACACGGTCGATCTCGGCCTTCGCGCCCTCGACGAGCTCGGCGACCTTGGCCTCGATGACGTGGGAGCCGTCGAAGATGTCCTCGTACTCCAGCAGGTCGGACTCGAACGCCAAGACCTGCTGGAGGCGCAGCGACCATTGCTGGTCCCACGGCCGCGGCAGGCCAAGGGCCTCGTTCCACGCCGGCAGCTGCACCGCGCGGGCTCGCGCGTTCTTGCTCAGCGTGACGCCGAGCATCTCCAGCACGATGCGCTGGACGTTGTTCTCGGGCTGGGCCTCGGTCAGGCCGAGCGAATTGACCTGCACTCCATACCGCAGCCGGCGCATCTTGGGATCCTCGACGCCGTAGCGCTCGCGGGTGATCTCGTCCCACAGCTGCCCGAAGGCCCGCATCTTGCAGGTCTCCTCGATGAAGCGCACACCGGCGTTCACGAAGAAGGAGATGCGGCCGACCACCTGGTCGAACTCGTCGTCGGGCACCTGGCCGGAGCTCTTGACGTCATCGAGCACCGCGATCGCCGTGCACAGCGCGTACGCGAGCTCCTGCGTGGGCGTGGCGCCGGCCTCCTGCAGGTGGTAGCTGCAGATGTTCAGCGGATTCCACTTCGGCATCTCCTTGACGGTGTACGCGATCGTGTCCGTCGTGAGGCGCAGGGAGGCCTCCGGTGGGAACACGTACGTGCCCCGGGAGAGGTACTCCTTGATGATGTCGTTCTGGGTGGTCCCGGCGAGGCTGGCGGGGTCGGCGCCCTGCTCCTCGGCGGCAACCTGGTACATCGCCAGCAGCCACATCGCGGTGGCGTTGATGGTCATCGAGGTGTTCATCTCATCCAGCGGGATGTCCTCGAACAGCCGGCGCATGGCACCGAGGTGCGGAATGGGCACGCCGACCTTGCCGACCTCGCCGCGGGACAGGACGTGATCGGGGTCGTAGCCGGTCTGGGTGGGCAGGTCGAACGCCACCGAGAGGCCGGTCTGCCCCTTCGCGAGGTTGCGCCGGTACAGGGCGTTCGACTCCGCGGCGGAGCTGTGTCCGGCGTAGGTCCGCATCACCCAGGGTTTGTCTGGCATGACGTTCAGATTACCGCTGATCACGGCGTCCGTGATCGTGGGACTCCTCACGACGACTACGCTCGTCACATGGTCAAGTTGACCCGCATCTACACGCGGACCGGCGACGACGGCACGACAAGTCTCGGCGACATGAGCACCACGTCGAAGCTCGACCTACGACTGGCCGCCTACGCCGACTGCGATGAGGCGAACAGCCAGCTGGGCGTGGCGGTGGCGCTGGGCACGCTGCCCGACGACGTCGTGGCGGTGCTGACGCACGTGCAGAACGACCTGTTCGACGTCGGGGCCGACCTGTCCTGCCCGGTGGTGCCTGATCCTGAGTACCCGCCGCTCCGGGTGGAGCCCGACTACATCGAGCGCCTGGAGGCATGGTGCGATCGGTACAACGAGCCGCTGGAGAAGCTGCGCTCGTTCATCCTGCCCGGCGGCACCCCGGCCGCAGCGGCGTTGCACGTGGCCCGCACGGTGACGCGGCGAGCAGAACGTTCGGCCTGGGCGGCGATCGCCGAGCACGGTGACACCATGAACATCCTGACGGCGAGATACCTCAACCGGCTGAGCGACCTGTTGTTCATCCTCGCCCGGTACGCGAACCGCGACGCCGGCGACGTGCTCTGGGTACCCGGCGGCGAACGCTCCTAGGCGACCGAGATCACTCCCAGTCGATGCCGTAGCTCGCGGCGGAGCTGGTGGAGGCACTGGCGGCCGGCGCGGACACGCCCACGACGGACACGACGGCGACGAACGCGGCGGCGATGATGCGCTTGATCACGATGGACTCTCTCCCCTCAACGGGAGATCTCTCGTGACCCCCCGGCACGGCATCGATTCTCCCGTCCGGGGATCCCTACCGTCAACCAGGCCGATCAGAGCACGTTGTTGACGCTGTGCCCGGGTGGGGAGGCCTCCAGCCAGGCGAGCAGCCCGGTGAGGGCGCTCGGGCTCATCGCCATCTGACGCACGCCGGAGCGATGATGCAGGCTGACGATCACGTGGCCGGTGTGCACGGCGAAGGTCTCCGGCCCGACCGGCTCCCGCCGCCCGTCGATGGAGATGTCACCCCGTTCGAACCGGTGGCGTGGCCACCAGGCGAACGAGAACGTGCGGTACCAGTCGAGCGTGTTGGAGCGATACGCGGCCACGCCGAGCGTCCAGCCCTTGGGGCCGGGATCGGCGTGGCGGTTGATGCTGAGGTCGAACGTGCTGCCGCGGCGGGCGAGGAGGCGGCGTCGGATGACCAGCGCCAGCAGCACCAGCGCCGCCAGCAGCACGATGAGGGCGAGGGAGTCGACGAGCCACAGCCAGAGCGGCACTGTGCTGTCCTCCGTTCGCACTCAGTGGGTCAGGACTTCTCTGCCGCGCGAACCTTCGCCTCGGCCAGCTGGAGGGCCATCGAGTCGCCTTCACCCTGCAGCTTCTCGACCTCGGCCCGCGCCGCCTCGACGTCGATCTCGTCGGCGAGGAAGGCGTCCTCGGACAGGATCGACACCCGGTTGTTGGCGATGGACAAGAAGCCGTCCTCGACGGCGGCCCGGACCTGCTCACCGTCCGCGGTCGTGATCTCGACGACGCTCGGCAGCAGGACCGACAGGACCGGCGCGTGATCGGGCAGGGCTCCGAGGTCACCCTCGGCGGTGCGGGCGATGACCATGGTGGCCTCGCCGGACCAGACCACCCGGTCGGCGGCCACGAGCTCGACCTGCAGCGGATCTGCCATCAGGATGCCTTCTGGATCTCGTCCCACTTCTTGTCGACGTCGTCGAGACCGCCGCACATGAAGAAGGCCTGCTCGGCCACGTGGTCGTACTCGCCGTCGCAGATCTTGGTGAAGGCGTCGACGGTCTCGTCGATCGGGACGGTCGAGCCTTCCAGACCGGTGAACTGCTTGGCCACATAGGTGTTCTGCGACAGGAAGCGCTGCAGACGACGTGCCCGGGACACGATCGTCTTGTCCTCCTCGCTCAGCTCGTCGACACCGAGGATGGCGATGATGTCCTGCAGCTCCTTGTTGCGCTGCAGGATGCCCTTGACCCGGTTGGCGGTCGCGTAGTGGTCGTCGCCGATGTAGCGCGGGTCGAGGATGCGCGACGTGGACGTCAGCGGGTCGACGGCCGGGTAGATGCCGAGCGAAGCGATCTCGCGGCTCAGCTCGGTGGTGGCGTCGAGGTGCGCGAACGTCGTGGCCGGGGCCGGGTCGGTGTAGTCGTCGGCCGGGACGTAGATGGCCTGCAGCGACGTGATCGAGTGACCACGGGTGGAGGTGATGCGCTCCTGCAGCACACCCATCTCGTCGGCCAGGGTCGGCTGGTAGCCCACCGCCGAGGGCATCCGGCCCAGCAGCGTGGAGACCTCTGAGCCGGCCTGCGTGAACCGGAAGATGTTGTCGATGAACAGCAGGACGTCCTGCTTCTGCACGTCGCGGAAGTACTCCGCCATCGTCAGCGCCGACAGGGCGACCCGCAGGCGGGCTCCGGGCGGCTCGTCCATCTGGCCGAAGACGAGGGCGGTCTGGCCGAGCACGCCGGCCTCTTCCATCTCGGTGATGAGGTCATTGCCCTCGCGGGTGCGCTCGCCGACGCCCGCGAACACCGACACGCCGCCGTGGTCCTTGGCGACGCGGGCGATCATCTCCTGGATGAGCACCGTCTTGCCCACCCCGGCGCCGCCGAACAGGCCGATCTTGCCGCCCAGCACGTAGGGGGTGAGCAGGTCGATGACCTTGATGCCGGTCTCGAACATCTCGGTCTTGGCCTCGAGCTGGTCGAAGTCCGGAGCCTTGCGGTGGATGCCCCAGCGCTCCTCGACCTCGAAGGTCTCGCCCTCCTTGAGGTTGAGCACGGCGCCGGTGGTGTTGAACACCCGGCCCAGCGTCTGGTCGCCCACCGGGACGGTGATCGGCTCGCCCAGGTCGGTGACGGTGCTGCCGCGCACGACGCCGTCGGTGGGTCGCAGGCTGATGGCACGCACCATGCCGTCGCCGATGTGCTGGGCGACCTCCAGGGTGAGCGTCTCCTTGGTGCCGGCGACCTCGGTCTCGACCGTCAGGGCGTTGTAGATCTCCGGCATCGCGTCACTTGGGAACTCGACGTCGAGCACGGGCCCGATCACTCGAGCCACGCGGCCGGTGGTGGTCTGCTTTTCTTCGGTGGTGGCAGTCATGTCTCTCACTCACTCAGTGCTAATCGGATTGGGCGTTGGCGTCGGCCAGCGCGTTGGCGCCGCCCACGATCTCGCTGATCTCCTGGGTAATCCCAGCCTGGCGGGCTTGGTTGGCAATGCGGGTGTACTTCTCGATGAGGTCCTGGGCATTGTCGGTCGCGGACTTCATCGCCTTCTGACGGGCGGCCAGCTCTGAGGCCGCCGCCTGCAGCAGGCAGTAGTAGATGCGGCTGTTGACGTACTTGGGCAGCAACGCGTCGAGCACCTCGGTGTCCGAGGGCTCGAACTCGTACAGCGGGAGCACCTCGTCCGCTGCGGGCGCCTCGGTCCCCTCGACGACCTCCAGCGGGAGCAGCCGGATGACGTCCGGCTCCTGGGTGAGCATCGACCTGAACCTGGTGAACACGATGTGCAGCTCATCGACCGCGCGCTCGGGGTCGGCCGTGGCCCCCTCGACCGGCTCGTCGAGACCGGCGTTGAACGCGGCGACCAACATGTCGCCCATCTCCCGGGCGTTGGCGTACTCCGGCTTGTCGGAGAATCCGGACCACGACGTGACGAAGTCACGCGCGCGGAACTTGAAGTAGCTCTCCGCCTTGCGTCCGGCGAGGTAGTACTCCACCTCCTTGCCCTCGGAGTGCAACTTCTCGGCGAGACGCTCGGCCTCTTTGAGCACGCTGGAGGAGTAGGCGCCGGCGAGGCCGCGGTCGCTGGAGATGACCAGCACGGCCGCCTTCGTCGGGTTCTCCTTCTCGGTGGTCAGCGGATGGTCGACGTTGGAGAAGGTGGCCACCGCCGACACGGCGCGCGTGAGCTCGCGTGCATAGGGCTCGGCCGCCGCCGCGTGCTGTTGCGCCTTGATGATGCGGGAGGCGGCGATCAGCTCCATGGCGCGCGTGATCTTCTTCATCGACTGCGTCGACTTGATCTTGGCGCGGTACTCGCGCAGGGAGACTGCCACTGGTGTCAGCCCCGCTTCTGCTTGACGATCTGCTCCTGCTCGACGTCCTCGTCTCCCAGGGCATCGAACTCCTCGTGACCGGCCTTGATGCGCTCACCCTCGCTGGTCTCGAACCGGTTCAGGAATTCCTCGTAGGCCTCGTCGAGGGCGTTCGCATTGTCGTCCTCGAACTTCGCGGACTCGCGGATCGCGTCGAAGATGCCCTCGTGCTGGAACTTGATGTACTCGAGGAACTCCTGCTCGAACCGGCTGACGTCCTGGACCGGCACGGGGTCGAACTTGCCGGATGTCGCGGCCCAGATCGAGACGACCTGCTGCTCGACCGGGAACGGCTTGTACTGGCCCTGCTTGAAGACCTCCATCAGGCGCTGCCCACGGGCGAGCTGCGCCTTGGACGCGGCGTCGAGGTCGGAGGCGAACATGGCGAACGCCTCCATCGCGCGGTACTGCGCGAGTTCGACCTTGAGCGAACCGGTGACCGTGCGCATCGACTTGAGCATGGCCGCGCCACCGACGCGCGACACCGAGATGCCGACGTCGACCGCGGGACGCTGGTTGGAGTTGAACAGGTCGGACTGCAAGAAGATCTGTCCGTCGGTGATCGAGATGACGTTCGTCGGGATGTAGGCCGACACGTCGTTGGCCTTCGTCTCGACGATCGGCAACCCCGTCATGGAGCCCGCGCCGAGCTCGTCGCTGAGCTTCGCGCAGCGCTCGAGCAACCTGCTGTGCAGATAGAAGACGTCGCCGGGGTATGCCTCGCGGCCCGGCGGGCGGCGCAGCAGCAGCGACACCGAACGGTAGGCCTCGGCCTGCTTCGAGAGGTCGTCGAAGACGATCAGGACGTGCTTGCCCTGGTACATCCAGTGCTGGCCGATGGCCGAGCCGGTGTACGGGGCGAGGTACTTGAATCCGGCGGAGTCGGAGGCGGGGGCAGCCACGATGGTGGTGTACTCCAGCGCACCGGCCTCTTCGAGGGCGCCGCGCACGGCAGCGATGGTGGAGCCCTTCTGGCCGATGCCGACGTAGATGCAGCGCACCTGCTTGTCCGGGTCGCCGCTGTCCCAGTAGTCCTTCTGGTTGATGATCGTGTCGGTGGCGATCGCGGTCTTGCCGGTCTGGCGGTCACCGATGATGAGCTGGCGCTGGCCACGGCCGATCGGGGTCAGCGAGTCGATCGCCTTGATGCCGGTCTGGAGCGGCTCGTTCACGCTCTGCCGCTCCACCACGCTGGGGGCCTGCAGCTCGAGCACGCGGCGGCCCTCGGACTCGATCTCGCCGAGACCGTCGATCGGGTTGCCGAGCGGGTCGCAGACGCGACCGAGGTAGGCGTCACCGACCGGGACGGAGAGGACCTCGCCGGTACGGCGGACCGTCTGTCCCTCCTCGATACCGGAGAACTCACCGAGGATGACGACACCGATCTCGCGGGTGTCGAGGTTCAGGGCGATGCCGAGCGTGCCGTCCTCGAACTCCAGGAGCTCGTTCGCCATCGCCGACGGGAGTCCCTCGACGTGGGCGATGCCGTCACCGGCGTCCGCGACCGTGCCGACTTCCTCGGTCGAGGAGGCGCTCGGCTTGTAGTCGGTCACGAACGCCTGCAGCGCGTCGCGGATCTCGTCCGGACTGATCGTGAGTTCGGCCATGTTCTGCCTGCCTTCTGTGTGGTTCGTCTGAGTGTGGTCAGTGGGTGCGGGTCAGCCCGCAAGCTGTCGTCGGGCGTCTTCGAGGCGGCTCGCCACCGAGCCGTCGATGACGTCGTCGCCGATGGAAACGCGCAGACCGCCGACGATGCTCGGGTCGACGATCACGTTCAGCTGGACCTCGTGCCCGTACGAGGACGTGAGGGCCGCCGCGAGGCGCTCGCGCTCGGCGTCGCCGAGCGCATAGGCACTCCGTACCTCGGCGAGCAGCCGCTGGCGCCGAGCGGCGACCTCATCGGCGAACCGCGCGAGGACCGCGTCGAAGGACCCGGTGCGGGTGGCCGCGGCCTGCTGAAGGAGCGCCAGGGTGCCGGCCGACACCTTGCCGTCGAAGATCGTGGCGATCAGGGTGCGCTTGTGGTCGGCGGGGATGGATCGATCACCGAGCACGCCGCGCAGCTCATGAGAGGCGTCGATGACCCGCTGGGACTCGAACAACTCATCTTCCAGCGTGTCGAGCGAACCGTCCTGGTCGGCGGCGGCCACGTGCGCCGCGAGTCCGGCGAGCTCGACCGCGTCGGCGAAGTCGCGGCCCGAGCCCCACCGACCCTGAGCGGCGACGTCGACGATGCCGAGGGTGGCGGCGTCGACCTTCTCACCGAACACCGCCGCGGCCAGGCCGGAGCGGGCGTCGGGCTCGGTGCCCGGGTTGGTGAGGACCCGGCGCACCGACGGTGTGGCGTCGAGGGCAGCGGCGACCTGGAACAGCTCATCGCCGACCGTGCCCAGCGTGCCGGTGGATCGCTCCACGGCGTCGAGCATGGCCGCGAGCGAACCTGCCGAAGCGCCTCGCATCACCTGGTGGGGCATCAGCCCTCCGACTTCTTCGCGTCGGCGCCCTCGAGCTCGGCGATGAACCGTTCGACCGAACGCTTCTGGCGGTCGTCGTCGTCGAGGGACTCCCCGACGATGCGCCCGGCCAACGTGGTGGCGATGGTGCCCACCTCGCCCTTGAGCTGGTTGAGGGCCTGGGAGCGCTCGACCTCGAGCTGGGCCTGCGCATTCGTCGTGATGCGCTCGGCCTCCGTCTGTGCCTGCTCGCGGTGCTGGGCGATGATCTGCGCGCCCTGCTCGCGGGCCTCCTCCCGGATCCGGGAGGCCTCCGCACGGGCATCGGCGAGCTGGGCCTGGTTCTCCTTCTCGGTGGCCTCCGCATCGGCCTTGAGCTGGGCCGCTTCGTCGAACTGCGCCTTGATCTTCTCCTGACGCTCGGTCATCGCCTTGTTGATCGGTGGGATGACGTACTTGTACAGCACCCACATGATGATGAGGAACGAGACGAGCTCGAAGACGAACGTCATGTTCGGGACGAGGAAGTTGCCACCGCCGCCCTCCTCCTCGGCCGCGACGAGCTGGATCAGCTGGTTCATGCTCAGCCGAGGGCGAAGACGAACAGGGCCATGAAGGCGAGGTTGATGAAGTACATCGCCTCACACAGACCCACCGTCAGGAAGAAGATCGTCATCAGGCGGCCCTGGGCCTCGGGCTGACGCGCGATGCCCTGGATGGTCGAGCTGCCGACCAGTCCGTCACCGATGGCCGCGCCGACGGCACCGCCGCCGAGGGCGAGGCCACCACCGATCATGGCTCCGGCGGTCGTGACTGCGCTGTTGTCTACTGCCATGTCTCTCCTTGGCTCTCACCGCCGGTGCTCACCGGCCGTGACTTGATGATGCTTCGAACAGGTCTGTGAAGTTGTGGGTGCTGCGGGTCAGGCCGGCTGCAGCTCGCCCTCGGGCTGCTTCGCCGTCGCGTCGTCCTCGGCCTCGTGCGATGCGTCGTGGTCGTCGCCATGGCCCGAGGCCGCCATGCCGAAGTACAGAATCGTGAGCAGGGCGAAGATCAACGCCTGGATGAGCCCGATGAAGATGCTGAACAGCTTCCAGGGCACGGTCGGCAGCGGAGTCAGCCAGTACGGCAGCAAGCCGATGATCGACAGCATGACCCCGCCGGCGAAGAGGTTGCCGAAGAGTCGCAGCGACAGCGAGACCGGCTTGGCGATCTCTTCGATGACGTTGATCGGCGTCATGATCCAGTGCGGCTGGGCCAGACCTCTGGCGAACTCGCCGATGCCGCGTTCGCGGATGCCATACACCGTGGCCGAGATGAACACCAGCAGGGCGAGCGGATAGGTCAGGTTGACGTCGGCGGTGGCCGGCGGGACCTTGTGGTCCGTGGGGACGATCTCGACCAGGTTGGCCACGAGGATGAACACGAACAGGGAGACAGCCAGCGGGACGACGAACGGGTTGAGCCGGCCGAGGTTGCTCTCGACCTGGTCGTTCACCCAGGTGACCAGCCCTTCCCAGGCCAGCTGCAGCTTGGTGGGCACCTCGCTGGACGCCGATCGGCGCAGCATCAGCCCGAGGGCGATGACCACACTGCCGGCGATGACCGTCGACAGCATGGTGTCGGCGTTGAAGGTGAAGCCGCCGAGCTCGAACGTCGAGTGGTGACCGATCTCGATCCCGCTGCCGCCCTCACCGGAATCTGCCGTGATCACGTGGCGCATCATGAGTTGCGCACCTCTCTCAGGAGTGGAATGGCGGTGAAGGTCAGGGCGATCAGGTGGAAGATCGCGATCCCGAAGATCACCGCCGCTCCGTCGGACCAGAAGATCGCGGCAACGACGAAGCCGACGATCGAGACGAGGGCCAGACGCAGCAGCGAGCTCGAGGCCCACATCTGACGGGACATGGCGTCACCGGTGGCGATGGCCTTCTGCAGCGCGTACTCGGTGCCGACGTGGTTGACGAGCCCGAGAACGAATCCGACCGCGAGGAAGACGCCGATGCGCCACTCCCCGAGCGGGATGCTGATCCAGACGGCGGCAGCGACGAGCCCGGCGGCAAGGAGACACGGCGCGGCGCTGGTTGGCGATCGCGCGACCAAGGGATGCCGGCGGCGGCGGAGGTGCATCGCCGGCCGCCGCGTCCGGAATCGGCGCGGCAGCGTTCATGAGGACACCTCAGCCACGGAGGAACCCGCGCACGCGCAGCCAGAAACCCGTGCCCGCCGCGACGATGCCGAACGCCGTGCCGGCGAGGACGAAGGTCGGTGACGTGTCGAACCAGCGGTCGAGCAGGAGTCCGACCACGAGGCCGAGGACGATGGATCCGACCAGCATCCCGCCGAGCGTGAGCAGGTCGCGAAGACCGGGGCCCGGTGCAGCGTCATCGTCCATCCGGCACTCCTCGTCGTGGCGACGGGTCGAGGGGGTGCGTCGGTCGTCATGATCGGCGGCCGTCCTTGGTGGTTCGAAGTCGATGAACGTGGCTGTGAAGTACGTGAAAACTACCACGGGCACCGCGTCCTCCCGACCCCGCCCCCGGCCGCGAAATCGGCCTCCCGATCAGGCCCTCGTGATGGGCCGCCACCGGGGCAGGAGGAACACGAACGCGGCGGTCAGAGCGGCGAGGACGACGAAGCCGACGATCGACAGCCACCCGCTGACGAGGCTCACGAAGACGGTGCCGAAGGCGACGAGGCCGGCGATGGAGTACATGACCAGGACGGCGTTGCGG
The DNA here is from genome assembly GCA_963695295.1 of uncultured Actinomycetota bacterium. Lineage (GTDB taxonomy): Bacteria > Actinomycetota > Actinomycetes > Propionibacteriales > Nocardioidaceae > Aeromicrobium. Next base: position 2,139,355 of record OY968771.1, on the reverse strand, counting down.
TGCGAGTGCCCGATCTCCAGCAGGCGGTGGTGGATGTGCATCTTGTCCGGGCTGAACGGCGACCGGCCGGCCCGGGTGCGGCGCACGACGGCGAGGGCCAGGTCGACGAACGGCACCAGCAGCATCGCGACCGGCAAGATCAACGGGAGCAGGAAGGTCAGGAACGTCGTCTGGGCCCCGCCGATGCCCTCGGAGATGTTCGTGGCCGGGAACTGCCCGGTGAGGCTGATCGAGGAGCAGGCCAGCACGAACCCGATGAGCATCGACCCGGAGTCGCCGATGAACATCCGCGCCGGGAAGAAGTTGTGCGGGAGCACGCCGAGGCAGGCCCCGGCGAGGGCCGCGGTGAGCAACGCCGCCGCGATGGCGCGGGTCTCGCCGTTCTCGACCGCGAGCACGTACGCGTACACGAAGAAGGCGATCGCGCCGATGGCGACCATGCCCGCGGCCAGCCCGTCCAGTCCATCGACGAAGTTGACCGCGTTCGCGGTGCCGACGATGAGCAGCACGGTGAAGATCGCGGACTGCGCCTGGTCGAGCCCGAGCACGCTGCCGTACAGCGGCAGGTAGAAGAACTTCACCCCGAGCGCGACCACCACGACCCCGGCCAGCACCTGGCCGGCGAACTTGCTCAGCGCGTCGAGCTCGAAGAGGTCGTCGATGACGCCGACCAGGCAGATGACCGCTCCGCCGAGCACGACCGCTCGGGCATCGCTGAACACGGCGTCCTCGGAGCGGGAGAGGAACGGCAGGTGACTGGCGGTGAGGTACGCGGCGATGAGGCCGCCGAGCATCGCCGGGCCGCCGAAGTACGGCGTGGGCACGGCATGGACGTCGCGGTCGCGGACCTTGGCCACGGCGCCGAGGTGGTGCGCCATGACGCGCGCGATCGAGGCGAGCAGGTACGTGACACCCAGGGAGATGCCGAAGACGACGAGGTACTCGCGCACCGGCTACTCGACCCCTTCGATCGTGTTGTTGAACTCGTGCAGCGCCGCGAGGTCGATCGCGCCGGCGCGGAGCAGCCGGGGGGTCGACGACGTCGCGTCGAGGATCGTCGAGGGGACGCCGGAGCGGCTGGGACCGCCGTCGAGGTAGACCGCCACGCTGTCACCCAGCATCCGCTCGGCGTCCTCGATCGACTCGGCGGCGGGTTCCCCGGTGATGTTCGCGCTGCTCACGGCCAGCGGACCGGTGACCTTGAGCAGCGCGAGCGCGGTGTCGTCGGCGGGCATGCGCACCGCGACCGTCTGGTGGGTCTCCCCCAGGTCCCAGGTGAGCGACGGTTGCTGGCGGCAGACGACGGTCAGCGGCCCGGGCCACAGCGTCGTGGTGAGCGTGCGCAGCCAGGACGGGATGTCGATGGCGAGAGCCTCCAAGGTGGTGGGCGCGCCGATCAGCACCGGCGGGGGCATCTCCCGCGACCGGCCTTTCGCCGCCAGGAGCCGGGTGACGGCAGCCGGCGCGAAGGCGTCGGCGGCCAGTCCGTACACCGTGTCGGTGGGCAGGACCACGAGCTCGCCCCGCTCGATCGCTGCCTGCGCCGCATCCAAGCCGGCCTCCCGCTCGGACTCCACCGCGCAGTCGAACTTCACCGGGCCACCCTAGTCCTCTGCCCGCGGGGGGTCAGGTGACCCCGTTGACGAAGAAGGCGATGGCGAGGAACTGTCCGGTCCTGCCGACGAACACCATCGTGAGGAACAAGGCGCGCGGTTGGCGCGACGCACCGGCCAGGATCGTGACGATCGCGAGCGGGGGCACGCCCGTGAGCGACGACGCGAGCACGGTCGCGGCACCGAGGTAGGGGCGGTCGAGGAGCTTCAGCATCCGGTCGCCGAGCTGTCGCATGGCCGCGGAGAAGGCGTTGCGCGGAGGTTTGCGCTCGACCGTCTGCCGCACCTTGGACGATCCGCGCCGCACCAGCTCGAAGACGATGGCCTTGCCCACGACGGTGCCGATGCCGAGGCTCAGGATCGTGCCGACCAGCAACGACCGGGGCACGAACGCGCCCATGCCGACGACGTAGAGCTCGGCATTGAGGATGACCGGCAGGATGGCCGAGCCGACCCCGAAGGCGAAGGCGGCTGCGATGAGTGCCGAGTCGCCCATGCGCGCCAGCCTATCGACGGAAGACGCGGGCGGCGGTCACCGAACCGGCCCGGGCGCGTGGGCGGAGCCGCGCTGCTGTCCGTCGAACGAGGCGGGGCAGGACCGGTCCGGGTCGAGTGGCTGCCGCGCGGACTCATCCAGCTGCGGGTTGCCGTCCTCGACGCCGTAGGAGCAGACCTCGCCGTCCCTGACCAGCATGTTCGTCTGCATGCGACCGCCGCTGAACGCTCCGACGAGGCCGTCCAAGCCCAACGGGAACTGGATCAGCATCTCCCGGACGTGCGGGTCGTACCGGACGTAGATCCTGGTGAGGCCGGCGAAGTCGCGCAGCAACGGAGGCAGCGATGCGGTCATGTCGTCGGCCAGGGCCTGCAGCTCCGTCAGCTGTCTGGGGGCGGCGTCGATCGTGGACCGGAGCTTCGGGTCGTAGCCCTGCAGCCATGCGGTGAGGCTGCGCGCCGAGACCGCGAATCGGTGGAAGTCGTCGGCCGTGTCGACGCCGGTGCGAAGGACGGTGCGACCGTTCTGCATCGTGCGCAGAGTGTGCGGCCAGGCCGCATCGAACGTCTCGAGCAGCTCGCTCCCGGAGGTGATCACGCGTCCGAGGTCGTCGGGGTCGGCGAAGGCGGTGTTGAGCTCGTTCATCACCGTGCGCAGGTTCTCCGCGTCCACCTGTCCCATGAGTCCGTCGATGGCGGCCAACGTCTCGGCGACCGAGGTCGGGATCGATGTCTGCGTCGCGGCGATGCGGTCGCCGTCGGCCAGGTAGGGCGCCCCGTCGCGTCGGGGCTGCAGATCGAGGAACTGCTCCCCCGCCGGCGACAGGGTCCGCACGACGGCGATCGTCGCCGCGGGAACGCGGGACCCGGGGTTGAGCGAGATGTCGGCCACGACGCCCTCGTCGGCGAGTGAGATGTCGGAGACGGACCCGACCCGCACTCCTCGATAGGCGACGCCGGAGCCCTCGAAGAGCCCACCGGTCTCCTCCAGCGCGACGGCGATGTGCATCGGCCGCGCTCCCACCGATCCGCCGAGAACGTTGGTGTAGAGGTGGATGACGGTCAGCGCGAGCACCATCGCGATCGCGGTGGCGGCGAGCTTGTGCTTCATCGGGACCGGGCGGCTCGCCATCACCGACCACCGCCGAACAGCCCGAGGAGGCCGCCGGAGCGACCCGGGTCGTCCGCAGACGGTCCCGGAACCAGGTCGAGCAGCTCCCGCGGGACCAGCGGTGTCCCCAGCAGCGCGCCGGGCCCGTCCGGGTCCGGCGTCGTGACGCTCGGCGCCTGCAGCAGCAGTCCGAACGACCCGTCGAGCTGGAAGTGGAGGAAGGTGTTGAGGTAGTCGGTGGGGACGCCTCGGTCGATCAGACCGGCGAAGCTCACGAGGGTCTCGATGCCGGGCCCGAGCTCGTCCTCGAGGGCGTTCAGCTCATCGAAGACCGGCCCGAACTTGCGCAACGTCTCCAGGAGGTCGTCTCGGGTGGCGTCGATCACCTCGGTCGTGACGTCCCCGAAGCGTTCGATGCTGCGCAGCAAGGCCACGAGCTCGCCGGTGTTCTTGCGCAGGACCCGGGCCGCGGGAGCGATGTCGGTCAGCGCGGCATCGATCGTGTCGCTCCGCCGGTCCATGGTGGCGGAGACGTCCGCGAGCGCCTCGAGCGTGTCGTCGAGGTCGTCGTTGGACGCATTCAGTGCCTCGGCGGTGCGGAGCATGCGGTCGAGCAGGTCTCGGGTGGTTCCTTCGCGGCCGCCGAGGATGAGGTTCGCTTCCCGCACGATGGTCTCGAGCTGACCCAGCCCACCGCCGTTGAGCAACAGGGACACCGACGTCATCGTGTCCTCGATCGTGGGTGCCGCGCTGGTCGACTCCACGCCGAGCTCGGCACCGTCCCGCAGCCGGGGCCCGGACTCGCCGTCGTCGATCTGGACGAAGAGCTCCCCCAGCGGCGTCGTCGATCGAAGCCGAGCGGTGGCCCCTTCGTGGACGGGGGTGGACGTCCGCAGGTCGAGGGCGACGCGCGCGGTGAAGTCGACCGGGCTCACCTCCCGCACGCGGCCGATCGTGACGCCGTGAAGCTTCACCGGCGCACCGTCGGCCAGGTTGAGGGCATCCTCGAACGTCGCGACCACCCGATACGTCGAACCGCCCATCGCGCTCCCGGGCAGAGGCAAGTCCTGCGCCGTCGTCGAGCATCCCGCCGCGAGCGCAGCGACGACGATGGCGGCCACCCTCCTCATGGCGCCTCCGATCCCGGTGTGGCTGACGCCGCGCCCTGCACGCCGGCGAAGAGCTGGAGCAGGTCGAACAACGTCGCGGTCGCTGCGTCCAGGCCGTCGCACGCTCCTGCCGGCAGGTTCGAGCACAGCACCGTGAAGGCCGCGCTGCCCGGGGCCAGGTCGCCGGGGCGGGTGCGGAAGCTGATCCGGTCGTTCTCATCGATCGCTCGGTCGACGTTCTGCATCATCAGGGGCAGCGCCTGGAGAAGACGTTCCAGGCCTCGTCGCTCCTCGACCATCCCTGCCACGACCGCCTGCATGTCCTCGACCTGGTCGCGGATGTCGGCGCGATGCTCGCGGGAGAACCTCGTGACCTCGCGCACCATCGCGGCCAGCGCGTTGAACGTCTGCTCCATCGACTCGTGCTCGTCGTCGAGCAGCTCCGTCGCGTCGGCCACTTGCCGGGTGAACTCCCGCACGAGGGCGTCGTTGTCGGCCAGGGCGGCGGTGAGGGTGTCGAGGTTCTCCAGGTTCCCGACGACGTCGTCGGACATGCCGTTGACCGAGTCCAGCGTCGCCGCGAGATCACGGAGGCCGCGGGCGATCGTCGCACCGTTGCCGTCCAGCGTCTTGGCGCCGACGTCCAGCAGGTCATTGACGGGCTGGGCCTTGCCCTCCTTGCCGGACAGGTCGTCGGAGATGCGGCGCAGGGACTCCAGCAGCTGGTCGAACTCGACCGGCGAGCGGGTGCGGCTCTCGCCGATCACCGTTCCGTTCTGCAGCACGGGACCGGAGTCGTAGACCGGGGTGAGCTCGACGTAGCGATCGGTCGCGACCGACCGGGACACCACGACGGCGCCGGCGTCGGCGGGGACCTTCACGCCGGAGTCGATCTGCAGGGTGACGTCGACGTGATCGCCGCGGGGCGTGATCTTGCTGACCTCCCCCACGCGAACGCCCAGGACGCCGACGTCGTTGCCGGTGAAGAGGCCGGCGGCGTCGGCGAAGCGTGCTGTGACGGTCGTGCCGGAGGAGCCGCATCCGGCAAGCGCGCCGAGGGTGAGGACCGCGGCGGCGAGCGCGGCCACGAGGCGACGACCGCGGCGAGATGGCACGGGGATGACCATCAGCACTCCACCCCGCAGACGAGGTTGTCCGGCAGGCCGATCGGGATGTGCAGGTCGATCCACGGGCCGTTCCCGGCCGCGTTCGCGAAGTAGCGCGCCATGGTGCCGAGGCCATCGATCGAGGCGGCGATCTTCTTCTCTTGCTTCTTGAGGTTCGCCAGGGCCGCGCTGAAGTCCTTCATCAGCGGGTCGAGCTGCTCCTCGTTGTCGGCCAGCACACCGGAGACCTCCCGCGCGAGCCGACGGGAATCGACCAGCATCGCCCGGATGGCGTCGCGCCGCTTCGTGAGCTCCGTCAGCACGAGGGTCGACTGCCTCAACAGGTCGACGATCTGCCCGGAGTTGCGCGCGAGGTCGCCCGTGACCTGGCGGGACGCGCTGAGCAGCGCCGCCATCTGGTCCGAGCGCTCGGCCGCCACGGCCGAGAGGCGGGCGACGCCGTCGATGGCGGCCCGCGCCTCGTCCGGGGTGTCGCGCAGCGCATCGGCGAGGGCCTGGAAGGACGTCGACATCGCGACGCCGTCCAGCTCATCGAGCGCTCCGGTCGAGCCCTCGATGACGTCCTGCAGGTTGAACGGCACGGTCGTGCGCGAGAGCGGGATGGTGTCGTCCGCCAGCGAACCGGGGCCGGCGGGCACGACTTCGAGGAAGTGTGAACCCAGCAGCGTGGCCACCTTCACCGAGGCCCGCGTGGAGCTGCCGAGCCGGACATCACGATCGATGGTGAAGTCGACCCGCACCTGGTGGCCGTCGAGATGGATGCCTCGCACCTCGCCGGCACCGACCCCGGCCACCTGAACCTCTTCGCCGACCCGCAAGCCTGCGCTGTGCTCGACGATCGCGGTGACGTCGCGCTGCCCGAACGGCACGAAGCTGATGGCCGCCACTGCCAGTCCCATGGCCGCCGTCGCGACGATCCCGACGACACCGATCGTGCGGGCGCTGAACCGCTCGAGGAAGCTCATCGGCACGCCTCTGAGTGGCGGTCGGTCGGGCCGATGTCGACCTCGCCGTCTTCGAGCACGACGGCCCAGGTGCACATGTACATGTTCAGCCAGGTGCCATGCGACATCGGTCGAGCGAACGCCGCCGTGGCATCGGGAAGGGTGGCGAACAGATCGTTGATGCGACCCATCTCCGCAACCGAGATGCGACCGAACACGCGCGCGGTGCGCACGTCGCGCTTCAGGGGCGGCCTGGCCTCGGCGACCAGCGACGCGGTGGCCTCCGACAGCTCGCTCACCCCGTCGATGGAGGCACCGATGCTCTTGCGTTCCTTGGCCAGTGCCGTCATCAGGGCGCGCAGGTCGCCGACGGTCTGCTCGAACTCGGTGTTCTTCGTGGCCAGGTCACGCAGCACCGGCGTGAGGTTGTCGAGGACGCGGCCCATGACCTCGTCCTTGTCCGCGAGGTTCCCGGTGAGGGTGGCCGTCTCCGCCAGCAACGACTCGATCGTGCCGCCTTGCCCCTGCATCACCGCGATGATCGATGCCGACAACCGGTTGATCTGCTCCGGCTCCAAGGTGGCGAACAGCGGCTCGAAACCGTTCAGCAGGGCCGTGAGGTCGAAACCGGGATCGGTGCGGCCGACCGGCACCGTCGCTCCCGGAGCCAGCCGCTTGGTGTTCTCCGGCCCGGGAAGCATCGCCAGGTAACGCTGGCCGAGGAGGTTCTGGTAGCGCACCGAGAGCCGGGTGTCGGCATGGATCGGCTGCTTCTTGGCGAGGTCGAAGGACACCCGCGCCACGCCTTCGTGCAGCTCGACCTTCTGCACGCGCCCCACCTTGACGCCGGCGGCCCGCACGTCGTCACCCGGACGCAGTCCGCTGGCGTTGCTGAAGTCGGCCGTGAACGGGTGGGTGCCACCGGCCACCTGGTTCATCATCGTGTTCGCCAAGATCACCAGGACGACCGCGCAGGCGATCGCGAAGGCCACGAAACGCACGACGACCCAGTGCAGCGACCTCATCGTCCACCGCCGAGCTGGCCGAGGAGCCGCTCGATGTCGCCGAGCAGGCCGGCGTCGAGGTCGGCCGGCGCGGCGGCGCCCTCAGCCGCGGAGGACGAGCCGCCCTGGTTGCCCTCGCAGTTGGTGCCGACGGCCGGGCCGAACGGGGAGTCCGCACCGAACCGCGCGCAGTCGGCGGCGGTGTACGGATCGCCGCCGGTGGTCGTGACGTACACGTCGGTGTGCAGGAACGGACCGTCGGAGAACCCCTCCGATCCTCGCTCGGCGAACGTCACGAACGAACGGAATCCACCGGCGAGCCCGCGGCGGTGGTCGAACAGCGCGTCGAATGCCGTCGCCGAGTTCGCCAGGGTCTCGATGATCTGCGCCTTCTGGTCGCGGACGAACCGATCGGCCGTCACCACCAGCCGGTGCGCCCGCGTGAGCGTGGCCGCGAGCTCGCGGCGCTTGGCCACGATCGTGCGCGTCGTGGTGAGGGAGTTGTCGGTCGCGTCCAGGAGCTCCGGCGCGGTGTCGGCGAGGGCTCGCAGGGTGATCGCGGCCAGGCGCAGGTCCTCCTGCAGCAGCGGAAGATGCGGTTCGAGTCGTTGGAGGTAGTTCTCGAGGGTCTCGAGGGTGCCACCGAGGCGCTCGCCGCGGCCGCGCACGGCACCGGCGATGCTGGACAGGGTCGTGGCCAGCTTGGCCGGCTCGATGGCCGTGAGCACCCGGTCGGTGCTGTCGAGCGTGTTCTGGAGCTCGAGGGTGCGGGTGCTCTTGTCCTGGGCGATGACGTGTCCGGGCGGCAGGCCGTGCACGGAGGTGTCGCCGCCATCGGGCACCACGAGGTCGACCGAGGTCGTGCCGAACACCGTGGCGGCCAGCACCCTGGCCTGGACCGAGCGCGGGACCCGACGGGCCTGGTCGCCGTCCAGCGTCATCGCGACTCGGACCCGACCATCGGCGGAGGAGATGGAGGTGACCTCGCCGAGGATCACGCCGCGCGACTTGACGTCCGAGCCCACGGCGAGCGCTCCGCCGGCATCGTCGATCACCGCCGACACCTTCACCCGGTCGAAGAACATTCCGCGCCCGTACGCGAGCACCAGGCAGCCGAACAGGACCGTCACGACGAGCATCACGACCGCGCGTCGAACGAGTACCGAGCGGTTCGTGAGGTGTCGGTCGATCATCTGGGCCTGGTTCATCGCCTCACCCCGAGATCCGCACACCGGAGCTGCCGCCCCAGAACAGCAGCGTCATCAGCATGTCGAGCAGGACGACGACGACCGTCGTGGCCCGGATCGCCCGTCCGGTGGCCTCACCGACACCCTGCGGCCCGCCGGCGGCGGTGAAGCCGTACCAACAGTGGATCAGGGCGACGGCCAGCGCGAACGCCAGGATCTTGACGACCGACAACGCGATGTCGCCGCCGTCGATGAAGGTCTCGAAGTAGTGCGTGAACGTGCCGACCGGTTGCTTGAAGAGCATCGTCACCGAGAGCTGGGTCGCGATGTACGACCCGGCCAGGCCGAGCAGGTAGAGGGGGACGATCGCGATCATGGTGGCCACGACGCGGGTGGCGACGAGGTACTCGATCGGCGAGAGCGCCATCACCTCGAGCGCGTCGATCTCCTCGTGCGTCCGCATCGAGCCGATCTGGGCGGTGAAGCGACAGCCCATCTGGGACGCGAGGGCGAGAGCCGCGACCAGGGGCGCCAGCTCCCGGGTGTTCACCACCGCCGACACGAACCCGGTGAGAGGGGAGAGCCCGATCGTCTCCAGACCGTTGAACCCCTCGATGCCGAGGGAGGTGCCGGCCGAGACCGACAGCAGCACCATCACGCCGACCGTGCCGCCGCCGACCAAGATGGCGCCCGTGCCCCAGCAGATGTCGGCCAGGATGCGGAAGGTCTCGTTCCGGTAGCGGAACATCGCCGCGGGGATCCCCTTGATCACCCGGACCAGGAACGTGGCTTGGGTCCCGATCAGGACGAACGCGCCGACGCCGCGATCGACCACTCCGATGGCCATCAAGCGATCCTCTGCGGCACGAGGACGACGTAGGCCTGCGTGATCCCGACGTTCACCACCGCCAGCACGATCGCGCTGAGGACGACGCACTGGTTGACCGCATCGGCGACGCCCTTCGGGCCGCCGCTGGCGTGCAGGCCCTTGTGACACGCGATGAGCAGGGCAAGGAATCCGAACACCATGGCCTTGCCCTCGGCGAGGATCAGGTCGGTCGGCTGGGAGAAGCTGGTGAAGGAGCCGAGGTAGGCGCCGGAGCTGACGTTGCCCGTGCCGACGTTGAGCATGTAGCCGGCAGCCATCGCCGACAACGCCACCACCACGTTGAGCAGGGCCCCGACGGCGATGGCGGCGACCAGGCGCGGCGCCACGAGTCGTTGGATCGGGTTCAGGCCCATGACCCGCATCGCGTCGACTTCCTCCCGCACGGTCTGTGCGCCGAGCCCGGCACACATTGCCGAACCGACGGCGCCGGCCATGAGCAAGGACGTGACGAGCGGGGCACCTTGTCGGAGGACGCCGATGCCGTTGACGGCGCCGGTGAACGACGTGGCGCCGATCTGCTGGGCCACCGCACCAACCTGGACGGCGACGATGACGCCGAAGGGGATGGCCACGAGGACGGTCGGCAGGAAGGCCACCCGAGTCATGAACCAGGCCTGCTCCATGAACTCGCGCCAGGAGAAGCGACCGCGCACGATGTCCACCACCGCGAAGATGGAGGCCTCGACCCCCATGACGATCATCTCGCCGAACGTCCTGAGACCGGCGTCGGCCTTGCTCCGCAAGGAGTCGACGACGACCGGAACACGCGCCGAGGTCGACATGCTGTCCCTTCCCTTTTTCCTACCCAGCGGTAGGATTGGGCCACGATAGGCAGCGACCCACGCGGTGTCAAACGAAGGAGCAGACCCGAATGTCACGCACCTCGACCAACGCCGGTGCCGCCACCCGGGCCGCCCACCTGGGCCCGGCGGTGCGGCGACCGCTGGTGCTCGACGCCGCCCTCGCGGTGTGGGACGAGCACGGCTATCGAGGCACGACCATGGCCGCCATCGCGGCGCAGGCCGAGGTCAGCAAGCCGGTGCTCTATGAGTGCTTCGACAACAAGGACGAAGTGCTGCGCGCCCTGCTCGACCGGGAGGAGGAGCGACTGATGTCGGCGACGCAGGCCGCGCTTCCGGTCGAGATCACCGACGACCTCCACGCCACGGTGGCGGCGTCGTACGAGGCGTTCTTCAACGCGGTGCTCACCCATCCGAGGTCCTGGCGGATCGTCGTCGACGCACAGCGCGCCGTACCGACCGAGATCGGCACGCGCTACCGGCAGGGTCGAGCCGTGTTCGTCGACCAGATCGCTTCCTTGACGCGGGCGTTCGCGCCACGCGGCGACCAGCTCACCGAGGCCGAAGCCCACGTCGTGGCCGCCAACATCGCCAGCCTCGCCGAGGACAACGCCTCCCTCCTGCTCCGCCAGGAACCCGGTCCGGACGCCTGGACGCCGGCGGCCCTGGCCGCCTTCGTCGCCCGGATCGCGCTCGGGCGGTGGAGCTCCTAGCCGGGCCTGCGCGCAGTGACGAAACGCGGCCGTCCGGACAGATCGAGATGGTCCTGCACGTCGGTCCATCGCCGACGGAAGACCGCCGGTGCCGACTCTCCCTGGACGTCCGCATGCTCGACGCCGACGACTCCCCCGGGCCTGAGCAGCCTCCACGCCGCGGCCTCGACCATGCGCACGGCGTCGAGCCCGTCCTCGCCGGACCACAGCGCGAGCGCCGGGTCGTGGTCGCGCGCCTCGGGCGCGACGCTCTCCCAGGCGTCGAGCGGGATGTAGGGCGGGTTCGCCACCACGACGTCGACCTCGCCGTCCAGGTCGGCGAAGGCGTCGGCGGCGTCGCCGAGGCGGAGGTCGACGCCGGAGCCGGACAGGTTGCGATGCGCCCAGCCGTAGGCCGGCTCATCGAGCTCGACCGCGTGGACGACGGCAGCCGGCACCTCGTGCACGATCGCGAGGGCGATCGCGCCCGAACCGGTGCAGAGGTCGACGACGCGCGGAGCCGAGAGCGCCAACGCCTGCTCGATGGCCCAGCCCGCCAGCACTTCGGTCTCCGGCCGCGGGACGAAGGCGCCGGGCCCGACTTCGAGATCGACGAATCGGAACGAGGTCGAGCCGGTGAGGTGCTGCAGGGGCACCCGACGCGACCGAGCCTCGACGAGCTCGAGGAACGCGCGGCGCTGCACGTCGTTCGGCCGGGCCGCTGTCATGAGGAGGGCCCTCGGCAGACCGGTGACGTGGGCCAGCAGCAGCTCGGCGTCGACCCTGGGCGACTCCACGCCGGCCTCGGTGAGCGTGTCCTCGGCAGTGGCCAGGAGCCGTCGGGCCGTCACTCGCCACCCTCGATGGTGGCCAGGCGCTCGGTCAGGTCGGCATCGACGAGCGCGGCGATGACATCGTCGAGCGCACCGTCCATCACCGCGTCGAGGTTGTAGGACTTGAACCCGGTGCGGTGGTCGGAGATGCGATTCTCCGGGAAGTTGTACGTGCGGACGCGTTCGGATCGATCGACGGTCCGCACCTGCGACTTGCGGGCGTCGGCGGTCTCTGCCTCGGCGGCTGCCTGGGCGGCGTCGAGCAGCCGCGCCCGGAGGATCCGCATCGCCTGCTCCTTGTTCTGGAGCTGGCTCTTCTCGTTCTGGCAGCTGACGACGATGCCGGTGGGCGTGTGGGTGATGCGCACGGCCGAGTCCGTGGTGTTGACGCTCTGACCACCGGGACCGGACGAGCGAAAGACATCGATCCGCAGGTCGGCGTCGCGGATCTCGACGTCGACGTCCTCGGCCTCGGGCATGACGAAGACCCCGGCGGCGGAGGTGTGGATGCGACCCTGCGACTCGGTGACCGGCACGCGCTGGACCCGGTGCACGCCGCCTTCGAACTTGAGCAGTGCGTAGGGCGCCTCGCCGGGTTCCGGCGTGCCCTTGGCCTGGACCCCGACGGTGACGGACTTGTACCCGCCGAGCGCCGACTCGGTGGCGTCGAGGATCTCGGTGCGCCAGCCGCGCCGCTCTGCGTACCGCGTGTACATCCGCAGCAGGTCGCCGGCGAACAACGCCGACTCCTCACCACCCTCACCGCCCTTGATCTCGACGATGACGTCCTTGCCGTCGGACGGGTCGCGGGGCACGAGCAGGTGCTGGAGCCGTTCGGCGAGCTCGGGGAGGCGAGCGGACAAGGTGGCCACCTCGTCCTGGAGGTCCAGCTCGCGTGCTGCCTCCAGGTCGCCCTGAGCCTGTTGCCACTCGCGGTACGTGCGGATGACGGCGGTCAGCTCGGCGTACCGCTGCCCGACCTTCTTGGCTTGTGCCGGATCAGCGTGCACGGCCGGGTCGGCCATCCGCTGCTCGAGGGCGGCATGCTCCTCGATGAGTGTTTCGACGGCTTCGAACATGGCGCACCTCCTCGTTGACCCGACCGGACAGACGACGGCGCCGACCCCTCCGAGTCGGAGTGGGTCGGCGCCGTGTCGTCGCTATTTCTTGCCGTAGCGCTTCTCGAACCGGGCCACACGGCCGCCGGTGTCGAGGATCTTCTGCTTGCCGGTGTAGAACGGGTGGCAGGCCGAACACACCTCGGAGTGGATGACGCCCGTGGTGGCCGTGCTCCGGGTGGTGAACGAGTTGCCGCAGGTGCAGGTGACCTTGGTCTCGACGTACTCGGGGTGGATGTCGCGCTTCATGGAGTCCTCTCGTGGGCGCTGGGTCGATCCGCGTCGCGGGTCGTGAACCAGAACCGAGGGTCAAGTTTGCCATCAGGCACCGTCACAACGGAAATCGGCGCCGGGTTGTTCCCTACTCCGGCAGCAGCGCCTCGATGTCATCGGCGATCTGGTCGGGCGTGGTCGTGGTGCCGTAGCGCTTGACGACGTTGCCCTCGGTGTCGATCAGGAACTTGGTGAAGTTCCACCGGATCTTGTTGCCGACGACGCCACCCTTCTCCGTGCGGAGCCACTGGTACAGCGGGTGGGCATCGCGGCCGTTGACGTCGACCTTCGCGAACAGCGGGAAGGTGACGCCGAAGTTGCGCTCGCAGAATGCAGCGATCTCCTCCTCGGCGCCCGGTTCCTGATTGCCGAACTGGTCGCAGGGGAAGCCGAGCACGACGAGGCCGCGATCGGCGTACGTGCGGTACAGCGACTCCAGGCCCTTGTACTGGCCGGTGTAGCCGCATTGCGAGGCGGTGTTGACGACCAGGATCACCTGACCCTTGTAGTCGGCGAGCTGCTGCTCGACGCCGTCGATCGAGGTGGCCGAGAAGTCGTGAGCCGTCGTGGTCATGCGCACCAGCCTAGGAGCGGGTTCCAAGAGCTGCAGGTCATGTGCGGGACGGTCAGCTGTCGCCGTCGGACGTGCCGTGCGGCATCGTCTTGTTGATCTGCATGAGGAACTCGATGTTGGTGGACGTCTTCTTCAGTCGGTCGAGCATGAGCTCCAGGCCTTGCTGGCCCTCGAGCCCGGACAGCACTCGACGCAGCTTCCAGACGACCGCGAGCTCGTCCTTGGCCATGAGGAGCTCCTCGCGGCGCGTGCTCGTGGCGTCGACGTCGATGGCCGGGAAGATGCGCTTGTCGGCGAAGTCGCGCCGCAGGCGGAGCTCCCAGTTGCCGGTGCCCTTGAACTCCTCGAAGATCACCTCGTCCATGCGCGATCCGGTGTCGACCAGAGCCGTGGCGAGGATCGTCAGCGAGCCGCCGTCCTCGATGTTGCGGGCCGCCCCGAAGAACTTCTTCGGCGGATACAGCGCCGAGGAGTCGACGCCGCCGGACATGATCCGCCCGCTGGCCGGAGCCGCCAGGTTGTAGGCGCGGCCCAGGCGGGTGATGCCGTCGAGCAGGATCACGACGTCGTGGCCCAGCTCGACCAGCCGCTTGGCGCGCTCGATGGCCAGCTCGGCGACCGTCGTGTGGTCGGAGGCCGGGCGGTCGAAGGTCGAGGAGATGACCTCGCCCTTCACGGTCCGCTGGAAGTCGGTGACCTCCTCCGGACGCTCGTCGACGAGGACGATCATCAGGTGGCACTCGGGGTTGTTGGCCGTGATGGCGTTGGCGATGGACTGCATGATCATCGTCTTGCCGGCCTTGGGCGGGGAGACGATGAGGCCGCGCTGCCCCTTGCCGACCGGCGCCATGATGTCGATGATGCGACCGGCCATGGCGGTCGGCTCGGTCTCGAGGCGCAGGCGCTCGGACGGGTACAACGGCGTGAGCTTGGAGAACTCGACCCGCTTCTTGGCTTCGTCGATCGTCATGCCGTTGACCGAGTCGACCCGGACCATCGGGTTGAACTTCTCCTTGCGCTCACCCTCGCGGGGCTGCCGCACCTGGCCGACGACGGCGTCGCCCTTGCGGAGGCCCCACTTGCGGACCATCGAGAGGGAGACGTAGACGTCGTTCTCGCTGGGCAGGTAGCCGGTGGTGCGGACGAAGGCGTAGTTGTCGAGGATGTCGAGGATGCCTGCTGCCGGCACGAGCACGTCGTCGTCGGTGTAGGTGGGCTCACCCTCCGGGCCGCGGTTGCCGCGGTTGCGACCGCGACGATTGCGTCGACGTCCGCCACCGAGGTCGTCGTCGTCTCGGGCGCCACCTTGGTTGCCCTGGCCGCCGCCACCCTGGTTGCCCTGGTTGCCCTGGTTGCGGTTGCCGCCACCCTGGTTGCCCTGGTTGCGGTTGCCGCCACCTTGGTTGCCCTGGTTGCGGTTGCCGCCACCCTGGTTGCCCTGGCTGCGGTTGCCGCCGTCGTTCTTCTGGTCGTTCTTGGGCCGGTCGTCGTCGTCGCTCGGCTTCGTGTCGTCGGACTTCGTGTCGTCGGACTTCGAGTCGTCGGACTTCGAGTCGTCGGTCTTCGTGGCGCCCCCATCGGTAGCCTGGGCGGCTCCGCCCTGGGCGGCCTTGATCGCGTCGATCAGCTCGCCCTTGCGCATCTTGGATGCGCCGGCGATGTCGAGCCCGCCGGCGATCTCCTGCAGCTCGGCGAGCACTTTCCCGCCGAGCGCACCGCCGCTCTTGCGGGGTGCGGGGCTCTTGGGGGCGTCGGCCGCCTCCGGCTGCTCGGCAGCGGGAGTGGGCTCGGTCGTGGTGTCGGTCACGTGGGTTTCCTTCGCTGAGGCCACACATCTTCCGGGGGTTCCCGGATCTCAGGGATGCCGCCTCGTCAACAGGCTGGGGCCCGTGGAACGGGCTGAGTGAATGATGCTCGTCGGGGAGATGAAACTCGACTCCGACTCGCTCACTCTAACACCACGGAACCGGTTGGCATTCCCAGGTCGGCCGAAATCAGTGCGCCTCCACCACATGGGCTCCGCGCGGTTCGACGTCCAGCTCCTGAGCCGTCCATCCGGGCGGCACCACGCCGTCGAGACCGCGTCCGAAAGCAAGAACGGTCGGCCCGGCGCCGGAGATGACGGCCGGGACGCCGGCCGACCGCAGCCCCTGCATCAGCTCATAGGAATCCGGCATGGCCTCGGCCCGGTAGGACTGGTGGAGGAAGTCTTCGGTGGCCGCCAGCAGATGCTCGGGATCACTGGTGAGGGCGGCGACCAGCAACGCCACGCGAGCCGAGTTCGCCGCGGCAACGCCGTGATCGACGGTGGGCGGCAGCAACCCGCGGGCGGCCTCGGTCGACACCGCGTCCGGGGGGACGAGCACGGTCACCCGGGCCGCGACGTCCAGCCGGTGCACCGACGCCACCGGTCCGTCCATCCAGGCGATGGTGAACCCGCCGAACATCGCCGCGGCGACGTTGTCCGGGTGGCCTTCGAGGTCCGTGGCGAGCTGGTACGCAGCAGCGTCGTCGAGCCGCTCGACGCCCTGCTCGACGAGGGCTCGCGCCAGCACGATGCCGCCGACGATCGCGGCCGAGGACGACCCGAGCCCGCGGGCGTGCGGAATGACGTTGTTGCAGGTCAGGCGCAGTCCGGTCGGTCGTTCCCCCACGAGGTCGAAGGCGGCGTCCATCGCGCGGACGACGAGATGATCACGGTTGCGGGGCACGTCGTCCGCGCCTTCGCCCCGGACGACCACCTCGAGCCCGGAGTCGATGACCTCGGCCTCGAGCCGGTCGTGCAGCGCCAAGGCCAGACACAACGTGTCGTAGCCCGGACCGAGGTTGGCGGCGGATGCGGGAACGCGGACGACGGCCGGGCCGAGGACCGTACCCGTGGGAGCGGGGCTCATGAAAGGCCCGCGATCGCGGCGGCCTCACGCACATCGACGTCGATCACCGAGTCGACGATGGAGTCGATGCCCGACAGCGCGGTGTCGATGTCCTTCAACCCGTGGCCCGTGACCGTGACGGTGATCGTGCGGCCATGCTCGACCTCCCCGGCCTCGGCCGCCGCGAGCAGTCCGGCCACACCGGCCGCCGATGCCGGTTCGACGAAGACGCCCTCCCGGGAGCTGAGCTCCCGTTGGGCGGCCAGGATCTGATCGTCGGAGACCGAGCCGATCTGGCCGCCGGAGTCGTCACGGGCCGACTCCGCGAGCAGCCACGAGGCCGGATTGCCGATGCGGATGGCCGAGGCGACCGTCTCGGGGTTCGCCACGGGCTTGCCGAGCACGAGTGGAGCGGCACCGGCGGCCTGGTATCCCCACAGCTGCGGCGTGCGGTCGGCGAGCCCGGCCTTCGCGTACTGCTTGAAGCCGATCCAGTAGGCGGAGATGTTGCCGGCGTTGCCCACCGGGAGGACGTGCACGTCAGGGGCCCGGCCGAGCGCGTCGACGATCTCGAACGCCGCCGTCTTCTGGCCCTGCAGCCGCACCGGGTTGACGGAGTTGACCAGCGCGACCGGGTACTGCTCGGCCAGCTCGCGGGCGATCTGCAGGCACTCGTCGAACCCGCCGCGCACCTGGATGACCTCGGCGCCGTGCATGACCGTCTGCGCCATCTTGCCGGCCGCGATGCGTCCGTGGGGCACGAGCACGATCGGGGTGAGCCCGGCACGGGCGGCGTACGCCGCCATCGAGGCGGAGGTGTTGCCGGTGGAGGCGCAGACCGTCGCCTTGGCACCCTCACCCGCAGCCACCGAGATGGCCGCGGTCATGCCGCGGTCCTTGAACGATCCGGTCGGGTTGTCGCCTTCGACCTTGAGCCAGACGTCGCCGCCGACCACGCCGGACAACCACGCCGAGTGCACCAACGGAGTACCGCCCTCACCGAGGGTGATGACGGGAGTGTGCTCATCGACCGGCAGCCACTCGCGGTACTCCTCGACGACCCCGCGCCACTGGTGCGCCACTACGAGACCCCTTCGACCCGCATGACGGAGGAGACGTCGCGGACCATGTCGAGCCCCCGGAGCGCCGCGACCGTGGCCGACAGCGCAGCGTCCAGTGCCTCGTGGGTGACGATCACGAGCTGGGCGTCCGACCCGTGACCCTCCTGGTGGACGGTCTTGATGGAGACGCCGTACTCGGCGAACGCGTGCGCGACCGAGGCGAGCACCCCCGCGCGATCGTCGACGTCGATGGCGATGTGGTAGCGGGTGCGTGCCTGCCCCATGTCGAGGACCTCGAGCTCGGCGTGGGTCGACTCACCTGGCCCGACGACGCCGCGCACCCGGTTGCGGGCCACCGAGACGAGGTCACCGAGCACTGCGCTCGCCGTGGGCGACCCGCCGGCCCCCGGGCCGTAGAACATGAGCTGGCCGGCGGACTCACTCTCGACGAACACCGCGTTGTAGGCGCCGCGGACGCTGGCGAGCGGATGGGTGTCGGGAATCATCGCCGGGTGCACGCGAGCGGAGATGGCCGGGCCGTCCGGGGTGTCGAGTCGCTCGCAGATGGCCAGCAGCTTGACGACGCACCCCATCTCGCCGGCCGAGGCGACGTCGGCGGCGGTGACCTCGGTGATGCCCTCACGGTGGACGTCGCCGATCGACACCCTGGTGTGAAACGCGAGCCCGGCCAGGATCGCCGCCTTGGCCGCGGCGTCGAACCCCTCGATGTCGGCGGTGGGATCGGCCTCGGCGTATCCGAGGCGCTGGGCCTCATCGAGCGCGTCGGTGAATCCGGAGCCGGTGGTGGTCATGGCGTCGAGGATGAAGTTGGTGGTGCCGTTGACGATGCCGAGCACCCGCTCGACGGCGTCGCCGGCGAGGGACTCGCGCAGCGGCCGGACGATCGGGATGGCGCCGGCGACGGCCGCCTCGAAGGCGAGGTCTCGCTCGGCCTTCTCGGCGGCCTCGAAGAGCGTGGCGGAGTCCTCGGCGAGGAGGGCCTTGTTGGCGGTGACGACGGAGGCACCGTGATCGAGTGCGCTCAGGATGAGCTCACGCGCCGGCTCGATGCCGCCGATGACCTCCACGACGACGTCGATGTCGCCGCGCGCGACGAGACCCGCGGCATCGGTCGTGAAGAGCTCGGCCGGGACGTCGAGGTCGCGCTCGCGTGCCGGCCGGCGCACGGCGATGCCGGCGAGCTCGATCGGGGCACCGACACGCTGGGCGAGCTCGCCGGCGTCACGGGTGAGCAGGCGGGCCACCTCCGTGCCCACGACGCCACACCCCAGCAGGGCCACCCGCAGGGGTCGGTCGAGGACGTGCCGCTCAGGGAGGGGCAAGCCGGGGGGTGAGACGCTCACCGGTCAAGGGTATCGGCGCGACGCCGGGCGACCGGCCATAGCCCGTCACCACGTACTGTCGTGACATCAGCCGCCCGCCGGGAGCGCTGCCCGGTGCTCGAGTTCAGAGGTCCCATGCGTATGCCTGCTCTCTCGCGACGGACGGTCCTCGGGACCGTCGCGGCCGTGGTCGGCCTCGCCGCCGTGAGCGTGGCCGCTCATCGGCGGACCTGCCGATGACGCCGGCCAGGTCGACGACGGCCGCCGAACGAGTCGATCGAGCCGCTCGCTCCGATCGATCCGGACGACAAGGACGCCTTGAAGCGCCGCGATGACGATCCCCCCGTCGATGCGACCGATCCGTTCGCCACCAGCTTCGGGGCCAAGGGGAAACGCGAGGTGACCGTGCAGGTGACGGCCAACGGCTACGTGAGCATCTCCGTGCGCTACCGAGATCGTCGAAAGGCGCGCAGTCGATTCGCCGCCCAGGGTCACGCTCGAGACCCGCACCGTCAAGGGTGGGCTTCCGCTGGCCGCCGTCGCGCTCCAGATGCCCGGGCCCACTCCCGGGAGGTGCCACCGTGGCCACCTGCACGCATCTCGATCGACGGCGTGGAGGTGGCCAGGACGACGGTCCGCGAGCCTTGGGCGCGTCGAGGGCTGCATCGGCTGAGGTGCGGGTCGGCGGATCAGCCCTGGTCGAGGGCGAGCATGTCCTCCTCGGTCTCGCGCCGGAGCAGGAGCCTGGCCTCGCCGTCGCGAACCGCCACCACGGCCGCGCGCGGCACGTGGTTGTAGTTGCTGGCCAGCGACCGGCAGTAGGCACCGGTGCCCGGGACGGCCAGCAGGTCGCCGGTCCGGACGTCGCCGGGGAGGTACTCGTCCTTCACCACGATGTCGCCGGACTCGCAGTGCTTGCCCACGACGCGGCTCAGCACTGCCGGCGCGTCCGAGGACCGTGAAGCCAGCGTGCAGGAGTAGTCGGCACCGTAGAGCGCCGGTCGGATGTTGTCGCTCATGCCGCCGTCGACGGAGAGGTACCGTCGGGTGCTCCCGCCGTCGAGCTCGACGTCCTTGGTGGTTCCGACCTCGTACAGCGTGAAGGTGGACGGACCCGCGATGGCCCGCCCGGGCTCGATCGACAACCGCGGCACGTCGATGTCCATCGCGGCGCACTCGTCGTCGACGATCTTGCGGAGGCCGCGGGCCAGGTCCTCAGGAGCGGAGGGGTCGTCCTGGGTGGTGTAGGCGATGCCGAACCCGCCACCGAGATCGAGCTCGGGGAGATCGACCCCGAGCGTCCCGGCGATGTCGGCATGCAGACGCAGGACCCGCCGGGCCGCCACCTCGAACCCGTCGGTGACGAAGATCTGCGAACCGATGTGCGAGTGCAGCCCCAGCAGACGGAGACCGGGCTCGGCCAGGACGCGGCGCACGGCGTCGTGCGCATCGCTGGGTCGACCATTCCTGGCCGCGATGGAGAAGCCGAACTTCTGGTCCTCGTGCGACGTGGAGATGTACTCGTGGGTGTGCGCCTCGACGCCGGCGGTGACTCGGACCATGACGGCAGCCTCGACGCCGAGCTCTGCGGTGAGCGCCCCCAGCCGGGCGATCTCCTCGGTGGAGTCGACGATGATGCGGCCGACGCCGGCCTCGAGCGCCCGCCGGAGCTCATCCACCGACTTGTTGTTGCCGTGCATGCCGATGCGGGCAGGCGGGAACTCTGCGCGGAGCGCGACGGCCAGCTCGCCGCCGGTGCACACGTCCAGGTTCAGGCCCTCCTCGGCGATCCAGCGCGCCGTGGCGACGCACAGGAACGCCTTGCCGGCGTAGTAGACGTCGGCACCCTCGAAGGCATCGCGGAAGGCTCGGGCGCGGGACCGGAAGTCGTCTTCGTCGACGACGTAGGTGGGCGTGCCGAACTCGGCCGCGAGATCGGCGACCGACTCCCCCGCCAGCGTGAGCATGCCGTCGACCTTCGAGACGCCGGACGCCCACAGGTGGGGTACGAGCTCGTTGGCGTCCTCGGGCATCCGCAGCCACGCCGGGCCGCGGTCGCCGGCCTGGCCGTGCAGAGCTCCCGCTTCGTGCGATCGCATGTGCCCTCCTACATCCGCTCCGGAGCACTGACGCCGAGCAGGCCCAGGCCGTTGGCGAGCACCTGCCGCGTGGCGGCCACGAGGACGAGCCGTGCGCGGTGCTGCGCGGTGACGTCCTCATCGCCCTGCGGCAACACCCGGCAGGTGTCGTAGAACTTGTGGAACGTCGAGGCGGTGTCTTCGAGGTAGCGAGCGACGCGATGCGGCTCGCGCAGCTCGGCCGCCCGCGCCACGACCCGCGGATACTCGGCGAGGGCGCGCAGCAGGTCACCCTCGCGGTCGGTGTCCAGCCGGCTCGGGTCGAAGGTCTCCAGGTCGACGGTCATGCCGACCTCGGCCGCGTTGCGCAAGATGCTCGCCAGCCGCGCGTGGGCGTACTGCACGTAGTGGACCGGGTTGTCGTTGTTCTTGGCCGTCATCTCGGCCGCATCGAGGGTCAGCGGCGAGTCGCTCGGGTAGCGGATCAGCGTGTAGCGCAGCGCGTCCACGCCGATGAGGTCGATCAGCTCGCGCAGGGTCACGACCGTGCCGGCCCGCTTGGAGAGCTTCAGCTCCTGGCCGTCCTGGAAGATCTTGACGAGCTGGCCGATCAGGAACTGCGCCTGCTCGCCCGGGGTGTCACCGACGCAGGCGGCCATCGCGTTGAGACGACCGATGTAGCCGTGGTGATCGGCGCCGAGCAGGTAGATGCACGGGTCGAAGCCGCGCTCACGCTTGTTGACGTAGTAGGCGGTGTCGGACGCGAAGTAGGTGAGGGTCCCGTCGGAGCGCACGAGCACGCGATCCTTGTCGTCGTCGAAGTCGGTGGTGCGCATCCAGGTGGCACCGTCGGCCTCGTAGAGGTGGCCCTGTTCGGCCAGCCGCGCGAAGCCGTGCTCGACGGCGTCGGACTCGTGCAGTGAGTGCTCGGAGAACCACACGTCGAAGTGCGTGCGCATCTCCTCCAGCTCGGCCTTCTGCTCCTGGAGCTGGAACTGGTAGCCGACGTCGCGGAAGGTGGCGATCTGCTCGTCGTCGGGCTGCTCGAGCACCGACGGAACGTGGGCGACGACCCGTGCGGCGAGCGCGGCGACTTCCTTGCCGTGATAGCCGTCCTCGGGCGGCTCCTGCCCGTGCGCTCGGGCCATCAGCGACGCCCCGAACTTGTCCATCTGCGCACCCCGGTCGTTGATGTAGTACTCGCGGGTGACGGACGCGCCGGTGGCTTCCAGCACGCGCGCCATGGCGTCGCCGACGGCCGCCCAGCGGGTGTGGCCGAGGTGCAACGGGCCGGTGGGGTTGGCGCTGATGAACTCCAGGTTGATCGACCGACCGGCGTTGGCGTCGCTGGTTCCGTAGGCGTCGCCGGCCCGGACGACGTCGGCGGCCAGCACGCCCTGGGCACCAGCGCCGACCCGGAGGTTGAGGAAACCGGGACCGGCGACCTCGGCGGACGCGACGTCGCCGCGGTCGGTCAGCCGCTCGGCCAGCATGGTCGCGAGGTCGCGCGGGTTGAGGCCGGCCCGCTTGCCCAGCTGCAGGGCGACGTTCGTGGCGTAGTCGCCGTGCTCCTTGACCTTCGGGCGCTCCACGAGGACCTGCGCCGGGACCCCGTCGGGCAGGTCGACGGCGCCCTCGGTCACCAGGTCCGTGAGGACGGCGACGAGGGCGTCGGAGAGCTGCTCAGGCGTCACCGGCCCAGCCTATCGGCGCGGCCGCACCGCCTTGCGCACGGTGGCGACGAGCTCGTCGGGGTCGAACGGCTTGGTGACATAGGCGTCGACGCCGGCCCGGAACCCGCGCTGGACGTCGGCCGGATGGTTCTGGGTGGTGACCATGACGATGCCGATGCCGGCCGTGCGCGGGTCGGACCGGATGGCCGCTGCGGTCGCCACTCCGTCCTGGCGGGGCATCATCACGTCGACCGTGACGACGTCCGGCAGGGTGGCCGCCGCAGCCAGGTGCTCGAGGCACGCCACCCCGTCGACGGACTCTTCGACGTCGAATCCGGCCAGCTCCAGGTTGGTGCGGATGAGGAGCCGGATCGAGGGCGCGTCATCGACGACCAGCACTCTGGGCACGCCTCTCACCGTAGTGGGCGTGGGGTAGGCTCGCAGCGCACTCGGGCCGTCCTCGGACGCCTGGACTGGGCCGGCAGGCCCCCGTAGCTCAGGGGATAGAGCACCGCCCTCCGGAGGCGGGAGCGCAGGTTCGAATCCTGCCGGGGGCGCCAACGGCGGGCTCAGCCCGGCCAAGACGTCGAGACACACCACCACGAAGGGATCGCGCATGCTCACTCGCACCGCTCGCACCACTTGGACCGGCGGCTTCCTCGACGGATCCGGCCGGACCGAGCTCACCAGCTCGGGCCTGGCCACGTTCGATGTGTCCTGGCCCCAGCGGGTGGACGACGACAACCGCGACACGACGACGCCGGAAGAGCTTGTCGGCGCAGCCCATTCGGCCTGCTTCTCGATGGCCATGACGAAGGCCCTCGAGGACGCCGGCGCCACGCCACGGTCGCTCGACGTCACCGCCGACGTCAGCTTCGGCCCGGACCCGAACGGCGGGAAGAAGATCACCGGCATCGCCCTGACCGTGCGAGGCGAGGTCGACGGCATCGACACGGCAGGGTTCGAGACGGCCGCCGAAGCCGCCAAGACCGGCTGCCCGGTGAGCAAGGCGTTGGGCGGAACCGACATCACCGTCGACGCCACCCTCGAATCGGCTTGAGCAGTGCCTCAACCTGCCTGAATTCCGCTGGCCTGTCGCGCTAGGCTGAGGTGCGTATTCACCAGCGCACGAGCACTGAACGGAAGAGGCGATCAAGGCCGTGGCCGAGTCCTCCCAAGAATCCTCAACCCCCGACTTCGGCACCAACCAGTGGCTGGTCGAGGAGATGTACGACCGGTACCAGGAGGACCCGAAATCGGTTGACGAGTCCTGGGTGACCTTCTTCGAGAGCGGCCACGTACCGTCTGACAACGGCACCCCCGAGCCGGCAGCGAGCACCCCTGCGCCGAGCGAGCCCAAGCCAGCCGAAGCGAAGCAAGCCGATCCGAAGCCGGCCGAAGCGAAGCAAGCCGAACCGACGAAGGCCGAACCCAAGAAGGCCGACGAGAAGCCGGCCGAGGCGAAGCAAGCCGAACCGGCTCCGCAGCCGGCCAAGGAGAAGTCCGAGCAGCCGGCAGCGAAGGAGCCCGCGGCCAAGCCGGCCGCGAAAGCCGAGCCCGAGCCGCCGCAACCGGAGAAGAAGCCCGCCGACCCGGGCGAGGTCGAGAAGGTGACCCTCCGCGGCGCCGCCGCTCGCACGGTCCAGAACATGGATGTCAGCCTCACCGTCCCGACCGCCACCAGCGTGCGAGCCGTGCCCGTCAAGCTGCTCTTCGACAACCGCACCGTCATCAACAACCACTTGCGGCGAGCCCGAGGCGGCAAGGTCTCCTTCACGCACCTCATCGGCTACGCCGTCGTCAAGGCCCTGTCGGCGATGCCGGAGATGAACACCGGCTACGAGACCGACGACAAGGGCAAGCCGGTCCAGCTCAAGCCCGAGCACGTCAACTTCGGCCTGGCCATCGACCTGCAGAAGCCCGACGGCACCCGGCAGCTGCTCGTCCCCTCCATCAAGGCCGCCGAGACGATGGGGTTCGCCGAGTTCTGGCAGTCCTACGAGACCATGGTCCGCAAGGCTCGCGACGGCAAGCTCGAGGTCGCCGACTTCATGGGCACGACCGCCAGCCTCACCAACCCCGGCGGCATCGGCACCAACCACTCGGTGCCGCGCCTGATGTCCGGCCAGGGCGTCATCATCGGCGTCGGCTCGATGGACTACCCGCCGGAGTTCCAGGGCGCCTCCGACTACACCATCGCCCAGATGGCCGTCTCGAAGATGATGACGCTCACCTCCACCTACGACCACCGCGTCATCCAGGGCGCGCAGTCCGGTGAGTTCCTGCGTCGCATCCATGAGCTGCTGTTGGGCGAGGAGGGCTTCTACGACGAGATCTTCCGGGCCCTGCGCATCCCCTACGAGCCGATTCGCTGGGCCCGGGACATCGCCGTCAGCCACGACGACGAGGTCCACCGCCAGGCCCGGGTCCTGGAGATGATCCACGCGTACCGCGTGCGCGGGCACCTGATGGCCGACACCAACCCGCTGGAGTACAAGCAGCGGAGCCACCCCGACCTCGACACCGCGTCGCACGGCCTGACCCTGTGGGACCTCGACCGCGAGTTCGCGACCGGGTCGTTCTCGAGCCAGTCCGGCAAGCGGTTCATGAAGCTGCGCGAGATCCTCGGTGTGCTTCGGGATTCCTACTGCCGCACGATCGGCCTGGAGTACATGCACATCCAGGATCCGGCCGAGCGCCAGTGGCTGCAGGACCGCATCGAGATCGGCCACACCAAGCCGCCGCGCGAGGAGCAGCTGCGCATCCTGCTCAAGCTCAACCAGGCCGAGGCGTTCGAGACGTTCCTGCAGACGAAGTTCGTCGGCCAGAAGCGGTTCAGCCTCGAAGGTGGCGAGACCACGATCCCGTTGCTCGATGAGATCTGCGAGGCCGCGGCAGGCGAAGGTCTCGACGAGGTCTGCATCGGCATGGCCCACCGCGGCAGGCTCAACGTGCTGGTGAACATCGCCGGCAAGAACCCCGCCCAGGTCTTCCGCGAGTTCGAGGGCAACCTCGACCCCCGCACGGTCCAGGGCTCCGGTGACGTCAAGTACCACCTCGGCGTCGACGGCGAGTTCACCGCCGACAACGGCGACACCATCAAGGTGTCGGTGGCGGCCAACCCGTCGCACCTGGAGGTCGTCGACCCGGTGCTCGAGGGCATCACCCGCGCCAAGCAGGACCGGCTGAACCGGGGCGAGGAGTTCCCGGTGCTGCCCGTGCTCGTGCACGGCGACGCCGCCTTCGCCGGGTCAGGGAGTGGTGGCCGAGACGCTCAACCTGTCGCAGCTGCGCGGCTACCGCACCGGCGGCACCATCCACGTCATCGTCAACAACCAGGTCGGGTTCACCACGGCGCCGTCGTCGTCGCGGTCGTCGGTCTACTGCTCCGACGTCGCGAAGATGATCCAGGCGCCGATCTTCCACGTCAACGGCGACGACCCCGAAGCCTGCATCCGCATCGCGCGGCTGGCCTATGACTACCGCAAGGAATTCAACAAGGACATCATCATCGACCTCGTCTGCTACCGCCGCCGCGGTCACAACGAGGGCGACGACCCGAGCTTCACCCAGCCCCTGATGTACGACACGATCAACGACAAGAAGTCGGTCCGCAAGCTCTACACCGAGGCGCTCGTCGGACGTGGCGACATCACGCTGGAAGAAGCCGAGGAGGCCTTGGCCGACTACCAGTCACAGCTCGAGCGCAACTTCAAGGACGTCAAGGAGGCCGCGGCCGACCCGGCGTACTCGCGCACTCCCGACTACCCGGAGAAGCCCGACCACGACGGCGAGCTGGCCACGGCGATCACCCCGGAGGCGCTCAAGGCCATCGCCGACTCCTACACGAACGTCCCGGACGGCTTCACGGTCCACCCCAAGGTCCTGCCACAGCTGCAAAGGCGGGCGGCCTCCGTCACCGCCGGGCCGATCGACTGGGGCACCGGCGAGATCATCGCGCTCGGCTCGCTGCTGATGGACGGACGGCCGATCCGGCTGGCCGGCCAGGACTCGCGCCGCGGCACGTTCTCGTCCCGGTTCGCGACCATCATCGATCGCAACACCGGCGCGGAGTGGACGCCGCTGGCGCACGTCGACGAGGACCAGGCCACCTTCTACGTCTACGACTCACTGCTCAGCGAGTACGCCGCCCTCGGCTTCGAGTACGGCTACTCGGTGGCGCGGCCGGAGGCGCTGACCATGTGGGAGGCGCAGTTCGGCGACTTCGTCAACGGCGCGCAGTCGGTGATCGATGAGTACATCTCCGCCGGGGAGACGAAGTGGGGACAGAAGTCGGGCGTGGTCCTGCTGCTCCCGCACGGCTACGAGGGCCAGGGCCCGGACCACTCCTCGGCCCGCATCGAGCGGTTCCTCGCGTTGTGTGCCGAGGACTCGATGACCGTCGCCCAGCCGTCGTCGCCGGCGTCGTACTTCCACCTCCTGCGCAAGCAGAGCCTGGAGAGCGAGCACCGACCGCTGATCGTCTTCACCCCGAAGTCGATGCTGCGCAACAAGGCGGCCGCTTCGCAGCCGGAGGACTTCACGTCGAGCACGTGGCGCCCGATCATCCCCGACGACTCGGTCGAGGCCGACCAGGTCGAGCGGGTCCTGGTCTGCTCGGGCAAGATCACCTGGGAGCTGATGGCCGAGCGCGCCAAGCGCGAGGAGGGTCAGAGCCGTACGGCGATCCTGCGGATGGAGCAGCTCTACCCGCGTCCGCTCGAGGAGCTCAATGCCGAGCTCGCGAGATTCACCGCCGCGAAAGAGGTCCGCTGGGTCCAGGACGAGCCGGCCAATCAGGGACCGTGGCCGCACGTCGCGCTGCACTACAGCGGCGCCCTCGAGCGCGATCTCCCCCTGCTGCGGGTCTCGCGACCGGAATCGGCCGCACCGTCGGTGGGCTCCCACCAGCGCCACGTCGAAGAGGCGGCGACGCTGGCGGAGCAG
This sequence comes from uncultured Actinomycetota bacterium, assembly GCA_963695295.1. Classification (GTDB taxonomy): domain Bacteria; phylum Actinomycetota; class Actinomycetes; order Propionibacteriales; family Nocardioidaceae; genus Aeromicrobium. The sequence continues at coordinate 2,111,611 of OY968771.1, read as the reverse complement.
GCCTTCAGCTGAATCGGATGTACTTCACCGACCGCGGCATCGAAGAGCTCGCGTCCCGTCGCGGTGGCGAGGAGGTCACCGTCGCCTGGCTGGCCGACCGGCTCACCGAGTTCGTCGACCTCAACCCGGACTTCGAGGTCCCGGTCGAACGACTGGCCACCTGGCTCGCCCGCCTGGACGACGAGGACTGACTCAGAGCGTCAGGACGATCTTGCCGAACACGTCCCCGTCGGCGACCGCCTGCAGGCCCGTGGCGGCCTCGTCCATCGGGAGCTCCCGGTCGATCAGCGGGCGAATGCCGGCGACGTCCATGAACTGGGCCAGGCGGTGCAGCTCGTCGCGAGTGCCCATGGTGGAGCCGAGAACGCGCATCTGCAGGAAGAAGATCCGGGCCAGCTCGGCCGGTGCGGCATCGCCGCTGGTGGCGCCGCTGACGACGAGCGTCCCGCCCGGCCGCAGCGCCCGCATCGAATGCGACCACGTGGCTGCACCGACCGTTTCCATGACCGCGTCGACCTTGACCGGCAGTCGCTCACCCGACTCCACGACCTCGTGCGCACCCAGCTCGAGGGCCCGCGTGCGCTTGTCCTCGTCGCGGCTGGTCGCGTAGACCCGGAATCCGGCCGCTCGCGCCAGGCTGATGAGCGCGGTGGCGACACCACCACCGGCGCCCTGGACCAGGACGGAGTCTCCGGGGTGCAGGCCCGACTGGGTGAACAGCATCCGGTAGGCGGTGAGCCAGGCGGTGGGGAGGCAGGCCGCTTCGGCGAACGACAGGCCTTCGGGTTTCGCGACGACGTTGTACCGCGGAACGGCCACCTTCTCGGCGAAGGTGCCCTGAAAGCGCTCGGACAGCAGCGACCGCTTCGGATCCAGCGTCTCATCGCCGCGCCAGTCGGGGCTGCTGATGACCGCGTGGATCAGTACCTCGTTGCCGTCCTCGTCCAGGCCGGCGGCATCGCAGCCCAGGATCATCGGCAGCGCTTCCTCCTTCAGGCCGACGCCGCGCAGGCTCCACACGTCGTGGTGATTGATGGAGGACGCCTTCACCGTCACCGTCGTCCAGCCCTCTGGAACCTCCGGCTCGGGTCGCTCGCCGATGCCGAGCCCGGTGAGCGGGTCGTCCTGGCTGAATCCCTGGGCGTAGACGGCGAACATGCAGCTCCTGTCGGTCGCGGGGTGGAGAACGGATGCGTCAGTAGGGCCGGCGGGCCAGACCCTCGCGGCGGGCGGTGTCGGTGACCGCCCGGGCGACGGCGGTGGCCACGCGGGGATCGAACGGGGACGGGATGATGTAGGAGTCGGTGAGCTCCTCCTCGTCGATGAGCTCGGCGATGGCCGTGGCCGCCGCCAGCTTCATGCCCTCGGAGATGCCGGTCGCCCGGACGTCGAGCGCACCGCGGAAGATGCCCGGGAACACGAGGACGTTGTTGATCTGGTTCGGGAAGTCCGACCGCCCGGTGGCCACGACGCGCGCGTGTCGCGCCGCGATGTCCGGATGGACCTCCGGATGCGGGTTGGCGAGCGCGAACACGATGGCGTCCGGCGCCATCGACGCGATCGCCTCCTCGGCGATCGTGCCGCCGGACACGCCGATGAACACGTCCGCGCCGTTCAGGGCGTCGGTGACCGAACCGGGGCGTGCCCAGTCCGCCGTCTTCTCCGCCAGCCACTGCTTGACCTCGTTGAGGTCGTCCCGACCGGCATGGATGACGCCCTGGCGGTCGACGACGGCGATCTTGCGCACCCCGGCGGTGCGGAGCATCTTGGTGATCGCGACGCCGGCGGCACCCGCCCCGGAGATGACCACCTTGAGGTCGTCGAGGTCGCGGTCGGTGAGACGGACCGCGTTCAGCAGCGCGGCGAGCACGACCACGGCGGTTCCGTGCTGGTCGTCGTGGAAGACCGGGATGTCGAGCTGCTCGATGAGCCGCCGCTCGATCTCGAAGCAGCGGGGGCTGGAGATGTCCTCGAGGTTGATGCCGCCGAACGTCGGCGCGAGGCGCACGACCGTCTCGACGATCTCATCGACGTCCGTGGTGTCGAGGGCGACCGGGATGGCGTCGACGCCGCCGAACTGCTTGAAGAGCACCGCCTTGCCCTCCATCACCGGCATCGACGCGGACGGTCCGATGTCGCCGAGACCGAGCACCGCCGTGCCGTCGGTGACCACCGCAACGGTGTTGGAGACCCAGGTGTACTGGTGCGCGATCTCGGGGTCGGCGACGATCGCCTCGCACACCCGGGCCACGCCCGGCGTGTACGACAGCGAGAGGTCCTGGGCGTCGCGCAGCGGCACCGTGGCCGCGACCTCCATCTTGCCGCCGCGATGCAGGGCGAAGACGGGGTCGTCCGGGTCCGGGGTGTCGGGTCGGGCGTCGATGTCTGTGGCAACCATCTCGTCGAGGATCCTGGGCTGGGGCTCTACCGGTCGGCGGCCGCTGTTGGTGGGGGCCTGCACGAGGGAACTGGTCGGGTTGTGCCCGGTCGTCAGTCTCTCACACGGACCCGCGCAGCGACCGCCGCGGCAACGTCCAGGGGCGGCTGGGACGGTCCGATCACGGCCGCGGACCACCCATCATGTGACCCATCCGACAGGGCCCCGCCAGCGGTTACCCTTGTCTAACCGGTGAATTGTTGAAACCATGATCTCGGCGTCCTGAGTTCGAGGTCATGCTGGTGGCTGTCCGGATGCCATACCACCTACGGGAAGGAGACGTCGTCATGGACTGGCGCCATCGCAGCGCGTGCCTCGATGAGGACCCTGAACTCTTCTTTCCCATCGGCAATACCGGCCCCGCGATCCTTCAGATCGAGGAGGCGAAGGTGGTCTGCCGCCGATGCGACGTTCGCGACCAGTGCCTGCAGTGGGCGTTGGAGTCCGGACAGGATCACGGCGTCTGGGGCGGCATGAGCGAGGACGAGCGTCGCGCGCTGAAGCGCCGCAACGCCCGGGCCCGCATCCGCACGGCCTGAGTCCTACAACGTCAGTCCGATCGCGACGGTCGTTCCGCCGCGCGGTCGCTTCTGGAACGTGAGCGACCCCCCGAGCTCGGACTCCACCAGCGTCGTGACGATGGACAGGCCCAGGCTCTGGGCCGAGTCCGACGTCGAGGGGTCGAAGTCGCTGGGCAGGCCGGCGCCGTCGTCGCTGACCCGCAGGCGCAGCCGGTCGCGGATGCGGTTGACGGCGATCGTCAGGTGACCTCCGCCGTCGCCGAACGCGTGCTCGGTGGCGTTCTGGATGAGCTCGGTCAACACCATGGCGAGGGGCGTGGCGACGACGCCGGGGATCGACCCGAACGAGCCGATGCGCTCGCCGCGGACGTTCTCGCCGCTCATGTCCAGCACGGTGCGCAGCAGACGGTCGGCGATCTCGTCGAAGTCGACGTTCTCATCGAACGACTGGCTCAACGTCTCGTGCACCAGGGCGATGGAGCCGACCCTCCGCTCGGCCTCGACCAGCGCGGCCCGGGCCTCCGGGGAGTCGAGGCGTCGACCCTGCAGCCTCAACAGGGCCGCCACGGTCTGGAGATTGTTCTTGACCCGGTGGTGGATCTCCCGGATCGTCGCCTCCTTGGAGACCAGCTCGCGCTCGCGGAGCCGCAGCTCGGTGACGTCGCGCAGCAGCACGATCGAGCCCGCCGAGGTCTGGTCCCGGATCAGCGGGATCACCCGCACCAGCAGGGACGCGCGGGCGTTCTCGACCTCGGACTCGCCCTGCGAGCCGGCGGCGAGCAGTCCCCCGGCGCCACGCTCGGTCGGACGGTCGTCGACCAGGTCCGACGTGACCGCAGCGAGGTCGGATCCGGCGAGATCGCCGACCAGTCCGAGCCGCCGGTAGGCGGACTGGGCGTTGGGGCTGGCGAAGGCCACGCGACCGTCCGGTCCGACGCGCACGAAGCCGTCGCCGACGCGCAGCGAGTCGGCCAGGTCGGAGCGGGCACCCGGCAGCGGGAACTCGCCGCGGTGGATCATCCGGACGAGGTTGGCGGCGGACTCCCGGTACGTGGCCTCGAGGGCGCTGGAGATCCGCGCGGCGGCGGCGACGCTGCGGAGCACCACGACGCCACAGACCTCCCCCGCCCGCCGCACCGGCACCAGCTCCTCGTAGACCTCGGCGCCCTCGTGCTCGTCGGCGGCGACGGACTCGCCCAGCTCCCCGGTGCGGAGCGCCTCCTGGAGCGCCGGTGCGTTCTTGACCGGCATGAACGTGCCCACCACGTCCTCGAGCAAGGTGGTCGGCCCGGTGGTCGGGCGGATCTGCGCGGCGGCCCACATGCCCTTCGACTCCGCATCCGGAATCCACAGCACGAGGTCGGAAAAGGCGAGGTCGGCGATGATCTGCCAGTCGGTGACCAGGGCGTGCAGCCACGCGACGTCGCCGCGCGACAACGTCGTCTGGAAGCGTGCGATGTCATCCAGCGTGGGCACGAATTCAGGGTAGTGCGCAGGTCGCGCGCCACCGGATGTCTGGCACGATGGCCACGATGTCCGAGGCGTACTGGCAAGCCGTGATGCAGTCCGGTCGCGAGGTGCCGGTGGACCGGTCCCTCGATGAGCTCACGGTCGAGCTGGTCGAGATGCTGGGCCACCCGAACCCGCGGCTGCGCGAGGATCTCGCGTACCCGCTGCTGACCACCTGGGTCACTCGCGGCGTGTACGACGACCTGCTGTCCGGGCTCGGCGACGGCATCGTTCCCGGACTCCGGTACGGCCTCGGCCACGACGGCGACGTCTCGGTGATGCGACGCAGCTACAGCGCCCTGATGCTGGCCGAGATCATCGGGCGCGACAACAACGCCAACCTGATGTCGGCGTCTTCCGTCCTCGACTGGGGCGACCGCGCCACCAGCTGGTACGTCCGTGAGCAGGACCACCGGGGGTGGCTCCCGGAGCAGGGCTGGGCCCACGCCATCGCGCACGGCGCCGACCTCCTCGCCGCGCTGGCGCGGTCGCGGCACTTCGGCCGGCTCGAGCTCACCGTCCTGCTGGACGTCATCGCCGACCGCGTGCTCACCCCCACCGCCTACATCTGGCGCCACGGCGAGGACGACCGGCTCGCGTACGCCGTCATGACCCTCCTGCACCGCAACGCCCTCGACCCCGGCATCGTCGAACCGTGGCTGGCCCGGCTCGGCGACGGCATCCAGCCGCCGCGGACACGCGGCCACCTCGAGGCCGAGTGGCCGTCACCGGCCGCCGGAAACACCTCGGGGTTCCTGCGCGCCCTGCACCTGCAGCTGGCCCTCGGCGTCCAGGGGCGGGCCGACCTGCGCAGCGATGCCGAGCTCTTCGCCGAGCAGCCGGCGCATCGTGCCGACCTGCTGCTCGCGGTGCTCGACCAGATCCGGGCCGAGAGCCCCTGGCTGTACCGGCCGACCACTCGTGCCAAGCCGGTCGAGTAGTTTCGTCGCATGACGCAGGCCGAACCTGACCAGACCACCCCGACCGAGGACGCGCACACCGTGCACGGTGGGGTCCTCGCGCTGGATGTCGCTCGGGCCCATGGCGTCTCGGCGTTGTTCACGCTGTCCGGAGCGCATGTGTTCCCGATGTACGACGCCGCCGTGAACGCCGACCCTGCGGTGCCCATCATCGACGTCCGGCACGAACCCACCGCCGTCTTCGCGGCCGAGGCCATCGGCAAGCTGACCAGGACTCCCGGCCTCGCAGTGCTCACCGCCGGTCCCGGGGTCACCAACGGTGTCAGCCCGGTCGCGCAGGCCAGCTTCTCCGGGTCGCCCCTCGTCGTCGTGGGTGGACGCGCACCGGCCTCGCGGTGGGGCAGCGGCAGCCTGCAGGAGATCGACCAGCCGCCGATCTTCCAGACGATCACCAAGTCGGCGGTCACGGCCCACCTCGTCGACGACATCGCGCCGACGATGGACGAGGCGTTCAGCCCTCGCCGGCTCGTCGCACCGCGGGCCGACGTTCGTCGACGTGCCCATGGACCAGTTCTTCAGCCAGGGCGCCGGCGGCACGCCCTCGGCGGGCCACACCACCGCCGCGATCGAGCCGGACGGCGACGACCTCGCGCAGGTGGCCGCGCTGTTGGCGCAGGCGGCGCGACCGGTCCTCGTCCTCGGCACCGACGTGTGGGCCGACGGCGCCGAGGAGGCCGCGCTCCGCTTCGTGCAGGAGACGGGAATCCCGGTCATCGCCAACGGCATGGGCCGCGGCATCGTGCCGGGCGGACACCCCCAGCTCGTCACGAAGGCTCGTTCCGCGGCGCTCGGGCAGTGTGACCTCGCCGTCGTCGTGGGCACGCCGCTCGACTTCCGCCTCGGCTACGGCGTCTTCGGCGGCAAGGACGGCGCTCCGCAGGCCCAGACGGTCCACGTCGCCGATGCTCCCGACCAGGTGGCTGAGCACGCCGCCCTCGCCGCCTCGGCCGCCGGCGACCTGACCGCCTGCCTCGACGGCATCCTCACGGCACTGCAGGGACGGGCCGGCGATCGGCCCGACTGGGGCCACTGGCTCGCCGACCTTCAGACGGGTGTGGCTGCGGCAGTCGAGCGGGACGCCGCACTCCTGCAGGCCGAGGCCGATCCCGTGCATCCGGCGCGCATCTACGGCGAGCTGCTGCCCCGCCTGGCCGACGACGCGATCGTCATCGGCGACGGCGGCGACTTCGTGTCCTTCGCCGGCAAGTTCGTCGAGCCCCAGCGCCCCGGCGGCTGGCTCGATCCCGGGCCGTACGGCTGTCTCGGCGCCGGCATGGGCGCGGCCATCGCGGCTCGCCTCACGCGGCCGTCCAGCCAGGTGGTCCTGCTGTACGGCGACGGCGCCGCCGGCATGTCGCTCATCGACGTCGACACCCTCGTCCGGCACCGCCTGCCGGTCGTGATGGTGGTCGGCAACAACTCGGCGTGGGGCCTGGAAAAGGGCCCGATGAATCTCCTCTACGGCTACGACGTCGCCGCGGACCTCGCGCCGAACACCCGCTACGACCAGGTGGTCACCGCGCTGGGCGGTGGCGGCGAGATGGTCACCGACCCCGCGGAGATCGGTCCGGCACTCGACCGCGCGTTCGCGTCCGGCGTCCCCTATCTGGTCAACGTCATCACCGACGTCACGGCGGAGTACCCGCGCGCCACCCTCGGTGTCTGAGTTCGTCCTGCGGCGGGCCCGCCCCGAGGAGGCGGCGGCCGTCGGCGCGCTCACCGTGGCGGGCTACGACGCCGACGGCTACCTCGTGAACTCCGACGGCAGCTACGACCACGAGTACGCCGGCTGGCTCGCCGACGGCGGCACCAGAGCGCGCGACGGCGTCCTGATGGTCGCGGTGGACGGCGCGGTCCTGCTCGGCACCGTCACGTGGTGCCCGCCCGGATCGCCGTTCCGGGAGCTCTCGACCCGGGACGACCAGGGCGAGTTCCGCACGCTCAGCGTGGCGCCCGAGGCACGGGGTCGAGGCGTCGGCTCGGCGCTGGTCGACTGGTGTCTCGCCGAGGCACGGTCCATGGGTCTGGCGGAGGTCCTCCTCTCCACGCTGCCGGAGATGTCCCCTGCGCACCGCCTCTATGAGTCGAGGGGCTTCGTGCGGCGACCCGATCTGGACTGGACGCCCTACCCCGGTGTCGATCTGTGGGGTTACGTCCTGGTCCTCTGATCGCGTGGCAGAGTGACCCCGTGGCCTTCCAGCCCTCGACCCATGCGGTCACCCATACCGTCAGCGACGCCGACACCGCCGTGGCACTCGGCAGCGGCGACCTTGCGGTGCTCGCCACGCCCCGCCTGATCGCGTGGTGCGAGGAGGCCACCTGCGCCGCGATCGACCTTGACGGTGCCACCACCAGCGTCGGCACGCGGATCGAGCTGGAGCACCTCGCCGCGAGCAAGGTCGGGGCGGTCGTCACCGCGACGGCGACGATCATCACCCGCGACGGCCGCATGGTCCGCTTCCAGGTCGTGGCTCATGACGGTGCCGGCACCGTGCTCGCGAGCGGGGAGGTGCGCCGGGTCATCGTCGACCGGGACCGGTTCCTCTCCCGGCTCTCTGCCGACCCTGTGGGAGACTGAACGTCGATCATCGGGCGAGGAGGAACCACCATGGGCAAGACCGGCCGCAAGCGCCGCGCGCGCCGCAAGAAGAACGCGAACCACGGCAAGCGTCCCAACGCATGACAAGACCCCCGTCCCTGACGGGGGTCCATTCGTGCGGACTGCCTAGGTGGTCCGTTCCTGCCTGATCTGCACCTGGACGGTGCGGATGGAGTACAACACCTTCGCCCGCAGGGGCTCCGGCGCCTTCTCCGCGCACGAGCGCGAGACGAGCGCCTTGACGACGCGTTCGAGGTCGAACTCGGTCAGGCACTGCGAGCAGTTGTCGATGTGCTCTTGGATGTCGCTGCTGCTGGCGGTGTCGATCTCCTCATCGATGAAGGCGTACAAGTTCTTGAGTGCCGTCTCGCAGTCGGGGCAGCTCATGCCTGATCACCTGCTCCCGTGACGGCCATGCCGCGGTCGCGGGCGTAGTCGGAGAGCAGCTCACGCAGCATGCGCCGGCCGCGATGGAGCCGCGACATGACCGTGCCGATGGGCGTGTCCATGATCTCGGCGATCTCCTTGTACGGGAAACCTTCGACGTCGGCGAGGTAGACGGCGTACCGGAAGTCGTCGGGCAGCTGCTGTAGGGCGTCCTTGACGTCGCTGTCGGGCAGGTGCTCGAGCGCTTCCATCTCAGCGGACTTGAGGCCGGAGGAGGTGTGCGCCTCGGCGGCCGCGATCTGCCAGTCCTCGATCTCGTCGGTGATCTGCTGCGGCTGGCGCTGCTTCTTGCGGTAGGAGTTGATGTAGGTGTTGGTGAGGATGCGGTAGAGCCACGCCTTGAGGTTGGTGCCCGGCGTGAACTGATGGAACGCGCTGAACGCCTTGGCGTAGGTCTCCTGCACGAGGTCCTCGGCGTCGTGGGGGCTGCGGGTCATGCGCAGCCCGGCCGAGTAGAGCTGGTCGAGGAAGGGCAGGGCATCGGCCTCGAACCGGGCTTGACGCTCTTCGGGCGTCTCGGACTCGAGGTCGACGGGGGTGGGCTCGACCTCAGGGGTGTCGAGGTCAGCTGGGGTGTCGGTCATCGACGCCCAGCCTACTCGGGGTCGCCCGCGATCGCCGATTCGAAGCTTCGCGGTGGACGTCTCACGCGAACGCTCTGCGCATGCCTGCATGGCACCTCCTGTGGAGTGGGAACAGCGCAGGATGGCGCGCTATTCCACCGCAGGTAGCGGCACCACGAGCTCCGGGCCGTTGTTGCGCACGTTGTTGACCGCCGTGGACACCGGCCAGGCGTCGAGGCGCCCCGGCACGGCCGGCACGAGCAGTCCGAGGAGATCCTCGGTGCTGCGCGGTGACGGGTCGAGCCACGCCTCGATGGCGGCCGGCTCGATCATCATCGGCGTGCGGTCGTGCAGGTGGCCCAGCTCGTCGGGCGCGGACGTGGTGAGGATCGTGAAGGTGATGAGCCAGTCCTCGTCGTCGCCGGTGTCGTGGTGGGGGCGCCAGAACTCGTACAGGCCGGCCATCGCCAGCACCGAGCCGTCCTTGGGCGTGATGTAGAACGGCTGCTTGGGCGGCTTCCTCCCGGACTCCGCATCGCCCTCGGTCTTGTACCACTCGTAGTAGCCATCGGCCGGGACGATGGCCCTCCGCTTGCCGAACGCCTTCCTGAACGCCGGCTTCTCGGCCACCGTCTCGCTGCGCGCGTTGATCATCCGGTTGCCGATGGACGGGTCCTTGGCCCAGCTGGGCACGAGGCCCCACTTGGCGGTGAGCAGCTCGCGGGTGGGCGGTCCCTCCTCGGACGCACGCGCCAGGACCAGCGGGGCCAACTTCGTGGGCGCCATGTTGTAGTCGGCCTCGAGCTCGACGAAGGAGTCGGCGAGCTCGGCACCGAACGCGTCGTTCAGGGACGCGGACGTCCGGGTGGTGGCGTATCGACCGCACATGCCGCCAGCCAATCACAGGCCGGAGACAGGGCCCGGGTGGTCAAGCGACCGGCCCGTGGACACAATGACGTCATGACCGTTCTCCGCTCCGTCGCGCGTCCGCTGCTCGCCTCGATGTTCGTCTACGGAGGAGTGAGCGCGATCAAGAACGCCAAGACGACGGCGCCGAAGGCCAAACCCGTCGCCGACCTCATCCAGAAGGTGAACCCCTCGATCCAGGTCTCTCCGGCCACCTTGGTGCGCGCGAGCGGCGCCTTGAACATCGCCGCCGCCACGGCACTGGCCACCGGCCACGTCCCCCGCACCTCCTCGTTCATCCTGGCCGGGACGCTCGTTCCGGCGACCGCCAGCGGTCACCAGTTCTGGAACGAGCACGACCCGGTCGCCCGGAAGAACCAGCTGGTCCACTTCCTCAAGAATCTGTCGATGATCGGCGGGCTGCTCATGGCCACGCTCGACCCCGATCCGCACAAGAAGTTCATCGGGCGCCGCGCCAAGGACCGCGTGATCGAGGCCAAGGACCGGGTCCACGACGGCATCGACCACCTCCGCGACTGAGGCTCCGGCACGATCCGCGCCGATAGAGTGGGCGCGATGAACGCCCAGCCCCCGTGGCCAGCCCCGCACCGGGCGACTCCCCTGGAGGCGCAGGTGCTGGTGCCGGGCTCGAAGTCCCTCACCAACCGGTTGCTGGTGCTGGCCGCCCTCGCTGACGGACCGTCCGTGCTCACCGGGCCGCTGGCGTCCCGCGACACCGACCTGATGACGTGGGCGCTGGCCTCCCTCGGAGCCACGGTCGAGCGCGACGGGTCGTCCTGGACCATCACCCCCTCGGCGGCCCCGGTGACGGGTGAGGTCGCCGTCGACTGTGGGCTCGCCGGAACGGTGATGCGCTTCGTCCCGCCGATCGCCGCCCTGGGCGAGGCCACGGTCACGTTCGACGGTGACCCGCGGGCCCGAATGCGACCGATGTCCACCGTCATCACGGCCCTCCGGGCGTTGGGTGTCGAGGTCGACGACGGGGGGCGGGAGGCGCTGCCGTTCGCCGTGCACGGAACCGGCCGGGTCGGGGGTGGTCGGCTCGAGATCGACGCGTCGGCCTCGAGCCAGTTCGTGTCGGCCCTGCTGCTCGTCGCCCCGCGCTTCGACACCGGACTCGAGCTGCACCACTCCGGGCCGTCACTGCCGTCCCGGCCGCACGTCGCCATGACCGTCGCCGAGCTCAGACGACGCGGCGCCCACGTCGACGACTCGACGCACGACCGGTGGGTGGTCCGGCCCGGGCCCATCGCGGCTCTCGACGCCGAGGTCGAGCCCGACCTCTCCAACGCCGGCCCGTTCGTGGCTGCAGCGCTCGTCACCGGCGGATCGGTGCGGGTCGGCCACTGGCCCGAGGGCTCTGAGCAGGCCGGCGATGAGTGGCGTCGCATCGCCACCGAGTTCGGCGGCGACGCACGGATCGACGGAGCCGACATGGTCTTCACCGCCGGCGACTCGCTCACCGGCGTCGACCTCGATCTGCACGACGTCGGCGAGCTCGCGCCGGTGGTCGCCGCGATCGCCGCGTTGGCCGAGGGCGAGTCCCGGCTGACCGGAATCGCGCACCTGCGCGGGCACGAGACCGATCGACTTGCGGCGCTCGCGGCCGAGATCAACCGGCTCGGTGGCGACGTCGAGGAGCTCGACGACGGCTTGGTCATCCGGCCACGCCCGTTGCACGCCGGGGTGTTCAGCACCTACGACGACCACCGCATGGCCCAGGCCGCCGTCGTCCTCGGCCTGCGGGTGCCCGGGTTGCTGGTCGAGAACGTCGGGACCACGGCCAAGACGTACCCCGACTTCGCCTCGGTGTGGGAACGGACCGTCACGTGAGAGACGACGACGACGAGCACGCCGCGTTCGAGCGTCCACGCCGACGCACCCGGCCACGCACCAAGGACCGTCCGAGCTACGTCGATGCCCCGGTCGGGCGGGTCATCACGATCGACCGCGGCCGCTACACCGTCGTCGTCGGCACCGACCAGCGCGTCGTCACCGCCATGAAGTCGCGACCTCTCGGGCGGCAAGGCGTCGTGGTCGGCGACGAGGTGAAGCTCGACGGCGACGTCAGCGGTGACGACGGCACGCTGGCGCGCATCGTGGAGGTGCATCCGCGCCGGACGATCTTGCGCCGGACGGCCGACGACGACGACCCGATCGAGCGGGTGGTGGTGGCGAACGCCGACCAGCTGGTCGTCGTCGCGTCGCTGGCCGATCCACCGTTGCGGCTGGCGCTCGTCGACCGGTGCCTCGTGGCCGCCTTCGACGGCGGCATGGAGCCGGTCGTCTGTCTCACCAAGTCCGACCTCGCGCCCGCCGACGAGGTCGTGGCGCTGCTGGAGCCGCTCGACGTGCGCTCGGTCGTCACGCGCCGGGACGGTGACCTCGACGAGCTCCGGTCCCTCCTGCGCGACCGCACCAGCGTCCTCGTCGGCCACAGCGGTGTGGGCAAGTCCACGCTGGTCAACGCCCTGGTCCCGGACGCCGACCGCACCACCAGCCAGGTCAACGCCGTGACCGGGCGCGGCCGGCACACCTCGACCTCGGCGATGGTGCTCGAGCTGCCCGAGGGCGGGTGGATCATCGACACCCCGGGCTTCCGCTCGTTCGGCCTCGCGCACGTGGAGGTGCGGCACATCATCACGGCGTTCCCGGACCTCGACGAGGTCAGTGCCGACTGCCCGCGCGGGTGCACCCACGCCGAGACCGAGCCCGAGTGCGCGCTCGACGTCGCGGTGGACGACGGCCGCCTGCGCGTGGATCGGGTCGCCTCCTTCCGCCGCATCCTCGCCAGTCGCGAGTCCAGCGACTGAGGGCTACCCGCCGGAGTAGTCGATCGAGCCGTCCGGGTTCCAGACCGCCTTCGAGCCCTGGTGGCCGGTGAGTCCGGCCAGCACCACCACGACCAAGGCAAGCGCGGCCACGATCGCGGCCACGGCTCCGCCGGCCAACGGACTGCTCAGGCGGGGCACCAGCAGGGCCGCGACGATGGTGACGGCCAGGAACACCAGCAGCCAGATCCAGAGCAGGTCTGCCAGCTCCTGGTGACGGTCGACGACCTCGCCGGTGACGCTGTCCGTCAACTGGTCGCCGAGCGCCTGCTCGAGCACCTCGCCACTTTGTCTGGCGACCCAGGCCATGACGGTCGACGCCGCGGCGGCGGCGACGAGGGGCCAGCGCAGCGCCATGCGCCATGCGGGGCGGAGGAAGGCGATGCCCACCAGCGCGGCCAGCGGGATGAGGATGACCGCGGCGTGGACGACGAGCGCATGGATCGGAAGTCCGTCGAACGAATCGAACACGGGGGCCTCCAGCGAGGTCCAAGGCGAGGGTCGGAATCGATTTCACCGTACCCTAAGCCGCATGGCCCACTCGTGGAACGACGACGTCCGCCTGGCGCACGTCCTGGCCGACAACGCCGACAATCTCTCGATGGACCGCTTCGGCGCGATCGACCTGCAGGTGTCGACCAAGCCGGACATGACCTACGTGACCGAGTCCGACGATGCCGTCGAAGCCGCGATCCGGAAGCAGCTCAAGGCGGCCCGCACCCGCGACGTCGTGCTCGGCGAGGAGCACGGCGAGGTGGAGGGCTCGACCGGGTCCCACGAGCGGCGCTGGATCATCGACCCGATCGACGGCACCGCCAACTTCGTGCGTGGCGTGCCGGTGTGGGCGACGCTCATCGCGCTCGAGGAAGCCGGCGAGATCGTCGCCGGATGCATCTCCGCCCCGGCCCTCGGACGCCGCTGGTGGGCCTCGAAGGGCGGCGGTGCCTTCACCGGCAAGTCCTTCATGCACCCGCGCGAGATCCGGGTGTCGCAGGTCTCCGAGCTCGACGCCGCCTATCTGTCCTACAGCTCGGCGAGCAGCTGGGAGAAGATCGACAAGGCCGAAGGGTTCGCCGCGCTGCTGCGACGGTGCTGGCGCACCCGCGCGTACGGCGACTTCTGGTCCTACATGATGCTGGCCGAGGGCGCCGTCGACATCGCGGCCGAACCCGACCTGAAGCTGTGGGACATGGCCGCGCTCGACATCGTCGTCCGCGAGGCGGGCGGCCGGTTCACCAGCCTCGCCGGACAGCCCGGTCCGTGGGGTCCGAACGCACTCGCCACCAACGGCCGCCTGCACGACGCGGCCATGGCCTACCTCGGACACTTCCCCGACGACGGGCCACCGGACGCCTCCTGGACCGACGAGCCCGAGGAGAGCCGTCGGATGCGCCGGCCGATGCCACCGATGACAACGTCCGCACGCTCGATTTCTCCAAGTCGTGGGGCGACCCGGACGCTCCGTGAGCCTCGCCGTTCGCCCCGCCCGGAGCTAGAGTTCAGACAACTGGAAGGGTGGCCCCATGCGAGTCAGTGACGTCCTGTCGTCGAAGGGATCCACGGCGATCTTCACGATCCGACCCGAAGCCACGATGGCCGAGCTCCTCGACGCCCTGGCCGAGCACAACGTCGGCGCACTGGTCGTGAGCAACGACGGCACGACCGTCCTGGGGATCGTCTCCGAGCGCGACGTCGTCCGCAAGCTTCGTGACTTCGACGACCCGCGCGACATCACCGTCGAACAGATCATGACCACCGACGTGCGGGTGTGCGCGCCCGAGGACTCCTTCGGCTCCCTCATGGCGATCATGACCGAGCACCGTATTCGCCACGTCCCAGTGCTCGACGGTGAGTCCCTCGTCGGCGTCCTGAGCATCGGTGACGCCGTCAAGCACCGCATGGACCAGCTCCAGTTCGAGCGCGACCAGCTGAACGACTACGTGTCCCGCGGAGCCACCTGAGACGTCGGGCTTCCTCGTGCCTAGGACGTGACCGCGCTCGTGTGGGCGGTCAGGGCCCCGTCGACGAGGGACAGGACGTCGATCGTGCGGGCCGCCCGGATGTGCGGCTTCTCCACTTCGCGCGCGACGTACTTGGCGACGAAACGCCGGAGCTCACCTCGGACGTCCGCCAGCTCCTTGACGACCGACGTCCGCAGATCGTGGGCGCGCAGGTCGATCTCGATGTCCTTGCTCGACGGGGTCTCGACCTCGACGAAGATCGTCAGCGGCTCTGCGGCCGTCGCGGTCAGCACGAGGGGTACGTCGAGCCGGGCCGAGAATCGATGCGTGCTGACCTTGAGGTCGAGGGTGAAGTCGACGTCGACGGGCAGCCGGACGCGGTAGCGCAGCGGGAGGTCGCCGAGCCGGATCGCGACCGGGTCGCCGACGTGGCCGGACGCCACGACGCTGGCCACCCGACCCGGACCGACGCGCTTGGGCCCGAACTCGATGCGCTCCCCGGCGAGGGCGTGGATCGGCGTGACGATGCGGTCCTGGGTGATGACCCGACGGAAGAACGCAACGCCCCACTGCTCGTAGGACAACGATTCGAGATGGTCTGACACGGCAGTCCCTTCACCCGGGTGTTGACACCAATCCTACCCAGCGGTAGGAACGACGGGAAGGCCAGCCCCATCAGGGAGGGAACCATGCTCACCGAACTTCTCAACCGCGAGATCCCGATTCGCCAGCTCGTGGCCTGGGCCGTCGTACTCGGCGTCCCCTACTTCGGTGTCGGCCTGGGATGGGCACTGACCCACCAGGACCACATCGCGTCGCTGTCCGGCCTGGACGCGCTCTTCTCCTTCATCGGCGAGGTCATCGCGTGGCCGCCGCTCGTGGTCGCCGACATCACCTTGAAGTAGACCGCGGCCGTCCGGGTGCCTACTGGCATCCTTGGCACGGTGAGCCACGGTCGCCGGCACCTTCCCGAGAGCGAGATGTCGTGGCGCTTCTCCCGGTCCTCGGGCGCAGGCGGGCAGCACGTGAACACCACCGACACCCGCGTCGAGCTGATCTGGTCGCTGGAGGGCACGACCGCGCTCACGGTCGAGGAGAAGGCCACGGCAGCCCGACGGCTCCGCTCCCGCCTGAACGACGGCACGATCACGGTCGTGTCGTCGCGCTACCGCTCACAGCACCGCAACCGCGAGGCCGCCCGCGTCCGCCTCGAGGACCTGGTGACCCAGGCGCTCGTGCCACCCAAGCCCCGTCGTGCCACCCGGCCGACCCGGGCCTCGGTCGAGCGTCGCCTGGGGGCCAAGAAGCGACGTGGCGAGCTCAAGAGCTCGCGCCGCAGGCGCTGGGAGTGACGCGCCACCTCAGTGGTTGCGCAGCGCCTCGATGAGCTCGTCCTTCGTCAGGTCCGAGTAGTTCTCCAGGCCGAGCTCGCCGGCCCGCGAGCGGAGGTCGTCCACGGTCCAGTCCTCGTACGACCCGGACTGGCCGCCGCGACTGGCCACGGTCGACTCACCCTCGGCGGCAGCGGCGTTGGCGATGCGAGCCGCCTTCTGTTTCGAGTCCCCCTCGTCGCGGAGCTTCTCGTACAGCTCCTCGTTCTTGATCGAAGCCATGTCCTCACTTGGCATCGAGCTCACCCTTCCTAGGCGGGTTCGGCCGGTTTCGTCGGCGCACCGATGTCGTCGGCGACATCGGACTCGTCGTCGGTCTCGGCCATTTCCTCGGTGTCTTCGTCCTCGTCGCCGGGATCGGCTTCGTCGGTGCCCTCGGTTCCCTCCGGCTGATCCGCGGCCGGATTGCTCGGGGTGTCGGGGGGCGTGGCCTCGGTCGGGTCCTCCGGAACGTCGGGGCCGGTGCTGTCGTCAGGCACCCCGGCGTCGTCGGGGTCGACCTCTTCGCCGGCCTGCGTTTCGTGTTCGTTCGGTGTCTCGGTCATGTGCCCATCGTGCGATGGATCGGCCTCACCCGCGAGTCGAGCGGCGACTAGCGCGGTGCCATCCGGATGGCACCGTCGAGACGGATGGTCTCGCCGTTGAGCATCGGGTTCTCGACGATGTGGGCGGCGAGCATCGCGAACTCGGTGGGATCGCCGAGCCGGCTCGGGTGCGGCACCTGGCTGCCGAGGGAGTCCAGGGCTTCCTGGGGCAGCGACGCGAGGAGCGGAGTGTGGAACAGGCCCGGCGCGATGGTGACCACGCGGATGCCGATGGAGGCGAGGTCCCGTGCGATCGGCAACGTCATGCCGACGACGCCGGCCTTGGACGCCGAGTAAGCAGCCTGACCGATCTGGCCGTCGAACGCCGCGACGGACGCGGTGTTGACGATGACGCCGCGCTCCTCGCCCTCGGGTTCGAGCGCGCTCATGCGCTCGGCCGCGAGCCGGACGACGTTGAAGGTGCCGATCAGGTTGATCTCGATGATCCGCTGGAACTTGTCGATCGGGTAGGCGCCCTGCTTGCCGACGGTCTTGATCGCATCGCCGGTGCCGGCGCAGTTGACCGCCACCCGCAGGTCACCGAGCTCGGCGGCGACGTCGAGAGCGGCCGACACGGCATCGGCGTCGCGGACGTCGGCCGGGGCGAACCGGGTGGAGTCACCGAGCTCCTTCGCGACCTCCTCGCCCGGCGACCCGGGAAGGTCGACGATGACGACTCTCGCACCGGCCGTGACGAACTGCTCGACGGTGGCCCGGCCGAGTCCGGAGGCCCCGCCGGTGACGAGGGCGACGTGGTTGCTGATGTCCATGCTCAGTAACCTATCGAGGGTGACGACGACCACCGGAACCCGGAGCGGCGAACAGCTCACCGTGACCATCGACGATGGCGCGCTTCGCATCATGATCAATCGTCCCGACTCGCTGAATGCCGTCACGGCCGACGTGCTCGAGGACATGGCCGACGCCGTCGAGGCCGCCGGAACACGCGACGAGGTCCGCGTCATCGTCCTCTCCGGGGCCGGCCGCGGCTTCAGCTCCGGTGCCGACATCGGCGGCGACGGCGAGCTCGACGGGGACGAGGGACCCGCCGCGACCCTCGACGGGGCCAGCCGCCTCGTGGCGGCGATCCGGGATGTGCCGCGGCCCGTGGTCAGCGTCGTCCAGGGGCCGTGCGCCGGCGTCGGCGTGTCCGTCGCCCTCTCGGCCGACCTCGTCCTCGCCAGCTCCAAGGCCTTCTTCATGCTGGCCTTCACCAAGATCGGGCTGATGCCCGACGGCGGCGCCACCGCGCTCGTGGCGGCCTCGATGGGGCGGGCGAAGGCGATGCGCATGGCTCTGCTCGCCGAACGGCTCACGGCCACCGAGGCCGAAGCGGCCGGCCTGGTGTCGCACGTGTTCGACGCCGAGTCCTTCGAGCAGGACGTGGACGAGGTCATCACGACGCTTCGCACCGGTCCGATGGTGGCGTACGCGCGCACCAAGCACGCAGTCAACACGGCCACCCTGAGCGCTCTCGATGCCGCCTTCGCGCGGGAGCGCGAGGGCCAGCTCGGGCTGCTCGCCGCCCCCGACTTCGCCGAGGGCGTGCTCGCGTTCAACGAGAAGCGCACGCCGAAGTTCACCGACACGATCGAGTAGGGACGGCCATGGCGACTCATCCCGCACCGGATCTCTGGGAGGTCCAGGGCCGGCAGATCGACCTCCCGGTGACGATCCCCCAGGCCACGTTCGCCGGCGCGCTGTGGCGGTCGCCACGATCGGCCGTCGACGCCGTGCTCGAACCGTACGGACTGAAGGGCGCGGGCGTCCGCGGCGCGGGGCTCGGCCTGCTGATGTGCGTCCAGTACAGCGAGTTCGCGCTCGGCTCCTACGACGAGGTCGGTGTCGGCGTGCTCGCCGCCGGGCCCGGCGGCCCCGGCCTCTTCGTGCTCGACCTTCCCGTCACCGGGGCGTTCACCATGGAGGCCGGCCGCGAGATCTGGGGACTGCCCAAATGGCTGATGACGTCCACCGCCGACCTCGGCGGCGTGCAGTCCTCCATGTCGATCAGTGACGGTGACGTCCCGATCATGGACGCGACCATCCGCACGTCGCGTCGCCCCCTCCCGATCCCGGTCCCCATGGTGATGCGCACGTGGGCCCGCGCCGAGGACGGTCCGCACGCGGGTCGACTCCTGCGCGGCAAGGCATCGCTGCGCGGACGCGGCTACCGCATGGGTCGCGGGCGCGGCACCTCCATCCGGTGGGGCGATCACCCGATGGCGGATCGGGCCCGTGTGCTCGGCATGGACGGGCGGCCGTTCGCCACCTTCTCGGTCGAGCGGATGAGCGGCTCGATCGGCGAGTCGCGCGTCGTCGACGGCTAGTCTGCCGGCGGACGGGCGAGCTCGATCAGCTCCTTGCGGAGCTTCACGAACAACCGTGGCGCCCCGAGCACGGCGGCAGCCACCAGCTCGTCCCCGCGATGCCAGCCGTAGACCGTTCGCGGCTCGGCTCCGTCGAGGTCCAGCCATCCGTGCCGCTCGGCGAGCTCCGGCCAGCCGATGAGCTGGACCTTGAGTCCGGGCTGGTCGGTCCAGAAGTACGGCGGGGACTCCAGAAAGCGCGGCGCTTCGCGGCCGACGAGCGTGTGCGCCACGATGGCCGACTGGTCGCTGGCGTTCGACCAGTGCTCACGCCGAACGTGTTGTCCTGACCGGGGACTCCGCCACGCCGAGACGTCGCCGACCGCATACAGGCCGCGATGGCCCTCGACGCGACCGTGGTCGTCGCAGTGGACTCCGTCCGGTGCCGCGAGGTCGCCGAGCGCCTCGGAGTTGAGGCGAGCACCGAACCCGGCGACGACGAGGTCGGCCGTCAGAGTTCGGCCGTCGGCCAGCTCGACGGTGGTGCCGTCGTCGTGCGCGTCGACGGTCGCGACCGGTGTGCCGGTGAGCACGCGCACCCCGATGTCGCGCTGGAGCCCCTCCACGACGGCACCGACCTCGGGACCGAGCGGGGCGAGGATGCCGGGCATCGCCTCGACGACGGTGGCGTCCGTCCGGTGCGCACGCGCGGCCGCGGCCACCTCGGCTCCGATGAAGCCGCCGCCGAGGATCAGCACCGAGTCGGCGCGATCGAGGTCGGCGGCCAGGGACAGCGAGTCCTCGAGCGTGCGCAGGGTGTGCACCGCCGGTTGCCCCGCCACCAGGCCGGGCACGGCTGCCCTGGCTCCGGTCGCGAGGACGACGGCGTCAGCGTGGAGGCGTTCACCCTGCGACGTCTCGACCGCCGTGCCCTCGATCGCCGTCACTCGAACGCCGCGCCGCAGCTCGATGTCCAGGGCGGCGACCTCGTCGGCGTCGGTGAGTGCTGCCCTGGACGGCTCCCACTCACCGGACAGGACCTGCTTGGAGAGGGGCGGGCGGTCGTACGGCAGCGCGTCCTCATCACTCAGGACGGTGATCGTGCCCTCGAAACCGGCCTTGCGGGCCTCCTTGGCCGTGCGCCATCCCGCGAGCCCGGCACCCACCACCAGCAGGGTCTGCGGTGCCGACTCGGTCATGTGTGCTCCTCCGCGACTGTTCGATCAAGGCTAGCGCCGCGCGGCCTCGGTCCCGAACCGGTCGAGATGTGACCCGAGGGCGCATCCCCGCTACGGTGGATCGCGTCGTCGTGACGCCAGCCATGTCCGAGGGGGAACACGTGCCACTCACGAAGGTGTACAAGTTCGCCGCCGCGGCCGTCATGACCACGGTCGCCACTGCGACGGTCGTCACCTTCAGCACCGCCGAGGACGCCGGCTCCTCGCCGGCCGCCGGCTCACTGCCGCGAGTTCCGGGCAACAACGCCGCGCCTTCGGTCGGCGTCGACCAGACACCCGAGTCGATCCTCTCCGCCGACGACTCGACCCGCGTCCCATCGCCGCCGCCGAGCCCCGACGCCACCCAGTCGGCCAGCCGGTCGACGCAGCGCTCCACCACCGCACCACCGTCGAGCACACCGAAGCCCGGCAAGCCCTCGCCGTCACAGTCCCCGACGCCGGGGAAGAACGACGGCCTCGGCGGACTTCTCGACGGGCTCTTCGGCGGCGGCTAGGCCACCGGCACCCGGATCGGGACGGCCAGCGTCGTCGGCTCCAGCCGACCTCGCAACAACAACGGCTCGAGCAGCTGCCATCGGTCCCGCTCGGTGGCGTTCGCACGGTCCACGATCCGCTGGGACGCCACGACGCGTTCGGGTCGATCCTTCGCCTGCTCGGTCAAGCGGGCCGCCTCGTTCACCGGATCGCCGATCACGGTGTACTCCAGTCGTTGGGTCGCGCCGATGTTGCCGGCGATCACCAAGCCCTGGGAGACGCCGATCCCGGCATCCAGCTCGGGCACCTCGGCCTTGAGCCGAGTGGACATCTCGCGGGCTGCTGACAGGGCATTGGCAGCCGGATCGGGCAGCTCCAGCGGTGCCCCGAAGATGCACAGCGCCGCGTCGCCCTCGAACTTGTTCACCAGTCCGCCGTGCGACCCGACGACGTCGACGACGACCTCGAAGAACCGGTTCAGGGCCGTCACGACCTCGGCCGGGGAGCGAGTCGCCGCGAACGTCGTGCTGCCGATGACGTCCACGAAGAGCGCAGCGGCCTCGCGCTCCTCTCCGCCGAGCGAGACGCCGTGCTCGAGCGCCTGCCGCGCAACGTCCTCGCCGACGTGCCGGCCGAACAGGTCGCGCAGCTGCTCGCGCTCACGCAGCGCCGACGTCATGCGGTTGAACCCGGCCTGCATCTGGCCGATCTCGCCGTTGTCGTCCACGGCGACCTCGATACCCAGGTCACCCCGCTCGATGCCGGCCAGGGCGTGGGTGAGGTCGTGCAACGGCTCACCGATGGACTTCGCGAACAGGACGGTGGCGAACAGGCCGCCGACAAGGACGATCGATCCGACGACGATGCCGCTGATCGCCAGTCGTTCCAGTGAGGCGTCGGAGTACGGCGAGAACGCCACCAACAGCACGAGCCCCAACAGTGGGACCCCGGTCGTGAGGCTCCACGTGAAGACGGCACGTTCGCCGACCCCCGCCGTGCGCCCGTGCTCGGGAGGATGCAGTTCCAGCACCCGGGCCGTCGACGGCCGCAGCAGCCGGTTGAGCAGGAGGAACGAGGTGGTCGCCGTGGCGATGCCCCCGGCGAAGACCGCGCCGGCGGCGAGGAAGCCGAACGCGACGTGGACCCGCAGGTCGAGGACGAGGTAGGCGATGGTCGACAGCGACCATGTGATGACCTGCAGCTTGAACAGGAACCACGGCAGGCCCAGCGTGAGCTCCTGCTCCTTCTCGGTCGGGGCGGCCCCGGTCACGGTCCAGCCCAAGGCGCGGTGGGCCCGGGTCGCGCCGTCCAATCCGAGCACGACCCAGCTGAGCAGCGTGGCGACGGCGGCAAGCACGAGGTTGTTTCGGGTCACCTCAGGGGTCGAGGCCTCCGGCGGAAGCGGGAAGACGTAGAGGTACTGCACCAGGAGCAGGGAGACGCCGACGATGTTGGCGAACCAGACGAGCGCCACCACGTGCCAGGGCCGGACGCAGTCGACCGATCGCATCATCATGGGTCGATGCTGGCATGCCGGACGCCATGGTTGGACCCAAATGTGAGACGCGTCATGCGCGAGCTCACGAGTTCTCGTCGAGCTCGCGGGGGATGGCGATGACGTCCACCAGTGCGCCGTTGCGCATCACGGTGATCTCCACCGGTTGGCCGATCGCGTCCTCGACCATGAACCGCTGCAACGCGGTGGCCGACGAAACCGGCTTGCCGGCCGCAGCCACGATCAGGTCGCCGACGTGCAGGCCGGACGCCGAGGCCGGACTGCCCGACACCACTTGCGCGATGAGCAGGCCGGTTCGCTGACCGGTGCGCTCGACGAGGTCCGGCGGCAGCGGCCGCTGCGAGCTCGCCACGCCGAGCCAGGCTCGGCGAACCCGCCCGCGCGTGACGAGCGCGTCGATGATGTCCCTGGTCGTTCCGTTGATGGGCACGGCCAGGCCCAGCCCGATGCCGGCCACGGCGGTGTTGACGCCGACCAGCCGACCGCGGCTGTCGGCCAGTGCGCCGCCGCTGTTGCCGGGGTTGAGCGCGGCGTCGGTCTGGATGACCTCGTCGACCACGCGTCCGGCCTTGGTGGGCAGCGAGCGGCCGAGGGCCGAGACGATGCCGGCGGTGACGCTGCCGGCCAGGCCGTTCGGGTTGCCGAGCGCGATCACGATCTGGCCGACCTGGAGCCGGCTCGCGTCGCCGAGCGGGATCGGCGGCGGCACGGTGTCGCGGGCTCGCAGCACCGCCAAGTCCGACAGTGGATCGCGGCCGATGACATCCGCCGTCGTCTCGGTGCCGTCGGCGAACTCGGCCACGGCCTTGCCGGCGTCGCGGACGACGTGCGCACTGGTCAGGAGCAGACCGTCGGCGCTGAGGACGCTGGCGCTGCCGGCGCCGCGGAAGAATCTCGTCCGCACGGACAGACTCGCGACGCTGGGCGTGAGATCGGTCGCCACCCGCGTCACGATGCTCGAGTAGGCGTCCATCGCCAGGTCGTCGACGGCGACTTCGTCGTCGGGCTCCTCATTCGTGCCCATGACTCATTGAACCCGCGATGCCACGGGATGTATCCGTCGTTCACTCTCAGCGGACAGATACGGTGCGGTCATGAGCGACTTCACCGGACGGATCGTGGTGGTCACCGGAGCGAGCGGTGCGCTCGGTGCGGGGTTGGCGGAGGCATTCACCGCGGCCGGCGCCGAGGTCGTGGGTGTCGACCGTGCCGCCCCCGACGACCGCGCCGTCGTCGACGGCGTTCGCTACGAGACGGCCGACCTCACCGACGACGCGGACGTCGCTGCCCTCTTCGATCGCCTCGGCACCCCGTGGGCGGTGGTCAACACGGTGGGTGGTTTCGCGCCGCGCTCCCCCATCGCCGAGCTCGACCTCGACGACCTCAACGGACAGCTCACCCTGAACCTGACGACGTCGACCCTGGTGACCAAGCACGCACTGCGCGTCATGCAACCGGTCGGCGAGGGCCGGATCGTCCTCACTGCGAGCAAGGCCGCATCGGCGACGCAGAGCAACGGCTTCAGCTACTCGGTCAGCAAGCTTGCCGTCCTCCACCTCGCGCGGATGGCCTCGGAGGAGGTCGCCGGCACCGGCGTCACCGTCAACAGCGTCGTCCCGTCGATCATCGACACGCCAGCCAATCGCGCCTCGATGCCGGACTCGGACCACGACCGATGGCCCAAGGTGCCCGACATCGCGCGCGCCTATGTCTTCCTCGCGTCGCCGGAGTCCACCGCGGTCAACGGGGCCGCGCTCCCGGTGTGATCGAGGACTGCAGCGCGGCGAGCTGCTCGGTGTGCTCAGGGACGTGGTTGCTGGCGAGGCCGTCGATGAGACCTGCGAGCGGGATGGGTTCGTCCACGACGACCGAGTCGTTGGACACCAGGATCGTCGGAACGAGAACAGCGGCCGTGTCATCGGTGAGCTGGTCGGCGATGTCGCACAATGCGTCAGCCTGGTGGCGGACGCGCTCGATCAGCGCGGCTCGCCCGGGGTGCTCGGCGAGGATGCGATCGAGGTTCGAGCGATCATGGGCGATCCGGTTGTCGTAGGACGGCCGCGAGCCCGACACGACGCCCCACGCGGCGGCCACGATGCCGGCGTCGACGCTGATCAGGTGGGCCAGGACGTCGTCGGCGTCCCATCCCCCATCGGCAGCCGCGCCCAGATCGGGCGTGGCTGCCACCTCGAGCAGCCGGTCGTAGGCGTTGCGGAGTGCTGTCGTGTTCATCAGAGTGCTTTCCCTTCCGTGGGTACAGGTGACTCGGGCGCACGTCGCGACGCGCACGCCGCCACGAGACGATCCAGCAAGGAGGTCCAACCGGCCAGGTGATCGGCCCGAAGGTCCGCAGGCAGGTCGTCATGGCGCAGCTCGACCACGGTCTCGTCCCCGTCGGCGGTCAGGCGGACCTCGACGGTCGAACCACCCGGCGGCAGTACGTCGTTCCCCGGCAATCCCCAGGTGAACACGACGCGGTGCGGCGGGTCGAGGTCGACATACTGGCCCTTGACCAGCTGGCCGACATCGACGGCGAAGACACCTCCCGGCTGGGCACTCGCCTCGGCCGCGGAGCCCATCCACCGGGCGAGAAGCGAGGCGTCGGTGAAGTAGGGATACACCTCAGCGGGTGTCGCGGCGATCCGGACGGATGCCGTGACGGCGTGGGGCTCGTTCATCGAGTCGTCTCCTTTCGTTGGGCGGCGAGGTCGTGCTCGACCACGCCCTTGAGCCGGTCGAGCGCATCGGGCCACAGATCGTCCAGCACGTCGCGCACCTGCTCCAGCGGTTCCGGGCGCAGTGCGTAGAGCCGTCTGGTGCCCTCACGACGCTCAGAGACCAGGCCGGCTTGCCGCAGCACCTTGAGGTGCAGGCTGACCGCCTGCTGCGTCAACTCGAAGTTGCTCGCGACCTCGCCGGCCGCGAGTGCCTCGTCGCGAACCAGCTGCAGGATGCGACGCCGGTGCGGATGGGCAAGGGCGCGCAGCACAGCATCGGATGGGTGGTGATCGGCGACTGCCATGGCCATGTCGGCCTCCCTTCGATGCCTGCGCTCGACGAACTAAAGCATATCCTTGTACAAGGATCAACTTGAGCATAGTTGGCCCAGACGACTCCCCCGCTGGCGAATGCGTCGAGCCCGGCAGTGCGGTCTAATGAGTCGTGCGTGACTCGAGTGCGACGTGAAGACCCTGGTGACTGGTGCGACCGGTTACGTCGGCGGCCGACTGGTACCCCTGTTGCTCGAGCGGGGCCACGACGTACGCACGACCACCAGCGATCCCGACCGTGAGCAACCGTGGTGGGGTGACCGCGTCGAGACGGTCGTGATGGACGCACTCGACAGTGCCCAGGTGGCGGCCGCCTGCGAGGGCATGGATGCCGTGTACTACCTGATCCACGGAATGGGTGGTGAACGACTTCGCCGAGACCGACCGCAGGGCAGCCATCAACCTCGCCGAAGCGGTCCGCGCGCGCGGCGTCGAACGGGTCGTGTACCTCTCCGGAATCGTGCCGGACGGCGCCGACGACGAGCTGTCCGAACACATCACCTCCCGGCGTGAGGTCGAGCGGATCCTCAGTGACGTCCCCGCCACCGTGGTCACGCTGCGTGCTGCAGTGATCTTGGGCAGCGGATCCACCTCCTTCGAGATCATCCGACAAGTCAGCAGCCGCATGCCCGTGCACACCGTGCCCACGTGGATGGATTCCATGGTGCATCCGATCGCGGTCGTCGACGTCCTCGAAGCGCTCGAGGGCGCCCTCCACTACTCCGGCAGCTCGCGTCACTTTGACATCGGCGGTCCGGAGCGACTGCGTTACGGCGCTCTCCTGCAGGCCTACACCTCGCACGCCGGGCTCACTCGGCTGCAGGTGGATGTGCCGATGCTGCCCTCGACACTCGTCGGCACGCTGGTGGGCAGCTTGACCGACGTTCCCCGGCCAACGGTCGAGGCCCTGGTCCAGAGCCTCCATCACGACATGGTCGCCGCGGATGAGGACTTCCTGCAGCTGTTGCCCGAGGGCCATCGTCTTCTGGAGGTGGGCGAGGCCGTCCGCCGTGCCCTTGCACCGAGCTCGGCCCGACCTGAGGATGCCGATCCCATGGGCCCGCTGCCGCAGGACCCGGTCTGGGCCAGCGGCGGTGACAATCGACCTCCCATGGCGAAGGTGATCGACGCGATCAAAGACGTGCTGCCCTCCTGAGACGGTCCGCCGACCCTAGGGAAGCGTGGCGCGGAGCGATTCCAGGGCCGAGTACCGGGGGGTCCACCCGAGCTCGGTCCGGGCCTTCGTGGTGTCCATGATGGCCGGGTGGCTCAGCGCCTCCACCCACTGCATGCCGGAGGGCAGGAACGGCAGCGTGGCGATGGCGCGGGCGACCGCAGCGGCCGGTTTCCCCGGCAGGGTGAGTGGCAGGAAACCGAGCTCCCGGAGCACGTCGACGCCACTCACGACGTCGTCGGCGGCGATGTTGTAGGCGCCAGGCGGGCCCGCCGCGACCACGCACAGCCGCAGCGCCTCGGCGACGTCGTCCTGGTGAATCAGTTGCATGGGGAGGTCGGGCACCGCTGCAGGGACGACGCGGAGGCGGCGGATCCCGCTGTGCAGGATCTGAAGCACGTGGACGAGGCCCGGCGAGAGCTGAGCCTTCGCGCCCATGGCGTCCGGGCCCAGCACGATCGGTGGACGAAGGAGGTACAGGTCGATCTGCGGATGCCGCTCCGCCTCCTCGGTGAGGAGGTCCTCCAGCTCGGCCTTCTCCTGGGCGTAGAACAATCGGTCGGCCGGCCGGGTCGGCCAGTCCTCGGTGATCCCGATCGGGTTGTCCCGGTGGAAGCCGTAGGCCGCGATCGAGGACGCGTACACGAAGCGACGGGCACCCGCTTCTGCCGCGGCACGGAAGGCATTGAGCGTTCCCTCGACGTTGATCGCTCGGGTGGTCTCCTTGCTGCCACTGACGATCAGGAACGCCAGGTGCACGACGACGTCGGCGCCGGCGAACGCGTCGGCCAGGGCCGTGGGGTCACGTACGTCCCCGCGGCGGTACTCCATCTTCGACCAGCCCCGTTCGGCCGGGTCGAACGGCCGCCGCGCGATGCCGATGATGCGAGCGATCGTCGGGTCGTCCTGAAGCAGCGGCATCAGGGCCACTCCGAACGTCCCGGTCGGTCCGGTGACCGCGACGGTGAGGGCGTCTTCTTCCATCCTCGGAGCGTAGACCGGGTTCACGGCTTGGCCAGCCGAGATCGACGGGCTGGGGCGGCGACCGCACCGGGCGAGGCAGCGTGAGGCCCACGCTGGCGGTGCGAAGAACGCGACCAGCATGCTTGGCGTTTCAGGGGCAGCGTCGCGGGGTCACTCGGCCCGTCGATCGACGGGCCGAGTGACTCTGCGCTACGGCCTTCGCGCCGGACTGCTACTGCTGCACTGCAGCTGCGGCGTCCAACCTCGGTCCGGTCACACTGGCGGGCCCGGTCGGCTCGCCCGCGTTTCGAGCGGTGTCGATCATCCGCTGCCGGGCGTCGAGGCCACCCACGCCGAGGTCAGCGAGCAGAGCGCCCACGCCGGCGGCGTGCGGGGTGGCCATCGAGGTACCCGCGTACACCGCGTAGCCCGGGGTCTCGGTGCAGGAATCCACCTCGACCAGGTCGAGTGGCACCGTGGACCAGATGCCGCCCTCGCAGGTGAGCACCCCGCCACCGGGCGCCGATAGGTCGATCTCGGCTCCGGAGTCGGAGTAGACGGCCGGGTCGTCCTCGGTGCCGTAGGCGCCGACGCACACCGCGGCGTCCTGCCAGAACTCACCCTGCCCGCAGTAGGGAACGCCGTCGTTGCCCGCCGCGAGCGTGACCAGGATTCCGGCGTCGGCAGCCTCCTGCACGGCCTGGGCCCACCCGTCGTCTTGCGGAACGACGGGGTTGGAGATCACCGGACCGCTGCCGACGACGAAGCCGATGCTGACCGTGATCACGTCCGCACCCTGCTCGGTGGCGTAGCGGGTCGCCGCGGCGAGGTCACCGACGATGGAACCCTCGTCGTCGCCCACACGGATCGGCATGATCGTGGCGTCCGGCGCAACGCCCGTGACGCCCTTGCCGTCGTCGGCAGCTGCCACCGTCCCGGCCACATGGGTGCCGTGTCCGTGTCCGTCATCGACGTACTCGTAGCCGGCGCAGGGGACGGGAACGCCCTCGGGGCAAACCCACGACATCGGCGACGTGAAACGGCGTTCGAACTCCGGGTGGTGGACGTCGACGCCGGTGTCGATCACTGCCACCACCGCATCCGTGCCGGTCGTGGTCTCGTTGGCCAGCGTGGCACCGATTTCCTCCAGACCCCAGGTCTTCTCGGAGAAGTCAGGCGCGTCGTACTTCTTCGTCCTCGGGGGACGTTCACCCTTGGGCAGCTCACCAGTCGCCTGCTCTGCGAGCGCTGCGGATCCGGTATAGGACGAGGGCTCGGTGACCAGCCAGGGCTGCACGCGGACCTCGTAGCTGCCCGCGGCGTCGGGAACCGTCACGCTCTCGTTGCTTTCAGGGCTGCCCGAGGACCCGACCAGGTCACCGTGGGAGTCGTAGACGTAAAGATCGAAGTCGGCGGACTGTACAGCGGTCTGAATGGAGACCACGAGCGGGAGGCTGCCATCGCCGTCCACATTCAGCGTGACGTGGTCGCAGACCACGTCATCGGGGTCTTGGGCGGCCGACGGGCAGGGAAGTGCGGTCGTGGCCGCGGCGGCGTAGGTAGCGCCCTGCCAGTCGAAGTCGGCGCCTTCCCCCACCGTGCCTGAGCCCGGATCGGCCGCCGTCGCTGGAAAACTGAGTAGCGGGATCGCTACCAAAAGAAGAGCGGCGCCGAGGGTCGGCGCCGTTGCCCGAGATATACGCATGAGTTGAACCTTTCGTGAGCGTCGTCACACTCAACGAGACTGATCCGTTCGGGCTACGGCGCATGGTTCATTCGAACTATCTCCGTGACTGACAGCTGACACCAGACACCGGATCACGGTCGCACGGTGCCGGACACGGTCCGGGCCTTCGCTTGCCTCCGGCGACTCGGCGCCGCCATGGCCGACCGCTTCAGTCCCCCACCCGGCCGGTGTCGTAGGCCCACATCGCGATCTCGACCCTGTTGCGGGCGCCGATCTTGGTCAGCAGGCTGGCGACGTGGGTCTTGGCGGTCGTCAACCCGATGAAGAGATCGGCGGCGATCTCGGCGTTGGTGCGGCCGCGGGCAACCAGCGTCAGCACCTCCTCCTCGCGTTCGGTGAGCGGCTGGATCGGTTGAGTTCGTCGGGACGACGGTTCCCGGGCGGCCAGGGTGGCCAGCAGCCGCCGGGTGATGTTCGGCGCGATCAGGGCGTCGCCGACGGCAGCGGCGTGCACGGCCTGGACGAGCAGCTCCGGCCCGGCGTCCTTGAGGAGAAAGCCTCGGGCGCCGGCCCGGAGCGCTCCGTGGACGTACTCGTCGAGGTCGAAGGTCGTGATCACCACCACCGCGATCGGGTCCGGGACGTCCCGCCCGGCGATGAGCTCGGTCACCTCGATGCCGTCGAGCCCGGGCATCCGGATGTCGACCAGGCACACGTCGGGACGGAGCCGACGCGCCAGCTCGACCGCGGCGTGGCCGTCGGCCGCCTGGCCGACGACCTCGATGTCGGGCTGGGCGTCAAGGATCATCGACAGGCCGGTACGCACCAGATCCTGGTCGTCGGCCACCAGCACGCGCACCGTCATCGGCGTGCCTCGGTCGGCAGCTCGGCGTCGACCGACCACCCGCCCTCGGGCGCCGGCCCAGCGACGAGTGTGCCGCCGAGCAGCTGCACTCGCTCGGTCATCCCCAGCAGTCCGTAGCCGTGGCTCGCCGCCCGCGCCGGGTCGATCTGGCCGTCGTCGGTCACGCGGAGTCGCAACCTTCCGGCGCGCTCGCTGACCCGGATCTCCACCCGCGAGGCGTCGCGAGCGTGCCGCAGGGCGTTGGTCAGCGCCTCTTGCGCCAGCCGGTAGACCGCCGCGTCTATCTGGAGCGGAAGTCGGGCCAGGTCGCCGGACAGCTCCACGTCGACGATCGGGACCGGGTCGCGTCGGGCGAGGGACTCCAGGTCGGCGACGCCGGGCTGGGGGGCATACTCCGCGGGTGCCCCGTCACGCAGCACACGGACCATCGTCCGCATCTCCGCGAGCGTGCGTGACGCTTCCCCTTCGATGACGGCCAGCGCCTCGAGCGCCGCTTCCGGGCGCTGCCCGGCCAGCGTCCGGCCTGCCTGAGCCCGCACAGCGATCGCCGAGACGTGGTGGGCGACCGTGTCGTGCAACTCGCGCGCGAGCCCGACCCGCTCCTGGCTGCGGATCTGGTCCATCGCCCGGCGCCAGCTCTCGGCGCGGTAACGGAACGCCGCTCCCCCCGCCACCGCCGCCGCCAAGATGCCGAACCCACCAAAGAGCTCGGCGGGCCCGGTGTAGTCGGCGACCGTGCCGATGACCGCAGCGACCAGCACCACCGCCAGTCCGATCACGATCTCGCGTCCTGCACCCCAGCGGACCAACGCGTAGACGAGCACCAGGACGTAGATCATCGTGATGAGGCCGACGCCCGGAGTCCCGCTCGCCAGGCTCGCCAGTCCCAACACTCCCGCAGTGCCGAACGCCACCACGACGCAGGCCAACGGCTGGGTACGCCGCCACAGCAGCACCGGCGCGAGCCCGACCGCCACGATCGTCGCGACCGGCCGCCAGGCGACGTCGTTTCGGAAGACTCCCTCGAGGAGCGCCGTCGCCATCAACACCCCGACCAGTACCCAGTCGCGTGACACCCGTTCGGGAGCGTCCGTGGCGCGCGGCTCGGCCCACAGCGAGCGCAGGGCGTTGGTGATCACCCACCCAGCCTAGGGACCGCCGGCGCTTCGGGGACCAGCCGAAAGAACGAGACCCGCTCCTCCCATGGGCCGAGGCGGGTCCGGCCTCGACGCCGATGTGCGCGCGGTGCGACGCGGCGAGGGTGGTCACATGATCACTGTTGAGTCACTGACCCGGAGGTACGCCGGCTTCACCGCCGTCGACAACGTCTCCTTCACCGCCCTGCCCGGTCGCGTCACCGGCTTCCTCGGCCCGAACGGCGCCGGCAAGTCCACCACGATGCGCGTGATGGTCGGCCTGACCGTCCCGACGTCCGGCACCGCGACCATCAACGGAGAACGGTTCGCCGACCTCCCCAACCCCGGCCTCGAGGTGGGCGTCCTCCTGGACGCCTCCGCCCAGCACGCTGGTCGAACCGGACACGAGATCCTCACGATCGCCGCCGACACCATGGGTCTGCCCCGCCGCCGCGTCGACGAGATGCTCGAGCTCGTCAGCCTGACGTCATCGGAGTCGAAGCGCCGCGTGCGCAACTACTCCCTCGGCATGCGTCAGCGACTGGGCCTCGGCACCGCACTGCTCGGGAACCCCCGGGTGCTGATCCTCGACGAACCGGCCAACGGGCTCGACCCTGCCGGGATCCGGTGGATGCGCGACCTGCTGACGGGCTTCGCCAGCCAGGGCGGCACCGTCCTGTTGTCCTCGCACCTGTTGCACGAGATCGAGGTCATCGCCGACGACCTGGTCGTGATCGGGAACGGCAAGATCGTCGCCTCCGGCAGCAAGGAAGAACTGCTGGCCACGGCGGGAACGCTCGTCCGGTCGACGTCACCGCGCGACCTTGCGCACGCCCTGGAGCAGGCCGGAATCGCCAGCACGCTCGCCGGGGACGGCTCGGTCCGCACGGACGCCGACCCCGCTCGGGTCGGGGCCGTGGCCCTGACGGCGGGCATCGCCCTCACCGAGCTCCGGTCCGCCGAGGGCGCCGGGCTCGAAGACATGTTCCTGTCGCTCACTGCCGACACCCAACGCGAAGGAGTTGCCGCATGACCACCACGATCATCTCTCCCGACACCATCGAGGCCGCGCCGGCCCGACGGATCGTCCGCCCCGTCCCGACCACCCGGCTCGTCAAGATCGAGCTCCGCAAGATGTTCAACACCCGCTCGGGCTTCTGGATGCTCGTCAGCATCGGTGTCTTGACGGTCATTGCGGCCGGAGCGGTCCTCATCTTCGCTCCGGACAGCGAGATCGCCTACGAGAACTTCACCCAGGCGATCGGCTTCCCGATGTCGCTGATCCTGCCGATGATCGCGATCCTGGGCGTCACCAGTGAGTGGAGCCAGCGCAGCGGGCTCACGACGTTCACGCTCGTGCCGAGCCGCGGCCGCGTCATCGGCGCCAAGGCGCTCGCGACCTTCGTGGTCGGGGTCGTCTCGGTGGCCCTCGCGTTCACCGTCGGTGCCGCCGGCAACCTGCTCGGGTCCATGATCATGGGGCTCGACACGGTCTGGGACGTCTCCCTGGCAGCGGCGGCGCAGATCCTCCTGGGGAACCTGATCGGCATGGCCATCGGCTTCACGCTCGGTGTCGTACTGCGCAACTCCACGGCAGCGATCGTCGGCTACTTCGTCGTCTCCCTGGTCATGCCGGGCATCCTGGTCCTTCTCGCCCAGGTGCGCTCGTGGTTCGCCGACCTGCAGCCGTGGATCGACTGGAACCACACGCAGGTCGCACTGTTCGAGAACGACACGGACACGGCGAGGGAATGGGCGATGCTGGCCTCGACCACCGGCATCTCGATCGTGCTCCCGCTCGTGATCGGACTGCTCTTCCTGCGTCGTTCCGAGGTCAAGTAGTCGGGCCCAGCTGACGCCTCCACCACGACGATCGGCCGTTGGGCGGCGCGCCGGCTACTCAGGGATGCGGACAAGCTGCGTTCGAGGAACGCCACAGGCGGTTCCCGGACAACTCCGAAAACCGCCTGTGGCCTGCAACTTCTCTTGGTAGCGGGGGCAGGATTTGAACCTGCGACCTCTGGGTTATGAGCCCAGCGAGCTACCGAACTGCTCCACCCCGCGTCGCTCGCTCCACTTTACGGGAGCGAGCCCTCGCGACTCAAACTGGGGTCCGCCACTCGGTTCGCGGACGCAGTCGCGGCCACTCCGCCCAGGGCGACGGCGAGGAGGGCGAGGCCGGGTGAGCCCTGGCTGAGCGGGAGGAGGCCGGGGCCGACGAGGTAGAGCACGAGCCCCACGTCGAGGACGACGGCGAGGCCGAGCGCGGCGCCGAGCAGCCAGCCGCGGCCGGAGCGGCGCCACACGATGGCGAGCACCAGCACGGCGAGGCCGGCGGCGGCGATGTTGAACCCGTGGAAGTGCACGAGCGCGGCCGCGGCCTCGCCCCCGCCGGCCACCGGGGCCGCAGCGTTCGGGGCGAGGGACTCCAGTCCCTCCGCCCCACTCAGCGGCAGCAGCATCGCGCCTCCGACGAGGTGCACTGCTCCCCACAGCGCGAGGGCGACCGTCGTGACCAGGGCTGCCCGGCCGCGATGCGGGGCGGTCATGACGCTGCTCCTTCCAGCTCGGTGGCCAGTCGGCCCAGCACCGCGAGGTGATCGGACCAACCGCCCTGGTTCTGCTCCAGGTCGACCGGGTCGACGAAGCCGCGGTGGTGCACCGTCAAGCGCGTCTGCTGACCCTGCGGCTCGATCGAGAACGCGACGGTCGTGACCAGCTCCTCGTCCATGGATCGCCACGTGTGGACGAGCTTCGTCGGCGGCTCGACGACCTCGTAGAAGCCCTCGATGCCGACGGAGAAGTCCGAGCCGGGGAACGAGATGGTCAGGGCGAGGCGCCCGCCGAGCTGGACGTCCATCGCGTCCACGGTGATGGTCGCGCCCTCGGGGCCGAACCAGCGGGCGTACAGATCGGGCCGGGTGAGGAGACGGAACACCGTCTCGGGCCTGGCGTCGATCAGCTGGTCGACCTCCAGGGACAGCTGGGTGGACGGGTTCATCGTCGGTCTCCTTCGTCGAGCTCCGCAGCGAGTGCTGCCAAGCGGGTCAGGCTCTGGGTCCAGAGGGTGCGGTAGCGGTCGATCCAGTCCTCGGCCAGCAGCAGGTGCCGCGACTCCAGACTGAGCAGGTGCCGGCGGCCGTCCAGCCGACGCGTGACGAGGCCGGCGTCCTCCAGCACCTTGACGTGCTTGGTGATGCCGGCCGGCGAGAGGCTCAGCTCGGCGCTGGCCTCCCCCACGCTCAGCTCGCCGCGCTCGGCCAGCTGGGCGACGATGCTGCGTCGCGACGCATCGCCCAGGGCGACGAAGACGCGATCCAGTTCCACATCCGTCCTGCATTGTTAGCCATGCGGCATATATTACGCTCTTTAGCGTAATTAAGTCAAGGCTGTTCTGCCAGACGCTCGCGGAGGCCGTTGGCCAGTCCGGAGATCGTCGCGGCGTCGAACAGCCCGCCGCCATGCTCGGCCAAGCGCCGGTGCTTCACCGGCCCGATGCGAACGCGGGAGTGCACGCGGGTACGGCTCTCGTCGGGCTCGGTCAGGACCAGGGCCCAGGAGAAGGCCGTCCTCCCCCGCGTCGAGGCGAAGACCAGCCGGTGCGGCGCGGCGATCTCCGCGACCGTGAGCGTGGCGTCGCGGCCGCCCCAGTCGGCGATCCTCTGGCCGACGTCCAGCTCGGCGAACCGCGGGTCGAGTCGACGGGCACCGCGACGTCCGCGCGGGATGAACCGTTCAACGGCCCGCGGGAAGTACCAGCCGGCGCGGTCCTTGCCGATCTGCACCAGCCACGGCCAGACGTCGGCCGGTGGCGCGTCGAGAGTGAACGCACGATCCATCGTGACGTCGGCGGCCACGAGATCGTCACCGGCGAGCGGGGCCGCGGCCTCGTCCACGGTCGCTCGCACGGAGAGCAAGCCGACTACTTCTCCAGCGCCTGCTGGGCGTCTTCGATGTGGTCGTTCATCTCATTGATCTTGCGCTGGTACGTGGCGAGGTCGCCCTTCTTGAGCGCGTCCTGCGCCTCGTTGTAGGCGTCGGACGCGTCGGCCAGGTACTGGCTCGGCGTCTTGGCCTCCGGCTGGGCACCGCCGTCCCCGCCGCCGGTCTCCTCCTCGGTCGGTGCGCTGCCCGGCTCCAGGCCGAGCGCGACCCGCAGCGCCTCATCGAGCGTCTGGCCGAAGCCGACGTCCTCGCCGAACGACGCTGCCACGAACTGCAGCACCGGGTAGGTGCCCTCGGCTGCCGAGCGCCGGATGTAGACCGGCTGGACGTACAACAGGCCGTCGCCGACCGGAAGCGTCAGCAGATTCCCGTTGAGCACCTGTGCGTCGGACTGGCGGAACTGCAGCAACGCCTGTGTGACGCCGCGGTCGGAGCTGAACTTGTTGGCGATCTGGCTGGGGCCGTCGAGCTGGGTCTCGCTCGGCAGCTGCAGGATCCGCATCGTCCCGTAGCCCTCGGACGTCGCCTCGGAGTTGACCGCCATGAAGGAGGCGAGGTTCTGCCGGCTGTTCGGCAGGTAGACGGTCGTCAAGGAGAACAGCGGCTCGTCCGGGGAGCCTTCACCGGGCGTGGCCACCGACAGGTAGTACGGCGGCTGGAACGAGCCCTGGGTGCCGGCCGGGTCCTCGGGCACCTTCCAGCGCTCGCCACCTTCGTAGAACGTCTGGGCGTCGGTGACGTGGTACTCGCGCAGCACGTCGCGCTGCACCTTGAACAGGTCGACCGGGTAGCGCAGGTGCTCGAGCAGTGCGGTGTCGATCGACGACTTCGGCTCGACGACACCCGGGAACACCTTCATCCAGGTCTTGAGCACCGGGTCCTTCGTGTCCCACTCGTAGAGCTTCACCGTGCCGTCGTAGGCGTCGACGACGGCCTTGACGGAGTTGCGCATGTAGTTGACCTGGTCGGCCGGCAGCGCCGCCTGGCCACGCTCCTGGGTCAGGGTGTCGTCGGTGGCCGCGCGCAAGGAGCGGTGCTGCGAGTAGGGGTAGGTGCTGCTGGTGGTGTAGGCGTCGACGATCCAGACCACCTTGCCGTCGACGACGGCCGGGTAGGTGTCGCCGTCGACGGTGAGCCACGGCGCGACCTTCTTGACGCGGTCGCGAGGATGCCGGTCGTAGAGGATCTTCGAGGCCGAGTTGACGCGGCTCGACAGCACGATGTTCGGCTCGGCGAACTTGAACGCGTACAGGGCCTTGGTGAAGATGTTGCCGACCGGCACGCCCCCGGTGCCGTCGTAGGTGTTCTGGGTGGCGTTCGCCTGGTCGTCGCTCGCGGACTGACCACCGCGCGGGATGTCGACCTCGATCGGGGTCGCGCCCTTGGGTCGGCCGACGATCGAGTACGCCGGGGAGTTCTCACCGAAGTAGATGCGTGGCGGCTGCTTGAGGTCGAGCTCACCGGTCGGCGGGATGTCCTTCTCGACCCACACCGGCTCGCCCTGGGGCCCGCGCTGGTTGCCTCGGGCCGCGATGACGCCGTACCCGTGGGTGTACACGGTGTGGTCGTTGGCCCAGTTCCGCTGGGTCGGCTGGAGTCCGTCGAGGTTGAGCTCGCGGGCCGCGATCAAGATGTCCTGCGGCTGGCCGTCATCGCCCAGCTTGTAGCGGTCGACGTCGAGCGTCTGGGGCACGGTGTAGTAGCCACGCACCTGCTGGAGCTGCTCGAACGCCGGTGCGATCAGGGTGGGGTCGAGCAGCCGGGAGCTGACCCGCGACTCCGCTGACTTCGAGAGCTCGGCCGGGGTGAGCTCGGTCTTCGCGGTGTAGGACGACACCTTCGTGTCGGAGACGTCGTAGGCGTCTCGAGTGGCCTCGATGTTGCGCGCGATGTACGGCCCTTCCTTGTCCGGCTCGGACGGCTTGACCTGGAACGACTGCATGATGAACGGCCAGATGCCCCCGATCAGGATCGAGGTGAGCAACAGCAGGCTCAGTCCGATCGCCGGGAGCACCCAGGACCGGATCACCACGGCCGCGAAGAGCAGGAGCGCGCAGACCACCGCCACCACGATCAGGATGTTCTTGGACGGGATGCGGGCGTTGGCGTCGGTGAAACCGATGCCGTCGAACAACGAGGAGGTGCCGACCGCGTATCCGAACCGGTCCAGGTAGTAGGACACCGCCCGCAGCAGCACGCCGACGCCGATGAGCACGGACAGGTGGACCTGAGCGGCCCGGGAGAACCGCGGTCCCCGACCGGCGATGCGGATGCCGCCGAACACGTAGGAGATGAACACCACGGCGAGCACGGTGACGACGATCAGCGAGAACCCATACGACGTCAGGAACCGCAGCCACGGGTAGTCGAAGACGTAGAACCCGGCGTCGCGGCCGAAGTGCGCGTCCTTGACGCCGAAGGACGTGCCATTTCTCCACATCTGGAAGGTGTCCCAGTGGCTGGATGCGACCGATCCGGCGAACGCGGTGAGCACCAGGCCGAGCACGATCAGCACCGGACGCAAGATGGGCGTGAGCGACTGGCGGTAGCGGAAGGCGGGGTCGTCGCGGCGCATCGGCACCGACTCCGGGCGCAGGCGCCAGGCGAGGTAGACGTTGGCGACGACGAAGCCGCCGAAGACCAGGCCCATCGCCAGGAACAGCCCGACGCGGGTGAGGAGCATCGTGGTGAACACGTTGGAGTAGTCGACCGACTTGAACCACAGCCGGTCGGTCCAGACGCTGGTGAAGATCGAGCCGAGGAACAGGAGCACGGCCAGCGTGACGAGGGTCGGCACGAGCACGCGGCGCCGACGGTCCACACCCTTGGGCTCGGGTCGTGGTCGAGAGGTACCGAAGATGTCGCTCACGGGGCTCCTGATGGCGAATGTCGCAGCGGATGCTTGACCTGCACTTTATTCCTTACGTCAAAGTGCGGCTGAGGTGGTCGAGAAGTCCGGGCACGAGGTCGGGCCCCTCCAGCAGCGGGGCGTCGTCTGGTTCACGCGCGCGAACCGCGCTGTGGCGGGCCCCGTCGCGGGTCACCGCGGCGACCAGTCGCACCTCACGGCGGTCCGGATGGCCGGCCACGAACTCCATCAGCTCGTCGGCATCGTCGGGCAGGTGTTCCTCGGCGTCCGGCGGCAGCATGACGCGTTCGACGACCGCTGCACACCCCGCGACCGTGTCTGGCCAGGTGATCTCGCCGAGCACGTCCTCCAGGGGCCGGTCCGGCGCGAGTCCGTCCTGCTCGATGGACGTGAAGCCGTCCGGGTCGGCCTCGAGCTGCGCCGCCAGCTGCCCGGCGAGCGCCGGTTCGCGCCGCACCAGCTCGGCCGTCGGCACCAGCGCGAACAACCGGGGCGGCTGGTCCCATCCCCGCGCGGCGGCATCGGTCTCGATCTCCAACGCCACGAGGCGCAGCGGCGTGCTCGGCAGCGGGTCGGCTACCGACATGTCGGCACCGACGCCTTGCGGTTCTTCGCCAGCGCCTCGAGCGAGTCGATCGCCGCCGTGAGCGTGGAGACCTTGACCAGACGCATGCCGCGGTCGTCGCCCTCGAGGGCGTCCGCGCAGTTGGCGGTCGGCACGAGGAAGATCTCGGCACCATCTTGCGCAGCGCCGGCCATCTTCTGCCGGATGCCGCCGATCGGGCCGAACGTGCCGTCGGAGCTGACCTCGCCGGTGCCGGCGACGTCGAGTCCGCCGGTGAGGGCGCCCGGGGTGAGCCGGTCGTAGATGGCGAGGGCGAACATCGAGCCCGCGCTCGGGCCGCCGACCTCCTCGCCCACGTTGTTCGTGATCTCGATCGGGAAGTCGAACCGCGAGCGGAGGCCCACGCCGATCCGCGGCACCTCCATCGTCCTGCGGGTCCGGCCGCGTGACGATCTCGACGGTCTTCTCCTCGCCCTTGCGGGTGAAGCCGACCTCGACGGCATCGCCGGGTTCGACCTGCTCGACCGCCGCCACGACGCTCTGCGCGGTCGGGGTGCGACGACCGTCGATGCTGCCGATGACGTCGCCCTCGTCGAGGACGCCGCGGGCGGCACCGTCGGCGGCAACGGTGGCGACCGTCGGATCCTCGGGAACGGTGTAGCCGGCCGCGCGGAGGGCGGCGACCCGAGAGGAGTCCTTGGAGCTGGCGAGCTGTTGCTGCCCCTGCTTCTTGGCGTCGTCGGCGGTTTCTCCCTGGCGGTAGATGAACGAGCGCGGGACGACCGCGGTGTCCCGGGTGAAGTAGGCCTCCACCGCCTCGGCCAGCGAGACATCGGACTGTGCGCGGGTGACCGAGACGGTCGTGAACCGCAGCTTGCCCTCCGTCGTGTAGGTCTTGACACCCTCACCGAAGGTGAACATCGGGTCGCCGTTGAACTCACCCAGCGTGTCGAATGCCGGCCCGGGACGCATCGTCACGTACGGCACGGGCACCAGGAACGCGACGCAGGACAGCGCGATGAGCGAGAGCGACGCGGTGACCATCGTCAGGTAACGACGGCTCGGCCGCAGGGCGGGGTCTGACACGGGTTCAGGGTAGAGAGTCAGTCCGCATGGACCCAGACGGCATCGCCGTCCACGTAGGTCTGCTGCTTCCAGACCGGCACGTCGGTCTTGAGCTCATCGATCAGCCGGCGACCGGCTTCGAACGCCTCGGCGCGGTGGGCGGCGGAGGCGGCCACGACGACGGCGAGGTCGCCGACGGCGAGCTCGCCCACGCGGTGCACCGCGGCCAGCGCGACGACGTCGCACTCGTCGGCGATGCGGGTGGCCACCTCGCGGAGCCGCTCGACGGCGGTCGGGTGCGAGGTGTACGAGAGCCGGTCGACCGCATGCCCGTCGTCGACCCGGCGGACCGTGCCGACGAACAGGGCGATGCCGCCAGCGGCGGGATCGCGCACGGCGCTGAACACCTCGTCAAGGCTCAACGCGGCGTCGCGGATGTCGAGCAGCCTGACCGTGTTCACCCCGTCATCGTAGGCACGAGAGGACTGGGCGAGGCTGGGTAGGCTGACGGCATGGCCGACCAGGACGATCCGAACCGCGACGACGACTCGGAGCCGTCAACCCCCAACCCGTTCGCGGGCACGCCCATGGAGGGCCTCTTCGCCGCGCTCGGCGGGTCCGGCGGCGAGACTCCCGACCTCGGCGCCCTGTTCGGCCAGGTCCAGCGCATGTTCCAGCCGCACGACGGCCCGATCGACTTCGCCATGGCCAAGGACGTCGCCCGCCACGCGCTCGCAGCCGCCGGCCCCGATCCGTCACCGCACGCGGGCCAGAGCGGCGCGGTCGACGACGCCGTTCGGCTGGCCGAGTCGTGGCTCGACCGTGCCACCGACGTGCCCGCCGGCGCCACGTCGACGGCCGCATGGAGCCGGGCGGAGTGGATCGAGGCCACCGCACCCACGTGGCAGCTGTTGGTGCTGCCGATCGCCGAGCATGTCGTCGCGGCGATGGGCGAAGCCGTGCCCGAGGAGGCCAAGGCCATGGCCGGCCCGCTCATCGGCATCCTGAGCCAGGCCGGCGGAGCCATGTTCGGGCAGCAGATCGGCCAGGCCCTGGCCGGTCTCGCCGGCGAGGTGGTCTCCTCCACCGACATCGGGCTGCCCCTCGGGCCCGAGCGCACCGCCGCCGTGCTCCCCGCCAACGTCGAGGCCTTCGGCGCGGGCCTTGAGCACTCCGCCGCCGACGTGCTGCTCTACGTCGTCCTGCGCGAGTGCGCTCACCACCGCTTGTTCCATCACGCCACCTGGCTCCGTCCCGCCCTCGTGGGGGCCATCGAGGAGTTCGGCCGCGGCACCCGCATCGACCTCTCCTCCATCGAGGCGACCATGCAAGGGCTCGACCCGTCCCGGCCGGAGG
This sequence comes from uncultured Actinomycetota bacterium, assembly GCA_963695295.1. GTDB lineage: Bacteria > Actinomycetota > Actinomycetes > Propionibacteriales > Nocardioidaceae > Aeromicrobium. The sequence continues at coordinate 2,070,652 of OY968771.1, read as the reverse complement.
AGATCGCCGAGGCCATGCAGGGTGGCCTCTTCGAGCCGCAGCGCACCCCGGAGCAGCAGCACGCGGTCGACCGCCTGGAGACGCTGCTCGCCTTCGTCGAGGGCTGGGTCGACGAGGTCGTCGACCAAGCCACCCGCGAGACCATGCCCGCCGCCGCGCCCCTCTCCGAGGCCGTCCGCCGTCGCCGGGCCGCGGGTGGGCCGGCGGAGCAGACGTTCGCCTCCCTCGTCGGCCTCGAGCTGCGACCGCGCCGCATGCGCGACGCCGCCACGCTGTGGGCGGCCCTGCGCGACCGCAAGGGACCGGAGGCGCGCGACGCCGTCTGGAAGCACCCGGACCTCATGCCCACCGCCGCCGACCTCGACGACCCGCTGGGATTCGCCCACGGAGACTCCCCCGGCGAGCCGGACTCGATGTCCGACGAGGAGTTCGACGCCGCCCTCGGCGAGCTCCTCGATGGTGACGAGGGACCGCGGGACGAGTGAGCCTCCACGCCGACGCGCGGGCCGTGCTCGCCGCGTGGCCGGCGCCGAACGCCGAGCAGGAGTCGCTTCGCGCGTCCTACGTCGAGCACCTCGACCAGCACCCGGACGCGATGCTGCGCGGCTGCCACCCCGATCACCTCACCGCCAGCGCCCTGGTCGTGTCGCACGACGGCCGCGAGGCGGTGCTCGTCCTGCATCGCCTGGTGCGGCGGTGGCTGCAGACCGGCGGCCACTGCGAGCCCACCGACGACACCCTTGCGGCGGCGGCATTGCGCGAGGCACGCGAGGAGACCGGGATCGACGACCTGAGGCTCGACCCCGTCCCCGTGCTGCTCTCCCGGCACGAGGTGCCCTGCGGGCCGATCCGTCCGGCGCACCATCTCGATGTGCAGTTCGTGGCGGTGGCGCCGCTCGGTGCGCAGCCGGTTCGGAGTGCGGAGTCGATCGACCTCGGCTGGTTCAGGCTGGACGACCTGCCCGAACCGACCGATCAGAGCGTGCGCGACCTCATCGCTGCTGCCAGCTCACGCCGTCGAGGAAGCCCTTCGCCCTGACCGCGTGCGGGAACGGCTCGACCAGTGCCCAGAAGTCGGCGCTGTGGTTGGGCTCGATGAGGTGGGCGAGCTCGTGCAGCAGCACATAGTCGACGACCCACTCCGGCATCCCCTTCAGCCGATGCGACAGCCGGATGGACCCATCGCGCGATGAGCAGGAGCCCCACCGGGTGTTCTGGTTCGTGACCCACCGAACGCTCGACGGCACGGCGCGCCCGTCGAGCCACCGCTCCGACAGCACGCCGGCCCGGTCGAGGAGCTCTTCATCGCTCGGCCGCGCCCGGCGTTCGCGCCGGTCGAGGCGCTCCACGAGGCTCTTGACGTGCGACTGTTCCTCCTCGGCACTCAAGTGGGCCGGCATCAGGACGATGATCCGGTCGCCGTCGCGGTAGGCCCGCACCGTGCGCCGGCGACGCGAGCTGCGTCGGATCTCGACTTCTCCCATGCGCCACAACCTAGCGACCGCCGGTGACGGACTTTTTTTCGTCCACATCACCGGGAGGCGTACCGGCAGGTCACATCGAGGCACGGCGGCGCATCGCTCCGGTCGTCCACCCGGTGTCCACACCCGGGTCCAGCGATCCCCACAACTTGTCCCCATGGTTGTCCACAGGCGTGGACAACCATTTCCGGAAACCGGTTGACGGCGGAGGGAACCGGTTCTACATTCCGCCCATTTCACGCGTGAATTTGTGCGCGGCGGCGCGGCACGCCTGCCCCGAATTCCGGCGCTCCTGCCGTACGGTGAGCCCAGAACCACATCGGCAAGGAGGCCGTGATGACGGAAACGTGGAGTGGCGAGTTCTACTGCGTCAAGTGCAAGGCCAAGCGCGAAGCGAGTGGCGAGGTGCACGTCAGCGACAAGGGCACGCGCATGGCCAAGGGCATCTGCCCCGTCTGCGGCACCAAGCTGAACAGGATTCTCGGCAAGGCCTGAACGCTTCGCGGCGTGTGGACGATCGGCTCGTCAGCCGGTCGTCCACACGTCACGCTGTGGCCGGTGACTCGGCCGACCTTCGCCCCGGTGCGCCGCTGCTGCGCCGCGACCCGGCCCACCTCCAGGTGGGCACCTCCCCCGGCATCGTCATCGACGACCGACCCGGGCTCCGGTCCTTCTTGCAACTCCTCGACGGCGTCCGAGACCTCGACCAGCTCGGCCGGCTGGCCCGCACCGAGGTCCCCGAGCTCGACGCCGAGGTCACGGAGGTCCTGGCTCCTCTCCTCGCCTGTGGTGCGGTCGTCGACGCCCGCGCCCTTCACGTGCGGCGGCCCCGGCTACGGGTGGCGGTGCACGACGATCCGCGGAGCCGGCCCCTGGCCCGCGCCATCGGCCACGTGCTCGCCGATCTCGGCGTGCCGGCCTTGGACGCGACCGATCCCGATCTCCTGCTCGTCGTCACCTGCGGCGAGCCGGCGCGGCCGGTGTTCGACGAGGCCCGCCGGCAGGGCCTCCCGCATCTGATGGTCGTGCTCGACGAGGACCGGGTCCGGGTCGGGCCCTACATCGCCCCGGGGCTCACCCCGTGCCTGACCTGCCTCGACCTGAACCGCGCCGAGTGGGACGCCGCGTGGCCGGCGCTGCTGCCCCAGCTCGGGCGCACGCCATGGGCCGTCGCGGCACCCGTCGTGGCCGCTCCACTTCGCTATGCGGCCGCCGCCGAGGTCGGCGCCGAGGTGCTCGCCGTCGCCGGCGGCACCCGGCCACGGACCGCCGGGCGCGTCCTGGCGCTCGGGCCGGCGCACGACGCCCGCACGACCTGGCCGGTCGCGTTCCACCACCGCTGTGGTTGCGCCTTGCTCCCGGCTGCCTGAACAGCCCGAACGACTACGCTGAACGGGTGCCCGAAGACAAGTCTCGGTCGTTGCCCTCGAGCGCTTTCGCGCGCGGCGTCCGACTCGCCTCACTACCGGTCGGATTCGCCGGGCGCACGACGATCGGGGTCGGCAAGCGGCTCGGCGGCGCCCCGGCCGAGGCCGTGCTCCTGGAGGTCCAGCGCCGCACCGCCGACCAGATCTTCAGCGTCCTCGGCCAGCTCAAGGGCGGGGCCATGAAGTTCGGGCAGGCGATGAGCATCTTCGAGGCCGCCCTGCCCGATGAGATCGCCGGCCCCTACCGCGAGACCCTCACCCGGCTTCAGGACGCCGCTCCCCCGATGCCGCCCGACGTCGTGCACCGCGTGCTCACGGCCGAGCTCGGGCCGGAGTGGCGCACCCAGCTGCCGACCTTCGACGACGTCCCGGCCGCCGCCGCGTCGATCGGTCAGGTGCACCGGGCCACCTGGGCCGACGGCACCGAGGTCGCGGTCAAGATCCAGTACCCCGGCGCCGCCAAGGCGCTGCGCTCCGACCTGCGCCAAGTGGCCCGGCTGGCCCGGCTGTTCGGCGTCATCGCGCCGGCTGTCGACGTCAAGGGCATGGTCGAGGAGCTGCAGGAGCGCGTCGTCGAGGAGCTCGACTACCGCCTGGAGGCGGAGTCCCAGTCGATCTTCGCCGCGGAGTTCGACGGCGACCCGGAGATCGTGGTGCCCAGCGTGGTGGCCCACACCGAGCGGCTGCTGGTCACCACCTGGCTGGAGAGCGACCACTCGCTGGCCGAGGTCATCGTCAACGGCACCCAGGACGAACGCGACCGGTACGGCGAGGCGTACGTGAAGTTCCTGTTCGCCGGGCCGGCCCGCACCGGCCTGCTGCATGCCGACCCACACCCGGGCAACTACCGGATCATGCCCGACGGACGGCTCGGCGTCGTCGACTACGGCGCCGTGGCCCGCCTGCCGCACGGCGTGCCCCCGGAGGCGGGTCGCCTGCTCCGGGCCGGTGTCGACGGCGACTTCGAGGCGGTCACGGACGGCCTTCGCGCGCTCGGCTTCCTCCGTCCGGAGGCGGGGCTCGACGCGGAGATGATCGAGCGCTACCTCGGCCCGTTCGTGGAGCCGGCCAGCGCCGAGACGTTCACGTTCAGCCGCGACTGGATGCGTGGGCAGATGGCTCGCGTCAGCGCCCCGACCACCGAGGGCATGGGCACCGCCCTGCGGATCAACATCCCGCGCGAGTACGTGTTGATGCACCGGGTGTGGGCCGGCGGCGTGGGCGTGCTCAGCCAGCTCGGCGCCACCGCGCACTTCCGCGCGATCCTCGAGGAGAACATGCCCGGCTTCGCGGCACCTGCCGACTGAGCTGCCCGACGCCTCAGGCGTTGACGAGCGCCAGCACCTGGTCGGCGTAGCGCTCGAGCTTGGCGGGACCGACGCCGGGGACGGCGGCCAGGTCGTCGCGGTCGGCCGGCCGGGACGCGGCGATCTTGAGCAAGGTGTCGTTGTTGAACACCGTGAAGGCCGGCTTGCCGAGGTCGGCCGACTCCTTGAGCCGCCATTCCTTGAGCCGCTCGAACAGCTCACGGTCGTCGGCCGACAGCCCCTCGACCAGAGCGCTGGTCTTCTGGCGCGGCGACGCGCGGCGGGTGCGAGCGGCGTGGTCGGCGGGCAGGAGCGGGTCGAGGAAGCGGCTCGGCCGGCGCTGACCTCGGCCCCCGGGCTTGCGGGTGGCCGCCCACGAGATGCCCAACGTGTGCCGGGCACGCGTGACGCCGACGTAGAGGAGCCGGCGTTCCTCCTCGACCGCCTCTGGCGTGTCGGCGTGGACGCTCGGCATCATCCCCTCGTGCATGCCGGCGCAGAAGACGGCGTCCCACTCCAGTCCCTTGGCCGCGTGCAGCGTCGCCAGGGTGACGCCGTCGGCCGTGGGGGCGTGGGCATTCTCGGCGCGCCGATCGAGGTCGGCGACCAGGGCCGTGAGGTCGGCCGTGGCGTCGTGGTCGGCCAGATCGGCGGCCATCGACACGATGGCGTGCAGGGACTCCCACCGGTCGCGCACGGCGCCGGCGCCGCTCGGCGCCTCGTCGGTGTGGCCCAGGCTGGCCAGCACCGCGCGCACCTCCTCCAGGAGCGAGCCGGTGTCGGACTCCGCGCCGCGCGCCGCTCCGCGCAGGAGGGTGACCGCCTGCCGCACCTCCGGGCGCCGGAAGAAGCCCTCGGCGCCGCGCAGCGTGTACGGGATGCCGCGCTCGCCCAAGGCCTCCTCGAAGACCTCCGACTGGGCGTTGATGCGGTAGAGCACGGCCATCTCGCGGTAGGGGGTTCCGTCGCGGTGCAGGCGACCGATCGCGTCGGCGACCGCCGCCGCCTCCGCCGTCTCGTCGCTGTGCCCGGTGTAGGTCACCGGGCTGCCCGCGGCCGACTCGGACTGCAGTCGGACCCCCGCGTCACCTCGCCCGAACACGGCGTTCGCCACGGCCACGACCTGCGGGGTGGATCGGTAGTTGCGCACGAGCTGGATGCGCTCGGCGTCCGGATGCCGGCGCGCGAAGGAGGCGAGGATCTTCGGCGAGGCGCCGGCGAAGGAGTAGATCGTCTGGCGCGGATCGCCCACGACGCAGATGTCGTTCCTGGGGCCGAGCCACAGGTCGAGCAGCATCGACTGCAGCGGGTTGACGTCCTGGAACTCATCGACGACGAACCACCGGTACTGCCGCCGGACCCGAGCCGCGATGCGCTCGTCGTCGGCGAGGATCGCCGCGGTGACCAGCAGGATGTCCTCCATGTCCATGCGCCCGCGCTCGCGCTTGATCTCCTCATACGCCGACATCAGGGAGCCGACGGTGCCGGCGTCGAGATCGCCGACCTCGCGCTCAGCGGAGGCGGAGGCATAGTCGCCCGGGCGGACGTTGCTCACCTTGGCCCACTCGATCTCCGCGGAGAGGTCGCGCAGCAGCGCGGTGTCGGCATGCAGGCCGATGCGCCGGACCGCCTCGGCGACGAGCCCGAACTTGGACTGCACGATCTCGGGGAACTCCGTGCCGTAGACGTGCGGCCAGAAGAAGCGCGCCTGTCGCAGGGCCGCCGAGTGGAACGTGCGGGCCTGGACGCCGGGGGCGCCGAGCGCGCCGAGCCGGCCACGCATCTCACCGGCCGCCCGCGTGGTGAAGGTGACCGCCAGGACCTCCTGCGGCTGGTAGATGCCGGTGGCCACCCCGTAGGCGATGCGATGCGTGATGGCGCGTGTCTTGCCCGTGCCGGCGCCCGCGACCACGCAGACCGGGCCGCGCAGGGCCGTGGCGACCGTCCGCTGCTCGGGGTCGAGATGGGCGAGCAGCTCCTCGGGTGCGGGCACGGATCTCCTCGCGGAATGGCGTTCTGGGCAGACATGGGTTGAACTGAGTGCCAGACTAATCCTCAGAGGAGACACCCGATGCCCGGTGCGATCACGCTCTACTCGACCCGATGGTGCGGCTACTGCAACCGCCTCAAGGGTCAGCTGAATCGCGAGGGAATTCGGTACGTCGAGGTCGACATCGAGACCGACGAGTTGTCCGCGGCCGTGGTCGCCCGGGCGAACGGCGGCAACCACACCGTGCCCACCGTGGTGTTCGACGACGGCTCGGCACTCACCAACCCGTCGGTGGCCCAGGTGAAGGCGCAGCTCACCAGCGGCCGCTGACCTCGCCGCCGTGCCAGTTCTCCACGAGCCATCGTGAGATCGACAGAATCGGCGGCAGCATCAGGTCGCCCGTTGCGGTGAGGTCGGTGATCTCCGCGCGGGTGAACCACCGAGCCTCGGCGATCTCGGTGTGGTCGACGGTGATCTCGTGGGTGAGCGCGGTGCCGTAGAAGCCGAGCATCAGACTGGACGGGAACGGCCACGGCTGGCTGCCGGCGAACTCGACGTCGCCGACCTCGATCCCGACCTCCTCCATGACCTCGCGGCGAACGGCATCGGGCAGCGACTCCCCCGGCTCGACGAAGCCGGCCAAGGTCGAGAACCGCAGCTCCGGCCAGCTCGGCTGGCGTCCGAGCAGGGCGCGGTCGCCGTCGGTGACGAGCATGATGACGGCGGGATCGGTGCGCGGGAAGTGGGTTGCGCCGCACGACGGGCACTCGCGGGTGTGGCCGGCCTGGCCGACGACCGTCCCGGCGCCGCACCGCGCGCAGAACCGGTGTGTCTGGTGCCAGCGCGAGAGTCCGACCGCGTGCACCGCCAACGACGCGTCCTCGGGCGCGACGGTCGGACCGAGCATGCGCAGGCTGACCGGCTGCAGCGACTGGTCGACCCGGTCGACCAGGACGGCCGCATGGCCGAGCCCGTCGCGGTGGCCGAGGAACAACCACTCCCCGTCCGGCGCCTCGTCGGCGGCGATCCACCGGATGCCGTGCCCGTCGGCCGACGCGATGTGCTCACCGCCGACCACCATGACCTTCAGGTCGGGCGTGCGCCAGGCCCCATCGGCGCGCAAGTGCGCCGCCCGGTCGTGCTGGGCGCGGAAGAAGGCGAAGTCCACCTGGTCAGGGTAGGGCGTGCAGCCCCAAGGCGAGCTCGAGCCCGCCGCGGTCCGGCAGGTCCGGCGGGCGAACCGTCGTGCCGAGGCGGACGTAGTAGAACGCGGCGGAGACGCTGTCGATGTCGACGTCCATGAGCTCGGCCCAGGCGAGCCGATAGAGAGCCAGCTGCAGCGGGTCGGCGTCGGCGCTCGCATTCGTCTTCCAGTCGACGACCTCGTACCGTCGGCTGCCGTCGTGGGCCGTGGTGGAGAACACCGCGTCGATGCGCCCGGCGAACTGCTGCCCGCCGAGGACGAGCGTGAACGGCGCCTCGATGCGGTCGGGCGTGCGGGCGGCGAACTCCGACGCCAGGAAGTTCTGCTTGAGTCGGTCGAGCTCGGCGTCGCTGTCGATGCCGACGTCGCCGCGGCCGGGAAGATCGGTGGGGTCGAACAGGCCGACCATGCCGTAGTGAGTCTCCACCCAGGCGTGGAACCGGGTGCCGAACCGGGCGGCGGGCGAGGGCTGCCGCGGCAGCGGGCGGGCCAAGCTGCGAGCGAACTCCCGGGGATCCGTCCTGAGTGCCATCGCCGACGTGGCCGACATGCGGGTCGGCCACGGCACCGACCGGGTGGCCCCGCTGTCGGTCTCGGCCTCGGCCAGCAGCAGCTCGATGTCGTGCGTGAGCCGGTCCAGGTCGGCGTGCTCGGGGGTGTCCGCGTGCCGAACCGCGGTGCCGGAGCCGCGCCCTGAGGACGCGCGGACCGCGTCGGCGAGCGCCCGGCGGCCGGGCAGCACCGGCAGGGGCGCGGGCCAGGCGACACCGTCGGCGTCGACGAAGTGCGGGTTGGTGTCCTCCTCGTCCGGGGCCGGCGCCCAGACCAGCGGCTCGACACCCTGCTCGGCGAGCCACTGCGCCGTGCTCTGCAGGAACGGCGACGGGCCGAGCGGCTTCTGCTGGGTGCGGCCCCACTGGTGCCCGCTCAACACCAGCCGGCGCTCCGCCCGCGTGTAGGCGACGTAACCGAGCCGAAGCTCCTCCATCAACGCGTCGCCGGAGATCTCCTTGCCGAGCATCTTGAGCGCCGTGGGCGTCCACTCGGCCAGATGGGGCAGGCTGTCCGCGTCGCCGCGCAGCGCGTGCGGCAGCGCGGTGCTCCTGGTCCAGTTGTCGCGACCGCGGCCGGAGGGGAAGATCGTGGCCGACATCAGCGGGACGTAGACGGTTTCCCACTCCAGCCCCTTGGCGCGGTGGATGGTGAGCAGCTTGACCGAGTTCGAGGCCGACGGTGTCGCGACGTCGAGGCCGTCGGCGTAGAAGTTCTCGGCGTCGAGGTAGGCGATCAGCCCTGACATCGACGCGTACCGGTCGGACTCGGAGTAGGCCGCGATCGCGTCGAGCAGGAGCGCGACGTTGTCGGCGCCACCGGTGACGTGGCCGGCCTCCAGCTCGACGTCGAGGTCGAGCGCCCGGATGGCCCGTCGGGCGATGTCGAGGATGGGTTCGCCGACGTGCGCGCGCACCGAGCCGATCAACGCCGACACCTCCGCGAAGCGCTTCCTGGCCTCGGTGGAGTAGGCGAGGTCACCGGGATCGTCGACGGCGTCGGCGAGCGAGACCACCTCGGTCGGGTCGGTTCCCTCCACGGCCTCGGCGAGCTCGTCGGCCAGCGTCCGCTCGGCGTCGTCCGGGCCGTCGCGACGGATCAGCGCGGCAGCCCTCCGGCCCAGCAGGGCGAGATCACGCGGCCCGATGCGCCACCGTGGCCCGGTGAGCAGCCGCAGCATCGCCGGGTTGGCCGTGACGTCCTCGACCAGCTCGAGCACGGCCAGCAGGTCGAGGACCTCCGGCTGGGCGAGCAGGCCGTCGAGTCCGACGATCTCGAACGGGATGCCGGCGTCGCGCAGGGCGGCCACGATCTCGCCGTTCTCGCGACCGACGCGGACGAGGATGCCGATGTCCTTGAGCCGGGTCTGGTCGGCGGCCTCGATGGACTCGACCATGGCGGCGATCTCGTCGTGGACGGTGGGGTACAGCGCGACGTCGACCGTGCCGCCGTGGTCCCGCGCCGACGTCAGGGGCTGGACCGCCTCGGACGTCGCGTAGAACGGCGCGGCCAGCGCGTTCGCGGCGGCGATGATCTCCGGCGCACAGCGGCGCGTCTGGGTGAGGGCGTACTGGCGGCCACGCCCCCCGTCGGCCGTCGGGAAGTCGTCGAGGAACGACTCGAGGTTGCCCGACGCCGCGCCGCGCCAGCCGTAGATGGCCTGGGCGGGGTCGCCCACTGCGGTGATCGGATGGCCGGCGAACAGCGACGCCAACAGGTCGCGCTGGGCGACCGAGGTGTCCTGGTACTCATCGAGGAGCACGACCTCGAAGCGCTCGCGCAGATCGGCGGCGACCTCCGGCAGCTCGGCCAGACGAGCACCCCACGCCATCTGGTCGGAGAAGTCGAGCACGCCGTCGGCGGCCTTCAGCTCCCGGTAGCGGTCGACCAGGTGGCTCAGCTCGATGCGGGTGGCGGCCTTCTCGGCGGCGTCGCGCAATCCGGCCGGGCTGCCGCCCCGGCTCTCGCAGAGGGCGATGAGCTCCTCGGTCGTGCTCGCGCAGCCGCTCGGTGTCGACCAGGTGCTCGGACAGCTGGCCGTCGAGCTTCATGAGGGACGAGACGATGGCCGGGACGTGCGTGCTGACCGCGTTCAGGTCGCCGTCGTAGGTGATGACGGCACGGGCGGCCCGCTGGAACCGGGTGGCGTCGGCGACGATGCGCAGATCGGGCTCGATGCCGAGACGCAGGCCGTGCTCGGCGATGAGCGACCCCGCGAACGCGTGATAGGTGGACGTCGTCGGCTCGCCGTCGAACTCCCCGCCCAGCGCGTCGAGCGAGGTCCGCACGCGGCGGCCGAGCTCGCCGGCGGCCTTGTTGGTGAAGGTGAGGCCGAGGATGCGCTCGGGCAGCACGCCTTCGTGCCCGACCAGCCACACCACCCGGGCCGCCATGACGGCCGTCTTGCCCGAGCCGGCGCCGGCGATGACCGCCACCGGTGCGTCGAGGTCGGCCGTGATGGCGGCCTGCTGTTCGGTCGTGAAGTCGAAACCGAAGACGTCGCGCAGCTGGGCCACGTCGCGGATCAGCGCGCTCACGTGCGTTCTCCCAGGATCGTGCGGCCCTCGTCCTTGGCCGGGCACACCATCTGGAAGGTGCAGTACTTGCAGGCATCCGCGGATGCGGTGGCGACCAGCGCCTCCTCGGCCATGACGTGCACGGTGCGCCGCAGCTGCTCGACCCCGAAGAACGCCCCGTCCGACGGCGGCGCGTCCTGGGCGAGCACGTACGGCTGGTCGGGCAGCTTCTTGGACGCCGGCGTGCGCAGCATGACCAGCTCCGCACCGGCGCAGGGGGCGTCGCCGGTGATCTCGGCGGTGGCGCCGAGATCGACCGCCACCTGGTAGAAGCCGAGCTGGGGATGTTCGGCGACCTCCGGCCCGGAGGGCTTGGTCTTGGAGGTCTTGAGGTCGACCACGTGGACGCCGTCGTCGCCGAGCTCGACCCGGTCGATCGTGCCGTTGAGCAGGACGGCGTGCCCGTCGACCTCGTGCTCGACGGTGAAATCACGCTCTGCCTGGATCGCCTTCCGTCCGCTGGCGGCATGCCAGGCGCAGAACCGGGCGAGCGCGTCGATGGCCGCGGCCCGCTCGCGCCGGCCGATCCAGGCCGCGTCGTACGGGAGCTGGTCCCACACCGCGTCGAGATGGGCGGCCAGGGTGTCCGGGTCGGCGTCGAGCGAGGAGTTCACGACCTCGGCCGCGAGTGCGTGCACGATCTTGCCGAAGCCCTGGGCCGACGTGCTGCCCTGACCACCGCGAGCCTCGTGGTCGAGGAACCAGTGCAAGGGGCAGGAGACCACCTTGCTGACCTGGCTCCCCGAGATCCGCAACGCGGTGCCGGGGTCGCGCAGCGGCTGCTCCGACCGGGTCAGCTCGCGCAGGCCCCACCACCGTGCCGGGTCGGCGGTGCGCCCCGCCGGGTGGGAGGCCAGCCCGGCCAGCTCCGCGGCCACGCGGTCGCGAACGGTGCGGTCCTGGGTGGTCTCCCCGATCCGCCGGAGCTCGGCGATGGCAGCCCGCAACGACATGCCGCGCCGCGGCCGCTCGAGCGGCTCCGGGGGCAAGGTGCGCACGGTCGATCCGGTCAGGTGCGCGTGCATCTCGGCCACGAACCGCGACGGCTGGTCGCCCTCCTCGGTGGCCGCGTGGACGGCCGTGACGACCAGGTGCCGTCGCGCTCGGCTGCAGGCGACGTAGAAGAGCCGCCGCTCCTCGGCCGCGAGCTCGCGCGCGGTGACGGGCCGGGCGACCTCGACCGGCGTCAGCCGCTCGACCTGCAGCAGGCTGCTGCGCAGACGGGTGTCGGGCCACTCGGCATCCTGCACCGCGGCGACGACGACGAGTGACCACTGCAGTCCCTTGGCGCGATGCGCGGTCATCAGCTGCACCGCCGGGCTGCCGATGCCTCGCTGGGCGAGCGTGTCGGCCGGGATCTGCTGGGCCTCGAGCGCGGCCACCAGCTCGGTGACCGATCGCTCGGCCGCCTGCTCCTCGGCGCGAGCCGCCTCGGCGAACAGGGCACACAGGGCGTCGAGGTCGTGGTTGGCCTGCAGCGCCAGATCGGTGGTGGACTCGGCCCGCGCCATCAGCCGCCCGCGCCAGCCGGTGCCGTCCCACAGGGTCCAGAGCACCTGCTCGGCCGACTCGCCGGCCGTGATCTGGTCGGCCGCGGCACGCAGCAGCCGGGCCAGTCGACGGCAGGCGTCGACGGCTTGGCCGGTGGGGGTGTCGGGAGGCGCCCCGACGAGGAGCTCGCGGGGGTCGACGAGAGCCTCGGCGATGAGCAGGCGGGACGGGCGGGTGCCGCCCGCCGCCAGACGGAGCGCGCGGCCGAGCAGTCGCATCGACGCCGCGTCGAGACCGCCGAGCGGGCCGGTGAGCAGGGCGTTCGCGGCGTCCGGGTCGAGTGGCCGGCCGGCGTGGAGGTCGTCGGCGGCGTGCAGGGCGGCCAGGAGCGCGCGCACGGAGGGCTCCAGGGCCAGCGGGACCTCGTCGCCGGCCACCTCCACCGGCACGCCCGCAGCGGCGAGCGCGCGCTGGAGCCGCCCGAGGTGCAGGCCCGAGCGGACGAGGACCGCCATCTCCGACCACGGGAGATCGCCGCGGAGGCGGGCGTCGCGCAGCCGGAGCGCGATGTGCTCGGCCTCGGCGGTGGCCGTGGCGAAGGTCTGCACGTCGACCGTGCCGGGATCGTCGACCCGCGACACCAGCGTGCGCAGGTCGTCGTGGGCTCGGCTGTCGACCCGTCCGAGTGCTCCCCGCCCGTGCACGATGGAGCGCACCGCGGCGGCGATGCGCGTGCCGAAGCGATGGGTGTTCTGCAGGACCACCGTGGGCGCATCGGCGTCGCCGCGGCCGAAGTCCGCGCAGAAGTCGAGGATGCCGTTGACGTCGGCTCCGCGGAATCGGTAGATGGACTGGTAGGGGTCGCCGACGACCACGAGGTCGCGGCCGTCGCCGGCCAGGCCGTGCAGCAGCTTCACCTGCAGCGGGTCGGTGTCCTGGTACTCATCGACGACCACGAGGCGGAACTGCTCGCGCCAACGGTGCCGCACCTCCGGGTCGTCGAGCAGCCGCACCGCCTGGAAGATCATGTCGGTGTGGTCGATGGTGTTCTGCAGCGCCGCCACCGCGGTGTACTCATCGAAGAACCGGCCGGCCGCCGCCCAGTCGTCGCGGCCGAGCCGCTCGCCGAGGCGCTCGACGTCGGCGGCGTCCATGCCCTGACCGCGGGCGCTGGCCATCAGCCGCTGCAGCTCGGTGGCCATGCCACGGGTGTGAAGGCCGGGGCGCAGGCTCTCCGGCCAGGCCCGGGCATCGGCACCACGCAGCAGCTCGGCGATGGCGGCATCCTGCTCCGGCGCGCTGAGCAGACGCATCGGGCTCGTGTAGACGTCGCCCGCCTGCTCGGTGCGCAGGAGGGCGTAGCAGAAAGCGTGGAACGTCATGGCCGGTGTGGCGGCGCTGGTGCGGTCGAGTCGCCCGGCGATGCGGCCGCGCACCTCCTCGGCGGCCTTGCGGCTGAACGTCAGCACGAGCACCTGCTCCGGGCTCAGGCCCTCCCGGTCGATGCGCTCGACCACGGTCTCGACGACGGTGGTGGTCTTGCCGGTGCCCGGCCCCGCCAGCACGAGCAGGGGTCCGCTGCCGGGCGACGCCCCGTGGTCGACGACCGCCTGCTGCTCCGCGTCGAGGGTCGGCGACGCCACCGGTGCACGGGCAGGCGGCGGCTGGAGGACGTACTCGACGGGCATGCGCCCATCTCACCAGAGAAGACCGACAGCCGAGCGACGGAACTGCCGACCCTCAGCCGAAGTGAGGGCATCGCGCAGGCGAGGTAGGTTCAGATCGAGGAAGAAGTCTGAGCAAGAAGTTTTCCGTAGAACTGGAACAGCCGTTTCTCCAGGGGGATCGATGAACGTCGAGGTCACCGCGCCCATCCACGACCGGTTCGAGGAGATCCTCACCGACGACGCCATGGCCTTCCTGGCCAGGCTGCACCGCGAGTTCGAACCACGACGGCGCGAGTTGCTGGCGGCGCGGACCCGTCGCTACGAGGAGCTCGAGCGTGGCGACATGTTGGGGTTCCTGGCCGAGACCGAGGACGTCCGCACGTCCGACTGGCAGGTCGCCGAACCCGCGCCCGGCCTGCGCGACCGTCGCGCCGAGATCACCGGGCCCACCGACGCGAAGATGGCCATCAACGCCCTGAACTCCGGCGCCAAGGTGTGGCTCGCCGACCACGAGGACGCCAACACCCCCCTGTGGGAGAACATGGTGCAGGGCCAGCTCAACCTGCGCGACGCGGTGGCCGGGACCCTCGAGTTCACCAACCCCGACGGCAAGCGCTACGAGCTCGCCGACGAGACCGCGACCATCGTGGTCCGGCCTCGTGGCTGGCACCTCACCGAGAAGCACGTGCTCATCGACGGTGAGCGCATGTCCGGGAGCCTGTTCGACTTCGGGCTCTACTTCTTCCACTGCGCCCAGGCCCAGATCGACCGCGGATCCGGCCCGTACTTCTATCTCCCCAAGCTGGAGAGCCACCTCGAGGCGCGGCTGTGGAACGACGTCTTCGTGCTGGCTCAGGACCACCTCGACATTCCGCAGGGCACCATCCGGGCCACCGTGCTGATCGAGACCTACCCCGCGGCGTTCGAGATGGAGGAGATCCTCCATGAGCTCCGCGACCACTCCGCCGGGCTCAACGCCGGCCGCTGGGACTACATGTTCAGCGTCATCAAGAACTTCCGCAGTCGCGGCAAGGACTTCCTGCTGCCCGACCGCAACGCCGTCACCATGACCGTGCCGTTCATGCGGGCCTACACCGAGCTGCTCGTCCGCACCTGCCACGCCCGCGGTGCGCACGCGATCGGCGGCATGGCGGCGTTCATCCCGAGCAAGGACGAGGAGACCAACCGTCAGGCGTTCGACAAGGTGCGGGCGGACAAGACCCGGGAGGCCGGCGACGGCTTCGACGGGTCGTGGGTGGCCCACCCCGGCATGGTCGAGCTGTGCACCGAGGTCTTCACAGACGTCCTCGGTGCGGCTCCGGACCAGCGCCACCGCAAGCGCGAGGACGTCGAGGTCACGGCCGAGCAGCTGCTCGACGTCGCCGGCACGCCCGGCGAGATCACCGAGGCGGGGCTGCGCTCCAACATCAACGTCGGCATTCGGTACCTCGAGGCCTGGTTGCGCGGCACCGGCGCGGTCGGCATCAACAACCTGATGGAGGACGCCGCGACCGCGGAGATCGCCCGCTCGCAGGTGTGGCAGTGGCTGCACACCGGCGCCGCGCTCTCCGACGGCCAGCAGGTGACCCGCGAGCTCGTCGAGAAGTTGATCGCCGAGGAGTCGGCCGGGCTCATGGCCGATGCCCGTTCGCTATTCACCGAGATGGCCCTGTCGGACCGCTACGAAGACTTCCTCACCATCCCGGCGTACGAGCGGATGCCGTGACCGGCTAGGCCTCGACGCTCCAGAGCGCCGCGCCGACGTCGACGCGGCCCCGACGGACCGGTGTGCCCTCGCGCTCCCAGTGCTGCTGCGCGTCGGTCATGAGGTGCGGGGGCAGGGTGCCGTTGGCGCGAACGACGCGCCACCAGGTCACGGCGGCGCCCTCGAGCGCCATGACGCGCCCGACCTGACGGGGGCCGCCGAGTCCGATCGCCTCGGCGATCAGCCCGTAGGTGACGACCCGGCCGGCCGGCACGCGATCGACGACGTCCAGCACGCGCTCGGTGAAGTCACCGTCCACGTCGCCACCCGATGCCGCTCAGTAGGCCGGTTGCGAGGGGTCGATCTGGTTGACCCAGGCGACGACGCCGCCGCCGACATGGACGGCGTCGGCATAACCGGCGCCCTTGACGATGGAGAGGGCCTCGGCGGAGCGGCCACCGCTCTTGCAGTACAGCACGACCTGCTGGTCGCTGGGCAACATCTCCAGCGCCGACCCGTTGCGGAACTCGCTCGGCGGGATGAGCACCGCCCCCGGGATCCGGTTGATCTCGTGCTCGACCGGCTCGCGCACGTCGACGAGGAACAGGGCGCGCCCGCCGTCGTCGCGCTCCTTGAGCCAGGAGTTCAGCGTGTGCACCGAGATGGTGGAGTCGGCGGCGGCCTCGGCGGCCTCGTCGCTGATCATCCCGCAGAAGGCCTCGTAGTCGTCGAGGAGCTCGGTGGGAGCCTCGGCGTTCGGGTCGCGCTGGATCTTGAGGGTCGTGTACCTCATCTCCAGCGCGTCGTAGACCATCAGCCGGCCGATGAGCGGGTCACCGATGCCGGTGAGGAGCTTGATCGCCTCGGTGACCATGATCGAGCCGATCGACGCGCACAGGACGCCGAGCACGCCGCCCTCGGCGCACGACGGCACCATGCCCGGCGGCGGGGGCTCGGGGTAGAGGTCGCGGTACTGGGGACCCTCCTGGGCCCAGAACACCGACACCTGGCCCTCGAAGCGGTAGATGGAGCCCCACACGTAGGGCTTGCCGAGGATCACGGCTGCGTCGTTGACGAGGTAGCGGGTGGCGAAGTTGTCGGTGCCGTCGACGATGAGGTCGTAGTCGGCGAAGATCTCGAGCACGTTGTCGGTGTCGAGGCGCACGTGGTGCTGGATCACCCGGACGAACGGATTGATCTCGGCGACCGCGGCCGCGGCCGACTCGACCTTGGGGCGGCCGATGTCGGACTGGCCGTGGATGACCTGGCGCTGCAGGTTGGACTCATCGACCACGTCGTCGTCGATGATGCCGAGCGTGCCGACGCCGGCGGCGGCGAGGTAGAGCAGCGCCGGGCTGCCCAGTCCGCCCGCGCCGATGATGAGCACCTTCGCGTTCTTGAGCCGCTTCTGACCGGTCATGCCGACGTCCGGGATGATCAGGTGCCGGCTGTAGCGGCGAACCTCATCGATCGTCAGCTCATCAGCAGGTTCCACGAGTGGGGCGACCACGAAAACTCCTCCAGGTTGCTTCAGCTCAGGTCAACAGCCCGGCCGGTACCAATGTTCCCCGACCGCCGAGGACCGGCGACCGCTCGTCCGGATGCTGAGCAGGCACCCACTACTGTGGAAACGTGAGCGAAGCCCTTCCCCTCCGGCCCCGGACGAGCCGCCTGCCGCGCTCGGCGCGGCGGGCCCAGCTCCTCGACGTCGCCCTCGGAGTCTTCGTCGAGCAGGGCTACCACGCTGCCTCGATGGATGAGATCGCCGACCGGGCCGGCGTCTCCAAGCCGGTGCTCTACCAGCACTTCCCCGGCAAGCTCGACCTGTACCTCGCCCTGCTCGAGATGTCGTGCGACACCGTCATCGCCGGCGTCACGGCGGCCCTGGCCTCCACCTCCGACAACCGCGAGCGCGTCCAGGCCACGATCGAGCTCTGGTACGACTACGTCGCCGATCGAGGGGCCGCGTTCCGCCTGGTGTTCGAGTCCGATCTCACCAACGACCCGGCCGTGCGCGAGCAGGTCGACCGCGTCGTCCACGAGTCCGCCGCCGCGATCGCCGAGGTCATCCGCGAGGACACCGGCCTTCCGGCCCCGGCGTCGCACCTGCTCGCCGTCAGCCTGGTGGGCATGGGCCATGTGGGCGCCCGCAACTGGCTGTCCGCCGACTCACAGCTCAGCAAGTCCGACGCCACCCAGCTCGCGGCCGGCTTGGCGTGGCGAGGGATCGGTGGGTTCCCCAAGGAATTTGAGCAGAACGAGGGAGATGGATGACCATGGAGGTCAAGATCGGCGTGCAGAACGCCGCGCGTGAGCTGTCGGTCGAGACCGACGAGAGCCCCGACCACGTGCTGAAGTCGCTGGAGACGGCGATCTCGGAGGAGACGGTGTTCAGCCTCACCGACGAGAAGGGCCGCACGGTGGCCGTGCCCGCCGACAAGGTGGCGTACCTCTATTTCACGGCGGACACCCGCAAGGTCGGCTTCGGCCTCGTCTCGGGCACCTGACGCCTACGCGGCCAGCCCGAGTGCGTCCATGCGTTCGGAGTGGGCCTCGGTGATGCGCGTGAACATCCGCCCGATCGCGGCGAGGTCCATGCCCGGCTGGTCGATGCCCCCGACGATGACGGCGCTCAGCGCGTCGCGCTCGGCCACGACCATCTGGGCCTGGCTCAGCGCCTCCCCCATCAGCCGGCGTCCCCACAGGGCAAGGCGGCCGGCCACCCGGTGGTCCGCGTCGATGGCGGCGCGAACCTGGTCGACCACGAACTCGGAGTGGCCGGTGCCGCTCAGGGTCTCCAGCACGAGCTCGCGGGTCCCCGGATCGAGGAACGAGGCGACCTCGCGGTAGAAGTCCGACGCCAAGCCGTCGCCGACGTAGGCCTTGACCAGGCCCTCCAGCCAGTCCGACGGTGCCGTCTGGCGGTGGAAGCGCTCGAAGGTCGCCGCGAACGGCTGCATCGCCTCGAACGGGTCCTCGCCCAGCTCGACGAGCCGGTCGCGCAGCAGCTCGAAGTGGTGGAACTCCGCCACCGCCATGGCTGCGACCTCGACCTTCGTCTTCAGGTCCGGGGCCATCGAGGCGTCCTCGGCGAGCCGCTCACAGGCGCTGATCTCCCCGTACGCGAGGATCCCGAGCAGCTCGATCACGCCCGTGCGGTAGACCGGATCGTCGAACGCCGACGGCGGTGGTTCGTCCTTCGATGCCATGACATCGCAGCGTAGCGGCAAGGTGTCGAAGGCCGGACGATAGGATGAGGGCAGAAAATCACCTTTGCATCCCAAGAATTCGAGAAGACCATCACCAGTTTCAAGGATCTGGGCGTCATGCCCGAGATCGCCGACGCACTTGAAGACGTCGGCATCACCCACCCCTTTCCCATCCAGGAGATGACGCTGTCGGTGGCCCTCATGGGCACCGACCTCATCGGCCAGGCGCGCACCGGCACCGGCAAGACGCTGGCCTTCGCGATCCCGGTCATCCAGCGCACCGTCGCTCCGCACGACCCGGACTTCGACCAGCTCGCCGCGCCCGGCAAGCCGCAGGCCCTCATCGTCACGCCCACCCGCGAGCTCACCATCCAGGTCGCCAGCGACATCAACGTCGCCTCGGCCAAGCGCGGTACTCGCAACCTGACCATCTACGGCGGCGTGCCCTACGAGCCCCAGCTCGACGCGCTCAAGACCGGCGTCGAGATCGTCGTCGGCACCCCCGGCCGCCTGCTCGACCTGGCCAACCGGGGCGCCCTCGATCTCTCGCACGTCAAGTCGCTGGTGCTCGACGAGGCCGACGAGATGCTCGACCTCGGCTTCCTGCCCGACGTCGAGGCGATCCTCGCCGAAGACCCCCGAGCTGCGCCAGACGATGCTGTTCTCGGCGACCATGCCCGGCGCCATCGTCACCTTGGCCCGAACCCACATGCGGCACCCGATGAACATCCGCGCGGAGTCGCCCGACGAGGACCACCTCGTGCCGACCACGGCGCAGTTCGTCTGGCAGGCGCACGACATGGACAAGCCCGAGGTCGTCGCCCGCATCCTGCAGGCCGACGACGTCGGACGCGTGCTGGTCTTCACCCGCACCAAGCGCACCGCCCAGCGGGTCGCCGATGACCTCGCCGACCGCGGCTTCCCGGCATCCCCGCTGCACGGCGACATGGCCCAGACCGCCCGCGAGAAGGCGCTGCAGAAGTTCCGCGACGGCAAGGTCAACACGCTGGTCGCCACCGATGTCGCCGCCCGTGGCATCGACGTCGCCGGGATCACGCACGTCATCAACTACAACTGCCCCGAGGACCACAAGACCTACGTGCACCGCATCGGCCGTACCGGCCGGGCCGGTGCCTCGGGCATCGCGGTCACGTTCGTCGACTGGGCCGACATGACGCGCTGGAAGCTCATCAACTCCGAGCTCGACCTGCCGTTCGACGAACCGCAGGAGACGTACTCCACCTCCGAGCACCTGTTCCACGACCTCGGCATCGCGCACGACGTGAAGGGCCGGCTCAAGCCGCCCGCACCGAAGGAGCCGCGCGAGCGTCGGGAGCGCGACGGCCAGCGGCCGAAGGGCCAGGGCGGACGCCCGCAGCAGAAGTCCGACGGCACGGGCGGCGCCAGTCGCAATCGCAACCGACGTCGCAACCGCACGCGCGGTGGCCAGGCGGTCTCGAAGGCCGACTAGGCCGTCACGATCACCCTGGTCCCGATCGGGGCGAACTCCCACAGCGCTATCGCGTCGTCGCGCCACTGCCGCACGCATCCGGCCGACCGGGGGGTGCCGAGCTCGCCCTTGCTCTGCTCGAGCCGGCCGGCGTTGTCGACCGGCACGGTGTGGAAGCCGATCGGCGCGGTGAATCCGCTGGTGAACCGTACGAAGTACTCCATCCGCCCGCTGTAGTCGAACGCGGTCGCATGGCGTGACTTCGACTGCACGGCGTACGTGCCCGGGTTGAGGTTGTCGAACTTGCTGCCCGAGACGAGGTAGGTGCGCTGAACCTCGCCGTCGCCACCCACGAGCCAGACCCGCTGGGCGGACTCGGAAAAGACGATGCGCCGGCCCTCGCCGGAGGCCTGCGGCAGGGCGACCGACTCGCGTGCGTCGGCCGCCTTCTGCGCCTTCAGCCTGAGCTCCTCCGCCGCACCTTCCTTCTCATCGATGACGACCGACACCGGCTGCACGAGCGAGGTGAGGGATGCGCGCTCCAGCGCCGACCCTCCGACGGTCGTCGCGGTCGCCGGTGCTTCGCCGGCCCGCAGCTGGGGCAGCACCACCACGGCCGCGGCACCCACCACCAGGGTCAGGAGCACCACACCGCTCTGAGCGCCCAGCCGCCGGCGACGCGCGGCACGATGGCGCGCTGCTCGCTGCCGAGTGGCGTGGTGGGACGGCACGCTGCTCATCCTAGGCGGGCGAACGACTTTCGTCCGCAGGTCACCGGCCATTGAGCAGGCTGGCTGCCACCTGACGGTAGGCCTCCGCGCCCTTGTGGTTCTTGTTCGTGCCGAGGATGGAGCGGCCGATGGCGGGCGCCTCCGCGAAGCGGATGGTCTTGGGAATTGGCGGTGTGATGATCGGCAGCTCGTACGTCTCGCGGATCGCCCGGATCACGGCCTGAGCGTGGTTCGTGCGGCCGTCGAACATGGTCGGCAGGACGCCGAGGATCTCCAGCTCGGAGTTGATGAACTGCTTCACGTCGTGCACGGTGTCGAGCAGCTGACCGACCCCGCGGTGCGAGAGGGTTTCGGCTTGCAGCGGCACGAGCACCTGCTGCGACGCCGACAGCGCGCCGACGGTGAGGACGCCGAGGGTGGGCGGGCAGTCGAGCAGGATCCAGTCGTAGTCGTCCGCCACCTTGTCCAGGGCCACGCGCAGTCGCTGCTCGCGACCGGTGCGGTTGACCAGCGCCTCCTCCGCCTGGGCGACCTTGATGTTGCTGGGCAGGAGGTGCATGCCGTCGTCGGTGATGACGATGGCGTCCTCGGCTTTGCGGGTGCCGAGCAGCACCTCGCCGACGGTCACGTCGACGTCCTCGGGATCGATGCCGAGGGAGAAGGTCAAGCCGCCCTGCGGGTCGAGGTCGACGAGCAGGACACGTTCGCCCTTCTCGGCGAACGCGGCCCCGAGAGAGGCGACCGTCGTCGTCTTGCCGACCCCACCCTTCTGGTTCACCACCGCGATCGTCGTCGTCACGCCCACACCGTACCGCTCGTTCCCCGCCGGGCCTCTGGCATGCTTTCGCCATGCGAGGACGCGCGCTCATCACCGGAGCCACCGCGGGCATCGGCAACGCCTTCGCCCGCGAGCTGGCCGGGCGCGGACACGACCTCGTCCTCGTCGCCCGCGACACCGAGCGACTCGAAGCGGTCGCCGCGGGACTGCGCGAGAAGCACGGCGTCGACGTCGACGTCGTCACGGCCGACCTCACCACCGACCAGGGCCTGCGGACCACCGTCAACGCCGTCACCGACACCACCCGACCGGTCGACCTGCTGGTCAACAACGCCGGCTCTTCGTTGGCCGCGTGGTTCGGCACGACCGACATCGCCGACGAGGACCGCCAGCTCGACCTCATGGTCCGGGCACCGATGCACCTGATGGACGCCGCCATCAAGGCCATGTCAGGTCGCGGCCACGGCGAGATCATCAACGTCGCCAGCGTCGCCGCCTTCACACCGCGCGGCAGCTACTCGGCCCACAAGGCCTGGATCGTCAACATCTCCCGATGGGCCAACTTCCAGTACGCCGACGCCGGCGTCACGGTGCTGGCCTTGTGCCCCGGCTTCGTCCGAACCGAGTTCCATCAGCGCATGGGCGTCGACCCGAACCAGTCCGTGCCGCGCTGGATGTGGCTCAAGGCCGACAAGGTCGTCAAGGCCGCGCTCGACGACCTCGACAAGCGCAAGGCCGTCTCGGTGCCGACGATCCGCTACAAGGTGCTCGCGACGATCTCGCAGTACGCGCCGAAGCCGATCGTGGCCCGCATGGCGAAGCGGGGTCGATGAGCACTCCGCGCACCCTCGAGATCCCGCATGGTGTTGAGGCGACCGGAGTCGAGACGTCCGTCGGCACGTTCGCCGCGCACGTCGCGCGCACCGATGCGCCCGCGGCGCACGTGCTGCTGATCCCCGGCTGGACGGGCAGCAAGGAGGACTTCACGCCGCTGCTGCCGCTCCTCGCAGCGGCGGGGTTCGACGCCACCGCCTACGACCAGCGCGGACAGTTCGAGACGCCGGCCGGCGAGGACCCCGACTACAGCCTCGACGGGTTCGCGGCCGATGCCATCGCCGTTGCGGCGGCCTGCTCGGCCGCGCCGGCCCACCTGCTCGGCCATTCCTTCGGCGGCCTGGTGGCGCAGCAGGCCGCCCTCGCCCAACCGTCGGCCTGGCGCAGCCTGAGCCTGCTCGACACCGGCCCCGGGGCGCTCGGCGACAGCCCGAATCGTCCGCTGACGATGCTCGTCGACGCGTTGGGAACCGTGCCGCTGGCCGAGATCCACCGCGTCCGCGAGGAGATGACCGGGATCCGGCGCGCACCGGACATCGCCGAGTTCCTCCTGCGCCGGTTCACCTCCAACGACCCGATGTCCTTGCGGGCCATGACCCTGGCCCTCCTCGGCAGCCCGGACCGCATCGACGAGATCGGCGCGCTGTCCCTCCCGGTCTGGGTGGGCCGTGGGGCCGATGACGACGCCTGGCCGCACGAGGTGCAGGCGGCGATGGCCTCGCGGCTGGGCACCGAGATCCACGTCATCGAGCACGCGGCGCACTCACCCGCGATCGAGAACACCGCGGGACTCGCCGACGCCTGGCTGCCGTTCCTGACGAGCGCCTGAGGCTCAGCCGAGCAGCCGGTCCAGCTCCCCCGGGTCGGTGGTGTTGGCGCCCAGGCCGAACTCCGGGCCCTTGCCGGTGCCGTGGTAGTCGCTGGAGCCGGTGACGACGAGGCCCAGGGTGTCGGCGATCGTGCGCAGCGCCTCGCGCTGCTCGCCGGTGTGGTCGGGATGGTCGACCTCGAGGCCGTCGAGGCCGGCCGAGACCAGCTCGGCGATGCGGTCCGGTGTCATCACCTTGTTGCTGCCGCGGGACCAGGGGTGGGCCAGCACGGCCTTGCCGCCGGCCGCCTTGACCAAGCCGATCGCATCGGAGGTGGGGATCGAGTAGCGACCGACGTAGCCGGGCTGGCCCGGAGACAGGTAGTCGGCGAACGCCTCGTCGCGCGACGCCACCACGCCCTTGTCGATGAGCACGTCGGCGAGGTGCGGGCGACCGACGGCATCGGCGTCTCCGACCTTCGCCAGGATCTCCTCCTCGGTCACCTCGATGCCGATGGCCCGGAACCGGGTGACGAACTTCGGGACACGACCGGTCCGCCCCTCGATGACCTTGGCGAGCTCGTCCACCAGCGGCTGATACCCCGGATCGACGCCATAGCCGAGCAGGTGGATGCTCCGGTGCTCGAGCTCGGTGGAGACCTCCAGGCCCTTGACGAGCCGGATGCCGACGCGCTCGGCGGCCACCTCGGCCTCCGCCCAACCCACGGTGGTGTCGTGATCGGTGAGCGCGACGACGTCGAGGCCGGCAGCCTTCGCGTTCTCGATCAGCTCGGTCGGGGTGTCGGTGCCGTCGGACCGGTTCGAGTGAGTGTGCAGGTCGATGGTCACGAGGTCGTGCCGTCCGCGCCGGGCCAGTTCTTGTCCGGCTGCGGCACCGGTCGTCCGGGCTGCTCCCCGCCGCGTTCCTCAAGGTAGGAGTCCTTGGGCACCATGACCTTGCGGCGGAAGATGCAGACGACCTTGCCGTCCTGGTTGTAGCCGATCGTCTCGACGTGCACGACGCCGCGGTCGTCCTTGCTCTTGCTCTCCCACTTGTCGAGCACCTTGGTCTCGCCGTACAGCGTGTCGCCGTGGAACGTCGGCGCCACGTGGCGCAGCGACTCGATCTCCAGGTTCGCGATCGCCTTGCCGGAGATGTCGGGCACGCTCATGCCGAGCAGGATCGAGTAGACGTAGTTGCCGACCACGACGTTGCGGCCGAACTGGGTCGTCTCCTCGGCGTAGTTGGCGTCGAGGTGGAGTGGATGGTGGTTCATCGTGAGCAGGCAGAACATGTGGTCGTCGAACTCGGTGACCGTCTTGCCGGGCCAGTGCCGGTAGGTGGCGCCGACCTCGAACTCTTCGTAGCTTCGTCCGAACTGCATGCCGACATCATGGCGCAGCGGGTCAGAAGGTCTGGGCGCGCCCCGGCATCTTGGCGAGCAGCTCCTGGCCCTCGGCCAGCAGCTTGTGCTCGACGAGCACCTCGTAGCGCGTCGCCACGACCTTGGTGACCGAGCTGAAGTCGCGCTGTCCGCGAGTGGCCCAGTAGCCGAACAGCCCCCAGACGACGCCGAACACCACGCCGAGGAGCACCCCGCCGAGCACGGTGGCGAGGTAGTTGCCCTCCTGCGCGAAGATGCCGAGCAGCAGGCCGATCAGCAGTCCGAGCCAGGCGCCGGATGCGGCGCCGGCGACGACGACGCGGCCGGTGGTGAGCCGTCCGGTGACGCGTTCGACCTGCTTCAGGTCGGTGCCGACGATGAGGCAGTTCTCGACCGGGAACTCTTCATCGGACAGGTAGTCGACCGCCTTCTGGGCGTCGGCGTAGGCGTCGAAGACGCCCAGGGACTGCGGGAACTGCAGCGAGAAGACTTCAGCCATGTCCTCGACTGTACCGAGGGCCCTCAGGCCTTGTAGTCCTCCAACAGCCGGCGGCCGATGATCATCTTCTGGATGTCGGCCGTTCCCTCGCCGATCAGCAGCATCGGCGCCTCGCGGTAGAGGCGCTCGATCTCGTACTCCTTGCTGTACCCGTAGCCGCCGTGGATGCGGAAGGAGTCCTCGACGACGTCACGACAGAACTCGGCGGCGAGGTACTTGGCCATGCCGGCCTCGAGGTCGTTGCGCTGGCCGGAGTCCTTCTTGCGGGCGGCCTCGACGACCATCGCGTGCGCCGCCTCGACCTTGGTGCCCATCTCGGCGAGGCGGAACAGCACGGCCTGGTGCTCGGCGATCTTCTTGCCGAACGTCTCGCGCTGCTGCGCATAGGCGATGCCGAGCTCGAACGCGCGGGTGGCGAGGCCCACGGCACGGGCGGCGACGTTGACGCGGCCCACCTCGACCCCGTCCATCATCTGGTAGAAGCCCTTGCCGGGCTCGCCGCCGAGGATCTGGTCGGCCGAGATCTGGTGGCCCTCGAAGATCATCTCGGTGGAGTCGACGCCCTTGTAGCCCATCTTCTCGAGCTTGCCCGGAACGGTGAGTCCGGGAGCGGTCTCGCCGAAGCCCGGCTCCTTCTCGACCAGGAACGTGGTCATGTTCCGGTAGACGGAGTCGGCGCCCTCGTCGGTCTTCACCAGCACCGCGACGAGGTTGGAGGTGCCGCCGTTGGTGATCCACATCTTCTGGCCGTCGATCGTGTAGTCGCCGCCGTCGCCCTTCGTGGCCTTCGTGGTGATGGCCGAGACGTCGGACCCGAGGGCCGGCTCCGACATCGAGAACGCGCCGCGGACCTCGCCGGTGGCCATCTTCGGCAGGTACTTCTTCTTCTGCTCCTCCGTGCCGTGCTGCATCAGCATGTACGCCACGATGAAGTGGGTGTTGATGACGCCGGAGACGCTCATCCAGCCGCGGGCGATCTCCTCGACGACGAGCGCGTACGTGAGCAGCGACTCCCCGAGTCCGTCGTACTCCTCCGGGATCATCAGGCCGAAGATCCCGAGCTCCTTGAGGCCCTCGACGATGTCGGTGGGGTACTCGTCCTTGTGCTCCAGCTCGGTGGCGACCGGCAGGATCTCCTTCTCGACGAACTGGCGGACGACCTTGAGGATCTCCTGCTGCTCCTCGGTCAGTCCGTCGGTGGTGGCGAGACGACCCATGGGAACTCCTGTGCTCGGGACGGGCGTGGCCCTCCGAACTCTATCGACGCGCGATCGGGGTCGCCGAGCACGGTGGCCATCACGGCACGTCAGCCGTCGGCGGGGCGCAGATTTTCGATGTTTTCAGGACAAAACCCGCACATCTGCGCAACTCTGAACACTCTGGCACCATCCGTCGCACGCTTCCCCGAGGACTGATCCGATGACCGTCCCATCGCGTCCGCGGCTCCGTCGCCCGGTCCTCGCCGCTGCCGCTCTGGTCACTGTCGGGTTGGTCACCGGCCTGGCTCCGGCGTCCTCGGACACCACCGACTGGGTGGCCAACCCGAAGTTCGCGACCGACACCTCGTCCTGGTCCGTGACCGAGGGTGGCCTGATCAGGCGCGCGGTCTACGGTGACTACGCGTACGCCGACCTGCGATCGAAGAGCGGCCGGCGCACGGTGTCGATGACGTCCGACCCGTCGACGGCGCGGTTCGCGGCCGGCTCGCGCCTGGACGTGGCGGTCGACCTCCGAACCCCGAAGACGACCGTCAAGGTCACCGTCGAGGCGCGCGAGGTCGACGCGACCGGCGCCGTGGTCGCGTCGTCCACCTGGACGAGCTCGAAGTCGACGTCGAAGTACCGGCTCGCCGAGCTCACCCTCGCCGCCCGTCAGGCCGGTGACCGGTTCTCGCTGCGGGTGACCGGGCACTCGATCAGCGGGGACAAGCGGGTCCGCGTCCGCGAGGTGAGCGTGAACCTCGTTCCACCGCCCGAGACCACGACTGCGGCCCCGACCCAGACCCCCGCCCCTGCCACGCACCGGCACCGGCCCCGGCGCCGACCGACTCCGCCCCGTCACTACCGCCACCACCGCCCCCGGGCGGGGTGCAGCCGTGCACGGCCGCCCAGCTCGCCGAGCTCGACCCCCGGGGTGACCTCGCCTTCGCCGACGAGTTCACCGGGACCAGCGTCGACACGACCCGGTGGCGCGTGCGCAACGAGACGACGCTCTCCTTCGACCAGGCCCGCATCATGGCGGCCAACGTCGCCGTCGCCGACGGCCTGCTCTCGATCACCGCGCGCCGGGAGACCATCAAGGGCCGGAACTACACGACCGGCTACCTCGACACGATCGGCACGTTCTCCCGCAAGTACGGACGCTGGGAGATGCGGGCCAAGCTGCCGATCGCGCCCGGCGTCTC
This sequence comes from uncultured Actinomycetota bacterium, assembly GCA_963695295.1. GTDB lineage: Bacteria > Actinomycetota > Actinomycetes > Propionibacteriales > Nocardioidaceae > Aeromicrobium. Next base: position 2,043,154 of record OY968771.1, on the reverse strand, counting down.
CCGGGGCCTGTGGCCGGCCTTCTGGCTGCGCGCCGACCAGCAGTTCGGCGAGATCGACGTGATGGAAGCCTGGGGCGACCCGACCTCGCGCGGCGACACGCTCACCAAGTCGTACTCCTGGACCCTGCACGAGAACACGAACTCCCCACCTGGCAGCCAGCGCCATCACGGCTGGGGCCGGCACGCGGCGCCGCTGGCCGACGACTTCCACGTCTGGGCCTTCGACTGGTCGCCGGCGTGCCTCAGCTTCAGCATGGACGGCAAGAACACCGGTTCGGTCGCCACCGCGACGGCGCCGTGGCTCCAGACCGCGCTCGCCGGCCCCGTCAACATCCGACTGAACATGCAGATCGGGAACAACTACTGGGGCTTCGTCGATGAGTCGAAGCCCGGGCAGACGGAGCTGCCGGCCACCTATCTGGTCGACTACGTCCGCGTCTACCAACCGCCCGCCTGAGCCAGACGGACGGTCGCCTATCGCGGTCGTCCCGGATGGGCCGCCCAGGCACTGCTCACGATCTCGGGCAGCGCGCGGGTGGCCTGCCACCCCAGTCTCGTCGCCGCCTTGTCGACGTTCCCGACCAGCCGCGCGGGATCGCCGGGTCGCCGCTCGACCACCCGCGGCGTCACGTCGAGGCCGGTGACCTGCCCGATCTGGTCGATCACCTCGAACACGCTCGACCCCCGTCCGGTGCCGATGTTGAACACCTCGTGGCCCGCGACGTCGAGTGAGTCGAGGGCATGCAGGTGAGCCTGGGCGACGTCGAGGACGTGCACGTAGTCGCGGACACACGACCCGTCGGGTGTGGGGTAGTCGGCGCCGAAGACCTCCGGCTTCTGGCCCGTCGAGACCCGGTCGAGGACGATGGGAACGAGGTTCTGGGAGACCGGATCGCCGAGGTCCGGCCACCCGGCGCCGGCCACGTTGAAGTACCGCAGGCTCGCCGATGCGAGTCCCCACGCACCGGCGCAGGAGTGGCACATCCGCTCGCCGATCAGCTTGGTCTCGCCGTAGGTGCTGATCGGGACCGACGGCGCACTCTCGTCGACCTCGGCCGTGGGCGGGTTGCCGTACGCCGCAGCGGAGGAGGAGAAGACCAGGCGGCGCACGCCGGCGGTCTCCATCGCCTCCAGCAGATTGGTCATGCCGCCCACGTTCTGCCGCATGTAGAACGTGGGGCGCAGCATCGAGGCGCCGACCTCTTTCCGCGCCGCGAAGTGGATGACGGCATCGACTCCGAACTCATCGATCGCGGTGCCCAGGACGTCGACGGCCTCAGGGGCGGCCAGATCCACCGCGACGAGGGGGACGGGCCCGAGGTTCGACCGTCGCCCGGTGCTGAGGTCGTCCACGACGACGACCTCGTCATGGCGCTCGCCGAGCAGCCTGACGACATGGCTCCCGATGTAGCCGGCTCCACCGGTGACGAGGACTGACATGCAGCCAGCCTCTCAGACCGTCCGAGCTCAGCGCACGCGAACCTTGGTCGCCTCCGGGCGGGTCTGGTGGTCACCCCGGTACGTGATCCGCATCTTCTTCGCCGTTCCCTTGAGGGTGACCGGCGCACGGCCACCGTCGAGGGTCATGGTGACATCGACGTCCTTGGTGGAGACATCGACCAGGCCGGTGGCCGGAGCGCCCGTCGCGCGGTGGGTCACCGTGATGACGACCTCGATCGAGTCATCGCCTTCCGTCACGTCGGTGTCGATCTGCGCGGTCGAGCGGAGTGCCACCGCGATCTTGCCGCGCGTCTTCCCCTTCTTGACCTTGAACGGCTCGGCGGAGTCGAGGACAGGTCCCCCGTGCCAGGACTCCTCGTAGTCGCCCTCGACATCGTCGGAGGCCCGCAGCTTGTACAGGCCGGGCGGAACCGCACCGATCTCGAACTGGCCGCCCACCCCGGTGGTCGCCGTGCCGACGACCGTCTCGTCCTCGGCGACGACCTCGACGTGAAGTCCCCGGAGACCGTGGCCGAAGACGTTGGTCACCGCACCGCTCACGGCGCCGTCGGTGACGGAGTCCCGGCGGTTGGCCTTGGTCTCGGGAGCGGCCGGCGGACTGGGTCGCGGACTGGGCCGCGGTACCGGCAGGGCCACCACGGTCTCGGACTCCCGGTCGACGTTGCGCGGAGCCGAGATGACCGGCTGGGCCCGCTCGGGAGCCGGCGGATCTCGGTCCTCATCCTGGGTGATGCTCGCGCTCGGCTCGGATCGGAACCCGATGGCGCGAACGGGCTGCGGTTCCGGCGTCGGCCCGAACTCGTGCTGCGCCGGGTCCGGCTGGCGCCGCGTGTACTCCGAGGCCTGGGCGACCACGGCCCCGGCCGCCGCAGTGGCGACCAGCCGCATCGTGGAACGGAGAACGTGACTCATGCGAATCCCTTTCGACCGGGTATGGACGACCCGACGTCGTGCGATGATCGACGCATCGCGGCGGCGCCTGTGACGAAGAAGAGTCAGCAGACCGGGATTCGTGACGGATGTGACGTCATATCCGCCTCGTTCGGCGCTCCTCCCCCACGGGACTCCGACCGGTGCGGAGGCCTTGACGTGACGTGATCGCCCCGACCGAAGGATTCGTGTGCGAGCTCGCAGATCCAGGAAATTCCGCCCAGGCCTGCTCCTCGCCGCGGTCGGCACCGTCTCCGCCGCGCTCTACGGCACCCCGGCGCAATCGGCCGTCGTCGTCGACGGATCGGCACCACACCGTGCCGCAGCCTCGTGCTGGGAGATCAAGCAGAACGACCCGGGATCGCCCGACGGGCGCTATTGGTTGATCACCCCGCAGCTGAAGGCACCCGCGCAGTTCCACTGCGACATGACGACCGACGGCGGCGGCTGGGTCCTCGTGGGCCGCGGACGTGACGGGTGGATGTGGGACGGGGACGGCGTGGGCTCGATCGACCAGGTCTCCGAAACCATCACCGGAACCGCTGCGTTCTCGCCGCGCCAGCTGTCGAACGCGACGATCGACGGGCTGCTCGGTGGTCGCCGTCTCGACTCCTTCCCCGACCACGTCAGGCTGCGTCGCAGCACCAACACCGCCGGCACGAGCTGGCAGGAGACCCGGTTCACGTTCAAGTCTCGCGACCGCTGGTCCTGGGCATTCGGAGCCGGCCATCCGATCGCGTCCTACACGATGGGCGGCAGCAACGCCTCCAACACGACCACCCGGGACTTCGGCACCAACACGGCCTACAACCGCGTCATGACCTACGAGTTCTCGCAGAACAACTACGTGCGCGGCTTCAACTTCGGACAGAGCGGCACGGGCACCAACGACGCGAACAGCTTCGTGTACTCCACCGGGTCCGGCGGGCGGAACGGCTCACCGTTCACCCAGGTCTTCATCCGGCCGAGGATCACGACCGCCGACCTGTCCTACCCGCAGATCCCGGACTCCGGTACCGCCAAGGAGACGGCGCTCGCCCTGGCCAGGAACGGAGCGCTCACCGCCGCGTGGGGCGTCACCGGCACCGGCGCCGCCGGACCGGAGAGCTCGCCACCGAGGTGCAGGTCTTCGCCCAGGTCGGCGACACGATGTTCGTGGGTGGCAACTTCACCACGGTGCAGAAGGGTGCCGACGCGTCCGGACCGGACAAGGTGAGCCAGGCGTATCTGGCCGCCTTCAACGCGACGACCGGCGACTGGATCAGCTCCTTCCGCCCCACGTTCGACAACCATGTCAAGGCCCTCGCGGCGCTGCCGGGCGGCAAGCTCGCGGTCGGCGGGGAGTTCTCCGAGGTCAACGGCACGTCCCGAGAAGGCCTGGTCGTGCTCGATGCGTCGTCCGGCACGCTCGACCCGTTGTGGGACAGCGACCGTCGAGAACCGGGTGAGCAGCGGATCGGTCTCGGTGCGCGGCCTGGACGTCAGCGACAACCACCTGTACGTCGCCGGCAGCTTCACGCACTTCGTCCGACCGAATCTCGGAGGTGTTCGCACGCAACGGTGCTCGTCTCTCGCTGAGCACCGGACGTGGCGACTCCGAGTGGAATCCCAACTTCAACGGCACGGCAACGGGCGTCGACGTCGACGACGACAACTCGCGTGCCTACTTCTCCGGGTACTTCACCACCTCCAACTCCGCGAGCGCCGATCGCGGTGCCGCGATCAGCACCGCGACTGGCGCTGCACAGGTGACCCCGCACTGGAACCCCACGCACAGCACCACCGGTTCGGCGAAGTACCAGCAGGCGGTGCGGCAGGTCGGCAACAAGGTCTGGCTCGGCGGCTCGCAGCACAACATGTTCTCCTACGACCGCGCCACGTTCGCGCCCAAGAGCTTCTCGATCACCCGGGCCGGCGGCGACATGCAGGCGATCGACGGCAACACCGACGTCACCTACGGAGGCTGCCACTGCGGCGACTGGGTCTTCGAGACCAAGACGTACGACGGCCTCAATCCCGGTCAGTCGACGGTGACCTGGACGCAGGCGGACAAGATCTCGCTCGTCGGCGCCTGGCGGTCCGACACTGGCGCGATCGTGCCGGAGTTCGCTCCGCAGTGGAAGTCGCGTCGGAGGATTCGGTTCCTGGGCCCTCAAGATCGCCTCCGACGGCGTGCTCTGGGCCGGCGGGTCGCTGGAGTCCGTGGTCCGGGAGAACGGGGCCAACCAGTGGGTCGGCGGATTCGCGCGCTTCGACGAGCGACCGCACACCGCGCCCGATGCACCGACCAACCCGTCGGTGACCCTGGCGGAAGGCACGGCCACGGTTCGATGGTCGACCGGATCAGGGTCGGGCGTGACCTACGAGGTCCTCCGCAACGACCGGGTGGTCGCCACGGCGACCGGCGCGTCGGCGGCCGTGCCCGACTCGACCCCCGACGACCGGTTCTTCGTCCGCGCGTCGGACGGGGCGGGCAACCGGTCGGCCTCGACATCGGTCGTCTCGCCCACGGCCGACGCCACGACGCTGCTGGACTCCGGGAGCACCTGGAAGTACCTGTTCGACAACACCGTCACCGTCGACAGCTCCTGGAAGCAGCCTGGCTTCGACGACTCGGCGTGGAGCTCCGGTCCCGCAGCGCTCGGGTGGGGCAGCGGGCCGATCGCGACGAACATCGACGTACCGGCGGGCCAGACGCGCGCGCTCACGTCCTATCACCGCACCACCTTCGCGGTCCCCGACCCGGGCGCCTACACCTCCTATCGGCTGACCACCCGGGCCGACGACGGCCTTGTCGTCTACGTCAACGGCACCGAGGTCACGCGTGCCAACCTGCCGGCGGGCACCATCACCCCGAACACCTATGCGACGGCTGCGCCCTCGACCTCAACCGCGCTCGCGAATCCGGTGATCGTGCCCATACCGGCCGAACTGATCCAGACCGGCGTGAACACGATCGCCGTCGAGGTCCACTCGAACTACCGGTCGACCCCGAGCTCCAGTATCGACGCCAAGGTCACCGCGCAACCCTAGGAGCGCCGACGTCATGAGCTTCCTGGTGGATGTCCGCCAGTCGTACGCCAGGCTCGCGTATGCCCAAAAGCCCGGGGCCGGCGTTCCGTACTACATGCGGTTCGTCAATCGCCGGCTCGGTCGCGTGCTCGCGGCCGTCGGAGCGCGGCTCGGCATCACACCGAACCAGGTGACGACGGTGAGCGCGCTGTTCTTCGTGGCCGCGATGGCGGTGCTGGTGGCGTTCTCGCCGTCCATCCCGGTCGCGCTCATCGTGACCGTCCTGCTTCAGCTCGCGTTCGCCCTCGACTCCGCCGACGGCCAGCTCGCGCGGCTCACCGGAGCCGGCTCGGCCGCCGGGGAGTGGCTCGATCACGTCGTCGACGCGGCTCGCCTCCTGGTGCTCCACCTCGGGGTAGCCGTGTGCTTGGCCAGGCACACCGACGTCGGCCACGCGTGGCTGCTGCTGCCGTTGGGCTTCGCCGTCATCGCGTCCGTCCGGTTCTTCGCGCAGATGCTGGGCGACCAGCTGGCCACCGCGGTGCCGCATCGGTCCGCCCGGGGAAGCCACGCGTGGATCCAGACGCCGGCCGATCCCGGCGTCGTCAACACGGTGTTCCTGCTCTGGGCCTGGACTCCGCTGTTCCTGGTCGGCTACGCGGTGCTTGCGGCGGGGAACCTGCTGTTGCTCCTGGCGAGCCTGCAACGCCGCTACCTCTCCCTGCGCGGCGAGGTGCCATCGTGAGCACCAGCCGGACCGAACCCGGCGCGGTGCGCACGCACCTGAACACCGACGACCTGCCGGGCTGGCCGGTCCTCATCATGCTCTGGGGCTTCCCGCTGTTCTGGTTGCTCGGCATGACCGTCATCCCGGCCGCGGTCACGATGACCGGCGTGATGATCGCGTTCCTGGCGAGTCACCGCAATGCGACCATCGTTCCCGGCGTCGGTGCGTTCGTGGCCTTCGCCGCCTGGATCGTGGCCTCGGCGATCAACCTGGACAGCACCCTTCGGGCGCTGGGCTTCCTGTACCGGTTCGCGATCGTCGCCTTCGCCCTGGTGACGTTCGTGTACGCCTTGAGCGCCCGGCGACACCTCACGGTCCGCTCGATCGTGAACGCGCTCTCGTTCGTGTGGCTCTTCGCGATCGTCGGCGGCATCTTCGGCATGCTCTTTCCGCACGTCCGGCTGAGCACACCGGTCGGTCTCGCCCTCCCCGGAGCCCTCACCTCCAACGAGTACGTGCGCGACCTGTTCTTCCCGCCGCTCGCCGAGGTGCAGCAGCCGTTCGGCTCGCCGGAGATTTTCGTCCGTCCCTCGGCCCCGTTCCCGTACGCCAACAGCTGGGGCGTCGCCATCTTGATCCTGACGCCCGTCGCGGTGGCGGCCTTCCTGATGGCTCGCTCGTGGTCGACCCGGATCGTCCTCCTGGCCGGAGCGGTCGCGATGGTCCCCCCGGCGATGGCGACGTCCAACCGCGGCATGTTCGCCGGGCTCGGCATCGCCGTGGTCTACATCGTGGCCCGGCTGGCCGCGCGCAACCGGGCCGCACCGGTGCTGGGGCTCGCCGGCTTCGGGCTCGCGGCCCTGTTGTTCGTGTTGTCGCGAGGGCTGGTCGACCAGATCGCTGCGCGCCAGCGGTACGGGCAGTCCACCGGGACGAGGTTCTCCTTGTACGCCGAGACCATCGAGCGAACGCTGGAGCATCCGTTGCTGGGGTATGGCGCGCCCCGACCCTCCAGCGTGCATGAGCTCTCGGTGGGCACCCAGGGATATGTGTGGACCGTGATGTTCAGCCACGGCCTCATCGGGCTCGCCCTGTTCCTGCTGTTCCTCTGGGGCACCACGCTGCGCACGTGGCGCGCGCCGTCGGACGTCCATCTCGTCCTGCACAGCGTTCTCGTGGTCGCGAGCCTGGCGATCCTCGTGTACGGCCTGGACATCATGCAGATGCTGTCGCTGGTGCTCGTGGCCGCGCTGTTGCTCCGGAGTCGATTCGGGTTGGACGAGGATGACGACCCCTGACGTCGGGGGAAGACTGGGTGGCGCCGCTGCCATGAACGTGGCCGCGGGAGCGGTCGGAGCCGTCGTCAATCTGCTGATCGCCGCACTGGTGACCCGTCATCTCGGCGTCACCGGTGCCGGCTACTACTTCCTGGTCGTCGCGGTCTTCATGATCGCCGCCAACACCGTGGAGCTCGGCGCCGACACCGGCCTCGTCCGATTCGTGTCGGCCGCCCTCGCGGTCGGCCGGCCCGGGGAGATCCGGGTCCTGGTGCGATCGGCCATCCGGCCGGTGCTCGTGGCCGTCGTCCTGGTGGTGGCGGCCACGGCCCTCGTGGTCGCGGTGGTCGATCCGCGTGTCGGGGTCGCCGCCTGGCTTCTGGTCGCCGCGTCGGCCGTGGCCGGCGCCCTGTCTCTGACCGCGGTGCTCCTGGGTGCCGTGCGCGGGTACGGCCAGGTCCTCGCCCACCCGGTCCTGCTGAACCTGCTGCTCCCCCTCGGGCGCCTCCTGACGATCGGCGCGGTGGTGGCGGCGGGGTGGGGCGTGTCCGCCGTGCTTGGGGCTTGGCTTGTCCCGGTGCCACTCGTGCTGGTCCTGGCCGTCGCCGTCACGCTGCGCCTCCTGCGGTCGACGGCGCGCACGGAGATCGACGCCACCGGCCGCAAGGAGCTGGGGGTCGGCTTCTGGAGGTTCAGCGCCGCGCGTGGCTTCGCGGCCTGCGTGGAGATCCTGCTGGAGTGGGTCGACGTGCTGTTGGTCGGGATCCTCGCGTCCCCGGCCGCAGCCGGTGTCTACGCCGTCGTGACGCGGTGCCTGCGTGCCAGCGAGGTCGTCCAGCAGGCTGCCCGCATCGTGGTCGGACCGCAGATCAGCGCGGCGCTGGCCCGCGGTGACCTCGCCCGCGCTCGTGACCTCTACGGGATCGTCACCGCCGCGATGATCTGGGTGACCTGGCCGTTCTTCATCCTCATGGCCGTGTTCGGCGACCAGGTGCTGCGCGTGTTCGGGCCCGGCTTCGACGAGGGCGCGGTCCCGATGGCGGTGCTGGCCGGTGCCATGGCGCTCGCCACGGCCGCCGGCACGGTGCAGACGATCCTGCTCATGGGCGGACGCAGCACCTGGCAGCTGGCGGACAAGTCCGCTGCCCTCGTCCTCAACGTCGTCCTTGGCCTGCTCTTCATTCCCTGGTGGGGCATCACCGGGGCGGCGCTTGCCTGGGCAGTCACCATCATCGTCGACACCGCGGTCGTCGTGTGGCAGGTCCAGTGGCTGATGGGCGTGCGGCCCGCGGGCCGCCACATCAGGCCGGCGATCACGCAGGCGCTCGTGCTGGTCGCCGTTCCCGCGCTCGCCGCGCGGCTGGTCCTGGGGTCGTCCGCCTGGACGGCGATCGGCACGGCGGCGGCGATCGGCATGCTCCATCTTGCGGTCGGCTGGCGGACCAGGCGCGCGCTCGGCCTGACCCGCTTGATGGCCCTTCGGTCAGCGGTGTCCGAGCCGGCTCACTGACCGAGCACGATGTACTCCGGCCGCGGCGGGAACAGCGCCGTGAGCGCGATGTCGACGCCCTTGGAGTTGAACAGCCCGACCAGCCGCCGGAGCGCGCCGGCATCGTCCGTGGTCGACCGCGCGATCAGGACCGAGTTCGACCGGGTCGCGAGCGCGACCTTGCGGGCGTCGGACCCGACGTTCGTCGTGTCGATGATGACCACCTCGCCGGCCCACGACTTGCGCTTCTTGTCGGTCGGCCAGCCACGACTGATCTTGCCCTCGTTGATCGCGCCCGCGTCGACGAACCGCGCCGTCCGGCCGCGACGAGACAGCGCCTCGACCAGCTCCTGGCCCGGTGCCGGTCGGCCCGCCACCGGCTCGGAGTCGACCATGATCAAGAAGGTGCCGTTCGCCTCCATGTTCTGGGGGATCTTGAGCATGAACGCTGCGATGTCCCAGGTCTCGGCGCGATCGGTGTCCTGGGTGCCGTCGAGCACGAGCTGGTCCTCGGTGAGCGTCAGTCCATCGACGTTCTCGATGCGGGAGTCCTCTTCCTTGCGCGTCAGCGCAAGGGGAATGCCGACGACGAGACCGAGGAAGAGCCCGGCGATGCCGAGCGTCACGAACCCGGGGGTCGAGCGATGACGGGGCACCGCCGCCACGTCGACGATCCGACCGGGGTCGAGATCCAACGTGGTCAGCTCGGCCAGCTTCGTCCCCAACGCGTCCACCTGGATGCGCCACGACCGCTCCACCAGTTCCGGCACCGGTGAACCAGATTTCGATCCGGACTTCGTCGCCTTGGCTGACAGGGACTGCAACGTGTCGACCTGCTTCTGGACCCTCTCCTCGAGCTGGTCGATCTGCTTCGTGGCGCGATCGTGCCGGGCTTGGAGGTAGGCCTTGGCAACCGCGTTGGCACCGTCGGCGGCCTGCCGCGGGCTGGAGCCGACGAACGAGATCCTGACCACCTGGGAGTCCTGCGGTGTCTCGACCGAGGTGGCCTCCTCCACCTCACGCGTGGTCAGGCGGTGCTTCCGCAGCAGGTCGGCCGCTGGACGGCCCACCGTGTGCGACCGGATCAGCTCCTCCTCGGTCGCCATGTTGATGGCGTGTGAGCTGTCGGCGGCGGTGTTCAGCGGATGGTTGTTCATCGGGTTCACGTCGACCGAGGCGGTGGCGGAGTAACGCGCGGGCACCACGAAGCCGGCGATGAGGCCCAGGATCATCCCGACCAGGGCCGCCGCGGCGGCAACCCGCCAGTGGCGGCGCAAGGCGCCGAGGACGTCCGAGAGCTGAGCGGGCTGCGCGGGGGCTGCCATGACGATGGGAGTTCCTTTCCTGCCGCGACGCCCGAGCGTCTCACCCTGAACCAGAGTCCACTCCCGGTCGTCCATGACGCGGGGCCACGCGATTCGGTCGCCAACACCACCACAAAGGACGGAATCGACTGGCTCAGGAGAGCCATTCTTCTCGAATCCTTCGACGATTCTGAACGCCCGTACTAACTTGAGAGCGAACTGTCACATCCGTTTACAACCGCGTTGCTCGCACCTTCCCCGCCCGCAGTGCAGATGCCAGGGACCATGGTGGTGGACATACCGGGGGCCGCGCTCGAGGTCGAACCTGCACTGCTGCATCCAGAGGATGCCACGGCGCTCGGCGACCTCGTCGTGCCAGACGACGGCCTGACGATCCTCACCGACGCAACGCTGACCACCCTCGTCCGGGGCGGGAGTACCGACGCCTATGCGGTGCTGTTCGAGCGGTACCGACATCCGGCCACGAGGCTGGCTGCGTACTTCTCCAACCCCCACGACGCCAAGGACATCGTCGCGGAGACGTTCGCCCAGGTCCTCCACCAGCTCCGCCAGGGCCAGGGTCCGCAGACGTCCTTCCGCAGCTACCTCCTGACCGCGGTTCGCCGCGAAGCCGGCCGGCGCGCTCGGATGATGAAACGCGTCACGCCGACCGACGACGACGCCACGATCGACCGGCCCGTGCCGTTCGGCAACGGCGCCATGGACCGATTCGAGCGCGATCTCGTACGCGCGGCCTTTGCATCCCTGCCCGAGCGATGGCGCACGGTGCTGTGGCACCTGGACGTCGAAGGGCTCAAGCCCGCGGAGCTCGCAGCGACCATGGGGTTGAAGCCGAACAGCGTGTCCGCCCTTGCGTATCGCGCCCGCGAAGGCATGCGCAAGGCGTACCTCGAACAGCACGTCGCACCCGATGACGGGTCGCAGCCGACCGCCTGCCAGAACGTTCGCCATCGCCTCGCCGGCTTCGTGCGCGGCTCCGCCACCGTGAACGACGTGACCGCCATCGACCCGCACATCGAGGTCTGCGCCCCGTGCATGGGTGTCTACCTCGAGCTCGAGGAGGTCAACACGAGCTTCGGGGCGGTGACGACCGCGGCCGCGCTGGCACTCGCCGCTCCGGCCGGCACCGGTCTTCTCGGGGGCCTGATCGCCAAGGCCGCCATCGCGGCGAAGTCCGCGGTCGTGTTGGTCGGGTCGACCGCCGCCGTCGTGGCGACGTCGACGGTTCTCCACGTCGCGCCGGTGGGACCTGCTCAGGCGAATGCACCGTTACTGCCGCCGAGCTCATCGGTGCAGCACGAGCCCGACCGGAGCATCGGCCCGGCGACCGACGGCGCGAACACACAAGAGCGTGAGTCCTCGCCGTCCGCCCCATCGATCGCGGACCGCACGGCTCAGGCCCCCGCGGTCACCCCGGCGGGGATCCAGCCGTCCAGCGGGACAACCCCTGATCCGTCACCGGCGCCGAACTCGGCCACCAAACCCCGGGCATCGGCCAACCTGGACGCCGGACTCACCTCATCGGTCACGGTCGACCGACTGAAACCGCTGGACGCGGACATCACGATCAAGAGTCCGAAAGAGGTCACCCTCGCGAAGGCGGACACCCAGAAGTTCAACGCGTCGGGCAAGGACAAGATCAAGAACCTGGCCGCTGATGCGGGCCTTGACTGACGACAACCGAGGAAAGGTCGCGGTCGCGCTGATTCTCCTCTTCGTGGCAACCGGGCTGGTCGTCCACAGCTGGCCGCGGCCGTCCAACTCTCCGGCCGAGGTGACGGCCACTGCCGACCCGGTCGCGTGCAGCGCCGACAAGCTGCGGGAGCTCGACTACTCCCAGCCGGGGCAAGGCGAACTCGCCTGGGCTGATGAGTTCGACGGAACCACGGTGGACACCGGACGATGGACCGTCCGCGACCGAACCAAGCTGTCCTTCGATCAGGCCACCATCCTGGCCCGCAATGTCAGCGTTCGCGACGGCATGCTCCTGATCGAGGCACGACGCGAGTCCGTGCGGGGCCGCGACTTCACCACCGGCTATCTCGACACGATCGGGCATTTCTCCCAGCAGCACGGGAGGTGGGAGATCCGGGCTCGACTCCCGGTCAAGGGCGGGGAGTCCCGCGGACTCTGGCCGGCGTTCTGGCTGCGTGCTAACGACCACCCGGGCGAGATCGATGTGATGGAGGCATGGGGAACGCCGGCGGACAAGCGCGGCACCGCTCCGTCGCGGTACGCCTGGAACATCCACGAGGACACCATGGCGGCGCCCGGAACCGGCAGCGGCCGGTTCAACGGCTGGGGAACCACCCCCGGAAAGGCGTCCCTCGCCGACGACTTCCACGTCTTCGCCGTCGACTGGTCGCCCGATTGCCTCAAGTTCACCCTCGACGGCGACGTCACCGGATCGGTGGACATGGACGCGGCGGACTGGCTCGCTCACTCGCTGTCCGGACCGGTCAACATCCGGCTCAACCTGCAGGTCGGCAGCCGGTTCTGGGGTCGGGTCGACGATGGCGATCCCGCGCTCACCAGGCTCCCGGCGGCGTACGCCGTCGACCACGTCCGGGTCTATTCGCCGCGATGAGATCGTCGACCGGTCGGATTGACGTATTTGGGGCGTCGTCGTGGCGTCACGACCGGGTCGCCGTCGACTCTGGATCGGTGAGGGACGCCAAGCCGGCGCAGCCACCGGAAGGAAACGGTGTGACGCAGAAGATGTACGGCGTCGGATATGCCAGCGGTGTCTTCGACATGTTCCACGTGGGGCACCTGAACCTGCTCCGCAGCGCCCGGATGCGCTCCCGATTCCTCGTCGTCGGCGTCGCCAGTGACGAGTTCGCCGACCGGCTCAAGGGACGACCCCCGGTCGTCCCGTGCGACGAGCGCATCGAGATCATCTCGGCCCTGGGCATCGTCGACGAGGTCGTCATCGACCGCTCCCTCGACAAGACCCTGATCTGGCAGCAGTACCCGTTCGACGTCATCTTCAAGGGGACGGACTGGCAGAGCACCCCCAAGGGGTACCGGTTGGAGCGCGCGATGGCGCAGGTCGGCGCCGACGTCATCTACTTCCCGTACACCGAGCAGACCTCGAGCACGCTGTTGCGCTCGTTCCTCGACGAGGCCGGGATGGAGGGCGGGGCATGACCATCCGGGACCAGGCCACGGCCGTGGTCGCCAGCCCCGCTGTCACCGCCGTGGTCCCCACCCACCGGCGGCCGGAGCTGATGCGCCAGGCCGTGCAGAGCATCGTCGACCAGGACTATCCCGGGATGATCGAGATCATCGTCGTGTTCGACGCCTGCGAGCCGGACCTCCCCGACGTCGAGACCGGACCCACCCGGTCGCTCCGGGCGGTCGTGAACGAACGCGTGCGAGGGCTCGCCGGAGCCCGCAACGCCGGCATCCTGGCGGCCAGCCACGGATTCGTCGCCTTCCTGGACGACGACGACACCTGGCTGCCCGCCAAGCTGTCCGCCCAGATGCCGGTGTTCGACGAGCACGCTGACGTCCGCCTCGTCGGCACGGCGATGCAGGTCGACGACGGGCACCAAACCCACGAGCGCCTCGTGCCGACCGACGTGGTGACGCGTGCGGACCTCATCCGGAACCGGCTGGCCGGGCTGCACTCGAGCAGCTTCGTGTTCCGCCGCACCGCCCTGGTCGAGGAGATCGGGCTGATCGATGAACGCCTGCCGGGCGCGTACGGCGAGGACTACGACGTGCTGCTGACCACCGCCGCGCTCGGACCCATCCGGCTGGTGAACCGCCCCCTGGTCTCGGTGCTGTGGCAGGGCCAGTCGTACTACTTCGGGCGGTGGGCCGAGTACGCGCAGGCGTTGACCTACCTCTTGGCCAAGCACGACGACATCGCCGACGACCTGGACGCGCTGACCCGCATCCGGTCGCAGATCGCCTTCGCCCTGGCTGCATCCGGTCAGCGGCGCGAGGCGCGATCGCTCATCGGTCCGATCCTGCGACACCAGCCGGGCAACCTGCGCGGGTGGCTCGCTCTCGCGATCTCGTGGCGACTGGTCTCCGCCGACGCCGTCGGTCGCGTGGCCAACCGGTTCGGGAAGGGCATCTGATGAAGATCCTCATCGCGTGCTCGTCCGGCGGCCACCTGGCCCAGGCGATGGCGCTCCGATCGTGGTGGGACGCCCACGACCGGCTCTGGGTCACCGGGCCGACCGAGGACGCGCAAGATGAAGCTGAAGGGCGAACAGGCCATCGCCTGCCACTGGCCCACCCAACGCAGCATCCCCAACCTGAGCGCAACTCCCGACTCGCCCACCGCCTCCTGCACGACTACCGCCCCGACATCGTCTTCAGCACCGGCGCCGCCGTGGCCGTGCCCTTCATCTGGCAGGCCCACAGCGTCGGCGCACGCTCGATCTTCCTCGAGACCGTCGACCGCATCAGCAAGCCGTCCCTGACCGGTCGCCTGGTCTATCCGGTGGTCGATGAGTACCTCACCCAATGGGAGCAGCTCGGCGACCGGATGCCACGCTCCAAGCTCGTGGGGCTGGTCCTGTGAGCGAGACCTTCACCGTCGTTGCGAGCGTCGGCACCTACCATCACCCGTTCGACCGCTTCGTCACGTGGCTGGAGCCCTGGACGACGCGCAACCGGGCCTCCGTGGTGTTCCAGCACGGTTCGACGCGTCCGATGCGCAACTCCCAGAACTACGAGGTGCTCTCTCCCAAGGAGCTGCTCGACCACTACCGCGCGGCGGACGCGATCGTCCTGCAAGGTGGTGCGGGCGGTGTCATGGATGCTCGCAAGGTCGGCAGGATCCCGATCGTCGTGCCCCGGATCCCCGGTCGACCAGGAGGTCGTCGACAACCACCAGCTGATCCTCTGCCGCCGGCTGGCCGATCTCGGCGTGGTCCACGTCGCGGAGTCGGCCGAGGACCTGGCTCGACTCCTCGACGGCACACGCGCCGGCACGGTGTCGTCCCACCTGCGCCGGCGGCGCATCGTCGCCGGGAGTCCGCGAAGCCGTGCGACTCCTCGCCTCCGGCCAGGACCTGACGAAGTACCGCATCGAACGCGGCGAGGTGACCTTGCGGCCGCGACTCCGACACCGGACCGGCCTGCGAACCCACCTCCGGCACCTCGTGCACCGAGGTGCGCTGGGCTACCTCCTCTCCCTCGCGATGGCCTTCCTCCTGCTGGACCGGACCCAGCTCGCCTCGCGCCACGAGGCCCTCACCCTCGGTGCGATCGGTGCGTGGCTGACGGTCAGCTTCGCCGTGGTCCCAGCCTACGAGCGGGCGCGATCGTTCCGGCCGGTGCTCTGGTTCGTGGCCGTCCTCGGGGTCGGGCTGGTCGTCGCACTGCTGCTCGGTGCCGGGGCGTCGGCCCAGCTCCGCGGCGCCCTCGGCGTGGGCCTGGGGTCCGCGGCGACCCTCGCCGCGGCATCGGCGGCCGCCCGCCTGGCGTTCCGGCGCACGCCCACTGTCCTGGTCGGGAACGAATCCGCCGTACGCCGTCTAGCCCTCCGGTGGCAGGAGCGCCGCGACGTGAAGGTGGTCGCCACCTGCGCATGGCGCGGCGGCAAGCCGGACATCCCGGAGGGATCGCTCTCGGAGCTGATCCCCCAGGTGATCGGCGCGGTGAGCCGCAACCACGCCCGGTCCGTCGTGATCGCGTCGGAGAAGTCCCTGTCGACCTCGACCCTCCGAGATCTCGCCTGGGCGTTGGAGCGGACCGGCGTCGAGTGCCAGGTGCTGGCCAATGGGAAGGAGAAGGGGGCCAACTTCAAGACCCGCCAGCTGGTCGACCAGTTGGCATTGTCCACGCGGCCCCCGGCCGAACGCCTGCTCGCGACGGCGGTGAAGGAGTTCACCGACCGGGCGGTCGCCGCGATCGCCCTGCTCGTGCTCGCACCGCTCCTGCTGGTCGTGGCGGTCGCCGTGCGGCTGACGACGCGGCAACCGGCGCTGCTGCGTCAGGCGCGCACCGGACGCGACGGCGAGACGTACGTGATGTACACGTTGCGGACGACGGTCGCCAGCTTCGATGCGGGCCCGCAGATCTCGGCCCTCGGCCGCTTCCTGCGGCGGACCTCCATCGACGAGCTCCCCCGGCTGGCCAACGTCCTCATGGGCGACATGTCACTGGTCGGCCCGCGCCCGTCGCCGCCCAGCGAGACGGTCAAGTACACCGACCGGATGTGGCGGCGGCTGTCGGTACGGCCGGGCGTCACCGGGCTGAGCCAGGTCAGCGGACGGTCCAGGCTGTCGCCGGAGGAGACGATCGCCATCGACCTGAAGTACGTCGATCACTGGAACCTCCGGTTGGACGCCCGCATCCTGTTCCGCACCGCCTGCGTCGCGCTGACCCGGGACGTTCGGCGCTGACCCGATTGAGTCTCAGTCGGCCTGCACCGGGGCGGGTGGCGGACGCCGAGACGTGACCACGGCAAGCCCGGCCAGGATCATCACCAGCCCGGCGTAGACACCCCAGGGCGGCGACTGGCCGAGGAAGACGCCGGCGAGCAGAGCCGCCCCGGGCACCTCGAGGAGCAGCAGCAGGGAGATGACGGTGGGGCTCATCACCGCGAGCAGGTGGTTGAGCAGGGAGTGCCCGAGGAGCTGGGCCGACACGGTGACGGCGGCGATCAGCAGCCAGGTGCGGGTCGAGAACCCGGTGAGCTCGGTGCCGGTGGCAGCGCACAGCGCGAGGAGGATCACCGCGCAGGTGCCGTAGCAGGCGAACGTGTACGCGGTGGTGGACAGCCGGGTCCGGACCTCCTGACCGGTGATGAGGTAGACCGCGGCGAAGAGGCCGCCGGCGACGGCAAGGGCGTCGCCCGCCAGGGCCCGACGGGACAGCGCGAAGTCGACCCCCGTCACCACGAGCACGCCGGCGACGGCCAGGCCGAGTCCCAGCGCGACCACCGGCGCGACCCGAACCCCGCGGAACCGGTCGTAGAGCACGACCCAGACGATCTGGGCGCAGACCAGCGCCGTGGCCGCGGCGACCGTCGTCAGCTTGAGTGCGGACACCCAGGTGGCGAAGTGGCCGGCCAAGGCGGCCCCGGCGACGAACGTGATCAGCAGGTGACGTCGGCCGAGACCGGCCAGCTCGACGCGGGACCGCGCCAGTGCCACCGGGGCGAGCAGCACTGATGCCGCGGCATTGCGCCAGAAGGCGATGGCGAAGGCCGGGGCTGCGGCCGCGGCCATCAGCGGCCCGGACGCCGAGACACCCAGAACTGCGACGACCGCGAGGAGTGGGGTCAACCCCAGGAAGTCTCGAGCTCGGCGAGCGCGGTCTCCAGATGCGTGAGCAGTCGTTGCAGGTGCGGGACGCTCTTGCGGCAGCCGATGAGGCCGAAGTCGAGGTAGTTGTCGCGGCTGCACAGGGTGATGTTGATCGCCTGTCCGTCGAGCACGATCGAGACCGGGTACATGCCGTCGAGCCGGGCGCCGTTGTAGTACATCTGGTTCTTCGGACCCGGGACGTTGGAGACGATGACGTTGAACGGCGGCCGGGCGTACTTGATGAATCCCGGCAGCGGCGACATGACCAGTGGCAGCATCTGCAGCGCCGAGAACGCCAGGATCTGGTTCGCCGTGAGGTCACCGAGCAGCTTCTTCGTGGTGCGCGAGGAGTAGGCGATCTCCTCCAGGCGGGTGGCCCCGTTCTCGCGGTCGGTGGCGAGGTTGACGATGATCGCCCCCACCGAGTTGCTCTCCCCCGCCTCCTTGCCGGCCGATTCGGCCCGCAGCGCCAGCGACACCGGGATCATGGCGCTCATCGGCTCGTCCGGGAGGGCGTGCTGCTCGAGCAGGTACTCCCGCAAGGCCCCGGAGACCATGGCCAGGACGACGTCGTTGAGCGTGGTGCCGGAGGACTTGGCGACCCGCCTGATGCGCTCGATCTCCCAGGACTGCGCGGCGAACCGGCGGGCACCCCCGACCCGCCCGTTCAGGATCGTCCTCGGCGCGCTCGGGAGCGTGATGTCGCCGTCGCGGATGATCTGGCTGACGATCTTCGCCGACGCCGGCAGCAGCCCGGCGGCGTCGCCGGCGGCCCCGCCCATGCCGCGCAGGAGCCCCATCGGGTCGAAACCCCCGGGGCCGGTGCCGGATCTCGACCGCGGCGGCAGGGCCCACGGCGGGACGCAGTCGCGGGCGTCCGGGTCCTCGGTGAGCGAACGCTTCATCAGGCGGATCGCCGCGACCCCGTCGACCAGCGCGTGGTGGATCTTGCTGTAGACCGCGATGCGTCCGTCCGCCAGCCCCTCGACGACGTGTGCCTCCCACAACGGACGGTGCCGGTCGAGCAGTGCCCCGTGCCAGCGGGAGGTGAGCTGGAGCAGCTCGCGGATGCGACCCGGGTGCGGAACCGCCGAGTGCCGGATGTGGTGATCGTGGTCGATGGTGTCGTCGAGGGTCCACCAGGTGTTGCCGAGCGAGCTGACCGGCTCGGCCGGACGCTTGCGGAACGCCGGCGCGATGTTGTCGGTGCCGCGGAAGGACTCGATCAGCTCTTGAACGAACTCCGGTCCGCTGCCCTCGGGCAGCTCGAAGAGCTGCAGGCCACCCACGTGCATCGGGTGCTCGCGCGACTCGGCCAACAGGAACATCGAGTCGGTGGGCGGCATGAACGACATACGCGTAATCTCCCTCATCGGGCGCGGAGTTGCCCCTACGCTAGTGGCCGGACGTGGTGCAAGTCACGGCATGTGACAGGTTCGTTACCGGCAGGTCACACGACGAAAGGGGCCTGATGGCCACGCATCTGACCCTCGCGGCCGAACCTCGGTACTTCACCGGCTCGAGCGCCCAGTCCCGTCTCCTCGCCATGGGGCTGCGCCACACGGTCCGACCGCTGCTCGGGATGTGGGCCCGATTGCCGTTCGACCTCTACCCGCCGAACGTGGTCGACCACATCGCGCGACTCCTCCCCGTGCACGAGGGAACCAGCTGGCGCACCGTCGACCTCGGGTCCTGCTCGAGCGAGTGGCTGCTGGCCAAGGACGTCCGTGACCTGCACGGCGACAACCCACGCGCCATCGTCTACTTCCACGGCGGCGCCTTCCTCACCTGCGGCCTCAACACGCACCGGCGACTGGTCTCGCGCATCTCGTACGCGTCCGGCCAGCCGGTGCTCAACGTCGGCTACCGCCAGATGCCGCTCGAGCCGATCACCGAGTCGGTCGCCGACGGTGTCGTCGCGTTCCGATGGCTGCTCGATCAGGGCTATCGCGCCGAGAACATCACCATCGCCGGCGACTCGGCCGGCGGCTACCTGGCGTTCAGCGTGGCCCGTGCGGTCCTGGACGCCGGCTGGGGTCGGCCGGCCGGCGTGGTGGCCATCTCCCCGCTCCTCGACATCGACTCCACGCGCAAGCGCCACCACCCCAACGCCCACCTGTGCGAGACGTTCCCGCTCAACGCGCTGGAGCGGTTCACGCAGGTCGCCCTCCGGTCCGACTCCCGCCGCGGCATCTCCGGCCAGCGGGTGTGCCCGGTCGACATGCCGGTGGCCGACCTGCCGCCGTCCCTCATCCAGATCGGCTCGCACGAGATCCTCATGCCCGACGCGGAACTGATGGCCAACCGGCTCGTGTCCGCCGGCGTCCCCTGTGACCTGCAGGTGTGGGAGAACCAGGTGCACGTCTTCCAGGCCGCTGCCGGATGGGTCCCCGAGGCCCGGCAGGCCATAGACGAGATCGCGCTGTTCACCCAGTCGCTCGCCGACGGCAGCGTCGCGGCACCGGCCACGACGAAGCCGAAGCGCAAGGTCGCCCGGGCCCGTTCCCGGGTCGCCGCACGCTGAGCGCCCTATCCTGACCCGGTGAGCGACCTCGACCTCGTCAGCGACCTCGCCAAGAAGTCCGGACTCCTCTGGATCGCGGCCCGCGACCACACCTACCCGGTCTGGCACGAGTGGGTCGACGACGCCGTCTGCGTCGTGGGCGGCGGTGGCGAACAGCCGCTTCCGGAGGTCCAGGACGCCGACATCGTGCTGCTGCTGCTCCGGTCCAAGTCGAACCGGCACCTGGTCGCCACCGTCGAAGCAGCGGTCGAGACCGTCAGGCCGGACACCCCGGACTGGGAACCGGTCACGAGCGCGTTGAAGGCCGGACGCCTGAACCTGCCCGACTCCGACGGGGCGATCGAGCGGTGGGCCCGGGAGTCCCGGGTGCTCCGGCTGGTCCCGCGGGAGCCGGTCGTGCTGGCCGCCGACCTCCCGCATGATCGCCGCCAGACCTCGCCCCGGCTCTCGGGGTAACGTCGGCGCTGAGGGAGCCCATGACCGACGTCCACCGACCCAAGACCGCCGCGGCCGGAGTCACCGGGGTGCGGGTCGCCCTTCAGCGCGCGGTGTCGCACATGGGGGTCGCGCGCTCGACGCGAACGCTGCTGAAGCTGAACCAGGCCGACGGCTTCGACTGCATGAGCTGCGCCTGGCCCGACCCGGATCCGGAGCACCGGCACACGGCCGAGTTCTGCGAGAACGGCGCCAAGGCAGTCGCCGAGGAGGCCACCCGCGAGCGTGCCACCCCCGAGTTCTTCGCTCGGCACAGCATCGTCGAGCTGGACGCCCAGGACGAGCGGTGGCTCGGCCAGCAGGGCCGCATCACGCATCCGATGGTCAAGCGGCCGGGCGCCTCCCACTACGAGCCGATCGAGTGGGCCGACGCGTTCGGGCTGATCGCCGCACGGCTGCGCTCGCTCGATTCCCCTGACGAGGCGATCTTCTACACGTCCGGCCGCACGTCGAACGAGGCGGCGTTCGTGTACCAGCTGTTCATCCGCGCCTACGGCACCAACAACCTGCCGGACTGCTCGAACATGTGCCATGAGTCCACCAGCGTCGCGCTGGCCGAGGCGATCGGCATCGGCAAGGGCAGCGTCAGCCTGGGCGACATCTACGACGCGAAGTGCATCGTCATCGCCGGTCAGAACCCCGGTACCAACCATCCGCGCATGCTGCAGGCGTTGGAGATCGCCAAACGTCGCGGTGCCACCATCATCGCCGTCAACCCGCTGCGCGAGGCCGGCCTGGTCAACTTCCGCAACCCGCAGAAGCCGCGCGGGGTCGTCGGCCGCGGCGTCGACCTGGCCGACCTCCACCTGCCGGTCCGGGTGAACGGCGACCTCGCGCTGTTCCAGGCAATCGGCGCGTTGCTGGTGGAGTGGGACGCTCTGGACGAGGACTTCATCGCGCAGTACACCAGTGGCTTCGACGCCTGGGCCGAGCACGTGCGCCACGTCGACCGGGGCGAGGTCGAGCGGGCCACCGGGCTGTCGTGGGAGCAGATCACCCAGGCCGCGGAGATGATCGCCGCCTCCGACGCCACCATCTACTGCTGGGCGATGGGACTCACCCAGCACCGCAACGCCGTGGCCACGATCCGCGAGGTCACCAACGTCGCGCTCGCCCGCGGGGACATCGGCAAGCGCGGCGCCGGTCTGTGCCCGGTCCGCGGGCACTCCAACGTCCAGGGCGACCGCACGATGGGCATCTGGGAGCGGCCGCCGGAGTGGTTCCTCGACGCCCTGCAGCGCGAGTTCGGCTTCGACCCACCGCGCGCACCTGGCCTGGACACGGTCGACAGCGTCCGCGCACTCCGTGACGGCAAGGCCAGCGTGTTCATTGGTCTGGGCGGCAACTTCGTGCACGCCTCGCCGGACACGGACGTCACCCGGGCCGCGATGCGCAGCGCCGCCCTCACCGTCCACGTGTCCACCAAGCTCAACCGGTCGCACCTCACCTGCGGCGACACCGCGCTCATCCTCCCCACGCTCGGACGCACCGAGAAGGACGTCCAGGCCTCAGGTGAGCAGTTCGTCTCCGTGGAGGACAGCATGTCCTCCGTGCACGCGTCCCGCGGCCCGCTCGACCCGGCGAGTCCGCAGCTGCGATCGGAGGTGGCGATCGTCTGCGGCTTGGCTCGCGCGACGCTGGCCGAGGAATCCGGGGCGGACCGACACGGCATCGACTGGGAGCGACTGGCCGGCGACTACTCCCTCATCCGCGAGCACATCGCTCGGGTCGTACGCGGCTGCGACGGCTATGAGTCGAAGGTCGACCGGCCGGGCGGCTTCGTGCTGCCGCACCCGCCACGGGACTCGCGGGAGTTTCCGACCGCCAGCGGGCGGGCCGAGTTCGCGGTGTCGCCGATCGACGTCGTCCAGGTGCCCGACGGCCACCTGCTGCTGCAGACCCTGCGCAGCCACGACCAGTTCAACACCACCATCTACGGGCTCAGCGACCGCTACCGCGGCATCGAGGACGGGCGTCGGGTCGTGTTCGTGCACCCCGACGACATCGAGGCGCTCGGCCTGCGGGACGGGGCCGTCGTCGACCTCGTCGGGCACTGGGCGGGCGACGACATCAGGCGGGTGGCGCACGGCTTTCGCGTGGTGTCCTACGCAACGCCGCGCGGCACCGCCGCCGCCTACTACCCCGAGACGAACCCGTTGGTGCCGCTCGACTCGACCGCGGTGGGCAGCAACACCCCGACGTCGAAGTCGATCGTCATCCGACTCGAACCCGCGTGAGCCCGGCGACGCAGCCGTTGTGACGGTCAGCGTTGCTCGAACCAGTCGCCGAAGGCCACCGGCTTGTCCGTCATGATCTCGTCGGCGCCCGCATCGACGGCCGCGGCCCACTGCTCGGGCGTGTTGATGTTCCAGACCATGACCCGCAGGTCCGCCGCCTTCAGCTGGCTCACGTAGGCCGCATCGGCGATGTCGGCCTTCACGGCGACTCCGGAGATGCCCTCGACCAGGTTGCCGACCGGAACCGGCTGTCCCGACACGAACTGCATCGTGCGCAGGTCCACGCCGTCCTCCCGCGCCTGGGCGAGGATCTTCTTGAGCTGTGCGGGCAACGCGGAGGTCACGACCGCCCGCTCGGTCATGCGGACGTTGGTGATGAAACCGACGAACTGGCGCACCTGCCGGGCGGTCTGCTTCACCTTGATCTCGGCATAGACCTCGGCTCCCGGGATCTTCGCGATCGCCGACAAGGCGTCGGCCAAGGTGGGGATGGGGTACTGCTTCCCGTCCTTCGACGCTGTCGCGGCGGAACGGCAGTTGTCGCGCAGTACCGGCCAGTTCTCCTCGGCCACGATGTAGTTGCCGCCGTCGCACTCCATCCCCGGCTGGGTGCCCGCGTCATGCACCAGCACCGCGACTCCGTCCTTCGTCCACCGCACGTCGGTCTCGATCGCCGCACCCAGTCCGGCGGCGTGCTCGAACGCCGGAATCGTCTGCCAGGCGAACTCCTCGTCACCGCCCCGGTGGGCCAGGACCACGGGTGCGCCGGCACCCCCGAGCTGGGGCGGTGGCGTGGCCGTGGCGGTCGGCGTCGCCGGGTCGGCGGTCGTGCCCGCCTCCTTCGCATCGTCTGGCCCCAGGTTCAGGACCACCGCGAGCACCACCGCGAGCACCGCGGCGCCGGCTGCCGCCGCCATCCAGATGCGGCGGCGCGATCCGAGGGTCGTGGGAGACGGCTCGGACGTGGCCTCGACCTCAGCCTCGACCGCCGCCGGGGCCGCGGGCTCCTGCGGCGGCGCCTCGACCTCGGCCGGCTCCGACCCGCCCTGGATGTCGGTCAGTGTCCGGCCGAGGACGGTGAGCAGTGCGTCGGTGTCGGACCGGAAGCGGAGCGGACTCAGCTCGAGTGCCTGCCGCCGGACGAGCGGCGCGATGCTGTCCGGCAGGTCGCCGGCCCGCGGCATGAGGGCTCCGTCGACGAGGATCGGGATCAGCAGGACGTCGCGCTCGAGCGCAGCCTCGATCTCCAGTCGCACGAAGTCGTTCGGGTCGTCGAGGCGGCGGTCCCGGCCGGACTTGATGGTGGCCCACTTCTTGCCGATCAGGGCGAGCACGACGTCGCAGGAGCCGACCGCGTTCGTGATCGTGTCGACGAAGTCGTCACCGAGCTCGATGGAGTCGACGTCCTTGAAGATCTGCTCCGCCCCGAACCGCTCGACCAGTCGGTCGTACAACCAGCCTGCGGGGTACGCGGAGTCCTGCCGCCGGTAGCTGATGAAGATCCGGCCGCTCGCTTCGGACGTTGAGTCGGTCATCCTGGCACTTCCTGCGTGTCCCCGAGTTCCCCAACTACCATATGGGGGCGCGACCGGATGCTAGGAGAAATGCGGCGAATGCTCGACTGGCTCGACACGAACACCGACCTGATCGCCCTGATGCTCGCTGTGCTGGGGCTGGCGCTCGGCCTGTTCACGGTGTGGCTGTCGGTGAACCAGGCTCGGCTGAACGCCTACACCCGGATGCACGAGATGCTGATCGCGCCGGAGGCCGCGAGCGGACGCCGCATCCTCTTCCTCGCCCACGCGGCCGGCGACTTGCCCGACCCGGGCGACGCGGACTGGGACGCGATCAACCAGTCGCTGGCCATGTACGACACGCTCGGCGTCTACGTCCGTCGCAAGATCGTCAATCGGCGGCTCACGATGAGCGCCTGGTTCCACCCGCTGACCGCGATCCACGGACCGGCCGACGCGTGGGTCGCCCACCGCGCGAGCCACGGCGTCCGCAACCCGTGGCCCAGCCTCACCTGGCTGCTCGACCGCGCCGAGCGCTACCACGCCAAACAGGGCTGCTGCACCGACAATCCATAGCCGCTGACCTGCAGTTCAACGACGTCAACCGGCGTGGGCGGCGTCGGCCCGGCCGGCCAGGTGCTCGAAGATGAGGTGGGTCTCGGTGTCGCTGACCACCCCGGTGCCGCTGAGGTCGGTGACGATGTCGCGCAACCCGTCGCTGCTGTCCGCCGCGACGTGCAGCAGATAGTCGTATGAGCCGGAAACGAAGAACACGTTGAGCACGTAGGGCTTCTCGGCCACCGCCGCGGCGAAGCCGGTCAGCGCGGAGCGCGCGTCCGAGCTGAGGCTCACCGCGATCATCGCCTGGATGGACAGCCCCAGCACGGCTGGATCGACGTCGGCGTGGATGCCGCGGATCGCGCCACGATCGCGCAGCGACCGCACCCGCGCGAGACAGGTGGACGGGGCGATGCCGGCCTGCCGGGCGAGCTCGTTGTTGGGCGTGCGACCGTCGCGCTGGAGAGCCGCGAGCAACACCCGGTCGACCGCGTCGAGGGGCTGAACATCATTCGGTGTCGTCATGGCCTCGGGGCCTCCGATCAGTCGATCGTTCGTTAAATGCGGCAGAGATAAGAATGATCTGCATCCATGTTGCCATGGTCACACTGATTGTTCACCATGGAGGCATGCGAGTCGCCATTCCCACCGAGGTCAAGAACCACGAGTACCGCGTGGCCATCACGCCGGCCGGCGTCACCGAGCTGGTGCGACGCGGCCACGAGGTCGTCATCCAGGCCGGAGCCGGCATCGGTTCCTCCATCACCGACGACGACTACATCGCCGCCGGCGCCGAGATGTCCGACTCCGCTGATGAGGTCTGGGAGGGAGCAGATCTCATCCTCAAGGTCAAGGAGCCCATCGCCGAGGAGTGGCATCGGATGCGTCGGGGCCAGGTGCTGTTCACGTACTTGCACCTCGCCGCAGCGGCCGACGTCACGAAAGCCGTGCTCGACAGCGGCATCACCGCGATCGCCTACGAGACCGTGCAACGCCGCGACGGATCGCTTCCGCTGCTGGCCCCGATGTCCGAGGTGGCGGGTCGTCTCGCCACCCAGGTCGGCGCCTACCACCTGATGCGTCCGCTCGGGGGGCGCGGCGTGCTGATGGGCGGCGTGCCCGGCACCGAGCCCGCCAACGTCGTCGTCATCGGCGGCGGCGTCTCCGGCACCCACGCCGCCGACATGGCGGTCGGCCTCCACGCGGACGTCACCGTCCTCGACCTCAGCGTTCCCCGGCTGCGCGAACTCGACGCGCGCTATGCCGGGCGGATCCGCACGCTGCACTCCAGCGCTCACGCCATCGAGGAGTCGGTCCTCGCGGCCGATCTCGTCATCGGCGCCGTGCTCGTGCCCGGCGCTCGCGCACCCAAGCTGGTGAGCAACGAGCTGGTGTCCCGCATGCGTCCGGGCTCCGTACTCGTGGACATCGCCATCGACCAGGGCGGTTGTTTCGAGGACTCCCGCGCCACCACCCACGCCGAGCCGACGTTCCGCGTGCACGAGTCGGAGTTCTACTGCGTCGCCAACATGCCCGGAGCCGTGCCGCGCACGTCCACCTACGCGCTCACCAGCGTCACCATGCCCTACGTCATGGCGCTCGCCGAGAAGGGCTGGCACGACGCTCTCGCCCAAGATGCCGACCTCTCGCTCGGTCTCAACGCCCACGACGGCCGGCTCTATCACCGCTCCGTGGGCGAGGCCCTGGATCTGGAGACCGCCGACCTGCTTCCGCTCCTCGCGGACGCCTGAACCACACCGGACGGCATGTGGATCGGCTGGATCGAGCTCGACGTCCGGCTCGGTGACGTCCACTCGCTGAAGACGAAGCGGTCGATCGTGCGACCGATCATCGCCGAGGTGCGCCGCAGGTTCCAGGTCTCGGTGGCCGAAACCAGCCACCTGGACCTGCACCGTCGTGCGGGGATCGGGGCGAGCGTCGTCGCCGCCGACCGCGCGCACGTCGTCGAGGTGCTGGACGCGATCGAGCAGCTCATCGCGTACCACCCCGAGATCGAGGTGCTGTCGGCGCGGCGTCATCTCGGCACCTCGGACGACTGACCCCCGCCCTACACCGTCCCGTCCGAGGCTCGACATACTGGACAGATGCGAAATCCACGTGCCTTCCTGCGCCCCCTGGCCGTCGGAGCGCCGACGCCGGTTGCTGACATCCCGTTCAGGCCGTCGCGGATGATCCACTTCTTCGACCCCAGCAACGAGAAGATGCAGGCCAAGGTGCCGGAGATCGCGGCGAAGGTCGACATCATCCTCGGCAACCTCGAGGACGCGATCAAGACCGAGAACAAGGAGGCCGCCCGTCAGGGCCTGGTCGACGTCGCCGCGAAGACCGACTTCGGCCAGACCCAGCTGTGGACGCGCATCAACAGCCTCGACTCCCCGTGGGCACTCGACGACCTCATCACCTTGGTCACCGAGATCGGCGACCAGCTCGACGTCGTCATGGTGCCCAAGGTCGAGGGCGCGCAGGACATCCACTACGTCGATCGCCTGCTCGCCCAGCTCGAGGCTCGCGCCGGACTCGACCGGCCGATCCTCGTGCACGCGATCCTGGAGACGGCCGAGGGCGTCACGAACGTCGAGGAGATCGCCGCCGCCAGTCCACGCATGCAGGGCATGTCCCTCGGCCCGGCCGACCTCGCTGCCAGCCGGCGCATGAAGACCACCCGGGTCGGCGGTGGCCACCCCGGCTATCTGGTTCGCCAAGACCCGACCGGCGACGACCTGAACGAGGGCCGCACCACGTACCAGCAGGACCTCTGGCACTACACGATCGCGCGCATGGTCGACGCGTGCACGGCCAACGACATCCTCCCGTTCTACGGTCCGTTCGGCGACATCAAGGACGTCGTCGCCTGCGAGGACCAGTTCCGCAACGCCTTCCTGCTCGGCTGCGTCGGCGCATGGAGCCTGCACCCGGTGCAGATCGACATCGCCAAGAAGGTCTTCTCCCCCGACCCCGCCGACGTCGCGCACGCCAAGAAGGTCGTGGCGGCCATGGGCGACGGTTCCGGCGCCGTGATGATCGACGGCAAGATGGAGGACGACGCGTCCTGCAAGCAGTGCCTCGTGATGCTCGATCTGGCCAAGGCCCTCGCCGAGCGCGATCCCGAACTGGCGGCCGCATATGACCTCTGAGCTGAGGCCGCGCCGCTCCGTCCTCTACATGCCCGGCGCCAACGAACGCGCGCTCGAGAAGGCCAAGGGCATCGACGCCGACGCGCTGATCCTCGACCTCGAGGACGCCGTGGCCCCGGACGCGAAACCCGAGGCGCGCGATCGTGTCTGCGCCGCGGTCGGCTCGGGCGAGTACGGCCACCGCGAGCTGACGATCCGGGTCAACGGCATCGGCACCGAGTGGCACGACGCCGACCTCACCGCCGCCGCCCAGGCCGGCCCGGACGGCGTCATCGTGCCGAAGGTGAACTCTGCCGCGGAGGTCCGCGGCCTGGTCGACGCGCTCGAGAAGGCCGGCGCCCCCGACCACACGGCGCTGTGGGCGATGGTCGAGACGCCGGTTGCGATCCTGCACGCCGAGGAGATCGCGTCCGCCCACGAACGCCTGGCCGTGCTCGTGATGGGCACGAACGACCTGGTCAACGAGACGTTCTCGCTGCACGTTCCCGGTCGCGCGCCGCTCGTCCCGTCACTCACCATCGCGCTGCTCGCCGCCCGCGCAGCCGGCAAGGTCATTCTCGACGGCGTCTACAACGACGTGAAGAACGAGCCGGGCTTCGCCGACGAAGCCCGCCAAGGACGCGAGATGGGCTTCGACGGCAAGACGCTCATCCATCCGAGCCAGGTCGGTCCCGCCAATGCGGCGTTCGCGCCGAGTGAGTCCGACGTGGAGCACGCCCGCGAGGTCATCGACGCCTACGAGCAGGCCCAGGCGGAGGGGCGCGGCGTCGTCACGGTCAACGGCCGGATGATCGAGCACCTGCACGTGCGCGACGCCCAGCGCATCCTCGCCTTCCACGAGGCCATCGCCGCCCGCTGACCCCGCGGAGGCCGACCGGGCGTCACAGCTCGCGCAGGCCGAGCCAGGTGAGCACTGCAAGCACCCGACGGTGCTCGTCGGTCGACTCGTGCAGGCCGAGCTTGGCCAGGATGCTCGTCACGTGCGTCTCCACCGTCCGGTCGGTGAGCCAGAGCCGGCGGGCGATGCCGGCGTTGGTGCGGCCCTCCGCCATCAAGGCGAGGACCTCCCGCTCGCGCGGGGTGAGCAGGGTCAACGGGTCGACGTCGCGCGAACGTCCCATCAGGGTGCCGACGACCTCCGGGTCGAGCGCCGAGCCACCGGTAGCGACGCGGCGAAGGGCGTCGAGGAAGTCCTCGACGTCGAACACACGATCCTTGAGGAGGTAGCCGAAGTAGCCGCTGGCCACGAGATCGACGGAGTGACGGGTCTCGATGTGCTGGGACAGCAGGACGATCCCGAGCTCGGGCATCTGGAGGCGGAGCTCACGGGCGGCACGCGCACCGTCGTCGGTCCGGTCCGGGGGCATGCGGATGTCGATGACCGCGAGATCGGGCTCGTGCTCCGTGACCGCGGACACCAGGCCGGTCGCGTTGTCGGCCTTGGCCACGACCTCGTGGCCGGCGTCCTCGAGGAGCCGGGCCAGGCCCTCGCGGAACAGGGCGGAGTCCTCGCCGATCACGACACGCATGGCAGCTTGGCCTCCACCACGGTGCCGTGCCCGGTCGGGCTCACGACGTCCAGCGAGCCACCGAGCGCCGCCACCCGATCGGCCAGGCCGGACTCCGGCCGCAGCTCGGCGCCGCCCCGGCCGTCGTCACTGATTCTCACCACGACGCGCCCGTTCAGTCGGGACACGTTCAGCTCGATCCGGCTGGCATCCGCGTGCTTGACGGCGTTGGCCAGCGACTCGCTGATCACGAAGTACGCGGTGGTCGCGACGTCGTCGGGCAGCTCGACGTCGTCCACCTCCAGTTCGATGGTGATCGGGACATGGCGGACCAGGCGCGCGACGGCTGCAGGCAGGCCGTCGTCGAGACTGCTCGGACGGATGCCGTGCGCGATCTGTCGCAGCTCGGCGACCGCTGTGCCGAGCTCAGCGACGCTGTGGTCCATGAGCGCATTCACGTCGACCGTTCCATCGTCCAGGTGTCGTTGCGCCAGGCGGATCGCCATCCCGAGCGAGACGAGTCGCTGCTGGGCCCCGTCGTGCAGGTCGCGCTCCAGCTTCCGTCGCTCGTCGTAGCCGATCTGCACGAGGCGGGCGCGGCTCGACTCCACTTCGCGCAACGTGCCGGCCAGCTCGAGCCTGAGCCGGACCATCTCCACGACCGTCGCGGCCCGATTCGCGACGTCGCGCAGCAGGTCGTGCGACGCCTCGCCTCGCCCGTGCGCGAGCGTCCCGATCTCGACTCCGCCCAGCACGACCGGCACGCCCCCGTCGCCGGGGACGGCGCGACCGCCGGCGTCGACGAGACCATCGGTGCCCGGCACCCGGTAGCCGATGCGCAGATCCGGGTCCCGCAAGGCGGTACGGAGCAAGGGTTCCAGCTGTTCGGGGGTGGCCCGGCCGGCGCTGGCGTCGATGTGCAGGTTGTCGATGGCGGCAAATGCCGCACGGCGCAAGGGATAGAGGTGCCGATCGACACCGCGCTGCAGCCGGTGTCGCAGGGGTGTCAGCGCCAGTGCGCACAAGGCCGTGGCCGCGGCGGCGGCCACCGCCGAGCCCCGACCGAGCAACACGCCGGCGGCGAGTGTGGTCGCGGCGTAGACCGCGAGCAGAAGCACCGTGACCAGGCCCCACGTGACCGCGCCCGCCAGCGCCTTGTCGACGTCATAGAGGTCGTGCCGCAGGACCGCGATCGCGGTGGCCACCGGGATGCCCACGACGGCCGTCACCACCACCGCGGTGCTCAGCCAGAGCACATGGCCCCACACGAGGATTTCGATCAGGCACAGGACCGGGTACAACGCGACCCCGAAACCGCCCAGGACGAGCCACGTGATCTGTCGCCGCTGCACACCCTCGGCGCGGCGAAAACGCACCGCCAGGGAGACCGCGCAAGCCAGGACCAGGACCAGCATCGTGACGAACGCGGCCTCGAAGACGATCCGGAACCAGAGTGGAGGGCCGGGGAACGGACGGCTCAGATCCTCCAACGGCGCGCGGAACGGTGCGCGCTCCAGCGCGCCGTAGACCTGGGTGATGACCGTGCTGGCGACGAGCCCGGCCGGCACCCAACGCCACCTCGGGCCGGGCACCCGCCCGTCCGGGAAGTGGAGGAGCAGCAGCGCCACGGCCACGAGCACCCACCAGGCGCCTTCTGCCGTGACGGCCACCAGCCAGCTCAGCGACGCCGCGACGTCCGGCCAGTCCGCGACCGCGAGCCAGGCGATCTCCCGCGCGACGAGGATCGACACGGTCAGGCCGACGAAAGCCAGCAGGGCACCGACGACCGCGCCCTCGGGCCGCCGCGCGATCAGCACGCCGAGCGCGCCCGCGAGAACGCCGACCACCCAGCCGATGCCGATGCTGACCAGCGCGGTCCGCGTCGGGGCCAGCGCCGTGAGACCGCTTCCCAGAACCAGCATCGAGCCGGTCAGGAACGCAGCGACTGTCGCGAGCCGTCGCGGCCACATCATTCCCACACTGTAGGACCGCGAGACCCGGTGCGGCTCCGTACTGGCACGGACCCGACGACGGGAGTCCGCCACGATGTCAGCCGCGCAGGACTTGCCTAGCGTTGCAGGCCAGACGCCTCATCGCAGGAGGACCCATGACCAGCTCCCACCCCCCGATCGCGCAGATCGGCGGCACCGGACCAGGGCGGGCGCGCACCACGCTGTTGGCCTCGGCGCTCGCGACGAGCTCGGCGGCCGTCGCTGCCGTGCTCCTGTGGCACCCGTGGCCGGCGCGCGACCAGTTCGCCTACGGCGACATCGCCCCGGTCCGGGACGCCACGTGGGTGGGCATCCTCATCGACGCGCTCGCGTTCGCCACGGTCGGGGTGACGCTGTCGATCGTGGTCTGCCTGCTTGCCCGTCATCGCGGCGCGGTGTGGGCGAGCGTGGGCGCGGTCATCACGACTCTCGGGGGCATCGCCTACGCGATGGGGGCGTTCGGTTTCGCCGCGGTCAGCTGGTACGCGACCGACACCGCCGCCCTCGCCGCTGCGGACGGCGCAACGCTGCTGGACTACACCGTGGACCACCCCGAGCACGGGATGGTGGTCCAGATGGCCGGCTTCCTGGCCGTCACCATCGGCACGATCGTCTTCTGCGTGGCGCTGCTCCGGGCGAAGTCGGTGCCCACCTGGCTGCCGGTCGCGATCCTTGTGGCGACGGCGGCGCAATTCACCCCGGTGCCGCAGCGGGCCCTCGACGTCATCCAGGTCGCGTTGATGGGCCTGCTGGTCGTCGTCGCGGTGACGTTCGCGACGGTGACGCGTCAGTCGAAGTCCAGCCGCTCGTCGATCTCGTCCCGCGTGTAGCCGCTCGCGTACAGCAGGTCGGCCGCCAACGAACGCACCTGGGCCGCGATGGACGCGCTGTTCATCGTGGCCGCCTCGGGCAAGGCCACCGACGCCATCCTGGCGGCCTGGACCAGCTCGTTCCGCGCCTCGTCGAAGTCGTCCTGCTCGGAGAGGTCGTCGGCGAAGATGCCGATCGCCCCGGCGAGGGCATCGATCGCGAGGGCCATGTCGGCTGGCACCGTCTCGTGGTGGCGGAGCAGGGCCGACGTCTTGCGGGCGAGCACGCGGGCGTCGCGCACGGCGTTGTCCAGATCGATCACGGTCGAGGTGTAGAGCTGCACATGCGCCCGCTGCCGCCAGCGCATCGGCGAGATGCGGGCGATCTCGGCCACGTTGTTCGCCGTCGAGGTCATGGAGGCGACGAGCGGCTGCATGCTCCGCGCGTCGGCGAGCGCCCGATCGGCGAGGGCGGGGTTCTCCTCACGCAGTGCGGCGGCGACCCGGACCAGCACGGCCGAGAGGCGGGTGAGGAACCTCTGGACCTCGCGATCGATGTCGCGGACCGGGTTGCGTGGGATCAGCAGCACCATCGCGAGGCCGACGAACCCACCGACGAGAGCGTCGAGGAACCGGGTGATCGCCGGGTTGCCGGTGCCGGCGAACGGGATCACGGCCGTCAGCAGCACCGACGACGTGGCGGCCTGGGTGAGGGCGAGCCCGGTGAGACCCACCATGGTGCCGACGACGACGGCGATCGCGACGATGAGCGCCATCTGCCATGCACCCCGGCCGATGCCGAGGATGAGCAGCTCGCCGACGAGCACACCGGTGGCCACGCCGAGCACCAGCTCGAGCACCGTGCGGACCCGGGCCCCGCCGCCGGAGATGAGTGCGACGATCGCCGCGATCGGGGCGAAGAACGCCTGCGCGTGGCCGAGGACCTCGGTGGCGATGAGGTACGCGATCGACGTCGCGAGGCTGAGCCGCAGCAACAGGCGCCACCGGCGCCTGACCGTGGCCAGGCGATCGGTGAACGACTCCTCCCGCGGACGGGGCCGCAGCCGTCGGAGCGAGAAGTCGCGCGCTGCACTCATGGGCGCATCACCGGTGGCGGCCGGTCCGGCCCTCCTCGATGCGTTCCGACGCGACCGCCATGGTCAGCTGGTGAGCCGGCGGATGACGACGATGGCCGTGATGACCGCCGCGGTGCCGGCGACCACCGGCACGATCGTCTCGAACCTGGGCGAACCCTGTTCGTCGACGAAGTGGCTCTTGATGCTCCTCAGGCTCCGTCGGGCGATGCTCTTGGGGTGCGCACGGTCGACCAGCTCATCGACCGTGCCGGCCAGCCGCAGCCGGATCTGCTCGATCTCCTCGACGAGCTCGTCGGTCTCGGACTTGCCCACGGGTGCCTACCTCTGCTCGGGATCAACGTCATTGAAAGGATAGGGCCCATGACGACGCGACTGCAGCCCGGCGACCTTGCCCCCGACTTCACGCTCCCCACCGACACCGGTGACACCGTGACGCTGTCCGACCTGCGCGGCGGCCGGGTCATCGTCTACTTCTACCCCACGGCCATGACGCCGGGATGCACCAAGGAGGCGTGCGACTTCAGCGATTCCCTCGACGACCTGGCGGCCGAGGGCTACTCCGTGCTCGGCATCTCCAAGGACACCCCGGAGCGACTCGCGCAGTTCCGCGCCAAGGAGAGCCTGACCATCACGTTGCTGTCTGACGTGGACAAGGACGTCCTCACCGCGTGGGGCGCGTTCGGCGAGAAGAAGCTGTACGGCAAGGTCGTCGAGGGCGTCATCCGCTCGACCTTCGTCGTCGACCCGGACGGGAAGATCGAGGTGGCCCAGTACAACGTCAAGGCCACCGGACACGTGGCGAAGCTGCGGAAAGATCTGGGGCTGGTGCCCGCCGCCGACTAGGCTGGCTCACCGGGCCGAAGTGGTGGAACTGGGAGACACGCGGCGTTTAGGTCGCCGTGCCTTCGGGCGTGCGGGTTCGAGTCCCGCCTTCGGCACATGATCCTGGTCGTGGGTGAGGCGATCGTCGACGTCGTCGAACGCCCGGGCGGGTCGCGCACCGAACACCCGGGCGGGAGCCCGGCGAACGTCGCGGTCGGCCTGGGCCGCCTGGGGCTCGACGTCGTGCTTGCCACCTCCATCGGCGACGACGCCTTCGGGTCACTGATCGCGGCGCACCTCATCGACGCCGGTGTCGAGCTCGGCATCGGCTCGCGCGGACCCGGTCGGACCTCGTCGGCCGTCGCCCGGCTCGACGCCGACGGCGCCGCGACCTACGACTTCGACATCACCTGGGATCCCGGCGCGATCGAGATTCCCGAAGCCGTGGACGTCCTGCACACCGGCTCGATCGCCGCCACCCTTGCGCCCGGGGCCGACGACGTCGAGGCGCTGGTCGAGCGGCTCGCTCCCACCGCCATCGTCTCGTTCGACCCGAACATCCGGCCGGCCCTCCTGCCGCACCGCGACGACACGGTCGCCCGCGTCGAACGTCTCATCGCCCTGGCCGACGTCGTGAAGGTGAGTGATGAGGACCTTGCCTGGCTGAGCCCGGACGAGGCGAGCGAGGACGTCGCCGCGCGATGGCTCGAGTCCGCCCCGGCGCTCGTGGTCGTCACCCGCGGCGCTGCGGGCTCCTCGGCCTTCGCCCGAGCGGGGCGGGTCGACGTGCCGGCCGAGTCCGGCACCGTCGTCGACACCGTCGGCGCGGGTGACTCCTTCATGTCCGGACTCCTCGCAGCGCTCGACCGCGAGGGTCTCCTGACCGTCCGCCGGCGCGACGACCTGCGGGTCATCGACCTCCAGACGCTTGACCCGCGTGGTGTCGACCGCCAGGGACTCGGCCGCGTGGACCGTCCGGCGAGCCGGCGCTCAACCGCCCACACGGACCGAGCTCTGGCCGTGAGTCGTTTCAGTCGACGAGCTTGCCCAGACCCTTCGACAACTGATGCGTGATGGCCTTGCCGACCAGGCTCGCCACCCCGGGCACGGGCGCGTCGAAGCCGATCCGGTAGTCCAGCGCGGTGCCGCCGTCGCTCGTGGGGGTCAGCCGCTGGATGCCCCAATGTCCCCGCAGTGGGCTGCCGCCCTTGCTGATCCGGTACTCGATCAGGCTGTTCGGCTCGGCCGCGGTGACCGTCTCCTCGATCCCGGGGAGCGGGCCGATCTTCAGCTCCCGGGTCGAGCCGGGCCCGTTGCGCGAGGAGTCACCGTCGCGGACACGGGTGATCTTGCAGCCCATGACCGGGCCGAGATTCTCGTGCTCGGAGAGCGCCTCGAAGACGGTGGCGGGATCGGACGTGTAGGTGTGCG
Source organism: uncultured Actinomycetota bacterium (assembly GCA_963695295.1). GTDB lineage: Bacteria > Actinomycetota > Actinomycetes > Propionibacteriales > Nocardioidaceae > Aeromicrobium. The sequence goes on along the minus strand of OY968771.1, from coordinate 2,007,518 downwards.
TGACGTGCACGCGCTGCGGGGCTGCCATGCCGGTGAGTCTAGGCTGGCGCCCTGATGTTCCGGATGCTGTTCCACCAGCCGAGAATTCCCGGCAACACCGGCAACGCGATCCGTCTCGCGGCCGCGACGGGCACCGAGCTGCACCTCGTCGAACCACTGGGCTTCGACCTGTCCGACGCCCAGCTGCGCCGGGCGGGCCTCGACTACCACGACCTCGCCGTCCTGACGGTGCATCCGGATCTCGACACCGCGTTCGCCGCGCTCGGCCCGGCTCGCGTGTTCGCGTTCACCACCGCGGCCGAACGGGTCTACACCGACGTCGCGTACGAGCCCGGCGACATCGTGATGTTCGGCGCCGAACCGGACGGCCTACCCGATGCCGTTCTCGCGCATCCCCGCGTCACCGACCGGCTGCGCCTTCCCATGCTCCCCGGGCGCCGCTCGATGAACCTGGCCAACTGCGCCTCGATCGCCGTGTACGAGGCGTGGCGGCAGCACGACTTCAGGTGAGAGCGGCCACGACATGCGGTGCGATGGCCGCGAGAGCGTGGCCGCGGTGGCTGATGCGGTCCTTCTCCTCCGGCGGCAGCTCCGCCGTTGACACGTCGTACCCGGCGGCCGCGAACAGCGGGTCGTAGCCGAAGCCGCCGCCACCCTGCTCGGCACGCAGGATGCGGCCCGGCATCTCGCCGGTCTCGACGACCTCGGCACCGTCAGGTGTGCAGAGCGCGACGGCGCACCGGAACGTGGCGCCACGGCGCTCGTCCGGAACGTCGCCGAGCTGGCGCAGCAGCAGGGCGTTGTTCGCCTCGTCCCCGGCGCCGCTCCACCGCGCCGACAGCACGCCCGGCATGCCGTTGAGCGCGTCGACACACAGGCCGGAGTCGTCGGCCAGGGACGGGACGCCGGTGGCCGTCAGGCACGCGCGGGCCTTGATGAGCGCGTTGCCGGCGAACGTCGGCTCGGTCTCGGCCGGCTCGTCGAAGGAGTCGACGTCGTCGAGTCCGAGCACCTCGACGCCTGGCACGAGCGGCTCCAGGATGCGCCGCAGCTCGGCCAGCTTCTTGCCGTTGCGGGAGGCCAGGACGACGCGCGTCACGCGCCGAGAGCCTCGGACTGCAGCCGGGTGAGGTCGGCACACCCCTTCGTGGCGAGGGACAGGAGCGCGTCGAGCTCGGCCCGGTCGAACGGCGCGGCCTCGGCCGTGCCCTGCACCTCGATGAACGAGCCGGACCCGGTCATGACGACGTTCATGTCGGTCTCCGCACGGACGTCCTCCTCGTACGGCAGGTCGAGAAGCGGAACGCCGTCGATGATGCCGACGCTGATCGCCGCGACCGACTCGACCAGCGGCTCGCCGACCAGGGCCCCCGCGTCGCGCAGATGCGCGACGGCATCGGACAAGGCGATGTAGGCGCCGGTGATGGCGGCGGTGCGCGTGCCGCCGTCGGCCTGGAGGACGTCGCAGTCGAGGGTGATGGTGTTCTCGCCGAGCGCGGAGTAGTCGATCGCGGCGCGCAACGAGCGCCCGATCAGCCGGGAGATCTCGTGGGTGCGCCCGCCGATCCGTCCCTTGACCGACTCCCGCTGGGACCGGTCGTGCGTGGCCTGCGGCAGCATCGCGTACTCGGCGGTGACCCAGCCCAGCCCCGAACCCTTGCGCCACCGGGGCACGCCCTCGGACGCCGCGGCGGCACAGAGCACGCGGGTCTTGCCGAACTCGATGAGACAGGATCCCTGCGCGTGGTCGAGCCACTTGCGGGTGATGGTGACGGGGCGGAGCTCGTCGGCGGCGCGGCCGTCTTCACGTGAAGCCATGCCCGCGAGCCTACCCAGCGGCCTAGACCTCGTAGACGGCGTCCGCGACCACCAGGTCGAGTGGGCCATCCCAGCTCGTCTTGGCATCGGACTCGACCTCGGCCCGATCGGTCCAGGCCGGGATGTGGGTGAGGAGGAGCCGGCCGACTCCGGCCGCGCGCGCCGCCTCGCCGGCTTCGGCACCGGTGAGGTGAAGGTGCGGTGGATTGACCTTCGACTCCACGAACGAGGCCTCGCACAGGAACAGGTCGGCGCCGGCGGCGAGCTCGTTCAGGGCCTCGATCGGGCCGGTGTCGCCGGAGTAGACGAGCACCTTGTCGTCGCACTCGATCCGCATGGCGTAGGACTCGACCGGGTGATCCATCAACCGCACGGTGACCGTGAACGGGCCGAGCTGCACCACTTCACCGTCCTGCCAGTCGTGGCAGGCGAAGTGATTCAGGATCCCGGGGTCTGGCTCCGGGCCGTAGGCCACCGCGAGGAACCGCGCGGCTCCCGCCGGGGCGAGGAGTGGAAGCGGATCCAGCGCACCGTCCGGGTGGTAGCGGCTGACGACGTAGTAGCCCGCGAGGTCGAAGCAGTGGTCGGCGTGCAGGTGCGAGACGGCGACGGCGTTGAGGTCGCGGAGGTCGATGTAGCGCTGCAGCGCCCCGAGCGCGCCGTTGCCGAGATCGAGCGCAAGTCGGTACGTGCCGCCCTCGAACGGCGCCTCGACGAGGTAACAGCTCGACGGCGAGTCCGGACCCGGGAACGACCCCGCACAGCCGATGATCGTCAGCTTCATGCTGCTCATGCTGTCACCACCCAGGAGAACTGTTCGACGGACTCTACTTCGGGGCCGAGGAATCGGCGGCCCAGAACACCGAAGTCGACGGGTCGACCGGTGGTCAGGAAGTGGTGCTGCGGGTCCGGGGCATCGAGATCTCGCTCGAGTCCGGCCCGCGCCAGCAGGGCGTAGACGTCGTTGGCCGTCTCATCGGCGCTGGACACCAGCGTGACGTCCGGTCCCATGACGTACGCGATGACGCCGGTGAGCAACGGATAGTGCGTGCAGCCGAGGACCAGGGTGTCGACGCCGGCGGCCTGGAGCGGCTCCAGGTACTCGTGCGCGACCCGCTCGATCTCCGGCCCACTCGTGACGCCGGCCTCGACCAGCTCGACGAACCGTGGACACGCCTGGGTGTGCAGCTCGACCGACGGGTTCGCCGCAAAGGCGTCGTCGTAGGCCCGTGACGTCGCCGTGGCCTGCGTGCAGATGACGCCGACGCGGCCGTTGCGCGTGGCGCTGACCGCTCGCCGCGTGGCCGGGATGATGACCTCGACCACCGGGACGTCGTATCGCTCTCGGGCGTCGCGCAGGACCGCGGCGCTGGCGGAGTTGCAGGCGATGACGAGCGCCTTGACGCCCTGGTCGACCAGGTGGTCGAGGCAGTCGAGGGCGTACTCGCGCACCGCCGCGATCGGCTGGGAGCCGTACGGGCTCCGGGCGGTGTCCCCGAGGTACAAGACCGGCTCGTGCGGCAGCTGGTCGATCACGGCGCGGGCCACGGTGAGCCCACCGAAGCCGGAGTCGAAGATGCCGATGGGTGCGTCCGCCACCCCGTCAGCGTACGGAATGTGAACGGTCCATGGACAGCGGATGGGTCACGGATCACCAAGTCGTCCCGTGGGGCTGACGCACTACAGCGGGAGCTTGGGCTGGGGTGGAGCGTGGGCGGGGTCGACTCCGTCGAACAGGCTCGACACCGACTCTCCCGCGTGGATGCGGGCGATCGCCTCGGCGAACAGCCGCGAGACGGTGCGCACCTGCAGCTCGGGCCATCCGTCCGGCGGGGGCACGGTGTCGGTGGTGACGACCTCGGTGATGTTCGGGTGGTCGCGCAGTCGCTCGACCGCCTTGCCGGTGAACAGTCCGTGCGTACAGGCGACCGACGCCTCGAGGCAGCCCTCCTCCTCGAGCTTGTTCATCAGCTCGACGATGGAGCCGCCGGTGGCGATCTCGTCGTCGAGCACGATGGCCGTCTTGCCCGCGACATCGCCGACGATGGCGTCGATGACGACCTTGTCGTCGGCCTGGCGTTGCTTGCTGCCGGCCGCCACCGGAACCCCGAGGAGCCGCGCGAACAGCGAGGCCGTCTTGGCGTTGCCGAGGTCGGGTGAGACGACGACGGTGTCGGTGAGGTCGCGGCCGCGATAGTGGTCGGCCAGCTCGCCGATGGCGGTGAGGTGGTCGACCGCCGTGCTGAAGAACCCGTGCACCTGCGGAGCGTGCAGCGTCATCGTCACGACGCGGTCGGCGCCGGCGGTGCTGAACATGTCGGCCACCAGCCGGCCACCGATGGAGATGCGGGAGGCGTCCTTCTTGTCCGACCGCGCGTACGCATAGTGCGGGATGACGGCCGTGACGGACGCTGCCGAGGCGCCGCGGGCCGCGTCGATCATCAACAGCAGCTCCATCAGGTGATCCTGCGTCGGCGGTACCAGCGGCTGGATGATGTAGACATCCTTCTTGCGGCAGTTCGCGAGCAGCTGGATCTGCAGGCAGTCGTTGCTGAAGCGGACCGTCTCGGACGCAGAGAGCGGCTGGCCTAGCTCGGAGCAGATCTTCTCGGCGAGGGAACGGTGCGCGCTGCCGGAGAACACCACGATCTCGCTCACGTGCATGAGGCTAGCCGACGCAGACCGGATCTGCCTACGCCCAGAGCTGGCCCTCCAGCCGCTCCTCGGCGTCATCGAGGGAACCTTCGTAGGCGCCGGTGGAGAGGTACTTCCAGCCGCCGTCGCACACGACGAAGGCGATGTCGGCGCGGTCCCCAGCCTTGACCGCCTTGTCGGCCTGGGCGAGCGCCGCGTGCAGGATCGCGCCGGTCGAGACCCCGGCGAAGATGCCCTCGGCCTCGATCAGCTCGCGCATGCGACGCACGGCGTCGCGCTCGCCCACGGAGAACCGGGCGTCGAGCAGGGACTCGTCGTAGAGCTCGGGGATGAATCCGGCCTCGAGGTTGCGCAGCCCGTAGACGGCCTCGCCGTAGCGGGGCTCAGCCGCGACGATGCGCACGTCCGGCTTGTGCTCCCGGAAGTACCGGCCGGCGCCCATCAGCGTGCCCGTGGTGCCCAGCCCGGCGACGAAGTGCGTGATGGTCGGCAGGTCGGCGTGGACCTCCGGCGCCGTCCCGCGATAGTGCGCGTCGGCGTTGGCTTGGTTGCCGTACTGGTAAAGCATCACCCAGTCGGCGTGCTCCTCGGCCATCTCCTTGGCGATCCGCACGGCCTCGTTGGAGCCTCCGGCGGCCGGCGACGGGATGATCTCGGCACCCCACATCCGCAGCATCTGGCGACGCTCCTCGGACGTGTTCTCCGGCATCACGCAGACCAGCCGGTAGCCGCGCTGGGCGGCGACCATCGCCAGCGAGATGCCGGTGTTGCCGCTGGTCGGCTCCAGAATGGTGCACCCCGGCGTCAGCAGCCCGTCCTTCTCGGCCTGGGCGATCATGCTGAGCGCCGCCCGGTCCTTGAGGGAACCGGTGGGGTTCCGGTCCTCGAGCTTCGCCCACAGCCGCACGTCGTCCGACGGCGACAGGGTCGGCAGGCCGACCAATGGCGTGTTCCCCACCGAGTCGACGAGCGAGTCGAACCTCAACTCAGCCTCCGGCGACGGCGGGGAGGATGACGACCGTGTCTCCGTCGGCCACCGACGTGTCGAGACCGCCGGTGAAGCGGATGTCCTCGTCGTTGACGTAGACGTTGACGAACCGCCGCACACCGCCGTCCTCGATCAGGCGCTCCTTGATGCCGGCGTGGTTGGCCTCCAGGTCCTCGATGAGCTCGCCCACGGTGGCGCCGGCGGCGTCGACGGCGCGCTCACCGCCGGTGAACGGGCGCAAGATGGTGGGGATGCGGACCTCGATGGGCATCAGTCGGCTGCCTTCTGTGTCGGGACGGCGTCGTCGGCGTAACGCTCGACGACGCTCACTTCTTCCTCGGTGACCTCGCCGTCGACGATCCGGAACGAGCGGAAGTCGACCGGTCCCGACTCATGGGCGCCGTCCCTCGTCGAGACCAGCACGTAGTGGGCGCCGGGCTCCTGGGCGAGCGAGACGTCCGTGCGCGACGGATACGCCTCGGTGGCGGTGTGCGAGTGGTAGATGACGACCGGCTCCTCGTCGTTGTCGTCCATCTCGCGGTAGAGGCGCAGCAGGTCGCCGGAGTCGAACTCGTAGAACGTGGGCGACATCGCCGCGTTCAGCATCGGTACGTGCCGGACCGGACGCTCGGACCCGACCGGCCCCGCGACGACCCCGCACGCCTCGTCCGGGTGGTCCCGCCGAGCGTGCTCGATGATCGCGTCATGCGTTGCACGGTCGATGGTGAGCACCGATCCAGCCTATCGACGGGTGCGGCATCGGCAGGTCCGGCCTCAGCTGACCGCGGCGACCAAGGTCTCCTGGACGTAGCCGAGCCAGTCGTACAGCTCGGTCATGGCGACCGTCGCCTCGTCCTCGGACTGGTGCAGCAGCATCGCGTCCTCGTCAGCATCGATGCCGAGGCGAACCGCGAGCGAGAGCCGGACGTCGGTGAGGGCGCGCAGCCAGGACTGGACGGCGTCGGCGTTGAGCTCCACTTCCAGCGAGCCCTCCCCCTCGGGGTCGAGCTCGTCGAGGCCGGCCTCGCGCAGCGACTCGATCACCACCTCGGCGTTCGCGACCTTGGCCGACGTGAGCGAGCGCTCCGTGAATCGCCGGAACTCCGCGGCCTCTCCGGCGTCCTCGCGATAGGCGTCGGGCAGGAGGCGCTGGAGCACCGGGTCGTCCGGTGGCAGGGACGGCCCACCGGACCATCCCAGCTCGCCGGCGAGCGGGTCGGGGTCGGACGCGAGCTCGCCGTTGCGGTCGCGCAGGAGCTCGACGACCTGACTGGTCAGGTTCGCGATGACATGCGCCTCACCGGACTCGAAGGTCGCGACGAGGCCGCCGCGGCGGCGGCGCTTGAACGGCTTCACGCGTCGGCTCGCTGCAGGGTGGCCCAGAGGCCGTACTCGTGCATCGCCTGCACGTGCCGCTCCATCTGCTCACGGCTGCCGCTGGAGACGACGGCCTTGCCCTCGTGATGGACGGCGAGCATCAACTTGGTGGCCTTCTGCTCGGTGTAGCCGAAGTAGTTGCGGAACACGTACGCGACGTAGGACATCAGGTTGACCGGGTCGTTCCAGACGATCGTGACCCACGGGCTCTCGAGCTCGACGACCTGGTCGACGTCGGGCTCGTCGATCTCCACGGGGGTCGGCGTGCTCACCTGCCCATCCTAGGCTGGACGCGTGCCCGACTCGACCGCCCTGCTCACCGATCACTACGAGCTCACGATGCTGCAGGCGGCGCTCGCCGACGGCACCGCTGGGCGCCGATCGGTGTTCGAGCTGTTCGCTCGGCGGCTGCCCCAGGGGCGCCGCTTCGGCGTCGTGGCCGGCACCGGACGGGTGCTGGACGCGCTCGAGCAGTTCCGGTTCGGCGCGGCCGAGATCGGCTGGCTCCGCGATCGCGGCGTCGTCGACCGCACCACGGCCGACTGGCTCGCCGACTACCGCTTCACCGGCAGCGTCTGGGGCTATCCGGAGGGCGAGGTGTACTTCCCATACTCGCCGGTGATGGTCGTCGAGGCTCCCTTCGCCGAAGCGGTGCTGCTGGAGACGCTGCTGCTCTCGGTCCTCAATCACGACTCGGCCATCGCCACGGCCGCGGCCCGGATGGTGGGAGCGGCCGCCGGCCGCCCGTGCATCGAGATGGGCTCGCGCCGCACCCACGAACACGCGGCCGTCGCCGCGGCCCGGGCCGCCTACGTCGCCGGGTTCGCCACGACCTCGAATCTCGAGGCCGGGCGCACCTACGGCGTTCCCACCGCCGGCACCAGCGCGCACTCCTTCACCCTCGTGCACGACACCGAGCGCGATGCCTTCGTCTCGCAGGTCGAGTCCCTCGGTGCTGGCACGACGTTGCTGGTCGACACGTACGACCTCGCCGAAGCCGTCCGCGTCGGCGTGGACGTGGCCGGCCCCGGGCTCGGGGCCGTGCGCATCGACTCCGGGGACCTGGTCTCCCTCGCGCACCAGGTCCGGCAGCAGCTCGACGGGCTCGGCGCCACCGGGACCAAGATCATCGTCACCAGCGATCTGGACGAGCACGCCATGGCCACCCTCGCGGCCGCGCCCGTCGACGCGTACGGCGTCGGCACTGCACTCGTCACCGGCTCCGGTGCGCCGACCAGTGGTTTCGTCTACAAGCTGGTGGCCCGCGAGGATGCCGGTGGCGAGCTCGTACCGGTGGCGAAGAAGAGCACGGATAAGCTCTCAGTCGGTGGTCGCAAGTGGGCGCTGCGCCGCCGCACGGCCCCCGGGATCGCCGAGGCCGAGGTCATCGGTATCGGCGAACCTCCGGCCAACGACGGCGACGACCGGTTCCTGCTCGTTCCGCTGGTCGAGTCGGGCCGACGCCGCCACCACGACACGCTCGACACTGCCCGGGCCAGGTGCGCGGCCGCGACGGGTGAGCTACCCCTCGATGCTCGCAAGCTCTCGCGCGGCGAACCCGTCATCCGCACCGTGTTCGAGGGAGATGCCCTCACTTCGTCGAGGTGACCTTCCCAGCACTGCTGAACTTCACCAGGACCTTCTTCACGGCACCGGACGGGGCCTTGGTGCAGTAGGTGAAGGTGCTCGCGAGACGGCTGTGCGGCTGCCCAGCCCTCCGGAGGACCTGCTCGACGGTGGAGCCCTTCGCCACCTTCTTGACGGTCGCGGTCGGCTTCGCCACGGCTGGGTCGCGGCATGCATCGTTGCTGATGCCCTCGGCCCGCTCCCACGTCTGCAGGTAGGCCTCGGCCCCGCGAGCCATGTCGTCCGCGATCGCCGCTCCGCCCTGCTTGCGCAGGTCCTCGACCCAGTCCGGGTAGAGACCGTAGTGGGCGACACCGTCGGTGTTGATGTCGTAGGTGCGCTGGCCGCTGACCTGCTGGTCGATCTTCACCCCGCCGAGGCCGGTGAACGGATACGTCACCTGGTTCGGGGCGTCGGCGCCGCGCGGATCGCCCTGGGCTCCCAGCCCATTGATGTCGGCGCCGAAGCCGAAGCCGAAGTAGTACCGCGGATCGGCCCAGGTCAGGTGCTGCTTCCACTTCGCGACGAAACCGGCGCTGTCGCCCGCGTAGGGCGTGATGACGCCGCCGGCTCGGAAGATTCGGGGGTACGCGTCCGGCGTCGACCACGAGTGGCTGGAGATGACGCCCGGGTACCCGAGCCGCTCGGTCAGGTCGAGCGATGACTTGCGGGCCTTGACGCTCATGTGGTCGGGATCGAAGAGCATGCGCTTCTCGATCATCCGCTCGATGGTGTGGTCACCGAGCGTCGTCAGGCCACGGGTGTTGCAGGTCGGGCCGGCCGGGTAGACCGGTGCCACGCCCCCGGCGTGGAACTTGGCGATCGCCCCGAACAGCTCGTCCTGCGCCGGGACTTCGCCGGGAACGGCCGTCAGCTGAGTGCGGTCCTCGACCCCCGGTTCGTGATTCTGGCACTTCTGCATGTCCCAGTGCGACAAGGTCTCCAGGAAGTTCGCCGAGTTGACCAGCGGTGCGACGCCACCGGAGTCACCCGCCACACCGGCCAGCGCGTTGTCGAACTTGTTGACCAGCTCCATCTGCCGGACGCCCATGTCGTGGACCTGGTCGAGCTGCCGATCGATCTCGGCCGCCGAGCACTGCGGGATGTCGCGCTTCATGGTGCAACCGAAGACCACGCTGGTCTCGATGCCCATGACGACGGCCATCTTCCCCTGATTGATGACCTTGCGAGCCTCGAAGGGGTCCGTGACGATTCGATACCAGCCGCGGCCGGGACCGCCGTACTGGGCGTCGATGTAACGCTCGAGCTGGCGCATGTCGTCGGCCTGCAAGCGCACCGACGCCATGTCGTCACAGGAGTTGTGCTTGATCGGGTACAGCTCGCACAGTTTGTTGTTCTCGACCAGCAGGTTGACGAACAGTCGCTGGCCTCCGCGCCACGACCGCTCCAGCCACTTCCAGTACGTTCCCTCGTGCGTCAGCGAGTCGGGGGCGGGCCAGTCCTTGAACGTCGGCCATCCCACCGGGTCGTGGGTGCCGACCGGCGAGCCATGGCGCATGAAGTTCTCCACCACGGCGCCGGCGCCCTGGCCCTCGTGATCGGGACAGTCCTTGAGGGCGGCCTCGATGCCGTAGGGGTGCCACGGGCGGCCGCAGTGGACGTCACCGCCGAGGAACTCAAAGGCCATGCCATGCGTGTGCCCGTCGAGGTAGCCGCGCACCTCAGCATGCGTCGACTGACCTCCGAATGGCGCACCTTCGACGTTCACCTCTGCCTCGGGCCACGACTGGCAACCCGTGGTCAGCCGCAGCTCGAACGGCTCCGCCGTCTTGGCGTTGGTCAGCTCTGCTGCCGGGGTGAGGCCGATGGACCGCGGGAAGGACGGCGCCGTGAACGTGAACCCGGCACCGGACCGCTTGACCGCGAGATCGGCGGACTTGCTCGGCGCGGACGCGGCGACGACCGAGGAGGGTTGGACGTCGACGAACGTCTTCGCGCTGTCCCACAGCAGGTAGGCGCCCAGGTCGGTGGCCTGGAAGTGGAAGGGCTCCGCCGAAGCCGCATCGGGCGCTGTCGCGGCATACCCGTCCCCGGACCGGACCACCCAGTGGCCATTCGTGGTCGACTTCAGCGCGTAGCAGCCGCCGGCCATCGCGTACTCGTCCTGGGGGACCTTGACATGGGGACGGAGCTTCGCGCTGTCGGTCGGCACCAGCTTCGGATCGGGCTCGGCCCGCTGGGCCGTCACCGAGTCCCGGCTTGCGAGCGCCTCGACGGCCGTCGTGGTGTCGTCGGACTGATCGAGCGAGCCGCGCGAGATCGCGTTCTTGAGGTCGGACGGCGATTGGCCGTGGAACTGCTCGGTCCACGAGACGTAGGCCGGCAGGGTGGCCGCGGTCACCGCGATGCTGGTGACGACGATGGAGAGCGGCCAGGCGCGCCGGCGTAGCTGACCCAGCAAGGTGACTCCCTCGGTTTACTTGCCGGTCACAACGATCGGGACCCACCGGGGTCACGCCCGACCGCTCAGATCCAGCGCCGCACGCGCCCCTTGAATGCGGTGTACTCAGCCCCGAACTTTCGCTCCAGATACGGTTCCTCGCGGGCGATGACGAGCCGGTCCACCGCCACGATGACCAGCGGCAGGACGGCCAGCGACCACATGATGCCCAGCAGGAACGCGAGGCTCACGTAGAGCGCCGCCATGCCCAGGTAGATCGGGTTGCGGCTGAACCGGTACGGGCCGTCCGTCACCAGCGCCGTCGACGGCTGGAAGGGGATCACCGGCGTGCCGGCCCGCCTGAACCGCAACATCGAGGCCCCGTCGAGCACGAGCCACACCACCGCTCCCAGGACGACGACGGGAACGGTGATGGGCCAGCCCGGGGCGGACGTCGGCTCGAACACTTCGATCACTCCGCCGGCAGCGAGACCCGCGACATAGATGAGCGGCGGCGGAAGGGGGACGCCGGGGACGTCACGGGCCATCGTTGGCCCGATCGGCGGTGGTCACGAGGGAGGATCGTCCTCGCCGTCGTCCCCTCGTCGAGACCGTCCCAGATCTCCTTGCACTCCGGACAGACCGGGAACCGCTTCGGGTCGCGACTCGGCACCCAGACCTTGCCGCACAGCGCCACCACCGGCGTACCCATGACCATCGCCTCGGTCAGGGTCTCGGAGGGGACGTAGTGCGAGAAGCGCTCGTGGTCGCCGTCCTCGGTGCGCAGCTCGGTGCGCTCGTCGTGGACGGTCTGGGTTCCGCGTCCGAAGAGTCCCATCCGGTCATGGTAACCACGACCGGGATCGGTTTCAGTTGGCTCCGGGATCTGGCGGGAACGTCGCCCAGAACCGCACGTCGTCCAGCTTGACGCCTCAGGACTTCGCGCCACAGCGTCTCCGGCTGCGGCGAGCTCAGGTCCGAGTCGATGGCATCCACGACGACCCACGACCCCTCCAGCAGCTCTTCCTCGAGCTGTCCCGGCGCCCCAGCCGGCATACCCGGCGAAGACGCGCAGCCCGGCGAACTCACCGTTGTCCGGGAGCGGCCCTTCCAGGTCGACGAGCCCCACCCGACCGGCCATCTGGCGCCACCCCAGCGGTGGCGAGCCGTCGCCGATCACGCCCACGGCAAGCGCGGAGTCCATCGCGACCGGGCCGCCGTCGAAGAGGCACACCGGCGCGTTGACGTAGGCGCCCCATGCCGGCAGGACGTCGTCGACGTCAGAGTCGAGCGGGCGATTCACGATGACCCCGAGGGCACCGTCGCTGTCGTGATCGAGGACGAACACGACACTGCGCCAGAACGGACCGGCGTCGATGGCCGGAGTGGCCACCAGCAGCCGTCCTCGCACGGTGTCCATGCCTCTATGATGCCCACATGCAAGACCAGGCGCCGGTAACTGAGGAGTTCACCGTCGACGAACTTGCTGCGAGGGCCGGCATGACGGTGCGCAACGTCCGGGCCTACGCGGGTCGGGGTCTCATCGCGGCGCCTCGACTGGAGGGCCGCACCGGCTACTACACGATCGAGCACCTGCAACGCCTCCGGCTCATCCGGGAGTTCATCGATCGCGGCTACACCCTCGCCGCCGTGGAGCGCGCGATGAGCAGGGGCGCGCGCACCTCCGCCGGCCACACCCTCGACCTGCTCCGCCTGCTCGACGAACCGAACCACGACCCGGAGCCGGAGGTCATGTCCCGCGACGCCCTCGCGGCGCTCGCGGGAGTCGAGCGCAACGACCAGCTCATCGAGGCGATGGGCGAGTTCGGTCTGGTGGAGTGGCTCGATGAGGAGAAGGTCCGACTCATGCAGCCGACGGTGGTGCGCGCCGGCGCCGCCGCAGTCGCCCTCGGACTCGACCCGACCACCGTCATCGGGCTGTTCCCCCTGCTCTCCGGGAACCTGCGAGCGATCGCCGACGCGTTCGTGTCCGGGGTCGCGGAGGAGATCGTCCAGCCGTTCCTCGACGCCGGCCTGCCCGAGGACGACTGGCCGCGGATACTCCAGACCATCGAGAGCCTGCTACCGGTGGCGAGCCAGGTGACGCTCGGCATCTTCCGCAGCCAGCTCAGTGAGTCGATCGACCGCGAGGTCGGTCAGACCCTCGCCACCCTGGCCGCGAAGCGCTAGCCGGGCTGGGTACGTCAGGCCGCGAGTGCGTGCCGCAGTCGGGCGATCAGTCCACTCGTGGTCGCCTCGTCGGTCGAGGGGTCGTAGGCCATCGAGTCGCGGGCCTTCTCGACGACGAACCGGCCACGTGCCTCGAGGTCAGGGTGCTCGTCGGGGACTCCTGCGGCGATCGCCACGAACCTGTGCTCGTGGGCGAGGGCCTTGGCCAGCTCGGGCCGGCGAAGGTTGGTGTCCAGGAGGGTCCGCGCACCCGGCATGTCGGCAGCGGCCGCCTGCCAGGCGTCGATGGCGGTCAACTCCGGGGCGGTGCGGGATCCGTAGGTGAGCTGCTTCTCCATCTGACCACTGAGGCGCTGGAACCAGAGCATCTGGACGTCGAGCAGCAGGTCGTCGGCGTCGGCGAAGACCAGGTTGGCCTCCGGAACGATCGTGAAGGCCTCGTCGAGCGTGAGGTCGCGGCGCCGGTCGGCGATCGCCAGCACCTCGCGGACGATGGGCTTGCGACGGTTGTAGGCATCCCAGGTCATGGTGTTTCCCTTCCGTCAGGGTCAAGATTTCCGTACTCTCGGTACGTACTCTCAGTATGTAGCGTTCCCCCGGTCGAGACAATCTCTCCGGCTGTGACGCTCACCACCAGCACGTACGATGGATTCCACATGGCAGGAACACCGAAGGTGAGACCGGGGAACGTCATCCGCGCCGCCCGCAAGTCGCGGCGTCAGGACTACTCCTCGAGCACCAAGCGCGCGTTGCTCGACAACGCCACGAAGCTGTTCACGGCGCACGGCTACGCCGGCACCTCGCTGGATGAGGTGGTCGCCGCCGCCCGCGTCACCAAAGGGGCGCTGTACCACCACTTCCCGAGCAAGCTGGCCCTGTTCGAGAGCGTCTTCGAGCGACTCCAGGCCAAGACCACCAAGGAGATCGAGAAGAAGCTCGGCCGCGTCAAGGACCCCTGGGAGCGGGCCGACCTCGGCCTCCAGGCCTTCGTCGACGTCTGCCGTGAGCCGCAGTTCCGCCGGATCGTGCTGCAGGAAGGCCCGGTCGCTCTGGGTCATGAGCGATGGACCGACGCCGAGCGCAGCGCTTCGCTCGGCATCGTGCAGCGCACCGTCGACGCGCTCCTGGCGGACCTCGGGAGCGGCGAAGAGCTCTCCGAGTCCTTCGCGATCGTCTTCTACGGAGCCATCCGGTCCGCGTCGGAGTACGTCGCCGACGCCGAGGACCCCGATGCGGCCGCGGCCGACGTGCAGGCCACGGTCGGCGCGATCCTGGCCGGCCTGCGCCTGCTGCCCACCGTCGGCCTCGCCGTCGAGGACGCCGCGGAGACCGTCAGTAGTTGACCCGCCCGTCGTCCTTGGGCACCATCTCGAGCCAGATCTTGCCCGGATCGATCGTGAGCGGCTTCCCGTCCTCGGTCTCGAACTCGATCGTGTCCTCGAAGGTGGGCTTGTTCCACGACGCCTCGGTCGCGGTGCCCCCGGTGAGCACGACCGCTCGGCCCGAGCCCTCGATGATCGTCTCCGGGACGGCGCTGCCACCCGGATCGCGATAGCCGGCGTCCTGCACACGGCAGAACATCACGATCAAGGTGGTGGCCTCGAAGTCCTGGCCGGGCGCGGCGTGTCCGTTCCTGCGCTTCCAGGTGCCGCCGCCGTATCGCCACTTCGTGGCGGTCCCCGGGGAGAACCGCACGGTGGCGCGGGTCGCCTTCTTGGGCTCCGGCGCGGCGGAAGCGGTGCCGGAGGCCTCCGGGGACGGTGACGCTGCGTCCGATCCCTCCGGCGGCGTCCAGGTGAGGTACGGGCCGGGGATCTTCCGGACCTTCGCCTTGGTGTTCAGCCGCTGGAGGTCGACGACCACGTTGTAGGGAGCCGCCTTGGCGTCGCGGCTGAAGCCGGGGCTGCTCTCGGTCCAGGTCTTGACACCGGCCCGGCGGATCTGCCGGGCGGCCCGCGGAGCGCCGCCGGAGGCGACGATCTGGCCGGCGACCGGCTTGGCGATGCCGATGTCGGTCGTCCGCATCGAGCGCACGTGCCCGACCTTCCGCGGCAGCCGGGAGTAGTAGAAGGCGGCCAACCGCGTGAGGCCGCCCTCGACGAGCTCCTCGACGACCATGTCGGCACGGTCGAGCGCATACTGCGGCGCGCCGCTGGGGGTGTTCTCGACCTTGACGACGAACACCGGGTTGTCGGGCCGGCCGTCCGGCAGCTCCTTGCCGGTGAGCGGGGAGATCTCGACGATCTTCTCGCCCTCCCCGTTCGACGCGGACGGATCGGACGGCGAACCACCGTCGTCCGAACAGGATGCCAGCAGGAGCGCCACGGCGACGGCCGGCGCGAGGACTCGCAACTTCATGCCGCCAGCATGCCGCAGGCGGCTGCGGTATCCCGGTACCACCCCCACGAATCATCGGCGAGGCGCTCGTGCCCGCGAGCCTGTCGTACCGGGCTGAGACGATGGACCCATGTCGGACGCCCTGGACCGCTTCGCGCCGACGACGCGTGAGTGGTTCTCGCAGACCTTCGCCACCCCCACCCCGGCGCAGGTCGGAGCCTGGGACGTCCTCGACCAGGGCGACCACCTGCTGGTCGTCGCGCCGACCGGTTCGGGCAAGACGCTGGCCGCCTTCCTCTCGAGCATCGACCGGCTGCTGCACGCACCACGGCCGACGTCTGCCGGCACCCGGGTCCTCTACGTCTCGCCGCTCAAGGCGCTCGCCGTCGACGTCGAGCGCAACCTCCGCTCCCCGCTCGTCGGCATCACCCAGGCCGCCGCCCGCCGCGGTGAGGAGTTTCACGACGTCAGCGTGGGGGTGCGCTCGGGCGACACCCCGCAGCAGGAGCGACGACGGCTCGTCTCGCACCCGCCGGACATCCTCATCACCACGCCGGAGTCCCTGTTCCTGATGCTGACGTCGTCGGCGCGAGAGTCCCTGCGTGACATCGACACGGTGATCGTCGATGAGATCCATGCCGTGGCCGGCACGAAGCGTGGGGCCCACCTGGCGCTGTCGCTGGAACGCCTCGACGAGCTGCTGGAGCACCCGGCGCGACGGGTGGGGCTCAGCGCCACGGTCCGCCCGCACGACGAGGTCGCGCGCTTCCTCGGTGGTCGCGCCCCGGTGCGCATCGTCGCCCCGGAGAGCGAGTCGCTGCTCGACCTCCACGTCACCGTGCCGGTCGAGGACATGACGCAACTCGCCGCCGGCCCGGACGGCGAGCCCGGTTCCCCGAGCATCTGGCCGCACGTCGAGCACGACCTGCTCGAGCGGGTGCTGCAGGTGCGGTCGACGATCGTGTTCTGCAACTCGCGGGGCCTGGCCGAGCGGCTGACCGCGCGTCTGAACGAAGCCTGGGAGGAACGTCGCGGCGAGGAAGCCGGGCCGACCCTGGCCCGGGCCCACCACGGCTCGGTCAGCAAGGAGCAGCGCGGCCTCATCGAGGACGACCTCAAGTCCGGACGCCTGCGGTGCGTGGTGGCCACCTCCAGCCTCGAGCTGGGCATCGACATGGGGGCGGTCGACCTCGTCGTGCAGGTGTCCACGCCGCCGTCGGTCGCGAGCGGGCTCCAGCGCGTCGGCCGAGCCGGGCACCAGGTCGGCGAGGTCTCGCGCGGCCTCGTCTACCCCACGTCCCGTCACGACCTGGTCGGCGCGGCCGTCACGGCCGAGCGCATGCGTGCCGGCCTCATCGAGCAGCTCGTCGTCCCCGCCAATCCGCTCGACGTGCTCGCCCAACAGACGGTGGCGGCCGCCGCTCTCGAACCGCTCGACGTCGAGGCCTGGTTCGATCTCGTCCGCCGATGCGCGCCGTTCTCGACGTTGCCCCGCTCGGCGTTCGACGCGACGCTCGACCTCCTGAGCGGCCGTTACCCGTCTGATGAGTTCGCCGAGCTGCGCCCCCGCCTGGTGTGGGACCGCGACGCCGGCACGCTCGCCGGACGCCCCGGCGCCCAATGGCTGGCGGTCACCAGTGGCGGCACCATTCCCGACCGGGGCATGTTCACCGTGACGCTGGCCGAGGGCGTCGACGAGGGCGGGCGCGGCCGTCGTGTCGGCGAGCTCGACGAGGAGATGGTCTACGAGTCGCGCGTCAACGACGTCTTCGCCCTGGGCGCCACCAGCTGGCGCATCCAGGAGATCACCCACGACCGGGTGATCGTCACGCCCGCCTTCGGCGAACCGGCTCGGCTGCCGTTCTGGAAGGGCGACACCATCGGTCGCCCCTACGAGCTCGGCGCCGCCATCGGCGACTACGTGCGCCACGTCGCCGACACCGGCGCCACTCCGCCGGGACTGGCCGCATCGGCGGCTGCCAATCTCACCTCGTTCATCCGCGAGCAGCGCGAGGCCGCCGGGATCGTGCCCACCGACCGCACCCTGGTGGTCGAACGGTTCCGCGACGAGCTGGGCGACTGGCGGGTGGTGCTGCTCTCGCCGTATGGGCGCCGCATCCACGCGCCATGGGCCCTGGCGGTGGGTGCCCGCATCCTCGAACGGCACGGCATCGACGGCTCCGTGGTCGCCTCCGACGACGGCATCGTGGCTCGCCTGCCCGACACCGGAGTCGAGCCGCCCGGCGCCGACCTCTTCGTGTTCGAGCCCGACGAGCTCGACGCGATCGTCACCGCCGAGGTCGGCGGGTCGGCGCTGTTCGCCGCCAGGTTCCGCGAGTGCGCGGCCCGGGCACTGCTGCTCCCCCGCCGCAACCCCGGCGCCCGGGCACCGCTGTGGCAGCAGCGTCAACGGTCCGCCCAGCTGCTGGAGGTCGCGCGCAAGTACCCGGAGTTCCCGATCCTGCTCGAGACCGCGCGGGAGTGCCTGCAGGACGTCTACGACCTGCCGTCGCTGGCCGCGCTGACCCGACGCATCGCGGCGCGCGAAGTCCAGATGGCCGAGGTCACGACCGAACGGGCGTCGCCGTTCGCCCAGACCCTCCTGTTCGGGTACGTTGCCTCCTTCCTCTACGAGGGCGACACCCCGCTGGCCGAGCGCCGTGCGGCAGCGCTCACCCTCGACCCGACGCTGCTCGCGGAGCTGCTCGGCCGGGCCGAGCTGCGCGAGCTCCTCGACCCGGACGTCATCGACCGCACCGAGGCCGAGCTCCAGCGGCTGGCCGACGATCGCCGCGTGTCCGGCGTGGAGGGTGTCGCCGACCTGTTGCGCCTGCTCGGCCCACTCACCACCGACCAGGTCCAGCTGCGCCTGGCCGAGGGCACCGCAGGAGCCTTCCTCGGCGAGCTGCGCGACCAACGTCGGGCCATCGAGGTTCCGGTCGGCGGCGACGTGCGGTGGGCCGCCGTCGAGGATGCCGGCCGGCTGCGGGACGCGCTCGGCGCCGCACTCCCGCTGGGCATCGCCGAGGCGCACCTCACCTCCGTCGTCGACCCGCTCGCCGACCTGTTGTCC
Source organism: uncultured Actinomycetota bacterium (assembly GCA_963695295.1). GTDB lineage: Bacteria > Actinomycetota > Actinomycetes > Propionibacteriales > Nocardioidaceae > Aeromicrobium. The sequence continues at coordinate 1,989,053 of OY968771.1, read as the reverse complement.
CGATACGCCCGCACGCACGGCCCGTTCACGACCACCGAGGCTGCGGCGGAGTTCGGCCTCGGCACCGCCGTGGTGGCCGATGTGCTGCGCCGCCTGGCCCGCGACAGTCGGCTGACCGAGGGTGAGTTCCGGCCCCAGGCCTCCGGTGGTGAGTGGGTCGAGCCCGGCGTGCTGAGACGGCTCCGCAGCCGGTCGCTCGCCGCCGCGCGCAAGCAGGTCGAGCCGGTGGAACCCACGGCGCTGGCTCGTTTCCTCCCTTCATGGCAAGGGATCGGCTCGTCGTGGCGGGGAGCCGAGGGAGTGCTCGCCGCCATCGACCAGCTGGCCGGCGTGGCGTTGCCGGCGTCGGCCTGGGAGAGCCTCGTCCTGCCCGCGCGGGTGGCCGACTACTCCCCCACCATGCTCGAGGAGCTGCTCGGCGCCGGTGAGGTCGTCTGGACCGGCGCCGGAACCTTGCCCGGCAGCGACGGGTGGGTGCAGCTGCACCCGGCCGACCTCGTGCTACCGGTGCTGCGCGACGCGCCCGAGCCCGATGTCACCGGCCAGGCCATCCTCGATGCCCTGCACGGCGGCGGCGCGTTCCTGTTTCGCCAGCTCACCGGAACACTCGAGGAGACCGACGACGACCTCATCGCCGACGCACTGTGGCAGCTCGTCTGGTCCGGTCGGGTGGCCGGCGACACGTTCGCTCCCATCCGCGCGATGCTCGGTGGGCGCGGCGCCCACCGCTCCGCGTCCCGCTCGCCGCGCGCTCGGCTTCGCTCGGCGCGCGGGCGCTCGCTGCAGGTGGGGCTCCAGGGTCCACCGACGGTGTCCGGTCGATGGTTTCGCCTCGACCCCGTCGACGCGGAACCGACCAAGCTGCAGCTCGCCCGCACCGAGGCGCTCCTGTCCCGCTACGGCATCGTGACCCGCGGCTCGGTCGTCGCCGAGCAGACGCCGGGTGGCTTCGCCGCGACGTACCGCGTGCTCCGCGAGCTGGAGCAGACCGGAGCCTGCCTGCGCGGCTACTACGTCGACACGCTCGGCGCGGCCCAGTTCGCATCACCGGCCACCGTCGACCGACTGCGCTCGCACCAGCGCGACGACCCCAGTGGGGCCGAACCGGACCCGGGGGCCCTCGTGCTCGCGGCCACCGATCCCGCCAACCCGTTCGGGGCGGCGCTGCCCTGGCCCGACGTCGTCGACCCAGAGGAATCGTCACGGCACCGGCCGGCCCGCAAGTCGGGGTCGCTGGCGGTTCTGCACGACGGTCACGCCGTGGTGTATGTCGAAAAAGGCGGCCGCAAGGCACTTGTCCTCGACGAGGACCCGCGCCGGCTCGTCCCGGCCGCGTCCGCCCTCGCCGCGCTGGTCCGCACCGGTCGCGTGGCCCGGCTGACGATCGAGACGGTCGGTGGCCGGCCGGTCGGCCCGAGCGCCCTGGGCGAAGCACTGCGTGAAGCCGGATTCGTCCCGCATCCCAAGGGTCTGCGGCTCGATGCCCGAAGGTGACACCGTCTGGCGCACGGCGCGGAGGCTGCGCGATGCACTCGCCGGCCGGACGCTCACGCACTGCGACATCCGCGTGCCGCAGTGGGCGACGCTCGACCTCAGCGGCCTCGTGGTCGACGACGCGGTCAGCCGTGGCAAGCACCTGTTCGTGCGCGCCGGAGATGTCTCGCTGCACACGCACCTGAAGATGGAGGGGACCTGGCAGGTCTACCCTCCGGGTGGTCGGTGGCGCCGACCCGCCCACACCGCTCGCGTCGTGCTCGAGAACCCCGAGCACCAGGCCGTCGGGTTCAGCCTCGGGCTCGTCGACGTGCTCGATCGCGCTGCGGAAGACGCCGCCATGGCCTGGCTGGGGCCCGACCTCCTCGGCGCCGACTGGTCACTCGACGAAGCGGTCCGACGCGTGACGGCCGATCCGGACCGCCCGGTGTTCCTGGCCCTCCACGACCAGCGCAACCTGGCCGGCTTCGGCAATGAGTACGTCAACGAGATCTGCTTCCTGCACGGCCTGCTGCCCACCCGTCCCGTCGGCGAGGTGGTCGACGTCGGGCACGTCATCGAACGCGGCCAGCGGCTCATCAGCGTCAATCGCGAGCGGGCGCAGCGCACGTTCACCGGCAACGCACGCGCCGGCGAGCAGGCCTGGGTGATCGGCCGCGACCGACGCCCGTGCCGTCGCTGCGGCACCACGATCCGCCGCGGCGAGCTGGGCGACGACCCGACCCGCCGGCGCAACACCTTCTGGTGCCCGCGCTGCCAGAGCTGACCTAGCCGGTCTCGGCCAACCGCGCCGCCGGCATCCACACCATCGCGTCGTCGAGGTCGGTGCGGCGGCTGTCCCAGGAGTCGAGGAACCAGTTCTGCCGGATCGTCCACGGCGAGCCGGTGCCCTGCTGCGGAAGCATCTCGACGGCTCGCTGGACGTACCCGGACTGCAGGTCGAGGATCGGCACGGACTCGCCCGCGGCCCCGGCGGGGTCGGGCATGCCGTACGCGTACCCGTGCGCGGCCATGTGATTGATGAGCCGGCAGACGTACGTCGAGGTCAGGTCGGCCCGCAGCGTCCAGGAGGCGTTGGTGTACCCGACACACCAGGCGAAGTTCGGGATGCCGCTGAACATCATGCCCTTGTAGACGTACACCTCGTGCGGGTCGATCTTGCGGCCGTCCACTTCCACGTCGATCTGGCCGAAGGCGACGATCTGCAGGCCGGTGGCGGTGACGACGAGGTCGGCGTCGAGGTGGTCGCCGGACTCCAGCTCGATGCCGGTCTTGGTGAACCGGGCGATGCGGTCGGTCGCGATCGACGCCCGGCCCGAGCGCAGCGTCTTGAACAGGTCGCCGTCCGGGACGATGCACAGGCGCTGGTCCCACGGGTCGTACCGCGGGTTGAGGTGCTTGGTGTCGAAGTCGTCCGGCAAGGCCTTGCGAGCGGCCCCGACCAGCAGCCGGCGGGCCAGGGTGGGGAACCGCTGGGCGAAGATGTAGAAGCCGATGGCGAAGGCGGCGTTCTTGCGCCGCGTCAATCGGTGAGCCACACCACCGGGCAGGATCCACCGCAGGAAGGTGGCGATCGGATCACGTTGCGGCAGTGCCGTGATGTAGGTGGGCGAACGCTGCAGCATCGTGACGTGCTTCGTGCGGTCAGCCAGCGACGGGATCAGGGTGACGGCGGTCGCTCCCGACCCGATGACGACGACCTCCTTGTCGACGTAGTCGACGTCGTCGGTCCAGAACTGCGGGTGCACGACCTCGCCCTCGAAGTCCTCGATGCCCGGGAACTCCGGCGTGTAGCCGCGGTCGTAGTTGTAGTAGCCGCTGCACAGGTAAAGAAAGGACGCGGTGACGGTGACAGGCCCGGCGTCGGTGGTGGCGTCGATGGTCCAGAGCGCCTCGTCGGACGACCACGACGCGCGCGTGACCCGGTGCCCGTAGCGGATGTGCTGGTCGATCTCGTTCTCACGGGCGGTGTCCTGGATGTAGCGCTGAATGTCCGCGCCGGCCGCCATGGTGACGTCGGTCCACGGCTTGAACGGGTAGCTGAACGTGTACATGTCGGAGTCCGAGCGGATGCCGGGGTAGCGGAACAGGTCCCAGGTGCCACCGGAGGCCTGGCGTGACTCCAGAATCGCGTACGACGTGCCCTTGCACATCGTCTGGAGCCGATAGGCAGCCCCGACGCCGGACAATCCGGCGCCAACGATGAGGACGTCCACGTGATCGGTCATCGAATCCTCCGGGGGGTTGGTGAATCGAACAGTAACGCTGTCATGGTCGGTTTCGCGAACAACCGCCGCCTACTATCGACGCGTGACCTCCACCGACGAGACAACCGACCGCTCGCCGCACGTCCTGATGACGATCGCCGGTGCCATCGGCCTGGCCGCGGCGGTGATGCTGACGATCGACAAGTTCACCCTGCTGCAGGACAAGGTCGACGGGGTCGAGTCGTCATTCGCCTGCGACGTCAGCGCCTTCGTCAGCTGCGGCGGCGTCATGGACTCGGCCCAGGCGGAGGCGTTCGGCTTTCCCAACTCGATCATCGGCGTCGTCGGCTTCAGCATCGTGACGGTCCTCGGCGTGGTCCTCTGGTCCGGCGGCGCGTTCGGGCGACTCGTCTGGGGCGGGTTGCAGGCCGGCGTCCTGTTCGGAATCGGCTTCGTCACGTGGCTGCAGTTCCAGAGCATCTACCGACTCGACCTGCTGTGCCCCTACTGCATGGTCGTCTGGGCGGCCATGATCCCGTTGTTCGTGTCGGTCACCGCCCGGAACCTGCGCGCGCTGGCCCCGCAAGGAGGCCTGGGCCGGTTCGTGTCGAACTGGTCGATGCTCATCGTCGCGCTGTGGTACGTCGGGGTCGCCGCGGCGATCTGGTTCCACTTCGGCGACCGGCTCTGGGCCTAGGGCGTCGCGCCCTCGACCCGATCGAGGACCTTGGCCAGCGCGAGGTCGCGATCGGTGATCCCGCCGGCGTCGTGGCTGCTCAGCCGGACGTCGACCCGGTTGTAGACGTTCGTCCACTCCGGGTGGTGGTTCGCCTGGTCGATCGGCTCGGCGGCCTGCTGCATGAACGAGATGGCCGCGGTGAAGGTGTCGAATGAGTACGTCTTGGTGAGTGCGTCGCCGTCGTTGGTCCAGCCCTCGAGCTCGGCCAAGGCGCTGTCGACGACCGAGGGGTCGAGCGTCATGTCGGATCCTCTGCCTTTCGTCGCTGTGTCCGACCCTGCCACGCACCGGACGGGGGCACCAACGCTGCGAGCCGGGGTACGGTGCCCGGCATGACCGAAGGCTTGACCCTCGCCGTGGTGGTGGCCCATCCGGACGACGACGCCTACGGCTTCGCGGGGAGCGTGGCCAGGCACGCTGACGCCCTTGGTTTCCGCTTCGTCCTCGTCCACGCCACCGACGGCGGAGGAGGCGACATCCGCGACGGGTTCCCGGCCACCCGCGAGACGCTGGGAGCGATCCGCCAGGCGGAGGACGAGGCCGCGTGGCGCGCGCTCGGGCGCGAGCCGGACCGGCACGAGTGGCTGGGGTACACCGACGGCGAGGTCGATCAGGTGCCGTCCGATGAGCTCGTCGACGCCGTGGCGACGATCCTGGCGGAGGAGCAGCCCACCGTCGTCGCCACCTTCGGCCCGGACGGCATCTTCGACCATCCGGACCACATCGCGATCGGCGCGGCGACGGACGAGGCCTTCGCCCGCTTCGCCGCCACCAGCGGGCGCTCCTTCCGCCGGCTCCTGCACGGAGCGATCCCGAACTCGGTCTTCGAGCGATGGCAGGCGCAACGTGCGGCGTTGGGACTGGAGCCGTGGGATCCCACGCAGCGCTACCACATGCGGGGAGTGCCCGACGACCAGATCGGGATGGCGATCGACTACCGGGACGTCGCGCATCGGATCGTCGACGGGCTCATGGAGCACCGGAGCCAGCACCACGTGATGTTCGACTACCCGGTCGACCCGGACCGTTGGCGGCGGGTGGTCAGCCGGGACTGGGCGGTGGTGGCCTGGCCCCCGCGGGATGCCTCGCTGCCACCGTTGACAGACGTCTTCGACGGCCTGCCCTGACGCAGGACGCACCTGGTGGAGCTGCCGGGAATCGAACCCGGGTCCTCTGGCGCTGAGACAGGTCTTCTCCGGGTGCAGTTCGTCTGGCGCTTTTCTCGGCCCCGGAGCTCGGACGAACACGTCTCCGACAGGCTCAGCCGCAGAAAAGTCCCGATCACGCCCTACGGCGATTCGTGATCAGCAAGTCCCCTTGATGAGACAGACGATCCGGGACGGGGACGCTCCCGGGCCTGCCCTTCACCAGTCGCTGTCAGGCAGCGAGGGCGAAGTCAGTGCGCTTTGAATCGGCACTTGTAGGTTCCAAGGGACGTTTGAGAGATGACCTTGGATTCTCTACCCGCTTCTCCTGAATCGAACGACCACAGTCGAAACCGATCAGCCCCTGTTGAGTTGTCAAGCTGCAGCATGTGCAGCACGTTCCATGGTACCTCGGTCACGCCACGTCCGGTTCCGGCGTCTGAGCCACCTCCTCGAAGCGTCGCGGCGTGCTGATCAACGTGACGGCGAGCACCCCCGCGAGAGCCAGCATGGCGCCGCAGATCAGCATCCCGGTGCGGTATCCGGGGCTGAACACCTCCGGTGAGGCGAAGTTCGCGCCGGCGATCCCGGCGATCGGCGGGATCGCGGCGACCGCGAGCAGGCTCGACGTCCGCGCGACCGCATTGTTGATGCCCGAGGCGATGCCGGCCTGGACGGCGGGCGCCGAGGCCAGCACGGCCGTCGTCAAGGGCGCGACCAGCATCGTCAGCCCGATACCGAAGACGACGCCACCGCCGATGATCTCGAGCCAGAAGTTCGGGTCCTCGTCGATGCGCAGGTAGATGAGGGTCGACAGCGCCATGATGAGGGGTCCCATCGTCATCGGCCGCCGCGGTCCGACACGAGCACCCCACGCACCGGCACGACCGGAGAACAACAGCATCAAGAGCACCGGCGGAATCGTGGCCAGGCCGGCCTCGAGGGGTGAGTACCCGGACACGTACTGGAGCTGGAGAACCAGCAGGAACCCGGTGCCGCTCAACGCGCCGTAGATCGCGAAGGTGCAGATGTTGGCGGCGGTGAACACGCGATCGGCGAACAGGCTGAGCGGAACCAGCGCATGGGGCGCACGCCACTGATGCACCACGAAGGCGACCAGCAGCAACACGCCGATCGACGTCGGCCACCACTGCTGCTCGACCAGCCCGTACGTCATGAACGCCAGGCTCGCGACGGTGAGCGCCGCACCACCGAAGTCGAGCCGGCTCTGCTCACCGGTCGTCTCCGGGACATGGCGCACCGCGATGACCACGACCACCACGGCCAACGGCACGTTCAGCCAGAAGATCGACCGCCAGCCGAACTGCTCGACCAGCCATCCGCCCATGAGCGGACCCACGGCTGTCGTGATGCCGGAGAACCCGGACCACACGCCGATCGCCCGGCCGCGATCATCCGGGTCGATCGAGGAGGAGATGATCGCGAGGCTTCCCGGGGTGAGGAGTGCGCCGCCGATGCCCTGGAGGGCGCGGGCAGCCACGAGGACCTCGATGCTCGGGGCCACGGCACACAGCACCGACGCGATCGCGAACCAGGCGACGCCCACGATGAACACCCGGCGGCGTCCGAGCCGGTCGCCCAGCGAGCCGCCGACCAGGATGAGGGAGGCCAGCGTCAGCGTGTACGCGTTGACCGTCCACTGAAGGCCGGCCACCCCGGCTCCGAGGTCACGGTCGATGTCCGGCAGGGCGAGATTCACGATCGAGCTGTCGAGGAACGCCATGCCCGAGGCCAGGATCATGGCGACGACGAGCCACCGGCCCTCCGCGCTCGCCAGCTTCATCGCGCGACCTCCGTGTCGGTGCCGAACACGCGCGAACCGTTGTTCCAGAGCACGTCGCGCATCCAGTCGTCGCCGAGGTCGAGGCGCTGCAACGCCTCCACCTGATGCGCATAATCGTAGGGAATGTTGGGGAAGTCGGTGCCGAAAAGAACGCGATCCTGCAGGCCGGGGAGGCGGCGCACGATCGCGGGTTCGGGTTCCCGGCTCCAGTGGTCGACGAAGGCCATCGTCGTGTCGAGCATCACGTGGGGATAACCCTCGGCGAGATCCATGAATTCCGTCGTCTCGGGCATGCCGAGGTGGGCGATGACCAGAGCGAGCGACGGATGGCGAGCCAGCACCCGGGCCACACCGTCCGGTCCGGTGTGCGTGCCGGGCGACGGACCCGACCCGGCGTGGATCACGATCGGCGTCCCGCTCTCGGCGAGTGCCCCCCACACCGGTTCGAGCAGCGGGTCGTCGGCCGCGAAGTCACCCACCTGCAGGTGGACCTTGAACACCTGCACGCCCGCCTCGACCAGCTCGGGCACGTACGTGGCCGCCTCCGGTTCGGGAAAGAAGGTGGCCGACCGCAGCGCGTCGGGCGTCCGGTCGGCGAACCCGAGCGTCCAGTCGTTCAGGAACGTGGCCATGCCGGGCTTGTGGGCGTACGACAACGCCGAGAAGTGGCGGACGCCCATCGAGCGCAGCCGTTCGACGCGCTCGTCATCGGTCCCGCGGTACACGACCGGCCACAGCCCGTTCGGCAGTTCTTCGAAGTAGGCCCACACCTTCGCCATCACCCGCGGGTGCATGAAGTGGACGTGCACGTCGAACAGGCCGGGGAGCCCGAGCTCGGCGGCGACGGCCGGCAGGTCCGCGTCGCTCAGCGCAGAGCCGGTCACTCCATGCCCTTGAGGCGCCGCCCGATCTCGCGCTGGGCCTCCGCCTTGGCCTGGCGCTCGGCGATCGCGTGCCGCTTGTCGTACTGCTTCTTGCCCCGGGCGAGCGCGATCTCGACCTTGGCCCGGCCGTCCTTGAAGTAGAGCGCGAGCGGCACGATCGTCAGGCCCTTCGCCTGAACGCGTTGCTCGATGCGGTCGATCTCATGCCGGTTGAGGAGCATCTTGCGGCGCCGGCGGGTCTCGTGGTTCGTCCACGTGCCCTCGGTGTACTCCGGGATGTGCACCTGCAGCAGCCAGGCCTCGCCCTTCTCGACCTCGCCGAACCCATCGACCAGGGACGCGCGGCCGGCCCGCAACGACTTCACCTCGGTACCGGTGAGGACGAGTCCGGCCTCGTAGGTGTCTTCGATGTGGAAGTCGTGGCGAGCCTTCTTGTTCTGCGCGACGATCTTGCGCCCGGTCTCCTTGGCCACCCGGCCATTCTCGCAGCCGCGTTACAGCCAGCCCATCGGGTTGGTCGTCCGGCCGTTGGCGATGACCATGAAGTGGAGGTGGCAGCCGGTGGAGTAGCCGGTGCTGCCGACGTAGCCGATGACTTCCCCGCGCGACACCTGGGCCCCCCGGCTCTTCGCGTAGCGCGAGAGGTGGTTGTACGTGGTCACGACACTCGCACCGCGCTTGATGCCGTTGTTGAGGATGACGCGGTTGCCATAGCCGCCGTTGTAGTACTGCTCGATGATCGTGCCCGCGGCGGCAGCCCGGATCGGCGTGCCGCACCCGGCGCGGAAGTCGGTGCCGTCGTGGAGCTTGTAGACGCCGGTGATCGGGTGGCGTCGCATGCCGTAGGAGGAGGTGATCGCGCCGTCGACCGGCCGCGAGAGCGTGCCGCCGCTGTCGCCGCCGGCACCCTGCCCGCCGGACTTGCGATCCTTCCGGGCCAGTGCGGCGAGCCGGGCGTTGAGGCTGGCGCGCTCGCGCTCCAGCGCTTGGAGACGCTTCTCATCGTCCTTCTTGATGGCGGCAGCGGAGCTCCTGGCCTTGGCGCGGACGTCGACGAGCTGGTCGACCTCCGCGGCCTGGTCCGAGGCCGCGGCCTCGAGCTGCTGCTTGCGCTCCAGGTTGGCGGCGGCCGCCTTGCGCGCAGCCGCCACCTGGTCACGCAGCTGTTGTACCTTCTGGCGGTTGAGCTTCAAGATCACCTTCGACGCGGCCAGCCGCTGCATCGTGGCCAGCTGGGCGTCGCTGACGGAGTCGCTGAGGCTCATCTTCTCCGAGAACCTGGTCGGACTCTCGCCACGGAGCAGGTCCCCGAACGCCCGCAGGCCGCGGTCGCCGGCCTGCAGCGACTCGACGGTGAACTGCTCGACCGCGACCTCGGAGGCCTTCAAGTCCTTCCGGCCTCGGTCGAGCTGGGCGATGGCGGTGTCGAGCTCGGCTTCGCTCTTGACCAGCTCCGCCTGCATCTGTGCGTCCCGCGCCGCGGCCGTGGCGAGCTGCCCACGGGTGTCACCGAGATGCTCCTCGGCGGCGTTGAGCTTGCGCTGAGCGGTCTTGAGCGCGGTGACCGCCCGGGCGAACTTCTTGCTCGACTGGTCGAACGCCTTCTTGGCGCCGGAGATCTGGCCGTTCACACCGCGCCGCTCCCGCTTGAGGTCGCCCTTCTCGTCGGCGATCGCGGGACTGGCCAAGACGGCAGCGAGCAGCGCGAACACCACAGCAGCCACCGAGATGGCGCGCGGACTCCTGACCATGACCTCGACCTTGGGGAAGTCCTCCCGCGAGCGGGAGGGTGTCGACGGATGTGACTGGTGTTACTCGTGTGACTCTAGGTCATCCAGGTCAGACGTCAAGGTATTTGCGGGTCATGACGAGTGTCGGGACCAGGGCCAACACCACGGCGAGCACCGTTGTGTAGCCCATGACCAGGAACGACTCCTGCCATCGCACCCAGGTGGTGATCTGGCCGAGGGTGTCGCGCAGGTAGCCGTACACGACGATGTACATGAACAGGCCCAGCCCGATGGCGGCCAGGGCCGCGGAGATGAGCGCCGCCAGCATCGACTCCAGCAGGAACGGGAGCTGGATGTGCCAGCTGGACGCTCCGACGAGCCGCATGATGCCGATCTCGCGGCGCCGGGCGTAGGCCGTCATGCGGATCGTGTTGGAGACCTGCAAGATGGCGGCGACGATCAGCAGCAGCGAGGTGCCGAGCGCGGCCCAGCGCATCTTCTCCAGGATCTCGAACAGCGGACCGAGCAGCTTGCGCAGCGAGTTGACGTTGCCGACGCCGTCCATGCCGGAGACCTGACTGACGACGCCGTCGAACTCCTGCGGGTCCTTGAGGGTCACGAAGTACGACTCCGGGAACGCGCTCGGGCCGAGGGTCTCCAGCTGCTTCTTGCCGGTGTCGGTCTGGCCGAGCAGCTCGCGGGCCTGCTCGTAGTTCTCCGCCGGGCTGCGGATGTCGAACGACTTGACCTCGGGGTTGGTGTTCAGCGCCTCCTTGACCGCGGCCTTCTGCTCGTCGGTGGCGACGCCGCCGAGGCAGGTGGCACTCGGGGAGTTCTTGGTGCACAGGTTGACCTGCAGCTGGAGGCGGTCACCGAAGTACTTCTCGGTGCGGTCGGCCTGGCTCTGGATGAGCAGCCCGAGCGCCGCGAGGAGCAGCGACACCGACATGGTGACGACCAGGGAGATGGTCATCGACTTGTTGCGAGACAGGCTCGTGCGGAGCTCGCTGAGTGTGGTCCTCATCGCCCCTCAGCTCTGGTACCCGTAGATGCCACGCGCTTCGTCGCGCACGATGTGCCCGTCGTCGAGCTCGATGACGCGCTTGCGCATCTGGTCGACGATCGTGGAGTCGTGCGTGGCCATGACCACGGTGGTGTCGGTGCGGTTGATGCGATCGAGCAGCTTCATGATCCCGACGCTGGTGGCCGGGTCGAGGTTGCCGGTGGGCTCGTCGGCGATCAGGATCATCGGCCGGTTGACGAAGGCGCGGGCGATGGCGACCCGCTGCTGCTCACCGCCGGACAGCTCGTCGGGCATGCGGTGCCCCTTGCCGCCGAGGTCGACCAGGTCGAGCGTCTCGGGCACGAGCGCGGCGATCTCGTGCCGCGACTTGCCGATGACCTGCAGCGCGAAGGCGACGTTCTCGGACACGGTCTTGTCGGGCAGCAGCCGAAAGTCCTGGAACACGGTGCCGACCTGGCGGCGCAGCTTGGGGACCTTCCAGCTCGACAGCTTGTTGATCTCCTTGCCGGCGACGTAGACCCGTCCGTCGGTGGGGCGGGTCTCGCGCAGGACGAGGCGGAGGAAGGTGGACTTGCCCGAACCGGAGGCGCCGACGAGGAAGACGAACTCACCCTTCCCGACCTCGAGGTCGACGCCCTGCAACGCAGGTCGTTTCTGCCCGGGATAGGTCTTGGTGACCTTGTCGAAGCGAATCACTCGGACGAGTCTAGGCAGAGCGGCCCACGGCCCGGCGGACCCTCGCCGGTCGAACCCGGCCAAACACCTACCGCAGCGGGACGAAGGAGTACGCGCCGTGCGTCGTGACGTCGACCTCACCCACCCCGGCGCGGCGGACGCGCGTCATCGCCGCGCCGACCGGGATCACCATGATCCCGTCGTCGGCGAGCTGGTCGACCAGCGACTCCGGAAGGCGGCGGGCGGCCGCGGAGACCAGGATGCGGTCGTAGGGCGCCTCGTCCGGAGCACCGAGGACGTCCCGGTCGGCAGCCCGGATGGTCGCCCACGGCACGTCCTGCCGACCGAGGTTTTCCGCTCCCCACGCCGCGAGCTCGGCCTCCAGCTCGACCCCGAGAACGCTCCCGAACGGGCCGACGAGGCGGGCCAGCAGCGCCGTCGTCCAGCCCGAACCACTGCCGACGTCGAGGATCTTCTGACCGGGGTGGACGTCGAGCAGCTCGAGCATCGCCCGCACCGTCCGGGGCTGGGAGTTGGTCTGCCCGTGGCCGATCGAGATCGGGCCGTCCAGGTCGGCGATCGACCGGTCGTGGCTGCGGAGGAAGCCCGCGCGATCGACCGCGGCGAAGGCTGCGTCGACGTCCGCGGCTGACATGGATCCAGTCAATCACCGTCGCGTCCAGACGCCGACGGGCAAGAACTGCAAGATGCCGGCCGTCCGTTCCTCCTACCCATGACACCAACCGGGAGAACAAGGATGATCCATGGTCGTAGGATCCGGGCATGACCGCGCCGTCGGAGGAGGCTGGGCTTCCCGACGCGCAGCTCGTCGCAGACGTCCTCTCCGGCGACCGGGACGCCTTCGCCGCGGTCTACGACCGGTACGGCGACCGGCTCCACGACTTCGCCCACTCGATGCTGCGGCACCGCGAGGAGTCCGAGGACGCGGTGGCCGACTCCTTCGTGATCGTCGCCGAGCGACTCGGGCAGCTCCGCGATCCGGATCGGCTGCGCCCGTGGCTCTACGCCATCGTCCGCAGCGAGTGCCTTCGACGCCTCAAGGCCCGCAAGCGCATCGCGTACGGCGGGGACGAGCAGCTGGTCGACATGGCTGACTCATCGACGACGCCGGAGGCGGAGGCGGAGCTGTCCGCGCTGCGCGACCTGGTCTGGGACGCATCGGCCGGTCTGGCCGACCGCGATCGCGCCATGCTCGACCTGCACCTGCGCCAGGGACTGGAGGGCGCCGAGCTCGGTACGGCGATGGGCGTCAGTGCCTCGAATGCGTACGTGATGCTGAACCGGCTGAAGGCGCAGGTCGAGCGATCGCTCGGCGCGCTGCTGATCGCTCGGTTGGGCCGGGACGACTGCGAGGATCTCGACGGCATCCTGGCCGACTGGGACGGAGGCTTCTCCCCCCTGGTCCGCAAGCGGGTGGCCCGCCATGTCGACGACTGCGACATCTGCTCCGACCGGCGCCGTCGTCTGGTCAGCCCCCTCACGTTGCTGGCCGGGGTGCCGCTGGTGAGCGCACCGCTCTCGTTGCGCGACCGCGTCGTCAACGACACCATGCTGGTCGCCCACACTGGGCCGGCTCCGGGGTCGGCCACCTCCTTCCTCGGCCGTCGCCGCAACCAGGCGGCGGTCGCGGCCGGCGCCGCGGCGATGGTGATCGCCGGAACCGCTCTGCTCTGGCCGGGCGACGCCGACGAGCCGGTGCCGTCTGCTGCGCCCGAGCAGGCGACGACGGCACCTGCGCCGTCCGCGTCGGCCACTCCCACGCCTGCGCCGACCGGCGGCTTGCTGGCCGGCACGATCACCGTGTCGACGCAGGTCATCGATCTCGGCCGGACTCGGTCCACCGCCCCCGTGCGGCTGACCAACACCGGTGACCAGTCCCGGACCTACCGGGTGTCGACCTCGACGCGATGGCTCAGCGCCGCGCCCGCCAGCGGCGCCCTGAGTCCGGGAGGCTCCGCCGACGTCCAGGTGCGGGCGGACCGGTCACGGCTGCGCGAAGGCACCGCCACCGGCACGCTGACCGTCAGCTGGGACGGCGGCAGCGTGCCCGTCCGCGTCCGGCTGGTCCAGGAGAGTGCCCCACGAGTCGGTCCGCCGACGTTCGGGGCATCCACCTGCGGGCCCAGCGGCCGCACCGTCACGGTCACGGCGACGGCCTCCGACGACAGCGGGCTCGATTCGGTGGTGCTGCGGTGGAGCGGGCCGACCGGATCCGGGCGGGCGCCGATGTCCGCATCGGGTTCGGGGTGGTCCGGGCTCATGGGCCCGTTCGCCGAGGGCGGACCGGTGACCGCACGGGTCACCGCGACCGATGACCGGGGCAACGCGACGACCGGCCCCGCGACGACGGCCACCGTCGACCCCTGCCCGCAGTAGCCGAACCGCAGCGAAAAGTTGTAAGGCCCAGGCCTGCTGGTGCTCCCACTGGTGTGAACCACACCCTGCGCACCTCCGTCCTGGCCTCCGCCGCGCTCACGATCATCGTGGGCCTCGGCGGCTGCGCCTCCCCCGAACCCGTCGCCGATCCCACGCCCGCGGTGACCTCCGCCCGAGCCGACGTCGCGACGCCGGTCGCCGACCCCGGCCGGCCGATCGGCGTCGAGATCCCCGTGATCGCGGTCGACGAGGAGCTGCACGGTGTCGGCCTGAACCCTGACGGGTCGATGGAGATGCCCGCGTTCGGCGACGCCGCGTGGTACTCCCCGGGGCCCCGACCCGGCGCAGCCGGACCGGCCGTGCTCGTGGCGCACGTGCGCGGACCCGCCGGCGCGGACGTCTTCGCACGGCTGGATGAGCTGAAGCCGGGCGACGAGGTGACCGTGCACCGCACCGACGGCGCATCCACGTTCGTCGTCGACGGCTCGGAGCAGGTGCCGAAGGAGGATCTGCCGCACGACCGGATCTGGATCGAGACCGACGCGTCCGCCCTTCGCCTGATCACCTGCGCCGGCGAGTACGACCCGAAGATCGGCGGTTTCCCGGACAACACGATCGTCTACGCCCACCTGGCCTGAAAAGGCATCGAGAAAAGTGCAAGAACTCCCCGGAGCTCGTGCTCCTACCCGCAGACGAACCCATCAGAGCACCACCACCACAAGGAGAATGACCATGAAGCGCACCGCCCGCATCCTCGCCCTGGCCGCAGCCCTGGCCATCGTGGCACTCGGCCTCGGCGCCACCTCGGCCGTCGCGGATCCGATCGGCCCCGGGGGCATCACCACCCCGACCGGCGGCGATCCCGAGCCCCGCCCCGAGATCGACGACAAGGCCCCGCCGCCGCAGGACGACCCCGAGCGTCCGGACGGACCCGACGACCTCAAGGACAACGACCCGTGCCCCACGCACGGACCGTGCGGGGACGTCCCGGAGGACCGCGACGAGCCCGAGGAGGGCGACGAGCCCGGTGGCGACTTCGACGTCCCGACCCGGATCGACGCCGGTGCCGGCGCGAGTGACGACCCGCTCGAGCTCGCCTGGATCCTGGCCGGTGGCGGCCTGATCACGGCCTCCGGCGTGGCGATGGCCGCCCGCCGCAGGCTGCTCACCGAGGTCTGACCGGACCCCGGAAGGGAGGACCGACCCCACACCCGTCTCGGGGGTGTGGGGTCGGTCGCGTCCTCAGCCCGGGTCCTGGGCCCGTCGCCAGCGGATGCCGGCCTCGATGAAGTCGTCGATCTCGCCGTCGAGGACGGCCTGGGTGTTGCCGGTCTCGTGCTCGGTGCGCAGGTCCTTGACCATCTGGTACGGGTTCAGGACGTAGTTGCGCATCTGGTCGCCCCACGAGGCGTGGACGTCGCCACGCAGCTCATCGAGCTGAGCTCGTTCCTCGGCCTTCTTGAGCGCGAGCAGCTTGGCCTTGAGGATCACCATCGCGCTGGCCTTGTTCTGCAGCTGGCTCTTCTCGTTCTGGCAGCTCACCACCACGCCGGTGGGCAGGTGGGTCAGGCGCACGGCGGAGTCGGTGGTGTTGACGCTCTGGCCGCCGGGGCCCGAGGAGCGGTAGACGTCGACGCGGATCTCCTCGTCGGGGATCTCGATCTCGTCGGTCTCCTCCAGCACCGGGACGACCTCGACGGCCGCGAACGACGTCTGCCGCCGGCCCTGGTTGTCGAACGGCGAGATGCGCACGAGCCGGTGGGTGCCGGCCTCGACCGAGAGGGTGCCGTACGCGTACGGCGCCTTCACGGCGAACGTCGTGGACTTGAGCCCCGCCTCCTCGGCGTACGACACGTCGTAGACCTCGACGCCGAACTCGTGCCGCTCGGCCCAGCGGATGTACATGCGCTGCAGCATCTCGGCGAAGTCGGCGGCATCGACGCCACCGGCACCGGAGCGGATGGAGATGAGCGCGTCCCGCTCATCGAACTCGCCGGACAGCAGGGTTCGGACCTCGAGCGACTCGATCTGCGTGTGGAGGCGTCCGAGCTCGGTCTCGGCCTCGGCGAGGGAGTCGGCGTCGCCCTCCTCCTCGCCGAGCTGGACGAGGACCTCCAGATCGTCGAGCCGCTGCCGCAGGCCGGTGATGCGCTCGAGGTCGGCCTGGAGGACCGAGAGGCGCCCGGTGACGCGCTGGGCGTTCGCCTGGTCGTCCCAGAGGTCGGGGGCGCCGACCTGGTCCTGCAGATGGGTGATCTCGGCGCGCATGGCGTCCAGGTCGAGCACCTTCTCGATCGACGTCAGCGTCGCGCCGAGCTCCTTGATCTGCTCGGAGAAGTCGACGGTCGCCACCCGACGAGACTAGCCACTCCGTGGTGGGCCACGCTGTGGTGGGATGCCGTCATGTGCCTGTTCTGCCAGATCGTCCGAGGCGAGGTGGATGCCGAGATCGTCCTCGACGAGGAGCACGTGGTGGGTTTCCTCGACATCCGTCCGGTGTTCAAGGGCCACACCCTCCTGGTGACCCGCGAGCACGTCGACACGTTCCTCGAGCTGCCGGAGCCGACGGTGGTGCCGCTGTTCACGACCGCGCAACGCGTCGCGGCGGCGATGACGTCCGCCCTGGGCGCCCAAGGCACGTTCGTGGCGATGAACAACGTCGTGTCGCAGAGCGTCCCGCACCTGCACGTGCATGTGGTCCCCCGAACGAAGGGAGACGGCTTGCGTGGGTTCTTCTGGCCGCGGACGAAGTACGACGAGGGCGAGGCCGCCACGTACGGCGAGCGGCTGCGAGCCGCGCTGCGCGACTGACCCGCCCTGGCGTCACACGCTCTTGCGGCGAAACTCCTTGACCTCGATCGGCTTGTCGGCGCCGTGCGACTTCTCGCTGGTGTCGTGCTCGGCACCCTCGGCCGTGGCGTGGTGCTGCTTCTGCTTCTTCTCCAGCGCCTCGCGGAACTTGGCCTTCATGTCGTCCTCGGTCATGCACCCTCCTGGCTCGCTATCGCCACCCTAGCCGTGGCGAAGCTGCGCGGTCGCGGCGGCGACGATCGTCGTGCTCGACACCCATCCCGGCGGGGTGAGGACGAGATCGAGGTCGCGCTCGACGCGCACCGAGACGGTGTCGCCGTCGGTGGCCACGTCGACCGCCCGAATGCGTTCGCCGGCCAGGTAGTCGCCGACGAGCCGGCGCGCCTCGGCCTCGTCGAGCGTGATGCGACGGTCGGAGTAGAAGCCGGCCTCATCGAGCGCGTCGGCCGCCACCAGGGCTGCCCCGTCGGCGACGTTGTTCAGGCGTTGTCGTTCGAGGAACGCGGCCGAGGAGTCGACCACCACCACGGTCAGCAGGGCGAGCAGCATCAAGAACCCGATCGTGACGACCGTGACCGTGCCTCGTTCGCGGCTCATGGTCGCCCGGCCCGGTAGGTCCCGAACGGCTCGGTGTGCGTGCTGTCGACCGCGATGCCGCCGAGCTGGTCGCCCAGCGCCGACGGGGTGAGCGGCAGCGGTTGGACGGTGCGGACGACGACCCGAACGGTCGAGCCCGGCTGCAAGCAGGCCGCCGGGCTCGGCCGACACGTGACGGCGACCTCGGCGGTGACGTCCTGGTCGTCGAGGGCCACGCGAGCGGCTGCTCGGGCGCGCTCCTCGCCGGCGGCCGGGTCGTCCGCCTGCAGGTACGCACGAGCGGCGGACCGGCTCGCGGCCGACACCGCGTAGGAAGCCCGCTGGATGTCGAACACCGCGATGAGGATGTACACGAACGGAACGAGCAGCAGGATCGTCATCCAGACGAACTCCACCGTGGCCGTCCCACGCTCGCGGGGACGCGTCATGGCGCCACCTCGAGCACGGCATGACCGGTCGCCGTGACCTCGACCGACGGGCCGAGCAGCCCGAGTGCCGGAACCTCGGCCCGCACCACCACCTCGGTGGCCGGCACGCCCCGCATCGACGTGATCGCGCCGGTGACGTCGTCGGCGTACCGATCGGCCAGCGCCCCCCGGATGAGCTGCCGCGCGCGCTCGACGCCGTCCGCCGGGGTGGCCCCGAGCGGCGCCGCAGCCCGGGCACCGTCCGAGGCCGCCGCCGTCAGCGTGTTGCGGACGTGGAGCACGAGCCCGACCTGCACGATGCCCAGGACCAAGGGCACCAGCACCACCATGACGAGCACGAACTCGACCACGGCCGAGCCGCGCTCCCGCTCAACCACCGACGGCCGACAGCGCGTTCTCGAGCATCGACCGGAGCTGCGGTCCCGCGGCGGCCGTGAGGACCGCGACGAGACCAGCGGACATCACCGTGATCATCACCCACCCGGGCACATCGCCACGCTCGTCTCGCGCTCTGGTCAGGTACGACGTCATCACGGTTCCTTTCTCATGAGGTCAGGTGCAGTCCGACGTAGCCGGGGTAGAAGGCGAACACGACGGTGACGGGGAGAATGAGGAAGACGACCGGGACCATCATGGCGATCTCCTTGCGCCCACCCACCTCGATCAGATCGCGGCGCGAGGACTCACGGACGTCGGCGGCCTGGGCGTGCAGGACGTCGACCAGGGGCGTTCCCCGCTCGACGGCAACCGCCAGTCCCTCGGCGAACCTGGCGATGCTCGAGACCCCGGTGCGGGCGGCGAGCGCGTCGAAGGCGGCCGCGACCGGCATCCCGGTGCGCACGTCGGACAGCACGCGTCCGAGCTCGTCGCCCAAGTTCCCTTGGACGACGCGAAGGATGCGGTCGAGCCCGGCTACGGGGCTCTCACCGGCGGCCACGGCCAGGGCGAGCAGGTCGGCGACGACCGGGAACTCCTCGCGCATCCGTTCCTCGCGGGCGCGAACCTGGGCCGACAATCGGTGGTCACATCCGAGAACACCGAGGACGAAGCCGACGACACACACGATGAGCAAGGCCGGCACGCTCCCACCTCGAACCGACCAGGCCAACGTCGCGACCGCCGCCGTGCTGACGAATCCGGCGACGCCCCAGACCAGCTGACGGACGCGGAACTCCTCGACCGTCGCGGCGGAGCCGAGTCGGACCAGCCGGCGCTGGACGCTCGCCGATCCGCCGACGACGCCACCGACGGACTGGGCGGCACCACGCACCACGGGGCCGAGGACGCCGCCGATGGTGCTCGGACGAGCCGTCGCCCCGACGTATGGATGAACGTCGCGCACATAGGGGACCACGCGGAGGTCGAGCGCGGGTCGACGCACTCGACGCCAGCCCGACACGACCAGCAGGACGCCGAGCCCGAGCGAGGCCCCCACCACCGCGCCGATCATGAGAGCACCCGTCGTTCAGTCGGTAGTCGACCGATCCACAGCATCAGGCGGTAGGCGACGACGCACAGGACTGCGCCGATCGCGAGCACGATCGCACCGGTCCCGGTGGCGTATCGCGCGACGGCATCGCGCTGGAAGGACGTCGCCAGCAGGACGGCCCACGGCGCCGCCACGGCCAGCCGCGCTCCGTTGACCGTCCACGATTGCCGGGATTCCAGCTCGCTGCGGGTACGCAGGTCGTCCCGCAAGAAGCCGGAGAGCGCTCGGAGCATCCGCCCGAGATCGCCGCCGCCGACGTCTCGCGCGATGCGCAGAGCTTCGACCACACGGTCGCCGACCGGGTCGGCGAGCCGATCCTTGAGGAGGTCGAGGGATTCGTCGAACCGGCCGGTGGCCTGGTGGTCGCGCCCGAACCGGATGAACGGTTCGCGCAGGCCCTCGGGGCCCCGCTCGCCGAGCTGCACGAGTGACTCGGGGAGGGAGAGCCCGGCCCGCACCGCCGAGGCAAGGTTGTCGACGGCATCGGGCCAGAGCTCGGCCCGCTCACGAAGCCGCCGAGCCGCCCGGCCCCGCCGGACGGCGGACGGCAGCAACGCCGCGAGCAGGCCGAACACCACGCCGACGGCGAGCACGCCGGAGATCGCGACCATCGCGACCCCGGCAAGGAGAAAGGCACCTGCACTCAGGCCGAGCAGTCCACGCAGCTCCTCGCCACGCACGCGCGGCCGCGGGTCGCCAGGTGGGGTCGCCGAAGGTCCAGGCGACGAGGGCCAGCCCCAGGCCGGCCAGCAGACCGATCAGTGCGCCCATCGGCCTGTTCCAACCCCGGAATCGGATCCGAGGACCTCGTCGAGGTTGATGCCGGCGTTCTCGAACGCGTCGCGCCGCACCGGAACACCATGGCCGCGGACGAGCGCTCCGTCGCGACGGGTGAAGACGGCCTCGCTCTCGATGAGACCGTTCTCAACCCGGCCGGTGACGGCCACGACCTCGCTGACGCGTCGGTCGCCCTTGCCATCCAGGCCGACATGCACGACGAGATCGACCGACGACGCCACCGTGGGCACCACGAAGGCTGATCCGATGTTCTCGCCCGCCAGCAACGGCAAGGTGCACATCTTGACCAGCGCTTGCCGCGCTGAGTTGGCGTGGATGCTGGCCATGCCCGGCAGGCCGGCGTTGAGCGCGAGCAGCAGGTCGAGACACTCCGCCGATCGGACCTCACCGATGATGAGTCGGCTCGGCCGCATGCGCAGGGCTTCCTTGACCAGCGTTCGCAAGGTGACCGCTCCGGTGCCCTCGAGCCCGGCTTGGCGCGTCTGCAGGGCCACCCAGTCCGGGTGCGCGCCCTTGAGCTCGAACACCTCCTCGGCGGACACGAGCCGCTGTGAACCCGGGATGGCCGAGGCCAAGCAGTTGAGCAGCGTGGTCTTGCCCGCCTGAGTTCCCCCGGAGACGACGATGTTGAGACCGGCCAGGACGCTCGCGTACAGGAACGTGGCGGTGGCCACGTCGACCGTGCCGAGCCTGACGAGATCGTCCAGGTTGTGCGCCTTCGCGACGAACTTGCGGATGTTGACGGCGGCGAACTCGCGGCTGATGCCCTCGCGCACGACGTGGAGGCGGTGCCCACCGGGCAGCATCGCGTCGACGAACGGCTGACTGACGTCGAGGCGGCGACCGGAGGAGGAGAGCATGCGTTCCACGAGCTCGCGCACCTGGGCCGCCGTGAGCATCGTCGGGGTGAGCTCGTGCTTGCCGTCGCGGGCCACGAACACGCGGTCGGGCTGGTTGATCCAGATCTCCTCGACCGTCGGGTCGTCGAGGTACGTCTGCAGCGGCCCGAAGCCGGACACGTCGGCGACGATGCGGCCGACCACGAGCTCGGGTTCGTCGATGGAGCGCACGGCACCGGTGAGGCTGCGGCGTTCGTGCTCGGCCATGACGTCGAGGGCCAGGCTGCGCACCGTGTCCGCGTCTTGGCGGGGGTCGATGCGGCGTTGACGTACCAGTTCACGGACGCGCTCGGACAGTGCCGGCGCCTGAGAATCCATCCCCCGATGTCCCTTCCCGAAGAGCGACTGCCGCGATCCTGCCGCATCATCGGGGCCGGCGGAAGGGTCGGGTCGCGAGGTTGTGGAGGGCAACGAGGTGGACGCGGATACTTACCCGTGAGTAACCTACGGGGAGGATCGGTCGTGGTGGCCGTGCCATCGAGACGGGTCAGGCATCTCGGGCCCAGCTCGCGGGCAACTCCCGTGGTTCGGTTGTCTCGCTTCGACCCTTCGGACAAGATCGACGTGTGATGGCCTTGAAGCGCTCGCTCGCGGCGTCCGTGATCTTCCTTCTCGCTGCGGCCATCGGTGCTTCTCCGGCACAGGCCGAGGAACCGATCGACGTGACCGGCCAGATCACCGACCGGGCCAACGCCCTCGGTTCGGACGAGGCCGAGGTCCGTCGAGCTCTGGACCGCTTCTTCGACCGCACGGGGCTGCAGCTCTTCGTCGTCTACGTGCCCACCTTCGACGACCTCACCGGCGCGGAGTGGGCCGCGCGCACCTCGGAGAAGTCCGGCCTCGGTCGCGCCGACGTGCTGCTCGTGGTGGCCACGAAGGACCGGGCCTACGGCTACGACACCGACAACGCGACCTTCACCGACGAGGACCTCGAGACGATCGACCGCACCCGAATCCTGCCGGCGCTGCGCAACGACGACTTCGCCGGCGCCGCGATCGAGGCGGCCGACGGCTACGGCGACGTGGCCGAGGACGAAGGGCTCCCGGTGGGAACGATCGTGCTCGTCGGCTTGGTCGTGCTGGGCGTGGGCGCACTCATCGTCCGCCGCGTCCGGCGCCGGTTCGACCACACCCATCGCGTGCTCGACGAGCACGGCAACCCCGTCGATCCCGCCGCCATCTTGACCCTCGACGAGCTCGACACGACGGCCAGCCGCGCGCTGGTGGCGATCGATGACGCCTTGCGGACGTCGGAGCAGGAGCTCGGCTTCGCCGAGGCGCAGTTCGGCACCCAGGCCACCGCCGCGTTCAGGACCACGCTCGAGCGCGGTCGTGAGCTCGTGCGCGAGGCCTTCACGCTCCGACAGGAGCTCGATGACGAGATCGAGGAGTCGAAGAAGGAACGACGCGCCAAGGCCTCGCGGATCATCACCATCTGCGAGCAGGTCGACGACGAGCTCGACGCCGAGGTGGAGGGCTTCGACCGGCTCCGCGACCTCCAGACCAGCGCGCCGGAGGTACTCCAGGAGCTCGGCCCTCGAGCGGACGCAGTCGACGCCCGACTTCCCACCAGCCGTGAACAGGTGTCCGAGCTGGCCGACCACGCGAGCGTGGCCGGCAACATCGAGCAGGCCGAGCGCCTGATCACCTCCGCGCGCGAGCAGATCCGCCGCGGACTCGACAACCTCGACGACCGCCCGGCCGCGGCCAACCATGCCCGTGCAGCCGAAGACGCCCTCGCCCAGGCGGTGACCCTCCTCGACGCCATCGACGAGGCCGAGGCGCTCGAGGAGAAGTCGGAAGAGGAACGTGCCACCCTCGAGGACTCACTGGGGCGGGTGACCTCGATCGTCAAGGGCGTCAGCGAGTTCATCCAGACCCGCCGCGGCGCCGTCGGGGCGGAGGCGCGCACCCGGCTCTCCGAGGCCACCCGCCATCTCGACGTGGCGCGGCGGAACCTCGCCACCGACCAGGACGCCACCCGCACCGCCCTCGACGCCGCAGAGCGGCACGCCCGGCAGGCGCAGCGGCTCGCCGACGACGACGTCGAGGCCTGGAGCGAGCGCCAGGCGGCCCGCGACGAGAAGCGAACCCCCCAAGACGACTCGATGGTGCTCGGCGGCATCCTCGTGGACGCCAAGGATCGGGGCCGGCTCGGCAACGTTCTCGGCGGTTCTTCGCACGGCGGTGGATCCGGTGCACCGTACGGTGGATCGAGCCACGGCAGCTCGTCGCGCACACCCGGCAGCTTCGGTGGCACCAGCACTCGTGGACGTCGCCGCGGCGGCGGACGCTTCTAGACCGTCACACCCTCACGGAAGAGAGAGCATCATGGCCCATCGACAGTCGATCCTCGGACGCGTCGCCCAGCTCACCAGAGCCAACATCAACAGCCTCCTCGACAAGGCCGAGGACCCCGAGAAGATGCTCGACCAGCTCGTCCGCGACTACACCAGCTCGATCGCCGAGGCCGAGGAGGCGGTGGCCCAGACGATCGGCAACCTGCGCATGGCCGAGGTCGACCACGCCGAGGACGTCGCCGCCGCCAAGGAGTGGGGCAGCAAGGCTCTCGCCGCGTCCCAGAAGGCCGACTCGCTGCGGTCCTCCGGCCAGGGGGCCGAGGCCGACAAGTTCGACAACCTCGCCAAGGTCGCCCTCGGCAAGCAGATCAGCTTCGAGAACGAGGCCAAGGACGCAGCACCGATGATCGCGTCGCAGGGCGAAACCGTGGAGAAGCTGAAGACCGGGCTGGTGCAGATGAAGGTCAAGCTCGGCGAGCTCCAGACGCGGCGCGACCAGCTCGTCGCCCGCCAGAAGACCGCCGAGGCACAGTCGACCGTCCAGGACGCCATCAAGTCCATCGACATTCTCGACCCCACCAGCGAGGTCTCCCGGTTCGAGGAGAAGGTGCGGCGTGAGGAGGCGCGGGTGGCCGGCCAGGCCGAGCTCGCGGCGTCCAGCCTGGACGCCCAGTTCGAGGAGCTGGAGGGCGACAGCACGGCCGTCGAGGTGGAGGCCCGGCTCTCGGAGCTGAAGGCCGGGGCCGGCACGCCACCGGAGATCGAGTCCGAGACTCCATGAGACTCCAGGAGACCTTCACCTACCCGGACACCGACGTCGAGTCGGTCTACGCGCTCATCACCGATCCGGAGTTCCGCGAGCGTACCGCGGCCGCCACCGGTGCCGTCGACATCGACGTGACGGTCGAGGAGTCCGGCGCCGGCCACGCCGTCACCATCGTCCGCACCCAGCCGGCCACGATGCCCGACTTCGTCAAGAAGTTCGTCGGTGACTCCGTGAAGATCAAGCAGGCCGAGGTGTGGGGCGGCCCGGACCCCGACGGCCATCGCTCGGCCGAAGTCCGGTTCACGGTCATCGGACAGCCGGCCGGCATGCTCGGCACCGTGCGCCTGACCGGCGCCGCCACCGACGTCACCTTCGTGATCGAGGGCGACGTCAAGGTCAGCGTGCCGTTCGTCGGCAAGAAGGTCGAGCCGGAGGTCGCGAAGGCGGTCGCGGCCAACGTCCGCCACGACGTGGAGAGCGGCATCGTGGCGCTACGGCAGTAGCGCCACGACCTCGTCGATCTCCTGCGCGGCGTACCACGCGAGGTCGCCGCTGCCGTCGGCGTCGACGTGGATCGCCTCGACATCACTCAGCGCCACCGGCTGGTCGTCGCGGTCCAGCTCGGCGATGACGACCGCAGCGCCGGCCGTGGCCGCCTGCGAGAGCGCGGCGAACTCGTCCTCCTCGTCGTCGCTCGCGGCCACGAACGAGGGCAACGTGACCGCGCCGCCGGCCCGCAGCGTCCGGAGAGCCTCGGCGTCGGCGGCGAGGTAGAGCCTCACGAGCGGGTGGGTCGCTGGCGCCCGCGCGGGACGCTCTTGCGGCGGCCGACGGTCTCGACCAGCTCGGCCAGGGCCTCGTCGATGCACTGGGCCAGGACGTCGGCATCGGGCACCGCATCCCGGTCGGCCACCAACCCGAAGAACACCTTGCCGCGGTACGACGTGACCCCGATGGAGACCGCACGGTGCTCGCTCAGCGGGATGCACGGGTAGACCTCGGCGACCGGTTCACCGGCCATGTAGACCGGGTCCTGCGGACCAGGGACGTTGGTGATGACGATCTGGTGGCCGCGGCCGGTCTCGGCGTCGGCGACGCGGGCCCCGACGGCATGGAAGGTGGAGGTGGCGAAGCCCGGGCAGGTCGGCGAGCTTGTTGGCCGCGACGGCCGATCCGGTCTCGCGATGGTCCTTCAGCGCGTACGAGACCTGGTGCAGCCGCACGACCGGATTGGACTCCCCCACCGGCAGCGACAGCAGGTGCCCACGCACCTTGGAGCCCAACGACGTCGGCAAGCCGTCGTCGGACACGACCGACATCGGCACCATGGCGCGGAAGCTCGTCTTGGCGCTGACCTGCTCGGCACGGGTGAGCATCCAGCCGCGGATGCCGCCGGCGATGGAGGCCAGGATGACGTCGTTGACGGTGCCGCCGTGCTCATCACGCACCCGGCGGAAGTCGTCGAGATCGGAGGCCAACGTGGCGAACCGGCGGTGGCGGGACAGCTCGGTCGAGAGCACCCCGCGAGGTGGCTGCGCCGACCCGCCGATGATCGGCAGATTCCGGATCAGGCGGCCGAGCTGGTGCTCGGCGATGCGCCACGTCTCGCCCGGCTGGCGGACGTTGCGGTCGAGGGTGGCGGCCACCAGACCCAGCCCACGCGGCTCCGGCTGCGGCACCCAGTCCTCGTGCGGGATCTCGCGCTCGTGGGCGGATTCCTCCAGCAGCACCTGGGCGAGGTCGATCGTCTCCGAGCCGTCGACCAGCGCCTGGTGGGCCTTGAACAGCAGGGCGACACCGCCGTCCTCGAGCCCCTCGATGAGGTAGAGCTCCCAGAGCGGCCGGTCGAGGTCGAGTCGTCGGGCGATGAGCCGGCCGACGAGCTCGTGCAGGGCCTGGCGAGAACCCGGCTTCGGGAGCGCGGACCGACGAACGTGCAGGGAGATGTCGAAGGTCTCGGCGTCGATCCAGACCGGGGTGCCGAGCGCGCCGGGCACCCGGCGCGGCACCTGCCGATAGCGGGGGACGATGTCGAGGCGCTCGCTGATGACCTGGATGAGCCGGTCGTACGTGAGGTCGGAGTTCTTCGGTTCCAGGATCGCGAGCGACGCGATCTGCCGCGGCTCCGTGGGAGCGTCATGGCTGAGAAACCACGCGTCCAAGGGGCTCAAGCGCTTCATGGTGCTCCTCACGTGGACACGGACGAAGGTATCACCGGCGTCAGCGTGGCAGCGAGGTCGTCCAGCGCCTGAACGAACGGCGACGACGGGGCGACGTGCCGGGGAAGGCGGCCGCGCATGACGGCGAGATCCAGCGCCGGGCCGTCGGCCGGGACGAACCGGGCCGGAGCCACACCGGTGAGCCGGGTGAGGGTGTCGGCCACCTCGCCTTCGGACCACCCGAGCGACGGCCGCATCTGGTTGACGACAACGGTCGGCAGCTCCGCGACGAGGTCGGTCACGTCATGCAGGGCCCGGACGAGTCGCGCGAGGCCGACCGGGTCGGCACGTCCCACCAGGAGCACGACGTCGGCCGAGAGCAGCATGTGTCGCGCCACCTGGTTCCGGCCCGTTCCGGACGTGCTGTCGCCGGGCTCGATCGAGGCGGCGCAGTCGACGACGACCAGGTCGGCGTCCGACTGCACCCGGCGCAGCACCAGCTCCAGCGCACCAGGGCGAACCTGGGGCCACATGTCGGCTCGCTGGATGCCACTCAGCAGACGCAGCCGCGGCTCGACCTCCAGCAGATGCTCGGCGACCTCGTCGACCCGGCCCTGGTTCGCGGCTCGGCAGGCGGCCATCAGACCGCTGACCTCGTCGAGAAGCGCCAGCATCTGGGCGATCGATCCGCCGTAGGTGTCGGCGTCGATCAGGACGGTGTCGTGGCCCTCGTGGGCGAAGGCGGCGGCGAGCGACGCCGCCACGGTGCTGCGGCCCGGCGCGCCATTCGGCCCCCACACCGCGATCGTGCGGGCCGAGTCGGGCTCGGCGGCCGCCACCGGGCCCTCACGGCCCGCGGCGGCCACGACCTCGGCGAGCCCGCCCGGCTCGGCGGTGGTTCGGATGCCGAGCGCCCGGCCCAGCTCGTCGTCGCCCACGCCCACGACGTGCACGCCGGCACGTTCCAGCCGGAAGACGGCGTCGGCGTCGAGCCCGGGCAGGTCGGTGGCGACGAGGGCCGCACCCGCCGTGCTTGGCGCGAGCGCCAGCAGCTCCGGGACGTCGACGCATCGCCGCACGAGCCGCATCGATGCGGACGCCTCGATCTCGCGCAGCACATCGGACTCCCACCCGGCACCACCGGCCGCGACCACGACATCGGTCATGACACGCGCACCATCGTGACGTGGCCGACCGCGACCGTGCTCACGACCGGGCCGCTCACCTCGGCGTCGGAGACGTCGACGAGGACGGTGCGCGTCGGCGCCCCCCGGACCACCGCAGAGCCGCCGCTCGACACCACCCGGACGCCGCCGAGCACACGCACCGATTTCGCACCGGGGTCGTCGCCCGGACCGGGACCGACCCAGACGTCGACGCGGTCACCCCGGGCGAGGTCGGCCGGCGCGGCGCCCGACGTGACGGTGAGCGGGAGTTCCGCGACTTCCCCGGCCCGACGGCTGGTCATCGCGGCCCGGCTCACCAGCGCGCCCTCGCCGACGTCGCGCGACCACACGAGCTCCGTCAGGCGGGCCGGCAAGGGATCGTCCGTCCGCATGAGGTGGCGGGCCGCGTCCGCGGGGACGCGTGCGTCGGCCGCGACGAGGTCGGTGCGCTCGACCGGATCGCCCGCGCGCACGTCGGATCGCACCGCCCAGTACCCGGTCGAGTTGCTGCCGGCCGCGACCGCGGCGGCCCCGAGGACGGCTGACACGAGCACGAGCAGCACCCCCAGCAACAACCGCAGGTCACGCCACGGTTGATGCTCGAGTCGAGCTGGTCGCGGTTGCTGCTGCTTGGACATGGCCCCCCGAATGGTCATGCACCGTTTCTACTGGTGGCCGCGCCCGACGTCCATCGTGGGTCCTGGTTGTCCACAGCGGGTCACCACCTTGGCTGGGCCATGACACCCGGAGCGTGGAAAACTGACGGCATGCCCGCCGACGCACCGCGATTCCTCACGCTCGCCGACGTCGCCGAGATCCTCAACGTCACGAGCCGCCAGGTCTATGCCCTGGTCCGCGCCGGCGACCTCCGCGGCATCCAGATCGGCGGGCGCGGCCAGTGGCGCGTCGAGGCGGTCGAGCTGGAGGACTACATCCAGCGTCAGTACGCACGCACCGACGAAGCCGTGGCCGAGCACGACGGCGTCAGGACGCGCTGAGCGTCACGGCCGCGATCGCGGCGATCGGGACGTCGCGGGTTCGGGCGGTGCCGGCCAGCCGGACGAAGTCCCGGCCCACCGCGCAGACGGAGCCATCCACCACCTGGCCGTCCGTCCGGGTGACGGACACCCAGTCGTCGTCATCCCGCGCGGCGCGCAGCACATGACCCCACCCCAGGCGTGACGTCACCGAGGTCGCGGGATCGGCCCGCCGCTCGCTCGACACCACCTCAACCACGGCGGGGCCGTTCACGAGGTGCTCCGCTCGGTCGGACGCGAGGTGGATGACGTGCTCGTTGACGAGCCGAACCTCGCCCCGGACTCGACCGAGTCCGGCCACCTCGAGAACCACCTCACCACCGACGAGGTCGCGCCACGATGTCTCAGCCCACTCCCCGTCGCGCAGCTCGCGGACGAGGGCGTCCCGCTCCTCCAGCTCGAGGTCCGCGGCCTGACCCTCCAGGTCCGCGAACAACCGATCCCACCGCACAGTGCCTCACGCTAACCGACTGTGGGCAACCGATTGACAGTCGTGTCTCAGCGCCCTTTGATGGCATCAAACGTCATCAAACGTATCTCGGGGGTTTGTATGCGGTGGGTCGCCGACCTGTTCGCTGCGCTGCGCGGCGACGACTTTCCCGGCGCCGTCGTCGCGCTCCTCACGCTCGCGGCACTGGCCGTCGCGCTGTGGGCCGCGCTCGTCGCACTGCTCGCGTTGACACCCGGGCTGCGGGGCCTGGCCGTCACCCTCACGCCACGACTGCTGCGCGGAGTCGCGCTCGCCGGGATCGCCGGTGCGCTCGGCCTCCCGTCGGCGCATGCGGAGGACCGCGGCGTCGACGGCCTCCGGCTCCCGGACCGCCCACTCGTCGCCGACGCGTCTGGCGTCGCACCGGTCGTCGTGCGCGGCGGCGACACCGTGTGGGCGATCGCCAAGGCCCACCTGGGCCCCGGCGCCGGCATCCGGGCCACGGCACGGGCCTCCGACCGCTGGTACCAGGCCAATCGCGAGGTCATCGGTCCCGACCCCGACCTGATCCACCCGGGTCAACGTCTCAACCCGCCATCAGAGGACCGCCCATGAGAACGGCCACCGTGCTGCACGTCGCCCCCGTCGTCCCGACCTTCGACCGTCCGGTCGAGCCTGCGCCCGGTCAGATCCCGCTGCCGTTCGCCGGAGTGCGACCGGTGCTCCCGGCGCCGATCGAGCGGGCCACGACCGACGAGATGGGCCACCCGCTTCGGCAACGCGCATCACACTTCATGCAGGCGCTGGTCGAGGTGCTCTCCGGGGAACGCGCGGCGCGACAAATGGCGGCGTGGATGGCGCCGGACGTCTACGACCAGCTCAATGCCCGGCTGACGGCTCGAGCACGAGTGCCACGTCGAGCCGGCGTGGGCAGCGCGGCGCGCATCGCCTCCGTGCACGTGGCGATGATCAACGCTGAAACCGCCGAGATCGCCGGTCGGATGGTGCACCGCGGACGTTCCCGCGCGATCGCCGTTCGTCTGGAGCTGCAGACGTCTCACCGCGGTCAGCGGGCCTGGCGCTGCACGGCTCTCATCTGGGGCTGAGTCAGCCGGTCCGGCGCCGGCGGCCGCCGTCGTCATCGAACTCGACGTCGTCGAAACTGACCGGACGTGCCGCGTTGGCCAACGCGGTGACCATCGCCGTGCCCAGCGGCCCGGCGCGGTCGAAGACCTCGACGGTCCCGACGGAGATCCCGTCGCGCTCCACCCGATCGGTCGCCGACAGCCCGATCTCGAGCCCGACCGGCGGCCGGGCGAGCGCGAGGGTGATGTCGGTGTTGATGTACTGCACGCCCTCGGTCCCCCAGTTCACCACCATGCTCGTCGCGTCGGCGATGCTCGCCACCGACTGGAACGGCGTTCCGGGCTCACCGTCGACCACCGGCAGGCCGGCCTGCCAGGTCTGCTTGCGTCCGGCGTTCTGGTGATCGGGAAAGGACTGGGACCACGGTGCGTCGCTGGCGAAGAACGGCACGCGTGGCTCCTCGCTAGGCGGGACGAGGTCTTCCGGCGGCGACTCCGGGTGGTCATCGGGGGTCCACACCGTTCCCGACGGCGACTCCGTCGGCAGCAGGAACGTGCAGCTGGCCCGGGCGACCCGGTCTCCGTTCTGGAGGAGGAACGCGTCGATCAAGCAGATGCGGCGCCCCTGCCGAACGACCTCGGTCGTCACCGTGGACGGCGACATCGTGGCCGGCTGGAACAGGTCGACGGTGTAGCGGGCCGGGTGCAGGTCATCGCGACCGAGCTCGGTCAGCCGCCGCTCGAGGGCACGGGCCAACGCACCGCTCAGCGCGACGCCGTGCATCTGGTCATGGCTCCACATGCTGCGGGCGATCGGGGTGGGGACGAGCAGGTCACCATCGAGGGTGAACATGGCCAGGGACACGAGGCTCGATCTCTTGAGGTCAGCTCTTGAACAAGCTGGTGACAGATCCGTCTTCGAAGACGGCAGCGGTGGCCTGAGCGAGCAGTGGCGCGATCGAGAGCACGGCCAGCTTGTCGAAGTGCTTGCCGTCGTCGATCGGGAGGGTGTTGGTGACGATGATCTCGCAGGCGGTGGAGTTCTTGAGCCGGTCGATCGCCTCACCCGAGAACACCGCGTGAGTGGCGACGATGACGACGTCCTCGGCCCCGTCGGCCATGAGGGCCTCCGCGGCCTGCACGATCGTGCCGCCGGTGTCGATGATGTCGTCGACCAGGATGCAGGTGCGCCCGTCGACCTCGCCGACCACGCGGTTGGCCTGCGACTCGTTCGGCTTGTGCGGGTCGCGCGTCTTGTGGATGAAGGCGAGGGGAGCCTTCAGGGCGTTGGCCCAGGACTCGGCCACCTTGATGCGGCCGGCGTCGGGCGACACGACGGTGAGGTCGCGCTTGCCGTAGCGGCGCTTCACGTGCCGGGTGAGGATCGGCATCGCGAGCAGGTGGTCGACCGGCCCGTCGAAGAAGCCCTGGATCTGCGCGGTGTGCAGGTCGACGGTCATCAATCGGTCGGCGCCGGCGGCGAGGAACAGGTCGGCGACCAGGCGGGCGGAGATCGGCTCGCGACCGAGGTGCTTCTTGTCCTGCCGGGCGTAGCCGTAGAACGGAAGGATCACCGTGATGCGCTGAGCCGAGGCCCGCTTGAGGGCGTCGACCATGATGAGGTGCTCCATGATCGCGTCGTTGATCGGTTCACAGTGGCTCTGGATGACGAACGCGTCGCAGCCACGCACCGACTCGTCGAAGCGGATGTAGATCTCGCCGTTGGCGAAGTCGTACGCCGTGGTGGGCACGAGGTCGACCTCGAGGAGATTCGCGACCTCCTCCGCGAGCACGGGGTGCGCCCGGCCCGAGAAGAGCATGATCTTCTTCGTCGGCGTCTGCTTGAGCAGGCTACTCACCGGCGTCATCCTTCGCGTCTTGGGCGGCCTCGTCCGATGGGGTTCCGGCACGTTTGTCGTGCACCCACCCCTCCATGGTCCTCTGCGGACCGGCGCTGGTCGCCAGTGCCCCCGGCGGGACGTCCTCACGGACCACCGTTCCGCCGCCGGTGTAGGCGCCGTCGCCGATCGTGACGGGCGCGACGAAGACGTTGTTGGACCCGGTACGAGCCTGCTTGCCGACGGTGGTGCGGTGCTTCTGCTGCCCGTCGTAGTTGGCCACGATCGTGCCGGCGCCGATGTTGGAGCCCTCACCCACGTCGGCGTCACCGATGTAGGACAGGTGCGGCACCTTGGCGCCCGCTGCGATGCGGGAGTTCTTGGTCTCGACGAAGGCACCGATCTTTCCGGCCTCCCCGAGTTCCGTGCCGGGCCGCAGATAGGAGAACGGACCGACCGTCGCGCCCGCGCCGATGACGACGTCGGCCGCGTGGGTGCGGATCACGCTGGCGTCGAGGCCGACCTCGACGTTGCGCAGCGTGGTGTCGGGTCCGATGGTGGCGCCGGACTCGACCATGGTCGCGCCGAGCAGCTGGGTGCCGGGGAGGAGCGTGACGTCTGGGGCGAGGGTGACGGCGGAGTCGATCCAGGTGGTGTCCGGATCGACGATCGTGACGCCCTCCCGCATCCAGTGCCGGGTGAGCCGCCGGTTCAGCTCACGGCCCAGCCGGGCGAGCTGGGTGCGGTCGTTGACGCCTTCGGTCTGCCACACGTCCTCCAGCACGTGGGCGCCGACCGGCAGCCCGTCGGTCACCGCTCGGCCGACGATGTCGGTGAGGTACAGCTCGCCTTGGGCGTTGTCGGCGTCGAGGCCCGCGACGGCGTCGGCCAGGAACCCGGCCTCGACCGCCAAGATGCCGCTGTTCACCTCGCGGATCGTCCGCTCGGTGTCGTCGGCGTCGGCATCCTCGCGAATGGCGGTGACGGCCGAGGTGGCGTCGCGGACGATGCGGCCATAGCCGGTCGGGTCGTCGAGCTCGGCCGAGAGGATCGTGACCGCCCGGCCGGCGGCTCGGTGGTCGTCGAGCAGCTCGAGGAGCGTCTGGGCGGTGAGAAGCGGGACGTCGCCGTACGTGACGAGCACGGTGCCGTCGGGACGTGAGTCCAGCGCACCCAGCGCCACCTGGACGGCGTGGCCGGTGCCCTTCTGGTCCTCCTGGACCGCCAGCACCACGTCCGGATCGAGATCGTGGATGGCCGTGGAGACGTCGTCGCGGTCGTGCCCGATCACGGCCACGGTGCGCGCGACACCGACCTCTCGGACGGCGATCAGCGAATGCGCGATCATGCTGCGTCCGCCCAGCTCGTGGAGCACCTTGGCGCGCCGCGAGCGCATCCGTGTTCCCGCTCCGGCGGCAAGGACGATGGCCGTGACCTGTTCGCTCACTGCTCTCCTTCGAGATGCGTGGGTATCCGCGATGCCGGCTGCCGCATCAAGCGTAGAGGTCCGCTCAGCCGTGCTTGTCGTGCAGGTCGTGGATCTTCGTGTCGACCCGGCCGCGCTGCCCGGGAACGCTCAAGCCCGCCGTCTCGACGAACTTTCGGCCTTCGTTCTGCGCCCACAGTCTCACCGCGGCGACCGGAACACCATGTTTGTTGCGGGCCTGCTTCGGACCTTGGCCCTTGCCCCGGATCGAGGCCGCGTGCTTCGTGAAGTCCGTGATGATGCCGTCGAGCTCGGTGAGGTTCCGCTCGGAGAGGTGGAGGCGCCAGGACCGATCCCGGAAGGCGAGGTACACCGACTCCGGCTCCCCATCCAGGTCGGTGCCATCGCGGTCGTCGGTGTAGATCGTCAGTTTTCGCTGGCCCATGAAAGGTCCTTTCCGTTCCTGACTAATCGCGCGGGAATCATTAGTCCGGAGAACGCGCGCGTATTTCCAAAGCAATGATATCGACCTTCGATCGCGGAAAGGCCGGCTCGAGCCATGGGTGCACACCGGGGCACGGTGGACGAAAACATCTGTCGGTGGGCGCCTCTAGGTTGGGGGTATGAGCAGCTCGCGGGGGGCCGTCGACGAGGACCGGTTGACCGACCTGACGCGCGCTCGCGCGCGGGCCGAGGCGGCCGAGTGGGCGGCGATGCTCGACTACGCCGAGCGACTCGAGGCGGAGTACAACGCCGCCGAGACCACCGAGTTCGCGCGTCAAGCGAACATCGCCACGATCGCCCTCGAGATCGGCACGGCATCCGGCCTGAGCGAGCACCAGGTGCATCGACGTCTCTGTGCGGCCGAGCGTGTGCGCGGCAACGCCCCGCAGACTTGGCTGGCCTTCGGGTCCGGGCGCATCGACGCCTCGCGAGTGCTGGTGATCTCCGACGCGATCGGCAAGCTCCAGCGCGCGGACTCGATCGTCCGCCTCGACCAGCGAGTCCTCACCTATGCCGCGACCCACACCCTGACCGAGCTGCGGCGATGGTTGAAGCGGTTCGTCGCGCGCGTCGAGAGCGACCTGCACGCCGAGCGTGCCGAGGAAGAGCGCGCCAGCCGCGGTGTCGTCGTCGAGCACGGAGACGAGGGGATGAGCTGGCTGTCGGCCTACCTGCCGGCGCTCCAGGCAGCGGCGATCGACCGGCGCCTCACCCGGGAGGCCAAGGCCCTCGGCGCCGACGACGAACGCACCACCCAGCAACGCCGGGCCGACCTGTTCGCGTCGTGGCTGACGACGAACGAGACCGGCGAACCGGCCATCGGCGCCGACGTCGCCGTCACGATCAGCGCCGAGAGCCTGGCCGGCATCAACGCCGATCCGATCGTGGCGTCGGACGGCTCCTTCGTGGTGCCCGCGGCGTGGATCACCGACCTGCTGGCCGGCGAAAGCGCCCTGTGGCACCGCATCATCACCGACCCGTCCGGCGGCGTCCTCGACCACACGTATCTCGGTCGATTCGCACCCGAAACCCTCACCAAGGCCATCGAATTCCGCGACGGCGTGTGCCAAGCGCCCGGATGCACGCGATCGGCGCACGAATGCGACGGCGACCATCGCATCGCCTGGCCGCACGGCCCCACCAGCGGAGCCAACGTGTGGTCGCTGTGCCGAAGACACCACCGACTCAAGGGGCACCAGGCCATCACCTGGCAGCTGCCCTCTGGCCGAGAAAGACCCGCCGAACGGACCGCTCACTCACCACCACTCGGCGACGTCTCGTGGGGCGAGCATCACCTCGCGCAGACCCTCGTCGGATAGGCCCGCCACCACCTGGCTCTCAGTTCTCGACCGGCGAATTCGGATGAAAGAGGACCGGCGCGCCACGAACGGCGGGCCGGACCAGGTCGAAGCCGCCGGTGAGAACGGTCTCCCACTCGCCCACGTCGGCTGGATGACCGAGTACGCCTCGCCCTGCTCCGCCGAGAATCGCCAGCGCCTCAGCGGCACACTCCGGATGCAACGGCGGGTAGAGGAACAAGGCGTCCGCGGCCTCGTCCGGTGTGCCCACGAAGGCGATGGGCCACGTGAGGGTCGTTCCGCAGACACCGCAGATGCGGCTCAGCGCGCAGCGGATGGCGCGCTTCTTGACGACCGTGGTGTGGTCGGTGTGCCCGTCGTCATCCTCGTTGGCGAAGGGAACTGGCAACCCGCGCGTTGGATCGAGCGGTCGCGAGGCGAGGCCACGCAGGCTCGTCCCGGTCATATCATCGCGGCCGCACCCGACCACTTGCCGAGCTCGGAACGTCGGGTCGGACGTTCGTCGTCACGGAGCCGACGGGCCAGCCGCGGTGGGTCGGGGGCACGGTCGTGCGTGGTGAATCGGTCAGGCAGGGAGAGCTTCATGATCGTTCGGAGGACCTGCATGTACTGCTTGCGCAACGGCCCGGTCGTGTAAGGGATCTCGTAGCGTTGGCACAGATCCTTGACCTTGACCGAGATCTCGGCATACCGGTTGCTCGGAAGATCGGGAAACAGGTGGTGCTCGATCTGGTAGCCGAGCTGGCCTGCCATGAGGTGCGTCAGCTTGCTGCCTTCGAAGTTGGCCGACCCGAGCATCTGACGGAGGTACCACTCGGCGCGCGTCTCGTCCTCGAGCTCCTCCTCGGTGAAGTGAACAGCGCCGTCGGGGAAGTGGCCACAGAAGATCACCAGGTAGGACCAGACGTTGCGCATCAGGTTGGCCGTGACATTTGCCGTCAGGGTCCGAAGGAAGAACGGACCCGTGAGCGCCGGGTACACGACGTAGTCCTTGAGGACCTGCTTGCCCACCTTCTGCCGGATCTGCCGGAGCTGGCGACGCAGGACCTTGGGGTCCTTCTCTCGCTTGCGAATGGCTTCGATGTCGAGGTCGTGCAGGGCGACCCCCCATTCGAAGAACATCGCGAGCAAGAGGTTGTAGATCGGCTGCCCCAGATTGACCGGGTGCCACTTCTGGTCACGGCTCATGCGCAGGATGCCGTATCCGATGTCGTTGTCGTGCCCGATGACGTTGGTGAACTGGTGGTGGATGTAGTTGTGCGAGTGCTTCCACTGCTCGGCCGGCTGGGTGGTGTCCCACTCCCAGTTGCTGGAGTGGATCTCGGGATCGTTCATCCAGTCCCACTGGCCGTGCATCGTGTTGTGGCCGATCTCGATGTTCTCCAGGATCTTCGCGGAGCCGAGCATCAGCGTGCCGAGCAGCCATGCGGGCGGGAAGAAGCTGGCGAACAAGGTGATCCGTCCCGCTGCGGCGAGCCGGCGCTGGATGGTGATGATGCGCAGGATGTAGTCGCGGTCGGCCTGACCGCGGGACTCCTCGATCTCCGCCCTGATCGCGTCGAGCTCCGCACCGAGCGCCTCCACCTCCTCGTCGGTGAGGTGGGTGTACTCGCGCACGTCGGCGTAGGCCATGTGGACTCCTCGGGTCTGATCAGACGTTCAGGGTGCAGTCACCGACGGCGACTGAGATGCAGGTCTGGACGTACTCGTTCGGTTGGTCGTGCTCCTGGCCGCTGCGCAGGTCCTTGATGCGGCCCGAGACGAGTGGGACGTCGCAGGTGTGGCAGATGCCCATGCGGCAGCCGAACAGCATGTTGACGCCGGCTTCCTCGCCGGCCTCCAGAAGCGTGGTGGCGCCGTCAACCTCGATGGACTTGCCGCCCACCCCGAACGTCACGGTCCCACCTGCGGCGTCGCCGGAGTCGAGGGCCAATGAGAACCGCTCGATGTGCAGGTGGTCCTCCCGGCCATGCTTCTCGTAGTGCTCGAGGGTGGCGTCGAGCATCGGCGCTGGTCCGCACGCCCAGGTCTCTCGCTCGCGCCAGTCCGGGCAGACGTCGTCGAGCTGGTCGGGCGTCAGGATGCCGTCGGCGTCTGTGAATCGTTCGTACAGGCGCAGGCTCGTCTCGCTCGCGGCAAGCTCGCGGAGCTCATCGGCGAACATCATGTCGTCCTCGTTCACCGCGGAGTAGGCCAGAACTACGTCGGGCATCGTGCCGCGACGGCCCATCGTCCGCAGCATCGCCATCACCGGAGTGATGCCGCTTCCCCCGACGAGGAACAGCATCCGGTCCGGGGGCGGATCGGGAAGGATGAACTCGCCCTGCGGGGCTTCAAGCCGGACGATCGTCCCCGGCTCCAGCCCGCTGACCAGGTGCTCGGACAAGAAGCCCTCGGGCATCGCCTTGACGGTGATGCTGATGGTGCGACCGTCCTTCAGCGGCTCCGACGACAGTGAGTACGAGCGCCAGTGGTAGCGACCCTGAACCTCGACTCCGATGCCGATGTACTGCCCCGGCGCGTGATCGAATCGCCAGCCCCACCCCGGCCGGATGACCAGCGTCGCCGCACGATCCGTCTCTTGATCGACTCGCTCGATCCGGCCCCGCAGCTGACGCGCCGACCACAGTGGGTTGATCAGGGCGAGATAGTCATCCGGTGCCAAGGGGGTGGTGAGCGCCTTGCCGGCGGTTCGAACGCGACGGAGCAAACCCGAACGCTCGATCAGCGGTGCAGTCATGCGCAGGCATCCCCCCAACGGTAAACGGCAGTTACACGACCATCGCATCCACACAGGCGGCCCGCAATCTGGGGCGCGAGTCACACTCACTTCCGACAACGACTGATTTCTGCCGTTTTCGCTTTGGATCTGGGGACACTTAGCAGTTTGATGGACTCGTGACGCCCCCAGACACGCGGTACATCGATCGTGAGGGGGCAGGTCTCGCCTACCAGGTGTTCGGGACAGGGCCTGGAGAGTTCGTCTACTACGGCAGCGAGATCATGCACCTCGACCTGTTGTGGGCCGACCCGCACACCGAAGCGAATCTGGGCGCCGTGGCCCGTAACGGCCGCCTCGCGATCTTCCAGCGGCGGGGCTTGGGCCTGTCCGATCGAGTCGACTACGTGCCGACGCTCGAGCAGCAGGCCGACGACATTCTCGCGGTCATGGATGCGGCGGGAATGCAACGCGCCGTCATCGGCGCACCGGGAAGTGCCTGCGGTCCGGCCGCGCTGGTCGCGGCGCGTTACCCCGAGCGCGTCGCCGGCTTGTGCCTGTGGCTGCCCTTCCCCCAGCCGATCGACGGGTCGTGTGAGGACCCGTGGGCCAGCGATGCCGAGATCGCGAACATGGCCGACGTGATCAACGGCGTCGCCGACAACTGGGGCCGCGGCCGGACCATGGACATGTGGAACGCGGAGATGCGGTCCACGAACAACCGCCGGCTGATGGCGATGCTGGAGCGCAGCTCGATGTCGCCGGCCGAAGCGCGTGCGCATTGGGACTGGTCCGCCGGGCTCGACTTCACGCACCTGCTGCCCGTGATCGCCGCGCCGACCCGGGTACTGATCCAGGACGGGGGCGTCAGTCCGTTGTCGTGGGCCGAACGGATGGTTGCGCAGATGCCGCATGCCAGTCTGCACGTCATGCCGGTTCCGACGCCGGGCTCGTCGATCGGCGAGGCCTACTACCCGGTGGTCATGCACCTTCTCGAGCTCGGGTTGGGCCCCAGGAAGGTCGCCGAGGACGGCCGGTTCTTCGGCACCGTCCTCTTCACCGACCTGGTGTCATCGACCAAGCTGCTGGCCGAGATCGGCGACGAGGAGTATCACCGGGTCCGGACCGCCCACGAACATGCGGTGCGGACGGCCGTGTCCGACGCCGACGGGCAGGTGCTGAACATCAGCGGGGACGGGACCTTCAGCTTGCTCGACATGCCGGGTACCGCTGTCCGCTGTGCTGAACGCATCGCGCGCGAGGCGAGGGCGGCCGGCATCGAGGTCCGCTGTGGCGTGCACGCGGGTGAGTTGCAGCGGGAAGTCGCCAACGCCACCGGGCTCAACGTCCACGTCGGGGCGCGAGTGATGGCTGCCGCCGGTCCGGGCGAGGTCTACGTCTCGCGGACGGTTCGCGATCTGGTGGTGGGCTCGGGCCTGGAGTTCGAGCGGATCGGCAACAAGCGGCTTGCCGGCCTCTCCGACGTGTGGGACCTGTACCGCTTCGACCACGCACGTAGCCCCAGCACCATTCCGCCGACCGAGTCCCTTCAAACGCCGATGGACAAGGTCGCCGTGCAAGCCGCGCGGCGGATGCCTCGCCTGATGCGCGCGCTGGCCAAGCTCGCGAACGCGACCGATCGGGGTGCTCGCGCCTCATGACATCGCGGACCACGGGCCTCGCGCGCAGTGTCGAGGTGACCAGCGATGGTCGACGCACGCTGCACATCGGTACCGGCGATCCGTTGGTTCTGCTGCACATGGGCGCAGATCCGTGGAGCAAGTGGCAGCCCGTGCTTCCGTATCTTCGGGAGAAGTTCGAGATCATTGCGCCGACCTTGGCCGGCTGGGAAGGCGGGAACCCGCTGAGCGGCCCCGTCACCCTGGACGATCTGACTCGCGGTGTCGTCGAGGAGATGGACCGAGCCGGGTTCCGGTCCGCTCACATCATTGGCTGTTCTCTTGGCGGCCTTGCTGCGCTGGGCGTCGCGAGAGAGGGACGGGCGCGCAGCGCGCTCGCCATCTGCCCCGCTGGCGGCTCGAATCAGGAGCAGACTCAGCGGCTCGTGAAGCACTTCGACATGTTGAACAACATGTCCTGGCTCCGACGTCTGCTCGTACCGGTGGTCCTCTCGTTCCCGCACCTGCGGAAGATCGCGCT
Source organism: uncultured Actinomycetota bacterium (assembly GCA_963695295.1). Classification (GTDB taxonomy): domain Bacteria; phylum Actinomycetota; class Actinomycetes; order Propionibacteriales; family Nocardioidaceae; genus Aeromicrobium. The sequence continues at coordinate 1,949,023 of OY968771.1, read as the reverse complement.
GCGCGCAGTCCTCGAACACGGCGACCGGATCTCGGCTCGACAGGCGATGGCGATCCGCCGGAACAGTGCAAACGGCGACTGGGACAACTTGCTGCCGGGATTCGCTGCCTTCCGGCTCGATGCGAGTCCTGAAGTGACGGTGCCGTTCATGTTGGCGTGGGGCGAGATGGACCGCTTCACCCCGATGGCCAACGAGCAGCCGCTGTGGCACCAGGCCGTCCCGCACGCGGAATCCCACGTCCTGTCGGGAGTCGGTCACATCCCGATGTTCGACGACCCCCACCAGACCGGACAGTTGATGCGGCGCTGGCTGGATCGGCAGGCCGCGGAGCAGTGGCCACGAGCCTCGCTCCCCGGGTAGGAGTCGAACCTACGTCGCTAATCCTGATTCAAAGTCAGGCGGGCCCTGCCGGCAGACCAACCGGGGATCGTTCTCAGGTTACCGGTCGCGATCGATGGGCCACCGCGAAGACGCGCGCGAACGGGAAGACCGTCCCCCAGGGCTTGGAGGGGTAGGCGTCGTGCAGGGCCGCCTTGTACTCCTGCTCGAACCGCGGACGCAGGTCGTCGGGCAGGGCCTGCAGGACCGGGCGGGCGCCGGTGCCGGAGATCCAGGAGAACACCGGGTCGTCGCCGGTGAGCACGTGCAGGTAGGTCGTCTCCCACACGTCGACGCTCCAGCCGGGCCCGTCCTGCATGTCGCTGAACAGCTCGACGTACGCCTGCGGGCCCACGCCGTGAGCCTCGTGCAGGCCCGCCGTGTGCTCGGCGTACGGCGGTTGGGCGGCGATGTCGTGCAGCAGTAGGTGGCTGGGAGCTGCGAAGTTGTTCGGCACCTGGAGTGCGAACGCCCCGCCGTGGGCGACGTGGCCGGCGAGCCGGCGGATGACGTCGAGCTGGTCCGGCACCCACTGGAACATGGCGTTGGAGACGATCAGGTCGAGCGGTGTGGTGGGCTCCCAGGTGGCGACGTCGGCCTGGGCGTACGTGACGGACCCGCCGTCATCCCGGGCGGTGGCCGCGTCGATCATCGCGGCCGAGGAGTCGAGGCCGAGGATCGCCGCATGGGGCCAGCGCTCCTGCAGGACCGGGGTCAGGTGCCCGGGGCCGCAGCCGAGGTCGACGATCGAGTACGGCGTCACGTCGACCCGGGCGAGCAGGTCGTGGAAGGCGCGGCCGCGCTCGTCGGCGTGGTGCAGATAGCGAGCGGGGTCCCACTCAGGCATGGGTGGAACGCTCGAGCGAGCCGGCGAGCGACATCAAGGTGGCGTCGTCACCCCGACGGGCGATGAGCTGCACGGCGAGCGGCAGACCGTCGGGCATACGGCCGGTGGGCAGTGACACCGCCGGGGTGCCGGCGTGGTTCCACTGCACCGTGTACGGATAGAACGCGTTCATGCCCAGCACCGTCCGCACGCCGCCGCGGCCGTCGAAGTGCCCGACCGGAAGGGCGGGCCCGCTCATCACGGGGGTCAGCAAGATGTCCACGCCGAGGTCGTCGTGCACCGAGCCGCCCCAGCGTTCGCCCGCCGCTCGCGCCCGGGCGACGAGGCCGGCGCCGACCGGCGCGCCGAGGCGCGCGATCTGTCGCGTCCGCTTCTCGATGAGAGCCGGTTCGTCGGCGCCGGCCGCCATCTCTCGGATGCCGGCGACATAGCGAATGGTCGACATCCGCGCGTCCAGCCCGTACGGGATCGACACCTCGCGGACGTCGTGACCGGCAACGTCGAGGGCCGCTGCCGTCGCGTCCAGTGCGGAGCGGACCTGGGGGTGGAGCGCCTGCGCGCGGGTCGCCGCCAGGGCACTCGTGGACACCCCGATGCGGAGTGGTTGCGGATCGGTGGCGGCCGCCTCGACCAGGTCGGCATCGAAGGTCCCCATCGTCTGCAGGAACAGCGCGGCGTCGCCCACGCGCTGCGCGAGCGCGCCCTGCGTCGACAACCCGTGCCAGCCGCCGGAGCTCGGCATCGTGCCGTGGGTGGGCTTGAACCCGACCAGCCCACAGGACGCCGCCGGGATGCGCACCGAGCCGGCTCCGTCGGAGGCGGTCGCCACGCTCACCGCTCCGGCGGCGACCAGGGCCGCCGACCCGCCCGACGATCCGCCGGGGGTGTGGTCGAGGTGGTGCGGGTTGCGGGTGATGCCGTACGGGTCCGACTCGGTGAATCCGTACACCGCCAGCTCGGGCAGCGTCGCCGTGGCGACCGGCACCATTCCGGCCCGGCGGATGCGGGCGATCAGCTCGTCGTCGGCGGCGGCAGGACGTGTGAAGGCCCGCGATCCGAGTGCGGTGACGCGCCCGGCGATGTCGAGGTCGTTCTTGACCGCGATCGGGACGCCCAGCAGCGGACCGTCGTCGCCGTCGGCTCGTCGTCGGTCGGCTTCGGCCGCCGTGTCGAAGGCCTCGTCGGTGAGCAGCTCGACGACCGCGTTGAGCCGGGCGTTCTCGCGCTCGATGGCGGCCAGCGTCGCGACGGTGAGGTCGCGCGAGGTGACGGCGCCTGATCGCATCGCTGCGGCTTGCTGGGTGGCGCCGGCTGCCACGAGGTCGTCGACATCCATGACGGCAACCTACGCCCTAGCATCGGAGGGTGCCCAAGGAGACGACCGAGCCCGACGAGGTCGACGCCATCGTCGCAGCGTGGAAGCGCGAACGCCCCGATGTCGACGTCTCCGCCATGCAGGTGCTGAGCCGGGTCTCGCGCCTCGCACGCCACCTCGACCGCGCCCGCAAGCGCGCCTTCGCCGCTCACGACCTGGAGACCTGGGAGTTCGACGTGCTCGCCGCGCTCCGCCGAGCGGGCGAACCGTATGCCCTCTCGCCCGGCCGCCTCGTCGCCGAGACCCTCGTGACCAGCGGGACCATGACGAACCGCGTCGATCGGCTGGTGGGCCGCGGGCTGGTCGAGCGGCGGCCCGACCCCGGCGACCGCCGCGGCGTGCTCGTCAGCCTGACCGCGTCCGGCCGACGAACCGTCGACGCCGCGCTCGATGAGCTGCTCGCCCACGAACAAGAGCTCCTCGGATCCCTGGACGCCTCCGAGGCGGCCTGGCTCGCCGACGCCCTGCGCACGCTGGCACGCCGGCTCTAGGCCATGAGGGTGAGCCAGGCGTCCTCGGCCCGCTCGCGCTCGGCGACGACGTCCCGGTATTCGGCGTCGAGCGGCAGGAGGGCCTCGGGGTCGGTCGCGGCCTCGACCATCGCCTTCTCCAGCTCGGCCTCGCGGGCCGACAGCCTCTCGATCTGGCGCTCCAGTCGGTCGACGGCCTTGCGGTCCTGACGCTTCTTCTTCGACGCGGTTTCGACCGCCTCCACCACGGGTCGTTCCGCCGGAGTCGTCGGTGCCCGGCTCGAGCGCAGGCGCAGGTACTCCTCGATGCCCCCCGGCAGGTGCCGCAGTCGTCCGTCGAGGACGGCGAACTGGTGATCGGTGACCCGCTCGACGAGGTACCGGTCGTGGGAGACGACCAGGAGCGTGCCGGGCCAGGAGTCGAGCAGGTCCTCGATTGCCGCGAGCATGTCGGTGTCCATGTCGTTGGTGGGCTCGTCGAGGATCAGGACGTTGGGCTCGGCCAGCAGGACGACGAGCAGCTGGAGGCGACGCTTCTGGCCCCCGGAAAGATCACGGACCGGCGTCGCGAGCTGACCCTGGGCGAACCCGAGGCGCTCCAGCAGCTGACCGGGTGAGAGCTCCTGGCCACCGGCGACGAAGGTGGTGCGCTGCCGAGCCACGACGTCGGACACCCGGTCACCCACGAACGGCTCCAGCTCGGCCAAGGTCTGCGAGAGGGTGCCGACCTGCACGGTCTTGCCACGCTTGACCCGCCCTGACGTCGGCGCGACCGTGCCGGCGACCAGGCCGAGCAGCGTGCTCTTGCCGGCTCCATTCACGCCGAGGATGCCGGCCCGCTCCCCCGGCCCGATACGCCACTCCACGTCCCGCAGGACCTCGTGGTCGCCGTAGGACACCGAGACGTCGAGCAGGTCGACGACGTCCTTGCCGAGACGCGAGGTGGCGAGCTGGACGAGCTCGGTGCTGTCGCGCACGGGCGGCTCCCGCTCGATGAGGGCGTTGGCGGCGTCGATACGGAACTTCGGCTTGGCCGTGCGCGCCGGAGCACCGCGGCGCAACCAGGCCAGCTCCTTGCGCATCAGGTTGCGTCGCCGCGACTCCGCGGCCGCCGCTTGTCGGTCCCGCTCGACGCGCTGCAGGACGTAGGCCGCGTAGCCGCCTTCGAACGCCTCGACGATGCCGTCATGGACCTCCCACGTGTGCGTGCAGACCTCATCGAGGAACCACCGGTCGTGCGTGACGACGGCCAGACCGCCGGTTCCCGCCGGCCACCGCTCCTTCACGTGCTGCGCGAGCCAGGTGACGCCCTCGAGGTCGAGGTGGTTGGTGGGCTCGTCGAGGACGATCACGTCGTGCTCGCCGACGAGCACCTGCGCGAGCGCGACCCGGCGTCGCTGGCCACCACTCAACCCGCCGAGACGGCCGTCCCACGGGACTTCCGACAGCAGGCCGGCGATGATGTCCCGCACTCGCGGATCGCCGGCCCACTCGTGCTCGACCCGCTCGCCCACGACCACGGCGGACACGACGGCGTCGTCGTCGAGGCGGTCGGCCTGGTCGAGGAAACCGACCCGGAGGTCGCGGCGCCACGTGACGCGGCCGTCGTCGGGCGCGGTCCGCCGGGTCAGGACGCGCAGCAGCGAGGACTTGCCGTCGCCGTTGCGGCCGACGACACCGACGCGATCGCCGTCGGCGAGGCCGAGGCTGACCCCGTCCAGCACGCGCCGGGTCGGGAACGCGAGGCGCAGGGACTCGCCGCCGAGCAGCGGTGCCATCAGGTGAGTCGGGCGCCGGCCACCGGTCCGCGGGCCTGGATGACGTCGGCGCACACCCCGGCGCCGGCGAGTGCCATGGCGATGTCGAGGCTGTGCGCCTCGTCCGCGGCGAGGAACAGGCACGTGGGCCCGGAGCCGGACACGACGGCACCGAGCGCATCGGCCTCCAGGCCGAGGTCGAGCGTGCCGCGCAGCTCCGGCCGCAGGGACAGCGCAGCCTCGGTGAGGTCATTGGACAAGGTGGCGCCGAGCTCGGTCGCGTCGCCGGCGCGCAGTGCGGCAAGGACGTCGTCCGGGGAGCCGGGTTCGGGGAGGTCGACGCCCTCGTTGAGTCGGTCGAACTCGGCGAACACCTCGCGCGTCGGGAGGCCCCGGGACGCCACGGCCACGACCCAGTAGTAGGAGCCGCGGGCCAGGACCGGGCTGATCGTCTCGCCGCGACCGCTGCCGATGGCGTTGCCGCCGTGCAGCAGGAACGGGACGTCGCTGCCCAGCTCGGTCGCCAGCTGCTCGAGCTCGGGTCGGGTCAGGCCGGTGGCCCACACCTCGTTGCACGCGACGAGGGCCGCGGCGGCATCGGCGGACCCGCCCGCCATGCCGCCCGCCACCGGAATGACCTTGCGGATGGCGAGGCGGAGACCGCCCTCGGCGCCGGTGCGGTCACGCAACAGCGTGGCGGCCCGGACCGCGAGGTTCTCATCGTCGGTGGGGACGTCGATGGTCTCGGCCAGCCGGTCCGCCTCGACGTGCACCGTCACGGTGATGTCGTCGGTGTCGTCGTCGACGGTCGTGACGCGCACCTCGTCGTGGACGTCGAGGGCCTGGTAGACCGTCGACAGCGAGTGGAATCCGTCGTCACGAACCGGGCCGACCCCCAGGCAGAGATTGATCTTCGCGGGGACCCGCGCGGTCGCTGACGTCACCGCACCAACCTAGCGGGACAGTGACTGCGCGATGCGGGCGAAGTCGGCGACCGCCAGCTGCTCGCCCCGCGTCCGGGGATCGACGCCGGCGGCGTGCAGCGCCTGCTCGGCGGCCGCGGGAGAACCGGCCAGCCGGGCGAGCGCCGAGCGCAGGGTCTTGCGGCGCTGGGCGAAGGCGGCGTCGACCACGGCGAAGGTGCGTCGCCGCAGGTCATCATCACCGGGTTGGCGATGCCGGCGCCACGCGACGAGCGCGGAGTCGACGTTGGGCACCGGCCAGAACACCGTGCGACTGATCGTGCCGGCGAGCTCCACGTCCGCGTACCACGCGGCCTTGACGCTCGGCACGCCATACGTCCGAGAGCCGGGCGGCGCCGCCAGCCGGTGGGCGACCTCGGCCTGCACCATCACGAGGCCGGAGGCGATGGAGTCGAACCGCTCCAGGAAGGTCAGCAGCACCGGCACCGAGACGTTGTAGGGCAGGTTCGCGACCAGCACGGTGGGCGGGACGGGCAGGGACTCCACCCGTAGGGCGTCGGCCTCGATCAGCTCGAGCCGGTCGACCAGGTCGGGCGCCTGCTCGGCCACGGTGATCGGCAGGCGCGCGGCCAGAACGGGGTCGACCTCGACCGCCACGACGCGACGGGCGACGTCGAGCAGCCCGAGCGTCAGCGACCCGAGCCCTGGTCCCACCTCCACCACGACGTCGTCGACGCCCACACCGGACGTCCGCACGATGCGGCGAACGGTGTTGGCGTCGATGACGAAGTTCTGCCCCCGTTGCTTGGACGGACGGAAATCGATCCCAGCGGCGATGCGCCGGACGTCGGTGGCCGTGAGCAGCCGGGCAGGGCTCAGTTGAACCTCGCGTGGGCGCAGCCCCACTGGCCCCAGCCGGAGCGTGCCTGCAGGATCTTGGCGTACTTGATCTGCGTCTCGCGGCTGTGCTGGTGCGGAAGTCCGGGTCCACCGACGCTGCGCCAGGTGGCGGCGCTGAACTGCAAGCCGCCGTAGTAGCCGTTGCCGGTGTTGATGTGCCAGCGGCCGCCGGACTCGCACTGGGCGATCTTGTCCCAGACGCTGCCGCTGGCCACGGACGGCGCCTCCGCGGTGCCGCGGGCCACGACTCGCTTCTCGGCCTTCTTCAGCTCCTCGGAGGTCAGCACGAGGCGGTGACGCTGCTTGCCATCGGCCTTGGTGATGAGCACGTTCTCGCGAGCCTTGCCGGGCTTGCCGGGATCGAGCACCTTCGTGGTGCCCTTCTCCATGTCGGCGTCCTTCTTGTACTCGACCGGTGGGTCGACGTCGACCGTCTCGGTCTTGTCGATCATCTCGATGCGGGTGACCGAGATCCGGTCGCCCTCGCGCAGCAGCGCTTTCCGCGCCATGTTGACCTCGTCGTCGCGGTCGAGCCGGACGTCGGCGTCCTTGAGCGCTTCGTCGACGGTGGGCGCGGCGGAGGTGATCTTCGTGGTCTCGCCGTCGGCCTTGATGGTGATGCTCTTCGGGTTGCTGACGACCAGGCGCATGCCGCTGCGGGAGATGGGCGCCGAACGCTGGGCCGAGACGTAGGCGTCGGACTCCGGTTCGACCCGGAAGCGGTCGAGCACGGCACCGACGGTGGCGTCGTGGACCGTGGCCTTCCTGGCCTTGCCGTCGACAGCGACGGTGACCGGCTTGGCGAAGTCGACGTCGATGGTGTCGCCGTCGGCGATCGGCGCGTCGGCGGGGACGTTCAGCTTGTCGTCCTGGCGCAGGGCGACGTCCTGGGAGGCGAGCACGCCGGCGACGGAGTCGCTGAAGGTGCGGACCGTGTCGGAGCGCCCGTCCAGGTTGAGGGTGATGGTCTTGCTCAGGGCTCCGTAGGCGGCGGTGCCGGCGGCGATGACCAGCAGCACGGCGAGGTTGAGCGCGACGAGGGTGCGCTTTCTGCGGATGCGATGAGGGTGATGCACAGGTTCAACCTTGTGTTTCGGGGTCAGGGCAACTTGGCCACCATATGAACGCCGAATCACAGGTCAAACTCGCTCTGGCCACGCGCCACCGAACGCATGTTCGGTGTTCGCGGTGATGTCACGACAGAGCTCCTCGTCAGAAATGCCTACGATTCCAGCCATGAATCGCACCGTCAGGGGTACCAGGAACGACGCGTTGGGCCGCCCCCGATGGGGTGTCGGTGTGAGGAAAGGCGCATCGGTCTCCACGAGGATACGGTCGCGAGGGGTCGCCACCAGTGCATTTCTCAACGATTGAGCGTTCTTGAAGGTCACGGTGCCCGCGAACGACAAGAAGGCGCCGCGCTCGACGCAGGCCCGCGCGAAGTCGGCGTCGCCGGAGAAGCAGTGCATCACGGTGCGGGGCGGTACGCCCTCCTCGTCGAGGATGCGCAGCACGTCGTCGTGGGCGTCGCGATCGTGGATCACCAGCGTGCGGTCATGCCGATGGGCCATGCGGATGTGCTCGCGAAAGCTGTGGTGCTGGGCGTCGCGACCGTCCGGCCCGGTGCGGAAGTAGTCGAGCCCGGTCTCCCCCACCCCCCTGACCTCGGCGCTCTGCGCGAGCTGGTCGACCTCGGCGAGCGCCTCGTCGAGCGTGCCCTGCTCGGCCAGGCGTGGCGCCTCGTTCGGGTGCAGCGCCACCGTGGCCACGAGGGACGGGTGCTCCCGCGCCGCTTCGACCGACCAGCGGGACGTCGCCACGTCGATGCCCACTTGCACGATCCGGGTGACGCCGACGGCCGCGGCGCGGTCCAGCGCGTCGTCGAGGTCGATGAGCAGCCCACCCTTGATGCGGTGGTCGAGGTGGCAGTGGTTGTCGATCACCGGCGCCGCCAACGGCTCGGGCGCGTCCGGCCACGGCCACTCCGGCGGCGCAGCCGTCACGCCGCCTCGATCCGCGGGAACAGGCTCGGCACCTTGGTGACGGTGAGCCCGGCCGGCAGGGTGTCCCACCGCGCGACGTCGGCGACCCGCTGCTCGGCGAGCGGGCCGAGCGCGGGCTCGGCGCCCAGCGACACCCACAGCGCGGCGCAGGATTCGGGCATCACCGGATTGAGCAGCACGGCGAGGGCTCGCAGGCCCTCGGTGGCGGTGACGAGGATGGTGGCCAGCCGCCCGCCGTCCGCGGCGGCGTCGGGGCCGGACTTGGCCAGCTTCCACGGCGCCTGCTCGGTGAGATAGCCGTTGAGCTCCTCCACGATGCGCCAGATCGCGGACAGCGCGTCCTGGGGCGCCACCGCGTCGATCGCCGCGTCCGCGGCGGCGACCGCCGACTCGACGGTGCGGACGACCTGGTGCTCGGCGTCGGTGCGCTCACCGCTCGTCGGGAGGGTGCCACCGAAGTACGAGCCGATCATCGCCGCGACCCGTGAGGCCAGGTTGCCGAAGCCGTTGGCGAGCTCGGCGTGGTAGCGGGCGTGGATGTCCTCCCAGGAGATCGAGCCGTCGCTGCCGAACGTCAGGGCCCGTGCGAAGTAGTAGCGGTAGGCGTCGGACCCGAAGACGTCGACGATCTCGTCCGGGCGGATGCCGTTGGCCTTGCTCTTGCTCATCTTCTGGCCGCCGACGAGCAGCCAGCCGTGGGCGAAGACCTGGTGCGGCACGGGCTGGCCGGCGGCCATCAGCATGGCCGGCCAGATGACCGCGTGGAACCGGGCGATGTCCTTGCCGACGAGGTGGATGTCGGCGGGCCACAGGCGGTTGAACTTCTCCTCGTCGGTGCCGTACCCGGCGGCGGTGACGTAGTTGAGCAGTGCCTCGATCCACACGTACATGACGTGCTTGTCGTCCCACGGCACCTGGATGCCCCAGTCGAAGGTGGAGCGTGACATCGACAGGTCCTTGAGGCCGCGGCGCACGAACGCGACGATCTCGTTGCGGGCCGAGGCCGGCCGGATGAAGTCCGGGTTGGACTCATAGAGGTCGAGCAGCGGCTGCTGGTACTCCGACAGCTTGAAGAAGTAGTTCTCCTCGGTCATGTGCTCGAGCCGACTGCCGTCGAGCGCCGAGACCTTGAAGCCCTCGTCGTCACCCTCCCCGTCGATGACGTCGTCGTCGCCCACGAACTCCTCGCTGCCGACGCTGTAGTAGCCGGAGAACTCGCCCCGGTAGACGGCGCCACGGTCGTAGAGGTCCTGCCAGAACGCCCGGGCGCCGTCGAGGTGGCGCTGCTCGGTGGTGCGGATGAAGTCGTCGGTGGCGACGTCGATCGTCTCCAGCAACGGCCGCCACTCGGTCTCGATCAGCCGGTCGGCCCACTCCTGCGGCGTCATGCCCTCCTGCTCGGCGCGTCGAAGGACCTTGAGCCCGTGCTCGTCGGTGCCGGTGAGGTACCAGACGTCCTCGCCCCGCTGGCGGTGCCACCGGGTGATGATGTCGCCGATGACGGTCGTGTACCCGTGCCCGATGTGGGGTGCGTCGTTGACGTAGTAGATCGGCGTCGTGACGTAGAACGTGGCGTCGGAGGGTGCAGGCACGCGCTCAATCCTAGTGAGGCGAATGCGCGGCCGAGTACACGTCCTGTCGGCGGACACCGGTCTCGGCGGCCACGCGGGCGATCGCGTCCTTGCGGGTCAGCCCGTCGGCCTGCGCAGCGGCGACGAGGTCGCGCAGCTCTTCGGCGTCGTGGTCGCGCTGCTCCGCGGCGGCGCCGGCGATGACCAGCGTGACCTCGCCCCGCACCCCGTGCTCCTGGGACTCAGACCAGGCGATCAGATCCGACAGGGGGCCGCGCACGATCTCCTCGTGCGTCTTGGTCAGCTCGCGGCAGACGGCACCGCGGCGTTCGGGGCCGAACACGTCGGCCATCGCCGTCAGGGTCGCCTGGGTGCGACGCGGCGACTCGAAGAAGACCATCGTGCGCTGCTCGCGGGCGAGCGCACCCAGCGCGCGGCGTCGTTCCCCGCCCTTGCGGGGCAGGAAGCCCTCGAAGCAGAAGCGGTCGGCCGGCAGCCCGCTGACGCTGAGGGCGGTCAGCACGGCGGACGGCCCGGGGAGGGCGGTCACCGGCAGGCCGGCGTCGACGCACGCCGTCACCAGCAGGTACCCGGGGTCCGAGACGCTCGGCATCCCGGCGTCGGTCACGACCAGGACGGTGCTGCCGCCCGCCACCGCGTCGACCAGCTCGGGCACTCGGTGGCGCTCGTTGCCCGCGAAGTAGGAGACGATGCGTCCGCCGATCTCCACGCCGAGATCAGCGGCCAGTCGGCGGAGCCGGCGGGTGTCCTCGGCGGCCACCAGGTCGGCCGAGGCGAGCAGCTCGGCCAGCCGCGGCGACGCGTCGTCGGCACGACCGATCGGCGTGGCGGCGAGGACGAGCACGACTCCATCGTGCCAGCGCCTACGATCGACGGGTGATCGAGCCGGCCCGCCGCGAGCGCCTGTGGGGCTGGCTCGGTCCACTCGGCGTCGCGGCACTCGCGCTCGGCCTGCGGCTGTGGCACCTGGGTCGTCCCGGCACCCTGTCCTTCGACGAGACGTACTACGCCAAGCAGGCCTGGTCGATGCTGTCGGCCGGGTACGCGCAGGACTACGTCGAGAAGGCGGACGAGCAGATCGCCGCGGGGAACCTGACCGATCTGTTCGTCGTCGGGCAACCGACCCAGATCGTGCACCCCGAGGCCGGCAAGTGGCTCATCGCCCTGGGCGAGGCCGGATTCGGCTTGGACTCCTTCGGATGGCGCGTCAGTGCCGCCGTGATCGGCGCCCTGACCGTTCTCGTGCTGGCGCGGCTGGTGCGGCGGCTCACCGGGTCGACGGTCATCGGATGCCTCGCCGGGCTGCTGCTCGCCCTCGACGGCATGCACCTCGTCCTCTCCCGGCTCGCCCTGCTCGACGTCTTCCTGACGTTCTGGATCGTCTGCGGCGTCGCCTGCCTCGTGGCCGATCACGCGTGGATGACGGCCCGGATCGAGCGCTACCGCCTCCTGCGCCCGTGGCAGCTGGCGGCCGGCGTCTGCCTCGGGCTGGCCTGCGGCACCAAATGGAGCGGCATCTACGTCCTCGCGGTGTTCGGCGTGGCCGCCGTCGCCTGGGAGGTCGTCGCGCGCCGCCGCCACCTGCTGACCGTGCCCCGCCGGCACCGCTCCCGATCCCGCCGATCGTGGGTGGTCTCGACCCTCGCCGTCGGCATCCCGGCCTTCGTCACGCTCGTGGGGGTCGCTGCCTTGGTCTATGTGGCGACCTGGACCGGCTGGCTGCTCAACGCCGACGTGTACGAGCAGCGGTTCGGACGCGGCTACGGCGACGAGGCGCCCTGGGGTTCGTACGTGACGTCACCGTCGTCCGGCGTCCTCGGCCAGGTGTGGGACGCTCTGCGGTCGCTCTGGAGCTACCACGTCATGACCTATCACTTCCACACCGGCGACTACCTCGCCGCGCAGACGCACGACTACCAGTCGCCGCCCTGGGGCTGGCTCGTGCTCGACCGTCCGGTGAGCGTCGCCGTCCAGCTCGACGTCGCGGCAGCGCAGTGCGGCGCCCCGGCGTCGTCGAGCTGCCTGCGCGAGACCCTCATCCTCGGCAACCCGGCCGTGTGGTGGCCGGGCCTCGCCGCCACCGTCGGCGCACTGGCCGCGTGGATCGCGCTCCGCGGATGGAAGTGGTCGATCCCGGTGCTCGGCCTGCTCGCGACCTGGGCGCCGTGGTTCCCCGTGACCGACCGGCCGATCTTCTCCTTCTACTCGGTGGCCACGCTGCCGTTCCTGATCATCGCGATCTGCCTGTTCGTCGATCTGGCCTGGCGACGCGCGACCTCACCGCGCGGGAGGTACGGCGTGTGGCTGGCCTGCGGAGCCTTGCTCGCCGCGGTCGTGGTCGCCTTCTGGTACTTCCTCCCGATCTGGACCTACGAGCTGCTCCCCTACGACTCCTGGTACGACCGGATGTGGTTCGAGCGCTGGATCTAGCGCGTCCGGGCCTCGGCGCCGGCGAGCGCCAGCTCGATGACCCAGGCGATGTCGTCGGCCGCCTCGAGCGGGGCCTTCGACGGCCGGGTGAGCGCCGACAGCACGAGCCGCACGATGGCCTCGGCGGCGACGTCGAGCTCGTCGTCGGTGAACGGCAGCGGCGAGTACAGCTCGCGGACGCAGTCGGTCACCACGGCCACCGCCGCCGCGACGATCTCGCCGGACTCCGTGGTGAGGATCGCGAGGAAGTCGGCATCGTTCTCGCTGGTCAGCGAGCCGAAGACGGTTCGCACGATCACGCTCTCCTCGCCCAGCTCCAACACCCCGCGGCACGCCGAGCGGATGCCGTCGACGATGTCGTCCTGCTCGGCCATCCTGGCGCGGACCAGCTCGAGGAAGCGGCCGAGCTCGCGCAGGGCGAGAGCCTCGGCCAGCCGGTGCCGGGTCCCGACCTCGGTGTGGATCGTCTGCCGGCTCACGCCGACGGCGGCCGCCAGCTTCGACATGGTGACCGTGGACCAGCCGGAGGTCTCGATCATCTCGTACGCCGCGTCGAGCACCCGCTCGCGCAGCAGGCCCTGCACCTCAGCGCGAAAGCTCAGCGCGGTCACCCGCCGTCATCCGTCCGGGTGGCCCGGGTCTCGGCGGAGATGATGTCGCCGTCCTGGTCGTTGTGCTCGAACTCCTCGATCGGCAGGAAGTCGACCTGCTCTCGCACGCCGCAGTCCGGGCAGGTCCAGTCCGGATCGATCTCGGCGAACGGCGTCCCGGCGGGCCAACCCTCGTGCGGATCGCCGGCGTCCTCGTCGTAGACGTACTCGCAGTTGGGACAGATGAACCGGCTCATGCCGCCTCCTTGACGCTCCCGCTCCCATACTTCGCCAGGTAGCGCTCGGCGTTGCGCGGATGCAGGTTGGCCCGCGAGACGTCGCCGTCGTAGTGATCGATCACGCGATGGTCCATGACGCGACGCCAGATGGCCGGCACCCAGGTGAGGACGATCATCCCGGCGTACCCGGTGGGTAGCGCCGGCGCCTGCTTGAAGTCGCGGAGCGCCTGGTAGCGCCGCGTCGGGTTGGCGTGGTGGTCGCTGTGCCGCTGCAGGTGGTACAGCAGCACGTTGGTCCCGATGTTGTTGCTGTTCCAGCTGTGGCTCGGGTTGACGCGCTCGTAGCGACCGGAGTCGAGCATCGTGCGACGCATGCCGTAGTGCTCGAGGTAGTTGACCGACTCCAGCAGGCGATGCCGATCAGCGGCCTGGATGACCAGGTAGGGCAGGATCTCCCAGCCGAAGGCGACCATCAGCGCGCCCCACAGCACGACCGAGAAGACTCCAGGCATTCATCAGGTCGCTGTGGATCCACCAGGGCGACTTGCCGCGCCGCTGCAGCCGCTTGCTTCTCCAGGCTCCCACGCGCTGCGCAGGCTCCCCCACACGTGCGGGGCAGGAACTCCCAGACGGTCTCGCCGAGGCGGGCGCTCGCCGGGTCGGGCGGTGTCGCCACGCGCACGTGGTGGCCGCGGTTGTGCTCGATGTAGAAGTGGCCGTAGAACGTCTGCGCCAGCGCCACGCGGGCGACCCAGCGCTCCGGCCTGCTGCTTCTTGTGGCCGAGCTCGTGGGCGGTGTTGATGCCGATGCCGGCGACCATGCCGAGACCGGTGGCCAGGCCGATCTTCTGCAGGACCGTCAGTGGGTCCTCGATGCCGGGCAACGTGCCGCCGCCCAGCAGGTAGGCACCCCAGACGAGCCCGATCGAGCTGCAACGGGATGAACAGGTAGGTGATCCAGCGGTAGTAGCGGTCCTCCTCGAGGGACTCGATGACCTCATCCGGCGGGTTGTTCGGGATCGAGCCCGGCCATCAGCGTCGAAGATCGGGATCAGGACGAAGACGAAGAACGGCCCGAAGAACCAGGCCGCCGTCGATCCGGTGAGGGCGAACAAGCCCCACATCGCGAACGGCAGGAGCGGCATGATCGCGCCCAGGATCCACAGGTAGCGCTTGCTGTCGCGCCAGCGGACGAGCTGGCCGTCGATGGTGGCCTCGATGGTCATGTCTCAAACTCCTCGGGGTGACTTGACATCAAGGTATTACATGTCAATCTGCTTGACAAGACCTAGATGGATGTCAAGTTGCCCGCGGCGCAGCGAACCGGAGCCCGACCAGGACCATCCGCGTCCGCGAGACACAGGTCTGGAGCACCACGTCGGCGTCGGGTAGGTCCGCCACCGTCGAGTCGTAGCGCGGCACGTACTTGACGACCTCGGTCGTGTACAGACCCTCGTCGATCCCCGGACCGGTCAGCTGAACGACGTCGTCCGCGGCCAGCTTGGAGATCCAGCCCGAGCCACCGCAGTAGTCGTGCTCGACCACGAGCACCGGGCGCTCGCCGCCCAGGAGCACGGCGACCGGGCCGGCGCAGGCATCGAGGGCCGGGTCGACGTGGTCGAGGTCGATCACCTTCGCCATCGTGCGAGAGAACCGGGCGTCCGATGAGGCCACGGGCCCGGGCCCGATGACGTCCAGATGCGCCGTCACGAACTGCAGGTACGGATCGACCCGGGGTTCGTCGACGATCAGCGGCTTGACCGCGAGCAGGGCCAACACCGCCACCGCGGCGGCCAGCAGCACCTGAGCGACTCGCCGCATGCCGACCACCTCCCCCCCGTCGAAGTTTACGTCGCGGATTCCGGGCCGAATCGTGAGACGGTGAGCCCGAAACCGACATGGAGTAGGTATGAGCCCAGCGTCCGACGTGGCCGACGACGTCGAGCTGCTGACCCGCGCGCAAGCCGGCGACCGGGTCGCGTTCGCCGACCTCTACGACCGGCACGTGCGTCCGGTGTACTGGCAGGCGTACTCGGTCGTGCGCGACGCGGGCGATGCCGAGGAGGTCACCCAGGACGTCTTCGTCACCACCTGGCGACGGATCCGCGCGATCACCCCGGTCGACGGGTCGCTGTTGCCCTGGCTGCTGGTCACCGCGCGCTACACCGCGCTCAACGCGGCGCGACGAGCCTCACGGCGCCGCGGTGAGGTGCTGCCCGACGACGTGCCGGCCGGCGCCGACTACACCGTCGAGCGGGAGTTCGAGGCGGCGCAGGTGCGCGCCGAGGTCGACAAGGCCGTTGCCGCGTTGGCGCCGAATGACCGCCGGCTGTACGAGCTGTGCGTCGAGGGCGACCACACCTATGAGCAGGCGGCCGGCGAGCTCGGCGTCTCGCACGCCGTCGTCCGCAATCGCCTGCACCGGCTTCGGTCGCGCCTGCGCGCCGACCTGCGTTCCATGAGGGAGACATCATGACCACCCCGGAGCTCGACGAGCGCCGCATCGACGCGATGCGCGACTCGATCATGCAATCGGTCGACGCCGACGTCGCCAGGCGCGGACGTCGCAGTCGCCGCGCGCTCGGAACCCTGGCCGCCGCCTGCGTCGTCGTGGTCGTCGGCGGATTGGGCTTCTCCACGCTCACCGGTGTCGACGGGGGCTCGGCGAGCCGGCCGGAGATCGCTGCGGACGACTCGGCCGGCCGCAGTGATGTGGCGCTGCAGGAGCGCGAGGTCATCACGACCGGCGCCGTGAACGTCACGGTCGACGACCCCCGCCGGGTCGCCGAGAACTTCGCCGCATGGGTGGAAGCGCGATCGGGGCGGGTCGACGGCCGCTCCGAGAGCAAGGACGCCGACGGGCGCACATCGGCCACGCTCACCGTCCGGGTGCCGAGCACCCAGGTGTCGAAGGCCCTCACCCAGCTCGCCACCTACGGCGACGTGGGCAGCGTCGACATCCAGAACCAGGACGTGACCGCGCAGGGCCAGGACCTCGACGCCCGCATCGGAGCGCTCGAGCTCTCGATCTCCCGGCTGGAGAAGATCCTCGCCGAGGCCGACACGAGTGCCGAGGTCGTCCGGGCCGAGGGCGCCCTGACGCAGCGGCAAGAGCAGCTGGAGAGCCTGCAGGCGCAGCGCAAGGCGCTCAGCGAGCAGGTCGCCCTGTCGACGCTCCAGGTGGAGCTCATCCAGAAGGGCTCGACCTCGTCGGTCTCACCCGGCGGGTTCCAGGGCGGACTGACCACGGGCTGGAACGCGCTCGTCGACACGATCAACGGCTTGGTGTCGCTCGCCGGCGTGCTGGTGCCGTGGCTCGTGGTCGCCTTCCTCGGCTGGCTGCTGTGGCGGCTGGGTCGCCGGATCACCCGCCGCGGCGACGCTGCCTGAGCTCGGCCACCGCATCCTGCGGCGGGCCGCGATACACCCCGCCGTGACCGGGCAGGATCGCGTCCGCATCGACGGCGGCGATGGCCTCGAGCGAGGCATCCATGGCGGCAACGTCGTGGTGGAAGAAGCCCAGCAGCTCCTGCGGGCCGGTCGTCGCACTGAGCGAGTGGCCGGTCACCAGGGCGTCCCCGGTGAGCAGCACGCGCGCTGCAGGGAACAGGTAGGCGGTGTGCCCGCTGGTGTGCCCGGGCGTCGGCACCGGCACCGGCCGCCCCGGAATGTCGATGACGTTCGCGGCGCCGAAGTCCGTCGCGCTCGGAACGCCACGGTCGGTCATCGCGCCCTTGCGCATCAGGTGCAGCGCCCACGGCAGCACCCGCGGACGCCACACGTTGAGCAGGACATCGGTGGTTCCGGCCTGCTCCAGGTGTTCGCGTCGGACGTGCGCGGCCTCGATGGTCGACGTCAGCACCGGCATCGGGTGTGCCTCGAGCAGCCGGGGCAGCGAGCCGATGTGGTCGATGTGTCCGTGCGTGATGAGCACGGCCTCGACGTCACCGAGCCGGCGTCCGACCGCACGGATCGACGCGAGCACCTCGTCGTGGTCGCCGGGGTATCCGGTGTCGACGAGCGTCACGCCGTCGCCCTCGACGACCAGCGTCCAGTTGACCGCCGATCCCTCGACCGCGTACACGCCGTCGGCTGCTTCGGTGATCTGCATGCCTGGAGGCTAACGACGTAATAGCGTATTCGGGGGCCTGGCACAGGAGGACGCATGCCGATCGAGACCGACTACCTCATCGTGGGTGCCGGCGCCAGCGGACTGGCCTTCGCCGACTCCCTGATCGCGGAGACCGACGTCGACGTCGTGCTCGTCGACCGGCGCACCCGCCCGGGCGGCCACTGGCGCGACGCGTACCCCTTCGTCCGGCTGCACTCCCCGTCGACGTACTACGGCGTGAACTCGATGCCGCTGGGGCGCGACCAGCTGACCGAGTCCGGCCGCAATGCCGGGTTCTACGAGCAGGCCGGGGCCGAGGAGATCCGCACCTACTTCGACGCCGTCGTCGAGCGGCTGGAGGCGACCGGGCGGGCCAGGTTCCTGGGTGGACACGACCATCTGGGCCTCGACGGGCCGCACCACCAGGTCCGCGACCTCGACACCGGTGACGTCCATCCGGTCACCGTGCGCCGTGCCGTCGTCGATGCGGCGTACCTGGAATCGTCCATCCCGGCCACCCACCGGCCGTCGTTCGTCGTCGCGCCCGAGGCGTCGTTCGCTCCCCTCAACGCCCTGCCCGAGATCGCCGGATCCCATCGTCGTTTCACCGTCATCGGGTCGGGCAAGACCGGCGCCGACGCGTGCCTGTGGCTGCTGGACCACGACGTGGCGCCCGACCAGATCCGCTGGATCCGACCTCGGGACGCCTGGTTCTACGACCGCGCTTCCCTGCAACCGCTCGACCAGGTCGCCGCGATCATGGAGGGCATCGCCTCCGACGCCGAGGCCGCAGCCCAGGCCCATGACCTCACCGACCTGTTCGAGCGGCTCGAGGACTCCGGGCGACACCTGCGGCTCGACCCGGAGGTGTGGCCGACGATGTACCGCGCGACCATGCTCAGCCAGCAGGAGCTCGCCGCCCTGCGGGAGATCGAGGACGTCGTCCGGCTCGGCCGGGTGCGATCGATCGAGGCGGATCGGATCGTGCTCGACGACGGCGAGGTCCCGACCAGTACCGACGTCCTGCACGTCGACTGCTCGGCGCGGGGCCTGCGGGAGATGGACCCGGTGCCCGTCTTCGGTCCGGACCGGATCGTGCTGCAGATGGTCCGGCACGCCTCTCCCCCGTTCAACGCGGCGCTGCTGGCGTTCATCGAGGCGCATCGCGAGACCGACGAGGACAAGAACCGGCTCGCTCGCCCCAACCCGCACCCGAGCCGCCTCGAGGACTGGGGGCCGATGATGCGACGGACCTGGCAGACCGAGCTCGCGTGGTCGAAGGAGTCCGACGTGTCCGCCTGGATCGCGGCGAGCCGGCTCAATCTCCTGCGCGCCATGCCCGAGCACTTGCACGAACCACGTGCCCAGGACGCGATCAATCGGTACCTGACGCACGTCGGGCCCGCGATCGAACGCCTGGGCACACTCCCCTAGCGCGACGCGGGAGAATGGGGACATGAGCGAACCCCGCCCCATCGAGACCTGGCTGACCGACATGGACGGCGTCCTCGTGCACGAGGAGGACCCGATCGACGGGGCCGCCGAGTTCGTCGAGGCGTTGAAGGCCTGCGGCCAGCCGTTCATGGTCCTGACGAACAACTCGATCTTCACACCGCGCGACCTCCGCGCCCGACTGCTGGCGAGCGGCATCGACGTCCCGGAGGAGGCCATCTGGACGTCGGCGCTGGCCACCGCGCAGTTCCTGCTCGACCAGCGACCCGGCGGCTCGGCGTACGTGCTCGGCGAGTCGGGCCTGACCACCGCGATGCACGACGTGGGCTACGTGATGTCGGACCGGAACCCCGACTACGTGGTGCTCGGCGAGACACGTTCGTACTCGTTCGAGGCGATCACCCGGGCCGTGCGGCTGATCGAGGCCGGTGCCCGGTTCATCGCCACCAACCCCGACGTGAGCGGCCCGAGCCTGCACGGGAAGCTGCCGGCCACCGGTTCGGTGGCGGCGCTGATCAGCACGGCCACCGGGCGCCAGCCGTACTACATCGGCAAGCCCAACCCGCTGATGATGCGCAGCGCGCTCAACCAGCTGGAGGCGCACTCCGAATCGACGGTGATGATCGGCGACCGCATGGACACCGACATCATCTCCGGGCTCGAGGCGGGCATGCGCACGATCTTGGTGACCACCGGCTCCACCCGGCCCGAGGAGATCGAGCGCTTTCCCTACCGGCCCACCCAGATCGTCGATTCCATCGCGGACCTGGTCGATCTGGTCTCGGCCCGCGCGCCGCTGGGCTGAGGCTACGGCGCCGCGAGCTCGTCGGTGAGCAACGCGACCAGCGCCTCGAGCTGGACGTCGACCGACGACGCCACCTCCTCGTCCGAGCCGTCGAGCGCCCGGGCCGCGAGGCCGGCCTTGCTGTCGATGAGCTCGGCGATCCTGGCGTCGATCGTCTGGGCGGCGATGATGCGCCACGCCGTGACGGGTTGTTCCTGACCGATCCGGTGGACTCGGTCGATGGCCTGGGTCTGCTCCGCGTCGGTCCAGGACAGCTCGGCGAGCACGACGTTCGAGGCGACGTGCAGGTTGATGCCCACCCCGGCCGCGGTCAACGAGCAGACCACGATCGAGACCTCGGGGTCCGTCACGAAGGCGTCGATGTTCCGCTCACGAACGGTGCGGGTCTGGTCGCCGCGAATCGAGGAGTAGCGGATGCCCCGCTTGGCGAAGAGGGCCTCCGCGGCGTCCATGACGTCGATGTGCTTGGCGAAGAAGACCACCTTGCCGACGCTGTGGGCCAGCTGGGCGGTGTAGTCGGCGGCGAGGCCGGCCTTCGCCTGGCCGATGCGCCGCATCATGCCGAAGACGTTCTCCTCGCTCTTGGCGGCATTCGCCTCGTCCCGCTCCCACTTGGCGACTCGACGGACGAGCTCGTGGTCGATGCCGTCGACGACCGTGCCGGAGGTGCGCGTCGCCAGCGCATTCTCGTACCGGGACACCAGCCGACGGGCGAGCTGGCGCTCGGCCTCGCGGACGGACCGGCCGGCCTCGTCGTCGAGCTCGACCGGGATGTCGGCGATGCGGCGGGCCGGGATGTCCGCGGCCACATCGACCTTGCGGTGCCGCACGATGCCCAGATCGATCACCGCGGCGCGGGCGGCCGGGTAGAACCCCGGGTCGACCGGGGTCAGGCCGGTCGCCTCGAGGGCGCGCATCAGCTCGGCGCGTGGCTTCTTCTCATCGATCCAGCCGAGGTACTCCCAGATCGGGCGGAAGTCGTCGATGTCGTTGATCAGTGGCGTTCCGGTGAGGGCCATCAGCAGCGGTCGCGGGGTGCGAGCGCGGATGCGGTCGGCGATCTCGCGCACGTGCTGGGAGCGCTGTGAGGCCTTGTTCTTGATGAAGTGCGCCTCGTCGAGCACCATGCCGCGGAACCCGAGGTCGCCCAGCCAGCCGACGTGGCGGTCGAGCACCTCGTAGTTGACGATGACGATGTCGGCGAAGCCGTCGATCGTGTCACCGTCGCCGTGGATGACGGTGGCGGTGCGGTTGGGTGTCCAGAGGTCGACCTCCCGGGCCCAGTTCGTCTTGACGACGTTCGGCACCACGGCCAGCAGCGGATAGGCGTCGGCCGCATGTGCGGCGACCAGTGCTTGGGCGGTCTTGCCCAGGCCGGGCTCGTCGGCGAGCAGGAAGGTTCGATGACCGTGCGCGGCGGCCGTGACGAGCTGCGCCTGGTGCCGCATCAGCTCGGTGCCGCTCGGCGCCCGGTTCGAGGCCGGTTCGGGTAGGTCCATGCACGCCGGCGCTCCGCTGGCGGCGCGCTCGAACGCCGAGAGCAACGGGCCGAGCAGCTCCCAGGTGGCCAGCCGCCGCGTCTGGGGCTCGTGCCGTTCGACGGCGGCGAAGTCGGGGGTGAGGAAGGGATTCGCGAGCTGCCGGGAGACGACCGATTGCGGCACGACCCGGCGCTTGGGCGCCGCCACGGCCGGATCGTCCACGGGGGCTTCGTCCGGGACCACCTCGATGCCGGCGGCCCGCAGCATGTCGTGCTTGAGCTCGGTTCCGGCGTCGGACACCACCGCGTCCTCGGCGAGCAGCTCCAGCAGGGAGGTGTCGCGGGCCGCGATCCGGGCCAGGATCGTCCCGATGCCGTCGAGCCGCTTGAGCTGCTCGGTCCGCTGCGCCTCGGTGTAGGCGTCATCGGTCCTGACCCGGGCTCGTTCCTCCCGCGCCAACAGGGCCACGACCTGGAACTTGGTTCGCCCCGAGGGCGTCACGGAGCCGCGACGGGCACCGGCCTGGACCTCGCGCACTGCCCGGCCGAGCACCGGGATGATGCCGTCGTTGTCGGAGTCGCGGGCGCGACTCGTTGCCGACCGGCGCTGGTTTCGTCCAGCCACCTGCACCTCCTTCACTGCGACCGCGCACGTGCAGACGCGGCCGACTCAGATCGGCGTGTCAGCACTGATGATGACGCGACTCGCCGGCCCGAATGGTGGAGCTAGGGGGATTCGAACCCCCGACCTTCTCATTGCGAACGAGACGCGCTACCAACTGCGCCATAGCCCCAGGGAACTCGACGAGGATATCAGGCGAGCGTCGGGACCTACTGGTTGGCGGCGCGGCGTTCGGCCTCCCCGGAGTCCCGCTCACGACCCGGCAGCTCGACGTCCTCCCCCTCGACGTGACCGGACGTCCAGGCACCCGGTTCGGCGAAGTCGATGGTGCGGACGGTGCGCCCGGCGCGGGGCTTCGTCACGTAGGTCGGCAGGGTGACGGGCAGCGGGTCCCAGACCAGCTCGCCGCTCGTGGCGACGGACGGCGCGGCGATGACGAGCTGTTCGTCGAGCGCGTCGACCTCGAGCGGCGTGGACTCCATGACGTGCCGACGAGCCGGGTTCACGTCCTCGGTCTGGCCGGAGGTGATGACGGTGTCCTCGTCCTCGACGGCGGCCTTCGTGATCTTCTTCGGTGCGGTCTTCGGCGTTCGCCGGTGCGAGATGCCGCGCTCGCGGCGGACCTGCACGCGGCATGCGACCAGCCACGCGACCACGAGGCCGGACGGGATCGCGATCGACCACAGCGGGACGACGACGAACCCGGCCAGGCCGCCGACGATCGCCGTGGCCGCGAGCAGCGTCAGCAGCGTGCGCCGCCGACGCTTGGCCGCGATGCGCGCGGCGCGACCGGTGACGCGAGGCCGGGGCTCGGCGGGCTGTTCAGGTTGCTCGGGCTGCTCGGGCTCCTCGGCGTCCTCGGTCCGGGCGCCCGGCCGGGAGATGACGCGGCTCAGCGGGCTGAGCGTCTCCAGGGCCGACGATGTGCTCGCCTCGTCGTAGCGGCGCAGCACCAGGGGCACGAAGTACGCCGCCCACACGGCGACGACGAACGCCACGACCAAACCGGTGCCCACGTGCAAAACCGTAGGCCCCGCGCCGCATGATTCTCGGCACGTGCCGCCGTGTGTCGCCTGAAACCTTCTGGGGCTGGTGTGACTCAGGCTCCGGTGTGGGCCAGGCGGGAGACCAGCCCGCCGTCGCCCACCTCGCCGGCGAGCACCTGGAAGACGCGGTGGTCGCGCCAGTCACCGGCGATGTGCAAGAACCCGGGGGCGGTGCCGATCTCGGTGAACCCCAGCTTCTCGACCACCCGCAGGCTCGCGGCGTTCTCGGGACGGATGGCGATCTCGACCCGGTGCAGCCCCACCTCGGAGAACAGGTGGTCGCACACCAGCGCGACCGCAGTGGTGGTGATGCCGCGCCCGGCGTGGCTCTCGGCGACCCAGTAGCCGAGGTTGGCCCACCGCGCCGATCCCCAGGAGATGCCGTTCACGGTCAGCTGGCCGACCATCTGGTCGTCCCAGGTGAGGACGAACGGCATCGATTGTCCGCTGCGGGCTCGTCGCCGCATCGCACCGACCATCGAGCCGTACGACATCGACGGTTGGCCGGCCTCGGGCGGCAGTGTCGCCTCCCACGGGCCCAACCAGGCGGCGTTGTCGCGACGAAGCCGCTGCCAGGTCGCGGCATCACGACGACGCAGCGGACGGACCCCGACGGGTCCGTGCCGCAGCGTCACCGGCCAGCCCTTCGTCAGGGGGTGCTCCGCTCGTGGTCGCCGCCGCGCAGCTGGTCGACGGCGTGGGGCAGGACGTCGGCGAGCAAGGCGATCGCGTCCTTCACTCCCCCGGTGGACCCGGGGAGGTTGATCACCAGGGCGCGGCCGGACACGCCGGCCAGCCCGCGCGACAGCACAGCGGTGGGAACGCCCTGGGCGACGCCGTGGGCGCGGATCGCCTCGGCCACGCCCGGCAGCTCCCGATCGAGCAGCGGCCGGGTGGCCTCGGGCGTCCGGTCGGTCGGGTTGATCCCGGTTCCGCCGGTCGTGAGGACGACGTCGGCCCCGTCGTCGACGGCGGTTCGGACCGCATCGCCGACCGGCTCGCCGTCGGGGACGACGACCGGGTCCGGCGTCTGGAATCCCCACGAGGTGAGCGCCTCGACGAGGAGCGGGCCGGTGGTGTCCTGGTAGGCGCCGCTCGCTGCGCGGCCGGACGCCACGACCACCACTGCCGATCTGCCCTCGGTCACTCGCGACTCCAGTCGCCGCTGCGGCCACCTGACTTGGCGATCACCTCGACGCCGGCGATGCGGGAGTGCCGGTCGACCGCCTTCACCATGTCGATGACGGTGAGCGCGGCCACCGTGACCGCGGTGAGCGCCTCCATCTCGACCCCGGTGCGGTCGGTGGTGCGGACGGTTGCGGTGATCTCGACGGCGTCGTCGGTCACCTCGAGGCCCACGTCGACGCCGCTGATCGCGAGCGGGTGGCAGAGCGGAACGAGGTCCGGTGTGCGCTTGGCGGCCATGATGCCGGCGACGCGGGCGACCGCGAGCGCATCGCCCTTCGGCACGCCGTCACCACGCAGCAGCTCGACGACCCGCGGCGAGACGTCCACGCGGCCGCGTGCCGTGGCCGATCGCGCGGTGACGTCCTTGGCGGAGATGTCGACCATCCGGGCGGCGCCGGACTCATCGACGTGACTGAGCTCGCCGGCCATGACTAGAACGGCCTGTCGAGCACGAGCGTGCGCACGGTGTCGCCGAGATTGAGCGCGGTCTCATCCTCGCCCACGACGATGAGGGCGTTCGCCTTCACCAGTGACCCGAGCAGGTGCGAGCCGTGGCCGGGGATCGGCGTGACCTTGGCCCCGCGATGCGTGACCTCGAAGACCCCGCGCACGTACTGGCGCAGGCCCGGCTTGGACTGCAGGTCGGAGGCGAGCACGGCGTGGACCATCGGGCGCCGGTACGGCGTGCGGCCCATCAGCCGGCGGATGGCCGGCAGCACGAACACCTCGAAGGAGACGTAGGCCGAGACCGGATTGCCCGGCAGGGTGATGATGGGAGTCTGCTCGTCGAAGACCCGGCCGAAGCCCTGCGGCTTGCCCGGCTGCATGGCCACCTGGTCGAAGGAGACGGTGCCGAGCGCGGACAGCGTCTCCTTGACCACGTCCTTCTCGCCCATGCTCACGCCCCCGCTGGTGACCACCAGGTCGGCGCGCACCAGCTGCTCGGAGAGCACCTTGCGGAACGAACGCGGGCTGTCGTCGACGGCGCCGACGCGGTAGGCGATGGCCCCCGCCTCGCGCACCGCGGCCGCGAGCATGTAGCTGTTGCCGTCGTGGATGGAGTCGTAGTCGAGGTGGGTGCCGGGCTCTCGCAGCTCGCTGCCGGTGGAGATGATGACCACCCGCGGCCGGGGGCGGGCCTTCACCCGCGCCGCGCCGAGCGAGGCGAGCAGCCCGATCTCGCGCGCACCGAGCACCGTGCCGGCAGGCAGCACCAGGTCGCCGGCCTGGACGTCACTGCCCTGAGCGCGGACGTGGGCACCGAGCGCGGGACCGTCGTTCACCATGACCCGGGCGTTGCCGCGGTCGGTGCGCTCGAACGGGACGACCGTGTCGGCGCCGCGCGGAATCGGTGCGCCGGTCATGATCTTCACCGCCGTGCCGGCGCTGATGGCGAAGGGACGCGCCGATCCGGCCAGGATCTCGCCGACCACCGGCAGCGTCACCGGTGCCTCCGGGGTCGCCCCCCGGACGTCCTCGGCCCGTAGCGCGTAGCCGTCCATGCCGGAGTTCGCGAACCGCGGCAGGTCGATGGGCGCCACGAAGTTCTCGTGCACCGGGAGGCCGAGCGACTCGACGATGGGCTGGTCGTAGGCCTCGAGCGGGCCGACGCCGCGCAGGATCCGCTCCAGGTGATCCTCGACGGTGATCATGTCGCCGTCGATGCTGGCGGGCCGGGTGCGGGTCTTCGGACCGGAAACCGCGGGCTGCTCCTCCGGGTGCTCCGAGTCGAGCGGAAGCGTGCCTTGCTCCGGCCCGGGGCCCGGGGTTTCCGAGGACATGCGGCTCAGCCTAACCGTGTGCCAGCGGGGATGTGGCGAGCCGTGCCCTCGTCGTCCAGTCGCACATCGCCGGTGATGACGACCCCGCCGCCGAAGGTCCAGTCGCCCTCGACGACGAGCGAGGTGGCGCCGACGAGCGACGGCGGCTCGGCGACGCGGGCGTCGAAGTCGGCGATGGTGCCGTAGAAGCGCCGGTCCAGGGAGACCCGCGGCGGCTCCACCCGGGCGCTGACCCGGCTGTCGCCGTCGACCTCGTAGACGTCGGACCGCAACAACATGAGGTCGCTGGTGGTCTTGACCGGCAGGAAGCGGGAGCGATCGACCTCGATGGCGGTCGCACCGTCGAACACCTCCACGGCGGCGCCCATCGCGGACTCGATCTGCACCACGCGGGGCGAGGACGGGTCGGTGGGGTCGACCGTCTTCACGTTGCGGATGAGGGGCAGGCCGAGGACGCCGGCGCGATCGGCGAGCGTGCGAGCGAGCTGTTCGAGGTCGAACCACAGGTTGTTGGTGTGGAAGTAGCGGTGCCGCGTGAGGTCGGCGGCCACGTCCGCGTCCTCGGCCGGCGTCTGGGCGGTCTCCCGCAGGACGAGCCGGCCATCGGAACGGCGCACCACCAGATGACCGCCCTTGACGTCGGCGGGTGTGCGCCGGCAGACCTCGGCCGCGTACGGGGCGCCGGACGCCGCGAACCACGCCATCATCGCCGGGTCGGGGGCGGCGCCGAGGTTGTCGGAGTTGGAGACCGTGGCGTACCGGAAGCCGGCCTCGAGCAGCGCGTCCAGCACGCCGGAGGTCTCCAGGGCGGTGTAGAGATCGCCATGGCCGGGTGGGCACCACTCCAGCGATGGGTCGTCCGGCCACTCGACCGGTGTGAGGTCGTCGGCGAGCAGCTTGGGCTCGCGGTTCTGCAGGAAGTCGAGCGGGACGTCGTCGACGGCGAGCGAGTCGTGCCGGGTGAGAGCGGCCCGGGTGTCGTCGACGGTGCGGAAGCTGTTCATGAACAGCAGCGGAAGGCGGACGTCGTGCACCCGGCGCACCGCTTGAACCTGACCGACGATGACGTCGAGGAAGGTGCGGTCGCCGCGCACCGGCAGCAGCGACTTGGCCCGGTCCATGCCCATCGACGTGCCCAGGCCACCGTTGAGCTTGATGACGGCCGTGGCGGCGACGGCCGCCGCATCGTCCGTGGCGAGGTCGGCGGCCCGTTCCAGGTCCGCCAGCGGCTCGACGTCGGCCTCGGCGATCATGCCCGTGGCACCGGCCTCCAGCTGGGCGTAGAAGGACGCGAACACGTCGATGGCCCGCTGCGGGACTCCCGCGTCCGTCATCTTCTGCTTCGCTCGGGCCAATCCACTCACCGGCATAGGTTAGCGTCGCCCCCGTGAGTGATCCTGCGGGCAAGGATGCGCTGCGGGTGCAGGTACTCCGCGGCCGGCAGGAGCGCGGACCCGAGCAACGACTCCTCGTCGCCGACGCGATCGCCCACCACCTGTTGGCCGAGCCGGTCACCCAGGTCGCCCGCGTCGCGTGCCATCTGTCCATGGGCACCGAACCGGGCACCGGCCCGCTCATCACCGGACTGCTGCAGCGCGGGGTCGAGGTCATCGTCCCCGTCACCCACGAGCACCACCGCCTGGAGTGGGCCGTCTTCGACCCGGCTGCGCCGCTACGCGTCTCCTCCATCGGCATCCCCGAGCCGGACCGGGGACCGTTCCTGGGCGCGGAGGCGCTGGACGCCGCCGGGCTGGTCATCGTGCCCGCCCTGGCGGTCGACCACGCCGGCTACCGGCTCGGACGCGGCGCCGGGTACTACGACCGGGCGCTGGCCTCGGTCGCGGCACCGGTGTGCGCCGTGGTGCACGCGACCGAGCTGGTCGAGTCCGTGCCGCACGAGGCACACGACGTACCGGTGCAGATGGCGGTCACCGAGGCCGGCTTGTTTCGCGTCCCCGTGGGGTGAGGGCCGTCAGCCCGGTCGGGACGCGAGGTTCGGCTTGATCCAGTAGGTGATCGGCACGATCTCCACCTTGCGTCCGGGACGAGGTGCGTGGATCATCTTGCCGCCGCCGAGATACATCGCCACGTGGTAGATCGATCGCGCGCTCTTGCCCCAGTAGACGAGGTCGCCTCGGCGAATGCTGCCGATGGGGACCTTCTGCGTTCGTGAGTACTGGGCCCCGGCCGAGTGCGGGAGACTCACCCCCGCCGACCCCCACGCGCGCATCACCAATCCGGAGCAGTCCCACGAGCTCGGTCCGGCACCGCCCCACCGGTACGGCTCACCGAGCTGGTCCATCGCGTAGGCGATCGCCCTCTCGACCTGGCTGCCAGACGCCGGCGCCGGCGCGGGTTCGGGCTTCGGCTTCGGCTCGGGCTTCGGTTCCGGCTTCGGTTCCGGCTTCGGCTCCGGCTTCGGCTCCGGCTTCGGTTCCGGCGCCGTCGTCGTCGCCACCGGTGCCGGGTTGTCCGGCGGGACGGACGGGCCGCCCTGGTCGATCTGCTCGTCGATCCGGTCCTGCTTCATGGTCGCCTCGGCGACCGTGACCCCTTGGGAGTCGGCCAGCTGCCTCAGCAGGGCGGTGCGCTCACGCTCGGTCGCGTCGACGGCGGCCTCGGCCGCGGCGATCGTCCGCTTGATGCCTTGGGCGGCGGCGGCATGCCGTTCGATCGCAGCGCGGCGAGCGTTCTGGGCGGCGGCGGCTTGCCGGACCGCGGCGTCGCGGACGACCTGCCGCGCCGTCAGCGTGTCGACGCGGGCGTTCATGGCCTCGTTCGTGCTCGCGTACGCACTGGCACGCTCCAGCAGCTGCTGCGGGCCGTCGCTTTCGAACAGCGCGGTCAGCCGCGTCGTGTCGTTCCCGGACTGGAGCTGCTCAACGGTCAGCACGGCGACGTCGTCGCGCTGGTCGTCGAGCTCGGCTTCGGCCCGCTCGACCGCATCGCGCTGGCGCCGGAGATCAGCCTCGGCTTCCTCGAGCTCGAAGGTCGCGCCGTTCAGGCGCTCCGCCGCAGCCGCCGACCGAGCGTAGAGGTCGTTGACGCGCATCCTGGACTCGACGAGCTGCACCTGCAGCTCGCCCACCGACGGATCATCGGCGTTGGCCACCGGCGTGCTCGCGACCGTGAGCAGGACGCAGGCGGCCAGCCCACGGATCGCGAGGGGGAAGACACGCATGGCCACCACGAAACCACGAATTTCCCCTCCAGGAGCAGGAGTCACAGAAAAAACATGCGTCACACGTGTGTCGGTGCTTCACATCGCTGCGCAGATATGGATAATTTCCGCGCTCAGCCGGCCGAGGAGGTCAGCCGGAGCGTGTCCACGGTCGAGCGCTCGACCGCCTCCGGACCGAAGGCCCACGGCAGCGTCCGGCCCGCCGTCCACAACGGGAGCTGGTCGGCGTAGTGCGCGTGGTAGGCGTGGCCGGAGTTCCCGGAGAGCTGGATCCAGCGCGAGCGGTCCGGGCTCGCCAGGTCGACGACCATCCGCATCGACGGCACCGCGGTGACCTCGTACCCGGAGGCGGCGTCCCAGGCGTTCGCGTTCACCAGACCCCCGCCGCCACCGACACCGACCGGCCCGCGGTTGAAGAGCCGGTTCACCATGCCGATGCCGGAGTCGCCGAGGGTCGGGTTGACCAGCGTCAGGCGGTGCAGCCGTCCCCATTCCCAGCCGGAGGTCTCGCGTGAGCGAATCCTGGTCAGCTCGTCGCGAGCGCGGACCATGGCGTCGCGGAGGACGTCGTCACGGCGTTCGACCACCGTCGGCGTCGCGAGGTTGTCCCACCAGGGGCTGTTCGGACGATCGATGATCGTGCGGACGACGTTGAACCAGCGCTCGCCGCCGTCCGGCCACTGGTCGCGGGGCAGGTCGTCGTGGAAGGTGAGCTCGAGGATGTTGCGCCACACCACGCTGAAGTACGCCGCTGCCGCAGAGTCCGTCGACTGGCGGTAGTCCCAGCCGCGAAGGGTGTCCTGGCCCTGTCGCGCGAACCGCGAG
This sequence comes from uncultured Actinomycetota bacterium, assembly GCA_963695295.1. GTDB lineage: Bacteria > Actinomycetota > Actinomycetes > Propionibacteriales > Nocardioidaceae > Aeromicrobium. The sequence goes on along the minus strand of OY968771.1, from coordinate 1,919,027 downwards.
AGGAGCGGGATCTCGAGCAGGTGAGGCACCAGCCGCTCGGCGTTCGCGCTGTACGTGTCGTTCTGGAACCGCGTCATGTCCAGCACCCCGAGGCGGTCCTTGGACGTGAGCAGGTCGCGGATCCGTTCGGATCGATAGCCGGCGGCGGTGTCGGCACCCAGCTCGTACGGGTAGCGCTCAGCGACGACCTGGTTGTTCGCCGTGACGAGGAAGCCCTCGTCCGGGTTGAGCTGGCGGGGCAGTTCGCCGAACGGGACATAGCCCGTCCACTCGTGCTTGCCGTCCCAGCCGGGCACCGGCCAGCGTCCGTCGCCGCGGCTGCGAATCGGGATGGCACCCGGGGCCTGGTACCCGATGTTGCCGTCGACGTCGGCATAGATCAGGTTCTGCGACGGCACGGTGAAGGCGCGCGCCGCCGCGCGGAACTCGCGCCAGTTCTGCGCCTTGTCGAGCGCGAAGACCGCGGCGATGGTCGGCCGCGGCGTGAGGGCCGTCCACCGGAGGGCGACCGCGTTGGCGACACCGGCCACGTCCGCGCTGACGTCGGACAGGATCGGCCCGTGCCGCGTCGAGCGAACGGTGATCGTGCGGTCGGGAGCGTCGGCGACCTTGATCGTCTCGCGGCGGGTCTCCAGCGGCAGCTTCGCGCCCTTGTACTCGTACTCGTCCCCGGTGACCCGCTCGAGGTACAGGTCGGTGACGTCGGCATACATCGTGCTGACACCCCAGGCGATGCGCCGGTTGTGGCCGACGACCACGCCCGGCATCCCGGCGAAGGAGAATCCGGCCACGTCGTAAGGGCATGCCCTCGTGAGCTCGCGACAGTGCAGGCCGACCTGGTACCAGATGCCCGGCATGGACGGGGCGAGGTGCGGGTCGTTGGCGAGAATCGGCTTGCCCGTGGTGGACCGCCGGCCGGAGACGACCCAGGAGTTGGAGCCCGCGCCGTCATCGGAGCCGAGGAGCGTCGGCAGGGCCTCGGCGGCGTCACGGACCCGGGCCAGGGACGCGACCGCGGCCTTGTCGATCGGCGCCGGTGTGCTGGACGCGGCGCCGCTCGCGTCCAGCCGTGGATCGGTGAGGATCGGCTCGTGGTTCCGGGGCGGGTCGGGGTAGAGCTCCTCGACCCGAGCCGGCGACATCCGGCGGGAGAGCATCGCTCGATCGATCTCGTCGACCATGTTGCTGCGCAGGTCCCAGGCCATCGCCTTGACCCACGCGACGGAGTCGACCGGCGTCCAGGGTTCGGGCCGGTAGTCCGGGCCGGTCAGCGACAGCACCGCGTACTCCAGGGAGAGGTCGGCGCCGGACTTGCCGCCGATGTAGGCGTTGACGCCGCGCGCGTACGCCTGCAGCAGCGAGCGCGTCTCGACGTCCAGCGACGCGTACTCCTGTTGGGCGACCCGGCGCCACCCGAGCGTGCGGACGAACCGGTCGGTCTCGAGGCCGCCCTCCCCCACCAGCTCGGACAACCGGCCCGCGGTGACGTGCCGGCGGAAGTCCATCTCGTAGAAGCGGTCCTGCGCCTGCACGTAACCCTGCGCGAAGAAGAGGTCGGCCGGGTCGTCGGCGTAGATCTGCGGGATGCCGTGGCCGTCGCGCTTGACGTCGACCGTGCCGCGCAATCCGTCGAGCCGGACCTCGCCGGACTGGTCCGGGAACGACCGGCGGACGGTCACGAAGGCGACGACCGACAGGCCCACGAGCAGCGCGGCAGTGGCCACGGCCAAGACCACCACGATGCGACGCACCCGGCCATTCTGCACGCCGGGGTCCGGCCGGCCTACGTCCGCTTGGTTTCGCGGATCTCGCCGACCAGTTCCTCCAGGACGTCCTCGAGCATGATCACGCCCAGCACCGTGCCGTGCTCATCGGCCACGCGCGCCATGTGGGACCCGCGCGCCTGCATGATGCGCAGCGCGTCGTCGAGACCGGAGCCGGTGAAGACGGTCGCCAGTGGGCGCACCCACTTGTCCGGGATGGCCACGGAGCGGGCGGCATCGTCGGTCTCCAGGACGTCCTTGATGTGCAGATAGCCGGTGATGTCGCCCGACGCGTCGGTGACCGGGAACCGGGAGAACCCGGTGATCGCGCACGCCTGCTCGACCTCGACCGGCGTGGCGCTCGGCTCGATCGTGACGAGACCGTCACGCGGCAGCAAGACCTGATCGACCTGGCCCTCGTGGAATCCCAGGGCACCGGAGACGAGGCCGTACTCGGCTTCGTCGAGCAGGCCCTCGCGCCTGGACTCCTCCACGAAGCCGGCCACCTCGTCGTGGGTGAAGGCGGAGGCGACCTCGTCCTTCGGCTCGATCCGCATCAAGCGGACGGCGAGGTTGGCCGTTCCGTTGAGCGCCACGACGAAGGGCCGGAACACCGCGATGACGGCGAGCATGAACGGACCGAGGATGAGGGACGCGCGGACCGGGCCGACCAGGGCGAGGTTCTTGGGCACCATCTCGCCGAGCACGACGTGCGCGAACGTGACGATCATCAGGGCGATGATGAACGACAGCGTGTGCAGGAGGCCGCTCGGCATGCCGATCGCCTCGAACAGCGGCTCCAGGAAGTGGGCGATCACCGGTTCGCCGACGGCACCGAGGCCGAGTGAACAGATGGTGATGCCGAGCTGGGCCGCGGCCATGGCCAGCGTGACGTTCTCGATGGCTCGCAACGCGAGCTTGGCCGAGCGCGAGCCGGCCGCAGCGGCCGGCTCCAACTGCGTGCGTCGTGCCGAGATGAGCGCGAACTCGGCGGCCACGAAGAGCGCGTTCAGCCCGAGCAGCACCAGCGCCAGGGTCAGTGCGAACCAGGTGCTCACGGCTCCTCACTCGCGACCGGCTGCTCCTCGACGGTCATGACGACCCGATCGATGCGGCGGCCCTCCATGCGCTCGACGGCGAGGTGGACGATGAGCTGGGGCGCTTCGTCGTCGCCGTTGTCGGAGCTGCGCGCCACGCGCAGGACGACGGAGTCACCGCGTTTCGCCAGGCGCCCGAGCTGGGCGACGATCAGTCCGGCGATCGTCTCGTAGTCCTCACTTTCGGGAAGGACGACGTCGGTCTGCTCCTCGACCTCGTCGGGCCGCAGCAGCCCGGACAACGACCAGGTGCCGTCGCGGCGGTGCCGGGTGCGGGAGGACAGGCGGTCGTGCTCGTCGGCGATGTCTCCGACGATCTCCTCGACGAGGTCCTCCAAGGTGACGATGCCGTCGGTTCCGCCGTACTCATCGACGACGACGGCCATCTGCATGCCCTGGTCCCTCAGCAGCGTGAGGAGGGGATCGAGCTCGAGGCTGTCCGGGACGGTCGTGGCCGGATCGGCGATCTCGGTCACCCGGACCGACCGTCGCCGGTCCGGATCGACACCCACGGCGCTCTTGACGTGCACGATCCCGAGCACGTCGTCGGGCGTGCGACCGACGACGGGAAACCGGGAGTGGCCGGTCTGGCGGGTCGCCTCGATGACGTCGTCGGCCGTGTCGCGGCCCTCGACGAATCGGACGTGGACCCGCGGGGTGCGGACGTCGGAGGCCGTGCGGTCACCGAAGGCGATGCTGCGCGCCACGAGCTCGGCCGTGTCGTCATCGAGCTCGCCCTTCTCGGCCGACCGGAGCACCATCGACCGGAGCTCCAGCGGTGACCGCGCCGAGCGCAGCTCCTCCTGCGGCTCGACCCCCATCCACCGCAAGATGGCGTTGGCGATGCCGTTGAGCGCCCGGATCGGCCACGCCATCGCCTTGGTGAACGCGCGCTGCGGGAGCTGCGTGGCGGCGGCGGTCGCCTTGGGGAGCGCCAGCGCGACATTCTTGGGGATGAGCTCGCCGATCAGCATCGTCGCGATCGTGCTGATGAGGATCGCCAGGACGTAGCCGGTGGCTCGCGAGGCTCCTGTGCCCAGGCCGAGGCTGCCCAGCGGGCCGCGCAGCAAGGTGCCGAGTGCCGGCTCGGCGAGGAACCCGATGACCAGGTTCGTGATGGTGATGCCGAGCTGGGCGCTGCTGAGCTGTGTCGACAACGACCGCAGGGCCTTGAGCGTGCCGATCGCACCACGATCGCCGGCCGCGGCGTCGCGTTCGATTCTGGCGCGGTCGACGGTGACGAAGGAGAACTCGGCGGCGACGAAGACGCCGCAGGCGAACATCAGGAACAGGGAGAGTGCGAGCAGCAACCACTCGGTCATGGGACTGGTCCGGCAGGAAAGGGATCGGTCACGATGCCCGCAACTGTACCCTTGTGACGCCTGACGGAACGAGCGGAGAAGAGCCGTGCCCACGTACCAGTACCAGTGCCTCGAGTGCGCCCAGCCACTCGAGGTCATCCAGTCGTTCTCCGACGACGCCCTGACCGAATGCCCCGAGTGCGGCGGCGGTCTGCGCAAGGTCTTCAACGCCGTCGGAGTGGTCTTCAAGGGCTCCGGTTTCTACCGCAACGACAGCCGCTCCACGCCCGCGAACGGCTCGTCGCCCAAGGAGCCCAAGAAGGACAAGAAGGAGACGCCGAAGAGCGACTCCTCCTCCAGCAGCACCGCGCCGGCCACGACGGGCCCGTCCTGAGGGTTGTGGACGTGCACCAGCGTCACCGGTGGGCCGCGACCTAGCCTCCCGGCGTGGAGAAGATCTCGCGCCTGCTGCTGCGCCATCACCGACCGCTCGCCGCCCTGTTCGCCGGCCTCGCCGTACTCCTGGCCCTGGGTGCCCTCCGCGCCGAGCCCCCCGGTCGCATGGTCGTCGTGGCCGCTCGCGACATCGACAGCGGGACCGTGCTGTCCGCCGACGACGTCCGGCGGGTCCGACTTCCGGCGCCGACCGTGCCGTCACACAGCACCCGGCGCCTGACCGACGTGGTCGGCCGCGCGGTGGCCGGACCGATGCGCCGAGGTGAGGTGGTCACGGACCGACGGGTGATCGGCGCCGACCACCTGAGCGGGTTTCCCGACGGCACCGTCCTGGCGACCGTCCGGCTCGCGGACGCCGACGCACTGACCAACGTGCGGGTCGGAGACCGGGTCGACGTCGTGGCCGTCGGGCCCGACGGCGGTGGCGCGGCGGTGGTGGCTCGTGGCGCCGCGCTCGTCACCCTGCCGAGCCCGGACGACGACTCCGGTGGTGTGCCCGTCGGCATCGCCACGACCGAGGCTGCGGCGCTGCGCCTCGCCGAGCGGGCCCTCGACGCCCGGCTGAGCGTCCTGCCGTCGCGGCCGTAGCCAATGGCGTCCGGGCTTCGATACGTTCGCGAGAACCGTCCATCTCCCCGAGGGGGCACCGTGATCAAGGGCTTCAAGGAATTCATCATGCGCGGGAACGTGGTCGACCTCGCCGTCGGCATCGCCATCGGCGTCGCGTTCACGACGTTGGTCGGCGCGTTCGGCACCTACTTCGTCAACCCGATCGTCGCCGTCGCCGGTGGCGACAAGGCGCAGGGTTTCGGGTTCTCCCTCACCGACAGCCCGGCCACGTTCGTCAACATCGGCGGGTTGATCAATGCGCTGATCGTCTTCGTCGTCACGATGGCGGTCATCTACTTCGCGATCGTGGTGCCGGTGCAGAAGATGCAGAGCCTGCGCCCGAAGGGTGCGGACGAGCCCGAGGACGTGGCCGAGGAGATCGCGCTGCTACGCGAGATTCGCGACTCGTTGCAGCGCCGACCGATGAACTAGCCGTGGTGGGGTGGCACGTCGCGTCGCAACTCCTCGTCGCGGGTGCCGCCCTCCTGCTCGTTCCACCCCTCGTCGGTCTCGTCGGTGGTGGTCTCGGGCACCAGGTCGCCGATGAGTCGTTCGGCCCGGCGACGCCGAGCCCCTTTGCTCGACGCCTCAGCCACCGTCGAACCAGTCCGGGGTGAGCTTGGGGTAGTGCGGATGCCAGCCGGTGCGATCGCAGAACCGCTGCGAGCTGACCCGCTGCGAGCGCGACACCATCTCCAGCCGCTGGTCGCCGAGTTTCATCACGGCGCGGTTGAAGAACCGGCCCTCCTTGCGGCCGCCCACCTGGGCGAAGGCGTCGACCATGTCCCGGCGCTTCACCGGCTCGGAGCCGACGTTGTAGGCACCCGCCGGAACCGTCAGCGCAGCGGCCACGGCCGTGCCGACGTCCTCGACATGGACCACGTGGGCCCAGGAGTCCGGATGACCGATGCCGATGGCGCGACCGGCCGCCGCGCGCCGCAGCAGCCACGCGGAGTTGGCGTCGGGGCCGGCGATCTGTCCGAACCGCAGGGAGACCCCGTCGCCACCGCAGCGGGTGAAGTCATCGATCTCGGACTCGGCCACGACCACGTGCTCGGAGGCTCGGGTCAGCTCGATGGCGCTGTGCTCGTCGATCCAGTCGTCGCCATGATCGGCATAGACGAAGCTCACGCTCTGCTGCACGATCCGGCCGACCCCGGCGTCCCGAGCGGCGTTCGCCAGCACCGCGGTGCCATGGCTGCGAAGGCGATCGTTGGCACGCCAGGCACCGGGGACGAGCATGGTGAAGCCGACCGGAACCCGCGTGGCGAGGTTGACGACGGCATCGCAACCCCGCATGGCCCGGGCGAGCGCGGATCGGTCGTAGAGGTCGGCGCGGACGGGATCGACACCGTGTCGGGTGATCACGTCGGCAGCCTGGGTGGAGCGGGCGACGCCGAGGAGGGTGTGGCCGGCGTCGTGGAGCGCGGGAATGGCCGATCGACCCATGACGCCGCTGGCTCCGGTCAGGAGAACCTTCACGTATCACTCCGTTGTGATGGTGGTCCGGGCGGCGAGGTACTGCCCCCGGAGTGTGATCAGGGTAACGCGTGGTCGGCGAAGAACGACCACATGCGGTCGGTGACCCATCCGGGCCAGGTGTGGGCGCCGCCGGCCACGACGTAGGCCTGCACGTCGCCGCCGCGCGCGCATCCGGTCCAGCGGTACTGCGTCACGGACGGCATGACCGTGGTCGTGCTGGCGGGGCGCCGACACTCATCGTGCTCCGCCCAGTCCGTCAGCGCGTCGGCGACTGCCGGCAGGTCACCGAGGATCGTCTTCGCCCCGTCGAACGGGATGATGAGGTCGGCCGCGCCGTGGACGTAGAAGATCGACCGTGCTGGGGCGTCGTCGCATCGCGACGTGTAATACGGCCCCGAGACGGCTCCGAATGCGGCGAAGTCGCGGTTCGGCTCGCAGGCCAGTGACAGGACGAGGGTCGAGCCGTTCGAGAACCCGGCCGCGTAGACGCGCCGCTCGTCGACGCAGGTCGTGTCCTTCACGCGGTCCACCAGCTCGTGGACGTAGGAGACGTCGGCTGCCGGTTGGTCGCCCTCGGCCCGGAAGCTCCACGCGGGGAGGCCTCCGGAACCCTCCGGCGCCACCACGATCGCGCCCTGGCGGTCGGCGAGCCGGTCCATCCCGGTGGCGCTCACGAAGGAGCCGGCTTGGTCGCCGACACCGTGGAACGCGAAGATCACCGGGAATCGCGTGCTGCCGTCGTAGTCGGGCGGGATGTGCAGGAGATAGCTGCGTTCGGTGCCGTCGGACGTGATCCGGTGCTCGGTCGTCCCGGGTGGGGGAAGGTTCTGCGGTGAGCAGCTGAGAGCCGGTGGCGCTTCGGAGCCGCACGCCGCGAGCCCTGCCGCCACGGCGGCGCCGGCGCCGAGCACGAGGAGCGATCGCCAGGTCACCTGGACGACGTTACGTCGTGACGGTCCGCATCCACCCGAAGCTCAGACCAGGCGCGTTGGATGGACGAACTCACCTCTTGACAGGTTCGCGGCGGCTGCGCCACTCTCAGAATCCAATCGGTCAGGAGCCACAGATGAGCACGGAGCGCAGGCGCGTGCACGGGGTCGATTACGAGGAGGTCGGGGCGGAGTACCTGGAGCGTCGCCGGCTCCGCAAGGGGGCCGCCGGCTGGGTGCTGCTCGCCGGGCTCGGCGTCGCGTACGTGATCTCGGGCGACTTCGCCGGATGGAACTTCGGCCTGGCCGAGGGCGGCTGGGGCGGCCTGCTGATCGCCACCCTGCTGATGGCGACGATGTACACCTGCATGGTCTTCGGCCTCGCGGAGCTGGCGTCCACCATCCCGGTGGCGGGCGCCGGATACGGCTTCGCACGCCGCGCACTGGGACCGCTGGGCGGGTTCGCCACCGGCATCGCGATCCTCATCGAGTACGCCATCGCGCCTGCCGCGATCGCGGTCTTCATCGGCGGCTACATCGAGGCCCTGGGTCTCTTCGGGCTCACCGCCGGCTGGCCTATCTACCTGGCCTGCTACGTGATCTTCATCGGCATCCACCTGTACGGCGTCGGCGAGGCGCTCCGCTTGATGTTCGCCATCACCGCCGTGGCCGTCGTGGCGCTGGTGGTCTTCGTGGTCGGGATGGCCCCGAAGTTCTCGGTCGACAACCTTTTCGACATCGAGCCCACCACCGCGGCCGGCGCGAGCGACTTCCTCCCCTTCGGGTACGCCGGCGTGCTCGCCGCACTGGTCTACGGGATCTGGTTCTTCCTGGCCGTCGAGGGCGTGCCGCTCGCGGCGGAGGAGGCCAACGACCCGAAGAAGGACATGCCGCGCGGCATCATCACCGCGATGCTGGTGCTGCTGGTGTTCGCCGCGCTGATGCTGACCATCGCCCCGGGGGCCGCCGGCTCCTCCGCCATCGCGGAGTCCGACAACCCGCTTCCCGAGGCGATCCGGGCCGCCTTCGGTGGCGACAACCTGTTCGCGGACTTCGTCAACTACGCGGGGCTGGCAGGCCTGGTGGCGAGCTTCTTCTCGATCGTCTTCGCCTACTCACGCCAGCTCTTCGCGCTCTCCCGTGCCGGCTACCTGCCGCGCTTCCTGTCGCGCACCGGCGGCCGGAATACCCCCTACCTCGCGCTGATCGTGCCCGGCACCATCGGCTTCCTGCTGGCCGCGATCACCGAGGACGGCGCCCTGCTGATCAACATCGCGGTCTTCGGCGCAACGGTGTCCTACGTGCTGATGATGCTCTCGCACATCCTGCTACGGGTGCGGGAGCCGGAGCTCGACCGGCCGTACCGGACGCCCGGCGGCGTCGTCACGACGGGGGTCGCGCTGCTGCTGGCCCTGACCGCGGTCGTCGCGACCTTCTTCGTCGACGAGCTGGCTGCCGGCATCACCGCGCTGATCTTCCTCGGCGCACTGGCCTACTTCTGGTTCTACAGCCGGCACCGATTGGTCGCGAACGCACCGGAGGAGGAGTTCGAGGCGATCACCCGCGCGGAGGGCGAGCTGTCCTGAGCAACAGGTGGGACCGCTTCGGCCACTTGTACGATGACGACCTGAACAGCGTCGCCGACCGACTGCACGAGGACCAGCAGTTATACCGCTACGGCCCCCGTAGCTCAGGGGATAGAGCACCGGTTTCCTAAACCGGGTGTCGCAGGTTCGAATCCTGCCGGGGGCACGGGAACTGACCGGCAGTTAGGCTTCGCGCATGGTGCGGCTCCGGCGGGTGTCGGCGGGCATGCCCGGTTGGTCGCGCGTCCGACACGGTCGCGGGTTCCGGTACCTGGACGAGTCCGGCGCCGCCCTGGAGCCACTCGACATCGACCGATGCAAGCTGCTCGTGATCCCGCCGGCCTGGACCGACGTCTGGATCTGCCCGATCGAGAACGGTCACCTGCAGGCCGTCGGCACCGACGATGCCGGCCGGCGCCAGTACCTGTACCACCCGGACTGGCGGACCCGGCGCGACGCGGAGAAGTTCGAGCACATGGAGCGTTTCGCCCGGTCGCTCATCCGGCACCGGCTCGCTGCGCGACGCGACCTCGGCGGCGATCCTGATCGAACGACCGTGTCGGCGGCCGCGTTCTCCCTGCTCGACCTCGGCATGTTCCGGATCGGGTCCGATCGCTACACCGACGAGCACGGGAGCTACGGCCTCACGACCATCGAGAAGGACCACGTCACGCGCAACGGTCGGGGCATCTCGTTCTCCTTCGTCGCGAAGTCCGGCCAGGAAGTCGACGTCACGGTGCGCGACGACCGCGTCGGCGCCGTGCTCGACACCCTGCTGCGACGACGCGGGGGTGGCGACCGACTGCTCGCGTACAAGGAGGGCCGGCGGTGGCGGGATCTCGATGCCGACGACGTCAACGGCTACGTCAAGGACGTCCTGGGCGAGGACTTCACCGCCAAGGACTTCCGCACCTGGCGCGGGACCGTCATCGCCGCGCACGCGCTCTCCCTGTCGGATGCGTCGAGCAAGACCGCACGCAAGCGGTCGATCGCAGCGGCGATGCGAGAGGTCGGCGACCACCTGGGCAACACCCCCACCGTGGCGCGCGGGTCGTACGTGGACCCGCGCGTCGTGGACCTCTTCGACGACGGGATCACGGTGGCCGCCGGGCATCGCAGCATCGCGCCGGGTGCGCCGGTGAGCCGGACGTTGGAGCGCCAGGTCCTGCGGCTGCTCAAACGAGCCTGATCAGGGATTGATCAGCTTCGACGGGTTGATGAGCCCCGACCCGGTCTGGCTGTCCCGGCCCGAGGGCGACAGGTCGGTCGCGGTGGACTGCAGACGACTGGCCACCGTGGCCTGGCTCCAGCCACGCTTGGCGATGGCCAGGGCACCCGCCGCGGCGGTGTACGGGGCGGCGAAGGACGTGCCCGAGAGGGTGCAGTAGTCGGCGCTGCTGGAGCAGCCGAGTCCGACCGAGCCCCGGGTCACCGTCGAGATGATCTCCGAGCCCGGCGCCACGACGTCGACGTGGGAGCCACAGCTGGAGTAGGACGCCTTCTGGATGGACTTGGTGACGGCTCCGACGCCGACGACACCGGAGTACCCGGCCGGGTACCTGACGCCGCCACCGAGCAGTCCGCAGCCGCTGTTGCCGGCGGCAGCGACGACCAGGACGTTCTTGCCGATCGCGTACTGGACCGCCGAGCTCATGGCGACGCTCTGCATGCCGCTCTCCAGGGACAGGTTGATGACCTTGGCGCCGTTGTCGGCCGCGTAGATGATGCCGTTGGCGACGTCGGAGCTGGTGCCGGAGCCGTTGCGATCGAGGACGCGGACCGGCAGGATCTTCGTGCTCGGTGCCATGCCGGCGATGCCCTTGCGGTTGTTGCGGTTCGCGGCGATGATGCCGGCCACGTGGGTGCCATGACCGTTCTCGTCGTCGGCGCTCGTGCCCGGGTTGACGAAGTCGCGTCCCGACAGCACCCGGCCGGAGAGGTCGGTGTGCGATGACCTCACGCCGGTGTCGATGACCGCGACCTTGACGCCGCTACCGGTGGTCGACTTGTGCACCGTCTCGGCCTTCAGCGTGTTCAGGGCCCACTGCTTCGACCGGAGGGTGTCGTTGTAGGCGGCGATCGACACGCGGTGGTTCATCTCCGCACCGATCGTGCTGCCCCGGTCCAGCGCCTTGGCGACCAGACCGATCGCTGCGGCCTTCGACGCGGCCGCGGTCGTGGAGATGACGGGTGCTCCGTCGGCGCCCACGGAGGTGACGACGACCTCCAGCGGGAGCCCCTTCGGGGCCTTCGCGACGATGGCCGCCGCGTCGCCTTCGCGATCGGACGCCGACGAGGGAACCGGGAGCGACGCCAAAGCCGCGGCCAGCACGGGAACAGCAAGAATGCGTAGGGCTCGGCTGGTGGACGTCACGGAGTCTCCCGGAGGGTGGGTACCGACTCCAACGAATTATGCCCCCGATGGTGACGTTCGGCGGCCGTTCTCCGAAGAACGCCACCGCCGGATGCTGTAGACCAGCAGGGACCATGCGGCCACGGCCGATGCCATCAGGCCGAGGCCGGTGCCCCAGCCGGCGCCCGGGAGGTTCGGCCCGAAGCCCACGTTGAGCACGTCGAACTCGGGGATGGTCGGGGACATCCACCACACGATGCCGAGGCCGAACAGCCACAGTCCGCCGAGGGCCGAGGCGACGATCCGCGGCCAGGTGGCGACGCCGTAGCGGGCCGCCTCGATCGCCTTGACCTTCAACGGCCCGAGAACGCGTTGCGCCCAGGTGTAGTGCGGCGCGAGCAACGCGAGGCCGGCCACGAGGACGAGAGTTCCCGGCCCTGGGAGGGGCATCATCGGGATCCCGACGGCCACCAGCGTCCAGCCGAGGATCTCGCTGCCGGTCCGCCGGAACCACCGGCGCAGACGCTGGGCCCAGATCATGGCTCCAGCATGCCAGCCACTTCCAGCGCGCTGGCCGGTTTCGGATGGCGAACGGCCACCGACCACAGTTCAATGGTCCGGTGACCCTTGCCGCCCGCCTCCTGTCCTTGACCGAGGACACCCTCGGCCTCGAGCTCCCGATCCGGCTCCGCGCCTGGGACGGCAGCGAGGCCGGTCTCGAGGGCGCGCCCGTCGTCGTCATCAGCGACAAGCGGGCGCTGCGGCACCTCATGTGGTCACCGGGTGAGCTCGGCGTCGCCCGCGCCTACGTGCAGGGTTACCTCGACGTCGAGGGTGACCTCGCCGTCGGCCTGAGCGCGATGTGGTCCGCCGTGCGCGCGGCCCGCGCCGCCGATCCCGAGGCAGCACGGCCCCGTGTCCGCCCCCGGACCCTCGCGCGGGCCACCGGACTGGCCCTGCGCACGGGCGCCATCGGGCGTCGCCCGACGATCCCGGCAGCGGAGTCCCAGCTCACCGGCGATCTGCACTCCCGCGAGCGCGACCGGGCGGCGATCTCGCACCACTACGACCTCTCCAACGACTTCTACGAGCTCATCCTCGATGAGACCATGGCGTACTCCAGCGGCTTCCACGTCACGCCGGAGATGACGCTGCCGGAGGCCCAGCGCGCCAAGCTCGACCTGATCTGTCGCAAGCTCGCCCTCAAGCCGGGCATGCGGATGATCGACATCGGCTCGGGCTGGGGCTCGCTCACGTTGCACGCCGCCGAGCACTACGGCGTGCACGTGGTCGGCGTCACCTTGTCCAGCGAGCAGCGCGACTTCGTCATGAAGCGCGCGGCCGAGCGCGGCCTGCACGGTCGCGTCGACGTGAGCCTGCGCCACTTCCGCGACCTCGAGGGTGCCGGCATCACCGACGGCACCATCGACGCGATCGCGTCGGTCGAGATGGGCGAGCACGTCGGCGACGCCGAGTACGTCGTGTTCACCGAGTCGATCCACCGGTACCTGCGGCCCGGAGGCAGGGTGCTCATCCAGCAGATGTCCCGCAGCAACGACGAGCCGGGCGACAGTCCCGGGGGCGGGCCGTTCATCGAGACCTACATCGCGCCGGACATGCACATGAAGCCGCTCGCGAAGACGATCGGGCTCATCAGCGACGCGGGCCTGGAGATCCGCGACGTGCAGGCCATGCGCGAGCACTACCCGCAGACCGTCGGGGCGTGGTCGCGCAACCTGGAAGCCAACTGGGCGCAGGCCGTCGCCCTCGTCGGCGAGGAGATGGCCCGCGTGTGGCGGCTGTACCTGGCCGGTGGTTCACTGGCCTTCGAGGAGAACCGCATGGGAGTCGATCAGATCCTGGCCGTCAAGCCGTCGAGCACCGGCGTGAGCGACATGCCGTCTTCGCCGATCGAGTGGCTGGCGTGAGCGGCCGATGATCGCCAACGACGCCACCCAGAGCCTCATCACGCTGCTCTTCGGACTCCTCACGGTCGTGGTGCTGATGGGCACCTCCCTGTGGTACGCCACCCGCAAGCGCAAGCTGACCATCGTCGACACCGTGTGGGGCCTCGGCTTCGTGGCCGTCGCGTTCGTGTCGCTGTTCGTCACCGGTCGCGGCGACGGCATGCCCGGCACCCAGCTCATCTTGTTCCTGCTCGTGCTGGTGTGGGGCGTGCGCCTGGCCGTTCACCTGCACCTGCGCAACTCCAAGGCCGGCGAGGACCCGCGCTACCAAGAGCTCGCCGACGCCGACGGCCGCTCCTTCGAGCAGGTCGCGGCCCGGCGGGTGTTCATCCCCCAGGGCATCTCGATGTGGCTCGTCGCCACGCCGGTGATGGTCGGCATGAACAACGAAGGCACCTACCTCCTGCTCGGCTGGCTCGGCTTCGCGGTCTGGTCGGTCGGCATGTTCTTCGAGACCGTCGGTGACTTCCAGCTCGCCCGGTTCAAGAAGAACCCCGACAACCGGGGCAAGCTGATGGACCAGGGGCTGTGGCGCTACACGCGCCACCCCAACTACTTCGGCGACGCGTGCGTGTGGTGGGGCATCTGGCTGGTGGCAGCCTCCTCCTGGGCCGGTCTCGCGACCATCATCGGGCCCATCGCGATGACCCTGTTCCTCACCAAGGTCACCGGCGCGGCCAACAACGAGAAGGGCATGCGCAGCAGCAAGCCCGGCTACGACGAGTACGTCCGGCGCACCAGTGGTTTCATCCCGATGCCGCCCAAGCGGGCCTAGCCACTCACGAAGATGTGGGCCGCGGCCTCGGCGTCGATCTCGGCGGTCTCGGCTTGGCGCGCCACGATCACGCCGTCGTGACCGCGCGACACCAGCACGTCGTTGCCGGGAAGCACGCCGACGCGACGCAGCACCGACATCACCTGGGTGTCCTTCTGCAGCTCCTCGGCGATGCGTCGGACGATGCGCCGAACCGGCTCGGTGGACCCGTCGACCGCCGTGGTGAGTGACTCCACACCGTCCAGGAAGTCGGCTTCGTCACCCTTCTCGCCCAGCTCGGAGAGACCGGGGATGGGATTGCCGTAGGGAGATTCGGTGGGGTGTTCGAGGAGCTCCACCAGCCGGCGCTCGACCTGCTCGGACATGACGTGCTCCCACCGGCAGGCCTCCTCGTGGACGAACTCGATCTCCAGGCCGATGATGTCGGTGAGGAGCCGCTCGGCGAGGCGATGCTTGCGCATGACCCGGGTGGCGAGCTGGCGCCCCTTGGGCGACAGCTCCAGGTGGCGATCGCCCTCGACGGAGAGCAGGCCGTCGCGCTCCATGCGAGCGACGGTCTGGCTGACCGTGGGCCCGCTCTGGTGCAGGCGCTCGGCGATGCGCGCTCGGAGGGGAACGATGCCCTCCTCCTCCAGCTCGTACACCGTGCGGAGGTACATCTCGGTGGTGTCGATCAGCTCGCTCACCCCGCCATTGTTCCACGAGGTGCTCAGGGTGGGCTTACCTTGCACAATGGGCCGATGCCCAGGTCCGTCATGTGGTTCCGTCGGGACCTGCGCCTGGCCGACAACCCGGCCTTGCGGGCCGCGATCGAAGCCGGACCGGATGGCGTCGTCCCCTTGTACGTGCTGGACCCCGAGCTCGACGACGACGTCGGCGGCCCCCGGCTCGCGTACCTCTCCTCGTCCCTGGCGGACCTGTCCGAACGGGTCGGCGGCATGCAGATCGCCCGCGGCGGGGCGGTCGAGGAGGTCGTGCGTGCCGCGGACGACGTCGGAGCGACCACCGTCCACATCACCGCCGACCACACGCCCGAGGGCTCGGCACGGGACGACGCCGTCGGGTCCGCGCTCGCCGCCCACGACATCGACCTGGTGCGCACCGGCTCGGCCTACGCGGTCTCCCCCGGACGGGTGCGCAAGAACGACGGGTCCGGGTACGCCGTGTTCACTCCGTACCACCGGGCCTGGTCCGAGCATGGTTGGCCAGACGCCGCTGCCGGCGTGCGCGACGTCCCGTGGATGTCCGGCGGCGGAGACCTGCCGGCGCCGACACCGCCCGCCGGGGTCCGCCTGCCCGCGGCCGGCGAGGCCGCGGCCCGGGCGCGGTGGCGCCGATTCGTCGACGAGGACCTGGCGGACTACGCCGACCTCCGAGACCTCCCCGGGCCCGACCGCACGTCTCGCATGTCGGTGCACCTGCGTTGGGGCGAGGTCCATCCGCGCACGCTGCTCGCCGACCTGGGGCGGTCCGCCGGTGCCGAGGCGTACCGTCGCGAACTGGCGTTCCGCGAGTTCTACGCCGACGTCCTGAGCCGGCGACCGGACTCCGCCTGGGGCTACTACGACCGGGCGTTCGAAGCCATGCCGTACGACCAACCCGGCGACGACCTCGACGCGTGGAAAGCCGGCCGCACCGGCTTCCCGATCGTCGACGCCGGCATGCGGCAGCTGCTCGGCGAGGGGTGGATGCACAACCGGGTCCGCATGATCGTCGCCAGCTTCCTCGTCAAGGACCTGCACCTGGAGTGGCAGCACGGGGCGCGGCACTTCGCCGACCACCTCCTCGACTTCGACCTCGCCTCGAACCAGCACGGCTGGCAGTGGGTGGCCGGGTGCGGCACGGACGCGGCGCCGTACTTTCGTGTCTTCAACCCGACCACCCAGGGCAAGAAGTTCGACCCCGACGGCGCCTACGTCCGCCGCTGGGTCCCGGAGCTGGCCGACGTGCCGGCGAAGCACGTCCACGAGCCCTGGTTGGCGTCCCCACCGCCGGCCGGCTACCCGGCCCGGCTGGTCGACCACGCCGAGGAGCGAGCCGAGGCTCTTCGTCGCTACGACGCCCTGCGCGGTCGCAGCGCGTCGTAGGTTGGGCGCATGGTGACGATTCCAGCCCAGTTCAACGGCCCGCTGCGCTCAGCCAACGGCGGCTACGCCTGCGGACTGCTCGCCGAGGAGCTCGGCACGACGGTCACCTCCTCGACACTGCGACAACCTCCGCCCCTCGACACCCCACTCACCTGGGAGCGTGACGGCGAGGAGCTGCGGCTCGTGACGGCCGGCGGAGCGATCGTCGGCTCGGCGGTCGCGGGATCGTTTGCCGGTGAGCCGGTGCCGTGCCCGACCGAGGCCGAGGCGGCCACCGGGCTGGCCGACTACCCCGGGTATCACGAGCACCTGTTCGACCACTGCTTCACCTGCGGCACGCAGCGTGGTGAAGGTGAGGGCCTGCGGCTCTTCCCCGGTCCCTGCGGCGACGGCCGCACGGCAACGCCGTGGACACCGCACGAGGCGTTCGCCCAGCCGGACGGCGCGTTGAGCATCCCGGTCACCTGGGCCGCGCTGGACTGTCCGGGCGGCTGGTCGGTCGGATTCGACAACGTCGCGATGGTGCTCGGCCGCATGACCGCGGAGGTGCTCCGGCGTCCCCGGCCCGGGGAGCCGCTGCTGGCCACCGGACGCCTCGACAGCCACGAGGGTCGCAAGTACTTCGCCTCCACGGCGCTGTACTCGCGCGATGGCGAGATGCTCGGCCGAGCCGAGCAGACCTGGATCGAGATCGAGATCGCGAACTTCGCATGACACCGCCAGTACGATCGCGACCAGTCGACAGGAGTGCCCCATGCCAGACCTGAACCTGGTCCCGATCTTCATCGCCTCCGCCGTCACGTTCGTGCTGGGCGGCTTCTACTACGCGATCCTCGCCGACCAGCTGGCATCGGTCAGCGAGGCCACGGCGGCCGATCAGCCCGCGAGGTCTTGGCAGCTCGGGGCCGAGCTGTTGCGCTGCATCGTCCTCGTCGTCGTCGTGGCCGGGCTCGCGTCGGCGATCGGGACGGACCGCTGGCACGAGGGACTGTGGCTCGGCCTGGCCCTCTGGGTCGGCTTCCCGCTCGTGCTGTGGACCGGCGCGATGGTGCACGAGCGCACCCCCCTGAAGCTGGCCGCCATCCACGGCGGCGACTGGCTGATCAAGCTGCCCGTCATCGCGATCATCGTCTCCGTCTGGCGCTAGTCCGGTCAGGGCTGGAGCCGCTCGCGCGACCACCCGTCATCGACACGGGTGAAGCGAAGCCGGTCGTGCATCCGGTCGGCCCGCCCCTGCCAGAACTCGACCATCTCGAGCGCGATCCGAAAGCCGCCCCAGTTCTCGGGACGATCGACGTCGCGGCCGGCGAACGTCCGTTCGACGTCGCGGACCTGGCTCTCGAACGTCGCCCGATCCTCGACCGGGCGCGACTGCCGCGACGCGACCGCACCGATCTGGGCGCCGCGGGGTCGGGAGGCGAAGTAGGCGTCGGAGTCCGCGTCGTCGATGCGGGACACCGCACCCTCGATCCGCACCTGCCGCTGCAACGGGTGCCACAGCAGGACGGCCGCGGCCCACGGGTTCGCCGCCAGCTCGAGCCCCTTGCGCGAGTCGTGGTTGGTGTAGAAGACCGCGCCGCCGTCGTCGAAGCCCTTGAGGAGGACGATCCGCACCGACGGGCGGCCCGCCGCGTCGGCGGTCGCGAGGGCCATCGCGTTGGACTCGTGGACGCCCGCGGTGACGGCGTCGGCCACCCAGCGTCTGAACAGGGCGACCGGCTCGGCACCCGCCTCGGCCTCGGTGAGTCCCTCTCGTGCGTACTCGGCCCGCAGGGCGGCGAGGTCGGGGGACTCCATGTGTCCACGGTATCGATCGCAAGGCACAATGACGCGCATGACTGATGGCGTAGAGGTGCACCACGGGCTCGAGGGAGTCGTCGCGTTCGAGAGCGAGATCGCCGAGCCGGACAAGGAAGGATCTGCACTCCGCTATCGCGGCGTCGACATCGACGACCTGGTCGGCCGGGTGCCGTTCGAGAAGATCTGGGGCCTCCTCGTCGACGGGCACTACGAGCCCGGCCTGCCTCCGGCCGAGCCGTTCCCCATCCCGGTCCACTCCGGCGACATCCGCGCCGACGTGCAGAGCGCCATCGCCCTCACCGCACCGGCGTGGGGCCTGCGCCAGCTGTACGACATCTCCGACCCGAACGAGGTCCGCGACGACCTGTCGCGCACGGCCGTGATGATCCTGTCCTACGTCGCCCAGGCCGCACGCGGCGTCGGCAAGCCGATGGTCCCGCAGGCCGACATCGACCAGTGCGACCGGATCATCGACCGGATGCTGATGCGCTGGCGGGGCGAGGTGAACCCCGACCATGCCAAGGCCATCGACGCCTACCTGGTGTCGGCCGCCGAGCACGGCATGAACGCCTCCACCTTCACGGCCCGCGTCATCGCCTCCACCGGTGCCGACGTCGCGGCCGCGCTGTCGGGCGCGGTCGGGGCGATGTCCGGTCCCCTGCACGGCGGCGCTCCCTCACGGGTGCTCTCGATGATCGAGGAGGTCGAGAAGACCGGCGACGCCGAGGCGTACGTCAAGAAGCTCCTCGACTCCGGCGAGCGCCTGATGGGCTTCGGGCACCGCGTCTACCGCGCCGAGGACCCGCGCGCCCGCACGCTGCGCCGCACGGCCCGCGAGCTGAAGGCGCCGCGTGCCGAGGTGGCCGAGGCCCTCGAGCAGGCTGCGCTCAAGGAGCTGCGAGAGCGTCGACCGGACCGCGTGCTCGAGACCAACGTCGAGTTCTGGGCCGCGATCGTCCTCGACTTCGCCGAGATCCCCGCCAACATGTTCACCGCGATGTTCACCTCGGCCCGCACGGCCGGCTGGAGCGCGCACATCCTCGAGCAGTTCAAGACCGGTCGTCTCATCCGTCCGTCGTCCATCTACGTCGGCCCGGCCGAGCGGAACGCCGACGAGGTCGAGGGCTGGGACCCCGACTGGGCGAACTCGTGACCGTTCCGGGCATCGAGCTCGGTCCCGGCGTCACGATCCCGCAGCTCGGGTTCGGCGTCTTCCAGATTCAGCCGGAAGACACCGAGAGCGTCGTCGCCCACGCGCTCGAGACCGGCTACCGCCACATCGACACCGCGCGCATCTACGGGAACGAGGAAGGCGTCGGCGCGGCGGTTGCGGCCGCCGGCATACCGCGCGACGAGCTCTTCGTCACGACCAAGCTGTGGAACAACAGCCACGCCACCCAACGGGCCCTGAAGGCCTTCGACGCCAGCATGGAGCGCCTCGGGCTCGATGTTCTCGACCTCTACCTCATCCACTGGCCGGCGCCCCAGCAAGGACTGTTCGTCGAGGCGTGGAAGGTGCTGGAGAAGCTGCAAGCCGACGGCCGCGTTCGGGCGATCGGCGTCTCGAACTTCCGCGTCGCGGACATCCAGCGCCTGCTCGATCTCGGGCTCACCACTCCGGCGATCAACCAGATCGAGCTGCACCCGTACTTCACCCAGGACGAGCTCCGCTCCTTCCACGCCGAACACGGCATCCGTACCGAAGCCTGGAGCCCGATCGCCCAAGGGGCGGTGCTGGACGACCCGGTCCTCGGCGAGATCGCCGCCGCCCGCGGAGCCACGCCAGCCCAGGTCGTCATCGCCTGGCACCTCGCCCTCGGCAACGTCGTGATCCCCAAGACGGTCACGCCGGCCCGCATCGCCGAGAACTTCGCCGCCACGGAGGTCGAGCTCGATGCCGACGAGGTCGCCGCCATCACGGCGCTGAACCGCGACCTGCGCACCGGCGGCGACCCGTGGACCTTCCCCGGTTAGGGGATCTCGACCGCGAGCACCTTCGGCGGTGTCATGGCGACCACCCATGCCTCCTGCACGCCGAGGAACACGATGGCGCTGAAGAGCAGGCCCTCGACCTCGATCGGCTTCAGCGTGAGACCGATGTCGGTGACGAGGTCTGGCGCGAAGGACACGGCGACCACCACCACGTACAGCGGGATGCCGAAGACGGCGAACAGCACCGGGGAGATCCGCGCCGGCGTCGTGGCGCGGATCTCCTGCGCCAACAGCGCGACCGCAGCCGCGCCCGCGATGCCCCCGGCGGCGAAGGCGATGCGCCACACCGTCCTCTCGTGCGGCGCAACCTGCGCGAAGAGTGCCACCGTGGCGGGGATGACGAACTGCAGCGAGACGAGGTAGGCGGTGCGGCGCGACGACGCGCTGTCGCCGACGAGGTCGGCTCGGTCCTTGACCGCGACCCACCACAGGCCGAGGAGCGTGAAGTTGATCGCCGAGACCACGCCGTAGAAGGCCGTCTGATCCATGGCGACACCTTATAAGCGGGACGCCTGCCGCGGACATGGGAAAGACCCGGTCATCCCCCCCGAGACAACCGGGCCTTTCGGTCCCCCTGACGCGTCTCGACCGTCCCCCCGAGATGGTCGCCCACGCGTTGGCCACCACCGACCATAGCGCATCTTCTAGCCCGATAGAACTATATGGGCCTAGTCATGCCGGATCATGCGCGAGAGGAAGGCCGGTCGTACGCCTCGAGAATCATGTCGGCCGCGGTGGCGGCGGGCAGCTCCCCCGCGAGCACGGCAGCGCGAACCTCGGCGCGCACGGCGGCGACGTCCTCGTCGTGGCGCAGGCGCTGGTCGAGCTCGTCGCGGACGAGGGCCCAGGTGAAGTCGAGCTGCTGCTGGGCCCGTTTGTCGTGGAGGCCTTGCGGGCCCAGGGACTCGCGATGACCGATGACGTGCTTCCAGACCGTGTCGATGCCGCGCTGCTCCAGCGCCGAGCAGGTGAGCACCGGGGGAACCCAGTCCTCGGTGCCCGCGTAGACGAGTCGTAGCGCGCCGGCGAGATCCTTGGCGCTGGACTCGGCCTCCTTCTCCCGGTCGCCGTCGGCCTTGTTGACCGCGATGACGTCGGCGATCTCGAGGATTCCCTTCTTGATGCCCTGGAGCTGGTCGCCGGTGCGAGCCAGGGTGAGGAACACGAAGGTGTCGACCATTCCGGCCACCGTGATCTCGGACTGTCCGACACCGACCGTCTCGACCAGCACGACGTCGAAGCCGCCGGCCTCCAGCACGGTCATGGCCTGCATCGTCGCCCGCGCGACGCCGCCGAGGGTGCCGGCGCTGGGCGACGGTCGGATGAAGGCGTCGGCATGGGTGGCGAGCGTGGCCATCCGCGTCTTGTCGCCGAGCACCGAGCCGCCGGTGCGGACGCTGGACGGGTCGACGGCCAGCACGCCGACCTTGTGCCCCTCGCCGACCAACCACGTGCCGAGCGCCTCGATGAACGTGGACTTGCCGACGCCGGGCACCCCCGAGATGCCGACCCGGACCGCTCCCCCCGCCTTCGGCGTCAAGGTCTCGAGCAGCTCGCGTGCCGTGGAGCGGTGGTCGCGTCGGCTCGACTCGACGAGGGTGATGGCACGGGAGATCGCGGCCCGCCGCCCGGCGAGGACGTCCTCGGCCAAGTCGCCCATCAGTGCTGCAGCGATGTACGGAGCTTGTCGAGCAGGCTCAGGGCGGAGTCGGCGATGACGGTGCCGGGCAGGAACACCTCGGCGGCTCCCATCTCCTCGAGCGCCGGGACGTCGTCCGGAGGGATGACACCGCCGACGACGACCATGATGTCGTCGCGGCCCAGGTCCGCGAGGGACTGCTTGAGCTGGGGGACGAGGGTGAGATGGCCGGCCGCCAGACTGGAGATGCCGACGATGTGGACGTCCGCGTCGACCGCCTGCTGGGCGACCTCCTCAGGCGTGGAGAACAGCGGGCCGACGTCGACGTCGAAGCCCATGTCGGCGAACGCGGTGACGATGACCTTCTGGCCTCGATCGTGACCGTCCTGGCCCATCTTGGCGACCAGGATGCGCGGGCGGCGCCCCTCGGCCCGCTCGAACTCCGCGGTTGCCTCGATGACCTCGTCGATCTTGCCGCCTTCGCCGGCCCCAGACCGTGACTCTGCGCGGTACACACCTGAAATCGTACGGATCACGGCTTGGTGGCGCCCGTAGACCTGCTCCAGCGCGGCCGAGATTTCACCGACCGTCGCCTTGGCCCGCGCGGCGTCGACCGCCAGCGCGAGCAGGTTGCCCTCCAGGGAGCCGTGGGTGGCGCCCTGCTCGGCGCTCGTGGTGAGTGCGGCCAGCGCGCGGTCGACGTCGTCCTGGTTCCGCTCGGCGCGCAGCTTCTCCAGCTTGGCCACCTGCTGCTCATAGACGGACGCGTTGTCGACGCGGAGCACCTCGAGGTCGTCCTCCATCGGCAGTCGATAGGTGTTGACCCCGATGACGGCCTGCTGGCCGGAGTCGATGCGGGCTTGCGTGCGCGCCGCGGCCTCCTCGATGCGCATCTTGGGGATGCCGGCCTCGATCGCCTTGGCCATGCCGCCGGCCTCCTCGACCTCCTGGATGTGTGCCCAGGCGCGAGCCGCGAGGTCGTGGGTGAGCCGTTCGACGTAGTAGGAGCCACCCCACGGGTCGATGCTGTGGGTGGTGCCCGACTCCTGCTGCAGCAGCAGCTGGGTGTTGCGGGCGATGCGGGCGCTGAAGTCGGTCGGCAGCGCGATGGCCTCGTCGAGGGCGTTGGTGTGCAGGCTCTGGGTGTGGCCCTGCGTCGAGGCCATCGCCTCGATGCAGGTGCGGGCCACGTTGTTGTAGACGTCCTGGGCGGTGAGCGACCAACCCGACGTCTGGCTGTGAGTGCGCAGGCTCAGGCTCTTGGGATTCTTCGGGTCGAAGCCCGACACCAGTCGTGACCAGAGCGCCCGCCCGGCCCGCATCTTCGCGATCTCCATGAAGTAGTTCATGCCGATCGCCCAGAAGAACGAGACGCGCGGCGCGAACGCGTCGATGTCCAGGCCCGCGTCGAGGCCGGCCCGGATGTACTCGACCCCGTCGGCCAGCGTGTAGGCGAGCTCGAGGTCGTTCGTGGCCCCGGCCTCCTGGATGTGATAGCCGGAGACCGAGATGGAGTTGAACCGCGGCATCTTCTCGGCCGTGAAGGCGAAGATGTCGGAGATGATCCGCATCGACGGAGCCGGCGGGTAGATGTAGGTGTTGCGGACCATGAACTCCTTGAGGATGTCGTTCTGGATGGTCCCGGACAGCTGCTCCGGCGGCACACCCTGTTCCTCGGCCGCGACGATGTAGAGCGCGAGCACCGGCAGCACGGCCCCGTTCATCGTCATGGAGACGCTCATCTCCTCCAGCGGGATGCCGTCGAAGAGCTGGCGTGCGTCGTAGATGGAATCGATCGCCACCCCGGCCATGCCGACGTCCCCGCGGACCCGCGGGTGGTCGGAGTCGTAGCCGCGATGGGTGGCGAGGTCGAAGGCGACGGACAACCCCTTCTGGCCGGCCGCGAGGTTGCGGCGGTAGAAGGCATTGGACTCCTCGGCCGTGGAGAAGCCCGCGTACTGGCGGATCGTCCACGGCTGGGTCGTGTACATCGCCGGGTAGGGACCGCGCAGGAACGGTGCCAGCCCGGGATAGGTGTCGAGCGCGTCGAGGCCGTCGAGGTCGGCCGGGGTGTAGAGACGCTTGACCGCGATGCCCTCGGGCGCGTCCCACGGCTCGGCACCGTCGGTGGCCTGGGCGTACGCCTTGGGGTCCGGCTCGTACGACCCATCCGGATCGAGCGGCAGCCCGGCGAAGCTCTCCGGAATGCTCATGCGGCCAGCTCCGCCCGGACGCGGTGGAGGAAGGCGAGCGCGTCGAGGCCGGCTGCGGCCGAGTCGTCGGCACCGACGTCGGCTCGGCCGGCGACGATGACGTGCCGCGCACCGGCATCCTTCAGTGCGGCCACGAGATCGCCTCCCCAGGCGTCGTACGCCGCGTCCGGCCCGGCCAGGCAGACGACCGGGAGATCACCGGCCTCGCGGTACGCGGTCAGGACGGCCTCGACGTCCTCGGTCGCCCCGGCGGTCACCGTGTCGATGCCGCCGGCGGCGAACAGGTTGGCCGCGAACGTCGCGCGAGCGGTGTGCTGCGCGATGCGTCCCATCGTGGCCAGGAACACCGGCGTCGCCGCGCGGTCGTCGCGCATCTGCTCGAAGGCCTCGCCGTAGCGGTGCACGACCGGGACACGTCCGTAGGGGCGGCGCTCGAGGCGCTCCTCGTGCAGGTTCGGGAACTCGCTGAGCCCCGTGATGGGACGGGCGCGCGTGGCGACCTGCCTCTCCCGCTCGGCCACGGTCCGTTCGATGTGCTCGGCCAGGTGACCGTCGGCCACCACGGCGACGATGCCTCCGGCCTCCTCGATCTCGCCGAAGCGGGTCCACGCGGCGCGGGCGGTGTCGTCGGTGAGCTTCTCCACGGCATGGGACCCGCCGGCCGGGTCGGTGACGACCGCGACGTGCGACTCGCTGATCAACAGGCTGGAGGTGTTGCGGGCGATGCGGCGGCTGAACGCCTCGGGCAGGCCGAGCGGTTCGTCGAAGGGCAGGACCGTGACCGCGTCCGCCCCACCGACACCGGCAGCGAGCGCCGCGATCGTGGTGCGCACCATGTTCACGAACGGGTCGTACTCCGACATCATCGGCCGCGACGTCACGGCGTGCTGCCGCTGCCCACGCGCGTCGGACGTGACGCCGCTCAGCTCGGTGAGGCGGCCCCAGAGTCGCCGGGCCGCACGCAGCTTGGCGATGGTCAGGAACTGCTCGTCGGTGGCGGCATAGCGGAAGTCGATCTGCCCGGCGGCCTCGTCGACCGAGAGCCCGGCATCGACGAGGAGTCGCAGGTAGGCGGCGCCGGCGGCCATCGAATAGGCCAGCTCCTGGACATCGGACCCGCCGGCGTCGTGAACGGCCGTGGCATCGACGACGATGCCGCGGGCGCCACGGGCGCGGGCCAGCGCGACGACGTCGGTGGCGACGGAGAGGTCGGTCGTTCCGAAGCCCCGGACCGCTGCGCCGATCGGGTCCGCTCCGTAGTTGGTGCCGGGAGCGGGGTCGACGGCCCGCTGCTCGATGACGTCGTCGAGAACGCGTGCGGCCTCGGTGGGTCCGTCGGGCGCGTCGAGGACCACTGCCGCGAGGTCGACGAGGACGGGGTCGAGGATGCTCGCGAGGGCGTCGGCCGGGATCGCGCCCTCGCCCACCGCCAGCCAGAGCGAGTTGGCGCCGTTCTCGATGTCCGTCACGACATGGTCGGCGGTGATGTCGACGTCCGGGTCGGTGAACCAGGCGCGGATGTCCCAGCCGTCGAGCTCGCGCGTCGCGGTCGAGCCCCGCGTGAAGGGGCTCTGCCCGGGCAGGCCGGGGTCGGGCAGGTCGGCGGTGACCACCGGGGTGCCGAGCGGCGGCACGCTGATCCCGTCGAGCGTCTCGTGGGCGAGCACCCCCCAGACGTCGGAGTCGGGCGCGTCGTCGGCCAGCTTCTTCGTCTTGCGCAGCACGCCGGCCACGGCCTTTTCCCACGCCGCGACATCGGCGTCGAGGTCCTCGGCGAGGAGAACCGGCACGACGCCGGGATCGGAAACCATGTCCGAAGTGTATGAACGCCCGCTCAGGGGCTGCCACCTGGTGTGCGCCCGCTGCGATGGAGGTCGCGATGCTCCTCGTAGATCCGGGCGTTGTCATGCAGATGCTCGACCTCGGCGTCGCTGAGCTCGCGCCGCACCTTGCCGGGAACCCCGGCGACGAGCGACCGCGGCGGGATGTCCATGCCCTCGGTGACCAACGCGCCGGCGGCGATCATCGACTCCGCACCGACGACGGCCCCGTTCATGACGATCGCGCCCATCCCGATGAGCACATGGTCACCGACGGTCGCGCCATGGACGACGGCGCCATGACCGACGGACACGCCCTCGCCCAGGCTCACCGGACGGTCGACGTCGACGTGGAACACGCAGTTGTCCTGCACGTTCGAGCGCGCTCCGATCGTGATCGGCTCGTTGTCAGCCCGCAGCACCGCCCCGTACCAGATGCTGGCACCGGGCTCGATCGTCACCGATCCGACGAGTGTCGCGTTCGAGGCGACCCAGGCCTCGTCGTCGACGTGTGGTGTCTGGCCGTCGATGGTGATCAGCATGTCGCCAACCTAACGCTCAGGTGAGCCAGCGGGTGATCGGGTCGATGGCGAAGTAGACGACGAAGAGGGCCGCCACGAGCCACATCAGCGGGTGCACCTCGGACACCTTGGCCCGCACCGACTTGAGCACCACGTACGCGATGAAGCCGGCGCCGATCCCGGCCGTGATCGAGTAGGTGAACGGCATCAGCACGATCGTCAGGAACGCCGGGATCGCGATCTCGGGGTCGTCCCAGCCGATCTCGGTGACCTGGCTCATCATCAAGAAGCCCACCAGCACGAGCGCCGGGACCGCGGCCTCGTTCGGGATGTGCTGCACCAGGGGCGCCAGGAACGTGGAGAGCAGGAACAGCACCCCGGTGACGATGCTGGCGAGCCCGGTGCGTGCACCGTCGCCCACTCCGGACGCCGACTCGATGTACGACGTGTTGCTGGAGACGCCCGCCGCACCCCCGGCGGCCGCTGCGATGGAGTCGACGATCAGGATGCGCTGCGCACCCTCCGGAGTGCCCTCCTCGTCGTTGAGATCGGCCTCGGCGCCGATCGCGGTCATCGTGCCCATCGTGTCGAAGAAGTCGGCCAGCATCAGGGTGAAGACCAGCAGCGCCGCGGTGACGATGCCGACGCGGTCGAACGAGCCGAGCAGCGAGAAGTCGCCGAGCAACGAGAAGTCCGGCTTCTGCACCAGGTCGTCCGGCCAGGACGGGACGTTGAGGTTCCAGCCCTTCGAGGTCGGGTTGCCCTGGGCGGCCGGGGTGTCGGTGAGCGCCTGCACGATGCCGGCGAGCGCGGTCGTCAGGAGGATGCCGATGAGGATCGCGCCGGGCACACCGCGCGAGTACAGGGCGATCATCACCAGCAGGCCGATGCAGAACACCAGCACGGGCCAGCCGGCCAGCTGGCCGCCGATGCCGAGTCCGACCGGCGGGGCCGGGATGCCGGACGTGCGCACGAAGCCGGCGTCGACGAGGCCGATGAAGGTGATGAACAGGCCGATGCCGACCGCGATGGCCGTCTTGAGCTCGCGGGGAACGGCGTCGAACACCAGCTTGCGGAATCCGGTGAACACCAGCACCAGGATGATCAGGCCCTCCAGGACCACCAGGCCCATGGCGTCGGCCCAGGACATCTGGCTGGCGACCGAGTACGCCACGAAGGCATTGAGCCCGAGCCCGGTCGCGAGGGCGAGCGGGAAGTTCGCGACCACGCCCATCAGGATCGTCAGCACGCCGGCGACCAGCGCCGTGACGACGGCGATGGTGGCGAACCCGGAGCCCGGCTCGGAACCGCCGCCGAGGAACTTGCCATCCGCATCGGCGACACCGGCCAGGATGATCGGGTTCAGGACGATGATGTACGCCATCGTCAAGAAGGTGACGACGCCGCCCCTGACCTCCGTGGCGACGGACGTCTCGCGTTCGCTGATCTTGAAGTAGGAGTCGAGAGTGAGAGCCATGGGTGGAGCATGCCAGACGGGTCAGCCGCGGCGGGCGACCCACCACGCCACACCCGCCAGCACTCCGACTGCGGCCAGCCCGCCCACGATCACGACCCACGCCGGAAGCGCGGTTCCGGTTTCCTCCGCTGCCTCCGGCTCGGCCGTGGGGGCCGGTGTGGGCTCGTCGGTCGGTGCATCCGTCGCCTCGTCCTGAGGTCCGAACGCCACACGGATGAGCGGAGAGTTCTTGCCCTCGCTGCCGATGATGAACGATCGCCCGTCCGGCTCCATCGCGATGCTCTCGCCCTGCTCGACCTCGGGCACCGACAGCTGCTCGACCTGCTGCCAGGTCTTCGGGTCATAGACGAACACCGACTCGCGGGTCCGCACCAGCGCCTGCGAACCATCCGGCGTGAACGTGCCGTCGGAGGTGTCCTGCGGCATCTGCTTGCCCACGTCTCGAGCCGGGTTCGCCCGGTCCGCCGCGAGCTTCCCCGGGAGGGCCAGGAGCGCACCGCCGTTCTTCTTCTCCTTGGTGATGAGGAACTTCTCGTTCGTCTCCGGATGCACCAGGAACGCCTCGACGTCGACCGGGCCACTGCCGTAGCTCACCGGAAAACGCGTGGCGTCGACGGAGTGATTGCCCGGGCCGGGCTCGGGAAAGCGATACAGCGCCACGTCGTCGCGTTCCTCGTCGTTGTCGCCGAGGTCGGCCAGCCACATCCTGCCCTTTCCATCGATGGCGATGGCTTCTGAGTCACGGACCGGTCCCCCGCCGACCTTCGTCTCACCCACCACGTCGCCGGTGGAGATCTCGATCGCGTAGACGATCGGGGCGTTTCCGGCGTCGTTGATCGTGTAGGCGAGGTCTCGGTGCTGGGCACTGATCGCGAGCCCGCTCGACTCCTTGATGCGATCGTCGGAGATGCGGCTGACCTCGGAGGACTCCGAGCCGGCAGCGGACGGGACGAGCACGATCGACAGGGCGAGCACCACTGATCCGAGGTGACGATTCATGGCGCACATCATGGCAGCGGATGCCTCATCAGGGGCGAGAACGACGACGAACCACGACCACGGCGACGCCGATCGCCAGCACCGCCGCGACGGCACCGACGACGTAGGCGGGCAGTCGAATCTCCTCGGTGTCGGGCTCCGGCGCCGTGGGGGCGGGGTCACGGTCGAAGGCGATGCGCAGCAGCGGCGACCGGAGGCCCTCGCTGCCGATCAGGTAGGAGCGGCCGGACGGCTCGATGGCGATCGTCTCGCCTTGTTGCTGATCGGGCAGGACGTCGGTGCGGATCAGCTCCCAGGTCTCGGCGTCCCGCAGCTGGGCGACCAGGTAGGTGCGGAGGAGCACCCGCTGCCCGTCGGCGGTGAACGAGGCGTCCGTGGTGAGGGTCGGGGTGACCCAGTCCGTGGCGGTGGCCACGTTGTCGGCGTCCTCCCGCAACGTCTTCGGGAGTCGGTGGACCAGTCCGCTGGGCGTGTTCCTCGACAGCAGCAGGATCCGGTCGGCGTACGGATGCACGGCGATCGCCTCGACGTTCTGCGGCCCCCGTTCGTACGACACCGGGTACCGCCGCGCGACGACGCTGCGGTTGCCGGGTCCGGGCTCGTCGAGGGCATAGAGCGCGGCATCGCTGCGACCGGAGAAGTTGTCGCCGGTGTCCGCGACCCACAGTGTCCCGCCACTGAGCGCCAGCGCCTCGGTGTCGACCCAGGTCGCCTCGACGCGCGTCTCGCCCACGACCGCACCGGTGGAGAGGCGCACGGCGTACACGACCGCGGCATGACCGGAGTCGTTGACCGTGTAGGCGAGGTCGTCGTGCTTGGCGCTCACCGCCAACCCACTCGATTCTGAGATGCGCGGGTCGTCGATCCGCGAGACGAGGGTGGCCTCGACCGGCGCGTCCGGTGTGGCGCCGCCGGCCCGACCCGTGATCGCCGCCACGAGGACGACGACGAGCAGGGCCACGAGCAGTCCCGGGATCAGCAACCGGCGGAAACGGGGGTTCATCGACGCTCAGCATGCCGCATGCCGCACGCCCCGGTCGGGAGGAGGCGGACCGGTAGGCTGGCCGCGTGAGCGACAGCGGGACCGACGAGGCCGACTGGACCGTGCGGGAGGGCGACGGTCCGGAGACCATCGAGCGCAAGCTCGGTCACCGCGAACAGGCTCGTCTGGAGCGCGCCGCCCGCCGGCACGAGCTCGGCCGGCCCGAGGTCACCGAGATCGAGATCGGCAGCACCACGCACAAGGTCGCCGACGTGGAGCCCATGGACGTCGACGGCGTCCGCACCATGACCGTCGGCACCATCGTCTGGGGAGTCGCCGCGGTGGCCCTGCTGCCGTTCCTCGGCACGCTCGACGCCGACGGCCGCACCTGGTGGGTGTGGACGGCGCTCGCCGGGTTCGGACTCGGCCTGATCGGCATCGAGTACTGCCGCCGCCGCCGCAACGCCCTCCGCATGCAGCCGGGGCGCCGCAAGCGCACCGCCTAGAAGCTGTCGACCTCGTCGACGCTGACCGTGTCGAAGACCGGTGGGGGCAACACCTGGGGCGCGGCGGAGCGGCTCAGCGTGGCACCGGAGTGAGCGCCGCAGCCGTGCGTGAACGCGACCACCTTGCCGTCGTCGTTGGCCATGCCGTTGGCGCAGACACCGAAGGTGTCCGAGAGCGGTCCGGCCAGGCTGAGGAGGAACCCGCACGAGGCGCAGGAGCCCGGAGCCTGCTCGGCGATCGGGGTGTCCGGCCCCTGACTTCCGTCGTGCCAGCGCTGTGCAGCGAGGTCGCGACCTTCCAGCGAGAGCACCCATTCGCGCCCGAGCCCGACTTCGCGCGCGAAGGCGCGGTCCACGGTGTCCTGGTCGTCGCCGGCCGACCAGGCCGGGACGAGCCGGGCGTCGTCCTCCTCCGGCGGCAGGACGTCACCGGGACCGAGGTCGCCCGGTCGAATGCGCTCCTTGTACGGGGTCCACGGGGGCGCGACGATCGCCTCATCGCCGGGTAGCAGCACGACGTCGTTGACGGTGACCTTGTCCTCATCGGGCACGCGCGAGAGGCTGACCGACCAGTACCACCCGCGATAGCCGGGCTTGGTGCACGCGAAATGGTGCGCGACCTGCCCGTCTCCCTCATCGACCGAGCGCAGGTGCTCGCCGACGGTCCCGTCGTCGGCCGCCTCGTCGACGATGGCTCGCGCAACGTCGGCGGCGGAGGTCAGCACGGCATCGGTGGTCATGCTCCGATTGTCGCCCATGTCCGGGCTGCGTCCTTCATGGGGTGAGGCAGGATGACGACATGGAGGAGCGCGATCGACCCGGGACCCCCGGGCAAGAGCATCCTCCGTCGCCCTTCGCCGAAGCCGAGGAACGGTCCCGCCTCGACGGAGCGATCCGCTTCTCCGGCGGCGTCGGCCGCATGATCGCCCGTGGGGGCACGTCCGCCTTCGTCGGGGCGCGGCGCTTCACCCACTCCGGCGGCGCCGGCGAAAGCGGCCTGTCGCGCCTGCTGGAGCTGCACGCCTTCAACACCGCCGGCGACACCGCCATCGCCGTCTCCCTGGCCGGAACCCTGTTCTTCACCGTGCCGACCGAACAGGCCAGCGGCCAGGTCGCGCTGTTCCTCGTCCTGACGATGCTGCCGTTCGCGATCGTGGCTCCGCTGATCGGACCCTTCCTCGACAGGTTCCGGCGCGGCCGGCGGTGGGCGATCGGCTCCACCCTCGCGGTACGCGCGTTCTGCTGCTGGGTGCTGGCCGGGGCCGTGGTGGAGGAATCGCCGTCGTTCTACCTGGCGGCGCTCGGCTGCCTGGTCGCGTCCAAGGCCTACGGCGTCACCCGAGCCTCGGCCGTACCGCGCCTGCTGCCGGTGGAGTTCACGCTGGTCAAGGCCAACTCGCGCATCTCGCTCACCGGCACCGCGGCCGCCGCGATCTCCGCGCCGATCGCCGTTCTCGCCGCGACCGTCGGGGCCCCGTGGGCGCTGCGCTATGCGTTCGTCCTGTTCGTCATCGGCACGATCCTCGCGATCTTGCTGCCCGAGCGCGTCGACTCCAGCGTGGGCGAGGAGAAGGTCGACCTCGCCGGCCGCAGGCACGGCATCGCCATCTCGCGTGATGTCGTCAACGGCCTGCGCAGCAACTCCGGGCTCCGGCTCCTCGCCGGGTTCCTCACCATCTTCATGGCGTTCACGCTGCGCGAACCGCCCGACTCGATGGGTTGGGGTGGCAACGCCACGATCCTGATGGCCCTGGTCATCGGGTCGGCCGGGCTGGGCAACACCCTCGGCATCGTCATCGGCTCGTGGGCGAAGTCGCACAAACCCGAACGCGTCGTCCTCGCTGTCCTGGTGCTCGACGTCGCGGTCCTCGTGCTCGCCGCAGCGTACTTCCGGTGGCCGATCGCCGCGTTGCTCGGCCTGACCGTGGGCCTGTGCCAGTCGCTCGGGAAGCTCAGCCTCGACGCCCTCATCCAGCGGGACGTCGTCGAGGAGGTCCGCACCAGCATGTTCGCGCGCTCGGAGACGCTGCTTCAGCTGTCGTGGGTGATCGGCGGCCTGATCGGCATCGGCCTGTTCACGCTCGACGTGTCCGCGTCGATGGGCATGATCATCACGGCGACGATCCTGCTGGCGTGGCTGTCCTTCGTGATGGCGCGAGTCATGCGCTCATGAACGAGCGCATGCCCACCGAGCCGAGGTCGATGGCCTCGTTGAAGAAGCGGACGTCCTCATCGTCCTCGAGCAGGCTCAGCGCGGCGACCATCGGTCGGTAGTGGTCGTCGGTCGGCACCGCGACACGGGCCTCCGCCCAGGTGCCGTACGGGTCGAGCAGCTGGCTGGTGCGGCGCTCGCGCAGCGCGTCGGCGGTGTCGGCGTCGAACTGCTCGGCCCAGTCCCAGGCCGCACCGCCGCCCCACTTCACCCGGTCGAGCGCGTGCACGATGTTGCCGCTGCCGATGAACAGCACCCCCTTGCGTCGCAGGGTTCCCAGTCGGGAGTACAGCTCGTGCAGCCGCGGCAACGGCATCGCGTAGTCGATGCTGACCTGCAGCACCGGCACCGTCGGCCCCGGCGCGAGGTGAACCAGCACCGACCAGGTGCCGTGATCCAGACCCCACTGGGCGTCGAGCTGCGCCTCGTACTCCTGGAGGTGGCGCGCGAGGAGGCGGGCCACCCGATCGTCTCCCGCGGTGGGGTAGTCCACCTGGTAGAGCTCGTCGGGGAATCCGCCGAAGTCGTGGATCACCCGATTGCGCGGTGCGTCGGTGATGTGGGTGGATCCGGGCGTCAGCCAGTGCGCACTGACGACGACGATCGCCTGCGGGTCTGGCAGCTCTCGGCCGACGCGGGCCCAGGTGCGGGTGAAGTCGTTGTCGGAGATCGCGTTCATCGGGTTGCCGTGACCGACGAACAGCACCGGCATGCGCTCGCTGGGGTTCAGCCGTCCCTCCAGGTCGGCCAGCGAGTACTCGTTCATCCCGGCCGTCGGGACCTAGGCGTCGAGCTCGGTGGCCAGGGCCCGCAGGAGCTGCGCGACCGGCTTGGCTGCCTTGTGGTCGGGGTGGCGCCCGTGCCGGTAGCCCTCACCGAGGCCGTCGAGCAACCGGATCAGGTCCTCGACGATGGGGACCATGTCCTCGGGCGGCTTGCGCCGGGCCTGGGCCTGCGACCGCGAGACGGAGCCGACCGGCTCGAGGATCCGGACCTGCAGCGCCTGGTCGCCCCGACGTCCCTGGGCGATGCCGAACTCGACGCGCGCTCCGGACTTGAGGGTGTCGACGCCGTCCGGGAGCGCGTCGGAGCGCACGTAGACGTCGCCGCCGTCGTCCTGGGTCAGAAACCCGAAACCCTTGTCGGCGTCGTACCACTTCACTTTGCCCGTGGGCATGGCGATGTCCTTCTCGTCGTGATCGCTTGCGGCGACCCAGCCTACCCGTGCGGTGGTTTCGGCTCCTTCTCGAAGGTCGTCTCGATGGACTGGAAGCCCTTGTGACGCTGCGACTTCGCGTACTGCGTGTAGGCCCTGAGGTCGGCCGCGGTCGGCGAGACGTTGTCGGTGAACGGGGTGAGCAGCGCACGGGGGTAGAGCTTGCGGCGCAACACGACGTTGATCTCCAGGCCGAGGACGATCACCAGTCCGGTGACGTAGAGGAACGCCACCAGCCCGAGCACGAGCGCGAACGTCTTGTTCATCTGGCTTGCCGACACGATGACGGTGGTGACGTAGGTGTTGCCGACGAGCTGCAGCAGCTGCCACAGCACCGCGACGGTGAGCGCGCCCGGGAGCACCGAGCGGGTCGATGCGCGGCCGCCACTCACCAGCCGAAAGAGCCCGATGAAGATCACCGACGTCACCACGAAGCCGACGATCCGGATCGCACCGCTGAGGTCGCCCGCGCCGACGCCGATCGCGTCCGGGTTGGCCAGCAACGAGGACGCGAGGGCCAGGGCGAGGATGCCGAGGCCCGCGAACACCAGCAGCACCAGGCTGCGCAGGCGCTGCAGCACCGCGTTCGTCCGGCTGTTCCGCGGCACCGCCCACGTGATGTGGGCAGCGTTCTGCGCGGCTTGCCCGAGGTTCAGCGAGCCGTAGGTCGCGGCGAGTGCACCGATGACGATCGCCGACGTGCTTCCGCGCAAGCCGTTGGGACGACCGAGCTCGGCGCCGACGATGGGGAACTGGCCGAGGGCGGTGTCGAGCAACCGGTCGCGCAGCTCCGGATCGTCCTGCAGGAGGAACCCGAGGATCGACGTGGAGATGAGCAGGAGGGGGAAGATCGCGATGAAGGCGTAGAAGGAGATGATCGCGGCGAGGAAGGGACCCTGGTCCTCGAAGTACTTGTAGGCGACCGCCAGCGGGAAGCCGACCACCGGGTGCCGCCGCTGGAAACGGTCGGCCTTCTGGACCGTGCTCAACTGCTGGACGGTGTTCATGGCAGGTGCGGCGCCAGTGCTGCGGCCACCGCGTCGAAGCGATCCCGGTCGAGCACCGAGCCCTCCCGTCGGATCGCCTCGGGGTCGATCGGGAGGAGTCGGTCGAGCCGCACTTCGCTCGGCCGGCCTCGGTCGTCCCAGGGCCCGGCGCCGAGGTCGAACCAGAACCGGCCTTCCCGAGCCTCCTGCTCGGCGTCGAAGTCGTGGTCCTTCGAGGTCATCATCAACCCGACCAGCTGGCCCTCGACCCGCCCGATGAGCAGCACCGGTCGATCCTTGCCTTGGGTCGGGTCGTCCTCATAGGGAACCCACGTCCACACGACCTCGCCCGGGTCGGGACGCCCGTTCGGATGCGGGTCGTACGTGATCTCCACGGTGTCTCAGTCGAACTCGGGAAGCTCGCGCTTCATGACCTTGCCCGTGGGGTTGCGCGGGAGCTCGTCGAGGAACTTGGTCTTGCGCGGCACGGCGAACCGGGCCACGTGCTCCTTGGCGTAGGCGACCACGTCGTCATGGTCGAGGGACGCGCCGTCCTTGACCACCACGTAGGCCGCGAGCGCCTGGCCCCAGTCCTTGTCCTCGATGCCCGTCACCACCACGTCGGCGACGTCCTGATGGTTGCTGAGGGCGTCTTCGAGCTCGCGCGGGAACACGTTCTCGCCGCCGGAGACGATCATGTCGTCGTCGCGGCCGGAGACGAAGAGCCGACCGTCCTCGTCGAGGTGCCCGACGTCGCCGGTGCTCATGAACTCCTCGGCGAAGTCCTTGGTGTTGCCGTCGGTGTAGCCGCCGAACGGCATGTCGTTGGCGACGTAGATCGTGCCGGTCTCGCCGGCCGCTACGTCCTTCTTGTCCGCGTCGAGGATGCGGATCGTCGTGTGCCACGGCGGACGCCCCGCCGTTCCCGGCGCGGCGCGCAGGTCCTCCGGCGAGGCGATGCTGACCCATCCGGTCTCGGTCGCGCCGTAGAAGTTGTAGACCGAGTCGGTGAAGGTGTCCATGAACTGGGTCGCCAGCTCGCCGGCGAGCGCAGATCCACTCGCGGCGGTGATCCGCAGGCTCGACACGTCCAGCGTCCGGATGAGCTCGGCGTCCGCGTCGACGAGTCGCTGCATCATCAGCGGCACCACGACGAGCGCCTCGGCCCGGTGGTCGGCGATGTCGCGGAGAACCTGCTCGGCCGTGAACCTGCGGCGGAGCACGTACGTGGGCACGGTGGACAGGCCGAACCCGAAGTTGATCAGCCCCCAGGAGTGGAACAGCGGCGCCGCCAGCACGACCGTGCTGTTGCCGCGGTAGGGGATCGCTCCGAAGAAGGAGACGAGCGGGTCGAGGCCCTCGGGCTCCTCGCGCTTCGCACCCTTCGGGAGCCCGGTCGTCCCGGACGTGAAGATGATGACCGAGCCGCGCTTGGCCGGCTTCGACATCGATGCCGCCGACTGCCCGGACATCAGATCGGTGACGGTCGGGAGGTCATCCCGATCGGTGGAATCGCCCTCGTTCCACGCCAGGATCAGCTGGTCGCGGTCGACCTTCCCGGCGACCTCGAGGAACTCCTCGTCCAAGATGATGTACTTGGCGCCCTCCCGCGTCGCGAGCTCGTGCAGCTGCGAGCCGCTGGCCATCGTGTTCAGGAGCAGGACCCGGGCGCCGATCTGCATGATCGCCACCATCGACATCACGATGTAGCGGTGGTTGCGCGCCAGCAGCGCCACCGAGTCGCCGGCTTCGACCCCGCGGCTCTGCAGGCCTCGGGCGAGCTGGTTGATCTGGTCGCGGAGCTCGGACCACGTGACCTCGCCCGCGTCGTCGATGATCGCCGCCTGGTGCGGGGCCCGCGTCGCTGCGACAGAGACGGCCGCAGGGAACCCCGGTCCCCACTTCACCAGCGCGTACCCGGCCAAGGCCAGCTTGTGCGGAAGCTGGGGCTTGATCAGCCCGATCTGGCGGAACACCTTCAGGCGGTAGGCAAGGTCACTCGGCATTCGGGAACTGTAACAGCGGGTCACAGCCGCGCCAGCCGATCGGCATCAGGCGTCTCGTCGCACGAAGAGCACCGCGCTGATGGCGAGCAGGATCGCGACGAACCCCGCCATCACCAGGCCGCCGGCGACCGGTCCGAAGGGGACGATCCCGAAGATCTCCATCATGCGACCGATCGAGATCCGCGTGTACATCTGGCCGCCGGCGTCATAGGGCAGGAACTTCACGATCGTCGCGAAACCACCGGTCGATCCCGGGTCGTCCGACGACACCTTGATGGCGAGCACGACGGTCTTGACGATGGACTCCACGACGGTCGGCACGAGCAGCACGAGGGCCACCGCGACCGTCTGGTTGCGGGTGATCGCCGCCAACGCGAGCCCGGACAGCGCGAAGAGGACGGTGAAGGTCACGGTGGCCAGAGTGAGGTCGCGCCAGCCGGTCATCGACGGCGGACCGACCCCGAAGATCACGACGCTGAGCAGGGTGAGCAGGCTGCAGGCGAACGCGACCGCCGCCGCGATCGCGGCGGTCGTGATCGCCTTCGAGGCGAGGACCACGATCCGGTTGGGCAGTGCCGTGAGCGTCGCCCGGATCATGCCGTGTCGGTACTCGTGCCCCATCGAGAACACGCCGAGCATGCCCATGACGTAGGCGATGAACAGTGGGGCGACACCCAGGGAAGCACCGATGGTGATCAGGATCGCGAAGGCGTTGTCACCGCCGGAGAGCGGCCCCGATGACGGGAACAGCCACGCGATGAGCATGGTGAGCAGAAGCTGGAAGGCCAGCGCGATGCCGATCAGCCAGTAGGTCGACCGGATCGTGCGGAGGCGGGTCAGCTCGTAGCGAAGCGCATCGATCACTCGTCGTGCCCCCTGAATTCCTCGTCCCGGCTGGTGGCGGACAAGAACGCCTCCTCGAGCGTGGCCTGCTGGGTGATGAGCTGGTGCAGCCGGACACCCAGATCGTGGGCGATGTCGCCGACGGTTGCGGCATCCATCCCGGCGACCGTGACCGACTCACCGGTGCCGCTGACGGTCGCCCCGCGCTCCCGCAGCGCCGGGAGGAGGCGTTCGAGGTCCGGCGAGGACACCCCGACCGTGCCGAGCCCGCTGGCCGAGACGAAGTCCTTGACCGGACCGTTGGCCACGAGGCGGCCGCGACCGATGACCACGAGCTCGTCGGCCAACACGGCCATCTCCTGCAGCAGGTGACTGGAGACGAACACCGAACGTCCCTCGCTCGCGAAGTGCTTGAGCAGGCGGCGCAGCCAGCTGATGCCCTCCGGGTCGAGGCCGTTGCTCGGTTCGTCGAGCAGGAGTGTGTGCGGGTCGCCGAGCAGGGCCGCGGCGATGCCCAGCCGCTGCCCCATGCCCATGCTGAACTTGCGGGGTCGCCCGCGCGCGACCGAGTCCAACCCGACCAGTCCGATGACCTCGTCGACGCGCGCGCTGCCGATGCCGTTGGCGGCGGCCAGCATCCGCAGGTGATCACCGGCGCGGCGGGTGGGATGGAACGGCTTGGCCTCGAGCAGCGAGCCGACGTGGCGCATCGGGTGCTTCAGCTCGTGGAACGCCTTGCCGTCGAAGAGCGTGCGGCCCTCACCGTTGTCGAGTCCGAGCATCAACCGCATGGTGGTGGACTTCCCGGCACCGTTCGGACCGAGGAAGCCCGTGACGCTGCCGGGCCGGACGACGAAATCCAGTCCGTCGACTGCCCGCTTGGATCCGTAGGACTTGCCCAGGCCCCTGGCCTCGATCACCGCCATGCCCACCAGCGTGCCATGGTCCGCCGAAGCTAACCTCGGCCGCTGCTCTTGCGAGCCTGCCGAGACAGCGAGTCGATCGTGACGGCGAGCAGCAGCACGGCACCGGTGACCATGAACCGGATCTCGGCATCGACGCCGATGAGGTTGAGCCCGCTGGTGATCGACTGCAGGACGAGCATGCCGAACAGCGCGGCATATGCGGACCCACGGCCCCCGAACAGGCTGGTGCCGCCGATGACCGCCGCAGCGATCGCCATCAGGTTCGTGTCGGTGCCTCCGCTGGACTGGGCCACCGACTGCAGCCGCGCCGCGGCGAGCACCCCGCCGAGGGCGGCGAACCCGGAGCACAACGCGAAGATCGAGAGATAGACGCGGTTGACCGCGATGCCGGCGCGACGCGAGGCCTCCTCGTTTCCCCCGACGGCGAACACGTGGCGGCCCCAGGTGGTGCGGCGCAGCAAGATGTCCATCACGACGACGGTGAGGACCCACAGCAGCGGCATCCAGCCGATCCCACGATCGAGGTTCAGGTAGTAGGCGCCCGCGGCGATGGCCACCGTCATCAGCACCGCCCGGATGGCCACGCTCCGAACCGTCGGGGCCGACAGGTTGGCAGCCGCGCGACGCCGGATGGTGGCCGCGCGGAAGGTGAAGTACGCGACGCCGGCCAGGACGGCAAGGACGTATGACACGACCGGCGACAGGAACTTGAAGTTCGCGAAGTCGACGAGCCAGGAGTTGACCGGCAGGTTGACCGTGCCCCGGCTGCCGAGCACCAGCAGCTGAAGCCCGAGGAAAGCCAGCAGGCCGGCCAGGGTGATGACGAAGCTCGGGACCCCGAATCGCGTGAACAGCAGCCCGTACATCACGCCGATGGCCAGACCGGTGGCCACCGCCGCGAGGATCGCGGTGGCGAGGGGCCAGCCTTGGTAGACCAGCAGCACCGCGAGAACCGATCCGGCGACGCCGCTGACCGAACCGATCGACAGGTCGATCTCGCCGAGCAGGAGCACGAGCACGACGCCGACCGAGATCATCCCGATCGTCGCGGAGTCGAGACTGAGCTCGACCAGGTTGCGCGAGGACAGGAAGCGTGGGTTCTGGGAGTAGAAGACGATCCAGATGATGACGAGCCCGACGATCACCGGGGTCATGCCGAGGTCACCGGAGCGCATCCGGCGGATGAACCCCTGGACCATCGCCCGTGGCGAGGAGTCCTCGACCAGTCGCTCGTCGGTGCGATCCAGTGAGGTGGTCATGACTCGGTTCCTTCGGCCGGGGCCGGCGGTTCCTGCCCGCGCGCGGCCCGCTGCGTGACCACGTTGTCGGAGGCACCGGTGATGGCGGCGACGAGCTGCTCGGTCGTGACGTCGCCGATGGAGAACTCCGCACCGTTCTGGCCGAGCCGGAGCACGTAGATGCGGTCGGCCACCGCCTGGACGTCGGCCATGTTGTGACTGATCAGCACCACACCGAGCCCCCGGCTGCGCAGCCGCTCGACCAGGTTGAGCACCTCGGCGGTCTGCGCCACGCCCAGCGCAGCGGTCGGCTCGTCGAGCATGACGACCTTGGGATCGCCGACCAGGCTGCGGGCGATGGCGACGGTCTGGCGTTGACCGCCGGAGAGCGAGGCGATCGAGATGCGGACGGACGGGATCTTCGCCGACAGCTGACGGAGGAGCTCCCACGACCGCCGCTCCATCTCGACCTCGTCGAGAGCGCCGGTGCTGGTCTTCTCCTGCCCGAGGAACAGGTTGGCCACGACGTCGAGGTTGTCGCACAGGGCGAGGTCCTGGAACACGGTGGCGATGCCGAGCTCCTTGGCCTCCTTCGGGCCGTTGACCGTGACCGTCTTTCCGTCGAAGATCATCTGGCCCTCGTCGGCGCCGTAGACGCCGGCCATGATCTTGACCAGCGTCGACTTGCCGGCGCCGTTGTCACCGACCAAGGCGACGACCTCGCCGGGATGGACGTCGAACTCGACGTCCTTGAGCGCCTGCACGGCGCCGAATCGCTTGCCGACACCGCGCATGGAGAGCACCGGGGCAGTGTCAGTGGCCGTGGTCATGGTCAGCACCTCACCGAAGGTCCGATCAGCTCAGACCCGCATCCTTGCAGGCATCGGCGTAGTCCGCCGTGCAGATGTCCTCGGCCTGGTAGAACCCGTCCGCGACCACCGTGTCCTTCACGTTGTCCTGCGTGACGACCACCGGGTCGAAGATGAAGGACTTGACGCCCTGGAAGTCGGTCGTCCCGCTGATGTCCTCGCCGTTGACGAGCTTCACCGCGGTCTCGGCCGCCTTCTCCGCCTCGATCTTGATCGGCTTGTAGATCGTCATGTGCTGCTGTCCGGCGACGATGCGCTGGATCGCGGCGAGCTCGGCGTCCTGCCCGGTGACCGGCGGCATCTCCTTGACGCCCGCCGACCGCAGCGCGGCGATGACGCCGCCGGCCTGGCCGTCGTTGGCGGCGTAGACACCGGCGAG
The DNA here is from genome assembly GCA_963695295.1 of uncultured Actinomycetota bacterium. Lineage (GTDB taxonomy): Bacteria > Actinomycetota > Actinomycetes > Propionibacteriales > Nocardioidaceae > Aeromicrobium. The sequence goes on along the minus strand of OY968771.1, from coordinate 1,877,998 downwards.
GTCGGCCGGATCGATGTTGTTGAGCTGGCTGCTCGTGAACTTCTGCGCGTTGTCCGGGCTCCAGTCGGGGTTGTCGTACTCCGCCGCGATCTTGAGGCCGCTCTCGTCGAGCACGCTGTGGGCACCCTTCTTGAACTGCGCGGCGTTCGGGTCGGTGGGCGCTCCGTTGAGCATCAGGATGTCGCCCTTGTCGCCGGTGGCCTCGACGAGCGCCTCGGCCTGCTTCTGACCGACGACCTCATTGTCGAAGGAGAGGTAGTAGTCGGCACCCTCGACGAAACGGTCGTAGGCGACGACGGGAACGTCCGATGACTGCGCGGACTTGACCACGCCGGCGGCGGCCTTGCCGTCGACGGGGTCGAGGACGAGCACGGCGGCTCCGTCGGTCAGGGCCGACTGCGCCTGCTGCTGCTGCTTGGACGCGTCCTGATCGGCGTTGAGGTAGTTGACCGAGCAGTCCGAGCACAGGTCCTTGACCTTGGCCTCGAAGAGCGGGCGGTCGAAGGCTTCGTACCGCGTGGTCTTGGACTCCGGCAGCAGCAGGGCGATGGTCTTGCCGTCGTCGCCACCGCCGCCGCCTTCGTTGGCGCCGCAGGCTGCCAGGGCCCCCAGCGATGTGGCAGCGGCGACCGCCATGACGGCAACGCGTGCGTTTGTGTTCACCATTCCTCCAGGAATCCTTGGGCGCGATGGGGTGCGCCGACGTTTCGCCCAGTGTCGTACGTCACGTCGTTGTCGTCAAGACTTGAACACAAATCTTCTTGAATCTTCCGAAACGACCCTGTTTGTTCACATGTCTTGACGATTGCAGCGGCGTCGGTCACAGTGTTCGCATGTCTGCCCCCGGTTCCACGGCCTCCTTGCGCACGGCGAACCAGAACCGCGTGGTCGAGGCACTTCGGGCGAACGCCGAGCTCAGCCAGGCGGAGATCTCCCGCCTCACCGAGCTCGCGCCGGCCACGGTCTCGAACATCGTCCGCGTGCTGTCGGCGGCGGGCTTCCTGGAGCAGACCGGCGGTGCCGGGCGGCGCGGTGCCACCGTCCGCATCTCGCGCGGCGCCGGGATGGTGGCCGGGGTGGACTTCGGGCACTCGCACGTCCAGGTGACGCTGGGCGACCTGGCCGGCCAGGTGATCGCCACGAAGCAGCGGCCGCTCGACAACAACCACCTCCATCGCGACGGTCTCGCTCTCGCCGACAAGCTCCTCGCCGCACTGATGAAGAAGGAGCGCGCAACCCGCAGCCAGCTACGCGCGGTGGGCCTCGGCCTGCCGGCACCCGTCGGACGTGACGGCGTCATCGACTCCGGCTCCATCCTGCCGGGGTGGGTCGGTGTCGGAGCCGCCGAGGCCGCGGCCGAGGTGTTCGGCGTCCCCGTCGTCGCCGACAACGACGCGAACCTCGGCGCCCTCGCGGAGTCGCGCGTCGGCGCCGGGATGGGGCGGGAGTCGATGGTGTACCTCAAGGTCGCCTCCGGCGTCGGTGCCGGCATCGTGCTGGACGGGCGCATCTACCGCGGTGGCCTCGGCACGGCCGGCGAGATCGGCCACATCACGATGGACGAGAACGGTCCGCTCTGCCGGTGCGGAAGCCGCGGTTGCCTGGAGGCCTACGTCGGCGGGGTCTCGCTGGTGAACCAGCTCGCTCCCCTGCAACCCGAGATCACGATGGCCGGCTTGGTGGGGCTCGTGCTGGCCGAGGACGTCGGAGCACGGCGGCTCATCGAGGACGCCGGGCGCTACCTGGGCCGCGCGGCCGCGATCGTGGCCAACATCGTGGGTCCGGAGCTGATCATCGTCGGCGGCTCCCTCGCCGCCGCGGGCGACTTCTTGCTCGACGGCGTCAGCGACGGCCTCCGGCGCTACGCGCTCGAACCCGTCGAGCGGGAGATCGGTGTCACTCGAGCCGCCCTCGGCGACCAGTCGTCCGCCGTCGGGGCGATCCTGCTGGCCCTCGATGCCGTCGAGCTGCCGGCCTGATCACCTCGGCGGCTAGCGTGGCCCGATGACCTCCTACCGACCGATCGAGGACGGCGTCGCCACCGACCTGCGCGGCGAGCTCACCTACGCGGGCTATCTGCGTCTCGACGCCTTGCTGTCCGCCCAGCAACCGCGTTCGGACCACCACGACGAGATGCTCTTCATCGTCCAGCACCAGGTCACCGAGCTGTGGCTGAAGCAGCTCATCCATGAGCTGCGCTCCGCGATCGAGCTGCTCGGCGCCGACGACGTGGAGCCGGCGCTGAAGCGACTGGCCCGGATCAAGGCGATCCAGCGACAGCTCTTCGAGCAGTGGTCGGTGCTGGAGACCCTCACGCCGGTGGAGTACGTGCAGTTCCGTGGCCATCTCGGCAAGGCGTCCGGCTTCCAGTCCCCGCAGTACCGCACCGTCGAGTTCCTGCTCGGCAACAAGAACCCGGCGATGATCGGGGTGTTCGCGCACGACGAGGCACTCCACGCCCAGCTGAGCGCCGACCTGGCCGCGCCGAGCCTGTACGACGCGTTCCTGCGGCATCTGGCTCGTGGCGGCCATGCCGTGCCGCCTGAGGTCCTCGAGCGCGACCTCACCCAGCCCTACGAGTCACATCCGGGCGTGGTGGAGGTGTTCCGCCGGGTCTACGCCGACCCGCACACCCACTGGGAGCCGTACGAGACGTGCGAGGAGCTCGTGGACGTCGAGGAGGGCTTCCAGCTCTGGCGGTTCCGGCACCTCAAGACCGTCGAGCGGATCATCGGTCACAAGCGGGGCACCGGCGGGTCGAGCGGCGTCGACTTCCTGCGACGTGCGCTCGACCTGACGTTCTTCCCCGAGCTGCTCGACGTGCGGACGCACATCGGAAACGAGTAGCGCCACCTCGCCGGCGCTGTTCCGCCCGAGCGGTCATCGCGTCGACGAGGTGGCGACTCTTTGATAACACAGATGGTGCGTGGGTCAGAACCCCATGCCGCCCATGTCGCCCATGTCGGGGGCGCCACCGCCGGCCGGAACCGGCTCCGGCTTGTCGGCCACGACGGCCTCCGTGGTGAGGAACAGGGCCGCGATGGAGGCCGCGTTCTGCAGCGCCGAGCGCGTGACCTTGGCCGGATCGATGATGCCGGCGGCGATGAGGTCGACGTACTCGCCGGTCGCGGCATCGAGGCCGTGACCCAGCTCGAGCCCGGCGACCTTCTCCGCCACGACGCCGCCCTCGAGGCCGGCATTGATGGCGATCTGCTTCAGCGGGGCGAAGGCCGCAGCCTTGACGATCGCTGCACCGGTGGCCTCGTCGCCCTCGAGCGAGAGCTTCTCGAACGCGGCCTGGGTGGCCTGCACGAGTGCGACGCCGCCTCCGGCGACGATGCCCTCCTCGACGGCCGCCTTCGCGTTGCGCACGGCGTCCTCGATGCGGTGCTTGCGCTCCTTCAGCTCGACCTCGGTGGCCGCGCCGACCTTGATGACGGCGACGCCGCCGGCGAGCTTGGCCAGGCGCTCCTGGAGCTTCTCGCGATCGTAGTCGGAGTCGGAGTTCTCGATCTCGGCGCGGATCTGGTTGACCCGTCCGGTGATCTGCTCCTGGGCGCCGCCACCTTCGACGATGGTGGTCTCGTCCTTGGTGGTGACGACCTTGCGAGCCGTGCCGAGCAGCGACAGATCGGCGTTCTCGAGCTTGAGTCCGACCTCCTCGCTGATGACCTCGCCACCGGTGAGGATGGCGATGTCGGCGAGCATGGCCTTGCGGCGGTCGCCGAAGCCGGGGGCCTTGACGGCGACCGACTTGAAGGTGCCGCGCATCTTGTTGACGATCAACGTCGCGAGCGCCTCACCCTCGACGTCCTCGGCGATGATGACGAGCGACTTGCCCGACTGCATGACCTTCTCGAGCACCGGCACGAGGTCCTTCACCGAGCTGATCTTGGAGTTGACGATGAGGACGTAGGGGTCCTCCAGCACCGTCTCCATGCGCTCGGGGTCGGTGACGAAGTAGCCCGACAGGTGACCCTTGTCGAAGCGCATGCCCTCGGTGAGCTCGAGGTCGAGGCCGAAGGTGTTCGACTCCTCGACGGTGATGACACCTTCCTTGCCGACCTTGTCCATGGCCTCGGCGATGATGTCGCCGACGGTCTGGTCGGCCGCGGAGATGGCCGCGGTGGCCGCGATCTGCTCCTTGGTCTCGATGTCCTTCGCCAGGCCGAGCAGCTGCGAGCTGATGGCCTCGACGGCGGCCTCGATGCCCTTCTTCAGGCTCATCGGGTTGGCGCCGGCGGCGACGTTGCGCAGGCCCTCACGGACCATGGCCTGGGCCAGCACGGTGGCGGTGGTGGTGCCGTCGCCCGCGACGTCGTCGGTCTTCTTGGCGACTTCCTTGACGAGCTCGGCACCGATCTTCTCGAAGGGCTCCTCGAGCTCGATCTCCTTGGCGATGCTGACGCCGTCATTGGTGATCGTGGGGGCTCCCCACTTCTTCTCGAGGACGACGTTGCGGCCCTTGGGGCCGAGCGTCACCTTCACGGCGTCCGCGAGCTGGTTCATGCCGCGCTCGAGGCCGCGGCGGGCTTCCTCGTTGAAAGCAATGGACTTGGCCATGGGTGAAAATCTCCGGTCTCTGGTGGTCTGGCACTCTCATCATACGAGTGCTAATCAACGTCCGGCAACGGGGTCGCGTCTCAGACCGAGAACAACAAGTACAAGCCGGTGAAGGTGTAGGCGACCATCAGCAGCAGCATGCCCATCTGGCCGGAGAGGCGGTGGGCGCGAGGCAGCACGATCAAGGCGCGGTCGTGGGCCGCGACGACGGCGAGCACGTGACCGGCCACCACGAACGACACCTTCAGGGCGGCGAGCGTGGACGTGTGCGTGGAGAGGACATAGGTCACCTCGGCCTCGGCGCCGACGAGCGCGAGCATGACCGCCTGCCCCTTCTCCAGGAGGTACGTGGCGTAGTGGGCGAGGATGTAGCCGACCACGATCGGGACCAGTGAGTGCGCGAGCGCACCGGGCAGTGCGCCGCGCTCCGCCGACGTCACTCCCCCGGTGGCCCGGGACGCGGCCTGGAACAGGGCGGCGACCGCGACGCAGAACCCGAGCAACGTCAGGCTGCCCACCGCGGTCGAGACTCCCTGGGCCTGCCAGAACGACGACGCGGAGAAGCTGTCGTAGGCCGTCGAGCCGAGCAAGGTGGCGAGCAGGGCCACGAGGCCGGGCTCGACCGGCACCTGGGGCAGGGAGCGCAGCGGGTTGTGCACGTTCCAGCGGCCATCCCGCACGAACGGGGACAGGCGAGCGACAACCGCGCTGTAGACGTCGAAGGGATCGGCGCGGTCGTACCACCGGGGCCCGAAGACGACGCCGCCGACGATCGTGGCGCCCACGTAGGCGGCGACCCAGACGCGGACGGCCCCCACGTCCCCGGGGTCCGGAGAAGCGAGCTCGAGCCACACGAACGCCAGGAGTCCGGCGACCGCCGGCCAGTAGCCGAGCCGGCTCGGGTAGGCGACGAAGCCGTCCGGCCGCCCGGCCGCGCGTCCGACGAGCGACTGGATCGTGCGCCATGGCGAGAGGTCGCGCCAGACGTGGCCGGCGAGCAGCGCGAGCGGCACGAGGCCGACCCACACCAGGATGTAGATCGCCCCCAGCCCGGCGTTGCCGCCGTCGTCCCGCCCGGTGAAGAGCGCGGCCAGGACCCAGATCGTCAGCACGCCGCCGAGCGCGGCGAGCCACGGACGACGCGGCGGCGGCTCGGCGGGCTCGGGCTCGGCGTCGAACTTCGGCTCCCGCCACGCCAGGGCGAGCACCGCGAAGGAGATCGTCAGCGCCCACGAGGCGCCCACCATCGCGTACAGGAAGGGGATCGGCAGGTCCGTCGAGCCGCCGACACCGTGGGTGTGCACGCTGGTCAGGAGCGCGGTCAAGGCCGGACGACGAGCTGCACGACCGTCACACCGAGCATGTGGGCCTCCACGGCGACCTGACCGGGCTTGTCCAGGGTGAGCGACTTCTCCAGCGTCGTTCCGGGCTTGACCTGGTAGGTGCGCTCCGGATCGGAGTGCACGTGGATCTCCTCCGCGGCGTCCGAGGTCACCTTCAGCGTCACCTCTTGACCGACCTTCACCTGGACGCGGTCGCCCTGGGGCGTGGCCTCGCCGTCCTTGATGGAGACCTCCACGACCACGGGCTGGTCAGCGGGGGTGCTGGCATCGCCCGGTGTCGGCGCGGGCGACACCGTGCCCGTGTCCGTGCCCTCCCCGCAGCCGGTCAGCATCAGCGCCGCGGCGAACATGATGGCGAGTACTCTCACGTGTCGTCCTCCTCCTGCTCCCTGGCTTCATCGCGTCGATCCTTGCGGGCGATGTAGACGACCACGCCCACCACGATGACCGCCGGCACGAGGGCGGGGATCGCCAGGAGCGCAGCGTGGTGCGCGTACAGCACCTCGCCGAGGGGTGTCATGACGTCAGCGTAGGCGCGTCGTCCGGCTCCGCTCTCGCGCTGTCCCTGCGCGGCGATGCTGCGCGAGACCCGACCCACCGCCACCGAGATGAAGATCAAGATGGCGAGGCTGAAGAACAGCACGACCGCGTTGGCGGCGGCCCAGGTCCAAGCCGGCACGTCGAGCTCGCGCTCGCGCTGCAGGATCTCGATCTCGGGGATGAAGTCGCGGGTGAACTGCGGATCCGCCGGGACCTCCTCGGCATCGATCGGCGGGTCCTCGGGGAGGAAGATCGGCACCGCGGCGAGCGTGCGTCCGTCCTGCACCCGAAGCAGCGTCTTCCAGTTACCGCCGATCGGCACGGGCTGGGTCGACTCCCAGGTGTTGTCGCCGGTGCGGGTGAGCTGGTGGGTCACGACGCCCTTCTGGCCCTCGTCGCCGCCCTGCCACGCGGTGAGCTGGACCCAGGTCGGGTGGGCGTCGATGAGACCGGCCGGTGCGACCGACACCTTGGTCATGATCTCCGGCCGGGCATCGGTTCCGACCTGGGTGGTGGTGATCGTGGCGGAGGCATCCTCCGGGACGGTGGCGTGGAGTCCGTTGGCCACGGCGGCCGCCAGCACGACGATCGAGCCGGCGACGATCGCGCGTCCGACGTTCCGGGACGGCAGCTCTCCCTTCAGTCCCATGGCGAAGAGGGCACCGCACAGGCCGGCGCCGAGCGCCACGGGGACGGTCATCGCCAAGCCCTCGAGCCAGATGTCACGGGGCCACGGGAACTGGAAGACGAGGTCGTTCCACAGCTTCTCGGTGACGGTGCCCACGGTGCCGATCAGCAGGCCGCCCACCGCGCCGAAGGCGAGGGGCCGACGCCTGAGCTGGGTCAGGGCCAACAGCTCGATGATGACGGCGCTGCCGAGGTAGAGCGGGAAGACGTGGTCGGCCTGGCCGAAGACGTCGCCGACGATGAAGGAGACGATGCCGCGGACGATCACGAAGAAGAACGCCGCGTACAGCGCGACGCCGACGCCCCCGTAGAGCCGGGCGGCGACGAGCGTCAGAGCGCCGGCGGCGGCGATCATCATCGGGGCGAACACCATGCGGAACTGCGCGATGCCGAAGTCGAACTCGGCCTGGAAGACCGACAGGCCGATCAGCAGGCCTCCGAACGCCGAGGCCAGGGCGAGCCGCTGCAGCACCTCGGTCGCCTGGGACGGAACGCGGTCCCGCCACTCGACGGAGAACTCCGCCTCACGATGCAGCAGGATGATGCCGGCCGTGGACAGGCCGGCGCCGCCGATCAGCATGATGTGGGTCGGGCCCCACAAGGTGACGTCGTCGCCGAAGAGGCGATGCCAGACGTCGTCGAGCGGGAAGCCGATGAGCGCGTAGAGGCCGCAGGCGGCGATGAAGATGCCCGCCACCGGCGCGTGCCAGTTGCGGGTGATGCGCACCGAGGCGATGCCGGGCTTGGCACCATCACGCGGGTAGACGACCGCGGACATGCCGGCCACGAACAGGGCGAAGAGCCCGTAGAGGATGAGGTAGTGCGCCGGGTTGGCGAGCGGGCCGGCGTCGCGGCCGCGGCCGGCGTGCAGGCTGACGTCCCACATGAAGCCCAGCAGGGCGATGATCAGCGAGCTCGCGACGAACGCGGTCGGGATGGAGACCCATCCCGGCTGACCGGTGCGCTGGCGAAGCGTCTCGCCGAGTCGGTTGAACCACTCGATGCGATGGGTCCGGTGCGCCCACGCGATCCACAGCAAGATGGTGGTGACGATCGCGGCGCCGAGGGTGAGGCCGATGACCTGGTCGAGAGCGGCGCCACCAGTGGGCGGGGGTTCGTTCGCGGCAGTGAACATACCGAGAGTTTGCCAATGGCTATGTGACACTGCAAGTGTCACATAGGTGTTGTCCGTCACTGTGGGCCGGCGAACACCTCATCGGGAGCTACTGGCCGATGACCTCGTGGGCCTCGCGCCCCTTGGGGCCATCGACGACCTCGAACTCGACCGGCTGGCCGTCCTCCAGCGTCTTGTAGCCCTCGGACTTGATCTTGGACCAGTGGACGAAGACGTCGTCCTGACCGTCGACTTCGATGAAGCCGTAGCCCTTGTCCGCGTTGAACCACTTGACGGTGCCCTGCACCATGGCCGAACTCCCACTCGCTGTGCTGAAACCTGCGCCTGAGCCTACAGCCCGTCTCAGCCACCCGCGACGGCCGGAATGATCGAGATCTGGGTCCCGTCGGGCGTCGGTGTCTCCAAGCCGTTGGCGAAGCGCACGTCCTCCTCGGCGACGTAGATGTTGACGAAACGGCGCAGCGCGCCCTGCTCGTCGACGACCCGCGCCTTGATGCCCGGGAAGCTGGACTCCAGGGAGTCGATGACCTCGGCGAGGGTCGAACCGTCGGCCGGGACCTGGGACTGGTCATCGGTGTAGCTGCGCAGGATCGTGGGGATGCGGACCGAGACGGCCATGGCGGACTCCTTGTGCTGGGTCAGGCGGCTGGATCAGGTGATGCCGGCGTCGACGAAGGCGTCGTACGTGGCATCGATGGTGGCAGTGGGTCCGACGCGACCGGCGATCGCATCGAGGGTCTTGAGACCGTCGCCGGTGTTGAACACGACGGTCTCGGCGTCGGGGTCGAGCTTGCCGTCCTCGAGCAGCTTCTTGAGCGTCGCGACGGTGACGCCGCCGGCGGTCTCGGCGAAGATGCCCTCGGTGCGCGCCAGCAGGGCGATGCCGTCGCGGATCTCCTCCTCGCCGACGTCCTCGACGGCGCCGCCGGTGCGACGGGCGACGTCGAGCACGTACGGGCCGTCGGCCGGGTTGCCGATCGCGAGCGACTTGGCGATCGTGTCGGGCTTGACCGGACGGACGACGTCGTGGCCGTCCTTGAAGGCCGCCGAGACGGGCGAGCATCCGGTGGCCTGCGCGCCGAAGATCGTGTAGGGCGTCTCGTCGACGAGGCCGAGCGTGGCGAGCTCCCCGAAGGACTTGTCGACCTTGGTGAGCTGTGAGCCGGACGCCACCGGGATGACGACCTGCTCGGGCAGCCGCCAGCCGAGCTGCTCGGCGACCTCGAACCCGAGCGTCTTGGAGCCCTCGGCGTAGTAGGGCCGCACGTTGACGTTCACGAACGCCCAGTCCGACTCCTCGCCCGCGATCTCGCTGGCGAGCTTGTTGACGTCGTCGTAGGTGCCGCGGACGGCCACGAGCTGGCCGCCGTAGACCGCGCTGGCGAGGATCTTCGCCTGCTCCAGGTCGTCGGGAATGAGCACGACGCCGCGGATCCCGGCCCGGGCGGCGGCCGCCGCCACGGCATTGGCGAGGTTGCCCGTGGACGGGCAGGCGAGGACGGAGAAACCGAGCTCGCGCGCGGCCGCGAGCGCGACGGCGACGACCCGGTCCTTGAAGGAGTGGGTCGGGTTGCCGGAGTCGTCCTTGACCCAGAGCGTCTTGATGCCGAGCTCGCGGGCGAGGTTGTCGGCCTTGACCAGGCGGGTGTAACCGGGATCGGTGTTCGGGATGGTGGCGATGTCGTCCGGCACCGGAAGCAGGCTCCGGTAGCGCCAGATGCTCTTGGGGCCCGCCTCGATCTGCTCGCGCGTGATGTGACCGAACTCGTACCTGACCTCCAGCGGGCCGAAGCACTCATGGCAGGCGTAGAACGGCCCGAGCTCGCGCTCGGTACCGCACTCACGGCACACCAGCGACCTGGCCGGTCCGAACGCCCCGTCGCGTGGGCCGCCACCGGCGGTCCTGCGGGCGTCGCTCTGGGCCGTGATGCTCACGTTGCCTCCTGGTCATCTTCCCCGGAGCGACTCTCGTCCGGGACGGATGTAGCACCTGGCTCGTGCACGAGTTGAGCTGGTTGCTGGGGCTTCGTCGGGCCGTGTCCCTCTGCCCCTCATGATGAGAGGCTCCAGCCTACGGGCGCGTCTCACCATGCGTCCAATCGGTCCGATCCATGAGACAGGCCGGTCCGGGTGGTGGTCAGCCTCGCCGGGAGAACCGGGTGACCGGTCGCGGGTAGCCGCCGTCCTCGAGCCCGGCCAGTCGCTCGAGCGGGTTGTAGGAGGAGTGGTCGCCGGCGAGGGCGTACGAGACGCCGACGAACAGGAAGTACAGCGGCAGCATCACCGGGCCGATGAGGAACGCGTACTGGGTGCAGTGCCGATCCTCGTGCTCGAGCAGCAGCGGGCGCGCGTCCAGCCAGGCCTGGTCGTGCTTGCTGATGATGACGCTCCCGATCGTGAACGCGCCCGCCACCGGGAAGCCGAACCGGTAGCCCGTGCACACGTAGGTGCCGCGCCCACGTCGCGTTCGGGTGGCGCCTCCCGCGCGGGCCGCCAGCAGGCCGAGCACCGTGCTCAGGTTGATCCAGTTGACGACCGTGCGAACCCTCGTCCAGGGCGTGTGCGGCAGCACGATCAAGACGCACTCCCGAGCTCCAGCGTGTCGGCCAGGCTGCCCAGCCAGACGGCCACGGCATCGGGTCCGTCGAGCACGAGGTCGGCCCGCGCGACCAGCGCGTCCTGTTCGTCGGAGGCCGAGCAGACCAGCAGCCCGCCCACCCCCCGCGCGCGAAGGCGGTCGACGGCGTCGAACGCCGGGAGGTCGCCCAGGTCGTCGCCGGCGAAGACGACGTGCCGAGCGGCCGTCTGCTCGACGAGCTGTTCCAGCGCCTCACCCTTGTCCGGTCCGGGGGCGCGGAGCTCCACGACCTGGCGGCCGGGCTCGAGGCTGAGACCGTGCTCGGCAGCCAGCGCCGCCAACGGCTCGGCCAGGGCGTCGAGCAGGCCCTCCTCGAGGCCGCGCGTGTGCACGGCCACCGCGAGGCCCTTCTCCTCCACGCGCACGTGGTCGGCGCCCCGCTCGGCCAGCCACGCCGGAAGGATCTCGGCCACCAGCCGAACCGCCTCGGGATGCTCGGGCTCGTGGGTCTCGCCGGTGGCGGCGTCCCAGCGTTCGGCGCCGTACTGGCCGCAGACGATCAGCGTCTCGAAGCCCGGGCGTCCGGCGAACCCGCCGAGCTCGAGCGCCTGGCGGACGGGACGGCCGGTGATGATCGCGAGCTGGCCGAGCAACGGTCCGAGCCGGCCCAGCGCCTCCACGGCGTGCGCGTGGGCGAAGGCCGTGGCGGGGTCGTCCACGACGTGGGCGAGCGTGCCGTCGAAGTCGAGGGCGAGCAGCGCTCCGGATGGATCGGCGGCCACCGCGTCCACCAGCGCGTCGACCTCGGGCTTGGTGCGCGACATGCCCGCATCATGGCAGGCGGAGGAGGATCACCGTGAGTCGGTTCGAACGCATCTCGGCGGTTCGGCGCAGGACGCGGTCGATGCCGAGGTCGTCGGCGAGGAGCCGCGCCTCGGCCTTGCGACCGGACGGGAAGTACACCGCGTTCTCGGCCGCGCCGTAGCGCCAGTTGCCGACACCCCCGACGGTCCAGCCGGCCTTTCGGGCCCGCGTGGCCACCTTGCCGGCCAGACCGACGGTGCGGCTCGCGTTCAGCACCGAGACCTTGATGTCCTCGCGGCTGACCTGCGGCTCGGGGCTGGGTGAGTCGTCCTCGGTCGGCGACGGCGTCGGGCTCGGCGCCGCGGTGGCGGTGGCGGTGGCGGTGGCCGACGGTGTGGCTCCGGCCGGCTGGGCGTCGTCGCCGGTGAAGAACACGGTCCACCCCAGACCGAGCACACCGACCAGGCAGGCGGCCGCGGTGAGGACGAGGAACCACCCGGGCAGCACGTAGGCCTTCCGGCCCGGGGTCCTTCGGTGATCGACCACGCGCGGGACTTCAGAGATCGATGCCCAGGCGCCGCGCCGACCGGCTGCGCTGCCGCTGCGCCCGCAGTCGTCGAAGGCGCTTGACGAGGAGCGGGTCGTAGGCGAGCGCGTCGTCGCGGTCGATGAGGGCGTTGAGCACCTGGTAGTAGCGCGTGGACGACATGTCGAACTTGTCCCGGATGGCCTGCTCCTTGGCGCCGGCGTACTTCCACCACAGCCGCTCCAGCGCGAGGATCTCGCGGTCGCGCTCGCTGATGGCCGAGCCGTCGACCGGGGACGCCGAAGCGCCGCGGCCCGTCTGCCCTGCTGCGCTCATGAGGCTGATCCTACGGTAAATCACAGTGATGTCATTCGCTTAGGGTGGGTTGGTGCCCACCGTGTCGTCGCCGGTCCGCTGGGGAATCCTCGCCACCGGCAAGATCGCCCACAGCTTCGCCGCGGACCTGGCCCTGGTGCCGGACAACGTGCTGGTCGCCGTCGGCTCTCGCTCCGAGGAGTCGGCGCGCACGTTCGCGGAGCAGTATTCCAGCCCGTCGGCACCGGTCCGAGCGCACCCCTCCTACGGCGACCTGGCCGACGATCCGGACGTCGACATCGTCTATGTCGCCACGCCGCACGGGCGCCACGAGGTCGACGTGATGCGCTGCTTCCAGTCCGGCAAGGCGGTGCTGTGCGAGAAGGCGATGACCCTGGCGGCGGCATCCACCGAGCGACTCGTCGAGGAGGCGCGGCGGTCCGGGTTGTTCTTCGCCGAGGCCATGTGGATGCGGACGAACCCCAACATCCGGCGCGTCGTCGAGCTGGCCCGCTCCGGGGCCTGTGGAACCATCGCGCAGGTGCGCGCCGAGCTGGGCTTCGTCGCGCCGGCGGACGTCGACCGCCTCTGGGATCCGGACCTGGGGGCCAGTGCCCTGCTCGACGTCGGCATCTACCCGCTCACCTTCGCGCACCTCGTGCTCGGCGAACCGGACGACGTCGCGGCCGCCGGAACCCTGTCCGAGCGCGGCATCGACCTGGGCGGCGGCGCCACGCTGACCTACCCCGGCGGTGCCGTGGCGAGCCTGGCGTGGACCCAGATGGCGTGGTCCGACAACCGCGCCTCGGTGTCGGGTGACGGTGGGCGCCTGGAGGTCCCCGCCCGCTTTCACGAGGCCACCGGCTACACGTACAGCGACGGCACGAGCGAGGAGACGCACGCGGAGCCCGTCATGGGACGTGGCTATGCCCACGAGATCGAGGAAGTCGGGGCCTGCCTGCGTGCCGGTCGGACCGAGTCGGACCTGCTGCCCCTCGACGGCACCATCGCCGTCATGCAGGTCATGGACGAGATCCGCGAACAGCTCGGTGTCCGCTACGAGTGAGCACCGCAGTGCGGGTCGTCAGCGCGGAGGCCGGCACGGCCAACCCTCGATAGGGTGAGCCCATGGCGGCGGGTCTGGCGGAATTCGTGGTGATCGCGAATCGCCTGCCGGTCGACCGCTTCATCGCCCCGGACGGCACGGTCACCTGGCGGACCTCCCCCGGCGGCCTGGTCACCGCACTCGAGCCGGTCATGCGGCGCAAGGGCGGCGCCTGGATCGGGTGGCACGGGGCGGCCGACGAGAAGCTCAAGCCGTTCGATCACGAGGGCCTCCGGCTCGTCCCGGTCGCGCTGTCGGCGCAAGAGGTCGAGGAGTACTACGAGGGCTTCTCCAACGGCACCTTGTGGCCGCTCTACCACGACGTCATCGCGCCACCGGAGTTCCACCGCGAGTGGTGGGACTCCTACGTCAAGGTCAACGAGCGGTTCGCCGAGCGGGCCGCGCGCATCGCCCGGCGCGGCGCCACCGTCTGGGTGCAGGACTACCAGCTGCAGCTGGTACCGGCGCTGCTGCGCGAGCTGCGCCCCGATCTGCGGATCGGGTTCTTCCTGCACATCCCGTTCCCGCCCCGGGAGCTGTTCTCCCAGCTGCCGTGGCGCCGGCAGATCCTGGAGGGCCTGATCGGCGCCGACCTGGTCGGCTTCCAGCTGCCCGGCGCCGCGCAGAACTTCGTTCGGCTCGTCCGCGAACGCGTCGGCCACAAGACGCACCGCGGCTTCATCTACCTTCCCGACGGTCGCACCGTGGTCGCGCACGCCTACCCGATCTCCATCGACGCCCGGGCGTTCGAGGAGCTGGCCCGCAGCGAGAGTGTCACGGCACGGTGCAAGGAGATCCGCGAGAGCCTCGGCAGCCCGAAGCACATCCTGCTGGGCGTCGACCGGCTCGACTACACCAAGGGGCTGCGCCAGCGGTTGCGGGCGTTCGGCGAGCTCATCCGCGACGGCTCGATCGACGTCGACGACGCGGTGTTCGTGCAGGTGGCCACGCCGTCGCGCGAGCGTGTCGACCAGTACCGCATCCTGCGCGACGACATCGACCGGCTCGTCGGCCGCATCAACGGCGACGTCGGACGCATCGGCCAGCAGCCCATCACCTATCTGCACGCCTCCTACCCTCGCGAGGAGATGGCCGCGCTCTACCGAGCCGCCGACGTCATGGTGGTCACGCCGCTGCGCGACGGCATGAACCTCGTCGCCAAGGAGTACGTCGCGTGCCGCTACGACGACGACGGCGCGCTCGTGCTGAGCGAGTTCGCCGGTGCCGCCGCCGAGCTGCGCCAGGCGTACCGCGTCAACCCGTACGACATCAACGGCGTGAAGGCCGCGCTGCTGGAGGCCCTCGGGGCCGACCCGCGGGAGGCGTCACGGCGCATGAAGGGCATGCGCAAGACCGTCATCGAGCACGACATCGACCACTGGGCGACCGCCTTCCTCGACGAGCTCGCCGCCCCGCGCGAGCCGCACGACAAGAAGACGCGCCCGGCGAGACGCGGATGACCCTTCGCGACACCTGGTACGAGGCACCGACCCTGGTGGGCGAGCACGTCGAGCTCGTCCGGATGCAGCCCGAGCACGCCGAGGGACTGCTGGCGGCCGCCGATGACGACGAGGTGTTCCGTTGGCAGTCGTTCGCCCGTCCGACGACGATGGCGGAGGCGCACGGGTTGCACGACTGGTATGCGGCGCGGCCCGACGCGGTCACCTGGACCCAGGTCGACCGCGCCAGCGACGCGATCGCCGGCCTGACGACCTACTACGACATCGACCCCGTCAACCGGGCGGTGGCCATCGGTGCGACGTGGCTCGGCCGCCGGTTCTGGCGCACCGGGGTCAACACCGAGGCGAAGCTGCTGCTGCTGGGACGCGCGTTCGATGACCTCGGCTGCGCCCGGGTGGTGTGGCACGTCGACATCGCCAACACCCGATCCCAGGCCGCGGTCGAGCGGATCGGCGGGGTCCGGGAGGGCGTGCTGCGCAAGCACCTGATCCGGCGGGACGGGTCATGGCGCGACACCGTCCTGTACTCGATGACCGACGAGGAGTGGCCGGCTGCGCGCCAGGCGCTGGGGTCCCGGCTGGTGCGCTGAGCCGTGAACCGCGACCTGACCGACCTCATGGCGCCCGACTGGGCTGCCGCCCTCGAGCCCGTGGCCGACGACATCACCGCCGCCGGTCGCTTCCTCCGGGACGAGGTCGCGGCCGGGCGGTCGTACCTCCCGGCGGGCGACCGGATCCTTCGCGCCTTCGCCGAGCCGATGGCCGCCGTCCGCGTCCTCATCACCGGTCAGGACCCGTACCCGACGCCCGGCCACCCGGTCGGGCTGTCGTTCTCGGTCGCTCCCGACGTGCGACCGCTCCCGGGCAGCCTCGTGAACATCTATCGGGAGCTGCAGGACGACCTCGGCATCGACCCCTGTCCGCACGGCGACCTGACGGCGTGGTCGCGGCAGGGGGTGATGCTGCTGAATCGCGTCCTCACGGTGCGGGCCGGTGCACCCGCCAGCCACCGGGGTCAGGGCTGGGAACGGGTCACCGAGCAGGCCATGCGAGCCCTCGTCGCGCGGCAGACAGCCGCTCGTGGCGGTTCTGTGGGGGCGCGACGCGCAGAGCCTCAAACCGCTGCTCGGCGACACGCCGACCATCGAGAGCGCGCACCCGAGCCCGCTGTCGGCGTCGCGCGGGTTCTTCGGCTCCCGCCCGTTCAGCCGGGTCAACGCGCTGCTCCAGGAGCAGGGCGGCGAGCCGGTCGACTGGGTCCTGCCGCACTAGTCTTTGCGCATGACTGCCCGCTCCCACACCGACGGCACCGAGCGCGATCGCGCCGCCGTCATCGATGACGCCTTCGACGGGATCCAGCGCTGGGGCCTGCGCGTGGTCGTCATCGCGGTGGCCCTCTACGTCGTCGGATGGGTTGTCGGCGAGCTCTGGGTCATCATCTTCCCGGTCGCGCTCGCACTCATCGTCTCCACGATCCTCGCGCCCGTCGTCGCCTGGCTCCGCGGTCGCAAGGTGCCCGGCGGGGTTGCCAGCGGGCTGGTCGTGTTCGGCTTCCTGGCGCTGGTGGTCGGCGTCATCGCGGCCCTCACACCGCAGGTGGCCGGCCAGGCGCCCGAGCTCGCCGACAGCGCGGCCCGCGGCCTGCAGAAGGTCCGCGACTGGCTCACCACCGGGCCGCTCAGCCTGTCCGAGGGTCAGATCACCCGCGCCATCGAGGCCGTGCAGGAAAAGCTGCAGGAGAGCGCGTCTGCGATCAGCGCCGGGCTGTTCTCCACCATCGGGGCGGCCACGTCGGCGGTCATCAACCTGGTGCTGGTGCTGATGCTCACGTTCTTCTTCGTGAAGGACGGCCATCGGTTCCTGCCGTGGGTGAAGACGCTGGGCGGGCACCGCGCCGGCGAGCACTCCGGCGAAGTCCTGGAGCGCGCCTGGGACACCCTCGGCGGCTTCATCCGCACCCAGTCGCTGGTCGCCCTCATCGACGCGGTCATCATCGGCATCGGCCTGGCGATCCTCGGCGTGCCGCTCGCCATTCCGCTCGCGGTCGTGACGTTCTTCGGCGGCTACATCCCGATCATCGGAGCGTTCATCAGCGGGGCGCTGGCCGTCCTCGTGACGCTGGTGACGAACAGCCCGCGCGACGCGCTCATCGTCCTCATCATCGTGATCTTCGTGCAACAGCTCGAAGGCAACGTGCTCTCGCCCTACCTGCAGGGCAAGAACCTCAACCTGCATGCGGCCGTCGTGCTGCTGGCCGTCACCGCCGGTGGCACGCTGTTCGGCATCACCGGCGCGTTCCTCGCCGTGCCGGTCGCCGCCACCACGGCGGAGATCCTCCGCTACGTCAACGAGCGGATCGACTCCACCGTCGCCGAGAGCGCCCCACCTGAGGACTCCCAGTCGGCCGAGAAGCTGGACCGCCTGGGCGAGGACTGACTCAGTCCACGATGCGCAGCGCCTCGGTCGGGCAGCTCGCGACGGCGTCCTCGATCTCGGCGAGGTCGTCGGGGTCGATGTCGTCGCGCAGCACCTTCGACAACCCGTTGCTCTGGACCTCGAAATAGTCCGGCGCGACCGCTTCGCACAGCCCGTGGCCTCCGCACCGGTCTTCGTCGACGACGACCTTCATGGTCAGGCTCCTTCGTGTCCGGGTGGCCGCTCAAAAGAGGCGGCGCATGAGCGCAAGTGCTCGCTGAGTGTATGGCGGATACATGAAGCGGGGGTCGGGCCGGGCGGTCTTGGCCAGCACTGCCTTGCGGTGGCTGAACGTCCAGAACCCCCACTCGCCGTGGTAGGAGCCCATGCCGCTGTCGCCCACACCGCCGAGCGGAAGCTGCGGGATCAGCACGTGCATCGCCACGTGGTTGAACACCACGGCACCGGCCGGCACCTCGTCGGCGATCCGCCGCCGGGCCGCCCTGGATCCACTGAAGACGTAGAGCGCCAGCGGCTTGGGGCGCTCACGGACGAACCCGATGGCCGCGTCGACGTCGTCGATCGTCACCACGGGGAGCAGCGGTCCGAAGATCTCCTCGCACATCGCCGGCTCGTCCGGGTCGGGATCGAGGATCACCGTCGGCTGGATGGAGCGCTCGGCTTCGGACGCGCCGCCGCCTCGTGCGATCGTGCCCTTCGTCGCCGCCAGGTAGTGCGCGAGACGCTGGTACTGCCGCTCGTTGACGATCGGCTGCCCGGCGTCCGGCACCTCGGCCCCCAGCTCGGCCAAGGTGCTGAGCAGCGTCGCCACGAACTCCTCGCGAACCTCGCGCTCGACGAGCACGTAGTCGGGAGCGAGGCAGGTCTGGCCGGAGTTCATCAGCTTCAGCCAGGCGATCCGGCGCGCGGCCACCCCGAGGTCGGCGTCCGCGGTGACGATCACCGGGCTCTTGCCACCGAGCTCGAGCGTGACGGGCGTGAGCGTGGGCGCAGCGCCGGCCAGGACCTTGCGTCCGATCTCGGTGCCGCCGGTGAAGAGCACGTGGTCGAACCCCTGCGCGAGCAGGGCCTGTGACGTGACCCCGTCACCCTCGACCACCGTGACGGCGTCGGTGTCGACGTACTGCGGGATCAGCTCGGCCATGAGGGCCGACGACGCGGGAGCCAGCTCCGACGGCTTGACGACCACGCAGTTGCCGGCGGCGATCGCGGCCACCAGCGGACTCAGGGCCAGGTAGAACGGGTAGTTCCACGGGCCGATGATGAGCACCACGCCAAGCGGCTCGTACTGGACCCAGCTGCGACCGGGTCGCTGATTGAGCGGGAGCGAGGTCCGGCGCGGGCGCATCCAGGCCTTGAGGTGCTTGCGCGCGTAGGCGATCTCGCCGAGCGACGGGTTGATGTCGCAGATCCAGGCTTCGGCTGCCGTGCGCCGCAGGTCCGCAGCGAGTGCGCGCGAGATGTCGTCCTCGTGCTCACGGACGAGACGCTCGAGCGCGTCCAGCTGCGTTCGGCGCCACTCCAGCGATCGCGTCCGCCCGCTCGCGTGGACCGTGCGCAGCGTCGCGACCAGATCGGCGAGCTCGTCGGTGTCGATCAAGGCGCCGACCAGTTCGCGTCGCGGCCGAAGGCGGCCAGCAGGTCGGACTGCGGATCGCCGACCGTGTCGACGCGCGGCCCGATCACGCCGGCTGCCCGCCACGCCTCCTCCTGGCCCGCGAACCACTCGGCCACGACCGCGACCAGCTCCGGGTCCAGGGTCCGATCCATGCCGGTGGCCGCGGCCAGGTCCCAGCCGTGGATGAGGTGGTCGGCCGTGAGCTCCATGGCGTACTGGGCAGCCGGGGTCTCGCCGGAGGACAGCTGAACCAGCACCCCCTCGGGCACGGCGGCGTCGAAGGCCGCGATGGCTTCCGCGGCGGCCGCGGCAGCGGCGCTGGCAGGATCCTCGCCGAGGAGGTCGCCGTCCAGGGAGGAGCCCACCTCCTCGATCGACCGTCCGTCGACCAACGGCTTGACCCACCGCTCCTCGTTGACGACGTGGTTCACCAAGGCCCGCACGTCCCACTCCGTGCATGGCGTCGGCTGGTCCCACTGGTCGGCGGCGACCTGGTGGGCCTTCTGGGCAAAGTTCTCGACCGCGGTGCGGTGAAGTCTGGTGATGTCCACGGGACCACTGTCCCCCAGCTAGAGCCCGGCGTCGAGAGCTTCGCGGGCGCGGTCCAGCCACCAGGGCAGGGCGGCCCGTTCGCGCTCGCGGACCGTCTCGTCCGGGTGCTCGGCGATGTCGAGCGCCTTGTTCCAGCCCAGCCAGACCAGTCCGGCGAGCAACCCGAGACGGGTGGCCGTCTCATCGAACGCGTCCCCCGCCTCCGCTCGGTACATCGCGAGAAACGCGTCACGGTCGACGTCGAGGACGTGGGCGCACCCCGCCAGAAAGCGGCCGATGTCGATCGCCCCCGGTGCTGCCGTCGCCATGCCCCAGTCGATGAGGACCAGGTGGTCCCCCTCGAACGCCATGTTCACGGTGGCGAGATCGCCGTGGATCATCGTCGAGGGCAGCCGACGGATGGCGGCAGTCAGGGGCGCGGAGTCCTCGGCCAGGGCAAGGACCCGATCGCCGATCTCGCCGGTCACGACCTCGGCCCAGCACTCCCAGCCGCGGAGGGCGTAGGCGACGAGTGGCTCGTCGTCGTACGGACGGATCCGCGTCGGCTCGAAGATCCCGATCACCCGGTCCAGCGGGGTCAGGTCAGCGGGCGGATCGTGCTGAAAGGCCCGGTGCAGCGACGTGACCGAGCGCAGGATCGTCCGGCATCGCGCGGCGGTGACGCGGGTCTGCCAGCCGTACACGGCGTCGCCGAGATCGCGCATCACGAGTACCCCCGCACCGTCCTCGTACCAACCCCCGAGCACGGCGTGCCCGACGGCAGCGGGAAGGCGGTCGAAGATGCCGCTCTCCCACATCTCGACCTCGCGGCCGCGGGTGTCCCCGCAGAGGCGCATCACCAGGTCGGACCCGGGATCGAACCGCTTCACGACGACGCGCCGGCCGTCCGCCAGCACGGCACGCTCGAGCGCGGCTCCGGACCTGCCGTCGCTGTCGACCAGGGGCTCGCGGGCCGCCTGCTCGACCAGTTCGCGGATGTTCACGGCCTCACCGTCCAGAGCCCCCGACAGGAATCGAACCCGTGACATTCTTCTTACAAGGAAGACGCTCTGCCAACTGAGCTACGGGGGCACGCGGGCCGGCCGGCCCGCAGGCACATCGTAGTCTGACCGCGTGCCCGATCCGTTCGACCGCCTGCTGGCCGCCACGTCCGCCGCCGGCGCGCCGCTGGCGATCATCGACGAGCCCGCGCTGTGGGCCAACGCCGATGACTTGACGCAACGCGCGGGTGGCGTGCCGATCCGGGTCGCCAGCAAGTCCGTGCGGGTGCGGAGCATCGTCGAGCGCACCGTGGCTCGGGCCGGGTTCGCCGGCGTGATGTCGTACTCGCTGGAGGAGTCGGTGTGGCTCGCCGACCTCGGTGTGGACGACCTGCTGCTCGCGTACCCGACGGCCTCGGCGTCCGGCGTCACGGCACTGGTCGCGGACGAACGCCGCCTGGCCGCGATCACGCTCATGGTGGACTCCGTGGAGTCCCTCGACCTGCTCGACCACCTGGCCGGGCCGAGCCACCCGACCATCGGCGTCTGCATCGACGTCGACGCGTCCCTCCGGCTCGGTCCGATCCATCTCGGCGTCCGGCGCTCCCCGGTGCACTCGGCCGAGGAGGCGGCCGATCTCGCGGCCGCCATCGCCGGACGTCCCGGTTTCGAGCTGCGCGGCGTGATGTTCTACGACGCCCAGATCGCCGGGCTCCCGGACACCTCTCCCGGTGTGCGACTCCTCAAGAAGCGGTCGGCCGCCGAGCTGCTGGCGCGACGATCGACCGTCGTCGCGGCGGTTCGCGAGCATGCCGACCTGCGCATCGTCAACGCGGGCGGAACCGGGAGCCTCGAGGTCACCGGGGCCGACCCCACGATCACCGAGCTCACCGCCGGGTCGGGGCTGTTCAGTCCCGGCCTGTTCGACGACTACGACGCGTTCGACTCGCGCCCGGCGGCCTACTTCGCGCTTGACGTCGTGCGCAAGCCGGCCGACGACATCGCCACGCTGTTCTCCGGCGGCTACATCGCGTCCGGTCCGGCCAAGAAGAGCCGGCAACCCAAACCGGCCTGGCCGGACGGCCTGGAGCTGCTGGGCGCCGAGGGCGCCGGCGAGGTGCAGACGCCGGTCAAGGGATCGACCGCGCGCGAGCTGCGGCTCGGCGACCGCGTCCTGATGCGGCACGCCAAGGCCGGTGAGCTGTGCGAGCGGTTCGACACCGTCACGATCGTGGCGGACGACGGGAGCATCGAGATCGTGCCCACCTACCGCGGCGAAGGGAAGAACTTCGGATGAGCGCGCGCGAGACATGGCGCAACTGGGCTCGCAGCGTCGAGACCGCCCCGGTGCGCATCGAGCACCCCGCCGCGACGGCCGAGGTCGCCGCGATCGTGCAACGCGCGCGATCGGAGGGACACACCGTCAAGGCGTACGGTGCCGGGCACTCCTTCACGCCCATCGCCGCGACCGACGGCGTGCTGCTCCGGCTCGACCGGATGAACCACGTGCTGGCGCACGACGCGGCGACCAGAAGGGTGCGCGTCCAGGCCGGGATGTCGCTGCACGAGCTCAACCCGGCGCTGCGGGCGCTCGGTCTCGGTCTCCCCAACCTGGGTGACGTCGACCCGCAGTCGGTGGCCGGGTGCGATCTCGACCGGCACCCACGGCACCGGCGGCCAGCTGCAGGGCATCGCCGCGGCCGTCGTCGGCGTCCAGCTGGTCACCGCCGCGGGCGACGTCGTCGAGGTCGACGAGCGGCATCGGTGGTTCGGGGCAGCGCGCGTGAGCCTGGGCGCCCTGGGCATCATCACCGAAGTGACGCTGCAGTGCGTTCCGGCCTTCCTGCTGCACGCCCGGGAGGAACCCATGGCGCTCCCGGAGGTCTTGGAGCGCCTGCCCGAGCTCGTCGACGGCAACGACCACTTCGAGTTCTACTGGTTTCCGCACACCGAGAAGGCGCTGGTCAAGCAGAACAACCGAGTGAGCGAGGACACCGAGCGCAACCCGGTCAGCCGCCTTCGCCACCTCTACGAGGACGAGCTGCTGAGCAACGGGTTGTTCGGCCTCGTCAACGAGATCGGCGCCCGCCGCCGCTCGCTGGTGCCGCGGCTCAACGCCGTCGCCGGCTCGGCCCTGTCGCCGCGCGAGTACACCGACGACTCCTACGAGGTCTTCGTCTCCCCGCGGCGCGTCCGGTTCCGCGAGTCGGAGTTCGCCCTGCCGCGCGAGGCGCTGCCCGCGGTCATCGGCGGGTTGCAGACGTGGTTCGACGCCGGATTCGAGACGGTGTCGTTCCCGATCGAGGTCCGGTTCACCGCCGCCGACGACGTCTGGATGTCGACCGGTCACGAACGCGACAACGTCTACGTCGCGGTGCACCAGTACTACCGCTCCGACCCCACGGCGTACTTCGCCGCCGCCCAGGACATCTTCACGGCCCACGAGGGACGGCCGCACTGGGGCAAGATGAACACCGTCGACGCCGCCTATCTCCGCGAGCGCTACTCCCGGTTCGACGACTTCGTGGCCGTGCGGGACGAGGCCGACCCGGACCGGGTGTTCACCAATCCGTACCTCGACCGGGTGCTGGGCTAGGCGCGCGACCGGGCGATCGCGTACAACGCGACCCCAGCGGCCACCCCGGCGTTGAGCGACTCGAGCCCGGACGACATCGGGATGCTCACGAGCTGGTCGCAGGTCTCGCCCACGAGTCGGGAGATGCCCTTGCCCTCGCTCCCGATGACGACGACCAGCGGCCCGTCGCCCAGCTCGAGGTCCGGCAAGGCCACGTCACCGTCGGCCGCGAGACCCACGACCATCAACCCGGCCTCCTGGTAGGCCTTCAGCTGACGCGTGAGGTTCGTCGTCCGGGCCACCGGGACCCGAGCGGCCGCGCCCGCGGACGTCTTCCATGCCGCGGCCGTCATCTGGGCCGACCGCCGCTCGGCGATCACCACACCGTGAGCGCCGAACCCGGCGGCCGAACGTACGACCGCCCCGAGATTGCGCGGGTCGGTGATGCCATCGAGCATCACGATCAGTGGCGGCTCGCCGCGCTCCTTCGCCGCGGCCAGCAGATCGTCGGGGTGGGCGTAGTCGTAGGCATTGAGCTTGGCGGCGACGCCCTGGTGCGTCGCACCGCCGGTGAGCTTGTCGAGCTCGGCGCGCCCGGTCTCCAGCAGGCCGACGTGGTGGTCGGCGGCGAGCCGGAAGATCTCACGGACACGGTCGTCGCGCTCGATGCCGTCGGCGACGTACACGCTGACGACCGGGACGCCGGCCCGCAACAGCTCGACCACCGAGTTGCGCCCGGCGACCCACTCCGGGCCGCCATCGCTCTTGCCCCGCCCCTTCGTGCGCTGCGGCTTCGCCGCGTCGCGGCGATCGGCCGCGCGCGCCTTCTGGTGGGCCTGGTGGTAAGGACGGTCCTCGGCCCGCGGGGTCGGACCCTTGCCCGCCAGGCCCTTGCGCCGACGCCCACCGGACCCGGCGGTGGGGTTGCCCTTGCCGGACTTCTTGATCGCGCCCTTGCGCTTGCTGTTCCCGGCCATCAGCGCTGCCTCACTGTCCAGCGGGCACCGTTGGCGGTGTCCTCGACCTCGATGCCGGCGGCCGCAAGCTGGTCACGCACGCGATCGGCGGTCGCGAAGTCCTTCGCCGCCCGGGCTTCCTCCCGCTGGGTGATGAGGGCGGGGACGAGCACCTCGAGCGCCGCGTCGGCGCCACTGGAGCCGGTGTGCACCCATGGCTCGGCGAGCGGGTCGATGCCGAGGACGTCGAGCATCGCGCGCACGGAGGCGAGATTGCCCCGCAAGGCATCGGAGTCGCCGTCGGGGATGAGCTTGTTGCCCTCGGCGATGACGCTCTGGATCGCGGCGAGCGCCGCCGGGGTGGAGAGGTCGTCGTCCATCGCCTCGACGAACTCGGCGCACGGGATGCCGCTGGAGGCCTCGACCCCACCGGTGGCCTCGGTGGCTCGCTGGACGAATCCGGCGATGCGCTCGAATGCGGTGGCGGCCTCCTGCAGCGCCTCCTCACTGAACTCCACGATGGAGCGGTAGTGGGCGGCGACCAGGTAGTAGCGCAGCGCGATCGGCGGCACGCGCTTGACGACCTCGCTCACCAGCAGTGTGTTGCCCACCGACTTCGCCATCTTCGAGCCGCCGAGGTTGAGCATCGCGTTGTGCATCCAGACCCGGGCGAACCGGTGGCCCGCCGCCGTCGACTGCGCCAGCTCGTTCTCGTGGTGCGGGAACCGCAGGTCGAGTCCGCCGCCGTGGATGTCGAACTCCTCGCCGAGGTACTTGCCGGCCATCGCCGAGCACTCCAGGTGCCACCCGGGCCGGCCACGCCCCCATGGTGTCGGCCAGGACGCGGTCTCCGGCTCGCCCGCCTTGTGTCCCTTCCAGAGCGCGAAGTCGCGGGCGTCGCGCTTGCCCTCCGGTGGCGCGTCCTCGGCGGCCTGCATGTCCTCGATGCGCTGGTTCGACAGCTCGCCGTACCGCGGCCATGAGCGGACGTCGAAGTAGACGTCGCCGGAGCCGTCCTCGGCCACGTAGGCGTGCCCACGCTCGACGAGCGTGCCGATCATCTCGATCATCTCGGGCACGTGACCGGTGGCGCGCGGCTCGTAGGTGGGCGGGAGGCAGCCGAGCACCTCGTAGGCGGCGTGCAGCTCGCGCTCGTTCTCGTACGCCACCGCGTACCACGGTCGGCCCTGCTCCTCGCCCTTGGCGAGCACCTTGTCGTCGATGTCGGTGATGTTGGCGACGATCGTGACCTCGTAGTCGGCGCGCTCGAGCCAGCGCCGCAGGACGTCGAACACGACCTCCTTGCGGATGTGCCCGATGTGCGGCGGCCCCTGCACGGTCAGCCCGCAGTGGTAGATGCCGACGTGACCGGGCACGACCGGGTCGAGGTCGCGCAGCTCCCGCGTGGCGGAGTCGTACAGGCGGATCGTCACGGGGCAACCCTAGTCAGTCGACGATGATCTGGACCCCGTGGTGGCCGGTGGCGCCGTCGGGCACGACGTCGGCCCGTTTCGAGGTCTGCGTGTAGCCGGACCGATCCGTGGCGCGCACCTCGAGGCGATGCCGGCCGGGGCGTGCGTCCCAGTCCCAGCGCCACTGCACCCAGGTGTCCACGTTCGGCACGGCGGCGAGCGTCGCCCGCTGCCACCGGCCCCCGTCCACCCGCACCTCGACCCTCGCGATGCCGGTGTGCTGGGCCCAGGCGACGCCGGCCACCGGGATCCTCCCGGCCGGGACGCTGCCTCGGGGGACGTCGATGCGCGAGTGCGTCTTGACCGGACCGAGGGCGGACCATCCCCGCTGCGTCCAGTACGCCTCGACCTCGTCGAACCGGGTCAGGCGCCAGTCGGTGACCCACTTCGTCGCCGACACGTACCCATAGAGACCCGGCACCACCTGCCGGACCGGGAACCCGTGCTCGACCGGCAACGGCTCCCCGTCCATCGCGACGGCGAGCAGGGCCTCGCGGCCGTCGGTCAGCGCAGACAGCGGTGTGCCGCAGGTCCAGCCGTCCTCGGAGGTGGAGAGCAGCATGTCGGCCTCGGGTCGCACGCCGGCCTCGTCGAGCAGGTCGCGCATCGGCACGCCGCTGAAGACCGTGTTCGAGATCAGCTCGCCACCCACCGGGTTCGAGACGCAGCACAGCGTCACCCATGCGTCGCGCAGGCCGCGGTCGAGGAGATCCCGGTAGGTGATGGTGAGCTCACGCTCGACGAGCCCGTGGATGCGCAGCCGCCACTCGGCCGGGTCGATCAGCGGCGGGGACAGCGCCGTGTCGATGCGGTAGAAGGCTCGATTGGACGTTCGCCACGGCGCCTGCCCCTGGACGTCCAGGTCGACCCCGGTCGGAGTCGGCAGTCGCCGCGTCGGCAGTTGGAGTGCCGCCCGGAGCCGATCGAGCTCGCGTCGACGCCGCCGGCGCGCGGCCAGCAGCTCACCGGCGGATCCGGCCACGATGGTCGCCACGACCACGAGCCCCACGGTCGTGAGGAACCGGCGCCGACCGACCGCGGGTTGGCCGTCTGGGGCACTGGTTGGTTCGCGGTGCAGCAGGGCAAGGACGCCGAGCAGGGTCGCCCCGCCCACGAGAGCGGCCACGACGCCACCGACCGAGCCATACGGTCTCGTCAGCGTGGCCGTGATCGCGGCCGCGACCAGCACGCCGACGCCGACGACGGACCAGGCGCGCCGGGTCGGCCACCAGCTGCCCACGAGGGCACCCAGGAGCAGCATCGCGGCCAGCACGGACCCGACGGCCAAGGGCTTGTCGGCCGTGCCGACGGCACCGATGATCGGCTCGGCGATGCGGCCCGGGGTGAGCTCGATCGTCGTCTGGGCGATCGCGACGACCGGGCCCTCGCGCACGCTGAGGACGGCCGCCGTCAACTGGCTGGTCGCCAACGCGGCGGCCGTGGCCAGCACACCGAACCAACGAGGCGACGTCACCTTCACATCTTCCCCGCGCGGACGTCCGGAACGGAGCGATGCGGCATGATCGACCTGTGACATCTGGATCGGCTCGAGTCGGCATCGGCACCGACGTCCACCGACTGGTCCCCGGACGACCGATGTGGCTGGCCGGCCTGGAGTGGCCGGAGGAGGATCACGGCCTCGAGGGGCACTCCGACGCCGACTGCGTCGCCCACGCGATGGTCGACGCCCTGCTCAGCGCCGCGGGTCTCGGCGACATCGGCAGCCGGTTCGGCACCTCCGACCCCGAGCGCGAGGACGCGCACGGACGGGACTTCCTCATCGAGGCCGCGCAGCTGGTGCGGGCCGCCGGCTTCGAGATCGGCAACGTGGCGGTCCAGGTCATCGGTGAACGACCGCAGCTCGCACCGCGCCGCGACGAAGCGCAACGCGTGCTGTCCGACGCGGTCGACGCCCCGGTGAGCCTGTCCGGCACCACGACCGATGGCCTCGGACTCACCGGTCGCGGCGAGGGTGTCGCCGCGATCGCGACGGCGATCGTCTTCGTTCAGTAGTCCTCGAGGTCTTCGTTCAGGAGCCCCCGCCGCGGGCGTGCGGCTCAGGAGGCGAGGACCTCGTCGAGGCGGATCTCGGCCTTGTCCTCGTTGGTCTTCTCGGCGAGCGCGAGCTCGGAGACCAGGATCTGCCGAGCCTTGGCCAGCATGCGCTTCTCACCTGCGGAAAGTCCACGCTCGTGATCGCGACGCCAGAGGTCGCGGACGACCTCGGCCACCTTGAGGACGTCGCCGGAATGCAACTTCTCCAGGTTGGCCTTGTAGCGGCGTGACCAGTTGGTCGGCTCCTCGACGTGTTCGGCCCTCAGCACCTCGAAGACGCGCTCCAGACCCGCTTCGTCGACGACGTCACGGACGCCCACGAGGTCGAGGTTGCACGCCGGCACCCTCACCACCAGATCGTTCTGGGCAATGATGCGAAGAACGAGGTAGTCGCGGTCCTCACCTTTGATCGTTCTGGTCTCGATGTCTTCGATGACTGCTGCGCCGTGATTCGGGTAGACAACGGTTTCGCCGACCGTGAAAGTCATAAAGGGAGCACCTTTCCTAGGTGATCAGGATAACATGCACGGCCGACGCGAAATCCGGCGGATCAGGCCCGTCCATGGTGTAGAAGCAGGTCAGGACAGCCGGTCTCGGAGGTCCCGATACGATCACCTCCAGCACTCGATGGAAGCAGGTTTCTGGTGACTTCGGCACGCCCCTCACGCCCACGGCTGCGCATCGCGGCCACCACTCTCGCGCTGGCAGCCACCCTCGGCGGAGCCGGCTGCACGGCCACCGGCGTCGACGCCCAGACCAACCAGCAGTACCAGCCCGGCGTCGGCGCCAACCTCCGCACCGGCGAGGTGCAGCTCTACAACGCGCTCGCCGTGGACAACGACGACGGCACGGCCACGCTCTCGACGGTCATCCTCAACACGACCGAGGAGACCCAGAAGCTCGACGGCGCCCGGGCCACGGTCAGCTCCGCGGACGGACCGGTCGAGGTCGAGACCGCTCCGGCGATCATCGGGCCCCACGACACGCTCAACACCGGTCCCGCGGCCACCGTGGTGTTCACCGGCGGCGACCTGTCAGCGGGCGACTACGTCACCGTGACACTCATCTTCGACGACAGCGGCGAGGTCACCATCGAAGCGCCCGTGGTCGCCCGATCCCCGATGTACGCGGACGTGGCCACCGAGCCGGGCGGGGTGGAGTGAGGCCCGGTCAGGACAATTCGCCGGTGACCAGGTAGACGACGCGCCGGCCCATGCTGACCGCGTGGTCGCCGATGCGCTCGTAGTAGCGGCCCAGCAGGGCGAGATCGATCGCCGGCTCGACGCCGTGGGACCACGAATCGCTGAGCAGGGTGCGGAACAGGTCCTTGCGCAGCCGGTCCATCTCATCGTCCTCGTCCTCGAGGCGCGCGGCCGCGACGAGATCGCGGTTGGCGACGATGCGCGAGGCCGCGTCGATCATGGAGTCGGCGACCTTCGCCATCGCGCGGACGGTCGGGTGCAGCTGTGGCGGAACGGCGGACTCCGGCACGCGCATGCGCGCCACCTTCGCGACATGGACCGCGAGGTCGCCCATGCGCTCGAGGTCGGCGATCATCCGCAGGGTCGCGACGAGCTGGCGCAGGTCGGTGGCCACCGGCTGCTGGGTGGCGAGCAGCAGGAGCGCGCGCTCCTCGATGGCTTCGGTCTGCTCGTCGATCGCGGCATCTCCGGCGATCACGACCTCCGCGAGCCGGGCGTCGGCATCGAGCAGAGCGGTCGTGGACGAGGCGACCGAGCGACGCACCTGGCCGGTGAGGGTCACGAGGTCGTCGACGATCGTGTCGAGCTGTTCGTGGAACTGTTGGCGCATGCCCACAGGTTAATCACGCGCTGATGAACGGACGGCGACCTGCCGTGAACGGGGCGTGAACGGTGTCCGAAAGGCACACCTCAGGCCGGGTTCGGAGGGGACGCGGCCGACGCGGCGGCCTACGATCGAGACCGTGGACACCAGTGCAGGACTGCTGATCGCCGGCGTCATCGGCGCCACCGTGGGCGCCCTGGTCACCTGGATGTGGCGCTACAGCGAGCGGAGCCAGGAGACGATCCCGGCGGCCGTGCCGACGGTGCCGCCGGGCGCCGAGGACGTGCTCTCGGTGCTGTCGTCGTCGGCGGTCGTCGTCGATGCATCCGACCGGGTCGTGCAGGCTTCCGCGCCGGCGGTCGCCATGGGGCTTCTCCGCGACGACCGCCTGCCGGACGAGCTCATGGAGCTCGTGCACCAAGTGCGTCGAGATGGTCAGATCCGGGAAGCGGAGATGACGCTCGACCAACGCCGCGCCAGCGCCACCCACATCCACGCGCGCGTCGCACCGCTGACCTCCCGGCTCGTCCTCGTCCTGGCGAACGATCGCACCCAGGTGGCACGCGTCGAGGCGATCCGCCGCGACTTCGTGGCGAACGTCAGCCACGAGCTCAAGACGCCGATCGGCGCGCTGAACCTGCTCGCCGAGGCGGTCGCCGAGGCGAAGGACGACCCCGAGTCGGTCGTCCGGTTCGCCGCGCGGATGCACACCGAGAGCGAGCGCCTCACCCGTTTGGTGCAGCAGATCATCGACCTCTCCCGACTCCAGAACGACACCCTGAGTGATGAGGCCACGGTCGTGAAGGTCGACGAGCTCGTGGCCGAGGCGTGCGAGCACTCGGCCACCGAGGCCGAGCGCAAGGGCATCGACATCGCCACCGCCGTCGAGCCGGAGCTGCTCGTCCACGGCGACCGCGCCCAGCTGCACGCGGCCGTCAGCAACCTGGTCGAGAACGCGGTCACCTACAGCCCCGAGGAGTCACGGGTCGCGGTCACGGCATCAGTCGACGCCGACGACGTGCGCATCACGGTGGCCGACCACGGGATCGGGATCCCGGGCGAGGAGATCGACCGCATCTTCGAGCGCTTCTACCGGGTCGACCCGGCGCGGGCCCGCAACACCGGTGGCACGGGACTCGGGCTCTCGATCGTCAAGCACGTGGCCGCCAGCAACGGCGGAAGCGTCGAGGTCTGGAGTGAACCCGGGTCGGGATCGACGTTCACCCTCGTGCTGCCGTGCTGGTCCCATGATCTGGATGAGGAGCTGTCGTGACGAAGGTGTTGGTCGTCGAGGACGAGGCCAGTTACAGCGAGGCGCTGTCCTACGTGCTGCGCAAGGAGGGCTTCGACGTCGCCATCGCGGAGACGGGCCCGGACGCGCTGGCCGAGTTCGAGCGCAGCGGCGCCGACATCGTGCTGCTCGACCTGATGCTGCCCGGGCTGCCCGGCACCGAGGTGTGCCGGCAGATCCGCCAGACCTCGTCGGTCCCGATCATCATGGTCAGCGCCAAGGACACCGAGGTCGACAAGGTCGTCGGCCTCGAGCTCGGAGCCGACGACTACGTCACCAAGCCCTACTCCCCGCGCGAGCTCGTCGCCCGCATCCGCGCGGTCCTGCGCCGTGGGGCGAGCGATGAGATCGATGAGTCAGCGTCGTTGGAGGCCGGGCACGTGCGCATGGACGTCGAACGCCACCTCGTCACCGTGGACGGGGAGATCGTCAAGCTCCCGCTCAAGGAGTTCGAGCTGCTGGAGTACTTCCTGCGCAACCCCGGCCGTGTGCTCACCCGCGGCCAGCTCATCGACCGGGTCTGGGGAGCCGACTACGTCGGCGACACCAAGACCCTCGACGTGCACGTCAAGCGGCTCCGCGCCAAGATCGAGCCCGACCCGGCCAACCCGGTCAGCCTGACCACCGTCCGCGGCCTGGGCTACAAGCTCGACGCCTAGCGGCCCTGAGCCGCCACGGCGGCGATGGCCTCCTCAGCCGCCCTCGGGTCGAGGTAGGTGCCGCCGGGCGCGGTGGGCTTCAGGTCGTCACCGAGCTCGTAGAGCAGCGGGATGCCGGTCGGGATGTTCAGGCCGACGATCTCGTCCTCGCCGAGGCCGTCGAGGTGCTTGACCAGCGCGCGGAGCGAGTTGCCGTGCGCGGTGACGAGGACCGTCCTGCCGGCGCGGAGGTCGGGGACGATCGCGTCGTACCAGTACGGCAGCATGCGGTCGATGACGTCGGCGAGGCACTCGGTGCGCGGCAGCAGCTCATCGGGCAGATCGGCGTAGCGGTCGTCGTTCGTCTGGCTGAACTCGCTGTCGTCCGGCAACGGGGGCGGCGGGGTGTCGTAGGACCGCCGCCACTCCATGAACTGCTCCTCGCCGTACTCGGCCAGGGTCGCCTTCTTGTCCTTGCCCTGAAGCGCCCCGTAGTGACGCTCGTTCAGGCGCCACGACCGATGCACCGGGATCCAGTGCCGGTCGATGCCGTCGAGCACGATCTGCTCGGTGCGGATGGCGCGGCGCAGCAGTGACGTGTGGGAGACGTCCGGCTCGATCCCGGCCTCGCGCAGCAGCTCGGCACCGCGGGCGGCCTCGGCGAGGCCCTGCTCGTTGAGGTCGACGTCGACCCACCCGGTGAACAGGTTCTCGGCGTTCCACTCGCTGTGCCCGTGGCGCAGCAGGACCAGTGTGTAGGTCATGCGACAGAGCCTATGGGGTCCGTTCGGCGTGGATCTGGCGGAGTGCCTGCACATAGTCGTTCTGCGACTGGACGCCGGCGAGGGTCCAGGTCGTCTCGATGACGACGTATGGCAACTGGGCCGTGCCGAGGGAGCGTGCCGTCTCGTCCTGCTTGCGGACCTCATCGGCGTACTCGCCGCTGGCCAGCAGCGCCTCGGTGGTCTCCAGATCGAGGCCGACCAGCGCCGCTCGGGACGAGAGCACGAGGGGGTCGGCGATGTCGGCGCCCTCGAGGAAGTGCGCTCGCCACAGCTGGTGCAGGAGGTCACGCTGCACGCCGGGTCCGGTCTCGTCGGCCCAGGTGAGCAGTCGCCACGCATCGAAGGAGTTGGCCTCGACCGCCTCGGCGAAGTTGAGGTCGATGCCGGTGATCTTCGCGCCGGCCGTCACCTGCACGTTGACCAGCTCAGCCTTGTCCTCGCCCCCGAGCCGCTCGGCCAGTGCCACCATCAGCGGGCGGCCCGAGCTCGGCGTGTCCGGTTCGAGCTGATGGGCGCGGAAGGAGAGGTCCACCGGTTCGCCGGTGACGATCGTGAACGTCGCCGCGGCACGCTCGAAGCGGGTCGCCCCGATGTACGACCACGGGTCGGTGACGTCGGCGAAGATGAGCGCCTTCACGGCTTGAGGTGCTTGAACGCCTCGAGGTTGCGGGTGGACTCGCCCCGCGACTCCCGCCACGCCCACTCCCGGCGGATGGACGTCGCGAACCCCAGCTCGAGGATGGTGTTGAACGAGTCGTCGGCGTAGCTCAGCACCGCGCCGAGGAGGCGATCGATCTCCTCGACGGTGACGGCTTGCAACGGGAGGCGTCCATCGAGGTAGATGTCGCCGGCCGCGTCGACGGCGAAGGACACGCCGAACATCTTCAGGTTGTGCTCCAGCATCCAGCGGTAGACACCCTCGTGGTTCTCATCGGGGTTGCGCGCGACGAACGCGTGGATCCCGAGCGCGTGCTTGCCGACCTCCAGTCGACAGGTGGTCTTCAGCTTGCGTTCGCCGGGCAGGTCGACCTCGAACACCCCCGGCCGGTGCTCGGTGAACTCCAGCTCGGAGTCGGTGAGGACGGACCGGATGGTCTCGCCGATCTCCTCGCTCACGGGTTCCCCTTCCGGCGCCGAAAGGCCTCGACGGCGTCCTCGTAGACCGCGAGCGTGCGCTCCGCCGTGACGTCCCAGCCGAACGACTCCGCATGGCGGACCGCCTTGGCACTCATCGCCGCACGCACCTCGGCGTCGATGAGGATCGGGTGCAGGGCGGCGGCGTAGTCGGCGGGTTCGTGCCCCTCGACGAGCACTCCGGTGACTCCGTCGGAGACCGCCGTGGCGAGGCCGCCGACCGAGGCCGCGACCACCGGGGTTCCGCAGGCCTGCGCCTCGATGGCGACGAGGCCGAACGACTCGTTGTAGGACGGCACGCAGACCGCCGTGGCGGCGGCGTACCAGTCGGCCAGCTCGGACTGGGAGACCGTCGGCACGAACGTGACCAGGTCCTGGAGCCCGAGCTCGGCGCTGAGGTCGGTGAGGGCCGTCGGATGGTCCAGGCCGGTGCCGGATGCCCCACCGACCACGGCCACCTGCAGGCGGCCGCGCAGCGAGGGGTCGATCTCGAGCAGGTGCGCAGCTGCGGCGATGACCACGTCGGGGGCCTTGAGCGGCTGGATGCGACCGGCGAACAGGACCAGCGCCGCGTCGTCGGGGATGCCGAGTGCGCGGCGGGCCTCCACCTGGCGACCGCTGCCGAAGACCTCCAGATCGACGCCCGGGTGCACCACCTCGATGCGCTGCGGGTCGGCGTCGTAGAGCTCGACCAGCTCGCGGCTCTCCTCGGCGGTGTTGGCGATCAGTCGGTCGGCCAGGCGGACGATCTCCTCCTCGCCGGCGATGCGGCCGATCGGTTCGGCGACGTCACCGTGGGCGAGCTGGGCGTTCTTGACCTTCGCCATCGTGTGCATCGTGTGCACCAGGGGAACGCCCCAGCGGTCTCGCGTGACGGTGCCGATCTGCCCGGAGAGCCAGTAGTGGCTGTGGACCAGGTCGAAATGGCCCGGGTCGCGCTCGACCTCGACGCGCAAGACGTCGCGCACGAAGCTGCACATCTGCGACGGCAGGTCGTTCTTCTGCAGGCCCTCGAACGGGCCGGCGGCGACGTGGCGCACCACGATGCCGGGTTCGGCCTCGACGATCGGCGGCTGGTGTCGGGAGGTGGCCCGCGTGAAGATCTCCACCTCGATGCCCCGAGTCGCGAGCTGACGGGAGAGCTCGAGCACGTACACGTTCATCCCGCCGGCGTCGCCGGTACCGGGTTGCTCCAGCGGCGACGTGTGCGCCGAGAGCATCGCGATGCGTCTGAGCATCCGCTCACCTCCCGTCGCTGGCTGCAACCAGCTCCATCCCCTCCATGTTCCCAGTTCCTGACAACACCGCAGGCTCAGGGCTGACACGATGGCGCCATGAGCCAGAAGAGCGCCGTCGTCACCGGAGCGAGCAGTGGGATCGGCGCGGCCACGGCTCGTG
Organism: uncultured Actinomycetota bacterium; assembly: GCA_963695295.1. Classification (GTDB taxonomy): domain Bacteria; phylum Actinomycetota; class Actinomycetes; order Propionibacteriales; family Nocardioidaceae; genus Aeromicrobium. The sequence continues at coordinate 1,843,246 of OY968771.1, read as the reverse complement.
CGCTGGCCGGCGCCGGCTTCGGTGTCTTCTGCGTCGCGCGCCGCACCGACCGCGTCGAGGCGCTCGCCACCGAGATCGGCGGAACGGCCGTCACCTGCGACGTCACCGACGCAACGCAGGTCGACGCCCTGGCCGAGGCGGTCGGGGGCCGGCTCGACCTGCTGGTCAACAACGCCGGCGGAGCCTTCGGCCTGGAGCAGGTCACCGAGGCCGACCCGGAGGTCTGGCGGCACATGTACGACGTGAACGTCATCGGAACGCTGCTGGTGACGAAGGCGCTCATCCCGGCGCTCGTCGCCAGCGGCGCGGGCACCCTGGTCAACATCTCCTCGACGGCCGGGCACATCACCTACGAGGGCGGCGGCGGATACGCCGCGGCCAAGCACGGCGTCGCGGCCATGACCGGCACGCTCCGGCTGGAGCTGAACGGCCTCCCGGTGCGGGTCACCGAGATCGCACCCGGCATGGTGCGCACCGAGGAGTTCTCCCTCAACCGGTTCGCCGGTGACCAGGCGGCCGCCGACGACGTGTACGCCGGAGTGGACGAGCCGCTCGTGGCCGACGACATCGCCGACATCGTGCGCTGGGTGGCCACCCGGCCGCCGCACGTCAACCTCGACCAGATCATCGTCCGGCCGCTCGCCCAGGCCGCCCAGCACAAGGTCCACCGCAAGAAGACGTCGCCGGGCCCGGATTGACGGAGCCGGAAGTCCTTGGCAAGGTCGAAGGGATCCCAGTCCGGCGACAGAAGGACCTTCTCCATGTCGAACGAGGCCCAGGCTCCCCCCGCAAAGACCCGCTGGCAGGATCAGGTCTTGCCGGGTGTCTTCTACCCGGCGCTCGCCTTCTTGAGCCTGGTCGTCTTCCTCAGCATCGTGTTCACGGAGGAGACCGGCGACGTCTTGTCGAGCGCTCAGGAGAACGTCATCGGCGGCATCGGCTGGTACTACACGCTCGCCGTCTCCGGCTTCGTGATCTTTGCGCTCTGGGTCGGCCTCGGCCGGTTCGGCGACCTGGTCCTCGGCGACGACGACCGCGACCCGGAGTTCAGCCTCCGGGCCTGGTTCGCCATGCTCTTCGCCGCCGGCATGGGCATCGGCCTGGTGTTCTGGGGCGCCGCAGAGCCGCTCACCTTCTTCACCAATCCCAAGCCCGGCGTCGAGGGGAGCGAGGGTGAGCTCGCCCAGCAGGCGATGACCCAGGTGTTCCTGCACTGGGGTTTCCACGCGTGGGCCATCTACGTCGTCGTCGGCCTCGCGATGGCGTGGGCGATCCACCGCAAGGGACACGGGGTGTCGCTGCGCTGGGCGCTCGAGCCGTTGTTCGGCGACCGGGTCAAGGGTCGACTCGGCGACGTCATCGACGTCGTCGCCATCGTCGGCACCGTCGCCGGGGTGGCCACCTCCCTCGGACTCGGGGTGGCGCAGATCGGTGCCGGACTCGAGCATCTCGGGGTGATCGGGGAATCCACCACGACGTTCCAGATCATCTTGATCATGGCGATCACCGCCTTGGCGACCATCTCGGTGGTCACCGGGCTCGCCAAGGGCATCAAGTGGCTCTCGAACATCAACCTCGTGCTGGCCGGCGTGTTCGTCCTGCTGCTCCTCGCGCTCGGACCGACGCTGTTCCTGCTGCGCGACTTCGTCCAGAACCTCGGGTCCTATGCCGCGTCGATCGTCCCCATGAGCTTCGACACCAGCGCGCTCGCCGGTCAGGCCGGAGTGGACTGGCAGTCGGCGTGGACGACGTTCTACTGGGGCTGGTGGATCTCGTGGGCGCCCTTCGTCGGGATCTTCATCGCCCGGATCTCGCGCGGGCGCACCGTGCGCGAGTTCGTGGCCGGGGTGCTCATCGTGCCGACGCTCGTGTCCGCAGCCTGGTTCACCGTCCTCGGGGGCAGCGCCATCATTCGCCAGATGGACGAGGGCGACCTCGTGGGTGAGGACGGCAGCATCGTCTCCGAGGACGTCCTGTTCAACCTGCTCGACTCGTTGCCGGCCAGCGGGCTCCTGTCGGGCATCGCCATCATCTTGGTGACGATCTTCTTCATCACCTCGTCGGACTCCGGCTCGCTGGTCGTCGACATGCTCGCCTCCGGAGGCGACCCCGAACCGCCGACCTGGAGCCGCGTGCTCTGGGCGCTCGTCGAGGGCTCGGTCGCCATCGCACTCCTGCTCGCGGGCGGGCTCGGTGCGCTGCAGACCGGCGCGATCCTCACGGCCGCGCCGTTCAGCCTGATCATGATCGCGATGGCGTATGCCACGTACCGAGAGCTGAGTCACGAGCACCGGGAGATCCAGCGACTCAACCGGAAGGCGCGACAGCGGGAACTCGTGCGCGAGGTCGGCGGCGACGTCACCGAGGATCTCGTCGACAACTTCGACGACCACTTCGGCGAGCCGGTGGACACGCGGATCAACGTCGCGCTCGAGGACCGGTTCAAGCACGACGGGCCGAGCTCGGCGCGATGACGCCGCCACTAGACTGACAAGGCTCGCCGGTCGGCGGGCGTTCCCCCGTCAAGAAATGACCGTTCGCATGCCCATTCGTCACGACCTGCGCAACGTCGCGATCGTCGCCCACGTCGACCACGGCAAGACCACCCTCGTCGACGCGATGCTCCAGCAGCAGGGCAACTACGACGAGCACCACCAGCTCGCCGAGCGCGCACTCGACTCCGGCGACCTGGAGCGCGAGAAGGGCATCACGATCCTCGCCAAGAACACCGCGGTCCGGTACAACGGTCCCGGCGCTCCCGACGGCGGGGTCACGATCAACATCATCGACACCCCCGGCCACGCCGACTTCGGTGGTGAGGTCGAGCGCGGGCTCTCGATGGTCGATGCCGTCGTGCTCCTGGTCGACGCGTCCGAGGGCCCGCTCCCGCAGACCCGCTTCGTGCTCCGCAAGGCCCTGGCCGCGAAGATGCCGGTGATCCTCGTCGTCAACAAGGTCGACCGCCCGGACGCTCGCATCAGCGAGGTCGTCGATGAGACCTACGAGCTCTTCCTCGACCTCCTCGACGACGGCGCCGACGAGAACGCGCTCGACTTCCCGGTCGTCTTCGCCTCGGCCAAGACCGGCCGCGCCTCCCTGCAGCAGCCGGCCGACGGCGGAATGCCCGACAGCGACACTCTGGTGCCGCTGTTCCAGACGATCATGGAGGCGGTACCGGCGCCGGCGTACACCGAGGGCGCGCCACTGCAGGCCCACGTCACCAACCTGGACGCATCCCCGTTCCTCGGCCGGCTCGCGCTGGTCCGCGTCAAGGAGGGCGAGCTGCGCAAGGGCCAGCAGGCCGCCTGGTGCAAGCGCGACGGATCGGTCGAGCGCGTCAAGATCACCGAGCTGCTGGTCACCGAGGCGCTCGAGCGCAAGCCCGGTGAGTACGCGGGCCCCGGCGACATCGTCGCCATCGCGGGCATCCCGGAGATCAACATCGGCGAGACCCTCGCCGACGCCGACGACCCGCAACCGCTCCCCCTCATCACGGTCGACGAACCCGCCATCTCGATGACCATCGGCATCAACACGTCCCCGCTGGCCGGCCGCGAGAAGGGCGCCAAGGTGACCGCGCGACTCGTCAAGGACCGCCTCGACGCCGAGCTGGTGGGCAACGTCTCCATCCGCGTGCTGCCGACGGACCGTCCCGATGCCTGGGAGGTGCAGGGCCGCGGCGAGCTGGCACTGGCGATCCTCGTCGAGCAGATGCGACGCGAGGGCTACGAGCTCACCGTCGGCAAGCCGCAGGTCGTGACGAAGGAGATCGACGGCCGGATCCACGAGCCGGTCGAACGCCTCACCATCGACGCACCCGAGGAGTACCTCGGCACCATCACGCAGCTCCTCGCCGTGCGCCGCGGCCGCATGGAGCAGATGGTCAACCACGGCACCGGTTGGGTGCGGATGGAGTTCCTGGTGCCGGCCCGCGGGCTCATCGGCTTCCGCACCGAGTTCCTCACCGACACCCGCGGCACGGGCATCGCCCACCACGTCTTCGAAGGCTACGAGCCGTGGGCCGGCGACATCTCCACCCGCCCGTCCGGGTCGCTGGTCGCCGACCGCGCCGGTGCCGCCACGTCCTACGCGATGACGAACCTGCAGGAGCGCGGCATCCTCTTCGTCGAGCCGACCACCGAGGTCTACGAGGGGATGATCGTCGGCGAGAACTCGCGTGACGACGACATGGACGTCAACATCACCAAGGAGAAGAAGCAGACGAACGTGCGATCGTCCACGGCCGACAACTTCGAGAAGCTGATCCCGCCGAAGCGGCTCTCGCTCGAGCAGTGCCTGGAGTTCTGCCGCGAGGACGAGTGCGTGGAGATCACCCCGTCGCACGTGCGCATCCGCAAGGTCATCCTCGACGCGAACGAGCGCTCCAAGGCCGCCCGCGGCCGCCGCTGACGGTCAGCTCTTCGTGCGGCGGGCGTGCGACAGGCTGTAGACCGCGGGGCGGTAGTGCAGGACCGGGTCGTCGGACGGCTCGATGCCGTCGGTCAGCCGCATCGGGTCGTAGACGATGCCGTCATCGGCGGCGTCGTCGACGGCCGTCACCTCGAGCGTGCCGACGGTGACGCGCCGGCGATCCGCCGGCCACTTGCTCGACGGGTCGTGCGGGTCGTCGGCGTCGGTCGCGATCTGCACCTCCAGGTCCATGCGCACCGGCTCCCGCTCCAGCTGCGCCCGCAACGCGTCGAACAGGTAGTCGCGACCGCGGCTCTTCGCCTCCTCCTTGGACAGACCGGACTCCACGACGGTCGGCTGCCAGGTGTAGCGGACGAACCGCGACCCGCCGTCGGCGTCGACCCACTTGACGGCGTGGAACGGGAAGTACCGGTGCGCCCAGAAGTTGATCCGCTTGGCGAGGATGGCGTTCGCCTGGCTCGCCTCGAGCAGGGCGCGCGGGTGCCGGATCGCGAACGCCGGCAGCCGCGCGAGTCCGGCCAGGCCCGGCGTGGAGATGGCCAGGGCGGCGAAGAACCCCTCCTGGTCCCGGAACGGGAAGTGCGGGAGCGTCTGGTTGAGCAGGTCGGTCCGCGAGCCGTCAGGGAGCACGAAGCTGACCGCGAGCCCGCGGACGTCCGGAGCGTAGTCGGGCACGGTGGGATCGCCGCCGCCGTTGGAGAAGCGCACCTTCACGTCCACCGGTGACCCGGCCATGTGGGCGGCGCGCGTGAGGCTCGCGGCTTCAGGCGTGGCCGTGAAGGTGGCCACGCAGTGGATCCCCTTGGCGTGCAACGCCCGGTGACCGTCGTGCGCACCGAAGCGCGCGTGGATCTTCTGCAGCGCCTGTTCGTGGGTCGTCATGGCCACACCCTAGGTGCCGCGACGGGGTTCCTCCCCGAATTGCCGGTCCGGCGGAGTGTGGTTCCGTGGGAGGGCACCGACGACAGGGGGAATCCCATGAACGAGACCGAACCCGGTGAGCAGTCCGAGCTCTCCGACGAGGACAAGCAGGCCGTGGAGCAGGAGCGCGAGGAGCGCCTGGACCCGGAGAACCGGCCGGCGAACGCGGAGGTCGACAACACCGGACGCGAGTTCGACGTCGAGAAGGGCGAGTTCACCTACAAGCCGGGCGAGGAGCCGGACGGCCAGGACCGCGCCCAGGCCGTGATCGGCGCCGACCGCCCCGAGGGCGTGGAGAGCGACGTCGAGGAGGACGACGCCACCGGCGGCAGCAGCTGACCGCGCTCACCGGACACCGGTCGGTCGGAACTGGACGCTGATGCGCGGACCGACCGGCCGGGCCGTCTTGAGCACCGCGTGCTCCCAGGTGCGCTGGCAGGTCCCGCCCATGACGACGAGATCGCCGTGGCCCAGCGTGAACGACGTCGGCGAACCGCCATCACGAGGTCGCATCGACAGCCGCCGGTGCTCGCCCAGCGACACGATGGCCACCATCGTGTTCTCGAGTCGGCCGCGCCCGAGTCGATCGCCGTGCCAGGCCACGCTGTCGCGACCGTCGCGGTAGTAGCAGAGCCCGGCGGTCGTGAACGGCTCGCCGAGCTCGCCGGCGTAGTGGGCGCTCAACGCGTGACGGGCGTCGGCGAGCGCTGGGTCGGGAAGCTCGTCCGTCTCGTCGTAGAAGCACAGCAGCCGCGGGACGTCGACCATGCGGTCGTACATCTCCCTCCGCTCGGCTCGCCACGGCACGTCGGCCCGGAGGCGGAGGAAGAGCGGGTCGGCCCCGGAAACCCAGCCCGGACGGACGTCGACCCAGGCCCCGTTCGTGAGCTCGGTGCGCCGCACCGTGGCGCCGAGCCCGCCGATCTCCGGGCCCGTGTCGCCGTCGAGCAGCGAGCCTTGGAAGTACGCCGTCGTCATACCTTGAGGGTACGCCGAATCGAACGCATGTTCTAGTCTCGGCGCACCACCGTCGTGCCGGCCAACTTGTCGTGCAGGGTCTGGCGCCGGCCGTCCCACGACGCCCACAGCGGGTCGATGAGCATCACCAGGGCCACGAGCGTCGCGACGGCGAACATGACGACCGACGCGGTCACGAGGGCCACCACGAAGGCGGTCCAGACCACCCCGAACTGCACGAGGAGTCGGGCGAGGATGGAGGCCCAGGGCAACGTTCCCGGCCGGTCGTGCAGACGGACCCGCATGCGGAGCATCAGCTTGCCCGGGGTCCCGCCCTTCCATCGCAGGAAGGCCACCCAGTAGAGGACTGTCAGGATCGCACTCGGGGCCACGAGCCAGACCGCGTTCTCCTGAAGGACGTCCACGCAGTCGGTGACGAAGGCGCCGAGGTCCACGCTTTCCGGGGACAGCTCGATCTGGCGCTCCAGGTCGCTGAACACCGGCTCGAGATCCTCCTGCACCCTCATCTGAGCGGGAATGCCGACGATGCTGGTCGCCACACCCAGGACGATGCCGTCGAGGACGAACGCGAGCACTCGCCACCACCACCCCGCGAGCGGCTCGCCGTCACCAGTGCTGGGACCGGCCGGCGCCGCCGCCGGACTAGGGGTGACGTGGCCCGTCCAGGCGGTGCCGTCCCAGTACCGCAGGGTGGGCGCGTTCGGCGCCGCGGGCGTGGGGTCCGGGTACCACCCGGCCGGTGTCTGGCTCACGCCGAAGCTCTACGCACTGCCGCGCAGCAAGGCCAGGTAGACCAGCGCGGCGACCGTGCCGATGAGGTTGAGGATGCCGAGCGGGTTCCAGGTGAGCGCGTGAACGGTGACGGTGAGCGCGAGGATGATCAACCAGCTCCGGCGAGGCATCGTGCCGACCCGGATGAAGGTGGAGTCGTCGCGAGCGACGCAGTCGACGAGCGCCGCGAGCTTGATGCCGAACAACACGATCGACAGCACCAGCGACAGCGAGCTCTGGACCTCGAACACCCGTGCAGGCTACACGCACGACAGCGGGCCCCTCCGTGATGGAGGGACCCGCTGGTGCGGTTGCTCGAAGGTCAGGCCTTCTTGGCAGCCGTCTTCTTGGCCGGAGCCTTCTTGGCCGCGGTCTTCTTGGCCGGAGCCTTCTTGGCCGCGGTCTTCTTGGCCGGAGCCTTCTTGGCCGCGGTCTTCTTGGCCGGAGCCTTCTTGGCCGCGGTCTTCTTGGCCGGGGCCCTCTTGGTCACGCGCTGAACGGTGGCGCGAGCCTCACCGATGACGTCCTCGGCGCGCTTCTGCACGTCGTCACGGACATCCTCGGCGCGCTTGCGCACGTCCTTGAGGTTCTTGCGCGCGTCCTTGCGCAGGGACTCGACGAGCTTCTCGGCCCGCTTCTGGACGTTGTCCAGCTTGAGGTCCTTGGCCGACGCCACGACTTCCTCGGCCTTCTTGACGAGGTCGTCGTAGGAATCGGTCGCGCGGGAGCGCGAACGGTCGGCAAAGTCGGTGCCCTTGGTGCGGAGATCGTCGACGTCGAGGTTCTTGACGGCGTCGGCGAGGTTCTTGACTTCCTCGCGCAGGGACTTCACCTGGCTGTTGATCTGATCGGCAATGGTCATGCTTCCTCCTGGTTGGCTTCGGTGACCACTTCGGCAAGTTCTTCGTTGCGTACGACATCGGAGCCGACGAACGAGCGATAGATGTCGAGCAGCGCCGTCCTCTGCCTCTCAGTCAGCTGCGGATCGAGTGCGATGGCGTGTTCGACCATCCCTGACCCGCTTTCGTCGAGATCGAGGATCCCGGCTCTGACGTAGAGCGACTCGGCGGAAATCTGCAGCCCTTTCGCGATCTGCTGCAGCACCTCTGCCGACGGACGGCGCAGCCCTCGCTCGATCTGGCTGAGATACGGATTGGATACGTCCGCCTTCTCGGCCAGCTGTCGCAACGACATCTGCGCCAGGCGTCGCTGTTCGCGGAGGTACTCGCCGAGACCCTCGACGGTTTTTCCCACGGTCAGCTTCGCCATATGAACAGTCTGCTTGCAAAAGTTAGCATTTGCAAGCAGGAGGGGTGCGACTTATGTCACAACCTCCCGTGAGCGCAGGTCAAAAGGCGGGCCTGACCTCACCCACCTGCTTGCCGCCGCCCAGGACCGGCGGGCGAATGCGCAGGATCTCCGCCTTGAGGCCAGCGATCTCGAGCATGCGGTGCATCGCGACGAATCGCGGACGCCTTCCGCCGTCCTCGATCTTCAGCGCGCATGCCGACCCATCCGGAAGGCCGGCCACGAGCACGCTCTCGGCGCCGGTCTTCGCGAACAGGCCCGGGACGGCCCGCATGAGGCGTAGCTCGTCGCGCCGCGTGCCACTGACGTACTCGGGGTGGGCGATCATGGCGTCGAGCAGCATCCGCGAGTCGGACCCGCTGGGGGCACTCATGAGTCGAGCTGTGGCCGCGGCGAGGCGACGCAGCGTTGTGGCGAGCAGCGGCGCCCCACACCCATCGGTGCCCACGGCGTTGGGGGGTCCGTCCGTGAACGACGCGAACACCTCGGCAATGGTCACCTGCAGCGGGTGGTCAGGTTCGAGGTAGGTCTCGGTCGGCCAGTCGTTCATCACCGAGGTCAGCAGCATCGCGGCATGCTTGCCCGAGCACTCCATGAGGATCGAGGCGGGCTCCCGCCCGGCACGCAACGCGGCGAGGTGCTCCTCGGGGTCGACCGGAAGGGCCGGTGGTGTCTGGAGGGAGGACTCGTCGAGACCAGCGCGCGCAAGTACTGCGCGCACTCCGGCGATCTGGAACGGCTCGCCGGAATGACTCGCGGCAGCCAGGGCGAGCTCGGCTCCGTCCAGCGGGAGCCCAGCCCGCATCATGCCGACGGCCTGGAACGGCTTGTTGGCCGACCGCGGGAAAACGACCTCGTCGGGGTCGCCCATCGACCACAGAACTTCGCCGTCGGAATTCACCCGCACCGCGACGCCCCGATGGCGGTCCTCGACCAGCCCCGAGCGAACGACCTCGACCAGCACGTCCATGCGCCTCACCCTAGGTGGACGCGGGTGGCGCGATGCGCGAGGTACGCCGTCCAGAGTGCCCCGACGAATGCCGCCCCGGCGCCGGTCGCCAAGGCCCACGGGATGCCGTGGGCACTCGCGACGAGCCCCAGCGCGATCGGGCCGAAGCCGAACCCGAGATCGATGAACGCGCTGGCGGTGCCGGCCGCCGCGCCGCGCTCCGACGGCGTCGCGGTGGCGAAGATCGCGCTGAAGAACGCCGGGGTGGAGAAGGAGACCCCGACCGCGATCACGATCGCGCCGAGCAGCAGTCCGGTCCGCGTCTGCCAGGTTGCGATGACCAGCAGCCCGGTCCCGATGGCCACGAGCGACGCGGCCCCCAGGGGGAGCGACGGCACTCGGTCGGGGACTTTCGCGAACACGATCCGGCACACGACGACGACCGATCCGTAGACCAGCATCACCAGGCTGGTGTTGGCCATCCCGATCTCGGCCGAGTACAGGGAGGCGAAGGCGAGGAAGCCGCCGATCGCCGCCAGCGACGCGAAGAACCCCAGCGAGATCGGGATACCCGGGCGATGGATCAGGGCACCGTGCCCGTCACCGTCCGCCATGCGCTCCGGCTCGACGATCACGAACGCCAGGAGGGCCGCGAGGACGGTCAGTGCGGTGGCGCCGAACCACGCGGCGTCGTAGCTCCACCCCTCGAGCAGGAACTCGCCCAGTGGCGGGCCGAGGGCCAGCCCGAGGTAGAGGCCGAGCGAGTTGTAGCTCAGCGCCTCACCCATCCGTGATGGCGGCGCGATGTCCGCCAGCAGCGCGAACCCGGCGACGAAGAAGGCCGCCTCGGCGACGCCCTGCAGGAGTCGGATGGCGATCACCGCGACGAGGGAGTCGACGAACGGGAGCATGACCATGCCGAGCCCGGCGAGCAGCGCCCCGAACAGCATCAGCGGGATGCGGCCGTGGCGATCGGACAACCGCCCAGCGAACGGCCGGCAGATCAGCGCGGTGAGGCCGAACGCCCCGAAGGCCAGCCCGGCGCCGGCCTCGTCCGAGCCGATCGGCCCGGTGGTGAACAGCGGCAAGGTGTAGATGGCGACGCCGATGGAGGTGAAGTAGGCCAGGTCGGCGATGCCCAGCAGGACGAACGGCCGAGTGAGGAGGCGCTCCAGGGGCGCATCCCCCGGGAGGATCCCTGCCATGGGACGACGGTAGTCCTGATGGTGGGGCCGCCACGTGGTGACCCCCGCGCCCCGACGAGCGGTGGATACGATGACCTGACGCGTCGTCACATCCGTGCGAGAGGGAGCCAGACGTGAGCAGCCTGGACACGTTCCACGCCATCATTCCGGCCGGAGGCGCAGGCACCCGATTGTGGCCGCTGTCGCGGGTGTCCCGTCCGAAGTTCCTGCTCGACCTCACCGGCTCCGGCCGAAGCCTCCTGCAGGAGACCTGGGACCGGTTGCTGACGCTCGTGCCGCCGGACCACATCCACGTCGTCACCGGGCCGGCGCACGCGCCGCTCGTCCAGGAACAGCTGCCGGACCTCACCGGTCTCTTCGTCGAGCCGTCACCGCGCGACAGCATGCCCGCGATCGGCCTCGCCGCGGCCGTCCTCGACCGGCGCCACTCCGGGGCCATCGTCGGGTCGTTCGCCGCCGACCACGTCATCGCCGACACCGCGGCCTTCGGTGCGGCGGTGCGCGAGGGCGTCGCCGCCGCGGAGACGGGATTGATCGCCACCATCGGCATCGAGCCGCGCAGCCCCTCGACCGGGTTCGGATACATCGAGGCCGGCGAGCCCCTCGACGTCCCTGGCGCCCCCGCGGCCCGTGCGGTCGCCCAGTTCGTCGAGAAGCCGGATGAGTCCACCGCCGCGCACTACGTCGCCAGCGGGTCGTTCAGCTGGAACGCCGGCATGTTCGTGACACGCACGGACACGCTGCTCGGCCACCTCGCCCGGCTTCAGCCGCACCTGCATGCCGGCCTCGACCGACTCGGCCTCGCCTGGGACACCCCCGATCGCCCCACCGCGCTCGAGGCCACCTGGTCGGCCCTGACACCGATCGCGATCGACCACGCGATCGCCGAGCCGGTCTCGCTCGAGGGCGGGATGGCCGTCGTCCCGGGTGCGTTCGGCTGGGACGACCTCGGCGACTTCGCCGCGCTGCATGCCCTCGACCGACGCCCGTCCGGGGACGCCGTCTGGGTCGACGCCGACGGACTGGCCCGGGCCGAGGACGGCACGACCATCGCCGTCGTGGGCATCCGCGACGCCGTCGTGGTGCGCACCGACGACGCGCTGCTGGTCACCACGCTGGAGCATGCGCAAGACGTCAAGGAGATTCCGGCGCGGCTCAGGCGCGACGGGCGCGACGACCTCCTCTAGATCAGGTCGGTCAGTGCTGCGGCCGGGGTCTCGTCCGTGGGCGTGTAGGCCTGCGCGAGCTCGCCCGTGCCGATGGCGCGCAGCTGACCGTCGGAGGCGTCGGCATAGGCCGACTCGCCTCGTCGCAGCATCACCCGGTCACCCGCCGCATTGACGAGCTCGACGTCGCCGCCCGTGCACACCACGATGCGGCGGGGCGCGCTCGGCAGGAGGGCGCCGTCGGGCTCGGCGTGCGAGCACTGCGTGATCGCGAGGGCGAACTCGTCGACGGCCGGGCTGAACACGTCGGTGGAGAGCCCGAAGGGCTCCGGGGTGACCCGGGCCAGGCGGGACATGCCCTCGTCGAGGCAGCTCACCAGGCCGGCCGGGTCGAGGTGCTTCGACGTCAGGCCGGCGCGCAGCACGTTGTCGGACGACACCATCACCTCCAGGCACATGCCACGCAGGTGAGCATGGATGATGCCCGCGCCGAGGAATGCGGCCTCCCCCGGCTGCAAGGTCAGGCGGTTCAACAGCAACGAGATGACGACGCCCACGTCGCCGGGGTGGTGATCGGCGATCTCGACGGCCGTCGCGAACGCCCGCTTGATGTCGATTCCCCGGTCGGCGAGGTCGCGACAGGAAGCGACGATGGCGTCGATCTCGGCCACGTCCGGCTTCGACTCCAGCAGCGTGGCGACGAGACGGACGATGCCGGCGAACCCGGGCCGGACGTCGAGCGACTCGGCCAGCTCGCGGGCGAGTGGCGACTCGATCGAGGAGAGGATGCGGACGATCTCGGCGGTCGGGCGAAAGCCGACGAGCGTGTCGAACGTGGTGAGGGCATAGACCATCTCGGGCTTGTGGTGCGGGTCGCGGTAGACGCGCGACGGCGCGTCGATCGGCACCCCGTCGGCGTTCTCGCGGGCGAAACCGGCCTCGGCCTGTTCGGCGTTGGGATGCACCTGGATCGACAGCGGCCGGCCCGCGGCCAGCAGCTTGAGCATGAACGGGAGCTCGCCGGCGACCTCGGCCAGCGGCACGTCACCCGCAGCGGTCTCGACCGTCGACGCGCCCAGCGGATGCGTGCCCATCCACACCTCGGCGACGGGCCGCCCGTCGCCGGACGCGCCCAGGAACCGGGGGATGTCGTCGGCGGACCCCCAGTCGTAGTCGCGGGAGGTGTTCTGCAGGCGGCGCATGGTCCATCAGCATAGGGAGTGCGCCCCAAGGCCCGGCGCCGAACCGGATCAGCGGTGCCGCGGCTTGCGGGCCGGCTTGCCGCGTTGCCCGCCCTTGCCACGTGGCCCGCCTTTGCCACGGGGGCCCTTGGACGGTGGACCGCCGTCCGGACGAATGTCGATCCGCTTGCCGGAGATGCGCGTGTCGGCGAGCGCGTCGAAGACGGCGTCGGGCAGGTCGGCCGACAGCTCGACGATCGAGTGCTCGACGGCGATGGTGATCTTGCCGAAGTCCGAACGCCTCAGGCCGCCTTCGTTGGCCAGCGCCCCGACGATCGACGAGGGACCGATCTTGTGACGCTTGCCGACCGCGATCCGGTACGCGGCGAATCCCGACGACGGCGCTCGGGCGGCCGTACCGGCCCGCGGCGGACGCTCCCGGGGCGGTGCCTTCGGCGGGTCCGGGCTCAGGAAGAACTGCTTGTCGGCCGCGCTCATCACGGCCAGGGCGGCGGCGACGTCCGGCATCGCGACGTCGTGGTCGCGGGCGTACTCCTCGACCAAGGCGCGGAAGGTGTGGAACTGGGTCGAGCCCATGCTGTCGGTGATCGTCTGGGCGAACCGCACGGCCCGACGCTCGTTGACCGCCTCGACGCTGGGGATGGTCATTTCCTCGACCGGGCGACCCGACACCCTCTCGATCGCCGACAGCAGGCGGCGCTCCCGTGGCGTGACGAACAAGATGGCCTCGCCGGTGCGGCCGGCCCGGCCGGTCCGACCCACGCGGTGCACGTAGGCCTCCGGGTCGTGCGGGATGTCGTAGTTGACCACATGGGTGACGCGGTCGACGTCGAGACCGCGGGCGGCGACGTCGGTGGCGACGAGCAGGTCGAGCGCTCCAGAGCGGAGCGCGCCGATGGTGCGTTCGCGCTGTGCCTGCACGAGGTCACCGTTGATGGCGGAGGCGGCGAACCCGCGGGACCGCAGCTTCTCGGCCAGCTCCTCGGTCGCCTGCTTGGTGCGGACGAAGACGATCATGCCGTCGCCGGACTCGACCTCGAGGATGCGGGTCAACGCCTCCAGCTTGGCGTGGTGCGCGACCTGGATCCAGCGCTGCCGCACCGTCGCCGTCGACGTCGTGGCCGCGGGCGTGGCGATGTCGACGGGGTCGTGGAGGTAGCGCTTGGCAAGCGCCCGGATCTGGCGCGGCATGGTGGCCGAGAACAGCGCGACCTGCTTGTACTCCGGGGTGTCGGCCAGGATGCGCTCGACATCCTCCGCGAAGCCCATGGCGAGCATCTCATCGGCCTCGTCGAGGACCAGGTGCTCGAGCCCGGTGAGATCGAGACTGCCGCGCTCGAGGTGGTCGATGACGCGTCCGGGGGTGCCGACGACGACGTGCGCCCCGCGTTCGAGCCCGGACAGCTGCGCCCCGTACCCCTGACCCCCGTAGACCGGGAGCACCCGGATCCCGGGGATGCGGGCGGCGTACGTCGTGATCGCCTCGCAGACCTGCAGGGCGAGCTCACGCGTCGGAGCGAGCACGAGGGCCTGCGTCTGCCGCCGGCTCGGGTCGAGCCGTTGCAGGATCGGCAGCGCGAAGGCCGCGGTCTTGCCCGTTCCGGTCTGCGCCAGGCCGACCACGTCCCGCCCGGCGAGCAGGGCGGGGACCGCGCTCGCCTGGATGGGCGTGGGGGTCTCGTAGCCGAGGCCGGTGAGGACGTCGACGATCGCCGCATGCAGCCCGAGGTCGGCAAAGGACGGTTCGATCACCCCGCCAGTGTTCCGTATGGATGCGGACGGACCGTGGTCAGTAGGCGCCCTTGGATGCGAGCACGGCGCGAGCGGTCCGGACGATGATCTGGATGTCGCGCAGCATCGTCCAGTTCTCGACGTAGTCGAGGTCGAGGCGCACCGAGTCCTCCCACGACAGGTCGGACCGGCCGCTGACCTGCCACAGCCCGGTGACGCCCTGCTTGACGAGGAGACGACGGCGCATCTGGTCGCTGTAGGCGTCGACCTCGGCACGCAGCGGCGGGCGTGGGCCGACCACGCTCATGTCGCCACGCAGCACGTTCACGAACTGGGGCAGCTCGTCGATGCTGAAGCGTCGCAGCAGGCGGCCGACACGCGTCACCCGTGGGTCGTCGGCGATCTTGAACAGGACGCCGGCTCCCTCGTTGTGGTGCTCGAGCTCCTCGCGCATCTGGTCGGCGTCGCGCACCATCGTGCGCAGCTTGAGCATCTGGAACGGCACGCCGTTCTGGCCGATGCGCTCGGAGCGGTAGAAGATCGGCCCGCGACTCGTGAACCGAATCGCCAGCATGGCCAGGAGCAGGACCGGCAGCGCCCCGATCAGCACGGCGGCCGCGAACGTGCGGTCGAACAGGGCCCGTCGCAGGGTGCGGGCCCGCGAGTAGCTGGGCCCGGAGAGATACATGAGGGGCATGTTGCCGTGCGCCTGGAGGTGGACGCGCGGACCGGCGACGTCGACGACGTTCGGCGCCACCAGCAGGTTCACATCGCGATCCTCCAGCGCCCAGGCGAGCTCGCGCATGCCGTCGTGGCCGAGGTGCTCGGTGTCGGTGACCACGACGGTGTCGACGGCGTCGACCTCGAGGGCCTCGCCGAGGTCGGACTCGGTGCCGAGCACCGGCACGGCCGCATCGTTGACATGGAAACGCTCGTTGGGCGCCGCGACCCGGTCGGGCACCCAGACGCCGACGACCCGGAAGCCGGTTCCGGCGTCGGAGGAGAAGCGCAGCGTCATCGTCTTCGCGCTCTTGACCCCGCCGATGACCAGCACCTTGGCCAAGTACCGACCGCGGTGTCGCTGGCGAAGCACCCAGGTTCGCCAGAAGCGGCGCTCCAGGAAGAGCAAGGTGAAACCGATGGTGAAGGAGAGGGCGATGAAACCGCGGGACACGTCCCACTTGGCCAGCAGCGCGACGATCGCAATCCAGGCGAAGAGCGCGAAGGTCGCGCGCGCCACCGACTGGTACTGCCGAGAACCGGCGTCCAGCGTCTTCGGGTCGCGGGTTCGGAACACCGCGAGGGCGATCATCCAGCCGACGAAGACGGTGGCGGTGACCATCAGGACGCGCAACCTGAGCCCGGCTCGATCAGCACCTGCGGAACCGGGATCACGTAGTAGCGGATCAGGTGGGCCGCGGCCACGGCCGCTCCGACGACCACGGCGTCCGATATCAGGATCCGCCGCGCGATCTTGCGCTCCCAGCTGAGCGCGGGTCACTCGGGTCGCCGGTGGGTCGACCAGAGAGTCGACGACCTGCAACGGGGAGGGATCGCTGACGTCGAACCGGATTCCTTGGACGTCTTGTACCACGTGGAAATGTCCTTTCGGCCGCTGCCCGGCGACGTCGATCGACGCTCATTCTTCCGCACATCAACCCGCGGCGGGGCGGAAACGCCAGATTTTGGTCGTGGTCCGCAACGATCCCGATCAACGCGATCGAACCACGGGGATTCGCATCGGCAGCCGGGCCAGCTGTTCCGCCACGACATCGACCGCGACGGCGATGGAGTCGGCGACGTCGCGATGAACCGCAGGGTCACGACGATACGGATCGAGGATGTCGATGTCGGACGGGGCCGTGCTGCGCCGTCGAGACGCGTCGGCCACGAGGTCCTCGAGCGACTCGGCCACGGCGCCCTCGGCCAGCGCCGCGAACTCACGGAGCGTGAAGGTCTTGCGCAACGCGCGCGGCGACATCGCGAGGACGGCCGCCCGGTGCTCGCGGCTCGCCGTGAGCACGAGATCGGCCTCCTCGACGTGGTGCAGGTCGAGCGTCCGGGACCGGTGCTCGGTCTTCTCGTGCCCGAGCCGCGCGAGCTCGAGCACGACCATGCTGTCGATCGGCGCGGCGTCCCAACCGCGGACGCCGGCGGAGGCGATCTCGAACCGCTCCGGATCGAGCCGAGCGCGGAACAGGATCTCCATCATCGGTGAACGGCAGATGTTGGCGGTACAGATCGTCAGGAGCGTGAACCGCCTCACGTGGCGCCGCCCAGGACGGGCCGGACGTGCAGGCCGGCTTCCGGATCGACGAGGAGCTCCTGCGCTGCGGCCACGCCGTCGGCCATGAGGGTCGCCTCCGGATCGGTGTTGCGCTTGACCAGGGCGAGCGCGATCGGGCCGAGCTCGTGGTGGCGCGCTGCCGACCCGACGAAGCCCGCCCTCGTGCCGTCGAGCGTGACGTCGGAGCCGGGAGCCGGCACGTGGTCGACGGATCCGTCGAGGTGCAGCAGGACGAGGCGCCGTGGCGGCCGTCCGAGCGTGTGGACCCGGGCCACCGTCTCCTGGCCGCGGTAGCAGCCCTTCTCCAGGTGGACGGACCGCCCGAGGAGGCCGACCTCGTTGGGAATCGTGCGGTCGTCGGTGTCGACGCCCACCCGGACGATTCCGGCCGCGATGCGCGAAGCCTCCCAAGCCCAGAGGCCCACCGGTTCACCCAGCGCCGCGGGGGTGGCGGCCAGGGACCCGCGCTCCTGCAGTCGCCAGGCCAGGCCCGCTGTTCCGACGACGGCGAGATCGGGGGCCGGCTCGATCTCGACCCGGCTCATGAAGCGCATGCGCTGGAGGAAGTCGATCAACGCCGCTGCCGCACCCGGCTCGGTGTGCGCCAGGAACGCCTCCCCGTCGTCGATGCCGGAGAAGCCGTGCTCGATGCGGCCCTGCGGCGACAAGATGAGCGCGTCGGTGGGGTCGCCGGGCCGAAGGTGCTCGAGGTCTTGGGTCGTGAGCGCGTGCAACAAGCTGAGCCGGTCGGGTCCGCTGATACGGACGACGTCGCGGTGCGACAGGTCCACGAAGCCCGTGCCGGCCGCCAACCGCCGTTGCTCCTGCGCGATCGAGCCGTAGTGGGCTGCCACGCCGGTGTCGGGCGCATCGGCCTCCACCGCGCCGTCGACGCGGAGCAGCGGGCTGCGGTATCCGGGGTCAGGCACGCTCGAGCCTCCCCCACAGGTGGGACTGCATCGGCTGCCCCTGGGCGGCCATGTCGAATGCGTACATGAGGTCGCCCTCGACGAGCCCGTACATGCGCTGCCCGGCGGTGTACTCCTTGGCGGTGACGGTGCGCGCGACGACGTCCGTGGTGAGCGTGAGGCGCGGGCCCTCGGCCGTTCCGTACCAGACCTCGGCGAACCCGGTCGGGTGCGCGAGCAGGAGCTCGACCCCTCCCCCAGCCACCGGGCGCAGGAAACCGGTCTCCAGGGCTCCGGGTCGAATCCGCTCACCGTCGGCGTCGGTGATCCACGTGCGGCTGAAGTAGTGCAGGAACGGACGCCCGTCGTGCGCGAAGGCGACCTCCTGCTCGTAGGCGAACGCGTCGATCGTGGGGTAGTCGCCGTGGCCGTTGCCGTGCCACGTGCCGAGCAGCCACGCCGACGCCGTGAGGTCGGGGTGGAGATCGGACGGGATCTCGAACGCCATGCCTTCGATCCTATCGAGGGCGGTGATGGATCGGCCGGTCGACGGACGCCGCGCGGGAGCGTTCTACGCTGACCTCCATGAGGGCCGTCGTCCAGCGCGTCACGCAGGCGAGCGTGACCGCCGAGGGCGAGCAGAGCGGCGAGATCGGTACCGGTCTCGTCGTGCTCCTCGGCATCACCCACGACGACACCGCCGACACGGCCCGCCGGATGGCGGCCAAGATCCACACCCTGCGGATCCTCCGGGACGAGCGGTCGGTGGCTGACCTCGCTGCTGCCGCCGGCGTGCTGGTCGTCAGCCAGTTCACGCTGTACGGCGACGCCCGCAAGGGACGGCGACCGACCTGGAACGCGGCCGCACCCGGTGAGGTGGCTGAGCCGGTGTACGACGCGTTCTGCGCAGCGCTGCGCGAACTCGGGGTCACGGTGGCCGAAGGCGTCTTCGGCGCGCAGATGGAGATCACCCTCACGAACGACGGCCCCGTCACCCTGGTCGTCGACATTGACTGAAATTTCAGGTTGGCCACCTAGGGTCGTGACGGCAGAATGGACGGGTTGCCCGTCCGATCCCGTTGTCCCCTGACCCTGAGAAGGGAGCACGATGGCGAAGCGCGACTCTGGTCGGCGTTACCGCGAAGGCGGTAAACGCCGTGCCGGTGGACCGCCGTTCCACCGCCGCCATCGCAAGATCATCGTCGGGCTTCTCACCGCCGTGCTGGTGGTGCTGGGGGCCGGGGTCTCCTACGCGTACCTGTTGAACTCCAAGCTCGGCAACATCGCCAAGGTCAAGACCAGCGAGCTCAAGAACCGGCCCGACCCCGACAAGGGCAAGGCGCTGAACATCATGCTGCTGGGATCGGACAAGGGCCAACCCGTGCCAGGAGTGCCGGCGGACACCACCTTGGCGCAGGACGCCCGGGCGGCGACGTGGCCCAGCGGCAAGTACCGCAGCGACACCCTGATGATCGTGCACATCTCCGAGGACCGGAAGCACGTCTACCTCGTCTCCATCCCCCGCGACACCTTGACGACGCTGTACGACTCCACCGGGAGCGCAGCCCGCCAGGAGAAGATCAACGCCGCCTTCTCCTACTACGGGCCGAACGGGACGATCTCCACCGTCGAGCACCTCACCGACGTCCGCATGCGCCACCTGGCGATCATCGACTGGGCCGGCTTCAAGGACCTCTCCCGCGCCGTCGGCGGCGTCCCCGTCTACATTCCCCGAGCCTTCTACGATCCCAGTCAGAAGGTCCAGTGGGAGGCCGGCCGGCAGACGCTGGAGGGCACGATGGCCCTCAAGTACGTGCGCACCCGCTACGGCCTGCAGCGGGGCGACTTCGACCGCATCGCCCGCCAGCAGAACTTCCTGCGCGCGATGATGAAGAAGATGCTCGAGGCGGGCACGATGCGCAATCCGGTCAAGCTGACCCGCACCCTGTCCGCCCTCACCGAGAACCTGACCGTCGATGCGGAGTGGAACTCCGGCGACATGCGCGCACTGGCGCTCTCCCTGCGCGGCACCAAGGCCAAGGACGTCACGTTCATGACCGCTCCGGTCGCGGGAACGGAGACGATCCCCGGCTTCGGCAGCGTGGTCCGCCTCGACGAGCTGAAGTCCAAGGAGCTCTTCACCGCGATGAAGCGCGACACCATGCAGGCCTACGTGAAGAAGTACCCCGACGAGGTGCTGAAGTCCGACAAGGAGATCAGCTGAGGCTAGTCGCAGGCGCTCGGTCCGGCCGAATCCTGGTTGGCGAGAATCCCCGGGGTCGTGCGTAGCTCGGGGTCGCCTGAGCTCGCCGACGGGGTCCTCATCGTCGCCACGATGATCGTGTTCTGGCCGGGTCCGAGCTCACGGGCGATCTTGGCGACCGGACGGTCGTTCAGCTCCGCCCGACCGATCGGCGCCCGTTGACCGTCCACGGTCAACGAGAGTGATCTCGCCGCCCTGCGGCGCGAAGACCATGATGCCCGAGCCGCATGTTGCCCGGCGTGACGAACTGGCCGAACCCGGTGATCGAGAGCGGGCAGGCTTCGAACGTTCGATGGCGCGTTCGACACGAGCGTCGTCGTGGTGCGCAGCTCCTGCGCGCCGCCGTCGAGGCACCGCGTCGATCGGAGCTTGGTGTCCATCGCCCAGGTAGTACGCCATCTTGGTGGAGCCGTTGTCGTTGACGTAGACGCCGGCTTGCGGTCGACCGCTGCCGTTGTCGAGGGTTCCGGCGATGCCGCTGGTCTCGATGCGTCTGCTGTTCTGACTTCTCGCGCGACCACAGCATGAGCCGACGTTCACCGACGCCTCGGACGAGCGCACGTATGACCGCCACCGAGTCGCCCCGAACCAGCCACGGTCGCATCGAAGATGCGACGAGCCGCGACCTCGAACACGTCGTCCTGCTTGATCGGGTCGGTCGGGTACTTGAGGTACACCTGGTTGAGCAACGTCGAGACGGCATTGCCGGTGTTGATCGTCAGTCCGTCACCGACATCGACCGGTCCGAGACCGTTGAGCAGGTACCCCAGGGTGACCGGGTCGATCGCGATCACACCGTCGAAGCGCACCTTCCAGCGCTTGCCCACGACGGCCGAGACCAGCTGAGCGACCCGCGGGAAGTCGGGGTGGATGGCCGTGTCGCGCATGTCGGTGGCCACCGAGCTCTGAAAGACGGACCCGCTCCTCCTTGGTCAGCTTGGATCTGGCGCGGTGCCTTCGCGAGCGGCGGGATGTCCTGGATCCCACCCTGCCGACCCATCTTGAGGTTGCCGCCCTTCGCCCTGATCACCGCGACCGAGCCCGGCATGCCGGCCAAGGAGCGCACCTCGGCGTTGTTCATGATGAACAGCAGATACTTGCGCTCCGAACCGTCTCCGCCCACCATCCCGGGCAGCAGCTTGGCTGCGTCGTCAGCCGCCGAGGCCGCGACGGCCGTGCTGTCGAATCTTGCCTGCAGCCTGGTCATGGGATCGCGCAGCGGTCCGAGCAGGCCATCGGACGTCGATCGCGCCGACGTCGCGGCTGGCGTCGGTCGAGCACCTTGTCGGCCCGCACCATGACCGGCGCCGCCTCGGCGACGGCGGCCAGGTTGATCCGTCCGTCCTTGGGGCGATACGTGTCGAGTCGCACCTTGTCGGCAACGTCGACGATGCCTGGCAGGACTTCGTCGGAGACCTGATCCACCTCACGGGCCACCGTCCGAATCGCGTCGACGTTTCGGCCGAGGAGCGGAACCTGCGCGCCCAGCCACCAGATCGGGCCCGTTGGTGCTGTTGTGGGCGCGGGACGTGGACGCGTCGAACTGTTCGAGTGATCGACGCGCGGCGTCGATGTCACCGTCGACGATGTTCTCCCGCAGGACGTCGGCTCGGCTCTCGGCCTCCTGCAAGGCGTTCACGGCCCGGAAAGCCTCCCAGGTGAACAGCAAGCCGGTGAGCACCACGAGAGTGCCGAGGATGGCCAGCGTGAGCTGTCGCGGCTCGTGCCGGATGTCCTCGACCCGTTGCTTGAACGACCGGGAACGACGGCGACGTCGTGGCGCCATCACGCCTCCCGGTGTGCGTCGGAAATGACCGTTCCCGCGCCAGTGCAGGCGCGGGAACGATGCAAGGTGGAGATCAGGACAGGGTCAGGCGTTGCGTTCGCGAGAAGCGAGGACCACGCCGCCGCCGACCAGGACGAGCAGCAGGCCGATCAGGAGCCAGGCCAGACGCTCGCCGCCGGTGTTCGGGAGCAGGCCGCCACCGTCACCGTCGCCGTCACCGTCGCCATCGCCATCGCCATCGCCATCGCCATCGGCGTCATCGTCATCGCCGCCACGCGGAAGCAGGACGACGCTTCCCTCGCCGCTGGCGGACTGCTCGGCCGTCACGAACGAGGCACCCAACGAGCCTGCGCTCCCTCCACCGGAGGCGGTGGCGAGCTCGCTGTCGTCGAAAGTGCAGGTCGCGAACGAGGTGTCTTCGCGAATCTCGTTGACGACGTCGGTGTCGAAGGTCCTCGTGATCGACGAGCCCGTACCGGTCTTCGTGACCCCGTCGTAGGTGAGCTCCCAGTCGCAGTTGACGGGAGGATCGACGGTGGCCGTGATCGTGACCTCGTTGCCGCCCACGAGGACGTGGTCGCTGACGGTCACCGTGACGCCGGGATATGCCTGGGCAGGGGAAGGGGCCAGCACGGCGAAGGCCGCGACCATCACCGAGGCCAGTGCCACCCGAAGTGTCTTCATCTCTTTGGTCTCCAGCTCCCAAGTTCGATTCGGCGGCGCGAACACGTCCGCCTCGCCCGTCGTGGGAAAGCGTACAGCCTGTCGCGCGCGTTCGTGGAGGTAATCCCCCCTAGTCAACGAGGACTACGCTCAGGTGTTACGCGTGGGGCCAGTGTTTCGACGCGCATTTGCGCCGGTCGGGCGCCTATTTGCCTCGTTTGCCGCCGTTGCAGCCACTTTTTTGCGCAGAACCCGCCAGATGAGCGGGGCCACGACGAGGCCGGCACCCGCGGCCACGGCGACGCCCCACGGTGGGACCTTGAGCATCGACAGGCCGGTCAGGAACAGCACCAGGACGATCCCCCGCCGGATCACCGACTGCGAGACCCGATTGGCCATGCGCGCCCCGAGGAAGGTTCCGGGTGTACCGCCGATGACGAGCGGGAGGAGGACCGACCAGTCGATGCCGGTGACGATGACGTGACTGATGGCGGCCGCCATCACGAGCGGCACGGCCTGCACCAGGTCGGTGCCCACGAGCCGGACCCCGGCCAGCGCCGGATACAGGACGAGGAGGACGACCATGATCACGCTGCCCGATCCGACGGAGGTGATGCCCACGAGCAGTCCACCGAACGCGCCCACCATGAACGTCGGCAGCGGGCGGACGGTCGGCTCGGCGTCACCGACGGACCGGCCGAACGCCTTGCGTCGCATCTCCACGTAAAGACGCAGCGCATAGGTGGCGGCGGCGATGAGGAGGGTCACGCCGATGGCGGCCTTGAGGAACGCGTCGCGCTCGTCGCCCTCCCCGGCGGCCCGGACGATGAAGGCACCCGCGAACGCCGTGGGCACCGAACCGGCGATCAGCCAGGTGGCGATACCCCGGTGCGGCGACCCCTCCCGCCAATGGACGGCCGCGCCGGTGGACTTGTTGACCGCCGCCGCGACCAGGTCGTTGGCCACCGCCGACGTGGGCGGCACCCCGAGGAAGATGAGCGCCGGCGTCATCAGGGCTCCGCCGCCCATGCCGGTGAGTCCGATGACGATGCCGATGGCGAAGCTGGTGACCAGCAGCGCGACGATGTCGGCGCTCACGGGGCACCGAGCGCGACCGCATCGCGCTGGTCGGCAGGCAGCCATCCGCGTTCGACCAGCAAGTGCAGGACCTCGCCCAGCACCTCATCGACACCGCGACCGGTGGTGTCGACGGTCAGGTCGGCGTCGAGCGGGGTCTCATACGGCGAGGAGATGCCGGTGAACTGCTCGATCTCGCCGCGGCGCGCCTTGGCGTACAGGCCCTTGCGGTCGCGGCGTTCGCACTCCTCCAGGGGCGTGGCGACGTGGATGAGGGCGAACGCCGCTCCCACCTCGTCGGCCATCTCCCGCGCCGCCTTGCGCGTGCGATCGAACGGTGCGATCGGACTGCAGATGGCCAACCCGCCATGCCGCGCGATCTCGGCGGCCACCCACCCGATCCTTTCGATGTTCGCCTCCCGGTCCTCACGCGAGAAGGTGAGGCCCCGCGACAGGTTGCGCCGGACGATGTCGCCGTCGAGCAGCGACACGGTCCGACCGCCGGTCTCGAGCAGGCGGTGGCTGAGGGCCTGCGCGAGCGTGGACTTGCCGCTGCCGGACAGGCCGGTGAAGAACACGACGAGGCCCTGCTCGAGGCCGACCGGTCTGTCGTCGGCCACGACGGACTCCAGCGTCTCACTGAGCGGACCTTCGCCCGACGGCCAGTGGACGTTCGGTCCGGGTGCGTAGGCCGCCACGACCTTGCGGCGGAACTCCTGGTCGTGGGCTTCCTGGGGGCGGGCCGCGGCCGGCACGGCGATGACGACGGCGTCGTGGAAGGAGGAGGCGGCTGCGAGCGTGGCCCGGACCAGTCCGCCGGCCGACAACCCCCTCGGCGAGCCCGCTCCGGCGAGCACGAGGAACAGGATCGGGCGATCGCCGAACTCGCGGGTCAGCGTGTCGATGTCGCTGACGGTCAGCGGACCGTCGACGGGCACGGTGACGGTCGATGTGGGCATCTGGGTGCGAGACGCGGACGGCGTCACGTAGCGATTGCCGAACGCCCGCCGGACCGAGCCCGGCAGCGCCCGGACCTCACCGACGATGCCGGTCAGCTCGTTGTCGGACCGATAGGTCTCATCGATCGAGACGACCGCCAGCGGGACGCCCTCGGGGTCGGTGATCTCCAGCCCACCACGCTCGCGAGCCCACTCCACGAGCTCGGACGGCACGGCCAGAGTGAGGTCGCCGTCGGCACCCTCGAAGCCCTCCTGCGGGCTCAGCACGCCCATCCGCAACAGCTCGACGTCGTCGAGCTCACGCGGCGTCGGCGTGTACTGCGGACGCGAGCGATCGGATTTGGGCACGAGGGACATTGTGCCACTGGCGGCCCGCCCTCCGACCCGTCCCAGCAGGGGGTGACGGGGCACGAACCCGAGGATGGCACCCTAGATCGCATGCAGACCCATGTCGACTACCGCATGAGCCAGCTCGATGAGCTGGAGTCCGAGTCGATCCACATCTTCCGCGAGGTCGCCGCCGAGCTCGAGCGACCCGTCCTCATGTTCTCCGGTGGCAAGGACTCCATCACGATGATGCGTCTGGCCGAGAAGGCGTTCTACCCGGCCAAGCTCCCCTTCCCCGTGCTCCAGGTCGACACCGGCTACGACTTCGCCGAGGTGCTGCAGACCCGCGACGAGTGGGTCGACCGCCTCGGCGTCCGCCTCATCGTGGCCTCGGTCGAGCAGGCGATCGCCGACGGCGTGGTGGTCGATGACGGCAAGACCTCGCGCAACCGCCTCCAGATCGGCACGCTCCTGCACGCGATCGAGGAGAACGACTTCACCGCGGCCTTCGGTGGCGGCCGGCGTGATGAGGAGAAGGCCCGCGCCAAGGAGCGCGTCTACTCCCACCGCGACGAGTTCGGGCAGTGGGATCCCAAGAACCAGCGCCCCGAGCTCTGGAGCCTGTACAACGGCAAGCTGCACCAGGGCGAGCACATGCGGATCTTCCCGCTCTCCAACTGGACCGAGCTCGACATCTGGCACTACATCGGGCGCGAGGACATCGCCATCCCCTCCATCTACTTCGCGCACCAGCGGCGGGTGTTCGAGCGCGACGGCATGTTGCTCAGCGAGAGCGAGCACAACCCCTGCCGCCGGGGTGAGACGGCGTCCGAACGCACGGTGCGGTTCCGCACCGTGGGCGATCTCACCCTCACCGGCTGCGTCGAGAGCACCGCCGCGACGATCGATGAGATCATTGACGAGATCTCCGTTGCCCGACTGACCGAACGCGGCGCCACGCGCGGTGACGACCGGTTCTCGGAGGCGGCCATGGAGGACCGGAAGAAGGAAGGCTACTTCTGATGGACCTGTTGCGATTCGCCACCGCCGGCTCGGTCGACGACGGAAAGTCGACGCTGATCGGACGGCTGCTGCTCGACTCCAAGGCGATCTTCGAGGACCAGCTCGAGTCCGTCGAGGCGACCAGCCACGCCAAGGGCTACGACTACACCGACCTCGCGCTGTTGACCGACGGCCTCCGCTCCGAGCGCGAGCAGGGCATCACCATCGACGTCGCCTACCGCTACTTCGCCACCCCGAAGCGCAAGTTCATCATCGCCGACACCCCCGGGCACGTGCAGTACACCCGCAACATGGTGACCGGCGCCTCGACGGCGAACCTCGGCCTGGTGCTGGTCGACGCGCGCAACGGGCTCACCGAGCAGTCTCGCCGGCACGCCGTCATCTTGTCGCTGCTGCGGGTGCCGCACATGGTCCTCGCGGTCAACAAGATGGACCTCGTCGACTACGACCAAGGTGTCTTCGACCAGATCGAGCGCGACTTCACGTCCTTCGCCACCAAGCTGTCGATCCCGGACCTCGAGGTCATCCCGATCTCCGCGCTGGCCGGCGACAACGTGGTCACGCGGTCCACGAACATGCCGTGGTACGAGGGGACGTCGCTCATGCACCACCTCGAGCACGTGCACGTGGCCTCCGACCGCGACATGATCGACACCCGCTTCCCGGTGCAGTACGTCGTGCGCCCCAAGTCCGACGACTTCCACGACTACCGCGGCTACGCCGGCCGCGTGGCCGGCGGCGTGCTCAAGCCCGGCGACGACGTGGTCGTGCTGCCGAGCGGCATGCCCAGCCGCATCCAGGGCATCGACTCCTTCGACACCGAGATCCCCGAGGCGTTCCCGCCGATGTCGGTCACGGTGCGCCTGGAGGACGACGTCGACGTCTCGCGCGGCGACATGATCTGTCGCCCGCACAATGCGCCGACGCCCACGCAGGACATCGACGCGATGGTCTGCTGGATGTCGTCCCAGCCGTTGAAGCCGCGGCAGAAGCTGGCCATCAAGCACACGACCCGCACGGCCCGCGCCATGGTCAAGGACGTGCAGTACCGGCTCGACGTCAACTCGCTGCACCGCGACCAGGACACCCACGAGCTCGCGCTCAACGAGATCGGCCGGGTCCAGCTACGCACGACGGTCCCGCTGCTCACCGACCCCTACTCCAAGAACCGCACCACGGGATCGTTCATCCTCGTCGACGAGGCGTCCGGCGCCACCGTGGGCGCCGGCATGGTCAACGGCTGACGCCTACTTCTTCGTGGGGGGCTTCCACGTCGCCCCGCCGTTCTTGCTGATCCGCATGCCGGCCGTGCCGCCTGCCACGAGGAGCGCGTCGGACCCGGTCAGGCCGGGCAGGACGAACTGTTCGTGCACGCAGCCGCGCGGCGTCCAGGTGAGGCCACCATTGACGGTGACGTGGATGCGTGACTTGCACTTGGGCATCGACACCGCCGCATACCCGGTCTGCGCGCTGGTGAAGATCGCCACCGACGTGCCGGGAAGCGCACCGACGTCGGTCCAGGTCGCGCCGCCGTCGATGGTGGCTCGGATGGCACCGTCGGCGCAGAAGACCTTCGCGGACTTCTTCGTGATCGGCATGACGGAGACGACACCGGTGCAGCCGGAGTCGACCGGGCCGCTCGGTGCCGCCACCCCCTCGGTGTTCGGGTCCTTGAACCACTTCTCGACGCCGCCGGGCTCCCTCGTCCAGGTCGCCCCACCATCGGTCGTGAGGTACTCGTGCGCGACGCACTCGGTGTCGGCGGCGATCACCCGGATCTTGACCGGCGACGTCGCGCGGGCCCAGGCGATCGCCTGAACCGCGGGGGACGCGGCACTGATGCCGGACCCGTCATCGATCTGCGGGAGGCTGACCCGACGGAAGGTGCGGCTCTGGTTCTTGGAGAGCTCGAGCTTCGGGCCGCCGGGCTCGCGACAGCTGCCGGCGGTGACTCGCGTGACGAGGTCACCGGTGCCGGCCGTGAGGCTGACCGAGCCGACCGGGCCCCGCTCCGCCGGGCCGAGGGCGTCCTCAGATGCCGCCGCGGAGCTCGGCGGTGGAGCGCCCGGCTCGAACCGTGACAGGAGCACGTACACGACACCGGCGATCAGCAGGAGGAACAGCGCCACCATCGCCGCCTGCACCCGCTGGCTCAACACGCTTCCTCCCTCGGACGTGGGCCAACGAATCTACCGGACCGTGGTGCGGCCCGGAACGCGTACGAGGATCAGGCGCTGACCGCGACCTGCTCCAGATCGATCTCGACGTCGGCGACCGAACCCACGGCCGCAGCCACCCGCCGATCGACCGCCGGCGAGCGCGGCGCCAGCGTGCGCAGGGTCCAGGTGCCGTTGCCGGCGAAGAACCGGAACTGACCGGTGGCCGACACCGGGACCTCGGCGGTGAACTCGCCGGTGCCGTCGAGCAGGCGCACGTAGGCCGTGCTCACCGGCTCGCCGCCCCGGGTGACCACACCCTGGATGATGGCCTCCCGATCGACGTCCACGCCCTCGAGGCTGGGTCCACCCTTCGTGGCTCCGCACATGTCAGGCCTCCCCGCGCTCGTCGCCGACGGCGACGGGGACGCCGCGCAGCGAGCCGTACTCGGTCCAGGACCCGTCGTAGTTCTTGACGTCCGGGTAGCCGAGGATCTCGTGGAGCACGAACCACGTGTGCGAGCTGCGCTCGCCGATGCGGCAGTAGGCGATGGTCTGCTTGCTCTCGTCGTAGCCCACCTCGGAGTAGAGCTCGCGGAGCTCCTCGTCGTCGCGGAACGTCCCGTCGTCGTTGGCCGCCTTGCTCCACGGCACGTTGCCGGCCGTCGGGATGTGGCCCGGGATCTGCGCCTGTTCCTGGGGCAGGTGCGCCGGTGCCAGCAGCCGGCCGGCGTACTCGTCGGGGCTGCGGACGTCGATCAGGTTCTTGACCCCGATGGCGTCGACGACCTCGTCGCGGAAGGCTCGGATGTCGGCGTTGGCCTCCTTCGCGGAGTAGGTCGTGGCCGCACGACTGGTGACCTCGTCGGTGAGCTCGCGCGAATCCAGTTCCCACTTCTTGCGGCCACCGTCGAGGAGACGCAGGTCGTCATGGCCGTAGTAGCTGAGGAACCAGTACGCGTAGGCGGCGAACCAGTTGTTGTTGCCGCCGTAGAGCACGATCGTGTCGTCGTTGCCGACTCCGCGCTCCCCCAGCAGCGCCTCGAGGCGCTCCTTGCTGATGAAGTCGTGCCGAAGCCCGTCCTTGAGGTCCTTGGTCCAGTCGATCTTGATGGCACCGCGGATGTGGCCCTTGTCGTAGGCCTCGGTGTCCTCGTCGACCTCGATCAGGACCACGTTCGGGTCGTCGAGGTGCTCCTCGACCCAGTCCGCGGTGACGAGCGCGTTGTCGCGACTCATGGTTCCTCCGTTTCGTCGTGGTCAGGTCCACGATGGATGGGGTGAATGGTGACGGTCAGGCCCGAACCAGATTGAGCCGGTGCAGGGCCAGGTACATCTCGCATCCGAGGCACAGGCCGATGGATGCGTTGAGCAGGGCCGCGACGAGCGCGAACGCGACGGCGGCGAAGGCGAGTCCCGGCGCGCCGATGCCGAGGCCGATGAGGGCCACGACGGCGAACGCGAGTCCGACGGCCTGGGCGAAGCGCGGCGGCCGGGCGTCCTCGAGCTCGGCCGACGGGCCGATCCGGGGCCGTACGAACCGCGCGTAGAGGATCGAGTAGGGCGAGGCCTTCAGGCCCACGAGCACGCTGATCGCGAACACCGCCGTCTGGGCGATCAGCAACGCGCTCGACACCGGCGGCGGAGTGATCAGCACCAAGGCGAGCACGACGGTCGTGATCGCCGCGGCCACACGCATGCCGCGTGGGTCGACCTGGGTGGGACGTTCCATGGATGCTCCTGCGCTGGACCCGTCGACGGACGGATGGGGACGAGTGCGGACGTGGGTCAGCGCGCGCGACACAGCGCGGAACGCGTACGGCAGTTGTCGACCGCCAGGCGTCGCGTCAGGTGTGTCGTCTCGAACATGGAGTTAGCGTACGGGCGGCCGCCCGGCACGTCAGTGGATGTTCCGCATTGTGAGATACCGTCTTGATATGTAAGACAGCGGGCTAGACCGCCGCCAAGGCGGACATCACCTGGTCGCGGCGGGGAAGGCCCGAGGCCCGCCGGACGACGGCACCCCGGGGGTTGAGCACGAGCACCGTCGGCGTTCGCATGATGTCGAGGCGACGCACCAGCTCCAGGTGCGACTCCGCGTCGATCTCGACGACGGCCACGCCGTCGAGGCGGTCGGCCACGTCGATCAGCAGGGTCCGGGTGGCCCGGCAGGGACTGCAGAAGGCGCTGGAGAAGTGGAGCAACGTGGCTCGCTCCCCCAGCGGCCGGCCGAGGTCGTCCGCCGAGAGGACGTCGGCACCGGACTTCTCGCTGAATCTGCCGTTCAGGCTCTTGACGCCCCACGCCAGGCATGCCGCCGCCAGGAGGGCGAGGATCAGCACGGCGGGTCCGGTCATGCCTGCAAGCGTACGGGGCGGGTCAGAGGCTGGCCGTGACGAGTTGCCCACCGAGATAGACGATCGGCCCGGCCATGGCGACGGCCATCGCGCCCGGGAACCCCCAGCCGGCCGAGGCATGCAGGCGACCTTTCGCCCAGGCGCGGGCCAGCACCTGCCCGAGGATCGCGAACAGCGCCGTTCCGGACCCGATCGCGACACCGAACTGCCAGGTCGGCAGGCCGTCGGCCAGATATGCCGCGATGGCCGACGCGGCGGCTCCACCGGTGATGGCGGCGGCCGCACAGAGGTACCGGTCGATCGGGATGCTCCAGATGAGGAGGGCGGCGGCGAGCCCGATCGCGGCCATCGTCACCACGTCCGGTCCGGACACCGACCGCGCCGCGCCGATCCAGGCCGAGGCGAGTGCGGCGAAGATCGCCAGTGAGATGGCCGACGACGCCGAGACCACCAGGTGGCGCCGGTCGTCCCGGCGGAGCATCTGAGCAACGAGCGCCACGAAGACACCGACCGCGACGCCGAGGAGGATCCCGGCGAAGACGCCATTGGACACCAGTCCGTCCTGGCCGGTCGTGGTGCCTTCGGCCCCCAGGAGCAGACGAGGGTGCAGGGCGAGGATGCACGAGACGAGCCCGGCGCTCATGGTGGCCGCCGAGCGCGGTGCCGGGATGGAGCGGCCTCGTGCGTCGGCCGGCGACGGAGCCGAGGCCAGCAGCGCCTGCACGACCACGATCACGGCCGCCACGAGGACGAGGACGTCCGTTCGAGCCGCCAGCACGAGGACGGCGGCGAGGACGATGGACAGTGCCGAGGCTCCGATGCGGGTCACGGGTCACCCACCCGCGAACGGGGGGAGAAGCTCCACGGTGTCGCCTGCCGACAGCGCCACCTCGGACGGCTCACGCACCCCGACCGGGACCGAGCCGATCAGGGTCGAGCACATGGACAGGACGTCCGCGAACCGGCCGCGGTCACCGTGGCGTCGCAGGATCTCGGTGCGGAGCTCGGCCAGCGTCCGGGCGTCGACCTGCTCCTCGACGATGCCCGCCGCCGCACGCATGGCGGCCCAGTAGCGCACCGTGACGATGTTCCGGTTGTCGTCACCTTCTGGAGCAGCAGCAGACACATCGCGTATTCTGGTCCCTGCGACGAGGCCATGGCGAGGCAGCCCTGGCCTCTTCCTGTAGGACCTGGAGGTTCCTGTGTCCCACCTGTTGCTCCTCACCAAGAGCACACAGTCATCGGTCGAGGTGCTGCCCGCGCTCGCGCTCCTCCCTCACCACGTCAAAATTCTCCCCGCGGAGGCGAGTGCCCTCATCGACGCGCCCCCGGCCGACGCCGTGCTGGTCGACGGTCGCCACGATCTCGCGCAGGTCCGGAGTCTCACCCGCGTCATCCGCATGACCGGCATCGAGTGCCCGCTCCTGCTCGTCCTCACCGAAGGGGGCCTGGCGGTCGCCGCCGCCGACTGGGGCATGGACGACGTCATCATCACCACGGCCGGACCGGCGGAGCTCGAGGCCCGCCTCCGCCTCGCGATCGGACGCGTCGCTGCCGCCGTCGACGGGGATGGCGACGGCCACCTGATCTCCTCCAGCGGGCTCGTCGTCGACGACGCCACCTACACGGCCAAGCTGGAGAACCGCACCCTCGACCTGACCTTCAAGGAGTTCGAGCTGCTCAAGTTCCTCGCGCAGCACCCGGGCCGCGTCTTCACCCGGCAACAGCTGCTCCAGGAGGTGTGGGGCTACGACTACTTCGGCGGCACCCGCACGGTCGACGTCCATGTCCGCCGCCTGCGGGCCAAGCTCGGTCCCGAGCACGAGACCCTGATCGGCACGGTGCGCAACGTCGGCTACCGCTTCGTCGCGACCACGGTCGAACCGGCCGCCGAACCCGCCGAGGCCGACGCTCCCTCCCAGGGATGAGCCGGTCCTCGGTCCACGAGCTGCTCGCCTCGGTCCTCGACGCGGAGTCGTTCGTCTCGTGGGACGCTCCCGTCGACATCACCGGGCATCCCGACGACTACCAGGCGAGCCTGCGCGCCGCCGCCGAGCGGGCCGGCACCGACGAGTCGATCATCACCGGACGGGCTCGGGTTCGCGGCCGGCCCGTGGCCGTGGTCGCCAACGAGTTCGGCTTCCTGGCCGGCTCGATCGGACATGCCGCCGCCGACCGCATCGTCTCCGCCGTGCGGCGCGCGACGAGCGAGGGCATCCCGGTGCTGGCGACGACCGCGTCCGGCGGCACCCGGATGCAGGAGGGCACGGCGGCGTTCGTGCGGATGGTCGACATCTCGCGGGCGATCATGGACCACCGCGCCGCCGGCCTGCCGTACCTCGTGCACCTGCGGCACCCGACCACCGGCGGCGTGTTCGCCTCCTGGGGGTCACTGGGGCACATCACCGTGGCCGAACCCGGCGCCCTCGTGGGATTCCTCGGGCCCAAGGTCTTCGAGCTGCTCCAGAACCGGCCGTTCCCGCGCGGCATCCAGGTCAGCGAGAACCTCGCCAATCGGGGCATCATCGACGCCGTCGTCCTCACCGACGAGCTGCCGTCGGTGGTCGACCGCGCCCTCGGCCTGCTCGTCGATCCGCCGTCGGACTCCACCCGTGAGCGGCGGGACGGTCCGGTCGACCGCGGCCGCACCGCCTGGGAGTCGATCGAGCTGACCCGACGGGAGGGACGCCCCGGTGTGCGGGACGTGCTCCGCCATGGCAGCGACGCCACGGTGCGGCTCCAGGGAACCGACGAGGGCGAGCGCGACACCGCGATGCTCGTGGCCCTCGCGCGACTCGACGGCATGCCGTGCGTCGTCGTCGGCCAGGACCGCACCCAGCAGACGGGCGCGACCCCGATGGGCCCCGGCGCGCTGCGCGAGGCGCGGCGCGGCATGCGGCTGGCCAACGAGCTCGGCCTGCCGCTCGTCTCCTTCATCGACACGCCCGGCGCCGACCTCTCCCCCGAGGCGGAACAGGGCGCGATCGCCGGCGAGATCGCCCGGTGCATCGGCACCATGGCGACCATGAACGTCCCGACCGTGTCCGTGCTGCTCGGGCAGGGGTGCGGCGGCGGAGCCCTGGCGCTCCTGCCGGCCGACGTCGTGATCGCCGCCGAGAACGCCTGGCTCTCCCCGCTGCCGCCGGAGGGCGCGAGTGCCATCGTCCACGGCGACGTCGACCACGCGGCCGAGATGGCCGAGCAGCAACGGGTCGGTGCGCTCGACCTGGTCGACGGCGGCATCGTGCACCACCTGGTCGCGGAGCCGGACGACGACACCCCCGAGGCGTTCGCCAACGCGATCGCCGCCGAGGTCGGGTCGCAGCTCCGCTCCCTCGGACCAACCCGGGGGCCGGCATGACGCTGCTCGCGCTCGCCGACCGTGCTCTCGACGTCGACGGCGTCGACCCGCTCAACGAGGCCACCCGGCTCGCTCTGGCGGCAGGTGACGCCGGCCGCGTGCACCTGTCGGTGAAGGACGGACGGACCGTCGTCGCCGTGGCCTTCGCCGCCGGCCTGGCGCCGGTGGAGCTGGTCGTCGACCCCGGCCATCGACGGCAAGGGCATGGCGCCGGGCTGCTGACCCGCCTCCTCGCTGCCGGCGAGCGGGAGTTCTGGGCGCACGGCGACCTTCCTGCTGCGCAGGCCCTGGCCGCCGCGAAGCATCTACGCGTCGCGCGGACTCTCCTCGTGCTACGGCGGGAGATGGCGGCCGCGTCGGTCGATGAGACCACTCCCGAGGGCATCACCATCCGCACGTTCGAGCCGGGCGACGTCGACGCGATCGTCCGCGTCAACGCGCGCGCCTTCGCCGCACATCCGGAGCAGGGGTCGATGGACCGCGCCGACTTCGAGCGTCGAGCGAGCAGCGACTGGTTCGACCCGACCGGAGTGTTCGTGGCCGTGCGCGACGGCTCTGTGGTCGGCTTCCACTGGACGAAGGTGGTCGACGGCGTGGGCGAGGTCTACGTCGTCGGCGTGGACCCGGAGGAGCAGGGCAGCGGCCTCGGAACCGCGCTCACGGTGCGCGGGTTGCGGCACCTCCATGAGCTGGGCATCACGACGGTCGACCTCTACGTCGAAGGTGACAACGACGCCGCCCTGGCCGTGTACCGGCGACTCGGGTTCGCCGAGCACGCCCGGGACGTCCTCTACGTGGTCTAGGACAGTCCGCGCTGCAGGGCGGCGGCGGCGCGGTCCAGGGCCGCACGCGACGAGCGGCCGACTCCGGCCATGTTCACGAAGGCGTGGAGGAGCCCCTCCTCGCAGCGGTACTCCACGTCGACGCCGGCGTCGCGGAGGAGCTCGGCGTAGGCCTCGCCCTCGTCCCGCAATGGGTCGAACCCGGCCGTGACGAGGTAGGCCGGCGCCACCCCGGTCGCATCGCCCAGCAGCGGCGAGATCAGCGGATCGGAGAGGTCCTCATCGCCGAGGAGATAGTTCGCATCGCCGAGGTCCATGAGCGCCCGGGTCAGGTAGAAGCCTTCGGCGTACGTGTCGCGGCTCTTGGTCGGCTGCCCGAAGACCGTGACCGGGTAGATGAGGAGCTGGAAGGCCGGGGCCACCGCGCCTTCTCGAACCGCTCGCTGGGCCAGTCCGGCGGAGAGGTTGCCACCGGCGCTGTCGCCGCCGACGGCGATGCGGGTGGGATCGACACTGATGCCGGCGGCGTTGGCGTTGACCCACAGCCACGCGGCCCACACGTCCTCGACGGCCGCCGGGAACGGCGCCTCCGGCGCGCGGCGGTAGTCGACCGCGACCACCCTGACCTGCGCCTCCTCGGCGAGGATGCGGCAGACCGCGTCGTGGCTGTCGAGGTCGCCGTGCATGAAGGATCCGCCGTGGATGTACATCAGGGCCGGTGTCGTGCCGGTGATGTCGCGCGGAGTGTAGAAGCGCAGGCCGATCGGGCCGCCCGGTCCGTCGATCGAGCGCTCGGTGACCGCACCGATCGGGGGGCTGCCGCCCACCGTGCGGGCCGAGGCGACCACCTGCCGCCGGGCCTGCGAGATCGGCAAGGTCTCGACCGGCGGGCCCTCCAGCCGCGCGAGCCGGAGCAGCAGCTGCATCTCGACGTCGAGCGTCTTGTCGTCGACGACCACGGGAGCGCCGGCGAGCCGCCTGAGCACCGGCCGCGGCAGCGCGAAGATCGACCGGCTGGCGAGGCGGCGGGCACGGGGCACGAAGGACATGACGCGACGCTAGCGCACCGGGTGGCCGATCCCCCGGGCCGTTCAGGCCGCGTTCACCTTGACCTGTCAGCGTGGCCGAATGGACACTCCGGACATGGTCGCCGACCTTGAGACGCCCGCCTCGCCGGATGAGTTCGACGTCGACCCGCCGTTCGACCCGGCAGCGGGGTCGCTGCCCGCCGATCGGTTCCTCGACCGGGAGCTCTCCTGGATCGCCTTCAACGAACGGGTGCTCGAGCTCGCCGAGGACGCGGACGTCCCGCTGCTGGAGCGGATCCGCTTCATGAGCATCTTCGCGAGCAACCTCGACGAGTTCTTCATGGTGCGCGTCGCCGGCCTCAAGCGACGCATCGCTGCGGGCGTGGCCGTCCCGTCGGCGAGCGGCCTCAACCCGCGGGAGGTGCTCGCCCGCAGCCTGGCCGAGAGCCATGCCCTCATGGTCCGCCACGCGGAGGTCTTCGCCACCGAGATGGTCCCGGCGCTGGCCGCGGAGGGCATCGACCTCGTCCACTGGCACGACCTCTCCGACGACGAGCGGTCCCACCTGAGTCAGCAGTACCGGGAGCGGGTGTTCCCGGTCTTGACGCCACTGGCCGTCGATCCGGCCCACCCGTTCCCCTACATCTCCGGCTTGTCGCTCAACCTCGCGCTCGTCATGCGCAACCCGGACACCGGCAAGGACCACTTCGCCCGCGTGAAGGTGCCACCCATCATCGATCGGTGGATGACCGCGTCACCGGGCAAGCTCGTTCCGTTGGAGGAGGTGATCTCCGCTCACCTCGACCTGCTGTTCCCGGGCATGGACGTCGTCGCCCACCACGCGTTCCGCGTCACCCGCAACGAGGACCTCGAGGTCGAGGAGGACGATGCGGAGAACCTGCTCAAGGCCCTCGAGCAGGAGCTGCTGCGTCGCCGGTTCGGCCCGCCCGTGCGCCTCGAGGTCGAGGAGTCGATCGACCCCGGAGTCCTCGACCTCCTCGTCTCCGAGCTGGGCATCGGCCACGACGAGGTGTTCCTCCTGCGCGGCCCCCTCGACCTGCGCAGCCTCTCCCAGGTGGCCGAGCTGGACCGGCCGGAGCTGCACGACGAGCCGTTCGTCGCAGGCACTCATGAGCACCTGGCCGAGGTCGAGACGGCCAGCCCGGCCGACCTGTTCGGCGCCCTGCGCAAACGCGACGTCCTGGTGCACCATCCGTACGACTCCTTCGCCACCAGCGTCCAGCGGTTCATCGAGCAGGCCGCCGCCGATCCGCACGTCCTCGCGATCAAGCAGACGCTCTACCGCACGTCCGGTGACTCACCGATCATCGACTCCCTCGTCGACGCGGCACGAGCGGGCAAGCAGGTGCTGGTGCTGGTCGAGATCAAGGCCAGGTTCGACGAGCAGGCCAACATCCGATGGGCCCGCAAGCTGGAGCGCGCCGGCTGCCACGTCGTCTACGGGCTCATCGGGCTCAAGACGCACTGCAAGCTCGCCCTGGTGGTGCGTGAGGAGCCGGACGGACTTCGACGCTACGCACACATCGGCACCGGCAACTACAACCCGCGCACCGCCCGCATGTACGAGGACTTCGGCTTCCTCACCGCCGATCCCGACATCACCGGTGACCTCACCGACCTGTTCAACAACCTCTCCGGGTTCGCCCAGCAGACGACGTACGACCGCCTGCTCGTCGCCCCCGCCGGGCTGCGCGACGGCTTGCTCGCGCGGATCGACCGCGAGATCGAGCACCAGCGAGCCGGCCGGGGCGGCGTGCTGCGATTCAAGCTCAACGCGCTCGTCGACGAGGCCGTCATCGACCGGCTCTACGACGCCTCGCGGGCCGGCGTGAGCATCGACCTCGTCGTTCGCGGCATCTGCGCGCTGCGGCCGGGGGTACCCGGTCTGAGCGAGAACATCCGCGTCCGCAGCGTGCTGGGCCGCTTCCTCGAGCACAGCCGCCTCTACTGGTTCGGAGGTGGCGGCACGCCCGAGGCGTGGATCGGGTCGGCCGATCTCATGCACCGCAACCTCGACCGTCGGGTGGAGGTGCTCGTCAAGGTGCCGGAGGCTCACCACGTCGCGGACCTCGGCGAGCTCGTGGCCCTCATGGCCGACGAGAACACCACCGCCTGGGACCTCGGGCCGGACGCACAGTGGAAGCGGCGGGTCGGCACCGTCGACGTGCAGACCGAGCTCATCGGCCGCGCGAAGAAGCGACGCGCCCGCTAGCCGGCCGAGGCTGAGCGCGCCGCGCAGGCCGCGAACAAGACCGGCCCGGTGCCGGTCATGAACACGTCGGTTCCCGGGTCATGGGCGAATTGCAGCCGAACGGTTGGCCCGTCGTACGACGACGAGGACAACCGCAGTGTCTCTTCCACGCGGCCGATGCGGCCGATGAAGGGGCCGGCGGCCAGCTGCTCCCGCACCTGTGCCTGATCGGACGCGACGGACGCGGAGGCGAAGGTCATCGCGAAGGTGACGTCCTGCGCGGAGAACCCCGACCCACCACGGTCGAGGAGACCGCGCCCGCTGTAGCGGTACGCCGCGAGACCGCCGGCTCGCTCGATCGCGACGCGTGCCTGCTCCTCGAAGCGGTCGTCGGCCGGCAGCGCCGTCGACGTGCATCCAAGCGCGCCGGCCTGGAGCAGCACGCTGTCGTTGCCGGACAGCGCTTCGGCGGTCGCCGCGGCCTCCTGCCGGCTCGCCAGCGACCGGGCCTTGCCCGCGATCACGTCGAGCACCACGGAGGCCTGGCCCCGCGTGTCACTCAGGACGATGAGCCGCTGGCGCGGAACGAGCGCGACCTCAGCGAAGATCGACGGCAGGCCGGTGTTCCTGGTCGGTCGCCATGTCGCCCCGTTCTGCCTGAACCCGGCTTCGCGCAACCCGGCACGGACGTCGTCGAAGGACACCGACCGCCCCAAGCGGATGACGTCGGAGGTTCCGCGCGGATCCTGCTGAAGCACCTCCCAGTCGACGTCGGCCGCCGACCAACCCAGGACGTCGTTCATCAGCTCGGCGCTGCCCCGGATGACCGAACGCGTCGTGCGGTCGCGAGACGCAGACGTACCGACCAGCTCGGCACGCTCGCCGGTGGTGTCGATCTCGTCCGCACTCATGGAGCCCCGGATCTGCTTCCAGTCGGTGAAGCCCACGGCGGTCGACGTGACGGGAATGGCGTCGAGGGCCGAGGTGAGGGCGGGCCGGCTGTCGGGTCGCAGCGTGGCGGCCGACCACCCGGCAGCGAGGGTCGCGGCCAGCACGACGGCGGCGAGGGCCGAGGCCTTCGACCGCGTGAGGAGGGGACGCACGCGAGCTACCCCTCCTTCACCTGCTGGACACCTGTGCGGTGGACAATACGCAGCATGGCACGAGACCAGGTGACGACCGCCGCCGGCGGCGTCATCTGGCGACACCGAGCCAGCCCCTCGTCAGAACCCCGCGGCCGCCGCCGGGTGGAGGTGCTCCTCGCGCATCGGCCGCGCTACGACGACTGGACGTTCCCGAAGGGCAAGCCGGACGCCGGCGAAGACCTGACCGCCACCGCGGTGCGCGAGATCGCCGAGGAGACCGGCATCCGGGCCCGGCTCGGCCATCCGCTGCCCGACACGACCTACCCCATCGTCGGTGGGACCAAGCAGGTCAGCTACTGGTGCGCGCGACCGGTCGGTCCGGAGGAGGAGTTCGTCCCGAACCGAGAGGTCGATGAGATCCGCTGGCTGAAGCTGGGCGATGCCAAGCGAATGCTGTCGTACAAGCACGACATCCAGCTGCTCGACGCCTTCGCCGAGCTGCGCGAGGCCAAGACCCACCGCACCCGGACCCTCATCGTGCTGCGCCACGCGAAGGCGAAGCCGCGCGACTCCTGGAAGGGCGACGACCTCGACCGGCCGCTCACCCGCATCGGCCTCGACCAGGCGAACCGGCTCGTGCCGCTGCTCGGCGCCTACGGGGTGCTCCGCGTGGTGTCCAGCCCGGCCATCAGGTGCGCCCAGACCGTCGAGCCGTACGCGCACGAGATCAGCACGTTCCTGGAGGTCGACGACCGTCTGTCCGAGGACACCAAGTACGCGCACGTCAACCGCTCCCTCACGGCGATCCTCGACCGCAAGAAGCCGGTGGTGCTGTGCACCCACCGCCCGACGCTCCCGTGGCTGTTCGACGCACTCGGCATCGACACCGTCGATCTGAAGCCCGGCTCCGGGCTCGTCGTGCACCATCGCCAAGGGGGTCGTGCTGGCGACCGAGACGCTCGGGCGCACGTGAGTCGCTGAGACTCCGATCACAGCCTGACCTGCAGCATTGGCCGATCGTTTACCCCGCGTTCACCGCAGCACCTGACTCGATACACCTACGTTCCCTAGCGTCCGAAGCGTCAGTCAACAGGGTCGCCCCTGCGGCCCGTATCAGAGAGGCAACTCTGTGAATCGACGCATTGCGCGCATGGCGGCCGTTCCCTCGGCCCTGGCGCTGTCCCTCGTCCTCGCCGCGTGCGGCGGCGGAAACCAGTCCGCCGGCGGCGCGGGCGGAGAGGTCGTCACCGACGGCTCCTCCACCGTGCAGCCGCTGACCGCGGCCGCCGGTGAGCTGTTCAGCGAGGAGAACGGCGACGTCAACGTCTCCGTCGCGACGTCCGGCACCGGTGGAGGCTTCGAGAAGTTCTGCGCCGGCGAAACCGACATCTCGAATGCCTCGCGGCCGATCAAGGACGAAGAGAAGGCCGTCTGCGACGAGAACGGCATCGAGTTCGGCGAGCTTCGGGTCGCCACCGACGCACTCACCGTGGTCACCTCCAAGGAGAACGACTTCGTGCAGTGCGTGACGACGGACGAGCTCAAGGCCATGTGGGAGCCCGCCGCCGAAGGCAAGGTGAAGACCTGGAAGCAGGTCAACTCCGAGTTCCCGGACGAGACGCTCGAGCTCTACGGGCCCGGCACCGACTCCGGCACGTTCGACTACTTCACCGACGAGATCAACGGTGAAGAGGGCGCGAGCCGCTCGGACTACAACGCCTCCGAGGACGACAACGTGATCGTCAAGGGCGTCGGCGGATCGCCGAACGCTCTGGGCTACTTCGGCTTCACCTACTTCGAGGAGAACGCCGCCGTGCTCAAGGCCCTCGAGGTCGACAGCGGCGACGGCTGCGTCGCCCCGAGTGCCGAGACTGCCGGCAACGGCACCTACGCACCGTTGGCCCGTCCGCTGTTCATCTACGTGAACAAGGACAGCTACACGCAGAAGAAGCAGGTTGCGGCCTTCGTCGACTACTACGTGGAGCAGGACCAGACGATCGCCGAAGCCGCGAAGTTCATCGCCCTGAACGACGAGCAGGTCGCCGAGCTCCAGTCCGCTCACGCAGCGCTCTGAAGCTGAACGGCACCACGACAGGAGACGAAGAGCAGTGACATCGACCGTCACCCCAGGGAGCCCGTCCACCGCGACGGGCCCCGTGGGGCCTCCGAGCGGGCAGGCGCTCACGGCGCCTCGTCGCCGTGTCGGCGAGGCCATCGCGATGCTGCTGCTGAAGCTGGCGGCCGGGCTCTCGGTCGTGATCACGATCGGCATCTTCATCTCTCTCCTCCTGCCGTCGATCTCGTTCTTCGGCGAGGTCCGACCACTGGCGTTCCTGACCGGGTCTCGATGGGCACCGACGTTCTCGAACCCCGACTTCGGTGTGCTCCCGCTGATCACCGGCACCCTGTGGACCACCGTGATCGGGCTCCTGATCGCGGTCCCCAGCGGCCTCGGCGCGGCCGTGTTCCTCAGCGAGTACGCGCACGATCGGGTGCGCCGCATCTTCAAGCCGATCCTGGAGATCCTGGCCGGCATCCCCTCGGTCGTGTACGGGTACTTCGCCCTCTTCTTCGTCGCGCCGGTCATCCTCAACGACCTTCTCCACATCGGCGTCGGGACGTTCTCGGTGCTCTCCGCCGGTCTCGTGCTCGGCATCATGATCATCCCGACGGTGGCGTCGCTGTCCGAGGACGCGCTGAGCGCGGTTCCGCACT
The DNA here is from genome assembly GCA_963695295.1 of uncultured Actinomycetota bacterium. Classification (GTDB taxonomy): domain Bacteria; phylum Actinomycetota; class Actinomycetes; order Propionibacteriales; family Nocardioidaceae; genus Aeromicrobium. The sequence goes on along the minus strand of OY968771.1, from coordinate 1,801,595 downwards.
CGCTCCGGGAAGGCTCCTACGCCTTGGGCGCGAACACGATGCGCACGACGCTGCGTGTCGTGTTCCCGGCAGCCATCTCCGGCATCACGGCCTCGATCGTGCTGGCGCTGTCCCGTGCCGTCGGCGAGACGATGATCGTCGCGCTGGCGGCCGGCACGCGGGCTCAGATCGTCACGAATCCGACCGACAACGGTCAGACGATGACCGGGTTCATCGCGCAGACCGCCACCGGTGAGAGCAGTCCCGGAAGCCTGACCTACAACACGCTGTTCGCGGTCGGGCTCCTGCTCTTCGTGGTCACGTTCATCATCAACGTCATCGCCGGCATCATCGTCCGCCGGATCAGGGAGGTCTACTGATGGCCACCATCGGCCACCTGGCCACCGCGCCACTGCGCGCCGAACGCCATGGGGAGCGCAGCGTCGCCTCGATCGCGTTCCTCTTCGCGCTGTGGGGTGCGATGGCGTTCGCCGTGCTCTGTCTCTTCGTGCTGCTCGTCGATGCGTTCATGGACGGTGCGACCCGACTGGATCTGGAGCTCTTCACGAGGTACACCAGCCAGGTCATGCCGGAGCGAGCCGGAGCGCGCGCAGCGATCCTCGGGTCCGCCCTCGTCATCGTGGTGACCGCCGTCATGGCGATCCCGTTGGGGATCGCCGCCGGGGTCTACCTCGAGGAGTTCGCGGACGCCCGTCGCTGGTTCAACAAGCTCATCGAGGTCAACATCTCGAACCTTGCCGCGGTCCCGGCCATCCTCTACGGCATGCTCACCGCGGGTTTCGCCCTCGCTATCGGACTGGAACGGCGAGTCGTCCTCGCCGGCGGCATCGCCTTGGCGCTGCTGATCCTGCCGGTGGTCATCATCTCGACGCGGGAGTCGATCCGGGCCGTCCCGCAGGAGATCCGCCACGGTTCACTGGCGCTCGGCGCGACCCCGCTCCAGACCGTGTGGCGTCAGACCCTTCCCAGTGCCATCCCCGGCATCGCGACCGGATCGATCCTCGCCCTGTCTCGCGCCCTGGGCGAAGCGGCGCCGCTGCTCCTGCTCGGTGGGCTGGTGTTCGTCAACTACGACCCCAATGGCCTGATGAGCGGATTCACGACGCTGCCGATCCAGATCTTCAACTGGGCGTCACAGCCGCAGAAGGCGTTCCAGGAGGTCGCGTCCGCGGCCATCATCCTCATGCTCGCGCTGCTCCTGCTCATGAACGCGCTCGCAATCTTCATTCGCAATCGATACCAGAACCGGTGGTGAACCCATGGCTACATTCGTGACCAATGGCTCGGAGGCGCTCGGAACGCGCCGGCCCCCCACAAACTCCTCGATCGGGCGCTCCGACCGAGAAGAGCGAACGCTCTCCACGGCTCCGTACCCGATCATGGAATGCGCCGATGTCGACGTCTACTACGGCAAGTTCCAGGCCGTTTCCGGGGTCGACCTCACCTTCGGCCGGAACGAGGTGACCGCGCTCATCGGGCCGTCCGGCTGCGGCAAGTCCACGCTGCTCCGCTCGCTCAACCGCATGAACGACCTCATCCCGGGTGCTCGGGTGGAGGGTTCGGTGACGTTCCACAACCAGTCGATCTACGCCAAGGACGTCGACCCCATCGAGGTTCGCCGGCGCATCGGCATGGTCTTCCAGAAGCCGAACCCGTTCCCGAAGTCCATCTACGACAACGTGGCCTACGGACCGCGGGTCTCCGGCATGAAGGTCGAGGACATGGACCACCTGGTCGAGGACGCGCTCAAGCGGGCCGCCTTGTGGGAAGAGGTCAAGCGCAAGCTCAAGGATTCCGCGTTCGGGCTCTCCGGCGGCCAGCAGCAGCGCCTGTGCATCGCGCGCACGATCGCCGTGAACCCCGAGGTGATCTTGATGGACGAGCCGTGCTCGGCGCTCGATCCCATCGCCACCTCGATGATCGAGGACCTGATGATTGAGCTGCGGGAGGACTACTCGATCATCATCGTCACCCACAACATGCAGCAGGCGGCACGCATCGCGGACCGGACCGCGTTCTTCACGGCGTCGATGGACTACACGACGGGTGACCGGACCGGCGCCCTCGTCGAGTTCGACACGACGTCGAACATCTTCGGCCACCCCAAGGACCAGCGCACCGAGGACTACATCTCCGGCCGGTTCGGCTGACCTCTAGTTTCCCGGGATCAACAGGTGCGTGATCCCATAGGTCGCGGCCGCGGCCGCGGCGGCCATCGGGATCGTGATGATCCAGGCCGTCACGATGCTGCGGGCCACGCCCCATCGCACGGCGCTGAACCGCTTGGACGCTCCAGCGCCCATCACCGATGACGTCATGGTGTGCGTGGTCGAGACCGGCGCCCCTTGACCGATGGCCATGAAGTACAGGACGAACGACGCGGTGAGCTCGGCGGCGAAACCCCGCGGCGGGTCGAGGGCGATGATGCGGCGGCCCATCGTCCGCATGATGCGCATACCGCCGGAGAACGTGCCCAGGGCGATGGCTCCTGCGGCCGAGAGGATGACCCACAGCGGGATCTCCCGCTCGCCCGGACCCGGGCCGTAGCCGCCGGCGATCAGAGCGAGGACGATGACGCCCATCGTCTTCTGCGCGTCCTGGAGTCCGTGCCCGAGCGAGAGCATCGCCGCCGAGACCGTCTGGCTGAGCCGGAACCCGCGGTTGACCGAGGCCGGCCGCGCACGCCGGAAGATCCACATGATCGACACCATGACGAGGAAGGCGCCGGTGAAGCCCAGCGCCGGGCTGACCACCATCGGGATGGCGACCTTGTCGACCAGCTTGTCCCAGTCGACCGTGACCCCGGAGGCAAGGCCTGCTCCGACGAGGCCGCCGATGAGTGCGTGCGACGACGATGACGGGATGCCGAAGTACCAGGTGATGAGGTTCCACGCGATGGCGCCGACGAGCGCACTCACCACCACGGTGAGCGCGTGGTTGGCCGTGTCGATCGAGTCGAACCCGGTGAGGATGTCCTTGATCGTCTTGGCCACCTCGACGCCGAGCAGCGCGCCGACGAAGTTGAGGATCGCGGCCATGGTCAGGGCAATGCGTGGGGTGAGGGCGCGCGTGGACACCGACGTGGCGATCGCGTTGGCGGCGTCGTGAAATCCGTTGGTGTAGTCGAAGAACAGCGCGATGGCGACAGTCGCGATCACCAGCGCCAGGGTGAAGTCCACGACTCAGGACTCCTTGACGGCGATCTGCTCCACCGTGTTGGCGACCGACTCCAAGGCGTCGATGGCGTGCTCCAGTGAGTCGACGATGTCCTTGAGCTTCAGCACGTCGAGCGTCTTGTGGCCACCGCCGAACAGGTCGGCGACGATGCGGCGGTAGAACCGGTCGCCCTGGTTCTCGAGCCGGTTGATCTCGATCCAGTACTCCTCCAGGCCCTTCATGGTGCGAAGGCCTGGCATGGCGTCCGCGGTGAGCTGCGATGCACGCTGGAGGACCTCGACCTGGGGCGCGAACTCCGGCGGAAGCGTCTCGATCTCATAGAGCCCGAGCAGGTCGACGGCCTCCTCCATGAAGTCCATGACGTCGTCCAGGCTGCCGGCGAGCCGGTAGATGTCCTCGCGGTCGAACGGCGTGATGAACGTGCTGTTCACCGTGCGGACGATCTTGTGGGTGGTCTCGTCGGCCTGGTGCTCGGCCTCGCGCATCTGCTCCGCGATGGCTTTCTTGTCGCTGGTCTCGTCGAGCATCTGCGCCAGGAGCGACGCTCCGTGGACGAGGTGCGATGCCGCTTCTGAGAACAGGACGTAGAACGAGGCTTCAAGAGGTCGGATGCGAAAGCGCACGCCACTTCTCCGATCGGTGTTGGCAGGCCAAGATCATGCTAGGGGGTGTCATGAGCACGGCGCCAACCGCGGTCACCTTGACGATGAACCGCTCAGCTCGCGACCACGCCGAGGATCTCGTCGACCTCGCGCTGCGACAGCGGCCGTCCGAGCTCCGACGCGGCGATCATGAGGCGGCTGGTGAGCTCGATCTCGTCGAGCACCGCGTCGTCGCGCAATCGTTGATCGAGTGGCTGTGGCATCAGGGGGCTCCGGCGTCGTGCTGTGGGCTCGTGGTCGTTTCCGACACTATCCCTCGTGGGCTCATTTGTGCACACCTTTTCACCAGATCGCAGCGCAGCCTGACCCAGTCCGGCAGAACTCGGCTGGCACACTGGATCGCGCGGGCCCCTAGCTCAATTGGCAGAGCAGCGGACTTTTAATCCGCGGGTTGTGGGTTCGAGTCCCACGGGGCCCACTCGTGACTGGCGGAATCTGTGTCAACGGATGGCCAGCAGGTGTTCGACCCGGGCCTTCAGGGCGTGCGCGACCGAGTCGAACCCGGCCTTGATCCAAGCGCCGTTCATCTCGATGACCAGGTCGGCGATGCTCGCCGCTCAGGGTGTCGGTGGTGTGATAGCTGCACCGGTCCGGGGCCAGCTCGGTGATCCACTGGTCGCGGACGCCGAAGATCCCCGCCATCTCATCGGCGGTGTCGTACTGCAGGTGGTGAGGCGGGTCGACGACCCGGATGAACTCGCGGTTGACGAACGTGCCATCCGACCCGTCCGGGCTGGGCAGGGTGAGGTCGATCCGGTCGCCGACCTGCAACGTGGTGTCCACGGCGATCGTGTACGGATTCCACTCCGGGTAGCTCGCGTAGTCGACGAGCACGTCCCACACGAACGCTGCCGAAGCCTCGATCTGCACCGTCACCGAGGTCACGACGTGCGGGGTTTCGGGGGCCGTCATGACGGCATGTACTCCCCGCCGTTGACGTCGATGGTCGCGCCGGTCACCTCGGAGGCCAGGCTGGACAACAGGAACAGGATGGCGCCGGCGCAGGCCTCGTCCGGTGGGATCCGGTTCAGGGGATTGCGGGACGCGATGTCGTCGTAGACGTCCTGCTCGGTGATCCCCTTCTCGTCGGCCGTCATCTTCAGGTAGAACTGCACGCCCGGTCCGTCCAGCCACCCCAGGACCGCCTGGTTGACCCGAATGCCCTTCGCGCCCAGCTCGAGCGCCAGGTACTGCGTCGCCGTCGCCATCGCAGCCTTCGCCACGGCGTACCCGGCCTCACCGGGTGCCGGTTTGCGGGTCGACATGGTGCCGACGTTGACGATGGAGCCGCCGTTGGTCATGTGGGGCACCACCGCGCGGGTCATCTCCAGCGCGCCGAACACGATGATGTCCATCGAGCGGCGGAGCTGCTTGTCCGGGGTGTCGAGAAGGTCGGTGAACCCGGGGTGCGAGTACGCGGAGTTGACCAGGCCGGTGACCGTGCCGAAGCGTTCCACCGCCGTCGCGACCACGCGTTCGACGTCCTCGGTCTTGCGGACGTCGCACGGCACCGCGACCGCCTCGCCACCGGCCGCCGTGACCTCCTTGACCACCTGGTCCATCACCTCGCTGGACCGGGCCGCCATCACGACCTTGGCACCCTCGGCCGCCGCGCGGGCAGCCAGCTTCGCGCCGAGTCCCGCCCCGACGCCGGAGACGATGACCACTTCACCGTCGAGAATCATCGTCAACCTCCTGGTAGAACGCGAAGTCCCGCTCGAGCTCGGCCTCGGACAGGCCGAAGTCCTCCGCGGTGTACTCGTGCGACCCGTGCTTCTCGGCTCGGTTGCGGGCCAGGTACTCCTCGAACGCCTCGTGGTCGCTCGGCAGGCCCAGCGCCGTCGTCACCCGTGTCGCCTCGGCCACCGGGTCGGCGACCATGTCGGGGAACTGCACGTCGACGAACCGGTCCGGCCGCCTGTTTCGCACGTCCGCGAACTCGCGCAGCGTCGTGACGAATCGGTCGCGCCAGTAGCGCCCCACGGCGACCGGGTCGACTTCGTCGCTGTACTGACCGCTGATGGCGCAGACCATCGAGGCGTACGACGGCACGGCCTGGGCCGGCGACCGGTGGGTCATCACGATCTTGCAGCCGGGGAAGGTGTCGAGCACGGTATCGACGGCGGTGAGGTGGTGCGGCGACTTCAGCACCCATGGCCGGCCCTCCCGCGACGGGTCCTGCCACTGCAGGACCTGCAACCACTCCCGCAGCTCGCGATAGGCCGGAGCCTGGTCGTACTCCCGCAGCCACACGCCGTACGTCGGCACCCAGTAGAAGGAGTCGAAGCTCATCGACGTGAACGTGCGGTCGAGCAGGATGACGTCCTCCTCGGGGCCGTCCCACTCGATCGTGTGGATGTCGCCGAAGTCCGGACTCATCTCCATGAACAGCCGGAACCGGTCCCGGGCGCGTTGCTTGCGTACCTCGGCGTCCGGGCCCTCCCCGGGGAACGGCAGCGGGTACGAGGTCTCCCACGACAACGTCGTCGTCACGTGCGGCGACGCGGTCGAGGAGCCGGTGCAGCAGCGTCGACCCGGTGCGGGGCAGACCGCAGATCTCGGCGGCGACGCTCACCTCCTCGTCGGCGATCGCCGGGTTCTCTGCCTGTAGCTGCCGCAGCCGCAGCCGGTCGGCGAGCAGGGCCGTGAGCCGCTGCTGGGTCAGGGCCAACCCGAGCTCGGACAGCCGGGCCTCGGCGGCCAGCGCGGTCGTGAGGACCGTCAGCGGCTCGACGAACCACTCATCGCCGAAGTCGTCGAGGCCGGTCTTGTCCCGTGCGGCGGTCAGCAGCCCGTCGACGGCCAGGGCGTTCGCGGTCTCGGCGGTGCTCATGCCGTCTCCACGTCGATGACCCGGCACTCCGGTATCGGGTGCTCCTCGGCGCCGAGCCAGCGCAGCAGGGCGGTGCCGCTCTGGTGGCCGCAGGTGTCGATCCAGTTCCCCCATCCGGGATCGCGCTCGGCGACGACGATCGTGAGGCGCCCACCGTCCACACCGCGGTCGAGCTGCGCGGTGTGCTTGTTGACGGTGATCGTGCGCTCGTGGTCGAGGGACTCCATCCACCAGTTGTCGAGCTGGAAGTTCCAGTACGGACAGTCGGGCACGTCGGTCTCGATCACCCAGGCCTGACCGGGCTCGAGGGTCCAGTACCCGTGCAGGTAGAAGATCTCCGGATCACCTCCCGCCTTCTGGAACATCTCCTGTCCGAAGTCCGCCAGCTCGTTCGGGCGGGTCATGAACATCTCGGTCCAGGTGGCGAACAGGGCCGCCGTGCCGTGCAAGGAGAAGGCAGCCGTCGCCAAGGCCTTGGCCAAGAACTCCGGGTCCAGTTCCCCGCGCTCGATCGGGTCGCCGATCCGCTCGATGTGCCAGCTCCCGGGCCGCTCTGTCGTGCGGTCGAGGTAGGTCTGGCGGACCACGAGTCCGGTGGAGTCCGGAGCCAGCGGCAGCCAGTTCTTCTCCTGCGGGGTCGCGCTGGCGATGATCTCGACGGTGCCGTCGGCGTCGATGACCAGGTCGCGGTCGGTCAGCTCCCCGGTCGAGGCCATCGTGCCGTCCTTGGCGTACCGGTTGGCCTTGGAGCCGATGCTGAAGTACGCGATGCTGCCGCGCGTGCCGCTGATCCGATAGGTGCGGTCGCCGCGGATGTTCGCCGACAGGTACACGTTGTCGGGATTGTCGGCCCCGAGCTTGACCCGGTCCAGCTCGTGCAGGCGCGGGAAGTCCGGATCCGCGTTCTCGACGGTCGAGTACAGCATCTCCCGCAGCAGCCGGGTCAGGTATCGGTAGCCCTCGGCACGATCGAGCGGGGTGTCGCGGCGCGGTGTCGCGCAGCACGACCTCACCGGCCTTCTCCAGCGCGCGACAGAACTCGGTCCACGCCTGCCCCGAGTGAACCTCCGCCGAGCCCTGACCCATCACGCCTCCGCCCAAATCTAGAACACGTTCTACCAGAGTTGGGCCGGTGAGCGAAAGGCACCGCCGCCGCCGGGTGGAGAATCGGAGGATGGCCGGACACACCTTGGTCGTGCTGCGGCACGCGAAGTCGGACTGGTCCGGCGACGAGGACGACATCGAACGACCGCTCGCCGCCCGGGGCCGGCGTCAGGCGCCCGAGGCGGGGCGGTGGCTCGACGGCCACCTGCCCGGCGTGGATCTTGCCCTGATCTCCCCAGCGGTCCGAGCCCGGGAGACCTGGGAGCTCGCAGCCGCGGAGCTCGACGATCCGCCGCCGGCACGGATCGACGAGCGCGTCTACGGAGCCGGGAGCAGCGGGCTCCTGGCGGTCGTCCAGGACGCGCCGGAGGACGCCGACACGGTCGTCCTGGTCGGGCACAACCCCGGGGTCGAGGAGCTCATCGCACGCATCACCGGCGAGTGGGTCACGATGCCGACGTCGGCCATGGCCGTGCTCGCCGTGCCGGGAACCTGGGCGTCGGTCGGGCACGGCGCCGAGACGCTGACGGCATCGGGCCGCCCGCCCGCCTCGTGGCCGGCCGGCCCGGAGTAACGTTCGACCGCATGAAGGCCGTGGTCTGCGAGGACACCAAGCTCCAGGTCGTCGAGGTCCCTGACCCCACGCCCGGACCGGGACAGCTGCTCCTCAACGTGCAGCGGGCGGGCATCTGCGGCTCCGACCTGCACGCTCGCCACCACAGCGACGATCTCGCCGACATCGTCGACGAGCTGGGCTACCCGGACTTCATGCGGTCGAACCAGGCCGTCGTCCTGGGCCACGAGTTCGTGGGCGAGGTCGTCGGGCACGGGCCGAAGACGCGCAAGCTCGCCAAGGCCGGCGACCGCGTCGTCGCGCTGCCGCTGCTGCGACGCGGCTCGGAGGTGCACACGATCGGGTTGTCGACCGAGGCCCCCGGCGCGTATGCCGAGCAGATGGTGGTCGAGGAGACCCTGGCCATGACCGTGCCGAACGGCATGCCCACCGAGCTCGCGGCCCTGACCGAGCCGATGGCCGTCGGCCTCCACGCGGTGCGGCGCGGCGAGGTGGGGAAGGGTGACGTCGCGATCGTCATCGGCTGCGGCCCGGTCGGCCTGGCCGTCATCTCCATGCTCAAGGCCAGCGGCGTCAAGACGGTCGTCGCGAGCGACTTCTCCCCCGGGCGCCGCGACCTCGCCCGGCGCTGCGGCGCCGACGTCGTCGTCGACCCGCAGCAGGAGAGCCCGTACGCGGCGTCGGGTGACCACGGCCACCTCACCACGGCACCGGCGGCGTTCGGGCTGGCGATCGGCGCGATGGACAAGCTCCGCCGCCTCCCGCTCCTGCCGTGGCACCAGGTCTGGCGCGCAGCCGAGAAGGTCGGCGCGGCCACCCCCAAGCGCCCGGTGATCTTCGAGTGCGTCGGCGTGCCCGGGATCCTCGAGCAGATCATCTCCAGCGCTCCCCTGTTCTCCCGCGTGGTGGTCGTCGGCGTCTGCATGGAACCGGACCACCTGCGTCCGGCCGTCGCGATCAACAAGGAGATCGACCTGCGGTTCGTCCTGGGTTACACGCCGCCGGAGTTCCACGAGACGCTCCACCTGCTCGCCGACGGCAAGGTGAACGCCGAGCCGGTGGTCACCGGGACCGTCGGGCTTCCCGGCGTCGACCACGCCTTCACCGCGCTCGGCGATCCGGAGGTCCACGCCAAGATCCTCATCGACCCGCAGAGCGACGCGGCCAGTCTTTAGGCGAGCCGCGGCTCGGCGATCGGGACGCCGGCCGAGCTGGAATCGGTGAACCAGGTGGGGAGGCTTCGACGCAGCGTCGCCGGACCCACCAGCTCCAGCGAGCCGGAGCGCAGCGCAGCCGACCAGGAGAGGTCACCACGCCACACCGCCGTCAGCGTGCGCAGGCTCGACGACACGGTCACGGCGACGTCGTACCCGGGGTCGAAGTCGCACACCTCGACCTGGTCGCCCTTCATGACGAGCCACCAGTCGCGCTGACCCTGCGGTGCGTCGGGGAACCGGAACTGCAACACCGTGCGACCGGCCGGGATGGCGGCGGCGTCGACGTTGCGGTGCATGTCCCACATCAGGAACCTCGGTTCGAGGTCGAGGTCGCCCAGGTCCGGGATCCAGCGCGTGCCCCAGGAGCCCACCGCCTCGATCACCGGCTCCAGCCCTCGGCCGGCGTGGGTGAGCAGGTAGCGGACGTCGGTGCCGTCCACCCGACGCTCGACGATGCCGGCGCGCTCGAGCTGCCGGAGCCGCCGCGACAACAGGGTCGGGGAGATCCGGGGCAGCCCGCGGCGCAGATCGTTGAACCGCTCCGAGCCGATCAGGAGCTCTCGGATGACGAGCAGCGTCCAGCGTTCGTCGAGCAGTTCCATGGCCTTGGATACCGGGCAGAACTGGTGGTAGGGGGAGCCCATGCGGCCACAGTACCCGTACCGGTACAGATCTGGTACTAGGTTCTCCGGACCCGGGTTCCTACAGTCGTCATTCGGGGGAGAAGGAAAGGAACATGACACACCAGATCACTGATGAAGACGCCGCATTGAAGGCCAAGCACCGGGCCATGTGGCAGCTCGGCGACTACGCGTCCGTCGCGTCCGACATCATCGCGGACCTCGGCACCACGCTGGTCGAGGCGTGCGGGATCGGGCCGGGAATGAAGGTGCTCGACGTCGCTGCCGGCACGGGCAACGCGGCGATTCCGGCCGCTCTGACCGGAGCCGACGTCGTCGCCACCGACCTGGCGCCCGAACTGCTGGAGACCGGCAAGAAGCTCGCCGCCGACCGCGGCGCCATGCTCACGTGGACCGAGTCCGATGCCGAGGACATGCCTTGGGCGGACGGCGAGTTCGACGTCGTCATGTCGAGCGTCGGCATCATGTTCGCGCCGCACCACCAGGCGGCCGCCGACGAGTTCGTCCGTACCGTCCGCTCCGGCGGAACGCTCGGCAACATCGCCTGGACGCCGGAGGGATTCATCGGGCAGCTGTTCGCGACCATGAGGCCGTTCGCCCCACCGCCTCCGCCCGGGGCGTCACCGCCGCCGCTGTGGGGCGACGAGGACCATGTGCGCGCCTTGTTCGGCGACCGCGTCACCGACGTGCGTGCCGAGAAGCGGACCGTCAGCGTGGCGGCCTTCCGCGAGACCGGCGACTTCCGCCGGTTCTTCTCGACCCGCTACGGGCCGACGATCGCCGTGTACACGTCGCTCGCCGACGATGCCGTGCGCACCGCAGCACTCGACGCCGCCCTGGACGACCTGGCCGCCCGCTTCGGCGAGGGCAGCGGCGAGATGCAGTGGGAGTACCTGCTGTTCACGGCCACCCGTCGCTGAGGCGCTGCGTGCCATGATCGGCGCATGGCCTCGGCCCCCACCGGATCGACATCGCGTCCGCGAACGCTGCCATCGGGCGAGCCACGTCCGCGCTACGACCAGGAATCGCTGCTGGCCGTGGCGGCGGAGGTGTTCACCGAGCGCGGGTACGACGGCACCAGCATGGAGCAGCTCTCCCGGGCGTCCGGACTGTCGAAGTCCTCGATCTACCACCACGTCGACAGCAAGGAGCAGCTGCTGAGGCTGGCCCTGGAGCGGGCCCTCGACCCGCTGCTGGCCAGCCTCGAGGCCGAGGACGTCACGACCGGTCGAGCGGTGGATCGGCTCCAGCACCTGGTGCGCCGTGATGTCGAGATCCTCGCCGACCGCCTGCCGTACGTGACCTTGCTGCTTCGCATCCACGGCAACACCGAGACCGAGCGCTGGGCGCTCGACCAGCGCCGCCGGTTCGACCGCGCGGTGGCCAGGCTGGTCCAGCAGGCGATCGACGAAGGTGACGTGCGTGCCGACGTCGACGCCCGCACGACGGCGCGCCTCATGTTCGGCGTCGTGAACTCACTCATCGAGTGGTATCGGCCTGGCCGCGACACGTCACCGGCCGCGCTGGCCGACCGCATCACGTCGATGGTGCTGGACGGCATCCGCAGCTGATCGCTGAGGTACACTCAAACCGAACGATCATTCGGTTTGGGAGCACTCGGTCTGGGAGCACCATGGACGACCTGCAGCAGCACTTCGACGGGACGGTCGCGCACGGCGACCGCATCGAGCCGCGCGACTGGATGCCCGACGGCTACCGCAAGACCCTGGTGCGCCAGATCGCCCAGCATGCACACTCCGAGATCATCGGCATGCAGCCCGAGGGCGCGTGGCTGACGCGCGCCCCGTCGCTGCGGCGCAAGCTCGTGCTCACGGCGAAGGTGCAGGACGAGGCCGGCCACGGGCTCTACCTCTACTCCGCCACCGAGACGCTGGGAACCGCCCGCGAGGAGCTCACCGATGCCCTCATCGCGTCGCGGCAGAAGTACTCCTCGATCTTCAACTACCCCACGCCCAGCTACGCCGACGTGGGAACGATCGGCTGGCTGGTCGACGGCGCGGCCATCTGCAACCAGGTGCCGCTGTGCCGCAGCTCGTACGGGCCGTATGCGCGCGCGATGATCCGCATCTGCAAGGAGGAGTCGTTCCACCAGCGTCAGGGCTACGAGCTGCTGATGACGATGATGAACGGCACCGACGCCCAGCGAGCCCTGGTGCAGGAGTCCGTCGACCGCTGGTGGTGGCCGTCGCTGATGATGTTCGGCCCACCGGACGACCGCTCCCCCAACACCGAGCAGTCGATGGCGTGGGGCATCAAGCGACACACCAACGACGAGCTGCGGCAGCGCTTCGTCGACATGACCGTTCCGCAGGCCGATGCCCTCGGCGTCACCTTGCCCGACCCCGATCTCGCGTGGAACGAGGAGCGCGGGTCGTACGACTTCGGCACCCCCGACTGGGACGAGCTCATGCGGGTGATCTCGGGCGACGGACCGTGCAACGCCGAGCGCCTCGCCCGCCGCAAGCAAGCCCACGAGGACGGCGCGTGGGTGCGCGAGGCCGCGATCGCCTACGCGGCGCGACAGGAGGGAGCAGCATGAGCGAGACCGGATGGCCCCTGTACGAAGTGTTCGTGCGAGGCAAGCGCGGGCTCAACCACGTGCACGTCGGCTCGATCCACGCGGCCGACCACGAGATGGCGCTGCGCAACGCCCGTGACGTCTTCACCCGCCGCAACGAAGGCGTGAGCATCTGGGTGGTGAGGTCGTCGGACATCACGGCCTCCAGCCCGGAGGAGAAGGACCCGTTCTTCGCACCGAGCGGCGACAAGGTCTACCGCCACCCGACGTTCTACGACGTGCCCGAGCACGTCCCCCACATGTGACATGGGCGGCGACATGACGCGGCACGACAACGCCTACACCAGCCTCGTCGAGGCCGACGACGACGCGCGCTGGGCCTTCGGCACGAGCTTCGACGACCCGCTCGCCGGTATGGACACCTCGGTGCCGGCCGGCGTCGACGCGGCGGAGCTCGCCGGCTTCTGCCTGATGCTCGGCGACGACGCCCTGGTGCTCGCCCAGCGCCTGGGCGAGTGGACGACGCGCGCTCCGGAGATCGAGGAGGAGGTCGCGCTCGCGAACATCGGGCTGGACCTGCTCGGCCAGGCGCGGCTGCTGCTCGCCCGCGCGGCGGCTGCCGATCCCGGGGTCGTCCCGGTGCTCCCCGCCGGCTCGCCGGTGCCGGCCGACGACCGCCTCGCCTTCTTCCGCGACGCCGGCGACTTTCGCCACGTCCACCTCGTCGAGCAGCCGAACGGCGACTTCGCCGCGACCATGGCGCGACTGCTGGTGTTCTCGGCCTGGCGCCACGCCCTCCTCGCGAGGCTGCAGCTCGTCGCCGGACCCGGTGCTCGCCGCGCTCGCCGAGAAGGGCGTGAAAGAAGTTCGTTACCACCGCGAGCACGCGGCCCGCTGGTGCATCAGGCTGGGCCGAGGAACGGACGAATCCCGCGCCCGCATGGTCGCCGGCCTCGCGGCGGTGTGGCCCGACGTCGCCGAGCTGGCCGGCACCGAGCCCGCGGATGCCTTCGATGAGGCCATGCAGGTCGTCGAGCGGGTGCTCGACGCGGCTGGGCTCGCACCACCCGACGTCGCAGCCGACAGCGGTCGGGGACGCGACGGACACCATGGCGAGGCCTTCGGCGACATGCTCGCCGAGATGCAGGGCCTCGCGCGCGAGCATCCGATGGGCCGGTGGTGACGATGCAGGCACGTGACGTCGTCGCCCAGGTCGTCGATCCGGAGCTGCCGATGCTCACGCTCGAGGACCTCGGCGTCCTGCGCGACGTCGCCGACGACGACGGCACGGTCGTCGTGACCCTCACCCCCACCTACAGCGGCTGCCCGGCGCTGGCGACGATGCGGGCCGACGTGCTGGTCGCGCTGCGTCGCGCCGGCTACGAGCGAGCCGAGGTGCGGACGACACTCTCGCCGGCTTGGTCGTCGGACTGGATCAGCGCTCGCGGCCGCGTCGCCCTCGCCGAGCACGGCATCTCGCCACCTCGTCCGCAGGAAGGACCCATCGACCTGGTCCTCATGCCGACGCGGCCGCCGACGTGCCCGCAGTGCGGTTCGGCCGACACTCAGGAGATCTCGCACTTCGGCTCGACGGCCTGCCGCTCCCTGCACGCCTGCCGCAGCTGCGGCGAACCGTTCGACCATGTGAAGGAGATCTGATGGCACGCCCGGGCGCCTTCCATCCCCTGCGAGTGGCGCGGGTCGACCGGCTCTGCGAGGACGCGGCGGCCGTCACGTTCGAGGTCCCGGCCGAGCTGGCCGCGGAGTACCGATTCACGCCCGGCCAGTCACTGACGCTCCGCCGGCGCGTCGACGACCGCGACGAGCGACGGCAGTACTCCATCTGCGCCGCCATCGGCTCCGCACCGCGCGTGGGCGTCCGGGTCGTGCCCGACGGGATGTTCTCGACCTGGCTGGTCGACCGGGTACGTGCCGGCGACGAGATCGACGTGCAGACCCCGTCCGGCACGTTCGGCCCCGACCCTGATGCCGGCGGCCGCCACGTGCTCATCGCGGCGGGCTCCGGGATCACCCCGGTGCTGTCGATCGCGTCGTCACTGCTCGCGAATCCTGACACCGAGGTGACGCTGCTCTACGGCAACCGGCGCGCGAGCACCGTCATGTTCGCCGACGAGGTCGCCGACCTGAAGGACCGGTTCCCGGCCCGCTTCGAGGTCGTCCACGTGCTGTCCCGGGAGCCACGCGACGTCGAGCTGTTCAGCGGCCGCCTCGACGCCGACCGGCTCCGCCGCATCCTCGCCGCCCTCGTGCCGATCGCCGACGTCGACGGCTTCTGGCTGTGCGGGCCGTACGCGATGATCGAATCGGCCCGCGGCGTCCTGGCCGACCTCGGCGTACCGGCCGATCGCGTGCACCGTGAGCTGTTCTTCGTCGACGAGGCGCCCCCACCCGTCGAGCACGCCGAACCCGGGGTCGTGGGTCCGTCGAGCCAGGTGTCGATGACGCTGGACGGCCGCACCACCCGGCTGACCCTCCCCCGCGACCGCCCGGTCCTCGACTCCGCCCAGGCGACCCGCGCCGACCTGCCCTACGCCTGCAAGGGCGGGGTGTGCGGCACCTGCCGGGCCAAGGTCATCAGCGGTGACGTGCACCTGCGTCGCAACTACGCGCTCGAGGACGACGAGCTCGCCGCCGGCTACGTGCTCACCTGCCAGAGCCTCCCGGTGTCGGAGGAGCTGGCGCTCGACTACGACGCCTGAGAACGGACGTCGGCTCGGGGTGCCTGCCTCCGTCCGGATCTCCGTGCCAACACGGATGTGGCCGCCTGGCCCGTCTCCTAGCGTCGGACGTATTCGACCGTCAGGAGACTCCGATGAACATCCGCCCCGCCGCCGGCGTCCTCATCGCCTTCGCATCCGTTGTGCTCGCCGCCTGCTCCGGAGGCGACCCGGCACCGAAGAAGGAAGGCTCATCGGACCTGCCGGCCGGGACGATCGTCTTCCGCCGGTACCTCGACGCGGACCAGACCCAAGCAGCCCTGTTCACGACGTCGACCGACGGCTCAGGCGAGAAGCAGATCACCAAGCCACCGGCGGGCGTCGCCGACCAGCTTCCCGACTGGTCGCCGGACGGAAAGCGGATCGCGTTCCAGCGGGAGTTCTCCGACAAACCGTACGAGGTCCACGTCGTCGACGCTGACGGATCGGGACAGCAAGTGTTCGACCCCGGCTGCCCGCCAGACATCTCGTCCAAGGAGATCTGCGAGGAGTTCGACCCGTCCTGGTCGCCCGATGGCAAGACCTTGGCGTACAGCTGGGCCGGCGGCGAGATCCGGCAAGTGCGCGGAGTGGACACGATCGAAGCCCTGGGCATCGGTGTTGCGGGTGTCGACGGATCCGGATCGACCATGATCACCCAGCGGGACCGTCCCACGAGCGCGGAGGACCTGGATCCGACCTGGTCTCCGGACGGCAAGCGAATCGCGTTCTTCCGCATCAACATCACCGCCAAGCCGGTCGACGGGGCGGCGGTCTTCGTGGCCAACGCGGACGGCAGCGAGGCCCGACGGATCACCCCGTGGAAGCTGAGGGCAGCGGACATCACCTGGTCGCCGGACGGCGAGCTGATCGTCTTCCGGTCCGAACCGAGTCCGGAAGAAGAGCACATCGGCGACTTCTACACGGTTCGACCGGACGGCTCCGACCTCACGCGACTGACGAAGACCGACGGCAAGGAGGTGTTCGGTTCGTCGTTCTCGCCGGACAGCCAGTGGATCGTCTTCGCCATGACCGGCGTGGAGAACGTCCCGGACCTCTTCGTGATGCGTCGCGACGGATCAGACGTCACACCGCTCACCAAGACGCCGGACTGGGAAAGCGCACCTGACTGGAGCCCGACCGACTAACCCGACGCGCCGAGGCAGGTCCGGAGCTCCTCGAGCTCGTAGAACCCCTGACTGCCTTCGTACTCCTCGCAGTCGCGCCCGACGGAGGACGGACGCTCGTTGTGGGCGACGGAGACGAGGTTCGTGTCGCCGTCGGACCACACGACCCACTCGATGTTCGCCGACAGCGGCGCGATCCGCGAGACGCGGAACTCGTTGTTCTCGTGGGTGTACGTCTTGCCGGGGGTTCCCGGCTCGTCGGCACCCGGCAGCTGGAGCATCGAGGCGAACGGCGTGATCTCCTCGGCGTGCGCGAACCGGAACACCCCCGCATGCGGGTGATCGCCCCGGTCCTGGAGCCGGTCGTCGATCACCGTGAAGAAGTCGTCCAGCAGGATCTGGGCCGCCTGGTAGCTGCCGTCGTCGCCGGCGAGGCCGGGACCGCGGGAGTAGAAGTAGCGTCCGTCATCGACGTAGGCGAAGATCTCGGCCGCCTTGACCGGCATCAGCGAGCTGGTGTCGACCGTGACGTTGCGGCTCATCGCCGGGCCGCCGCGGTAGACGTCGAAGATGCCGTTCGCGTAGAAGAGCTTGTTCTTGATGCCGGCGACGAAGTCCGCCGCGTAGAGGTGCTCGAGGGTGTCGACCGCCGCCTGCTCGATGCCGGAGAGCCTGCGCACCTCGTTGTAGGCGGACTTCCAGGGGCCTTCGTCGAGGAAGTCCTCGTACTCGTTGTTCTCGCTGTCGAACTTCAGGGTCTTCTCGTCGGACTCCGTCGGCTCGATCTCCAGGTCCGGCTGCGTCGTGCGCAGGCCGGTCGAGAAGTTCCGGGCGCTGGCCTTGGCACGATCCTTCCCGGAGTCCCAGACGTCGACCTTGGCGCCGTCCTCGATCGCCGCCTCGAACATGTCGGCCAGCCGCTCGCCCGCGCGAGCGCCGATGCCCTGCATCTCCTCCTTGCCGAGGGTGTTGAGCTGCCCGAACCCGACCTTCTTCATCGCCGTGCGGAGAGCGCGCGCCTCCGGGCCGAAGCGCTCGCCGGCCTTGGTCAGCGCGTCGGCCCGCTCGGCCTTCTCCCACAGGGAGATGGTGTCGTCGAGGAGGTCGCCGTCGGTCAGGGAGCGCGAGCCGTGCCGGGCGACGTTCTGGGCGAAGACCGGGTCGAAGCCGTCCGGCGCCTGCGGCAGGACGGCTTCCTTGGGCGCGGTGTAGGGCGTGAGAGTGGAGATGTGCGGCTGGACCTTCGACACGTCCAGCTCGCCTGGTTTCCCTGGAGATCGATCCCGCGTCGAGTCGGAGGTGCCGGACTGACAGGCGACCAGAGCGGCGAGGGCGGCGGCGGCGATCAAGGAGCGGGAGCGAAACACCCCCCACATCCTGCCTGATCAGGCACGCAGAGTCACAAGTTCTGTGCGAATGCGACCATCGTCACGATCGTCAGGACCAAGGTGGCGGCGTCGCCGGCGATCCCGGCCTTCTCGGAACGGCCGTGGCGTCGTGCGGCCCGCACGCGGGTGACCACCGCTCCCACGAGCAGAGCGGTGAGCCCGATCGACGCCAGCAGGCCGAGCGGCCGGTAGACCAGCCCGAGGGTCACCCCGGCCGCGCCGCACCACTCCAGGATGCCGATCGTCCGCCACAGGCCCGGTGACACGTCCAGCGAGTCGCGGACCTCCAACGAGGCGGGGACGTTGAACAGCTTGATGCCACCGGTGCCGACGAACATGGCCGCGACGACGAACGCGAGGATCGTGAGGAGCACAGGTTCACGGTATCGGCTCAACGTCGCCGTCGGCCTCCAGTAGCGTTCCCGACATGACCGCCGTGAAAAGCCCGTGGATCATCGGCTTCGCCGTGGTGGCGGTGGTCCATCTGGCGCTCAACGCAGCGGACGTGACGCCCTGGGACAGCATCACGAAGGTCATGCTCGCCCCGCTCCTCATGGCCTGGGTCGTGCAGCTGAACGGGCCGCGGCTGCTCGTCCTCGCGCTGTTCTTCTGCCTGGGCGGCGACCTGTTCCTGGAGGTCGAGTCGCTCTTCGTCGTCGGCATGGCGTCCTTCGCGGCGGCCCACGTCTGCTTCATCGTCTTCTTCGTGCGGCGTGGCGCGCTCCCGGCGCTGCGCGCGCGGCCTTGGCCGACGATCGTCTACCTCCTGGCCGCCGTCGCGATGGTCACCTGGGCGTGGGACGGGCTGGCGGCCGACGTCCGTCCGTTCGTCCCCGTCTATGCGCTGCTGCTCGTCGGCACCGCGTCGACGGCCCTCGCGCTCGACCGCCGAGCCGGGCTCGGCGGCCTCATGTTCTTGGTGTCCGACGGGTTCATCGCGCTCGGCGAAGCCGGCCGCTTCGACAAGGACGCGGCGTGGCACGGGCTCCTCATCATGGGGCTCTACATCCTGGCGATCTTCCTGCTGTCGGCCGGCATCCTGAACCGCGAGATCCGCACCCGGCGGATCACCGCCGACGGCTTCGACCCCACCGTCCGCACCGACTGCTGGCCGCGCGTTCCCGAGCGGACGTGAGCAGGACGTCGGGCTCGGATCGCACCTACCGCATCGTCGTGCGACTCGTGGCCGGCGTCTTCCGGCTGCTCGGGCTGCGCATCTCCGTGCGCGGCGCGGAGCACCTGCCGACCACCGGACCGGCGGTGCTGGCGTGCAACCACACCGGGTTCCTCGACTTCACCTTCGTCGGGTACGCGGCGCGCGAGCGTGGCCGACTCGTGCGCTTCATGAGCAAGCTGTCGGTGTTTCAGAACCGGTGGTCCGGCAGGGTGATGCGGGCGATGCGACACGTGCCGGTCGACCGGTGGTCCGGTGCCGTCGCCTACCGGCAGGCTCGGCGCCTGCTCGACCAGGGTGAGATCGTGGGCGTCTTCCCGGAAGCCACGATCAGCCGGTCGTGGCTGATCAAGGGCCTGAAGCCCGGCGCGGCCGGGCTCGCCATCAGCCGCTCGGCGCCGCTCGTACCGGTCGTCGTGTGGGGCTCGCACCGCGTCATGACCGTCGACGGGCACCGCGGCCTCCGACGTGGCAAGGCCATCTCGATCGCGGTCGGCGAGCCGTTGCGACCCGCCGACGGCGAGACGATCGCCGAGCTCACCGGGCGCCTGCGCGTGGCGATGTCCGGTCTGCTCGACGAGGAGATCGAGGCATACCCGGACGCCCCCCGGACCGAGGCGGACCGGTGGTGGCTTCCGCACGACCGCGGCGGCACGGCACCGGACCCCGAGACCGCCGCGGCTCTGGACCGGGCCGCCCTCCAGCGCATCAACCAGCCGGTCGACTGACAGCATGACGCCATGACCTTCGACCAGCTCGAGCCCGTGGCCGTCGGCGACCTCTCCTTCGACGTGCGGACCATCGGACCCGATGACGGCGACCCGGTCATCCTGCTGCACGGGTTTCCGGAGACGTCGCTGAGCTGGTCGGCCGTCGCACCCCGGCTGGCCGGCGCGGGGTTCCGGGTGTACGCCCCCGACCAACGCGGCTACTCCCCGCAGGCGCGGCCCGCGGCCGTCGGCGACTACACGATGGAGCACCTTGCCGGCGACGTGCTGGGGCTCGCCGATGCGCTCGGGGTCGATCGGTTCCACCTGCTCGGCCACGACTGGGGGGCCGCGGTGGGCTGGTTCGTGGCGGCGCACCACGGCGACCGACTGCGCACGTTCACCGCCGTCTCCGTGCCGCACCTCGCCGCCTACAACGCCGCCCTGCGCGGTGATTCCGACCAGCAGGAGCGCGCCTCCTACCTCGGGCTGCTGCGGCAGGAGGGCAAGGCCGAGGAGGTGCTCACCGAGGACGACGGGCGCCGGCTGCGGGCGATGTACCAGGGCAAGGTCCCGGCCGCCCACGTCGACGCCTACCTCGACCTCTTCCGCGAGCGCTCGGCCCTCAGCGCCGCACTCGCCTGGTACCGCGCGATGACGGCGGAGCTCGCCAACCTGCCACCGGTGTCGGTGCCGACCACGTACATCTGGAGTGACGGCGACACGGCCGTCGGACGCCTGCCGGCGGAGGCCTCCGGCGACCACGTGACCGGCCCGTTCGACTTCGTCGAGCTCACCGGCGTGAGCCACTGGATCCCGGAGGAGGCGCCCGAGGCGCTCGCCGACGCAGCCCTCGCCCGGATGCGCGGGTGAATCTCCGGGTCGGTGATGATGGGGCGATGACCAAGGGCTACTGGATCAACACGTTCACCGCGGTTCACGACGAGGAGAGGCTGACGGAGTACATCCGGCTGGCCGGGCCGGCGATGCGCGCGGCCGGCGGGCGGTTCCTGTCCCGCGGCGACGTGGTGCAGGCGTTCGAGGGCGGCACCTACGGACGCACCACGCTCATCGAGTTCGACTCGACCGAGGCGGCCGTGTCGGCCTACTCGAGCCCCGGGTACCAAGCGGCCTTGGCGGCGCTCGGCGATGGCGCCGACCGCGACATCCGCATCATCGAGGCCCTTCCAGACGCCTGAGGATGGGGGCACGGCCTATGTCGGGAGGTCGCGCCTGCTGTTCGCCCTGAGCTTCCACCTGCTGCGGATGCTGCCCCAGCGACTCGGGGCGCTGTACTGCTTCTTCACCCGCCGGACCGGTCCCGCGGCCTGAGCGAGCCGCGGCTCGTCCGTCAGCGGCCAACCGGCCGGATCGTCGAGCGGACGGCCCCTCTCCCGGGCGACGCAGTTCCACTCCTGGACGCGTTCGGCGTACCACCGGCGCTGGACGGCCATCAGCTCGCCGAGGGACGCCGTGCCGATCTGGCGATGACGGGCACCGAGCGCGACGGCCACGTCCCGAGCGGCCCGCGCATCGCACACCGCATCGTGGGCGTTCTCGACGTCGATGCCGTAGTGGAGTGCGACGTCGACCAGTCGCCGCGGGCCCAGCGCGCCGCGCTCAGCGCCCCAGTCGAGGACGTGTGGGTCGATGACCAACAGCCGGGACCAGTCCGGCTGCTCGAGACCGAGCCGGGCCGCCTCTGCTCGCAGCATGGTGAGGTCGTAGGCGGCGTTGAACACGACCAGTGGGACGCGGCGTTCGATGAGCGAGCGCACCCAGTCGACCACCCCGGCGAGGCCGGCGGCCGCGGTCGGGGCCCCGCGCAGCATCGCGGCGGTGATGCCGTGCACCTCGGCCGACGCCGGCGGGATCGGGATGCCGGGATCGACCAGACCGGTGATGACGACACCCGGCCCGTCGAGCAAGGCATAGCTGAGGACCCGGTCGCGATGGGGGTCGACGCCGGTGGTCTCGAAGTCGAGCGCGGCGAGCGGGGCCCGATGCCAACCGCCGTGGGCCACGTCGATCTCGAGTGCTGTCATCGGGCGACCTCCTGGGTGCCACGCTAGGGGCGGGGTCGGACACCCACGGCCGCGACACGCCTACCCCACGATCAGAGGACCCGTAGACCGGTGACTTCGAACGTTCGAGCGGACGTCGGACCGACCGCGCGACACGTGAGGACGGCCGGCTCGGCCTGACGTGCCGCCACGTCGACCTCGATGCGTGCAGGAAGCGAACCTTCGCATTCCAGCTCGATCCGCCATCGTCCGCGGTCCGCTGTCTCGATGACGGCCGCCACGACGTCACGGGGTCCGGCCGGACCGAACCGCTCGTGCGCAGCGACCGCTGCGGCCTGCGCGACCGGCGGCAACAGGCTCGAGCCCCGCAGGCGCGCCGGGGTCACCGTGCCGCCGAGATGCCGGTCGACGACCGGCACGGCGTCGGACTCATCGAGACCGCCGTAGTAGGTGCCGTCCGGCAACACGACGACCGTCGGGGCGAACCGGTCGCCTCCGACGTGACTGCACTCCCACACGACGGGCCCGTAGCGCTCCGCCAGGGCGGCCGCAACGGGACGGCCCCGCACGGCGCAGCAGGTGTCGTGGCGCCCGTGCGTGCACACCAGCACCACCGGTTCGGCCGACCATTCCTCGGTGGGCTCGGTGATGGCATCGCGCGCAGCAAGCAGGTCGGCGTCATCGTGCCAGGTGCCCCAGCGGATCCGACCTCCCGCGACGTCGGCCACCGCCCAGGAGCGATCGCCCAGGTTCGGCCGGCGGCCATGACGACGGATCAGCAGGGTGCGTCCACCGACCCCGCGCGTCGCTGCCACGAGCTGCTCGAGGACCCCTGTGTCGATACCGGAGTCCGCGATGGGGTCGAACGCCCACGGCCCGTGATGCTCGATGAGGAGGAACCGCTGCACGTGCAGGGCCGTGCCCGGCATCGGGTCGCCCCGCTCGCGTGCGGTGTCCGCGCACAGCGGAGTGAGGGAGGCCATGGACGAAGCGTCTCAGGTGGCGACAACGACGCCGGCGTGCAGGAGCCGCCGAGCCAGATCCAGGCCGAGGGCGTCGGCGTGGATCGGGTCGCCGGCGAGCAAGGTCTCGAGCGCGGCTGCGTCGGCAAGCCCGAGCTCGACGGCACCGGCGCGGGTGGTCAGGCGGACACCGTCGCCGTGCGGTTCCAGCCGCGGCTCCAGATGCCGGCGAAGCACGAGAACGGTCTCGGGCGCGAGGGACCGAGCGGCACCGAGCTGCGCCAGCGGACCGACCGGCTCGGGCCGTCCCGCCATGGCCGCGTCAGCGAGCACGCCGGCCACCTCGTCCGCGGACAGGCCGGCGACGGCATCGATCAGTCGGGCCCGGGCGAGCTCGACATCGGCAGCGATCGCTTCGGGATCACCGACGGCGACGCCCAGCGGCAAGGACGCACGCACGTCGATGTCGTCGCCCAGACCGGCCAACGCGCGGTCGGCCAGGGTCCGGGCCAGCTTGTACCGCGTCCAGGTGTGGACCCCGATGGTCAGGTGGGTGCTCACCTCACCGAGGGCGGTGGCGGCATGGAGGAATCCTCGTGGCAGGTAGAGGCAGTCGCCGGGTTGGAGCACGGTGTCGATCATCGGCGGCTCGTCCGCCGCCGCGGCGACGGTCGCCCGGCGGTCGGTCCACGGCTGGTCGCGCAGCGGCGATCGGTGCACCGGTTCGTGGATCCGCCAGCGCTTCTGGCCGGAGACCTGGAGCACGAAGACGTCGTGCACGTCGTAGTGGTCGTCGAACCCGCGCGACTGCGGCGGCGTGATGTACGCGTTCACCTGCGCGGGGTGACCGAGCTCGGATCCGAGCTGCTGGGTGAAGTCGATCAGCGGCGACCAGGTGCGGTGCAGGCCTTGGAGCACCAAGGTTGCGCCGTTCGCCAGGAGGTGGAGCAGTCGGGAGTCGTCGACCTGGTCGGCGACGCCCGCACCCACCCCCGCGGCCGCCGTGAACTGCTCGGCGGGGAGGGGGACGCCGTCCTGGGCGACCCGGATGAACGGGGTGCGCAGGCCGCGACGCGACACGAGCTCGTCGGCCGCCGCCTCGTCGAAGAGGTCGGCGAAGTCACCGGGAAGATCCGCCGCAGGTGTCAGGAGGGCGGCGGTCCCCCAGACGTCCCGCGCGAACGTGGCCGGGTCGGCGACGAGGCGCCGTAGCGCAGGGCGCCCGGTCGTGTGACCGGGCGCCCTCGCGTCGGTTGATGCGGTCACACCGTCGGGTCGTCCTCGGCCACGTCGGCGGGATCGTCGATCAGGCCGTCGGCCCCCTCGTCGGCGCCACCATCGGCTCCGCCGTCGTCGGCGCCACCATCGGCTCCGCCGTCCTGGACGCCCGGCTTGCCCTCGGCGCCACCATCGGCGGGCCCTTCGGCCCCATGATCGGCACCGTGATCGGCACCTTGGTCGGCTCCTCCGTCGGCTCCGCCGTCCGCGGGTCCTTCAGGGGTGGTCTCGGTCATGTCTTCTCCTCACGTCACAGGGCACGACACCAGAGAGCGCCGCCCTCAACGTCTAGCACCTTCGCCGTCGGTCGCAACTCTGCCATGGTCGCGACGGGTGGCACTCGGTAGAGTTCGGCGCCTCATGAACCAGGACCTGTCGAGCGACTTCGCCGAGGCCACCGGAGCCGCCCTCGTCATCGGTGGCAGCGGTGGCCTGGGCGCGGCGATCGCCCGGATGCTGGCGGCCCGCGGCAGTGACGTCGCGGTGACCTTCCGCGGCAACGAGGAGGCGGGGCAGTCGGTCGCCGATGCGGCCGCCGCATCGGGGGTGCGTGCCTCCGCGCACTCGCTCGACGTGACCTCGCCGGAGGACTGCGCCGGGGTGCTGGCCGCGGTGGCCGAGGCCTACGGCGGGCTGCACACGCTGGTCCACGCCGCCGGACCGCACGTTCCCATGATCCATCTCTCGCGCGTCTCGCCCGCGGAGTTCGCCGAGCAGCTCAGGCAGGACGCCGTGGGCTTCTTCAACGTCGCGCAGCCGGCCCTGCCGTTGCTGCGGAGCACCCAGGGATCGATCGTCGCGGTCACCACGGCCGCGACTGCGCGGTTCCCGGTGCGGGACGGGCTGTCGGCCGGGCCGAAGGGTGCCGTCGAGGCGGTCGTGCGGGCGCTCGCGGCCGAGGAGGGTCGCTTCGGCGTGCGGGTCAACGCCGTGGGTCCGGGCATGCTCACCGACGGCATGGCCGCGCGACTGATCGAGTCCGGCGAGCTCGACGACGACGCGTTGTCCATCACGCGCGCGAACATCCCGCTGGGCCGGTTCGGCAGCGCGGCGGACATCGCCGAGGCGGTCTGCTTCCTGGCTTCGAGCCGAGCCGGCTTCGTCACCGGCCAGAAGCTCGATGTCGACGGCGGCTACACCGTCTGAGTCAGTTCTCGTCGCGGCGGTCGGACTGTTCGCGCTCACGTTCGGCCCGCTCGCGTTCACTGAGCCGACCCTTGAGGTCACGCACCTGACGGCGCCGCCCGGACAGCCGCAGGCTGATGGCGAGGATGGCGAGCGCCACGACCCCGGCTGCCACGGAACCGATGGCCGTGGCCACCCGGAACCCCGGTGCGTCCACGTCGAAGATGCGCTCGCCGGCGTGGGCCGCGTTGCTCGTGCCGAGGACGACGGACAGGGTCAGCCAGTTCGGCACGGCCAACAGCACCGCGACGACGAGCAGGATGAACCGCCACGTCCAGCTGAAGAAGCGCCGACGCATCTGCGCGATCACCATCAGCGGGACGAAGGTGAAGACGAAGCCGTAGAACAAGCCCCACAGCGTGCCTGACGTGACGCTCCCGTCGACCTGCACCCCGACCCGCTGCGCCCACCACCGGGGGAAGAACGCAGCCGACACGGCGTACGCGACGTAGGCCAGGGCGATGAGCACCAGCACCAGCACCGCGCGATTGACCCAGGTGCCGGCTTTGACGCCTTGGCGGTCGTATCGACGTTCGGTGGTCGAGCCGCGTTCGTGCTCGTGCTCGTCGGCGTCGCCGTGGCTCGGCTCGGGACCATGGGAATGATCAGGCTTGCCGTGGCCTTCGTCCTCGCTCATGGCGCCATCATGCCCCGCCTCCGGCGCGTTTGCGCTCCTATAGCCTCGGCCACGTGCGCATCGCGACCTGGAACATCAACTCCGTCCGCAGCCGCATCGACCGCTTCACCGCCTGGCTGGACCGCGCGGACATCGACGTGGTGGCCCTGCAGGAGACCAAGTGCCGCGACGACCAGTTCCCGGGCCTCGAGCTCAGCGCGATGGGCTACGAGGTCGCCCACTTCGGCCTCGACCAGTGGAATGGCGTCGGCATCGTCTCGCGTGTCGGCCTCGACGACATCGCCACCTCCTTCGCCGACGACCAGCCGCGATTCGGCGAGCCGGAGGTGCTCGAGGCCCGTTCGATCGGTGCCACCTGCGGCGGCGTCCGGGTCTGGAGCCTGTACGTGCCCAACGGCCGCACGCTCGGCCATCCGCACTACGACTACAAGCTGCGCTGGCTGGAGAGCCTGCGCGACGCCGCGGCCGGGTGGCTCGCCGACGACCCCACCGCGCAGGTGGCCCTCACCGGCGACTGGAACATCGCTCCGCAGGACGACGACGTCTGGGACATGGCCGAGTTCGCCGGCAGCACCCACGTCTCAGAACCGGAGCGGGCGGCCTTCCGCGACGTCGTCGACGCGGGCTTCTCCGACGTGGTCCGCCCGCACACCCCTGGTCCCGGCGTCTACACGTACTGGGACTACAAGCAGCTCAGCTTCCCCAAGAAGAAGGGCATGCGCATCGACTTCGTGCTCGCCTCCCCCGCACTCGCTGCCCGGGTGGACTCGGCGTGGATCGAACGTGAGGAGCGCAAGGGCAAGAGCCCGAGCGACCATGCCCCCGTGGTCGTGGAGATCAGGGACTAGAGTCCGCCCCATGAAGAAGGACACCTCCCGCGAGCTCGACATCGTCGTCTACGGGGCCACCGGCTTCGTCGGCGTCCTGACCGCAAAGTACTTGGCCGAGCATGCGCCGGAAGGCACGCGCATCGGCCTCGCCGGCCGCAACGAGGCCAAGCTGCAGAGCACCCGGGCCTCCCTGCCTGCGGCCGCCCGCGAGTGGCCGATCATCGTGGCCGACTCCGACTCCCCCGCCTCGCTCGATGCCATGGCGGCGCGCACCCGGGTCGTCTGCACGACCGTCGGCCCCTACCTGAGGTACGGCGAGTCCCTGCTGGCCGCGGTCGCCAACGCCGGCACCGACTACGTCGACCTCACCGGCGAGGTGCCGTTCGTGCGCTTCGCCATCGACAAGTACGGCGAGCAGGCGGCGGCCAGCGGAGCCCGCATCGTGCACGCGTGCGGCTACGACTCCATCCCCTCCGACGTCGGCGTCCACCTGCTCCACCAGCGGGTCACCGCCGACGGAGAGGGCGAGCTCACCGACACGACCCTGGTCGTCACCAAGATGCGCGGCGGCCTGTCGGGCGGCACGTTGGACTCCATGCGCGTGGTCGCCGATCTGGCCAAGCAACCCGAGACGCGCAAGGTCTTGGGCAACCCCCATGCGCTCTCCTCCGGCCCGGGCGAGGTCAACCGCGGCGACCGCAAGGCGGAGCCGAGCGATGTCGCCATCTTCAGCGCGAAGAAGGTCGATCCGTCGCTGAAAGGTGCATTGGCGCCCTTCATCATGGCGAGCTACAACACCCGCATCGTCCGGCGCACGAACTTCCTGCTCGGTGGCGTCTACGGCGACCGGTTCAAGTACGGCGAGGCGATGGCGGTCGGTCAAAACCCGATCCTCTCGCGGATGGCCGCGGCAGGCGTCACGGCCGGCATGGGCGGGTTGTTCGGCGGGCTGGCGATGAAGCCGACCCGGCGCGTCCTCGATCGTCTCCTCCCCGAGCCCGGCGAGGGCCCCAGCGAGAAGACGCGCGAACGCGGGTTCTTCGACCATCGCACCTACACCACCACCACGACCGGAGCCCGCTACGTCGCCAAGGTCGGGGCGCAGGGCGACCCGGGCTACAAGGCCACCGCGATGATGCTGGGCGAAAGTGCCCTGACGCTGGCTCTGGACCGGGACCGGCTGCCGGACCTGAAGGGCGTTCTCACGCCCATCTCGGCCATGGGTGATGCCCTCGTCGACCGGTTGCGCCGCGCCGGGATGACGCTGGAGGTCTCGCGGCTGAACTGACGGCTACTGGCTCTCCCAGGAGAACTCGTTGCCCTCGATCGTCACGGTGACCTTGGACTCGGCGCCGTCCTTCAGCCGCACGGTGCAGGTGGACGTGCCGTCCTTCAGGGGGTCAGGGCAGTCGACGGTCGCGACCTTCTGCCCCTCCTTCTCATAGCCGGCCCGAATGTCCTGAGCGACGTGGCCGCTCGCGAACGTCGTGACGTCCCAGCGTCCGGCACCCTCGTCGTCGCGGACCGAGACGGTCACCTCGCCGCTGCTGCCGTCGACGACGTAGGAGCAGACATAGGACGTCCCGGCCTTGGCCTCCGGATCCTTCGGGCAGTCGACCGTCTCGACGTCCACCTTGTCCTCCGCGATCGTCGACCGGATGTCCTTCTCGATCACGGCGGTGTCGATGGTGGCCGGCCCGCACGCGGCCAGCAGGAGGAGTGCGGCCGCGGCACCGGCGGTCAGGGAACGGTTCATGGGAGCAGGCTAGGGCCGCCGGTACGTGGTGTCATGAGAACCATGAGTGTCCAGCTGAACCACACCATCGTCCGATGCAGGGACAAGCACGCGTCGGCCCGGTTCCTCACCGAGATCCTCGGCCTGCCCGAACCCACGACGTACGGCCCGTTCGTCGTCGTCCAGACCGCCAATGACGTCTCGCTCGACTACGCCGACGACCTGGGCCGACCGAGCCCGCAGCACTATGCCTTCATCGTGACGGAGGCCGAGTTCGACGAGATCCGGGACCGGATCGTGGCGCGTGGCCTGACCTACTGGGCCGACCCGTTCCACCGCATCGAGAACGACATCAACCACCAGGACGGCGGCCGCGGTCTGTACTGGGACGATCCGGACGGGCATGTCCTGGAGATCATCACGGTGCCGTACGGGGGCTAGCTGCCCCAGTACGGGCGCAGCGGGAAGTGCGCGTCGCCGTCGTCGCCGACCCGAACCCCGAGCACGTGGTGCAGGCCGAGCTCGTTGCGCTCGAACGCCAGGCGCGACCCGGCCATGTAAATGCCCCACACCTTCGCGGTGCCGAGGCTGACCTCCTTCAAGCACTCGTCCCAGTGGGCCTCGAGGTTCTCGTTCCACCCCTTGAGGGTGAGCGCGTAGTGCTCCCGCAGGTCCTCGACGTGCCGCACCTCCAGCCCGTTGTCGTGCATCGCCGACACGATGCGTCCGACCGGGGCCAGCTCGCCGTCCGGGAACACGAACCGGTCGATGAAGGCACCCGGGCTCGGCGGCAAGGAGCCGTCACGCCGGGTGATGCAGTGGTTGAGCACCCGCCCGCCGACCTTGACCTTGTTGCGCAGGAAGGCGAAGTACGCGGCGTAGTTGCGCACGCCGATGTGCTCGGTGAGCCCGATCGAGCTGACCGCGTCGAAGCCGGACTCGACCACGTCGCGGTAGTCGAGATGGCGCACCTCGGCCAGGTGGTCGAGGCCCTCACGCTTGATGGTCTCCTGCGCCCACAGGGCCTGCTGCTCCGAGAGCGTGACGCCGATGGCCTTGACGCCGTAGTGCCGAGCGGCGTGGCGGACCATGCCGCCCCAGCCGCAGCCGACGTCGAGCAGGCGGTCGCCCTCCTTGAGGTCGAGCTTGCGGGCCACGAGGTCGTACTTCTCGAACTGCGCCGTCTCCAGCGACGCATCGACCTGCGGGAAGACGGCGCAGGTGTACGTCATGGACGGGCCGAGCACGTACTCGTAGAACCGGTTCGAGACGTCGTAGTGGTGGTGGATGGCCTCGGCGTCGCGGGTCTTGGAGTGCCGCAGGCCTTCGAGGGCACGGCGCCATCGAGGCAGGTGCTCCTCCGGCGGTGGGGGCGGCGGCTTGAGGTTGCCCAAGCCGAGGCTGCGGACGATCTGCATCGTCTCGGCCGGTGACGGCAGCTTGAGGCTGAGGTGGGCCTTCACCTCGGCCATGACGTCGTACGGATTGCCGTAGTGGGCGCCGTCGATCTCCAGGTCTCCGGCGACGATGGCCCGGCCGAAGCCGAGATCGCCGGGGGCGGTCATGAGGTAGGCGAGGCCGCGTTCGTTGAGCAGCCGGAACGTGTAGGCCGCGTCCGCGGGCCCCGCGACGCTGCCGTCGTACGCCTCGAAGCGGAACGGCATGCCGTCCTTCATCAGGCGTTCCAGTGCCTGGGCGATCATCAGGCGGGCACCGACATCGATGGTCATGAGTTCCTCACCGCTTTCTCGTACAGGGTACTGAGCCGCCCGGCTGGGTCGTACCGGTCGCGCACGTCGGCCAGCACCTCGCCGCCGTACAGCCGGTCGAAGGTCTCCGCGTCGTAGAACGCCTCGGAGTAGAGCGACTTGTGGCCGCCGAGAGCGTGCACCTTCTGCTCGATGCGGCGATTGAGCATGCCCGGCGGGGACCCGGCCGGCACCTCGACCTGGCCCCAGAAGCCGACGTTGACATAGGTCTCACCGGGGCTCAGCGGGTAGAGCGGCCACGGCCGCGTGGCGCGCAACGGGCACAACCAGACCGGGCGCATGCCCACCTCGGCGTCGAACCAGGCCAGGAACTCCGGAAGCGACTCCACCGGCACCTCGACGTCCTGGATGACCTTTTCGACCGCGGGTACACGCCGGACACGATTCAGCACCCCACTGACACCGAGCCTCGCGTCCAGCCCGAGCAGCCGGTGGTAGACGTCGCTGCGCCGGAAGCGTCGCGGCCAGACGCGACGCAGCCACCGGTTCTGCGCACCGAACGCTCCGGAGCACCAGAACCAGTCGGTGTCCCAGCGCCAGAGGTAGCCGTACATCGTGAGGGTGTCCGTCTCGAGCTGCTGGACGGAGCGGAAGTAGACCTGCTGGCCGGCGTAGTCGCTCGGGTGACTCGCCTCGTCGGTGAAGGCGGCCAGCGTGAGGTAGAGCTCGTGCGGACTGAAGGACGTGCCATCGATCGCGTCGACGCGCTCGCCCTCCCAGGCTCCGGACTCCACGACATCGCTGATCGCCTTCGCCGCGGACGTGGCGTCGTCGAATCGCACGTGCCGGAGCATGACGAAACCGGGGACCCGCTCGAGCTCGATGCGCAACCGGATGGCATAGCCGAGGCTGCCGTAGGAGTTGGGAAAGGCGTGGTACAGGTCGTCGTGCTCGCCGCCCGGCGCGGCCGTGACGATCTCGCCGCCGCCGGTCAGCACGTCCATCTCCACGACCGACTCGTGCGGCAGTCCGCTGCGGAACGACGTCGACTCGATGCCCAGACCGGTGACCGCGCCGCCGAGGGTGATCGTGCGCAGCTGCGGCACGACCTTCGGGATGTACCCGAGCGGCAGCAGCTCATCGACGAGGGTCTCGTACGTGCACATGCCCTGGACGTCGGCGGTGACGCGGTCGTCACCCACCTCGACGGCGATGACGCCGTCGAGCCCGCTGACGTCCAGACCCGGCGCATCGGTCGAGCTGCGGGGACGGAACAGGTTGGACGTGCGCTTCGCGAGGCGCACCGGATCCCCGGGCGCGATCGCCTCGTACGACGCGGTGAGCGCCCGGACGGCCTCGGCGTGCGAGTCCCATCCCTTCACCCCGCAACCCTATGACCCGCACGGGGCCGCCCGGTAGGGGCCGAGTTCAACGCCCGGCGAGGAAGCGCAGGGCTGCTGCGTAACCCTCCAGTCCCATGCCGACGACGACGGCGGCGGCGATGTCACTGAGGTACGACGTGCGGCGGAACGGCTCGCGTGCGTGCACGTTGCTCAAGTGCACCTCGACGAGCGTTCCGGCCAGCTGGCTCGCGGCGTCGCGCACGGCGACCGAGGTGTGGGTCCAGGCCCCGGCATTGAGGATGACCGCCGAGCCGTCGTCGGCGGCTGCGTGCAGCCAGGCGATCATCTCGGTCTCGTCGTCGGTCTGGCGGACGTCGACCTCGAGGCCGACCTCCTTGGCGACCTCCTCGCACCGTGCGACGAGGTCGTCGTAGGTGGCGGTGCCGTAGACGTCCGGCTCGCGCACGCCGAGACGGCCCAGGTTGGGACCGTTGAGGACGAGGACGGTCATCGAGTCACCCCTGCAGCTGCCAGATCAGTACGTCCGCGGGTGCCGACGCACTCAGATCGTACGCGGCCGCGGCGGTGCTTCGGGCCTGGTCGCCCGCGTCCAGCGACTCACCGCCGACGCCGACGGTCCCGTGCGTCACGTGGACGAGGCTGCGCGCGGCGACCGGGACGGTGACCGACTGACCGGGCTCGAGGTGCAGGACGAAGAGCTCGGCCGGCGCGTGGACGAGCACGGTCGGCGTAAGCTCACCAGCGCGAGGTTCGACGTCGACGCTCGCGTACTCCGGCTCGTCGAGGTGCTCTGACGCCAGCATCATCTGGACGAACCGCAGCGGCTCGGTGGGCGAAGCGTTGCGCTCGGCATGCTGCACGCCGGTGCCGGCGCTCAGCCGCTGCACGGTGCCCGGCTCGATGACGCCGCGGTGACCCGTGGTGTCCTCGTGCGCGAGCGCACCGTCCAGGACCCACGTGATGATGTCGACGTCGGCGTGGTGGTGCGGGTCGTAGCCCGAGCCCGGGCGCACCCATTCCTCGTTGATCGCCATGATCGGCCCGAAGGCGATGTTGTCCGGGTCGTAGTGGGCGCCGTGGCTGAAGGAGTGCCGCGTGAGGATGTCGTCCGTCCCGGTCACGAAACGATCGGCGGACCGCTGCACGTCCATCAGGCGTACCCGAGCTCGTGCAGCCGGTCGTCGTCGATGCCGAAGTGGTGGGCGATCTCGTGGACGACGGTGATGCCGACCTCCCGGACCACGTCCGCCTCCGTCTCGCACATCGCCAGCGTCGGGTTGCGGAAGACGACGATGCGATCGGGCAGCTGGCCGCCGTAGGAGGTGTCGCGCTCGGTCAGGGCCACGCCGTCGTAGTAGCCCAAGAGCTCGGGGTCGTCTTCGGGCGCGTCATCCTCGATGAAGAGCGCGACGTTGTCGATCAGCTCGGCCAGCTCGGCCGGTACGGATCCGAACGCGTCCTCGACCAGCTCGGCGAACCGGTCGTCGCTCACGTCCACCATGCGTCCATCCTGCCGGACGGACCGCAGGTCACGACCCTCTATGCTGGACGCGTTTCCGGCCCCCATCGTCTAGCGGCCTAGGACGCCGCCCTTTCACGGCGGTAGCACGGGTTCGAATCCCGTTGGGGGTGCCAACCAGACGGTGTCAGCGACGCACGCCGACGCGCTCGCGCTGCTGCCGTGCGAAGGCGACGATGCGGTTGAGGATCGTCGTGGCGCCGACGCCGATGACGGCGCAGACGGCGAGCGAAAAGGCCAGGGCGAACAGGATCGTGAACACGGGGAGTCCTTCGAAAGCGCAGGTCAGCGGGGGTATGGCCACTATATCCGCCATGAACAAGCGCGGCACGTGACAGGCTGACGGCATGGACGTCATCCGGGCCGGGATCGCCGATGTCGCCGGTGCGGCGACGCTCTTCGCGGCCTACCGGGAGTTCTACGGCGAGCCCCACGACCTCCAGGCGAGCACGGCATTTCTCACCAAACGCATCGGGCGAGGTGAGTCGATCGTGCTGCTGGCCCGCGACGACGGTCGGGAGGTCGGGTTCGTCCAGGTCTACCCGGCGTTCTCCTCGACGGCACTCGCCCCGATCTGGATCCTCAACGACCTCTACGTCGACCCCACGGCGCGCGGCACCGGTGTCGTCGACCTGCTGCTGACGACGACGGCCGAGCTGGCGCGCGACGCAGGCTGCGTGGCGGTCGAGCTCGCCACCCAGCACACCAACCGCCGTGCCCAGGCCGTCTACGACCGGCACGGCTATGTCGTCGACGAGGAGTTCCGGCACTACACGAAGCCGCTTGCCGGCCGCCCATGAGTGCCGGACGCTTCGCGCCGTCGCCGTCCGGCGACCTGCACGTCGGGAACCTGCGCACCGCGTTGCTCGCATGGCTGTTCGCGCGATCGTCCGGTCGCGACTTCCTGATGCGGATCGAGGACCTCGATCGGGTCAGGTCCGACGCCGAGCACCAGCAGCTCGACGACCTGCGAGCGATCGGGCTCGACTGGGACGGGGAGGTGGTGCGTCAGAGCGAGCGCCGCACGCTGTACGAGGACGCGATCGGCCGACTCACGCGGGCGGGCCGGACGTATCCGTGCTTCTGCACCCGCCGGGAGATCCGGGACGCACCGTCCGCACCGCACACTCCCCCGGGCTCGTACCCGGGTACGTGTCGCGACCTCTCCGTCACCGAGCGAGCGCGGCGGTCGGCCGAGCGACCGGCCGCGGTGCGGCTGCGCGACCGACGCGGACGCGTGGACGATCGAGGACACGCTGCACGGCCCGTTCACCGGCGTGGTCGACGACCTGGTGCTTCGTCGCAATGACGGCGTCCCGGCCTACAACCTCGCGGTCGTGGTCGACGATGCCGCGCAAGGCGTCGACCAGGTGGTGCGCGGTGACGACCTGCTCACGTCGGCGCCGCGCCAGGCCTATCTGGCGACACTTCTCGGCCAGGCGGCACCGACGTACGCGCACGTGCCGCTCGCGCTCAACACGTCGGGCCAGCGACTGGCCAAGCGCGATGGCGCGGTCACCCGGACCGACCTGGCGGCCCGGGACGTCGACGTGCTCGCCCTGCTCGCCGACTCACTCGGCCTCGTCGGCGCGACCCCCACCGAGCTGCTGACGGCGTTCGAGCCGATGCGGTTGCCGCGTCGCCCGTGGACGTTCGTGCCGCCGGACTGAGCCTCAGCCGGCGAGGTGCTCACCGATGAGCCGGCTGAGTACCTCGGGCTGCTCGAGCGTGCTGGAGTGGCCGGAGTCGGGCACGATCTCGAGCTTCGCGCCGTCGATCGCGGCGGCGATCGCCTCGGACTTGTCCGGTGTCGTCGCGACGTCGTCGGCGCCCACGGCCACGAGGGTCCGGGCCCGGATGCGGCCCAGCTCGTCGGCCACCGACTGCCGATCGATGATGCCGAGGACGGCTCGCTTGATGCCCGCGCGCTTGCACTGCTTCAGCCGCCGTACGAACTCCTCGATGACCTCCTGTCCGGCCGGGTCCGCCCGGAAGGCGGGTCCGAACATGATCGGCTCGATCTGTCCTCGGATCGGTCCGGCCCCCGCGAACCTGAAGACGTTGGCGAGCAGCCGGTACTTCGGGGCGACCTCCGGGTCCTCGGGGCCGGCGTCGGTGTCGAGCAGGACCAGGGAGAGCACCCGGTCCGGATACCGTGCGGCGAACCGCATGCCGACGTATCCACCCATCGAGAGTCCGACATAGTGCACGGCGTCGAGACCCAGCTCGTCGAGCAGGGCGACGAGGTCGAGGGTCAGCGTGTCCATGTCGTGCCCGTAGCGCGCCGCCGGCGACTGGCCCTGGCTGCGCCAGTCGATCGTGATGCACCGGTACTCCTCCTGCAGCGCTTCGACCTGGGCCGTGAACATCCAGCCGCTGAACAGCAGGCCGTGCCCGAACACGACCACCGGAGCGTCCGGCCGTTCGGCCGGCGCTCCGGTGTCGGTGTAGTGGACGGTGGCGCCGTTGACGTGAGCGAGGGGCATGGGCCCACCCAACCACGCCGAAGCGCCGGTCAGGAGGTCAGATCAACCCCTTGTCGGTCAGCCACTGCTTCGCCAGCTCCGCCGGCGCGACCTTGTCCTCGCCCTGGTTCTTGCTGTTCAGGTCGAGCAGGTCCTCGGTGGTGAGCTCGGCCGAGACGCTGTTCAGCACGTCCTTGACCTCGTCGGAGGCCTTGTCGCTGTTGATGAGCGGCACGACGTTCTGGGCCGCGATCAGGTTCTCCGGGTCCTCGAGGGTCACCAGATCGTTCTCCAGGATCGACGGTGTCGTGGAGTAGATGTCCGCGACGTCGACCTTGCCGTCGAGCAGCGCCTTGAGGGTGGCGGGTCCGCCGCCGTCGCTGATGCCGGTGAACTTCACGTCCGAGATGCCGTAGACCTTGTCCAGTCCGGGCAGGCCGTACGGACGCTCCTTGAACTCCGGGCTCGCCGCGAGCCGCAGCCCGTCGATCTTCTTCAGGTCGGCGATCGTCGTCAGGCCTTCCTTCTCGGCGAGCTCCGGCGTGACGTTGAGCGAGTCCTTGTCCTCGGCCTCGGACACGTTCAGGATCTCGGTGCCCTCCGGCACCGCGTCGCCGAGCGCCTGCTCGACGTCGGCCGAGGCCGTCGCCGTGGCGTCCTGGTCCAAGTACAGGAGCAGGTTGCCGCTGTACTCGGGAAGCAGGTCGATCTCGCCGTTCTCGAGGGCCGGGATGTAGGCCTCGCGGGCGCCGATGTTGAGCTTCTTCTCGACCTTCACGCCCTTGGACTCCAGGGCCTGCGCGTAGATCTCCGCGAGGATCTCGTTCTCGGGGAACGCAGCCGAGCCGACGGTGATCGAGCCGGTCGCGGACTTCTCGCCCTCGGTCGGGTCGCCGCCGCAGGCCGTCAAGCCCAGGGCGAGCGCGCCGACGGCGAGGGCCGTGGTGATGTGGGACTTCATCTCTTCTCCTTGGTGAGGGGATGTCAGGTTCAGGTGGTGCTGAGAGCTGGGGCGCGTCCTCCTTGGGCGATCTTCTGGAGGCCCACGAACAGGGCGTCCAGGGCGAGTGCGAGCACGATCACCAGGATCGAGCCCGAAACCATGCGCGGGTAGTCGCTCAGGGCCTGGCCGTCGATGAGGTAGCGACCGAGACCACCGAGGCCGACGTAGGCGGCCACGGTGGCCGTCGCCACCACCTGAAGGACGGCCGAACGGATGCCGCCGACGATGAGCGGCAGCGCGAGCGGGATCTCGACCCGCTGGAGGATCTGCCATTCCGTCATGCCCATGGCGCGGGCTGCGTCGATCGTCTGGCGGTCGACCGCCTCCAGGCCGGAGTAGGCGCCGGCGAGCAGCGGCGGGATGGCGAGCACGACGAGGGCGAGGACCGGACCGGTGAGGCCGATGCCCATGAGCAGGACGAACCAGGTGAGCAGTCCGAGGGTCGGGAGGGCTCGCATGGCGCCGGTGAGGCCTACGGCCACGCCCCGAAGCCGCCCGGTGTGGCCGATCCAGAGGCCGATGGGAATGGCGGCGGCCGCGGCGATGCCGACCGTCAGGGCGGAGTACCCGAGGTGCTCCAGGACCCGGGTGGGCACGCCGTCCTGGCCGACCCAGTGTGAGCCGTCGCCGAACCAGTCGATCGTGTCGTCGACGATGCTCATGCGGTCACCCCCGACGGTCGGGTGAGCGACGCCCATGGCATCAGGAGCCGGCCGGCCAAGACCAGGAGCAGATCGAACACGAGGGCCAGGATGACGATGCCGACCACTCCGACGACGATCTCGGTGGTGAAGCTGCGGCGGAACCCGTCGGTGAACAGCGAGCCGAGGCTGCTGACCCCGATGATCGCCCCGACGCTGACCAGGCTCACCGTGCTGACGCTGATCACCCGGAGGCCCGCCAGCAGCACCGGCCCCGCGAGAGGCAGCTCGACCGCGAGTCCCCGCTGGCCGGGCGAGTACCCGGTGGCCGTGGCCGCGTCGAGGACCGCCGGGGACACCGACGTGAAGGCATCGGTGGACGACCGCACCATGATCGCCGCGGCATAGATGGTGAGGGCGATGACGACGTTCAACGGACTCAGGAACCCGGTGCCGATGATGCCGGGCATGATCACGAACAGCGGCAAGGACGGAATCGAGTACAGGATGCTGCCGGCGCCGAGCACGGGCCCGCGCAACCGGCGGTGCCGGCTGGCATACCAGCCGATCGGCACGGCGATGACGAACCCGAGCACCAACGGCACAGCGCTCAGCCAGATGTGCCGGAGCGTGAGGTCGAGGATGAGCTCGCGGTTCTCCCAGGCCCAGGTCATTCGGCGAGCACCCCGGCGGCCTTGCCGGTGGAGTCCACCACGATCGACGCGCCCTCGCGCTCCTCGATGTGCAGCGTGCGTCCGCCCTTGTCCAGGCCCACGAAGCTGCGGACGAAGTCGTCGGCGGGGTCGGCCAGGATCGCCGCCGGGCTCCCGACCTGGGCGACCTCCCCACCCTGCTTGAGGATGACCACCTGGTCGCCGAGCAGGAAGGCCTCGTCGATGTCGTGGGTCACGAACACGATGGTCTTGTCGAGCTCGCGCTGGAGCCGCAGCAGCTCGCGCTGGAGCTCATCGCGCACGATCGGGTCGACGGCGCCGAACGGCTCGTCCATCAGCAAGATGTTGGGGTCGGCGGCGAGCCCGCGCGCCACCCCGACGCGCTGTTGCTGGCCCCCGGACAGCTGGCTGGGGTACTTGCTCGCGTGCGACGCGTCGAGTCCGACGGTCTCGAGCACCTCGTGCGCCCGCGCGTGCGCCTCCTTGCGGCCCACCCCGTTGAGCCGCAGCACGGTCGCCACGTTGTCGATCACCTTGCGGTGCGGCATCAGCCCGGCGTGCTGCATGACGTAGCCGATGCTCCGCCGCAGCTTGACCCGGTCCTTCGTGGCGATGTCGACGTCGTCGATGAGCACGTGGCCCTGCGTCGGGTCGACCATGCGGTTGACCATGCGCAGCAGCGTCGTCTTGCCGCATCCGGATGATCCGACCAGCACCGTGGTGGTGTGCGAGGGGAGCTCGAGGCTGAAGTCCCTCACCGCCTCCGTTCCGTCCGAGAACGTCTTGGAGATGGAGCGGTACTCGATCATGCGGTCCTCAGCTCAGCTCAGATGGTTGGGCGTCAACGGTAGGCAGTGATGGCTCAGGACAGTGTTGCCTGATCGCCGGTGGGGGGCAACGTGGTGGGCGGTGACGAATCGGTGACGCCCACCACCTGCTCGACCGGTGTGCAGCCCGCGACGACGGGGAGTCCGGCGGCACGCCACGCCAGAAACCCGTCGATGACATCGGTGGCGCTCAGGCCCAGCGAGCACAGCGAGGCGGCGGCCAGCGACGAGGAGTACCCCTCCCTGCAGATCACGATCCACTCCTCGGTGTCGCGCGCCATCGCCAAGGCTGCACCGGAGTCCGGGTACAGCCGCCACTCCAGATGATTGCGCTCGATCACGACAGAACCGGGGATCTCGCCCTCGGCCTCCCGCTGCCAGGCCGGCCGGATGTCGACGATGACGGCGCCGGCGCGGACCCGGTCGTGGGCGGCGCGCGCCGTCACCCTCGCGTACTGGGAGCGGGCGACGGCCAGCAGCGCGTCGACCGAGTCGAACGGATCGGGTCCGATCGACGGATCCGCCGAGTGGTGACGTGCACGTTCACCGCGCGGGCGGCGCCGGGGGGTGCGCACGACGTGAGCGTAACCCGCAATCGCGGGCCCGTGTAGATGCGCTGCACGGCCGCGCGCGTCCCTGCCGAGGCGCGTCTTGGGCCATAGGCTGGGCGTGACGCCGGCAGGTGTCGCATCGGCCTCCGGGCCGAGGAGCGGAAGGACGTGCCATGACGAAGATCCTTTTGATCGTTCTCCTCATCGCCGTCATCGCGGCCATCGGCTGGCTGGTGGCCCGATCCCGACATGATCGTGACCTCCCGGCCGACCGACGTGCCGAAGCACTGGACGGCGGACCCGTCGACGCCGCCGTTCCGCCGCTGATGCCCGGGCCCGTCCCCGAGCCGGCGCCCGCCCCGGTCCCGGAACCGGAGGCCCCCGCGGAGCCCGCCGCCGATGGAGCCGGAGCCCGAACCCGAACCGGAACCGGAGCCCGAACCGGAACCCGAGCCGGAGCCGGAGCCGGAACCCGAGCCGGAGCCGGTCAACCAGACCCAGGGCGATCCCCTGGCCACCGAAGCCGACCAGCCGGTGCAGTCCGAGCTGCCGGCCGAGCACCTCGATCCGCACGCCGGGTGGGACCATCCCGAGGACACCACCGTGCACGCGGATCCGGAGTCCGGGCTGTACCACACCCCCGACTCGCCGGGCTACAACAACGTGGGCCCGGACGGGGTCGACTTCGACTCCGAGGAGGCGGCGCAGGCGGCCGGATTCACGCGCTGGGACCATCCCGGCTGACCCTCCTCAGAGGGTCCCGATCGGCGTCCGAACCGTTTTGTTCGAGCGCGCGACCGTAGGGTAGAGTCGCGTTCGCGGTTCTGCCGCACAGGCCCCGTGGCGCAGTTGGTTAGCGCGCCGCCCTGTCACGGCGGAGGTCGCGGGTTCGAGTCCCGTCGGGGTCGCAGGAATCGCCAGACATCCCACGCACCGCCCGCCGGTCGTGGGATGCCTGCTGTCGGGCCCACGACCGTGGGATAGGGTGATCGTCGCTCGTTCGCGGGCGACGGCCAGGTAGCTCAGTTGGTACGAGCGTCCGCCTGAAAAGCGGAAGGTCGCCGGTTCGACCCCGGCCCTGGCCACCAACAGAATCGCAGGTCAGCGCGTTGAGTGGTCACCGAGCGTACCGACGACGAGGGGTGAGACATGGGCGATCTGCTCCTGGGTATCGACATGGGGACGGGGAGCACCAAGGGGGTCCTCGCACGTCCCGACGGAACCCTCGTCGCTACGGCCAGTCGCTCCCACACGATGTCCTTGCCTCGGCCGGGATGGGCTGAGGTCGATCCCCTTGCCGTGTGGTGGGCGGACGTGGTCGCGGTCGCGAGCGAGCTGGTGGCCCATGCGGGCGACGACGCGCTGGCATGTATGACCATTAGTGGCGTCGGGCCATGTTTGGTGCTGACCGACGCCGACGGTCAGCCGGTTCGGGACGCCATCCTCTACGGCATCGACGCCCGGGCCACGGCAGAGATCGACGAGCTGACAGAGCGATTCGGCGCTGAGGAAATCGTGCGACGCTGTGGCAAAGCGCTGTCCACGCAGGCCGTGGGGCCGAAGATGCTGTGGGTGCGCAAGCACGAGCCAGACGCTTGGCGACGAGCACGCCGTTGGCACAACTCCAGCTCGTTCGTGGTCGGCCGTCTCACCGGCGAATACGTCCTCGACCACCACACGGCCAGCCAGTGTGACCCGCTCTACGACCTGGGCGCACGTGAATGGGCCGACGACTGGGCGAAGGAGGTCTGTGGCGACCTACCGCTCCCGCGGCTGGCCTGGCCGGGAGAAGTGATCGGTGCGGTGTCACCCCGCGCGGCAGCCGAGACAGGCTTGCCCGAGGGTCTCCCCGTGACCGCCGGCACCGTCGATGCTTGGGCCGAGGCGTTCAGCGCTGGAGTCCGGCAGCCTGGTGACCTGATGCTCATGTACGGCTCGACGATGTTCTTCGTCCAGCAGCTGTCCGATCTGCGGAGTCACCCGTTGCTGTGGACGACCAACGGGCGTCGAGCCGGACACCTACACGCTGGCGGCCGGCATGTCGACCTCAGGCAGCCTCACGACGTGGGTGCGGGAGCTGACCGGAGGGGTACCGTTCGAGCAGCTGATCGCCGAGGCGGCGGCCGTGCCTGCCGGGATCGGATGGGCTCGTCCTCCTGCCGTACTTCGCCGGTGAACGTACCCCCATGTTCGACTCACAGGCCCGTGGCGTCGTGGCCGGGCTGACGCTGCGACACGGACGTGGCCACTTGTTCCGCGCGGTCTACGAGGGAATCGCGATGGGCATCCGACAGATCCTGGAGTTCCTGGAGGAAGATGGCGATCTCCGCCACCCGCCTGGTCGCAGTCGGCGGCGGCACACAGGGCGGCCTGTGGACCCAGATCGTCAGTGATGTGTGTCAACGAGAGCAGGTGGTGCCGACCCAGACGATCGGCGCCAGCTACGGAGGGGCGCTCCTTGCGGCCATCGGTAGCGGACTGGTTCCCGCCGACACGAACTGGGCCACCGTCGACCACACGGTCGAACCCGACCCTGCTGTCGCGGAGACCTACGACGAGCTGTTCGCCATCTACAGCGAGCTCTATCCCGCGACCCGCGACCTGGTCCATACGCTGGCACGCATGCAGGAGGCCGCAGCGTCCTCGTGACAGGCGCGCGTCGAGTCGCCGAGCTACTCACGGCCATGGGAGATGCGGGAACGACGCGCCACGGAGTCAAGGCCCACCGCGAGGAGCAGGACCGCGCCCGTGACCATGAACCGGATCGAGGACTCCAGGTTGAGCAGCACCAGTCCGTTGGAGATCGACTGGATGACCGCGATGCCGAGGAGCGCGGCGAAGGCCGAGCCTCGACCTCCGAAGAGGCTCGTTCCACCGATCACGGCAGCCGCGATGGCGTTGAGGTTCACATCGCCGGTCCCGGTCGTCGTGCTGGCCGTGGTCAGGCGGGCCGCGGCGAGTACGCCGCCCAGAGCCGCGAGAGCGGAGCAGGTGATGAAGGCCGACGCATAGATCAGGCGGACGTTGATGCCGGCCCGACGTGCCGCTTCCACGTTTCCGCCGACGGCGAAGACGGAACGACCCCACTTCGTCCGCGTGAGCATGTACTGCATGATGAGGACCAGCCCGACGAAGAGCAGCAGCATGTAGCTGACGCCGCGGGCCTGGTTGAGGACGTACGCACCGAAAGCGAGCCCAGCCGCGAGAAGTCCCGCCTTCACGAGCAGAACCGTGAGGGAGGCGGAGGACAAGTTGGCGGCGCGGCGTTCCCGGGCCCGTGCCAGCCCTGCCGCCAGATATCCACCCGCCGCGATCGCCACCAGGACGTAGGACTGCCACGGGGCCAGGAACATGCCCGACGCGAACTGCACCAGGTTCGAGTCGAAGGGGATGTTGATGGCCCGTCCGTAGGGCGACAGGACGTAGAGCTGCAGACCGAGCAAGCCGAGCAGTCCGGCCAGCGAGATCACGAAGCTGGGGATGCCGAACCGGTTGAACGCCACCGCGTAGAGCAGGCCGACCAGGCAGCCGGTGAGCACGGCGGCCATCACGGCGAACGCAAGCGGCCAGCCCTGCTCGACGTAGGTGATCGCCGTGACTGCAGC
The DNA here is from genome assembly GCA_963695295.1 of uncultured Actinomycetota bacterium. GTDB lineage: Bacteria > Actinomycetota > Actinomycetes > Propionibacteriales > Nocardioidaceae > Aeromicrobium. Next base: position 1,758,726 of record OY968771.1, on the reverse strand, counting down.
GGCCACACCACTCATCGATCCGACCGAAAGGTCGATCTGGGCGACGAGGAGGACCACCACGATGCCCAGCGCGATGACGCCGGTGTCGGAGGCCTGGAGCGTGAGGTTCACCAGGTTTCTCGGCGACAGGAAGTTGTCATTCAGGAAGTACATGATGGAGAAGATGACGACGAGGCCGGCGATGACCGGCAACGTTCCGAGGTCGCCTCCCCGGAGCCGGTCGAAGAAGCCGCCGAGCAGACCTCGGAGCCCGGACTGCTGCTTCTTCAGCCGCTCGTCGAGCAGGTCGGCAGCCGTCGCCGTCTCCTCGGTTTCGGTCGGCTTGTTCACGACCTGCCCTCCTGGCTCGTGGTGCCCCGGGTGTCAGCCCGGCCGGCACGCTGGGTCACCTTGTTGTCGGTGGCGCCGGTGATGGCGGCCACGATGTCTTCAGTGCTGACCTCGGCGGCGTCGAAGATGCCGTTGTTGCGTCCCAGGCGCAGCACTGCCACGCGGTCGGCGACGGCCTTCACGTCGACCATGTTGTGACTGATCATCAGCACTGCGAGACCTCGTTCTCTCAGTCTGTCCACGAGATTGAGGACCTCGGCCGTCTGTTCGACTCCCAAGGCGGCGGTCGGCTCGTCGAGCAGGATCAGCTGAGGATCGCCGAGCAGCGATCTCGCGATGGCGACGGTCTGCCGCTGCCCGCCGGAGAGCGCCGCGACCTGGATCCGGACGGTGGGGATCTTCGCCGACAGCTCCCGCAACAGCTCCCACGACCGGTTCTCCATCGTGGTCTCGTCGAGTCGCATGGTGCCGATCTCCTGTCCGAGGAACAGGTTCTCGACAACGCTGAGATTCTCACAGAGGGCCAGGTCCTGGAACACCGTCGCGATGCCGAGCTCGCGAGCCGCAGAGGGGCTCTCGATCTTGACGGTCTTCCCCCCGAAGGTCACGGTCCCACTGTCCTGAGGATGAACACCCGCGAGCACCTTCACCAAGGTCGACTTGCCGGCACCGTTGTCGCCGACCAGAGCCACGACCTCACCGGCGTGGACCTCCAGGTCCACGTCGGTGAGCGCCGCCACGGCCCCGAAGGACTTGCTGACCTTGTTCAGCGACAGCGCTGGGGCGCGTGGCGACGCGGAGCTTGCGGAAGCAACCGTCACGAAATTCCCAGCTCCTTGCATCCCGCCGCGAACTCACCGGTGCACACGTCCTCGGGCTTGTAGAAGTCGCTGTCGAAGATGATCTCCTTGACGTTCTCGCGAGTGACAACCGTCGGCTCGAACAGCCGCGATGGCGTGTCGAACAGCTTCGTCTCGCCCTTCGGCGGCTCATCCTGCAAGAAGCCGTTGGCGGCTTCGGCTGCTGCTTCGCCGACGACCCTGGACGGCTTGTGGATCGTGTTGAACTGCGTGCCGGCGATGATCCGCTGGATCGCGGCGATCTCCGCGTCGTTGCCGGTCACTGGTGGCAGGGGCTTGACGCCAGCGGAACGGAAGGCTGCGATGGCGGCGCCGCCGGTTCCGTCGTTGGCGGCGACGACGCCGATGATCTCATCGCCGTACTGCGAGATCGCTCCGTCGGTGAACTCCTGTGCCTTGGGCGGCTGCCAGTCGGGTGTGTCGAATTCGGCCAGTTCCTTGAACGGGCCGTCGTCGATCACCGAGTCCACACCCTTGGCGATCAGCCCTGCGGCCGCGTCGGTGGGTGACCCGTTGATCTGGAGAAGTCCGCCCTTGGCCTTCTCCTTCTGCAAGTGGTCGACCAAGGACTGGGCGATCGCCGAGCCGATTGCCTCGTTGTCGTAGGAGACGTAGAAGTCGGCGGGAATATCCGGGATGGGACGGTCGTAGGCGATGACGGCCACGTCCTGGGCCTGCGCTTGCTGGACCTGCCCCGCCGCAGCCGCGGAGTCCACGGGATCGAGGACGATCACCTTCGCTCCATCCGCGATCGCTGCCTCCATCTGCTTCTGTTGCTGCTGCGCGTCCGCGTCTGCGTTCTGGTACTCGACCCTGCAGTCCGGGCACAGCTCGGACATCTTGTCCTTGAAGCCGGGGAAGTCCTGCTCGTCATAACGGGTCGAGTTCTGGTCGGGCATCAGGAAGGTCACCAGGGCGCCGTCGCCCCCGCCGCCTCCGTCTCCTCCGCCGCCTTCACTTCCGCACGCAGCCAGCGCCAGGGCAGCGCCCAGCCCTGCCACCGCCATCGGGATCGATCGGGAACGCATCATGGCAACTCCATCTGTGTCGTGTGGTTCTTCTGCGTCTGGTCTGACGCGTCCCCGACCGGCGCATCGGCACCGTCGGGTATGAGTGAAACCTTGATCGACGAGGTGCCGTCGGCCACCAGGTCGAGCCCTCGCTTGAAGTCGGTGAGAGGTAGCTGGTGAGAGCAGATCTCATCGAGCGGCAACCGGCCAGACTCGACCATCCGGATCGCAGCCGGCCAGCAGTAGGGGCCGAGGTGGGCGCCGAGCACATCGAGTTCCTTGTCATCGCTGATGATGGTCCAGTCGACCGTGACCTCGTCCTTGAAGACGCTGTACTCGACGAAGGTGCCCAGTTTGCGCAGCAGACCGAGCCCTTGCGCGACAGCGGACGGATGTCCCGTGCCCTCCAGGTAGACGTCGGCGCCGTAGCCCTCCGTGAGGTCGGCCACCAATTCCCACGGGTCTTGTTCGGAGATGTTGACGGTGTGCGTCGCCCCGCACTTGAGCGCGAGGGCGAGCTTGGCCGGAGCCATGTCCAAGGCCACCACTGCGGCCGGGAACTTGGCAGCGGCACCCGCGACCATCCCGAGGCCGATCGGACCGCACCCGGCCACGACGACCACGTCGTCGAAGCCGATCCGGCCGCGCTCAACGGCATGCAGCGCACAGGACAGCGGTTCGACAAAGGCGGCGTGCGCGGCTGGGACGTCTGGACTCACCTTGTGGACCAGCGCTTCCGGGGGGAACGTCATGAACGATGCCATCGCGCCGGGTGTGCGGTGCTTGAACCCGAAGATGTCATGGGTGGCGCACATCCAGTACTGTCCGCGCCGGCAGTAGCGGCACTGCCAGCAGGGCACGATCTGTTCGGAGACGACCCGGTCGCCGACATCGATTCCCCAGCGGCGACGCGCGTCGTCGTCGAGCGCCACGACCTCTCCGACGAATTCGTGCCCGGGGACGACCGGGTGGTCGACCCAGGCCGGCCGCGTCTCGTCGCCCCAGAACTTCGGTGCTCCCTGGTAGCACTTCAGGTCGCTGGCGCAGATGCCGACCGCCTCGACGCGGACCATGGCACCCCCGGCCGGAGCGTCCGGCACCGGCACCTGCTCGAGCCGGTAGTCCTGGGGGCCGTGGCAGACCACCGCCGTCATCTCGCCCTGGCTCACCACACCTCCAAGTACTCGATCATGTGACGTGGGCCACCGTATAGTGATGCTGAACAGATGTCCAGCACGTATGTTCAGGCGCAGCAGCGCCGGCGATCGAAGGTGCGAGAAGCGGCGGTGCAGACTATGACGATGCAGTCGTCGAACAGCTCTGAGGTGTCATCGAATCCGGCGGCTCGATTCTCGCCGGAGCTGATGTATGCCGCTGCTCGGCTCTATTACGTCGAGGAGGCGACCCAGGCCGAGGTGGCCGACGCCCTGGGGACAAGTCGGGCCACCGTGAGCCGACTGCTGGCCGAGGCGCGTCGACACGGCGTCGTGCAGATCGACGTCCGTCCGCCGGCCCCAAGCATCAACAGTGACCTGGCGGCCCGGACGGCATCGGCCTTGGGCCTCGATCATGTGTATCTGTCAGAGGGGTCGGCCGCCCCGCACCTCGGAGCGTCTCTGGCCCCGCCGTTGTCGGCAGCACTACGGCAGGTCGGGCTCCGGTCGGATGACGTCCTGCTCGTCGCTTCCGGGCGCAGTCTCTATGAGGCCGCCCAGTTCGAGCTCCCCCGGCTCCCCGGCGTTCTGGTGGTGCCGACCGTGGGCGGACAGGACGAGACCGATGCGTGGTACCACACCAACGAAATCGCTCGCGCCGTAGCGGTGAAGATCGATGGTCGTCCGGTGTTCCTGCACGCCCCTGCACTACCAGGCCCCGAGCTCTACGTCGGACTGCAACGCGAACCCTCGATCCGCCGAGTGCTCGCTCTCTGGCGGAAAGCTGCCTGCGCCGTCGTCGGCATCGGCGCTTCACCCTCCACGCGAGATTCGATCTCCAACTCGATTCCCACGGACGTTCCCGGCCTGGACCATGCCGTCGGCGACATCTGCCTGCGCTTCTTCGACGAAACCGGTACGCCCATCACCTATCCGGGTATCGAACGACTGATGGCCCTCGAGCTCGGTGACCTCCGGAACCTGCCGACCGTGATCGCCGTCGCGGTGGGACCGGAGAAGGTGGCGGGGATCGTCGCCGGATCTCAGGTGGGCTACTTCAACCAGCTGGTCACCGACGCACCCACGGCCCTGCTTCTCCTTGCCGCGACAAGCAACGATGGCTGATGATCGTCGAGAACCACGACATGAAGCTCATCACCACGACAAGGCCCGCGCTCCTCGCGGGCCTTGTCGTGCTCCGTGGATTTCTTGTCAGTCGTTCCGGAGGGCGCCCATCCAGTGCTCTGCGGCGTCCGCAGTCCTCGGACCGGTGTACTCGATTCCGGGCTCGATCCACACCTTGGAGGCGTCCGAAGTCTTCTGCTCGAGGTACTCCGTCTTGCGCTTGAGCCAGCCTTCTGCGGCGTCAGCCGAACGAGGACCCGTGTAGTTGTTGACGGGGGCCGACTGCTGCCCTTCGACCTTGGAGTCCGACGTCTCTGCGGCCGTGTCGTTCGCCAGAACGATGGTGGCGGTGATGCCCGCTGCCATCAGACCGATGACGCCGGCCACCGTGGTCTTGGTCGCTTTTGCGTTGCTGTTCATGATCGTGCCTCTCGTCGAAATGGATGGACATGACCGTTGTCCAGCGAGGCGGTGCCGACGGGGTCCCGACCCGGTATCAGCCGGGTATCAGCGCCCTTGACCGGTATCGGCGCGCGGTGGGACGGTGCGCTCATGCGGATTGGGCTTCTTGGCCCGCTTGTCCTCGACGGGGGCGTTGGCAAGATCGGCCCACGCGACCGGGTGGTTCTCGCAGCGCTTGCGGTGCGACCCGGTGAGGTCAGCTCCGCCGAGCGGCTGGCCGATGCGCTCTGGGGAGACTCCCCGCCGGCCTCCTCGAAGAAGGTCGTCCAAGGCTGTGTGGCCCGGCTCCGCAAGCTCCTGGGACCGGAGACGATCGAGACCCTTCCGCAGGGCTATCGCCTCTCGGTATCTTCCGACGAGCTTGACACTCTGCATTTCGAGCGGTTGGTCGGCCGCGGCCGCGAGCTGCTCACCGTCGGAGAGACCGAGCGAGCGTCGTATGTGCTCGGGCAGGCACTGGACCTCTGGCGCGGGCAGGCGTTCGCCGATCTCGACCGATGGGAACCCGGTCGGGTGGAAGCCGGCCGTCTCCACGAGCTCCGTCTGGACGCCCAGGAGCTACGGCTCGATGCCGCCCTCCAGGCCGGACACCACCTGGAGATGCTGACCGAGGCGCAGGACCAGGTGACCGCCGCGCCGCTGCGCGAACGGCGATGGGGTCTGCTGGCGCTCGCCCAGTACCAGGCTGGTCGCCAGGCCGAGGCCCTTCGGACGCTGCACCGCGTGCGCACCGTGCTCGCGAATGAACTCGGGAATCGACCCGAGTCCGGACCTCGTGGCGCTCGAGCAGTCGATCCTTCAGCAGGATCCCTCGCTGATGGTGGAGCCCGCTCTCCAGGAACCGAGCCCGGTGTGCCCCTACCGCGGCCTGATGGCGTACGACGTCGACGACTCAGACACCTACTTCGGCCGCGACGCCGACCTCACGGCCTGCCTGCAGCGGCTGACCGACGTCGGTGTGCTGGCCGTCGTGGGGCCGTCCGGCAGCGGCAAGTCGTCGCTCGTACGAGCCGGCGTTGCCGCGGCGTATCGCCATGACGGCCATCGAACCGTGGTGATCACCCCTGGAACCCGTCCGATGGATGCGCTCACCGCCATCCCGAATCAGGGTCCGACCCCGCTGCTCGTCGTGGACCAGCTCGAGGAGGCCTTCGCCCTGTGCGAGGACGAAGCGGAACGGACTCGGTTCCTCGCCGCCTTGGTCGAGCACTCACGCGATGGCAGGTTGGTGATGGCACTGCGCGCCGACCGGATGGGCGAGGTGTCGACCCATCCCGACATGTCGCGACTGATCGAGCGAGGGCTCTATCTGCTCGGCGCGATGTCGGAAGAAGACCTCCGCGCCGCGATCGAAGGTCCAGCCCGGCAGGCGGGTCTGCCGATCGAGCCCGGTCTGGTCGACCTCCTGGTCCGCGAGGTCGAGGGCGAGCCGGGCGCGTTGCCGCTGCTGTCCCACGCACTTCGAGAGACCTGGCTGCGCCGAGAAGGCCGCACGCTCACCGTGGCCGGTTACCAGGCCAGTGGCGGGATCCGCGGCGCAGTCGCCCAGTCGGCTGAGGACGTCTACAAGCGAGTGGCGGTAGATCAGCGAGGCGCATTCCGCGACCTGCTGCTTCGCCTGGTCGTGCCCAGCGAGGAGGGAGAACCCGTACGCAGTCGGCTACCACGCCGGCTGATCGCCACCGACGACGAGCGTGGGCAGCTGATCGAGCTACTGGTCGGTGCCCGGCTGGTCACCAGCGACGAGGGGGTTGTCGTGCTGACCCACGAGGCGCTGACCCGCGCCTGGCCGCGGCTACGGGGATGGCTGGACGAAGATGCCGATGGACTTCGCATCCGCCACCACCTCACCGTCGCCTCCGACGCCTGGGAGAAGATGGACCGGCCGGAGAGCGAGCTCTACCGCGGCGCCCGGCTCGCCCAGGCCACCACGTGGCGCGACACGGCTCACCCGGACCTGACCGAGGCAGAGCTGGACTATCTCGAGGCGTCCCTCGCGCACGAGGCCTCGGACCTGCGTGCGGCCGAGACCCAGATCCGCCGGGAGCGGCTGACGGTCCGCCGTCTCAGATGGCTGACAGCGACCGTCGCGGCACTCGGAGTCCTTGCCGCCGCGGCCTTCTTCGTCGCCGACGACCAGCGCCAGCGTGCCGATGAACGGTCGACGGAGGCCGAGGCGCGTCGCGCCGCCGCGCGGGCGCTCATCGAGCCGTCGTACGACCGAGCCCTGCGTCTCGCCGTCGAGGGCGTTCACCTCTGGGACAGTCCGGAGACACGCGGCAACCTGCTCAACACCATCCAGCGAAGTCCGTCGGTCGCCGCCGTCATCCGCGGCGAGGGGACGAGACTGATGGACCTGGACCTGTCTCCCGACGGCAAACAGTCAGTCGTGGTGGACAACCTCGAGGATGTCACCCTGTACGACCTCGCCGACCGGGCTCCCGTCGCCACCCTCGGTGGTGAAGGAACCACCTACCGGGCGGCCACGTTCAGTCCGGACGGCACAGAGGTCGCGGTGTCGTCGTTCAACACCGAGTGCTGGATCGGGGACTGTCGCCGGCGCGGCATCACTTCGTACGATGCACAGACGCTGAAATCGAACGGCGTCACCTATCGAGGGCTGGGCGACAACCCGGCGTCAGACGTCGCCTACTCCCCTCGGGGCGATCTCATCGCGGCCATCGGGTCTCTGCCGTACGACGACAACGTCGCGGTCTGGAAGGTCGATCGCCCCGACAAGCCGATGATGCGCCTGAAGCTGTCCGATGCCGGCGAATTCTTCGAGCCCACTCCCGAGCGAAACGTGCAGGGCTGGGTCGCGTTCTCGCCGGACGGTCGCCGGCTGTACGCCGGCGGCGCCGGGCCGACCGAGGTGTTCAACCTCGCCACCGGCAAAAGCGTCGAATCGTTCGGCGGCGCCGGGGCACTCGACCTCAGCCCGGACGGAGAGACGATGGCCGTCGGGACCGGCGGCCCGACGATGCGTCTGATCGACACCAAGACCGGGACCACGACGGCACGGCTGAGCGACCATGAGTCGGCGGTGACCGGGGCGGCGTTCAGCCAGGACGGCAGCCTCGTCGCGACCGTCAGCAACGACCAGACCGCCATCGTCTGGGATACCGCCACGGGTGAGGCCGTCCAGCACCTTCACGCCCACGTCGGAAGCGTGCACGCCGTCGAATTCGGCCAGGACGAGAAGCTGCAGCTCTACACCGCTGGGGCTGACGGGACCACGATCGTGTGGGACCTGGACCGAACGCGGGGTCTCGCCCGACAGCTCGTTGCGCCTGATCGGACCCAGCCGCCCGACGAGGGCGTTCCGCTCCTGAGTCCCAGCGCCACCAGCGTCTTCTTCCAAGGCAAGGCCATGCTCCTCGACGTCGGCGCCAAAGACGCGACAAGAATTCCCATCGACGGGGAAGTCGAGGGGGAAGACCTTGCGTGGGCCGCCTATCGGCCCGACGGGCGCCAGGTGGCCACGGTCGCCATCGATGGTGCGGTCCGGCTGTGGGACGTGAAGACCGGCAAGCTCGTCGCCACGGCGCCCGCTCGTGGCATTGAGAACTTCGGCGCGATCGCGTACACGCCAGATGGTTCGCGTGTCATCGTCGCCGAACAGAACGGGGTGGTCCGCGAACTGGACGCCCGCACCCTCGAGCCGACCGGGAGAACCATCTACGTCGAGATCGAACCGGCCGGCGTCCGAGCGACGCACGACGGGGTGGTCGCCGTCACCAGCGACAACATCGACGTCGGTTCGGGCACGGATGTTGTCTTCGCGGATCTCGATGGCGGTCGCATCCTTCGCAAGCCGCAGATTGACAGCTGGGGGCTTCGGTCGAACTTCAGTGCCGACGGCCGGCTCTACGCGTACGGCGGATTCGACGGTCGAGTCGGAGTGATCGACGTCACCACGGGGAAGGAAGTCGCCCGGACGAGCGACCCGATCCACGACGGCCCGGTCAACTGGGTGACCTTCGCCCCAGACAGCCAGACGCTGGTCAGCGTCGGCTTCGACGGGCGGGTCAGCCTGTCCGATCCGGCTGAGGTCGTACCGTTTGCGCGCGTCCAGCCGGGCGAACCAAATCTCCGATCCACGGCGACCTACCTCGACGATGGACACACGCTGGTCCTGGCGTACGAGGACGGATCCGTCCTCAGCCTCGAGACCGACCCGGCTGCATGGGAAGCCCACGCCTGCGCCGTCGCCGGTCGCAACTTCACCCGTGCCGAGTGGCGCGACGCCTTTCCCGATCGGGACTATCACCAGACCTGCACGCAGCACTGATTCACCAGCCAACAGCCACCGGAGCCGTAGGGTCAGGCCATGGCCAGTGTCCGGTTCGAGAGCGCACAGCGGCTCCATCCGGGCCAGCCACGCGCGGCAGTCGCCCACCTCGACCTGGCGGTCGCTGACGGCGAGTTCATGGTGCTCGTCGGTCCGTCCGGCTGTGGAAAGTCGACGACGTTGCGCATGCTGGCCGGCCTGGAAGAGGTGACCAGCGGGGCGGTGTACATCGGCGACCAGGACGTCACCCACCTCGCGCCCCAGGACCGCGATGTCGCGATGGTCTTGCAGAACTACGCGCTCTACCCGCACCTGTCGGTCGCGGAGAACCTGGGCTTCGCCCTCAAGATCGCCGGCGTCGAGAAGCAGGAGCGGGCGACTCGGGTCACCCACGTGGCCGAGCTCCTCGGCCTGCAGGACTTCCTCGAGCGCAGGCCGCAGGCCCTGTCCGGTGGCCAACGCCAGCGGGTAGCCATGGGTCGCGCGATCGTCCGGGAACCGCAGGTGTTCTGCATGGACGAGCCGCTGTCCAACCTGGACGCCACCCTGCGCGTCTCCACGCGAACGCAGATCGCCGAGCTGCAGCGGCGACTCGGCATCACCACGATCTACGTCACCCACGACCAGGTGGAGGCGATGACGATGGGCGATCGGGTCGCCGTCCTGGACCAGGGCGAGCTCCAGCAGGTCGGCGCCCCGCTGACGCTCTACGACCGTCCCGCCAACCTGTTCGTCGCCGGCTTCATCGGTTCACCCGCCATGAACCTGATGACCGCCACGGCCATCGACGGACATGCCAAGGTGGGCGACCACCTGCTGCCCATCGAGCGTGCGGCGGCGACTCAGGCCACCGGACCGATCACGATCGGCGTGCGGCCCGAGCACTGGCGGGTCGACCCCAGTGGCGACGGACTGCCGATGCGGGTCACGGTCGTGGAGGAGCTCGGCTCCGACGCCTTTGCGCACGGCACCTGCGACGTCGCCGGCACGCCGAGCACCGTGACGATCCGCGCCGAGTCAGGCGGCGCGATCAACCCGGGCCAGCTGATCGCGGTGCGGGCCGACCCGCGTCACGTGCACGTGTTCGACACCGAGTCCGGGGCACGCCTCTCCAGCGAGGCGGCGCCAACTCACCGGGTCAGCTGACCGGCGCGGCGAGCAGCTCTCGGGCTCGGATCGCGTCGGGAACCGCACCGACGGCGTCGAACGTCGCGAGCGCGGCGTCGATCTCGGCCGTGGCTCGTTCGACGTCGCCTGCCGCCTGCAGGATCTCGCCCAGCAGAAGGGTGACGCGGGCCTCCTCGAACGGCAGGTCGACCTCGCGGTAGAGCTCGCGGGCCTGCTCGGCGTCCCGGGTGGCCCGTTCGACCTCGCCCTCGGCCAAGCCGACCGCGGCCGCAGCCGAGGCCGCCGCCGCCCGGAGCGCCGGGCGCCCGTTCGCGGTCGCGATCTCGCCGAGCTCCGCCGCGGCCGACCGCGCGTTCTCGACGTCGCCGAGGAGCAGCGCGACCTCGATCTGCGTGGGCAGCAGCTTGGCCCGATCGAGGGGGATGAGGCTCCGGTCGGCGAGGGCGCGCCGGATCGACGCCCCGGCCGCTTGGGTCTTGCCGCGCTGAACCAAAGCCTCGGTGAGTCCGGGTTGCGGTGTCACCCCCAGCTCCTGGGCCTGCCGGAAGGCATCCTCCGCAGTGTCGAGGTCGCCCATCTTCAAGCGCACTTCGCCAAGCTCCTTGAAGGCCAGCGCCGTGAACGTCACGTTGAACGAGGCCAGCTCGACGCTGGCCGTCCGGGCCTCTTCCTCGGCCACCGAGAGGTCGCCTCGCAACCGCATGACCTCGGCACGGTGGACCCGGCAGATGCCGGGGAAGCCGTTGATGGCCTGGCGGTCACACCAGTTCTTCGCGGCCTCGGTCCAGTGACCGGCCTTCTGCCAGTCGGCGGTGTGCGCGTGGGTCGTGATCATCATGCAGTAGATGGCCCCAGTTTCGTACGGCCGGAGCTCGCCGTTGACCGCGCCGACCGTGGCTTCCTCGATCAACCCCACCCCCGGCTCGACGTCGCCATCGAAGGTCATGGCCAGGCCCTGAATCGCGTGGGCGAGCGCGAAGAGGTTCTTGTCCTGGTAGCGGGCGCCGATCTGTGCGGCCTCCGCGGCCCCCCGCACGACCCTGCCCCAGTCGTTCGCGGGAGGTCCAAAGAAGGCCTGGCTCAACTTCAACCAACCGTGCTCGGTGCTTTCCGGCTCGTTCTCGAGCAGCCGTTCGGCCTTCTGGATCCAGGCAGCGGAAGTGGAGTACTCCCTCAGGTCGGAGTGGTGATTGGCCAACTTGCACGCGACTCGCGCGGCGCTACTCGTGGAACCGTCCTTCAGATGGCCGGCGTGGGCCCGTTCCCGCAGGGCAATGCAGTGACGCATCTTCCCGATCCACCACGCACACTCGGCCATCCGTTCGAGGTCGTCCGGATCCAGCGGCTCGGTGGCGTCAGCGGCCGCGAAGAGGTCGAAGGCTTCCCTCCACGCCCAACGCGACACGGCGTCGCGGGCGGAGGCAAGGCTCGGCGAAGCACTGCCCATGTAGGTGATTGAACCACGGAATGGGCCTGATTCTTCCCCGCCATCGCGGTCACGGGCGAGAATGAGGCGTGACCGACTCACCGTCCGACACACCAGCCCGGACTGACACCGATGGACCGCCCGTGATCCTCGCGGTCGACGACGACCCGGACGTGATCGACCTGATCGGGCGCGAGCTCGAAGACCGCTACGGACGTAGCTACCGCATCGAGACCGCTCGCGCCGTCGGTACCGCCCTGGACATCGTGGCGCGCCTTCGCGAATCCGGCGGTCGCCTCGCCCTCGTGCTGACCGACCAGTGGCTGCCGGACGGGACCGGCTGCGAGCTCCTGGCCGACACCCGGGAGCTGTTCCCGCATGCGCGGCGGCTGCTGCTCATCTCCTGGGGGGAGTGGGCCGTCGACGCGACCGCACGCCCGCTGCGGCAGGGCATCGGCCTGGGTCAGATCGACTACTACGCGCTGAAGCCCTGGCGGTCCGGGGACGAGCTGTTCCACCTGACGATCACCGACTTCCTGAACGAGTGGGTGGGATCGGACGCGTCCCTCTCGCGGGAGCTCACCATCGTCGCCGACGAGGGCGATGTTCGAGCCGCCGAGCTGCGCAGTCTGCTCACCCGCAACCGGGTGCCGTTCGTGTTCCACGCGCGCACCTCGCCGGCCGGTGTCGAGGTGCTGACGGAGGCTCGGCAACTGGACGCCACGAAGCCCGTCGTCGTCCAGCGCAACGGTCTGGTCCTGGTCGGCCCGTCGGACATCGAGATCGCCAACGCCTATGGCGCCAGCACCGGTCTGCAAGGGTCGAGGGACTTCGACGTGGCTGTCGTCGGTGCCGGCCCGTCCGGCCTGGCTGCCGCGGTGTACGCGTCGTCGGAGGGCCTGCGCACCGTCGTGATCGAGCGGGAGGCGATCGGCGGCCAAGCCGGTTCCAGCTCGCGTATCCGGAACTATCTCGGCTTCCAGCGCGGTATCACCGGCGCCGACCTCGCCCAGCGTGCGTATCAGCAGGCGTGGGTCTTCGGGGCCACGTTCGTGCAGATGTGCGAGGCGCTCGGCATCCGGTCCGATGCCGACCGTTTCTACCTGCAGTCGACGAGCTGCTCGGAGATCTCGGTGCGGGCGATCGTCCTCGCCACCGGCGTCTCCTACCGAAGGCTGGAGATCCCCGAGCTGGAGGACCTGACCGGTGCGGGGGTTTTCTACGGATCGTCACCGTCGGAGGCCGAGCGCTTCACCGGCCGCTCCGTCTTCGTGGTGGGCGGCGGCAACTCCGCGGGTCAGGCTGCCGTGCACCTGGCCAAGCACGCCCGGCGGGTCACGATCCTGGTGCGCCGATCCACCTTGGCCACGACGATGTCGCAGTACCTGATCGACGAGATCGACGGACAGCTGAACATCTCCGTCCGCTACCAGACCGAGATCGTCGACGGAACCGGCGACGACCGGCTCGAGACCCTGACCCTGCGGGACGCGGCGACCGACGAGACCGAGACGGTGCCCGCCGATGCCGTGTTCGTGCTCATCGGCGCGCGGCCGCACACCGACTGGCTCCCCGACGACGTCGCGCGCGATGACTACGGCTTCGTCCTCGCCGGGCTCGAGGACCCGGACTGGAGCCTCGATCGCCCGCCGTACCCGTTCGAGTCATCGATGCCGGGCGTCTTCGCCGTCGGCGACGTGCGATCAGGCTCGATCAAGCGCGTGGCCTCCGCCGCCGGCGAGGGCTCGGTCGCCATCCAGCAGGTGCACCAGTACCTGCACGGGCTCGAGGTCTATTGACGGCGTCTCAACCGTCGAGGGGGAGCGATGCCACCAGCTCTCCCACCCGTTCGCGGATCTCGTCGCGGATGGGCCGGACCTCCTCGAGCGGACGGCCGGCCGGGTCGTCGAGCACCCAGTCCTCGTAGCGCTTGCCCGGGTAGAACGGGCACGCGTCGCCGCACCCCATCGTGATGACGACATCGGCGGCCTGGACGGAATCGTCGGTCAGGCGCTTCGGCTGCTCCCCGGCGATGTCGATGCCGACCTCGGCCATCGCCTCGATGGCGACCGGGTTGACCTGGTCGCCGGGCACGGAACCGGCCGAGCGGACGTCGACCGCGCCGTCGGTGAGCGCGGCGAGGAACCCGGCAGCCATCTGCGAGCGGCCCGCGTTGTGGACGCAGACGAACAGCACGGTGGGACGGCCGGTCATGACTTCTCCTGGGTCGAGACCAACAGTACGAGGCCGAGCCCGACCAAGCCGCCGACCAGCTGTGCAGAGACGAACCAAGGCAGGTCGACCGCGGCGATGCCGGCGAAGGTGTCGGTGAAGACGCGCCCGACCGTCACGGCCGGGTTGGCGAACGAGGTCGACGAGGTGAACAGGTACGCCGCGAGGATCCACGCGGGGACGACCAATGGCAGGGCGGACCGATCGACCAGGGCGATGGCGGCCACGAGGCCGGCGGTCGCCACGACCTCGCCGATCAGTCGGCCCCATCCGCCGCGGTCGGCGCCGGACCACGACACGACCGCGCGCTCGAACATCAGGTGCGCGACGACGGTGCCCAGGACCGCACCGGAGATCTGGGCGGCGACGTACGCGGCGCCGCGGCGCGGCGAGACCGTGCGGCGGATCACGTCGACCATCGTCACCGCGGGGTTGAAGGACGCACCGCTGATCGGCAGCGCGACCGCGACGAGCACGCCCAGCGCGGCCACGGTGGAGATGGCGTTGAACACCAACTGGAGTCCGGCGTCGTCGGTGAGGTCGACCGCGGCGATGCCGGAGCCGACGATCGCCATGACCAGAGTGGCGGTGCCCACCATCTCGGTGAGCACCGCCTTCGCGTTCTGGTGCCTCAGCACGGGCAGCAGGTCTCGTCGCACTCGTCCATGATGTCGCCTCCTTGGATTGATGTTGGTCGATACAAGAAGGATCGTATACATTGATAGTTGTCAATACAAGGAGGCACGATGGAGCTGGAGCTGCTCACCCCCATCTGCTGCTCGACGAGCGCGCCCCCACTCCGGCGCGACGAGGCGGCGCGCGTGGCTGCCGGATTCAAGGCGCTCGCCGACCCGGCCCGCGTGCAGCTGATCCACCAGGTGTCCTCCGCCGATGGAGCCGAGGCCTGCGTCTGCGACATGACCGCTTCACTGGGTCTCTCGCAGGGCACGGTCAGCCACCACCTCAAGATCCTCGTCGAAGCCGGTCTGCTCGAGCGCGAGCGCCGCGGAACCTGGGCGTGGTACCGGCTGGTCCCGGGCGCCCTCGATGCGCTGGCCGGCACGTTGGCCACGCAGGAGCCGGTCGCCGCGCGGCCGTAGGCTGACGGCATGGACCTCGGGCTCGCCGACCACACGTACATCGTCACCGGGGGCACCCGAGGGCTCGGCCGCGCGACCGCCGAGGTGCTGGTCGCCGAGGGCGCTCACGTCGTGGTGTCCTCCCGGTCCGAGGAGTCCGTCGACGCGGCCGTGGCCGCACTCGGCGAGTCGGCGATCGGCGTCGCGGCCGACAACGCCGATCCCGACACCCCGGATCGTCTCGTCGCGGCCGCCCGGGATCGGTTCGGTCGGCTCGACGGCGCGCTCATCAGCGTCGGCGGGCCGGCGGTCGGCCCGATCCTCGCCAGCGGCGAGGAGGACTGGCGCGCCGCCTTCGACTCGGTGTTCATGGGCTCGCTGCGGCTGGCCATGGCCCTCGCCGACGCCCTCACCCATGGCGGTTCGATCGCGTTCGTCCTGTCGACGTCCGTGAAGGAACCACTGCCCAACCTCGGCATCTCCAACGGCTTGCGGCCGGGCCTCGCGATGGCGGCCAAGAGCCTGGCCGGCGAGCTCGGGCCGCGCGGCATCCGCGTCAACGGCCTGTTGCCGGGGCCGTTCGACACCGCACGGGCCCGAGAGCTCGACGCCAGCTCCGGCGACCCCGCCGCCGCGCGGGAGCGGAAGATCGCGAGCGTCCCGCTGGGCCGCTACGGCGAGCCGGCGGAGCTCGGACGCGCGGCAGCGTTCCTCCTCTCCCCCGCCGCGGGATTCATCACCGGGGTCATGCTCCCGGTCGACGGTGGGATGCTGCGCGGCCTGTGATGACCTGACGCACCGGCACGTCCTGCTCCGCACATCTTCTCTGTGGGCCTCTCGGGGTCTACGCTCGACCTTGTCGGTGCGCATCACGAAACGAGTTGCATCATGCGCAACAAGGCGGATACCAAGCACTCACTGGTCGGCTTGCTCCAGCACGCCCGGTACGAGGTGCTGCCCACGCCGGCCGCCGAGGAGAAGGTGCTCGCGCACGTGCCGGTCGACATCCCCGTCACCGTCACCGCATCCCCGTCCAAGGGCCTCGACGCCACCTTCGACCTCGCCGAACGTCTCGCACGCGCCGGGTACGCCACCGTGCCGCACGTCGCGGCGCGGATGGTGAGCGGGCGTCCGGAGCTGGCCGAGCTGTGCGCGCGGCTCACGTCCGCCGGCATCACGCGCATCTTCGTTCCAGGTGGGGATGCCGACGCCGTCGGCACCTACCCCGATGCCTTGGCGCTGCTGGAGGATCTGCGCGACCTCGGCTCGCCGTTCCCGCACGTCGGCATCACCGGCTACCCAGAATCCCACCCGAGCATCCACGACGACCTCACCATCCAGTCGATGTGGGACAAGCGCCGGCACGCCACCCACATCGTCAGCAACCTCACCTTCGATCCGGACGTGTTCTCGACCTGGTTGACGCGCATGCGCGCTCGCGGCATGACCCTGCCCCTGCTGGTCGGCCTCCCCGGCCCGGTCGACCGCACCAAGCTGCTGGGCATGGCGACCAAGATCGGCGTCGGCGAATCCACCCGGTTCCTGGCCAAGAACAAGGGGATGTTCGCACGACTTGCCGCGCCCGGCGGCTTCACCGGCGAGCGGTTCCTCGAGCAGACCGCGCCCGCGATCACCAAGCCGAGTGCGCTCGTCGAGGGGCTCCACGTCTTCACGTTCAACCAGATCGCCGAGACCGAGGCGTGGCGCATCGCGATGATCGACCGCCTCAGCCGCTGACTGGGTCGGGATCTGGCCATCGACCAACCAACCCGGCCAGCGCCCGCTCCAACCCGCCGCCGCCGGTCTCGACGACGGTCAACGGCAGGCCGAGGCGGTCGGCGGCCTCCTGAGCGAGGGCGTGCAGCTCCTCGTCCGGTTCCTGGGCCAGCCAGACGACTCGGGTGTACGAGCCGAAGTAGTCCTCACGCAGCATCGGCCAGCGATCGAGGCCCAGCTCCTGCTCCACCGTGCGCGTGAACGATCGCACCAGGAAGTCGGTGAGCAGGTACGTGCCGGGCTGCTCCTCGAAGAATGACTCGATGCGGGACGGTCCGGCGAACACGTCGTAGCAGTGCAGGCCGGGAAGTCGTTCCAGGCCGAGGTCGGCGCAGAGGGCATCGAGCGCGCCGTACGTCCCGCAGTCGGCGTATCCGACCGCCACCCGGCCGTAGTCGTCCAGGAGCCGCTCGGCCAGCGCCCGCACCTCGCCGGCGATCCGCTGCGGCTGGTTGTGCAGCAGGGGTGGCAGCGGGTGCACGTCCACGGGCCAGCCATGACGCTCGCTGATCTGCGCCGACGGCTGGGCGATGGCTCCGCACGCGATCAGCGCGACCCGATCAGAAGCCCAGCTGCTCGACGAAGGCGTCCTGGAAGTCTGGGCGGTCGGAGAGCTCGACATAGCGCACCTCCTCCAGCAGGACGCCGGCGCCCTGACGCTCCCGCAGCGACAGCAGAGCCATTTTCGCACCTTCACCGGCCACGTTCCCGGCGGCGACGATCCGCAGCACCGGCAGCTGCGGCACCAGCCCGATCCGCACCGCCGACGCCGGTGACAGGTAGCTGCCGAACGATCCCGCGAGCAGCACCTGCTGCACGTCGCGGTGCTCCAGGCCCAGGTCCTGGAGCAGCAGGGACCAGCCGGTGGAGATCGCCGCCTTCGCGAACTGAAGCTCGCGGACGTCACGCTGGGACAGGTAGACGCACTCGGACGGGTCGGCGTCTGGCGTCGGGCGGTGCAGCACGAACACCCGCTCCTCACCCACCTTCGTCAGGCGATCGGCGAGAGCCGGGACGGACGCGGCCGCGTCCTCCTCGGGCACGAACCGGCCCGAACGCGTCGAGCAGCTCGACCTTGACCAGCTCGGCCACCGCGTCGACCAGGCCGGACCCGCAGATACCCATCGGCTCGACCCCATCAATGTCACTGCCGATGACGCCCAGGCGGACGGGGTCGTCGGCGTCCGGGTCGAGCGTGATCACCTCGATCGCGCCGTCGGCGGCCCGCATGCCGCAGCGGATGGCGCCGCCCTCGAACGCCGGGCCGGCCGGTGCTGCCGTGGCGAGGATCGTGTCGCCGTCGCTGAGCACGATCTCGCAGTTGGTGCCGACGTCGATGAACAGGCGCGTGCGCTGGTCCCGGTCCATCCCGGTCGCGAGCATGCCGGCCACGATGTCGCCGCCCACATAGGCACCGAGCGCCGGGAACAGCACGGCCCGGGCCCGAGGGTGCAGGGCCAGGCCGAGGTCGGCGGCCAGCACCGACGGCGGCTGGGCGGCCGACATCACGAACGGCGCGACGCCGAGCGGCTCGGGATCGATGCCGAGGACGAGCGCGGTCATCGTGGCGTTGCCGGCGAGCGCCACTTCGTACACGAGGTTCGGGTCGACGTCGCCCTCGCGACAGACCTGGGCGGCGAGCTCCTGCAGGGTCTCGCCGGCCGCAGCCTGCAACCGTCCGAGGGTCTCCGGCTCCATCATCGTGGCGCTGATGCGGGTGATCACGTCGCCGCCGAACGGCTGCTGCTTGTTCAGCATCGAGGCGACCGCGACGGGCGTGCCGGTTCCGACGTCGAGGAGCGTGGCCACGACGGTGGTGGTGCCGAGGTCGAACGCGATGGCGTACCGGGTGCCGGTCGTGTCCCCCGGCTCGACGTCGACGAGCACCTCGTCGACGATCACCGCGGTGACCTTGAAGTCACCGTCTCGCAGCACCGTGGGCAGCCGGCGCAGGGCGTGCAGATCGGTGGTGAACTCCAGGTCGTCGATCGCGTCGGTGAGGCGATCCAGATCGGTGCGCTGGTCGGTGAGCATCGGCTCGTCGAGCTCGACGTAGCGCTTCTGCAGCGCCGGCCGCAGGATCACCTGCCGGCCGACACCGACGGTGGCCGCCTTGGGCCGCGTCGTCAACGGCGGGACGTCGACCCTGAGGTCACGAGTCGCCTTCACCAGGCAGCCGAGCCGCCAGCCGGCCGCGATCTGGTCGCTGCCGAAGGTCTTCACGTCGTGCCGGGTGATCGGCAGCGCGTCGCCCTCGATCTTCACCTTGCACTTGTGGCAGGTGCCGTGGCCTCCGCAGGTGGAGTCGATCGCGATGCCGTTCCACGACGCCGCGTCGAAGACCGTGACGCCCGGCGGCACCCGGACGTCGCGCTGCGTCGGCGGAGCGTCGCCGACCGCTTGGACGGAGAAGGTGAGCTGGACCCGGCCGGTGCCGTCGTGGGCGGCCTGATCGGCCTCGTGCGGCTCGCGGAGCCCCTCCCTCGCCAGATCGGGTGCGAGGTCCTCCGCGAGCTCGAAGTCCGCGTCCCTCGTCACGTCATGCGCTCGCTTCGGACGCCTCGCGTGCCTGCCGGGCGCGGTGGGCGGCGATCCAGTTGCCGCCCCACTCGTCGTGGCCCAGCAGGAGGTCGGCCGCCTTGACCGCCTCGACGATCTCCGGCGTGCGGGTGTCCATGATCGCGCTGGTGAGGCCGGCGGCCATGGCCATCGGCAGGAACGCCGCGCCGATCTGATGACGTCCCGGCATCCCGAACGACGTGTTGGAGGCGCCGCACGTCATGTTCGCGCCGAACTCCTCGCGGATCGCGCTCACGGTGGCGAAGAACGTGTTGGCCACCGACTGGTCGGCGCCGATCGGCATCGCCAACGGGTCGATGAGGATGTCGGCGGCCGCGATGCCGTACTCGGTGGTGGCCACCTGGAAGATCTTGCGGGTCAGCACCAGCCGCTTCTCCGACTCCATCGGGATCTCGTCGGAGTCGTTGGGCAGCGCGATCACCGCTGCGTCGTACTTCTTGACCAGCGGAAGGATCTGTTCCATGCGCTCGTCCTCGGCGGTGATCGAGTTCACCAGGGCCCTGCCCTGGTACGCGGCGAGGCCGGCCTCGAGCGCCTCGACGACCGAGGAGTCGATGCAGATCGGCTTGTCGGTGAGCTCCTGGACCATGGTGATCGCTCGGGCCAGCAGGTCGGCCTCGTCGGTGAGCGGCACACCCATGTTGACGTCGAGCACGTCGGCGCCGCCGTCCACCTGCGCCTTCACGTCGCGCTCGATGGCAGACAGGTCGCCGGCGCGCAGCTGCTCCTGGAAGATGCGGCGGCCGGTCGGGTTGATGCGCTCGCCGATGAGGCAGAACGGGCGGTCGTGGCCGATGACGACTTCGGCGCCGGAGCCGCGCAGCACCGTCTCCAGATGCGCGGCGCTCATGCCGGCACCTTCGAGCGCTTCTCGTGGAGCAGCGCCTTGGCCCGCTTGACCGTGGCCGAGGCATCGGCGGCATACCCGTCGGCGCCGACCGCGTCGGCGTACTCCTGCGTGACGGGTGCCCCACCCACCATGACGATGACGTCGTGGCGGATGCCCGCCTTCTCCAGGGCGTTGATGTTGGCCTTGAACATCGGCATCGTCGTGGTGAGGAACGCCGAGAACCCGACGATGTCCGGCTCGTGCTCCCCGATCGCGTCGACGAACTTCTCCGGCGCCACTTGCACGCCGAGGTCGATCACCTCGAAGCCGGCGCCCTCGAGCATGATGTTGACGAGGTTCTTGCCGATGTCGTGCACGTCTCCCTTGACGGTGCCCATCAGGAACTTGCCGATCGTCTGGACGCCGGTCTCGGCCAGCAGTGGCCGCAGCACCTCCATCGCGCCGGCCATGGCGCGGCCGGCGATCAGCATCTCCGGGACGAAGAAGTCGCCCCGCTCGAACCGAGCGCCCACCTCCTCCAGCGACGGGATCAGCGCGTCGAAGAGCAGGGTCTGGGGTTCCATCTGCAACCTCAGCCCCTCGTCGGTCAGCTCGAGCACGCGAGGCGCGTTGCCGACCAGGGTCTCGTCGTACAGTCCCTGCAGGATCTCCTCAGGCGTCATGCCGCACCTCTCCGATGTGTTCCGCGGCGCAGCAGCGCGGAGAGCTGCTTCGCCCGCTCGTCCAGTTGTCGTCCGACCTCGCCGACGCGGTTCTCCAGCCGTGGGTTCGGGCCCGAGACGCCGAGCGCGGCGATCACCTGGCCGTCACCCCCGTGGACCGGCACGGCCACGCCGGTGAGCCCGATCTCCAGCTCATCGACCGTGCTGGCCCAGCCGTCGCGCACCACCGCGTCGAGCTCTCGCCGCAGCAGCGTCCGGTCGGTGATCGTGTGCGGCGTGATCGGCTCCAGCCGGCCGCCACCGAGCTCGATCGCGCCGTGGGCGAGCAGCACCTTGCCGAGCGCCGACGCATGCACCGGCACGTCGGCCTGGGTCCAGTCCTTCGTGCCGAGCATGTACGTGGAGTCGACCTGGGCCACCTGGACGACTCGGTCGCCGCGAGTCACGGACAGGTTGACGGTCTCGCGGGTGTCCTCGCCGATCAGCTCCATCGTCGGCTGCGCGATGCGGACGAGCTCCTCCCACGGGTCGTGACGGGTGGCGTAGAGCCAGAACAGCGGTCCGGCCACGTACCCGCCGTCGCCGTTGCGCTCCAGCAGCTCGGTGCGTTCGAGCGCGGCCAGCAACCGGGACGCGGTCGACTTCGCCAAGCCGCTCTCGTCGTGCAGCTCGGGGAAGGTCAGCGGCTCATCGGCCTTGATGACGGCAGCAACCAGGGACATGGCGCGGTCGATCGCCTGCGTCCCGGTGCTCGTGGTGGGCACGACGTCCTCCGTGGGGCTGGTGCGCAGTTCCATGATGTGGAACTGTATTCCCATATCGTGAGGCCGAAAGGGCCGAAGGTCAAGCAGGAGGACCGATGTTCACCAACCGGATGCCCCGCTACGAGATCCTCTCCGAGGACGCCATGGCCACGCTCGACACGGGCTGGCGGAAGCTGATGACCGAGATCGGCGTCCAGTTCCTGGACGAGCGGGCGCTGGAGCTGTTCCGCAAGGCCGGGCAGAAGGTCGAGGGCGACACCGTCTTCCTCGACCCCGACTTCGTGCTCGAGCAGGTCGCCAAGGCCCCGAAGGAGTTCGACGTCCAGGCCCGCAACCCCGCGAACAACGTCCACATCGGCGGCGACTCGATGGCGTTCGGGGCGGTGTACGGACCGCCGTTCGTGCGGCAGGGCGACGTGCGTCGCGACGCCACCATGGACGACTTCCGCAACTTCACCCGACTCGCGCAGAGCTTCCCGGTCCTCGACTCCGCCGGCGGCGTCATCTGCGAGCCCAACGACACCCCGCTCGACAGCCGCCACCTCGACATGACGTACGCGCTGCAGACCCTGACCGACAAGATCTACATGGGCAACGTGGTCTCCGGCGTCAACGCCGCCGACACCATCGCGATGGGGTCGATCCTCTTCGGCGGCCGGGACGAGATCGAGCGGACGCCGGCATCGATCTCACTGATCAACTGCAACTCGCCCCTGAAGTGGGACGACCGGATGCTCGAGGCGCAGTTCGAGTACTCCGCGGCCGGGCAGCCGGTGGTGCTCACGCCGTTCATCCTCATGGGGGCGATGTCACCGGTCACCATCCCGTCCGCGCTCGTGCAGCAGATCACCGAGGCACTGTCGGGCATCGCGCTGTCCCAGCTGATCCGGCCCGGCACCCCGGTCATCTTCGGCTCGTTCCTGTCCAACATCGACATGCAGTCCGGCTCCCCCACGTTCGGCACCCCGGAGTCGGGCATCGGCCTGCTCTGCACCGGCCAGATCGCCCGCCGCTTCGGGCTCCCGTTCCGCACCGGCGGCGGCCTCACCTCGTCCCAGGTGCCCGACGCCCAGGCCGGGTACGAGGCACTGATGACGATGCTGCCGACCTTCCTGGCCGGCGCCAACTGGGTGATGCACTCGGCCGGCTGGCTCGAAGGCGGCCTGGTGGCCGGCTACGAGAAGTTCATCGTCGACGTCGAGATCCTGCAGATGATGCAGGCCGAGTTCACCCCGCTGGAGATCGACGAGGCGTCGATGGCGTTCGGCGCCCACGAGGAGGTCGGGCACGGCGGTCACTTCCTCGGTGCGATGCACACGATGGAGCGCTTCCGCACCTGCTTCTACCGTCCGCTGCTGTCGTCGTCGGAGAACTACGAGCGGTGGATGCGCGGCGGTGGCATCGACACCGCCCACCGCGCGGAGAAGATCTACCAGGACACCCTCGAGGCCTACGAGCCTCCGCCGCTCGACGACGCCATCCGCCAGGAGCTCGAGGAGTACGTCGTCCGACGTCGCGCGGAACTGGGTGACTGAGCGCTCCTACTTGAACACCACGGTTCGGTGCCCGTTGAGCAGCACCCGGGACTCCGAGTGCCAGTGGACGGCACGGGACAGCACCTGGGCCTCGACGTCGCGGCCGGCGGCCACGAGCTGGTCCTGCTTGTAGCCGTGGTCGACGCGGACGATGTCCTGCTCGATGATCGGGCCCTCGTCGAGGTCGGCGGTCACGTAGTGGGCGGTCGCGCCGACCAGCTTCACGCCGCGCTCGTACGCCTGGTGGTAGGGCTTGGCGCCCTTGAAGCTCGGCAGGAACGAGTGGTGGATGTTGATCACCTTGCCGGCCAGCCGGCGGCACAGGTCGTCGGAGAGCACCTGCATGTAGCGGGCCAGGACGGTGAGGTGCACCTCGTGCTCCTCCACGAGCGACAGGAGCTGCCGCTCGGCCTCGCCCTTGGTCGCCGGCGTGACGGGGACGTGGTGGAAGTCCAGCCCATAGGCGGCACAGAGCCGCTCGGCGTCACGGTGGTTGGACACCACCGCCGGGATCTCGATCTGCAGGGTGCCGGTCGACCACCGGAAGAGCAGGTCGTTGAGGCAGTGCAGCTGCTTGGAGACCATGATGAGCGTCCGGTACGGCGCCTTCGCTCCCCACAGCTCGTAGTCCATGGTGTAGCGCTCGGCCACCGGCGCGAACTCGACCCTGAGCTCGTCGGCGAAGGCCGGCCCGGGGATCTCGAAGTCGATGCGCATGAAGAAGCGACCGGTCAGCTGGTCACCGAACTGCTGGCTCTCCAAGATGTTGCCGCCACGCTTGGCGAGGAAGCCGGACACGTCATGGACGATGCCGGGCCGGTCCGGGCACGAGAGGGTGAGCACGAAGTCACCCGACGGTTCCACCATCCGGCCACCTCCATCCGTTGCGTCTTCTGAAACGCATTCTGCGATGCGCAACAACTTTGCGCTAGTGTTGCGCGATGAGCAACGCTGCTCCAGCGCCGAACGAGGGGTTCGGCGGCGTCCAGTCGGTCGACCGTGCGCTCACCATCCTCGAGGTCCTGGCGCGACGCGGCGAGCTCGGGGTCACCGAGGTGGCGGCCGAGTTCGGCGTCCACAAGAGCACGGCCTTCCGCCTCATCAGCACGTTGGAAAACCATCGCCTCGTCGAGCAGGCCGGCGACCGCGGCAAGTACCGCCTCGGCATCGGGCTGCTCCGGCTCGCCGGCGCCACCACCGCCCGGCTCGACGTCGTCCAGGAGGCCAGGCCGATCTGCAAAGGACTGGCCGCCGACACCGGCGAGACCGTCAACGTCGCCGTCCTGTCGGAGTCCTCGGCCCTCTACCTCGACCAGGTGGCCGGCTCGTCGGCGATCCAGACCCACAACTGGGTCGGGCAGCACATCCCCCTGCACGCGACGAGCAACGGCAAGGTGCTGCTCTCCGGAGTTCCGGACGACCAGCTCGACCAGGTACTCCACGAGCTGCCGGCCTTCACGAAGCTCACCGTCACCAAGCGCTCGGCACTGCGACGAGAGCTGGACGTCGTGCGCGAGCAGGGCTACGCCGTCGCCGTCGACGAGCTCGAGGAGGGGCTCACCGCGATCGCCGCCCCACTCCGCAACGCCCACGGTGACGTCATCGCCTCCATCAGCGTGAGCGGCCCGACCTTTCGCCTGGACGAAGCCAAGACCGAGGAGGTGATTCCCCGTCTGCTCGATGCGGCCGCGGAGATCTCCCACCGGCTGGGATGGGGTCATCGCTAGCAGCGATTCCCGTCGTCGGCCTTGACGTCCGCACGCCGAACGGAACATGCTTCAGATACATCGAGGTTGCGCCAATAGCATCGGGTTGCATCATACGCAACTGAGGGAAAGCAGGTCGTGTGCCCGGCAACTGGATCGCGGGGACATGGGTGAGCGCCCACGCTGGCGGGCGCCGCGAGATTCGCTGCCCCGCCGATGGGTCGCTGGTCGCCGAGGTCGACGAGTCCGGACCCGACGACACCGCTGACGCGATCGCCGCCGCGCGCGAGGCCTTCGACTCCGGTCCGTGGGCGCACACCTCCGCCCGCGAGCGCGGCGACCTGTTGCTCCGGGTCGCCGACCTCCTCGAGCGGGACGCCGCCGAGATCGCGCGGGCGGAGTCGCTCGACACCGGCAAGCGGCTGGTCGAGAGCGAGTACGACGTCGCCGACGTCGTCTCGGTCGTCCGGCACTTCGGTCACATCGCCGACGCCGAGCCGGGCCGGATGGTCGACACCGGCAACCCTGCCGTCGTCAGCCGCATCGTCCACGAGCCGGTCGGCGTCTGCGGGCTGATCACCCCGTGGAACTACCCGCTCCTCCAGGTCGCCTGGAAGGTCGCTCCCTGCCTCGCCGCCGGCAACACCTTCGTCCTCAAGCCCAGTGAGCTGACGCCGCACTCGGCGATCCACCTGATGAAGGTGCTCGACGAGGCCGGGCTCCCGGCCGGCGTCGGCAACCTCGTGCTCGGCGACGGCGCGAACGCCGGTGCGCCGCTCAGCGAGGACCCCCGGGTGGACTTGGTCTCGTTCACCGGCGGGCTCGCCACCGGGAAGCGGATCATGGCCACGGCGGCGGGGAGCGTCAAGCGAATCGCCCTCGAGCTGGGCGGCAAGAACCCGAACATCGTCTTCGCCGACGCCGACTACGACACCGCCCTCGACTTCGCCCTCACCGCGGTGTTCCTGCACTCCGGCCAGGTCTGCTCGGCCGGCGCGCGGCTCGTGGTCGAGGAGTCGCTGCACGATCGCCTGGTCGACGACATCGTCGAGCGGGCGCAGCGCATCCGCCTCGGCGGGCCGTTCGACGACAAGGCCGAGAGCGGCCCGCTCACCAGCGCCGCCCACCGGGACAAGGTCGAGGCCTATGTCGCAGCCGGCCTGGCCGAAGGCGCGGAGCTCCGCTGCGGCGGCCGGCGCCCGGAGGACCCCGCACTCGCCGACGGCTTCTTCTACCTGCCCACCGTGCTCGACCGGTGCACGAGCACCATGAGCGTCGCGCAGGAGGAGTCCTTCGGCCCGGTCCTCACGGTGGAGACCTTCACCGACGAGGACGACGCCGTCCGCATCGCCAACGACAGCATCTACGGGTTGGCCGGTGCGGTGTGGACCGGCGACGCTGGCAGGGGCCAGCGGGTCGCCGCACGGCTCCGCATGGGCACGGTCTGGATCAACGACTACCACCCGTACGTCGCCCAGGCCGAGTGGGGCGGCTACAAGCAGTCCGGCATCGGCCGCGAGCTCGGCCTCGCCGGGCTCGAGGAGTACCGCGAGACCAAGCACATCTGGCACAACATCGCCCCCGAGCCCCAGCACTGGTTCGCGCCATGACGCGTACCACCGATCATTGGGACTACGTGATCGTCGGCGGCGGATCTGCGGGAGCGGCGCTGGCCAACCGCCTCAGCACCGACCCGTCGACCCGCGTCCTGGTGCTCGAGGCCGGTCGTCGCGACTACCGCCAGGACCCGCTCATCCACATGCCGGCGGCGCTGCCCATCCCGATCGGCAACCGGTTCTACGACTGGAAGTACGAGACCGACCCCGAGCCGCACATGAACGACCGCAAGGTCTTCCACGCCCGCGGCAAGGTGCTCGGTGGCTCGAGCAGCATCAACGGGATGATCTTCCAGCGGGGCAACCCGATGGACTACCAGCGCTGGGCCGCCGAGCCCGGCATGGAGACCTGGGACTACCTGCACTGCCTGCCCTACTTCAAGCGCATGGAGAGCTGCCTCGCCGGCGCGGACGACTGGCGCGGCGGCGACGGGCCGCTCGTGCTCGAACGCGGACCCGCCGAGAACCCCCTGTTCGGCGCGTTCTTCGAGGCCGCGCAGCAAGCCGGCTACCACCTGACCGACGACGTCAACGGCTACCGCCAGGAGGGCTTCGCGAAGTTCGACCGGAACATCCACCGCGGCCGCCGGATGTCGGCGTCGCGGTCGTACCTCTGGCCGGTGCGCAACCGGAAGAACCTCCGCATCGAGACGCACGCCTTCGTCGCCAAGATCAACTTCGACGGCACGCGGGCGGTCGGCGTCGACTACACGCGTCCCGGGCGGCGAGCCCGCACGGCCACGGCCGGCGAGGTCGTGCTCTGCGCCGGCGCGATCAACACACCGCAGCTGCTCCAGCTGTCCGGGGTGGGTGACAAGTCCCTGCTCGAGTCCCACGGCATCGACGTGGTCCAACACGTGCCCGGCGTCGGCGAGAACCTCCAGGACCACCTCGAGGTCTACATCCAGTACAAGTCGAAGCTGCCGGTCTCGATCGCGCCCGGCCTGCGCTACCGGGAACGTCCGAAGATCGCCGCCCAATGGCTGTTCCAGCGCAAGGGGCTCGGCGCCACCAACCACTTCGAGGGCGGCGGCTTCGCCCGCAGCAACGACGAGGTCGACTATCCGAACCTGATGTTCCACTTCCTGCCGATCGCCATCCGCTACGACGGTTCGGCACCCACCAAGGGCCACGGCTACCAGGTGCACATCGGGCCGATGTACGCCGACACCCGGGGCTGGGTCCGCATCACCTCGACGAACCCGCGCGAGCACCCGTCGATGCGGTTCAACTACCTCTCCACCCCGACCGACCGCAAGGAGTGGGTCGAGGCCGTACGGGTGGCCCGCAGCATCCTCAACCAGCCGGCCTTCGACCAGTACAACGACGGCGAGCTGTCGCCCGGGCCGTCGGTGGAGACCGACGAGGAGATCCTCGACTGGGTGCGCGCGGACGCCGAGACCGCGTTGCACCCCTCGTGCACCGCCAAGATGGGCGACATCGAACGTGACGCGCTGGCGGTGACCGACCCGCGCTCCATGAAGGTCTACGGCATCGACGGTCTGCGGGTCGCCGACGCATCGGTGTTCCCGTACGTGACCAACGGCAACATCTACGCCCCGGTGATGATGACCGCCGAGAAGGCGGCCGACCTGATCGCGGGAAACACCCCACTTGAACCCGCAGATGTGCCTTACTACCGCTACCGAGACGGCAGCCCGCTCTACCCACCCGGCGACAGCCGAAACCGTGAGGACAACGCATGACGACGACGGAAACCGCGCCCGAGGCGCCCGCGCTGCGAGTCGAGAACCTCTGGAAGATCTTCGGCCCACGGGCGGACAAGATCATCGGCACCGACGAGGCCAACCTCTCCCGCAAGGAGCTGCAGGAGAAGACCGGGCACGTGGTCGGCATCCGCGACGTCTCCTTCGAGGTCTCGCCCGGTGAGGTGTTCGTGGTCATGGGGCTGTCCGGCTCCGGGAAGTCGACGCTCGTGCGGCTGCTCACCCGCCTGATCGAGCCGACGCACGGCACCGTCGAGCTGTACGGCGACGACATCACCGGGATGGCCGACTCCGCGCTGCTCGACACCCGCCGGCGGAAGGTGTCCATGGTCTTCCAGCACTTCGGCCTGCTCCCCCACCGCAAGGTGGTCGACAACGTCGCGTTCGGCCTGGAGGTGCGCGGCGAGGGCAGGGGCCAGCGACGCGAGCGGGCCCAGGAGATGGTCGACCTCGTCGGGCTGTCGGGGTATGAGAACAACTTCCCCGACCAGCTCTCCGGCGGCATGCAGCAACGTGTCGGGCTCGCCCGCGCGCTGGCCGCCGACCCCGAGGTCCTGATGTTCGACGAGCCGTTCTCGGCGCTCGACCCGCTGATCCGCCGGGACATGCAGAACGAGGTCATCCGCCTTCACGAAGAGGTCGGGAAGACGATGGTGTTCATCACCCACGACCTCGCCGAGGCGCTGAAGCTCGGCGACCGCATCCTCATCATGCGCGACGGCGAGATCGTCCAGATCGGCACGCCGGACGAGGTGGTGGGCGCCCCGGCCGACGAGTACGTGGCCGACTTCACCAGCGAAGTCCCCCGCTCGCACGTGCTGACGCTGAAGTGGGTCATGCGCCCCGACGACGGGAGCGTGGGCCCCGACAGCCCGGTGCTCCCGGTCGAGCAGATCGTCAAGGACGCCGCCCGCACCGTGCTCGACAGCAAGGGCCCGTGTCGTGTCGTCGACGGCGACGTGACGGTCGGCGTGGTCGACGACGAGGACATCCTGCGCGTCGTCGTGGCCGAGGAAGCGCAGTGACATGACCGTCACCACCGAGCGGCAGCCCGCGGCCTCCAAGGAGGAGCAGCCGCAGACCGTCTACGGCAAGAACCGCCACACGGCGCTGAAGATCCTCGCCATCATCGTCGTCTGGGTCGCCGTGTGGCTGGTCCTGCGTGGCACCCAGACCCGCGAGCTCGGCTTCCAGGACACCACCGGTTTCCACCGCTGGCTCAACGAGATCCGCGACTGGGTGCAGCTGAACGGCCCGGACAACTGGTTCTTCGGTGGCGTGCTGGGCACGATCGGCGACGTCTTCAACGCGATCTTCGACACCCTGCGGAAGATCATCAGCATCCCGGCGTCGCCGCGGCCGGTGCCGGAGATCGGGTGGCTGGGCGTCGTCGCGATCGCCGCCTGGGTCGCCTGGGCCGTCGCGGGAATCCGCTCGACGATCCTGGTCACCGTCTCGATGCTGTTCTTCGGCATCTTCGGACTCTGGACCGAGAGCATGGACCTGCTGCTGGTCACGATCCTCTCCGTCATCGTCGTCTTCGTCCTCGGCCTTCCGACCGGCATCTTGATGGCGCGCAACAAGACGGTGTCGACGATGGTCACGCCGGTGCTCGACATCATGCAGACGATGCCGCCGTTCGCCTACCTGGCGCCCATCGCCCTGGGCTTCGGCATCGGCCCGACCACGGGCATCGTGCTGACCGTCATCTACGCGTTCCCGCCGCTGGTCCGGATCACCGAGCACGGCATCCGGTCAGTCCCGGCGACGACGATCGAGGCGGCTCGGTCGATGGGCCTCACCAACCGGCAGATGCTGCGCCAGGTGCAGCTGCCGATGGCGAAGCGCACCATCGTGGTCGGCATCAACCAGAGCATGATGGCCGCCCTCTCCATGGCGACCATCGCCGCCCTCGTCAACGGACCCGGCCTCGGCAAGCCGGTGGTCGCCGCCCTCCAGGTGCAGAACATCGGCGCCGCCTCGGTGGCCGGTCTCGCGATCGTCCTGATGGCGATCATGCTCGACCGCACCACCACCGCCGCCAGCGAGCGATCGGAGAGCCAGGGCCGCTCCGGCGTGGCCTCGGTGAGCGGGCCCGGCGTCATGCTCGCCGGCATCGCGCTCGAGGCCTTGCCGCGGTGGGCGAAGGAGGATGCCGGCAAGGGCATCCGCCAACCCCGGCTGACCAGCGCCGGACGCTGGATGGTCCGCGGCCTGTGGGCCATCCCGGTGATCGTCGCCGTCGTGCTGTCGCGCAGCCAGATCAACCTGGCCGCCTTCCCCGACCGCGAGGTGTGGCCGTTCATCACGCCGATCGACGGCCAGAGCCTCAGCAAGGGGATCAACACCCTGTCCGACTGGGTGATCGACCGGGTCGACGTCGTGACGCTGGCGCTCAAGGACGCCGTCACCAGTGGGATCATCAACCCGTTCCAGGACCTGCTCTCGGACTCGCCGTGGTGGCTGATGGCGGTCGTGATCCTCGCCGTCGCGTTCGTGCTCGGCGGCGTGCGACCGCTCCTCATCAGCGCGGTGTGCCTGGCGATCATCTACGCCACCGGCCTCTGGAACGACTCCATGGTCACCCTGGCCATGACGCTCATCGCCACCGTGCTGGTGATGTCGGTCGCGGTCGTGCTCGGCGTCGGCATGGGGCGGAGTCGCCGCACCGACACGGTGATCCGGCCGTTCCTCGACGCGTTCCAGACCATCCCGCCGTTCGTGTACCTGGTGCCGGCACTCGCGCTGTTCGGCGTCGGACGGTTCACCGCGATCATGGCGGCACTCGCCTACGCCGTGCCGATCGCCACCAAGCTGGTGGCCGACGGCATCCGCGGCGTCTCCCCGACCACGGTCGAAGCGGCCAACTCCAGCGGCATCACCCGGTGGCAGATGATCACCAAGGTCCAGCTGCCGATGGCGCGCGAGGCGCTGGTGCTGGCCACCAACCAGGGCATCCTCTACGTGCTCTCCATGGTCGTCATCGGCGGCATGGTCGGTGGCGGGAGCCTCGGCTACATCGTGGTCTCGGGCTTCTCGCAGGACCAGCTCTTCGGCAAGGGTCTCGCCGCCGGCATCGCGATCACCGCGATGGGCGTGATGCTCGACCGGATCGCGCGGCACGCGGCGGCACGAGCCGGCCGGTAGGGGGACACAGACTCTCCGCGGGCAGTCCGCGGAGCGGAAGAAGGGACAACGGCATGGCTGGAGGACTCAGAACACGGGGTCGCAGACGGTTCGTCGGTCTCGTCGCGGTCGCGGTCGCGAGCCTCGGGCTCGCCAGCTGCGGTGGCGGTGGCATCGAGGACACCACGAGCGCGGAAGGCGACTGCGGCGACCTGCGCATCGCGGTGAATCCCTGGACGGGATACGTCGCCAACGCCCACGTCATCGGCCACGTCGCCGAGACGGAGCTGGGCTGCAACGTCACCTACCCGGACGTGAAGGAGGAAGTCGCCTGGCAGGGCATGGCATCGGGCTCGATCGACACGGTCGTGGAGAACTGGGGCCACGACGACCTGATCAAGAAGTACATCACCGAGCAGAAGACCGTCGTTGACGCCGGTCCGACCGGCGGCAAGGGCATCATCGGCTGGTACGTGCCACCGTGGATGGCCGAGAAGTACCCGGACATCACCGACTGGAAGAACCTGAACAAGTACGCCGACCTGTTCAAGACCTCCGAATCCGGTGGCAAGGGACAGCTGCTCGACGGCGATCCGTCCTACGTCACGAACGACGAGGCGTTGGTGAAGAACCTGAAGCTGGACTACAAGGTGGTCGTCGGTGGTTCCGAGGCCGGCCTGATCCAGAGCTTCCGGTCCGCGGAGAAGAACAAGAAGCCGCTGCTCGCGTACTTCTACGAGCCGCAGTGGTTCTTCTCGGAGATGAAGCTGGTGCACGTCAACCTGCCTCCGTACGAGGAAGGCTGTGACGCCGACGCGGCCAAGGTCGCCTGCGACTACCCGCCGTATGAGTTGAACAAGCTGATCGCGAAGAAGTTCGAGGACTCAGGGTCCCCGGCCGTCGACCTGGTCAAGAACTTCAACTGGACGAACGACGACCAGAACATCGTCTCGACGTACATCGCCAAGGACGAGATGTCCCCGGACGATGCCGCGAAGAAGTGGGTCGAGGACAACCCGGACAAGGTCCAGGCCTGGCTCGAGTAGTCCCCTGCTGAGTCACCCCCGCGGCGAGTCCTTGACACGCCGTGGGGGTGACGCCCATTCTTGTGGTGTTCCGTATCGCGCATTGAGTTGCGTATCATGCAACAGGAGATCCAGGCATGGCCACCGCACCCACTCACGCCCAGGCTGTCGTGATCGGCGCCGGCATCGTCGGCAACAGCCTCGTCCACCACCTGGCTCGGCTCGGCTGGACCGACATCGTCCAGCTCGACATGGGCCCGCTGCCCAACCCCGGCGGCTCCACCGGGCACGCGTCCAACTTCATCTTCACCGTCGACCACTCGCGTGAGATCACCGACCTGACGCTGGACTCGGTCGAGCAGTACAAGGAGATGGGCGTGTTCACCCAGTCCGGCGGGTTCGAGATCGCCCGCACCGAGGAACGGATGGAAGAGCTGCGGCGGCGGATGTCGAGCGCGAAGGCGTGGGGCATCGACGCCGAGCTGGTCTCACCGGCCTTCGTCAAGGAGAAGGTGCCGTTCATCGAGGAGGACCAGTTCATCGGCGCCTTCTGGACGCCCGGTGTTGGCGTCGTCGACTCCCTGCGCGCCGGCACGATCATGCGCGAGCAGGCGATGGCGGCAGGTGCCCTCACGGTCGTGCCCAACGTCGAGGTCACCGATCTCGAGGTCGAGGCCGAGGACGGGCGCAACCGCATCCGCCGCGTGCACACCTCCGCATGGGGTCATCGAGGCCGACACCGTGGTCATCGCCTGCGGGGTGTGGAGCCCCAAGATCGGCGACATGGCCGGCATCTCGATCCCCCTCACCCCCGCGGTGCACCAGATGATCTCGGTGGGCCCGTGCCCCCAGCTGGCCGAGACCGAAGGCGAGATCACCTTCCCGATCGTCCGCGACATGGACACCTTCTGCTACGAGCGGCAGCACGGCGCCGACATGGAGGTCGGCTCGTACGCCCACCGCGCGATCCTGCACGAGCCGGAGGACATCCCCACCCTCGAGCAGGCCAAGCTGTCCCCCACCGAGATGCCGTTCACCTCCGACGACTTCGATCCCCAGCTCGAGCAGGCCTTCGAGCTGATGCCCGACCTGCTCGGCGCCGACGGCGCGGAGATGCGCTACGCGATCAACGGCCTGCTCTCGCTCACCTGCGACGGCAACCCCATCCTCGGCGAGAGCCTGGTCAAGGGGCTGTGGACCGCCGCCGCAGTGTGGATCAAGGAGGGCCCGGGCGTCGGTCGCGCGGTCGCGGAGTGGATGACGCACGGCCACAGCGAGATCGACATCAACCACAGCGACATCGCCCGGTTTCACCCGCACCAGATGCGCCGTGAGCACACCCGGCTGCGCACCACCGAGGCGTTCATCAAGACCTACGGGATCATCCACCCGTCCGAGCAGTACGAGTCCGACCGCGAGCAGCGCCTGGCGCCGATGCACGACGCCCAGAAGAAGCTCGGGGCCTTCTTCTACGAGACGGCCGGCTGGGAGCGTCCGCACTGGTATGAGTCCAACAGCGACTTGCTCGACGTCTACGGCGACGCCGTGATGCCGCGCGAGCACGAGTGGGACTCCCGCTGGTGGAGCCCCATCATCAACGCCGAGCACCTGCGGATGCGCGAGGCCGCGGCCGTCATCGACCTCACCGCGTTCCAGATCCTCGACATCGTCGGCCCCGGCGCGCTCGACACCGTGCAGCGCACCTGCGTGGCGCAGTGCGACGTGGCCGTCGGCAAGGTCATCTACACACCGGTGCTCGACCCGAAGGGCGGGTTCATCTCCGACCTCACCGTGATGCGTCTCGGTGACGAGCACTTCCGCGTGGTCACCGGCGGTGCCCACGGCATGGTCGACCGCAAGACGTTCTCCGACCAGCTCCCCGGCGGCGCCGATGGCGGAAAGACGACGCTCACCGATCACACCGAGGACGTCTCCACGATCGGGCTGTGGGGACCGAAGGCACGCACGATCCTGGCGTCGCTGACGTCGGACGACGTGTCCGACGAGGGGTTCGGGTTCCTCACCTGCCGCGAGATCACCGTCCGGTCGACCAACGGCGAGGACCTGACGGTGCTGGCCTCGCGGATCTCGTACGTGGGCGAGCTCGGCTGGGAGCTGTACGTCCCGTTCGGGTCGGCCGCCGCTCTGTGGGACGCCCTGCTGGAGGCCGGTGCCCCGCACGGAGCGCGGCCCGCCGGAATCGGCGTCTACGGCACCACGGGCCGCATCGAGAAGGGCTACCGCGCGTACGGCTTCGAGCTGGACTCCGAACGCACGATCATCGAGGCCGGCATGCAGCGGCCGAAGGTGAAGCAGGCGGACTTCGTGGGCAAGGAGGCCTACCTCGCGCAGCGCGAGAGCGAGCCCGCTGCCGTGCTGTGCACCCTGTCCGTCGACGACCACACGTCGGCGAGCGGCATGAAGCGCTACATGCTCGGCGGCGAGCCGATCCTGACCCGCGACGGTGCGACGCTCACCGACGGCCACGGCCACCACCCGTACGTCACCACGGCGGGGTCGGCGCCGACACTCGGCAAGCATCTCCTGATGGCGTACCTCCCACCGGAGGAGGCGACCGTCGGCAACCAGCTCGCGGTCTCGTACATGGAGGAGCTGTACCCCGTCACGATCGAGTCCGCCGACGCGACGCCGGTCCTCGACCCGGACAACGAGCGAATCCGATGACCAACGTCCTCGTGTGCATCAAGCGGGTGCCGGACTCCTCCGGTCAGATCATGCTCACCGACGACGCCCAGGGCGTCGATGCGCGGTACGTCGGCTTCACGGTCGGCGACCACGAGAACAGCGCCATCGAGCTGGCGATCCGGGTGGCCGACGCCACCGGCGGCACCGTCACCCTGCTGACCGTCGGGCCGGCCGAGTCCGTCGAGCAGCTTCGGAGCGCGCTCGCACTGGGCGCTCACGCCGGCGTGCTGGTCGAGGCCGACCCGGCCGCCCTCGGACCGGCGGACATCGCCCGCGAGATCGCCCACGTCGTCACCGACCATGCTGCAGCCGGCACGACCTACGACCTCGTGCTGCTGGGCAACGACGCACCCGACAGCGGCGACTTCCAGGTGCCGATCCGGCTCGCGTACCACCTGGGTCGCCCCATCGTCACGGGCGCATCGACGGTCGAGGTCGCCGACTCCACCCTCGTGGCCCACGTCGACAACCCCGAGGGCGAGGAGACGTACACCGTCCCGCTGCCGGCGGTCGCCTCCGTGCTGGAGGGCGGCGTCGAGCCGCGCTACCCGACCCTGAAGGGCCGGATGGCCGCGAAGAAGGTCGACATCGAGATGCGGG
Organism: uncultured Actinomycetota bacterium; assembly: GCA_963695295.1. Classification (GTDB taxonomy): domain Bacteria; phylum Actinomycetota; class Actinomycetes; order Propionibacteriales; family Nocardioidaceae; genus Aeromicrobium. The sequence goes on along the minus strand of OY968771.1, from coordinate 1,722,956 downwards.
CCACGACCGGTGAGCCCGAGGGCGCCCATCGACTGCGGCTGCTGCTGCCGCCCCCGGAGCCGAACACCGTGGAGGTGCTGGGCGAGGGGCCCGAGGCCGCCGGCGCGGTGGTGGACCTCCTCGAGCGGTTGGCGGTCATCCGATGATCCTGGTGCTGGTCGAGCTCGAGGACGGCACGGCGAACGAGGTCTCCCTGGAGACCATCGCGTTGGCCCGGTCGCTCGGCGAACCGGCTGCCGTCGTCATCGGTGCCGTGCCCGACCGCGACGCACTGACCGCCGAGCTCGGAACGCACGGCGTCGCCACCGTCCACCACGCGGTGGGCGAGGCCTTCGACGCCTTCGCCGGGGCCGCCTGGGCAGCGGCGCTGCAGGAGGTGGTCGCATCAACCGGCGCGGCCGTCGTGACGGCCGGCGGCACCCCCCGCGGCGGCGAGGTGCTCGCCCACCTGGCCGCCCGTCTGGACGTGCCGATGGCCGCCAACGCGATCAGTGTCTCGGCCGCCCCGTTCGTGGTCACCCGGCAAGTCGTCGGCGGCGCCGCACTGGAGGAGATGTCCCTCGACCAAACCCCCGCGATCTTCACGGTGGCGGGGCACGCCTGGTCGGCCGCGCCGGCGGACGCACCGACCACCCCGACCTGGACCGAGCTCACCCCCGAGATCGCCTCGGCTGACCTGGTCGCCCGCGTCACCGCGACCGGTCAGAAGGAGATCGACCAGTCCGACTCGTTGAAGTCGGCCCGCGTCGTGGTGGGTGCGGGACGCGGCGCCGGTGGACCCGAAGGTTTCGACCCGGTCAGCGAGCTCGCCGAGCTGCTCGGCGGGACGCTCGGGGTGTCCCGCGTCGTCACCAGCCTCGGCTGGCGGCCGCACCATGAGCAGGTCGGTCAGACCGGCAGCCGGATCGCGCCGGAGATCTACATCCCGTGCGGCATCAGCGGGGCCATCCAGCACTGGGCGGGCTGTTCGAGCTCCAAGGTGATCCTCGCGGTGAACACCGATCCCGAGGCGCCGATGATGACGAAGGCCAACTATGCCGTCGTCGGCGACATGCACGACGTGGTGCCGGCGATCATCGAGGAGCTGAAGCGGCGCGGGTCGGTCGCCGTCGGCTGAACCCGCTCAGGGCCGGGTCGCGCCCAGCGTGCTGCGTCTCGTGGGCGACCTGACGGGCCGCATCCTTGCTGGGTGCGTGGTCGGCCGGGGCCCAGCCCGGCGGGCCGAAGACGTACCCCAGCTTGTCGCGTACCCGCCGGACGCTCCGCACGTCGCGCACCATCTGCACGTAGTCGCCGTACTGCAGCTTGAGCAGGTTGTAGGTGTTGACCGGGTACGTGAGGCCGTAGGTCGGGCGCTGGCGCTCGGGCGTGAACGTGCCGAACATCCGGTCCCAGATGATGAGGATGCCGGCGTAGTTCTTGTCGAGGTACTCGGGGTCGCTGCCGTGGTGAACGCGGTGGTGCGACGGCGTGTTGAAGACCAGCTCGATCGGCTTCCACAGCTTGTCGATCATCTCGGTGTGCACGAAGAACTGGAAGATCAGGTTGACGCCGAACGCCACGTACAGCGTCCACGGTGCGAACCCGAGCAGCGGCAGCGGCAGCCAGAAGAAGAACTCGAACCACGGGTTCCACTTCTGGCGCAGGGCCGTTCCGTAGTTCATGTACTCGCTGGAGTGGTGCGCCTGGTGGCCGGCCCATCCGATGCGCACGCGGTGCGAGAACCGGTGGTGCCAGTAGTAGCCGAGATCCAGGCCGAGCGTCACGAGCACCCAGTACCACCAGGTGTCGGTGGGCAGGTGCCACGGCGCGAGGTAGGTGAAGATCGCGATGTACCCGAAGAAGGTGGCGACCTTGAACGCGGTGAGGAAGAACAGCGAGCCGGCGCCCATCGAGATGGAGGTCCGGGCGTCCTTGAGCGCGTACCCGGTGACGTTGTCGTCGTGGTCGAGCCACTTCAAGGCCGCGAGCTCGATGACGATCGTGAGCAGGAAGAACGGCGCCGCGTAGGTGACGGGGTTCGACATGGGGTCGAGCAGCTCGGACACGACAACCTCACAGTGCCAGATCGACGGAATATGACTTCTCGGTAAGTTACCACATGTTCATATCATCCGCTAGAGTGGATTTCGTGGCCAGAACGAATGCCGGCACCAAGGGCGTCCCCCGGCTCGAGCGGGAGACCCAGATCCTCCAGATCGCCTCGGAGGTCTTCGGGTCCGACGGCTACCGCGCCGCCAACATCCAGACGATCGCCGAGCGCGCCGGCATCTCCAAACCGCTGGTCTACAACTACTTCGGCTCCAAGGAAGGTCTGTTCCTGGCCTGCCTCGACCGGGCCGGCACGATCGTGGCGGACGAAGTCGAACGCATCGCCCGCGAGGGCGCCGTGGGGATCGAGCGCGGCATGCGCACCCTCGACGGGATGTTCACGATCCTGGAGTCGCAGCCCTACCTGTGGAAGCTCCCCTACGATCCCACCGCACCGGCCACCGGAGCGGTCGCGGACGCGATCGACCACTACACCCAGCGGATCTCGAAGCTGGCCGACGAGGGCGTCTCCGAGCTCATGAGCCTCGCGGGCAACGCCGACCCGGTCGACGTCTCGGCCATGACCGCGGTGTGGCTCGGTATCGTCGACTCGCTGATGAACTGGTGGATGGAACACCCCGACGAGTCCGCGGCCGCGATGATGCAGCGCTGTGTCCGGCTGCTGTCGGCCCTGCTCGGAGACACCTCGAGGTGAGTCTCGACGGCCGTACGGTGGTGATCACCGGTGCGTCGAGCGGCATCGGCGCACAAGCGGCGCGACAAATGGCCGCACGGGGCGCCACGGTGTGCCTGCTGGCCCGCCGCGCCGACGAGCTCCAGGTGGTGCACGACCGCATCACCGCGGCCGGCGGCACGGCCCACGTTCACCCCGTCGACCTCACCGACGCCGAGGCGGCCGATGCCGTCATCAAGCAGCTGCTGGCCGATCACTCCCGCATCGACGTCCTCGTGAACAACGCGGCACGCTCCATCCGTCGCCCGATCACCGAGTCGCTCGACCGCGCGCACGACTACGAGCGCACGATCAACATCAACTACCTCGCCGCCGTCCGCCTCACGCTCGGCCTGCTCCCCCGGTTCCTGGAGCAGGGACACGGGCATGTGGTGGTGTCGACCTCGATGTCGACCCAGATCCCGATCCCGTTGTTCTCGGCCTACCTGGCCAGCAAGAGTGCGCTGGAGTCCTTCGCGCGCTCGCTGTCGGCCGAGCTCGGCGACCGCGGCATCACCACGACGATCGTGCACTTCCCGATGGTCCGCACCGAGATGTCCGAAGCCACGGACATCTATCAGGCCATGCCGATGATGAGCTCCCGCAGAGCCGCCGGCTGGCTGGTCAAAGCGGCCGAGTCACGTCCGACCCGCGTCACGAGCCTCACCGGCGCGGTCGGCGAGCTCGGCATGGCCACGGTGCCCGGCGTGCTCACCCGGGCGACCCGACCGCTGTTCCGCCGCATGGATCGGTCGCTGGCGCGGCGCACGCGGAAACGCTGAAGCAGCGCCCCAGCGCCGTGCCCCGCGAGCACCGGGTGGCCCGGTGGACGAGATACAGTCGAGGGTGACGCCGCACCACCCCGCGGCGCCCGATGGAAGGGCCCACCACCGCCCGACCGCCACCACGAGAGAGAGCACCACCGTGTCCGATCGCCCCGCACCAACCTCCGTCGGCTCGCCGCCGACCGTGTCCCCCTTCGGGGGCCACCACGAGCAAGTCGTCTTCTGCCACGACGAGGACTCCGGCCTCAAGGCCATCATCGCCGTCTACTCCACCGCCCTCGGGCCGTCGCTGGGCGGCACCCGCTTCTATCCGTACGCCACGGAGTCAGACGCGCTGCGCGACGTCCTCAACCTGAGTCAGGGCATGGCCTACAAGGCCGCGCTCGCCGGACTCGACCTCGGCGGCGGCAAGGCGGTCATCATCGGCGATCCGGCCACCATGAAGACCGAGGCCCTGCTGCGGGCGTACGGCCGATTCGTCCAGTCCCTCGGCGGTCGCTACTACACCGCGTGCGACGTCGGCACCTACAGCCCCGACATGGACGTCATCGCCCGTGAGTGCGACTTCGTCACCGGCCGCACCGTCGAGCACGGCGGCGCCGGCGACTCCTCCGTCCTCACCGCGTTCGGCGTCTACCAGGGCATGCGGGCCGCGGCCCAGCACGTCTGGGGAGACACGTCGCTCGCCGGTCGCACCGTCGGCGTCGCCGGCGTCGGCAAGGTCGGCAAGCACCTCGTCGCCCACCTGATCGACGAAGGCGCCGCAGTCGTCATCACCGACGTCAGCGAAGCCGCCGTCGCGGCGGTCATCGAGGCGCACCCGCAGGTGCGAGTCGTCCCCGACGCCGACCACCTGGTGGGCGAGCCGCTCGACATCTACGCGCCGTGCGCGCTGGGCGGTGCGCTCGACGACCAGGTCGTGGAGGTGCTGAGCGCGTCCATCGTCTGCGGCGCCGCCAACAACCAGCTCGAGCACGACGGCGTCGAGAAGCGGCTGGCCGAGCGCGGCATCACCTACGCGCCCGACTACTGCGTGAACTCCGGCGGGCTCATCCAGGTGGCCGACGAGCTGGAAGGCTTCGACTTCGACCGCGCCAAGCTGCGGGCGACCGGCATCTTCGACACCACGCTGGGCGTCCTGCAGCGGGCAGCCGCCGAAGGCGTGCCGCCGTCCATCGCCGCCGACCGGCAGGCCGAGCAACGCATGCGCGACGTGGGTCGGTTGCGTTCGTTCTACCTGCCCGACTAACTGGCTGCGGGGTCCTCGCGCTCGTCAGCGAGGTCTGAATACTGCTCCGGGATCGGATCGCCCGACTCCCCGTGAAGCTCGCGCTGCAAATCGCTGAAGTCCGGATCGAAAGTACGGTACTTCAGGTCGCGCGCAACCTTCGTCTGCTTTGCTTTCGCACGGCCGCGCCCCATCAGGTCCGACCCCCTCGCACAGGAATAGTCAGTATGTCGTGCCGTCAAGCCTACCGAAAGTTGCCAACAAAACCTGTATCGGCCCCGGGTCAGGCGTGGCTGCCGCTGAGCGTGACGCTTCCGCCGGGCCCGTGAGCACCCGGGCCAGCGACCTCACCGGCGATCCAGGCGTGGACGCCGTGCTCGTCGAGCAGCCGCAGTGCGGCATCGGCGTCGTCCGGCGCAACCAGCGCGACCATGCCCACGCCGATGTTGAGCGCCTCCTCGAGCGCGTCCTGGGCGACGCCGCCCACGTCGGCGACGAGCGAGAAGATCGGCGGACGGTGCCAGGTGGAGCGGTCGACGCGCACGGAGACGTCGTCGGGCACCACCCGGGCCAGGTTGGCCGCCAGCCCTCCCCCGGTGACGTGCGACATCGCGTGGACGTCGGTTCGTCTCGCGAGGTCGAGGCAGGGCTTGGTGTACAGCCGCGTCGGCGTGAGCAGCTCGGCGCCCAGGCTGCGACCGAGCTCGGGAACCTCCCGGTCGAGCTCCCAGCCGGCGCCCTCGAGCAGCACGTGCCGCACGAGTGAGTAGCCGTTGGCATGCAGTCCGGACGAGGCCATGGCGACGACCGCGTCGCCCGCACGCACCCGCTCGGGTCCGAGCACGGCGTCGGCCTCCACGACCCCGGTGGTGGACCCGGCGACGTCGAACTCGTCCGCTTCGAGCAGGCCCGGGTGCTCGGCGGTCTCGCCGCCGAGCAGCGCCGTGCCCGCCTCGGCGCAGGCCTGCGCGATGCCCTTGACGATGTCGGCGATGCGTTCGGGCACGACTCGGCCACAGGCGATGTAGTCGGTGAGGAACAACGGCTCCGCCCCGCACACCACGAGGTCGTCGACGAGCATGCCGACGAGGTCGTAGCCGATGGTGTCGTGCACGTCCATGGCCTGGGCGATGGCGACCTTGGTGCCCACGCCGTCGGCAGACGTCGCGAGCAGCGGCTTGTCGTACGCCTTCAGCGCGGAGGCGTCGAAGAGGCCGGCGAAGCCACCGATGCTCCCCACGACCTCGGGGCGGCGCGCCTTCTCGACCCACTGCCGCATCAGCTCGACGGCACGATCGCCGGCCTCGATCGAGACGCCGGCGGACTCGTAGTCCGTCACGGGTTGACCACGGTCAGCGAGGACTCACCCGGGGACTCCAGGAGGTGCTTGCCGATGAGGTCGTCCTCGGGCAGCGCGACCGGGTAGATGCCGTCGAAGCAGGCGCGGCAGAGGTGGTCCTTGGGCACTCCGGTCGCCTCGATCAGCTCGTCCAGCTCGACATACGCGAGCGAGTCGGCGCCGATGGAGCGGCAGATCTCATCGACGGAGATGTTGTTGGCGATGAGCTCGGCGCGCGAGGCGAAGTCGATGCCGTAGAAGCACGGCCACTTGACCGGCGGGCTGGAGATGCGCACGTGGATCTCGGCCGCGCCGAACTCCCGCAGCATGCTGACCAGAGCACGCTGGGTGTTGCCGCGCACGATCGAGTCGTCGACCACGATGAGCCGCTTGCCGGCGATGACGTCGCGCAACGGGTTGAGCTTGAGGCGGATGCCGAGCTGGCGGATCGTCTGCGAGGGCTGGATGAAGGTGCGGCCGACGTAGGAGTTCTTGACCAGGCCGTGGCCGAACGGGATGCCGCTCTCCTCGGCATAGCCGATGGCCGCCGGCGTACCGGACTCCGGTACCGGGATGACGAGGTCGGCCTCGACCGGGTGCTCGCGGGCGAGCCGGCGTCCGGTCTCGGCCCGCACGGTGAACACGCGCTGGTCGGAGATGGTGGTGTCGGGACGGGCGAGGTAGACGTACTCGAACAGGCAGCCCTTGGGCGCCGGCTCGGCAAACCGCTCGGTGCGGAGGCCGTTCTCGTCGATGGCGATGAACTCGCCCGGCTCCACCTCGCGGATGTAGGACGCACCGACGATGTCGAGCGCCGCCGTCTCGCTGGCGACCACCCAGCCGCGCTCGAGCCGGCCGAGCACGAGCGGGCGGATGCCCTGCGCGTCACGGGCGGCGTAGAGCGTGGTCTCGTCCATGAAGATGAGGGAGAACGCGCCGCGCAGCCGAGGCAGCACGTCGATGGCCGCCTCCTCGACCGAACGGTCGTCGAGCGAGGACAGCAGGCTCGCCATGACGGCGGTGTCGCTGGTGGCCGACTCGGCCTTGCTGTTGGCGTGGTCGGGTGTCGCGCCGGCCGTGCGCTCGTCGAGGAGCCGCACCAGGTCGTGGGTGTTGGTGAGGTTGCCGTTGTGGGCCAGCGCCACCGAGCCGCTGGAGGTGGGGCGGAACGTCGGCTGCGCGTTCTGCCAGACGCTGGAGCCGGTGGTGCTGTAGCGCGAGTGGCCGATGGCGACCGAGCCCTTGAGCGACTCCAACGTCGCCTCGTCGAACACCTGCGACACCAGGCCCATGTCCTTGTAGACGAGGATCTGCTTGCCGTTGCTGACCGCGATGCCGGCGGACTCCTGGCCGCGGTGCTGCAGGGCGTAGAGCCCGAAGTAGGTGAGCTTGGCGACTTCCTCGCCGGGGGCCCAGACGCCGAACACGCCGCACGCGTCCTGGGGTCCGAGATCCTGGGGGTCGAGGTCGTGAGTCAGACGACCGTCTCCACGGGGCACGTCATCAGTGTACGGGGCCGCGATCGCGTCCGTTTCGCTACGGTGCGGTGGTGCGCACTGCACTTCTGTACGGCCTCGGTACCGCCGTCCCGCTCGTGCTCGGGGCGGCGATCGGCCTTCGGTGGACGATCCCTCCCCGGGTCCTCGGCGGCCTCATGGCCTTCGGCGCCGGCACCTTGGTCGCCGCGGTCAGCGAAGAGCTCTTCGGCCCGGCGTTCGACTCGATGACACCCGCGCTCGCGGGGGCGTCGCTGCTCGCCGGCGCTGGCGTCTACGTCGTCGCCGACCACCTCATCGACACGCGGCTCGGCGCGAGCGCGGTGGGGTGGGCGCTCCTGCTCGGGGCGGTGCTCGACGGCATCCCGGAGAACGTCGCTCTCGGCGTCTCGATGGACCAGGGCGGGCTCGTCCTCCTCGTCGCCATCGCCGTGGGCAACACCCCGGAGGCCATCGGCAGCGGCGCCTACCTTCGGACCGAGATGGGCATGGCGCGACGACGAGGGATGCTCCTCTGGGCGGCCACCGGCGTGCTGCTGGTCCTCGCGACCGTCGGGGCGAACGCGGCCGCGGACTCGGTCGGACCGGCCTCGATCGCGGCGATCCAGGCGTTCGCCGGGGGTGCGACGATCGCGGTTCTCGCCGACACCCTCATGCCCCAGGCGTACAAGCAGGGCGGCTGGTGGGTCGGCCTCGCCACCGCGTTCGGCTTCCTGGTCGCCTTTCTGCTGGCCTGACCGTCGGTGAGCGTAACCCCCTCGGCCGAGCATCGTTGAAGATGACACCCACGCGGCACCGGCCGCGCACTCGGGGAAGGTCACCATGCGTTTGTCACGTACTCTGCTCACCTCCGCAGCCGCAGGACTCTTGGCGGCCGCCGGCTTCGCCTCCGCAGGCACCGCTGCCGCGGCGTCCTGGGCTCCGGCCGACACAGCCAAGATCCATCCCGGCACGATGATGTACACCGACGGCGCACAGTGCACCGCCAACTTCGTGTTCACCAACGGTGCCCAGGTCTACGTCGGTTACGCCGCCCACTGCGCCGGCACCGGCGCCGCGACGGACACCAACGGCTGCGACGCCGAATCCCTGCCGCTCGGCACTCGGGTCGACTTCGTCGAGAGCGGCAGCCTCCTCAGCGACGGCACCCGCGTCGGGGGCGGCTCGCTGGTCTACTCCTCCTGGCTCGCGATGCAGAAGAACGGCGAGACCAATGCGAATGCGTGCGAGTACAACGACTTCGCCCTGGTCAAGGTCGACACCGCCGACGTCGGCAAGGTCAACCCCAGCATCCCGTCGTTCGGCGGACCGACGGGCATCGACCCCAACGGCACTCGTGCCGGCGACACGGTCTACACCTACGGCAACTCCAGCCTCCGCGGGGGCCTTCAGCCGGCCTCGCCCAAGCAGGGCCGAAGCCTGGGTGAGGTCGGTGGCGGATGGTCACACAACGTCTACACCGCATCTCCCGGCGTCCCGGGCGACTCCGGCAGCGCGTTCATCGACGACCAGGGCCGGGCGCTCGGAACCCTCTCGACCGTGCAGCTCGCTCCGCTCGCCGGCTCGAACGGCGTGAGCGACCTCGCCAAGGAGCTGGCCTACGCGAAGGCGAACGGCCAGTCCGGCCTGACGCTCGCCCTCGGCACCGAAGCACCCGCACCCAGCCCGCTGCTCGCTCCGCTCGCGGAATCCGGCGTGGGCGACCTCGTGACGGACCTGGCGGACGTGCCGACGCCTGGCGGATCCGGCCTGACGCCCGACCTCGGCGTCGAATCGGTTCCAGCCGGCCCGCTGCCCGTTCAGTTGGCGGTTCCGCTGCTCTGACCTGAGGTGGCGGCACCTCCGGCGCCGGGGATCAGCCGAAGGATGAGCTCGCCGACGAAGTCCGGGTCGAAATCCTGGTCACTGTCATCGTCGTCGTCGTCCTCGTAGTGCTTGCACTTCTTCGGCAGGTAGACCGTGCCGGACTGGCGCTTGTACCCCTCGTCCACCTTCCGCTCGGCGATGAACTTCAGCACCCTCGCCCGGAACTCGATGGACTTCGAGCGGCCGGGGAGCAGCCGGAACTTCTCGTCCCAGTAGAAGTAGTCGTCGCCGTCCCTGGAGCTGATCCAGATCCGGTACGGAGAGATGTTGGTGAACGTGACGTGGCAGGAACGCACCGACCACTTCACGAGGCCGCCGCAGTGGTGCCATTGCCGGACGAAACCGTCCTGATCGCGCTTGCCCCGCACGGCTTCGTAGTAGAGCCGGTGGGTCGTCCCCTCATCGCCGTAGTGCTGGCTCCCCGTGACCTTCAGCGTGTAGGACGCGTACTTCCTGAGGACGAACTCGCCCTCCTGCGCGGGGAACGGAGACACCGGAACACCGGAACGATAAGAGACGTCGACCGACTTGCCGGCCACGTTCGTGAACGTCACGTACTGGCCACACCATCGGGACACCCGAACGAGGTCGTCGTCCGCAGCCGCCGGCGAAGCGAACACGAGGGCACCTGCGGCGGCGATCGTGGCCGTGGCCACGGTCATGACGATGCGTCGTGCGGCACGGTGAGATGACATGGCGCCCACCTCGTCACTGGGAGCAATCTGCTCGCTGGTTCTCGAAGACTAGGGCGCGGACAAACCGACTGCCCATGGTCCGAACGGACTAAGCGCGAGGCGTGCGCTGTGACTGCAGTGAACCCTGTGACAGGAGTGGTTTTCGCGCCTATGCTGGACCGATGCGCGTGTCTTCCCCCACGCGGGCCCCCGTCGTCGGCATCGTTGCCGGCGCCATCGCGGCGCTCGTCGCCTCCGTCCTGATGCCGTCGGCCGCACACGCCGCCGACCCGAAGGCCCCGGGCGACTTCACCGGGTTCGGGTTCGACGCCTGCGTCGCGCCGAGCCAGAAGGTCATGGACGCGTGGAACCTGCACTCGCCCTACAGCGCCGTGGGCATCTACATCTCCGGCAACTCGCGCTACTGCGGCGACCGCTACCAGCCGAACCTCAGCGCGTCGTGGGTCGCCGAGAACGCGTCCAAGGGCTGGCGGTTCATCCCCATCCACGTCGGCTACCAGTCACCGTGCTTCCGCAACAACTCCGGCAGCCGCGTGCAGAAGAAGCGGATGTCCACGAACGTCTCCACCGCCCGCTCGCAGGCAGCCAGCGACGCGGCCGAGGGGATCGCGGCCCTCCGGAAGTACGGCTTCGGTTCCGGCGACGTCCACTACCTCGACCTGGAGTGGTACTCGCGCACGGCCACGTGCGACCGGGCCGTGCTGGAGTTCATCGACGTCTGGACCGAGAAGCTCCACGACGCCGGCTTCAAGTCCGGGGTCTACTCCAGCGGGTCCGCCGCGATCGCGCTCCTCGACAGCGCGAAGGCATCCGGCCGCTCGATGGCCTACCCCGACCACCTCTGGTTCGCCTGGACGAACAAGGTCGCCAACACCGACGGCGGCCCCTACCTGCGAGACACGCTGTGGGCCAACCATCAGCGGATTCACCAGTACCACAACAACGTCAGTGCGTCCTACGGCGGACACGGCGTCACCATCGACAAGAACTTCCTGGACGTCGGCAAGGGATCGGTGCCCACGAGTGACCCGAAGCCGTGCTCGGTGGCGATGTCGTTCAGCAGCTATCCGCGGCTGAGCCAAGGCGACACCGGCTCGCGGGTGTCCGCCCTGCAGTGCCTGCTCAAGGAGAACGGCCATTCGGTGGGGGTCGACGGCCGGTTCGGGTCGAGCACGACGAAGGCGATCAACGCGTTCCGCGCGTCCTTGGGCTGGCGGGCCACGGCCGGCAACACGACCAACCCGACCTGGACCGCCCTGCTCTCGGCCGGCTCCAAGCCGCGCGTCCTGAAGCGCGGGTCGGTCGGGGAGGCCGTCTGGCGGCTGCAGCGTGCACTCACCGCTGCCGGCACCACCGTCTCGATCAACGGCGTCTACGACAGCAAGACCGTCGCCGCGGTCAAGGGCTACCGCAGCGCGAACGGCCTGACGGCGTACGAGACGACCGAGTCGTCGGTCTGGTCGCTGCTGCAGCGCGGCAAGCTCGGCTGAGCCGGCGACGAACCGCACGGTCCGGCGTCGCTCAGACGTCAGTGAGTGGCAGCAGCGGAGATAGGTCGGAGCGCTCCCCCGAGGCCACGACGGGCGCCTCGGACCAGGTCAGTCGTCCGCGGGCCAGAGCGATCCACGTCTCGGGGTCGGTCTCGACCACCGCCGGCGGGTTGCCGCGGACGTGACGGTGCCCGGCGATCACCTGCACCGCCGCGAACGGCGGCACCCGGACCTCGACGCTTCGGCCCGGCGCCTTCGCCTGCAGGAGGGCGAGGGTGTGCTTGGTCGCCGCGCGGAGGTCGTCCCGTTCGGAACCGCCGGCGTCGAGCCGGGCGCAGACCGCGGCGAACTCCTCCTCGGCGAGCAGGGTCGGCCGCGGCGCCACGATCAGCCCAACGTGGGACCGAGCACGGCTGGAAGCGTCGCCTCCCAGTCGGCCCGGAGCTCGGCGATCGTGACCTCGAACTGGCCGGCGACCTCGAGCACGTCGCCGCCGGTGCGTCCGATCGATCCCAGCTCGACGCCATGGCGCTCGGCCAGCGAGACCAGCTCGTCGTGTCGGTCCTCGGCCACGACCACGATGGCCCGCGCGGACGACTCGCTGAACAGCTCGACGAACGGATCGTCGAGCTCGACGTGCACGCCGACGTCGTGGGCCAGACAACCCTCGACGAGCGCCATCGCGAGCCCACCGTCGGACAGGTCGTGCGCCGCCGTCACCAGACCGAGATGCGCGGCTTCGCGGAGCACGGCCGCGAGCGCCTGCTCGGCGGCGAGGTCGACCACCGGGGGTCGTCCGCCGAGATGGTCGTGGACGACATCGGCCCACGTGGATCCGCTCAGCTCCTCCCGCGTGGTGCCGAGCAGGATCACGTGTTCGTCGTCGAGCCGGAATCCCTGCGTGACGCGGGTGCGAACGTCATCGATGACGCCGAGCACCCCGACGACCGGAGTGGGGAGGATGGGCGAGTCGCCGGTCTGGTTGTAGAAGGACACGTTGCCGCCGGTGACCGGGATGCCGAGCTCGGCGCAGGCGTCCTTGAGTCCCTGAGTGGCCTGCTCGAACTGCCACATCACGGCCGGGTCCTCCGGCGAGCCGAAGTTGAGGCAGTCGGTGACGGCGAGCGGCAGCGCACCCGTGACGGCCACGTTGCGGAAGGCCTCGGCGAGGGCGAGCTGCGCGCCGGCGTACGGGTCGAGCTGGGCGAACCTGCCGTTGCAGTCGGTCGAGACGGCCACCCCGAGGTGGCTCTCGTCGTCGACCCGGATGATGCCGGCGTCCTCGGGTTGAGCCAGCACGGTGTTGCCCTGGACGTACCGGTCGTACTGGTCGGTGACCCACGACTTGTCGGCGAGGTTGGGCGAGCCGACCAGGCGCAGCAGCGTCTTGCGCAGCTCATCGCCGGTCATCGGTCGCGACAGCTTCTCGGCCGGGTCGGCCGCCAGCGCGCCCTGCGACGCCGGCGGCGCGAACGGCCGCTCGTAGACCGGCCCGTCGTGCGCGACCGATCGCGGTGGCACGTCGACCACGCGCTCGCCGTGCCAGTCGATCACGAGCCGGTCGCCGTCGGTGACCTCGCCGACCACGACGGCCTCGACCTCCCACTTCGCGCAGATCGACATGAACACCTCGAGGTGGCGCGGCTCGACGACCGCCATCATGCGCTCCTGCGACTCACTCATCAAGATCTCTTCCGGCGAGAGCGTGGAGTCGCGCAGCGGCACCGTGTCGAGCTCGACGTGCATACCGCCGTCGCCGGCGCTGGCGAGCTCGCTGGTGGCGCAGGACAGCCCGGCCCCACCGAGATCCTGGATGCCGCCGACCACACCGGCCGCGAACAGCTCGAGCGTGCACTCGATCAGCAGCTTCTCCATGAACGGGTCGCCGACCTGGACGCTCGGGCGCTTGGCCGGGCCGTCGGCGTCGAAGGTCTCCGAGGCGAGCACCGAGACCCCGCCGATGCCGTCGCCGCCCGTGCGCGCGCCGTAGAGAACGACGTGGTTGCCGACGCCGGACGCGTGGGCCAGGTGCAGGTCCTCGTGCCGCAAGACGCCGACGCACAGCGCGTTGACCAGCGGGTTGCCGAGGTAAGAGCGGTCGAACACGACTTCGCCGCCGATGTTCGGCAGGCCGAGGCAGTTGCCGTAGCCGCCGATGCCCGCCACGATCCCGGGCATCACGCGCCGGGTGTCATCGGCGGTGAGTGGGCCGAACCGGAGCGGGTCCATGACGGCGACCGGCCGGGCGCCCATGGCGAGGATGTCGCGGACGATGCCGCCGACGCCCGTGGCCGCGCCCTGGTAGGGCTCGACGTAGCTGGGGTGGTTGTGCGACTCGACCTTGAACGTCACGGCGTAGCCCTGGCCGATGTCGATGACGCCGGCGTTCTCGCCGATGCCGGCCAGCGTCTTGCCGAGCGGCGTCTCCTGCGGGAGGTCCCCGAACTTCTTCAGGTGCACCTTGCTCGACTTGTAGGAGCAGTGTTCGCTCCACATGACCGAGTACATCGCCAGCTCGGCGGACGTGGGACGCCGACCGGAGGATCTCGCGGATGCGCGCGTACTCGTCGGCCTTCAGCCCCAGCTCGGCCCACGGCTGCTCGTGGTCGGGGCTGGTGGCGGCGTGCTCGACGGTGTCCAGCACGGCCTGCTGGGTGGAGGACTCCGTCACGACGCCAGCCTATCGAGCGGCCGCAGACTCACCCTTCGGGCCCATGCCGGCCCACGCCGCGTCGATCGACCGCCCGACGTCGATGACACGGGTCGCGGCGACCGCGGGCTTCTCGACCTCGCGAGCCACGTACTTGGCGACGAAGCGGCGCAGCTCACCGTCGATCCCCGCCACCCGTTTGAGCAGGGAGGCGCGCACAGTCTCCGCGGACAGGTCGAGCCGCACGTCGTCCGCGCTGGGCGGCTCGACGTCGACGATGATCTTCAGGTCCGACGTGGCGCGTGCCGTGACGATCAGTGGGACCTCGACCGCGGCGTGGAAGCGATGCTTCTCGACCTGCAGGTCGACGGTGAAGTCGAGGGCGACCGGGACCACCAGCTCGAAGGAGAGCGGGTCGCCGGGGATCTGCGTGGCGGTGGCGGTGCCGATCTGTCCACTCGCCGTGACCTGGGCGATGCGGCCGGGCCCGACGCCCATCGGCCCGAAGTCGATCGGCCGCCCGGCGAGGGCCACCACCGCTCCCTGGATGCGTTCGGGGGTGACGGCGGCACGGAAGAACAGTGCCCCGAACTCCTCGTACGTGCAGTACGCGTGCTCGACCTCCTCGACCATCCGACGAAGATACCGTTGCGACCACCAGGCGCTGGCGGAAACGAACCCGGCGGCAGCAGAGTTGGATACGCTGCGGCGGTGGATCTGATCGCACTGGTGGGCGCGACCGGCGGCGAAAGCATCGACTGGGTCGCGTTCGCATCGATCCCGGTCTTCACCGCCGTCATCGGCTGGCTGATCAACTGGACCGGCTTGATCATGCTGTTCAGCCCCGTCAGGTTCTACGGTTTCCGGGTCCCGGGCCTCAAGGAGCTCGCCACCCTGGTGCCCCGCAAGATCCAGGAGATCCCGGGCATCATGGAAGGACGCGTCGGCTGGCAGGGCATCGTTCCCGCGCGCGCCGCCAAGATGGGCTCGATCGCGTCCGACAAGGCCATCTCCAAGCTCGGCACCCCGGCGGAGTTCTACCAGCAGCTCGAGCCCGATCAGATCGCCGCGCACATCGTCTCGATCTTCGAGCCGGAGATCCCGGAGGTCGTCGACGGCGTGATGCGGCGCGAGCAGCCCGACCTGTGGGAGAACCTGCCGCCGCGGATCAAGCAGGCGGTCTATGAGCGGGTCCAGCATCAGCTGCCGGACATCGTCACCGGCATCACCACCGAGATCGGTGTCCACATCGACCAACTGCTCGACCCGAAGCTGATGGTCATCGACCACTTCGAGTCGAACCCGGACCTCGTGGTCCGCATCTTCCGCGACATCGGGAAGAAGGAGTTGCGCCTGATGGTCAACTTCGGCTTCGTGTTCGGGTTCCTGCTGGGCATCCCGGTGGCCGTTCTCGACTTCACGTTCCACCAGTGGTGGTTGCTGCCGATCCTCGGCGTGATCGTCGGGTGGGTCACGAACCTGCTCGGCATGCAGCTGATCTTCCAGCCGGTCGAGCCCCGGAAGTGGGGTCCGATCACGATGCACGGGCTGTTCCTACGGCGTCAGCCGGAGGTGGCCGAGGTCTACGCGGGCATCATCGCCGACGACGTCGTCACCTTGGAGAACATCGGCACGACGCTGATGGACGGTCCCCGCGGCGACCGCACTCGCCAGATGCTCGCGTCGGCGATGCATCCGGCCATCGACCGAGCCGCCGGGCCGGCGCGGGCAGCGGCGCGGGTCGCCGTCGGCACCCGCGAGTTCGACTCCATCCGCGACTCCTTCGCCTCCGAGGCGGTCGACCGGACGATCAAGCCGTTCCGTGACGCGGAGTTCTCCAAACGCCAGAGCGACAAGATCCGCCGCATGTTCGCCGAGCGCACCAAGGAGCTGCCCTACCAGGACTTCGTGGAGATGCTGCGCTCGGCGATCAAGGAGGATGAGTGGATGCTCTACGCCCACGGCGCGATCATGGGCCTGGCCGGGGGGTTCCTCCACCTCGCGATCTTCGGGGTCTCCGGTGGCTGAGTTCAGCGACAACGGCTCGGCGGCGGTCCCGGAGGATGCCGACGAGCTGGCGGCCATGCTCCGCGTCGCCGCCACGGCCACCTGGCGCACGGCGGGATGGGGCGTCCAGACCTACCTGCGGACCGGGCGTCGCGTCATCACCGCCGTGACGCCTGATCCCGCATTGGCCGCGGCCCGGGAGGTCGAGCGCGCCGCGCGGGAGCTGGCCGAGGTCACCGGAGTCGCCCGCCGGATCGGGGAGCTCACCGAGTCCAACGAGATGCTGGGCGCGGCGTCGAAGGCCCTCCGCAGCCTCGTCGCCGCCGTGCCGGCTTCGCGCCCGCGGTTGGGTCTGCCGACGCTTCAGGAGAGCGGAGCGGACCTGATCCGGCGATCCCGTGATGTCTGGAACGAGGAGCAGGCTCATCCCGCGTACGGGCGGATCCTGAGCGAACTGGCGCCCGATGAGGGGCGGGTGCTGATGCTGCTCCTGCGCAGCGGTCCGCAGCCCAGCGTCGATGTGCGCACCGGCGGACCGATCGGCATGCTCAACTCACACCTGATCGCGCCGGGCCTCACGATGATCGGCGCCCGTGCCGGCTTGCGGTACACCGACCAGGTGCCCGCCTACCTCAACAACCTCTTCCGGCTGGGGCTCGTCTGGTTCTCGCGCGAGACGCTGCGCGACGTCCACCAGTACCAGGTGGTGGAGGCCCAGCCGGACGTGCTGGCGGCCATGCACTCGGTTCGCTACGCCAAGATCATCCGCCGGTCGATCCACCTGACCCCCTTCGGCGAGGACTTCTGCCGGGCTTGCCTGGCGCTCGATGACGGCGACATCGACGACTTCCCGAAGCACGCGGCACCGGCCGACGACGACACGGTGGCGCCGCCCACCCTTGGGGACGCCTGACGGTGACCGACACCACCTTGACCCGGTTCCTGCATCGGGTTATATTCAACGCATGATGAATAACGCCATCGAGGTGCACAACCTGCGGGTCGAGCGCGGCGGCACCCTCGTCATCCCGAACCTCGACGCCACCGTCGAGCGCGGCACCGTGACCGGCCTGCTCGGTCCCAGCGGCTGCGGCAAGACGACGTTCATCCGCAGCCTGGCCGGCATCCAGATCATCGAGCGCGGCCGGGTGACCGTGCTGGGCGATCCGGCCGGTTCGGCCCTCAACCGGTCCCGCGTCGCCTACGTCACGCAGTCGAGCTCGGTCTACCCGGACCTGACGGTTCGACAGAACCTCGACTACTTCGCCGCGATGTGCGGTGCCAACGCGACCGCGGTCGACCGGGCGCTCGGCCAGGTCGGACTCAGCGAGCGCGGCGGGCAGCTCACCGGCGACCTGTCCGGCGGTGAGCGCACGCGAGTGTCGCTGGCCGCCGCGCTCCTCGCCGACCCGGAGCTCTACCTGCTCGACGAGCCCACCGTCGGCCTCGACCCGGTGCTGCGCCGCGACCTGTGGAAGCTGTTCAACGACCTGGCCGCCGACGGCCGCACCTTGCTGGTCTCCAGCCACGTGATGGACGAGGCCGGCCGCTGCGACCGGGTCCTGCTGATGCGTGACGGCGACTTCATCGCCGACTCGACGCCGGACGAGCTGCGGCGCGAGGCCGGCACCGACGACCTGGAACAGGCGTTCCTCGTCCTGGCCGAAAGGACGGCAGCATGACGCAGACCGCCACCTCCCATCGCACCCACCGCTCCGGATCCGTGGGCCGGACCCTCGCCTGCGCTCGGCGGGTGCTCCAGCAGCTCAGCCACGACCACCGCAGCGTCGCGCTCATCGTGCTGATGCCGTCGATCCTGATGCTGGTCTTCCGCTACGTCTACGACGACTCCCCGATGGTCTTCGACCGCATCGGGCCGCAGATGCTCGGCCTGTTCCCCTTCATCATCATGTTCCTGGTCACCTCGGTGACGATGGTCCGCGAGCGCACGTCGGGCACGCTCGAACGCCTGCTCACCACCCGTTTGCAGCGCGGCGAGCTGATCGGTGGCTACGCGCTCGCCTTCGGTGTCGCCGCGCTCGTCCAGGCCGTCGTCAGCTCGCTCGTGGCGATCTACGTGCTCGGCCTCGACGTCGAGATCCCGTGGGCGATCGGCCTCTTCGCGGTTCTCGACGCGGTGCTGGGCACGGCGCTCGGGCTGCTGATGTCGGCGTTCGCGACGACGGAGTTCCAGGCGGTCCAGTTCATGCCGCTCGTCGTGGTGCCCCAGATCCTGCTCTGCGGGCTCCTGCAGCCGCGCGACATGATGCCGCGCGCACTCGAGCTGATCTCCGACGTCCTGCCGTTGAGCTACGCCACCGACGCGTTCACCGAGCTCGCGACCGCGGACGGCTTCAGCGCCACGATGACGCGCGACCTGGTGATCCTCGTCGGGTTCGTCGTGGTGTCCGTCGCGCTCGCGTCGCTGACGCTGCGCCGCACGTCGCCGTGACGACCCAGCGCGGGTCCGCGGCACCGGGAGGGGCGGGAGCCCGCCGCAGCCGCGGCAGGCCCGCGAGCGGGTCGTCCGGCGACACGCGCGGCGACATCCTCGCCGCCGCGCGTGCGCAATTCGCGGCCCAGGGGTTTGCCGGCGCGTCCATGCGGTCGATCGCCCGCGAGGCCGGGGTCGACGCGAGCCTCATCAGCCACTACTTCGGCGACAAGTCGCAGCTCCTCGTCGCCACGATGGACCTCCCGATCAACCCGTTGGAGAAGATCTCCGAGGTCGTCGCCGGCGGTGTCGACGGCATGGCCGAGCGATTGCTTCGCACCTTCCTGACCGCGTGGGACCCGCACCGCGACGTGTTCAGCACCATGGTCCGCACGCAGCTGGCCAGCGCCGACGCGCAGACACCGATGCTGCTGCTCGTTCGCAACGTCGTCGTGCGCTCGCTGGCGGCGGCCCTCCGAGGCGAGGACCGCGAGCTCCGCGCCACCTTGGTCGGCAGTCAGCTGTTCGGCATGGCGATTGCCCGCTACGTCATCGAGCTCGAGCCCATGGCCGACGCCGACGTCGAGGATGTGGTGCGACGCTACGCGCCATCGATGCAGCTCGTCATGGACGCCTCAGAGCCCGGCGGCGAGTGAGCCGATCGCGGCCAGCAGGGCGACGACCACCGAGACGGGCAGGAGCCAGAGGGCGGCGATGGCCAGCGTGACGGTGGTGCCGATCTTCGGCGGAACGAAGTAGCGCGCCCGCGGCAGGTCGCCGACACCCTCGATCCAGCGACCGGTCATGCCGACGCCCTTCCAGACGCCCTGCAGTCGCGACAGCACCCGCCATCCCCCGCTGCCCGCGATCTGGGTCAGCGCGGTGCGGGTCTCATCGACCTTGCCGCTGAGGCTGACCGCGATGCCCAGCTCGGTGGCGAGCGCGGTCGGCTCGTCGACCGCGCGCAGGATGCGGTGGCGGCGGGCGCCGAAGGCGACGGAGACCGCCGCCAGGAGCCCGCCGACGACGAGGCCGATCGCTCGCGCGGCACCGTCGGCGTTCACGGCGAGCAACAAGATCGTGCCGACGAACGGCAACGGTGCGATGAGCAGCAGGAGCGTCGGAATCCGCAAGACGCGCACCGCGAGCACGATGACCTGGGTGGCGCGCTGGGCGGCCTCGCCGGTCTGCCCGTCGACGCGGGACGCCATGTCCTCGACGCCCCGGTTGGCGCGAGCGCCCCACGACTTCTTGCCGTTCGCCATGCGACCCACTGTAGGAGGCAGCGCTAACCTGCATCCGTGGCGATCGTCCTGGCCTTGCTGTCGGCTCTGGCCTATGGCATCTCGGACTTCCTCGGCGGGATGTTCTCCAAGCGGTCGAGCCCGTGGCAGATCGCGTTCGTCGGCCAGTCCTCGTCGACGGTCGCCAACGTTCTCGCCGCGTTCGTCCTCGGCGGCTCGCCCGTCGTCGCGGACTGGGCGTGGGGCGCGCTCGCCGGACTGGGCGGCGGGTTCGGGGCCGTGTTCCTCTACCGCGGGCTCGCCAACGGGCGGATGGGCGTCGTCGCGCCGCTGTCGGCGGTCGGGTCCGCGCTGGTGCCGGTCACGGTCGGGCTGGGCACCGGGGACCGCCCGTCGATGCTCGCGGTCATCGGCATCGTGTGCGCGTTCCCGGCCATGTACCTGATCTCCCTCGTCGTCGACGAGGATCCGACCCATCGCGGCGGGGTCGTCGACGGCATCCTCGCCGGCCTCGGATTCGGGCTGCTCTTCGCGTTCGTCGGGCAGATGAGCGACGACGCCGGCATGATGCCGCTCGCCGTGGCCCAGGCCTTCGCCGTCGCCGCCGTGGTCATGACGGCAGTCGTGCTGCGTCAGTCGTTCGTGCCCCGGGGGCGCCTCCCCTGGCGGGCGCTCTGGATGGGACCGCTTGGTGCCGCCGCGACCGGGTGCTTCCTCTACGCCACCCACTACGGACTGCTGTCGGTGGTGTCGGTGATCGCGGCGCTCTACCCGGCCGCCACGGTCGTCCTCGCCATGGTCCTGTTGCGCGAGCGGATCCATGTCTGGCAGGCGGTGGGACTGGTGTTCGCGACCGCCGCCGTCACCCTCGTCGCACTCGGTTGAGGACGTCCTCTAGGGTCGTCGCATGAAGATGCGACTTTTCATTGCCGTGGCGGCCGCGCTCGTGGCAGCCGGATGCGCCAGCGACGAGCCGACGGCGACTCCCAAGCCCGACAAGCCGGCCGACAGCCCTGCTGCTCCGGAGTTCCCGACCGAGTGGGCCGACGCGATCGACAACCCGTACCTGCCGCTCGCCGTGGGGGCGACGTGGACCTACGAGAAGACGGCCGAAGATGCCACCGAGGAGGTCGTCGTCACCGTCACCGACAAGACGAAGACCATCGACGGCGTCGAGGCGACCGTCGTCCGTGAGCGCGTCACCGAGGACGGCGAGGTGCTCGAGGAGACCGACGCGTGGTACGCCCAGGACACGGACGGCAACGTCTGGAACCTCGGCGACACCACCAAGGTGTTCGAGGACGGCGCGGTCGAGACCGAGGGCTGGGAGGCCGGCGCCGACGGGGCGGAGGCGGGCATCGCGATGCTCGCGGACCCGACGGTCGGCGACAGCTACCAGCAGATGTTCCAGGAGGGCGAGGCCGAGGATCGCGCGAAGGTCCTGAGTATCGAGGAGTCGGTGGAGGGTCCGGCCGGCAGCTGGTCCGGCGTCCTCCAGACCGAGGACACGACGCCGCTGGAGGCCGACGTGGTCGAGCACAAGTGGTACGCCAAGGGCGTTGGCTCGGTCCAGCAGGAGACGGTGAAGGGCGAGAAGGAGAAGGTCGTCCTGGTCAAGTACGACCAGCCTTGAGGCCTACTTCAAGAACTTGCTCGTACTGCGGTCCTTGAGCGGCTTGCCGCCGGTCTGACAGGTGGCGCAGTACTGCAGGGACGAATCGGCGAAGACGACCTCGCGGACGGAATCGCCGCACACCGGGCACGGCTCGCCGGTTCGTCCGTGGACACGCAGGCGACGTCGCTTGTCGTCCTTGAGCTCTGCGGCCGGCTTGCCGTGCGCCTCGGCCAGCGCCTCCCCCAGCACGTCCCGCATCGCCACCTCCAGACGAGCCACCTCCGCGGCATCGAGGTCGGCTGCGAGCGCGAACGGTGACAGCTGGGCGGCGTGCAGGATCTCGTCGCTGTAGGCGTTGCCGATGCCGGCGACCACCTTCTGGTCGCGCAGCAGGCGCTTGACCTGCATCCGCCGGCCCGCCAGCAGCGGCGCCAGCTCGAACCCGTCGGCCAGCGGGTCCGGCCCGAGCGCGGCGATGCCCGGGACGTCCATCGGATCGCGGACGGCGTAGACCGCGAGGCCCTTGCGGGTGCCGGCCTCGGTGAGGTCGAACCCGACGTGCGGTCCGTCGCCGGCATCCAGGCGGGTCCGCATGGCCAGCGGGCCGTTGCCGAGCTTCAGCCGCTTGTCGGAGAGGTGGTCGGACCACCGCAGCCATCCGGCCTTGGCCAGGTGGACGACGAGGTGCAGCCCGTCGACGTCGATGTCGATGAACTTGCCGTGCCGATCGACGCCGGTGACCTGGAGACCGGAGAAGGCCGAGACGGGCGGATCGAACGTCTTGAGCACGGAGATGGACGCGAGCTCGATCTCGGCCACCACCGCGCCGACCGCGCGGCCACGCAGATCGGCGACCAGCGCGTCCACCTCAGGCATCTCCGGCACGGGACCAGCCTAGAACCGGGCGCGGACGCGCCTAGCCATCATGGCGCGTGTAGAACTCCTCCATGTCGGGCCACGTGGTCCGGCGGGCGGCGCGACCGGTGAGTACGCCCAGATGTCCGCCCGGAGCGGTGATGAGGTCGGCGTCGGACGAGCCGGTGACGAGGTCGAGCAGATGCGTGACGGCGGGCATCGGGGCCAGCGTGTCATTCAGGCCGGCGACCACCAGGACGGGCTGCTCGATGGCCGAGAGCTCGACGGCACGTCCGCCGAGCTGCATCGTGCCGGTCGCGAACTCGTTGGAGCGCATGACGACGTGGTACAGCTGGCCGAACGTGCGGCCGGGGTAGGCGTACATGTTGCCCATGAACCGGTCGACGCCCTCCAGCTGGGCCAGGAAGTCGCGGTCGTCGGCGCGCATCAGCATGGCGATCGGCTTGGTGAGGTACTTGTCGATGGCCGACAGCTGGAAGCCGAGCCGGGTGAGCGGGGCCGGAATGCCGCCGGCGATCCGGTACGTGCTGTGGATGATCCGTACCCCGGCCCGGTTGAGGGGACGCGCGACCGCCAGCACCGGCACGGCCTGGAGGTCGAACGGGCTGGCGACTGCAGTGGCGCTGGCAATCGGCAGGTCCGGGTGCGCGGCCGTGGTGAGCATCGTGAAGATGCCGCCCAGGCTCCAGCCGGCCACATGGACCGGGGCACCGGCGTCCTTCGCCACGTCCTCGACCGCATCGGGCAGGACGCCATCGACCCAGTGCTCGATGCCGTGCCCGCGATGGCCGAACTTCACCGGGCCGTAGTCGACCAGGTAGACCGGTCGCCCCTGCTCGATGAAGTACTCCACGACGCTGCACCCGCGTCGCAAGTCGAACGCGAGCGCCGGCGCCGCGAGCGGCGGCACGAGCAACAGCGGCTTGCCGCGCTGCTCCACGCCGGGAGCGGGGTCGTACCGGTAGAGGTCGGCGTGCACGGTGTGCGCGACGAGCTCGCGCGGGGTCAGGCGCAGGTCGGCGATCGGTTCACCGCGCACCTTGTCGCGCAGGTTCGTCGCCGCTGCACCCAGGTCACGAGGGACGCGCAGGGTCGGTAGAGCCACAGCGCGAGTCTGACAGAACCCGGCGGCGGGTTGGTCAGCGGACGCGCTGCGGCCTGCGGTGGCGGTTGCGGTTCCGGTTGCGGTTGCGGTTGCGGTTGGCCTGGTTCGGCTCTGAGGTTCCGTGATGCTGAACCGTGGCCGCCGCCTGACCGCTCCGCGCGAGTGCGTCCACGGTGAGCGGGCGCGGCGCCTGGCGGGCATCGTGGCGTCGAGCGGCGACGCCGGCCTTGCGCTGCATCCGCACGACGTCGTCGAGCGCGACCGGGGTGGTCATCGTGACGACCGCGCCGGACTCACCCGCGCGGGCGGTGCGGCCGGACCGGTGCACGAAGGCCTTGTGCTCGGCGGGGGCGTCGAAGTGGACGACGAGGCCGATCCCGTCGATGTGGATGCCGCGGGCCGCGACGTCGGTGGCGACGATGACCGAGGCGGCGCCGGAACGGAACCGCTTGAGGTTCCGCTCACGCTGACCCTGGGAAAGGTCGCCGTGCAGGTCGACCGCCACGACGTCACCGTCACTGAGCTGGCGGGCCAGTCGACGGGCGCCGCGTCGGGTTCGCGTGAAGACGATCGAACGCGGGTTCGCGGTCACGAGGTCACGCGCCACGGCAAGGCGCTCGGTCTGCTCGGTGACGAGCAGGTGGTGTTCGAGGTCGGCCGGACGGTCCTCGACCGAGTCGACCTCGTGCAGTCGATGCTGCGGGAGGTGCCGGCGGACCAGCTTGTCGACCTGGCCGTCGAGAGTGGCCGACAGCAGGAGGCGTTGGCCGTCGGACGGAGTCGAGGCGAGCAGGCGGTCGACCGGCTTGAAGAAGCCGAGGTCGCAGAGGTGGTCCGCCTCGTCGAGCACGGTCACCTCGACGGCGTCCAAGTGGCACTGGCGCCTCTCGATGAGGTCGCCGAGGCGCCCGGGAGTGGCGATGACGACGTCGGCGCCCTGGCGCAGCTGGGTGATCTGCTTGCCCATCGGCGCGCCACCGTAGACGGTGGCGAGCTTCAGCCCGAGCGCGGACGCGACCGGGGCGAGGGCGTCGGCCACCTGGGTGGCGAGCTCGCGGGTGGGCAGCAGCACGAGACCACGCGGGTGCGTGGCGCGGCTGGTGCCGCCGGCAAGTCGGGCCAGGACGGGCAGGCCGAAGGCGAGCGTCTTTCCCGAGCCGGTGCGAGCGCGGCCCAGCACGTGGTGGCCGGCCAGCGCATCTGGGATGACGGCCAGCTGGACGGGGGTGGGGACGGTGATGTCGCGTCGACGCAGGACGTCGACGATCGAGGAATCGAGGGACAGATCGGAGAAGGAGCGCGACGAGACGTCGCGGACAGGGTGGGACACAGAACTCACAGACTGGGTAAGCCCGGAAGATCCTGGTCGCGCTGACTGCGCTCCGTGCCGGGCGGCGAACCGGCGCCGAGCGCCATGTTCACGAATTCACATGCTACCAGTGGCGGCGGCGTAAGCCGTCATCGTGAGCGCGTGGCGCTGGTCACTCCCCCGCGAGGAGGTCGCGATACTCCGGATTCTTCTCGAGGAAGCCGAGCACGTACTCGCAGGTCACCTCGATGCGACGGCCGTGGGCGCGCACGTCGTCGAGGGCGCCGGTGACCAGCTGCGCGGCCACCCCCTGCCCCTCGTAGGCGTCGTCGACGACGGTGTGCGGGAACAGCACCACGCCGTCGGACCGCTCCTTGGCCTCGGTGAAGCCGGCGACCTCGCCGTCGACGTGGATCTCATAGCGCGAGTTCTCCGGGACATGGACGACCTCGACCTGGCTCATGCCTGCCACCGTAACCAGCGGGCGCAAGGCCAGTCGTCACGACACGGTCAGGGCGGCCAACGCCGAGGTGAAGAAGCCGAGCCCGTCGGTGCCGGGGCCGCACAGGTCCTCGACCGCGTGCTCGGGGTGCGGCATGAGGCCCACGACGTTGCCGCGCTCGTTGGTGATGCCGGCGATGTCACGCAGGGAGCCGTTGGGGTTGACGTCGACGTAGCGGAAGACCACCTGGCCCTCACCCTCCAGCCGGTCGAGCGTGTCGGCGTCCGCGACGAACCCGCCCTCGCCGTTCTTGAGCGGGATGAGGATCTCCTGGCCCTCGCGGTACGACGAGGTCCAGGCGGTATCGGCGTTCTCCACCCGCAGCACCTGGTCGCGACAGATGAAGGTGCGGTGGTCATTGCGGATGAGCGCCCCGGGCAGCAGGTGGGACTCGCACAGGATCTGGAAGCCGTTGCAGATGCCCAGCACCGGCATGCCGCCGCGGGCCGCCGCGACGACCTCGGTCATCACCGGGGCGAACCGGGCAATGGCGCCGCATCGGAGGTAGTCGCCGTAGGAGAAGCCACCGGGGAGGATGACGGCGTCGACGCCGTGCAGGTCGTGGTCGCCGTGCCAGAGAGCGACGGGCTCGCCACCGGCCAGTCGGACGGCCCGTCGGGCATCGGCGTCGTCGAGCGAACCGGGAAAGGTGACGACACCGATCCTCACGGCTCGACCCGCACGGTGAAGTCCTCGATGACCGGGTTGGAGAGCAGCGTCTCGGCGATCTCGCGGACCTCGGCGAGGGTGGCCTCGTCGGCCTCGTCGACCTCGAGCTCGAACCGCTTGCCCTGCCGGACGTCGACGATCCCGTCGAAGCCCAGCCGCGGCAGCGCGCCGTGCACCGCCTTGCCCTGGGGATCGAGGATCTCCGGTTTCGGCATCACGTCGACGATCACTCGGGCCATGTGGCCATCCTAGGTCGTGCGGTCAGGAGAGCTCGCGCTTGAGGATCTTGCCGGTCGAGGTCATCGGGAGCTCGTCCTTGAACTCCACGACGCGTGGGTACTTGTAGGACGCGAACTGCTCCTTGCCCCAGGCGACGAGATCGCTTTCGGAGACGTCGTCGTGGTCCTTGTTCTTGACCACGACGGCCTTGATCTCCTCACCGTGCGACTCATGCGGCACGCCGATGACGGCGACCAGCGACACGGCCGGGTGCTCCATCAGCACCTCTTCGAGCTCGCGCGGGTACACGTTGTAGCCGCCGCGGATGATCATGTCCTTGGAGCGGTCGACGATGTAGAAGAACCCGTCCTCGTCCTTGCGGGCGAGGTCGCCGGAGCGGAACCACCCGTCGCGGATCGCCTCATCGGTGGCGTCCGGTCGGTTGTGGTACCCCTTCATGATGTTGTGGCCCTTGATGGCGATCTCGCCGATCGCGTCGGGGCTGTCCTCCACGTCGGACCAGTCCTCGTTGATCAGCTTCATCTCCACGCCCGGGATCGGGACGCCGATCGAGCCGACCCGCGGCTCCTGGCCGTGTGGTGAGAAGCTGGCCACCGGAGACGTCTCCGACAACCCGTAGCCCTCCAGGATCGTGACGCCGAACCGATCCTTGAACTGCTTGTGGATGTCGACCGGAAGCGCGGAGCCACCGGCCGCGGCGACCCGCAGGTTCTCGGCGAGCTTCGCGACGTCGTACCCCTCATCGAGCGCGCCGAGCAGGCCCCAGTACATGGTGGGCACCCCGGCGAAGAACGTGACGCCCTCGCGAAGCATCAGCCGCAGGGCCGGTTCGGCCTCGAACCGCGGCAGCATCACGACGGTGCCGCCGAAGGCGAAGCCGCCGTTCTGGATGACGGTCTGGCCGAAGGAGTGGAAGAGCGGGAGCACGCACAGGTAGGTGTCGGGGTCGTCGGTGTTCGCGCCGAAGAGGTCGGCGCCGGCGAGCGCGTTGTCGCGCATGTTGCGATGCCGCAGCTCCGCACCCTTGGGCTGGCCGGTGGTGCCGGACGTGTAGAGGATGACGGCGGTGTCGTCGTCATCGGTCTGGACGGTGTCGAACGTCGGCGGCTGCTCGGCCACGAGCGGGGCGTAGTACTCCGGCGGCTCGACCGGTGCCGGGGCCTCGGAGTCGAGCTTGATCAGGAAGAAGTCCTCGCAGGAGTCGGTGGCCTGGAAACCCTCCCAGGCGGCGTCGCCGATCGGCAGCTCCGGCGTGCCCTCGAACGCGAAGTAGGCCTTGGCCCCGGAGTCGTTCAGGTGGTACGCGACCTCGCGGCCCTTGAGCAGGACGTTGAGCGGCACCACGGTCGCGCCGGCCTTGAGGATGCCGTAGTAGATGATCGAGAAGTAGGGCAGGTTCGGGCACGACAGCGCAACCGTGTCGCCGGGCTGGATGCCGCGCGACACCAGCAGGTTCGCCACCTGGTTGGCGGCGCCGTTCACCTGGGCGTAGTTGAGTCGCGTGTCGCCGAACACGATGGCGGTGCGCTCGGGGAACTGGACGGCGGAGTTCTCCAGCAGGGAAGCGAGATTGCCCACGACATCTCCTCGGGTTGACGGAGGTTTCACCCTACCGAGAGATCCGGACGGGCTGCAGGGCGCGTCAGAATCGCTCGCCGGTCAGCTGCTCGTAGGCGTGCACGTACCGCTCGCGGGTCTTCTCCACGATGTGCGGCGGGAGCGGTGGCGGCGGGCGATCGGAGGCCCGGTCCCAGCCGCTGTCCGGCGAGGTCAGCCAGTCGCGCACGAACTGCTTGTCGTAGGACGGTTGCGAGCGGCCGGGCTGCCAGGTGGCGGCCGGCCAGAATCGCGACGAGTCCGGTGTCAGCACCTCATCGGCGAGGACGATCGTCCCGTCGGCGCGGGCACCGAACTCGAACTTCGTGTCCGCCAGGATGATGCCGCGTTCTCGGGCGATGCCCTCGGCGCGGGAGTAGATCGCGAGGGTGAGGTCGCGCAGCGCCTCGGCCGGGCCCGACCCGACCGCCCGAATCACGGACTCGAAGTCGACGTTCTCGTCGTGCTCGCCGACCTCCGCCTTCGTGGCGGGGGTGAAGATCGGCTCGGGCAGTCGGGACCCGTCCACCAGCCCGGGCGGCAACGCGACGCCGCACACCTGTCCGGACGCGTCGTAGTCGATGAGGCCGGAGCCGGCCAGGTAGCCCCGCGCGACGCACTCGATCGGGAACATGCCGAGCCGCTCGCACACGAGGGCGCGTCCGCGCACCCGCTCCGGCACCTGGGTGGAGACGACGTGGTTGGGCACGAGGTCGGCGAGCTGGTCGAACCACCACAGCGACATCCGGGTGAGGATCTCGCCCTTGTCCGGGATGCCCGGGGTCAGCACGAAGTCGTACGCCGAGATGCGGTCGGAGGCGACCATCAGCAGGTCGCCGGAGTCCAGGACGTAGAGGTCACGCACCTTGCCCGAGTGCAGGTGGCGGGCGCCGGGGACGTCGAGGGGCACGCGGTCAGCGTAGTGGGCGCCGGACCGACCACCTCAGCGGGCGAATTCGGTCCACCAGTGCACGTGGTAGAAGTACGTGGCCACCATGACGATGACCGCGAGGGCAAGACCGACCCAGCGGCCCGGCGGCTCCCTCGGATCGCGTGGCATGGCGCCGATCCTAGCCTCGGGCTGGTGACGCACTCAGAGGATCGCGCCCGGGGCGTAGGCGGCGGCCGCGGGATGCGCGGTGACGAACTTGTCGATGCGAGCCACCACCTGGCGCACCTGCTCAGTGGCGGCGCCGGTGAATTCCAGCGGTGCGGACACGAGCGACGTCAGGTCGGCCTCGGTGAGGGCAAGCCGGTCGTCGGCGGCGAGGCGCGCGAACAGGTCGTTCTCGGTGGTTCCCTTCTCGCGCATCTCCAGGGCCACCGCGACGGCGTGCTCCCCGATGAGCTCGTGCGCGGTCTCCCGCCCGACGCCGCCGCGCACCGCGGCCATCAGGACCTTCGTCGTGGCGAGGAAGGGCAGGTAGCGGTCGAGCTCGCGCTGGATCACGGCCGGGAAGACGCCGAACTCATCGAGCACGGTCAAGAAGGTCTCGAACAGGCCGTCGGCAGCGTAGAACGCATCCGGCAGCGCGACACGGCGCACGACGGAGCACGAGACGTCCCCTTCGTTCCACTGGTCGCCGGTGAGCTCGCCCACCATCGATGCGTACCCCCGCAGCACCACGGCCAGTCCGTTGATCCGCTCGCAGGAGCGGGTGTTCATCTTGTGCGGCATCGCGCTGGAGCCGACCTGGCCGGGCCGGAAGCCCTCGGTGACCAGCTCGTTGCCGGCCATCAGGCGAATCGTGGTGGCCAGGCTGGACGGAGCGGACGCGAGCTGGACGAGCGCCGTGACGACGTCGTAGTCGAGCGAGCGCGGGTACACCTGTCCGACGCTGGTCAGCGTGGTCTGGAACCCCAGATGGGTGGCGACCCGGCTCTCCAGCTCGGCCAGCCGTTCCGGGTCACCGCCGAGCAGGTCGAGCTGGTCCTGGGCGGTGCCGACCGGCCCCTTGATGCCACGCAACCGATAGCGCGCGACGAGGTCGTCGAGGCGCTCCATCGCCACGAGCAGCTCCTCGGCCGCCGAGGCGAACCGCTTGCCCAGCGTGGTGGCCTGAGCCGCGACGTTGTGGCTGCGACCGGCCATGACGAGCTCGGCGTGCTCGGCGGCGAGGCGCCCGAGTCGGGCCAGGCTGGCGACGCCGCGGTCACGCATGACCTGCAGCGAGGCGAGCACCTGGAGCTGCTCGACGTTCTCGGTGAGGTCGCGCGACGTCATTCCCTTGTGGATGTGCTCGGTGCCGGCGAGCGCGCAGAACTCCTCGATGCGTGCCTTCACGTCGTGGCGGGTGACCTTCTCTCGCTCGGCAATCGAGGCGAGATCGACCCGGTCGGCGACGGCCTCGTAGGCCTCGATGACACCGTCCGGCGTCGCGACGCCGAGGTCGCGCTGGGCCCGGAGCACTGCGATCCACAGCCGTCGCTCGAGCACGATCTTGTGCTCGGGCGACCAGATGCGGGCGATCTCGGCCGAGGCGTACCGCGTGGCCAGGACGTTGGGTGTCACGCCTCCATTGTCCCATCCGCATCGCGGCTGGCCGTGAGCGCGATGTCGGAGCGGTGCTGCGAGCCGCGGACGTGAATCATCTCGACGCCTTCGTACGCTCGCTCGCGGGCCGCGGTCAGCGTCGATCCGGTCGCCGTCACCGACAGCACCCGCCCGCCGGCCGTGACGAGGCGGCCCTCGGCGTCGCGGGCGGTTCCGGCATGGATGACGTCGACGCCGTCGATCGCGTCCGCCACCTCGATGCCGTCGATGACGTCGCCGGTGTGCGGCGGGCCAGGGTAGTTCTGCGCGGCGATGACGACGGTGACGGCCGACCCGGACTTCCAGGCCGGCAAGCCGACGTCGCCGAGGGTGTCCGTCGCGGCACCGTTCAGGAGGCTGGACAGCGGGGTGTCGAGCAGCGCGAGCAGGGCTTGGGTCTCCGGGTCGCCGAAGCGCGCGTTGAACTCCACGACGCGCATGCCTCGGCCGGTCAGCGCGAGGCCGGCGTACAGCAATCCCTGGAACGGCGTGCCGCGCCGGGCCATCTCATCGACCGTGGGCACGAGCACTCGACGGGTGACCTCGGCGACGAGGTCGTCGGCGGCCCACGGGAGCGGCGCGTAGGCGCCCATCCCACCGGTGTTCGGGCCGGCGTCACCGTCGAGCGCGCGCTTGAAGTCCTGAGCGGGCTGCAGCGGCAGGACCGTGACCCCGTCGGTGATCGCGAACAGCGACACCTCCGGTCCGTCGAGGAACTCCTCGATGACCACCCGTCCGCAGGCCGCCGCGTGGTCGATGGCCGCCTGGCGGTCGTCGGTGACGACGACGCCCTTGCCGGCCGCGAGTGCGTCGTCCTTGACGACGTAGGGCGGGCCGAACGCGTCGAGCGCGTCGGTGACCTGCTCCGGCGTCTCGCAGACGTGGGCGAGCGCGGTGGGCACCTCGGCCGCCGCCATGACCTGCTTCGCGAAGGCCTTCGAGCCCTCGAGCTGCGCCGCCGCCGCGCTCGGGCCGAAGCACGCGATGCCGGCGGCGCGCACGACGTCGGCGACCCCGGCCACGAGCGGGGCCTCCGGGCCGATGACCACCAGATCGGCACCGATCGCGGCCGCGAGGGCCGCGACGGCGTCGCCGTCCAACGAGTCGACGTCGTGGCACTCGGCGATCAGCTCCATGCCCGGGTTGCCGGGCGCGGCGTGCACCTCGGTGACGTTCGGGTCGCGCGAGAGGGCAAGTGCCAACGCGTGCTCGCGACCGCCGGTGCCGATGACGAGGGTCCTCACGGGCAGCCAGCCTAGGTCAGGTCGTCTTGGCCGCGACGAGCCGCTCGACGACGCCCAGTGCGAAGCGGTCCTGCTCGATGATCTCGAAGCCGTGTCGTTCGACGCTCTGCGACGGACGACGCGTCAAGTGGTCACCGTCGATGCGCAGGGTCAGCGGCTCGAGCGCCTTCTGCACCCAGCGGACCGGTGGCACCGAGCTGCGGACGTGGTCGAGGAGGATCAGCCGTCCGCCGGGCCGCAGGACCCGGTGCATCTCCGCGAGCGCCCGATCGGTGTCCGGGATGTTGCACAGCGAGAACGTGCAGACGACCGAGTCGAAGGACTCCGCCGCGAATCCGAGGGCGTGCGCATCGCCCTCACGCAGATCGACGTCCGCGCCGATCTCACGGGCGCGCCGGCGCGCAAGGTCGAGCATGTCCGGGCTCAGGTCGATGCCGACCACGTCGAGGCCGGCGTCGTAGAGCGGAAGGTTCAACCCGGTGCCGACCGCGACCTCGAGCACCCGGCCCTCGGCGCGGGCACACGCCCACGGCCGGTGCTCCTCGCCGAACATCCGACGCTCCCACCAACCGATCAGCCGGTCGTAGGTGGGAGCCTGCTTGCGCCACGCACGCTTGCGGTGCGCGTTCTCAAGCTCTCGGTCTTCGCTCGACGTCGTCATCACGGCCATGATGCCGCGAGACCGTGGCGCCTCGATCGCCGACCCGGTGTTCAGAGCAGCTCGTGCACCTGGATCGTCTGCTCGCGGGCCGGCCCGACACCGACGGCCGAGATCCGGGCGCCGGACATCTCCTCCAAGGTCTGCACGTAGGTCTGGGCCGACGGCGGCAGGTCGCCGAGCGTGCGGGCGCCGGAGATGTCCTCGGTCCAGCCGTCGAGGAACTCATAGACGGGCTTGGCGTGGTGGAAGCCGGTCTGCGTCATCGGCATCTCCTCCACCCGGTCGCCGTCGACGTCGTACGCCACGCAGACGGGGATGCGCTCCCAGCCGGTGAGCACGTCGAGCTTGGTGAGCACGAAGTCGGTGACGCCGTTGACGCGCGCGGCATAGCGCGCGATCGGCGCGTCGTACCACCCGCAGCGGCGTGGTCGCCCGGTGGTGGTGCCGAACTCGCCGCCGTTCGTGCGCAGGCGCTCGCCGTCCGCATCGTGCAGCTCGGTCGGGAACGGGCCCTCACCCACCCGGGTGGCGTAGGCCTTGACGATGCCGATGACCCGGGTGATCTCGGTGGGCGCGATGCCCGAGCCGGTGCAGGCGCCGCCCGCGGTGGCCGACGACGACGTGACGAACGGGTAGGTGCCGTGGTCGACGTCGAGCAGCGTGGCCTGGCCGGCCTCGAGGAGCACGGTCTCCCCGCGGCCGAGCGCCTCGTGCAGCAGCAGCCCGGTGTCGGCGACCATGGGGCGCACACGATCGACGTAGCCCAGCAGCTCATCGACGATCTCGTCGACACCGACTGCGCGACGGTTGTAGACCTTGGTGAGGATCTGGTTCTTCATCTCGAGTGCGCCCTCGACCTTCTGGGTGAGGATCTTCTCGTCGAAGAGGTCCTGGACCCGGATGCCGAGCCGGTTCATCTTGTCGGCGTACGTCGGACCGATGCCGCGGCCGGTGGTGCCGATCTTGCGGCTGCCCAGGAAGCGCTCGGCCACCTTGTCCATGGTGCGGTTGTAGTCGGCGATGAGGTGGGCGTTGGCGCTCAGCACGAGTCGGCTGGTGTCGATGCCGCGCCGCTCCAGCCCGTCGATCTCCTCGAACAGCACCGACAGGTCGACCACCACCCCGTTGCCGATGACCGGCACGCAGCCGGGGCTGAGGATGCCGCTGGGCAGCAGGTGAAGGGCGTACGTCTCGCCGTCGATGACCACCGTGTGGCCGGCGTTGTTGCCGCCGTTGAACTTGACCACGTAGTCGACCCGGCTGCCGAGGACGTCGGTGGCCTTGCCCTTGCCCTCGTCGCCCCACTGCGCGCCGACGATGACGATCGCTGGCATGGTCCGAGCCACCCCGCTTCCAGCAAGAGAGAGTGCAGAAGACAAGCCCCGGTGGACGGGGCTCTGACGTCCGCATCCTAGCCGACCGGGTGCCCCCTAGGCTTCGCTCATGGTCGACCTGATCGCGCTCGCGAATGCCGACGCCGGCAGCTCCACCGAGGAAGCCACGGCCGAGGCGGTCGACGTGCTGCGCACCCGATTCGACGTCGAGGTCATCACCACCTCCACGCCGGAGGAGGTGCACGACGAGCTCAAGGCGCGCCCGGAGATCAACACGGTCGTGGTCCTCGGCGGCGACGGCAGCCTGCACACCATCGTCGCGGTACTGCGCGAGCTCGGTCGTCTCGATTCGGTGACCTTGGGCCTGATCCCGCTCGGCACCGGCAACGACTACGCGCGGAGCCTGGACCTTCCACTCGAACCCGCCGAAGCGGCGCGAACGGTGGTCGACGGCCACGTCGAGAGCGTCGACCTGGTCGTCGACGGCAACGACCAGGTCGTCGTCAACGCCGCCCACATCGGCATCGGCGCCGAGGCCGCGGCGAAAGCCAGGCCGTGGAAGAAGGTGCTCGGCCCACTCGGCTACGGCGTGGGGGCCCTGATCACCGGGTTCACGACGTCCGCCGCGCTGGTGGAGGTCTACCTCGACGACGAGCCGCTGCCGGCCCGGGACAAGGTCCTGCAGGTGGCCGTCGGGAACGGCAGGTTCGTGGGCGGCGGCACCGAGTTGCTGCCCGAGGCGGTGCCGACGGACGGCCTGATCGACGTCGCAGTGTCCTACTCCGTCGGCATCTGGCGGCGGCTGTCGTACGCGTGGCACCTGCGCCGCGGCGAGCATCCCCACCGCGACGACGTCGTCTACCGCACCTGCCGCCGGGTCGAGGTGCGTGGTGAGAAGCTTCGCTGCACGAGCGACGGGGAACTGACCCCGCCGTCGAGCGTCCACTCGTGGCGAATCGAGCCGGCCGCACTCCGGCTCTTCACTCCGGCGCCGGATCAGCCGAGGAGCTCGGTGTAGCCCTCCGGGCTCGACTCACGCAGGAACTCGCGGCACCGGTGCGCCTCGACCTCGTCGTCGAAGCGCTGCGACGCCTCGGCCAGCGCGGCCAAGGAACGCAGGAAACCGCGGTTGGGGACGTGCGACCAGGGGACCGGACCGTGACCCTTCCACCCGTTGCGCCGCAGCAGGTCGAGGGAGCGGTGGTAGGAGGTGCGCGCGAACGCGTAGCCCTCCAGGTCGCGCCCTTCCTCCAGCGCCGCCTCGGCCAGCATGGCCCACGCCAGTATCGATTCCGGATGCGCCGCCGCGACGTTCTGGACGTCGTGGCCGGCGTCGATGTCGGCCGCCCCGGTATCGACGGGGAGCAGCGTCTCGGGCACCTCGCCCAGCAGGTTCGTCATGAACCAGACCTTACGGGTCCTCCGAGCTCGGGACCTCGATGCGCCCGTCGACGACGGCGTGCGCCACGTCAGCCACGCGCATGCTCCTGCTCCTGGCGTGGCTGCGGAGCACCTCGAAGGCGCCCTCGACGCCGATCGCGCGGCTCCGCGAGATCATCCCCTTGGCCTGCTCGATGACGATGCGGCTGTTCAGGGCCTCCTGGAGTTGCTCGTTCAACGCATCGGCGTCGGCGATGGCTCGCTCCTGGAGGATGGCGATGGTGGCGATGTCCGCCAGTGCTTGCACGACCTTGATGTCGTCGCCCTGGAGCGGCATGGGCTCGGCCACGTAGATGTTCAGCGTGCCGATCACCTTGTCGCGCAGCCTCATCGGCATGGCATGCACCGATCGCACGCCGCCTTCTGCTGCACGTGGCGCGAACTCGGGCCACCGGTGTGCGGCTTCACTCAGGTCGGAC
The DNA here is from genome assembly GCA_963695295.1 of uncultured Actinomycetota bacterium. Taxonomy (GTDB): domain Bacteria; phylum Actinomycetota; class Actinomycetes; order Propionibacteriales; family Nocardioidaceae; genus Aeromicrobium. The sequence goes on along the minus strand of OY968771.1, from coordinate 1,687,415 downwards.
ACCACGACCGGCTTCCCAGACCGGAAGCAGTCGATGCACGGGCCTTCGGAGACTTCCAGCTGGAACAGCTCCAAGTCCCGGGCTCGCTCGGAGGAGGCCGCGACGTCGTGCAACGTCTCGTCATGACTGGCCAGGAACAGGCCGACGGCCGAGGCGCTGCAGAGGTCCTTGGCCCATGTGGTCAAGTCGTGGAGGAAGTCGATCAGGTCGAACTCGTCGACGAGCGTGTCCGCGGCCTCCACGAACACCCCGGCCACACGTTCAATCGGAAACATTCCACCCGTCCCTCACGTCAACCTCGAATTCGAACATCACGCCTTGCTCCGCGACCAGCGCCGAGTCAAGGTTCCAAAACTTCGCCGAGGTCCAATCCCGCGATGACGTCGTGCGCCAGGCCCTTCAGGGTTTGGTCGTGTGCGTAGGCGAAGGCGCGCATTCTGGCCAGCGCCTCGACCTGATCGACGCCGAGGTCGACCATCACCATCCCCTGGGCTTGATAGATCTCGCCGCGGTAGTCGAGCGCCGTCGACACGTCCGGTTCCAGCTGTCCGCCGACGGTGACCAGGTCGCCGTCGACCAAGATCCTGATGGCGTCCTTGACGGTCGCGAGCGCGATGCCCATTCGTTCGGAGCCCAACGGGCCGGGCTCGTCGGCGTACACGTCCAGGACGCCGAGCTCCGCGGCGCCGACGTGGAGAGGCAGGGCGAAGACCCCGTTCACCCCGGAGAGCAGCGCCGACCGCGTGTAGCCCGGCCAGCGCCCGGAGGACTCCGCGCGTAGGTCGGGCACCAGAACGGGTCGACGCGCGCTGACCGCGTCCAGGGCCGGCCCCTCGCCATAGGCGAAGGGAAGCTCCCCGACACTCATGCTGCGGTCGTCGGACGCCGCGACGACACCGGCCGATCCGTCCGGTGACATCAGGCTGACCGATGCGCCGCTGACGGAGACCGTTTGGACTGCGCGCCGACACAGTTCTTCCAGGTCGGCCACGACACCGACCAAAGCATCTCTGTGAGAGGGCATATCGTTTCGGACCCCCTGTCGCACTGGGCATGCCTACACACAATTTTCGAGCAAGATCATAGCACCGGGATGAGCCCGTGGATCAGAGCTTGGTACCGGAACTGCGCAAGGCGGCGCACGCCTCGGCGACGCGGGCGGCCATGCCGGCCTCGGCCGCCTTGCCCCAGGCCCGCGGGTCGTACATCTTCTTGTTGCCGACCTCGCCGTCGACCTTGAGCACCCCGTCGTACTGCGTGAACATGTGCGTGGCCACCGGGCGGGTGAAGGCGTACTGGGTGTCGGTGTCGACGTTCATCTTGACGACGCCGAAGTCGACGGCCGCCGAGATCTCTTCCGGCAGCGAGCCGGACCCGCCGTGGAACACCAGGTCGAACGGCTGCTGGGTGCCGTACTCCTTGCCGACGACCTCCTGCGCGGTCTGGAGCACCTCGGGTCGGAGCTTGACGTTGCCCGGCTTGTAGACGCCATGCACGTTGCCGAACGTCAGCGCGGTCAGATAGCGGCCCTTCTCGCCGACCCCGAGCGCGGCGGCCGTGGCGAGGGCGTCCTCGGCGGAGGAGTAGAGCTTGTCGTCGATCGCGCCGACGACGCCGTCCTCCTCGCCGCCGACCACGCCGATCTCGACCTCGAGGACGATGTGGGCCGCGGCGCACTGGGCGAGCAGGTCCTGGGCGATCTGGAGGTTCTCCTCCAGCGGCACCGCCGATCCGTCCCACATGTGGGACTGGAAGTACGGCAGGCCACCGCCCTTGACCCGTTCGGCCGAGGCCGCGATCAGCGGGCGGACGAATCCGTCGAGCTTGTCCTTCGGGCAGTGGTCGGTGTGCAGCGCGACGTTGACCGGGACGTTCTTGGCCACCTCCTCGGCGAAGGCGGCGAAGGCCAGCGACCCGCTGACCATGTTCTTGACGTTCGGGCCGGACAGGTACTCGGCACCGCCGGTGGAAACCTGGATGATGCCGTCGGACTCGGCCTCCGCGAAACCCTGCAGCGCGGCGTTCAGCGTCTGCGACGACGAGACGTTGATGGCCGGGTAGGCGAACGACTCGCGTTTCGCCTTGTCCAGCATCTCGGCGTAGATCTCCGGCGTGGCGACGGGCATGTCAGGCTCCTCGATCGGCGGGGTTCCAGACTATGCCAGCGACTTGACCATGCGACGGGCCGCCACCAGCAGCGGGCTCCACACCGACGCGAACGGCGGCGCATAGGCGAGGTCGAGCATCACGACGTCGTCGATCGTCATGCCGGCCGTGATGGCCGTGGCGGCCGTGTCGATCCGCAGGCCGGCGTTGCGGGTCCCCACGATCTGGACACCGAGCAGGCGCCGGGAGGACCGGTCGGCCACCATGACGACGGTCATCTTCCCGCTGTGCGGCAGGTAGCCGGCAATCGCCGTGGTCTCGGTGGAGCCGACGACCGGGTCGAAGCCGGCGTCACGGGCCTGCTGCTCGCCCAGCCCGGTGCGAGAGATCTCCAGGTTGCAGAACCTGGTGATGGCGGTCTGCACGATGCCCGGGAACTCCAGCCGGGGCTCCTCGCCGAGCATCTCGGCCGCGATCGCGTCGGCCACCACGATCCCCTGCTTGTTCGCGTGGGTGCCGAGCGGGACGTGCACGAGCGAGTCGGAGGTGCGGTCGCGGGTGACGACACAGTCGCCGGCGGCCCAGATGCCGTCGAACCCGACGACCCGCTGGGTCGCGTCGACGACGATGCCGCCCCGTGGCCCGGTTGGCAGACCGGCCTTGGCGGCGATCTCGGAACGCGCGATCACGCCCAACCCGAGGATGACCACGTCGGCGGGCAACGTCTTGCCCGCGATCTCGACCCCGGCCACCCGCCCGTCCGTCAAGGCGAATCCGGTGACGGTCGTGCCGGTGCGCAGGGTGATGTCGGACTCGCGCATCGCGTCGGCGACCAGGGCTCCGAGCTCGGGCTCGATGATCGACAGCGGGACGTCATTCTGCTCGACGACCGTGGTCTCGAGGCCGCGCAGCGTGCACGCCTCGGCCATCTCCAGCCCGACGTAGCCGCTGCCGACCACGACCACGCGCTCGGGTCCCTCGGCCAGGGCGTCGATGACCTCCTGCCCGTCCGCGAGCGTCTGGATGCCGAAGATGCCGTCGCCGTCGATGCCGGGCAGGTCCGGCCGGATCGGCTCGGCACCGGTGGCGATGACGAGGCGGTCGTACGCGATCTGGTCCTCAGCTCCCGCCGAGCCGTGGCTCACGACGGAGACGGTCCGGGCCTCGACGTCGATCGAGGTGGCCTCCGTCTGCGTTCGCAGGTCGATCCCCCGCCGGCGGTGCTCCTCCGGTGAGCGGCTCACCAAGGCGTCGGCGGACTCGACCTCACCGGCAACCCAGTACGGGATGCCGCAGGCGGAGTACGACGTCCGCTGGGTGCGCTCGATCACGATGACCTCATCGGACTCCGGCAGACGGCGGCGCAGCTCGGCCGCGGCACTCATGCCGCCGGCGTCACCGCCGATGACGACCACGCGTGAGCCCATGCCGCGAGCCTAGGCGGTGTCGCCCGGGAGGGCCTCGGTTCGGTCGTTCATCGCGTGCTGCCGGATCCAGGCGTGCATCGCGATGGCGGCAGCCGCACCGGCGTTGATCGACCGGGTGGAACCGAACTGCGCGATCGCGTAGTGCGCCGAGCAGGCCTCCATCGCAGCCGGCGTGAGGCCGGGACCCTCCTGGCCGAACATCAGGACGGCCGCTGCCGGCAGGTCGGCGGACTCCAGCGGCCGCGCCTGGGGAAGATTGTCGATGCCGACCAGGGGGATCCGCTCCGACTCCGCCCACGCGACCAGGGCGGCGACGTCCCGATGGTGCTCGACGTGCTGGTAGCGGTCGGTGACCATCGCGCCTCGGCGATTCCACCGTCGCTTGCCCACGATGTGCACCGCTGCAACGTTGAAGGCGTTCGCCGTCCGGACGATCGAGCCGATGTTGGCGTCGTGCTGCCAGTTCTCGATCGCGACGTGCAAGGGATGGCGCCGGGTGTCCAGGTCCTCGACGATCGCCTCCACCGTCCAGTAGCGGTAGCGGTCGATGACGTTGCGGCGGTCGCCGTGCTCGAGCAGCTCGGGGTCGAGCCGGTCGTCATCGGGCCACTCGCCGGCCCAGGGTCCGACTCCGACCTCCGCACTCACGTGCGGGCGCCGTACTCATCGCGGTGCGCCCGCACCGCGTCGAGGTGTTCGGCGTGCTCCCCGGTCTCCTCGAGGTAGGTGATGACGTCGTCGAGGGTGACGATGGAGCGCACGCGGACGCCGAGCTCCTGCTCGACCTCCTGGACCGCGGTCAGCTCACCGGTCCCACGCTCCTGCCGATCGATCGCCACGACGACCGCCGCGAGCTCGGCCCCCGCCGCCGAGATGAGGCCGGCGATCTCGCCGATGGCCGTGCCCGCGGTGATGACGTCGTCGACCACCAGTACGCGCCCGGCCAGCGGGGCACCCACGATGAGGCCACCCTCCCCGTGGCCCTTGGCCTCCTTGCGGTTGAAGCACCAGGGGAGGTCACGGCCGTGCTGTTCGGCGAGCTGGATCGCCGTGGCCGCAGCGATCGGGATGCCCTTGTAGGCGGGACCGAGCAGCACGTCGGCCTCGAGTCCGTGCTCGACGATCACGTCCGCGTAGCGACGACCGAGCGCGGCCAGGCCGGCTCCGGTGTCGACGGCGCCGACGTTGAAGAAGTACGGCGACGTGCGGCCGGACTTGAGCGTGAAGCTGCCGAAGCGGAGCACCTGGTGGTGCAGGGCGAACTCGATGAACTCGCGCTGGTACGCATGCATGGCGCTCACTCGGGCCGGGTGATGGTGCCGCTGGCCTTGTCCTCGGTGGATTCCAGGTCGGCGACGACGACGCTCCGGTTGTCGGTGTGGAACAGCTCGGAGCAGGTGACCATCGTCATCACCGGTTCGGTGGCTTTCTCGCCCTCTCGCTTCGGGTCGGGGACCTCCGCGAGCGGCCAGCTCGTCGTGAACGGCACGACGATCTTCCGGCCGCTGGTGCGCAGCTCGTAGGTGAAGATCTTCGTGCGGGTCTCGACGTAGGCCTTGTCGCCCTTCTTCAGCTTGAGGAAGTCGCGGAACGGCTCGCCGTGCGTGACACGGTGGCCGGCGATCGCGAAGTTGCCGATCTCCCCCGGCCGCGCACCCGGCTCGTACCAGGCGACGCCCTCGGCGAGCGCCTGGTTGCCCTTGGCGCCGAGCAGGTCGCCACCCTTGACGATCGGGACCTCGTAGTCGGCGCCGAATCGGGGCACCCGGAGCAGGCCGATGGCGTTGCCGTCGATGCCCTTGTCCCAGTCGTCGGCGATGAGCTCCTTGATCTCGGCCTGCTTCTGCTTCGCGACGATGTTCGTGCCCCAGTACTGCCACGCGAAGTACCCGATGAAACCGAGCCCGATGACGACGAGCAGGACTCCGATGACGCGGAAGAACCGCCGGACGCCGGAGTCCCGGACGGGGCGCGGAGGTGCGTCGATCGTCATGGCGTCGATTGTCGCATCAGCGTCCACACGCCGGTCCGAAACCGGTCAGATGAATTCGACCAAAACTGCTTGACGTGGTGCGAGAAGGCATACACTTCTCCCAGTAGGACGGATGAGGGAAACCCGTCAGTGCCTACCTCGCCCCGCCGTTTCACCCCCCGAGAACGGCGGGGCGATCTAATTCTCCGGCCGATGGCGCCCGAGCGGCACCGCGTAGGGTCGGGAGGCGTGAAGTCGCACAGCACGCGCCTCGACGGTCTCGGCACGACGATCTTCGCCGAGATGAGTGCCCTCGCGCTGCGCACCGGAGCGGTCAACCTGGGCCAGGGCTTCCCCGACACCGACGGACCGACGACGATCATCGACCGCGCGGTCGATGCCCTGCGTGGCGGACGCAACCAGTACGCGCCCGGCATCGGGGTTCCCGAGCTGCGCGCCGCCATCGCCGACCACCAGAAGCGCTGGTACGGCCTGGTCGTCGACCCGGACACCGAGGTGGCCGTCACCACCGGCGCGACCGAGGCGATCGCCGCAGCGGTCCTCGGCCTCGTCGACCCCGGCGATGAGGTGGTGGTGCTCGAGCCGTACTACGACTCCTACGTCGCCGTCATCCAGATGGCCGGCGGCGTGCGTCGCCCGGTCACGCTGCGCGCCCCCGACTTCCGGCTGCCGATCGAGGAGCTGCGGGCAGCCGTCACGCCGCGCACGACGGCGATCCTGCTGAACTCGCCGCACAACCCCACCGGAACGGTGCTCACGCGCGCGGAGCTGGCGGCGGTGGCCGACGTCGCCCGCGAGCACGACCTGGTCGTGATCAGCGACGAGGTCTACGAGCACCTGACCTTCGAGGTCGAGCACGTCCCGATCGCGACGCTTCCCGGCATGGCCGACCGGACGTTGACGATCTCCAGCGGCGGCAAGACCTTCTCCTTCACCGGCTGGAAGATCGGGTGGGCCAGCGGTCCGTCGGACCTCGTGACGGCGATGCTCGGCGCGAAGCAGTTTCTGTCGTACACCTCCGGCGCACCGCTGCAACCGGCGATCGCCACGGCGCTCCATCTCGGCGACGACTACTTCGACTCCTTCCGCGCCCGCATGCAGGCGCAGCGCGACCAGCTCTGCGAGGGCCTCGGCGCGATCGGCTTCGACGTCTTCGTGCCCGACGGCACGTACTTCGCCACCACCGACATCCGTCCGCTCGGCTTCGACGACGGCCTCGAGTTCTGCCGCGGCCTGCCCGAGCGAGTGGGCGTCGCGGCGATCCCGCACCAGGTCTTCTACGACCACGAGGAGGCCGGGCGCCCGCTGGTGCGGTGGGCGTTCTGCAAGAAGCCGGACGTCCTGGAGGAAGCCGTGCAACGCCTGCGGGTCCTGGCCGCATAGCGCCGCGCACAGACGCCGCCCGGTCGCTGGTTTTGTCCTGAATCCACAGAGTTTTCCACTGGATTTCGAACACCTGTTCTGATAGAGTGGGAGCATGTCGGGGGACGTCGAGACCACCATTGCCACACTGCGGGACGCGGCGTCGGCGATGCGGTCGGTCACCACGTCGATCGGTGATGAGGTCAAGGCGATCGACACTGCGCTCAAGACTCTGCAGGCGGCGAAGTCTGAGCGCCTCGCCGAGATGGACGCCACCAAGGCGCACGAGGCCGATGGTGCGTCGAGCATCGGGACGTGGGCCCGTCGCGAGCTGGGCCAGGACCCCGGTCTGACACGGCAGATGGTCCGCGCGGCGGCCACCTGCCGTGACCTGCCGTTGGTGGGTGCGGCGGCCAGGTCGGGCCGGTTGAGCTTCGATCACGTCAACTCCTTCACCTACGCGTTGAAGCACGTCGGCGACTCCAGCAGACCCATCAGCTCGAAGAACCGCTGCTCGACCTGGCGTTGGCGGTGACGCCGCAGGAGTTCCATGCCAAGGTCCGGGACATTCGAGACGTCCTGCACGCCGACGACGTCGACGCCGCCTGGCTGGACGGGATGGCCAAGTCCGACATCCGCCTGGCCAAGACCACCGAAGGCTTCCATGTGACCGGGTTCCTGGACATCGAGACCGGCGCCAAGCTCAAGGCCATCCTGGCCAACCTCTCCGTCCCCCGGGACGGCGACGACGAACGAACCGCCGCCGAACGGCGGATGGACGCCTTGCGTGACATGGTCACCCGCGTGCTCGAACACGGGCTCCCCTCAGACAACGGGATACGCCCCCATGTCACCGTCACCGTCGAAGCCGACACCCTGAAGCAGATGGCGAACGACGAAGCAGCCAAGACACTCGACCTGGACGCCGAACCCGCCGTCCTACGCGGTTTCGGGCCGATCGGACCCCAGTTGTTGGCGCACCTGATGTGCGGCGCCGAGATCACCCCCATCCTCATCAACACCATCGGCAAGAACACCGACGTGCTCGACGTCGGCAGGACCGAACGGCTCGCCACACCCCGCCAGGCCAAGGCCATCTCACACCGGCAGAACGGCCTCTGCGCCGCACCCGGCTGCCGCCACCCGATCAGCCACAACCACCATGTGATCTGGCACAGCAGGGGCGGACCCACCGACCTCGACAACCTGATCGGCCTCTGCCGCAAGTGCCACACGTTGGTCCACGCCGGCCGACTCGACCTAGCCCGTGGGTCACCCCTCGCTCAAGCAGCCTGAGCGCTACCGCACCGGTGCGTAGCGGATCTGACCGTGCCGTCACCGAACGTCTGCGTGCCGATAGCTCCAGGTCCATCCGGTCCCGGAGGCGAACAGCGGGTTCCCGCCCCGAGCGCACCGGCCGGACGTAGACCCGGTATCGTCGATGAGCCCGAGTCGCGTGAGAGTCGCCGCGAGGTGGGGCCACCGACGTCGATCGTGCCGTCGGTCTCCTCGACGAGACGCCGAGCCCGCGTCGATGTCCGAGGACAGAAGAGTCGCGTTCGGCCCGACCTCGGAGAGGGTCGACACGACGACCTTGGGAGTGGGCGCCACGCGTCGGCGTAGTCGTCGCGACGGGGTCGTCGTCGGCTCGCGGTCTCCCAGTACTGCATGGCTCGTACAGCTTGCCCGTACAGGCAGACCGCCGCCGCCGCACGTGGTCGTTGAAGTGCTGGTGCAGCTCATCCCGGGGCCGGCATGTCTCAGGCTTCCGGACGGATCCGAGACAAGCCGTCAACCGAGGTGTTCATGCCGAAGATGACGTGGCCATGCGTCAACGATAGCGGGCGCGGGCCGGAGGGGGCCGCGTCGCGGGCGAGCATGGGCAGGACGCGTGGCTTCACCAGCTCGCTGAGCACGATGACGCTCGTGGAGCGAACCACCGACCCGGACTTGCTGATGTGCAGGAGCGTGGCCTGGAGATCCTCGTGCGACGTGGCCGCGATCTTGCAGACGACATCGGCCGAGCCGCTGGTGACGTAGGCCTCGAGGACGTTGGGCAACGACTCCAGCTCCTCGGCCACGTCGTCGAGCTTGCCCTGGGCGATCTCCAGCGTCACGAACGCCTGGACCGGGTGGCCGGCGGCGACTGAGGTCGATGTCCGGGCCGTAGCCGGTGATGACACCGGCGGCCTCCATCTTGGCCAACCGGGACTGGACCGTGGCACGCGCGACCTTGGTCAGGCGGGACAGCTCGAGGTCCCCGACGCGCGGGTGCTCGCGCAGGGCCTGGACCAGCGCGACATCGAGCGCATCCATTCGGTCTACTCCTAGGCACAATGAACAGTTGGATCGCATCCTACTCGGCATGACTGGCCTATCCGCGCACCTCCAGGTGGGCCGGTTGCATCGCCGGCGCCGATGCGGTGATCTGGGCGCATGAGCCTCGATCTCACCGCGTCCGAACGCCTCGCCCACCTGAACCTCGACCAGCTCAAGCAGCTCGTCGGGCTGGTCGAGTACGACAGCGCCGCCGACCCGTTCCCCGTCACCGGATGGGACGCCGTCGTGTGGGCGGTCGGCAACGCGACCCAGGCCGCGTCGTACTACCAAGCGGTGTTCGGCATGCAGCTCGTCGCGTACTCCGGCCCGGAGACCGGCAACCGCGACCATCACGCCTACGTGCTCGAGAGCGGCGCCGTGCGGTTCGTCCTCCAGGGCGGTGTCGACCCGCAAAGCCCGGTCGTCGAGCACCACCGCGTGCACGGCGACGGTGTCGTCGACATCGCGTTGGAGGTTCCCGACGTCGACGCCTGCATCGCCCATGCCCGCGCACAGGGTGCCACCGTGCTCCAGGAGCCCCACGACGCCGGCGACGAGCACGGCACCGTGCGCCTCGCCGCCATCGCCGCCTACGGCGACACCCGCCACACCCTGGTCGACCGCAGCCGGTACGACGGCCCCTACCTGCCCGGATTCGTGGAGCGCCGCTCGGCCGCCCAGTCCGGTGGGCCGCGCATCTTCGACGCCCTCGACCATGTGGTCGGCAACGTCGAGCTCGGCCAGATGGACGAGTGGGTCGACTTCTACAACCGCATCATGGGCTTCACCAACATGGCGGAGTTCATCGGTGACGACATCGCCACCGAGTACTCCGCGCTGATGAGCAAGGTGGTGGCCAGCGGCAACCACCGGGTCAAGTTCCCGCTCAACGAACCGGCCGTCGGCAAGAAGCGCTCGCAGATCGATGAGTACCTGGAGTTCTACCGCGGCCCCGGCGCCCAGCATCTCGCCCTCGCGACCAGCGACATCCTCGCCACCGTCGATGCGCTGCGGGCGCGCGGCGTCGACTTCCTCGACACCCCGGAGTCGTACTACACCGACCCCGAGCTGCGGGCGCGGATCGGCGAGGTCCGGGTGCCGATCGAGGAGCTGCAGACGCGCGGCATCCTCGTGGACCGGGACGAGGACGGGTACCTGCTGCAGATCTTCACCAAGCCGATCGGCGACCGCCCGACCGTGTTCTTCGAGCTGATCGAGCGGCATGGTTCGCTGGGGTTCGGCAAGGGCAACTTCCAGGCCCTGTTCGAGGCCATCGAGCGCGAGCAGGCCAAGCGCGGCAACTTCTAGGAGGCGTCACATGGCCCACTACCGGGCGATGGGAAACATCCCGCCGAAGCGCCACACGCAGCACCGATCCCCCTCCGGCGAGCTCTACCGCGAAGAGCTGATGGGCGAGGAGGGCTTCAGCTCCGACTCCTCACTGCTCTATCACGTCGGCGTCCCGTCGGCCGTGCTCGAGGCGCGCAGCTGGGAGCTGCCGGACCAGGCGACGGTCCCGAACGAGCCGCTGCTCCCCCGCCACCTCAGACTGCACGACCTGTTCGACTCCGGGGAGGGACGCGACCTCGTGACCGGCCGCCGACTCGTGCTCGGCAACGGCGACGTCCGCCTCTCCTACGTCGTCGGGTCGGAGGACTCGCCGCTGTACCGCAACGCCACCGGAGATGAGTGCGTGTTCATCGAGTCCGGCGACGGTGTGCTGGAGACGGTCTTCGGTCATCTGCCCTTCGGGCCCGGCGACTACCTGATCGTGCCGCGGGCCACGACGCACCGGTGGCTGACGCACGCCGAGGTCCGGGCCTACTGCATCGAGGCGAACAGCCACATCACGCCGCCGCGCCGCTACCTCTCGCGGTTCGGCCAGCTGCTCGAGCACGCGCCGTACTGCGAGCGAGACCTGCGCGGGCCGTCCGAGCCCGAGGTGCGGGAGGACGAAGCCACCGAGGTCTTCATCAAGCACCGCGGCAGCGGGCCGGGCGGGCTCGCCGGCACCGTCCACGTCGTGCCGCGCCACCCCTTCGACGTCGTCGGCTGGGACGGCTGCCTGTACCCCTACGCGTTCAACGTCTCGGACTACGAGCCGATCACCGGACGCGTCCACCAGCCCCCGCCGGTGCACCAGGTCTTCGAGGGACACAACTTCGTGGTCTGCAACTTCGTGCCCCGCAAGGTCGACTACCACCCGCTGTCGATCCCGGTGCCGTACTACCACTCCAACGTCGACAGCGACGAGATCATGTTCTACGTCGAGGGCGAGTACGAGGCGCGCAAGGGCTCGGGCATCGCGACGGGCTCGATCACCGTGCATCCCGGCGGGCACTCGCACGGGCCGCAGCCGTCGGCGATCGAGGCCAGCCTCGGCGTGCACGAGTTCGACGAGCTGGCCGTCATGGTCGACACCTTCCGCCCACTCGAGCTCGGCGAAGGCGGCCGGGCGTGCGACGACGGCGTCTACGCCCAGTCGTGGACCTCAGACGCGTGAGCAACACTGGCCTCGTGACGATCCTGTTCGACCGCTTCTTCGACGACGCGGCGATCTTCCCGCCCGGCAACGCCGCCATGGACGTCGCCGTGCGCACCCACGTCGCGGTGTCGGGCTCGCCACTCGGGCGGCACCTCGGACCGTTCGTGTGCTCGGCCGACCGTCTCCCCGCGCTGGGTGACGCCCTGGCCGCGGCCGACGTCGACGGGCTCGATCTCGCCCTCGTGACGCCGCTGGGCGCGGCACCGGCCGCGATCGCCGCCGCGCACGACGACCCGCGCCTCCGACTCCGGGCCGTCGAGGTCTCCGGCACCGTACCCGGCGACACCCTCCCGGCCGTGCCCGCGGAAACCATGCTCGCCGTCGAACGCGCTGCCGAGCCGTTCGACCTGCCCGACGACGTCGTGCTCAAGCTGCGCACCGGTGGCGAGACGCCGGGAGCCTTCCCGGACGAAGCCACGCTCGCGTCGGCTCTGGAGGCAGCCCTGCAGCAGGGCCTGCGATTCAAGCTGACCGCCGGCCTGCATCACGCGGTCCGGCACACCGACCCGGCGACCGGGTTCGAGCACCACGGCTTCCTCAACGTCGTGCTGGCGACGCACGCGGCGCTGACCGGCAGCGCCGACGTCGCCGAGGCACTCCACCTGCGCGACGCGGCGGTCGTCGCGGCTGGCATCGCCGACCTCGACGAGGCCGAGCGCGGGGCCGTCCGGTCCCGATTCCTGTCCTTCGGCACCTGCTCGATCACCGAACCGATCGACGACCTCCGGCTGCTCGGGCTGCTCGACGAGGTGGCCTGATGTCAGGAGACTTCGGTCGATACACGCTGCCCTACTGCTCCTTCGTCGTGCCCGGCGAGACCCGCCGGCGGGTCGGCGTCGGCGTCGACACCGACGTCCTCGACCTGACCACGGCCGCCGAGATCGTGGTGCCCGACCACCTCGAGCTGTTTGCCGACGGCTCGCTGGACGCCCTGCTGGGAGCCGGCTTCGAGGCCTGGCACGACGTCCGCACCGCCGTCTCGGCATGGCTCGGCGACGAGGCGCACGCCCACGTCGTCGACCACCACCTGTCACCGGCGGACCAGGTGGAGCTCGTCCTGCCGTTCACGGTGGGCGACTACGTCGACTTCTACGCCTCCGAGCACCACGCCACCAACCTCGGGCGCATGTTCCGCCCCGACGGCGACGCCCTGCTGCCGAACTGGAAGCACCTGCCGGTCGGATACCACGGGCGCTCGGGCACCGTCGTGGTCTCGGGCACGCCGATCCAGCGGCCGATGGGTCAGCGGAGTACCACGGACGGAGTGGTCTTCGGCCCGTCCGTACGACTCGACATCGAGGCCGAGGTCGGCTTCGTCGTCGGCGCGGCGACGACGCTCGGCGAGCCGGTGGCCCTCGCCGACGCCGACCGCCACATCTTCGGCCTCTGCCTGGTCAACGACTGGTCGGCACGCGACATCCAGGCATGGGAGTACCAGCCACTGGGGCCGTTCCTCGGCAAGTCGTTCGCCACGTCCATCTCTCCGTGGGTCGTGCCCATGGAGGCGCTGGAGTCGGCGCGCACGCAGCCGCCCGAGCGCGACGTGCCGCTGCTGCCCTACCTCGACGACCAGGACGCCCAGCCGTGGGGCCTGGACCTGCGGCTGGAGGTGCGGCTCGGTGACGAGGTCGTCGCCCGTCCGCCCTTCGACGGCATGTACTGGACCGCCGCCCAGATGCTCGCGCACCTCACGGTCAACGGCGCCTCGATCCGCCCGGGTGACCTGTTCGCGTCCGGCACGGTCAGCGGCCCCGAGCCGGACCAGCGCGGCTCGTTCATCGAGCTGGGCTGGAACGGCGTGGAGCCGATGGTGCTGGCCGATGGCTCGACCCGCGCCTTCCTGGAGAACGGCGACACCGTCACCATCACCGCCACCGCACCCGGACCCGACGGCGAAGCGCTCTGGCTCGGCGAGGTGACCGGCACGGTTCGCGCCTAGACCGGTGGCGGGTCGCCCGTCATCGTGGACCGTTCGTGTTCAGGAACAGCACGGCGCCGTCGCCCAGTCGTCCGTCGGCGTTCATCTCCAGCACCGCAGCGAGCGCCTTGGCGGTGTAGACGGGTTCCAGCGTCAGGGACTCGCGGGCGGCCGCCAGGGCTTGGGCGTCCCGGCCTTCCGCGGTCGGGTGGCCATACCCGGGGCCGAGCCAGTCGCGGACGACCAGGAGGTCGTCGTCCTCGAGGGTCAGCTCCGGGAGGACCGCGCCGCGCCGGCGCAGGAGGTCGGCGGCACGGCGGGCGAGCCGCATCACGACGGTGTGGTCGAGCCGCAGCTCGTCGTTGACGACGATCCCCACCACGCGGGTGCGAAGGCCGGCCAGGCGCAGTCCGAGCAACAACCCGGCCGCGGTTCCGCCCGTGCCGACCGCGGTGACCACGTGCGACGGCTCCGGGAGATCGCCGTCGGCGACCTGGGCGGCCAGCTCGAGTGCCGCCTCGACGTAGCCCAGCGCCCCGACCGGTGACGACCCGCCCGCAGGAAGGATGTACGGCAGCCGCAGACCGGCTGAGTGGCGGGCGAGCAGGAGCGGAAGCGCGGCGATCGTCCGTGCTTTCGAGCCGGTGAAGTGCAGCGCGGCCCCGGAGGCCTTCAGCCGTTCGAGCTGCGCGCGGACGTGATCGTCGACCGGCTGGTCGACCAGCGCGAGCGCGGTGGCCAGGCCGTGCTCGCGCGCGTACAACGCCGTGGCCAGTCCCCAGTTGGTGCCGAGTCCGCCGAAGGTGAGGATCGCGCGCTTGCCGCGCCGATGCGCGTCCGGGATCAGCCACTCCAGCTTGCGCACCTTGTTGCCGCCCCACCCGCCGTCTCCGAACGCGCCCTCGTCCTTCAGCCAGACGTCGGCCGCCCCGTCGGACAGGGCCGGGAGCGAGCGAACCGGCGTCGGGCGTGCACCCAGGACCACGTGCGGCAGCGTGTCGCGAAGTGCGGGCAGGTGCTCGTGCAGCCGCGGCGTCACGCCGCCCCCGGCAGGAGACGCTGCATCAAGGAGCCCACGGTCGAACCCTGTCGAAGCAGCAAGGCTGACGTCAACTCACGTGACTGATGGACCGACGAAGGGAGGATCCTCCGCACCGGAGCCGCTTGTCGGAATCGAACCGACGACCTTTTCATTACGAGTGAAACGCTCTACCGACTGAGCTAAAGCGGCGAGGTCCGCCGGGGGTCGCCCGCCGAACCTCGATGAGTCTAGCGACCGGGCGCGGCGTGATCGAATCGGTGCGGTCGACCGTCCGGGCCCCCGTAGAATCAGCGACTGTGGAACCGACGGACGAAACCGTGGCCGAGCTCGAGGACATCCGCGCGAGCATCGACAACATCGACGCCGCCCTGGTGCACATGCTCGCCGAGCGGTTCAAGTGCACCAAGCGCGTGGGCCGGTTGAAAGCCGACCACCACATGCCGCCGGCCGACCCCGAGCGCGAGTCGCGGCAGATCGCGCGACTGCGGCAGCTGGCCGCCGAGGCCGACCTCGACCCTGCCTTCGCCGAGAAGTTCCTCACCTTCATCATCGACGAGGTCATCCGTCACCATGAGGCGATCCGCTGACCGCGGACTTTCGACCATCTCCAGTCGCCGCCGTTCACTCGTCCTTGCAGGTGATGCCCTTCCGGGGGACCTTGCCGTTGACGAGGTAGTCGTCGACGAGGTCCTGGATGCACCGTTGCCGGACGTGTAGGCGGTGTGCCCGTCGCCGTCGCGAGAGACGAGCACGGCCGTGCGCAGCTGGTCGGTCAGAGCCTTGGCCCACTCGTAAGGGGTGGCCGGGTCGCGGGTCGTGCCGACTACGACGATCGGCTTCGAGCCGGTCGCGTCGACGTCGACCTGCGGGTGGGTGGCCTCGATCGGCCAGTCGGTGCAGCTGAGCGCTCCCCAGGCCAGGACGGACCGAACACCGGTGACGCCTTCTCGAAGCGCGGGAACGACGTCCTGGACCTCCTCGAGCGTGCTCTCGTCGGCGTCATCGGCGGAGTCGAGGCAGTTGATGGCGGGAATGGCCTCACCGATGTTCGTGCGGTACGACCCGTCGGGCTCCCGCTCGAAGTAGTCGTCGGTCAACCGCAACAAGAGCGACCCGTCACCGTTGAAGCGCCGCCGTCGACGCCTGGCTGAGGATCGGCCAGGTCCCTTGTCGTAGAGCGTCACGGCGATGCCGTAGAACGTGAGGCCCTGCGTCAGCCGGCGCTCCTCACCGGTCTCCATCGGCGTCGGCGTCACGGTCGTCGACGAAGTCGACGAGCCGCTTCTCGGCCGCGTCAGCGTCGCGGCCGAGCGGGCAGGTCTCCTTCTTGACGCAGTCGTTGATGTACGCGTCGAGCGCGCGCTGGAAGCCCGGTCGTCTGACCGAACGCGGACTCCTCCGAGCTCAGCGTCGGATCGACCGCACCGTCGAGCACCATGCGGCCGACGTTCTGCGGGAACAGCGTGGCGTAGGTGGCGCCGAGCTGCGTTCCGTACGAGGCGCCGAACCAGTCGAGCGTCTGGGAACCGAGCAGCGACCGCACGACGTCCATGTCCCGCGCAGCCTCCTCGGTGGAGATATGCGCCGCCACGGCGCCGGACCTCTGCCGGCACCCGTCGCCGAAGTTCTCGTATCCTGGCCCGGTATTCCTCGATCTCGGCCGGCGTCGTCTGGGTCGGGCTCGCTCGCCGCGTACTCGTCGAACTCGCGGTCGGACAGGCAGTCGATCGGCGTGCTCTCGCCGACGCCGCGCGGGTCGACGCCGACGACGTCGTACATGTCGAGGACGTCGTTGCCGAGCTGAGCCTTCATGTAGTCGGCGAAGCGCTGCGCCTCGCCGCCCGGACCGCCTGGGTTGACGAACAGGCTGCGCCCGCCGTCGGCAGTCGCAGGGATGACCTTGACCTGCAGCTTCAGCGTGTCTCCGTCGGGTTTCGCGTAGTCGATCGGCACCTCCACCTTGGTGCACCGGGCCTCGGTCCGCGCCTCCAGCCAGCCGAGAACGCCCGTTCCGCAGTTGCTCCACGACAGCTCCTGGGTGTAGAAGTCCTCGAGTCCACGCGGCACACCCTCGGCAGCTCGCGCCGGCCGGTCCGAGTCGCCCTCGCCGTCGTCGCTGAAGGTCGTGACAGCGGCGACAATCGCCCCGACGAGTACGACGGCGAGGAACACGGCCAGGATCTTGGTGCGCGGGGTCACGACCGCAATCTCATCACGCATCTGGTTGTCAGATGGCGGCGGCTGACGTTCTACTCCTTGCAGGTGGTGCCGTCCTTCGGCACCGTGCCGTCGGCCAAGTAGTCGTTGACCAGCTCGTCGATGCACTTGTTGCCAGAACCATAGGCGGTGTGACCGTCCCCTTCACGGGTGACCAGGACGCCAGTGCGCAGCTGGTCGACCAGAGCCTCCGACCATTCGTAGGGGGTCGCTGGGTCGCGGGTCGTGCCCAGCACGATGATCGGTTTCGAGCCGGTGGCGTTGACCTCGATCTGCGGATGGGTGGCCTCGATGGGCCAGTCGGCGCAGCCGAGCATGCCCCAGGCGTCGGAGCGTCCGAACACAGGATTGAGACGCTCGAAGCGCGGCAGCGCCCGCTCGACGTCCTCAGGCGTGCCCCGCTCGTCGAAGTCGAGGCAGTTCACGGCGATGAACGCCTCGAGGAGGTTGCTCGCATAGTGGCCGTCGGAGAGGCGCTCGGTGTACAGGTCTGACAGCCGGAGCAGACCCGACCCGTCGCCCGTGAACGCCGATTTCAGTGCGCCAGTGAGCCGTGGCCAGAGAGTCTCGGAGTAGAGCGGGAAGGACAGCCCGATCTCCATGAGTCCCTCGGTGAGCGGCCGGGATGTGTCCGTTCGCAGCGGCGCGGAGTCGGCGGACCTGAGAAGGTCGGAGAGCTTGCCTTCGGCCATGGAGACATTTCGCCCCAACGGACAGTCCTTCGCGCGCAAGCAGTCGTTGATGTAGGCGCGGAGAGCACGACCGAAACCCTCGCTTTGGCCCGAGGCCAACTCAGGGCCGGTGAGAGAGGCGTCGATCCCGCCGTCGAGCACCATGCGCCCGACGTTCTTCGGGAACAGTGACGCATAGGTAGCACCCAGTTGAGTGCCGTAGGATGCCCCGAACCAGTCGAAGGTCGTGGCGCCGAGGAGCACGCGGACGATGTCGAAGTCGCGGGCCGCCTCCTCGGTGGACATGTGGGCGGAGAGATCGCCCGACTTCTGGCTGCACCCGGCACCGAAGTCGGCGCTGCTCGCCCGGTAGGCGGCGATCTCGGCGGGGTCGTCGGGTGTGGGGTCACTCGCCAAGGCGTCGTCGAGGTCACGATCGGACAAGCAGTCGAGTGGTGAACTGTCGCCGACTCCGCGGGGGTCGACGAACACGAGGTCGTAACGGGCTCGTACGTCGCGACCGAATTGGCTCGCCATGTAGTCGGCGTACGGGATGGCCGCGGCGCCGGGACCGCCCGGGTTGAAGAACAGGCTGCGTCCGCCGTCGCCGCGCGCCGGGAGCACGTGGACTCGCAACTCCAGCGTCTTGCCCCGGGGCTTCTCGTATTCCAGCGGCACCTCGATGCTCGGTGCATTTGGCTCGCTCGCAGTCGTCCCATTCCACGTTCTGGGTGTAGAACCGCTCGAGGTCCTCGGGAACATCCGTGGCGACTGGACTCGGTTCGTTCCAGTCCGGACGCCCCAGCCGGTCATCCTCGATGACGAGCGCCGCCACGATCGCCCCGACGAGCACGGCGACGACGAGCATGGCGAAGATCGTGGCGCGTCGGGTCATGGGAGGAATCCGATCATCATGCGTTCGAGGGCCAGCTGGGGGGCGGCGTTGGCATCCAACGCCTCGCGACAGTCGACGATGGCATCGATGCGGCGCAGCGTCGACTCCGGGGTCCACACCCGGGCCATCGCGGTGACGTCGTCGGCGACGTCGGCATTGACGAGCTCGATGCCCGGCGCACATTGCGTCGCGATGACGTCGCGGCAGAAGGCGAGCAGGTCGATGAGCACGCCGTCGATCGAGTCGCGGGCCAACCGGGTGCGGCGGCGCTTCTGGTCCTTCTCCAGGCTGGAGAGCGCGCCGGCGTAGCCCGCGGGGCGCCGGCCGCGGTCCTCGACACCCCACGACGCCTTCAGGTCGCTGATCTCCTGCTCGTCGGCGGAGTCGGCCACCTTGGCCGCTCCGGCGGTGGCCTCATCGTTGATGGTCTGCGCCGCGGCCAAGCACTGACCCAACGTGGCGACGCCCAGCGGCAGGGCGAGGATCGACCGTCGGCCTTCGCGCACCTCCGGCTCACGGGCCAGTCGGAGGGCACGGCCGATGTGTCCCTGTGACGCCGCGGCGACGGCGCGGGCCAACGCCGGCTCGACACCGTCGCGGCTGACGAGCAGCGCGGTGATGGCATCGGTCGACGGGGTGCGGAGCAGCACCGGACGGCACCGCGAGCGGACCGTCACCATGACGTCCTCGACCGCCGGGGCGCACAGCATCCAGACCGTGTGGGAGGCCGGCTCCTCCAACGACTTGAGCAGCGCATTGGCGGCGTGGTCGGTGAGCCGGTCGGCGTCCTCGACGATCAGCACCTGCCACCGGCCGAGCGCCGGTCGCAGGGCCGCCCTGCGCACGTGCTCGCGGATGAGGTCGGTGCCGATGGACAGGCCGTCGGTGCGGATGATCGTGATGTCGGGGTGGCTGCCCGCCGTGGCCGTGACGCAGGAGTGACACTCGCCGCAGCCGTCCTGCTCGCACTGCAGCGCGGTGGCGAAGGCGCGGGCGGCGTTGGACCGGCCCGACCCGGGCGGACCGGTGAACAGCCAGGCGTGGGTCATGGTCTGCGGGCGGGCGACGGTGTCACGCAGCGTCTCGACGACCGGCTCCTGACCGACCAGCTCGGCCCAGACCGTCATGCGAGGGCCGCCTGTCGAAGCCACGGCTCGACGCGCGCACAGATGGCGGCGTGCAGGGATTCCAGGTCGTCGTCGGCCGGGACGACGAGGTAGTGGTCGGGGTCGGCTCCGGCGAGGTCGAGGAAGCGGTCGCGCACCCGCTGGTGGAACTCCAGCGGCTCGGCCTCGATGCGGTCGAGGTCACCGGCGCGACTCAGACCGGTGGCGGGATCGACGTCGAGCACGACGGTGAGGTGCGGCCGGAGGCCGGAGGTGGCCCAGCGCGCCACCTGCTCGAGCTCGGCGACGTCGACCGCGCGGCCGGCGCCCTGGTAGGCGAGGGTGGAGTCGACGTAGCGGTCGGTGACGACGACCATGCCCTCGGCCAGCGCCGGGAGCACCACCTCGTCGACGTGCTCGGCCTTGTCGGCGGCATAGATGAGGGCCTCGGCGCGCGGGGAGAGGTCGCCGGTGGCGTGGTCGAGCACGATGCGGCGCAGCTGCGCGCCGACGTCGGTGCCGCCGGGCTCACGGGTCAGGAGCACCCGATGACCGAGCTTCTCCAGCCACTCGCCGAGCATCTGCGCCTGGGTGGACTTGCCGGCGCCTTCTCCGCCCTCCAGCGCGACGAACACCCCACGTTCGGTGAAGAGCGGCTCCATGGGGGGAGCCTAGTGCGCGGTTCCCACGCGGCCGACGTCCCGCTGGTCCCTGGACACCCGCAGCTCGGCGACGAGGAGCGCGGCGAGCACGACGCCGACCCACAGCTCGGAGTACGGCACCCAGGTGAGGGCGAGGGACGCGACGATGGCCGCGGCGAACGGCACACGGGTGCGGGTCGAGGCGTCGTGCAGGCGTACACAGATCACCCACAGCGCCGCAATGAAGGCCGCGACCGGCACGGTGACGAAGGCGCTGCTCACCAGGTCGGACACCTTGGCGTGGTGTTCGTAGAACTCGACCCGGGCGGCGAGGCCGGCGCCGACCATCGCTGCCGCACCGAAGATGACGTAGTGCCCGAAGCCCCAGACGAAGCCGACGTCGTTGCCGCTGAGGACGCCGGCGTGGTTGCGGGCGAAGTAGAGCCACCACGCGCAGAAGGTGATCAGCACGCCGCCCACGACCACGGCGGCCAGCGCCGGCGGCGGCTCATCGGCGTCGAGGGCGACCCGCAGCGCCAAGGACACCGAGAGCACCGTCTCGCCCAGGACGATGATGAAGAACAACCCGTATCGCTCGGCGATGTGGTGGGGATGCCACGGCGTCGCTCCTGCACGCTCGGCGACGAACGGCACCAGGAAGTCGGCGGCGGCCAGCAGGAGGAACAGCCAGATCGGCAGGTCTGCTCCGGTTCCGACGACGGCGACGACCCAGCCGACCTGGACGACCAGGAGCCCGATCACGTAGCGCAGCGCGGTGTCGCGCCGCTCCGGATGCCCGGCCGCAACCCGCAGCCACATCAGCACCAGCCCGATGCGCATGATGACGTAGCCGATCACCGCGAGGGTGAAGTCCTCCTCGAAGATCGCGGGCACCCCGGCTGCGAGCACCAGCGAGCCGAAGACCTGCAGCAGCGTCAGCAGCCGGTGGACCGTGTCGCCGGAGTCGTAGGCGGAGTTGAACCAGGCGAAGTTGAGCCACGCCCACCAGATCGCGAAGAACGCGATCGAGAAGAACACCAGGCCATGGCCCGGGTGGCCGTCGGCGATCTCGTGGTGCAGGGTGAGGGCCGCCTGGGCGATGGCCACGACGTAGCAGAGGTCGGTGAACAGCTCCAGCGGCGTCGCGGAGCGATGACTCTCCCGCGGGTCACGCGGCGACAGCGGACGGGCGAGAGAGACCACGGCCTACTCGGCCTTCTTCGCAGCCGCCTTCGTGGCAGCCTTCTTGGCCGGCTTCTTCGCCGCCTTCTTGGCGGTCTTCTTCGCGCCGCGCTTCTTGGCGGCCTTCTTGGCCGGGCCCCGGGCGCGACGTTCCGCCAGCAGCTCCTGAGCGCGTTCGGGGGTGATCGCCTCGACCGAGTCCTCCTTGCGGAGGGTCGCGTTGTACTCGCCGTCGGTGACGTACATGCCGAATCGGCCGTCCTTGACGACGATCGGCTTGCCACTGACCGGGTCGTCGCCGAGCTCCTTCAGGGGTGCGGCGGCGGCGCGGCGTCCGTACGACTTGGGCTGGGCGTAGATGACGCGCGCCTCGTCCTCGGTGAGCGTGAACAGCTGTTCCTCGGCGTCCAACGACCGCGAGTCGCTGCCCTTCTTGAGGTAGGGCCCGTAGCGGCCGTTCTGTGCGGTGATCTCCTGGCCGTCGACGTCGGTGCCGACGACGCGAGGCAAGGTGAGCAGCTGGACGGCCTCGTCGAGCCCGATGCTGTCCAGGCTCATCGACTCGAACAGGCTGGCCGTGCGCGCCTTGGCGGTCTTCGGGGCGTCCGCGGGCAGGTTCTCGGTGACGTAGGGGCCGAACCGCCCGTTCTTGGCCACCAGCTCCAGGCCGGTGTCCGGATGGGTGCCGAGCATCTTCTCCTGCCCCGCCGGGTTGGCGAGCAGCTCGGTGGCCTTCTCGAGAGTGAGCTCGTCGGGCGGGAGGTCCTCGGGGACGTTGGCCCGGGTGGGCACCTCGGCACCACCGTCTCCGGGGAGCATCGGTGGTCCCTCGACGTAAGGGCCGTACCGCCCCACCCGCAGGTTGATGTCGTCGCCGATCGGGAACGTGCTGAGCCCGCGGGCGTCGATGTCGGGCAGGTTGTCGACCAGCCGCTTGAGCCCGGTGTCGTTCTCGCGCTCGCCGGTCCAGAAGCTCTGCAGGACCGCGACGCGGTCCTCTTGCCCGTTGGCGATCTCGTCGAGGACGCCCTCGAGCTCGGCGGTGAAGCCGTAGTCGACCAGCCGCCGGAAGTGCTGCTCCATCAGTCGCACGACGCTGAAGGCGATCCAGGCCGGCACCAGCGCCGTGCCCTTCTTGTAGACGTAGCCGCGGTTCTGGATCGTGCCGATGATCGAGGCATACGTGGACGGGCGACCGATCTCGCGGTCCTCGAGCTCCTTGATGAGGCTCGCCTCGGTGAAGCGGGCCGGCGGCTTGGTCTGGTGGCCGGCCGACCCGAGCTCGTCGACGGTGACCGTGTCGCCCTCGGCGACCTGGGGCAGCTTGGTCTGCTGGTCGTCGCCCTGGGCGGTGGGGTCGTCGCCGGACTCGACGTAGGCCTTGAGGAAGCCGTGGAACGTGATCGTGCGGCCGGAGCTGGTGAACTCCACGGCCTCGCCCGACGTGGCCTGCGCACCGATGCGCAGGGTGACCGTCTCACCCTTCGCATCCTTCATCTGGGACGCGATGGTGCGCTTCCAGACCAGCTCGTAGAGCCTGGCCTCATCGCCGGACAACCCGGTCTGCTGCGGGGTGCGGAACGACTCGCCCGCCGGCCGGATGGCCTCGTGTGCCTCCTGGGCGTTCTTGACCTTGCCGGCGTACGTGCGGGGCGCGTCGGGGAGGTACTCGGTGCCGTACAGCTCGCGCACCTGGGCCCGCGCCGCGCCCAGCGCCGTCTGCGACAGCGTGATGGAGTCCGTGCGCATGTAGGTGATGTAGCCGCCGGCGTAGAGGTTCTGCGCGACCTGCATGGTGCGTGCGGCGCCCCAGCCGAACTTGCGCGAGGCCTCCTGCTGCAGGGTCGTGGTGCGGAACGGCGCATACGGCTTGCGGGTGTAGGGCTTTGCGTCGACGGATCCGACCGTGAACACCTGGTCGGCCAACGCGGCGGCCAGCTCGCCGGCCCGCTGCTCCTCCAGGTGCACGACCGAGCCGCTCGCCTTGAGCGAGCCGTCGTCGTCGAAGCTGGCGCCGGTGGCGACCTTCTTGCCGTCGACCGTCACGAGCTTGGCCGGGAAGTGGCGTGGTTCGTGCGGTTCGCCGGCGTCGAAGACGGCCTCGAGGTCCCAGTACGACGCCGTCCTGAACGCCATGCGGGCGCGCTCGCGCTCGACCACCAGCTTGGTCGCCACGGACTGCACCCGCCCCGCGGACAGCCCGCTCATGATCTTCTTCCAGAGCACCGGGCTGACCTCGTAGCCGTAGAGACGGTCGAGGATGCGCCGCGTCTCCTGGGCGTCGACGAGGTGCATGTCGATGTCGCGCGGGTTGGCGACGGCGTGCTGGATCGCCTCGCGGGTGATCTCGTGGAAGACGATGCGCTTGACCGGGACCGTCGGCTTCAGCTCGTCGAACAGGTGCCAGGCGATGGCCTCGCCCTCGCGGTCCTCATCCGTGGCGAGCACCAGCTCGTCGGCGTCCTTGAGCAGCTTCTTGAGCTTGGTGATCTGCTGCTTCTTGTCCGCGGACACGACGTAGACCGGCTCGAAGGCGTTGTCGATGTCCACTCCGAGGCGTGCCCACGACTCGCCCTTGAACTTGGCGGGCACCTCGTCGGCACCCCTGGGGAGGTCGCGAATGTGACCGACGCTGGAGTCCACGACATAGCCCTCGCCGAGGTAGCCCGCGATGCTGCGGACCTTGTTCGGCGACTCGACGATGACGAGCGTGGTCACAGGATCAACTTCCTGACAGTTGGGGGGTCAGACGGGGCATACGCTAACGCCTCCTGTCAAGGAACTTCCCATCAGCGGCGTCGGACGGGGCGGCCGCCAGCACCGAAACGAGTGGCGCACATGGGCAAGACTCGCGGTCTCGAAGAGGCCCATCTGCGCCACTCGTGCCGGTGGTGCGGGTGTTGCCGGGTCAGGCGCTGGCCGTGGCCTCGGCCTTCTCGGCGTCGCTGCCGATGGCGATCGGGCGACGCTTGGAGATGTAGACCGCGGCCACGATGATCGCGACCGACACCCCGGCGATGGTGTACCGCAGGACGGCGTTCTCGTCGGTGCCGTAGGAGAACTGGATGATGAGCGGCGCCGCGAGCAGCGACACCAGGTTCATCACCTTGAGCAGCGGGTTGATGGCCGGTCCGGCGGTGTCCTTGAACGGGTCGCCGACGGTGTCGCCGATGATGGTCGCCTCGTGGGCGTCCGATCCCTTGCCACCGTGGTTGCCGTCCTCGACCAGCTTCTTGGCGTTGTCCCACGCGCCACCGCTGTTGGCGAGGAAGATCGCCATCAGGGTGCCGGTGGCAATCGCGCCCGCGAGGTAGGCCCCGAGCGGGCCGATGCCCAGGCCGAAGCCCACGGCGACCGGCGCGAGGATCGCCAAGATGCCCGGAGTCGCCAGTTCACGCAGCGAGTCGCGGGTGCAGATGTCGACGACCTTGCCGTACTCCGGCCGGCCGGTGCCCTCCATGATCCCGGGGATCTCCTTGAACTGACGCCGGACCTCGAACACGACCGCACCCGCGGCGCGCCCGACGGCGTTGATCGCCAGGCCGGCGAACAAGAACACGACCGACGCACCGATCAGCAGGCCGAACAGGTTCGCCGGATCGGCGACGTTGAGGATCCCGCTGAACGCGTAGGTCTCGCTGACATAGATGTCGGCGGCGCTCTCGTTGGTGAGGCCGGAGTCCTGGATCGCCTTGCTGATCGTGTCGGTGAAGGAGCCGAACAGCGCGGTGGCCGCGAGCACGGCGGTGGCGATGGCGATGCCCTTGGTGATGGCCTTCGTCGTGTTGCCGACCGCGTCGAGCTCGGTGAGGATCTTCGCTCCTTCCTCGTCGACGTCGCCCGACATCTCCGCGATGCCCTGGGCGTTGTCGCTGACCGGGCCGAAGGTGTCCATCGCGACGATGACGCCGACCGTGGTCAGCAGACCGCAGCCGGCGAGGGCCACGGCGAACAGCGACACGATGAGCGAGCCGGAGCCCAGCAAGAACGCGCCGAAGACGGCGGCACCGATCGTGAGTGCGGTGTAGACCGCGGACTCGAAGCCGACCGAGAACCCGGACAGGATGACCGTGGCCGGGCCGGTGAGCGAGGTGCGTCCGACGTCCTGGACCGGACGGGTGGTCGTGCCGGTGAAGTAGCCGGTGAGCGCCAAGATGATCGCCGCGAGCACGATGCCGATGAGCACCGCGATGATCGCGATGACCCGCGGCGAGGCGTCGAGGCCCGGAGGCTCCTGGCCGCTGGCCTGGGCGATGGTGGCGATCAGGCCGTTCGCGTCGATGCCCTTGAGGTCGTCGAAGCTGGACGGCAGGTAGAACCAGGCCGCTGCCGACGACGCGACGGCCGAGATGGCTGCCGAGATGTAGAAGGAACGGTTGATCGTGGTGAGTCCGCCCTCGCCGGCGCGGGGCCGGGTGATGTAGACACCGATGATCGCCGTGACCGCACCGATGGCCGGGACGATCAGCGGGAAGACCAGCCCGTGCTCGCCGAAGGCGACCGAGCCGAGGATCAGGGCGGCCACCAGCGTGACCGCGTACGACTCGAACAGGTCGGCCGCCATGCCGGCGCAGTCGCCGACGTTGTCGCCGACGTTGTCGGCGATCGTGGCGGCGTTGCGCGGGTCGTCCTCGGGGATGCCCTGCTCGACCTTGCCGACGAGGTCGGCGCCGACGTCGGCCGCCTTGGTGAAGATGCCGCCGCCGACACGCATGAACATGGCGAGCAGCGCGGCACCGAAGCCGAAGCCCTCGAGGACCGAGGGCGCCTGGCCCTTGTAGAAGAGGACGACGGCAGCGGCGCCGAGCAGGCCGAGACCGACGGTCATCATGCCGACGTGCCCGCCGGTACGGAACGCGATGCGCATGGCCGGGTCGCGGCCCTCGTTCTGCGCCGCCGCGGCGACTCGCACGTTGGAACGCACGGCGAGCCACATGCCCGCGTACCCGATGGCCGCGGAGAAGACGGCACCGAGCACGAAGAAGCCGGACCGGCCGAGCTTGATGCCCCAGTCGTCCGGGGGCAGGACGAGCAACAGGCCCGGGACGAGGACGATGAAGACCGCGAGGGTCTTGAACTGGCGGGTCAGGTACGCCGAGGCGCCCTCTTGGACCGCACGCCCGATCTCCTGCATCTTCTCGGTGCCTTCACCGTGCCGAAGAACCTCGGCGCGGAACACCGCCGCCAGGATGAGCGCGAGGACGCCGATTCCCGCCACGACGCCAACGATGATCTTGTTGTCGTTGCTGAGAGCGATGTCCTCGGCTGCCGCAACCAAAGTCGCGTTGACCATGAATTTCCTCCACGAAAGGGGGCAAGACTTACCGAGAGAAGGAAACCAGCCCACCGTGACCGGCGGGACACCGGGGTGGGTTCACCCGTGCGAGCTGATCGCCGCCTGGACCGAGCCGTGCAACCCGAAGACCTTGTCGAGGCCGGTGATGTCGAAGATCTTGAGGATCCGTTGCTGGGTGCACACGATGTCGAGCGTCCCGTCGTCGGCACGCACCTTCTTGAGGGCACCGACGAGCACGCCGAGTCCGGTGGAGTCGAGGAAGTCGACCTTCTCGACGTCGATGACCAGGCGCGTGTTGCCGGCCTCGATCGCGGTGACGATCGCCTCCCGCAGCCGAGGTGCCGTGTAGACATCGATCTCGCCGCCGACCTCGATGATCTCGAACGGCCGCTCGGATCGCGAGTGCAGTGTCAGCTCCATCGGGCCGTCCCTCCTCGATCGGTGCCGTTGCGGACGATTCAACCACGGCGTCCGGCGATGCGCGTCTGGGAGACTCGGCAGGTGGACGCCGCCGACCTGCTGCATCGGTTCGGCGACCGCGTCACCCACGTCGAGGACGTGCCCGCCCGTGCCGCCGTCGTCGAGCCGTGGCCGGACTGGGTGGGACCCCGGGTGCGAGCGGTGTTCGAGGCGGAGGGCGCGACCGAGCTGTGGTCCCATCAGGCGGAGGGCCTGCGCCACGTGCGAGCCGGACGACACGTGGTCGTCTCCACGGGCACCGCATCGGGCAAGTCGCTGGTCTTCCAGGCCCCGGCACTCGAGCTCCTCGCCGGCGGACGAGTCGGCAGCGCCCTGCACGGCCATCGCTCCCCGACCGTGCTCTACCTCGCCCCGACCAAGGCTCTCGCCGCCGACCAACGGCGTCGTCTCGCACCGGCCGCAGATCTCGTCCGGGCGGCGACCGTGGACGGCGACAACTCCCGCGACGAGCGGGACTGGGCCCGTGAGCACGCCGACTACGCCCTGACCAACCCGGACACGTTGCACCACTCGATTCTCCCCGGGCACCCGCGATGGACCCGCCTGCTCGGCGGCCTGCAGCTCGTGGTGGTGGACGAGTGCCACCACTACCGCGGGGTCTTCGGCGCGCACGTGGCGCACGTGCTGCGTCGGCTCCGCCGGGTCTGCGCCCACTACGGCGCCGACCCGGTGTTCGTGCTCTCGTCGGCGACCGTGGCCGAGCCCGATGCCTTCGCCCGGCGCCTCACCGGACTCGACGTCGTGGCCGTGACGGAGGACGCCTCGCCGCACGCGGGCCGCACGATCGCGTTGTGGGAGCCGCCGTTGATCGGCGCCGCGCACTCGACGCAGCCACCGACGCGACGGTCGGCGACCACGGAGGCGGCGGAAATCCTGACCGACCTGGTGATCGGCGGCGTCCGCACGCTGGTGTTCGTGCGGTCGCGGCGCGGCGCCGAGGCGGTGGCGGCCGGCGCCCAGCGCCGACTTGAGGAGGTCGACCCCGAGCTCGCTCCGCGCGTCGCCACCTATCGCGGCGGCTACCTCCCCGAGGAGCGACGCGAGCTCGAGCAGCGGTTGCGCGACGGCGACCTGCTCGGCCTGGCCAG
The DNA here is from genome assembly GCA_963695295.1 of uncultured Actinomycetota bacterium. Lineage (GTDB taxonomy): Bacteria > Actinomycetota > Actinomycetes > Propionibacteriales > Nocardioidaceae > Aeromicrobium. Next base: position 1,659,127 of record OY968771.1, on the reverse strand, counting down.
CACGAACGCGCTGGAGCTCGGCATCGACGTGGCCGGCCTGGACGCGGTCATCACCGTCGGGTTCCCGGGCACCCGGGCGGCCCTGCACCAGCAGCTCGGGCGGGCCGGGCGCGCGGGCCGGGAGTCGCTCGGGGTGCTGGTGGCCCGCGACGAGCCCTTGGACACCTATCTCGTCCACCATCCGGAGGCGTTGCTCGGAGCACCGGTGGAGGCGTCGGTCTTCGACCCGGACAACCCGCACGTGCTCGGGCCGCACCTGGCCGCGGCCGCGCAGGAGCTTCCGCTGACCGACGACGACGTCGACCTGTTCGGCCCGCGGACGACCGACGGGATCGCCGCTCTGGCCGAGGCCGGCTGGCTGCGTCGGCGCGCGGCGGGCTGGTTCTGGACCCGACGGGACCGGGCGTCGGACCTGGCGGACCTGCGGTCGAGCGGCGGCGCTGCGGTGCAGATCGTCGACGCGGGCACCGGGCGCCTCGTCGGCACCGTCGACAGCGGGTCGGCGGACTCCACCGTGCACACCGGCGCCGTGTACGTCCACCAGGGCGAGGTGTACGTGGTGGACGCCTACGACGTCGAGGACGGCGTGGCCGCCGTGCACCTGGACGATCCGGAGTACTCGACCCAGGCTCGTACGACCACCGAGATCAGCGTGGTGGAGACCGAGCGCTCGCGGGTGTGGGGCCGGGCCGCGATCAGCTTCGGCACGGTGGACGTGACGCGCCAGGTCGTGTCGTACATCGTGCGCAGCACGTCCGGGACGCCGCTCGATGAGGTGCCGCTGGAGCTGCCCGAGCGGACCCTGCGCACGAAGGCGGTCTGGTGGACCCTCGAGGGCACAGCCGTGACCGACGCGCTCGCGTCGGCCGACGTGCCGGGCGCGGCGCACGCCGCCGAGCATGCTGCGATCGGCTTGCTGCCGTTGCTGGCGACGTGTGATCGCTGGGACATCGGCGGCGTCTCGACCGCCCTCCATGCCGACACCGGGATGTTGACCGTGTTCGTGTACGACGGCTACGTCGGCGGCGCGGGCTTCGCCGAGCGGGGCTATGACGTCGCCGCGCGCTGGCTGCGGGTGACCCGCGACGCGATCGAGGCGTGCGCATGCGCGGACGGGTGCCCCTCCTGCGTGCACTCGCCCAAGTGCGGCAATGGCAACGAGCCGCTGGACAAGGCCGGTGCGGTCCGGCTGCTCGACGCCCTGCTGGCCGATGCTCCTCACGATCCGCCCGGGCGGTAGAAGTCCGGCGCGGCGCGAGCCGTGACCTCGAAGGTCCAGCGCTGGCCCCACCACGGCCTGGTGGCCCGGTGGGCCGTGACCGTGGTGACGTCGAGGTCCATCCGGCACCGCACCAGCCGTGCGCCGTTGTGGCGCGCGACCGTCTTGGCAGCCGCGCACCCGTCCTCGCCCGCGAGGCTGGCGCGGCTGCCGGCGAGCGCGGCCAGGTCGGCCGCCGAGGCGACCTGGTGCTTGAGCCGCACCACGGTGGCGGCCTGCGCCGCGAGGACGGCGGCGACGCACAGCACGGCCGCGACCCACACCGCGTGGAGCGTGACCGAGCCGCGCTCCGGAGCTGTCACGGACCCTCGTCGGCCGAGACGGCAGACGCCGTCATGGTGCGGGCGCCCACATGCCGCAGGAGCGGGAGCGGCAGGCGGGACTGCGCCGTGACCCGCACGGTCACGAGTCCGTTGGCCACGGACACCCGGATCGTCGCGCCCGGCGGCGCGTGGCGTCGAGCGACGTCGGACGCCACGGGCACCGGCTCGCCCCGCGCGACGAGCCGAGCCGCCTCCCGGGCCGCATCGACGAGCTGGACCTGCGTGAACCCGAGCGACACGATCCAGAGCAGAAGCAGGACGAAGGCGACGCCGAACGGGGCCAACACCGCCATCTCCGCGGTGACCATGCCCCGCTCGGCGCGCGGGAGCGACGCAGGCATCAGCGGTGACCGAGCCGCGGGAGGTTGCTCAGGTGCTCGAGCAGGAGCCCGGGCCGGAGCGCTCGCTCGATGATGTCCCTCAGCTGGTCGACGAACCAGCTGTCCTCCAGCCCGAGCTTGAACAGCACGACGGCGATGAGCACCGCGCCCAAGGTAGCCACGGAGTACTCCGCCGTCGCCATGCCGCGTTCGCGTGCATGAGTCATCGGCCTTCCTTTCCTGACGGGGGCGCGGCCGGCGACATGGGTGCCCGCCGGCCGCACACCGGGTGGTCTCAGAGGCCGGGGATGAGACCGGGGATCTTGTCGAGCAGGTCGCGCACCAGGTCGCCGAACCACGGGGACTGGCCGATCTTGACCAGGACTCCGCCGATGGTGCAGGCACCGAGGGTGCCGACGGTGTACTCGGCCGTCGTCATGCCCCGTTCGTGGCGGGTACGAGCGCGGGGTCGGCGACGGAGGCGGGAAAGCTTCATGAGGAGTCCTCTCGGAGTGGATGTGATGCCAAGAAGATGGCGCTCACGCGGACCCGTTTGCTGGGCGAATCCACTGACTGGGGATGACGTCGCCATAGGCCGGAGCTGTGGACCGGCGCTGATCAACTGAGGCCGAGGGTGCCGATCACGCCGATGATCGTCGGGACGATCCCGACCAGGAAGAAGGCGGGGAGGAAGCACAGCCCGAGCGGCGCCGCTGTGCGCACGCCGACCCGCCTCGACAGCTGGCGGCGGACGGCTCGCCGCTCGCGACGCATCTCCTCGGCCACAGAGGCCACCACCCGACCGACCGGCATGCCGGACGCGCCGGCCCTCCGCAGAGCTCGCCCGAGCGCGCCGAGCGCCGGGTCGTCGGCAAGCTGCTCCCAGACTGCGTCCGGGTCGCCGCCGATGCCGAGCCGCGCACCGATCAGGGCGAGCTCGTCGCCGAGCGGCGCGGACGTGACGTCGGCGACCAGGGTGAACGCGGCGCCCGGTGGCCGTCCGGCCTCCAGGGCGGCGACCATGAGGTCCAGCGCGGTCGGGAGCTGCGCGGACAACCGCTCGGCCCGCCGCCGCGATGCCGTGGTCTCCATGCCACCGACCACGGATCGTGCCGCCGGCGTGGCGACCAGAGCGACCAGCACGCCGAGCACGGGCCCGAGAACGACCAGAGCGGCGATCGGCACCAACACGGTCACGGCCAGGACCGGATCGAGCCCCGGCCGATCGGTTCGCCGGGCGAAGAGCCTCCGACATCGACGCCTCGCATGGGCCGGTAGCGCACACCACACGGACAATCCGGCCGCGACAGCGGCGGCGAACCTCACGCCGCGCTCGCCGAGGCCACGATCCGGTCGACCCAGCTGACACCGATGCAGGCCAGCGCGACGCCGGCGGCCAGGCAGGCCGCGCCGACCACCGTTCCGGTGAGCACCTGCACCGGATCAGCGCCCATGCCGGCACCGAGGGACAGCCCGAGCAGAGGCAGTCCCGCCATCAGCCGTCCGGTCGCGCGAGCCGGCGCGGCTTCGGCCTGGATGTCACGGTCCACGTCGGCGTCCTGCCGAACGCTTGAGGCGACCCGGTCGAGCACGCCGGCCAGCGGGGCTCCGGAGCGCTCGGCGACCTGCCACGCTCCGGCCATGTCGACCAGGGCTTCGGCTCCGGGTGCAGCGCCTGCGGCGCGGAGTGCGGCCGCCACGTCGCCGCCATGGACCGCGGCGGTCGCGGCCGATCGCAGCGCCGGGACGTCGTCGGCGAGTGCGGCGAGGGCATGCCGCGGCTGGATCCCCGCACGCAGCTCGGCGGCCAGGAGATCGAGCCCGAGGGACGTCTCCGCACGGGTCTGCACCGCAGTCTTCGAGCGGCGGGAGAGGGCGACCTGCCTGGCTGCGAAGGCTGCAGCACCGGCCGCCGTGGCGGCGAGGATCACCAGCGACGGTCGCGACGTCGCCAGGGAGCCGGCGACCACGAGGGCAGCGATCCCGAGACCGACCGGCGTTCGAAACGACACGCGATGTCCGATCGACAACGGTGCCCGGAGCCGGACGCGAAGGACCCAGCGCGGCGACGGCCGGATGAGCAGGACGGCCATCACGGTGGCCGTCGCGGCTGCGAGGGTCAGTCCGCTCACTCCGCACCGACGAGCTCGGCCAGGCGACCACGACCCGGGCCGGGTTCGGCGACGCCGTTCGTGAAGCGCAGCCCCACCCGGGTGCGCACGAGGCCGTCCGGCCCGGCGTGGAGCACGCCGATCTGCCGCAGCCGCCGTCTGCCGTCGGGGTCGCGTCCGAGGTGGATGACGACCTCGAGGCCTGCCGAGAGCTGGCTGTGCACGGCGGCGCGAGGGAGCCCGGCAGCAACCCCCAGCGCCTCGAATCTGGCCGGGACGTCGTCGGCGGAGTTGGCGTGCACCGTGCCGCACCCACCCTCGTGACCGGTGTTGAGCGCGGCCAGCAGGTCGACGACCTCGGCCCCGCGCACCTCACCGACGACGACCCGATCCGGTCGCATCCGCAGTGCCTGCCGCACGAGGTCGCGAAGTGTGACCACCCCGGCGCCCTCGATGTTCGCCGGACGTGCCTCGAGCGCGACGGCATGCGGATGATCCGGTCGCAGCTCGGTGGCGTCCTCGACGATCACCAGCCGCTCGTCGGGATCGGCCACGGACAGCAGGGCCGCGAGCAGTGTCGTCTTGCCTGAGCCGGTGCCGCCGCTGACGACGAACGCCACCTTCGCGTCGACCAATCGGCGCAACCAGGCCGCCGCATCGCCGGTGAGGGTGCCGGCGGCGACCAGCTCGTCGAGCGTGAACGAACGTCGGGCCGGGACGCGCAGGGAGATGAGCGTGCCCGGCCTGGCGAGCGGCGCCAGGACCACATGGAGTCGCGTGCCGTCCGGGAGGCGGGCGTCGACCCACGGGCTCGCGTCGTCGAGGCGGCGCCCGGCCTGCGACGCGAGGCGTTGGGCCAGCCGCCGGACCGATTCGTCATCCGGGAAGGTCACCCCGGTGCGCTCGAGTCCGTCGCCGCGGTCGAGAAAGACGGCGCCGGGGCCGTTGACCAGGACGTCGGTGACGCCCTCGACGGCCAGCACCGGCTCCAGCCGGCCGACGCCGAGCGTCTCGCGGCGAAGCTCGTCGACGAGGGTGAGCACGGTGGCGCCGTCGGTCAGGCGCTGTTCGGCCCGCAAGGCGGCCGCGACGCTCTGCGGAGTCGGCTCGGCGGTGTCGGCGGCCAGCCGGCGCCGGACGCGGTCGACCAGAGCACGCTCGCTCACGTGGCCACCGCGCGGTCGGCCGAGTCCAGGCCCAGCAGGTCGAGCACCGTGGCGGCCACGCGTCGAGTGGCCCGCGAACCGCCGGGACCGTGGCCGTGGTCGATCGCGACCCGCAGGTGCCGGTCGTGCCGAAGGCGAGCGATGACCGGACGACCCAGTCCGTCGGCCACCGCTTCGCGCCCCAGCCCGCCCGGACAGGCGACCGATGCGATGGCCACTGCAGACGTGTGCTGGTGGATCCGGTCGAGCACCCGTGCGGCCGATCCGACTGCCCGCACCTCCTCGGGCACGAGGACGACGGTGAGCACCGACCGCCCGACGAGCTCGGCACCGGCCCGATCGAGGTGGCGGGGGACGTCGGCGACCACCAGGTCGAACCCGCGGACGGCCGCCGCGAGGACGCCGCCCAGGGCTCCGGGCATCTCATCAGGGCCGTCGCGGCCGAACGACAGCGTGGCCAGCTGACCGCGCCGGGGAAGGACGTCGGCCAATGACTCCGCACCGACCGGCCCGTCGGCCACGCCGAGGTCGTGCCACCGGAGCCCGTCGGTCGACTCGGCGCCGAGCAGGAGGTCGAGACCGCCGCCGAGCGGATCGGCGTCGAGCAACAGGGACGGCCATCCGCGATCGGCTCCGGCCAGCCCGATCGCCACGGCCAGGGTGGACGCCCCCGCTCCCCCGACCCCGCCGACGACACTGACCAGGCAGGCCTCGCCCCGGCCGTCGAGCGCGAGCGTCAGGGCGTCGAGCGCCCGCACCTCATCGGCACTCGTGACGACGTCGACCGCGCCGAGCGACACGGCCAGCGGCCAGGCTTCGTCCCGGTCGCGGGCGAGCAGCAGGACGTGGTCGCGGCGGGGCAGCTGCGCCCGCGCGAGCTCGGGCGCGAGGTCGACGCCGACCACGACCGCAGGCGCCCCGCGCCAGGAGCGCCGCACGGCGACCACGTCGGCCGCCACCTCGGGCGTGTGGCCCACCGCCGCGCACCACCGGAGGGCATCGTCGAGCACGCGTTCGTCGGCGGTGGCGATGAGGGGCACGGCACGGTCCATGACGCTCAGCCTCGGCGACCCGACGCCGTCGCGTCAGCACCCCGCCTCGCCGACTGTGGACGTGCTGCCGCGGGCCGTGCGCTGTGGATGCGGACTGGCAGGATCGTGCCCATGGAGGTCACGGCCACGTTCCTCGAGCTGCTGCTCGCCGGCGCGTCGCGCGAGGACCTCGACCTGGTCGTGGCCGAGGCCGAGGTCTCCGGCACCTCGCCGGAGCAGGTGGCGGCGATGCGTCACGAACACGCGCTCGCCCTGCGCATCCACGAGCAGATGGCGCACCAGCGCAGTCGCGAGGCCGAGCTGTCCGCCCTCAACGAGACGGCCCGCGATCTCACCGCGATCCGCGACCTCGACACCATCCTGACCGCCATCGTCCGCCGCGCCCGGCAGCTGCTGCACGCCGACATGACCTACCTCTCGCTCAACGACGAAGCCGACGGCGCGTCCTACATGAAGGTGACCGAGGGCGCCCTCACGCCGGAGTTCAGCCGGCTCCGGCTGCCGCTCGGCACCGGCCTGCTCGGACTGGTGGCGCAGACCGGTGCCCCCTACTTCACCGAGGACTACCAGGCCGACGAGCGGTTCGTGCACCGCGACTACATCGACTCCGCCGTCGCCGGCGAGCAGATCCGCGCCATCCTCGGCGTACCGCTGATCGTCGAGGGCACCGTCATCGGCGCGCTGCTCGCGGTGCACCGCCGGGTCCGGCCCTTCCCGGCGTCGGAGGTCGCCTTGCTGACGGCGTTCGCGGCCCACGCGGCGGTCGCCCTCGAGAACGCCCGCCTCTTCGAGCAGGCCGGGGCGGCCGTCGCGGCCGCGGACCTGGCCAACGCCGAGCTGCAAGCCCGCACCGAGGCGACCGAGCGAGCGGCGCACACCCACGACCTGCTCACCGATGTGCTCCTGCACGACGGCGATGTCGACGAGGTGGCCGACGTCTTGTCGCAGGTGCTCGGTGGTCCGGTGGCGGTGTACGACGACGAAGGGCGCCTGCTCGCCGGCGACGGACCCGGTATCACCGCCGACGTCACGACCGCCGTCGCCGACGCGCGGACCTCCGGCCGGTGCGTCCAGGCGGACGGGGGCGCCTGGGTCTCGGTGGCCGCCGCCGGCGAGGAGCACCTCGGCACGCTGGTGCTCGACGCCCACGGGGAGCTCGACCTGCCCGAGCGGCGGACCCTCGAACGCGGCGCGCTCGTCACCGCGCTGGTCTTGTTGTTCGGTCGCACCGAGGCGGAGGCCGAGAGCCGCGTCCGCGGCGAGCTGCTGGTCGACCTGGTGCGCGGCGGCGACACCGACGCCGAGCGGTTGCGCAAGCGCGCGCGTCGGCAGGGCGCGGACCTGGACGCCGAGCTCGCCATCGCGGTGGCCGAGCCCGACTCGGACCTGCAGGGCGCACGCGTCGCGGCGGCGCTGGCCCAAGAGATCCACGGTCTCGGTGGCGTCTACGACGGCCAGGTCGTGGTGCTGGCGCCGGTAGAGCCGCTCGAGCTCGGCGAGCAGCTCCGCGCCCGGCTCGACGGCGCCACGGTCGGCGTCGCGGTCAGTCCGGGCGGCGCCGATCACGTACCGGACGCGTGGCGCGAGGCGCGCCAGAGCCTCACCACCCTGCAGCGGCTCGGCCGCACCGGTGACGTCAGCGACCCGGCCGGCCTGGGCCTCGCCCGCCTCTTGCTCGGCGGGAACGGCCCGGAGGAGTTCGAGGCGTTCATCGCCCGGACCATCGGGCCGGTGCTCGACTACGACACCCAGCGCGACACTCAGCTGGTCGAGACGCTGGACGCGTGGTTCACCTCCGGCGGGAGCCTCCGGGAGACCGCCGAAGGCCTGCACATCCATCCCAACACCGTCACGCAGCGGCTCGACCGGGTCGGCCGGCTGCTCGGCGACCAGTGGCGCGAGCCCGGGCGCCGGCTCGACCTCCAGCTCGCCTTGCAGATGATTCGCCTGCAGCGGTAGTGGCTCGCGCTCACATGATCCTGCCGTAATCATGGTTCGAACCACATGGCCGTGGCGGCGTCGTCGCCGTAGCGTCCTGCCCATGACGTCGACCCTGTCCGGCCGCACCGCCCTGGTCACCGGGGCTGCCGGCGGCATCGGCCAGGCGATCGCCGCCCGGCTCGCCGCTGACGGGGCCGCCGTCGTGCTGCTCGACCGTGACGAGGTCGGCGTCAAGGAGACGGCCGACGCCGTGGGCGGCGAACCGTGCGTCGCGGACCTGACCGACGCCGACGCGATCGACGCCCTCGAGCTCGGCTCCCGCGGCATCGACGTGCTCGTCAACAACGCCGGCGTCCAGCACGTCGCCCCGGTCGAGGAGTTCGACGTCGAGCGGTTCACGACGATCCACCGGATCATGCTGCACGCGCCGTTCCTGCTCGCCCGCGCCGTGCTGCCGGGCATGTACGCGCGGGGCTGGGGCCGCATGGTTCACATCTCGTCGGTCCACGGGCACCGCGCGTCGGCGTACAAGTCGGCCTACGTCAGCGCCAAGCACGGCCTCGAGGGACTGTCCAAGGTCATCGCGCTGGAGGGGGCCGACAAGGGCGTCACCAGCAACACGATCTGCCCGGGCTACGTCCGCACGCCCCTCGTCGAGGGCCAGCTCGGCGACCAGGCCCGCAGCCACGGTGTCCCGGAGGAGGAGGTCGTCGAACGCGTCCTCCTCGCCCGCACCCCGGTGAAGCGGCTCGTCGAAGCCGACGAGGTCGCCGGTCTCGCCGCGTTCCTCTGTGGACCGGGGACCGACTCGATCAACGGAAGCTCCTATGTGATGGACGGCGGCTGGACCGCCGCATGAGAGGAAGAAGAACCATGACGACAACACAGACCGGACAGAGTCAGTCCATCGGCAAGGTGGTCTTCGCCAGCCTCGTCGGCACTGCCGTGGAGTGGTACGACTTCTTCCTCTACGGCTCGGCGGCCGCGCTGGTGTTCGGCACCCTGTTCTTCCCCGAAGCCGATCCGGTCAACGCGACCCTGCTGGCCTTCGGCACCTACGCCGTCGGCTTCGCGGCGCGTCCGCTCGGCGGCATCGTCTTCGGTCACTTCGGCGACCGGGTGGGCCGCAAGAAGATGCTCGTCGCCTCCCTGATGCTGATGGGGGTCGCCACCTTCGCGATCGGCCTGCTGCCGACGTACGCCTCGATCGGCGTCATGGCGCCGATCCTGCTCCTCATCTGCCGGCTCGCCCAGGGCTTCGCCGTCGGCGGCGAGTGGGGCGGAGCGGTCCTGATGGCCGCCGAGCACGGCGGCGAGGACCGGCGCGGCTTCTGGGCGTCGTGGCCACAGGCCGGCGTCCCGCTCGGCAACCTGCTCGCGACGGGCGTGCTGTTCGTCCTCGCCGCCGCACAGAGCGACAGCGACTTCGAGGCGTGGGGTTGGCGCATCCCGTTCCTGCTCTCGGCCGTGCTCGTCCTGATCGGTCTCTACGTCCGGCTCCAGCTCGAGGAGTCACCGGTCTACCAGGAGGCCCAGGCCGAGATCGCCGAGCAGAAGCAGCAGGCATCCCACATGCCGCTGCTCGAGGTGATCCGGACCTACCCCAAGGAGGTCTTCATCGCGATGGGCATGCGGATGGCCGAGAACATCTCCTACTACATCTTCACCGTCGTGGTCATCACCTACGTCACGACGTACCTCGATGCCGACAAGGGCCTGATCCTGCAGATGCTGCTCATCGGCGCCGCGGTGCAGTTCATCATGATCCCGGCGCTCGGAGCGCTCTCGGACCGGGTCGGGCGACGCCCGCTGTACTTGGTCGGCGCCGTCGGTGTCGGCGCGTGGTCGTTCGTGTTCTTCGGCCTGGTCGACACGATGAGGTCCGGCCCGGTCCTGCTCGCGGTGGTCGTCGCGCTGTTCTTCCACTCGCTGATGTACGCGCCGCAGGCGGCGTTCTTCTCCGAGCTGTTCGGCACGTCGGTGCGCTACACCGGCGCGTCGGTGGGCTACCAGCTCGCGTCGATCTTCGCCGGCGCGCTCGCTCCGATCATCGCCCTCAAGCTGCTCGGGGACGTGGCCGAGAAGAACACCACCGCGGTCGCGATCTACGTCTCGATCGCGTCGGTGATCACCGTGGTCGCCGTCCTGTTCGCCAAGGAGACGAAGGCGACGTCGTTGCGGCACGACCGTGTCGTTCGAGGTGCTCACGACTGACGCGGTCACGTGCCGTCAAGCGACCCGCAAGGCTCGTGACGCGGCCGTCGTCACCGGGATGGACTCGTACCCGCGCAGCACTCGGGTGGACCGTCGCTCCGGCGGCCCGGCCACCCGCAGATCGGGGAATCGCTCGTAGAGCGTCCGGAGCGCGACCGCGCCCTCGAGTCGGGCGAGCCCCGCGCCGAGGCAGTAGTGGATGCCGGAGGAGAAGGCGAGATGCTCGCTCGCGTTCTCGCGCGTCACGTCGAAGCGCTGCGGGTCGGTGAAGACCTCCGGGTCCCGGTTGGCTCCACCGAGGAACACGATCACCGGCTCACCGGCCGAGATCGGGTGGCCGAGGACCTCGGTGTCGGCGTAGGCCGAGCGCAGGGTCATCTGCACCGGCGAGTCGTAGCGGAGGACCTCCTCGACGACGTTCGGCCAGAGCTCGGGACGCTCGCGGGCCAGCGCGAGCTGGTCCGGATGTGCGTCGAGCTGCACCACGGCGTTGCCGATCAGGTTGACGGTGGTCTCGAACCCGGCGCCGAGCACCAGCAGGCCGACGCTGGCCAGCTCCCGGTCGTCGAGCTGCTCGTCGCCGGACATCGTCGCGAGCCGGCTCAGCAGGTCGGTGCCGGGGTCGGCTCGCAGGTTCGCGACGTGGTCGCGGAACCAGGCGTTCAGCATGCGCGTGCCGTGCTCGGCGACGCGGAACTCGCGCCACGTGAGGGCCGGATCCAGCAGCAGAGCCGCCTCGTTGCCCCACTGCAGGATGTCGTCCTGCCACCGCTCGGGGACGCCCAGGAGCTCGGCGATCACGGCGACCGGGAGCTGGGACGCGTAGGCGTCGACCAGGTCGAACGACGCCGGCGCCCGGTCACCCGCACCGCCGGCGACCTTGTCGAGCAGCGATTCGGCCACCTCGACGATCCGCGGCTCGAGGTCGGCCACCGAGCGGGCGGTGAACTCGCGCGACACCAACCGGCGATACCGGCCGTGGTCGGGCGGGTCGACGGCGAGCAGGGACGGCGGATCCATCGGGCCGAACGCCTCCGGGTCCATGACGCGGTTCAGCATCCGCCGGGGCAGCGGCGGCAGCTCGCCGTGGCCGGATCCCACCCCGAAGTCGCTCGACCGCAGGACGACGTTGACCGCCGCGTGCGAGGCGGTGCCGGACAGCAGCTTCGTCTTCTGGACCGGTCCGGCCGCCCGCACACGCTCGTACCCGGCGAACGGCTCGGCATTCATCTCCGGGTCGGCCATGAGCCGGGCGAGGGGGTCACCGCGCCGGACTCCGGCCTTCAGGAAGACGTTGCCGATCCCGTGGGCCAGCGCCCATGTCGCCCACGACCGCACCGGGCGCAAGGCTCGGCGGGTCCGCGATGGCCTAGGCAGCGAGCTCATGCGGCCCCATGGTCGGTGCGGCGCTCGCCACCAGGATCGGCAGCACGCCGGCATAGGCGTGGTGGAGGCTGTCCCAACGCTCTTCGAGCACCGCGGCACTGAGCTTGGTGTCGATCTGCGCCTCGACGGCGATCCGCCAGAAGTAGGTGAGATCGCGAAGCAGCTCGGCAGGGGTGGCGTACGCGTCGGTGTAGTGGTCCGACCACGGCAGCACGCCGTCCTGACGCTCGGCGGCGATGGCCTTCACCTCCCGGAGCACCTCGTGTCTGCGACGGGTTTCGTTCCAGGTCATGTCACTCATCCCTTTCGCTGGTATCAACTGCTTCGACACTAGGAACCCGGCCGCCCGCGAGCATCGCCCCACGGGACCCATTGTGCCTCCGACTCAGGTAGGAACGGGCTTCCGACCCTGAAGGGATGCCGCCGGCACCTGCGGGTGCCTACGCTGGGAACCGTGCGCGCATCCATCACCCTCCGCCGCGTCGTCGCGCGGATCGAGGAGAAGGAGCAGGCCCACGGGATGGCCTTTCCGTGGTGGATCCCCTTGTTCTCGATCGCCGGGCACACCGGTGCCATCCTCATGGCGCTGTGGCAGCGCGACCACCTCACCTTCGGGTACGGCACCGTCGTCGTCGCGCTGGTGACCGTGCCGCTGCTGACCCAGCTCCTGATCGAGCCGTGGGTGCCGTGGTGGCCGACCCTGCTCAGCTGCCTGCTCGCGGCCTCGATCGTCCTCTCCCTTCCGCTCGGCAACGCCGGCACGCAGGACGCGATCGCGTTGTTCCTGCTCTTCGTCGTCGCGGAGCAGACGGCCAAGGACGGTTTTCGGCACGGCCTCGCCGCGACCGCCGCCGCCATTGCCCTCCTCGTGGCCGCCTCCATGGCCGGCCACCTGGCTCCGCTGTACGTCCACCTCGTCACGGCGTCCCTCGGGTTCTGCCTGGGCTTCATGCTGCACTGGCAAACCCGCGCCCTCGTCGCCGAGCGCGCAGCTCGCGCCGTCGAGCACCACCGCGCCACCCTGGCCGAGCGCGACCGGATCGCGCGCGAGATCCACGACCTCGTCGCCCACTCGTTGAGCGTGACGATGCTGCACATCACCGGCGCGCGCCGGATGCTGACCGACGGCGAGGATGTCGCCGAGGCTGTCGCGGCCCTGCGCGACGCCGAAAGGGTCGGCCGTCAGGCCATGGCGGACATCCGCCAGACCGTGAGCGAGCTGGCCGCCGAGGGGGATCCGGACCGCGCGCTGCCGTCGGCCGACGACCTGCCCGAGCTCGTCGAGCGGGTCCACGGCGCCGGCCTCCAGGCGACCTACGAGGCCCATGGCGATGTCGGCAGGATCCCGCCGGCCCTCGGCCTCGGGCTGTACCGGATCGTCCAGGAGTCCCTCACCAACGTCACGAAGCATGCACCGGGATCGCCGGCGCACGTCAGCCTGGCTGTCGGCCGGACGGACGTCCGCCTCACGGTGCAGAGCGCCCGCACCGCGCCATCTCGACCCCACGACGAGACCGGCTCCGGCATCACCGGCATGACCGCGCGAGTCAAGCAGCTCGGCGGAACCCTCACGTCCGCGCCGTCGGGTGACTCCTGGGTGGTCGAGGCCACCTTGCCGATCGTCTCGGTGGCCGATGCGCATCATGACTGCGCCGTTTCGCGCCTCGGAGCGCAGTGGACGTCGCCCAGCCCGGCGACGACGAGCCGGTCGACATGACCGCGTCCACCGTCGAGGGGACCTTCACGCGGGTGATGCTGGTCGACGACCAGGAGCTCGTGCGCTCCGGGTTGCGCCGCATCCTGCGTCGCCGCGACGGCTTCGAGATCGTGGTCGAGTGCGCCGACGGCGGCGACGTCCCTGCCGCCCTGGCGGAGCACGACGTCGACGTCGTCGTGATGGACCTGCGCATGAAGGGCGTCGGGGGCATCGAGGCCACCCGCCGACTGCGAGCCGACGCCGACGCACCGCCCGTGCTCGTCCTCACCACGTTCGAGACGACGAGATGCTCTCCGGCGCGTTGCGGGCCGGAGCCGCCGGGTTCATCCTCAAGGACTCCTCGGCCGAGGACCTGATCCGAGCCGTGCGCACGGTCGCCGAGGGCGACTCCTGGCTCGACCCGTCCGTGACCGCACGCGTCCTGACCCGCTACCGCGAGACGCCCGGTGCGCCGTCCGCGGGCGATGCCGACTCGCCGGACCATCGCACCGTCCTGACCACCCGCGAGCAGGAGGTCCTCCACGCGATCGGGTGCGGCCTGTCGAACTCTGAGATCGCCGAGACGCTGTTCATCTCCGAGCTCACGGTCAAGAGCCACATCGGCCGGGTGTTCGTGAAGCTTCGGCTGCGTGATCGCGCCGCGGCGGTCGTCTTCGCCTTCGACCACGGGATCGTCCAACCTGGCGATGCCGGCCGACTCCATTCGCCTGCCGATGCGCCGTAAGGCGTCTACTGTCTCTGGGATGAGTCTGGCGTCTGCACGGATCGGCGAGTTCTTCCACGACGGCCATCGGCTGGAGTACACCGAGTTCGGCTCCGGCGAGCGATGGGTGGTGCTGATCCACGGTCAGCTGATGCCCCGCCGCATGCACGACCCGCTCGCGCGAGCGCTCGCCGATGCGGGCAACCACGTGCTCACCGTCGACCTGCTCGGCCACGGCGAGTCCGACCGGCCGAGCGACCCGAAGCTGTACTCCATGACCGACTTCGGTCGTCAGGTCATCGACCTGCTCGACGCCGTCGGTGCCGACCGCGCCATCATCGGCGGCACCTCGCTGGGCGCCAACGTCTCGCTCGAGGTGGCCGACACCCACCCCGAGCGGGTGGAGGCGATGATCTGCGAGATGCCGGTGCTCGACAACGCCGTCGAGGCCGGGCTCATCGCGTTCGCGCCGCTGATGTTCGTCGCCCGTTTCACCCCGCTGCTGGTGACCGGCGCCCGGATCGCCAGCTCGCTCGTCCCGCGGCGGTTCGTGGGGTTCTGGACGGGCATCGGGCTCGACACCCTGAAGCAGTACCCACAGCCCATGGGCGCCACGGTCCACGGCATCTTCTTCGGTCGGGTCGCCCCCTCGTCGCGACTCCGCCAGCAGATCATGGCTCCCGCCCTGGTCATCGGGCACCCGCGTGACCCGATCCACCCCGCCGCCGACGCGGCGATGCTCGCCACCGAGCTGCCGAACGCCACGTTCGTGCGCGCCGAGAGCATCCTGGAATGGCGCCGGCGTCCTGAGCGGCTCACCGCCGAGACGATCGCCTTCGTCGAGCGCTGCTACAGCGAGCCGAGGGACATCCGCCGAGCACACTCGACCTGATCGGTCACCCCTCGCCGCGGACCGCACCGGCCGGCCGGTCCGTCCGAGACTTGCGTCGCAGGGCCGGCACCTCGACGTACCGGTAGGTGAGGGTGCTCAGCGCGAGCGTCGGCACCACGACCCACGCGAAGCTGCCCAGAATTCCGGGCCAGGTGTCGTACAAGGCGATGTCCACGTGCTCGCGGAGGAAGAAGATCACGCTCAGGTGCCAGAGGTAGACGCTGTAGCTGCACAACCCGACCGCTCGCGCCGGCGCGGTCTCCAGCAGCGCGACTACCGTGCGGATGACACGTCCGCCCATGGGAAGGATGAGCAGGGCGATCGTGCTGGCGCAGATGAGGCCGACCGACGTGTACCGCAGCCCGCCGGAGTTCGCGCCGATCAGGAACAGGCTCACGAAGCCGAACCCGAAGGCCGCCCAGGCGATGTGCCGGAGCCTTCGCACGTGAGCCGCATCGCTGCTCTGGGCGACCACCACGATCACGGCGGCCAGCATGCCCACCGCGAACAGGTCGCCTTGGACGAAGATGCTGCGCAACATCACCTCCGACCACCCTGGCCCGGACGCGGCGGCCGAACCGACCTGGACGCCATCGTCAAGCGCCGTCGTGACCCAGACGACGCGGCCCACCAGCCCGACGAGGAGGAGGAGCAGCGCGGGGATCAGCCCGGCCCACAGCCGAGAGACACCCTTTCGTCAACCGCACGCCGAGGTAGCCCAGGACCGGCAGCAACAGGTAGAAGCTGACCTCCGGCACCAGCGACCACGAGACGCCCAGGCCGGTGAGTACGGTCCCGGGAAACCAGGTGTGCACGAGAAGTGCGTTCGCGAGCAGGGTGACGGGATCGGTCAGATAGCCGATCTTCCACTCGTTGGCGAGGCCGTGGGGTTCGAGGATCGCCGAGCCCATGACGAAGGAGACGAACGCCAGGATCACCAGGTAGGCCGGCCAGATGCGCAGCACCCGGTTCCGCAAGAACTTCCGCGTGCTGGGAGTGGGCCGGTCGTTGAGGACGGCGGAGACGAAGGGCCGGTAGAGCAGGAATCCAGACAGCGCGAAGAACAGCGTGAGCCCCTGGAAGAGCAGCGCGCTGAGCGAGCCGAGCACCGGCGGGAACCGGTACGAGTCGGTGGCCATCAGGAGGATGGTGTGGCCGCCCAGGACCGAGAGCGCAGCGACAGCGCGCAGGCCTTCGATGCCGTCGAGTCGGTTGCCCCACGAAGGACGAACGGCGCGTCGTTCCGCGTCCGTCATGCGCTCACCCTTCCAGATCGGTCGCCGGCCCCCACGGCGGTTCCGGGCCATCGTATGCCCCGGTGAACGGGCCCATCGGATGATCGAGCATTCGGTGTCACGGGCCGCCCGCCCCCCTATCCTGACGACGTGAACCACCAGCGGTCGGCCGCGTTCTTCGACCTGGACAAGACGATCATCGCCAAGTCGAGCACGCTCGCCTTCAGCAGGCCCTTCTACGACGGCGGCCTGCTGAGCCGTCGCGCCGTGCTGCGCAGCGCCTACGCCCAGTTCATGTTCGCGGCGAGCGGGGCCGACCACGACCAGCTCCAGAAGATGCGCAGCTACCTCACCGACATGATCACCGGCTGGGACGTCGAGGTCGTCCGTCAGTCGGTGGCCGAAACGCTGCACGCGATCATCGACCCGATCGTCTACGACGAGGCGGTCGAGCTGATCGAGAACCACCACGCGGCCGGTCGCGACGTCGTGATCGTCTCGGCGTCCGGCACCGAGGTCGTCGAGCCGATCGGGGCGATGCTGGGTGCCGACCACGTCGTCGCCACCCGGCTCGTCGAGGTCGACGGTCGCTACACCGGTGAGGTCGAGTACTACGCCTACGGCCCCAACAAGGCCAAGGCGATGATCGAGCTGGCCGAGAAGCACGGCTACGACCTCGCCAGCAGCTTCGCCTACTCCGATTCGGAGACCGACGCCCCGATGCTCGAGGTCGTCGGCCACCCGTTCGCGGTCAACCCCGACAAGACCCTGCGGCGCATGGCCGAGGAGAACGGCTGGCCCATCCTGACCTTCACCAGCCCGGTGTCGATGCGGGCCCGGCTCGGACTCGACACCCGGGTCGCGAAGGTCGCCGCCGTCGGGGTCGTGGCGGCCGGTGTCGGTGCGATCGCGCTGGCGATGGTGAGTCGCCGACGCCGGCCGGGGACGGTCCTGGGCCGCTTGTGAACTCGATCGCACAAGGTTACGGACGAGTAGATCTTTCGCTGCGCGCGGCATCGGCGTAGAACGGGTACCACCACAACTTCACAGACGGCACAGCAACTCAGTACCCACGCGGCGATCTCCCGTCCCAAAGGGCAGTCGCATTCGGGACAACCGCGACACTCAGGGATCACGCGGCCCCGGGGCGACGATCAGACGAAGGCACGCTTGGTAGCTGCAGATGCTGGCCCTATAGAGGGCACCACCGCACAGGTGGTGCCCTCTACCTGTGCCGTGAACCGTGAAGTCAGGAAACGCTCTCCGCTGCCAGCCGCTCGACGAACCAGGCGATCGTCTGCTTCAGTCCGTCCTCGGCCGAGGTGCTCGGCGTCCAGCCCAAGGTCTCCTGGGCCCGGCTGGTGTCCGGGCAGCGCTGACGGGGATCGTCCGACGGAAGCGGCTCATGAACGACGGCGCTGGAGCTCTGGCACAGCCGAAGGATCATCTGCGCCACGTCGTTCACGGTGTACTCGGTGGGGTTGCCGATGTTGACCGGACGAGGTTCGTCGCTGTTCATCAGGCGACGGATGCCGTCGACGAGGTCGTCGATGTACTGGATGCTCCGTGTCTGAGTGCCGTCCCCGTAGACGGTCAGCGCTTCTCCCCGCAGGGCCTGGGAGATGAAGTTCGGGATCATCCGCCCGTCGTCGAGGCGCATGAGTGGGCCGTAGGTGTTGAAGATGCGGACGATCCGCGTGTCCACCGCATGATGGCGCCGATACGCCATCGTGATCGCCTCGGCGTACCGCTTGGCCTCGTCGTAGACGCCCGCGGATCCCCACCGGATTGACGTTCCCCCAGTAGTCCTCGGGCTGCGGGTGGACCAGTGGATCGCCGTAGACCTCCGAGGTCGACGCGAGCAGCAGCCGCGCGCCCTTGTCCTTGGCCAGCCCCAGGCAGTTGTACGTACCCAAGGCGCCGACCTTGAGGATCGGGATCGGGATCCGCTCGAAGTCGGCCGGGCTGGCTGGGGAGGCGAAGTGGTAGACCTCGTCAAGGACCCCCGGTACGTCGATGTACGTGGTCACGTCCGTCTCGACGAAGGTGAAGGCCGGGTCGTCGCCGATCGCGACGAGGTTCTGCTCTGAGCCGGTCCTGAGGTTGTCCATGCAGATGACCGAGTAGCCCTCGGCGAGCAGCCTCGCGCACAAGTGGGCGCCGATGAATCCCGCTCCGCCGGTGACGAGCACCCGCTTCCGCTCAGCCACGCCCGAAACCTCGATAGACGAGCCCGGCCCGCGCCGCAGCCTCCGGCTCAATGGCGTTGCGCCCGTCGATCAGGACTCGCGGGGCGTCCATGACCTCCGCCATGCGCGCCAAGTCCAGCGACACGACCTCGTCCCACTCGGTGACGACCACGGCAGCATGCGCCCCGGCCAAGGCATCCATCGGCTCGGACATCACCTTCAGGTCGGTGGAGACGTTGGAGACGCTCTTCGTGGCCACCGGATCGTAGCCCGTCACCCGCGCTCCGAGAGCATGGAGCATCTGAGCGATCTCGAGGCTGGGAGCATCCCGCAGGTCGTCGGTGTTGGGTTTGAACGTCAGGCCCAGGAGCGCGATGCGCTTCCCCTTGAGCGTGCGGAGCTCGCGCTGCAGCTTCGTGATGACGCGACGGCGAGCTTCGCGGTTGACGGCCACGGTGGCGTCCAGCATGGGCGCCTCGTGTCCGTACTCCCTGGCGATCGAGCGCAGGGCGGCCACGTCCTTGGGGAAGCAGGAGCCGCCCCAGCCGATGCCGGCGTCCAGGAACTTCGTGCCGATCCGGGAGTCCAGACCGATCCCGGCGGCCACTCGGGAGACGTCGGCGCCGACCAGGTCGCAGATCGACGCGATCTCGTTGATGAAGCTGATCTTCGTCGCGAGGAAGGCGTTCGCCGCGTACTTGATCATCTCCGCGCTGGCCAGGTCGGTCGTCAGCAGGGGTACCTCGCGAGGACGTGCGGGGTGCTCGGTCGGGAAGGACTGCTCGAGGATCGGTGCGTACAAGGTCGCCATGACCTCGAACGCATGGTCGTCGTCCGCGCCCAGCACGATGCGATCGGGGAACAGCGAGTCGTTGATCGCGCTGCCTTCGCGCAGGAACTCCGGATTGGAGACCACCACGAACGGCACACCGTCGCTGCCTGCATCCTCATCCTCGGCGCCCTCGCGGATGAGTGCCGACACGAAATCGCCCGAGCCCACCGGCACTGTGCTCTTGTTGACCACGACGAGCGTTCGCTGCCGTCGGCACCGGATGAGTTCCGCGCCGATCGAACGCGCGACGGCTGCCACGCTGGAGAGGTCCGCCGAACCGTTGTCGGCCTGCGGCGTCTCGACCGCGATGAACACGACATCGACGTGGTCGACGACCGACAGAGAGCTCAGAACCGAAGGTGAGATGAGAACTGGCTTGGTGGATCATCTCGGTCAGGCCGGGCTCGAAGATCGGCACGTGTCCGGCCGACAGCTCGGCCACCCGCGCGAGGTCCTTGTCGATGCACGTGACGTCGTGACCGATCGAGGCCAGGCACGCACCGGTCACCAGTCCCACGTACCCGGAACCAACGACTCCGACCTTCATCGTTTCCACACTTTCGTCCTTCGCCGTGCGTGCTCGAGCCACCGAAGCCTAACCCACCGTTCGCCGGCACCTTCGGACGGAGTCTCAGGCGACCCGCCTGATGGCACGGATCCAGCCCCACCGTCGCGACGCCGGATGTGCTGGTGGGTTCATCGCTTGACTCGACGCCCCGACCCGCTCAGCGAGCGACCTGGTCGGCGATCCTGATCGTCGATCCTCGGGCTCTGCGGCTGCTGCACCACGGTCCCGTAGCCGTACCCATAGCCGTACCCGTAGCCGTAGCCACCCAAGGCTGCGCGGGCGCGCGGTTGAGGATGGTGCCGAAGAGGTGGCCGCCGACCACTGTCGATCCGGGACACCGCCTGTCGCAGCTGGTCGCGGCTCGTCGAGCCGTAGCGCGCCAGCAGCAGCACACCGTCGACCTCACTGGCCAGGATCGCGGCGTCGGCGACGGGAAGGATCGGCGGCGCGTCGATGATGACCGACGTCGTACTCGGCCCGCACCGTGCTGAGGAAGTCGCGCATGGCCTGGGTGTCGAGCACCTCGGCCGGGTTGGGCGGTTGGGGCCCGTGCCCAGGAACCTGCACGCCGCTGACGTGCTCCTGGATGGCCTGCTCCAGCGTGGTGCGACCGAGGAGCACGGTGATCAAGCCCACCGAGTTCTCCAGGCCGAGGAGCTCAGCCACGTTCGGATTGCGCATGTCTGCGTCGATGAGGAGAACCGAGCGACCGCCCTTGGCCATGGAGATGGCGAGGTTGGTCGCGACGAACGTCTTGCCCTCCTCCGGCACGGCGCTGGAGACCACCATCATCTGGCGCTTGGCGTCCAGGTTGGAGAACTGCAGGTTCGTCCGGAGCACGCGGAACGCCTCGCCGAGCGAGCCGCCGTGGTCCTCGATGCTCAACGGATTCCGCTTGACGGCCGGATCGAACGGCAGCGTGACCAGTGGCGAGTTCTCGGTGATCTCCTCGACGTCGTCACCGGTCTTCACCGAGGTGTCGAGGTTGTCGCGCACCAGCGCCCCGACGATGCCGATCAGCAGGCTCAGCAGCAGGCCGACCCCGAGGTTGAGCGGAATGTTCGGCGCGACGGGAGTGGTGCTGAACGAGGCCTTGCCGGCGACGCGGGCGATGATCGGCGCCGGTATCTCCTCGTCGCTGGGTGTCTCCAGGTTCTTGACCAGGCGGATGATCTCGTCGGACTCGACCGTGGCGATCTGCTGGGCGAGCTCCGGTGACTGCGGCGCGCGCGTCGACGCGAAGCAGCAAGGTGTCTCTCGACACCGACACGTCGACCTGCTTGGCGAGCTCGGACGGGGAGATCTCGTTGTCGAGTCGATCGGCGACTCGCTCGAGCACGTCCGAGCTCTTGCGCCAGGTCGGCGTAGGAGTCGGCGCGCTGGCCGGCGGTCAAGTTGGCCGAGTAGGAGTCGGCGACGCCGGTCGACGGCGTCGAGATCAACAGCGTGGCGGTGGAAGCGTACGTCGGGGGCGACCGAGAACGATCACGACGGTGCCATGACGAGCGCGCCCAGCCCGAGCGTCACGAAGACGAACTTCCAGCGGGTACGCAGGACGCCCAGGAACTGGCTCAGATCCACGAGATCCCCTCATGTCGGTGTCCGGATGTGACCCGGATGGCTGGTGTTGAGTGTATGCAAGGCATGCGGTGATGTGGCGTTGCGGGCACTTCGGCGTCACGAGCCGCGTCGTGCCCATGGTTTAGGATCTCATGCGGGCGGCCCTCGTCGGTCCGTTCGCAACCATGCGCCGCCACCCGAGGTCAGGCAACCCAACCCTGGAGGTTCACGATCCCATGACCGTACTCGTCACCGGGGGCGGCGGATTCATCGGCGGTCACCTCGTCGACCGGCTGCTGCAGGCCGGACGTCGAGGTCCGCGCCGTCGACGTCAAGCCGACCGACGCAATGGCATCAGCTCCACGAGTCGGCGGAGAACGTCGTCGCCGACTGCTCCGACCCCGTCGACGCGCACAAGATCGCCGACAACACCGAGGAGATCTACAACCTCGCCGCCGACATGGGTGGCATGGGGTTCATCGAGAACAACAAGGCCGAGTGCATGCTCTCGGTGCTGACCAGCACCAACATGCTGGTAGCCGCACGGGATGCCGGCACGCAGCGGTACTTCTACAGCAGCTCGGCCTGCGTCTACAACGGCGAGAAGCAGACCGATCCGAACGTCACGGCACTCGCCGAGGCGGACGCCTATCCGGCCGACCCCGAGGACGGCTACGGCTGGGAGAAGCTGTTCTCCGAACGGATGGCCCGCCACTTCCGCGAGGACTTCGGCCTGGCAGACCCGGGTCGCCCGGTACCACAACGTCTACGGACCCGCTCGGCACCTGGGACGGCGGCCGCGAGAAGGCGCCCGCCGCGCTGTCGCGCAAGGTCGCCGAGGTCGCCCTCGGCCACACGCGACGGCATCGAGATCTGGGGCGACGGCGAGCAGACCCGCAGCTTCATGTACATCGACGACTGCGTGAGCGGCACGATGGAGATTCTTGCCGGTGACCTCGTCGAGCCGGTCAACCTCGGCTCGGCCGAGCTGGTCACGATCAACCAGATGGTCGACATCCTCGAGGAGATCGCCGGCGTCACGGTCGAGCGGAGCTACAACCTCGACGCACCGCAGGGCGTCCGCGGCCGCAACAGCGACAACACGCTGTTCCGGGAGACCTACGGATGGGAACCGTCGATCTCGCTGAAGGAAGGGCTGGAGCAGACCTACGCCTGGATCTACGAGCAGCTGGCGGCAGCGCTCGTAGGCTCGATCGGACATCCTGCTCCACGACTTCTCCGGTCATCTGTTCCAAGCCGAGCTGTCCCGTCGTCTTGCCGCCGATGGCCACACGGTCCGGCACGTGTCAGCGAAGCAGTACGTCGGCGGCAAAGGGCACCTGCATCGCCTCCCCGGCGACTCGGACACGCTGGCGTTCGACGAGATCGAACTGAAACGACCGTTCCAGAAGTACGCCGTCTGGGGTCGCCTGCGGTGGGAGCTGGCCTATGGCCGCGCGTGGGTGCAGTACCTGCGCGACGCTCCAGCCGAGGTCGTCGTCATGTGCAACGTGCCGCTCATCGCGATGCTCCAGTTCGTCTGGTTCTCCCGACGCACGGGGACGCCCTGGGTGTTCTGGCACCAGGACATCTACAGCCACGCGATGGCCGTCGAAGCTCGGAGCCGACTTCCGAAATTCCTGGCGACCGTCGCGGCTTGGGTGCTGGAAAAGATCGAGGCCTGGTACGCACGTAGCGCGGTTCACGTCGTCGCCATCGGAGCGGGCTTCGCCGAGGTCTACCCGCGTTGGGGCGTCAGCCCCGACAGCGTGTCGGTCATTCCGAACTGGGCGCCGCTCGACAAGATCGTGCCCACCGACCGCGACAACGCGCGCAGCGCCGACATCTTCGGCGACGATCCGGGACTGCGCTTGCTGTACGCCGGCACCCTCGGCCGCAAACACAACCCGTTGCTTCTCATCGAGCTGCTGCTGGCCGTGCGTAGCGCCGGCGTCGCTGCGGTTCTGAGCGTGGTGTCGGAGGGCGAGGGTGTCGACATCCTGCGGCAGGCAGCCGACGACGCGCCCGACCTCCCGTTGCGCACTCTGCCCTTCCAACCGGCCGCCGACCTGTCCGATGTCCTGGGTTCGGCGGACGTGCTGATCGGACTGCTCGAGCCGGACGCCACGACGTTCTCGGTGCCGAGCAAGGTGCTGTCGTACATGGCCGCCGGACGTCCGATCCTCGCTCTCATGCCCGCCGACAACCCCGCCGCCATCGACATCGAAGCCTGCGGTGGATGCGTTCGCGAGCCGACGCGCGACGGCGCGCGAGGTGCGGCTCAGTGGTTGGCGGCGCTCAGCGACGACCGCGCTCGGCAGGCGGAGATCGGCCAACGCTCACGAGCCGTCGCCGAGGAACGGTTCGACATCGACGACATCGCCGGACGATTCGCAGCCGTACTCGAGAACACACAGGCAAGCGCCCGGGCGTGAGCGATCGGACTGCTCCGCGCTGTGCGCTGATCACCGGCGTCGCAGGTCAGGACGGCGTGTACCTGGCGCGTCTGCTGGGCGAGGAGGGCCTGCGCGTCGTGGGCACGGTTCGGCCGGGCACCAGCTCCTCGCCCCGACGCCGTGCCTACCTGGGCCATGTCGAGGTGGTGGAGCACGACGTCCGTGACTCCCACGGCTGGAAGCAGCACCTCGACCGATACCAGCCGGACGAGATCTACAACCTGGCTGCGATGAGCTCAGTGGGACGCGGGTGGGAGGACTCGGACCTGGCCGCGGAGGTGAACACGCACGCCGTCGATGGCCTGCTGGCAGCCGTCAGAAGTCTTCGCGACCGCACCGGACGGGACGTCGGCATCTTCCATGCGTCGTCTGCCGCCGTCCTCGATGTCGACGGAGGAGGTCCCTACGCGGCGGCGAAGCTGGCGGCACAAGGACTCGTCGCGATGTACCGCGAGAGTCATGGCCTGAACGCGTGCAGCGGAATCCTGGGCAATCACGAGAGCCCGTTGCGGACGCCGGAGTTCGTCACTCGAAAGATCACTCTCGCGGCGGCGGAGATCGCCGCCGGCCGGCGCGAGAGTCTCCGCCTCGGCAACCTCGACGTCAGGCGGGACTGGGGATTCGCCGGCGAGTACGTCGAAGCGATGCGGCGCATGGTCCGCAGCGCGGAGCCAGTCGATCTGGAGATCGGCACCGGAATCACCCATGCCCTCACCGAAGTCGTCGAGACCGCGTTCGACGCGGCCGGCATCGACGACCCGTGGTCGTACGTCATCGCACGATCCGACCCTCTTGCGACCCCAGGACGCGTCGACCATCTCGATCGACCCGGGCCCCGCCGAGCACCACCTGGGATGGAAGGCGACGGTC
This sequence comes from uncultured Actinomycetota bacterium, assembly GCA_963695295.1. Lineage (GTDB taxonomy): Bacteria > Actinomycetota > Actinomycetes > Propionibacteriales > Nocardioidaceae > Aeromicrobium. Next base: position 1,634,313 of record OY968771.1, on the reverse strand, counting down.
GGCATGCCGGAGCTCATCGCCGACATGGTGCGCGTCGACGTTCAGCGCGTTCGCACCGGTGTCGGCGAGCACAGCGACTACCTCACCGCGCGGTCCAACGCAGGCGATGGTGTGCCGTGAGGAACATGCTCAGCCCGTGTCGCGGCATCATGGTGATCCACACGCCGCCATCCCTGGCTCGAATCCCACCCCTTCAGAAGGTCATGCTGTGAGCAAACGCGCATTCATCACTGGCATCACCGGGCAAGACGGGTCCTACCTCGCCGAGCTCCTGTTGGCGAAAGGCTATGAGGTCCACGGCCTGGTGAGGCGCTCCTCGACGCTCAACCGAAGCCGGATCGACCACCTCCACGGTGACGACCGCCTCACGCTCCACTACGGCGACCTGACCGATGGCGTCAGTCTCGTCAACCTCATCCACGCCATCCGGCCGGACGAGGTGTACAACCTCGGCGCACAGAGCCACGTCAAGGTCTCGTTCGAGATGCCGGAGTACACCGCCTCGACCGACGCCGTCGGCACGCTCCGACTCCTCGAGGCCATCCGCGCAGCCGACCTCGACTGTCGCTTCTACCAGGCCTCGACGTCGGAGATGTTCGGCGGGTCACCGCCCCCGCAGCACGAGAACACCGCCTTCTACCCTCGTTCGCCCTACGGGGCGGCGAAGCTCTACTCGCACTGGGTCACGGTCAACTACCGGGAGGCCTACGGGATCTTCGCCGTGTCCGGCATCTTGTTCAATCACGAGTCGCCGCGTCGCGGGGAGAGCTTCGTGACCCGCAAGATCACGCGGGGCGTCGCGGCGATCAAGCTGGGCCTCACGGACCACATCGATCTCGGCAACCTCTCGGCGGTCCGCGACTGGGGGTATGCCAAGGAGTACGTCGAGGGCATGTGGCGCATGCTCCAGCAAGATGAGCCGGACGACTACGTCCTCGCCACCGGAACCGGTCACACCGTGCGCGACTTCTGCGAGTTCGCCTTTTCTCATGCCGGGCTCCAGTGGGAGGACCACGTCCGGCATGACGATGTCTATGAACGGCCGACCGAGGTCGACGCCTTGATCGGCGATGCCAGCAAGGCCCAACGAGTGCTCGATTGGTCAGCGCAAACCAGCACCGAGGAGCTCGCACGGATCATGGTCGACGCGGACATCGATCGGTTGGCGTCACCGGCGGCGGTCCGGGCCTGAGGAGGACCCAGATCCGCCGGAAGGTCATGGCCCCTGGTTCTTGCGGGCAAAGATCATCAGCGTCGGCGCGAGTCTCGGCGGGGTCAGGCGATCCAGGAACGAGGCGGCCCGCCACGCAGCCGCCGACGTGCCGGCATACTGCTGCGCGCCGACGTGGCCGTACACCGCGAGGGTCCACTGAGGTTCGGGGAAGAGCCGGCGCAGATCGCGGTGCGTGTTCATGGCATAGCGAGTCGGAAACACATCCTCGGCCGGACGGCCCGGCTGCAGGCGCTTGAGCACGGCGACGTGCAGGCGGTTGGGGACGAGCTCTGGCCGCAAGCGCGATGAGGCCCCACTTGTTCGGAGTCCGCGCAGCGATCCACCCTCCCGGCTTCAGGACCCGCGACATCTCACCGGCGACCGCGGGCGCATCCGCACGGTCGACGTGCTCCAGCACATAATCGGCCAGGACCAGGTCGAAGGTCTCGTCCTCGAACGGCAACGGTCCGCCCGGTTCGATCTGGAAGACCTCGTCGACCGACTCGTTCTGCAAGACGACCGGATCGACGTCAACGCCGACCACCCGAGCGACGTGTCCCTTGAGATCGCGCAGCTCCCGCTGCAGCGGCGCCAGGTCGCCCTCGGTCCACGCGCCGCGGCCGGCGCCGAAATCGAGAACCGTGCTCTCCGAGCCGAGCAGCGCGCGCACCCGAAGGAAGAAGTCGACGAAACCGTCGTGTCGGGAATAGCCACCGGCGGCGATCTCGGGGTAGAGCCGCTTTGCTGACCTGCTGCCTGGGGCTTCGGCTCGCTTGTCTCTGGCACCGTGAGTGGCTCCTTCTCGAGTTCGGCTGCGAGTCGACCGAACTATACGTCACACCGACTGGAGGCAAGGAGTCTCAGCGGCTGACGCTGCCAGCGGCCGAAGCCGACTGCTGCCCGATCGACGTCTGATCCAGCGCCGCTAGTCGGCTCGCGCTCAGTGCGAGCGCAACCACACACCAGATGTAACGACTCCCCATTGCGGGATCCACCACGCTGATCATGACGGCCGTCGCAAACCCGGGCGCCGCCAGAAGCCCGTAAGGTGCTGGAACCGCGATGAGCGGTCTCAGGATCGGCGCCAGCATCATCAGGTAGGAGGCGAGGCCGAACACCCCGATCGCGGCAGCGATCTGCAGGTAGACGTTGTGCGCCCCCCAGACCGTGAGCCCAGCCGTCTCCGAGCAGTGGGTGGCTGAGGAACTGGTCGATGCCGGCTTGGGCCCCTTCGATCGCGAGCCTCATTGGAGCTGCGGGCGGAACCACCGCCGAGCAGGCGCCCGAGTGCGTTCGATGGATCAGGGTTCTGCGACACACGGTCGAGCACCACGATGGCTGGCACGCGCAAGCAGCGGCAACGGTCAAGGGCCGCCGGGATCGAGCGCTTGAACAGCGGGTACAACAACATCAGGGCCACCGCACACAAGAGTGCAGCGCGACTTCCGCTGATCCAGATGCCGTACAAGGAGACGACGGCCCCGATGCCAACGATCCACCGGTATCTGCGCGGCAGGGTCTCCAGGAGGAACGGCGCCAACGGCGAGGCTCAAGACCTGGCACAAGCCCATCACGTTCGGATGCGTGGTCAGGCCTGCGTAGCGGCCCTCGGCGACCACATCCTCGGTCAGAGCTGGCGACCACGTTGACGGCATTGCCGATCATGTAGGCGGCGGCGGCAGCGATGATGGTCCGGCGTCCGGGTTGCCACCACACCAACAGGACAGGCAACAGCACCACACCGATGACGAGGTCCAACAGGTATCCAGAAGTTGGACTCCTGGCTGGTCGCTGAGCAAGCGCCGACAATGTTCCCACTGTCAGCAACCCAACGCCTCCGTACAGAAACGCCGACGGGATGCGCAGGGTGGTACCGGCGAGCCGTGGCACCAACAACAGGAACCCGGCACGAAGAACACGTCCGCCAGCTCCACGAAGTCCAGCGACCCGATCGGACGGACGTCGTTCAGCGGAGCGGTCCCGAAGCCCAGCACGAGAACAGACGCTTCCCGTGCGCGCCCAATCCCATGATCGAGAGCCATCGCCGCCACGATCAGAGCCGAACCGCAGATGAGGGCGAGTATGCGACGAGACGAGCGCTGCCGGCAGATCATCAGCAGGACGAAAGACGAAGAGGCCCGGTGCTCCCCAACCCACGCTTCTCATGGGCAGGCCAGAGCCGGAGATCGCGGCGCATCAGTCATGGGTCGAGTTCGACGATTCCCGCCTCGACCGCTTCGGTTCTCATCGTTGATAGAACTGATGCCCGAACGCGTCTCGTCGCAGCGAGCGGTTCACGACCGTTCCGGCACCATTCTCCCGTTCCGAGCGCCACTCCGTCGGCTTCCAGAGTGTTCACCGATCAACCCATGTTCGCGCCTATGTCTATCGTCAACACTCCGCTCCGCTCTCGAGTGCCGTTGACTGCCACTCTGCTCGTGCGCGATCCGACGCAGGTCCCGGTCAGCTCAGGTGCACGTCCATACGGTCGAGCGCGAACGACCGATCCCGATCCATGTGCTGACTGCCGGAGCATCGCCATAGCGTGAGGGCCAGGGCATGGACTTCATCTGAACACCGCTCAACTCCCATCGGCGAGAATGGGTCGGGCTCATCGCGAAAGCCGTGCTGAGTGCACGATGGCGGAGCGAGATGGCAGGCTCGACGCGTGAAACTCGCGTACGCATGCTCGTGGTGGCGCCCAGTCGAAACCACCTGGTCCGGGTCATCGGCCGGCTTGATGAATGCGCTCGGCGCGCGCGCCGACGTCGACCTGGCTCGTGTCGATGCGCAGCACGACCTCATCACGTCTGCTGCGCTGGCCGGCCTGGGCCGCGTCCGCAGGCTATGGCACCTGGAAGTACTCGCGGCTCAGCCGACGCCTGACCGACGCCAAAGTGCGGCGTCGGCTCGGCCGGCTCGACGTCGACGCGGTGGTCGGCGTCGCCGACATCGAAACCATCGCGGACGTGCCGACGTTCCTGTTCCAAGACGCCAACTTCTCCGTGGTTCAGGCACACCACGACCTCCTCGCCGAGCACGCCCCCGCGCTCGTGAGTTTCCCCGCCGGACGGCTCGATGAGCTCGTCGCCGAGCAGCGCGCCGCCTACGCATCGGCGGCCGGCGTGCTGAGCTTCAGCCAGTGGTTCGCCGACTGGCTCGTCGAGCACGACGGAGTGCCCCGCGAGCGGGTCCACGTGGTCGGCGGCGGCCTGCACGATCTGCCGGCCAAGCGGACCTGCAGGCCCGCGGCGCGGGCGGAACCAAGGTGCTGTTCATCGGCCGCGAGTTCTTCCGCAAGGGTGGCGAGCTCGTGGTGTCCGCGATCGAGCAGCTGCGCACCAGCGGATCGGGCGACTTCACCTTGACCGTCGTCGGCCCCGCGAGCTGGCCGCTTCGCCACCCGAGGTCCCGGAGTGGGTCGACTTCCGCGGCGAGGTACCAGCACCGGACGTGCGCCAGATGTGGGCGGACCATGACATCTTCGCGCTGCCGACGTGGTACGAGCCCTACGGCTTGGTCTTCCTCGAAGCACGGGCCGCCGGAGTGCCAGCGCTCGGACGCGCGGCCTACTGCTTGCCCGAGCTCGTCCCGGCATCGGCCGGCCGACTCATCCCTCCGAACGGTGGCGTCGAGGCGGTCGCTGAGGATCTGCTCGCGATCAGCCAGCGACCGCGATCTGTTCGCATCCGTGCAGCCAAGGACAGCGACGCCGTGCGGACCAGCGGAGGTTGGGACCATGTCGCCGAACGGGCCGTGCGCAGTATCCGCGCCGCCCTCACATCGTGAGAATCTCGCCACCTTGACGCGAGAAGACGATGTCCATCTCGTGGGTCGGCCGAGCTGAGACCTTCTCGAGAGGGTCGTCGCCACGGGCTCGAGCATGTAGCTGCGCAGGTCGTAGAAGTTCGGAAGGGAGTAGGGCGTGTAGCCCGCGACCTCGAACGTCGAGACGAGCGCATCGACGTCCTCGAGCTTCCCAGCGCGCTCCGGACCGACCTCGATGACGAACTCGCATGACTCGGGAAACCGATCGAGAGAATCGGCGAGCCCGGCGACGACGTCGTACTCAGCGCCTTCGACGTCGATCTTGACCACACGTGCGCTGACGATCTCCTCCTCGGTCAACAGTGCAGGCAGTGCATCTCCGCGCACGTGGACCGCCATGGGCGTGCGGGACGCGGAGACTCGCGTCAAGCCGGTGTGCTCGTCCGGGCCCGGGATGATGTCGACCATGCACGGCCCTGCCGTGGCGGCGGCCACGATCACCCGGGCGTTCGCGAAGCCATTGCGGTCGAGGTTCGCCTGCAGGCGTTGAGCAATGGTCGCGGACGCCTCGATGCCGACGACCCTGCCGGTCGGGCCGACCAAATGAGCACCCATCGCCGTGAACCAGCCGCTGTTCGCGCCGACGTCGATGAAGGTGTCTCCTGGGCCGAGCCGACGCTGGAGGAACGTTGAGAGGTTGGGTTCCCAGACGCCGAACAGGTAGACCATGATCCCGAGCAGGTCCTTGGTGTTTCCGGCGTAGCGAAAGCCAGGCGATACCTCTCGCTCGTAGTCCTTCGCCGCGGCGCCGATCGGCGGCACTCCGAAGCGGCGCAGCACGGTCGCCTTGCGGGCGTCAGGGATGCCTGTGAGTGCCCACTTGCGGGCCAGTGGAGCGACGGGACCGAGCAGAACCCTCTTGGCGAACCCGTGGCGCTGTTGGACAGCGTGGGCGCGCTGGCCTCCGCGCAGGATGCTCACGATCGGTCTGAACCTTGCGCAGCACTGTTCGAGCGATCAATGGGACGTCGGGAGGGGCGGGGTTGCGCGGTGGGCAGCAGGAGCCGTCGCAGGACCCGTCGAGCGCGGCGGGACGGAAGCACCTTGCGCAGGATCGTCACTGCCGCTGCCGATCGCGCGGAGTACCTCACGATCGAAGTACCGCTCCAATCTTGGATTGTGCGCGACGAGCGATGGGTGGACGAGCGGGAACTCGACCGGGTCGGGCCGGGACTGCCGCCATCGACCCAGGGCCGGTGGACGTGGTCTGGGTGGCGTCGGGCCGGAATCCGAGGTTGGAGACCAGATTGGTCGACGGATAGATCGACAGCCCGTGCTGGCTCATGACGGTGTACTGCCACTGGTGGTCCCAGGTGCCGTTGCCCGCGTGGATGTGGTCCCATTCGCGACGCAGCTGCGCGCGACGTCGACGGTTGGCGTGCAATCCGGGAAGCATGCCGGCGTCGCGGAAGGACGGCCATGAGCCCATCTCGAAGTCGTAGTGGGCCCACGCTCGTCGCCAGGTCGCCCATCCCCACACCAAAGGGAAGGAGGCGAACGAGTAGCTCGCGCCCGCGAACGCCTCGCCGGGGCATTCAAGTTCGAGCCCGGCGATCTGCAGAACGCGGGAGTCGTCCTTGTAGCGCTCGAGCAGCTCGTCGCAGAACGGGAAGAAGGTCGCGTCGGGAACACAGTCGTCTTCGAGGATGATGGCTCGATCAACGTGTTCGAAGACCCAGCTGATGCCCTGCGACATCGCCGGGCCGCAGCCCAGATTCTGCTCGCGCAGGTTCCAGCGAACGTCGCACGGCCAGTCGACGGATTGCACGACCTCGCGCGTCTCGCGGCACAGGTGGACATCGTCAGGGCGGTCAGACCGAGGACCGTCGGCCGAGACGAACAGTACCGGCGGTTTGACGGCCCGGACCACCTCGAACACGCGAGCAGTGAGATCGGGCCGGTTGAACACGAAGAGCGCGACCGGCGCCACGGGTGGGGCCACCCGGCTCACCCCTCCGGCTCCAATGCTGGCACACCGGCAGCATACGCGGTGCCCTCGTCAGGTTTGCCCGGAGCCGAGAATCGCTCGTTCGTGCAGGTCACAAGGTCGACGATCTCACGGGACAACTCGACTACCCGGACAACTTGAAGCGCAGCGCCCTGGTGTACTGCCTCGATCGCCGCATCGCAAAGCAGACCGCCAACTCGACGTTCTGCCGCAGACGGGAGGCTGCCGAGGGCGGACGGCAGGCCCGAAGCCACTCCTGCAGGATGCGACGACGTTCGGCCGCCAGATCTTCAGCGCGGCCGATGTGTGCGCTTCGATCGTGTCGATCAGCTTCGGCCAAGAACTCATCGATCACGCGACGAGACGGCGCACCATAGTCGCGCCACAGTCTTTCGATCACCCGGCGCAGCAGGCCTTCGCCGGTGTCGGCATGAACCGCAGCAGCAAGTCGTTCATGGGCGAAGATCGCCGAGCGGGGAACCACGCGGTACTTTCCATGCGTGCCGCTGAGGCCGAGACGGTACAACGACAGTCGAGCCAATTCGCTCGAGTGGGGGGATGGTGCCCAGGGGAGAAGGGGTGGCGAGAACGTCGAGGTGTCCAACGGGCCGGACGCCCGCCGCCTGACCTTGCCTATGCCGGCCCATGGCCGCACGGCACGGTTGAGAAGTCCTCCGGACGAATCAGGTCGCCGGGTCACAGCAGAATCCAGTCGGGCCCGTGGTCTTGCTCGTCGTTGTCGAACGTTCCCGGGTGATACCACCGCCGCGGAGCCACGACAACGCCGGCGCGTGGTTCCTGGAACCATGCCGCCCACCACGAAAAGGTGCTGTTCGCGATGATGAGATGGTCGCATCGCGCCAGCAATGCCAAGTGGATCGGCGCCGGGGCCGGCTCGGCCACCTGGGTCTCGTGGTCGGCCAGATTGTCGACACACCATTGCGGATCGTCCGACACCACGAGAAAGTCGACATCCATGTCGGCGAAGTGCGCCTTCGCACGCTCGAAGTACCCGGCCTTCCCCAGGGATAGCCAGTGTCCCGACCCCACACTGTCTCCGCGCCGCACGTGAAACCCGACGACAGGGCGAACTGGATTGAGACGGGACCACATACCGTCGACTTGCGCACAGACGTCATCGCGCAGCCGGAATTCGTCACGCAACCGTTCTGGAAAGTGTCGCCGCGACTGGAAGTACCCATTCAGGTCGCAGCCATCGGGGATATCCTCCAGCGCCGGCTCGAAGCCGTAGGCCGGGTAGACCTGTGCGAACCGGTACCGCAGTGATCGCAGCTCTTCAGTTGTATACGTCGGCGTGTCAAAGTCGATGAGCGTCCCCAGCCGGTGCTGGGTCGCTGGTGGCAGGCGGGCGTCGAATCCACGACGCTCGGCCACGCCCAGCAAGGCTGCGTACTGGAAGAGTTCGTTGCCGAGGTAGGAGAAGAGACCCAGATCCGTAAAAGTAATCAACGCTCGTCCGTGATGCTATGACGATTTCGCGGTGGTACGGGCGGGCGAGGACGGCACCGCGGTGACAAGCAAATTCCAACCGAACCGCCGCTCGAGCAACCGGAACACAGTCCGGGGCAGGAAGCGGAAGTACCAGTTCTTGACGTAGCGGTGCTCGACGTAGTCAGGAATCCGATACGGGAAGATGAAGTCGACGTCACATTCGGTTACGTCAAACCCCGCGAGCAGGCGCTGAACACTCGAGCGCGTGTAGGTGTACGTGACCGGGCAGCCGGTCTGCGCTTCAGAGTTGCGCGCGACCCACTTGTCGAGTTGCCAGAAGCGACCGCGTCCTTCGGTCAGCAGAATCCACAGCACCTTCCAGGACCGCCGGTTGTAGACCATCAGCTTGAAAACCGTGTCATCAGTCGTGAAGTGGTCGCGCAACTGTGCGATGGCGTTCTCGGGATGGGGCGTGTGATGTATGACTCCGAAGGAGTAGATGAGGTCATACGCAGCGGCCGGCACGACATCGGCGAGGTGTTCGGCGTCGGCGCAGTAGAACTCGATCCGGTCGGTGAGCCCGTAGACCTCCGCCCGCTTCCGCGCGAGCGCCAAGGATTCCTCCGAAAGGTCGACTGCAGTCACGTTCGCCCCTGCACGCGCAAAGGCGATCGTGTCGGTCCCGATGCCGCAGCCCAGCTCGAGGACACGCTTTCCGGCCCAGTCCTCGAACTGCGCGAACCGTGGAATGTGTGGTTCCACGAAATAGCGCCGGGCCTCGACCTCGTCGAAGTACTCACGGGTTCCGAGCACTTGCGTCGAGTGTCGAATGTTGCATGGTCGCGCATTCCAGTAGTCGCGCACGCGCTCGAGCGATACTGTGCTGAACTGGCCTGCGGTGTCTGACTTGGCTCTCATAGTTTCTGCTCTGCTCTCGCTATCGCATCTACCCGTGTTCCGGCGGGACGAGGTTGATGAGGTCTTGTACGGGTAGCCATGTACGGTCGGCGACAAGACAGCCCATCTCGTCCGTCTACAGCCGATATGTTGCACCACACCGACACAACGCGAATCGTATCGACCCAGGTTCGCGTCCAGCCCGACTGCCAGCGCATACGCGGGCTAGACAGGCGAGGCTGGCTTGCGCCAGCAGCCGCAATAGATGTCCCACGGTTCAGGGGCAGGCTCTGACACCGCTAGTTCGTCGAATGTGCAGAACCGCTGAAGCGTCCTGCTGTATCCGCGTTCGTCCTCTGCGACGAGGGCTGCACCCGCCAACGACCGGATGAGGTCGAGGGTGTAAATGCGCTGCTCGTTGAATGCCAATACCGCTTCGCCTCCGCGCACTGCAGTACTGAAGATCAACCTTCCACCTGGGCGAAGGACCCTGACCATCTCGGAGAATGCGAGTTCATCACCATGCATGTCGATATCGTCGCCATACCTGCCCAGCCCGAAATGCTCAAGAGCGCAAAGCGACACGACCGCGTCAAATGATTCGTCGGGGATATCCAGGGCCTTTGCGTCGGACGTGATCACCGTCTCGTTGTCGAACTGTGCCTGTCGAGCGCGGATGTCGACAGTGGTCACCGGATAGTGTGCGAGCAGGCCGATGACGAAAGACCGCAAGGATCCGATGTCGAGGATTTCGTCGGGCTGGACACGAGCAACGTGCTCTGCCGCGAACGCACATTCGTAGTCCCACCAGGGCTCGGGATGGTCACCGGCCTCGTAGCTGAACGAAGACACGACAGTCGCGAAGCGATCCGGAGGATCATGCTCAAGCTGTTTGAGGTTCGACCGGTAGTTGCGCATGAACGCTCGAGGCACTCGGGTCGTTCTCGAGATGCGAAGCCCCGCCTGCGCGAGCACGGTGTTGACTGGGTGTCTGGGCACAGTAGGGAAGCCTATAGCAATCATTGCGGAGACGATGGCATCGGTGCCGGCTGCTTGGCGACATCACCGTGCTTCCATCCGAGATCCACCTGAATGGCACCGGACAACGCCCACGCTACCCTCGGAGAGGTTTCGCGACCGCCCCCTGTCAGTGCCCCAACGAACCCACTCGACGGACTTCGAGCCGGCACAACAGGTATCACTGGCGGCACAGATTCGGCCGCGCGCCCAGTCCCAGCGGCGACTCCTCTTGTGGAGAACTCAGAAGGCGCGGTGCTCGCGGTGACGTCCGAGCGCCTTCTTCGCGATGTTTTTGAGCGATTCGGTGACGGTGTCCTTGCGTAGATCGTCGATGACTCGCCAATTCTCGCGGAGGTAGTCCTCATCGACGATGACGCACAGACCGACGGTCCACTCATACCGGATCAGGTGCAGGTTGAGTCCGCTACTGTCCTCCCACTCGCGCACGGCGCGCTGACCGTGGTCGCGAATGCTTTGCGCAGACCATGAATTGGGAGGAATACTCTCGTCGAACAGCAGCACTGAGCCGATCTGAAGGTGCGGGGTGAGGAGTTGCAGTGCGTCGCGATAACCCTCGTAGAGGTCGGCGTCAAGGTGGGCGAGCATGACTTTGTCGATTCCGTGATCCGCCAGAGATCCGACCTCGCTGAATCGCCCTTGTACGAGTTCGGCGTCGACTCCTGCACGCTCCAATCGGGCGCGCACCTGCCCGATGCTGGTGTCTGAGAACGTGCCCGGGGCCCAGTAATGCGACAACGCCCCTCGGAGTTCGACATCCGTCGGCGGCATGCCCTCAAAAGTGTCGAAGCCGTACAGCGGCGGAGTGTGGCCGAGATGCTCCTGGGCCAGACGCGCCATCGAGATCAGTCCACCTCCCTGGTACACCCCGAACTCGGTCAACGCGCCGGGAACGGGGGCTGCCGAAAGGAGGCGGTAGGCCCTCTGGGTCAGGGCCGGAATCACACCTTGGCCCGATTTCCGAGGGACATGAGATTGATGCCGTCTTGCGCCGGGATCATGCGCCAAGGGTCGATGACCGTGGAGTCGGAGGGGAAGTCGAACTCGGTGAACCCGGGATGGTTGGTCGCGATGAAGTAGATCGCGGTCGGCCAGCTGCGGGGTTCGTCGATGTAGGGGTCCCAGCTCGTGTGCTCGGTGCCGAGCTCGTCGAGCATCCGACTCAGGAGGATCGAGGGCGAGCCGACCGTCAGGTTCGTCTCCGGCTTGTATGACTTGCCGAGGACGATGACCGGGAGTCCCGTCTCCTTGTGCGAAGTCTCGATCAACTTGGCCAACCAGTAGGTCTGGTCCTCGCGCGCTCGCATGAGGTCCTCGAAGAAGTTGTGAGACAGCTCGAGCTCCCCGGCGAGCCAGCTCATCGCGATGTTGTCTCGGGGGTGGCATCCGCCGCCGTCGCCCATGCCACCGCCCATGTACTTCGGCGAGACGATCCGTGTGGACGCCATCGAGAGGGCCTGCGTTAGGTCATCGACGTTGGCGCCGATCTTGTCGCAGATCTCCATCATCGTGTTGGCAAAGACGATCTTCGCCCCAATGAAGGTGTTGTAGGCGACCTTGATCAATTCTGCCGTCTTCAGGTCGGTGACAAAGGTCCGATGATTGTGGACAGTGCCGTAGAACTCGGCGAGCCGCTGGGCGCCGTCGACGTTGTCGGGGTCAGCGCCGATCAGGACGAACTCGGTGTACAAGAAGTCCTGGACGGTGGTACCCATGGCGATGAACGCCGGGTTGTAGACGAGGTGGCAGTAGTCGCCCAGCAGGGGCTTGATCTCGCGCTCCATGGTGCCGGGCAGCACAGTGGAGATGACGACCAGGTCGACATGCTTCTTTTGCGCTGCAGCTTCCTCGGCCACGGATTGGACAGCTTTGATCAGGTAGCCGTAGTCGAAGTCGATGCGACTCTCGGGCAAGCGCGTCGTGCCTTCGTACTCAGGCTCATGGGGAGTCTGCACTGGAACGAAGATCAGCTCGCTCAACCGCACGACGTCCGCCACTGGCGCAACACGTAGCTGGGTGTTCTGCAGCAGCTCGGGGGCACCGTCCTCCTGATATGGGATCTGCCTGGTCTGGACGTAGCTCTCGACCTCAGGGTTGATGTCGTACCCGATGACATCATGCCCACGGCTTTCAATCGCCAATGCCACTGGTAGGCCGAGCTTGCCAAGACCGATGAATCCAACCGTTGCCATGTCAGATTTCCTTCTACAATCGGGGAACGTCGAGCGTCACCGTAGCAGCGCGCGAGCATGGCAGTGGCCGCTGGGTGCTCCGGGGCCGATGGCGTTCAGAACGCCATAGCCTCGCGGTGACGTCCGAGCGCCTGCAGCGGTTCCGCAGGTGGCTCCAACCGACGATGACGCCGAACTCGGTCATCGTACGGAGGTGGGCCTCTCCGCTGGAGAAGCGCCGACACCTGTGCTCATCGAGTACCGCTGCGTCGGACAGATTCACGAGGTCCGTCGATGACCGGGTGTGCGCTGTCGGCGGAGACGATTGGAAAGGCGTGCGTTCGCCCGCGAGATGGCGTATTGAGCGCGCACCGGCAGAGCGCGAAGCAGAGCCCCGCCCATGCTCTTGCGTTCGAGACGTTCGAGCGGCCACGGCGTCCCGGCGCGATAATCGCGATACAGGAATCGCAGCGGATGGACGCTGCGGTAGAACCAGGGTTTCACCGTCTGGAACCCCTCGAAGTGCACGACGGCCGGGGATGCGCGCGCACTCACCTGGTCCAGCCTGCTGTACGCCGGGTCGATGTGCTGGGGTGTCAGCCAGAGTCGGGACATCGCGTTCCACCTCGGGTGGATTAGGTCCCACCGGCCCTCCGCCAGGATGGTCAGCGCGTCCTGCTCGGCGTAGACGAGTTCGTGAAACCGCTCGTGCCCGAGGGCTATCGCGCGCGGACCGAGCTCGGCAGCACGCATCGCGTCGAGGTTCATCAACATCACCCCCGCGTTGAAGACAGGTTGCGCCGGGTCCAGCCCGAGAACGCGCGCATGCTGTTCGGATGTCGTCACGCCGACGGCCGCGAGCAGGTTGTTGCCCAAGTCCCGCTCGTACAGAGGCGAGAGGCTTTGCAGGACGAGCGTGTCAGCGTCTAGGGCCAACACCCGGTCCAGGTCGGGCAGCAATTCCGGCAGCAGCAGGCGGTACCACACGAGCGGCGAGAATAAGAGCGTTGGCGGCAACGAGTCGATGGCGTGCTGCGCAATGGTGCGTGCCTCGAGCTCCATGCCGAGCTCGTGGACGTAGCTGCTCATCGCACTGACGGAGGATTCCGACAGCGTCGGGCCCTGCAGGAGGATGAAACGGACGCGCTCGCGGCCCCGCGATGCGGCGATCGACGCTGCACACGTCGCAAAGTGCGGCACCCAGGCATCATCGAAGGTCGTCGCGATCGCGATCTCCCGGCGACCTGGCGCCTGACCTGAACTCATGACACGGCTCCCTTGAGGCTCGGGTCGGCCGCTGCGCCCAACCGCTTGAAGGTGTCACGAGCGAGCAGGACCACTCCCGGAAGTAGGATTCCGGCGCAGGCAACGAGCGCCCCGATCGCCGCCCCGCTGACCCCGACCGCTCCCACGAGGATCACCGAAGCTCCCATCCCTGCAGCGGCGCCACACACGGACAGAGTCGCGGCAATACGGATCCGCTCGACCGCCATCAAGAGCACGTTCGCTTGAGAGGTGACAGCCACGGCAACGCTGAATGCAGCAGTCCACACCAACAGATTCAGCGACGGAATCAAGTCCGGTCCCACCCACAACTCAGCGAACCAACGCCCGAGTGCGACGAGGGTGATGCTCGCGGCTGTGCTCACGCCGGCGACGACGGCCAATCCGCGTTTATAGCGACTGCGCGCCCACGCAACGTCACCACGGGAGATGGCCTCGGTCATCCCGGGCCACAGCTGGACACCGGAGGCGGCAACCACGGTGATGATCGGTGAGAACAATCGTATGGAGACGTTGAAGACGGCCGCCTCGGCAAGGCCGCGAACCGACCCCACGATCACCGTGCCGGTGCCGAGCATGATGGTATTTCCAGCGTTGTACAGGGCGTACCACCCGGACGCCCGCAGCATGCTCATCAGCCGATCGGCCTCGAACTCCGCTGGAGCCCGCGCGCCTCGCAGGACGCCGCCAATGGCCCAAAAGGTGAAGCCGAGTGAGACAGCCAGGGGGCACCCCAGAACCGCCAGCACGAAGACGTCGGGTGGGGGATCTAGCGGCGCGACCGCCGCGGTGGCAACCAAGGTCGATAGGCTCCCGCCGGCCACTCCGACCTGAGCGATCGTGAACCGCTGCATCCCCCCCAGGATCAGAACTCCGATGGCAGCTGGCAACGACGCACCGGCCACGACAAACGTGATGATGACGCTTCGCGTGACCGTGGGCGGCGGAAGTGTGCCGCCGATCCATTCCTGCCAGGGCAGCGCGATCGCGCTGATGGTCCCACCGACGGCAATGAGCGTGCCGATCGCGGTCAGGGCAACAAGGGCATGGTTGACGTGTCCGCGGATTCCGGCGAGGTCGTCGCGGGCGTGGCTCACGGCGACCCGCGTGGTGAGAGCACCTCCGAGACCCATGTCGAACATCGTCACGATCAGCCAGAAGGAGATCAGGACCGCAACCAGCCCGAACTCTTCAGTCGTCAGTACGCGCGCGGCGATGCCGAGAGTCACATATGACGTCGCAGCCGTGACGAGTCGGACTGTTCCCGCCGCGATCGCCCCGCGCATGACGGCTCGATCCCGGCGCTTCGTGCGGGCGCCGGCGTCGTCCGGCGCGCCGGTTCCGAAAGTCAAGAGGAGGTCTCGGATCCGTAAACGGGCGCGACGCGGGCGACATAGGACGGTTCGCACGAGAACTGCATGTTTCGCACTACGCGGTTCGGTCGTACCGCCGGGCTCGCGGCGGGCACGATGACAGACATGCAGTCGATGAGGGTTCGCCGCGTCAACCACGGCGTCACCTCCTGCCCGATGCATCGCAGTCCGAGTCGCTCGGCCTCCGCAGCGACGAACTCGGCACTGACCGTGGCGTCGCGCATGTGCGCGTACTCGAGTACGCCCAACCGACGCAATGCTCCGCTGAGCTTGGGCACCCGACCCAGGCGCCGGTAGCGCCCGGCGTATGCAGCGAGGTTGGAGTGGTGGATGAACGCCACGCCGTCGTCCTTCAGAACCCGGCTCAACTCGCCCAGATAGGACGAGATCGTCGCCTTGTCGACGTGGACAAGGGAGTCGTAGCTGAACGCGAAGTCGATCGAGGAGTCGGGCACGCCAGGAAGAGTGGCGCCGTCGTTCGTCAGGAAGCGTAAATGCTCGTCGGCGGCGAAACGCTCCTTGCACGCGATGATGCAGGTGTCGGCGAGGTCGACCGCCGTGAGCCGCTCGCAGTGGTCCTTGAGGAACTGTGTCCACCGTCCGAATCCGCACGCGATTTCGAGTACCTCGCCGGCGGGCATGAAGCGGTGGATCCGCGGCAGGATCGAGCCGTACCACTGTGCCTCGGCGCCGCCCCACGGGCGGGACCACTCGTCGCCAGAGTCGGTCCAGTCGTAGTTGCTTCCCCACCAGGCCCGGTTGTCCTTGATCGAAACCATGTCGTCAACCTTCAGTGCCGCTTGCGCAGAATCGAGAGGACGCCGGGGTGGCGCTCGTCGCCGACGTGGATCGTCTCGACCACGACCTGCGCTCGATCTCGGCTCGCTCGTCGTCAGTGATCACTCGGGACCTGAACGTGCTACTTGCTCTGAGCTCGTGGAGAAGGTCGAGCGTTTTCGGCATGTCCTCGGGGTCCTCGGGCTGCCGGTCGAGGTCTTCGATGACGTAGACACCATCGTCGGCCAAGGCTGGGACTAGGCAAGCCAAGGTGAGTTGCTGATGGCGGGACTGATGGCTGCCGTCGTCGATGACGATCTCGAGCGGCTTGCCGATCGATGCCACGACTTTGACCATCGACTCGCGCGAGCCTTGGTCGCCGATGTGGGTCGTCAACCGCTCGCGATCGAGCTCGCTGCAGTCGAGGATGTCCATCGCGTGGATCTTGCCGCGCGCGAAATACTCGCACCAGCCGACCGAGGATCCGCCTCTCTGCCCACGACTCAACATCGACGCCTTGAGGACACCCGGTTCGGTCGGGCCGACGCCGACCTCGAGCATCGTGATCGGGCGGTCCCGCAGGTCTGCGAAGGGCCGATCGCAGGCCGCGGTGAAGTTGTGTCCGACGAACATTCCAGTCCCGTAGCCGTGGACGTTGCCCTTGTCCGATCCTTGGCGGTTCATATCGTCGTCGGTGGGACGGGCTTCAAGCGCCGGCGCGCCCACGAGTACGAGCTCCAGAAGTAGATGTGCCTCGGCGCGCGCCAAAACTCCTGAGCGGCTCGTTGTCGTCGATGCATGGTCGGCAGATTACCCATCAGCCTCCGACGCCTGACGGCCGGGCGACGGTGTCTCAGTAGTGCTCTGACGCGTGTCGGAATCCATCCGCTCGGCGCGCACGACGTAGACGAAGTCGGCTCGGTAGGTGCTCCACTCGACCCGGTTGCTCCACCGGATGACGAGGTTGAACAGGCTAGCCACCAAGTGCCGCAATCCGAACGGGAGTTTGTCCTGGAGGTTCAACATGACCAGCCACAGTCCGAGTGGAACCGCACCGAGCACCGGTGTGATCGAACTCGGTTGCAGGCTCGCACCCCTCATGATGCGGTCCAACCCGTCGGTCGTCCATCGCCAGAAGTCCGTGGGATGCGGATGATCGAACATCACACCGTGCGTGCTCAGAAGCAGACGACCACCGGGACGCAGGACGCGTCGGCACTCGTTCAAGTATGCGTCCGGTTCAGGAACGTGTTCGAGCACCTGCGTCGAGAATACGAGGTCGACTGAGGCGTCGGGCAAGTCGACGACGCCGTTGACGATGAGGAGGTCCGCTCGGTCGTTCCCGGGCAGATCGGCCCCTAGGTAGTCGATGCCCGGGCCGAATAGGTGCCGGTACGGCTGAGCGCCGCATCCAAAGTCGAGCACCCGCGCTCCAGGCTCCAGGGCGAGCGCCTGGAGACTTGTCACGATCGCTTCCAGCGTCACATAGTTGGGGTATCCGAACGGCTCCCACGGCCTGTAAGGGTGACGCCCGCGAAGTGTCGAGATCTGACCGCGGACGGTCGGCGTATGTGGCACTCGCGCAACACTACCGGTCTCTATGTAGCCCCTCCACGTGCCCTCCACGGACCTCAAGGTCAGTCCCGGCGACCTCCGACCGTTGCAATTCGCCCTGTGTAGTCGATCTTGCCAAGCAGGATCGGTCGCGGGTAGGTGGCCAGGAACTCATCGACCGCCCGGCGCGCACCCAGCCAATGGCCGTAGTCGTCGATGATGACGACGCCGTTGTCGACCACCCGGTTCATGAGGTGTTTCAGTTCGTGTCGAGTCGACTCGTACCAATCGGTGTCAAGTCGCAACACGGCGATCGCGTCGGGTGCTGCCGCAGGGATCGTCTCTTCGACGGGACCGACCACGAAATGCAGCCGTTCCGGGGGGTACCCGACCGTGGACATGTTCAGTTGAACGTCGTCGATGGATGCCTCACACCAAATCTCATCGGCCGGATCGGCCACGGCCAGGAGTCCCGCGGCCGGGCGACCCGCGGCGTCCAGGTCAGCGGTGGATGGCGCCGTCATACCCGTGTAGGTGTCGAAGAGATAGATGTCGCGATCGGCACCGTCGTGCTCGAGGAGCGTCCGCGCCGCCGCCATCGAGCTCCCTCCTCGCCAGACGCCACACTCCACAATGGCGCCGGGAATCTCGTACCGTTGCACATAGGCGACGGCATCACACACCGCCGCGATCCGCTCCGGCGAAGTCATGGTGTACTGCGAAACCGCCTCGATCGTGGCGAGAGTGGCCGGAGCGAAATCGGCAGTGTGGTCTGTGGTCCTTTCGAATCCGGCTTGCTGCAGACGGCGACTGACGGCACGGATGACCCTGGACCGCGTACGATCCACCAGTTTCCTCAGAGGCTGCGAGGACATCAGCCGACCGCCACGTGAGGGCGGGCTCCGGAGAGCGTGCGTCCCATAGCTCGCCGAGGTTCCCGAGTGACCTGAAGGCGTCCGTGCATGATCGGCAGACTACCGATCGGCCAGTCGAACCAACGCCGAGGGGCGACTATTGGCGAGGGTCCGAGGTCGAGGGGTTGGGCCGAGCGGAGTGCGGCCTACCTACCTGGGGGACGAGGCGCGACTCCCGTCGCTTAGCATTCACGAGTCGGGCAATTCGCCTGGCCGTTGTGGTGGCTGGGCTCGTCCCGATTGCCCGTTTCCCGCACCGGTTCATCGACGTCAGAGGTGGGTATGCCGGGCATTTCTCCTCGTGCACGCAAGATCGCGCAGCGAGCCTTCCTTGCCGGCGACCGGCTTGGGGTGCACCTCCTGCCGGTGCACTACTACACGCCGGTCGCAAGCAGGAAGCAGCTGCGGCGAACTGAGTCGGCATGGCGCCGCCGGCTCGACCCGATCCCGTTCCCGTGGAACATCGACGAGCAAGCCGAGCTGGATCGTCGACCATGCGGGCGCATACCCAGCAGAGCTACCGCTGGAACTGCTGTACGCAGAGTCCGCGTGAATTCCGATACGGTCCGATCGAAGCCCAGTTCCTGCACAGTTGGCTGCGAACGAACACACCGTCACGGGTGATCGAGATCGGAAGCGGCACGTCGACTGAGGTGATGTCACGGGCGGTACAACTCAACGTCGACGAGGGTCGCCCGACCACCCAGATCACCGCATGCGATCCGTACACCGCCGATTGGGTCTCGCAGCTTGCCACACGTGACGGCTCGGAAGGTCGGCGGTCTCGCGCTCGAGGATGAGGTGCTGAGTCTGGGGGCGGGCGATCTTCTCTTCATCGACTCGACCCACGTCGTCCGGACCGGATCGGAGCTCGCGCACATCTACCTGGAGCTGATCCCGCGTCTGCAGCCCGGCGTGGTGATCCACATCCACGACATCTACCTGCCGTATCTCTACTCGCCGGACATCTACGAGTCGATGTTCGACTGGCAGGAGACGACCTTGGTCGCCGCGCTGCTGACCGGCAACCCCGGCCTGCGCGTGCTCGCGCTGTCAGTCCGCGCTGTTCCACGACCGGCCGGAAGTGCTGGCGGAGGTCTTCCCCGAGTTCGACCCCTGCGTGATCGTCGACGGAGTCGTGGCCGAGCCGAACGGCCACTACCCGAGCTCGCTGTGGCTGGAACGCGTCAGCGCTGGGTGAACAGGAAGTTGTTCGTCTCCGACAGTGCGTGCTCGATATCGCTCCCGGCGCGCAGCTCCTCGCCGGCGAACCACTGCCACTCGTAGTCGAGGGCGGTCAGGTAGTCGAACAGCTCGTCCGGTCGATAGCCGAACCGTGGGGTGAACCGCCGGTCGATCTCCAGCACGAGGGCCGGATGGTCACGACGCAGGATCTGCTCCGCGCCGCGCATGGCCGGGAACTCCCCGCCTTCGACGTCGCACTTGATGACGTCCACCCGCTCGACCTTGTCGAGCAGGAGGTCGTCCAGCGTCTGGATCTCGACGCCGACGGCGCCGGGTCCGGCCTTGCCCGCTTCGGCCAGGTGATTGGAGGCGCCGTCGACGCCGGTCATGACGCCGCTGCTCGCCTCGGCTCCCACCGCGTTGGACCAGATGGTCACCCGGTCGGCGACCTCGTTGCGTTGCAGGTTGGCCTCCAGCCATGAGCGCGTTCGAGGCACGGGTTCGAAGAGGTGCATCTGGATGTCGGCATGGGCGCGGGCGACCGGGATCGCGAAGCCGCCGACGTGTGCACCCACGTCGAGATAGGCGCCACCGGGCCGCAGCCTGTCGATGATGCTCTGCAGTTCGGCCTGCTCGTGTTCCCAGCCGACCTCCTTGCCCAAGGCACTCATCCACGAGTCGGGCTCGTAGCGCCACTCCAGGCCGTCGGCATCGGTCACCCAGATGCCACTGGGCTCGAAGCTGACGCGGGCCGTGCCGAACTCGTCACGGAGCTGTCGACCGGTGCGGGCCCAGGCAGCGAACTGGACGTGGGCGCGGTTGCTCGTCAGTCGTGGCGACACCCACCTGCGGTAGGCGTCGAGCGCCGGCCCCGGGGCATGATTCTTGAGCCGCTCGCGTACACGCCAGCTCCTGGTGTTCTCTCTCATCTCTCGACAACCTATCTGCGAGCAACGCGCTCGCGTTCGCGGCGTGGCTAGTTCGCCGCGACCTGTTCGTACATCTTGGCGGTCAGTTCTGCGGTGCGACGCCACGTGAACAGCCGCGCGCGATCGACGCCGGCCTCGCGCAGTCGTTCCGCCTCACGCGGATCGGCCAGGATCTGCTCGACCTGGTCGACCAGGTTGGCAAGGTCATCGCGGTCGAACGTCAGCACGGCGTCGCCGCCGACCTCGGTCAGCGCGCCAACGTCCGCGACCACCGCCGGGCAGCCTGACGCCATGGCCTCGACCACCGGGAGCCCGAATCCCTCCCACTTGGTCGTGTACATGAGGGCGGCTGCGCGGCGGTAGATCCACGGGAGCACCGCGTCGCTCACGCGAAGGCGGACGGTCCGATCGGCGATGCCCAGCTCACGGAGCCGTTCGGTCTCCGCGGGCGGGTAGGCACCCACCATCACCAGGTGCAGGTCGCGATGGCGCTTCGCAAGGTCGGCGAACGCCTGCAGCAGCAGATCGGCGTTCTTGTGGGCCAGGCGATTGCTCACCGACAACACATAGCTGTCCGGCAACGGCGGCAGCTTCGTCGGCTCCGGATCGAAGAACGATTCAGACACGCCGAGAGGCACCGCGAACGCCGGCTTGGCGAAGTCCGGATGGAAACGTCGCAGATCCGACAAGGTCGTCTCCGAGATGCAGACGACGGCGTCGGCACGCCCAATGACTTCGGCCATGCGGACGAGATGATCGTCGTCCGGGTTCATCATGTCCGGGAACCTCTGGAGCATGAAGTCGTACACCGTCGTGATGTGCCGATGGCCGGGCCAGCGCTCGAAGGCCTCGGGCTCGTACAACGAGTGGTGGACGATGTCGGCCGGATCGGCCTGCCGCAGGCGCCGCGCGTTCAAGGCGCGCAGGACCGGCAGGCGTACCCGACGAGGGATCGGGACCTCCACGAAGGAGCGATGTTGCTCGGCCAGGTGGCGGCTGGCCACCCACTTGTACGGAGTGACCGGAGTGATGCCGAGGGATGGATCGACGTCGAACTCCCGGATGAGTTCAGCGAGATAGCGCGGAATTCCGCCCCGCGCATGCTGGAGGAAAGCCTCGCCGTCGTACATGACTCGGATCGACACCCGGCGAGGATACAAGCAAGCGCGCCTGGTGCCGGCCGATGGCTCCGGACACCCGCATCGGGTGGCGCGCCCGGTCAACCTGCGGTGCTAGCCCGGCTTCTGCCAGTAGTAGTTGGCGCGGATCGGCGCCGTGATGCCGCGCTCCGCGCGGAACTCGTTGGTCGCGATCTGCGCGCCCTCCCACATCCGCAGATCATCGACGGCGACGAATCCACCCGGGCTGACCTTGTCGTAGAACGTGTCGAGCACGAGCCGGCACGGATCGTGGAAGTCGGCGTCGATGTGCAGAACGGCGATCTGGTCGATCTGATCAACCACTTGCGGAAAGGTCTCGTGGAACCACCCCTTCACGACGTGCAGGCGGTCCATGCCCCCCGCGTACTGGGCAAAACCCTCCTTGAGCTTCTCCTCAGAGCCGACGACCGTTCCCTCCCACCCGTCGTCAGCGTCGGAGTCGCGCTCGCCGGGTTTGGGCAAGCCGGTGAAGGAGTCGAACGCCCACACCTCTCGCTCCGGGGCGGCGAGGCCCAGCAGGATCGGAAGATCCGCCGTTCCAGACGCCGCAGTCCACCATGACGCCGGGGACATCCGCTCGGCGCACCTGGCGGCTGACCTCCAGGAGAGCTCGCTGGCGTCGCTGGCTGAGCATCGTGTACCCCTCGAGCGGATTCGCAGCCCAAGGCGGACGTTGCCCGGGTAGCGGTGCGGGTGACGCACCTCGATCCCGCTTGGCGTGAAGTTCCTGACGTGCCCGGCGATCCGGGTTGCCAGAGGCGCGCGGCCGGCGAAGTCGTCGACGCGCTTCAGCCCAGTCCAGTTCACGTTCGAGCCGTCCTCTTCTTGGCGGTCAGATCAGGGGCAACCGTAACAGGATGAATGGTCGGGCCACCGGTGCGACCGGGCATCGAGGAGGCCGAGCCCGACCGTGTCGAGATCCACGCGTGACAGGGGTGAGATTCATCCGGTTGCCACTGGTGACGCCTCGGCACCCCGCGTGAGGGCGGCGCTCGCATACAGCAGCCACTGGCTCAGCCCGGCCGCGTCTCCGCGGCCATAGGCAGCGAGCGCGGAGCGGTAGCCGTCCGGCACGGCGGCGTGGCCCGCCTCGGGGACGGTCACCGACGCCGGGTCGACTCCGCGCTCCACGAGCACGAGCCGCTCGACCGCTCGGCCGACGACGCCGTCGTGGGAGGCGAATGCGCCGCACGTGGCGATCTCGGCATGGGCCAGGGCGGCGACGACGAGCGCCGGCGCCTCCGTCGGTGCGCTCACCGCGCGGGCGAGCTCGCCCAGCCGGGCAGCGCCGGCCGGGTCGACCGGTCGCCCGAGGTCGTCGTCGGGGACCGAGCCGGCGGCAGCGATCGAGTGGATGCGGGCGATCGCCTGCAGCGGCGTCCGGCGCCACACCGGCACCAGGGCGAGCAGCTCGGTGGAGAGACGGACCGCGGCCCGGGCCGTGGCGTCTCCGCCACCGCGCGCGAGCTCGTCGACGTCGACCATGCCGCCCTCGAGGGAGGCCGTCGCCGCCGCTCCGAGCAAGAGCGAACGGGCCGTGTCCTCGGGTGTCGTCCGCCGCAGGCCGCGGTCGCGCAGGAGCGAATCGATGCCGTCCCGGGTCGCCGCGAACGCCGAGGGCACGCCCTCGAGACGGGCGGCGGCCGCGAACGGATCGACCGGCCCGCGGGCGACCGACGGGTGTTCAGACACGTCCGTCAACGTATCGGCGCTGCACCCCGGCGAGCTCGTCCGGGGCCGGTAGCCTGCAAGGAATGAACACGAGCGGAGTGCTGGCAACCGGAACCACGACGCCGGACGCGCGCACGGGCGCCGAGCGGACCGCGTCCTGGATGGTCGGCGAGACCCTGTCGTGCGTGCTCCATCTCGGCGACAGCGCCTTCGCCTATCTCCTCGCCGACCAAGGCCACGACGTCGTGGTGGCCGGCGACGACGCCAGGCGCGCCCGCCACTCCGAGATCCAGTACGTCCGCACGCGGGGCGAACGGCTGCCGTTCGGGCCCGAGGCGTTCGACGTCGTCATCGTGCCCGAGCTGCGCGACGCGCCCACCGCCCTGGCCGAGTACGCCCGGGTGCTCCGCCCGAACGGGCTCCTCTCCACCGTCACGCGCTCGTACGACGACTCGATCCCCTGGATGCGCAAGCTCCGCGAGATCATCGGCGACCGCGCTCCCCGCCACACTCCGGCCGACACCTTCACCGCGTCCGGGCTGTTCGCCGAGCCGGAGCGCGATGAGTTCGGCACCTGGGAACAGCTCGACCTCCCCGGCCTCATGCGCTTCGCCGACGAGACGAAGCACCCGAGCGTCGGCGACGATGCGCTGGTCCGGGTTCGTGACCTGTTCGTCTCCTACGGCGGCCAAACCGGGATGTTGCGGCTGCGTCACCAGACCCACTGCCTCCGCGCACGCGTGCTCAAGGAGAACCTGGCCGAGGAGTCACCACCTCCGGACGCCACGCTCATCGAGCTCGGCTGACGCCACCCATGAACGGCGTCCTCACCGCCATCGCCGCAGCCGTCGTGCTGCTCGCCGGCGTGCTCGCCGCTCGATGGTGGCTGCTGAAGCGGCGCCAGAGCCTCGGCTCGCCGACCGATCGCGCCACCTACACGACCCTGCACGCCGCGTCGCTGTTCGCACCCGCGCTCCGTGGCGGCCTGGACGAGGAGAGCGCCACCAGCTCGCTGCCACACATCAGGACGTTGCTGGGCACGCCGACCGTGGCGATCACCGACACCGCCAGGCCGCTCGCGTGGGACGGCCCGGGCGACCCCGAGGGGGTCGCGGCGCTCACGAAGGCCGCCTTGGAGAGTGGCACCACCCAGGCGTCGGGGCAGGCCATCGTCGCACCGTTGTCGGTGGACGACGTGGTGGTGGGCAGCATCGTCGTGGTCACGGACCAGGCCTCCGCCGGACTCGCTCGCGCCGCGACCGAGGTCGCGCAATGGATGTCGAGCCAGCTCGAGCTCGCCGAGCTCGCCGCGTCGCGGACGGCCTGATGGAAGCGGAGCTGCGCGCCTTGCGGGCGCAGATCTCGCCGCACTTCATCTACAACTCCCTCGGTGCGATCGCGTCGTTCGTGCGCACCGACCCCGAGCGGGCCCGCACGCTGCTGATGGAGTTCGCCGACTTCACCCGGTACTCCTTCCGGGAGCACGGCGAGTTCACCACGCTGGCCGAGGAGCTCCGATCGATCGAGCGTTACCTCGTGCTGGAGAAGGCCCGATTCGGCGACCGGCTTCGGGTGGTCACCCGGGTGGCGCCGGAGGTGCTCAGCGTCAAGATGCCGTTCCTGTCGGTGCAGCCGATCGTGGAGAACGCGGTCCGGCACGGGCTGGAGGCGAAGGCGGGGGCCGGCACCCTCACGGTGCTGGCGCTCGACTCCGGCAATGAGTGCGTCATCTCCATCGAGGACGACGGCGTCGGGTCCGATCCCGCCATCGTGCGGGCCGTCCTCAGCGGCCACACCGCCACGCGTTCGGTCGGGCTGGCGAATGTCGACGAGCGCATGCGCACGGTCTACGGCAACGAGTACGGCATCGTCGTCGAGACCGCTCCCGGCCAGGGGACCAAGGTGACCCTCCGGGTTCCGAAGTTCGCGCCCGGCGTGGAGCACTGAGGCCCGACGCTCCGGTTCGTGAGGAAAGTCGCGACTCACCGCGCAAATCTGGCGAGTTCTGCCACGCATCGTGGACTGTGGGAGTGACGGAAGGAGTCGGCATGAACGACTCACTGGTGGATCTGGGCCTCTCGCTGGTCTGTGAGACGTGCGAGAGCGAGATCGACTTCACCGGCGCGGCGGACGCGGGCATCTGCCGGCAGTGCGGCCTGGCCTTCCTCGTGGAGGCGCCCGGATGCGCGCGGGACAAATAGAATGACCGGGTGAAGTTCCTCGACGATCGGCAGCCCACGCACGACCTGACGTACAACGACGTCTTCATGGTGCCGGGGCGGTCCGACGTCACGTCGCGGTTCGACGTCGACCTGTCGACGTTCGACGGCAGCGGGACCACCATCCCGATCGTCGTGGCCAACATGACGGCGGTGTCCGGGCGCCGCATGGCCGAGACGATCGCCCGGCGCGGCGGCATCGCCATCCTCCCGCAGGACATCCCGGCCGACGTCGTCAGCTCGACGGTCGCTCGGGTCAAGGCCGCCCACACGATCTACGAGACCCCGGTCACCGTCGCGCCGACGATGACGATCGGCGAGACGGTGAGCCTGCTGACCAAGCGGTCCCACGGCGCCGCGATCGTCGTCGAGGACGGCAAGCCGGTCGGCATCGTCACCGAGCGCGACGGTGTCGACGTCGACCGCTTCGCGCAGGTGCGCGAGGTCATGAGCCACGAGCTGTTCACCGTCGATGCCGGGCTGGCCGCGCGCGAGTACTTCGACGCCCTGGCGGGTTCGCACGTCGCCGTCGCGCCGGTGCTCGACGGCGGGGTGCTGGCCGGCGTCGTCACCCGTATCGGTGCCCTGCGCTCCACCATCTACACCCCGGCGGTCGATCCCGACGGCCGCCTGGTCGTGGGCGCCGCGGTCGGTATCAACGGCGACGTCCGAGCCAAGGCCGAGTCGCTGCTCGCCACGGGCGCCGACGTCATCGTCGTCGACACCGCGCACGGCCACCAGGAGAAGATGCTCGAAGCGCTCCCCCTCGTGGTCGCTGCGCGCGATGCCCATGCGACCAGCGCCGGGCGGAGGATCCCGATCGTCGCCGGCAACGTGGTCACGTCCGCGGGCGCGCGCGACGTCATCGCGGCCGGCGCCGACGTCGTGAAGGTGGGAGTCGGGCCGGGCGCCATGTGCACCACGCGCATGATGACCGGTGTCGGGCGGCCGCAGTTCTCCGCGGTGCTCGACTGCGCCGCGGTCGCGCACGACGAGGGCCGGCACGTGTGGGCCGACGGCGGGGTCCGCTACCCGCGCGACGTCGCCCTCGCCCTCGCCGCCGGAGCCGGCAGCGTGATGGTCGGGTCGTGGTTCGCCGGCACGTACGAGAGCCCCGGCGACCTCCACCACGGCAGCGACGGCCGACCGTACAAGGAGTCGTTCGGCATGGCGTCGGCGCGCGCCGTCGCCAATCGCACGCGCGACGCGGCCGGTTTCGAGCGAGCCCGCATGGCGCTGTTCGAGGAAGGCATCAGCACGTCCCGGATGTACCTCGACCCGGTGCGCCCGGGTGTCGAGGACCTGCTCGACGCCATCACCGCCGGGGTGCGGTCGAGCTTCACCTACACCGGCGCCCGCACCATCGCCGAGTTCGCCGACCGTGCCGTCGTCGGGATCCAGAGTGCCGCTGGATACGACGAAGGCCGTCCCAGCACGGTCAGCTGGTGACCAGTTTCCCCAAGGCGTCGCGCGGTCTTGCGTACGGACGCTTCCCACGTGAAGGTCGCGCCCAATCTGCCGCTTTGCGCAACTCATCGTCGCCTACGGACATCGCGGCGACAACGGCGTCGGCCAATAGGTCGGGTTCCCATCCAAGCATCACAGTCGCGTGTCCACCGGCGGCTTCCACCGAACCCGGCTCGGGGCTGATAACGACTGGTTTCGCCGAGGAGCATACCCTCCAAGATCGGTAGTCCAAAGCCCTCGAAGTCAGAAGGGAAGACGATTATTGAGGCTGACGCTGAGAGTCGTTTGAACGCTTCGTCCTCGAGGAATGGGGCCAGCGTGACCCGATCGCTGAGGTTCTCGGCAGCGATGATGTCCAAGAGTCGGCGCCGCAGCCCAGACGACGCACCGACTACCGTCAGGTCCGGGATCTCGTCTCCGCGCTGCAGGGCTCTCGACCAAGCCCGCAGCACGAGATCCGCGTTCTTGTTGGTGTGCTGGCCAAACGCAAGTGCCGTGCCTCGGCGCGAAGGTGCCGGCCAGTCCAACACGTGATCCGCACCATGATGGACCACGACCCCCGGAACAAGCGCGAGTCCCGGGATGCTGCCTCCTCAGGTCGGCTAGCGTGCGCGCGGAGTTTGCAATGAAGCCGTCCGCTATGCGGAACGTCCGTCCATATGCGACTCCACGAATGAGTCTCCGACCAAGGCTGAACTGTTCGGGTCGCAGCTCATGACGGAGGTCGTGTACGAACACTCGCAAGCGGTACACCGAGGCGGCGGATGCGTCGTCGGCTGGCAGCCGTTGCCAATACCGCATCGGGACGCACGATCCTCACCAAGCGACGAAGCTCTTGAGTTTGTGAAAGTGGCCTGACGAGAATCCGCGGTCGCGAAACACCCAGTTCGTGCCGGACGTGACCGGACGTCTGGAGGGTCGAGTCGGCCGGGACAAGGACATGGAGCTGGTCATCGGGGAAGACAGAATGCCAATGGCGAAGCAGTTGATCGACGTGGGTGCGGTTGCCTCCGAATCCAGCGCCCATGGCGTCGACGAGCAGTTTCATGGATTGCGACCCTTCGTGACGCTTACCCAGCATATCCCACGGCGGCGACGGCGGCGGATCGCGGCGAGTGTGTGTGCTCCGCCCGATCGCGCGACAATCGGACAATCGGACTAGTAGGGTACCGGCCATGGGCGACGCCGAGTAGGGTACCGGCCATGGGCGACGCCAGAATCATGAGCATGCTGACTCGGTACGTCACAGCGCAGGACGCGAACCACGCTGAGGGACACGATTACGAAAAGGGCTCGCCGCATTTGCGTCACGACAAGCTCAGAAATATGGTCGACGTTCCGGCTCGCCGCGTTAGTCGCGCAGAGCATTCGCCGTACTGGCCAGTGCCGGGTGCTCGAAGTCGGAGCCGGCCATGGCACATTCACCGACAGTCTGCTCGAAGCAGGAGCTCACGTCACCGTTACCGAGGCGAGCTCGGCAAGCGCAGACCACCTGCGCCGCAGATTCGGTGACTCCGGCCTGGTTGACGTACGCTTCGACGAGTCCGGTGAGGCAATTCTTCAGAGCTCCGACCGGTGGGAGCTGCGCCGTGATGACCAGCGTCCTGCACCACATCCCGGACTACCTCACTTTTCTGTCCAAACTGTCAGCTGTCGTTACCGAGGGCGGCACCATCTTCACTGTCCAGGACCCGCTGTACTACCCCCGCATGTCGAAAGTCGCGTCACGCCGCAGACCGTGGAGCGTACTTCGCGTGGCGGGTGTTCCAAGGCGATTTCAAGCGTGGACTGGCTCACGCCTTCGTCGACTGCGTGGGGTCTACCTGGACACTGAGCCGTCCGACCTCGTCGAGTACCACGTCGTCCGCGACGGCGTGGACGAGAATGCCATCGTTGATACCCTCGGACTCCATTTCGACGATGTTGAGATCTTCCGCTACTGGTCTACGCAGGCCCCAATACTGCAACACATCGGAGACCGCACGCGACTTGTAACCACGTTTGGAGTCGAAGCCACCGGTCGATGTCAGTGAGATCGGCCATGGCCTCGCCTCCTCATCGTACTTCGCTGTTCAGCCTGAGAAGGTGGCGCAGCTTTTGCACGAACTCCCTCAATAATGATTTCCAAGCCCTGCGCGAACGCCGCGCCTTGCAGGTCTTGCAATGTGCCCAGTCCAGACCTTTCGATAGCACCAGCGCTATCGGCCTGGAGGTGGGCTTGCTCATCGGACACGTGACCTAAAACGAAGTGCAGCACGGTGAGGTTGCCGCGAGTCCGAGTGCGGCGTTCACAGAACCACCGAGCAGCTCGACAAGCCGACCGACCGGGTCGGCCGCGCCGAGACCGAAGGCGTGCGCGGTGGCCACCAGCTCGGCGCCGTCGCGGTACGCGAGCATCGCGTCGCGGAGCGCGTGGGCGTAGGCCGTCACCTGCTCGTCCCAGCTGCCGTCGGGCACCGGACGTCCGCCGCGCCGCAGCACCTCATCGGCGACCGCGGCGAGCAGCGCCTGCTTGCTGTCGAAGTGCCAGTAGAGGGCGCTCGGCTGGACGCCGAGGTCGGCGGCGAGGCGGCGCATGGAGAGGTCGGCCAGACCGTGCCGGTCGAGGACGCCGAGCGCGTGCTCGACGACGTCGAGACGGCTGTGACTCATGGCGCGCAGATTACCTGAACACCGTTCACCTCTCCATGCGCCGAGGTCTGAGGCAGGATCGGTCCATGGATGGCCTTCGCGCGCTCGTCGTCGACGACGAGCAGCCGGTGCTCGAGGAGCTCGTCTTCCTGCTCGAGCGGGACGAGCGGATCGCGTCCGTCCGGGCCGCCCGCTCCGGCACGGAGGCCTTGCGCATCCTCGAGTCCGGTGACGTCGACCTGGTGTTCCTCGACGTCGTGATGCCGGGACTGTCCGGCGTCGAGCTGGCCCGAGTGCTCACGCACTTCCGTGAGCGTCCGCGGATCGTGTTCGTCACGGCCCACGAGGCCCATGCGGTGGCTGCCTTCGAGCTCGGCGCGGTCGACTACCTGCTCAAGCCGATCCGCGAGGACCGCCTGCGCGAGAGCGTGCGACGCGCGGTCACCGATGTCGAGGGCGAGACCGCGGTGGTCGATGAGTCGATCGCCGTCGAGCTCGGCGGGGTCACCCGGTTCGTGCAACGCTCCGCCGTGGCGTACGCCGAGGCCCAGGGCGACTACGTCCGCCTGCACACCGTCGACGGGTCCGCGCATCTCATCCGCACGCCGCTCAGCAGCCTGGCCGAGCAGTGGGGCGACGCCGGGTTCACGCGGATCCATCGCAGCCTCGTCATCAACCTCACCCACGTCCGCGAGGTCCGGATGCAGGGTGGGCGGTGCAGCGTCGTGGTGCCCTCCGGCGCCGAGTCGGTCGTGCTCTCGGTGGCGCGACGGCACACGCGTGGCCTGCGCCAGCTGATCCTGGACCGAGCCCCGTGACCGGCTTCGACGACGAGCCCGACCCCACGACCGGACGGATCCGCATCACCAGTCCGCTCACGACGGCGCCGGCGCACGTGCGTCGCACCGTCCAGCAGGAGATCGACGAGGCAACGGGCATCGGCGAGGTCTACGTTCGTTCGCTCGTGCGCTCCCAGCTGCGGGCTGCGCTGACCGTCATCTCGACCCTGGTGCTGACCCTCGGCGCGCTGCCGATCGTGTTCTGGGTCCTCGCCGACCTGAACCAGCTCGACCTGTGGGGCGTCCCGCTGCCGTGGATCGTCCTCGGGGTCGCGGTCTATCCCGGGCTGTTCCTCCTGGGCTGGCTGTACGTCCGTCAGGCCGAGCGGTCGGAACGGGACTTCATCGCGCTGCTCGCTCCCACCGCGATCGACGGGCCGGACCGCCCGTGAACCCGACCTACGGCGTCGTCGCCATCGTGGTCGTCGCGGTCGCGACCATCGGCATCGGTGCGTTCGGGCTGCGGATCAGCCGCACGACGAGCGACTTCTATGTCGCCTCGCGGTCCGTCAGCCCGGTGCTCAACAGCTCGGCGATCGGCGGGGAGTACCTCTCGGCGGCGTCCTTCCTCGGCGTCGCCGGCCTGGTGCTGTCTCAGGGTGCGGAGAGCCTGTGGTTCCCGATCGGCTGGACGACCGGATATCTCCTGCTGCTCGTGCTCGTGGCCGCTCCGCTGCGCCGGTCCGGGGCCTACACGATTCCCGACTTCGCCCAGGTGCGCCTGCAGTCGGACGCCGTGCGCCGCGTCGCAAGCCTCCTCGTCGTCGGCGTGTGCTGGCTGTACCTCATGCCGCAGTTCCAGGGTGCCGGCCTGACGATGCGCACGGTCACGGGAGCGCCGGGCTGGGTCGGCACCGTGCTGGTGGCCGCCATCGTCGTGGTCAACGTGGTCTCCGGCGGCATGCGCAGCATCACCTTCGTGCAGGCGTTCCAGTACTGGCTCAAGCTGACCGCCCTGCTGGTGCCGGTGTTCTTCCTGCTGCACGCCTGGACGAACGACGGCCAGCCCGCCCCGGTGGCGCCGACCGAATGGCTCCTGCCGTTCGCCGAGCCCGACGCCGAGAGCATGTACCGCATCTACTCGGTGATGCTCGCGACGTTCCTCGGCACGATGGGCCTGCCGCACGTCGTCGTGCGGTTCTACACCAACCCGGACGGGCGGGCGGCCCGCCAGACCACGCTCATCGTCCTCGCCCTCCTCGGCGTCTTCTACCTCCTGCCGACCGTCTACGGCGTCCTCGGCCGCGTCTACGCGATCGACCTGGTCGCGACCGGCCACGCCGACGCGGTCGTGCTGGAGCTGCCGGCTCGCATCCTGGGCGGCAGCCTCGGCGAGGTGCTGGGCGCCCTGCTCACGGCGGGGGCGTTCGCCGCCTTCCTCTCCACGTCGTCCGGCCTGACGATGGCGATGGCCGGCGTCATCGGTCAAGCGCTGAGCCACCGCGGGATCCTGACGACGATCACCGCGGTCCGTGTCGCCGCCCTGGTCGGCGTGATCGTGCCGCTGACGCTGGCGCTGTCGGCCGAGCGCATCTCGGTGGCGAACTCGGTGACGTTCGCGTTCGCCCTCGCCGCGTCCACGTTCTGCCCCCTGCTGGTGCTGGGCATCTGGTGGCGCGGCCTCACGGCGCCGGGGGCGATCGCCGGCTTGATCGGCGGCGGGCTGGCGGCGGGTGTCGCGCCGGTCATCACGATCTGGGTGCAGCCGGAGGGATGGCTCGGCCTGCTGGCCCGGCAGCCGGCCGCCTGGTCCGTGCCACTGGGCTTCGCCCTGATGGTCGCCGTCTCGCTCGCGACCCGCCACCGGGTGCCGGCCGACGTCTCCCGCACGATGGTGCGCCTGCACACGCCGGAGGGCGTCGACCTGCAGAGGTAGTCAGCGCGGACCCGCTGCCTTAGGCTGCCCACGCGGATGCCTCGGGGGGGTCTCGATGGTGACGCACCATCAAGGGGGAACATCACGATGCCCAGAAACCAAGGGTGGGTACTGTCCGCGATCATCGCGACAGCAGCGACGATCGCGACCGGATTCCAGGCAGCCTCGGCGGCTCCGGACGACCGGGTCACGTCCACGCGCCAGATCTCTGAGTCCGGCCCGCAGGCGGACGCCGCGGTGGCGGCGGCGAAGCGGAACGACCGGCGCACGAAGGTGGACAGCCGGCAGAAGCTGACGGTCACCGACGCGTTGGCCGACTCCACCGGAGCGACGCATGTCCGCATGCGCCGCAGCTACCAAGGGCTCCGCGTGATCGGTGGCGATCTCGTGGTCCACCGCGCCGGCGACGGCGCCTTCAGCTCCTCGCAGACGCTCGACGAGGAGATCGACGTCGACACCGAGCCGGCCGTGACGGCCGCCGCGGCGGCGCGGAGTACGAAGGGCAGCGTCGACCGGTCGTCGAAACCGAAGCTCGTCGTCGACGCCCACGACGCCTCGCCACGGCTTGCCTGGCTCGTCACGACCGGTGGGCGCCAGGAGGACGGCACCCCGAGCCGGCTCCAGACGTACGTCGATGCCCAGACCGGCGCCGTGATCCGTTCGGAGGAGCGCATCCAGACCGTCGACGGCGACGGCGACTCGCTCTACGGCGGCACCGTGCCGTTGCGCCTCACCCCGTCCGGCGGCGTGTTCCAGATGAAGGACCCGACGCGCGGCAACACCTACACGACCGACATGAACAACCGCACCGACTCCGCGCTGTGCTCGGTCTTCGGCATGGGTTGCCAGAACGGCACGCTGTTCACCAGCCCGGACACCCATTTCGGCAACGGCGCGACCAGCAGTCGCGAGTCGGCCGCCGTCGACGCCCAGTACGGCACCGACACCACGTGGGACTACTTCAAGGACACGTACGGCCGCCAGGGGATCTTCGGCAACGGCCAGGGCTCGTTCAACCGCGTCCACTACGGCAACAACTACGTCAACGCCTTCTGGGACGGCACCAAGATGACGTACGGCGACGGCAACGGCACCACGTTCGGTCCGTTGGTCTCGCTCGACGTGGCCGGCCACGAGATGACGCACGGTGTCACGGAGAACACCGCGAACCTGACGTACTCCGGTGAGTCCGGTGGGCTCAACGAGGCAACCAGCGACATCTTCGGCTCGATGGTGGAGTTCTTCGCGGGCAACGCGAACGACCCGGGCGACTACCTCATCGGCGAGGAGTTCGACCTCGCCGACCACCGCGGGTTCCGCCGGATGGACAACCCGTCCTCCGACGGCAACTCGCTGAACTGCTACTCCGCTGCCGCCGGCACCGCCGACGTGCACTACTCCTCGGGCATCGGGAATCACTTCTTCTACCTGCTGGCCGAGGGCTCGGGGTCGAAGACGTTCGGCGGGGTCCAGCACACGTCCACGACGTGCAACGGCTCGACCATCACCGGCATCGGACGCCCGGCCGCTGCGGCGATCTGGTACCGCGCGCTCACCGTCTACATGACGTCGAGCACGAACTATGCCGGTGCACGCACCGCCACGCTGAATGCCGCCCGCGACCTCTACGGCCAGGGCAGTGCCCAGCACAACGGCGTCGCCGCGGCCTGGAGCGCCGTCAGCGTCAACTGAGGGCGCACGAGCCACCGCGAGTGGGCGCAGCTCGGCGAGACACCGGTCTCACGTCAGCCGATCTGCGCCGCTCGTGGTGGTTCAGCCGGTGATGACGCCGTGCTCGACGCAGCGCGCGGACCAGCCGCGCGGAACGACCTGGACGACCATGCGACGCCGACACTCGACGCAGAACCGCGGCGGCTCCATCTGCAGGCGCTCGTCGCAACGGTCGTGCCCGGCCGTCGCACCGACCTCCGGCCGGTCGAGGCCGCAGTGCCCGCAGTAGGTCACAACGTCTTGGACAGCTCGCGGATCGGCATGCCGAGCTCGGTGAGCAGGGCGAGGTCCTCGTCCGCCTCGCGGCCGAGGGTGGTCAGGTAGTTGCCGACGATGACGGCGTTGATGCCGCCGAGCAGTCCGTCGCGGGTCCCGAGGTCGCCGAGGGTCAGCTCACGGCCACCGGCGTAGCGCAGGATCGTGCGCGGCATCGCGAGCCGGAACGCGCCGATGGCCCGCAGGGCGTCGGCCGAGCTCATGACCTCCTGGTCGCCGAACGGGGTGCCGGGACGCGGGTTGAGGAAGTTGAGCGGCACTTCGTGCGGGTCGAGCTCGGCCAGCTCGGCCGCCAGCTCGGCGCGCTGCTCCAGCGTCTCGCCCATGCCGATGAGCCCGCCGCAGCACAGCTCCATGCCGGCGGCACGCACCATCTGGCAGGTGTCCCAACGCTCCTCGTACGAGTGCGTGGTGACGACCTGCGGGAAGTACGACCGCGCCGCCTCCAGGTTGTGGTTGTAGCGATGCACACCCATCTCGACGAACTCGTCCACCTGCTCCTGCGTGAGCATCCCGAGCGAGCAGGCGATGTTGATGTCGACCTCGGCCTGGATGGCCTCGATGCCCTTGCGGACCTGGTCCATCAGGCGCTGGTCGGGACCGCGCACGGCCGCGACGATGCAGAACTCGCTGGCACCGGTCTGTGCGGTCTCCTTCGCCGCTTGCACGAGCTCGGGGATGTTCAACCACACCGACCGCACCGGGGAGTCGAACATCCCGGACTGGCTGCAGAAGTGACAGTCCTCGGGGCAACCGCCGGTCTTGAGCGACACGATGCCCTCGACCTCGACCTCCGGCCCGCACCACGCCAGCCGCACCTCGTGGGCGAGCTCGAGCAGGGCCGGGATGTCCTCGTCGGGCAGCCGCAGCACCTCCACCAGCTGGTCGCGGTCGAGTCCGCGCCCCTCGTCGAGCACCTGGGTACGGGCGGTCTGCAGGACGTCAGGCATGGGCCTCTCCTCGTTGACACCGGAACGGCTGCGATCCTAGCCTGAACACCGTTCAAGTGGCACCCGGCGCGGGTGCCGGGCCGTGGGCGGCAAAGGGGAGTGAACCGGTGCGCATCACCGACCTGGATGCCCGGCACGTCTGGCACCCCTACGCGCCGATGAACGATCCGCACCGGCCGCACGTCGTCGCATCCGCCGCCGGCACGACCCTGCACCTGGCCGACGGGCGCGCGCTGCTCGACGGGATGTCGTCCTGGTGGGCCGCGGTGCATGGCTACCGTCACCCCCGCCTCGACGACGCGCTGCGCACCCAGCTGTCGTCGATGGCGCACGTGATGTTCGGCGGCCTGACCCACGAGCCGGGGGTGGAACTGGTCCGGCGCCTCGTCGAGATGACGCCGGACGGCCTCGACCACGTCTTCCTCGCCGACTCCGGGTCGGTGTCGGTGGAGGTGGCGCTCAAGATGGCGCTGCAGTACCAGCGCGGCCGCGGCCAGCCGCATCGCACCCGGATGCTCACCATCCGCGGCGGCTACCACGGCGACACGTTCGGGGCGATGAGCGTCAGCGACCCGGTCGGCGGGATGCACGAGATGTTCTCGACCGCGTTGCCCGCGGCGAGCTTCCTTCCGCGCCCGCCCGCGGGACTGAGCGCCGACTGGGACTCCTGGCGCTCGGAGGCCGAGGTCGTCATCGACGAGGTCGCCGACGACATCGCAGCCGTCATCGTCGAGCCGGTCCTGCAGGGCGCCGGTGGCATGCACGCCTACCCACCGGCGGTCGTCCGCTGGCTCCGCGCGCAGGCCGACACCCACGGCTGGCTGCTGATCCTCGACGAGATCGCGACCGGGTTCGGGCGCACGGGCACGTTCTTCGCCGCCGAGCGGGCCGGCGTCGTGCCGGACGTGATGTGCGTGGGCAAGGCCCTGTCCGGCGGCTACCTGACGCTCGGCGCCACACTCTGCACGTCGGACGTCGTCGACGGCGTCGAGGCCAGTGCGGCCGGGGCGCTGATGCACGGACCGACGTTCATGGCGAACCCGCTCGCCTGCGCCGTCGCGGGCGCGAGTCTCGACCTTCTCGGCGAGATGGATGTCGCCGGCACGGTCGCCGGCATCGGCGCGGGCCTGGCGGCCGGGCTCAAGCCCGCCCTTGACCTGGACCACGTCGTCGACGTCCGGACTCTCGGTGCCGTCGGGGTCGTGCAGCTCGACCGCCCGGTCGACGTCCAGGTCGCCGCCCGAGCCGCCGCAGACCTCGGCGTCTGGCTGCGGCCGTTCCGCGACCTCATCTACGTCATGCCGCCCTACATCAGCACCGACGACGACGTCGCCCGCATGACCGAGGCCGTCGTGGCGGGAGCGCTCGCATGTCGATGAGCTTCCAGACCTGGCTCGCCCGGGAGGCGCAGGCCCGCCGCGACGCCGGACTGCACCGTGCCCTCGTCCCGCGCGGACCCGACGACGACCTCGTCGACCTCGCCGGCAACGACTACCTCGGGCTCGCGCGGCATCCACGCGTCGTCGCCGCCGCGGCCGAGGGTGCCCGGCGCTGGGGTGCCGGTGCCGGTGCATCTCGCCTGGTCACCGGCACCCTCGCCGTCCATGAGGAGATCGAGTCGGCACTCGCGGCCTGGATCGGGGCACCGGCGGCCCTGGTCCACTCCACCGGCTACCACGCGAACCTCTCGGCGGTCACGGCGCTCACCGACGCGGACACGCTCATCGTCTCCGACGCCCACGTCCACGCCTCGCTCGTCGACGCCTGCCGGCTCTCCCGGGCCCGGGTGGTCATCACCCCGCACGGCGACGTCGCGGAGGTCGAGCGGGCGTTGGGTGAGCGGCACGAGCCGCGCGCGCTCGTGCTCACCGAGTCGATCTTCTCGGTGCTCGGCGACCGGGCGCCGCTGCCCGAGCTCGCCGCGGCCTGCAGCCGGCACGACGCGGTGCTGCTCGTCGACGAGGCGCACGGCCTCGGCGTCGCCGGCGACGGCGGGCGCGGGCTCACCCACGCTGCGGGACTGTCCGATCGACCGGACGTCGTCGTCACCATCACCTTGTCCAAGGCCCTCGGGAGCCAGGGCGGCGCCGTGCTCGGATCGACGGAGGTCGTGGACCACCTCGTGAACCGCGCCCGGCCCTTCATCTACGACACCGGCCTCACCCCCGCCGCCGCCGCCGCTGCGCGCGAGGCCCTGGCCGTCGTCGCCGACGAGCCGGGACGCGTGGAGCGGGTGAACCGCACCGCGGCCGCACTCGCCGAGGCCGTCGCGGTCGAGCGGCCGGCCGGCGCCGTGCTGTCCGTCCCGATGGGCGGGCCGGAAGAGGCGCTCGCCGCGCAGGCCGCGTGCGCCGCCGAGGGCCTGCGGGTGGGCTGCTTCCGACCGCCGTCGGTTCCCGACGGCATCAGCCGGTTGCGTGTCACCGCCTCGGCCCGACTCGACGACGACGCGGTCGCGCACGCCTGCAAGGTGCTGCAGGCCGTGGCCGGCCCGGCCGGGGTTGCGGGTCACGGGCGGCGAAGTCCAGGGCCGTGACGCGCTTCATCGTCGTCACCGGCACCGACACCGGTGTGGGCAAGACGATCGTCACGGCCGCCCTTGCGGCGGCGTTCCGTGCGGCGGGCATCGACGCCGTCGCGGTCAAGCCCGTGCAGACCGGCGTGCAGCCGGACGAACCGGGTGACGCCGCCGAGATCGACCGCCTCTGCGGCGCCGCCACCGCCACCGAGCTCGCCCGCCTCGGACCCGCCCTGGCCCCCGAGACCGCCGCCCGCCTCGAGGGTTGCGCCCTGCCGACCGTCGACGAGCACGTCGAGGCCATCGAGACCCTCGAGCACGACGTCGTGCTCGTCGAGGGTGCGGGCGGCATCCTGGTGCGGCTCGACCTGGCCGGCGGGACGATCATCGACCTCGCGCTCCAGACTCGGTGCCGAAGTCGTGGTCGTCGACCCGCGAGACGCTCGGCACCCTGAACCACACCGGGCTCACCGTCGACCGGCTCCGCGCTGCCGGCCTCGACCCGGTGCTGGTGATCGGTTCGGCCGATCCGAACCCGTCGCTCGAGGCACACAGCAACCACGCCGACCTCCCCCGGCTCACCGGGTGCCGGGTCATCGGCAGCGTTCCCGCTGGCGCCGCATCCTTGTCCCCGGAGGCGTTCCGGCGCGAGTCCGCGACCTGGTTCTCGGGCCTGGTCCCGGACGCGCCGCGATAGCATCCGACGATGCCGATCAGTGACGTCCGGACGTGGGCGCGGACGCAAGCTCGCCGGCTGCCCGGCGTCGCCTGGCGCGACGCGAAGATCCGCGAGCTCACCCGCCAGCTGGCCCGCGCCGAGCGGGAGCTGGCCGAGCTGCGGACCAGCGAGGACGACGCGCCGTCCTTCGCCGCCTACGTCTACGCCGAGCGGCGGATCAACGCCCATCTGGGCGCACGAAACTATCCCGGCCGATCCAACCAGATCGCCCGCAAGCTCCGGTCGTACTCCTTCGCCCAGTCGCACGGTGTCCGGATCCCCGATCTGCTCGGGCTCTGGGACACACCGGCGGACATCCCGTGGGACGACCTGCCGGACCAGATCGTGCTCAAGAGCCACACCGGCGCCTCCAGCCGGGGAGTCGTCCCGTTGCAGCGCATCGACGGCCGCTGGTTCGTGGTCACACGTCCCGAGCCGGTCGAACCGGACTGGATCGTCCGGCAGCTCACCGAGCTGCTGGACGCCGGTCGGGTCGGCGGCCCGTTCTTCGGCCAGGAGCTCATCGGAGCCGGTCGCGACGACGCGCTGCCGACCGAGGTCCGCGTCTTCGCGTTCTACGGCGAGGTCGGCATGGTGAACGTGCGCCGCGCCTCGAGCCATGGCGACCGCAGCGGCACGCGGGTCCGCCGATTTCTCCCGGACGGGAGTCCCGGCCCGCGCCACCGCCTGCACGACGACGACATCGGCCTGCCGGAGATCTTCGAGCGGACCGTCGAGATCGGCCGGCACCTGTCCGCCCACCTCCCGCGGCCGTTCGTGCGCATCGACTTCCTCGACGACGCCGGCGACGTGGTCTTCGGGGAGCTCACGCCCCGTCCGGGTGGGCCGCACCGGTTCGGCGCGGAGCAGGACCGGCGCCTCGGCGAGCTCTGGGAACGCGCCCAGGCCCGCATCCTCAACGACGTCATCGACGGATCGGACTACTCACCGAGGTTCGGCGAGGGTCCGCGTGAGCTGGTCATCGGTGGGCGTCGCTACCTGCCCGACGAGGGCTGGATCGCGTCGTGACGTTCGCGGCCGATCAAACCCCGTCCGAGCTGTACGGCAAGATCATCGACGACTTCTCGGTCATCGCCTGCGACCACGACGCCGAGCACGACTTCGCGTGCGCGGCGTTCGCCTCCCGAACCCTCCTGGCTCGGCGGCCGGACGACCCGTTCCGTACCGATCGGCTCGACCGCTGGCTGTCCCTGCTGGGCGGCCGCGAGCCGACGTCGACGTTTCGCCCCCGCCTGGGAGTGCTGGGGCCGGAGATCCGCCGGTACTCGTCGGCTCCCCACCCCCTCGTCCACGAGGGCTACCTCCACGAACCGCTGGATGAGTGTGCTGCGGAGATCGAGCAGGTCCGCGCCGAGCTCGGCGAGCGGTTCTGGGCCGTCTCCCCCGAGCTCTGGGCGGCGTGGGGCAGCAAGACGCAGTTCCGTCCTCGCTGCCGTGAGATCCTCGGCGACGACTCCGTGCCACCGGGCATCGAGGGTGTCGTGGCCGATGTCGGAGAGGTCATCGCGCTCCTCAAGCGCTTCGACGCCGAGTGGTCCGGCCCGGCCGTGGTCAAGCTTCCCGGCTCCGGCGGCTTCGCCAACGCCCGCCTCGAGCCGGGTCGCGACGGCGCCGAGATGGCCATCCAGTCGTTGTGGGCCGAGCACGTCCACCACTCGCGCCCGGTGGACGTCGTCATCGAGTGCTGGCTGCCGTGGGACAGCACCCATTCGGTGTCATTCATGATGGGCCCGCACGAGGCGCCGGAGCTGCTGGCCACGTGCGAGCAGGTGGTGGACGCCGATGGCATCTTCCTCGGGTCCCGGAGCGACATGAGCCTCGACGACGACGACAGCGCCGTCGCCCTGTCGCACGTCGCGCGCCTGGCCCGGGCCATGAGCTCGGACGGATACGCGGGGGTCGCGGCCATCGATCTCATCATCGGCCCGGCCGCCGCCTGGGACGGGAAGGGGCTCGCCCTCCCCAGCGGGCAGCGCATGATCGTCATCGAGTGCAACCCCCGGTTCAACTACCACAACCGGATCGGTCTGGTCGTGGAGCGGTTCTCCCGGGTGTGGGGCATCCCCTCCGACCTCCTGCAGTGGACCAGCCTGAACATCGAGGCGGGTGCGCATCGCACGGTTCAGGCGCTCCTGGCCTCCCGTCCGCGGGACGCCGAGATCGCCGTGCCGCCGCCCCCGGACCGCGAGCGTCCCTCGCGCCGCCTGTTCGCGCACCGCACCGAGAAGGCGGTCGAGCTCACCGTGGCGCTCCGATGAGACTGATCACCGGCAGTCGGCCACCGTTCGTCGCGCCATAGTGACCGTTCGTCGCGGCCCGCCTGCCACACGCCGACGTTCGGCCGAGGGCCGTCGCACCGCCCTCGTCGCAGTCTGGCCACGCCGGTCGTCGGTCCCTACGGTCGAATGGTGGGCATCCCTGCCCGCCGCATTCGGGATGACGTCGGCCACCCGGCGAGCAACAATGCAGAAAAGACCCGACAAGGAGACATCGTGAGCAGCCAAGCGATCAGCAACCTGTCGCACGAGGACCGCCACTTCGACCCGCCGGCCGATCTGGCCGCGAGCGCGAACCTGACCGCCGACGCGTACCAGGAGGCCGAAGCCGACCGGCTCGGCTTCTGGGCGAAGCAGGCCGAGCGCCTCAGCTGGGCCACGCCGTTCGAGGAGGTCCTGGACTGGTCCAACCCCCCGTTCGCGAAGTGGTACGTGGGTGGTCGGCTCAACGCTGCGTACAACTGCGTCGATCGTCACGTCGAGGCCGGCAACGGCGACCGGGTGGCCTTCCACTTCGTGGGCGAGCCCGAGGGTGACACCCGCGACCTCACCTACAGCCAGCTCAAGGACGAGGTCAGCCAGGCCGCCAACGCCCTCACCGAGCTCGGCGTCGAGGCAGGTGACCGGGTCGCGATCTACATGCCGATGATTCCCGAGACGATCGTCGCCATGCTGGCCTGCGCCAGGCTCGGCGCCCCGCACACGGTCGTCTTCGGCGGCTTCTCCTCCGACGCGCTGGCCAGCCGGGTCGAGGACTGCGACGCCAAGGTCATCATCACCGCGGACGGCGGCTACCGCCGCGGCGAACCGTCCGCGCTCAAGCCCGCCGTCGACGAGGCCGTCAGCAAGACCGACGGCGTGAGGCACGTCCTGGTCGTGCGGCGTACGGGCCAGGAGGTCGACTGGACCGAGGACCGCGACGTGTGGTGGCACGAGGCGGTCGAGCAGGCCTCCACCGAGCACGAGCCGGAGGCCTTCGACAGCGAGCACCCGCTCTACGTCATGTACACGTCGGGCACCACCGGCAAGCCCAAGGGCATCCTGCACACGACCGGCGGCTACCTCGCGCAGTGCGCCTACACGTTCTGGGGGGTCTTCGACCACAAGCCGGACGACGTCTTCTGGTGCACCGCCGACGTCGGCTGGGTCACCGGCCACTCCTACATCGTCTACGGGCCGCTGGCGTGCGGCGTGACGCAGGTGCTCTACGAGGGCACCCCGGACACGCCGCACAAGGGTCGGTGGTGGGAGATCATCCAGGACCACGGCGTCACGAAGTTCTACACCGCGCCCACGGCCATCCGCACGTTCATGAAGTGGGGCGAGGAGATCCCGGCGAAGTTCGACCTCTCCAGCCTGCGCATCCTCGGCTCGGTCGGCGAGTCCATCAACCCCGAGGCCTACATCTGGTACCGCGAGAACATCGGCGGCAACCGCACGCCGATCGTCGACACCTGGTGGCAGACCGAGACCGGCGCGCACATGATCAGCCCCCTGCCGGGTGTCACGTCGGGCAAGCCGGGCTCGGCCATGACGCCGGTGCCGGGCATCAGCGCCGACGTCGTCGACGACGACGGTCAACCGGTCGGCAACGGCGAGGGCGGCTACCTCGTCCTCACCGAGCCGTGGCCGGCGATGCTGCGCACCATCTGGGGCGACGACGAGCGGTACAAGGAGACCTACTGGTCCCGCTGGCCGGACGTCTACTTCGCCGGCGACGGCGCCAAGAAGGACGAGGACGGCGACATCTGGCTGCTCGGCCGCGTCGATGACGTCATGAACGTCTCCGGGCACCGGCTGTCGACCACCGAGATCGAATCGGCCCTGGTCTCCCACCCGAAGGTGGCCGAGGCCGCGGTCGTCGGCGCGAGTGATGAGACCAAGGGCCAGGCCCCGGTCGCCTTCGTCATCTTGCGGGAATCGGCGTTGGTCGACGGGCAGAAGGCAGATGACTCCGTGCTCAGCGAGCTGCGCGACCACGTGGGCACGCAGATCGGCGCCATCGCCAAGCCCCGCCAGATCCTGGTGGTGTCGGAGCTGCCCAAGACGCGGTCCGGCAAGATCATGCGGCGGCTGCTGCGTGACGTCGCCGAGGACCGTGAGGTCGGCGACGCGACGACGCTCGCCGACTCCAGCGTCATGGACCTGATCTCCGAAGGCATGAAGACGGCGAAGGACGAGGACTGAGGGGCGCGCCTGCCGCGGACCGCCGCTAGGCTCGGGATCATGAGCACCGCCGAGAAGACCCAGACCGATCTGCCCGCCGACGACCCCACCATCGGCCGCCTGGTCGCCTCGGCCAGCCGCGACATCTCGGCCCTGGTCCACTCCGAGATCGCGCTGGCCAAGAGCGAGCTCAGGTTCAGCGCCAAGGCCGGCGGCGTCGGCGCGGCGATGTTCGTCGTCGCCGGGTTCTTCGGGCTGCTCATCACGGTCCTGCTGTCGATCGCGGGCGCGTACTTCCTGGTGATGGCCGGCCTCGACCCGGCGTGGGCCTTCTTGATCGTGTCCGGCGCCTACCTGATCCTCGCCATGCTCCTGATCGCCATCGGTGTGTGGCTGGTGAAGAAGATCAAGGCTCCGGAGAAGACCATCGCCACGGCCAAGGAGATCCCCGCAGCGCTCAAGGGCGACGTGCGGCCGGTCGCCTAGCGGCCGGGGAGGGCACGACCCAGCGCGCTGATCACCAGCAGGACCCCGCCGACCACGAGAATGCCGAGCAGCCACTCGTTGAGGGAGTCGGACGCTCGATCGACGAGCAGGTCGCGCATCTCGCGCGCGAACGGCGTGCGCGCCGGGGTGCGGTCGAGCACCTCCGGCAGTGCCACGCGCGTGCCGGCCAGCAGCAGCCCACCGGTGATGACGGCTCCCGCACCGAGCCCCAGCAGCGCGTTGACCCGGCGTCGGGCGAACACCAGGCTCAGCAGCGAGGCCAGCCCCACCACGAGCAGTCCGGTGCGCGACCGG
Organism: uncultured Actinomycetota bacterium; assembly: GCA_963695295.1. Lineage (GTDB taxonomy): Bacteria > Actinomycetota > Actinomycetes > Propionibacteriales > Nocardioidaceae > Aeromicrobium. Next base: position 1,590,430 of record OY968771.1, on the reverse strand, counting down.
TCGGTGGTCTTCGCGACCTGGTCGAGGACCTCGCGGTCGGGGGCGTCGTAGATCGGGACACGCAACGTGTCCGGGACGTTCACGCGCACGGGCAGGTTGCGCGTCACCTGCGTGACGACGAAGACCGCGACCGGGCCGATGTCGACCGTCAGTCGATCGGTCTTCGCGTCGGGCCCGAAGGTCAGCCGATGGGTGCGGCGCTGCGACTCCGCCCAGGCCTTGGCGAAACCGGGCTCCTTGGCGCTCTCCCGCACCGCGTTCCGCAGCGCCACCTCGATGGCCGGCTTGGCGACGGGCGGCAGTCCGCCGATCCGCGCGACGTCGTCGGTGATCTGCGCCACGAGCGCGTTGCGCAGCTCGACGTCGGCGACGAACGGGCGGGTGAAGTCGACGTACCCGTCCTCGTCGGCGACGTTCGTGGCAAACCAGAACGTCGGGACGGTGACGATGGCCGCGACGACGGCGACCACCCAGCTCAGGACCGCGAGCCCGGAGCGGATCGCGTTCACGCGCACCCGCCGGTGTCGACCCGGGCGCTGGCCGACGCACCGCGTTGCGCGGCGTTGGCCACCTGGGCGCTGGTGAGCGCGTAGCCGGTGGAGCTGTCGGTGACGGACGCGGCGAAGATGACGCCGAGCACGTCACCTCCGCGGGACACCAACGGCCCGCCGGAGTTGCCGGACCGCACGAGCCCACGGACGGAGAACGTCTTGCGCACGTGTTCTCCTCGGTCGTAGATGTCGGGACTGCGAAGCGTCAGCTCGCCGCGGATGCGGGCCGCGCGCGCGTCGAACGGACCGTTCTCCGGATAGCCGAGGATCGCCGCGTCGTCACCGGCCTTGCCGGTGTTCGCGAAGTCGAGGGGGTTCAGGCCGAGGTTGCCGGTGGCCAGCACGGCGACGTCCAGCCGCGGGTTGAACAGCACCACCCTCGCCTGGGTGCGGCGGCCGTTGACGTCGATGAACGGCTCGTCGACGCCGGCCACGACGTGCGCGTTCGTCATCACCCGGCCGGGCGCGTAGACGAAGCCCGAGCCCTCGACGCCACGGGCACAGGAGGCGACCCCGATGACCTTCACGACGCTCTCGGCCGCCTGCCGGACGCCGGCCTGCTGCAGCGTGGCGTCGTCGGGCGGGTCGACGGCGGAGATGCGCTCGTCCTCGAACGGGTCGATGTACCGCGGGAACAGGTTGGCGTCCAGGGTCTTGTTGAACGCGCGCAGCGTCTCGGCGGCGCGGGCCGGCATCACGGTGTCGACGCGGTCCAGGATCGTGGAGCCACGCGCGGCCGTGGACAGGTACGGGATCGAGGTGCCACTCACCGAGTAGCCGAGCGCCCAGGCGGCCACCAGCACCGCGACCATGCTGAGGGCGGCACCGCCCACGGCATCGACCCACCGCAACGGCCGCCAGATGAGGCTGCTGCGCAGGTCGGTGCCGACGTAGGTGCCGATCGCCTGTCCGATCGCCGCCGCACCGATGACCAGGCCGAGAGCCAGCAACGACGTGCCCAGGGTGGGCTGGCCGCCGGACAGCAGGCGGGGCACGACCGCGATGGCGAGCAATCCCCCGGCGAGCAGCCCGATCGTCGCGACCAGGTTGACGACGAAGCCCTGCACGTAGCCCGACACGGCGTACGAGAACAAGATGATCAGCAAGACGATGTCGAGTGAGTTCACAGGAGCTCCGGCAGCGGTCGTGTGACGGTGTCGTCCCAGGGCTTTTCCCAGCCCAGCTGCTCGAACAGCCGGGCGATGACGCCGGCCGTGAACCCCCACAGCGGCACGTCCGATCCGACCTCGAAGGCCGGTCCGCGCCACCCGGTGGGGTGCTCGACGGTGAACCGGTTGGTGGGTTCGATCAGCAGGTGGATCGGGTGGTGCAAGATGCCGCCCACCTCGGTCGCGTCGACCACCTCCAACGTGCGTGGGTTGTTCCAGTAGCCGAGCACCGGCGTGACCGCGAAGTTGCTCGGCGGCAGCCAGAGCGTCGGCAAGATGCCGAAGACGAGCACGTCGGCCGGGTCGAGGCCGACCTCCTCCTCGGCCTCCCGCAGCGCGGTGAAGACGGCGTCGGTGTCCCCCGGATCGGAGGCGCCGCCGGGGAACGAGATCTGGCCGGCATGGTTGCGCAGCGTGGTGGCGCGCTCGGTGAGCAGGAGCTCCGGCCCGTGGTCGCCGTCGGCGAAGCAGATGAGCACGGCGGCCGGACGAGCCTGGGGCGGCGGATGCGGGAACGCGCGGGGCGAGCTGCTCGGCCTCCACCGACGCGGCGAGCTCTTCCAGCGGCTTCAGCCAGTCCGGAAGCGTGGCGCCCGACCCCTCGTCCTTCACGACGTGACTCCCAGGTGTTCGCGGATCGCCGCCGTCACGTCGGCGTACGAGCGGAACGGCGTGCGCTCCGTGAACACCATTCTTCCTTGGTCGTCCACGAACACGGTCTGCGGCAGGCCGCGGTAGCCCATCGAGGCGCGCGTCTGACCGGACCGGTCGACGAGCTGCGGGTAGGTGACGCCGGCCCGCTTGGCCAGGCGCAGCGCCGCTTCCGGAGCCGCATCGACGATGTCGATGCCGATGAATCGCACGCGATCGCCGTACTCGCGGTGCGCCCGGGCGAGCAGTGGCAGCTCCACGCGGCATTCGCGGCACCAGCTCGCCCAGAGGTTGATGACGGCCGGCGTGCCGGTCAGGCCGGACAGGCGTACCGACCGACCGCCGCCGAGGCAGCCGAGCTCGAGGTCGGGGAGGGCAGCATCGCCCGATGCCGTGCCGTCCGACGTGGGACAGTCCTCGATCCTCGCGTCGGCCTTGAGGGCCGCGAGCTGCTCGGCCGACGCGCCCGGCGGCTCGGACCCGCCGCCGAAGGTGGGCTTCGCCGGTTCGGCGGACGCGCATCCGGCGAGCAGCGCGAGCAGCGCGAAGACGGCGCCGACATGGACGCGTGGCGTCATGCACGCCCCTGGGTGGTGACGAGGGCCGCCGCCAGATCCGGATCGGTCGGGCCCGTTCCGTACGCAGGACACCAGTGCGCCAGCGGGCAGGCGCCGCACGCCGGCTTGCGGGCATGGCACCGCCGGCGGCCGTGCCAGATGAGGTGGTGGCTGAGCATCGTCCAGTCGCGCCGGGGAAACAGGGCTCCCACGGCGTGCTCGGTGCGCACGGCATCCTTGGCCGTCGTGTCATCGACCCACTCGAACCGGCGGACGAGGCGGGCGAAGTGCGTGTCGACCGTGAGGCCCGGCACGTCGAAGGCGTTGCCGAGCACGACGTTGGCGGTCTTGCGCCCGACGCCGGGGAGGCTCACCAGGTCACTCAGCCGGCCCGGCACGTCGCCGCCGAAGTTCTCCACGATCGCGGCCGACATCCGCAGCAGGCTGTTGGTCTTGGCGCGGAAGAACCCGGTCGTCCGGACGATCTCCTCCACGTCGGCTCGGGCGGCCGCCGCGAGCGCCGCGGCGTCGGGGTAGCGGGCGAACAGCCCCGGGGTGACCGCGTTGACCCGCCGGTCGGTGGTCTGGGCCGACAGGACGGTGGCGACGAGCAGCTGGAACGGGTTCTCGAAGTCGAGCTCGCAGCCCGCATCGGGATAGGTGTCGGCGAGGACGCGATGCATCTTGCGCGCTCGGCGGACGAGCGTGGTGGGGGGCTTGGCTGATCGGGTCTCGGCGGGCGGCTCCCGCCCGGCATCGCGCGGCACGACATCCAGCGTACGTGCCCGGCCGTTCCCGCCGCCCGAGCGGCGGACGGTGTGGAAAACTGCAGGTTGGTACGCGAGACTGTGACCGACGCAACAGAGAAGGATGCCCCCGTGACTGACGACGTGCTGCGCCAGGCCCCGCTGTTCTCCGGCCTCGACGCCGACGCGGCCCACGCCCTGGAGAACTCGATGACGGCGTCGGCCATGAAACGGGGTGAGGTGCTCTTCAACGAGGGCGACGAGGGGAACCAGCTGTACGTCGTCACCGACGGCAAGGTGAAGCTCGGACGCACCTCGGCCGACGGACGCGAGAACCTGCTCGCCATCCTCGGACCCGGCCAGATGTTCGGTGAGCTGTCCTTCTTCGATCCCGGCCCCCGTTCGGCCACCGCCACCGCGGTCACCGACGTGGAGCTGATGAGCCTGGGCCACGACGCGCTCAGCCCCGTGCTCGCCGAGCACCCCGACGTCGCCCTCGCCCTGCTGCACCAGCTCGCCGGGCGACTGCGCCGCACCAACGAGGTGGTCGGCGACCTGGTGTTCTCCGACGTCCCCGGCCGCGTCGCCAAGGCCCTGCTCGATCTCGCCGGCCGGTTCGGCCGACAGGCCGACGACGGCGTGCACGTCAACCACGACCTCACCCAGGAGGAGCTCGCCCAGCTCGTGGGCGCCTCCCGGGAGACCGTCAACAAGGCCCTCGCCGACTTCGCCTCTCGCGGCTGGATGCGCCTGGAGCCCAGAAGCGTCGTCATCCTCGACCTCGAACGGCTCCAGCGCCGCGCCCGCTGACGGCGAGCTCGGGCGTCAGGGGGCGCGGAGGTAGTCCAGCTGGGCTCGCACGCTCAGCTCGGCCGCGGGCCACAGGCTCTGGTCGACGTCCTGGTAGACCGCCTCGACGACCTCCCGCGGCGTCGATGCTCCGGCCTCGATCGCAGCCTGCACCTGGTCGAGGCGCTCCTGACGGTGCTCGAGGTAGTAGTCGAGCACCGGACCGGGCTGGTCGATGACCGGGCCGTGGCCGGGGAGGATGCGCTCGACCAGTGCCTCCTCCACCAGCTCGCGCAGCAGAGCGAGCGAATCGAGATACGGGCCGAGCACGCCGTCCGGGTGGGCGACGACGGTGGTGCCTCGGCCCAGCACCGTGTCGCCGCTCAGCAGGGTCGGCTCGTCGAGCAGCCGGAAGCAGGTGGAGTCGGACGTGTGGCCGGGCGTCGCCACCACGTCGAGCCGGAGACCCTCGACCTCGATCGTCTCGCCGTCGACGAGCGGTGCGGCATCGGCGCAGAAGGCCGGGTCGGTCGCCCGCGCCGGCGCGCCGGTGCGCCGCGCGAACGCTTGCAGGGCGTCGGTGTGGTCGAAGTGGCGGTGCGTGAACAGGATCAGGCCGACGTCGCCGGCCGCCTCGTGCACGAGATCGAGGTGGTCCACGTCGTCCGGTCCGGGGTCGACCACCACCGATCGCGAGGCACCGGGCTCGCGCAGGATCCAGGTGTTGGTGCCCTCGAGCGTCATCAGGCCGGGGTTGTCGGCGCGCACGGTCGACGCCCGCTCGCTCACGGTGGCGACGTCGTCACTCACATCTCCTCCAGCGGGTTCTCGAGAAACAGCTCCCCGTCGACCTCGACGAGGCGCGGGGCGATGGGGACGATCTCGCGCTCAGCGGACGCGGCGAGGATGTCGGCGGCCGCGAAACGGGCGACCTCACGACAGGTGATCGCCGTGGGCGGGAGCAGCATCGCCTTCCCGGCCTCGACGGCCTCGAGCACGCTCGAGACCGGGGCCCAGTGCGCGCGGTCGGCCTCCCCCGGCAGCTCTCCGACCACCTGGCCCTCGGGCAGGGCGGCCACGAAGAACCGGGTGTCGTAGCGCCGCGGCTCGAACGTCGGGGTGATCCAGTGCGACCAGGCGCCGAGGAGGTCGGCGCGCACGAGGAGCCCGTGCTTGCCCAGGAACTCGGCGAACCCGTACTCGCCGTGGTCCAGCGCCACCCGCGCTGCCTGCATCTCCGCCGAGCTCGTGTCATCGACCACGGTGTCGGGGTCCGGCCCGGCAAGCAGGATGCCCGACTCCTCGAACGTCTCGCGCACGGCGGCGACGACGAGGCCGCGCGCCGTGGCGGCGTCACACCCGAACCGCTCACCCCACGCCGACGCCGGCGGGCCGACCCAGCTGTCGACGTCCTGGTCGGACTCGTGCACCTTGCCGCCGGGGAACACGTACATGCCGGCGGCGAAGTCCATCGTGCTCTGGCGACGCAGCAGATAGGCCTCGATGCCCTCGGCGCCGTCGCGCAGCAACACGATCGTCGCCGCATCGACCGGCGCGGGCGGTTCACCGACCTGGTCGACGTGCTGGCGCAGGGAGTCGGGAACGGGAATCCGCATCAAGCAACCTCGACCACGAGCTCGACTTCCACCGGTGCGTCGAGCGGCAAGGCGGCGACGCCGACGGCACTGCGGGCGTGGACGCCCGCGTCACCGAACACCGAGCCGAGCAGCTCACTCGCCCCGTTGGCGACGCCGGGCTGGCCGGTGAAGTCCGGTGTGCTGGCCACGAAGACGACGACCTTGACGACCCGGGTGACGTTCGCGAGGTCGTCGACCACCGACTTGACCGCGGCGATCGCGTTGAGTGCGCACTGCTGCGCGCACTCGGTGGCCTGCTCGACCGAGACGCCGGCACCGACCTTGCCGGTGGCCAGCAGCTCGCCGTCGCGCATCGGCAGCTGGCCGGCGGTGAAGACGTGCGATCCGCTCCGGACGGCCGGCGTGTAGGCCGCGACCGGAGGCACCACGGACGGGACGCTGAGTCCCAGCTCGGCCAGGCGGGCCTCCGGTGAGGTCACGACTGGACCGGTCGCTTGAAGTAGGCGACCAGGTTCTCCGGGTTCATGCCCGGGACCATCTGCACGAGCTCCCAGCCGTCGGACCCGAAGTTGTCGAGGATCTGCTTCGTCGTGTGCACCAGCACCGGTGCCGTCAAGTACTCCCATTGCGTCATGGGCCGACTGTAGCCCCGGCCGGAACGACATGGGATAGGCACTCGCTACCCTTCACCCGTGGCCAACGCGACTCCCCTGCACGTCGTCACCGGCAAGGGCGGCACGGGCAAGACGACCGTGGCCGCAGCCCTCGCCATGGCGCTCGCCGACGCCGGGCGCCGCGTCCTGGTGTGCGAGGTCGAGGGCCGCCAAGGCATCGCCCAGCTCTTCGACGTCCCGCCCTTGCCCTACGAAGAGCGCCAGGTCGCGGTCGGACTCGGCGGCGGCGAGGTCTACGCCCTCGCGATCGAGCCCGAGGCAGCCCTGCTGGAGTACCTGCAGATGTACTACCGGCTCGGCCGCGCCGGCAAGGCGCTGGACCGGTTCGGCATCATCGAGTTCGCCACGACGATCGCGCCGGGCGTCCGTGACGTCCTGCTCACCGGCAAGGTCTACGAAGCCGCCCGGCGGCGCACTGCCCCATCGAAGGGGGGCGAGGGGTTCACCTACGACGCCGTCGTCATGGACGCCCCGCCCACCGGCCGGATCGCCCGGTTCCTCAACGTCAACGAGGAGGTCGCCGGCCTCGCCCGAGTCGGCCCGGTGCGACGCCAGGCCGACTCGATCATGGCGATGATGCGCGGCGCCTCCACCCACGTCCACCTCGTCACGGTGCTCGAGGAGATGCCGGTGCAGGAGACGCTCGACGGCATCCAGGAGCTGCGAACGACGAACCTCCCCGTCGGCCACGTCGTCGTCAACCTCGTGCAGCCGTCCCTGCTCGGTGACGAATCCCGCGAAGCGCTGGCGTCCGGGGCACTCGGCTCGAAGCAGGTGGCCGCCGCACTCCAGACCGTGGCGCTCGACACCGAGGCCGCGCCCTCGCTGCTCGACCAAGGGCACGCCCACCTCGAGCGCCAGCAGCTGCAGGACGGCCAGCGCGCAGTGCTCGCCGAGGCCGGCCAGCCCGTCATCGAGCTGCCCACCTTGCCCGACGGCATCGACCAAGGCGCCCTGTTCGAGCTGGCCGGCACTCTCCGGACCGGCCTGCTGGGTGAGCCGGCATGACCGGGCGCCCCGCCACGACGCCGAGGGCGAAGTCCCGCACCGCGCGCGCCACCGGCCCGGCCGCGCCCGGCGCGCGCCACGACGCCGTCGACATCGACGCCCTGCTTGCCGACCGCGCTACCGAGATCATCGTGTGTTGCGGCTCCGGCGGGGTCGGCAAGACCACGACGTCCGCGGCCCTCGCGCTGCGTGCGGCCGAGCAGGGGCGCCAGGTCTGCGTCCTGACGATCGACCCGGCTCGGCGCCTGGCCCAGTCGATGGGCCTCACCGAGCTCGACAACGTCCCGCGTCCGGTCGACGGGGTCGACGGCTCCGCCGGCGGCAGCCTCGACGCGATGATGCTCGACATGAAGCGCACCTTCGACGAGGTCGTCGAGGCGCACTCCACGCCGGAGAAGGCGGAGCAGATCCTCGCCAACCCGTTCTACGTCGCGCTCTCCAGCTCGTTCGCGGGCACGCAGGAGTACATGGCGATGGAGAAGCTCGGCCAGCTGCACGCCGAATCGGTGGCCGACGACACCAGCCGCCAGCGGTGGGACCTCGTCGTCGTCGACACGCCTCCGTCGCGGTCGGCACTGGACTTCCTCGACGCACCGGAGCGACTGTCCTCCCTGCTCGACGGGCGCTTCATGCGACTCATGGTCGCGCCGGCTCGCGGGCCGGCGCGACTGCTCTCGGCCGGGTTCGGACTCGTCACCAACGCGCTCAACAAGGTGCTCGGCGCGCAGTTCCTCACCGACGTGCAGGCGTTCATCGCCGCACTCGACACCCTCTTCGGTGGCTTCCGCCAGCGCGCCGAGGACACCTACTCGCTCCTGCAGGACGACGGCACGGCCTTCCTGGTGGTGGCCGCGCCGGAGACCGACGCGATGCGCGAGGCGTCCTACTTCGTCGAGCGCCTCTCGGCCGAGAAGATGCCGCTCGCCGGGCTGGTGGTCAACCGGGTCCACCTCGACGGCATCGAGAGCATCAGCGCCGCCGACGCGGAGGTCGGCAGCCGCAAGCTCGCGTCGGGCAGCGAGGAGGAGCAGGCCACCTCAGAGCTGCTCACGGTGCACGCCGAGCGCGCCAGGTTGGCCAAGCGCGAAGCGCGCGTCGCCCAGCGGTTCACGGCCGCACATCCGCGGGTGCCCACCGTGTCCGTGCCGGCTCTGGCCGGCGACGTCCACGACCTCGACGGTCTCCGCGAGATCGGCGCGTTGCTGGCCGGCGACGCCTGACCCACGCGTGGGGCCAGGTCAGCTCAGGAGGCTGCGGGCTGAAGAATGGTCCGCCAGGTCGCCACGTTCGGGCGACGGCGCAGCAGCGCACGGCGCTCACGCTCGGTCATGCCACCCCAGACGCCCCACTCGATGCGGTTGTCGAGGGCCTCGGCGAGACACTCGGCGCGAACGGAGCACCCGCCGCAGACCTGCTTGGCGCGATTCTGCTCCGCACCCTTGACGAAGAGGGCATCAGACTTGCCCTTGCAGGCGGCAGATGCAGCCCAGTTCTCGTTCCACCCCATGACACTCACCTTCCCGAGACCCGGCCCGAGTTGGCCGAATAGTGACGTCTGTCCAACGTATGAACTCGGGCCGTTCCTGAGCAGACACGACCGAGGGGTTCTACCTAGTCCTTTCGGGCTATCTCTGACCTGCGGGGATGGCGAGGGTCCCAGCAGTTCGAATAAGAAAACTCGGGACGTTCACGTACTCTGGTCCGCATGTCCTGGGACGATCTGACCGACTCGGTGCGCCGCCGCGTCCAGTCCGGTCCTCCCCCTGAGCACGACGGGTCGATCATCTGGGCGATGGCCCGCCTGTCCGCCTTGGCCGGGCTCGTCCTCGCCGCCGCGATCGCGCCGGCCGCAGCCTTCACCGCGGTCACCGTCAACAACCTGAGTGACGACGTCGTCAGCCTGCCGCTCACGCTCGAGGACGCCCCCGCCGCGCAGACCACGCGCCTGCTCGCGTCCGACGGCAGCCTGCTGGCGTACTTCTACCAGGAGAACCGCCAGGACATCCCGTTGAAGAAGATCAGCGGCGAGATGAAGGACGCGCTGCTCTCCATCGAGGACAGCCGCTTCTACCAGCACGGCGCGCTCGACCTCAAGGGCACGATGCGCGCCCTCGTGAACAACGCGTCCGACCGGGAGACCCAGGGTGGCTCGTCGATCACCCAGCAGCTCGTCAAGCTGACGCTCGTGCAGCAGGCCACCACGAAGGAGCAGGTCCGGGCCGCCACGCAGCCGTCGATCGCGCGCAAGATCCGCGAGCTCAAGCTCGCCATCGCCTACGAGCAGGACCACACCAAGGAGGAGATCCTCGAGCGCTACTTCAACATCGCCTACTTCGGCGACGGCGCCTACGGGATCCAGTCCGCGGCCCGGCACTTCTTCTCGGTGAGCCCGGACAAGCTCAACGTGCTCCAGTCGGCCACGCTCGCCGGGCTGGTCAAGAACCCGGTCGAGTTCGATCCCCGGGTCTATCCCGAGCGGGCGCTGCAGCGCCGCAACCTCGTGCTCGGCGCGATGGCAGCCAACAACAAGCTCTCCCAGAGCGAGGCCTCCGACCTGATGGCCGAGCCACTGGGCCTCGACGTCACCCAGTTCCCGAACGGGTGCGTGACGTCGTCGGCCGCCTTCTCCTGCGACTACGTCCGCCGCTACCTGCTGACCGAGCCGGCGCTCGGCGCCACGGTGCAAGAACGCCGCGCCCGACTCGAACGAGGCGGCCTCACGATCAAGTCCAGCATCGACGTCCGGATGCAGAAGGCGATCAACAAGGCGGTCAAGAGCACCGTCGGGGCCAAGGACAAGGCGATCGGCTCGATCGCGCTGGTCGAGCCCGGCACCGGTAAGGTCCGCGGGGTCTCGCAGTCGCGGCCGATGGGTCGCGACAAGAAGGCCGGCGAGTCCTTCATCAACTACGCGGTGCCCACGCAGTTCGGCGACTCCGGCGGTTTCCAGGCCGGCTCGACGTTCAAGCTCTTCACCACCGCGGCCGCGCTCAAGAAGGGCATCCCGGTCAGCAAGACGTACCGGTCGCCGAAGTTCTTGACGGTGCCGGCCGGCACCTACTTCGACTGTGAGGGTGGCGGCACCAGCACGTGGAAGGTGTCGAACTCGACGTCCTCCGGCCGGATGAACATGTACACGGGGCTGCGCCAGTCGGTGAACACCTACTTCGCCCAGCTCGAGCGGGACGCCGGTCTCTGCAACACCGTGCGTGCTGCGGAGGCGATGGGCATCGTCGTGCCGTTCGACTCCAAGACCGGCGTCACCGACCAGGTCGGGCCGTTCACCCTGGGCGTCACCTCGGTGAGTCCGCTGGAGATGGCGGCCGCCTACGCCACTCCCGCCGCCGGCGGCATGTACTGCAAGCCCCAGCCCGTCGACGCGATCGTCGACATGGAGGACAAAGTCATCAAGGAGTACACCAAGGAGTGCGAGCGGGTCATGCGCAAGGATGATGCCGCGCAGATCAACGACATCCTCGTCGGTCTGCAACGGCCCGGCGGCTTCGGCTTCTCCAACGGCACCGGTCTCAGCATCCCCTCGGCAGCCAAGACCGGGACCACGCAGGACAACAAAGCAGTCTGGTACATGGGCTACACGCCCGAGCTCGTGGCGGCGTCGATGATCGCGGGTGCGAATGCCAAGGGCGTGCCCATCTCGTTGGCCGGCGCCACGCTCCGCGGCACGCCGGTGAGCTTCGCCCAGGTCGGTGGTTCGTCGCTGGCCGGCCCCATGTGGAAGAAGGCGATGGGCCGGATCCAGCAGTACCTCAGCCCCGAGCCGTTCGACCCACCGCCGCAACGGCAGCCGCGCGTCGAGGATGACGACGAGAAAAGAAGAAGAAGAACGACTGACGGTGCAGGTCAGGCGCCGAGCTGACGCTTGACCTCGGCCGCCACGGCCTTGCCGTCCGCGCGACCCTTCACCTGCGGCTGCACGACACCCATCACCGCGCCCATCGCCGACATGCCCGCGCCGGCCGATCCGGTCGACTCGACGGCGGCGGCGACGATGGCGCCGATCTCCTCCTCGCCGAGCTGCGCCGGGAGGTACTCGGCCAAGATCGCGGCCTCGTCGCGCTCCTTGGCGGCCAGCTCCGGACGGTGGCCGGCCTCGAACGCCTCGGCCGCCTCACGACGGCGCTTCGACTCCGACGTCAGGACGCCGATGACGTCGTCGTCGGACAGCTCGCGAGCCTCCTTGCCGCCCACCTCGGCGTTCGTGATGGAGGTGAGCACCATCCGCAGCGTCCCGGTGCGCAGGGCGTCGCGCGCCTTCATGGCGGTGGTGAGGTCGGCGCGGAGTCGGTCCTTCAGTTCAGACATGGCGCCATCCTCTCACCGGCGGTCTGTCAGGCTGGGCCCATGCGACCTCTCGCCTGGGCCCTGGGTGCCGCCGCGGCCGGTTTCGCGTATGCGTCGCTGTACGAGGTGCGGGCCTTCACGGTGCGTGAGGTCACCGTCCCGGTGCTTCCGCCCGGCTCTGACCCGCTGCGAGTGCTGCACCTGTCCGATGCCCACATGACGCCCTCGCAGCACACCAAGCAGCACTGGTTGCGTGGCCTGGCCGACCTCGAGCCCGACCTCGTGGTCAACACCGGCGACAACCTCGCTCACCTGGACGCGCTGCCGTCCGTGCTCGACGCCTACGGCGACCTCCTCGACCTCCCGGGCGTCTTCGTGTTCGGGTCGAACGACTACTTCTCGCCGGTGTTCAAGAGTCCGGTGCGCTACCTCCTCGGCGGCACCGGCATGGCCGGCGGCCGGAACGAGTGGTGGCACACGCGACAGCGCGACCTGCCGTTCGAGCCGATGCGGCGCGCGTTCACCTCGCGCGGATGGCTGGACCTCACCAACACCCATGCCGCGCTCGAGGTCGGCGGCCACCGACTCTCCTTCGTCGGCGTCGACGACCCGCACCTCGGCTACGACCAGCTCGACGAGCAGCCGGCCGACCCGTCCGCCGACCTCGCGATCGGCGTGGCGCACGCGCCGTACCTCCGGGTGCTCAACCGCTGGAACCGCCTCGGCTACCCGCTGATCCTGGCCGGTCACACCCACGGCGGGCAGCTCTGCGTTCCGTTCTACGGCGCCCTGGTCACCAACTGCGACATCGACACCAAGCGCGCCAAGGGCCTGCACACGCACCAGACGACAGGCCACCAGCCGTCGTGGCTGCACGTGTCGGCGGGCCTGGGGACGTCCCCCTTCGCGCCGGTGCGGTTCGCCTGTCGGCCCGAGGCCACGATGCTGACGCTCACTGGGATAGACTCGCCCGGGTTGCCCGCCTAGGGCAGCGGGGTGTGGCGCAGCTTGGTAGCGCGCGTCGTTCGGGACGACGAGGCCGCAGGTTCAAATCCTGTCACCCCGACCACGAGGTCCTCCGCGGACCGGCTCATCGGTGCGAGAGCTCAATCCTCATCCCGAAGACGTCCAGAGCCGTGCGGGAGCGGATCGCCGGGGCCGAGCGAAACGTCGGTCACCGTCGGCGTCCAGGCCGCGAGCAACCGGGTCAGGAACGCCTGGCCGAGGAACACCGACAGCCCGGCACCGGGGCATCCCTGCGGGCCGTGGCTGAAGAAGTTGAACAGCCAGCTGTCCGCCGCGGTGCCGCCGGCCCACTCGCCCGGTGCGAAGGTGTCGGCGTACGGGACGAGCGCTCGGTTGCGATGGTTGAAGACGTTGTAGATGAGCACCTGGGTGCCGGAGGGGAGCACCTGGCCACCGGGGAAGGTCACGTCCTGCGTGGCCACGCGGCCGAACAGCGGCGTGGTGGGCCACAGCCGCATCGCCTCGAGGACGCATCCGGCCACGTAGTCGAGGCCCGCGACCTGCTCCGGGTCGTCGATGTCGATCGCGGCGATCGCGGCCCGGACCTCGTGCAGCTGCTCCGGGTGCGTGGCGAGCAACGCGAGTGTGCGCATCAGGTTCATCGGCAGGGTGTCGCCCATCGCGAACAGCCAGTGGATGGCCTGCCCGGCGACGTTCGTCGTGTCGTCGTGCGGTGCGTCGGCGAACCGGCCGCTCAGGCTCTGCGGGTCGGGGTCGTCGACGTACGCCTGGATCGACGCCAGGAACTCGTCGTACCCCTTCGCCGGTTGGCCCGGTGTGCTGTTGCCGGCCGCCATCAGCGACCCCAGCCGCTCGGAGAGCCCGACGTCGGAGGCTGCCCGGTCGCCGAGCACGACCCGCCGCGTGATGCGCTGGAACGACTCGTTCAGGTCCTGCCACCCGATGTCGTCGAGCGCGGCGAGGGCCGCGACGCCTTCGCGGACGATGGTCAGGAAGCGCGGTGCGAGCGGGTGCAGCGGCTGGCCCGTGGCCAGGACCGACTCGGCGAACGCGCGGCGGTTGCGCCACTCCTCACCCCGCGAGATCGTCAACGCGTCCGGCTGGAAGGCCGACATTCCCTTGCGCTTGGCCTCGGGGTCGGACGCGAACGGGTCCGGTGAGCCGCCGAGCACGAACTCGATGTCCTCGGGCGCGTGCACGAGCAGGGCCTCGTCCGTGGCCACCCGGATGAGGAACGGGCCGGGACCGAGCCGCTCGATGAGTCCCTCGACGAGGTGGAAGCCCTGGGACTCCGCGCGGGCCAACGACGCGACCTTGCTCGGCAGCTCACGCTTCTTGAACAGTCCGAGCACCATCTGGGGCACGCCGACCTGCGCGGTGAACCGCACTCCGTCGACGACCGAGGCGCGCGGAAACGTCGCGCCGCCCGTCACGTGGCTACCACGGCATGTAGGCCTTCACCGTGTCGGCGAGACGCACGATCGGGTTCGGGTCGTCCGGCTTCGGCGTCCCGCGCTCGGGCCAGGGCGCGAAGACCCGGTCGACGTCGCCGATCACCGGCTGGAGCTCGGGGTAGTGGCGCAGCAGCACGTCCTTCATCGAGGTGTGGTTGACCCAGTCGTACCCGACCTGGGTGTACACCTCCGGGCGGAAGTCGGTGGTGAAGAAGCGGTCGCTCTTGAGCCGTCGCGACGCCATCAGGATGAAGATCCGGAACGCGGTGTCGGAGAACCCGAAACCCTTCGGCGGCTTCTCCGCGTACATGCCGATCTGCAGATCGACGGCGTCGATGTCGCCGCCATAGACCTCGGCGATCTCCTTGGCCCACTGCGGGTTGGCGGTCAGCTGGTCGAAGGTCCGGCGACGCGGCATCCGCAGCGCTTCGCGGAAGTCGTTGTAGCGGGGCACCCCGCGCTCGCGGTCGCGGACGATGTCGAGCGTCGCCAGGTCGGTGACCTGACCGTCGACCCGGGTCAGCTTGCGCAGCGCGTTCGGGTAGTTGTGCAGGCAGACCGCTCCCGCGCTGGCCATCCCGAAGGAGTACCAGAGGTCGCCCATCTCGTACTTGTCCATGAAGTCGCGGGTGTAGCGGCCCTGGATGTCGGTGAAGTCGACGACCTCCAGCAGGTCTCCGGAAGCCAGCGAGTGGAACTTCCACTCATCCGGGATCAGCGGGTGCATGCGATAGACCGAGACGAACTCCTCGGTCAGCGAGAACGGCGCCGTGTGGTGGTCCTTCGACGAGCCGATGATGCCGCTGAGCGCCTCGTTGTCGCCGAGCCGCCCGACCCGGTCGCGGAACGTCTCGCCCAAGGCTCCGTACCAGTTGGCGTTCATGCCGATCTGCAGCGCCGGGTGGCGCAGGACGCAGGTGGTCCACTCGACGGTGTGGATCTTGGCGATCAGTGCGGCGATGACCAACCAGGCCACCTCGAACAGGCGCTGGTCGTCGAAGCTCGGGTAGGCCTTCTTCAAGGCGTCGCACACCGAGTTGTGCTCACGCGCGAACGCGGTGTGCAGCAGGCCCACGCCGACCCACCAGTTCTCGCGCATGCCGGTGAGGTCGATGCCGGGCTCGGCCGGGTTCGGGCTCAGCGGCAGGCGTCCGTCGGGATCGACCTTGACCTTGCCGTCGACGAAGGTTCGGACCTCGCTCTGTCGGTCCGGCCCGCTGCCGTAGATCTGCGAGGCGTCCCACCAGTGCGTCTCGACGTTCGCGTAGAGCGGCGCCCGGTCGCCGGGGTCCGGCGCGGTGCCGTCCATGGGCTGGGTCGCGCGGATGCGCATCGGCCGCTCGGGCCAGTCGTCGCTGTCGCGCACCGGCACCTCGATGACGTCATCGGGCAGCCCGTTGCCGTGGAAGAACCAGTTGTGGTTCTCGAACTGCAGCCAGGCCGCCGCCAGGGCGTTGATGATGCCGGCCGGCTTGAAGGTGTCCCGGGCCATCAGCTGCTCGCTGATGTCGCGCGGGTTCGGTTCGAGCAGCCGCTTGCGGTCCGGCTTCGTCCCGGACAGCGGGACGTTGCGGCCGAAGCCCGTGCCCTTCGCGCCCATCATCGGGTCGTCGAGGTCGTTCCAGCTGCCGTCGGCGGTACGGGCCCGGAGGGCCTCCTCCGGCGGCGACGTCGCCGGGGCGTCCGGCCGGATCTCGGGAGCCTCGTAGAGGTTCAGCTCGCGCAGCTCGCCGCGCTGCCGGGCGAGGCTGCCGATCTGGAGGACAAGGGAGGGCAGTTCGTACCACTGGGGCACAGCCGAACACCAGCCTTTCGGGTCTGATGCGTCCTGAGCCTAGGGCTTCGGGGCATGTCGGGCGACGGTTTCGCGAGCAAAGCGTCGACCTGCCCTGTGACAGACTTGCCGCATGGACGAGGAGCCGCGCGCCACCCCGAGGGTTGTCAAGAAGGTGGTGAAGAAGACCGTCGTCGTCCGTCCGGCCCAGTCCGGCACCACGAAGCTGCGCACGGCGGCCCCGCCGACCGGCAGCACTCCCCTCGCCAAGCTCAAGGCCAAGGCCGCGACCCGGCCGCGCCCGTCGTTCCGTCTGCCGTCGCCGCCGCGGCGTCCCGGCGCCGGGCTGGCCGGACGCGCCCGACTGGTCGCCACGCGCCTCGGCGAACGCGGCAGCGACGCCACCTACGCCACGCGCCAGGTCACGGGCCGGGCCGTGCGCCGGGTGCGTGACTGGCGGCTGCCCCACCTCCCGCCCCTTCGCGCAGCGGCTGCCACCGGGATCGTCACCGGACTCCTGGCCGTCATCCTGGGCTGGCTGACCTACCAGCTGTTCTCCGCGACCGCGGGCGCAGCCGCCGGCGGCGGCTGGGGGGCGCTCCTGCTCGTCGTGGTGGCCTTCTTGACCTTCGCGGCCGGTGAGCTGCTGCTCGACGGTTTCGGCATCGAGCACGGTCGCGTCATCAGCGCCATGTCGGTGATGCTCGTCCTCGTGCTCGTCCTGATGTTCTCGCCGCTCCTGGAGCTCGCCGCCGGACCGGGCGCCTGGGTCCTCCTCCCATTCCTCGGCATGATCACCTTCATGGTGTCGAGTCGCGTGATGCTGAGCCTGGCCGCCGACCAGACCCACGCGCGGTGATGGCTCGTCGCCATGGCTGACGTCCTCTGGCGCCCCTCCGGCGCGCGCACCCGCCTGGACGATTTCGCCGCCGCCATCGAGTCCGGCGGTGGACCGACCTTCGACACGTACGAGGACCTGTGGCGCTGGTCGGTCGAGGACCTCGACGCCTTCTGGTCCGCCGTGTGGTCGTACGTGGATATCCCGGCCGACGGCGATCCGACCACCGTGCTGGCGCCCGGTCCGGACGGTCCACCCACCATGCCCGGTGCGGACTGGTTCCCCGACGTACGCCTCAACTACGCCGAGGCGATGCTGCGGATGCCCGGGCGCGACGACGACGACGTGGTCGTGATCGGCCGCTCCCAGTCGCGCGCGGAGGTCCGCCTCACCGCGGCCGAGCTGCGCGACCAGGTCGCGCGTGCAAGGGCGGGCCTCGTCCGCTTCGGCGTCGGCCGCGGCGACCGCGTCGCCGCCTACGCGCCCAACATCCCCGAGACCCTCGTGCTGATGCTGGCGGCCGCCAGCCTCGGCGCGGTCTTCAGCTCGTGTGCGCCGGAGTTCGGCGTCCAGAGCGTCATCGACCGCTGGCAGCAGATCAAGCCCAAGCTCCTCCTCGCCGTCGACGGCTACCGGTACGGGGACAAGGCGATCGACCGCCGGCCGGAGGTCGAGGCCATCCGGGCCAGGCTGCCGAGCGTCCACACCGTCGTGTGGCTGCCGTACCTCGATGAGCACGCGATCTACGTCGACGGCGCCAAGACCTGGCACGACCTCGTCGCGGAGCCCGCGACGGCCGGCTTCGAGCGGGTGCCGTTCGCGGCCCCGCTGTTCGTGTTGTTCTCCTCGGGCACCACCGGCCTGCCGAAACCGATCGTGCACGGGCACGGCGGCATCACCCTGGAGCACCTCAAGGTGCTGGCACTGCAGAGCGACCTCGGCCCGGCCGACCGGTTCTTCTGGTTCTCCACCACGGGCTGGATGATGTGGAACTATCTCGCCTCGGGCATCGGGGTGGGGGCCACGATCGTCCTCTTCGACGGCAATCCGGCGCATCCGGACCTGTCCATGCTCTGGCACCTGGCCGACGACCTCGAGCTCACCTACTTCGGCACGTCCGCGCCGTTCCTGCTGCAGTGCCGCAAGGAGGAGCTCGTGCCGCGCGAGATCGCCGACCTGTCCGGTCTTCGGGCCGTCGGGTCCACCGGCGCGCCGCTCCCGGCCGAGGGATTCCGGTGGGTCTACGAAGCGGTCGGCGAGAGCGTTCAGCTGGCGTCGGTCTCCGGCGGCACCGACGTGTGCTCGGCCTTCGTCGGCGCCGCGCCCACCGTGCCCGTCTACGCCGGCGAGATCTCCTGCCGCAGCCTGGGTTGCGCGGTCGACGCGTTCGACGAGACCGGCCGGTCCGTCGTCGACGAGCTCGGCGAGCTCGTGATCACCCGCCCGATGCCGTCGATGCCGGTGGGTTTCTGGGGTGACGACGACGGCTCCCGCTACCGCGAGGCGTACTTCGAGGACTTTCCCGGCGTGTGGCGACACGGCGACTGGATCACGATCACCGAGCGCGGCACGTGCATCGTCACCGGTCGCAGCGACGCCACGCTCAACCGCGGCGGCGTCCGCCTGGGCACGGCCGAGTTCTACTCCGTGGTCGAGTCGCTGCCCGCCGTGGCCGACAGCCTGGTCGTGCACCTCGAGGACGACGAGGGTGGGGCCGGCACGCTCATCTTGTTCGTCGTCACCGCCGACGGCCACGAGCTCGACGACGACCTGCGCGGATCCATCGCCCGCGAGCTTCGCACCCGCCTGTCCCCGCGCCACGTCCCCGACGAGGTGCACGCCGTCCCGGCCCTGCCCCGGACGCTCTCGGGCAAGAAGCTCGAGGTCCCGGTGAAGAAGATCCTGCGCGGTGCCGAGGTCGACGCCGTGGCCGCCAAGGGCGCCCTGACCGACCCCACGTCCCTCGACGTCTTCGTCGACCTGCGGCGTTGACCCGCCGAGCCGGCGCGCGAGCCGGACGAGGCGTGAGTGGGAGTCAGTTGCCGGCGAACTCGGCCTGGGTGACGCTCAGGACCTCGGCCCAGCTCTCCAGCTCGGCGTTGAACTGGTCGGCACCGCCGACGGACCGCACATCATCGACCAGGACGACGCCGTCCTGGCGAACGAGCACCGAGTGGCGACCGTAGATCGGCGTGCTTCCCTGGTTGTCGACGTACATCACGGTGTAGTCGAGCATCGCGAACGAGACGAGCGAGCCGGCCGGCTGCAGCGGCGTCACGTCGGAGATCTGCGCCTGGCTGTAGCTGCTGTTCAGGCTCAAGGTGTGGTCCAGGCTCTGCAGCAGGATCTCGGTGGCCTCGGTCGTCGGCTCGGTCGTGCCGACGAGGGCGTAGACGCAGGTGAGCTCGCTGGAGCAGAGGTTGGCCTCGTCGGCATCCCTCCACTTGAGCTCCCAACCGGCCGGCACCCAGACCCGCACGCCCTCGGCGAGGGTGACGAACTTGCCCTTCGGACTCCCGGCCCGGGGCTGGAGCGTCGTGCCGGTGATGAGCGGCTCGGACGCCTTGGCGTCGGCCGACGGCCCAGGAGCCGACGACAGGACCGCCGGATCCGTCGGCGAGACCTTCCCGGGCGAGGGTCGCTCCCTGGCCTGGTCCCCGTCGAAGACCACGCCGGCGAGCGCACCGAGCAGCCCGACGAGGACGACGCCGCCGAGGACGAGGCCGATCGTCCGCCGCTGACTGCCGTTGGTGCCCGGGGTCGAGGTGATCGACGTCTGCTCGGTCACGACGCACCCCCGTCCAGGCCGACGCCCAGGTGTCGCCGGTTCTGGACCGACGTGGTGCGTACCGAGTTGCCGCAGGTCATGCAGAACTGCGAGCCGGGCATGATCGCGTGCTCGCACTCCGGACAGAAGCCCGCGACCTCCGTCGACCGCTTGGCGCCGGCCTTCGCCGCGTCCTCGACGGCCGCCTCCAGCAGGGCGGAGTGCATCACGACGCGGATCCGCACGACCAGCACGGCGAGCACGATGAAGCCCCACAACAGGCCCATGGCCTGGCCCCAGGGGAGGTTGGCGGCCAGCCGCACGCCGAGCCAGTAGACGACGTTGGCGCCGGCCGCGAACGCGAACCCGCGGACGAACACGCCGGTGAACCCGTCGGTTCCCTCGCCCTTGCCCGAGAACGAGGCCACCGAGATGCCGGTGGCCGTGCCGTAGATCAGTGACTTGACCACCATCAGGTTGACGACCACGACCAGCCAGGTCGTGAGGCCGGACGTGGTGCGGAACGCCTCGGCGGTGAAGACCGGAGCGAACAGGACGATGGTCTCGGCCGCGGCGTAGGACGTGCCCGACGCGACCCCGAAGGTCAGCCCGTCGATCATGTCGTCGAACTGCGGCATGCGGGCCAGCACGCAGGCGGCGAGGTTCTTGACCAGCTCGGCCACGACGGGCAGCAGCACCGCGAAGATCAGCAGGCTGCCGATCGGCATCGCGCCGATGCCGCCGCGGGCGCTGCTGAACAGCAGCTCGTTCCACTGCTCCGCGAAGATCCAGTGGAAGAACAGCAGCGTGACCAGGACCGACAGCAGGCCCGTGACCACGAAGACCCCCGCGACGACCTTGCCCGACGCGTCCTCCCAGACGTTCATGTCGGCGATGTAGACGAGGTAGACGAGCGGGACGAGGAACGCTGCGCTCGCGATCGCGATGGGGAGCAGGCCCAGGAAGGTGGCCCCCAGGATCAGCACGGCACTCGCGATGAACGCCCACCGGTACGTGTCGGCGGTCTGGCGGTTGGTGTGCGGCATGATCGTGGA
Organism: uncultured Actinomycetota bacterium; assembly: GCA_963695295.1. Classification (GTDB taxonomy): domain Bacteria; phylum Actinomycetota; class Actinomycetes; order Propionibacteriales; family Nocardioidaceae; genus Aeromicrobium. Next base: position 1,569,510 of record OY968771.1, on the reverse strand, counting down.
GATCAACGCGAACTGGTTGACACCCTCCGACGACTGGACCGCGAAGGTGGCGGCACGACCACTGCCCGGCCGCAGGGACGAACCGCAGCGGTGGCAGAAGTGAGCGACGTCAGGGTTCTCCGTCGAGCAGGTTGAGCACTTCACCGCGACCTCTTCTCACCCAGATGACGAGATGTTCGGATTGCCGAAAAGAGCATCTGTCGGAAGTAAAGCAGGGCCACACTGGCATCGTCTGACTTTTCCTGAAGTCCTCGCCAGCACCGGAAGACAGGCTCACGACATGTCGCTCTCCTCGGTGACTCACCGCACGAGGCATCCGTTCGCGCTGGCCGGGATCCTGGTGCTGGCACTCGCTCGCGACCGGATGCGCGGCCGATCCGTCGAAGTCGATCCCGGGTGCCACCGAGCGCCCGACCACGCTGATCCTCTCCGAGGTCTACCGGGCCGAGGACGACCCCAGCCCGGTCGACCTCCAGATGCTGCAGGCCGGTGTCGATGAGCTGCGGTCGGTCACGGGCTCGGGCTGGGTGGGACGGCAGGACGACGTCTCCGGCTTCCTCGGCGAGCTGTCCGGGGGCCGCTTCCCGGGCTCGAGGCCGGGGGCCGAGGTGCCGGACGATGTCGCCGGCACGATCGACGCCCTGCTGAACGCGTACGGCCGGCGTCTGTTCGGCATCCAGAGCGGCGACGTCGAGGTCGACGTCGACCATCCGTCGGCGCCCGACACGCAGGGCCTGGTCACCGTGCGGAGCCGGCAGGTGGTCGGGACGGTGCCGGTCCGAGACGGCCAGCTCGTGTTCACGGTGGGCTCGCCGGGTGATCGCCCGCTGGTCCACTCCGTCCGCGGCCGCGTCTTCCCCGGCTTGACCGTCGACACCCAGCCGAAGCTGTCGGCCGACGACGCACGCGCCACCGCCCGCGAGCTCTCCGGCGGTGCCGTGCAGGGTGACCCCGAGCTCGTCGTCGTTCCCGACGGTGATGGCGCGCTGGCGTGGGAGGTGTCGCTCGCGGCCACCGACGGGAACGCCCAAGGGGGTGTCGGCATCTCCAGCGGCCTCTACTACATCGACGCGTCGTCCGGCGAGCTCCTCGACGTCCGCCCGGCGGCGGCCCACAGCCAGGTGCTGGCCCCGAAGTCGACCATCTCCCCCGAGCAGCGGGACCGTCGCGCGCCGTACCGCTTCGCCGCCGCCGCGAAGAACGGGGACGACGTCGAGGTTTCCGGCAAGGGACCGCACGGCACGCGCTACACCGCCCACGGCGTCCGGACGCCGCAAGGCATCCGCCTCGACGACACGACCGTGCCGACGTACGACCCCGACACCGGACGCGGCGGCATCTCCACGTTCACGGCGGAGGACCAGAAGGAGGCCAAGGTCAGGCTGCCCGGCAAGCCGTACGTCCAGCGCGGCGGCGGCACCACGATCAGCGATCCGGACGCGATCGCCGGACATGCCCTGGCCCGGATGGTGGTCGACACCTTCGCCACGCTGTTCAAGCGGTCGTCCTGGGACGGTGCCGGCGGCGCCACGGTGGTGACGGTCAATCTCGACGACGAGAAGTACTGCAACGCCTTCTTCAGCGCCTACCTCAACCCGCCACAGATGGTGTTCGGCAACCCGTGCCGCGGACCGTCCGGCCGTGCCGAGCTCGTCGTGCCGGACATCGCCGGGCACGAAGTCACCCACGGGGTGACCGCGACCTCCTCGGGGCTCAACTACACCGGGCAGTCCGGCGCGCTCAACGAGAGCTTCTCCGACTACTTCGGCACCGTCATCTCCAACCGCTACACCAAGCGCGACGACGCCGCGATCGGCATCGACTCCTGCGCCAAGGTCACCCGGGCCCAGCAGTTCTGCGAGGAGTCCGTCGGCGGCGGACGCTTCGCGACCCGCAACCTGCTGAACGGCAACACACTCTCGGACTACCTGCACGTGATGGACCTGCCATACCGGATGCACCTGCTCGGATACTCCTCCGACAACGGCGGCGTGCACATGAACTCGGCCATCTGGAACAACGCGTTGTGGAGCATTCGGACCCGGCTGGCGAAGATCGACGGCAGGTCCGGCAACGCCTCCAAGCTGGCGCGCCAGTTCGATGTCAGCGTGTACCTGGGTCTGGTCCGTCTGACCCCCGACTCCGGCTTCGTCGATGCCCGTCGCACGGTCGAGCAGGCCATCGTCGCGACCGGCGCCGACCCGGTCGTGCTGCGCGTCGCCCGTGAGACGTTCCAGCTGAACGAGATCTGCACCAGATGCGCCCGGTCCCGGGCCGGGTCGGCGTGCCACTCACGTCGACGGTGGCGACCGAGCTGGCCCCCAGCGTCCACGACGATCTCGTCGTGTGGGTCGACCCGAACGGCCGGCCCGGCGGCATCTCGGCGCAGGGCTCGCAACGGGCGCGCAGGTTGGGCGACACCAGCGTCGGGCTCGTCTTCGGCGGCGACGCGACGGTCACGCTGGAGTACGGCCCGTCGAAGATCGTGCGCATCGACGACGCGGGCCGGCGCACCGTGCTCGGGTCATTCGACCCGTCGACGCCGAAGATCGGGCTCGGCGGGTCCGACGAGGGCGCGGTGTGGGCGAGCGCCGAGAAGGGGACCGTGTCATACGTCGATGAGAAGGGCCGCGTCACCACCGCCGGTGTCCCGGGCGTCGGCTCCGACAATGTCGTGTCGGTCAGCGCGGGGGACGGATCGGTCGGTCTCGGCACCGAGCGGGGCCGGGTGCTGCTCTGGACCCCCGGCGAGGACGTGGAGCAGGTCGGCCGGCTGCCCAGTGCCGTCCTGGCCACCGCCACGTACGGCAACCGGGTCCTGGCCATCGACGACGAGCTGAACGCCACGGCGTTCGACGCGAAGGGCTCGGACGTGCGCCTGCCACGCGGGGCGGTTCCGTTCGGCGCGGCGATGAACCGGGACTACGCCGTCTGGACCCAGGCGACCGGACGGCTCCGGGGCGGGGTGGCTGACGCCTGGGTGCGCGCTGGTGGAGCCTTCCCCGACACCGACCTGTTCATGTACTCCTTCGCGTCCGGCCGCACCCAGCCGCTGGTCACGAACCCGGGCCAGCAGGGATTCCCGGGGCTCTCGGGCAACCGCCTCGTGTGGCAGGACACGTCCGACCGCGGCAATGACATCCTCACCGCCGTGCTGAAGCCAGGCCTCTAGCCCAGCAACAGCTCGGCGATCTGGATGGTGTTGAGCGCGGCGCCCTTGCGCAGGTTGTCGCCGCTGACGAACAGCACCAGGCCGGTGCCGTCGTCGAGCGAGTGGTCCTGCCGGATGCGCCCGACGAGGCTCGGGTCGGTGCCGGCCGCCTGCAGCGGCGTCGGCACGTCGACGAGCCGCACGCCCGGCGCGGACGCCAGGATCTCGGTCGCGCGTTCGGGCGTGATGGGCCGGTCGAACTGGGCGTGGATCGACAGCGAGTGGCCCGTGAACACCGGCACCCGCACACAGGTGCCGGCCACCTTGAGATCGGGGATGCCGAGGATCTTGCGGCTCTCGTTGCGGAGCTTCTGCTCCTCGTCGGTCTCGTTCCAGCCGTCGTCGACGATGGTGCCCGCCAACGGCAGGACGTTGAACGCGATGGGCGCGACGTAGTTGACCGGCGCCGGGAAGTCGACGGCGGACCCGTCGTGGGTGAGGGCGTCGGCCTTGTCGACGACGGCGAGCGTCTGCGTGTGCAGCTCCTCGACGCCGGCGACACCGGTGCCCGACACCGCCTGATACGTCGCCGCGACCAACCGCACCAGCCCGGCCTCGTCGTGCAACGGCTTGAGCACGGGCATCGCCGCCATCGTGGTGCAGTTGGGATTGGCGATGATGCCCCCCTTCCCGTCGACTCTGCCGGCCTTGGCGATGTCGCCGGGGTTGACCTCGCTCACCACGAGCGGGATGTCCGGGTCCTTGCGAAAGGCCGAGGAGTTGTCGATGACGGTGGCGCCGGCCGCCGCGTACCGCGGCACCTGCACCCGCGACATGGTGGCGCCGGCCGAGAACAAGGCGATGTCGAGGCCGGACGGGTCGGCGGTCTCGGCGTCCTCGATGACGACTTCGCCACCCTTCCACGGCAGCGTCTTGCCGGCCGAGCGGGCGGACGCGAAGAACCGCACCTCATCGGCCGGGAAGCCGCGCTCGGCGAGCAGCTGCCTCATGACGGTGCCCACTTGTCCAGTGGCGCCGACGACGCCGATGCTGGTCATCGTCCGGTACCGCCGTAGACGACGGCCTCGACCTCGTCCGAGCCCAGGTCGAACGCGTCGTGCGCGGCATTGACCGCGGCGTCGACCTGGTTCTCGCTGACGACGACCGAGATGCGGATCTCGGAGGTGGAGATCATCTCGATGTTGACGCCGGCGTCGGCCAGCGCCTGGAAGAACGTGGCGGTGATGCCGGGGGACGATCGCATGCCGGCGCCCACGATCGAGACCTTGCCGACGCTGTCGTCGTACTGCAGGCGCTCGAAGCCGACGTCATCCTTGAGCCGCGCGAGTGTGGTCATGGCGGTCTGGCCGTCGGTCCGCGGCAGCGTGAAGGAGATGTCGGTGAGCGCAGTGGTCGCGGCCGAGACGTTCTGCACGATCATGTCGATGTTGATCTGCGCGTCGGCCAGCGCGCGGAAGATCGCGGCGGCCTCGCCGACCTTGTCGGGCACGCCGACGACGGTGATCTTGGCCTCGCTGCGGTCGTGGGCGACTCCGGAAATGATGGCGTGTTCCATGCCGGGCTCCTTCTGCACGTCGTCGGCGCTGACGACCCAGGTGCCGGGTCGATCGCTGAACGACGACCGCACGTGGATCGGGATGTCGTTGCGGCGTGCGTACTCGACACACCGCAGATGGAGGATCTTGGCGCCGTTGGCCGTCATCTCCAGCGTCTCCTCATAGGAGATGCGCGGGATCTGGCGGGCGGTCGGCACGATGCGGGGATCGGCGGTGAAGATGCCGTCGACGTCGGAGTAGATCTCGCACACGTCGGCCCCGAGCGCGGCCGCGAGTGCGACGGCGGTGGTGTCGGAGCCGCCTCGGCCGAGCGTGGTGATGTCCTTGGTGGTCTGCGAGACGCCCTGGAAGCCGGCGACGATGGCCACCGCTCCGTCGGCGAGCGCGGCCTGGAGTCGTCCGGGCGTGACGTCGATGATCTTCGCCCGCCCGTGCTCGGCGTCGGTGATGACGCCGGCCTGCGAGCCGGTGAACGACCGCGCCTCCTGCCCGAGCTGGCCGATGGCCATGGCGAGCAACGCCATCGAGATGCGTTCCCCCGCGGTGAGCAGCATGTCGAGCTCGCGGCCGGGCGGCAGCGGGGAGACGTCGTTGGCGAGATCGATCAGCTCGTCCGTGGTGTCGCCCATGGCAGACACGACCACGACGACGTCATGGCCGGCCTTCTTGGTCGCGACGATGCGCTGGGCGACCCTCTTGATGCCGACGGCATCGGCAACGGAGGAGCCGCCGTACTTCTGCACGACGATGCCCACGGGATTTCCTCGGGATGAGTGGCTGACAACTCGATCAAGTCTACCGGGCCGCCGCGCATTCCCGGCCGGCCGAGCGGGTGGCACCGTGCCCTTGGTCGCAGCTCAGCGGTACTCGGGGTTGTGGTGGTACTCGTGCACTCCGTCGTCCCAGACGGTGCGCTGGTTGCCGTAGGCCGGGATGCCGTCGCGGAGCATCACGGCCAGGTGCATCAGGTTGTACGTCATGAAGGTGGTGTTGCGGTTGGTGAAGTCGTTCTCCGGGCCGCCGGAGCCGTCGTCCAGATAGGACGGACCCGGGCCTGCCTCGCCGATCCAGCCGGCGTCGGCCTGCGGCGGGATCGTGAAGCCGACGTGCTGCATCGAGTAGAGGACGTTCATCGCGCAGTGCTTGATGCCGTCCTCGTTGCCGGTGATGATGCAGCCGCCCACCCGTCCGTAGAACTTGTACTGCCCGTCGTCGTTGAGGAGGCCGGACGCGGAGTAGAGGCGCTCGATGACCTGCTTCATGATGCTGCTGTTGTCGCCCAGCCAGATCGGGCCCGCCAGCACCAAGATGTTCGCGTCCATGACCTGGTCGAGGATCTCCGGCCAGACGTCGACGTCCCAGCCGTGCTCGGTCATGTCCGGGTAGACACCGGTGGCGATGTCGTGGTCGATGGCGCGGATCCTCCGCACGCCGACTCCGTGGCCTTCCATGATGGTGGCGCTCTTGTCCACCAGTCCGTCGGTGTGGCTGGGCTCCGGCGAGCGCTTGAGCGTCGCGTTGATGAAAACCGCCTTCAGCCCGCTGAAGTCGGGGGCAGGCGTCGCGTCTGATGTGGTCATGGTCGCCACCGTGGCCCTCCGGACGGTCCGGGCGCAAGGGGCGAGCCCCCGACGTCACCAGTCGGTCAGCGGTCGAGACGCGGGAATGGCATGATTGCCCGAATGGTTCACGATCGGGCCCCCGCCGAGCGAACCCGGCCCAAGCGAGTCGACGCCCGCGACAATGCACAGCGCATCCTGGATGTGGCGCGCGCGGCCTTCCTGTCGGGCGCGTCCCCGCCACTGGAGGACATCGCCGCGGCTGCCGATGTCGGCGTGGCCACGCTGTACCGGCACTTTGCCAACCGCGAGGCCCTGGTCCGCGCGGTGTACCACGAGGTCTTCGCCGAGACGATCGTTCCGCTGATGTCACCCGAGAATGTCCTCGGATCCTTCCGAGACGCCTTCATCTCCCTCTCCGTCGAGTCCATCGAGCTGCTGAGTGCCGCGCCGACGACGAACCTGGCCGAGCTGGCCGCCGAGATGGTGCACGACAACATCGAGTTCTTCCGCGTCGTGCTCGAGGGCGGCCAGCAGCAGGGCGACGTGCGCACGGACATCGACATCGAGGACCTGCCGCACGTCCTCGTGATGCTGGCAGTCGGGCTCTCGACCCCGAGCCTGGACAGCGCGAGCCGAGCCCGCTACCTCGCGTTGGTGTTCGACGCGCTCAAGCCCGGTCACCCGGACGAGCTGCCGCCCCGGTCCTAACCGCTGATGGCCGTGCGGCCCTCGAAGGCGCGGCCGAGGGTGAGCTCGTCGGCGTACTCGAGGTCGCCGCCGACCGGCAGGCCGCTGGCCAGCTTGGACACCCGCAGGCCGAAGTCGGCGAGCATCCGGATGAGGTAGGTGGCGGTGGCCTCGCCCTCGAGGTTCGGGTCGGTGGCGATGATGACCTCCTTGACGGTGCCGTCGTTCAGCCGCTGCAGCAGCTCCCTGATGCGGAGCTGGTCGGGGCCGATGCCGGCGATCGGCGAGATGGCGCCGCCGAGCACGTGGTAGCGACCGCGGAACTCGCGGGTGCGCTCGATGGCGACGACGTCCTTGCTCTCCTCCACGACGCAGAGCACGGTCGGGTCGCGCCGAGGATCGGCGCAGATGCGGCACTCCTCGTCGACGGTGACGTTGCCGCACGTGCCGCAGAAGTGGACCTTGGCCTTGACGTCGACGAGCACCGCGGCCAGGCGCTTGACGTCGTCGGCGTCGGCATCGAGCAGGTGGAACGCGATGCGCTGGGCGCTCTTCGGACCGACACCGGGCAACTGCCCGAGCTCGTCGATGAGGTCCTGGATCACGCTGTCGTACACCGCTCCAGCCTAGTCGGGACCACCCAGAAAACGGGCCAACATGTCGTGGCCGTGCGCCGTCAAGATCGACTCCGGATGCATCTGCACGCCCTCGACCGGATGGGACCGGTGGCGCAGTCCCATCACGACGCCGGAGGCCGTGCGAGCGGTGACGGCGAGATCGGGCGGCACGGTGTCGGGATCGACGACCAGCGAGTGGTAGCGGGCGCAGACGAGCGGCGTCGGCAGTCCGGCGTAGAGGCCACGACCGTCGTGGTGGACGAGCGACGGCTTGCCGTGCACGACCTCGGCGCCCCGGACGACCGACGCCCCGTACGCCTCGCCGATGGCTTGGTGCCCGAGGCACACGCCCAGGGTCGGCGTGGTGGGGCCGAGGCGGCGGACCGCCTCGACGCTGATGCCGGCGTCGGCCGGCGCACCCGGCCCGGGCGAGACGATCAGGTGGGAGAGCTCGCCGCTCCGCCGGGCGGCGACCAGCTCGTCGACGCTGACGGCGTCGTTGCGCACCACATCCGCGTGGGCGCCGAGCTCGCGGGCGTACTGCACGAGGTTGTAGACGAAGGAGTCGTAGTTGTCGACGAACAGCACGCGGGCCCACTCCAGGCCACGCGGCGGCGAGGTGGCGTCGACGAGCGCCGCGACCGAGGTGGCCTCGCCGCGATCCCGGGTGCGCAGGTGCGCTGCGACCGGACCCGGAGTCCACTCGCCGACCCCCTCGACGGACGTGACCGGCACGACGCCGCGCAGGGCGTTGGTGACGAACACCTCCGTGGCGCGAGCGACGTCGCCGGTGGTGATGCGGTGCTGGACGACCGGGATGCCGGCGTCGAGGAGGCGGTCGATCACGCGGGCTCGCCCGGTTCCGGGCAGGATGCGGCCGTCGAGCGGTGGCGTGTGCACGCCGTCGTCGTGGACGAGGAAGAGGCTGGCGCGGCCGGTCTCCAGGACGCTGCCGTCGGCGTCAAGCACCAACAGGTCGCGGCCCGGACGAGCCTCGTGCGCCAGCGCACGGCGGTCGACCCACTTGTGGGCACCCAGCCCGCCGGCGATGACGCGCGGGACGAGCGACCAGGCATCGACATCGTCGGTGATCGGCCGGGTCGTCATGCGGACTCGCACGTCGTCGGCCGCTCGCGGACCGGCGGCACCGCCTCCTCCGGCCGGCACCGCGTCGATGCGCAGGGCGTGCCGGCCGACGAGCCCGGCGGCCTTGCGGTGCACCGCCTCCTCCAGGCCGGCGCGGACCGTCTGGCCGTAGACGGCACGCACCGAGGAGTCGAGGCGCGCGACGTGTGCGCCGACGTCGACCGCCACGCCGTCGGTGATGAGGAGCGTGTCGAAGACGCCCCGGTTCTCATCGACCCGCACCGTCGCCTTGGCGACGGGCTGGACGGAGGCGGCTTCGGTCATCGACCCGGTCGAGGCGTCGTCAGCCACGATCTCGAGTCGGCCCCCGACCGCCTCGATGAGCGGGCGCGCCTTGACGAGGCACTCGGCGAGCTCGCCCTCGGGCGTGGAGTCGGCCACGATGCCACCGCCCACGCCGAGCCAGATCCACCCGCCGGAGATCTCGAACGTGCGGATGGCGACGTTCAGCTCCAGCCCGGCGGCCGCGCTGACGTGACCGATCGCCCCGGTGTACGCCTCGCGCGCGGTCGGCTCCAGCTCGGCGGCGATCTCCATCGCTCGCACCTTGGGGGCACCGGTGACCGAGCCGGGCGGAAAGGTGGCCCGCAGCAGGTCCGAGTCGGTGACGTCGGTGCCGAGGTGGCCGACGACGTCCGACACCAGGTGCCAGACCGAGTGACGTTCGGGCCGAACCAGCGCCGGCACCCGGACGCTCCCGGGCGTGCAGACGCGGCCGAGGTCGTTGCGCATGAGGTCGACGATCATCACGTTCTCGGCCCGGTTCTTCGCCGAGGCGACGAGCTCGGACGGGTCGGAGTCGAGCGGCGCGGTTCCCTTGATCGGCGACGTGAGCACCTCATCGCCGGTGCGTCGCAGGAACAGCTCGGGCGAGAAGCTCACGACCGCGCCTTCCGGAGCGTCGACGAACGCGGCGTAGGCGGGCGCCAGCGCCTCGACGCCGGCGCAGAACACGTCGAGTGGGTCACCCTCGAACGGCGCCTCGAGCCGGGCACACAGGTTGACCTGGAAGATGTCGCCGGCCCGGATGTGCTCGAGCGCCCGCCCGACGGACGTGCGATGCTCCTGCGGCGACGGTGTCATCTGGAACGTGCCGACGGTGTATTCCCGCGGCTCGTCCGGCTTCGCCAGAGCGTCGAGGATCTCGCCGTGGTCGGCTCCGTGCAGGGACTCCAGCCACCACACGCCGTCGGTGAGGCGGAGGACGCGGTCGTAGAAGGCGACCTTCGTGTACGGCTGCGGCACCGGCCGGTTGGCCGGTCGCGGCAGCTGCTCGACGAGGTGCCCGAGCTGGTAGCCCCACGAACCGATCCAGCCGCCCCCGAAGATCCCGGTCTGCGGGGCGCGCGGAAGGTCGATGTCGTCGAAGGGGTGTCCGTCGAGCACGCGGACCGGGTCGAACGCGATCAGCGCTTCTCCGTGGTGCCAGTCGCCCATCAGAGCGACCACGCGGTCGCGGCCGCGGAAGCGGCGCAGGACCTCGACCGGTTCGAGCCCGAGGTCGAGGCGGATCCGACCGACGTCAGTCGCCGGAACGGTCGTCAATGACCTGCGCTCCCAGCTCGCGCGTGAGCAAGTCCTCGGGGTCGTCGGCGCCGGAGTCGACCACCGGATCGTCGGGGTGCGCCGACGCGTCGGGGTCCTCGGGTGCGGCGGCGGGGGTGTCGCGCATGGCGGCGCGCACGGAGTCGGCCGATGCGTTGCGGGGCGGGGCGGCCTTGGGCTTCGGCGGGGCCGACGCAGCGTCGGCGGACGGATCGACCGACGGATCGACGACCGGGTCGACCCGCCACGTGACGCCCAGGACGTCGTGCAGGGCTCGCTTCACGACGTCGTCGGATCCGCTGCCGACGAAGGAGTCGCGCGCGCCGGCATTGACCAGGGCGAGGGTGAGCGTGTCGCCGTCGAGGGAGACCACTTGGGCGTTCTGGCTGAGCATCGCCCAGGTGAACCGGCGCAGGTCCTTGACCCGATCGAGCACCTCCGGCCACAACCGCCGCACATCGGCGATGCCCAGGCTGCCGGGCACCTGCGCCTCCGGCTCGGGCTCCGGCTCAGGTGCGGCTTCGGGCTGAGCCGTTTCGGCCGGCTCGACGGTGGCCGGCTCGACAGTGGCCGGCTCAACGGTCTGCCGGCTCGACGGTTGCCGGCTCGACGTCTGCCGGCTGGGGGACTGATCGCGCTTCGTGCGGGACGGCGGCCGGCTGCGGCGCGTCGATGCTGAGCCGGCGCTCGACCCGGTCGAGTCGGGCGGCGAAGCCGAGCGAGGTGTGGTCGGCGCCGGGGACGAGGATGCGGGCGCACATCAGCTCCAGCAGCAGGCGCGGCGCGGTGGCGCCGCGGAAGTCGACCAGCGTGGTGTTGACGACCTCGGCCGCGCGGGTGAGCTCGGACGGGCCGAAGCGGGCCGCCTGGCCGCGCAGGCGCTCGGCCCGGTCACCCGGCACCTCCAGCAGCCCGGTCGACAACGCGTCCGGGACGGCGGCGACGATGACGAGGTCGCGCAGTCGCTGGAGCAGGTCCTCGGCGAAGCGGCGCGGGTCCTGCCCGGACTCGATGACCTTGTCGACGACGCCGAAGACCGTGCCGCCGTCGTCGGCCGCGAAGGCGTCGATGGCCTCGTCGAGCAGGGTGTCGGGCGTGTAGCCGAGCAGCTGCACGGCGAGGTCGTACGTGACGCCGTCGGGGCCGGCCCCTCCGAGCAGCTGGTCGAGGACGCTGAGGGTGTCGCGCACCGAGCCGGCGCCGGCGCGCACCACGAGCGGGAGCGCGTTCGTCTCCAAGGTCACACCCTCGCTCTCACAGAGCGTGAGCAGGTAGTCGCCGAGCAGCTTCGGCGGCACCAGCCGGAACGGGTAGTGGTGGGTGCGCGAGCGAATGGTGCCGATGACCTTGTCGGGCTCGGTGGTGGCGAAGATGAACTTCAGGTGCGGCGGCGGCTCCTCGACCAGCTTCAGCAGCGCGTTGAAGCCCTGCGAGGACACCATGTGCGCCTCGTCGATGATGTAGACCTTGTGGCGACTGCTGACCGGAGAGAAGAAGGCACGTTCGCGCAGGTCACGAGCGTCGTCGACGCCGCCGTGGCTCGCCGCGTCGATCTCGATGACGTCGAGGCTGCCGGGTCCGCCGCGGGCGAGGTCCTGACAGCTCTGGCACTCGCCGCATGGTTCGGCGACCGGCGCCTTCTCGCAGTTGAGCGCCCGGGCCAGGATGCGCGCGCTCGTGGTCTTGCCGCACCCGCGCGGCCCCGAGAACAGGTAGGCATGGTGGACGCGGTTGGCGGCCAGCGCGTGCCGCAGCGGCTCGGTGACGTGGTCCTGCCCGATGACCTCGGCGAAGGTCTCCGGCCGATACCGGCGATACAGGGCAAGGGGTGCGTCCACGTCGAAACCCTATCGAGCGGCGCAGACGCTGACGACCCGCGGACGATCGGGACCGCGCCGTCAGCCGGCGACGAGCTGGTGGTCGTGCAGCCAGCGGTCGAGCACGCGGTACACCTCGGTGCGCGGCTCCTCCTTGGACAAGAAGACATCGTGCCGGGCCGCCTCGATCGGCTGCGCCGTGACGGCGTCGCCGAGGCACCCGGCCCACCGGGCGATCTGCCGCGTGTCGAGCACGGCGTCGCGCTCGTCGACCTCGGGAGTCCACTCCCGTGCCGGGCCGCTGCGGACCGACCGCAGGACCAGCGACGGGACGCCGACGTCGAGCCCCCGGTGCAGACGGGCGTGGCCGCGCCGGATCGCGTTGAGCCAGCCGAAGGTGACCGGGTAGCCGCCGATCGGCTTCCACTCGATGTCGTAGTCCCATTCACCGTGCTCGCTGACGTGCAGACTCGCGCCGTACCCGTTGTGGGTCGGCAGCCTGAGCTGACGGAACGGCCGGATCTTCGCGATGACCCGCATGAGCTGCGTTCCCCAGCTGCGCATCCACGGCTTTCCGGCGAGATCGAAGAACGGGCTGTTGAGCACCAGCCCGCTGATGCCGGCCCCCCGCGAACCGCCGGATCCGGCGTTGAGGCGGTCCAGCCACAGCGACAGCACCAGGCCGCCGGTCGAGTGCCCGATGAGGAGGACCGGTGCGTCGCCGGTCTCGTGCCGGACCGCGGCGAGGGCGCGGGTGAGCTCGGCGTCGTACCGGGCGAGGTCGGAGACGTAGTGGGCGGTCTGTCCGGGACGCCGGGACCGACCGCACTTGCGCAGGTCGAGGGCGAAGAAGGCGAAGCCGCGCTCGGTGAAGAAGTCGGCCAGCTCGGTGTGGAAGAAGTAGTCGGTGAAGCCGTGCACGTAGATGACGGCGCGCTCGGCCCCCGCCGGCGCCGCCCGTCGCACGAGCGTGCCCACGATCGGGCCCTCGCCGTCAGGGTCATCGCCGAGGTCGAGGACCAGCTGCTCGTATTCCTCACCCAGCACGTCGGGCTGCCAGTCGCCCATGCACCGCTCCTCACGTCGACGCTCCCCGCAGAATACGCACCGTTGACCGCGCCCCCCAGAATGGGACCGTGAGCGAGACGACCGACACCCAGCGAACCCTCGACCTCGCGCTGCGAGCCGGTGAGCTGCTGCTGTCGAACGGCGCCGGCGCGGCCGACGTCACGGCCACGATGGCATCGATCACCCACCACCTCGGGCTCCGCAACGCTCTGGTCGACGTCACGTTCACCTCGCTGACGCTCAGCCACCAGACCGGGGTCGACGAACCGGCCATCGTGATGCGGCGCCAGGTCACCCACCGCGAGAACGACTACGCGGACCTCACCGCCGTCGACCACCTCGTGTCCGAGCTCTTGGACGATGCGATCACCCGCGAGGAGGCGGCGGCGCGAGTGCTGCAGATCTCCTCGTCCGGACACCCGACGCCACGATGGGCGGTCACCACGAGCTGGGGCGTCACCGGTGCCGGGGTCGCACTCCTGCTGGGCGGCGACTGGGTGGTCCTGCTCCTCGCGGCGGTCTCCGGCGCGGCCATCGAGGTGCTTCAACGCCGGCTCTCCCGGTTGCGGCTGCCGTTCTTCTACGCCCAGGTCGCAGGCGGACTCCTGGCCACGACCCTGGCCGTGGGGGTCGCCGCCACCCCGGTGCCGATCGACCCGTCCCTCGTCGTCATGGCCAGCATCGTCATGCTGCTGGCCGGCCTCGGCTTCATCGGCGCCTTCCAGGACGCGCTCACCGGCTTCTACGTCACGGCGAACGCGCGCATCCTCGAGGTCATGTTCGCCACCGTCGGCATCATCGTCGGGGTCAGCGGCGGGCTCGAGCTGGGCCGGTGGATGGGGGTCGACGTCCTGGTCGACCCGGACCTCTCCACCGGGCTCTCCCACCTGCCCGGCGCGATCATCGGATCGGCCGTGACGGCGGCAGGATTCGCCTTCTCCGCCTACTCGCCGGGTCGGATCCTCGCGCCCATCGCGGCCATCGGCGGCCTGGGGGGCGGCATCTCCTTCGCGCTCACCCAGGGCCAGGTCCATCCCGCCGTCGCTGCCGGGGTCGCGGCGTTCGTGATCGGCCTGGTCAGCTACTGGGTGGCCGGACGGGGTCGCGTCCCGCCGCTGGTCATCGTCGTCTCCAGCATCGTGCCGCTGCTGCCCGGTCTGGCGATCTACACGTCCTTGACCCTGCTCGCGGCCGAGAACTTCACCGGCATCGTCGCGATGATCACCGCGGTCGCGGTCGCCGTGCTGCTCACCGCCGGCGTCCTCCTCGGCGAGTACGTGGCCCAGCCCCTGCAGCGGGAGGCCCGTCGCCTCGAGCGCCGGCTGTCCGGCCCGCGCCTCGTGGGCCCGCTCCGCATCCGTCACTCCCGGCGCGGCCGGCGATCCCGCGGATGAGTTGAGAAGAACGCCTCTCGTCCGCGCTGATCAGGTGGAATGATCAGGGCGGGCGGCGGAGCGATCGCCGCCTGCGCAGGGAGGATCGATGAAGCGCCGGCTGGCACGTCGCATCGGGACGATCGTCGCGGTGCCGTTGTTCGCGCGCATCGGCTTCCACCTCCGTCGCATCACCGGCGGCGCGGACCGCACCTTCTTCATGCGGCTGATGCTGGGCCTGGGCAGCCTCGTGCTCCTCGCGGCCATCCTGGTCGCCGTGGCGGAGGGCCCACGGGACAGCGTCGGCGGCTTCCTCTCCAAGGTCGGCACCAGCTTCTACTGGGCCGTGACGACCGTCATGGGCTCCGGCGACTCCTCCTACGTCACGACTCCGGCCGGCTACATCATCAGCTGGCTGCTCGTCCTGTTCGGCGTGGCGATCGTCGCCTCCATCACCGGCGCTCTCGTCGGATTCCTCATCGATTTTCTCCTCAAGGAGGGCCAAGGCATGGGTGCTGCGGGATACACCGACCACATCGTCGTGTGCGGCTGGAACGCGACCGCGCGCGAGCTGATCGCCGAGCTCGGGACCGACGAGTACACCACCAAGATCGTCGTCATGCACCAGTCGGAGAAGAACCCGGCCGGGCGCGGCGTCTACTTCGTCAACGGCGACATCACCGACGCCGAGGACCTGCGCAGGGCCGGCATCGAGGAGGCGATGGCCGCGATCATCTGCCCCGAGGACGCGAGCAACGACGCCGACATGCGATCGATCCTGTGCTGCATGGCCGTCGAGTCGATCGCCCCGCAGGTCCGCACGGTCGTGGAGGTCAACAACCCGGCCCACGTCGAGCACTTCCACCGCGCCGACGCCGACGAGATCGTCGTGACGTCTCGCATCGCCTCCCGGCTGCTGGCGCGCTCGTCGCTCTATCCCGGGCTGGCCGAGATCGTCACCGACATCGTGTCCGGCGGCAAGGGATCTGAGCTGTACCGCGTCGCGATCCCGGACGAGTACGTCGGCATGTCGCTGGATGAGCTGTCCGCTCGGCTGCGGAGCGACCACAAGGCGACGCTGCTCGGCGTCAACCGGGACGGGATCGCGTACGTGAACCCGCCGACGGAGTTCCGACTCGAGCGAGGCGATGATGCCGTCGTCGTCGCCGAGTCCCTCGGCACCCTGGCGCCGCTGCGCCTCCAGCACGACTGACATCATGGCCGCATGAGACTTCACCTGACGGACGAGGACGCCGCCTTCCGTGAGGAGATGCGCACGTTCTTCACCACGCAGGTTCCCCAGCACATCCGCGACACCCTGGCCGCCCGGCGCGAGCTGAGCCGCGAGCAGATCGTGGAGTCGATGCAGGTGCTGAACGCCGCCGGCCTCGCCGTCCCGGGCTGGCCGGTCGAGTGGGGCGGGCAGGACTGGAGCCCGCTGCGCAAGCACATCTGGAACGTCGAGATGCAGCTCGCGTGCGTGCCGCCGCCGCTGGCGTTCAACGCCGGGATGATCGGCCCGGTCATCGCCGCGTTCGGCTCGCAGGAGATGAAGGAGCGCTTCCTGCCGGCCACGGCGAACCTCGACATCTGGTGGTCGCAGGGCTTCTCCGAGCCGGACGCCGGATCCGACCTCGCCTCGCTGCGCACCACGGCCGTTCGCGACGGCGAGGAGTACGTCGTCAACGGCCAGAAGACCTGGACGACACTCGGCCAGTACGGCGACTGGATCTTCATGCTGGTCCGCACCGACCCGGAGGTGAAGAAGCAGGCCGGCATCTCGATGCTGCTCATCGACATGGAGACGCCCGGGGTCACCGTCCGTCCGATCGAGCTGATCGACGGCGGCAAGGAGGTCAACGAGGTGTTCTTCGAGGACGTGCGGGTGCCTGCGGAGAATCTCGTCGGCGAGGAGAACAAGGGCTGGGACTACGCCAAGTTCCTGCTCGGCAACGAACGGGTCGGCGTCGCCCCGGTCGGCCTCATCAAGCGCCTGCTCAGGCAGGCCAAGGAGCTGGCGAAGGAGGCCGGCGCCGGTGGTTCGTCCCTGCTCGACGACCCGCTGATGGCAGCCCGCATCGCCGAGCTGGAGAACGAGCTGATGGCCTTGGAGCTCACCGCTCTGCGCGTGGTGGCCCACTCCGCGGAGGGCAAGCCGCACCCGGCGTCGTCGGTGCTCAAGCTGCGCGGCTCGGAGCTGCAGCAGTCCGCCACCGAGCTGATCCTCGACCTCGGCGGGCCGCTCTCCCTCGCCTCCGGTGCCGACGAGGGCAGCGACGTACCCGACTGGGTGCGCGTCGCGGCACCGAAGTACCTCAATCTGCGCAAGGCCTCCATCTACGGCGGCTCCAACGAGGTCCAACGTCAGATCATCGCCGGCACGATCCTGGGACTGAGGTAGACCGATGGACTTCACACTGGACGCCGAGCAAGAGGCCCTGCGCGACGCCGTACGCGGCCTGCTGGGCAAGGCCTACGACACCTCCGAGACACGCCGGGCCGTCGTCAACGACGAACCCGGCTTCGGCGAGTCGACCTGGTCGAAGCTGGCCGAGATGGGCGCCCTCGGGTTGCCGTTCGCCGAGGAGGACGGCGGCATGGGTGCCGGACCGGTCGAGGTCGCGATCGTCGCCGAGGAGATCGGCCGGGTCATCGCCCCCGAACCGTTCGTCGAGTGCGTCGTGCTGGCCGGCGGCCTGGTGGCGGCAGCCGGCAGCGACGAGCAGCGTTCCGACGTGCTGGGGCGCGTCGCCGAGGGCCAGCTCGTCCTCGGTGCCGCGCTGGTGGAACCGGGGGCGCGGTGGGACCTGTCCGGGGGCGGCGTCACGGCCGAGCGCGATGGCGACTCCTGGACGCTGACCGGCGTGAAGGAGCCGGTGCTGCACGGAGCGCGCGCCGATGCGCTCGTGGTGAGCGCCGCCACCGAGGCCGGCACCGGCCTGTTCCTCGTCGAGGGCGACGCGGAGGCCTTGACCCGCACCGGGTACCGCACGATGGAGGGCGGCCGCGCCGCGAAAATTTCGTTCGACCGGACGCCGGCCACTCCGCTCGGCGACGTCTCCGCCGACCAGTCCACCGTCATCGACGACGTCGTGGCTCGCGCCCAGGTGGCCTACTGCCACGAGGCGATCGGGGCGATGGACACCGCCCTGCGGATCACGACCGACTACCTCAAGACCCGCAAGCAGTTCGGCGTCACGCTCAGCACCTTCCAGGCGCTCACGTTCCGCGCGGCCGACCTGTACGTCTCGATGGAGCTGGTGCGGAGCACCGTCACCTGGGCGACGCTGGTGCTCCTCGACGAGCCGACGCGGGCGCGCGAGGCGGCGTCCCGCGCCAAGCTGCAGGTGGCGACGGCGGGCAAGCACATCGGCGAGGAGTCGATCCAGCTGCACGGCGGCATCGGCATGACGGCGGAGTACTCGGTCGGCCACTACATGAGCCGGATCACCGCGATCAACCGTTGGCTGGGCGACGGCGCGGACCACCTGGCCCGCCTCGCGGCGACGCTCGACGACCACGGGGTCCTCGAGCCCCTGCCCTGACCGCATCACGAAACGGGTGGCCGGGACTCTCATCAGGTAGGAGGGCGGATCATCGCTCGATGAGGTGGGGCCAGTGGCTACGCACGCTCGACCCGACCACGCCCTCCTGCCAGCCGGAGGGGGGCGGGCGAAACCCCCGGTGCTCGCCCCCTTTCCGCTCCGGCTCGCGTGGCATCACCTGCGCGCACACTTCGTGGTCACGACCGCGAACGACGACGTGATCTGCTGGTCGTGTGCGACGACGCTCAGGGGGGCCAACACCGTGCGGTCGGTCGTGACGGCCACCGACCACGGGCACGAAAGGACCCCTCGCGCACCCGACAGAGGTCACTGACCCTTGCTGCCTTCCGGCCCTGGGGGAGTTGGGTGATGTGTCGCCGCGCGAGGGGCTGAGTCCCATCGTACGGACCCCGACCGATTTCATCGAGCCCGGGCCCGGCCGGTAGTCTCGCCCGCGGAGGATTCGCATAGTGGCCTAGTGCGCTCGCTTGGAAAGCGGGTTGAGTGAAAGCTCTCAGGGGTTCGAATCCCCTATCCTCCGCCAGAGTCCGGGCCTATCGACGACGGCGGAACAGGTTCTTGATGACCTCGCGGACCAGGGTGCGGCCGGCCTCGCCCGCGGCCCGCTCGAGCGGGGTCTGCCGGCGCGAGGACGACGTCCGCGTCACCGCCCCCGCCGAGACTGCGTCTTGATCTCATCGGCCCAGCGATCGGCGTACTCGTCGGCCTTCTGCTCGGTGCTGGTGGCCGGCTTCCTCGCCTCGATCTCCTCGGTGGCCGACGGCGGGTCGACCGGCGTGCCGTACTTCACCAGCAGCGGGGAGGCGTCGACCGTCGCCCGGATCTGGTCGGCGGGGGTCGGGTCCATCGATCCCTGCGGCGCGCGCACGCGCGTCCAGGCGACCGGGGACGGAGCGCCCTTCTCGTTCATGACCGTGACGATGGCCTCGCCGATCGACAGCTGGGTGAGCACCTCCTCGAGGTCGTAGCTCGTGTGCGGGTAGGTCGACACCGTCGACCGGAGTGCCTTCGCCGCGTCCGGCGTGTGGGCGCGCAACTGGTGCTGGATCCGCGAGCCGAGCTGGGCGAGCACGTCGGTGGGGACGTCCTTGGGCGTCTGGGTGACGAAGAAGATGCCCACCCCCTTCGAACGGATCAGCCGCACGGTCTGTGTCACCTGCTCGAGGAAGTCCTTCGAGGCGTCCTTGAACAGCAGGTGCGCCTCGTCGAAGAAGAACACGAGCTTGGGCTTGTCGATGTCGCCCACCTCGGGGAGCTCGCGGAACAGCTGCGCGAGCAGGTACATCAGGAAAGTCGAGAACAGGGCCGGCTTGTCCTGGACGCTCGGCACCTCCAGCAGCGAGACGATGCCCTGGCCGTCTGGCGTGGTGCGCAGGAAGTCGCCCGTCACGATCTCGGGCCGGCCGAAGAACACGTCGGCGCCTTGGTCCGCGAACGCGATCAGCTCCCGGAGGATGACACCCGCCGTGGCGGGCGACAGCCCGCCCAGCTCCTTGAGCTCGGCCTTCCCGTCGCCGACCAGGTACGTGAGCACCGAGCGGAGGTCGCCGAGGTCGATCAGTGACAGCTCGGCCTTGCGGGCGTAGTGGAACACCAGGCCCAGCGAGGACTCCTGCGTGTCGTTGAGGCCGAGCACCTTGGCGAGCAGCAGGGGGCCGAACGACTCGACCGTCGCCCGGATCGGCACCCCGGTGCCCAGGCCACCGAGGGTGAAGTACTCGGTCGGCGTCGCCACCGGCTGCCAGTCCTGGCCGATGCTCTGGCTGCGCTCGGCCAGCTTGTCGTTGATGACGCCGGGGGACGCGATGCCGGACAGGTCGCCCTTGATGTCCGCGGCGAACACCGGCACGCCATGAGCGGACACCTGCTCCGCGAGTACCTGCAACGTCTTCGTCTTGCCGGTGCCGGTCGCCCCGGCGACGAGGCCGTGGCGGTTGACCATGCCCAGCGGTATGCGCACCTGGGCCTCGGGCACCGCCTCGCCGTCGACGAGCGCCCCGATCTCCAGGGCCGGCCCGTCGAAGGAGTACCCGGCCTTGATGGTGTCGACGATCTCCGACGGTTCCCCGGCCTGTCGGGCTCGGCCTTCGGCTCGGTCTCGACCGTGGCGGTGGCCGCCTCCTGGTGCGCCGCAGCCGCGGCCTGGGCGAGCTCGTCGGCCTTCTTGCGGGCCGCTGCGGCCGCCTCTTCGGCCGCGGCGGCGGCCTGCGCCGCCTCCTCCGCAGCCAGCTTCGCGTCGTCGCCGGTCATGGGCCGAGACTACCTCCGCCCGGCGCGACGCCTCCGGGCGCGATCCTCAGATCCCGCCCTACACTGACGACGTGATCTTCCGGCGGGTGAGTGACGGGCGTCCGTACCCCGATCATGGGCTGGCGCAACGCGACTGGGCCGGGATCTCGCCCACGCAGGTCCGCCTCGGCGACCTCACGACCACCAAGACCCAGCTCGACCTCGCACACCTCCTCGACGACGACTCCACCTACTACGGCGACCTGTTCGCCCACGTCGTCAGCTGGCAGGGCGAGCTCTTCCTGGAGGACGGCCTGCACCGCGCCGTCCGCGCCGCTCTGCAGCAGCGCGGGATGCTCCACGCCCGCGTCCACGAGATGGGCGACTCGGCATGACCGGGGCTCGGGGCGGCGGCACGATCGTCGTCGCCCTCCTGACGTTCGTGGTCGCCGTGTTCGTGGGTTGGCGCCTGCTCACCGCGGGCGCCGACACCTTCGTCGAGGCCCCCACCTGCGAGAACCGCACGGTCGCGGAGGGTGAGAACCTCACCAGCAACCTGGTGACGGTCAACGTCTACAACGCCAGCCAGCGGTCCGGCCTGGCCAATCGCGTCAGCATCAACCTGCAGCGCCGCGGCTTCCTGGCCGGCACCGTGGCGAACAGCACGAGCGAGATCCAGCCCGACGCGGTGGCCATCCTCACCGACGACCGCGAGGATCCGCGGGTCCTGCTCGTGGCCCAGCAGTTCGACGAGCCGGATTTCCACGAGCCCGACATCGACGTCTCCGGGGGCGTCACCGTCATCGTCGGCGACGACTACAAGGACCTCGTCGACGCACCCCGTGAGGTCGAGTCCGACCGGCCGATCACGGTCTGCGTGCCCGTCGTCGACGTGCCGTAGCGCCGGCGCACGGTCAGTCCTGCCCCCATCCGGCCAGCCGGCCACCCTTGCTGACGGCGCGCAGCCGGGCCTCCGTGGTCTCGCGGACGACCCGCGGCGCCACCACGAGCATGTCGTCGCCCTTGCGCAGGCGGGTGGTGCGATGCGGGACGAACGACCGCTCGTCCCGCACGACCAGCGTCACCGAGGCTCCCTCGGGCAGTCGGAGCTCGCCGATCTCGACACCGGCGAGCCTCGACCCCCGAACGATGCGCACCTGGAGGAGGTCGGCGGAGATGCGCTCCAGCGGTGCGGCCTCCACCTCGATGTCGCGGGGCTCGTCGCTGGACACCCCGCACCAGACGGCGAGCCGTCCAAGCGGAGCCGCCTGCACCAGCGTGTAGACGACAACGGTGACGAAGACGATGTTGAACAGGTCGTTCGCTCCCTCGACGTCCGCAGCGAGCGGGATGGTGGCGAGGATGATCGGCACCGCGCCTCGCAGCCCGGCCCAGCCGAGGAAGATCTGCTCGCGCCACGGCTGCCGGAACCAGACCGCGCTGGCGGCGATCGACAGCGGCCGGGCGACGAAGGTCAGGATCGCGCCGGCTGCGAGTCCCGTCACCACGTGCCAAGCCTCGAACGTCTCGGGCGTGGCCAGCAGGCCGAGCATGACGAAGACACCGATCTGCGCGAGCCACGCCACGCCCTCGACGAAGGACCGGGTGGCCCGACGGTGCGGCAGCTCGGTGTTGCCCA
This sequence comes from uncultured Actinomycetota bacterium, assembly GCA_963695295.1. Classification (GTDB taxonomy): domain Bacteria; phylum Actinomycetota; class Actinomycetes; order Propionibacteriales; family Nocardioidaceae; genus Aeromicrobium. The sequence goes on along the minus strand of OY968771.1, from coordinate 1,547,533 downwards.
GGATGAGCGCCGCCAGGTAGACGGCCACGAAGCCGCTGGCGTGGAGGAAGGAGGCCGCGCCGTAGGCCAGAACCGTGAACGAGATGACGACGAGCGGGTAGAGGCCCGAGGCCGGGAGGGCCAACGTCCGCAGCAACCGACCCGCCGCCGCACCGATGGCGAGTCCGACCACCGCACCCACCGCGAGCTCGAACGCGATCAACCCCGCGAAAGCCCACGGCCCGTCCGCACGGATCTGGCCGGCGCTGATGGCGACGACGAGGACCACGATCGGGGCGTCGTTCAGCCCGGACTCGGCCTCGAGCGTGCCCGAGATCGACCGGCGGATGGACACCGAGCGCAGCACCGAGAACACCGCGGCCGCGTCCGTGGGGGTCAGCACCGCCGCGAGCAGGATGGCGAGCTCCCAGCGAAGATCGAGCAGGTAGTGCGCGCCGACCGCGACGACGATCACGCTGACCGCCGATCCGAGGGTCGCCAGCAAGACCGCCAGTCCGACGGACTGGCGGACGTCCTCCCACGGTGTGGTCAGGCCGCCCTCGGCGAGGATGAGGACCAGGGCGCCGAAACCGAGGGCCAGCGCGAGGTCGGCATCGGAGAACTCGATGCCGGCGCCGGAGCTGCCCAGCAGGAGGCCCAACCCGAGATAGGCGAGCAGCGAGGGCAACCCGGCCGTGACGGACAGACGCACCGCGAGGACCGCCACGATGAGGACGGCGGAGCCGATCAGGAGGTACCGGTCGAGATCGTGGACGTCCACGCATCCTCCCTCGGCCGGCGGTACCTGATCCTACCGGCGGCCTTGCCCTGACAGAGAGCCTCCCATCGGGTTGGCTGGAGTCGTGGACCGGCGGGAGCTGCTACGACTCGGTGCCGGTGCGACGATCGCGTCCCTGGCCGGCACCGCGCTCACCTCGTGCTCGCCGGAGCGGGGGAGCCGAGGTGCCACGATGGACGGCGTGGAGCTCCTGACCTACGGCGACGACCCGAGCCAGTACGCCGAGCTGCATCGCCCGGACGGTCCGAGCGGCGGTGTGGTCGTCGTGCTGCACGGTGGATTCTGGCGCGCGACCTACGACCTGTCACTCGGCCGGCCGCTGGCCGAGTCGCTCGCGTCACGCGGCTGGACGGCGCTCAACCTGGAGTACCGGAGGGTCGGCAACGGCGGCGGCTTCCCACAGACGTTCGACGACGTCTCCGCCGGCATCGACCTGCTCGCGGAGGTCGACGGGTTGGACACGAGTCGCGTCATCACGCTGGGGCACTCCGCCGGCGGCCATCTCGCGGTGTGGGCGGCCGGGCGAACGACGCTCGCCGACGACCGCTGGAAGCCACGGGTGCCGGTGACCGCGGCCGTGCCCCAGGCGGGCGTGCTCGACCTCCGCGGTGCGATCGACCGAGGACTGGGCAACGGCGCGGTCGAGGACCTGCTCGGTTCCGACCTGGCTCGTGCTCTGGCGCTCGCCGACCCCCTGGCCCACCTGCCGCTCGACGTTCCGGTCCGGTGCATCCACGGCCGCGGCGACAACTCCGTGCCGATCGAGCAATCCCGCGCCTACGTCGAGGCGGCCGTGGCCGCGGGGGCCGACGCCACGCTGGCCGCCATCGACGGGAACCACTTCGTGCACCTCGACCCGTCGAGCCAGGCGTGGCGGCGCACCCTTGCGATCCTGGAGGAGCTGTGACGTTCTGGCTGGTGGTCACGGTCGTCCGCCTCTTCAACCTGGTGACGGGCCACCGGGTGATCCGGCACGGGCCGGGACGGGTGGCACACACCGGGCCGGCCGTGCTGGCCATCAACCACACGGCCTACGTCGACTTCGTCTACGTCGGGCTGGAGGTCTACCGCCGCGAGCAGCGTCAGGTCCGCTTCATGGGCAAGGTCGAGCTGTCGAACAGCCGCGTCCTGCGGTGGGCGATGCGCGGATGCGGGGTCATCCTGGTCGACCGCGCCGCCGGCCGCGACTCCTACGTCGCGGCGGTCGAGGAGCTCCGGCGTGGCGAGGTGGTGGGCATCTACCCCGAGGCGACCATCAGCCGCAGCTTCGAGCTGAAGCGCTTCAAGTCCGGCGCAGCACGCATGGCACTGGAAGCGGACGTCCCGATCATTCCGGCGATCGTGTGGGGCGCCCACCGCATCGCCACCAAGGGACGCCCGAAGCACCTCACGCGGACGAAGACCCCGGTGATGGTGGCCGTCGGCGAGCCCATCGCGGCAGCGGGCACGGCCGATGAGCTCACCGAGCGCCTGCACGCGGCCATGGCCGAGCTGCTGCTCGAGGTCCAGGACGCCTACGGCCCGCATCCGGCCGGCGCAGACTGGGTGCCCGCCCGGCTCGGCGGCTCCGCACCGTCGTTGACGGCCGCCGACGAGATGGACCGGCGCGACGGCCGCCACGCCTGAGCACCGGGGTACTTTGAGTCCACCCCCTCCCAGGAGCATGCATGAACATCGACCGATCCGCGCCCGTCCTCATCACCGGTGGCAACGGTTACATCGCCTCCTGGCTGGTCAAGTACCTGCTCGAGGACGGCATCGACGTCCACGCCACGGTCCGCGACCCGTCCAACCAGTCGAAGGTCGACCACCTCCACCAGCTGGCGACGGACGCCCCCGGCACACTACGGCTCTTCGCGGCCGACCTGGTCGACGACGGCTCGTTCGACGAGGCCATGGCCGGGTGCCAGCTGGTCATGCACACGGCCTCGCCGTTCACGCTCTCCGCCAAGGACCCGCAGAAGGACATCGTCGATCCGGCCGTCCAGGGCACCCGCAACGTGCTCGCGGCCGCCAACCGGGTGAGCAGCGTCAAGCGCGTCGTGCTGACGTCGAGCGTCGTCAGCATCTACGGCGACGCCCGGGACATTCGTGACGCGCCGGGCGAGGTGTTCACCGAGGACGAGTGGAACACCACCAGCACCCTGTCGCACCAGCCGTACAGCTACTCCAAGGTCGCGGCGGAGAAGGCTGCCTGGGAGATCGCCGAGGCCCAGGACCGCTGGGATCTCGTGGTCATCAACCCGGGCTTCGTCCTCGGCCCGTCGCTCACGACGGCGAGCGACTCAGCCAGCATCTCGACGATCATGCAGTTCGTGGACGGCCGGCTGCTCATGGGCGCGCCGGCCCTGGAAGTCGGCGTCGTCGACGTGCGCGACGTCGCCCTGGCTCACATCAAGGCGGGCTACACCCCCGCCGCCGCCGGTCGGCACATCTGCGTCAGCCGGTCGATGACCTTCATGGACATCGGCCGCGTGCTCCGCCGCGAGTTCGGCGGGCGCTATCTCTTCCCCCGGACCCGGGCGCCGAAGGCCATGATCTGGCTGGCCGCCCCGATCGGCGGCGTCACCCGCAAGTACGTGGCGACCAACGTGGGCTACCCGCTCCAGTTCGACAACAGCCGTGCCCGCACGAAGCTCGGCATGGAGTTCCGGCCGCCCGAGACGACGGTCGTCGAGCACTTCCAGCAGCTCATCGACGACGGCATCGTCCCCGACAAGCGCCGTTAGGAGGCGCGCCGGTCGATGGCGACGACGAGCCACGACCACCCGGCCGCGAGGAGCACCATCGCGAGCACGCCCCACGGCCGGTAGACGTGCTCCTGCCAGAACATGATCGAACCGGCCAGGACGAGCGCGACGCCGGGCAGCCCACGGGCGAAGCCGGTGGCGCGGAGGGCGAGGCCGGCGGCCAAGGACGTGGCGGCGAGATGGGCGTACGAACCGATCGTGCCGAGGTCCCGGGCCACCGGGAGGATGATGCCCAGGCCGCCGGCCTCGGCACCCTTGATGGCGCCCCCACCGATCCCGGCGAGGATGTCCAGCGCGTCGTAGAAGCAGGCGTAGACGAAGGCGATCACCCCGACGACCACGCCCGAGCGCGGGTCGACGGCACGTGCCACCAGCCATGGGCCCAGCGCGAGCAGCGGGAACAGCGGCAGCAGGACGGTGTGCATCACCTGCCAGTGGTGGGCCGACTCCACCGTCAGGCCGGCGGGATGGGTCAGGCCGATCGCCGCGACGACCAGGTGCGGCACCGCGACGGCGACGAGAATCCGACGGTGTTGCATGGCCCCAGCCTAGAGTGAGGCCGTGCGGGTCCGATCCAGGCCGAGACGGCGGCCCCATGAGGCGCCATCGGAACCCAAGATCGTCCTCGCGGGCCGATCGGACGGTCTGGGCCAGCGACTCTTCGCCCTCGTCAACGCCATGCGGCTCGCCGCGATCCTCGAGGTCGACTTTCGCTTCGAGTGGCCGACCAAGCATGTCGGAGAAGCGGACCACGCGATCGCCCCGGCCGAGGAGTTCTTCTCGGCCGATTTCGTGGACGCGCACCGGCTCGACCGAGCCGCGGCCGAGGGCGACTTCGTCCCGGTGGCCAAGGGCACGCCCGACCTCGCCTCGCTGCAACGTCAGCTCGCTGCCGCCCGGCGAGGCCTGCGGGCGTCGAACCGCGCCCTCGCACGTCGGATCAACCCCGATGCCGTGCCCGCCGTCCTCCACGGGTACTCATCGGAGTTCGAGCGGATCGGATTCCACCCCCACGTCCAGGACGCGCTCCTGGCGGCACGCTCGGTTCAGGTCGAGCCGGGAAGCGTCGCGCTGCACCTGCGCGGCGGCGACGTACTGTGGGGGAGGTTCCGCACGTTCAACACGTTCTCGGACAAGGTGATGCCCGCCCCGGTGACCCGCGATCTCATCGAGACGAACCGGGCGGAGGGACGCCAGGTGATCGTCTTCGGCCAGGACGCAGCGCTCATCACCGAGCTCTGCGGCGGCACTGGTGCGATTCCGGCCACGACCCTGCGGCCGGTCGCGCCGTTGTCTCGCCCGGCCGAGGCGATGTTCGACCTCGGGCTGCTGTCGCGCTGCGACACCATCATCAGCGGCGGCAGTGGCTTCGCGGCGGTCGCCGCGAAGATCGGGAACCGGTCCTTCGCCACCTACGCCTCCCTCGTTCCTCCTGCCGAGCAGGTGGCGATCACCCGGCGTGACCTGGCGACGCACGGACATCGCTACGACGCGACCCATCGCGCCTTCGCCTGGTGGATCGCGTACTACCGGGCGCGCGGTGAGCTCTCCTACGACGACGCCGTCGAGCTGGTGTCCCGCGCCCTCGAGGCAGACCCCACCAATCCGCGCTCGCGGCTCCGGCTCGCCGCGTTGCACTTCGCCGAGGGTCACGTCTCGCGCGGCGACGACGTCCTGGTCGATGCCCTCGCCGCCGATCGTCACCGCCGGCAGCGACACGCTCGAGTCGGTGCTGCTGTTCAGCCTGCGGACCTTCACCGGACTCGACGGTGCCGACCTGTTCGATTCCTACGAACGGGCCATCGAGCTCGGATCGGTACCGGCGCTGCCGTATCGCGCGGCCCTGCGGGCCCAGCTGGACGACCCCGATCGGGCCCGAGCCGACGTGGCCGCCTTCTGCCGCCGTCGCACCGAGATTCCTGGCCTGGTCGACCGGCCCGAGCTCGACCGGATGCTCCAGGCCACGATCGACGAGCGACTGCGCACCGCCGGAAAGCCCGCCTGATCGGCCACGCCGCGCCCTAGGGTTGGACACGTGCTGGGACGGTTCAGGGCGAGACGACGCAAGGCGACGCCCTCGCCCGAGCCCGATCCCCACCTCCTGCTCGCGCGTCGCGCCGACGGGCTGGGTGAGCGCCTCAACGCCCTGCTCAACGCGATGCGCCTGTCCTGGCTGCTCGGCGTCGAGTACCGCTTCACCTGGCCGGTCGGCAACATCGGGCGCGACCCGCAGCACGCGATCGTCCCCGCCGACCAGTTCTTCGCGGCCGACTTCCTTGCCGCCCACCAGATCAGTCACGCCGACACGAGAACGGGCTTCACCCCGCTCGCCACGGCAAGCGACCTCGGCGCCCTGCGGGAACAGCTGACGGCGTCCGGACGCGGCCTGCTGGTGCCGGCGCGGCCGCTCCGTGGCTGGATCGATCCCGGGGCAGTACGCGGGATCGAGCGCGGGTTCTCCGCGGAGTTCGCCGCGGTCGGCTTCCACCCGCGCATCGACGCCGTCATCGCCCGGGCCCGCGCCGTTCCGCTCGACGCCGGAGCGGTCGGGATCCACCTGCGGGCCGGCGACAACCAGTTCGGGAAGTACCGCACGTGGACCACCTACTGGTACAAGGCCATCCCGGTACCGATCGCGCGAAAGCTCATCCAGTGGTCCCGGTCCACCGGGCTCGACGTCCTCATCTTCGGCCAGGACGACGCCCTCATCCCCGAGCTCTGCGCCTCGACCGGCGCCGTGGAGGCCGCGACGTTGCGGCCGCCGGGGCTCTCCGCGCCCGAGGCGGCGATGTTCGACCTCGTCCTCCTCTCCCGGTGCGTGCGCATCATCAGCGGGTGGAGTGGCTTCGCGATCCAGGCTGCCGCCATCGCCGACTCGAAGGTCGAGCACCACTTCGACCTCGTCGCGCCGGACGTCGCCGTCGCCATCACCCGCGACGACCTTGCCGAGAACGGCGACCGGTACGACCCCGTTCACCAGAGCTTCGCGTGGTGGGCCGCGTACTACGTGGCTCGGCACCAGCTCCCCCATGGCGAGGCGGTCGAGCTGGTCGAGAAGGCGCTCGCGGCCGACCCCAGCAATCCACGGTCCCGTCTGCGCCTCGCCGCCCTGCACTACCACGCCCTGGACATCGAGCGCGGTGACGACGTCCTCATCGCCGCCCTGCACGCCGACGCCGCGGCCGGCGGACCGACGCTCGCGTCCGTGATGGTGTTCAGCGCCATCACCGAGGGCGGCCGATTCGACAGCGAGGAGATCGTCGAGGCCATCGAACGCGGCGCACTCGACGGTCCCGGTCCGGCCTCGATCTACCGCGCGGCCATCCGGGCCCGGCGGGGCGACGTCGAGGGCGCGGACGCCGATCTGGCCGACTTCCGGGCCTTCGTCGCCTCCGATGCCCTGATGGATGACCTCGACCCCGAGGTGGTCCAGGCGACCATCTACACCCGCCTCATGCACGCCGGCCGCAAGGGGTGAACCGTCCCTCGGCTCAGCCCAGCCGTTCGAGGGCGAGGTCGACCACCTCGGCCGGCGTCGACGCGATCTCCACGCCGTCCACCGCGGGTGCCCCTTCGAGGGCCACGACCACCCGGCCCAGGGTCTTGGCGAAGGCCATCTCGGCGAGCGTTCCCCACGCACCGCCCACCGCGATGACGGCCTCGCCGGACGCGGCGACGGCCACGTTGCGGGCGTGACCGAGGCCGGTGACCACCACGTGGTCGGCCCACGGGTTCGCCTCGTCGCGCCGCTCGCCGGGCAGGATGGCGATCGTCGTGCCGCCGGCCGCCTTCGCACCCCGGTGCGCGGCGGCCATGACCTCGCCCAGGCCTCCGGTCACCACCGTGCAGCCGCGCTCGGCCAGGAGCCGCCCGACCTCCTCGGCTGCGTCCTCCCACGCCGCACCGCTGCCGATCACCGAAACCTGCCGGGTCATCGGGCCAGCATGACCGCACAAGGGCGATCCGGTCTAGAATCCGATGACGCATCCGGAAGGACTCCTTCGTGAACCCTCGTCACGCACTCCTCGGAATTCTGGCGCTCATCGCCGCCCTCGCCGGCGCGGGAGCCGGCGCCGTGGGCTCCGCCACCGCCGCCTCCGGCGGCCTGCGGCACGTCATGTGGGTCGGCAACAACTGGGACGGCACCGCCACCATCGTCGACGAGCGCTCGTTCAAGGTCCTCAAGACCGGCGTGAACCTGATCCCGGACAAGGAGCAGGAGCTCCAGGACATTCGGCTCAGCCCGGACCGACTGGCCTTCTACCTGGCGATCCAGCAGGGCCCCGGCGAAGGGCACGACCAGTACGTCGACGACATGTTCACGACGAAGGACGGCAAGCACCTGGCGGTGTCCCGTCCGAGCTTCGGCGACGTGGTGTGGATCGACATCGCCAAGGTCACCACCACCGGTGGCGTCGACGCGATCGTGCGCGAGCAGCAGATGGACGGCTACCGCACCGACCACATGGGGCTGTCCCCTGACGGCCGGCGGCTCATCGTCTCGGACTCGACCGATCGCCAGGTCATCGAGTACTCGATGGTGAACGAGAAGGTCGGCGGCCAGCAGATCACGATGGGCGACCGGCTGCGCACCTTCCCGTCGGGCGAGACACCGCACGAGAACAACTACTCCAAGGACGGGAAGCGGGTCTTCCATGCCTCGATCGGCCGGGTGTACACGCCCGGCGACAGCACGACGCTGGGCCCGGTCAAGATCGGACCGGCCCACGACGCCATCAAGGGCGACCGCTGGATGCAGATCGTCAACAACAAGGACTTCTCGATCGCCAAGCGCTGGGAGATGGGCAAGGAGCTGGCCGAGTCCGGCTACCCGGACATGAGCGCGGCGGTCCGCCCGATGGCACTCTCGCCGGACGAGCGGTTCCTCTACTTCCAGGTGTCCTACTTCCACGGCATCGTCGAGTTCGACACCCAGGCACCGGACGTCAACGGCACGGTCGACTACCAGGCCGGCGGCATCGACGAGCCGCGAACCGGCGCCGTCAAGCGCCTGATCCCGCTGCCGAATCGGGTGCCGAACATGCCGCTCGAGCAGTACGTCAACGACTCCGCCCACCACGGTTTGGCCATGAACAAGTCCGGCACGACCTTGTGCGCCGCCGGGACGATGGACGACTACGTCGCCCTCGTCGACCGCAAGACCGGCAAGCCCACGTTCTTCGACACCGAGACCACCGGGCACGACTACGCGAAGCCGTACTGGTCGACGGAGGGCAGCAACGACACCTGCTGGATCTCGCTCAGCGAGACCGACTCGCTGGCCGTGCTCAGCTTCAAGACGAAGAAGGAGCTCGCCTACCTCCCGGTCGGCAACCACCCGCAGCGGGTGCGCCCCGGCGGCATACCCAAGCGCGTCATCGCGGCCTGGTGATCGGCGGCGACAGCAACGTCGACACGGCGTCGATGATGTCGAACTCCGAGAGCAGGACCGCGTCGGCGGCCGGGCCCAGTGGGACGAAGCTGTCGGCGCTGGTCACCCGCCCGATCTCCCCGCGGTAGCCACCGTCGACGAGGGCGGCGAGGACCGACTCGGAGACCCCGCCGCCGGCGCGCGTCTCATCAACGACGAGCACGTGGTCGAACGTCGAGGCGGCCGCCAGCAACGCCGCGGCGGGCAGCGGCGCGAGCCATTGCAGGTCCAGGACGGACGTCTTGATGCCGGAGGTCGCCAGCGCCTGCGCGGCTCGCAGGCTCATCGGCACCCCGTTCCCGAACGTGACCAGCAGGCAGTCGGTGCCGTGGCCGTGGACGCGTACCTCGCCGAGCGCCTGGTGGTCGACGTCCCAGGCGCTCGGCGGCGAGTACTCCGAGAGCCACAGCCCGTCGGCGGGGCCGTGCAGGTCCGGCTGGTGGTAGAGCGCGATCGGCTCGACGAACACGCAGACCGCTCCGTCGTCGGCCAGCGCCAGGCAGGTGCGCAGGAGTGCCCCGGCGTCCATCGGGTGGCTGGGAACCGCGACCACGAGGCCGGGGATGTCGCGCAGCACCGCCACGGAGTTGTCGTTGTGGAAGTGCCCGCCGAACCCCTTCTGGTACGCCAGGCCGGCGATACGGATGACCATGCCGTTCTCGTACTGCCCGTTGCTGAAGAAGCGGAGCGTCGCCGCCTCACCGCGTAGTTGGTCCTCGGCGTTGTGCAGGTAGGCCAGGTACTGGATCTCCGGGATCGGAAGATGGCCGGCCAGCGCCATGCCGAGCGCGGTGCCGAGGATCGTCTGCTCATCGAGCAGCGTGTCGAAGACCCGGCTCGGCCCGAACGCCTTCTGCAGCCCCCGGGTGAGCCCGTACACGCCACCCTTGCGCCCCACGTCCTGCCCGAACACCACGGCACCGGGACGCGCCGCGAGAGCGTCCTTGAGCGACGCGGTGATCGTCTGGGCGAGCGTCATCGGGCCGGCCTCCTCCGGGAGGCGTCCGGCGAAGATCGCCCGCCGACGGTCGTCGGTCGCGCTGACGATCGTCGACTCTGGCGCGGTCAGCGCGATCGGCTCGATGACCTCGGCGAACGTGCCCAGCCGGCGGCTGCCGGCAAACCGCTTCGCCGCCCCCATCACGTCGGCTCGGGCGCGCTCGTACTGGTCGAGCACGTCCGCGGGCCGCAGCTCGCCCAGGTCGACCAGCAGGCGCGCGGAGGCCAGCAGCGGGTCCCGCTCGAAGTCGGCCTCGATCTCCCGGGCGGGACGGTACGCGATCTCGGCGTCCGACCCGGCGTGCCCCATGAACCGGACGGTCCGCAGGTGCAGGATGGCCGGTCGTCGGCGCGTGCGCACGGAGGCGACGAGCTCGTCGGTGACGTCGAGCACCTCGTCGGTGCGGGTCCCGTCGGCGGTGGCGTACTCGAAGCCCGAAATGGACCGCAGCGACTGCTCGACCCATCCCGGCGGGGACGTGGTGCTGATGCCGATGCCGTTGTCCTCGCACACCACGAGCAATGGCACCCGCATCCGCTGGAACGCGAGGTAGGACGCGGCGTTGAGCGCACCGAGCGTCGTCGAGTGGTTCACCGACGCGTCCCCGATGCTGGCCACGACGACGGCGTCGGACGGCCACGTCGACCGGTTGGCGTCCTGGCCCAACGCGTAGGCCAGCCCGAAGGCGCGCGGCAGGTGCGAGCCGATCGTCGACGTCTGCGGGATGATGTTGAGCTTCTTGCTGCCGACCACCTTGTGCCGTCCGCCGGAGATCGGGTCGGACGTGGCGGCGACGACCCCGGCGAGCATGTCGTCGACGGGGTCGGCCTCGCCGGCCTGCATCGCGCGGGCCAGGAAGAACGCGCCGGAGCGATAGTGCAGGAGCGCCGGGTCGGTGGGCCGCAACGCCAAGGCGACGGCCGCGTTGGACTCGTGCCCGGCCGAACCGATCGTGTAGAAGCCCTCCCCCTGGCCCTGCAGCCAGCGTGCGGCGAAATCGACGTGCCGGCTGAGCAGCTGGGCGCGGAACGTCACGGCCAGGCGCGCCGCGTCGCCGGTGCGCCGGACCTGCGGCGCGGAGGTCCACGACGCCACGCTGGCGAGGAAGTGCTCGTCGATGGCTTCGGTCACGGCGTCAGGATCTCAGGTCGGGAAAGCAGGGCCACCGGACCGGCCTCATTTGCTGCCGTCGAACGTGGGGGTCCGGTACCGGGTGACGTCGATGGTGAACACCGAACCCTGGTCGAAGTTGAACCGGATGTCGCCGTCTTCGTCCGCCAGGACGAGGGTGCCTTCGACGAACGCCGCCGGCTTCTCGACGAGGCGGTCGCGGTAAGCCTTCTCCACCTCGGACCTGGTGCTGCCCACCTCGATCCCTTCACGCGTGTGCGGCCCGGGGACCTTGATGAGGATGCCGTCGAGGTCATCGTCGTCGCCGAGACAGAACTCGTAGTAGATCGTCTCCGGCGGGTAGGTCGAGACGATCAGGTCTCGGCATCCGCCATCGTCCGGCTGCACCATGCCCGTTCGCTCGGCGTCGGCGTGGTCCATGCCGATGCGGAGCGGGCCCACCGTGCCCTGACCGATGACGAGCGAGTCCGGGTCCGGCCGCGGCTGCGGTGGCTCCTCCGAGCACGACCACAGGCCCAGGCACAGCGCGAGTGCCCCTGCGGTCCGCATGCCCCCATCTTGTCGCGTGGCCGGCATTCCGTCACGATGGCGGTGAACCACTATGAGGAGGGTTCCATGAGCGTGTACCGAGTCACCGATCTCATCGGCACGAGCAGCGAGTCGTGGGAGGACGCCGCCGCCGGCGCCATCGCCACCGCGCGCAAGAGTCTCCGCGACCTCAGGGTCGGGGAGGTCGTCGCGACCGACATCGACATCAACGACGACGGCGGCCTCACCTACCGGACGAAGCTGCGCGTCTCGTTCAAGTACGAGAACGAGTAGTCGGCGGGCGTCACCGCCACGTCAGCGCAGAGCGCCTTCGGGCAGGTCGAACCACCGCAGGTGCTCGAAGTCGCGACTGACGTCGGCGGGGTGCGACGACAGGTCCGGTTCGGGCGCGGCGGCGAGAACGTCGGCGGCGTCTCGGAGGTGCTCGACCAGCATCTCCTCGCCCCCCGACGCCTGATTGGCCGGCATCGAGGCGACACCGCCGGCGTAGGAGATCGCGTGCAGGCTGAGCGGAGGCTCGGCCACGCCGCCGCGGTGCCGCCACAGTCCCGTGGTGGGCTCGAACCGGTAGCTGCCGAGCAGCCGCCAGCCGTCGCGGGCCACGAGGCGCACGGCCGCCACGACGTAGTCGGCCACGGCCTCGGAGATGAAGTAGTTGAAGTTGACACGCACCCATCCCGGTTTGATTCCCTCGCACCCGCCGGCGATCTCCCGCTCGAACTCGTGCGAGCGCTCGATGTCGATGCCCAGGAGCCGGTGCCCGTAGGGGCCGGCACACGAGCAGCCACCGCGCGACTGGATGCCGAACAGGTCGTTGAGCAGCGCGACGACGTAGTTGTGGTGCAGGTAGCGTCCCGACGGCGAACGCAGGACGAAGGAGATGATCGAGAGCCGGGGCGCGTCGAGGTTGCCCAGCAGCTCGATCGTCGGCTCCGCGCGCCAGGCGGACACCGCGCGCTCCAGGTACCGGTCCTCGAGCTCGCGGATGGCGTCGGTGCCGACTGCCTGCTTGAGCTGGAAGACCAGTCCGGCACGCACCGCCTCGATGATCGCCGGGGTGCCGCCCTCCTCGCGCTGGGCCGGGTCGGCGAGGTAGCGGTGCTCGTCGTCGTTGACGTACAGCACCGTCCCGCCGCCGGGAACGTCGGGCACCCGGTTCGAGAACAAGGTGCGTCGGGCGACCAGCACGCCCGGCGTCGACGGCCCGCCGATGAACTTGTGCGGCGAGAGGAAGATCGCGTCCTTGTAGGCCAGCGGCTGCGTGGGGTCGGTCGCGTCCATGTCGATGTCGATGTAGGGGGCGGCCGCGGCGAAGTCCCAGAAGCTCAGCGCACCGTGCTCGTGCAGCAAGGTCGAGATGCCCGCCGTGTCCGACACGATCCCGGTGACGTTCGACGCGGCCGAGAACGACCCGATCTTCAGCGGCCGCTCGGCGTACTTCTCCAGCTGGGTGCGGAGGTCGGCCTGGTCGACACCACCGTCGACGTCCTGGTGGATCACCACGACGTCGGCGATCGACTCACGCCACGGGATCTCGTTGGAGTGGTGCTCGTACGGGCCGATGAACACCACCGGCCGTTCGGACGGTGGGATGTGGTCGGTGAGCCGGTGGACATCGTCGAGCGCCGAGGGCACCCGCAGGCCGAGGACGCCGATCATCTTGGCGATCGCGCCGGTGCAACCCGATCCGGCGAAGACGACCACCGAATCGTCCCCGCCACCGACCGCGGCGCGGATGATCTCGCGGGCCTCCTCGCGCAGCCTGGTGGTCTGCAGGCCGGTGCCGCTGGACTCGGTGTGGGTGTTGGCGTAGCTGGGCAGCACCTCGTCGCGGATGAAGTCCTCGATGAAGCCGAGCGCGCGCCCGGACGCGGTGTAGTCGGCGTAGGTGACCCGGCGCAGCCCGAACGGCGTCGTCATCAGGTGGTCCTCGCCGATCACCGCGTCGCGGATCAGGCGGATGAGCGCACCGGTGTCCGACTCATCCAGACCGGTCGCCGAACCCGGGCCGACGTCCTGCGTGCGCCACGCCATGTCGCCTTCCATCGAGGTCGCCTCTGTCTCCCTGGAGTCCCGATCCGGTGGTGGCACCGTCCGGGTCCTCAATCTGACCATGGTAAGCGAGGGGGTTCACACCGGGGTTCGCGCCGGCTCCTCGACCGCCGCCGGGCAGAGTGTTCCCCATGAGCACTGGGTCGACTCCGGGCATGCCCGCGGACCTGCTGGCCCACGCCCACGCGGCGAAGGGCTTCATGCCGGCCGACGAGGGCGAATTCCTGCACCGGGTGGCGCGGGAGCGACTCCCGCACGGACCGGCCCTGGAGATCGGCACCTACTGCGGCAAGTCCGCGATCTACCTGGGCGCCGCCGCCCGGGAGGTCGGCGGCCAGGTGCTCACGATCGACCACCACCGCGGGTCGGAGGAGAACCAGGCGGGCTGGGAGCATCACGACCCCTCCCTCGTCGACGACGAGCTCGGCCTCATGGACACCCTGCCCGTCTTTCGGCGCACGATCGCCCGCGCCGGCTTGGAGGACCAGGTGACCGCGGTCGTCGGGCGTTCGACCAGCGTGGCCGCGTGGTGGCGCCTTCCGGTCAGCCTGCTGTTCATCGACGGCGGGCACGCCGAGGTGCACGCCCAGAACGACTACTCCGGGTTCGCCCACTGGGTGATGGCCGGGGGCACGTTGGTCATCCACGACGTCTTCGAGCGGCCGGCGGACGGCGGCCAGGCGCCGTTCCACGTGTGGCAGCGAGCCGTCGACTCCGGCTGCTTCGAGCCGGGCGGGACGGTCGGGTCGATGCGCGCGCTAGTGCGCACGCGGGGAGGCGCCGGCGAACCGGTCGGGTGACGGGCAGTCGCACTCCAGGCCGATCTCCCAGTCCATGACCGGGAACTCCACCCCGATCCCCTGACCGGTCATCACGCCGGCCCCCGGGGTCGCGCCGGTCAAGACGTCCCACGCCAGGATCACCGCGGCCGCGGTGTAGGTCGTCTCCTCCGCCGGCCAGTTGACGTTCTCGGGGAAGACGAACCCGGTCCAGTAGCCGGCCCGGTCGGTGCGCAGGTGCTGCATGTCGTCGAAGAGCTGCTCCGCGCGGTCGTCGCCGATCGCTGCCAGCGCCATGACCAGCTCGCAGGTCTCCGCGCCGGTCACCCAGGGATTGGTGCTGACGCAGCGGATGCCGAGGCCGTCGACGACGAAGGTGTCCCACTGCGCGTCCATCATCGCCGCCGCCGCGGGTCCGCGCACGGCGCCGCCGAGCACGGGGTAGTACCAGTCCATGGAGAAGGTGGACTTGTCCAGGAACTGGTCGCGGTGCTCCCGGAGGGCGTGCCCGAGCCGGCCGCCGGCGAGCTCCCACTCCGGCTGCGGCTCGTCCATCAGCTCGGCCAACGCGACCCCGCACCGCAGCGCGTGGTGGATGCTCGAGCTGCCCGCGAGCAGGGCATCGCGGTTGATCGCCGCCGGCCCGTCGGCGTCCCACTCCCGTGACCAGGCGATGCCCCCGAACGGGAGCTGCAGGTCGACGACCAGGTCCAGCGCGCGGCGGACCACCGGCCACATCCGCTCGAGGAAGGCCCGATCTCGTCGGATCGCCCAGTGGTGCAGCACGCCGACGGCGATGTAGGCCGCCATGTTGGTCTCGGTGCTGCGATCCTCGACCGTTCCGCCGACGATCTTCATCGGCCACGAGCCGTCCGGCCGTTGGGTGCGTTCGCACCACGCGTACGCTGCCGCTGCCGCGTCCAGCTGGCCGCCCACCACGAGTGCCATCGCGCCCTCGACGTGGTTCCACGCGTCGGTGTGCTCGCCGGTCGTCCAGGGGATCGCGCCGTCCGGCTCCTGCATCGAGGCGATGCTGGCCGCGGTCGCGGCGATCTCGTCCGGCGTCAGCATCAGAAGGTGCCCTCTGCCGCCGGCCCGGCACTCGGGCCGGCGTCCGGCTTGCGGAGGTACAGCACCATGCTCTTGCCGATGAGGGGGTTCAGGACCTTCTCGGCGAGGCGTGTGGCGGTGCTGAAGCCCCGGGTCCGCATGATGTCCCAGACCAGCACCTGGTGGTAGGCCTTCACCAGCGGATGGTCGTCGTTCTTCACCCCGACCGCACACTTGAGCCACCAGTACGGCGAGTGCAGGCCGTGCACGTGGTCGAGGCCCGTCATGACCATGCCGGCGCCTTCGAGCTTGCTGGTGAGCTCCTTGTCGGTGTAGATCCGGATGTGGCCGCCGGGCGTGTTGTGGTAGTCGTCGGAGAGCTTCCAGCAGATCACCTCGGGCAGCCAGCGCGGCACGGTGACGGCCATCGTGCCGCCCGGCCGCAGCACGCGGACGAGCTCGCCGATCGCCTGGATGTCGGCCGGAATGTGCTCGAGCACCTCGGCCGCCACCACCCGGTCGAACTCGCCGTCGGCGAACGGCAGGGCCAGGGCGTCGCCCTCCTTGATGTCGGCGGCGGCTCCCGCCGGGACCTCGCCGGACTCCTTCATCGCGCCGAACAGCTCCAGGACCCCGGCCAGCTCGTCGGCGTCGTGGTCGAACGCGATGACGTCCGCGCCCCGTCGGTACATCTCGAACGCGTGCCGCCCGGCACCGCAGCCCATGTCGATCACGCGGTCACCGGGGTGCAGCCCGAGCCGGTCGAAGTCAACGGTCAGCACGGTTGATCACCTCGTCGTAGGCGGCGGCGGTCGCCAGAGCCACCGCACGCCAGCTGAACGTCTCCAGCACCCGCTCCCGGCCGGCGCGGCCCATCGCCGCCCGGCGCTCGGGATCGTCCAGCAGCTCGGCGAGCGCGCCCTCGAGCTCGCCCACGTCGCCCGGGGTCACCATGAGGGCGCAGGTGCCGTCGTCTCCGACGACCTCGGGGATCGCCCCCGCCCGGCTGACGACCAACGGGGTCGCGCACGCCATGAGCTCCGCGGTCGGGAGCGAGAATCCTTCGTACAGCGAGGGGACGCAGGCGAGCTCGGCCGAACCCATCACCTCGACGAGCTCGGCGTCGGTGATGCCGTTCACGAACGTCACGTCGTCGGCGATGCCCAGCTCGTCGATGAGCCGCTCGGTCCGGCCGCCCCGCTTGGGCGAGGAGACCAGGAGCAGCTCGACGTCCCGCTCGGTGCGCAGCTTGGCGAACGCCTCGAGCAGCGTGGCGATGCCCTTCATCGGCGCGTCCGCGCTGGCCATCGCCACGATCCGGCCCGGAACGCGCGGCGTGGTCGGCGGCACGAACACGTCGTCGACACCGAGGGGGATGACCTCCAGCCGGGACGGGTCGACGCCGAAGTCCGTGACGATGTCGCGCCGGCTCGATTCCGAGACGGTGAGGATCTTCGGCAGCTGCCGAGCCACCTTCTTCTGCATCCGCACGAAGGCGTACCAGCGGCGGAGGCTGAGCTTCTTGCGCAGGGTGGGGGCGGTCGCGATGTCGATGCGCCGATCGAAGGTGATCGGGTGGTGGATCGTGGCGATCAACGGGAAGCCCTGCGCGGCGATGTCGAGCATCCCGTGGCCGAGCGTCTGGTTGTCGTGCACGATGTCGAAATCATCACGGCGGCTCCCCAGCAGCCGCGCGACCCGCTTCGAGAAGGTCCGGGGCTCGGGGAACCCCGCGATCCACATCGTCAGGACCTCCTGGACGTCGATGAGGTCGCGGAACTCCTTCAGGTGCGGCATGCGGAACGGGTCGGGCTCGCGGTACAGGTCCAGCGACGGGACCTTGGTCAGCGCGACTCCTGCGTCCAGCTCCGGGTACGGCTGGCCGGAGAACACCTCGACGGTGTGGCCGAGGGCCACCAGCTCGCGGCTGAGGTGGCGGACGTAGACGCCCTGACCGCCGCAGTGTGGCTTGCTGCGGTAGGACGTGAGTGCGATGCGCAAAGGGCCGCCTCCGGTTGCCGGATGGGACGAGTTCCCATCATCGTTGGACTTCGTGTCGTCGACACGCGTTTTCGGTGAGGTCTTCGACACCCTCAGTGACCTGCGCCCCTCAACGGTCCTGCCCGCCGCTGTTCCCGGGATAGAAGGAGTGGGTGGCGGTCACCCCGCCGTCGACGGCGATCTCGCTGCCGGTCATGTAGCTGCTCTCATCGCTGGCCAGGTACACGTACAACGGAGCGACGTCCTCCGGTGTTCCCACCCGTTCCAGCGGCACGCGGGTCGCGCCCCATTGCATCGCCGCGTCGCCGCCATGCACCTGGGTCATCGGGGTGTCGATCATTCCCGGGTGCACCGAGTTGACCCGGACCCCGAACGCCCCGAGCTCGACCGCGGCTGCCTTGGTCATGCCACGGATCGCGAACTTGGTTCCGGTGTACGCCGTGAGGGACGCCATCCCGGCCAGCCCCTCGACCGAGGAGCAGTTGATGATCGACCCCTGCCGGTTCCGCTTCATCGTCGGCGCGACGGCTCGCATGCCGAAGAAGCAGCCGCGCAGGTTGACGTTGATCAGCAGGTCGAACTCCTCCAGCGCCATCGTGTCGACCTCGCCGAACCGGAGGATGCCGGCGTTGTTGACGAGGACGTTCACCGGTGCGCCGAGCTGTTCCTCGGCTTCGGTCACGAGCCGATCCCACGACGCCGGGTCGCTCACGTCGTGGTGGCTGAAGTACGCCGCGTCGCCCAGGTCGTCGGCCAGGGCAGCGCCCGCGTCGTCGGCCACGTCGGCGATGACCAGCCGCGCGCCCTCGGCGACGAAGGCGCGGGCGATGGCCGCGCCCTGACCTTGGGCGCCACCGGTGATGATGACGTGCTTGTCCTTGAGACGGGACATCGTTCTCCTCCGTGGGTGGGTCGGGCTAGAGCGAGAGGACGGAGTCGGCGGCGAAACCGACCTCCGGATCGCGGTCGGCGAAGAAGCTCCCGAGCGACCGGTCGAGCTCCTCGGCCGACCACAGGTCGCCGTCGGTGTCGAACCGCTGCTCGACGACGGGGGCGGCCAGGAGCGCCACCATCCCGCCGTAGACGACGAACACCTGGCCGGTGATGCGGGCGGCCGCCGGCGACGCCAGGTAGGTGACCAGTGGCGCCACGTGGTCGGGGCTGTAGGGGTCGATCGCGCCGCCGGTCAGGGTGTCGGCATCCGGCGGGCCGAACACCTCGGCGGTCATGGCCGTGCGGGCGCGCGGGCAGATGGCGTTCGCCCGGACGCCGATGCGGGACAGGCCGCGCGCCGTCGACAAGGTCAAGGCGGCGATGCCCGCCTTCGCGGCCGCGTAGTTCGCCTGTCCGGGCGAGCCGGTGAGGAACGCCTCGGAGGCGGTGTTGATGACGCTGGCGTCGACGCCCTCGCCGGTCTCCTTCGCGACCTGCCGCCAGTGGGCCGCTGCGTTCCGCGAGAGCAGGAAGTGGCCGCGCAGGTGGATCCGCACGACCTGGTCGAACTCCTCATCGGACATGTTGAACAGCATCCGGTCACGCGTGATCCCGGCATTGTTGACCACGATGTCGAGGGATCCGAACGTCGACAGGGCGGTCTGCACGATCAGGTCCGCGGTGGACCGTTCGCCCACGTCGCCCGCGGCGAGCACCACCTCGGCGCCCACGGACTTGATCTCGTCGGCGGCCTCGTCGGCGGCTCCGGGCAGGTCGTTGAGCACCACCCGGGCACCGGACCGCGCGAGGGCGAGCGCCTCCGCTCGCCCGAGACCCGCGCCGGCGCCGGTGACGACGGCCACCCGCCCGTCCAGCGCGGTGTCGCTCACGCATCCTCCACGATGCGGAGGGCCGCCTTGGGACAGGACGCGACCGCCTGCTCCACCCGGGAGCGGTTCTCATCGGTCACCGTCGGGTCATCGATCTGCAGGTCGTCGTTGTCATCGAGGGCGAAGACGTCCGGCGCCATCGCCTCGCACAAGGCGTTCGACTCGCACAGGTCGTAGTCCGCCTCAACCCTTGCCATGCTGTTCTCCCTCGACCATTCCGACTACTAGAACGTGTTCTAGTCTAGCCCAGGGCCGTCAGTTTGGACATGGCCCACTCGCCCTCGCCCCTCGCCAAGGTGATCACCAGCGTGTTGCGGGCGAGCTGCTGCTTCTGCTCCTTGCCGGTGCCTGCGGTCGTCGTCTGGTTCAAGAACACCAGCACCGTGGCGCGGTGCTCGGTGGCCCGGATGATGGCCGACGACACGACGACCGCCTGCAGCACGATCTTGTTCTTCTCGGTGTTCGCCTTGACCTGCGCCATGGTGGCGTCGTACTCCTTGCGGAAGGTCGGCGTCATCCGGGCCCGAGCGACCTCCATGTCGTTCGCCAGAGTGCGGTAGTCGTAGGACAGCGTCCGTTGCGTCAGGTCGGCGGCGGTGACCAGGACCTGGGTCCGGCCGTCGTCGCTGACGAGGACACCGCTCGGCGCCACCGACGACGACCCCTGCTCCGCGCGCCACCAGGACACCCCGACACCCGCCGCAGCGAGCAGGACGAGCGCGGCCAGCACCAGCGTCAGCCGGCGCCGAACGAAGGACACGGCGCCCTGCAGGGACACGGCGTCCCGGAGTCCCCGGGCAGGCCGGTCGGACGGTTGAGGCTGAACCAACGGAGGTGGTCGAGGCGGTTCGTCTGACTCCGTGCCGGCTGGGATCGGCTCCGGCGGTTTGATCTCGGCGTCATCGGTCGCCGGCGGTTCGGCGCTGCCGCCGGGAACCGGCATCAGGTCCGACTGGCAGTACCGGCACTTGGTGGCGGCGGCCTTGATGGTCTCGGCGCAGTAGGGGCAGACGCGTTCGTCGCGCTTCAGCTTGGCCACGCCGCTAGCCCACGAACTCGAGCCGGGAGATCAGCCAGCGGCTGTCCTCGTTGGCCATGGTCAGCTTGATCCGCCAGGAGCGGTCCTCGAACTCGCCCTCGGTGCCGCTGTTCTTCACCTTGCTGGTCGCCGCCACGAAGACGGTCGCGGAGTCGGCGTCCACCTCGCCCAGGCCGACCTCGCTGATCTTGCCCCGAGCGATGGACTTCTGCTCGACCGCGGCGTCCGTCAACGCCTTCACCGACTGCTGGTACTGCTTCTTGAACTCGCCGGTGGAGCCGTCGAGCACTCGCTCGGTGACCTCGTCCATCTTGGTGTGGTCGATCGCCAGGAACGCCAGCGTCTCCGCCTGCGCGGCCCGCCGGACGTCGGCGTACACCTGGGCCCGCTCCTCGGCCGGTGTGCTGCCGGGCGCGGCCACGTCGCCGCGGACGGCGAAGAGCAGCAGCCAGCCCAGCAGGATCGCGAGGATCGCGGCGAGCACGATGTTGACCACGGCGGGGTCGGCGAGCGATCTCCGGCTCACTCCCCGCCTCCTGCGGGCGGGGGCGCGTGTTTCATCCCCCGCACGTTGATCGGCGGCCCGGAGCTGCACTCGGCGGGGAAGTGCGGCTCGAAGCTGTTCGGCGATGAGAGCGGTGGCGAGGTCGCCGAGTTCTGCTCGCTCGTCGGCCGGCGTTCCCCGGGCGGAAGGTACCCGTCCTGACAGGGCGGCGGCTCCTGGTTCATGTTGAGGTTGACCCGCCCGAACTTCTGGCCGTCGTTGTCGGCGAGGGCCGACGGGCCGGCCGCGACCAGGCGCGGGAACGTGACCAGCAGCTGTTCGAGCGCAGGGAGCCGGTTGGTGAGGACTTGAGTGACGCTCACCAGCGGGTCGAGCAACTTCGGCAACACCACTCGAAGGGTACGGACCAAGCGGATCAACTCGTTGGCAGCCGGCCCAGCCCGACGGAGGATGCGCCGGATGTCGGCGTCCGAGGAGGCCAGGGTGCCGGTCAGCGCTGCGAGGTCGCGGGAGAAGGAGCGGATGTTCGCGGCGTTGTCCGCCTGCGTCTGCAGCACCGTCTGGGAGTTGCGCAGCAGGTCGATGGTCGCCGTCTGGTTGGCCTGGGCGGTCTCGATGAACGCCTGGGTGTTGTCGACCATCGACCGCAGCGGTGTCGCGTTGTCGCCGAACATGACGCCGAGCTCGGTGACCACGGTGTTCAGCTCGGTGCCGCTCACGCTGGAGACGAAACGGCTCAGGTTCGTCAGGAGGTCCTCCTCCGCCACCGGAAGGCTGTCCTCGGTGCCGCGCACGGTGTCGCCGTCCTTCAGCATGCGCCCCTGCTTCGACGTCGGCTCGAAGGAGACGTACTGCTCGCCCACGGCACTGAGGTTGTGGACGAACACCGGCGAGGTCGCCGGCACCCGCGCGTCGTCCTCGAGCGCCACGTCCACCCGCAGCCCCTCGCCGTTGACCGACATCTTCGAGACCTTGCCGATCTTGACGCCGCGATAGGTGACCTCGCTGCCCTCGAACAGGCCGCCGGAGCCCGGCAGCAGCACGTGCACCGTGTAGCCGCGGCCCAACACCCTGTCGACGACGCCGAGGTAGGAGGCCCCGACGTACACCAGCCCCATCGCGCTCAGGACCACGAACGCGACCAGCCTGACCTTGATCCCGCGCCTCATCCCGAACCCCCTCCGAACATGCCGCCGAAGAGCCGGTCGAACATCGACCCGCCCGATCCGCCGCCGCCAGAGTCCGGCGGTGGCGCCAGGTCCGGAGGCAGGAGCGGCGCGCCCGGCTTGGGCGCGGCGGGCGCCTGGGAGGCCTGACCCTGTGTCGCCGCAGATGAGGTGCAGAGCGGCAGCGTGGCGATCACCGAGCAGAGCTGGGCGATCGCGTCGCCGCCCGGAGCGCAGATCGGCGCGAATGGCGTCCCGCGGCACAACGTCTCGATCTCGCCGAGCGTGGTCGGCAGCAGCCCGCCCTCGCTGATCGGGGTGAGCCTGATCTGCATGCGGAACACGACGTTCGCGAAGTCGCCGCGGATGGTGTCCGCAGCATCGACCGGGAACGGGTAGCTTGCGGCCGCCACCAGGCCCGGAACCAGGTCGTCGCCGGTGTTGGCGAGCTCGCGGAGCACGGGCTCGAGGTGGCGCAGCTCGGCGACGAGGTCGTCCTTGACCTTGTTGACGACGCGCGTGCCGACCACGCCGAGCCGGTCCAGCTCGCGCAGCATCTGCACCAGCTCGTCGTGCTGCTTGCGCAACACCGTGATCGCCGGCCCGGCCGCGTCGAGGGCTCGGGCGATGGTCTTCTTCTCCGCGACGAGGGTCTTGCTCAACCCATTGATCGACTCCATCGCCTGCACGATGTCGTCGCGCTGGGTGTTCAGGGTTCCGACGAGCGTGTTCAGCCGTCCGAGGACGCTCCGGATCTTGCCGGTACGGCCCTCCATCATCTCGTTCAGCTCGAAGGTGATGGTCTGGAGCTGGCCGATGCCCCCGCCGCTCAGCAGGAACGACAGCGCACCGAGGACTTCCTCGACCTCGGGATTGCGCCCGGTGTTGTCCATCGGGATCACGTCACCGGGACCGAGCCGCCCGACGCTGGCCTCCACCTCATCGGATTCCCGCTCGGGGGTGGGCGGCGACAGCTCCACGAACTTCTCGCCCAGCAGGCTCGTCTGCCGGATCAGGGCCTCGGCGTTCGCGGGGAGCTCGACGTCCTTGCGGATGCGCATGTTCACCCGGGCGTGCCAGCCGACCCTCGTGACGGACTCGACCTGTCCCACCGGAACGTCGCCCACCATCACCGAGGATCGGGGGACCACGTTGAGCGCATCGACGAAGTCGGCGGAGACCTGGAAGCTCTCGTCCTTGCTCACCTTGTTGCCGGGCAACGGCAGGTCGTAGATGCCGTTGAACGTGCAGCCGCTCGCGACGAGCGCCATGAGCACCACCAGCAGCACGCGGGTGCGGAGGGACCTCATCACCGATCACCCCCGAGCAACGAGAACAGGTCGGGGACCTCGAGGTTGGGGACGGACGGTTCGGGAAGCGTCGGGAGGGTGGGCGCGGCCGACTGATCCGGCGGGGTCGAGCCCGCCGCGCTGCCCGACGGGGCGGGAAGAATCGGCTCCAGGAGGTTGGTGAGGATCGGGCAGATCGTCGCTTCCGGTGCATCGAAGGCGTTGACCAAGATCGCGCACAGGAACTGGTCGAGGCGTTCGAAGGTCGGCGCCGCCTGCACCCGCGAGCCGAAGGTTCCCGTACCGGGCTCGAAGGCGACCGCGAGGTTGCCCATGGCCAGCGGGCCCTTCTGGATCACCAGGCCCAGGGCGTCCTTCTGCCGGTCCACCCGATCGAGGATGCTGCCCAGGAGCTCCATGTCCCGGCCGAGGACCTCGCGGTTCTCGCGCACGAACCCCTTCACGGTGCCCAGCACGCGGGCCAGGGACGCCAGCACCGTCCGGAGCTCGTCCCGCTCGCCTTCGAGCTGTCCGGAGACCGCGGTGAGGTCTCGCAGGAAGGCCTCGACCGTGCTGTCGTTCGCCGCCAGGGTGTCGGTGATCTCCGCGAGCGCGCGCACGTTGTCGAACAGCGGGCCGCGGTTGCGGGCGAAGGTCTCCGCCGCGCCGGACAGGTTGCGGAGCGTCTCCGAGGCGAGCGCGCCATTGCCGTCGAGGGCCTTCGCCCCGGCCGTGAGCAGGTTGTCGAGCGCGGCACTGGTGGAGCCCGCCTTGGGGCCGAGGGTCACCGCGAGGTCGTCCAGCGCCCGGTACATCCGGTCCAGCTCGATCGGTGTCTGGGTGCGCTCGAGCGGGATGTTGCCGCCGTCCGGCAGCGTGGCGCCCTTGCCGTACGCCGGGAACACCTGGACGTATCGGTCCGCCACCAGCGTGGGCGTGACCACGGCGGCCTTGGCGTCGGCCGGGAGCTTGTACTCCCGGTCGTACGTCATCTCCACCCGAA
Organism: uncultured Actinomycetota bacterium; assembly: GCA_963695295.1. Taxonomy (GTDB): domain Bacteria; phylum Actinomycetota; class Actinomycetes; order Propionibacteriales; family Nocardioidaceae; genus Aeromicrobium. The sequence continues at coordinate 1,523,187 of OY968771.1, read as the reverse complement.
CGCTGTTGCCATCGGGCACGACCGCGGTGACCTCGCCGATCCGCACCCCCATCACCCGCAGGTCCGTCCCCGGGTAGACCGCGACCGCACGGTCGAACTGGGCGTTGACGCTTCTCGACCCCTCGTCGGGGAACAGCACGTAGGCGAGCACCAGCAGGGCCAGGACACCCTGCGCCACGAACAGGTACAGCTTCCTCCCGCTCCAGCCGGTCATTGGGTGCCTCCGGGTGATGCGGGCTCGAAGGCAGGGGTGAACACCTCGAGGATGTTCGGAACGTACGCGTCGAACCACGGACCGGTGCCGAGAACGTTGCCGAGGATGTTGACGTAGGGACCGTAGTTGCGCATGAGTTCTTCGATCTGGTCCTCCCGCGCGTGCAGGAACTTCAGCACGTCCTCCAGCTTGTCCAGCGTGGGACGGAGCTGGGCGCGGTTGTCCTTGACCACGCCGTTGAGCTCGGTGGCCAGCTTGTCGGCGTTGACCAGGAGCGAGTGGATGACTTCCTTGCGCCGCTGAAGTTCCTGGAAGACCAGGTCGGCCTGCTTCATCAGCACGACGAGGTCGCCCTTGCGCTCGTTGAGCAATGCCGTGACGTTGCGCGAGCGCTTGAGCAGCTGCTCGATCTCCTGGTCGCGCGACGCGATGGTCTTGGAGAGGCGGGACAGCCCGGTGAAGCTCGAGCGGATCTCCGGGGCGGCCGAATCCATGGTCTCGGCCAGCGTGTTCAGCGCCTGGGTGAGGGTTTCCTTGTCGGTATCTTCGGTCTGCGTGGTCAGCGTGCCGAGCGTCCCGACGATGTCGAACGTGACGTCCGTGCGCGACAGCGGAATCGTGGAGCCACCGGGCAGGGAGCCGCTCCCCTCCGGCTTGATGTTCAGGAACTTCTCGCCGAGCAGGCTCTTCACCTCGACGGTGGCTCGAGTCGAACGGCCCAGCTCAGCACCCTTGACGTCGAAATCGGCGATCACCTTCTCCGGGCCGATGCGCAGCTTGCTCACCCGACCGACCCGGACGCCGGCGACCTGGACCTCCGAGCCGGTGCGCAGGCCGCTGGCATCGATCAGCTCGGCGTGGAACGGCGTCCCCCGGAAGCCCGGGAACCGCTGCAGGTTGAACGACGCCGCCATCACGACCAGCAGCAGCACGATCGCCATCGCGCCCATCTGCAGGACCTTGGCATCACTTCGACGCGCCATCAGTCATCGCCACCTGAGCGCGGCTTGCAGCGGTCGGCCTTCGCGACCATCGTGAACTCGGACATGTACTCCTGCACGTCCGGGGGCAGCGAGTCCATGATGACGCTGGGCAGCACGATGCCGCCCTGGAACTCACAGAGGTAGTAGTTGTACCAGGAGCCGTAGACCCCGATCCGGGTCTGCTGCGCGAGCATGTCCGGGAGGGTGTCGAGCACCCGGTTCAGGTATTCCTTGTTCTCCGGCTTCGCCAAGATGGTGAACAGGCGGCGCAGCTCGGCGACGTCCTTCTTCAGCAACGGCCGGCTGCGGGTCAGCAGGTCGGCCACGGTCCGGGTGAGCTGGGAGATGTTCTTCAGCGACGAGCCGATCACCTTGCGGTCCTTGGCGAGGTCGGTGAACCAGGCCCGCATGCTGATGATCAGCTCGTCGAGCTCCTCGTGGTGGTCGTCGACGGTCTTCATGAGCGCGCTCAGGTTGGTGATCACCTCGCCGATGAGCTGGTCGCGGTCGGCCAGCGTGTTCGTGAGCGACGCGGTGTTGGCCAACAGCTCCTGCACGGTGCCGCCCTCCCCCTGGAGGACGCGGACGAGGTTGAGGGACAGCTTGTTGATGTCGGCCGGGCGCAGCGCGGCGAACAGGGGCTGGAAGCCCTGGAACAGCGCGGTCAGGTTGAGGGCCGGGGTGGTGCGATCGAGCGGGAGCGTGGAGCCGGGCGCCAAGCGGGGCGCCCCCGGGCTGCCCTCCGAGAGCGACATGTACCGATCGCCGATCAGGTTCAGGAACCGGATGTTGGCCTGCGTCTCCCGGGTCATCGGGACGTCGTCCTTGACCTTGAAGGTCACCAGGGCCTGGTCACGGCGGTAGATCTCGACCTCGGCGACCTTGCCGACGACCACCCCGGCGATGCGCACCTGGTTGCCCGGCGTCAGCTCCGTGGCGCTGGTGAAGACCGCCTTGTACTCCTTCTGGGACCCCAGACCGAAGCCGCCCATGATGGCGACCAGCAGACCGGTGACCGCGAGCGAGACCACCGTGAAGATGCCCAGCCGGATCGCGGCCAGGAGGAGGGTGGTGTTGCGGCTGCTCACCCCAGACCCCCGTCCGGGTTGTCCTTGTCGGTGCCGTCCTTCAACGGCTCGAACGGCGCCGGGATCTGGTGGTCGTCGGGCAGCCCGAGGCACCAGGGCCCGTGGCCGATCTCGCCGTACACCGGCGCGTCCTCGGGCCCGTACGCCGCCCGCTGCGGTGCGCCGAGCTCGAGGGTCTGGTGGATGATGTCGTTCTGGAAGACGTTCTTGGTGTTCGGGATCTGGCGCTCGAGCCCGGACAGGACGCACGGCAGCTCCGGCGAGTACGTGTCCAGCAGGGCGAGCAACGGGCGGCCCGTGCGCACCTGCGCGACCAGGCGCCGCTCGTTCTCCGACAGCGTGACTCGGGAGATGCGCGCCAGACCGGTGAGGCTGCTGAGCGCCCGGCCGAGGTCGTTCTTCTTGGCCGTCACGGTGCGCGCGGTCACCGTCGCGTTGCGCAGGACCCGGATGAGGTCGGGCGCGGCGAGGTCGTAGGCCTGCGACACCTCCGAGAGCAACCGCAGGTCCTTGCGCAGGGTGGGCAGCTCGACGTTGATCTGCTTGAGGTAGTCATCCAGCGCGACGAACGTGTCCCCGAGCTGGTCGCCCTTGCCTTGCAGGGCGTGCGCGATCGCGTAGAGGGTGGCGTTCAGGTCGGCGGGGCGCACCGATTGCAGGAGCGGGAAGAGGTCGGCCAGGACGCTCTGCAGCTCGACGTTGGTCGTCACCCGACTCGCGGGGATCACCGCGCCGTCGCGCAGCGGGTTCGCCGACGCGCCGCCCTCGGCCGGGGAGAGCTCGATGTAGTTCTGCCCGAACAGCGTCGTGGGCAGGATCCGCACGTCGATGTTGTCCGGGATGGCGCGGGCCGATTCGGGCTTGAGCTTCAGGGTGATCTCGGCCAGTCGGCCGTCACTGGCGACCTTGTCGACGTAGCCCACCCGGGCGCCGTAGAGCCGGACGTCGCCGAAGCGCGGGAGCTGCAGGCCGGCGCGGTCGGCCTTCACGGTGACGGTCGTGCTGGACGTGAACTTCTTGTCGTAGATCGCGATCGACAGCGCGAGCAGGCCGACCATGAGAGCGAGGAAGGCGACCCCGGCGACCAGCAACCGTCGGTGCTCGCGGGGGGAATCGTGAAAGACGTTGACCAACATCGGATCAGCCCGTGATCCGCACGGTGGTCGTCGAACCCCAGATCGCGTAGCTGAGGAAGAAGTCGGCGACGACCACGAAGACGATCGAGGTGCGGATCGCCCGCCCGACGGCGACGCCCACCTCGGCGGGCCCACCGGAGGCGGTGTAGCCGTAGTAGCAGTGGATCAAGATGATCGCGACGGCCAGGATGAACAGCTTCCCGAACGACCACAACACGTCGATCGGCGGTAAGAACTGCAGGAAGTAGTGGTCGTAGGTGCCCACGGACTCCTTGTAGATCAGCGTGGTGATCAGCCGCGGGGAGAGGTAGGAGGCCAGCAGCGCCACGGTGTAGAGCGGGATGACCGCGATGAAGCCGGCGATCAGGCGGGTGGTCACCAGGAACGGGATCGAGGGGATGCCCATCACCTCGAGGGCGTCGATCTCCTCGTTGATCCGCATCGCGCCGAGGCGCGCGGTGTAGCCGCAGCCGACCGTGGCGGCCAGGGCGATCGACGCGACGAGCGGCGCGACCTCGCGGGTGTTGAAGTACGCGGAGATGAAGGCGGTGAACTTCGCGACCCCGATCTGGCTCAGGGACGCGTAGCCCTGCAGCCCGACCTCGGTGCCGGCGAAGAAGGCCAGGAAGGCGATGACGCCGACGGTGCCGGCGATGACCGAGAGAGCGCCCACCCCGAAGACCACCTCGGCGAGGGTCTTCGCGATCTCCTGGCGGTAGTTCTTCAGGACCCGCGGCGTCCACGCCAGGGCCTTGGCGTAGAACAGCAGCTGGTCGCCGGAGGTCTCCAGGCGGAGGCGCCGCTCCTTGAGGAACGACGATCCGATCTCGGTCAGGGTGCTCATCAGAGTCCCGCCTGCGGCACGAACTGGAAGTACAGCGCCGTGATGATCGAGTTCAGCAGGAACAGCAGCATGAAGGCGAGGATGACCGACTCGTTCACGGCACGCCCGACGCCGGCGGGCCCGCCGCCGGCCGTGAGCCCCTTGTAGGCACCCACGATCGCGGCCAGATAGCCGAAGACGGCCGCCTTGATCATGGCGACGTAGATGTCGACCAGGGTGGCGAGCGCGGTGAACGAGGAGAGGAACGCACCCGCGGACCCGCCCTGCACGATGACGGTGAAGTAGTAGCCGCCGGCGATACCGGCCGTGATGACGATGCCGATGATGAGCACGGACACCACGACGGTGGCGACGGCCCGAGGCACGACCAGACGCGCCAGCGGGTCGATGCCCAGCACCTCCATGGCGTCGATCTCCTCGCGCATCTTCCGGGCGCCCAGGTCGGAGCAGATCGCGGACCCAGCTGCGCCGGCGATGATGAGCGCGGCGGCGATCGGCGCCGCCTCCCGCACGGTGGCGAGCACGGCGGTCGCGCCGGCGAACGACTGGGCGCCGAGCTGCCCGGTGAGGTTGCCGACCTGGAGCGAGATGACCGCGCCGAACGGGATCGACACCAGGATCGTCGGCATCAGCGTGACGCTGGTGATGAACCAGGCCTGCTCCACGAACTCACGGACCTGGAAGCGCGTGGTGAACGTCAGCTTCAGGACGTCCCACGCCATCGCGGTGATCTCGCCCGGGCCGCGAACGATGGAGGCTGGGCTCAGGGCCATGTCTCCTCCTCAGGCCCTTGGACTCCGGCGGGCCTGTACCCACGAGGGAGATCGCATGTCATTCGTGCTACCGGGCGACTTCAGTAGAAGAACGAGTGCGCGAACTCCGAGTTACGTCTGGCCGGGCGGCCCGTGTGGCCGCGTGGCGCCCGGCACGCCGGCCGAAGAACGACGCTTCGCCGAGCTGGGTGCCCGACGCGTAGCCCTTGCCGTCGACCGCGATGTTGGATGCGCAGGCGCCGGCCGCGTACAGGCCGTCGATCGCGGTGCGGTCCTCGCGCAGCACCCGGGCGTCGTGGTCGACCCGCAAGCCGCCGCAGGTGAACCCGGCGTAGAAGCACGCTCCCGGGGTCAGGTCGTACGCGCCGAACGGCGGGGTGTCGAGGGGTTCGACGTACTCGGCGGCCTTGTGGAACGCCGGATCGTCGCCCGCGCGCGCTGCCGCGTTGTACTCCTGGAGCGTGTGCGTGAGGGAACCGGTCGGCACGCCCAGCCCGACCTCCATCTCCGCGACCGTCTCCCAGCCGTCCACGAGGGGCTGCAGCCCGTACGCCGGCTCGGCCATGTGCGCCGAGTCCAGGATCAGCCAGGCCCGCTGCTCGGGCTGGTCGAAGACGAAGGCCGTGGTCCGCGAGTGGTAGGAGTCCTCGGCCACGAAGCGCTCACCGCGCTCGTTCACGCAGATGCCCTTGACCAGGTCGCCCGGCGGGTAGAACGGGCCGGTCAGGAACGCACCGTCCATGTGGTCGGCGGCACCGCCGACCGACTCACCGAGGCGGATGCCGAGACCGTCGTCGTAGGTGTTTCCCAGCGCCATGCCCCGCTCCAGCAGGGCCTCGAGCGCGGGCGCGTGCGCGTGCACCATCTCGGGGTTCATCACGAAGCCACCGGCAGCGATCACCACGGCACCGGCCCGGACCGCGCCGGTCTCGCCGAAATGCTTCCAGGTCGCCCCCGCGACCGCGCCGCCGTCGGTGACCAGGGCCGTGGCACCGGTGTCGAAACGCACCTCCACGTCCAGCTCGTCCAGCCTGGCCAGGGCGAGCTCGAGCACCAACGCGCCTCCGCCCTCGTCTCCCACCACCGGTGGTTGATGTCCGCGTGGCGCGGGCACGGCGACGTCGCGGAACGGCCAGACCTTCTCGTTGCCGCTGAACATCACGCCCTCGGTGCCGGGCTGCATGACGGCCTTGTCCGGGTAGAAGGACCGCTCGAACTCGAACCCCAGCGACTCGAGCCATCCGAAGTGCTCCACGCTGCCCTCGCTGTAGACGCGGATCTTCTCCGGGTCGCAGTCCGGGGAGACCGCGGCGAGGTACTTCGCCATCTCGGCCGGGGTGTCGTCGAAACCGGCCGCCTCCTGCACGGGCGTTCCGCCGCCGAGGTAGAAGTGGCCGCCGGCCATCGCGCTGGTGCAGGACAGCCGCCCGCCACGGTCGATGACGAGCACGCGCGCGCCCGTGGTCGCCGCCTCGATGGCGGCGGCGACGCCGGCCATGCCGGCGCCGATGACGAGGACGTCGACCTCGTCGGACCAGGACGTCACCGCAGAAACAGGCACGGTGGCCGGCACCTGGTCGCTCATGAGTACGTCACCCGGACCTTCTCGGACACTGCCTCGCTCTGGCAGCCGAGCCGGATGCCGTCCTCGAGGTCCTCGTCCTCCAAGATGTCGTTGGCGCGCATGGCGACCTCGCCCTCGAGCAGGCGAACCGCGCACGCCGAGCACTCGCCCGCCCGGCAGGAGTACGGGGCCTTCACACCCTTGCTCTCCAGGTGCTCGAGGATCGTGGTGCCCGGCGTCCAGTCGTCGAAGTCGTACTGCTCGCCGTCGAGGTCGACCTGGAGATGTGCCGGCGGTCCGGTCGGCGCCTGGGGCTGCGCGGCGTCGTCCTCGTCCTCGTCGGCACCCGGCTCGCGCTCCGCGTCGGACTCGAACGGGTTGCCGCCCAGCGAGACGAACTTCTCCTGGTGCCGCCGCTCGCGTGGGAAGTCGAGCTCCTTGAGGGCGGCGATCGTCACGGCCATGAACGGCGCGGGACCGCACACGAAGGCATCGCGGTCGACGTACGGGGCCGCGAACGCGCGGATCTGGTCCTCGCTGGGCAGACCCTGCACCGACTCCAGCCAGTGCACCACCTGCAGGCGGTCGGCGTGCTCGGCTGCGAGCTCGGCGAGCGCATCGGCGAAGATCACCGAGCGGTCGTCCTGGTTGGCGTAGAACAAGATGATCTGTCCGGTGCCGCTGACCAGGGCCGTGCGGATGATCGACATGACCGGCGTGATGCCGCTGCCGCCGGCGAACAGCAGCAGGTCCGCGTCGAGGTCCTTCGGCGTGAAGATGCCGGCCGGCGGCAGCACGCGAAGCTTGTCACCCTTGCGCAGCTCGTTGCAGATCCAGCCGGAGGCGTAGCCCTCGGCCGTGCGCTTGACGGTGATGGTGAGGGGGCCGTCATCGGTGGGGGTCGACGACAGCGAGTAGCTGCGGGCCACCAGCCCGGTGCGATCGCTCGGCACGGCGACCGTCAGGAACTGGCCCGGCGTGTACCGGAAGAGCTCCTGGTGCTCGCCCGGGTCGAGGACCACCGACCTGGCGTTCTCGGTCTCCTCCACGACGTCGAGCACCTCGAGCTCGAACGACTCAGTCATCGCCCATGCCGATCGGGTCGACGCCGGCACCGACGGTGATGATGCCCTCGCTCACGGCGTACTCGATCGATGCGATCAGCTGCGGGCAGCCGGAGTGGACCGGACGGCCGTCCTCCTGCTGGTCGAGCTCGGCGAAGACCTCGCAGGCCCGCAGGGCTTCCTGGCTCCACTGGATCGAGGTGTGGTGCTCACTGTTCTTGCGCACCTCGACCGTCGCCCGGCACTGCCGGCAGGCCACCTCGGCCAGCCGCCCGCGGGTGTAGAGCTCCCGATCCTCCAGCGTCTCCGGGAGGGACGGGACGATGTACGCCATGTCAGGCGTCGGCCGTCTCGACCGCGCTGTCGTCGGACTCGCGGTCCTCGGCCTCCTTGCGGGCGAGATTCTCCGCCACCTCGGCCCGCCAGTTCTCATTCGCCTTGCTGGTGTCGACCTCGAACTCGAACCGCTCCACCATCTCGGTGGTGACGTCTTCGCGGTCGACGTAGAACTGCTCGTACCAGCGGCGGAGCTGGTAGACCGGGCCGTCCTCCTCGCAGAGCAGTGGGTTCTGCACGGGCGCCTTGTCCTGCCAGATGGCCACGTCCTGGAGGAATCCCTCGGAGAACATCTCGGCGTACCGCTTGCCGATGTACTCCGACGTGGACTCATCGACGCCCTCGGGCTTCTCCACGACCAGTCCGTACTGCAGGTTGAAGGAGTTCGGCCCGGTCGGGACGTGGCAGTTGATCAAGATGACCCTGGTCAAGAAGCCCTTGTAGTCGGTGTCGAGCCAGTTGATCATGTACGACGGCCCGTAGTAGGTGGCCTCGGACTTGAGGACGAGGTCCTCGTCGCCGTAGCCCTGGCTCTTCATGTCCGGACGCCCGGTCGACTCCATGAACTGGGTGGCCTTGTCACCCTCGAACACGTTGCGGAAGTTCGTCGGGAAGGCGAAGTGGATGTAGAAGAAGTGCGCCATGTCCACGACGTTGTCGATGATCTCGCGGCAGTGGGCGTTGTCCACCGGGATGACGTTCCAGGTCCAGTCGGTGTACTTGTCCGTTCCGACCCCTTCGAGCACCGGCGGAAGCGCCTCCATGTCGGCCGGGCTGCCCTCCGGGTCGTGCCAGATCATCAGCATGCCGTTGCGCACGACGCTCTCGTAGCGATGGGTCCGGGCGCGCAGCGGCACGCGGCGGGCATAGGGGATCGCCTTGCACTTGCCGTCGCCGCCCCACCGCCAGTCGTGGAAGGGGCAGGCGATCTCGTCGCCCTTGACGGTGCCCTGGGTGAGGTTGCCGCCCATGTGCCGGCAAAAGCCGTCCAGGACGTGCAGCTCCCCCTGGGTGTCGCTCCACACGACGAGCGTGCCGCCGAAGGCCTCGACCCCGTGCGGCTTGCCGTCGGTGAAGTCACGCTCGAGGCCGAGGCAGTGCCAGCCCCGGGCGAATCGCTCCGGAACCGATCCGGTGTCCAAGACGCGGGTCTCAGTCATGACTGCCTCCGAACGTGCGGGTCACTGTGTCCAGCACAGTGGACCAAAACGAGAACACGTTATAGTTTTACCACATGCACGTCGCCCTGACACCCGACCAGCTTCGCCTTCGAGACGAGCTGCGCGGCTACTTCTCCGAGCTGGTCACCCCCGAGCGCCGCGCCGCCCTCGCCGACACCTCCGGTGAGTTCGGCGACGTCACGGTCTACAAGGAGGTCATCCGTCAGCTCGGCACCGACGGGTGGCTGGGGATGGGCTGGCCCGAGGAGTGGGGCGGCCAGAACCGCTCCATGGTCGACGAGCTCATCTTCACCAACGTCGCCGCCGTGGCGGGCGTGCCGATCCCCTACCTCACCTTGAACACCGTCGGCCCGACGATCATGCGCTACGGCACCGAGGCACAGAAGGAGTACTTCCTTCCCCGCATCGTCAGTGGCGAGCTGCACTTCTCGATCGGCTACTCCGAGCCCGGCTCGGGCACCGACCTGGCGTCGCTGCGCACCAAGGCCGAGCTCGACGAGACCGCCGGCGAGTGGGTCGTCAACGGCCAGAAGATGTGGACCTCCCTGATCCAGTACGCCGACTGGATCTGGATGGCGTGCCGGACCGATCCCGACCTGCCCCGCCACAAGGGCCTGTCGATGATCCTGGTCCCGGCCGACGCGGACGGCGTCTCGTACACGCCCGTGCACACCATCGCCGGTGTCAGCACGAGTGCCACCTACTACGACGACGTCCGCGTGCCCGCCGAGAACCTCATCGGCGAGCGCGGCGGCGGCTGGTCCCTGATCACCAACCAGCTCAACCGCGAGCGGGTGGCGCTGACGTCCTCGGCTCCGCTGGTCCACTCGATCGAGCTCGTCACCGACTGGGCACGGCAGACCAAGGACGCGAACGGCGTCCGCGTCATCGACCAGCAGTGGGTGCAGATCCTGCTGGGTCGCGCGCACGCCCGCACCGAGGCCCTGACGCTGATGGGCTGGAAGCTCGCCACCGAGATCGACACCCTCTCCCCCGCCGACGCCTCCGCCATCAAGGTCTACGGGTCCGAGCTCGCGATCGAGGTCTACCGCGCCCTCAAGGAGATCGTCGGTCCCGCGGCCGGCGTCGCCGCCGACTCCGCCGGCGCCGTGCTCGCCGGCCGGCTCGAGCGTTACTACCGCTCCTCCCTGGTGATGACCTTCGGCGGCGGCACGAACGAGATCCAGCGGGACATCATCGGCTACGTCGGGCTCGGCCTGCCGGCAGCGAAGCGCTAGGAGCGAGCGATGGACTTCACCTTGCCGACCGAGGCCGACGAGGCCGCCGCCCTGGCCGCCACGATCCTGGCGGACCACGCCACGCCCGAACGGCTGGCGGAGGTCGAGGCCGGCGGGAGCCGGTTCGACCCGGTGTTGTGGCGCGCCCTGGGCGACGCCGGCCTGCGCTCGCTCACCACTCCGGAGTCCCACGACGGCGCGGGGCTGGGACTGCTCGAGCTGTGCCGGGTGCTGGTGGAGGTGGGCCGTACGGTCGCTCCGGCGCCGCTGGCCACCGACGCGGTCGCGCGCCTCCTCATCGCCGAGCACGGGAGCGAGGAACAGCAGCGGCTCGCCTTCGCCGCCGACCTGCTCAGTGGTGCGATCGCGGAGGAACACGAGCACGCGCCCGTCGTGCCGACGACGACCGCGACCCAGGACGGCTCCGACCACGTGCTCACCGGCACCAAGTACCTCGTCCCGTCAGCGGCGGCGGCCACCGCGTTCCTGGTGCCGGCTGCGACGCCGGACGGGCCCGCCGTCTTCCTGGTGGACGCCGACACCGCCGGTCTGCGGATGCGCGAGCAGCACCTGAGCGACGGCGACGTCGCCGGGCTCCTCGAGCTCGACGGGGTCCGGGTGCGCACCGATCGGCTCGTCGGCCGGCTGACGGCACCACCGCGCAGCGCCTGGTCGACCTGCTCACCGTCGCGACCTGCGCCGTCCAGCTCGGCGTCACCGAGGGGGCCGTCGCGCTCACGGCGGAGTACGCCAAGACCCGCGAGCAGTTCGACCGACCCATCGGCACGTTCCAGGCCGTCGCGCAGCGCCTGGCGGACGGCTACATCGACACCCGTTTCCAGGCCCTCACGGTGTGGCAAGCGGCATGGCGCCTGTCCGAGGGCCTCCCGGCCGAGGACGCCATCGCCACCGCCAAGCTCTGGGCCGCCGACGCCGGCCACCGCATCGCGCACACGACGGTGCACATCCACGGTGGCGTGGGCATCGACCTGGACGGTCTCGCCCACCGCTACTTCACCGCCGCCACGAGGTACGAGCTGGAGTTCGGCGGCACGACGGAACAGGCACTGCGCCTCGGACGACTCCTGGCCGCCGAACCGGCGTGACCATCCGGGACCTGCTCCTCGCACGGGCCGAGCAGGACACCCCGGCCCTGCTGACCCACGAGCGCTCGTGGACCTGGCGCGAGCTCGTCGCCGACGCCTCGGCCCGCGCCGCGGCGATCGCACGCCTCCTCGACCCGCACCGCCCTCCCCACGTCGGGCTGCTGATGGACAACACGCCGGAGATGCTCCTGGGGCTGTGCGCCGCGGGGCTCGGCGGCCATGTCGCCGTCGGTATCAACAGCACCCGTCGCGGCGAGGCGCTCGCGGCCGACCTCGTTCGCGCCGACGTCCAGCTCCTCCTCACCGACGCGACCCAGCGCCACCTGCTCGACGGACTCGACACCGGCGAGATCGCCGTGATCGACGCCGACAGCACGCAGTGGCGCGACCTGGTGGTCCCGGCCCCCGTCCCTGATGCCGCACCGGGCGACGACTCCCTCTTCATGCTGATCTTCACCTCCGGCACCAGCGGTCGTCCCAAGGCGGTGCGGATCACCCACGAGAAGGTGACCCTCCCCGGGCAGTACCTCGCCGAGCGATTCGGGCTCTCCGCCGCGGACGTGCACTACGTCGCGATGCCGCTGTTCCACTCGAACGCGGTCATGGCGGGCTGGGCGCCCGCGCTCGTCACCGGCGCTGCCGTCGCGATCCGGGCGACGTTCTCGGCCTCTGAGTTCCTGCCCGACGTGCGCCGATTCGGGGCGACCTACGCGTCGTACGTCGGCAAGCCGCTGACGTACGTGCTGGCCACGCCCGAGCGTCCCGACGATGCCGACAACCCGCTGCGACTGGTCTTCGGCAACGAGGCCGGCGACCGCGACACCAGCGCCTTCGCGGAGCGGTTCGGCTGCCACGTGGTGGACGGCTTCGGCTCGACCGAGAACGCGGTCATCGTCAGCAAGATGCCGGGCACCCCGCCGGGCGCGCTCGGCTGGCCGGCCGACGGTGTCGCCGTGCACGACCCGGAGACCGGCGCGGAGTGTCCGCGCGCGGAGTTCGACGGGGACGGTCGCGTGACCAATCTCGACGCGTGCGTGGGCGAGCTGGTGAACACCACCGGTGCCGGGCAGTTCGCCGGTTACTACAACGACGACGCGGCCATGGCCGAGCGGATGCGCGGCGGGATGTACTGGTCCGGCGACCTCGCCTACCGCGACGCCGACGGCTGGGTCTACTTCGCCGGCCGGACCGCCGCCTGGCTCCGCGTCGACGGCGAGAACCTCGCCTGCGCCCCGATCGAGCAGATCCTGCTGCGCCACCCCGCGATCGCCCAGGCCGCCGTCTTCGCGGTCCCGGACGAGCGCTCCGGCGACCAGGTGGCGGCCGCCCTCGTCCTGCGCCAGGACCTGGATCCCGATGACCTCCACCGCTTCCTCGGCGAGCAGCGCGACCTGTCGCCGAAGGCACGCCCGCGCTATGTCCGGGTGGTCGACGACCTCCCCCGCACCGCCACGAACAAGGTGCTGCACCGCGAGCTGACCGCGGCCGGGATCACCGACGCCACCTGGGTCCGCGAGGAACGCGGGACCCGCTACCTGCGCCCATCCTCAGACCTCGGGATCACCTGAGCGGCCCGAGCGGGAGAGCAGCACGTCGCGGGAGAGGAACCGCTGATCCGTGGGACCGCTCGCCACCACGTGCCACGGCGACGGAGGTCGATCGAGCGCCTCGGCGAGCAACCGGCCCACCCCCACCGGCTCGCGCACGACCACGGCGACCTCGGCCGGAGCGGTGGTGGCGATGCGCGCGAGGATGCCGGCCTTCGGGGTGGCCTGATTGGCGACGAAGACGACGCCGGCATCGGCGAAGTCGTGATCGCAACCGTCCTCGTTCAGCACCTCCAGCCGCGACGAGCCGTGCCGCCGCCCCACGAGCTTCGCCACGTCCGCGGTGGCCGAGTCGATCTCCAGGGCACTGATGCGCGTGTTCGCGGTCGCGTCGTGGAGGACCAGGGCCGCCGCCGGCAGGGCGCCGCAGCCGACGACGACCGCGCGCCGGCAGGACTCCAGGTCGACCAGCCCGGGCAAGCCGGCAAGCCGGTCGAAGACGCTGCGGCCGAAGCCGGCCCGTGCCCGGCCGGCCGGAGCCCGCTCGGGCCTGGCATCGGTGGAGAGCAGGTGCTCGGCCTCCCGGCGTTCGGCCAGCGCCAAGTACCGGCGCTGGAACGGGGCGAGCCGGCCGGCCAGGTCGGCCACGTCCACGTCCGGACTGCCGCGAACCTCATCGAGCACCTCGGACCAGGCCGCGAGGAACCCCTCATCCGAGGCCGGTTCCGCAAGCCGGGCCTCCCACGCGTCCACCAGGGCGCGAAGCGTGGTGCCGGCCCGAGGGAGCGGTTCGTCCATGGCATGACTCCTGTCGGCGTCGCACGAGCGCATAGCCGCCCTTGGGTGCGTGGTCGTCAGTCTGCCGAGGCGCCGACCCCGGTGACATGGGCCAGCGCACGGAGGAACACCGGTCGCCAGCGCTCGGAGTCGAGCACCACCGACGCGTGCCCACCCGGGGCCTCGAAGACCTTGGCTCCCGGGATCATCGCCGCCATCTCCAGCTGTCGCGCCGGGGCGATGACCTTGTCCTTCTGCGTCACGACGACAGCGGTCGGAACCTTGATGGACGTCGCATTCCCGCGGGCGTCGAAGCGGCCGAGCTCGCCCAGCACCTCCGGCAGCGACCAGAAGCTGGTCGAGCGGAACTCCGACCACGCCCACAGCGCCACGTCGTCCTCGATCTCGGAGAAGGGCGGGAGCGAGTCGGCATGGTTCCTGACCCTCGACGAGGTGTGCCGCCGGCCCATGGCCGTGATGGCGCTGAGCATCGGATAGAAGAATGCCTCGGCCGCGTTGCCCTTCCACGTCGTCGCGGTGGAGCACAGCACGAGCCCGCAGATGCGGTCCGGATGCTGCCGAGCCAGCACCTGGGCCAGCGCCCCGCCCATCGAGTAGCCGACGACGACGACCTGGTCGAGGTCCAAGGCGGTCAGGAGCGCGGCGATGTCGTCGGCGCACTCCGCCAGGCTGAACCGGTCGGACTGCACGCCGCGACCGTGCCAGCGCTGGTCCATCAGCACGACGCGGTGGTCGGCGAGCAGGGCGTCGACGGTGGTGAACCACGACAGCGACGCCGTGGTCGCCACGGCATGCAGCAGGAGCACCGTCGGCGCATCCGGGTGGGGCGCTCCGGTGTCCACGACGAAGACGTCCCCGCGACCCTCGAGGTGGACCATGCGGCCGGCCGGTAGCGGGTTCTTCGCCGGGAGCTTGCCGGAGCGGGCGACGGCCAGGCGCAACCCGCCGCGCACCGCGGCGCCGGTCAATCGCGCTGCCGTGACGGTCGCCGGACGCACCGTGCGGTTCAGCTGGCTCATGCTCACGCGGTCGCTCCACCTGCGTCGACGTCGGAGTCGTCGGCGCCGCCGTCTGCGGCCTCGGGCTCGAGGTCCAGCTCCGCCAGCGCCGCCGGGAAGTAGGACGCCAGCACCTGCACGTCCGGGAGCAGGTCGGTGCAGGCCAGCAACGAGAAGTTCAGCCTGGAGACGTAGCTCCACACGGTCACGTTGAGCCCGATGCCGTCGGCCAGCGGGCCGACGCTGAACACGTCGCCGAGCCGGGCGCCCCCGATCGAGGCGGGCTCTCGTGGACCCGGCACGTTCGAGACCGTGGCGTTGAAGGCCGATGCGTGCCACGACGCCGCTTTCGCTCGGGAGTAGGCCCGCACCAGGACCGGGAACACGCTCGGCGGGATGAACTGGCCCCAGTCCGTCATCAGCTCCAGCCCCATGCGTTGCTGGATCTGCTTGGCGGTGGTGCTGGTCCGCGAGATCTGGCGCAGACGCTCGACCGGATCGTCGATGTCCGTGGCCAGCGTGGTGAACATGTTGGAGACGCGGTTGCCGCCCAGCCGTGGCGCCGCCCCGCGCTGGTCGGCGCCGACCGGCACCCCCGCCGTCAACGATCGCGACGGGTGCTCGTCGTGGGCGGCCAGCCAGCGGCGCAGCGCACCGGACACGACCGCCAGGACGACGTCGTTGACCGTGACGCCCTCGTGCTGCGCGCGGATTCGCTTGACGGCGTCGAACTCCAGCGTCACGGTGGCGAAGCTGCGGGCGGCGGTCAACGACCCGTTGAAGGAGGTGCGCGGCGTCTCGAGCACCGGCATCGGCACCTCGTTCCCGTGGTCGCGACGGTAGCGACCGGCCGCCCAGAGGCCCCGGATCGTGCGCCGGAGCAGGGCGGGCAGCGAGAAGACCTGCAGGACGGCGTCCAGCAGCGCCCGCCGCATCAGCCACAGCGGCCCGGGAATCCGGTCGGTCGTCTCGTAGTGGTCCTCCGGAGCCGGCGGCACCGCCGCGCTCCGCACATCGGTGACGTTGCCGAGCAGGGCGTTGGCCGCGGCGCCGTCGGCGAGTGCGTGGTGCATCTTGCCGACCACGGCCACGCGACCGTCGGCCAGGCCCTCGCAGTAGTGCAGCTCCCACAGCGGGAACCGCCGATCGAGCGGGGTGCTCGCGATCCGCCCGATCAGCACCTCCAGGTCGCGCATCGTGCCGTCACCGGGGACGCGATGGCGGTGGAGGTGCCGTTGTGGGTCGATCCGTCGCAACGTGACCCACAGCGGGTGGTTGAGCCCGAGCGGCACGAAGACCACCCGCCGCCGCATCGGCGGCAACCGCTTGAGCCGGGCCAACGTGCCGCCCACGAAGGAGTCGAAGGTGAGGTGGTCGGTCGGCTCCAGGAGCGCGATCTTCAACGTGTGCATGTGCACCGTCGGCGTCTCCAGGTACAGGAAGCCGGCGTCGACGCCGTCCATCCGCTCGACGGCAGGATGCACGCGGGGGCCGTTCATGGACTCACCTCGGGGAGCTCGCGCACCATCACCTTGCCCGACGCGTTGCGCGGGAGCTCATCGAGGAACACGACGTCGCGGGGCACCTTGTAGCCGGCGAGCTCGGCCCGCACGTGATCCTTGAGCGTGCTGGCATCGACCTCGGCGAGCGGCACGACGTACGCCGCCAACCGCTGCCCGAATGCCTCGTCCGGGACGCCGACCACGACCACCTCGCGCACCGCATCGTGCGCGCCGAGGGCCTTCTCGACCTCGATCGGATAGACGTTCTCGCCGCCACTGACGATCATGTCGTCGTCGCGGCCGACCACGAAGAGGAGGCCGGCGTCATCGAGCCGGCCGACGTCGCCGGTGACCATGAAGTCCTCGACGAACTCCTTGGTGGCGCCGGCGGTGTACCCGTCGAAGGGCGAGGAGCCGCGCACCACGATCCGTCCGACCTCGCCCGTGGGCAGGACGGCGCCCTCGTCGTCGACGATCCGCAGCAGCGTGCCGCGGACGGCGCGACCGGCGGTGTCCGGGGCGCGGCGCAGGTCAGCGGGCCGGGCGACGCTGATCTGCCCCGCCTCGGTCGCGTTGTAGCTGTTGTGCACCACGTCGCCGAAGCGGTCCATGAACGCGATGACCGAGTCCGGTCGCATCCGCGATCCACTCGCCGAGACGAAGCGCAGGCTGCGCAGCGAGTGGCGGTCCAGGACGTCGCTCGGCAGGTCCATGATCCGCTCGAGCATCACCGGGACGACCGCGAGGCCGGTGGCCGCGTGCTCGTCGACCAAGCCGAGCGTCGCCTCGGGCTCGAACCTGCGGCGCATCACCACCGTGCACGTCATGGTGGCGGCGATGACCAGCTGCCCGAAGCCCCAGGCGTGGAACATCGGTGCCGCGACGACGACGGTCTCGCCACCGCGCCAGGGGATGGCCTCCAGCATCCCGGCCAGCTCGTCCGGGCCCCCGCCCGAGCGCCGCGCGCCCTTGGGTGCGCCGGTGGTGCCCGACGTCAGCAGGACCACCCGGCCCGGCGTCGGTGCGTGTGGTGCCGGGGCGGCATGGTGCTCGGCGATCAGGCCCTCGGTGGTCAAGCCGTCGTGATCGGCGTCGGTCCAGGCGAGGATCTCGACCAGGTCGTCGACCCGACCCCGCGCATCCGCGACGACCTCGGCGAACTCCTCGTCGTAGACGATCAGCCGCGCTCCCTCGCGCTCCATGACCTCGGCCAGCTGCGGCCCGGAGAAGCCGGTGTTGAGGAGCAGCGCGTGCGCGCCGATCCGGGTGCTGGCCAGCAGGGCGTCGACGAAGCCGCGGTGGTTGCGTGCCAGGATCGCGACCGACTCGACCGGGCCGCCCTGGGTGGCGACCAGACCGGCGCCCAGCGCGCCGGCTCGCCGCTGGATCTCGGGCCAGGTCAGGCTGCCCCGCTCGTCGATGATCCCGACGCCCGTGGGAGCCCGGACGGCCGCGAGCGCGAAACCGCTGGTGGCGTGCGTGCCCTGGGTCCGGAGCACCGAGGCCATCGCGATGTACTTGTCCGGCCGCATGAGCGTGATCATCCGGCTGCCGAACAGCACCTTGCCGACCCACAGCTGCTTCGCCAGCGTGGCCCAGAGGCGTCGAATGGCCGACATCCTCAGCCCAGCACCGGGAAGCGACGCTGGCTGGCCAGCACGTCGAGGGCGTCCTGCATCCGGCCGCGGATCACGGCGTCGACCTCGGCGGCGTCGGGATCCGGCCCGAACTCGGCTTCGATGTCGACCGGTTCGAGCACCTGCGTGGTGATCTTGGTCGGCAGCGGGAGGTTGATCGGGAAGGCCGGCGTGAACCCGAACGGGAACCCGAAGCTGATCGGGAAGTACGGCATCCGCATCCTCCGGCCCACGGGGCTGAAGCGGGCGATCCACTCGCCGCGGGTGATGTGGAACTGGTCTTCCTGACCGCCGATGGAGACCACGGGAAGGATCGGGACGCCGGCCTCCAGCGCCGTGCGGACGTAGCCGGTCCGGCCGTTGAAGTCGATGACGTTGGCCTTGCTCTGCTCGCGCAGGGCGTCGTAGTCGCCGCCGGGGAAGACGATGGTCGCGCCGCCGGACGTGAGCACCTGGTGGGCGTTCTCCCGGGTGGCCGGGATCATGCCGAACCGCGGCATGATCGATCGGAGCGGACCGGTGAACAGCACGTCGTGGGACAGCGTGTAGAGCGGTCGGCCCTGCCCGAACTCCTCGGCGATGGCCACGGCGAGGATCGGCACGTCCATCGGCATCAGGCCGCCGGAGTGGTTGGAGACGATGAGGACGCCGCCGTCCGGCATTCGGTTCATGTCGCGCACCTCGCTGCGGAAGTAGAGCTTCATCACCGCCCGCAGGAAGGGCATGACCTTGGCGACGTCCTCGGGGTCACGCTTCTCGATGGCGCTCACGACGGTGCCTGCTGCGGATCGGTGGCGCGGAGCGATCGCCACTCGAACGGCTGCCAGTCGGCGGGGTCCTGCCGGAGTCGGTTGACCACGACGGCGAGCACGAGCGGGTTGGCGACCATGCCCGCGTGACTGCTGTGGACCTCGATGTTCTCCGCGATGGCGGGTGTG
This sequence comes from uncultured Actinomycetota bacterium, assembly GCA_963695295.1. Taxonomy (GTDB): domain Bacteria; phylum Actinomycetota; class Actinomycetes; order Propionibacteriales; family Nocardioidaceae; genus Aeromicrobium. Next base: position 1,504,240 of record OY968771.1, on the reverse strand, counting down.
GTGGCCTCGTCCACCGCGCACCCGGCCCATGAGGTGATGCCGTCCGAGCGCGACCAGATGGCGGTGGTGGGCACCGGCACCGGTTCCCTCAGCTGGTCGACGATGTCGCGGGCTCGGTCCGACAACCCATGACGGGCCCGGGACCGCTCGAACATGGCCGTGGCGCGGGTCCGCTCGCCCTCGGCCCGCCAGGGCGAGCCGAGGCAGATGATCTGCCGCACGCGGTCCGGGTGCTCGTGGGCGATGCGTCGGGCCAGCAGGCCGCCGAAGCTCCAGCCGACGATCGACACCGGCTGGTCGTACTGGTCGGCGACCTCGACGAACCTCTCGATCAACCCGTCGACCAGGCGGTCGGTGAGGCCGATGTTGCGACCCAGCCGCCACCCGTGGACGCGGAAGCCGCGCCGACGCAGGTGGCCGCGCAGGCGCCCGGTCACGAAGTCACTGGCGGCGAAGCCCGGCAGCACCAGCACCGGTCGCCCCTCGCCGACGTCGCCAGGGTGGGTGACGGTGTCGACGACGCGCGAGGCGGCGTACTCACCGACCCACCGGGGGAACTCCAGGGCGGTCAGCAGCGCCGAGGGGCGGTCGGCTTCCCCCGACGTGGTTCCGGTCTCGCGCTCGAAGTCATACATCGGAGCTCACTGGAGGCTGGCGAGACGGGCGATCGTCTCGTCGTACTCGCGGATCAGGTCGGCCATGACGTCGGCGACGGATCGGACCTCGTTCATCGACCCGACGATCTGGCCCACGGGCATCGAGATCGCGTCCGGGTTGTTGGCCGCGTTCAGCCGGTTGTGCGCGTCGGCCACGAGCAGGTTCTGCAGCGGCATCGGGAGCGGCGACGGCGCGTCCTCGGCCTCCCAGGCCTGGGTCCACTTGGTCTTGAGCAGCCGGGCCGGCTTGCCCGTGTAGATGCGCGTGCGGACGGTGTCGGCACTGGACGCACGCAAGAACGCGTCGGTCATCGCGGTGTTGGTGTTGAGGTTCTTGTACTCCTCGGTGGTCAGCCACACCGAGCCGGTCCAGACGCCCTGCGCGCCGAGGGCGAGGGAGGCCGCCACCTGACGGCCGCGGCCGATGCCGCCGGCGCCGAGCACCGGGACGTCGGGCCCCACGGCGTCGACGATCTCCGGGGTCAGCACCATGCTGGCGATCTCGCCGGTGTGGCCGCCGGCCTCGTAGCCCTGGGCGACGATGATGTCGACGCCGTTGTTCACGTGCGACAGCGCGTGCTTGGCCGCTCCGGCCAGCGCCGCCACCTGCACACCCTGGGCGTGCGCCTTCTCGATCACGTCGACCGGCGGCGACCCGAGGGCGTTCGCGATCAGGACCGGCCGGTGCGCCAGGGCCGCCTCGACATGGGACCGGGCCACCGAGTGCAGCCAGCCGAGGACGCCCTCGCGGCCCTCGCCCTCGGGCAGGGGCGGGACGCCGAGCTGCTGCAGGGTCCGCTCGACGAAGGTGACGTGCTCGGGCGGGATCATCGCCTGGAGGTCCGTGGACGTGCCCTCGGTCGGCACGTTCATCGGCATCACGACGTCGACGCCGTAGGGCTTGCCGTCGGTGTTCTCATCGAGCCAGTCGAGGGCCTGGTCCAGCTCCTCGGCGTCGTTGAACCGCACGGCGCCCAGCACCCCCAGGCCGCCGGCCCTGGAGACGGCGGCCGCGACGTGCTCCGAGGGGGTGAACGCGAAGATCGGGACGTCGATCCCGAAGCGCTCGCAGAGGTCAGTTCGCATCGGCGCCCGCTCCGGCGTGGGCGGCCTGGGCCAGCTCCTTGGCCGCCGGGTAGTTCGCCTTGCCCGTGGCGCTCCGCGGGATCGCCTCGACGTAGGAGACCGAACGGGGCAGCTTGTACCCGGAGAGGAGCGGGCGGAGGTGGTCGCGAAGGGCGTCCAGGGTCGGCGGGGTGTCCGACCTCGGCTGGACCACGGCCGAGACGTGCTGGCCCCACCGGTCATCGTCGACGCCGACCACGAGGGCGTCGTACACGTCGGGGTGGGCCTTGAGCGCCATCTCGACCTCTTCGGGATAGACCTTCTCGCCGCCGGTGTTGATGCAGTTGGAGCCGCGGCCGAGGAGGGTCACCTTGCCGTCCGCCTCGACGCGGGCGTAGTCGCCGGGGACCGAGTAGCGGACGCCGTCCACCTCCATGAAGGTGCGCGCCGACTTCTCCGGGTCGCGGTAGTAGCCGAGGGGCACGCTGCCGGACCGGGCGAGCCGGCCGACGGCGCCGATGTCCGAGGGATCGATCACGTGGTTCTCGTCGTCGAGCACGACCGTCTCCGCGCCGAGCGCGATCACGGGGCCCTGCCCCTGGATGTTGTCGCTGTCCTGCAGCCCCGTGCCGGAGAACCCGGTCTCCGACGAGCCGACCGAGTCGGTGAAGAAGGCGTTGGGGAAGGTCTTCATCCAGACCTCCTTGACCGGCTTGCTGAAGATCGCCGCACTGCTGGCCACCGCGACGAGTGAGCTGCCGTCGAAGTCGCCGGCCTGGTAGGCCTCGATCAGCGGACGGGCCATGGCGTCGCCGGTCATGAAGATCAGCTGCACCTTCTCGCGGTCGATGATCCGCCAGGTCTCCTCCGGGTCGAACGCCGGCTCGAGGATGGTGAGGGCGCCGGCGAAGAGGTGCATCAGCATCGCCGCCTGGGCGCCGCCGTGCATCAGCGGGCTGAGCGGGAAGGTGACCATCGGATCGTCGTTCTCGGCCTTCTTGGCTTGGTCGAACTCCCCGATCCGCTCACCGGTCATGAAGTCGATGCCACCCCCGAGAACACGCCAGAAGTCCTCGTGGCGCCACATCACGCCCTTGGGGAAGCCGGTGGTGCCGCCGGTGTAGACGATGTACAGGTCGTCACCGCTGCGCTCCCCGAAGTCGCGCTCGGCGCTCTGCCCGTCGAGCGCATCAGCCCACGTGATCCCGCCGTACGACGTGATGTCGGCCTGGCTGTCCGGATCGGTCGGGTCGGGCATCGCCACGACGGTCGTGAGCTTCTCGTGCTTGGGCGCGGTGCGGGCGACCAGGTCGGCGTACGGCCGCTCGTGCAGCAGGGCGACCATGTCGGAGTTCTCGATGAGGTAGTCGAGCTCCCCTTCGACATAGCGGTAGTTCACGTTGATCGCCACGGCGCGGATCTTGAAGATCGCCAGCAGGGCGACGACGTGCTCGATGCTGTTCTTCGCGTAGATGCCGACGTGGTCGCCCGGACTGACGCCCCTCGAGGCGAGGAAGTGCCCCAGCCGGTTGGCTTCGGTCTCCAGCTCGGTGTACGTCACCTTGCGGGGACCGACCTGGATGATCGGTCGGTCCGGGACGACGTCAACGGCGTGCTCGAACAGGTCGGCGATGTTCAGCGGCATCCCCCAAGACTAGAACACGTTCTTGTTTTTGACTACGCTGTCCGACATGCCAGACGACGCGAACGCACCTGCCCCCCACCTGCTGGTCGAGCTCCAGGGCAGGACCCTGGTCGTCACGATGAACCGCCCCGAGGCACGCAACGCGCTGTCCGGGGAGATGCTGACCCTCCTGGGCCAGGCCTGGGACCGGGCCAACGACGATCCCGACGTGCTGGCGGTGATCCTCACCGGCGCCGGCGGGTACTTCTGTGCCGGCGCCGACCTGAAGGCGATGACGACCACGGCACCCACGGACCGGTTCGAGTCCGGCGAGTTCGACCCGTCGTTCATCAAGTCCCTCCTCAAGGGCTTCCGAGTGACCAAGCCGCTCATCGCGGCCGTCGAGGGCCCGGCCATCGCCGGCGGGACCGAGATCCTGCAAGGCACGGACATCCGGATCGCCGGCGAGTCCGCACGGTTCGGGGTCTCCGAGCCCAAGTGGGGTCTGTACCCCATGGGCGGGTCGGCCGTGCGGCTCCCGCGTCAGATCCCGTACACCGTCGCGGCCGAGCTGCTGCTCACCGGCCGCCACATCAAGGCGCCGGAGGCCAAGGAGATCGGCCTCATCGGGCACGTCGTTCCGGACGGCCAGGCGCTGGCGAAGGCGCACGAGATCGCCGACCTGATCGCCGCGAACGGACCGCTCGCCGTCCAGGCCGTGCTCAAGACGATGCGCGACTCCGAGGGCAAGCACGAGGAGGACTGCTGGAAGGCCGACGCCGCGGTCGGTGCCGCGGTCTTCGCCTCCGACGATGCCAAGGAGGGCCCGCGCGCGTTCGCCGAGAAGCGGGCCCCGGAATTCACCGGACGGTAGTTCACCGGGCGGTCGTTCACCGGGCGATCGCTCACCGGACGATCGCTCACCGGACGACCGGCGGGCTCAGCCGACGCTGCGCTCACCCTCCCAGAACTGCGCCCGGAGGGCCTTCTTGTCCGGCTTGCCGAGCGGCGTGAGCGGCAGGGCGTCGGCGACGATGACCTGCTTCGGTGACTGGACCGAACCCTTGCGCTCCTTCACCGACGCCTGGATCTCCGCGGTCAGACGGGCCACCGACTCCTCGTCGCCGTCCACGTCCGGCCGGAGCACGACGATCGCCGTGACCGCCTCGCCGAACTTCTCGTGCGGCGTGCCGATGACGCCGACCTGGGCCACGGCGGGATGCTCGGCGATCACGTCCTCGACCTCGCGGGGGAAGACGTTGAAGCCGCCGCTGACGATCATGTCCTTGATCCGGTCGACGATGTACCAGAAGCCGTCCTCGTCCTCACGGGCCACGTCGCCGGTGTGCAGCCACCCGTCGCGGAAGGCCTCGGCGGTCTCCTCGGGCTTGTTCCAGTAGCCGCCGGCCAGCACCGGCCCGGCCACGCAGATCTCCCCCGGTTCCCCCTGCGGCACGGGCTCGCCGTCCTCGCCGAGCAGGGCGGTGCGCAGGAACGCGCTCGGGCGTCCGCAGCTCGCGAGCCGTTCGGGCGTGTGGTCGGCCTTGGCGAGGTAGGAGATGACCATCGGGCACTCGGACTGACCGAAGTACTGCGCGAAGATCGGGCCGAAGCGGTCGATCGCCTCGGCCAGCCGGGTCGGGTTGATGGCCGCGGCGCCGTAGTAGACGGTCTCCAGGCTGGACAGGTCGCGGGTCCGGGAGTCCGGATGGTCCATCAGGGCGTACAGCATGCTCGGCACCAGCATCGTCGCGGTGATGCGTTCCTTCTCGATCGTCTCCAGCACGGTCGCGGGGTCGAAGCCGGGCAGCACGACGAGCCGACCGCCCTTGGCCACGGTCGGGGCGAAGAACGCCGCGCCGGCATGCGACAGCGGCGTGCAGATGAGGAACGACGGCGCCTCCGGCCACTCCCACTCGGCCAGCTGCACCTGCGTCATCGCGGCGATGCTCGACGCCGTGCCGATCACGCCCTTGGGCTTGCCGGTGGTGCCGCCGGTGTAGGTGACACCGACGACGTGGTCGGGGGCCAGCTCCTTCGCGACCAGCGGCTCGGCGTCGAACGTCGCGGCCTTCGCAGCGAGGTCGTCGATGGTGATCACCGTCTCCAGGCTGGGCACCTTCTCCCGCAGCGCCTCGCCGCGCTCCAGAAAGGCCGGCACGTTGTCGACGATCAGCGCGCTGGCGCCGGCGTCCTCGAGGACGTAGGCGTGGTCGTCGAGGGAGCCGAGCGGATGCAGCGCGGTCCGCCGGTAGCCCTGCGTCTGACCGGCGCCGATGAGAAACAGCACCTCGGGCCGATTCGCGGCCAGCAGGCCGACCGCGGTGCCGGTGCCGGCGCCGAGCTCCTCCAGGGCGCGCACGTAGCGGCTCATCTGGTCGGCCATCTCCTGGCCGGTGATGCTCCGGTCGCCCAGCTGCATCACCGCGGCGTCCCGGTGTCGTCGCAGCGAGTGGAGCAGCATCTGTCCGGAGTGCGGGCCCCGGTAGGTCTCCCGGTCGATGGTGCCGTCGAGTGTCACAGCCATGGTCCGAGACTAGAACGTGTTCCAGTTTTGGTCTAGCATCGCCCCATGATCACGTCGGACGCCATCATCTGGAACGCCCCGAACGACCCCCACCCGGCCCGCGCCGCATCCCAGCGCTCCTACTCCGCCGTCGCCAAGGGCGACCTGGCCGAGTGGCTCACGGTCTACGCCGAGGACGCGGTGCTGGAGGACCCGGTCGGCCCGTCCATGTTCGACGAGGAGGGCAAGGGGCATCGGGGCCACGACGGCATCTCGGCGTTCTGGAAGCTGGCCATCGAGCCGGTCGACGCGTTCGAGTTCACGATCAACGACTCGTTCGCGAACCCCGCCGGGAACACCTGCGCCAACATCGGCCGGATCAAGACCTCGTTCGCCGACGGCTCGTACACCACGACCGACCTGATCATGGTCTACGTCGTCGACGACGACGGCCGGGTCGCGTCGATGAAGGCCTACTGGGAGCCCGACCGCACGATGGCGAGCTTCACCCGGGCGCCGGGCGCATGAGCGAAGCCGGCACGCTGCACGCTCCCCTGAACGTCGAGTTCGACTACACCCGCTCGCTCGGTCCGACGCTGTCGGAGTTCATGACCGGCCTCAAGCGCGGTCAGGTCCTCGGTGGCGTGCTCTCGGACGGATCGGTCGCCGTGCCGCCGCCGGAGTACGACGCTGACACGCTCGACCCGATCACCGAGCTGGTGCCCGTCGGCGACGAGGGTGTCGTGCAGAGCTGGGTCTGGGTGCCCGAACCGGTGCCCGGCCAACCGCTCGACCGCCCGTTCGCCTTCGCCCTGATCGTCCTGGACGGCGCCGACCGGCCCCTGCTCCACGCGGTCGCCGTCGACGGGCCGGACCAGATCGAGACCGGCCTCCGCGTACGCGCTCGCTGGGCCGACGAGACCGCCGGAGCCGTCACGGACATCCGCTGGTTCGAGCCGGCCGACCACGATCCCGGACCGAAGCCCGAGGCGACCGACGGTGAACGCGTGACCGGCATCGTCTCGCCGATCAAGCTCACGTACGACTACGCCGCGTCCCCCGAGGAGTCGGCCTTCTTCCGCGGTCTCGCCGAGGGCCGGCTGCTGGGACAGCGGTGCCCGAAGTGCCAGAAGGTCTATGTGCCGCCCCGTGGGGCCTGCCCCGTGGACGGCATCCCCACCACCGACGAGGTGGAACTGCCCGACCGCGGCACGGTCACGACGTTCTGCATCGTCAACGTGCCGTTCATGGGCCAGAAGATCGAGCCACCGTACGTGTCGGCGTACGTCTTGCTCGACGGCGCCGACATCGCCTTCCTGCACCTGATCCTCGGCGTGGACGCGGCCGACGTGCGGATGGGGATGCGCGTGAAGGCGGTCTGGCGGCCGCGCGAGGAGTGGGGCACGACCATCGAGAACATCAGCCACTTCGAACCGACCGGAGAGCCGGACGCCGACTACGAGACCTATCAGCAGCACCTGTAGAGAGAGCCAGCCCATGCGTGACGTCGCCATCGTCGGATTCGCCCAACGGCAGATGAAGGAGTTCGACGGCTCCCCCACCTGTGTGGAGCTGCTCGTGCCGATCCTCGCCGACCTCTACGAGCAGACCGGCTGGACCAAGGACGACGTCGACTTCTGGTGCTCCGGCTCCAGCGACTACCTCGCCGGCCGGTCGTTCTCGTTCGTGTCGGCCGTCGACGCGATCGGACCCCTGCCGCCGGTGATGGAGTCGCACGTCGAGATGGACGCCGCCTGGGCGCTCTACGAGGCCTGGGTGAAGATCCAGACCGGACACGTCGACAGCGCGATCGTCTACGGCTTCGGGAAGTCGTCCGCGGGCACCCTGCGCCGGACGATGACGATGCAGCTCGACCCCTACACGGTGACGCCGCTCTGGCCGGACGCGGTGTCGATCGCCGGTCTGCAGGCGCGGCTCGGGCTCGACCGCGGGCTGTGGGACGAGACGGCGATGGCCGAGGTGGTGGCCCGTTCGATGACCGACGCCGCCGACAACGAGTGGGCGATCCGCAAGGGGGAGACGACGGTCGACGACGCACTCGCCCAACCGGTGTACGCCGACCCGCTGCGTCGCTGGGACTGCGCCCCGGTGAGCGACGGCGCCGCCGCCGTCGTGATCGCGGCGACCGACAAGGCCCGCACCGCGGACTCCCCGGGCACCGCGTGGATCACCGGCTTCGAGCACCGGATCGAACCGATCGCGCTGTCGAGCCGCGACCTCACGGCGTCCTCGAGCACCGAGGCGGCCGGGACCGCGGCCGGCACCGACGGTGTCGACCTGGCCGAGCTGCACGCGCCGTTCTCCCACCAGGAGCTGATCCTCCGAACCGCGCTCGGTCTCGGTGCCGACGCCCGGGTCAACCCGTCCGGTGGCGCGCTGACCGCCAACCCGATGTTCACCGCCGGCCTGAACCGGATCGGCGAGGCGGCGAAACAGGTGTGGTCGGGCGCGTCCCAGAAGGCGTTGGCCCATGCGACCTCCGGACCCGCCCTCCAACAGAACCTGGTGCTGACGATGGAGGCACGATGAGCACGCTCGCGGCCGTGATCGGGGTCGGCCAGACCCACCACCGCGCCAAGCGCGAGGACGTGTCGATCGCCGGGCTCCTGCGCGAGGCGGTCGACCGCGCCCTCGCCGATGCCGAGCTGACCTTCGCCGACATCGACGCGGTCGTCGTCGGCAAGGCCCCGGACCTCTTCGAGGGCGTGATGATGCCCGAGCTGTACCTCGCCGAGGCGCTGGGAGCCGCCGGCAAGCCGCTGCTGCGCGTCCACACGGCCGGGTCGGTGGGCGGCTCGACCGCGATCGTGGCCGCGTCACTGGTCGAGGCGGGCATCCACGAGCGCGTGCTGACGGTGGCCTTCGAGAAGCAGTCGGAGTCGAACGCGATGTGGGCACTGTCGGTTCCGGTGCCGTTCATCATGCCCGTGCACGCCGGCGCGGGCGGCTACTTCGCCCCGCACGTGCGCTCCTACATCCGTCGTTCGGACGCGCCGAACCACATCGGCGCCATCGTCGCCGCGAAGGACCGGCAGAACGCGCTCAAGAACCCGTTCGCTCATCTGCAGAACCCCGACACCACGGTCGAGTCCGTCCTGGAGTCGCAGATGCTCTGGGACCCGATCCGGTACGACGAGACCTGCCCGTCCTCCGACGGCGCCTGCGCCCTGGTGATCGCCTCCGAGGACGCCGTCGACCGATCCGGCATCACCAACCCGGCCTGGATCCACGGCACCCAGATGCGCAGCGAGCCCACCACGGCCGCCGAGCGCGACCAGGTGAACCCGCACGCCGGCCGCGAGGCGGCCGCCGCCCTGTGGAAGCAGGCCGGCATCACCTCACCGATCGACGAGATCGACTGCGCCGAGATCTACGTGCCGTTCTCGTGGTTCGAGCCGATGTGGCTGGAGAACCTCGGCTTCGCCGAGCAGGGCGACGGCTGGAAGCTCACCGAGGCCGGCGAAACCCGGATCGAGGGCCGCATCCCGGTGAACATGAGCGGCGGCGTCCTCTCCTCCAACCCGATCGGCGCCAGCGGCATGCTGCGCTTCGGCGAAGCCGCCCTCCAGGTCATGGGCGAAGCCGGCGAGCACCAGGTCGACGGCGCCCGCAAGGCCCTCGGCCACGCCTACGGCGGCGGCTCCCAGTTCTTCGCGATGTGGGTCGTCGGCGCGGACAAGCCGGCCTGATCCGACCGTCCCGTGGGGCCGGGTTTACCACGGGCCCACGGTAAAGGACGTCCGGCCGCGGCAAACTTGCCGCGGGGGACAACGTTTACCACGGGCCCGTGGTAAACCCCGACGTCCGGACTCAGGCGTACTTGACCGGAAGTTCCTTGATCCCGTTGATCCAGCCGTGGCGGAGGCGGCGGGCCTCGCCCTGCCTGGAGATGTCCGGGATGCGGTCGGCGATGGTGTTGAACATGATCTCGACCTCGAGGCGGGCCAGGTTGGCGCCGATGCAGTAGTGCGCGCCGTGGCCGCCGAAGGACAGGTGCGGGTTCGGGCTCCGGGTGATGTCGAACGTGCCGGGGTCGGTGAAGACGTCCTCGTCGTGGTTGGCGCTGGCGTAGTAGATGCCGACGCGCTCGCCCTTCTTGACCTCGACGTCGCCGACCATCACGTCGTTGAGGGCGGTGCGCTGGAAGACGGTCACCGGGGTCGCCCAGCGGATGACCTCATCGACCATGGTCTCGGGCCGCTCGGCCTTCCACAGCTCCCACTGGTCGGGGTGGTCGAAGAAGGCGTTCATGCCGTGGGTGATCGCGTTGCGGGTGGTCTCGTTGCCGGCCACCGCGAGCATGATCACGAAGTAGCCGAACTCGTCCTCGCTGAGCATCCCGTGGCCGTCGACGTCGGCGGTGATCAGCTTGGTGATGATGTCGTCCTTCGGATCCTTCCGCCGTTCCTCGGCAAGACCCATCGAGTACCCGAGGATCTCGGCGGCCGCCTCGTCGGGGCTGCCGACGAAGTCCGGGTCGTCGAAGGACATCATCGTGTTGGACCAGTCGAAGAGCTTGCCGCGGTCCTCCTGCGGAACGCCCATGAGATCAGCGATCGCCTGCAGCGGCAGCTCGGCGGCGACCTCCTCGACGAAGTCGCCCGATCCCTTGGTCATGGCGTCGTCGACGATGGTGTTGGCGCGCTCGAGGAGGACGTCGTGCAGGGCGTTGATCGACCGTGGGGTGAATCCGCGGCTGATGATCTGCCGCGTCTTGGTGTGCTGGGGCGGGTCCTGGTTGATGAGCATGATGCCCTGCATCTCGACCTGGTCCCGCGTCATGTCCGGGGCGAACCGGATGATCGCGCCGTTCTCCTGGCTGGAGAAGTCCTTGCTGTTCTTGGACACCGCGGAGACGTCGGCGTGCTTGCTCACCGCCCAGAAGCCGTCGCCGGGGAAACCGGCTCGTGCCTCCGGCTGCTGCTCGACCCACCAGACCGGTGCGGTCCGCCGCAGCTCCAGGAACTGCTCGTGCGGGATGCCCGCCTGGCACAGATCGGGATCGGTGGGGTCGAATCCGGTGGGAACCGCGGGGGCGGCGGGCGTCGTGGTCACGTCGTCTCCTAGTTTCTGTAACACGTTCTACTTTATCCTGACACGTCTACCGCAGTTTCGGAAGGCTTGTGCCAGACGAGAACGTGTTCTAGTTTTGTCCCATGGGCACCCCCGTCATCGTCGACGCCGTTCGCACGCCTCAGGGCAAGAGGAACGGGGTGCTGGCCGGTCTCCACCCTGCGGTCCTGCTGGGCATGACCCAGGCCGAGGTGATCTCCCGCGCCGGCATCGAGGCGGATCTGGTCGACCAGGTGATCGGTGGCTGCGTGACCCAGGCCGGTGAGCAGTCGAACAACATGGTGCGCCGAGCGTGGATGCACGCCGGCCTCCCCAACGCCACCGCCTCGACGGCGATCGACGCCCAGTGCTCGTCCGGCCAGCAGGCCACGCACCTCGTCGCGGCCATGATCGGCGCCGACATGATCAAGGCGGGCATCTCCTGCGGTGTCGAGTCGATGTCCCGCATCCCGCTCGGCGCGAACGTCCCGCCCGGCACCGGCGACCTCCGTCCGGAGGGGTGGAACATCGACCTGCCGAACCAGTTCGAGGGCGCCGACAGGATCGTCCGCGACCGTGGCTTCTCGCGCGCCGAGGTCGACGCGTTCGGCCTGTGGTCGCAGGAGAAGGCCAAGGCGGCACGCGACGAAGGCCGGTTCGACCGCGAGATCTTCGCCGTCAAGGCGCCGGTCCTCGGCGAGGACGGCGAACCCACCGACAACACCCAGCTCGTCGACACCGACCAGGGCATCCGCGAGACCTCACTGGAGAAGCTCGCCCAGCTGAAGCCGGTGCTCGAGGGCGGCACCCACACCGCCGGCACCTCGTCCCAGATCACCGACGGCGCCTCGGCACTGCTGCTCATGGACTCCGAGCTGGCCGCGTCGCTCGGGCTCACCCCCCGGGCCCGCATCGTCTCCTCGTGCCTCGTCGGCGCCGACCCGTACTACCACCTCGACGGCCCGGTGCAGGCGACCGAACGGCTCCTCGCGGACACGGGGATGTCGATCGCCGACATCGACCTCTGCGAGGTGAACGAGGCGTTCGCGGGTGTGGTGATGTCGTGGGCCAAGGTGCACGCCGTTCCCGAGGAGAAGATCAACGTCAACGGCGGCGCGATCGCGCTCGGACACCCGGTCGGCTCGACCGGCACCCGGCTGCTGACGACCGCCCTGCACGAGCTCGAGCGGCGGGACGCGAGCACTGCCCTGATCTCGATGTGCGCCGGCGGTGCGCAGGCCTCCGGCACGATCATCGAACGCCTCTGACCGAAGGACCTCCATGGCCCAGAAGAAGTCACAGCGCACCCTGCGCGACGAGGCCGACTACGTCGTCGTCGGCGCCGGCAGCGCCGGGTCCGCCGTCGCGTCCCGACTCGCGGCGTCCGGCGCCTCGGTGATCCTGCTCGAGGCGGGCAAGAAGGACACCGCCTTCCTCGTCACCAAGCCCGGGATGATCGGACCGATGCACGCCGAGCCCCGGATCAAGAAGACCGTCGACTGGGGCTTCTACACGACTCCGCAGAAGCACATGAACAACCGCGTCATCCCGCAGACTCGCGGCAAGGTCGTGGGCGGCTCCAGCTCCGTCAACGGACTGCTGTGGGTTCGCGGCAACCGCGCCAACTACGACTCCTGGGCCGCCGAGGGCAACACCGGGTGGGATGCCGACTCGGTCAACGCAGCCTACAAGCGCGTCGAGGACTTCGAGGACGGCGAGGACGAGTACCGCGGTGCCGGCGGCCCGATCAAGGTCACCCGGCACACGCAGCGGACGGAGGCCTCGCTGCAGTTCGAGCAGGCCGCGGCCGACACCCTCGGCGTCAAGATCGTCAGGGACTACAACGGCGCCGAGCAGGAGGGGATGAGCCACTTCCAGCAAAGCGCGTCCGGGGGCAAGCGGTACTCCTCGTCCCGGGGCTACCTCACCGACGCCGACCGGCCGACGCTGCAGGTCCAGGCGCAGGTGCACGTCGAGAAGGTCCTGATCGAGAACGGCCGCGCGACCGGCGTCGAGATCGTCGACAAGAAGGGCGCCAGGCGGACGGTCCGCGCCGGCCGAGAGGTCATCTTGTCCGCCGGGGTGTTCGGCTCACCGCAGCTGCTGATGCTCTCCGGCGTCGGTCCCGCCGACCACCTCGCCGAGCTCGGCATCGACGTCGTGGCCGACCTGCCGGTGGGTGAGAACCTGCACGACCACCTGTTCGTGCCGACCACGTGGATCATGCCGAACGCCGTGCACCGCGGCGTGCCGTCGTACTTCGCCCGGGGCCTGGCCAGGGAGCTCACCCGCGGGGGATCGTTCCTGGAGAACTCGGTGTTCGAGACGGTGGGCTTCGTCCGCACCTCCCTCGCCACAGACGTTCCGGACCTGCAGCTCCACGCGCTCCCGTGGGCGTACCCGTCGCCCAACCAGGACGCGCCGGTCCGTCACGAGGTCGACAAGCGGCGGGCCCTCACCGTCCTGTCCACCCTGATCTATCCGCGCAGCCGCGGCACCGTCCAGCTCGCGTCGAAGGATCCGCACGCGGCACCGCTGATCGACATGAACTACCTCGCCGAGGCCGAGGACGCGCAAGTGCTGTGCGAGGGCGTCGACATGATCCGCGAGGTCATGACGTCCGCCGCGTTCGGCGGCAACGTCGAGTCCGAGCTGCATCCGGGCACGCTCTACAGCTCGGCGGACCTGAAGGCAGAGGTCCTCAACCGGGCCACCACCGTCTACCACGGTGTCGGAACCTGCCGGATGGGCGTCGACGAGCGCGCCGTGGTCGGGCCGGACCTGAAGGTACGCGGCGTGGACGGCCTCCGCGTCGCCGACGCCTCGATCATGCCGTCGATCATCGGCGGCAACACGAACGCACCATCCATCATGATCGGTGACCAGGCAGCGGAGTTGATTCTCAGATGAGCGAGCACGCCGTACGACCGTCCACCCTGACCCCGGAGCTCCTCGAGGGTCTGGTCCGGCGGGTTCCCGGCAGCACCGGCAACACCTGGAAGCTGACCGAGGTCTACACCGGCGATCTGCTGGTCGAGCTGCCGCAGTCGTCGGAGGGCGACATCGAGAAGGCGTTCGCCGATGCCCGCAGGGCGCAGAAGGTGTGGTCGTCGTGGCCGCTGCGCCGCCGGCTCAAGGTGCTCAAGCGGTTCCACGCGCTCGTGCTCAAGAACCAGTTCCTCATCACCGACGTCATCCAGGCCGAGAGCGGCAAGAACCGGCGGATGGCGTTCGAGGAGTCCTGCGACGTGCCGATGGGCACCAGTCACTACATCAAGCGCGCGCCGGCGGTGCTCAAGGACCGCCGCCACGCCGGCCCGGTACCGGTGCTCTCGCGCTCGACCGAAGTGCGCCGCCCGAAGGGCGTCGTCGCCATCATCGCTCCGTGGAACTTCCCGTTCGCCACCGGCATCTCCGACACCATCCCGGCGTTGATCGCCGGCAACGGCGTCGTGCTCAAGCCCGACAACAAGACCGCCCTCTCGCCGTTGCTCGGGGTGCGGCTCCTGGAGCAGGCGGGAATCCCGCCCGGCCTGGTGCAGGTCGTCTGCGGTGAGGGTCCGGACGTCGGCGAGCCGATGCTCGCGCGGGCCGACTACGTCATGTTCACCGGCTCGACCGCCACCGGGCGGATCATCGGGGAGCTCGCCGGGAAGAACCTCATCGACTGCTGCCTGGAGCTCGGCGGCAAGAACCCGATGCTCGTCCTCGCCGACGCCGACGTCGACGAGGCCGTGCACGCCGCGCTCTTCGGCGGGTTCGGCAACTCCGGCCAGATCTGCATGCACATGGAGCGGCTGTACGTCCACGACTCGATCTACGCCGAGTTCCGGGACAAGTTCGTCGCGGCCACGGAGGCGATGACCATCGGCGCCTCCTACGACTTCGGGCCCGACCTCGGTTCCCTGGTCTCGGTCGACCACCGCGACCGGGTGGCTGCGCACGTCGAGGACGCCCGGACGAAGGGCGCCACCGTGCTGACCGGCGGGCGCCCGCGGCCCGACCTCGGCCCGGCCTTCTACGAGCCGACCATCCTCGAAGGCGTCACCCCGGAGATGCTCGCCGGCTCGACGGAGACGTTCGGTCCCGTGGTGGGCCTGTACCCGTTCCACTCCGAGGACGAGGCGATCGCGCTCGCGAACCAGACCGACTACGGCCTCAACGCCTGCGTGTGGAGCACCGACCTCGACCGCGCCCATGCGGTCGCCCGGCGGATCGACTCCGGCAACGTGAACATCAACGACATCCTGGCCACGGCGTTCGCGTCGAAGGGCGCCCCGTCGGGTGGCCTGAAGCAGTCCGGCGTCGGCGCACGCCACGGCGACCAGGGGCTGCTGAAGTACACCGATGCGCAGAACATCGCCGTGCTCAAGAAGCAGGTGCTGGAGCCACAGGGGAATCAGACGTACGAGGCGTACGCGAAGCAGACCCAGATCTCGCTCAGGATGATGCGCAAGCTCCGGATCCGATGACTCAGCCGGCCCCGTAGACCGGCTCGGGATCAGCGCCCGCCGCGATCAGCTCGCGCAGCGCCGGACCGACCTCGGCGGTCTCCCAGCGGCGACCGGCATCCCGGCTCGGCCCGTGGGTCCAGCCCTGCTCCAGGCAGATCCGGCCGCCTTCGATCTCGATCACCCGGCCGGTGACGTCGCCGGCCTCGACCGACGCCAGCCACGCGACCACGGGTGAGTTGTCCTCCGGTTCCGGCATGGCCGAGGTGTCGAACGCCCCCTCGGTCATCCGCGTACGAGCGACCGGCGCGATCGCGTTGACCGTGACGCCGTACCGACCGAGCTCCGCCGCGGCGACGAGCGTCAGACCGGCGATGCCGGCCTTGGCGGCGGAGTACGTCGTCTGGCCGATCGATCCCTGGAGTCCGGCTCCGGAGGACGTGTTGATGACGCGAGCATCGCGTGGGCGGCCCTCCTTCGACTCGCTCCGCCAGTAGGCGCCGGCGTGTCGAAGCGGCGCGAAGTGGCCCTTCAGGTGCACGCGGATGACGGCGTCCCACTCCTCCTCGGAGGTGTTCACCAGCATGCGGTCGCGGACGAAACCGGCGTTGTTGACGAGGATGTCGAGGCCGCCGAAGGTGTCGATCGCCTGCTGCACCATCGCCTCGGCCTGGTCGAAGTCGGCGACGTCGGCGCCGTTGGCCACCGCTTCCCCACCCAGCTCGGTGATCTCTGCGACCACGGCGTCGGCCGGGGACTCGGCGTCGGTTTCGCCGGCGAGCGAGACCCCGTAGTCGTTCACCACCACGCGTGCGCCATGCCGGGCCAGCTCGAGCGCATGGGCTCGGCCGATGCCCCGCCCGGCGCCGGTCACGATCGCGATCCGGCCATCGAGAATGCTCACTGCTGCTCCTTCGTGGCGACGTGCAGGAAGACGGGTGGCTCGCCGCCGCCGTGGCAGGCGAGCGTGGCTCCGGAGACGTAGGAGGCGAGGTCCGAGGCCAGGAAGGCCACCACCCGGCCGATCTCCTCCGGCTCGGCCATGCGGCCGAGCGGGATGGTGGACTCGATCGCTTCGACCGTCGAGTCACCGCCGTAGTGGTCGGCGGTGTCCTCGGTTCGGCACAGGCCGACATCGAGGCTGTTGACCCGCACCAGGGGTGCCCACTCGACGGCCAGCGACCGGGTCAAGGAATCGACGCCGGCCTTCGCCGCCCCGTACGTGGCGGTGCCCGGCGACGGACGCACCGCGGAAACGGAGGAGATGTTCACGATGGCACCGCCGTCGGGCTGCTGCTGCATCACCGCGTTCGCCGCCTTCGAGACGGCCAGCACCGCGGCGAGGTTGAGAGCGAGCACCTTGTCGTCGAGCCGCGGGCTGGAGTCGGCGGCCAGCGCGTACGGCGCACCGCCCGCGTTGTTCACCGACCAGGTCGAGGCGACCGTGCGATTCGACGATCCCGGCCACCAGCCGCTCGACGGCGTCGGGGTCCCGGACGTCGCAGGTGCGATGCTCGCTGCCCGCCACCGGGTCGGCGGCGTCGGAGCGTCCGCACGTGATCACCGTCGCGCCCGCCTCGACCAGCATCGAGGCGATCCCGCGGCCGATCCCACGAGAGCCGCCGGTCACCAGGGCGATGCGTCCGGAGAGGTCCACGGCCAGAGTCATGCTGCTAGGCTACCAAGCAAACGTTAGGTAGGTAGCACATGGGCGTTACTGCGAGCATCACGTCTGGCCTCCGTGACGACGGCATCCGGGTCGTCACCATGGAGCACCCGCCGGTCAACGCCCTTCCCGTGCAGGGCTGGTTCGACCTGGCCGGCGTCCTGGACGAGGCCGGGGCCGATCCGGCCACGAAGGTCGTCGTCCTCCGCGCCGAGGGCAAGGGGTTCAACGCGGGCGTGGACATCAAGGAGATGCAGAACACCACCGGCTTCGACGCCCTGATCGGCGCGAACCGGGGCTGCTTCGCCGCATTCAAGGCGGTCTACGAGTGCGCGGTGCCGGTGATCTCGGCGGTGCACGGCTTCTGCCTCGGCGGCGGCGTGGGGCTGGTCGGGAACTCCGACGTGGTGGTCGCCAGCGACGACGCGTACTTCGGCGTGCCCGAGGTCAATCAGGGCGCGCTCGGCGCGGCCACCCATCTGGCTCGGCTGGTGCCGCAGCACCTGATGCGCACCCTCTACTTCACCGCCCGGACCATCCCCGCCGCCGACCTCGTCCAGCACGGCTCGGTGCTCGAGGTGGTCCCGCGCGACCGGCTCGATGAGCTGGCGCTGAGCGTGGCGGCCGAGATCGCGGCCAAGGACGGACGTGTCATCCGCGCCGCCAAGGAGGCCCTCAACGGCATCGACCCGATCGACGTCAACGCCAGCTACCGCTTCGAGCAGGGATTCACGATGGAGCTCAACCTGATGGGCGTGAGCGATGAGCTCCGCGACGCCTTCGCCGGCACGGCCAAGGGGCAGAGTGCGGGCACCGACCAGGCGGGCCGATGAGAGCAGCGTCCAAGGAGCTGTCGATCGACGACGTGGTCGGCCGCATCGAGAGCGGGATGACCGTCGGCATCGGCGGGTGGGGCTCGCGTCGCAAGCCGATGGCGCTGGTGCGGGCGATCCTGCGCAGCGACCTCACCGACCTCCACGTCGTCTCCTATGCCGGCCCGGACGTCGGCCTGCTGCTCGCCGCCGGCAAGGCCAGCCGGGTGACCTACGCGTTCGCCACCCTCGACTCCATCCCGCTCGAGCCACTGTTCGGACGCGCCCGCCAGGAGGGTGCCGCGCAGTTCCGCGAGTGGGACGAAGGCATGTTCCAGACCGGCCTGCGGGCCGCGGCCCAACGTGTCCCGTTCCTGCCGATGCGTGCCGGTCTCGGCTCGGCCGTGCTCGACAACGACCCGGACCTGCGCACGGTCACCTCGCCGTACGCGAGCTCTGATGGGACGGGGGGCGAGGAGCTCGTCGCGGTGCCGGCCCTCACGCTCGATGTCGCGCTGGTGCACATGAATCGCGCGGACAACCTGGGCAACGCCCAGTACCTCGGCCCCGACCCCTACTTCGACGACCTGTTCTGCATGGCGGCACACGAGGCCTATGTCTCCGTCGAGCAGATCATCGACTCGGCCGGGTTGACCATCGACGCGCCGCTGCAGAGCCTGCTGATCAACCGCACCATGGTCGCCGGCGTGGTCGAGACGCCGAACGGCGCGCACTTCACCACCTGCACGCCCACGTACGAGCGGGACGAGAAGTTCCAGAAGGCCTACGTCGCCGCTGCGAAGGACCCCGACGACTGGGCCGTGTTCAGCAAGCGGTTCCTGGCCGGCGACGAGGACGCCTATCAAGCCGCGGTCGCCGCGTTCCACGAGGAGACGGTGCAGGAGGGAGGCGGGGCATGACCGACGTGACCCGTTCGGAGTACTGCGCGGTGGCCATCGCCGACTGCTTCGCCGACGACGGCGAAATCATGGGCAGCCCGATGGGCCTGCTCCCGACGCTGGGCGCCCGGCTGGCCAAGAACACGTCCAATCCCCGGCTGATGCTGACCGACGGTGAGGCGCGGATCCTGCGCGGCACACCGCCGCTCGGCCAGAGCGCCGACGTCACCGAGGGCTGGATGCCGTTCCGCCTGGTGCTGGAGAGCGTCGTCCCCTACGGCAAGCGGCACGTGATGATGGGCGCCACCCAGATCGACCGGCACGGCAACCAGAACATCTCCGCCATCGGCCCGTGGGACCGTCCCAAGCGCCAGCTCCTCGGCGTGCGCGGCGCACCGGGCAACACCGTCAACAACCGGACGTCCTACTGGGTGCCGAAGCACTCCGAGCGCGTGGTCGTCGAGCAGGTCGACGTCGTCTCCGGCGTCGGTCGCGCCCGGGCCGAGGCCGCCGGAGCCGCGGCGACGCGATTCCACGACGTGCACCGATTGGTCACCAACCTCGGCGTCTTCGACTTCGGCGGCCCCGACCACACCCTCCGGTTCGTCTCGGTGCACCCCGGCGTCTCCGTCGAGGACGTGCGCGCGGCCAGCGGCTGCGAGGTCCACGCCGACGGCGACGTCCCCGAGACCCGCGCCCCCACCGCCGAGGAGCTCATCGTGATCCGCGAGCTGCTCGATCCGTCGAACCTGCGCGAGCGCGAGGTGCCGAGCCGAAACGAGCACGCCCCGTGATCGACCAGCTGCTGACGACCCCGCTCACCGAGCTGACCGGCGTCCGCCATCCGATCGTCCAGACCGGCATGGGCTGGGTCTCCGGACCGAGCCTGGTCAGCGGCACCGCGAACGCAGGCGGGCTCGGCATCCTCGCGTCCGCGACGATGACCCTGCCGGAGCTCGAGCAAGCCATCGGCGAGGTCAAGGACCGGACCGACGCTCCGTTCGGGGTGAACCTGCGAGCCGACGCCGCCGACGCCCCGGCTCGGTGCGAGCTGCTGATCGACCACGGCGTCAAGGTCGCCTCGTTCGCGCTCGCGCCCAAGCCGGAGCTGATCGCGCGCCTCAAGGAGCACGACGTCGTCGTGATCCCCAGCGTGGGCGCTCCCCGGCATGCGGTGAAGGTGGCGTCCTGGGGCGCCGACGCGGTGATGATCCAGGGCGGCGAGGGTGGCGGCCACACCGGTTCGGTGCCGACGACGCTGCTCCTCCCGACCGTCCTCGACGCCGTGGACATCCCGGTCATCGCCGCGGGCGGCTTCTTCGACGGCCGCGGCCTGGCCGCCGCGCTGGCGTACGGCGCCGCCGGCGTCGGCATGGGCACCCGGTTCCTCCTGACGGCCGACAGCCGCGTCCCGGACGCGGTCAAGCAGCGCTACCTGGCGGCAGGCCTCGACGACACCGTGGTGACCCGCAAGGTCGACGGGATGCCGCACCGCATGCTCCGCACCGACCTCGTCGACCAGGTCGAGAGCTCCTCCGGCGTCCGACGCCTCGTCCCGACCGCCCGGCGAACCCTGGAGTTCAAGCGCATGGCCGGGATGTCCTGGAAGCAGCTCGCCATCGACGGTCGCGCGATGCGCAAGGAGCAGGGCCGCACCCTCGGCCAGCTCGCCCTCGCCGCCAACACCCCGATGATGCTCAAGGCGGGACTCGTCGACGGCGACCCGACCGCCGGCGTGCTCGCGTCCGGCCAGGTGGTCGGCGTCCTCGACGACCTGCCGACCTGCGAGGAGCTGATCGACCGTGTCGTCACGGACGCCGCGTCAGCCCTGAGGCGAGCCGCCGGCTATGCCTGAGTCGCGGGCACCGTCGGTCACGATGCGGATCTCGTGAAGACGTTCGTCGTCAGTGGCGCCGCCAGCGGGATCGGCGCCGCCACGACCGCCATGCTGCGCGACCAGGGTGGCCGGGTGATCACCGTCGACCGCCACGACGCCGACGTGGTCGCCGACCTGTCCACGGCCGAGGGCCGAGCGGCAGCGGTGGCCGGCGTCCAGCAGCTGACCGACGTCGTGGACGGAGTGGTGCCCTGCGCGGGCGTCGGCGGGTTCACCGGCGTCGACCCCGCCCTGGTGGTCTCGGTGAACTTCTTCGGTGCCGTGGGCCTCGTCCGCGGCCTCCATCGGCAGCTGTCGGCGGCCGCTGGCGCCAGCGTCGTCCTGCTCGCCTCCAACTCGATCACCGGCCAGCCGGGGTGGCGTGCCTCCGTGGCCGATCTCTGCCTGGCCGAGGACGAGGCCGCCGCCCGCGCGGATGCCGCCGACGTCGACGCGGTGCTGGTCTACCCGGCGACCAAGGCCGCGCTGGCCTGGTGGGCGCGCCGCGAAGGCGTGCGCGAGGAGTGGATCGGTCAGCGGCATCCGGCTCAACTCCGTGGCGCCCGGCATGGTCGAGACCCCGATGACCGACGCGCTGCGCGCCGACCCGCATCTCGGCGAGCTGGCCGCGGCCTACCCCACGGCCCTGGGCCGAGCCGGGCGACCGGGCGAGGTCGCCGCGGTGATCGGCTTCCTGCTCTCCGACGCCAGCAGCCTGATGGTCGGCTCGGTGGTCTACGCCGACGGGGGCACCGACGCGATCCTGCACCCCGTGGCCCCGCAGGGCTGGAACGTCTGAGCCGCGCTCACGCTGACCGATCCGTTCTTCGCGCCGTTCTAACGACTCTCGACGTACTTGGCGAAGCCCTTGCTGCCGGTGTCGAGAGCGCCCTTGAGCACCCGCTTGAGCACGAACCCCGGCATGGGGACCTTCACGTCGATCTCGAGGTCGAGCCGGACGTGGGTGCCGCCATCCGTGGGCGTCAGCGTGTAGGTGCCGACCTGGGTCGACTGGACCGAGCTCTCCGCCAACGTCCACGTCACCGACCGAGGCTCGTCCCAGCTGTAGTCGGTGACCGCTTCGTCGTTGAACCCGGCTGCGCTCACCGTGGCGCGGACCCGGTTCGGGCGGCCGTCGCCGTGTCGGGACTCGACCTCGGCGGACTTGTGCGGGCCAGACCAGGACGGCAGCTCCTCGACCGCCGCCACGGCGTCCATCACCTGCTCGGGCGGGGCGTCGACGTCGAACTCGATACTGCCGGTGACTGCCATGCTGGAAAGGTATCGCCTCAGAGCCGGCCGATGGCGCGAAGTGAGGCCACCGTGTCCGTGAGCGTCTCCTCGACCGGCCGCCACGTCATCTCGAGGTCCCTCTCGGCGGGGGAGTCATCGGATGCGGGCATCTGCGTGAAGTACTGCATCCCGGCGGAGGTCACGTCCTTGAACACCGCCGGCAACACCGGGCGTGCCACGTCGGCGGCCTGGCCCAGGACGCGAAGCATCACGTCGGGGACCGGCACGTGCCAGATCCGTTGTCCGCTGGCCCGGCTGAGCATCCGCGCCAGTGATGCGGCGGGGACCCGCTGGCCCCCGACCATGTACCGGCGCGGCCCGCGGCCCGGGGCGAGGAGCAACGCATGCAGGCGTCCGACGTCACGGACGTCGATGATCGTCCAGGCAGCGCCGCGGCCCGGGACCGTCCGGAGCCGGAGCACCGACTCGACCCCCTCGGCCGCCTCCCCGAGCTGGTTGCCCGAGGCCGGACCGAACACCATCCCCGGATAGGTGATCACCACCGGCGCGCCCGCTTCCTGCAGCTCTCGGGAGTACTCCTCGACGCGCGTCTTCGACTGCCCGTAACCGTCGCCGCCCCCGGTCGCCGGCAGGTCGGCCGAGAAGACCTCGAGGTCCGGGTGGAACAAGGCGGCGATGCTGGACACCGAGATGATCGGGTCGAGGCCCAGCTCCGACGCCTGCCCCAGGACCAGTCGGGCCCCGGCGAGGTTGGCCTCGATCATCTCCTCGGCTCTCGACGGGTCGGTCGTGACGACGGCCGCCGCGTGCACGACGGCATCGCAGCCCGTCAGCGCCTCGGCGACGGCCTCGGGATCGGTCATGTCGCCCAAGACGAAGTCGCTGGTGTCGACGCCGAGGGTCGCCACGCTGGTCGCCAGCCGGGCCGGGTCGCGGACCAGGAAGCGGACGTCGTGTCCGGCGTCCTCGATCTCCTTGGCGGTCCAGCCGCCCACGAAGCCGGTGCCACCGGTGATCAGAACCCGCACTCAGAGCCTCTCGATGATGGTGACGTTCGCCTGGCCGCCGCCCTCGCACATCACCTGAAGACCGTAGCGCCCGTCGGTGCGCTCGAGCTCGTTGAGCAGCGTCGTCATCAGACGGGTGCCGGTGGCGCCGATCGGATGGCCGAGGGCGATGCCCCCGCCGTTGACGTTGACCCGCTCGTGCGGCACGTCCAGCTCCTGCATCCAGGCCAGCACCACGGACGCGAACGCCTCGTTGCACTCGAACAGGTCGATGTCGGGCACGCTCATGCCCGCCTTCGCCAGTGCGTGCCGGGTGGCCTCGATCGGGCCGGTCAACATCCAGATGGGGTCGTCGCCGCGGACCGAGAGGTGGTGCACTCGCGCTCGCGGTGTGAGCCCGTGGTCCCGCACCGCCTGCTCCGACGCGACCAGCATCGCGCTCGCCGCATCGCAGATCTGGGACGCCACGGCCGCGGTGATGCGGCCCCCGGGTGCCAGCGGCGCCAAGGCGGCCATCTTCGCCAGCGACGTCTCGCGCGGGCACTCGTCGGTCGCGAACTCCCCCACCGGTGCGATCTCGGCGTCGAACCTGCCCGCCGCGATGGCCGCTCTCGCGCGCTCGTGCGAGGCGAGCGCGAACTCCTCCATCTGCTCGCGGCTGATGGCCCACTTCTCGGCGATCATCTCGGCGGACCGGAACTGGCTCACCTCCTGGTCGCCGTACCGCTCCAGCCATCCGGGTGACTCCGCGAACGGTGTGCTGAACCCGTACTGGTCCGCGACCAGCATCGCCGCCGAGATGGGGATCGCGCTCATGTTCTGCAGCCCCCCGGCCACGACCAGGTCCTGGGTGCCGGACATCACGCCCTGGGCCGCGAAGTGAACCGCCTGCTGGGACGAGCCGCACTGCCGGTCGATGGTCACGCCGGGCACGTGGTCGGGCAGCCCGGCGACGAGCCAGGCGGTGCGTGCGACGTCGCCGGCCTGGGATCCGATGGTGTCGCAGCACCCCATGATCACGTCGTCGACCGCACCCGGGTCGATGCCGGTGCGGTCCATCAGGGCCCGCAGGACGTGACCGCCCAGGTCGGCCGAGTGCACGTCGGCGAGCGAGCCGCCGCGCTTGCCGACCGGCGTGCGGACGGCATCGACGATGAATGCTGCGCTCATCTCGGGGTCCCCGTGAAGGCGCGAGCGGAACGAGGGAACTCGCTGCGCCAGTTCATGGAGCGAGTGGCTTCACGGGGTGGAGTCATGGTCGGCGATCCCTTCGAAGAGGATGGAGAGGTACTGGGACGCGACCTCGTCGGCCGACAGGGTGCCACCCGGCCGGTACCAGGTGACGGCGACCCACACGGTGTCGCGCAGGAACCGGTAGACCAGCTCGACGTCCAGGTCCGCCCGCAGCTCACCGGCGTCGATGGCCTCGCGGAGCAGTCCGGTCCACAGCTGGTGGAAGCGGTCATTGCGCTCGGCGAGGTAGCCGAACCGCTCGAACCCGACCAGGAAGGCGGCGTCGTTCTGGAAGATCGCCACCTCGCTGTGGTGCCGGTCGATGGCCGCGAAGGACGCCCGCACCACCGCGTCGAGCTTCGCCCGCGGCGTCCGGTCGCTGGCGAGGATCTGTTCGTACTCGGCGAACAGCTCCTGCTGGAAGGTGTCGAGGAGCTCGTCGACGATCGACTCCTTGGAGTCGAAGTGGTGGTAGAGCGAGCCGCTCAAGATGCCGGCCGCGTCGGCGATGTCCCGGACGGTGGTGTTCTTGAACCCCTTCGTGGCGAACAGGTCCGCCGCGATGCGCAGCAGCTCGTCGCGTCGGGTCGTCGTCTGGGCCTGTTCGGTCATGTCAGGCCCGCTGACTCGACACGGAGACGACCTCGCCGGTCAGGTACGAGGAGTAGTCCGAGGCCAGGAACACCATCACGTTGGCCACCTCCCAGGGTTCGGCGGCCCGGCCGAACGCCTCGCGCTGCTTGAGGTCGGCCAGCAGGTCGTCGCTGGTGACCTTGGCCAGGAACGGGTGCATCGCCAGGGACGGAGCGACCGCGTTCACCCGGATGCCGTGCGGCGCGACGTCGAGCGCGGCACAGCGGGTCAGGGCCATCACGCCCGCCTTCGCGGCGGCATAGTGAGCCTGCCCCTCCTGCGCGCGCCAGCCGATCACCGAGGCGTTGTTCACGATCACCCCGCGGGTGCCGTTGAACCGCATGCGGTTGCCCGCGGCCCGGACGCAGCGGAACGTGCCGGTCAGCGTGATGTCGAGGACGCGCGACCACTCCTCGTCGGCCATCTCCAGGACGTCGGCCGTGCCGCCGAGCCCGGCGTTGTTGATCATCACGTCGACGCCGCCGTGCTCGTCGGCGAGGTCGAGCAGCGCCTGCACCTGGGCCTCGTCCGTCACGTCGACGGGGAGGGCAAGCACCCGGTCGGTGCCGAACTCCTTCGCCAGGGACTCCCGCGACTCCTCGAGGCGTCGCTCATGGGTGTCGCTGATGACCACGATCCCGGCGCCTTCCTCGAGCGCGCGCCGGGCCACGGCGGCGCCGATGCCCGCACCGGCCGCGGCCGTCACGACGATCACCTTGCCGGCCAGCAGGTCGTGGCCCGGGACGTAGTCGGGCGTGGGCTGCTCGGGTCTGATGGCGGTCATCCGCGGGCCTCTTTCGGAAGACCGAGCACGCGCTCGGCGAGAATGTTGCGCTGGATCTCATCACTGCCGCCGTACAGGGTGTCGGCGCGGGAGAAGAGGAAGAGGTTCTGCCACCGGTCCAGGTCGTACGACTGACCTGCCGCCGTCAGCGATGCGGCGCCGGCGACCTCCATGGCCAGCTCGCCCAGCCGTCGGTGCCACCCGGCCCAGACCAGCTTGGCGACGTTGTCCGCCCCCGGTGTCGCCTCGGTGAGGGACCGGACCGCGTTGACCCGCATCACCTCGAACTCCGCGCTCTGCTGCGCCAGCCGGTCGCGCAGGACCGGGTCGTCGAGGGCCCCGTTGCTGCGGGCCAGCTCGATCAGGTCGTGGAGCTCGCGCTCGAAGCCGACCTGCTGGCCGAGCACGGACACGCCGCGCTCGAAGCCGAGGAGGGCCATCGCCACCTTCCAGCCGTCGCCGGGCTCGCCGACGATCATCGAGGCCGGAGTGCGGGCGCCGGCGAGAAAGACCTCGTTGAACTCCGAGCCGCCGGTGATCTGCTCGATGGGCCGGATCTCCACGCCGTCCTGGTCGAGCGGGAGCAGCAGGAACGACAGTCCGTGGTGTCGAGTCGAACCCGGCTCGGTGCGAGCGATGACGAAGATCCAGTCGGACTGGTGGGCCCACGACGTCCAGACCTTCTGGCCGTCGACCACCCATTCGTCCGTCGCGTCGTCGAGGGCCGCGCGGGTGCTCACCGCCGCGAGGTCGGAGCCGGCGCCGGGTTCGGAGTAGCCCTGACACCAGAGCTCGTCGACCGCCCGGATGCCGGGCAGGAACCGTTCCTTCTGCTCCTCGGTGCCGAACTCGATCAGCGTCGGTCCGAGCAGCTGCTCCCCGAGGTGGTTCACCATCTCCGGCGCGTTCGCCCGGGCGTACTCCTCGTGGAAGATGGCCTGCTGGGACAGGCTGAGCCCGCGGCCGCCGTACTCCTCCGGCCACCCGAGGCAGGTCCAGCCGTGGTCGGCGAGATGGCGGTTCCAGGCGCGACGCTCCTCGTAGGCCTCCTCGCCGCCGCCCGAGCCGCCGATGCCCTTGAGCGCGCCCCATTCGCCGGACAGGTGCTCGGCCAGCCAGGCGCGAACCTGCTCGCGGAAGGCTTCGTCCTGAACGCTCACATGGGGTAGCCTACCAAGCACTTGTTTGGTTTGGGTGCAAAGGAGGTCTCGTGAACGACACCGTCCCGGGGCTCGTCCGGCGTGCCGCCGAGCAGTTCGGTGCCGCCACCGCCTACGTGATGGACGGCCGGACGATCACGTTCGCCGAGCTGCACGACCTGGTCCGACGTACCGCCGCCGTCTATCGCCAGCATGGCGTGCTGCCGGGTGAGCGCGTCGTGCTCTGGGCACCGAACAGCATCGAGTGGGTGGTGGCCGGGCTGGCCGCGACCTACGCGGGCGGCACGCTGGTGCCGGCCAACTCGCGCTACACCGCCCACGAGGTCGCCGACCTGGTCGAGCGCACCAACGCCGCCGTGGTCGTGGTGGCGGACGGCTTCCTCGGCCGCACGCAGATCGCGGACCTCCGTGCGCTCCGCCCCGCCGCCCCGATCCTCGACCTCGCGAGCCTCGACGCCTTCGCTGCGGAGGCGCAGGACCTGGCACCCGTGGAGGCCGCCGCCGACGCCGTCTCGCCCGACGACGTCTCCGACATCCTGTTCTCCTCCGGCACCACCGGACGCCCCAAGGGCGTGCTCAGCGCGCACCGCCAGACCGTCGCGGCGGCGGCGAGCTGGAGCGCGATCGGCGAGGTCAGCGCCGACGACCACTACCTCGTCATCAGCCCGTTCTTCCACTCCTACGGCTACAAGGTCGGCATCCTCGTCGGCCTGCTGCACGGCTGCGCGCTCTACCCGATGGCCACGTTCGACGCGGACGCGGCGCTCGCGCTGATCGAGTCCGAGCGGATCACCATGGTCCCCGGGGCGCCGGCGATCTTCCTCGGCCTGCTCGAGTCACCCGCCTTCGCCACGACCGACACCTCGTCGCTGCGCTTCGCGAACACCGGCGCCGCGAACGTGCCGGTCGCGCTGGTGGAACGGCTGCAGACCGAGCTCAGCTTCGACCTGGTGATCACCGCCTTCGGCATGACCGAGTGCGTCGTGGCCACCATGTGTCGCCGCGGCGACAGCGACGAGACCATCGCGACCACCTGCGGCCGCGCCATCGACGGGATGGAGACGGCGATCGCCGACCCGGAGACCGGGGAGCACCTGCCCGCCGGCACGGAGGGCGAGCTGCTGCTGCGCGGCTCGCAGGTGATGCTCGGCTACCTCGACGACGCCGCGGCCACCGCCGAGGCAATCGACGGCGACGGCTGGCTGCACACCGGCGACGTCGGCGTCCTGGACGAGCGCGGCTACCTGCGCATCACCGACCGACTCAAGGACATGTACATCTGCGGCGGCTTCAACGTCTATCCGGCCGAGGTGGAGCAGGCCCTGACCCGGCTCGACGGAGTGGTCGACGTGGCCGTGGTCGGCACGCCCGACGACCGCCTCGGCGAGGTCGGCAAGGCGTTCGTGGTCCGCCGCGACGAGGACCTGGACGCCGACGCCGTCGTGGCCTTCGCCAAGGAGCGGGTGGCCAACTTCAAGGTGCCGCGCGAGGTCGTGTTCGTCGACAGCCTCCCCCGCAACCTCTCCGGCAAGGTCCTGAAGAACGAGCTGAGGAGCACACCGTGACCGAGGAAGACCCCACCTCCGCAGATCCCGTGACCTACGAGGTCGTCGACCACATCGCCCGGATCACGCTGAACCGGCCGGAGTACCGCAACGCCCAGAACTCCGCGATGACGTATGCCCTCGATGCCGCCTTCACCCGCGCCACGGACGACGACGACGTCAAGGTCATCGTTCTCGCGGGCCACGGCAAGCACTTCTGCGCCGGCCACGACATCGGCACGCCCGGACGCGACGTCGACCAGACCTTCGAGCGCAAAGCGGTGATCTGGTGGGACCACACCGACAAGGAGGGCGGCGATCAGCGGTTCGCCCGCGAGTCGGAGGTCTACCTGGGCATGTGCCGGCGCTGGCGCGAGGTGCCCAAGCCGGTCATCGCCATGGTGCACGGCGCCTGCATCGCCGGCGGCCTGATGCTGGCGTGGTCGGCGGACTTCATCATCGCCTCCGACGACGCGTTCTTCTCCGACCCCGTGGTGCGCATGGGCATCCCCGGCGTCGAGTACTTCGCGCACCCCTGGGTGATGAACCCTCGGGCGGCGAAGGAGTTCCTCTACTCCGGCGACCGGTTCACCGCCGATCGAGCGCTTGCACTGGGCATGGTCAACCAGGTGGTGCCGCGGGACGAGCTGGAGCCCACCGTCCTGGCGCTGGCCGGGCGCATTGCCGAGATGCCGCGCTTCGGCCTCGCCCTCACCAAGAAGGCGGTCAACCAGGCCGAGGACCTCCAGGGCATGCGCGCGGGAATGGACTCGGTGTTCGGGCTGCACCACTTCGCGCATGCCCACAATGCCGAGACCTCCGAGGACTCACTCGGCGGACTCGACGCCAAGTCGATGGCCGCCCGCAACAAGGAGCAGGAGCCGGGGTGAACCTCGACTTCACCCCCGACGAGCTCGCCTTCCGGGACGAGGCCCGCGCCTGGCTGGCCGAGAACGTCCCGGCGGAGGCGTTGCCGTCCATGGACACCGCCGAGGGATTCCGCGTCCACCAGGAGTGGGAGCGGCGCCTCGCCGATGCGCGGTGGTCGGTGGTCTCGTGGCCGGAGGAGTTCGGCGGCCGCGGCGCGTCGCTCGTCGAGTGGGTGATCTTCGAGGAGGAGTACTACCGCGCCGGTGCGCCGGCGCGCGTCTCGCAGAACGGCATCTTCCTGCTCGCGCCGATCATCTTCGACCACGGCACGGACGACCAGCGGCAACGGTGGCTGCCGTCGATGGCGACCGGCGAGACGATCTGGGCCCAGGCCTGGTCCGAGCCGGAGGCCGGTTCCGACCTCGCCTCGCTGCGGTCGACCGCCACGAGGGTGGACGGCGGCTGGACGCTGAACGGCCAGAAGACCTGGTCGTCCCGGGCGTCGTACGCGCACCAGGGCTTCGGCCTGTTCCGTTCCGACCCCGACCAGGAGCGCCACCGCGGCCTGACCTACTTCTGCTTCCCGCTCGACGCCGACGGCGTCACGGTGCGTCCGATCGCCCAGCTCGACGGCGAGGCCGGCTTCGCCGAGCTGTTCTTCGACGACGTCTTCGTGCCGGACACCGACGTCCTCGGTGATCCCGGCGACGGCTGGCGGGTGGCGATGAGCACCGCGGGCAACGAGCGCGGACTGTCGCTGCGCTCGCCGGGCCGGTTCTGCGCCGCGGCCGACCGGCTCCTCGATCTGTATGCCGAGGCCCCCGACCAGGCCCACTCCGCGGACGTCGTGGACGCCTGGGTCCGGGCCGAGGCCTACCGCCTCTACACCTGGGGCACGGTGACCCAGCTGGCCGACGGTGGCGACATCGGCGCGGCCGGCTCGGTGAACAAGGTCTGGTGGAGCGAGCTCGACGTCGCGCTGCACGAGACGGCGCTCGACCTGCAGGGTCCGACCGCCGAGGTCGCCTCGGCCTGGACCGACGGCTACCTGTTCTCCCTGTCCGGCCCGATCTACGCGGGCACGAACGAGATCCAGCGCAACATCGTCGCCGAGCGCATCCTCGGCCTCCCCAAGGAACCGCGCGGGGAGGCGAAGCGATGAGGTTCACCCTGACCGACGAGCAGGCCGGTTTCGCCCGCTCCCTCGACGACCTGCTCTCGAAGGCCGACACGCCGGCGGTCAACCGGTCCTGGGCCGCCGGTGATCACGAGCCGGGCCTGACCCTGTGGTCCCGCCTCGCCGACCTCGGGGTCACCGTGCTTGCCACCGAAGCGAGCCCGGTCGAGGTGTGCGTCGCGTTCGAGGCGCTCGGACGCCACGCCGTCCCCGGGCCCTGGGTCGAGTCGGCCGCGTACCTCCCGCTCGCCCTGCCGGACGTGGACTTCTCCGAGCAGCGCGCCACCGTCGCGATCCCCCACGCCGTGGACGCCGACATCGCCGACGAGGTGTACGCGGTCGCGGACGGCGCGCTGCACACCGCCACGGTCGGTGACCGCGGTGACGTCGATCGACCGCTCTCGTCACCTGTTCGACGTCAGTGTCGGTGCGCGCGTCGAGACCACGTCGATGGAGCAGGCGTACGACCTCGCCGCCCTCGCGACCTCCGCCGAGCTGCTCGGCGCTGCCGAGCGGGTGTTGTCCGACACGGTGGCCTATGCGAAGCAGCGCAAGCAGTTCGGCCGCGAGATCGGCTCATACCAGGCCATCAAGCACCAGCTCGCGAACGTGCGGATCGCGCTCGACTTCGCCCGGCCGCTGGTGTTCGGCGCGGCCGTGGACCCGACGGCGCGCTCCGTCTCAGCCGCGAAGATCCAGGCCGCGGACGCGGCCGATCTCGCGGCTCGCGTCGGCCTGCAGGTGCACGGTGCCATCGGCTTCACCGCGGAGCACGACCTGAGCCTGTGGTTGCTGCGCATCCGCGCGCTGCGGTCGGCCTGGGGCACGCCGGCCTTCCACCGCGAGCGTCTGCTCGCCGATCTCCTGGCCGCCCGATGACCGACCTGGTGCCGACCCGCGAGCACGTCGAGCTGGCCAAGGGCGTCCGCAACCTGCTGGAGAAGCGCTCGGACAGCCGGGCCGTGCGTCAGGCCATGGACCGCGACGAGCGGTACGACCCCGACCTGTGGTCCACCCTCTGCGAGCAGATCGGCGCGGCCGCCCTCGCCATCCCCGAGGAGCGCGGCGGCGCCGGGTTCACCCTCGCCGAAACGTACGTCGTGCTCGAGGAGCTCGGCCATGCCCTGACCCCCAGCCCCCTGCTGGCGTCGGTCGTGGCCAGCGCGGCCCTCGTCGCCGCGGATGATGAGTCCCTGCTCCCTCGCATCGCCGCGGGCACGGCCGCGACGCTGGCGTGGTCCGGCACCACCGGCATGGCTGATGCACCGATCGACGTCACGTGGACCGACGGTGTCCTGAGCGGCTCGATCACCCCGGTGCTTCATGGCGACGTGGCCGACATCCTGCTCGTCGCCGCCACCCACGGCGCCCACGAGGGGGACGGGGTTGGCCTGTTCAGCGTCGACCCGGCCGCGACGGGCCTGACCCGCACTCGCCTCGCCGGCATGGACCCGACCCTCGGCTTCGCCGGCTTCGACTTCGACGGCGTCGCGGCCGATCCGATCACCCTCGACGCCGCGGCCGCCCTCGACGCCGCCCACCGCGTCGGCACCCTGGCGAGCACGGCTCTCCAGGTCGGCTGCGCCCAGCGCGGCCTCGACATGACGGTGGCCTACGCGAAGGAGCGCGAGCAGTTCGGCCGCCCGATCGGCTCCTTCCAGGCGCTGAAGCACCGGATGGCCGACATGCTCGTGAAGGTCCAGACGTCCCGCTCCGGGGCCTGGGCCGCGGTTCAGGCGCACGTCCATGACGCACCGAACGCGGACCGACTCGCCGCCGCCGCAGCGTCCCACTGCTCCGCGGCAACCCTGGCGGTCGCCGCCGAGACGATCCAGCTGCTCGGCGGCATCGCCATCACCTGGGAGCACGACGCCCACCTGGTCTTCAAGCGCGCGCAGGCCCTGCACCAGCTCTTCGGCCTCCCGCACCAGCAGCGCGCCTCCCTGGTGGGGCCAGCGTGAACCGCGGCTTCGAGCCCGCCAGCCTCGGGCCCACGGCAACCAGTGCGTGCTGACGATCTACTCAGTCAGTATTCATCATGGTCCGCTGCTCGCGGGACCCGAAGTAGTCGGTCTCGGCTCGAAGTGTCCGCCGATGCCCAGTACCCGTTCCATCGCTCCACCATGCCACGTCGTCGAGCACGGGATGCCGGGCATCCGGGCCTTTCGCGGCCTACACCATCTCGGCGAGCAGCGCAGCGGCGTTGCGGGCGCCATCGATCTCGACGTCCCGGTAATCCACGTCGCCGCCGATCTCCTCGCCGATCGCCGCGGCGATCGACTCCGGCGTCGCCGTGGCGTAGTCCATCCGCCGACCGGCGCGGTAGCGCTCGAGCCGGTGGGCGACGTGGAAGTTCTGCTCGAAGTGGTGCTCCAGCGGGAAGTAGATGAAAGGCCGCTTGTTCGCCGTCAGCTCCATCGACGTCGTCAGTCCACCCTGCACCACCGCCAGGTCGCAGGCCGCCAGGTGACGGTAGAGCTGATGGACGTAGGGCCGAACCTCCAGGCCACCATGACTCGGCAGGGTGGACGGGTCGATCCGCGGCCCCGCCACGACGACCATCCGCAGGTCGGGCACCGCTGACTTGGCCGCCGGGTAGGACGCGATCACCTTGCGCAGCAGGCTCTCGCCGACCCCGGTGCCGCCGACGGTGACGATGCAGACCTGCTCGTCCGGCCGGTAGCCGAGCTCGGCGCGCAGCGCGTCGCGTTCGCCGAGCGACGCGGGATCGAAGCCGGTGACGTACCCGGCGAAGTCGTAGTGCTTCTCGGTCCAGTCGCGGATCATCGGCAGCTTGGGCCCGAGCCGGGCGTCGACGCAGTCGTCGGGGTTTCCGACGAAGATCGCGCGATCCCGGACGTTCGGATGGTCGGCGATGTGCTCGACCATCTCGGCGTTGTAGTCGGCGGTCACGAAGGCCTCGCGCTCGCCGCCGTCAGGCATGGGAATGAACCCGACGAAGTCGGTCAGCCACGCATAGTTCGCTCGTTTCAGCTCCGGGTGCTCGTGCAGGAAGTGGTCGACGTCCCAACCCTCGTCGGCGATCCAGAGGTCGTAGTCGGTGTCGGCGGCGACCTCGTGGAAGAGCATGAAGTTGGCGACGAGGATCTCGTCCATCTCGCGGAGAGCCTGGAAGCAGTGGAGGTCGTGCTCGGCCGACTCCGACTCGAAGTGCGCCGACTCGCTCGCCAGATGCGCACTCGCGGGGTGAACCCGCTCGCCTTCGGCCTCGAGCACCGTGGTCACCGGATCCTGCGCGAGCCAGTCGATCTGGATCCCGGGCACCAAGTGCCGCAGCTCCTTGGCGATCGCCACGTCGCGCAGCGCATGGCCGAGCCCGATCGGCGAGGACACGAACAGCGCTCGCTTCATCGTGCGGCTCCGGTCTGATCGCGTGCGGCCCGATCGTCTCGCGCCGCCAGTGAGTCGATGAACTCGCGGACGGCGAGGTTCACCACCACCGGATAGCGGCCGCCGGGAAGATGTCCCGCATCTGGGACCACGACCAGGCGCCCGCCCGTTGCCTCGGCACACCGCTCACCCCACTCGAACGGAATGGTGAGGTCGCGGTCACCGTGGATGACGAGCACGGGACAGGCGACCCGCTCGCAGAGCGCGCGGGCCACGGCCGGGTCACGGAGGCCGGCGGCGAAGAAGGAGTCGGCGGTTGCCTGCGGGCCCGGTGGCGGTCAGCCAGCCGATCAGGTCGTCTGCCTGCTTGGTGGAGTGCGGATCGGTGGCCACGACCTGCGTCACGAACCACCGGGCAAAGCCGTCGAAGTCATCGAGAATGCTTTGTCGGCTGAACCTGTCCGCTGCCTCGAGTGGGTTGACCCGACCGGCAAAGCGCCGGAGATCCCTGGACCGGATGAAATGCCGCAGGCTGGTGGACGACGTGCGGATCGACGCGGCTTGGCGCTTGCGCACACTCGGCTCCTCGAAGACCGACCAGATCGAGTCGAGCGGGGGCCACGGTGTCAGCGGAATCATCGGTGCGCCGGCGATCACGGCGTCGATCCGGTCGGCGTGGTCGGCAGCGAGGGTCAGGGCGGTCTGGGCTCCCCGCGACTTGCCGAACACCACCACCGTCGTTGCGCCGGCGGCGTCCATCACCGCGAGCACGTCCGCGACATGCTCGTCCAACCCGTACGCAGCGGTGCCCTCGGGGCGATCGGACCGACCCGTGCCCCGAGGATCGAAGGCGATGACGCGGAAGTGGCGGGAGAGGTACGGAATCTGCGCCTTCCAAGCCCGCAGCGGCAGGGCCCACCCGGGAATCAGCAGGACCGTCACCTCCCCGGACCCGTGCACCTCGTACCAGAGCCGAACGCCGTCGCGCTCGACGTAGCCCTCGCGATCGGGCTGGCGGGCCTTCACGGCAGGCTCCACACGAACTCGTAGGGGATGGCCGGGAAGCCCTCGATCTCGCCGAACTCGGACCGGAGCGCGTCGATCTGGCTGCGGTAGGCCGAGACAGCGGCGAGCTTGCGCTGCCGGGCAGTGCTGTCCAGGTGGTGGACGTCGGGCCGTGCCGGGGCGACGCCGGCATCGCGCAGCCGCTGGTCCCACAGCTCCCCGACGTCCGGACCGGGCCGGTGCTCGAAGCCGTTGACCCACGTCGGCCATCCGAGCCGCACGGCGTGCGGGTGGTCGGCGTACAGGCGAACCGGCTGGCCCGAGGCGGCCAGCACGAGGGCAGCGCCTCGGACGCGTTCATGGTCCTCGTGCTCTCCCAGCGCAGCCGGTGCGTAGACGACGGTCTCGGGGTCGATCAGCTCGCGCAGCCGGTCGGCGATCTCCTCGACCGGCTGCTCGGGTGGCTGGTACTGCTCGTCGAGGAAGTCGAGATTGGTCGCCGTGCGGCCCGCCAGCGCGAACGCCTCGCGGTCCTCCGTCCGGCGCTCGGCCATCCGCTCGACGGAGTCCGTCGCCCCGGATGCACGGTCCCACCAGGCGGCCCCGTTGCCCGGCGCCGGGGATCCGGCGAACACGTTGATCACGCTGACCTCCCCGGGTCCGTCCAGGAGGTGCCAGCACGAGAGCATCGCATCGTCCAGGTGCGGGGACAAGATCACCGCCGGCGGGTCTGCCATGCATCGGAGCGTAGACCTCTGCCACCGCCCCTTCCATGTATTTGTGCACGGAGCACGGGGGCAATCCGGACCTATACTCCATCCGTGAGAGCCGAGGCGTGCGCTCAGTGCGGTGCGGAGCTTCCCCCGGAGGCACGGTTCTGCCCGGCCTGCGGCGTTGCAGTCGGCCCCGCCTCCGCCGGCGGCAGCTCATCCCGCGAGGAGCGGCGCGTCATCACTGCGCTGTTCGCCGATCTCGCCGGGTCCACCCAGCTCGGGGAACGCCTGGATCCCGAGGACTTCCGCGACCTCACCGGCGGGGCGCTCGCGCACATGGGGGCAGCGATCGAGGAGCTCGGCGGAACGGTGCGCGGAACAGCCGGCGACGGGGTCCTCGGCCTCTTCGGCGCGCCGACCGCCCACGAGGACGACGCCGAGCGCGCGGTGATCGCAGGGCTGAGGCTCGTCGAGCGGATGCGCGGCTACGGCACCGAGGCGGCCGACCGGTGGGACGTGGGGACGTTGCGTGTACGGGTCGGCATCGAGACGGGACTCGCCGTGCTCGGCGAGGTGCGGGCCGGCAGCCAGGTCCAGTACGACGCGAGCGGCGACTGCCTCAACACGGCCGCGCGACTGGAAGGCGCTGCCGATGTCGGCGGAGTGCTCGTCGGCCCGCTCACCCACCGCCTCGTCGGCGAGGCGTTCGACTGGGGCGAGCCCCGACCGCTCGACCTGAAGGGCAAGGCGGAGCCGGTGGAGGCCCGGCACGCGCTGGCGTTGCGAGGAGACCGCGTGCCGCACGGGCATGACTCCGAATCCGCCCCACGCCTGGTCGGCCGCGACCGCGAGCTGGCGCTGGCCGACGAGATCGTGGCCGCGGCAAGCACGGGAGTCCCCCAGACCGTCTTCCTGACCGGGCAGGCAGGCATCGGCAAGACCCGGTTCACCCAGGAGCTCCGTTCGCTGTTCGAGGCGGCCGGTGGCCCCTCGACGACGTGGCTCGACGGAACATGCCTGTCGTACGGGATGGATGATCCCTACCGGCCGTTCCGTCAGATCCTGGGGCGGGTGGTCGGCAGCGTGCGAACCACAGCCGGCCTGCGCGAGGCGCTGGAGAGCCTGGTCGGTTCACGGCGAGCCGAGGACGTCGCCCCGATGCTGGCGATGATCCTGGGCCTGGTGCAGGAGGCGGACGAGTCCTCCCGCCTCGCCGGCCTCTCCGCGGACTCGCGGCAGCAGGCGGTGATCCACGCCTTCGCCGAGCTGCTGATCGGCCTTTCCGGCCGCGGACCCGTCGCGGTGGCGGTGGACGACCTGCACTGGGCCGATGCGGCCTCGCTCCGCCTGATCGAAGGCTTGGTCGGTGAGCTGGACCGCGGGTGCCCCGTGCTGCTGGTCCTGGCGATGCGGCCGGAGACCGACGGAGCAGCGTGGGACCTCCGCCGGCGTGTACTGGCCGACCGGGCACAGAGCTCGACGGAGATCGCTCTCGCCAGCCTCGATCGCGACGACGAGCGCAGGCTGATCGCGGACCTGGTCGGCGAGGGAACCCTGCCGGCCGACATCGAGTCGCTTCTCGGGCAGCGGGCCGAGGGCAATCCGTTCTACCTGGGGGAGCTGCTCCGCTCGCTGCGCGACTCCGGCGCGATCGTGGAGGAAGCGGGGCGGTGGACCTTCGACCAGGACGTCACCGTCGAACTCCCCGAGACGGTCGAGCGCGTGGTCCTGGCCCGCATCGACCGGCTCTCGCCGGGCGATCGCGACCTGCTGAACTCCGCCGCCGTGATCGGACGCGACTTCAGCCTTCCGTTGCTGGGCAGGATCGCCGGATCGGACCCGTCGCCGGAGTCACTGGCGAACCTCACGGGGCTGGGCCTGTTCGAGGCGCAGGCCGGCACCGAGTACCGCTTCGCCCACCCACTCATCCAGGAGACCGCGTACCTGAGCATGCTCCGACGCGGTCGCGCTCGCCTGCACGGACGGGCCGCCGCAGCGGTCGAGGACCTGGCCGAGGAGGGATCGGACCGGCACTACGCCGTCCTCGCGCGTCATCACCGGGCTGCCGGCCACGTCGCCGATGCCGTGAAGTACCACCGCCTGGCCGCGATCGCCGCCCAGCGCGCCGTCGCCGTGGACGAGGCACTGGCCCAGCTCGACTCGGCCGTCACGGCCGCGGGTGAGCTCGACCCCGACTCGGCGAGGACCGAGCTGCCGGAGCTGCACCTGCTCAGGGGTCGCGCACGCGGTCGGAACGGGGACTTCGCCGGTGGGGCCGAGGACTTCCGGCAGGCGCTCGCGGGGGCGCGGGACGGCGGCGACGGACGGATCGAGATGCAGGCGCTCACCGACCTCGGCTGGATGACTCGGGCCCACGGCTACGAGGAGGCGCTCGACCTGCACGAGCAGGCTCTCCACAAGTCCGAGGAGCTCGGCGACCCCTCGA
Organism: uncultured Actinomycetota bacterium; assembly: GCA_963695295.1. GTDB lineage: Bacteria > Actinomycetota > Actinomycetes > Propionibacteriales > Nocardioidaceae > Aeromicrobium. The sequence continues at coordinate 1,466,435 of OY968771.1, read as the reverse complement.
CCCAGGTCACCGCGCTCAGCAGAATGGCGATGATCCACCTGAACCGTCTCCAGCTCGACCGTGGACTCGACCTGGCGCATCGAGCCCTCGAGATCGCCAGGACGTCCGGAGAAGATCCGATGGTAGGCACCGCCCTCGACTGCCTCAAGCTCGCAGCGCACCAGCTGGGCGACCTCGACCTGCTCGACCGGACCGTCGCCGAGATCGTCGAGGTACACGAGCGCACCCGGGACCTGTACTTCGTCCAGTGGGCCTACCTGGAGGGTGCATCGGCGCCCCTGGCGCGCGGCGACCTCGTCCGGGCTCAGGACCTGATCGGCAGGGCGGCCGACCTGAACCGCCGCTTCGGCTCCGACCGGTTGACCGGGTCGATGATCCTCGAGGCGCGGTCCTGGATCGACCGCGCCCGCGGCGACCTCGACGCCGCGATCAGCGCCGTGCACGAGGCCCTGCAGGCCACCGGGGACCTCGAGGCTCCGGAGTGGAAGGCCTGGATCGGGGCCAGCCTCGGTTCGCACCTGCTCGAGCGGGGTGACCCGGATGTGGCCGTCCCGGTGCTCGAGACCGCACTCGAGCGCTCCGAGGCGATCAAGAGCCCGAACCGCGCCTTTCGGGCGGCCAGCCATCTCGCCTGGGCACGATCGCTCGTCGGGGACGAGGGAGAGTCACGGGCGGCGCTGACGCAGGCAGAGAACGTGCTCGCGACGATCAGCGCGCCCCCCGGGGACGTCTTCCTCGACGGGTACCACTCCTACCTGGCCATCGCCCGGACGCGGATCGCGTTCGGTGACTCCGACGGAGGGCGCAGCGTCCTGACTCCGGTGCTGGAGGCTGCCCGGCACCACGGCTGGCTCGACGCCGCGCAGCGGGTGTCCGACGTATTGGACGGCCTGCCGTGGGGCGACGCCGGGGCGGGTCATCGACGATGACGTTCGAGGCCCTCGAGGTCGAGCACGGTGATTCGCCGCCGCTCGGTGGTGATGAGGCGGAGGTCCCGCAGGGAGCGTAGTGACTTCGCAACCGCCTCGCGGGACGAGCCCGTCCACCCGGCCAGCTCGTCCTGGGTGATCGGCAGCTCGATCACGTGACCGGCAGACGTCCGGGATCCGAACCGGTCGACCAATTCCACCAGGCGGGCGGCGACCCGGCCGGTGGTGTTGGAAGCCCCGAACTCGATCCGCTTGCGGTCGGCGTCACGAAAGCGCCGGACGACGTCGTGGAGCAACGCGTTCGCGATCCCGGCCTGCTCGGAGATGAGCGTCTTGAAGGCCGTCCCGGCCACGGCCAGGACCTCCACCGGTTCGATGGCTTCGACGCTGCTCGACCGCGGCGCTCCATCAATGACCGCCAGCTCCCCGACGAGTTCCCCGGGGCCGCGGAAGTCGAGCACGATCTCTTGCCCGTCGACAGCCGGGAACCTGATCTTCACCCGGCCGGAGAGCACCACCATGACCTCCGTCCCGGCCTGACCTTCATGAATCAAGGTCGCCCCGGCAGGGAAGCGTCGCAACCGTGCCCGAGCCTCGAACGCCTCACGGTCCGCGGCCGCGAGCTCTGCGAGAAAAGTGGCGGCAGCGAGCCGCGCTCGGATCACGGGCCTGACGCTATCGCGCTCCAACCCCCCACGGAGTGCATCGGCCCCCACGGAGTGCATCGGCGCAGTCAGGACGAGCGGGCGTCGAGCTCGGCGACCAGCCGTCGCGAGGCGATCAAGCGGTACGACGCGTCGACCAGCTCGGCGATCTCGTCCCAGTCGATGTCCGCGTCAGCAAGATCGATCGCGCGGGCACCGTACGGGCCGTAGTAGGCAGGGACGAAGAAGCGGGGATCCTGGTCGAGACTCGGTAGCTCGACCGGCTCCGGGGTGAAGATCAGGGCGCTCGGCACCTGACGATGATTCCCCGGGCTCAGCTTCTCCGACCCGCCGAAGGCGGCGAAGATCTTTCCCGCGCGGAAGGTGGGGCGACCATGGGAGACCTTCTCCTCGGCGCCCGGCAGGGCCAGCGCGATGGCCCGCAGCTCGGTGAGGCCAGGGTCGTCGTCGCTGAACATCACCGGGTGCGCCATGCGCCCCATCACATCACCTGGGTGAGACAACGACATCGGGTAGGTTGCTGCCCATGTTTGGGGGACGTTCTCAGCTTGTCGCGGTCACCTTCGATGCGCACGACCCGGAGTCGCTGGCGCGATTCTGGGCAGGCGTACTCGACCGGGAGGTGGTGGTCGACCACGACGGCGTCCACACTCTCCCCCAACCCGGCGACCCGGGCTTCTCGGTCGATTTCATCTCGAGCCCGGAAGTGAAGGTCGGGCAGAACCGGATGCACTTCGACCTCACCAGCGCCACACCCGATGAGCAGCAGGCCACGGTCGAGCGGGCCCTCCAGCTCGGAGGACGGCACATCGACATCGGCCAGACGCCCGACGAGGGGCACGTCGTGCTCGCGGATCCCGAAGGCAACGAGTTCTGCGTCATCGAGGCCGGCAACGGCTTCCTCGCCGACACGGCGTTCATCGGGGCCGTCAACTGCGACGGCTCGCAGGCGGTCGGCTACTTCTGGAGCGAGGCGCTGGGCTGGCCGCTGGTCTGGGACCAGGACGAGGAGACGGCGATCCAGTCACTGCGGGGCGGCTCCAAGATCGCCTGGGGCGGCCCGCCGGTGGCACCGAAGACGGGCAAGGAGCGGCTGCACCTCGACATCGCTCCACCGGCCGGCGCAGACCAGGAAGCCGAGGTCGAGCGTCTGATCTCGCTCGGGGCACGCCGTATCGACATCGGTCAGGGCGACGCCGACTGGGTCGTCATGGCCGATCCGGACGACAACGAGTTCTGCGTCCTGACTCCTCGATAGCGGCTCTTCGCGGCAATCGGGCTCCCTTGACATCGACGCGTTCAGGGCAGGACTCTGGATCGGTCACCTCAGAGCGAGGACCTTTATGACGACCACACCCGAACTTGCCGACGCAACGGGGATGACCCGCTTCCACCGCATCTTCCGCGAGGCACTCGACGCGGTTCCCCACCTCGTCGGGGCTGCTCCCGCCGATGACCCCGACCGTACGGACCTCGTGGGGTCGTTCTACGCCAACGTCCTCAAGTTGCTCCACGCGCACCACGAAGCCGAGGACGTGGCCCTCTTTCCCCACCTGCTGGAACGCCTGCCCGAGCATGCCGAGGTGATCTCCGGTGTCAACGCCGAGCACGAGGCGGTCCTGTCCTCGCTGGAGGCGGCCGAGCAGGCCGTGGCCGACTGGCGGGCGAAGCCGTCCACGGCAACGCGCGACACGGCAGTCGGGGCCCTCGGAGCGATGCACACCGTTCTCGTGGAGCACCTGGACCACGAGGAGGCAGAGGTGGTACCGCTCATCGCCCAGTGCATCACCGTCGCCGAGTGGGACGAGTTGAGCGCGACCGCGTTCCAGCACTTCTCGGGCGACAAGGTCTGGCTGATCCTCGGCCTCATTCAGGAGCAGATGCTCGCCACCGAGAACGCGAAGATGGAGGCGAACATGCCGCCCCCGGTGCACGACTTCTGGGTGAGCTCGGGGCGCACCCTCTTCGAGGACTTCGTCGCCGAGCTGCGCGGCTGACGAGCGGTCATCACGGGATCGGTGCGATCGCTCCATCGCCGCCGATGACGTGCCTCAGCCAGGCCGCGATGGCCGATCGGATCGCGACTGCGTCCTTCTTCAGGGAGTGGTCGCCCGACACGACGGTGAGGGTGATTCCGACGGGCAGGGAGTCGGGGTCGGGGAGGCCGAACGGGTCCCGGTCACCCTGAACGACCAGGGTGGGCACGGCCACGGCGGTGAGCTCGGCGAGGCGGGACTTCTCCGGCCGGCCCGGCGGATGGAGCGGGAAGGCCAGGCAGAGCACACCGACAGCCCCGACGTCGGCGGCCGTCCGGCAGGCGACCCGGCCGCCGAAGGACCGGCCGCCGACGATCAGCGGCTCACCGGTCATGGATCCGCGTAGGTGCTCGGCGACCGCACGCCACGCGGTGTCGACCTGCGCGGGTGGGGCCGGAGCCCGCCTCCCCGCGACCCGATACGGCTGCTCGACCAGCGCGACCGCAAGTCCGACCTCCAGCGCCACGTCGGTGGCCAAGCCCAGGTCGTGCGCGGTCACCCCGCCGCCCGCCCCGTGACCGAGCATCATCAGACCGACGGACTCCGCCGCCGGCCGGTGGAGGTGCACCCGCGCGTCGCCATGGGGAGTCGGCACGAGCGACACCTCGGGATCGCTCATGACGCGCGGGCGTCGAGCTCAGCGACCAGCCGTTTCGGCGCAATCAGGCGGTAGGACGCGTCGACCAGCTCGGCGACCTCGATCCAGTCGACGTCCGGGTGAGCCAGATCGATGGCCCTGCCGCCGTACGGTCCGTAGTAGGCCGGGACGAAGAAGCGGGGATCCTCGTCAAGACTGGGAAGATCGACCGGGTCGGGCGTGAAGATCAGCGCACTCGGGACCTGGCGATGATTCCCCGGGCTGAGCTTCTCCGACCCACCGAAGGCGGCAAAGATCTTGCCCGCGCGGAAGGTCGGCCGACCGTGGGAGACCTTCTCCTCGGCCCCCGGCAGGTCCAGCGCGATGGCGCGCAGCTCGGCGAGGCCGGGGTCGTCGTCGCTGAACATCACCGGATGCGCCATCTCCACAGCCAATCACCCAGCGCTGCGGCGCGTCGATGTGGGCATCCCGCCAAGGCCCGTTCTCCACAGGACGCCGACCGGCGCGAGATGTCCCCAACCTGCTGGTCAACCGGTGATCGCGGCGTCAATCGTCTCTATCGTCGAGACATGACTGCCGATGCCGACGCGCTGCTCGATCAGGTTGGCTCGCACGCACGCGAACAGGCTCGGGCCGAGGCGCGCACCACGGCGGCGATGCTCGAGTTCGCCGAGGCTCGCCGGGCCGAGTACGAGACGACCGAGCGCTCCGCGTGGCATGACCTGGAGCTCGCCTCGATTGCCCATGAGCTGGCGGTCGAGCTCCAGATGAGCGTCCGGGCGGTCCAGAATCGGTTGCATGCAGCCCGCACGCTGCGACGCCGGGCACCGCACGCGTGGTCGTCCCACCTGGTCGGCGACATCGACGGCTACCGGGTGCGCATCATCAGCGAAACCCTCGGGGTCCTTCGCGACCCGCGATCGGACGGAGTCCTCGACGATCGGGTGGTCGGCTACGCGGCCACCCACACCGCAGCTGAGCTGCGCTCCTGGCTGAAGCGACTCACCGCCCGGCTCGAGCCCGAGCACCACGAGGACCGGGCTCGCGACGCCGTCGGCGACCGGCGAGTCCACATCGACCATCGTGATGACGGTGTCTCCGAGCTGTGGGCGCTCCTGCCCACCGCGCAGGCCGCCGCGATCGACACCCTGCTCGGCGAAGCGCTCCTGTCCAGGTCGTCTGACGACTCCCGCACCACCGACCAGTTCGTGGCCGACGAGCTCACCCGGCGACTGCTGACCGGAGCCGACGGCGCACCGGCCGTTCGGGCCGCCATCGCGCTGACCATCCCGGCCAGCTCCTTGGCCGGCCTGACCGACGAGCCGGGTGTCGCTCTCGACGGCAGCTGGACTCTTCCGGCCTCGATGGTCCGCGAGCTCGCGGCGAGCCCCGGGACCGTGTTCCACCGGGTCGTCACCGACCCGCTCGGTCGCGTCCTCGACGTCACTCATCTCGGCCGGTTCGCGACCGGCGAGCTCGACTTCGCCGTGGCCGTTCGCGATGGGGCCTGCCAGTTCCCCACCTGCACCCGCCCCGCCGAGCAGTGCGACAAGGACCATCGAACACCCTGGCCGCACGGACCCACCCACGGCCAGAACCTGTGGTCGCTGTGCCGACGACACCACCGCATGAAGACCGCGGGCATCGTGACCGCCGAGCTCGACCACGACGGTCAGCCGGTCTGGCGCCTGCCCTCAGGTCGGCGAGTCGCCGCCGAGCAGATGCAGATGGCGTAGCCCGTCAGGGACCCGCGTGATGCGGCTGACGAAGGGCCGGTCCGAGCCAGCGACGGGCGAGCGCCCGAATCTCGTCGGCGGAGTACGGCGGGTCGGCCGGGTACTGCAAGAAGGAGGCGAACAACCGCATCAGCATCTCGGCGAGCCCTTCGAGCTCGTCGTCCCGCACGCCGATCTCGGACCAGTCGACCTCGATCCCTCGCAGGATGTCGGCGCCGACGGTGAAGGCCATCGACGAGGTGGCCTCGCGGCTGAAGACCTCGGCCTCACCGGCCTGGAAGAGCAAGCCGATGCTGGGCTCCTGGGGAACGGTCTCGACGCAGTAGACGATCGACTCGATCGCGACGTCGGCCGCGGTGGTGAACCCGGAGAGGTGCTTCGTCATCCGCTCGGTGAAGTCGGCGAGCCCGGCCTGCGCGACGGCGCCGAGCAGCTCTGCGTGGCTCGGGAAGTAGCGGTAGACCGTCTGCCGGGTGACGCCGAGCTCGGCCGCGACGACCGAGACGGTGGTTCGGGCCGGTCCCAGCGTCGCCACGCAGGACACGGTGGCGTCGATGATCCGTCGCCGCGCGTCGTCCTCGGTGCGCGGAGGGTTTCCCTGCCAGCCGTGGTGACCCATGGTTCAGGCCGCCAGCACGTCGGCGCGGCGGCGACCCGAGTAGAGGACCGCGAGCACGGCATCGGCTGCCAGGAAGCAGGCGATCGTGTAGAGCCCGCTGCCGATCGGCGTGCCGTCGTTGGTGACGCCGTCGGTGGCAGCAAGGAAGCCCGGTAGGGCAGCCAGCCAGAGCACCGCCATCGTGGACAGGTAGGCGACCGGGTAGATCCGCGCGAACGGCGTCATCGGCTCCACGTCCTCCGATGCGCGGCGGCGGACATGGGTGATGAACACCCACGCACCGGCCAGCCAGACCAGGCCCAGCTCGACGCCGAGAATCCAAGCCTGCGCGGTGACGTTCGGGTCCTCACCGCCGAAGAAGCCGGCCGGGATGCCGGCCACGGCCATCGCCGGCGGCGTCAGGACCCCGGCCACGACGATCCGCCACGTCAGCGACCAGCCCCGGCGCGGTCCGCCGGGGGCGTCCGGCGGTCCGACCAGCTTCACGACGAGGTAGGTCATCACCCCGAACGACACCGCGGCGAACAGCAGCATGCTGTTCATCGGCACCGAGGCCAGCGCGGGATGGTTCACCATCTGGTTGTCGTCGTTCCACGCCCACCACTTCAGCTGTGGGCCGAGGTGGTCGAAGATCTCGTAGAAGACGTGGTAGACGAAGGCGACCGCGACCGACCCTGCCAGCGCGCCACGCCGGAAGACCCCGGCGACCCGTACGAGCTCATAGGCCAGCTGGGTCAGCGCCGGGTAGATGGCGATGATGTAGAGCGGCAGCCGGTCCCACATGAACTGCACCGTGAAGATGTTGTGGGCGAAGATGAAGCCGTACTGCTGGTCCAGGCCGAACCACTCGGGGAAGTACAACGGCGGCTCGGTGACGAACAGGTAGACCAGCGGCGCGAACCACAGCGCCAGGTTGATCGGGTCACCGGCCCGGTACCGGCGCACGGCGTGCACGAGGGCGAACACCGCGCCGGCGATGATCAGCACCTCCAGGATCGGCATCGACCAGTGGGCCAGGTCGAACGGGTTGTGGACCGAGACGACCGGACTGACGTCGTGGCAGTCGAAGCCCAGCTCGGCGGTGAGCTGCTCGGCCTCGCGTTCGCAGGTGGCGCTCACCGGGTGGCTTCCAGCTCGGCGTCCCGGGAGTCGGCGCCCGGCGTCCAGTCCGTTCCCGGCGGGTCGAGCTGGGCGTCGAACCCGAACGGCACGGTGAGACGACCCAGCATGGACTTGACCTTGAAGCGCAGCAGTCCGGCGAGGACGCGCGGGCTGGTCATCATCTCGGTCAGCGACTCATCCATGTTGAAGACCCGCGCGAAGTGGTCGTCGATGACCTCGTCCTCGCGGGCGGCGCCGGTGATCAGGTTGAACATCGGCCACGTCATGGACGACAGGATCCGGCGCATCCACGGGGGCGCGACCTCGGTGCCGGTGGCGCATGCGTAGCCCCGGTCGCGAGCCATCGCCATCGCCCACGGCACCTTGAGCGCCGTGCGCTGGGTGGCGAGGAATCGCCGGGCGAAGCTCTCATCGAGCCCGGTCGCCGATGCCAGGCTCTCGCGCAGGATGACGGCGGAGGCAGCCGCCGAGCTCATGCCCTGCCCGTAGAACGGGTTGAAGGCGCAGACGGCGTCACCGATGAACGCCAGGCCCAACGGCGGGGTGGGCAGCCGGTCGTAGCGCCGCCAGGTGTTGCCGGTCGACCGGGTCAGGTGGACCTCGGAGGTCGGCTCCGACGCCGCCATCGCCGCGGCGAACTTCGGCGTCCGCAGGCGCGTGGCCGAGGCCGCGAAGTCGTCGACGGTGCGCGGCATGTCCAGGCCCCACGACCCCATGCAGGCGATGCTGCGGTTGCCCTCCATGGGGAAGAAGTTGACCAGGAACTCGTGCTCGGGCGGGTGATCACCCTTCTCCTGGGTCGGCATGATCACCATGTGCTGCCACCACCAGGAGTCCGGGCGGGACTCCGGTGCCGGCAGGTCGTACCACCGAGACACGTAGGTGACCTTGGCGTCGAGCGTCTTCACCGGAGTCTCCGGCCAGCCCGCCGCAACGAGCCATGCGGCGACGGAGGAACCGCGACCCAGCGCGTCGACCACCAGGTCGGCGTCCACCTGCTGGTCGCCGTCGGGCGCGGAGAACCGCACACCGGTGACGCGGCCCTGCGGCGTTCCCCCGCCGGTGGTGTCGATGCCGTTGACCGACGTGCCCTCGCGGATCGTGACGTTGGCCAGGCCGCGCACCTGGTCGCGCAGGACTCGCTCGATCAGGATCCGCGAGCCGTAGACCATCGTCAGGTTGCTCTGCTTGCGTGCCGCCCAGCCCGGTCCCTCGAGGTACGCCGTGTCCATGGACGCCGTCAGGTGCAGGCCGCCCGCCGCGATCAGGTCGGCCTCGAAGCCGGGGAACAGATCGTTCATCGCCCGCCGCCCGGAGTTGAGCAGGAAGTGCGGGTGCTTGCTCTGCGGCACGCCACGCCGATGCTCGGCATCGGGCGGCAGCTCGTCCCGCTCGAGCACCAGCACCTCGTCGAAGTGCGGCGCCAGTGCGCCCGCCGCACACAGCCCCGCCACGCTGCCCCCGAGCACCACTGCCGTCCGGCCCAAGCTCATCCTGACCCCTTCAGATCAATCATACAAACTATGGATGAATGTATGAATGACGCGAGAGTCTGTCAACCCTCGCTGCGCTCGTCCGCCGTCCGGTAGCGCCCCTGGTGGAACAGCAGCGGATCGGTGGCATCGCCCTGCGCGAGGTCCTCGACCTTGCCGATGACGAGGTAGTGGTCGCCCGCTTCGTGGACGGCGTGGACCGAGCAGTCGACCCAGCCGACGGTGTCGTCGAGCCGGGGCATGCCGCTGTCCGTGGGTTGCCAGGACACGCCGTCGAACTTGTCCGCGGCCAGGGACGCGAAGCGATTGGACAGCTCGGCCTGCTCCACGGCCAGGAAGTTGACGCAGAAGCGCCGGGAGAGGCGGATCGCCGCGAAGGCGCGCGAGGTCTTCATCGGGAGGAAGGCGACGAGCGGGGGATCGAGCGAGACGCTGGTGAACGACTGGCAGGTCATGCCGACCGGCGTGGCGCCCTGGAGGGTGGTGACCACCGTGACGCCGCTGGCGTACTGGCCGAGCACATCGCGGAACTTGCGAGCTGCGGCCTGCGCGGCCTCGCCGTCGATGTGGACGACTTCGCCGGGGCGCCACGCGAACATCTCGTCGCTGCCGCCCAGGAAGGAGTCGATCAGCTCACGGGGCGGCCACGATGCCGCGGCGTCCGGGCTCATGCCCTCCGGGACGTCTGCGTCGGTCACGGGCTCCACTGTGGCATCCCCTCAACCCGACTGGCCGAAGGCGTGACCCCAGTACGAAACCGCGGTCGACTCCCGCGCCACCCAGCGCTCGTCATCGACGGTCAGGCCCTCGCACCCGAACTCGATGTCGAAGCCACCGGGCGAGCGGACGTAGAAGGAGACCATCTCGTCGTTCATGTGCCGCCCGAGGGTGGCCGAGAGCGGGGCCTTGTGCTTGCGTACCCGCTCGAGGGCGCGACCGACGTCGTCCAGCTTCTCCACCTCGAACATGATGTGCACGCACCGGCTGGGGTTCGGCATCGGCAGGAACGCCAGCGAGTGGTGCCGAGGGTTCACGCCGAGGAAACGGAGCCAGACCTTCGTGCCGGGCTCCTTGCCCACGAACTCGCCGGGCATCGACATGGAGTCGCGCAGGCGGAAGCCCAGCACGTCGCGGTAGAAGCGCAGGGCCTCGACGTCGTCGTCCACGGGGATGACGACGTGACCCATGCCCTGATCGCCGGTGACGAAGGTGGCGGCGTACGGCGTGACGACCGGGCGCGACTCATAGGTGATGCCGTGGAACAGCTCGAAGACGTTCTCGAACGGGTCCGAGAACCGGATCAGTTCCTGGACTCGGCGCTCGGCCAGCTCCTCGGTCGTGCCCTCGGCGAAGTCGACGCCGGCCTTGGCGAGGTGCTCGCGCGCCGCCTGCAGCGCGTCGTGGTCGGCCAGCTCCCAGCCGACGCACTCCAGCCGATCGGTGTCGGAGGGGAAGACCACCAACCGGCTGGACACCTGGTCGATGCGGAAGTAGAGGTTCTCCTCGGTCGGCCCACGTCCCTCGGCGAGCCCGAGGACCTTGGTGCCGAAGTGCCGCCACGCGTCCAGGTCGGTGCTGGCAACGCGTGCGTATCCCATCGACTTGATGTCGATCATGACGCCTCCTTCGGACGTTCGACGTGTCGCGCGAGGTAGGCCGTGCAGACCTGACGAAACTCCTCCGCCGCCTCGATCTGGGCCCAGTGCCCGCAGTTCGGGAAGACGTGCAGCGAGGCCCGGGGGATCATCTTCAGCGCCACGAGTGCGCCGTCCAGTGGGTTCACCCGGTCCTCGCGTCCCCACGTGAGCAGGGTCGGCCGTTGCAGCCGGTGCGCGTCGCGCCAGAGCAGGCCGTCCTCATAACTGTCGGGGTTCCAGAACGACAGGCCCATCGACCGCATGGCCTCCTGGGCGCCCGGCGCGGTCGCGTCCGCGAATCGCTCCTCGACCAGCTCGTCGGTGACGAGGTCCTGGTTGACGACCATCGTGGAGATGAACGCCCGCAGCGCCTCCTTCGACGGCGCGCCGCCGAAGTCCATCAGGCGCTTGACGCCTTCGGTGGGATCGGCGTGGAACAGGTTCAGGCTCAGGCCGCCCGGACCCATCAGCACGAGCCGGCCGACGCGCTCGGGATAGAGCAGCGCGAACCGCATCGCAGTGCCGCCGCCCAGGCTGTTGCCGAGCAGGTGGAGGCGGTCGATGCCCAGCTCGTCGAGCAGGTCCTTGACCGCCTCCGCGGCGAAGCGGAAGTAGTTGCCCTCGACCGGCGGCTTGTCGCTCTGCCCGAACCCGGGCTGGTCGACGAGCAGCGTCCGGAAGTCCTCGGCGAAGCCCGGAAGCGCCGAGCCGAAGTTCGACCACGCCGACGCACCCGGCCCGCCGCCGTGCAGCATCACCAGCGGCAGCCCGCCGCCCACCGGCGTCGGATCGCCGGCCTCGTAGTAGTTGAGGGTCAGGTCGCCGGCCTTGGCGGACCGCCGAGTCGACTCGCGATCCCCGTCCCCCGTGGCACCGCCGGCCATCAGTACATCCCTGGGTCGACCTTGTGTCCGAACTCGTGCATGCCGTACATCTGCAGCGCACGCTCGGGGTCGTTCGCCGCGTGCACGCGGCCGGCGTGCGCATCGCGCCACGCCCGCTGGAGGTAGGTGCCGTTGGCCAGCGCACGGCCGCCGGAGGCCTCGAAGAGCTCGTCGATGGAGTCGATCGCGCGCTGGGTGCCGAGCACCTGGTCGCGGCGAACCCGCAGGCGCAGGGAGAGCGGGATCTTCTCGCCCTTGGCCACCAGCGCCTGCTCCTCGCGGATGTTGGCCATCGTCAGGGCCCAGGCCGCGTCGATCTCGCTGGACGCGCGAGCGATGCGCACCGCGGCGAACGGGTCGGACGACGCCTTCTCGCCGGCGTACGCGGCGCGCACCCGCTTCTGCTGCATCTCGACGTGCTCGGCGTACGCACCTCGGGCCATGCCGATGATCGGCGTGCTAATGGTCGTGGTGAAGAGGGAGTGGAACGGCAGCTTGTAGAGCTCGCTGGGGTTCTGCTCCTGGCCCGGACCGATGCAGCGGCCGGTGTCGCTCATCGAGAGCGTGAACTCCTCCGGGATGAACGTCTCCTCGACCACGATGTCGTTGGAGCCGGTGCCGGACAGCCCGACGACGTTCCAGACGTCGACGATCTCGTACTTCTCCCGCGGCACCATGAACGTCTTGAAGTCGACGATGTCGCCGTCCTCGTTGGTCACCAGTCCGCCGAGCAGCACCCACGTCGCGTGCGCGGACCCGGAGGAGAAGCTCCAGCGGCCCTGCAGCTGGTAGCCGCCGTCGGCGACGACGGCCTTGCCGGTGGGGGCGTACGACGAGCTCAGGCGGGTGGAGGTGTCCTCGCCCCACACCGCCTGCTGCGCATCGTCGTGGAACAGCGCCACCTGCCAGGGGTGGACACCGAGCACCGAGCAGATCCAGCCGGTCGAGCCACAGGCGGACGCGATCATGCTGACCGCGGTGTAGAAGTCGACGGGGTCGGACTCGAGCCCGTCGAACCGCCGGGGCTGGAGCATGCGGAAGAACCCGGCCTCCTCCAGCTCCTTGACCGACGCGTCCGGCACCTGCCGCAGCCGCTCGGTTTCGTCCGCGCGCTCGCGGATCGCGGGCAGGAGGTCTCGTACGCCGTCCAGCACAGCCTGGGTCATCATCGCTCCTTGAAGATCTGTGTCCCAATACTAGAACACGTTCTAGTAGGAAGTCCATGCACCTGAGGTAGCCAGGGGCCGAAATACGGCGATCGGCCGATGTCGCCGGCTACCTCAGGACGCCACGCTGGACCCATGTCCCCCGTTGACCTGCGTGAGCTCGGCCCCGACGACGGGCAGGTGCTCGACCGCGTGTTCGCCGGCTTGTCCGACGAGAGCCGCTACCTGCGCTATCTCGCGCCGATGCCCGTGCTCCCGCCGACGTCCCGACGGATCCTCACCGCTGTCGACGGTACGAGGCACCAGGCAGTCGGCGCCTTCGTCCGGGGAGAGCCGATCGGCATCGCCAGGCTCATCGCGCTCGACTCCGGTCGGGCCGAGCTGGCCCTGGAGGTCGTCGACGCCTGGCAAGGCCGTGGCGTCGGGACCCAGCTGGGACGCTGGGTGGCCGATCGAGCCGTCCAGCTCGGCTACACCGAGCTGGTCGCCGAGACGGCAGGTGAGAATCGCGGCGCGCACGCGCTGTTGCGCAAGCTGGTCCCGGACCTCAGGACGACCCGCGACGGGCGGCTGATCGTCTTCACCCTCCCGCTCCCCGTCGCCTCCGCGGCAGCCGCGTAGCCGGCACGGCCACGGCCCTTGTCTTGCCGGCGGCCAACCCCGAGACTGACGCGCATGGCTGCATCCGCGAACGGCGGCCGAGCCGCCGCGTTCCTCGCACTGCACCGGCCGGGCGCCGGCTTCGTCCTCCCGAACGCCTGGGATGCCGGGTCCGGACGGATGCTGGAACAGGCCGGCTTCCCCGCGATCGCCACCACCAGTGCCGGCATCGCGTTCAGTCGCGGTGTCGCCGATGGCCACATGGACGGCCCGGAGATGCTCGACTGCATCGCGCGAATCGTCGGGGCGGTCGAGTGCCCGGTGAGCGCCGACCTGGAGTCCGGCTACGGCACCACCGCCGATGAGGTGGCCGACACCATCGCCGCCGCCGTCGACCTCGGCGTGGTCGGCGCCAACCTCGAGGACGCGACCGACCCGGGCGAGCTGCTCCCGGTCGAGGTCGCGCGCGAACGCCTCGAGGCGGCACGCAGCAGCGCGCCGACCGGCTCGTTCGTGCTGAACGCCCGCACCGACCCGTACATGGTCGGTCACCCGGACGCGTTCGCCGAGACGATCCGGCGGGCCGAGCAGTACGTCGCCGCAGGAGCGGACTGCATCTTCGTCCCCGGGGTCAGCGCGGCCGAGGAGATCGGTCGGCTGGTCGCCGAGATCCAGGCTCCCGTGAACGTCGTGGCCGGCCTGGTCGAGCCGGTGCTGGATGTCGCCACCCTGCGCGAGCTGGGCGTCGCCAGGATCAGCCTCGGCGGGAGCCTGACGCGCGCCGCGCTCAGCGTGGTTGATCGCGCCGCCCGGGAGATGCTCGACCACGGGACCTTCGGGTTCACCGACGGCGCCGTGTCCTACGCCGAGTTCCAGCGGCGGTTCAGCCCCTGAGCATCAGGGCGATGTCGATCAGCTGGTCCTCCTGGCCGCCGATCAGCTGGCGGCGGCCGGCCTCGAGCAGGATCTTCGCGCCCGAGACGTCGTACCGTTCGGCCGCGTTCCCCGCGTGCTTGAGGAAGGAGGAGTAGACGCCCGCGTAGCCCATCATCAGCGTCATCCGGTTGAGGGTGCACTCCTCCGGCATCGCCGGACGGATGACGTCCTCGGCCGCGTCGACGATCTGCAGGAAGTCGACCCCGGTGTTCCACCCGAGCTTGTCGGCCACGCCGATGAATGCCTCCAGCGGCGTGTTGCCGGCCCCCGCGCCGAAGCGGCGCACCGAGCCGTCGATCTGGGTCGCGCCGGCGCGCGCGGCGATCACCGTGTTCGCGACGCCCAGCCCGAGGTTCTCGTGGCCGTGGAAGCCCACCGTCGCCACGTCGCCGATCTCCTCGACGATCGCGGACACCCGATCGGCGACGCCTTCCATGATGAGCGCCCCGGCGGAGTCGACGACGTAGACGCACTGGCAGCCGGCGTCGACCATGATCCGCGCCTGCTTGGCCAGCACCTCCGGCGGCTGGGTGTGGCTCATCATCAAGAAGCCGACGGTCTCCAGTCCCAGCTCGCGGGCCAGCCCGAAGTGCTGCTGCGAGGTGTCGGCCTCGGTGCAGTGCGTGGCGATCCGGCAGATCTCACCGCCGTTGGCCTGGGCTGCGCGAATGTCGTCCTTCGTGCCGACGCCCGGGAGCATCAGGAACGCGATCCGGGCGGTCTTCGCCGTCTCCGCGGCGAGCTTGATGAGCTCCTGCTCGGGCGTCGCGGAGAAGCCGTAGTTGAACGACGAGCCGCCGAGACCGTCGCCGTGCGTCACCTCGATCACCGGGATGCCGGCGGCATCGAGGGCGCCGACGATGTCCCGCACCTCCTGCGGCACGAACTGGTGCCGCTTGTGGTGGGAGCCGTCGCGCAGGCAGGTGTCGGTGAGCCGGAGGTCGAGGTCGCTCGATGGGTCGGTCTGCGACCAGGTGCGGGCCAGGGTGTCGATGCCGGCCTCGAGGCCGGACACGGATGCGCTCATCAGCTCTTCTCCCCATTCAGCCGCTGCGCGGCTATCGACTCGCCGACCTGGGCGGCCGCGGCGGTCATGATGTCCAGGTTCCCGGCGTACGGCGGCAGGTAGTCACCCGCGCCCTCGATCTCCACGAAGATGCTGACCTTGGTCCGGCCTTGCGTTGCCGCGGAGGCGTCGTCGAACTGGGCGTCCTGGAGCAGCCGGTAGCCGGGCACGTACTGCTGCACCGACTCCACCATCTGCACCACTGACTCCGAGATCGCGTCGCGGTCGGCGTCGGGGTCGACCGCGCAGAAGATCGTGTCGCGCATGATCATCGGCGGCTCGGCCGGGTTGAGGATGATGATCGCCTTGCCACGCTCGGCGCCGCCGATCGTCTCCACCCCGGCCGCCGTGGTGCGGGTGAACTCGTCGATGTTGGCGCGCGTCCCGGGACCGGCGGACGCGCTGGAGACGGACGCGACGATCTCGGCGTACGGCACGTCGGTGACGCGGGCGACCGCGTGGACCATCGGAATCGTCGCCTGCCCGCCACAGGTGATCATGTTGACGTTCTCGGCATCCAGGTGTTCCTCGCCGTTGACCGGCGGGATCACCGCGGGCCCCACGGCAGCCGGGGTCAGGTCGATGGCCCGGATGCCGGCCTCGGCGTAGCGAGGCGCGTACTCGCGGTGGACGTACGCGGAGGTCGCCTCGAAGATCAGCTCCGGCAGCTCGTCTTGCTTGAGCAGCCAGTCGACTCCCTCGTGGGACGCCTCGACCCCGCGCTGACGGGCGAGCTCGAGGCCGTCGGAGGTCGGGTCGACGCCGATCATCCAGCGCGGCTCGATCACGTCGCTGCGCAGCAGCTTGAACAGCAGGTCGGTGCCGATGTTGCCCGGTCCGACGATGGCCGCGGTGGCCTTGCGGGTCATCACATCTCCCCTATTCGGTGAAGGACAGCCGTACGCTGCCCCAGTTCGTTCCGACGCTGTCGGTGAACACGGCTTCGAAGTCGTCGCCGGCGTGGGCGTCGATGGCCCGATGGACGCTGCCGGGCAGGATCACGTGACCGGCCTCGAGCGTGACGCCGAACGACGCGACCTTGCGCGCCAGCCAGGCGACCGCGGTGACCGGGTTGCCGAGGACGGCGTCGGAGCGTCCGGCCGCGACCTCCTCGCCGGCCCCTCCATCAGTACTGCGCAGGAGCCTGGCCTCGATCGCCGTGAGATCGACGCTGGCCGGGTCGACCTTGGTCGAGCCGAGGACGAACCCCGCACTGGACGCATTGTCGGCGATGGTGTCCGCGATCTTGATGTTCCAGTTCTCGATCCGCGAGTCGATCAGCTCGATCGCGACGGTGACGTACTCGGTGCCGGCGATGACGTCGTCCTCGGTGCAGTCCGCGCCCGGAAGCGTCTGCCCGAGCACGAACCCGACCTCGACCTCCACGCGCGGCATGCAGTAGCGGCCGACGCTCACCGGCGTCTCGGAGAAGACCTCCATGTCGGAGAGCAGGTGCCCGTAGTCCGGCTCGTCGACGCCCATCATCTCCTGCATCGCCCGTGAGGAGAGGCCCACCTTGTGACCCCGCACCATCGCACCGGCGCGGAGGCGATCACCGATGTTCAGCAGCTGGATGGTGTAGGCGTCGACCACGTCGATGTCGGGCCAGGTGTCGCGGAGCGGCGGGACCGGCGCGCGGTCGCGCTCGGCGGTGGCCAGCGTCGTCGCGACGCTCTGTCGAACCTCGTCGGAGAGCATGGCAGCATAGTAGAACCTGTTACAGTTTTGCGATAGTAGCCCCCACCGCGGAGGTCCGATGGAACAGTCGTGCGACGTCGTCGTCGTGGGCGCCGGCGGCGCCGGGATGACCGCGGCACTCGCCGCGGCCCACCACGGCCTGGACACCATCGTGATCGAGAAGAGCGCCTACTTCGGCGGGTCCACGGCGCGGTCCGGTGGCGGCGTGTGGATCCCCGGCAACCGCGCGCTCCGCGACGCCGGGCAGGTCGAGGCGGACGACGCCGAGGAAGCCCGCCGGTACCTCGAGGCCATCGTCGGCGACGTCGTCCCGAAGGAACGACGGCAGGCCTTCCTCGACCGCGGCCCCGAGGTCATCGACTTCCTGCTCGAGAAGACCCCCGTGCGGCTCCGCTGGGTTCCGGAGTACTCCGACTACCTCCCCGAACAGCCGGGCGGCCGGCCGCGCGGGCGCAGCGTCGAACCGGTGCCGATGGACGGCCGGATCATCGGCGCCGAGCTGGAGCGGCTGCACCCCGCGTACACGAAGGCGCCGGCCAACCTGATCGTCACGCAGGCCGACTTCCGCAAGATCAGCCTCGGCCCGCTACGCACGCTCCGCGGCGCGCGAACGATGCTGCGGGTGCTGTTCAACAAGATGGTCAGCACGTTCCGCGGCCGACGCATGTACGCCATGGGCAACGCCCTCACGATCAGCCTGCGGAAGGCCTTGCTCGATGCCGGGGTTCCGGTCCACTACGAGACTCCGCTCACCGGTCTGGTCGTCGAGGGCGGGCGTGTGGTCGGCGTCCGCGCCGAGCGGGACGGTGCCGAGGTCGTCATCCGCGCCCGACGGGGCGTCGTCCTCGGGTCCGGCGGCTTCGAGAAGAGCGACGCCCTGCGGGAGAAGTACCTGCCGACCCCCACCGATGCGGAGTGGAGCACGGCGGCCGCCAGCAACAGCGGGGCGGGCATCGAGGCGGGCATCGCCGTGGGCGCTGCGGTCGACCTGATGGACGATGCCTGGTGGGGCCCGACCATCCCGCTGCCACGCGGCCCCTGGTTCTGTCTCGCCGAGCGCAACCTGCCCGGCTCGATCATCGTGAACTCCGCCGGCCAGCGGTTCATGAACGAGGCGCTGCCCTACGTGGAGGCGACGCACGAGATCTACGCCGGTGAGGCCACCGGCGTCTCGCACGTGCCGGCCTGGATGGTGCTCGACCAGCGTTACCGCAACCGGTACCTGTTCGCCGGCCTCTCGCCACGCCAGCCGTTCCCGGGCCGCTGGTACAAGCACGGCACGGTTCGCCGGGCCGACACCCTCGCCGACCTGGCCGCGAAGATCGAGGTGCCGGCCGACGCGCTGGAGGAGACGGTGCGCCGGTTCAACCGGTTCGCCGAGGCCGGCGTCGACGAGGACTTCCACCGGGGCGAGAGCGCCTACGACCGCTACTACGCGGACCCGAAGGTGAAGCCGAACCCGTCGTTGCACCGCATCGACAAGGGCCCGTTCTACGCGGTGAAGATCGTGCCCGGCGACCTCGGCACCAAGGGCGGCATCGTCACCGACGAGCGGGCCCGTGCGCTGCGCCCGGACGGTTCGGTCATCGAAGGCCTGTATGCCGCGGGCAACTGCTCATCGACGATCATGGGACGCACCTACGCCGGCCCGGGCGCGACCATCGGACCCGCCCTCACCTTCGGCTACCTCGCCGCGGAGGACATCGCTCGATCGGTGCCGGCTCATGCCGATCGACCCTGACGTCGCCGTGGGGGCCGAGGTCGGCACCCAGGAGTTCTCGTGGACGAGCAGCGACGTGCTGCTCTATCACCTCGCCGTCGGCGCGCAGGACCTGAGCTACACGCTGGAAGGAGAACACCTCCAGGTGCTGCCGAGCTTTGCCGTGATCGCGCCGACCTTCCACGCCTCCGAGCCGCCCAGCCTCGACCTGCCGGGGTGCGACATCAACCTCGCGCAAGTCGTGCACGGTGCCCAAGAGGTTCGCGTCGGCGGCGCCCTGCCGACATCGGGCTCGGCCACGCTGACGACGCACATCAGCGACATCTGGGACAAGGGCAAGGCGGCCGTGATCTGGCAGGACGGCATCGCGACCGACCCCGACGGTGCCGAGCTGTGGCGCGTCCGGTCCTCGATCTTCGTCAAGGGCGAGGGCGGATGGGGCGGCGACCGGGGCGAGAGCACCGCCGTCGCCGTGCCGGACCGGGCGCCCGACGCCGCCACCACGTACGCCGTCACGCCGCAGCAGGCCTTGCTCTACCGGCTCTGCGGCGACCGCAACCCGCTGCACGCGGACCCGGAGTTCGCCCAGGCCGCCGGCTTCCCGGCGCCGATCCTGCACGGCCTGTGCACCTACGGCATCGTGCTGCGCGAGGTGACCGACCTGCTGCTCGACGGCGACGCCTCGGCGGTCGGCGGGTTCGGCGCCCGCTTCGCCGGCGTGGTCTTCCCCGGGGAGACCCTCTCGATCAGCGCGTGGGACGAGCCCGCCGGCATCGTGGTGACCGCCACCGTCGGCGACGACGACCGGCCCGCGCTAGCCGACTGTCGAATCACCCGCGGCAGCTGAAGGTCACACCTGGCGACGCCCAGTCGTCAGCCTCACGTGAGCATCGTCGTGATGAGGTGGGGACATGGACCGGACTGAGGCCTTCGAGGCGGAACGACGCCGGCTGGTGGGACTCGCGACGCGCGTCATTGCCGATCGAGCCGAGGCCGAGGACCTGGTGCAGCAAGCCTGGTTGCGGTTGCATCGCACTGACGCAGACATCGAGGACGTTCCGGCGTGGCTCACGACGGTGACGACTCGGCTGTGTCTCGATCGCCTGAAGGCCCGCGTCCCAGTTCCCCGGGCCGAGCTCCAGGAGGTGGACCACGCGCCAGATCCGGCAGAGGACATCGTGCTCGCCGACACCGTGGGCATCGCGCTGCAAGCCGTCCTGGATCGCCTCTCACCACAGGAGCGCGTGGCGTTCGTCCTGCACGACAGCTTCGGCTTCGAGTTCACCACGATCGCAAGCATCCTCGACGCCACCCCGGTCGCGGCCCGCAAGCTGGCCTCGCGTGCCCGCGCCAAGGTCAAGCAACCCGCGCCAGAGGACACGCTGGCCGACTGGGAGGTGGTCGATGCCTTCATGGCCGCCGCGCGAGGCGGCGACTTCGAACGGCTGTTGCAACTGCTCGCGCCCGACGTGACGGTCGCGGCCGACGCCCATGCCAGCCAAGCCGGCACGCCGGACCGCATGCACGGCAGTCACGAGGTCGCGACATTCTTCAACGGTGCCGCGCATGCCGCGCTCGCCGTGATGACCGATGACCGTCCGGGAGCCGCCTGGTTCCATCGCGGCCAGCCCATGGTGCTGTTCGACTTCGCCATCGCGAACGGCGTCGTCCAGGCCATCGTGTTCCGCGCCGAACCGGACGTGCTGAGCCGTGTGGCACGCCGCGATCGCCGTGAGAAGTGCGACTGATCCGTCCCATCGGTCACACCTGACGTACGCCGCTCGTCATGCACAGCGAACCGCCACACCACCGAAGGAGACTCCACGATGAAGACCATGACCTGCCGCCAGCTCGGCGGCCCGTGCGACCTCGCGCATCACGGCAAGACGGCCGACGAGGTGATCAAGTCCCAGGATCGCCACCTCAAGGAGGCCGAGAAAGCTGGCGATGCCAGCCATCAGGAAGCGCGCGACGCCATGAAGGCACGCTGGCGCCGCCCCAAGCAGGCGATGGGTTGGTACAAAGACGCCAAGGCCACCTTCGCCAACCTCCCAGGCGACTGAGCACGGTCGCTGACCGTGCCTCGTAGGCTCCCGCCATGGAGCCGACCGACAACTCCCGCACCATCGAGTCGTACGAGCTGATCGCCGCGGACTACGCCGCCGAGACGTCCGGCAGCCGTGCCATGTCAGGTGCACTCGCGCGGCTGGCCGAGGCTGTTCCAGGTGGCCATGTCCTCGAGATCGGGTCGGGGCCGGGATGGGACGCGGATGTGCTCGAGGGCGCCGGCCTCACGGTGCGCCGAACGGACATCACCCAGGCGTTCATCGACTTCCAGCGCGGGCGTGGCAAGGACGTGGACCGTCTCGATGTCATTCACGACGCGCTGGGTGGTCCGTACGACGCCGTCGTCGCGCTCGCGGTGCTCCAGCACGTGTCGGCGGACGAGCTGCCCGGCGTCCTCGCCAAGATCGCCGGCTCGCTGCGACCCGGCGGTCGGTTCCTGGCCGCGGTCCGCACCGGCGAGGGTGCCGGTTGGGACGTCGGGTCCTCCGGCAACCGCTACTTCGTGACGTGCTGGTCCGAGACGGAGTTCATCGCCGAGCTGGTGAAGGTCGGGCTGACGACACGATGGAGCTCACACAGCGTCAAGGACACCGAGCCGAATCCCCCACCCAGCGACTGGCTCACCGTGCTGGCCCAGCGATCAGCTGAAAATCATCCTTGACAGATGCTCGCCTCGAATGTAGTTTCCTATTCGTCAACTACTTTCACCGAGAGGCGACAGCCATGGAACCCACGGATCACGATGCCGAAGCCATGCTGAAGGGCGCAGGAGACGTCGGGACAGCGGTGCAGGCCAGGGTCCCGCAGGAACCTCCGCTGTACGTCGCCATGGGTCTCACGATTCTGCTCTTCGGGATGTCCATCGATCTCCTCGCTGCCGGCCCGGTCCTCGGCCTGGTGGGCATGGCTCTCGTGGTGGCGGCAGTCGCAGTGACGGTGGGCGCCAACCTCCCCTACCTGCGCCGATGGCGCCAAGTGCGGACACGCCGGGCCACCCCGATGTGGCTGGAGTGGATGCTCGGCCTCTGGAGCGGCGTCGCGCTGTTCGGCATCGGGATCCCGCTCGCCGACACCATCGGCTTCTCCCACACGCTGGGAGGCATCGTCGGCGCCGTGCCCATCCTGCTGTGGGCTCTCCGGCTGAGGCGCGCTGCATGACGGAGCATCCGCGCGCACGCCTCGACGACCTGGTCCACCAGCCCGTGCGGTTCTCCCTGCTCGCCGGCCTGGCCCAGGCCGACGAGCTGGAGTTCCGGTTCCTCCGCGACACCCTGCAGATCAGCGACTCGCTGCTGTCCCGACAGGCATCCACCCTCGAGCAGGCCGGGTACGTCGCCATCCGCAAGGGCCACGTCGGCAAGTGGCCCCGCACCTGGCTCCAGCTCACCCCCGAGGGCCGTCGGGCCTTCAACGATCATCTGGACACGTTGCGGGAGATCGTCGCGATGGAGGGACTCCCGGCCACGTCGCTAGCGGCCGAAGATCAGACCTGAGGTCGGTACGCCAGTCCCGGCGGTGACCAGCACGTGCTGCGCGCCGTCGACCTGGTTGACCGACGTGCCACGTACCTGACGGACACCCTCGGCGATGCCGTTCATGCCGTGGACGTAGGCCTCCCCCAGCTGCCCGCCGTGCGTGTTGAGCGGCAGCCGGCCGCCGACCTCGATCGCTCCGTCGGCGATGAACCCCGGGGCCTCGCCGCGACCGCAGAAGCCGAGCTCTTCGAGCTGCATGAGGACGTAGGGCGTGAAGTGGTCGTAAAGAACGGCGGTCTGGATGTCGTCGGGCGTCAGCCCGGACTGCCGCCAGAGGTCGCGGCCGACCACCCCGATCTCGGGGATGCCGAGGTCGTCCCTGAAGTACGACGTCATGACGAACTGGTCGGCGGCACTGCCCTGCGCGGCGGCGAGGATCGGCACCGCGCCGGCCTTGAGGTCCCTCGCGCGCTCGGTGGAGGTGATGACGATCGCGACCGCGCCGTCGCTCTCCTGGCAGCAGTCGAGCAGCCGCAACGGATCGGCGATCATCCGGGAGGCCTGGTGGTCGGCGAGCGTGATCGGGCGCTCGTAGAAGAAGGCGTTCGGATTGGTGGCCGCGTGCCGGCGGTCCGCCACGGCGACTCGGCCGAAGTCCTCCGACGTCGCCCCGTACTCGTGCATGTAGCGCCGGGCCTGCATCGCCACCGTGGCCGCCGGAGTGGACAGGCCGTAGGGGTACGTCCAGGCGTTGTCGAGGCCATTGGTGTTGACCTGCGCAGCCGCTGCGCCCTGCACCTGGCCGAAGCGGGAGCCGGATCGCTCGTTGAAGCCCCGGTAGGCCACGACGACGTCGGCCATGCCCGTCGCGACCGCCATCGCCGCCTGTTGCACCGTCGCGCAGGCCGCCCCACCGCCGTAGTTGATCCGGCTGAAGAATCGCAAGTCACCCATCGCGAGCTCGCGGGCCAGCGCGATCTCGGCCGTGGAGTCCATGGTGAAGGTGACCAGGCCGTCGACGTCGGCGGCTTCGAGACCCGCATCGGACAGGGCGTCGAGCGTCGCCTCCGCCGACAGCTGCAGCTCCGAGCGGCCGGAGTCCTTGGAGAACTCAGTCGCACCGATCCCGGCGACCGACGCCGCACCGCTGAACTCGTTCACGGCTGGACCGCCGCCCGCTGCCCGGCACCCCCGCCGGGCAGCCGCACCTCGACGCGAGCGTTCACGTGCTGCCCGAGCGACACCGCGCCGGTGACGTCGATCGTGGTGACGCCGTCGGACTCCGACACGATGTCGCCGCTGAAGCGGAGGGTGTCGTACGGGTGGGCGGGCGCGCCGAGGCGCAGGGCGCACGACAGGATCTGCGTCTGCGGGCCGGCCCAGTCGGTGACGTAGCGGTGCACGAACCCGGTGGTGGTGAGGATGTTCAAGAAGATGTCCTTGCTGCCGTGGCCCTGCGCCAGGTCACGGTCGTGGTGCACGTCCTGGAAGTCGCGCGTGGCCAGCGCCGTCGACACCACGAGCGTCGGCGTGATCGGCAGCTCCCAGACGGGGAGATCCGACGTCACCTCGGGCGTCGGCTCAGGCGCGGCGCCCGGCCGTCTCCACTGGGCGAGGGTGAGATCGTCGTCGACTCGGTCGAACCAGACCTCGACCTCGTCGCCGATGGCGACATCGTCGCCCACCTCGCCGACCATTCGCACTCCCTCGCCGAGCTCGACCAGCGCGAGGGTGAGTGGCAGCTGCTTGCCGGGCACGACGGGTGCGTGGTGGGTGAGGAAGGAGTGCACCCGTCCGCGTCCGGACGCCACGGTGTAGCCGCGGTCCATCGCGTGGCAGGACGGGCACACCGGGCCGGGCGGGTGCCGCAGCGCGCCGCAGGCGTTGCAGGTCTGGATCCGCAGCTCGCCCTTGGCCGTGCCCTCCCAGAAGAACGCCGAGTCACGATCGATGAGGGGCCGCACGGTCTTCGAGCGATCGACCGTCGGGCGACCGGTCCCGGGCTTGAACTTGAGGACCCGGAACAGCATCGACGCGACCTCCTCCGGCTCGTCCTCGGGGCCGACGGTCCAGGTGTTGCGCGTCGTGACGAAGTAGCCCTCGCCGACGGCGGTGCGCTTCGGCCCGACGACCTCATCGAGCCGTGCGCTGATCCGGACGCGCTCGCCGGGACGCAGCGTCCTGGCGTAGGTCTGGTCGCAGTTCGTGCCGAGCACCGACGTGTAGCCGGCCCCGTCGAGGAGCACCATCGTGTCCCACAGCGGTTCGCCGGGCGGGCGGTCTCGATTGAGCCCGGGCATCGTCCACACCTGCGCCATCGCCGGCGGGGCCTCGCAGTCGGGGCCGGGCTGCCATCGCGGGTTGCTGTCGCCGATCGCCTCAGCCCAGTGCCGGATCATCGGCTCGTTCACCGGGTCGGCGCCCTCGCGAGCCTTGCTGTGGCCGCGCGCCTTGATCTCTTCTGCCTTGACCAGGATCTCGTCGGTCATCGGGGCACCTTGGGAAGGTCGAGTCCGAACATGGCGATCAGCTCGCGCTGCACCTCGTTGACGCCGCCGCCGAAGCTGAGCACCAGGTTGCGCTTGGCGGTCGCGTCGAGGTACTCAGCCAACCGACCGGTGGGCGGATCGGCGGGATCACCGAAGGCCGTGACCACGTCGGCGAGCGCCAGCCCCAGCTTCTGCACCTCGTCGCTGGCGAACACCTTGGACGTCGAGGCGTCGGCCACGGTTTCACGGCTCGACGACGATGCCCCGGCGACCGCCCAGTTGAGCAGCTCGTTGACCCGGAACGATGCCGTGGCGCGCGCCAGTGTGTCGCGCACCCACGGAACCTCCACCACCGGCGTGCCATCTCCGACGACGCGACCACCCGCCCAGTCGAGCACCTGGTCGCGCAGGCCCTCGATCCGGCCGGCCGGGCCGAGCATGACGCGCTCGTGGTTGAGCTGGGTCGTGATCAGCTGCCAGCCGCGGTTCTCCTCGCCGACCAGCATGTCCACCGGCACCCGCACGTCGTTGTAGTACGTCGCGTTCGTGTGGTGGGAGCCGTCGCTGGTGACGATGGGCGTCGAGGAGTAGCCGGGGTCGCGGGTGTCGACGATGAGGATCGAGATGCCCTGGTGCGGGGGCGCGTCCGGGTCGGTGCGGGCGGCCAGCCAGACGTAGTCGGCCGCGTGACCGCCGGTGGTCCACATCTTCTGGCCGTTCACGACGTAGTGGTCGCCGTCGCGGACGGCGGTGGTGCGCATCGACGCCAGGTCGGTGCCGGCGTCGGGCTCGCTGTAGCCGATCGCGAAGTGCACCTCTCCGGCGACGATGTCGGCCAGGAACATCTCCTTCTGCTTCTCGGTGCCGTAGGCCTGCAGCGTCGGCCCCACGGTCTGCAGGGTCACCGACGGCAGATGGACGTCCGCTCGCGCCGCCTCGTTGAC
Source organism: uncultured Actinomycetota bacterium (assembly GCA_963695295.1). Classification (GTDB taxonomy): domain Bacteria; phylum Actinomycetota; class Actinomycetes; order Propionibacteriales; family Nocardioidaceae; genus Aeromicrobium. The sequence goes on along the minus strand of OY968771.1, from coordinate 1,440,555 downwards.
GAACACCTGCTGCTCGATGGCGCCGCGCCCCTGCCCGCCGTACTCGACGGGCCAGCCGACGCCCATCCACCCGTCCGCGCCCATCTGCTTGATGATCCGGTGGTACGCCGGCCCGTGCCGGTCGGTGCGCATCTCGACGCGGTCGTCGTCACTGGTCAACCCGGTCAGGTAGGAGCGTGCCTCGTCCTTGAAGGCGCGCTCGTCGGCGGTCAGCTCGGCGTTCTTGCCGGCGGACTCGGTCGTGGGAACGTCGGCCAACGTGGACGGTCCACCGAGGTGGCGAGCGATGTCGCGCACGGCCGAGAAGTACCCGGCCATCGGGTAGGTGATGTCGACGCCCATGCCGCCGTGGAGGTGCTGGCAGGTCTGCATCAGGCCGGGGGCCCGGTCGGCGAACCAGTACGCGGCCACCGCCAGGTCGTCGTCCGCCGGGTCGCCGGCGTCCAGGCGACGGACCACTTCGCTCGCCGTCAGCGTGAGCGTCCGCGAGCCGATGTAGACGTCGGCGATCTGCTGGGCGACCGCCTGGAACTCCGCGAGCGCACGGCCGAACTGGCGCCGGTCGCGGATGTAGCCGGCGGTCAGGTCGCGGGCGCCTTCGACGACCCCGGCACCGAGCGCTGCCAGGCCGGCGACGGCATGGCTGCGCACCACGTCGGCATCGAGCACCCCGAGCGCGGGCGCCGAGGCCAAGGTGTACGTCGCCTCGGTAACCCCGCGCGACGTCGGGGTCTCGACGCGGCTCACTCCGGGACCGGCGGAATCGACGAGCGCGACCACCGGCCTGCCGTCGTCGCCGGTCGCGGAGACGAGCAGGATCGTCGGCCCCTCCAGCACGGGCACGCCGACCTTGGTGCCGCTCACGCCACCATCGGCAGTGCTGCCGTCGTACGTGACGGCAGGCAGGCGCGGCAGCGCGGCACCGGGCTCCCCGAGAGCCGGCGCGAGCATCAGCTCGCCGGCCAGCACCTTCGGCACCAGGTCGTCCTGGAGCGACTCCGAGCCGGACCGGACGAGCGGCAGCAGACCACAGGCCAGCGTCTCCCACACCGGGACCTCGGCCGCGCGGCGGCCCACCTCGTGCAGCAGCACGGCGACCTCGGCCAGGCCCAGGCCCTCACCGCCATGCCGCTCCGGGGCGGCCAAGGCGAGCAGGCCGGCCTCCCGAAGTGCGCGCCAGGACCCGTCGCCACGGTCGAGCACGTCGCCGACGACCGAGCGCACCTCATCGAGCACTCCGCCCAGCCCCTGGTCCACGAGATCGTCTCCTTCGGAGTAGCATGCTTCCTGAGCAGAAACTATAACGTGTTCTAGTCCCGCCGACGCCGACGAAGCAGGAGAAGGTCGTGCCGAACCCGGTCCAGCTGGTCCACCGCGCGCTCCAACCGCTCATGCCCGACCTTCCCGAGGTCGACCTGCCCGAAGGACGCTGGCTGAAGCTCCCGCGGCGGGGCCGGACCTGGCTCACCGACGTTCCCGGGCCCACCCCGGACGCGCCGACGATCGTGCTCCTGCACGCGGTCGGCTGCACCGGGCAGCTGACCTGGTTCCCCGCGATCCCGGTTCTGGCCGAGCACTACCGGGTCATCACCTTCGACCAGCGCTGGCACGGCCGCGGCATCACGTCCGAGCGGTTCCTCATCTCCGACTGCGCCGACGACGTGGCCGCCCTGGTCGACGAGCTGGGCCTCGACCGACCCGTCATCGCCGGGTACTCGATGGGTTCGGTGATCGCGCAACGCGTGTGGCGACAGCACCCGGATGCCGTCGGTGGACTCGTCCTCGCCGCCAGCACCGACCACTTCCGCACCAACGGTCGCGAACGCCTGTTCCACGCCGGCATGGAGATCGGGATGAGCCTGAGTGCGACGCTGTCGCGCTCCCACATGGTCAACCGAGCGAGCGCAGCCGCCGTCGAGGCGCTCGACGCCGACACCTCGGACACGGCCCGGTGGGCCATGGGCCAGTGGCGGGCGACCAGCCCGTGGACGATCGGCCAGGCCGTGGCCTCCCTCGGCCGGCACCACTCCACCCCGTGGCTCCCGAGCGTGGACGTGCCGACCGCGATCGTCGTGACGACCCGCGACCACGTGCTTCCCACGTCCCGCCAGCGCGAGCTGGCCGCCCTGATCCCGGGCGCCACGGTGCACGAGGCCGCCTGCGGACACGCCGGATGCGTCCTGGAGCACCAGGCCTTCGTGCCGGCCTTCGTCGAGGCGACCCACGCCACCGTCGCCCGGATGGGCGAGCAGGATCTGGCCGCCAGCCAGTAGCGGACTCAGTCGCCGTCGAGCACCGCGGATCGCATGGCCTTGAGCTCGGCCGGGAACTGCTCGATCAGGTCCCACACGCCCGGCATCAGCTCCTTGCAGGCGATGGCGCCGATGTGCATCTGCCCGTTGTTGCTCATGACGGTGATGTTCAGGCCGGCGCCGTGGAAGACCGGTCCGAGCGGGTAGAGCGCGTCGATCCGGGCGCCGGTGAAGTACAGCGGGACGGGCGGACCCGGGACGTTCGAGATGACCAGGTTGTGGATGACCGGGCCACGCTCCGCGAGCCTGAGGTCGGAAACCATGCGGACCGCCAACCCGAAGGTCCGAGGCGCCGCGAGCTCGGCCCACTCTTGCAGCGTGTCGGCCGGGACGGCCTTGTGGTGCTCCTTGGCATTCGCGTTGGCGACGGACATCGCGGTGATGCGCTCGCGAGGGTCCTCGATGTCGGTGCCCAGCTTGCAGAAGATCGACGACACCTGGTTGCGGCCGACCCGCTTGGAGTCGTTCCGCACCGAGACCGGAACGCTGGCCAGCAGGGACGTCGACGGCAGCTCGCCGCGATCGTGCAGGTAGCGCCGGAGCGCGCCGCCGCTCAGGGCCAGGACGACGTCGTTGACGGTGGCTCCGGGGATCGCGTTCTTGATCTCCTTGATGTCGTCGAGGGAGATGTCGGTCCATGCGATGGACCGGTGCCCGGTGATCGTGCCGTTGAAGGACGTGCGCGGGGCCGTCAGCGGAGCTGCCATCGCCGTGCCCTCGCGAGCCCGGTTGACCGTGCGCACCAGGGTCTGGGCGGTGGGCGCGACCAGTCTGGCCAGCTGCCACGGCTTGGCCACGGTCGCCACGACGCCGCGGCCGAACAGCTCCAGGTCGGACGGGACGTGCTGGTGGGAGGTCGCACCCGGTGGCTCGCTGTCCAGCGGCGGCGCGTCCGGCTCCAGGCTGCACAGGTAGGAGATCATGTTCGAGCCCGACACCCCGTCGACCGAGGCGTGGTGCATCTTGGAGAAGACCGCGAGCTGGCCGCTGTCCAGGCCCTCGATGACATACATCTCCCAGAGCGGCCGGGCTCGGTCCAGGGGGATGCCGGCGAGGTGCCCGATCACCTCGGAGAGCTCACGCTCGCCACCCGGGGCGGGCACGGCGAGCCGGTGGACGTGCCGGTCGATGTCGAACTCCTCGTCGAGGACCCACACCGGGAAGTCGATCCGTCCCGGCACGAACTTGAGCTTGCGGTTGAACATCGGGACGTCCGAGACGCGCCGGGACAGCTCGTCCTTGAAGTCGGCGTAGTCGTACCCACCGGGCACGGTGGCCGGATCGACCATGATCAGCCCGCAGACATGCATCAGCTGCGCGCCGCTCTCGAGATACAGGAAGCTGGCGTCGAGGCCGCTGAGTCGATCCATGGCCGGTATCCTACGGTACCTAGAACACGTTCTACCGAAGTCCGGATCCACCCGTGAGGAGCCACATGTCAGCGGGGTTCGCCCGTCGCCAGTTGATGATGGCCGCGCTGGCCCTGAACGCGGTCCGGCCGATGCCGGGCGGCTGGACCGGCATCCCCGCGTTCGCGTTCGGCTGGCCGGTCAGCGAGCTGGCGCCGCACCTGCTGGGCGCGACGGTCCTCGACACCACGGCCGAGCTGACGGTGCGGCGCCGGACCTCGGCACCCTCCGCCACCGGGCTGATCGCGGCGGGTGCGGCGGCCGCACTGCTGGCTCATGCGATCGCCGGCTCGCGTCGCGTCGGCACCGAGCTGGACGAGGCGCTCCGCGAGAGCATCGGCGAGGAGTACCTGAGCACCCTCGACCTGCCCGGCCCGGTCGACCTGCGCCTGCCGCGCGGGTCGGTCGCCCGGCCGTTCCGCTTCCGCCAGCACGACGTCGAGGTGCTCCGCCACATCCCGTACACCGAGGGCGGGCGACGGGCCCGGCTGGACATCTACCGTCCCCGCGACACCGACCTGAGCGGGGCGCCGGTGCTCCTCCAGATCCATGGCGGCGGCTGGACCATCGGCACCAAGGAGCAGCAAGGGCTGCTCCTGATGAACCGGATGGCGCAACAGGGCTGGATCTGCGTCGCGTCCAACTACCGGCTCGCCCCCAAGCACTCCTTCCCGACCCAGATCGTCGACGTGAAGCGGGCCATCGCCTGGGTTCACGAGAACATCGAGCAGTACGGCGGCGACCCGTCGTACGTGGCGATCACCGGCGGCTCGGCGGGCGGTCACCTGTCGGCGCTGGCTGCGCTCACGCCCGGGCTGGCGGACTACCAGCCGGGTTTCGAGGACGCGGACACGTCGGTATCCGCATGCGTCCCGTTCTACGGCATCTACGACCTGGCCGGCCTGTCCGAGGATCCCTGGGACATCCGCATGCGGGACTGGTTCCTCGGGCCGCGGATCTTCCACAAGGACCCACGAACCCACCTCGACGAGTTCGTCCAGGCCTCGCCGCACGCTCACGTCGCCGCGCACTCCCCCGACTTCTTCGTCATCCACGGACGCAACGACACCCTGGCCCCGGTGCGCCAGGCGCGAGCCTTCGTCGATGCCCTCCGCGAACAGTCGGACGCGACGGTGACCTACGCCGAGCTCCCCGGGGCCCAGCACGCCTTCGACGTCTTCTCCTCGATCCGCAGTCAGCACACGATCGCCGCCGTGCAGCGCTGGCTGCAGTGGCACCGGGCCAGCCGCTCGGCCGCGCCAACGCCAGATCGTTGACCTGACCCCCACCCGGCGCTATCTTCAAGTTGTCTGACAACTTCGGGGCGGCAGCGGAAGCCAGGAGGAGCAATGGCGGACAAGTCACGTGAGTTCGGTTCGGTCACCTATCAGGAGGCCGGCGAGGGGTACTTCGAGAAACGGCAGCTGCGCCGCCACGCCGCCTTCTGGTCGCTGTGGGCGCTCGGCGTCGGTGCCGTCATCTCCGGCGACTTCTACGGCTGGAACCTCGGCCTCGACGCCGGCGGCTTCGGCGGGCTGCTGATCGCCGGGATCGTCATCACGATCATGTTCTACGGCCTGTGCTTCAGCATCGCCGAGATGTCGCCCGCCATGCCGCACACCGGTGGCGCCTACTCCTTCTCCCGGTCCGCGATGGGGCCGTGGGGCGGCTTCATCAACGGCCTGGCCGAGAACATGGAGTACGTCATCACCCCCGCGGTCGTCGTGGGCGCGATGGGCTTCTTGTCACACGACATCGTCGTCGACCTGACCGGCGCCGACGGAGCCTGGAACAGCGTCATCCTCTGGTGGCTCCTGTACTACGTGCTCTTCGTCGGGATCAACATCCTGGGCATCGAGATCACCATGCGCTTCACGGTGGTGATCACCCTGATGGCTCTCGGTGTCCTCCTCTTCTACTTCGTGTCCGTGCTCGTCAGCGGGGCCTTCGATGCCAGCAACCTCACCAACATTCCCCCCGACGAGGAGGGCGGCAGCACCTTCTTGCCGCACGGCGTCGCGGGGATCCTCCCGGCCCTGCCCTTCGCGATCTGGTTCTACCTCGCGATCGAGGAGCTGCCGTTGGCCGCCGAGGAGTCCCACGATCCCGCGCGCGACATTCCCCGCGCGACCATCTGGGGTCTCACCACGCTGATGCTGTTCGCGGTTGGCATCCTGTTCCTGAACACCGGCGTCGGCGGTGGCGCGGCGGCGGTCGGAACGTCGGCGACTCCGTTGTTCGATGGATTCAAGGCGGTGTTCGGCGAGGGCACCGGCGCGACCATGCTCGGGTTGATCGGGTTGGTCGGGCTGATCGCCAGCTTCTTCACGATCATCTACGCCTACGGCCGCAACACGTACTCGCTGTCCCGCGCGGGCTACTTCCCGCAGGTCCTGTCGATCACCCACCCGACCAGGCACACGCCTTACGTCGCGCTCATCGCGGGCGCGGTGGTCGGGTATGCCCTCACGCTGCTCATCTACTTCCTCGGCAAGGCGGAGGGCGCACTCGCGGGCCAGATCGTCGGAGCGCTGCTCTACATGGCCGTGTTCGGCGCGGTGATCTCCTACTTCATGCAGTGCCTGGCGTTCGTCCTGCTGCGCCGCAACCTGCCGGACATCGCCCGCCCGTACCGGAGCCCCTGGGGTGTGCCAGGCGCCGTGATCGCCGCGGTGATCGCGCTGGTCGCGCTCGTCTCGCTGTTCCTCAACGCGGACTACCGACCAGGTGTCGTCGGCACGCTCGTCTACTTCCTGATCGGCATCGCCTACTTCGCGATCCGCGGCCGGCACAAGCTGGTGTTGTCGCCGGAGGAGGAGTTCGCCATGACGCGCGGCAAGCACGGTGCGAATCTCCAGCAGGAGGGTTACGGCAAGACCTCCGTCAACGAGATCGCCGGTGACTCGCCACCTGGGTCACCCTGACGAACCCGGCGGGGAGGACGGACGCCCGATCCTCCCCGCGCACCGTGCCACCCACCGCTCGACCGCTATTGGAGGGGGAGTCGTGTCTCTCGTCCTAGGAGTCGACGTCGGCTCGCAGAGCATCCAGGCGGTGATCATCGACGAGAAGGGCGACGTCGTCTCCTCCGGTTCGGCGGCGCTGGCCATGGTGCACGAGCACGATGGCTGGGCCGAGCAGGATCCGCAGTCGTACCGCACCGCCCTCCGGGACGCCGTGCGTCTGGCGACCGAAGGCGTCCAGGCGGATCGCATCGCGGCCATGGGTCTGGGCAGCCAGGTCGACGGCGTCGTCGCCTGCGACGCCGACGGCACGCCGCTGCGCTCGGCGATCATCTGGCTGGACAAGCGGGCGACCGACCAGTGCGACCAGCTCGTGTCCGCGGTCGGAGCAGAACGGCTCGCCGAGCGCACCGGACTCGTCGCCGACGCCTCGCACAGCGCGCCGAAGATGATGTGGATCCGGGAGAACGAACCGCAGGTCTGGCAGAACGCCGCCATGTTCGCGCCGGTCGGAGCGTACGTGCTGCATCATCTGACCGGCTCGTACGCCCAGGACGCCGCCAACGCGTCGTCGACGATGGTGTACGACGTCACCAAGGGGGACTTCGACCCCGACCTCTGCGACGCTGCCGGCCTCGACCCCGCGATGCTGCCGCAGGTCCGGCCGTCCACCGACGTGGTGGGCACGCTGCGAACCGACGTCGCCGCCGAGCTCGGGCTGCCGGCCTCGTGCGCGGTCGTGGTCGGTACCGGGGACGAGCACGCCGCATCGGTCGGGGCCGGCGCGATCGAGCCCGGTGTCGTCGTCGACGTCACCGGTACGGCCGAGCCGGTGACGACGGTCGCCGACGAACCCGTCCGCGATCGGCTCGGCGTCGTGGAGACCCACGGCCATGCCGTCCCCGGGACCTGGTTGATCGAGAATCCCGGGTTCGTCAGCGGCGGCAGCACCTTGTGGCTCTCGACCGGGTTGCTCGGCGTACCGCAGGCGGACGTCTTCGCGCTGGCACGAGAGGCGCCGCCGGCCAGCGACGGGGTCCTGTTTCTTCCCGCGCTGTCCGGCTCGACCGCACCCCGGTGGAACGACGCGATGCGGGGCGCCTTCCTCGGACTGGCCATGAACCACACCTCCGCCCACATCGCCCGCGCGGTCCTCGAAGGGTGTGCCTTCGCGCTGCGCGACATCGTCGATCGGCTCGACGCCCTGCACCTCGGTCACGGCGAGGTCCGGATCGTCGGCGGCGGCGCGCGGGACGATCTGTGGGCGGCGATCAAGGCCGACGTGCTCGGCCGACCGGTGCGCCGCGTCCGGTCCGAGGAGGCCACCGCGGTCGGCGCGGCGATGGTCGCCGGAGTCGGGTCCGGGATGTTCGCGGACTTCCGGGCCGCATCCGTCGCCGTTCACCTGGACTCGAGCACGATCGACCCCGATCCGGGCCGGCAGGCTCGGTACGCCGAGGCGTACGACCGCTACCGCGCCGCCTTCGATGCCGTCGAGTCGGCCCTCGCGCCATGACCGCCATCCCCGATCCGCAGGCGATCCTGACGGCGCTTCGCGAAGGAGGCCGCGCCGACGTGCCCGGCGTGGACATCCGCATCGGCACCTCGGTGCTGGACGAGGCGATCGAGACGATCTCCGGCCACGCCGGCGAGCCGGTGATCCTCAGCGACGGCGGGCCGTACCGAACGGCGGCGGGTCCGGTCGTCGATCGACTCGCCGAACGGCATGGCGACTGCCCGGTCATCCAGCTCGGCACCGGCACGGTGCGCGCCGACGAGGAGACCGTCGAACGGGCCGTGGCCGAGGTCGGCGACGGCCGGCTGATGATCTCGGTGGGGGCCGGCACGCTCACCGACATCGCGAAGGTGGCGGCGCAACGCACCGGCAGCAGGCACGTCGCGGTCCAGACCGCGTGCAGCATCAACGGCTTCGTCGCCGACCGCAGCGTCCTCGTCCTCGCCGGCGCGAAACGCACCGTCGTGTCCCGCTGGCCGGACCTGCTCATCGCCGACACCGACATCCTGACCTCGGCACCCACCGGCCTGAACCTCGCCGGGGTGGGCGACCTCTCCACGGTCCCCAGCGCGGTCGCGGAGTGGCAGCTCGCGGCCGGGCTCGGGCACGGACCCGCCTACGATGCCGCCGTCGTCGAGCCGGTCCTCGCGGCGATGCCCGCTCTTCCGGCGCTCGCCCGGGCCGCGCACGACGCCGAGCCGGCCGGTCTCGCCGACCTGGCTCGGCTCCTGACCGGAAGCGGCCTCTCGATGGGCATCGTCGGCTCGACGGCACCGGCATCGGGCAGCGAGCACGCGGTGTCACACCTGCTGGAGATGGCCCTCACCCAGCGGCAGGAGCCTGCTGCTCCGCACGGGATGCAGGTGACCGTGGCCACCCGGCTCGCCTTGCGGGTCTGGCAGCTCGTCGACCGCACGATCCGGGCGTCTCGCTCGAAGGTCCGGGTGCCCGAGGAGTCGGCGAGTCGTGATGCGGCGGCCCTCGCCTTCGCCGAGCTCGGCGCGAAGACGGTCGAGGAGTGCTGGGCGGCCTACGCCGCGAAACGCAGCTGGCTGCTCGAGCACCAGACCGATGTCGAGGCGATGGTCGCCGACTGGGACGCGTTCACGCAGACCTTGGCACTGCCGACACCGGAGCAGTTCGACGAGGTGAGCCACGCCAGTGGTCTTCCCACGCGCGCCCACGACCTGGGCCCCGGCTATGACGACGGCCTGCTGTTCTGGGCGCTGCGAAACTCCCACCTGCTGCGTGAGCGGTTCTCGATCGTGGATCTGGCCGATCTGCTCGGGGTCTGGACGGACGACACGGCGCAGTCGATCATCGGCGACGCCGAAACCTGATGAAGGAGGCCTGATGGCTCATTTCGTGTTCATGCTGACCCACGGCGACCGAACCGTGGAGAACGCCGCCCAGATCGTGCCGACACTGGCCGACTCCGGGTTGCGGTACATCGGGTTCAAGGACGTCGGGGCCGACCTCGCCCGACAACGGGAGGTGACCGCGATCGCCCACGACTCCGGCTTCGAGGTGATGCTCGAAGTCGTGTCGACCACCAAGGAAGCCGAGCTGGCGTCGTTGCAGACGGCGGCGGAGGCCGGAGTCGACTGGGTGCTCGGCGGCACCCACGGCGCGGACACCGCAGGAATGCTTCCCGACCACGTGCAGTACTGCCCGTTCCCCGGCATGGTCGTCGACCACCCCAGCGTCCTGCTCGGCTCGATCGACGACATCGCCGCCTCCGCGGAACGGCTGACCGGACTCGACCACGTCGCGGGTGTGGACCTGCTGGCGTATCGCCACCCGAGCGCCGACACGCTCGAGCTGATCCGTGCGGTGGTCGAGCGATCGAGCGGCCCGGTGATCGTCGCCGGATCGATCGCCAGCATCGAGCGCGCCGTTGCGGTGAGCGAGGCCGGTGCGTGGGGCTACACGATCGGCAGCGCGATCTTCGACGGCCTGCTGCCGGGGGCGCCGTCCGTCGCGGAGCAGGTTCGGCGCGTCCTCGCAGAAACGTAGGCTGGGAAGATGCCCGGGAAGAGCCTGCTCGCCGACCGGCTTCGCGACGAGCTGCTGGAGGAGATGACCAGCTCGCAGCTCCCGCCGGGCACCAAGCTGCCGACCGAGGGCGAGCTGGCGACGCGTTTCGGCGTGTCCCGGGCGACCGTCCGGGAAGCGGTGACCAGCCTGGTCGAGGCCGGCTACATCACCCGTCGGCACGGATCGGGCAGCTACGTCGCCGAGCGTCGGCGGATGCCACACGGCCTGGACTCGACGCTGAGCTATCTCGCGATGATCGAGAGCGCCGGCGCGCAGGCCGGCATGCGGGTGCTCGACGCGGTCCTCGAGCCTCGGGCTAAGACCGACAACCCCTTGCAGCTCGGTCGGGGCGACTCCGTGCTGGCGGTGGAGCGCGTGCGGACGGCCGACGGCCAGCCGGTGATCTACTCGCGCGACCGCATCCCCGCGCGGCTGCTCGACCCCGACCTCGATCTGCAGAACCTCCACCCCTCGCTGTTCGACCTGCTGAGCTCGTCGGGGCATGCCGCCGACCACGCGACCGCGACCTTGCGCGCCGTCGCCAGCACCAGCCGCACGGCCAAGGTCCTCGGCGTCCGGCGCGGCAAGCCGCTGCTGTACATCGAAGAGATCGACTACGACCGTGACGGAACCCCGGTCATGCTGTCGCGGGAATGGCACGTGTCCGAGGCCTTCGACGTGCGCATCAACCGGCAGGCCCAGGCGGACCCCATCGTCACGAAGCCCTGATTCATGCGCCGGCTCCTGATCCTGGCGTCCGCGATCGTCTTCGTCGACACGATGTTCTTCGCGGCCGTGGTGCCCTTGCTGCCCGGCCTCTCGGCGGAGTTCGGCCTCTCCAAGACCGGGGCGGGGATCCTCGCCGGCTCCTATGCCGCGGGAACGCTGATCGCCGCGATTCCCGGCGGGATGCTGGCAGCTCGGGTGGGCCCACGCAGGACCGTGCTGGTCGGGCTGTCGGTGATGAGCATCACCGGCATCGGCTTCGCGCTGGGAGACAACATCGCGCTGCTCGACGCCAGCCGCTTCCTCCAAGGTGTGGGTGGCGCGTTCTCGTGGGCCGGTGCGCTCGCCTGGCTCGTACGGGCGGCGCCGCGGGAGCGTCGCGGGGAGATGATCGGCACGGCGATGGCCGCGGCGATCGCCGGAGTCCTGGCCGGACCCGCCCTCGGTGCCGCTGCGGACGCCGTCGGGCGCGGACCGATGTTCGGTGCCGTCTCGCTCATCGGCGTGGGCCTGATCGGACTGACGCTCGGTGTCGAGGCGCCGGCCCGGGAGCAGCTCGGCGTCGGCGGACTCGCTCGCGCAGCCGGCTCGACCGCGGTGCGGTTCGGGATGGTGCTGATCCTCGTCCCGGGCCTGCTCTTCGGTGCGATCGAGGTGCTCGTCCCGCTGAAGCTGGGCGAGCTCGGCGCCGGGGCCGGTGCCATCGCCGCGGTCTTCCTGCTGGCGGCCGGGCTGGAAGCCGTCGTGGCTCCGGTCGCCGGGCGGATCTCGGACCGTCGCGGTCGGCTGGTGCCCAGCGCGGTCGGCCTCGCCGCGAGCGTCGTCGCGGCGATCGTCATCTCGCTCCCCGACTCCGCTCTCCTGCTCGGCGTCGTGGTCGTCGTGGCGGCGCCCTGGATCGGGATGCTGTGGTCACCGGCGATGGCGATGCTGTCCGACGGGGCGGAAGCGAGCGGAGTCGACCAGGGTCTCGCGTTCGGCATCATGAACCTCGGCTGGGGCCTGGGCCACACCGCGGGCGCCATCGCCATCCCGGCCGTCGCCGACGCGACCTCCGACGACCTGGCCTACGGCGTGCTGGCCACGCTCACCGCGGCCACGCTCGTCCTGCTCCTCCTCCGGCGCGAGAACGTCGAACGCGCCCTGTCGAGGGCGAGCGATTCAGCCCCGGGGTAGACCCAGCACCCGCTCGGCCACGACGTTGCGCAGGATCTGGGTCGTGCCGCCGGCGATCGACAGACACCGGGTGAGCAGCATCTCGTGCACGTCCCGAGCGATCGCGGGGTCATCGGTGCCGAACAGGGCGGCCGTCCCCAGCAGGTCGACCACCAGCTCGGAGGCCTCCTGGCGGTTGCGGACGCCCAGCAGCTTCGCGACGCTCGACTCCGCGCCGGGACCTTGACCCGCGATCGACCGCAGGGTCGACCGGACCGCGAGCAGCTGGCACACGGTGGCCAGCGCCACCTGATGCCCGACCCGAGCGGCATCGGTGTCCGACTCACGCCCGACCAGGAGGGAGACGGCACGTTCGGTGCTCTGGCCCAGCTTGCTGCCGGCCATCGCCACCCGCTCGTTCGCCAGCGTGGTGCGGGCAAGCCGCCACCCGTCGTTGACCTCGCCCACGACGCACTCGTCGGGGACGAACACCTCGTCGAGAAAGACCTCGTTGAAGAGGGCGTCACCGGTCATCTCGCGCAGTGGCCGCGTCTCGATGCCGGCCGTCGCCATGTCCACCAGGAAGTAGGTGATCCCGCGGTGCTGAACGGCGTCCCGGTCGGTGCGGGCCAGGCAGATGCCCCAGTCCGCGTCCTGGGCCCGGGACGTCCACACCTTCTGGCCGGTCAGCAACCAGCCACCCTCGGTGCGGTCGGCGCGCGTGCTGAGCGAGGCGAGGTCGGAGCCCGCCCCCGGTTCGCTGAACAGCTGGCACCAGAAGATCTCGCCGAGCAGTGTCGGGCGGACGAAACGTTCCCGTTGTTCATCGGTGCCGTGCAGGGCGATCGTGGGCACGGCCCAGGCACCGATGGCGATGTCGGGTCGTTCGAGACTGGCGCGGGCCAGCTCCTGGTCGACCACGAGCTGCTCCACCGGGCCGGCATCCAGGCCGTGGGGACGGGGCAGGTGCGGCATGAGGTAGCCGGCATCGGCGAGCGCGGCCCGCTGTTCGTCGGCGGCCAGCGCCGCGATGGCACCCATCTGCTGTCGGGCCGTCGCACGGAACTCCGCGTCCGCTCCGCCGAAGTCGATCTCGAGCTCGCGGCGCCGGCCGACGCCGGCGAGCCGGGCGAGCCGAACCGCCGAACGCTCGCCACCTCCGGTCATCGCGGCCACCGTGGCGCGCAATCCGACCGCCCGCCGGAGGTACAGGTGCGCATCGTGCTCGAAGGTGAAGCCGATGCCGCCGAGCACCTGGATGCAGTCCTGCGCGACGGACACGGTGCCGTCCAGGGCGACGGTCGCGGCGACCTCGGCGGCGAGCTCCGCCTCCTCCGCCAGCAGGTCCGGCCGCGCTGCGGCGCCGAGGTCCCAGGCGACCGCGGCCACCGACTCCGTGGTCTCCAGCATCCCGGCGCAGAGGTGCTTGACCGCCTGGAACGAGCCGATGGGTGCGCCGAACTGTTCGCGTACCTTGGCGTAGGCCACCGCGGTGTCCAGGCACCATTGCGCCACTCCGGCCGCCTCCGCAGCGGCCAGAGCGACGAGCAGGCGGCGCACCACCCCGCTGTACACGTCGGGCAGGACCGTCACCTGGTCGGGCGCCGCGGCCACGCTGACTCGGGCTCCGCGACGGGACAGGTCGGTGCCGACGACGGGTTCGGCCGTCCAGCCGTCGGCCGCGATCAACGCCCAGGAGCCCTCACCGGCCGGGGCGAGCAGCCACCGCGCGTCGACCGTGTCGAACACGACGCGAAGCTCACCGCTGGCACCCGCGTCGTCGAGCGCGACCGCTCCGGTCAGCGCCACCGCAGCGCTGTCACCGCCGGCGAGCCCGGCGAGCACGTCGTCGCAGCGTCCATCCGTCACCTGCGAGACGACCTGGCCGACCAAGGTCGTCCCGAGCACCGGGCCGGGGATCATGGCGTGCGCTGCTGCTTCGACCGCGACCATCTGGTCGAGCAGGTCGCCGCCGCCACCGCCGTGCTGCTCGCCGATCCCGATGCTGGTCAGGCCCATGTCGACGACGGCCTGCCACGTCTTCGCGAATGCTGCGCCGGCATCGCTCTCGGCCTCCCGCACGGCCGCCGGTCCGTCGAGATCGACCGCCCAGGCGCGCAGGGTGGAGCTGAGCTCGAGATGGTCGCGACTCACCCCGACCGGCATGGCGTCGCCTCCGAATCTAGAACGTGTTTCAATATCATAAGCGACGGCCGACCAGGCCAGCCTCGGCTGCACAGCGGACAGGAGACGATGCCGGATGACCAGCACGATGGAGACTCCCGGCTCCAACGCCCAGCGCGAACGCCGGCGCCGCATCCTCGACGCCACGCTGGCCCTCGCGATGGATGGCGGCTTCGACGCGGTGCAGATGCGCGCGGTCGCCGACGACGCGGACGTCGCCCTCGGCACCCTCTACCGCTACTTCCCCTCCAAGATCCACCTCCTGGTCACCGCCCTGGGGCGGGAGTTCGAGCGAGCCCAGACACAGACGCGCAGCCGTCAGGTGCCCGGTGACACACCGCACGAGCGCGTCATGCACGTGCTCGGGGTGACCACGAAGGGCATGCAGAAGCAACCCCGACTGACCGAGGCGCTCACGCGGGCGTTCATGTTCGCGGACGCATCGGTCGCGGCCGAGATCCACCACGTCGGGATGACGCTGACGGCGATGATCACCCACGCCATCGAGGGCACCGACCAGACCCGCGAGCCCACCGACGAGGACACCGCCATCGTCCGGGTCATCGGCGACGTGTGGCTCTCGGCTCTCATGGGCTGGGTCACCGGCCGCACGACGACCGAGGACGTCATGCGGTCCATGGACGTCGCCGTCAAGCTCCTGCTGCGCTAGGTGCGGCGGCGGCCGGGTCACACCGTGTCGGTGTAGATCCGCAGGTCGCCGATGGTGCGCGATCGGGGCTCGAGCTCGGCGATGGCGGCCGCAGGTTGGCCGTCGAGGGTGAACGACGCGGTCACGACGCTGCCTGCGGCGATGATCTTGGGCACGTCCGTGATGCCCCGCGCGGCGAGCTCGTCGAGGACCGCGCGCTTGCCGCGCTGCCCGACGCTGCGGACCGCACCGACGAACTGCAGCACCGGCCCGGCGCCCAGCGTGCGGAACATGTGGGCGAACTGGCCGGTGCCGGCGCTCAGGTGGGCCCGCGTCGGCCGGAGCAGCTGGCGGGCATTGGCGGCGGGTTCCCAGTGGGCGGCCATGCGCCGCACCTTCAGGGGTCCGTCCTCATAGACGGTCTGGTAGATCAAGTGAGCCGGGGTGCGCACCTGCACGCCGTTCGGCAGCGTCGTCACGATCGTCACGTCGCGGACGACGTCGAACCCGTCCACCCAGTCCTGGGCGACCTGGAACTCGATGTCGTTCGGCGCGATGAACGCGTCCCAGAACCGGCCGAGGGCACCGGGTTCGTCCGATCGGACCGGTCGCCAGCCCACGGGGTCCTCGACGACGTGCTGACCGGCGAAGATCCCGAGCCAGCCGTCCTTGTCGTGAGCAGCGACGAACTCCGGCGACGAGCGGACCAGGTCGATGACCTCGGTGCGGTCCGGGGCCCTCATCGCGAACCTGCTCGGAAGGGGACACGGGTAGGACGACGCACGTAGGGGCCGGGCGCCCACTCCACGGAGTCGACGTCGACCTCGAACTCGGGGAACCGGGCCAACAGCTCCTCCAGGGCGACCGTGGCCTGCATGCGGGCGGCCGCCGCCCCGAGGCAGTAGTGGTTCCCGTGACTGAAGGTCAGGATGTGCTCCGGCCGGCGCGCGACGTCCAGCTCCTCGGCGTCCGGTCCGTACTGGAGCGGGTCGCGGTTGGCCGCCCCGTAGAGCAGCAGCACCTTGCGCCCCGCGGGGATGGTCGTGCCGTCGATCGCGACGTCGCGAGTCGTGGTGCGGGCCAGGCCCTGCACCGGAGACGTCAGGCGCAGGAACTCCTCGACGGCGTCGGGGATGAGGCCGGGGTCGGCCACCAGTGCGGCGCGCTGGTCGGGTCGGCCGGCCAGCAGCTGCACCGCGCCGCCGAGCATCCCGGTCGTCGTGTCGTTCCCGCCGGTGACCATGGTGAACGCGAAGCCGAGGATCGACAGCAGTCCGTCCATGTCGTCGGCCAGGCCCGAGGCGACCAGGTGCGAGATCGTGTCGTCCTCGGGGTCGGTCTTGCGGCGTTCGGCGAGCTCGGTGAAGTACGTCATCAGCCCGCTCACCGCCTCGGCTGCTTCGAGCGGGTCACCGGCCGAGCTCGCGGCCACGATGGCGTGGGTCCAGTCGTCGAACCGGTCCCGGTCCGCCGGTGGGACGCCCAGGTAGTGGGCCACCACCATCGTCGGCAGCGGCTTGAACAGCTCGGCCACGATGTCGCCCTCGCCGGCGTCGGCCAGGTGGTTCAGGCGCTCGACGACGTACGCCCGCACGGCCGGCTCGACGCTGGCGACCTGGCGCGGGGTGAAGCCCCGGGACACCAGCCGGCGGAACTCGGTGTGCGTCGGCGGGTCCTGCATCACCAGCGGCGGGTTGTCCGCGCATCCCGATCTTCTCCAGCTCGCCGTAGGCGGTCGTCAGGCCAGCGGCCGACGAGAACGTCGAGGGGTCCCGCGCCGCGTCGAACACGTGCTGGTGACGAGTGAGCACCCAGAAGTCGGCGGACGGGTCGTCGTCCGGGACGACCCGGTGGACGGGGTCGTGCTCCCGGAGGGCCGCGTACATCGGCCACGGCTCACGCCACGACGGGCCCGACCGTGGAACGTATCGGGCCTGCGTCGACAGCGGTGTCGCCACGACTACGTGGCGATCAGCCCGCGGCCCGTGACGAGCGGCAGGTCCAGCGAGGTGACCAGCCCGGGCTTCGCGTCGACGACGGCCGGGATCGAGTTGACGATCCGCATCGCGGTGGCCTTGAGGCCGGCGGTGTTGTGGTCGCCGTCGGAGCCGAGCAGCTCGACGTCGACGGTGTAGTTGGGCTCGCCGGTGATCTCGACGCGGTAGCAGCCCTTGCCGGCCGGTTGCGGCCAGTCCGGGGCGATGTCGTCGTGCACGCGCGTGACGTGCTCGAGCACGATGACCTCCTTGCCGTTGATCTTGCCGCGCAGCTCGAAGTGCAGACCCGCGACCGTGCCCTTCTCAACGGTCCCGCTGTCGATGTCGAACGTCTCGGTTGCCGGCACCCGCTCGTAGAACTCCTCGACCTCGTCCAGCTCGACCCCGAGCCCGGCCGCGATCTGGTTCACCACGCTGCCCCATGCCATCGTGAGGACGCCCGGCTCGAGCAGCATCGGAATGTTGTCCATGGGCTTGCCGAAGCCCATGACGTCGAAGACGATCATCCCCTGGTCGTAGGTGTCGTAGTTGAGGATCTCCGAGCACCTCACCTGGTCGATGCGCTCGCTGATGCTCGTCAGCGACAGCGGCAGCCAGTCGTTGGCGAAGCCGGGATCGATGCCGTTGACGTAGAGCGAGACGCCGCCGTCGAGGGCCGCCTGCGTCACGCCCTCGGCCATGCCGAGTGCCGGGCCGGACGGGTACGACAGGAACACCGGCCCGGCCGAGACGACGTTGATGCCGGCCCGCAGCAACCGCTCGAGGTCGGCCATCGCCTCGAAGAGGCGGTCGTCCGACATCGCGCAGTGGACCACGCAGTCCGGCCCGAGCGCGATGATCTCCTCGACGTCGTTGGTGGCGAGGACGCCGAGGTCGCGATCGAGGCCGGCGAGGCGGCCGGCATCCTTGCCGACCTTCTCCGGGTTGGACACCCAGAGGCCGACGAGCTCGAGGTCGGGCCGGTTGTCGATGCCCGCGATCGCGTTCTTGCCGACATTGCCGGTGCTCCATGCTGCGACGCGAAGGGTCATGGGTCTACTCCTAGGTCAGGCAACCCCATGTCGAGGTTGGGTTGTTCGATGCCGCCGTCGACCTCCAGCACCTTCCCGGTGACGTAGGCGCCGGCGGGGCTGGCGAGGAACAGGACGGCGGCGGCCACGTCGTCGGGATCGCCGATGCGGCGCAGCGGCGTGCCGGCCTCCATCTGCGCCGTGAGGCCCTCGTCGCCGGTGACGATCTCCAGGGCGGAGGTCGCGACCGAGCCGACCGCGACCGCGTTCACCCGCACGCGGGGCGCGAGGTCCCGGGCGGCGAGGCGGGTCCAGTGCGCGAGGGCTGCCTTGGCCGTGCCGTAGGCGAGGTAGCCGCGGCCGGTGATCCGGCCCATGACCGAGGAGATGTTGACGACGGTCCCACCGTCACCGGACAGCAGGTGCGGGAGCGCGGCCTGGGTCAGGGCGTGCGCGGTCGAGACGTTGAAGTGGAAGGCCTTCTCGAGGGACTCCACGTTCGTGTGGGCGAACTCGCGCGGCATCCACCCGCCGACGTTGTTCACCACGACGTCGAGCCGGCCGAGGGTGTCGACAGCGGTCTGCGCGAGCGCGGTCACCTGGTCGAGGTCGGTCAGATCGGCGGGCACGACGAGCGCCTTGCGTCCGAGTCCCTCAACCTGCGCGGCGACCTCCCGAAGCTGCTCCTCCGTGCGCGCGGCGAGGACGACGTCCGCACCGGCCTCGGCGAGCGCGAGCGCGCTGGCGGCCCCGATACCGCGGCCTGCCCCGGTGACGATCGCGACCCGGTCGTCCAGCCGGAACCTCTCGAGGACCATGCCGGGACACTATCGCAATACTGGAACACGTTCTAGTTTTCAGCATTGCGGAAGTGCGGCGAATTCATACCCCTTGGCACCGAGCTGGCGAAGGATCCGCTTGAGCGCTCGCACGGACTGGGACCGGTTGCCCCCGGCGTCATGCATCAGGCTCACATCGCCCGGGTCGGTTCGGGAGATGACCCGCCGGGCGATGGCTGGGGCACCGGGCCGCTTCCAGTCCCGCGGATCGACGTCCCACAGGATCAACTTCAGGTCCTCGCCGCGGACCGCCGACCGTACGCGGGCATTCACCGCCCCGTACGGGGGACGGAAGCAGGTGATCGGTCGGCCGCTGATCCGGTGCAGCGCGGCCGACGTGCGGGTGATCTGGCGGTTCAGCCTCCGGGGGCTCAGCTTCCGCAGGTCCCGGTGGTTCCAGGCATGGCTGCCCAGCGCGTGACCTCGCGCCACGACAGCGCGGGTCAGCCCCGGGTGGGCGATCGCCTTCTCGCCGAGCTGGAAGAAGGTCGCCTTGGCGTCGTGCTCATCGAGCAGATCGAGGATCCGCTCGGTGTAGGCCGTCGACGGCCCGTCGTCGAAGGTCAGGTAGATCACCTTGCGCCCGGAGTCGCGCTTCGCTGGACCGTCCGCTGACTTCGCCTTCGGCACGGCCGCGACCTGGTCCGGCCGCGGCGTGACGACGAATCCGTCGGGCAGCGGGAACGTCGGGACGGCGTCGGCATCGGCCTGGTCGTTCGACGCCAGCGTTGTCGCCGCCGCGTCGAAGTCACCGCCACGCGTGGTTCCCACGGTGCCCACCACGACCACCAGAACGAGTACGCCACGCACGATCTGCACTCGCCGACCACGGCCGCCGACCTTGGCCATGAGGTGCTCCGATCCAGTGACATGGGCCGTCAGAGAGGATGGGTCCTCCGGTGTCTCGAGCCTAGGTCAGCGGGTCGGCGGTCGAGTGCACCGCCCGCCAGTTCCATGGACGTGTCGCGAGCCCTTCCGCACGGCCGCTGATCGCCCCTCGTCGGTGGTCCCCCCGCACGCGATGGCGCTGCATCATGCAGGATGCGGTTGTGGCGATCACACGCATGGACAGCGACTCCGGTCCGCTCGTTCGAATCGCTCTGGTCGGCCTCGCATTCGGCGTCGGATTCCTGCTCGTCTACTACGTCACGGTTCGCACTGTTCAAGGCCGCCTGTTCGGGGACGCCTCACTTCGCGGAGCCCTGCTGATCCGTTCCGCCACCTCAGACAGTGCCGACACGGTCCTGAACGTGGTGTCGGTCGCCTCGTTGCTGGGCGCGATTGCACTGGTCGCCATGATTGCCCTGGTGCGGCTCGAGCGCGTTCACGGGTTGGCTGCCGTCGGACTCCTGGTCGGCGCAAACCTCTCGACCCTGGTGCTCAAGGGATACCTGCTCGAACGACCCGACTTCGGATTCCGCGAGGTCGCGCCGGCCACCCTGAACAGCCTTCCGAGCGGCCACACCACCGCCGTCCTCTCCGCCTTCGCCGCGCTCCTCCTGGTCGTCCCCACGCGGTGGCGATACCCCGTCTCGCTCGCGGCGCTCGTGATGACGACGGCCACCGCGCTCGCCACCATGTCGGCGGGTTGGCACCGGGCCGGCGACTCGATGGCCGCGTTCCTTCTGGTGGGCGTGTGGACCGCCATCGCTGCCGCCGCGATCCTGCTGGCCGACACCGCAGACGATCGCGAACAGGCTCCGTTCCAATGGCCCCCCTCCGCGCGGTGGATGGCCGCGATCTGCGTCGCCTCCTCCACCCTGGGGATCGCCCTGGGCGCCGCGCTCAACGCCGTGGCACCCATCCGCGACGCAACCCTCGGCACCTTGGTCGCGTTCGGCGTCGGCGGCCTGCTGATCACCGGCACCGGCATCGCGGTTCTGGGCGGCATGCTCTACACGCTCGACCTCATGGACAGGCCTCGGTCGCCCCACGACACACCGCCGCCATCACCAGACCAGGCCGTGCCAAGCTGACCGACGTCAGAACCCCCGCTCCGCTTGGCATTCCAAGCTCTAGCGGGGGTCCTGATTCCGCGGTGGCGGTGGGATTTGAACCCACGGAGGGGTTGAGCCCTCACACGCTTTCGAGGCGTGCTCCTTAGGCCGCTCGGACACGCCACCGCCGGGTACCTTACCGAACGGCACCGCCGCATTCGAAATCCCCGCCCGACCGGCTATCGCGTGGCGACGCCCAGTCCGGCGCGAGCGGCGGCGATGCGGCCGCTGACGTCGGCGTGGTCACGGATGCCGCTGATCTCCCCGTCGACGGCCGTGGCGATGTCGGCGAGCTCGCGGAGGATCGCCTCGCGCCGGCCGCGGTCGCTGAGGCCGGCGCCCACGGCGCCGAGGATGTCGACCAGCGCGCCGATCACCAGGGGCGTCCCGGCGCCGAACTGCCGGATCTGGCCCGAGGCCAGCTTGAGGTGGTCGGCGAAGGACGGTCGGGCGACGTGCACGCGCACGACGCCGGCGTCGTCAGACCAGGTGCGCGCGCCCAGGTGGTGTTCCGACATCGTCACGAGGATCTCGCCGAGGTGCCCGATGGCATCGGTGGCCGTCGTCGGATCGTTGATACCCGGCGAGAGCGCACGCAGGGCGATGTCGACCAGCTGACGAATGCCGAACCCGGCATCCTGCTGCGACGTGCGTTCGGCGCCGACCGAGAGCGCGGCGCTGACGCCATCGGGCTCGGCGCCCTCGACGTAGGCCCACGGCGTGCCACGCAGCACCCACACGCCCGGCGGAACGCAGACGTGAACCACGGCGTCGTGCTCCTGCGCCCAGGCCCCGATGGTCTCGACATCGATCGTCTGAACGAAACCGCTGCGGCCCGCGCGCAAGGCGTGTCCGGCGACCTCGTGCGGAACCCCGTCCCAGACGGCAGCCGGGTCGAGGTGGTCCTCCTCCCGCGCAATCAGCGTGACGGACTCCTGCGTGACGTCGGCCATGATGCGTCCGACCCGCACCACCGCGACGATGTGCCCGATGAACCAGACCAGCGCCGTCACGCTCGTCAGCACGAGCGCGATGGCCAGCGTGACCGAGAGCTCCGGGACGAATCCGGGCCCACGGTCGTTCTGCGTCCGCACCGTGAGCAGGACCAGCAGGCTGAAGGTGAAGGTGGCGAGGAACAGGCCGAGGACGAGCTGGTTGCGCAGGTCCCGCAGGAACGACCGGAGCAGCCGCGGAGAGAACTGGCTCGACGCCAGCTGAAGCGTGACGACCGTGAGCGAGAAGGTGAGGCTCGTGACCGTGATCATCGAGCCGGCGATCGTCGAGAGCACCGTGCGTGCCGCATCCGGACCACCGTCGAACAGCCAGGGCACCTGCAGCGCGTCGATCCGGAGCTCCAGCCGCGGCAGGATGCCGCCGACCACGACGGCCAACAGCACGCCCAGCAGGGGCACGGTCCAGAACGACTCGCGCGCCCACTCGCGCCAGGCCCCCAACCGGAGGCCACCGAGCGTCAGCATGGGACCAGACGTTACGGCACTCGGGAGTCGCGTTCGGTTCGCCGTCCGTCAGCGATGGGTGCGGAAGAAGTCGCGCAGCAGCGCGGCTGACTCCTCCGCGAGCACACCGCTCGTCACCTCGGGTCGGTGGTTGAGCCGGCGGTCGCGCACGACGTCCCACAGCGAGCCCACCGCACCGGCCTTCTCGTCGAAGGCGCCGAACACCAGCCGCGCCACCCGAGCGTTCACCAGTGCCCCGGCGCACATCGTGCACGGCTCGAGCGTCACGACGAGGGTGCAGCCCTCCAGCCGCCATGCGCCGCGCGCCGCCGCGGCCTCGCGGAGAGCGACGATCTCGGCGTGCCCGGTCGGGTCGGCGTCCCGCTCGCGGGTGTTGCGACCGGTGCCGAGGACGGTTCCGTCGGCATCGATGACGAGCGCACCCACGGGCACGTCACCATCGTCGAGCGCGGATGCGGCCAGGGCGAGCGCCTGCCGCATCAAGTCCTCGTCCATCACCTGACGATCGCCTCGAAGGCGGCGCCGAACCCGCACCGCTCGGCCACGTCGCCGAGGATGTCATCGGGGAACAGGTCCTCGTCGTCGCACAGGATGCCGAGCTCCATGGCCGCCATCCCGAGGTCGCTGACGATGTCCATGTCACCGGCCGGCTGCGGCTCGTCGTCGTCGGGGTCGGGCACGTCGAGGAGGTCGGCGACCGCGCTGGCGAGTGACGACTCGGTGGCCGCGGTGACGTCGGAGAGCATCGCCCTGATCTGCGAACCGGTGCGGCGGACGATGACGAAGAAGTCGTCGTTCATCGACACCAGGCCGAGCACTCCGACATCGGACGGGAACCGTCCCAGGGCGCCGGTGAGGCCGTCGAGGTTGTCGGCGACCGAGGGGTGCAGCTCGACGAGCTGCCACTCCCCGTCGTCGCGGTAGACGGCCACGGCGAAGTCGACGACGTCTTCGGCCACGGTCACCTCCCGGTGTACTCCACTGCGATGGTGACAGAGCGTATGGCCGCTGGCCACTATCGTCGTCGTCATGCAGGTTCATGTCGCCGACCACCCGCTCGTCTCCCACAAGCTCACCGTGCTGCGCGACGAACGCACCGACTCCCCCACCTTCCGGCGCCTGGCCGAGGAGCTGGTGACCCTCTTGGCGTACGAGGCGACCCGCGACGTGCGGGTGGAGACGGTGGAGGTGCAGACCCCGGTGGCCACGGCATCGGGCGTCCGGCTGTCCCATCCGCGCCCGCTCGTCGTGCCGATCCTCCGGGCCGGCCTCGGGATGCTCGAGGGGATGCAGCGGTTGCTGCCCACGGCCGAGGTCGGGTTCCTCGGGATGGTGCGCAACGAGGAGACCCTCGAGGCCGCCACCTACGCCGAGCGGTTGCCCGACGACCTCGCCGGCCGCCAGTGCTACGTGCTCGACCCGATGCTGGCCACCGGCGGCACGCTCGCGGCCGCGATCGAGTTCCTGGTCCAACGCGGCGCGAACGACATCACCGCCATCTGCCTGCTCGCGGCTCCGGAGGGCATCGCGCGGCTGAAGACGGACCTCGCCGACGTCGTCCCGCCGGTGACGCTCGTGACCGCCGGGCTCGACGAGCGCCTCAACGACAAGGGCTACATCGTGCCGGGTCTGGGCGACGCCGGAGACCGCCTCTACGGTGTGGTTGGCTGAACGAACCCCCGCACCCGAGGAGCACCATGGCCGTCGCCGCGAAGAACCTCCTGCTCAACCCCCACACGTATGACCCGACGACTCTCGACGAGGAGTCTCGACGCATCCTGCGCGCCACCATCGACCACTTCGAGGGCCGCGGCCTCCGACGGCTCACCGAGGACTACTTCGCCCAGACCTGGTATGCCGACTTCCTGGACTTCGTGGCCAAGGAGAAGGTCTTCGCGACGTTCATGACGCCGGCCCGCGACGCTGATGGCGACGACACCAAGCGCTGGGACACCGCCCGGGTCGCGGCGATGTCGGAGGTGCTGGGCTTCTACGGACTCTCCTACTGGTACCCGTGGCAGGTCACGGCGCTCGGGCTCGGCCCGGTCTGGCAGAGCGACAACGCCGACGCACGCTCCCGGGCGGCCGCAGCTCTCGATGCCGGCTCGGTCGCCGCATTCGGCCTGTCCGAGCAGGACCACGGAGCCGACATCTACTCCTCCGACATGGTGCTCACGCCCGACGGCTCCGGCGGCTACACGGCGACCGGGTCGAAGTACTACATCGGCAACGGCAACTGCGCGTCCGTGGTGTCGGTCTTCGGCCGGATCGACGGCGTCGAGGGGCCCGACCAGTACGTCTTCTTCTACGCCGACAGCGGCCACCCGAACTATCACCTGGTGCAGAACGTCGTCCCGAACCAGAACTTCGTCTCCGAGTTCCGCCTCGAGGACTACCCCGTACGGGCCGAGGACATGCTGCACACCGGCGAGGAGGCCTTCAGCGCCGCCCTCAACACGGTGAACGTCGGCAAGTTCAACCTCTGCTTCGGCGCGATCGGCCTGACGACACACGGCCTCTTCGAGTCGATCCGGCACGCCCATCACCGGGTCCTCTACGGCAAGCCGGTCACCGACATGCCGCACATCCGCGCGTCGTTCGTCGACTCCTACGCCCGGCTGATCGCGATGAAGCTGTTCAGCGACCGAGCCATCGACTACTTCCGGACGGCGACCGCCGACGATCGGCGCTACCTGCTGTTCAACCCGGTCACCAAGATGAAGGTGACCACCGAGGGCGAGCGGGTGATGATCCAGCTCGGCGACATCGTGGCCGCCAAGGGCTTTGAGAAGAACAGCTTCATCACCATCGCGAAGTACGACACGACGTGCCTGCCGCGACTCGAGGGGACCGTGGCGGTCAACCTCGCCCTCGTGCTGAAGTTCATGCCCGCCTACCTGTTCATGCCCGAAGAGATGCCCGACGTGCCGACCCGCCAGGACGCCGCGGACGATGAATTCCTGTTCCGGCAGGGTCCCACCCGGGGTCTCGGCAAGGTCCGGTTCCACGACTGGCGCAAGCCCTTCGAGGAGGCGGCCCACATCGCGAACGTCGCGGTGTTCACCGAGCAGGCCGAGGCGTTCACCGAGCTGTTGCTGACCGCCGCCCCCGACGAGGAGCAGCAGAAGGACCTGGACTTCCTGCTCGCGCTCGGTGACATCTTCACGCTCATCGTCTACGGCCAGCTGATCCTGGAGCAGGCTCGGCTGGTCGACCTCGACGTCGACGTCGTCGACGCGATCTTCGAGGTGCTGGTGCGCGACTTCTCCGCCGCGTCGGTCGCCATGCACGCGCGGGCAGGTTCGACGCCGGCCCAGCAGGAGTGGGCGATGGGCGCGATCCGCAAGCCGGTCGTCGACCCAGCCCGCTTCGACCGGGTCTGGGCCGAGGTGGTCGGGCTCGCCGACGCCTACACGATGACGCCGTAGCCCGCCGTTCTACAGGGCCTCGACGCCCTTCACCAGCTTGTTCATGCTGTCCTTCGCGTCGCCGAACAGCAGCGTCGTCTTGGGGTCGAAGAGCAGCTCGTTCTCGATGCCGGCGAAGCCGGGACGCATCGAGCGCTTCATGAAGACGATCTTCGCGGCCTCGTCGGCATGGAGGATCGGCATGCCGTAGATGGGCGCACCCGGCGTGGTCTTGGCAGCCGGGTTGACGACGTCGTTGGCGCCGACGACGAGCACGACGTCGGCGTCCTTGAACTCGCCGTTGATGTCGTCCATCTCCTTGAGCTGCTCGTACGGAACCTGCGCCTCGGCCAGCAGCACGTTCATGTGACCCGGCATCCGTCCGGCCACCGGGTGGATGGCGTAGTCGACCTCGATGTCCCGCGCCTGCAACAGCTCCACCAGCTCGCGGAGCGTGTGCTGGGCCTGCGCCACGGCGAGGCCGTAGCCCGGCACGATGATGACGCGGTCGGCGTAGGCGAGCATGATCGCCACGTCCTCCGGCCCGGCCGACTGCACCGGCCGGTCGCTGGCCTCGCCGGCTCCCAGCGTCGAGCCGCCCTTGAGCGCCCCGAACAGGGTGTTGAGCACGGACCGACCCATGCCGCGCGCCATCATGAGCGTCAGCAAGGTGCCGGATGCACCGACGAGGGTGCCCGCCACGAGGAGCAGGGTGTTGCCGAGCACGTAGCCGCCGGAGGCGACGCACAACCCGGTGAACGCGTTCAGCAGCGAGATGACGATCGGCACATCCGCGCCGCCGACCGGCAGCACCAGCAGGACGCCGACGGTGAGGCCGAGAAGGCCCACGAGGATGCCGAGCAGCAGCGACGCCTCGCCGACCAGCATCACCGAGAAGATGACCGCCACGATGAGCGAGCCGCCGAAGGCGAACGGGAGACCCGGGAAGACCACCGGCCGCGTGGTCATGAGCTCCTGCAGCTTGGCGAAGGTGATGCACGAGCCGGCGAAGCTCACCGAGCCCACGAAGATCGTGAAGACCGTGGCGACGAGAACGAACCCCTCGATCTCGACGTCGAGCCGGTCGGCGATCGACGTGAACCCCTGCAGCTCGAGCAGGGCGACGAGCGCAGCCGCCCCGCCGCCGACGCCGTTGAACAGGGCGACGAGCTGCGGCATCTGCGTCATCTGGACGCGATAGGCGCCGACGACGCCGGCGACGGACCCGATCAGGGTGGCCAGGATGATGAGCGGCACGTTGTCGAGCCCGCCCTCGTCCTCGAAGAACACGGCGATCGTGGCGATCCCGGCCGCGACGGCGCCGAGGATGTTGCCTTGGCGAGCGGTCTTGGGCGACGACAGGCCTTTGAGGGCGAGGATGAAGCACACGGCCGCCAGCAGGTAGGCGAGCTGCACCCAGAGCGGGGTCATCAGGCGTTCTCCTCGGTGATGGCCGGCATCTCCATGGTCGTGCTGGTCGAGGCGTCCGACTGCTTGGCCTTCAGGGCCTCGACCTCCTGGGCCGGATCGCCCTCGTCCTTCGGCTTCTTCTTCTTCGGCTTCTTCTGGTCGAACATCTGCAGCATCCGGTCGGTGACCACGAAGCCGCCGACCAGGTTCGCCGCCGCGAGGATGATCGCGATCGCGCCGACGATGGTGACGCCGACGGAGTCGCTGTGGCCGGTGACCACGATCGCGCCGACGAGGATGATGCCGTGGATGGCGTTGGTGCCCGACATCAACGGGGTGTGCAGGACGGTCGAGACCTTCGAGATCACCTCGATGCCCACGAAGATGCTCAGGATGAAGAACGTCAGCCAGATGACGCCGGCGTCCAGTCCGATCTCGGTCACGAGCCAGCACCTTCCGATCGTTGGTCGGCCAGCGCCTCGCGGGTCGGCTCGTGGCGGACCTCGCCGTCGTGCGTCACGCACGAACCGGCGATGATCTCGTCCTCGAAGTCGGGCGCCCACTCGGCCTCGTCGCCGGTGGCCAGGGCCAACAGGTTGACGATGTTCTGGGCGAGGAGGCTGCTGGCCGGGCCGGGCATCTGGCCGGCGACGTTCTTGCCGCCCCACACCGACGCGTGCCCGATCTGCACGACCTCGCCGGCGACGGACCCCTCGACGTTGCCGCCGCTCTCGGACGCGAGGTCGACGACGACGGAGCCCGGCTTCATCTTCTCGATCATCGCGTTGGTGACCAGCAGCGGCGCGGTGCGGCCCGGCACCGCGGCGGTGGTGATGAGGACGTCGGCATTGGCGATGAACGGGGTGAGCAGCTCCCGCTGCGTCTCGGCGCGGTCCTCGGACATCTCGCGCGCGTAGCCGCCGGAGCCTTCGAGCGTCTCCAGGTCGAGCTCGATGGCCTTGGCGCCCATCGATCGGATCTCCTCGGCAGCGGCTGCGCGCACGTCGTAGGCCCGGACGACCGCGCCGAGGCGCTTGGCCGTGGCGATCGCCTGGAGCCCGGCCACCCCGGCGCCGAGCACGACGACCTGCGCGGGCTGGATGGTGCCGGCCGCGGTCATGTTCTGGGGGAAGAACCGGCGCATCAGGCCGGCGGCGACGATGGTGCCGCGATACCCGGCCACCAGCGCCTGCGACGACAGCGCGTCCATCGACTGGGCCCGCGAGATGCGGGGCACGAGCTCGAGCGCGAAGGCCGAGATGCCGGCGTCGCGCAGCGCGGCCACGCGCCGGTGGTCCAGACCCTGCCCGGTGGGGAGGAAGGAGAAGGTGGCGGCGCCGCGCCGCAGCGAGCCGACGCGACTGGTGTCGAGCGGGTTGACCGAGACGACGACGTCCGCGGACCCGAGGCCTGCATCGCCCACGGCAGCTCCGGCCGCGGTGTACTCGGCGTCGGAGAAGTCGGCACGGTCGCCGGCACCGGACTCGACCGCCACCTCGTGGCCGGCCTTGACGAGCTTGGCGACGGCCTCGGGGACGAGCGCGACGCGCGTCTCCCCTTGGGACTCGCGAACTACGGCGATCTTCACCCGGCGCACACTATCCGGTCGTCCTCGGCGGCGTCACCTCGGGAAACCGCTGTCTCACCACGCGGATCCGCGGACCGAGCCCAGACCATTCGCCGCCGGCAGTTTCGTCCGCGGGCTCTCGGGCATCGGCGTTGGTACCCTCAGGCGCATGGGACCGGTGGGCGCCCTGCTCGAACGAGTGGACGAACTCGACACGATCCACAGTGCTCTCGCCGGGACGGAGCACGGCCGGGGCTCCCTCGTCGTCGTCCGCGGTGCAGCCGGTCTCGGGAAGTCGGCGTTGCTGTCGGTCGGCGCGGCGGCCGCCCGCGATGCAGGCATGCTGGCCCTGGTGGCCAGGGCACGCAGTCTCGAGAGCGACATCCCGTTCGGCCTGGCTCGCAAGTTGATCGGTCCCCTGCTGCGCGACACCGCCGATCGTGAGCATCGACTGGCCGGCGACGGCGCCTTGGCCACCCCGCTGTTCGGCGGAGACTGGACCGGCCGCATCGTCGACGATGTGGCGATCGGTGTCCAGGAAGGCCTCTGCGCCATCATCGCGAACTCCGCCGTCTCACCGGTCGGAACGGACGCCAGCGGGCTGGCGTTGGTCCTGGACGACCTGCAGTGGGCCGACCGCCCGTCCCTCCGGTTCGTGCTCGCCCTGCTCGACCGCCTCGATGACCTTCCGGTGGCAGTGCTCTGTGCGCATCGACCGGGGCCGGACGGCGCGTCAACGGACCTCCTCAACGCCCTGGAAGACGATCCGGCCGCCGCCGTCTGCGCACTTGCCCCGCTCAGCGACGACGGCGCGACCCAACTGGTTCACGAGACGATCGGGGACCGGGTCGACGACGAGCTCGCGCGGGCCTGCGTGCGGGCGACCGGAGGCAATCCCTTCTACCTGTGGGAGCTCCTGCGTGAGCTGCGCGGCGCGGGATCGGAAATGCCGTCGGCCGAGTCGGTGGCCAGAACGGTGCCGGCGTCCGTCATCCGGTCCGTCGCCGTCCGCCTGGCCCGGCTGCCGGCTGCCACCAGCGATCTCGCCCGGGCACTGGCGATCCTCGGTGACGACGCCGACCTCCATGTGGTGGGCCGCCTGGCGGGACTCGGCAAGGCCGAGGCAGACGCGGCATCCGACGCCCTGGCCGGTGCGGAGATCATCGAGCCCACAGAGCCCCTGCGCTTCGTTCATTCCCTGGTCGGTTCGGCGATCTACGAGGACATGACGCCGTTCGCTCGCACGGGGATGCACCGCAAGGCAGCCGAGCTGCTGATGGACGACGGTGTCGCCCCCGAACAGGTGGCCGCCCAGTTGCTGATGACCCGGCCGTACGGTGACGAACGCGCCGCCGCGGTTCTGCGCCATGCGGCCGCGGTCGCCCAGGCCCGAGGGGATTCCGGAGTGGCGGTCAGGCTGCTCGAGCGAGCGCTGGCCGAGAACCCGTCACGCACCGCCCGAGCCCAGATCTTGGTTGACCTCGCCGAAGCCGACATCCGCACGGGGTCGTCTGGAGCCGGTGCCCGCCTCGAGGAAGCTCTCGCCCTTCTGGACGACCCGACGCAGCAAGCTCAGACGTTGCGCATCCACGCCGCCGTGCTCCATCACGCCGGCAACTTCGACGGCGCGGCGCGAGAGTGCCAGCGAGGCCTCGCACTGTTGGCACCGGACGACCCACTCGCCGGTCACCTCCGGGCTGGGTACCTCGGCGCGGGACTGCTGAGCCCACCGCTGCTGGCCGAGGCTCGGGCCACGCTGCAGCACCTGCTCGACGACGACCCCGACCTGACGGTGAAGCACGTGCCCGCCCTGTGGGCACAGCTGGCGATCCATGCCGCTGCTCACAGCGAGACCGATGGCCGGGTCCAGACGCTCGCCGAACGCGCGTTCGCCGATGATCCGCTGGTCGACGGGGACTCGATGGGGATGTCGCTGGGGTACGCCGCACAGGCGCTGATCTGGGTCGATGCGCTCGAGACCGCAACGGAACGGTGTGATGCGGCTGCCGATGCCGCGCGCCAGCAGGGCGCGTTCATGGCGCTGGCCATCGCCCGGATCAATCAGGCGACGGTTGCGTACCACCGAGGTCGGCTCGACGATGCCGTCCGATTCGCCGACCAGGCCCTGGAGGTGCTCCGGCTTGGATGGACTGATTCCACCTGGAGCACACCGGTCCTGGCGCTGGCGCACATCGAGCGCGGCGACCTGGTCGCCGCACGTGCGGCCGTCACGCTGGGCGAGCGAGCCAGCTCCGCGAGATCCGACCACGCCATGCTGCTCGAGGCCCGCGCGCGCCTGGCGCTCGCCGAAGGCGACCCGGCCGCGGCGCTGGCTGACGCGCGGGCGGCCGGCGAGCTGATCGAGGGCGAGTACCAGGTGCACTGCTCCCGGCTGTTCCGGTGGCGCGTGATCGCTGCGGTCGCTGCCCACCAGCTGGGGCTCGGCGCAGACGCCCAGGCGGTCGTCGAGGTCGCGCTCGACGAGGCACGACAACAGGCCACGCCCCGGCAGCTCGGCGAGACCTTGACGGTGGCCGGGCTCGTGGCTGGTGGCCCGGACGGACTGGCCCTGCACGAGGAGGCCGTCAGCGTTCTGGAACTCTCCGCGTCGCGGCTTCAGCTCGCACATTCACTGGCTGAGCTCGGTGCCGCCCAGCGTCGCCAGGGCCGGCGTGCCGCCGCCGGCGAACCGCTCGCGCGCGCATTGGAGGTGGCCGATGAGTGTGGGGCCGCCCCCTTGGTCGCCCGGATCCGGCACGAGCTCGGCTTGCTCGGCGCGCGCCCGCGAAGAGCCGCACGGACGGGTCCGGGGTCGCTGACCGCGGGAGAGCGCGCGGTGGCCGACCTCGCCGCCGCCGGCCTGAGCAACGTCCAAGTCGCGCAGCGGCTGTTCATTGCCCGCAAGACGGTGGAGAGTCACCTCGCCAGCACCTATCGAAAGCTGGGCATCAAGGGGCGGGGCGATCTGGCGGCGGCGCTGAACGGGCAGCCGCCTCGTTGATCAGCCGCTCGATCTCGCGAGTGAGCTCCAGCCACCCGGCGAAGGGCACCGGTGGACCGGTCTCGGGCCGTAGGCGCCCCCGAATCGGTTGCTCGCTCGGATCGAAGTCGAGCACGATCCGGGCTGAGCCCGCGTCTGGTGCTGGGGTGTCTGCGTCCATCAATCACTGACGGTATGGCGCGGGACGGGCTGCGGTCGACCCTGAACTTGTCTCCACGGCGCGGCGCGAAAATCTCAGGGAGGCCACCCCGATGCGGAAACGCGGTCATCTGCCGACACTGGCGACCATGACACTCCCATCGGCCAGGCTTCGGCACGCCACCATGGCGACGGCGCTGGTCGCCGGCATGCTCATCGCCGTCGCGGCGACCGGCTCGACCGAAGCGGAAGCAGCGGATCCGCTCGTGACGGAGTCGTTCACGACGCCCGGCGAGCACGTCTACACGGTGCCGAGTGGCGTGACTCGCGTCGACGTCGTGGCCGTGGGCGGCAGCGGCGCCGAATCCACGGGGCGGCACGGAGGGCGCGCGGCGAAGATCATCGGCACCCTCGACGTCGAGCCGGGTCAGACGCTCTACGCCGTGGTCGGATCGAGTGCGGCGGGCACGACGCCAGGCGCGAACGGTGGTGGAGCGGCCGGTGGCACAGCCGCGGAGTGCCCGAACACGCCGGGTGCCGGCGGTGGCGCCACCGACGTGCGCACCGTGGCGCTCGGCCAACCCGGCAGCGAGGAGTCCCGGGTCCTCGTGGCCGGTGGTGGTGGCGGGGCCGGCACGTACGGCACCGGCGGCGGTGACGACTCCAACCTGACCCTGATCTATGGCGGCCACCGCGGACTGGGTGGCGGCACGTCCTCGCGCGGCGGCTACGGCGGCGCCGGGGGCGAGGGCGGCAACGGTGGTGCGGGCGGTGAGACCGACGGCACCTCCACCACCGGAGGCCGAGGTGAGGCCGGCGCGGCCGGCGACGGCAGCGGCTGCGGTGGTGGTGGCGGCGGCGGATACGGAGGTGGCGGCGGCGGGGCGGCCGGCCCGCCGGGCGGCAATGCCGGGGGTGGGGGCGGCGGCGGATCGCTGGTGCCCGGAGGGTTCCCGGCCGGCGTGGCAGACCGAAGCGAACAGCCCTCCGTGAGCTTCTCCGCGCCCGGCCTTCCGGCGCCCACAGGACCGCTGGCCGTCACGAGCGTCCAGACCCTGAAGCAGAACGACCAGGGCGGCGGCGTGGTGCCGTTCGCGAACTGTCCGGACATCTGCAACTGGATCGACGGCGACGGCAGCAGCCGCGCGCCGGGCACGTTCGGCGACGACATCGGCTACGACTCGACCCAGAAATGGGGTGCAACCGCCCTGACGGACCCGGATTTCCACCAGGCATTCCTGAAGGTGCGATCGGGCCCCGCGGACTCGGCTGCCGACATCGGTCAGCCGTTCCTCCTGACCCATGTCGCGCACTACAACAACCGGATTCGGCTCAGATCACCGACCGTGCTCGGACTCCAGGCCTTGGTAACCGTGCAGCCTGCGGTGGGACCACCGGCGGTGTTCAGCCTGCGTGGACCCCAGTCGATCCCGCTGGACTTTCAGGAGACCGACAACTCGCCCCCGTGCGGCGAGTTCCAGGAGTCATCGACCCCGTGCGACGACGTCTGGACCCTGCGGGATGCCAACCTCACGACGACGGCCGGCGGTGTCACCTGGCACCTCGAGGTGCTCGGCTGGCGCACCACTGCCGGTGAGCTGGCACGACGATTCGTCGCCGAGGAACGCCACGTCACCCAACGCGATCTGTATGCGCAAGTCACCGTGGACACCAACCCGACGACCTCAACACTGACCATCGACGACACCACGCCCTCGGCGCCCGTCCTGAAGATGACGACCACTCCGGTGCCCCAGACCGGCGGCACCGTCACGTTCACCGACGGCGGCACCCCGATCGACGGCTGCACCGACATCCCGGTCGGCGCCGAGGACGGCGTCACCACCTGTACGCCAGCCAACCTCGACCCCGGCACGCACACCTTCGCGGGACGGTTCAGCGGCGGCATCGGCTACGCCGACTCCGAGACCGCACCCGTCGACTACACGCCCCCGCAACCGGGCCCGGAGTGCACGATCGGGGACCCGAACGCCACGGCGAACCAGAAGCTGAGCGGCACCGACGGCGCCGACGTGATCTGTGGTGGGGCGGGCCATGACGACATCAACGGCAAAGGAGGAGACGACATCATCATCGTCGGGGACGGCACCGACACCGTTCGCGGCGGCAGCGGACACGACACCATTCGGGGTGGGCTTGGCGCCGACACCCTCGACGGCGGCAGTGGCAACGACACCATCGACGGCGGGCCGGGGCGAGACACCATCAGCGGCGGAAGCGGCGACGACCTCATCACCGCCGGTGACGACGACGACATCGTCCGCGGCGGAAGCGGCAGGGACACCATCGACGGTGGCGACGGGACCGACCGCTGCAACTCAGGTTCCGGCGGCGACCCACCGATGACGAACTGCCCCTGACCAACCTCAGGGTTCGTCATGCGACCGGTCGACGACCTGGACGTCGTACCAGAAGGCGACCCGGTCCTTGATCCTGCGCGCGAACGGCGACGGGTGCGGGTAGTACCAGGCGGCGTTCTTGTTCACCGCGCCGTCGACGGTGACCGTGTAGTACGACGCCAACCCCTTCCAGTAGCACAAGGAGCGGAACCAGGACTTGGAGAAGTACTCACGGTGCAGGGAATCGGCGGGAAAGTAGTGGTGGCCCTCGACGACGACGGTGTCGTCGCTCTCGGCCAGCACGGCTCCGTTCCAGACCGCCTGCATCATCGCGGCGTCCTCGCTTTCGTTCCCCGGCGGTGCCGCCGGAGGAGCAGGCCGAGCCCCACCAACGCCAACAGCACGACCACGAAGCCACCGGCGCCGACGGCGGCGACCTGGCCGGCCAGCCAACGCTGAAGGTCGGACGCTGCGCCCACGACCGGGTCGGCACCGGCACCCCCGTGCAGCACCCGCAGCTCCCAGGCGCCGTACCACGCCACGTAGCCTCCGGCGACGATCAGCAGGCCGCCGCTCACCGCGGACAGGAACCGACCGCTGCCCCGCAGGACCCGCACCAAGCCGTCCCGGCTGAGCGCGACGGCCACCGCGGCGGTGCCCACGACGAGTCCCATCCCCGCAGCGTAGAGAAGGAACAGGACGACGCCCTCGACGATCGTCCCAGCCCGAAACGCCGTGACGACGACGGCCAGGAACGGCGCGATGGTGCACCCGAGCGAGGCCACCGCGTAGGACGCCCCGAACCCGGCCATGGACCACGGAGCATCGGTCAACGGCCGCGCGGTACCCCCGCGCGAGAGTCGCGGCGACCACAGGCGACGGCCGCTGAGGATCCAGGCACCGGCCAGCACCAGCAACCACGCCGAAGGCGACGGTGAACCCGGGCAGGTACTGCTGAACGGACGAGGCGACGGGCGCGATCGCGAGGCCGAACACCGCGAACACTCCAGCGAAGCCCGCTGTCAAGGCAGCCGTCGCCTTCAGCGCACGAGCGACGGCCACGGTGCGGCTGGGCTGGTCCTCGAGCACCAGCAAAGACAGGTAGGCCGGCAACAAGGCGAAGCCGCAGGGGTTCACCGCCGCGACCACACCGGCCCCGAGCGCCAGGGCGACCGCGCCGTCGTTCATCGACTCACCGTCAACCGGCGAGCTTGGCCACCAGCGCGGCCAACGCGTCGTCGTCGAGATAGCCCTCGGACTCGATCTCCCCGTCCGCGCCGATCACGGTGTAGGTGCTCTGGTCGGTGACCCCGAAGTGCTTCCACACGACGCCCTTGTCGTCGACGAGATGCGTCACGTGCGGAATCTTGGTGGCCAGGTCCCGAATTGCGGGCTTGTCGTCCAGTCCGCCGACTCCGATGACCGCCACGTCGCCCTCGTACTTCTGGGCCAGACGGGACACGGCACCGCTCTGCGCTCGGCAGGTGGGACACCAGGGCGACCAGAACCACAACACCGCAGGCTTGTTCTCCAGTGACGCCCCGTTGAAGGTGTCCCCGTCCAGAGTGGTGGCGGTGAAGTCGTAGTCGACGCTCGTTCCGGGCTCGACGACCGCCTTCGATCCGGCCGGACTCGAGCTGGTCGAGCTGGTCGTCTCGGCACAGCCCGCCAGCGTCAGGAGCACTCCCACGAGGGCGACGATGGTCAGTCGTACCGGTGAACGCATGTACCCAGTGTCTCCGACAACCCAAACGGCGTGGGTGAGCGCTCGTGCGTACCGTCGGCCGAGCGGGGCATCATGGAAGACATGGCAGCCCACCTGGGTCCTGCACTGGTGGTCGCGGCACTGCTGCTGACCAGTTGCTCCGGCGGGTCCGGAACCGATCGTCCCTCGGCTCCGGCCACGTCCTTCGCGCAGCCGAGTCCGGACGCCCGCGAAGACGTACCGTCCGCCCTCGACAACCCACGACACTCAGACTTTCCCGACCCCTTGATCGACCTCAAGCACGTGATCTCCGGCGGACCGCCGCCGGACGGAATCCCGCCCATCGACGACCCGAAGTTCCAGCCTGCGAGCACCGTGGACTGGCTCGAGCCGACCGAGCCCGTCCTCGCGCTCACCGTCGACGGCGAAACCCGGGCCTACCCGCTGCAGGTGATGACCTGGCACGAGATCGTCAACGACACCGTCGGTGGCGTTCCGGTCGCCGTGACCTACTGCCCGTTGTGCAACTCCGGTGTCGCCTTCCACCGGCGCGTCGACGACCGGCTCCTCGACTTCGGCACGTCCGGCCGGCTCTACGCCGACAACCTCGTCATGTACGACCGGCAGACCGAGTCACTGTGGCCGCAGCTGACCGGCAAGGCCTCCGTCGGCGTCCTCACCGGCACGCAGCTGACGGCCGTCCCCATGGGCGTCACCGGGTGGGACCAGTTCCGCACGGCGCATCCGAAGGCCTGGGTGCTGACGCGGGACACCGGTCACGAGCGGGACTACGGCCACAACCCCTATGCCGGGTACGACGACCCCGACGGGAAGCTGCTGGTCGAACCACCGGCGGGTCGCGATCCGCGACTGCCGGTCAAGGAACGCGTGATCGGGATCCGTCTCGGCGAGCAGGCGCTGGCGATCCCCCGGCACGCCGTTGCCGACGCCAAAGTGCTGACCGTCACGCTCGACGGGCGAGAGCTGGTGGTGTGGCACCAACGCGGACAGAGCTCCGCCCTCGACGACGCCACGATCGCCAAGGGCCGGGAGATCGGAACCGTCGGGGTCTTCGAGCCGCAGGTTCGAGATCGACGACTCACGTTCGCCGCGACCGGCGACGGCTTCCGCGACGCCCAGACCGGTTCGACCTGGAACGTCAGCGGCGAGGCCGTGGCGGGACCCCTGAAGGGCGAGCAGCTGGATCCGGTCGTCCACCTCGACACGTTCTGGTTCGCCTGGGTGGCCTTCCAGCCCAAGACCACGCTCCACCGCTGACGGCGTTCAGCGCGGCACGATCCCGAGCTGGGCCCCGACGCCGGTCGCGTCGAAGTACGACCGTTCCTCGGTGATCTGCCCGTCCGGCCCGATCATCCAGAAGGTGCCGGACTCGAAGGAGATGGTGCGCCCGGTAGCGGGAAGTTCACCGCCGGCCATCTCCAACGGTCCGGTGTTGACCCCGTGTACGGCCAGCTCGACGGCGACTCGGTCCTCGAGGCCGATCTCGGGGCGAAGCTGCCGCCAGCGCAGGTCGGGGAACGCGCGCAGCATGCCGGTCACCACGGCCTTGATGGCGTCGCGGCCCTTCGCGGGTTCGGGGATGAACGGGTCGTGGACGACGGCGTCCTCGGCAAAGAGCGCCGCCCAGGCGTCCACGTCGCGATCGTTGAAGGTGTCCACGTACCGGCGGGCCAGGTCGTCTCGCGTCATGATGGGCTCCGTTCGCTCGTTGTGGCTGGTGTCCTCCAGCGAACGTCATCGGTGCGCATTCCTCCATGCCATCATTCTGGTATTGGGCAAGGAGGCAGGATTGCCACAGATCCGGATCACAGCCGCCCAACGGGACGCCGAGCAGACAGCCCTGGCCCGCATCCGCCGGCTGTCATGCGCCGGTCTCGACGTCGCCGGCTACCTGAACCAGGTGAACCCGATCCTGAGCTCGGTGGTCAGCAACGGAACCGAGTCCATCCACAGCCCGTTCTGGTACATGCTCGATCCGGAGTCGCGGCTCATCACGAGCATCTACGGCGAGGGATGTGACATCGACCCGAGCGACTACATGCGATGGGAGCTCCTGGCGGACGACTACATCAAGACCGCCGACGTCATCCATCACCCGCTCGGCGTCCTGACCTTGCACGAGGTGACCGACGGCCGACCCGAGCGCAGCCGGATCTACGTCGAGGTGATGGCACCGAACGGCATGGCGCAAGAGCTCCTGGTCGCACTCCGATCCTCCACTGGCGAGACCTGGGGCACCACGCGCCTGAACCGGGCGCCGGGCGATCCGATGTTCAGCCAGCACGAGATCGGGTTCATGTCGGCCGCCGCGCCGCTGATCGCCGAGGGGGTCCGCCGGGGCCTGCTGGTCGGTGAGGCCGCGACTCCGGACCAACCGGATGCGCCGGGCGTGGTCGTCCTCACGCCCGACGGCGAGGTGGAGTCGCTGAGCCCGTTGGCCGAACAGTGGTTTGCCCGTCTTCCCGACGACGACGGACGCCGGGACGGCCTACCGACCAGCGTCCTCGCCGCTGCCACCACGGCGGTGAGAGACGCCGGGCACAGCAGCTCCGGCGCCGCATCCACGGCACGGGTACCGATGACGAACGGGCATTGGGCCGTCGTCCAGGGAGTGGCCACCGGCACGCAGAACGACGCGCGGGTGACGGTGATCATCCAGCCGGCGCATCCGGACCGGATCGCCCCGCTGCTGATGTCGATCTACGAGCTGACGGTGCGGGAGCAGGAGGTGACCCAGCAGGTCCTGCGCGGCAGCTCCACGACCGAGCTCGCCAAGGCCCTGGGGTTGTCCCCCCACACCGTGCAGCAACACCTCAAGAGCATCTTCGAGAAGACCGGCGTGAACAGCCGCGGCGAGCTGATCGCGAAGATCTACTTCGACTGCTACGACCTGCGCACCCGTGACAACCGCGAACGGATCCGCGCCGAGCAAGCCATCCGCGGCGGCCCGAAGGCGGCCGCGGCCGATCAGTAGTACCAGGGGTAGTCGGACCAGTCGGGGGCGCGCTTCTCGAGAAAGGCGTCCCGGCCCTCCTGCGCCTCGTCGGTCATGTAGGCGAGGCGGGTCGTCTCGCCCAGCAGCACCTGCTGGCCGACGAGCCCGTCGTCGATGAGGTTGAAGGAGTACTTCAGCATCCGCTGCGCGGTCGGGCTCTTGGCGTTGATCTTCGCGCCCCACTCCAGCGCCACCCGCTCCAGGTCGGCATGCGGGACGACGGCGTTGACCATGCCCATCCGGTGCGCGTCGGCGGCGGTGTACTCATCGCCGAGGAAGAAGATCTCGCGGGCGAACTTCTGCCCGACCTGGCGGGCGAGGTAGGCGGAGCCGAAGCCGCCGTCGAAGCTGCCGACGTCGGCGTCGGTCTGCTTGAACCGGGCGTGCTCGGCGGAGGCGATGGTGAGGTCGGACACGACGTGCAGGCTGTGACCGCCCCCGGCCGCCCAGCCCGGCACGACGGCGATGACGATCTTGGGCATGAACCGGATCAGCCGCTGGCACTCCAGGATGTGCAGGCGAGCCATCCGGGCCGGGTCGACGGTGTCGGACGTCTCGCCCTCGGCGTACTGGTAGCCGGCCTTGCCGCGGATGCGCTGGTCGCCGCCGGAGCAGAACGCCCAGCCGCCGTCCTTCGCGCTCGGCCCGTTGCCGGTGAGCAACACGCAGCCGACGTCCGATGACGTACGGGCGTGCTCGAGCACCGCGAGCAGCTCATCGACCGTGTGCGGGCGGAACGCGTTGCGCACGTCCGGCCGGTCGAAGGCGATGCGCACCGTGCCGTGCTCGACCGCGCGGTGGTACGTCAGGTCGGTGAGGTGCTCGAAACCCGGCACCTCACGCCACGCGGACTCCTCGAAGATCTCTGAGACGCTCACCTGGCGAGGCTATCGCCGCTGTTGGTTTACCAGGTTCAGTGGGCAATTTTCGAGCGGCCGTGACCCCACCTGGCAAACGCTCACATCTCAGGGCAGATCAGCCATGAGCAGTGCAAGCTTGCCCACTGAACCTGGTAAACCAACAGGCCGCGCCAGCACCACGCGAACTCGGCGGTACGTTGGCGGGATGACGAAGCGATTCGACGGGAAGGTCGCGCTCATCACGGGTGCGGCGCGGGGCATCGGGGCCGGAGTGGCTCGGGGCTACGTCGAGCGCGGGGGCAAGGTCGCGCTGCTCGGGCTCGAACCGGACCTGCTGAAGCTGCTCGCCGAGGAGCTCGGCGACGATGCCGCCTGGTGGGAGGCCGACGTCCGGGACGGGAAAGCCATGACGGAGGCCATCGACGCCGCCGCCGCGCACTTCGGCCGCATCGACCACGTGCTCGCCAACGCCGGCATCGCGTCGTACGGCACCGTCCGCCAGATCGACGAGGACTCCTTCGAGCGGGTCATCGACATCAACATCAACGGCGTCTACCGCACGTTGCACGCGTCCATCCCGCACCTGGAACGGACCAAGGGATACGCGCTCGTGGTCGCGTCATTGGCGTCGTTCGCCAACCTCGCCGGGCTCGCGTCGTACAACGCGAGCAAGGCCGGCGCCGAGTCGCTGGCGCTCGTCACCAAGCAAGAGGTCGCGCACCTGGGCATCGGGGTCGGCGTGTGCCACCCGTCCTGGATCGACACCGACATCGTGCGCGGGGCGGAGGCGGACCTGCCGACGTTCAAGGCGATCCGCTCGAAGCTGCCCTACCCGGCCAACTCGACCACCACGCTCGAGGCCTGCGTCGAGGCGATCCTGAACGGACTGGCCAAGCGCAAGTCGCGTGTCTACGTGAAACGGGGCGTGATCCTCGCCAACTGGTTCAAGCCGCTGTCCAACTCACCCGTCGGCTGGCTGACCATGAAGCGCATCGCGGCCCGCAGCGTCCCTCAGCTCGAGCGCGAGGTCGAGGCCCTCGGCCGATTCCAGCACGCCCACGTCCCGCTCACCTCGCCCAAGGACCGCCCGGCGGACACCCGCCCGCCGGCAGTAGATCAGGACGTCTGCACGCTCGCGGCGAGCGAGACCATGTGCCCGAAGCGGGCGAGCTCGGACGCCAGGAAGTCCGGCCCGCCGTGCCGCCCGACGACCACGACGAACGACCGGCCCGACCCGTCCTTCGCCTGGCTTCCGGCCAGCAGCGTGGAGTCCCAGCTCGTCACCGGGTCGAGCCGGCGCGCCGACCTGATGGCGAGCCACGACGACGCCTCCTCGACCAGCTTGGGAGCGGTCCGGCTCTTGGTCATCACCGCGGGCTTGCCGTCGACGCGGTGCAGCGCCATCGCCCAGTCGGTGCGGAACGTCTCCGGCACGACGGTGACGAGATGCTCGATCGCCCGCTCGGGCTCGGACGTGAAGGTCTCGACCGCCTCGAGGTCCATGCTCAGGTTCGCGCCGGCGTTGTAGCGCGAGATCCAGTGCACCCGGACGCCGTCCAGGCCGTGACAGGCGGTGATCATCTGATCGGGCATGACACTGTTCGGCAGCTCGAGCAGCACGTCGTCGACGGCCACGCCGTCGGAGCGGTGCTCGACGATCTCGATCGCCTCGATGTCCGCACCGGCACCACCGAGAGCGGTGGCGAGGGCACCCAGTGAGCCGGGGACGTCGGGGAGCTCGACCCGCAACAAAAAGGCCATGCAGCCATCTCACCACGCCCAGGTTTCGTCCGCGTATCGGGCGTGGTCAACGCAACGGATCGAGCCGTCGCAGCAGCTCCGGGGTCTCACCGCGGGTGATGTGGGCGGCAAGGAGCTGCCCGGTCAGCGGCCCGAGCGCGATGCCCCACATGCCGTGGCCGCCGGCCACGTGCACTCCGGCGGTCCGCGTCGGGCCGACCAGCGGGAGCCCGTCCGCGGTGCAGGGACGCGAGCCGACCCACTCATCGGTGCGCGCGTCCCAGTCGACACCGCGCAGCAGGGGACGGACGGCATCGACGATGGCCCGGATGCGACGTGGGTCCGGCGGCGCCTTGGGGCGGCGGAACTCCATCATGCCCGCGACCCGGAACCCGTCGGCGAGCGGCGTGCCGGCGACCCGCTGGGCCGGGAAGTACACCGGATTGGCCGGCACCTGTTCCGGTCGCACCGTGAAGCTGTAGCCGCGACCGGCCTGGACGGTCGTTCGCACGCCGTGGGGTCGCGCCAGCCGGCCGAGCCAGGTGCCCGGCGCGAGCACGACGGCATCGGCGTCGATCGTGTCGCCGGAGGCGGCCCGGACCTCGACGCGGTCGCGGACCCGCTCGACCGCCGTGGCATCGACCCCGGTGAGGACGTCGCCACCACCTCGGTCGCGCACGGACCGGGCCAGCGAGTTGACGAAGCGTCCGGGATCGATGAAGCGCTGGTGCTCCAGCAGCAGGCCGTGGCTGACGGCATCGGACAGCGCCGGCTCCAGCGCTCGCGCCGCGGCGCCGTCGATCAGGGCATAGTCGGTGCGGCTGCCGACCTCGGCGACGTGCTCGAACTCGTCCACCAGGCCCCGGCGGTCGCGTTCGGAGACGAACGCGGCGACGAACGGCGTGGCCTCTCGGGTCGGCTCCGCCACGCCACCGGCGGCGAGGGCGTCGAACGCGTCGAGAGCGTGCCGGTTCGCCTCGCTGAACACCGCCATCGCCTTGCGCCAGTGCGCACGCGTGCAGTGGCGCGCGAAGTCGAGGAGGAAGCCGATGAGCTGGCGGTTGGTCGTCGGCGGCACGTACACCGGCGAGGACGGGCTGAGCGCGGCCTTGACGCCGCTTCCGAGGATCGCGGGATCGGGCAGCGGGAGCGTCAGGGCCGGGGCGAGCCAGCCCGCGTTGCCCCACGAGGAGCCGGCCGCCACACCCTCGCGATCGACCACGGTGACGCGAACGCCATCGGCCTGCAGGAACCACGCGGTCGCCAGCCCGACCATGCCGGCTCCCACGACGACGACATGTTCGGGAGATCGCTGCTCAACCACGTGCCCACTCAACCACTGCTGCGGCCGACAGGGGATGCCCTCGCGGAGCGCGTTGGCTATGGTCGGGATTGACATCGCCGAAAGGGAACAGCATGGGAATCAGGAAGAAGAAGACGGTCCGCGATCAGCTCGAGGATGCTGTCGACGACTTCTTCACCCAGGCCGAGGACCTGCGTCAGCAGGTGTCCGACCGGGCGCCGGAGGTGCGCGACCAGCTGGTCACCCGGGTCGATGCGGGGATCGCCGAGCTGCGCAAGCGCTGGCCGGAGATCCGCGATGAGATCCGCGACAGCCTCCCCGAGATGAGCGAGAAGTCCTACGACAAGCTGCCGGAGGGCCTGGCCGATCGGCTGCCCGAGGACGTGAAACCCCAGAAGACGAAGAAGAAGCGTCTGCGCCGCTTCGCCATGGTGGGGCTGATCGGCGGCGCGGC
This sequence comes from uncultured Actinomycetota bacterium, assembly GCA_963695295.1. Lineage (GTDB taxonomy): Bacteria > Actinomycetota > Actinomycetes > Propionibacteriales > Nocardioidaceae > Aeromicrobium. The sequence goes on along the minus strand of OY968771.1, from coordinate 1,397,322 downwards.
CGCCGCGGCCGTCGCGGCGGTCCGACGGGAGAACACCCCGCCGCCGCCACCTCCGCCGCCACCGTTCGATGCGCCCACCAAGCCGCAGCCCGCTCCCGCGGCGGCACCGAAGTCCGATTCGGCGGCTCCCACGGCCGGCGACATCGCCGCCGAGAAGCCGGAGAAGAAGGCGCCGTCCAAGCCCAAGGAGAAGGAGTAGCCGGCCCCGGGCTCACGCGGATTCGTTGGCGGCACGACCCCGCCTAAGGTTCACTGGTTCCCATGCGATCCATCTGGAAGGGCTCGATCAGCTTCGGGCTGGTCAACGTGCCGGTCAAGGTCTACAGCGCCACCGAGAGCCACGACGTGTCGCTCCACCAGGTGCACGAGAAGGACGGCGGTCGCATCCGCTACCAGCGCAAGTGCGAGGTGTGCGGCAAGGTCGTGGCCTACGAGGACATCACCAAGGCCTACGACGACGGCACCAACACCGTGGTGCTCACCGAGGAGGAGCTGAAGTCGCTCCCGGCCGAGAGCAACCACGACATCGACGTGGTCGAGTTCGTGCCGGCCGATCAGATCGACCCGATCCGCCTCGACAAGGCGTACTACCTCGAGCCGGACGCCGCGGCCCTCAAGCCGTACACGCTGCTGCGACGCGCCCTGGAGGAGACCGACCGCAGCGCCGTCGTCCAGTTCGCCCTGCGCCAGAAGACCCGGCTCGCCGTGCTGCGGGTGAAGGACAAGGCGCTGGTGCTGCAGACGATGCTCTGGGACGACGAGGTGCGCGAGGCCGATTTCGACGTGCTCGACGAGGTGCCCCGCATCAGCCAGAAGGAACGCGACATGGCCGCACAGCTCGTCGACTCCCTCGCGGCCGACTTCGACGCCAGCCAGTTCACCGACGACTACCAGGAGCAGCTGCGCACCCTGGTCGAGGCGAAGCTGGAGCAGGGCGACGCCCTCGACACCGCGGCGACGTTCGGCGAGGAAGCCGAGGACGGTGAGAAGGCCGAGGTCATCGACCTGATGGAGGCCCTGCAGAAGAGCGTCGAGAAGAGCAAGAAGAAGAAGGCTGCCCCGAGCAAGTCATCGAAGTCGACCTCGAAGTCGGCGTCGGCCAAGAAGAAGGCCCGCAAGGGGGCATAGTGGCGAGATCGTCCGGCGAGACGGTCTCCATCGGGGGTCACCGCCTCCGACTCACCAACCCCGACAAGGTCATCTATCCGGCCACGGGAACCACCAAGGCCGAGGTCATCGCCTACTACGTCGAGATCGCGCCGTTCATCCTCCCGCACGTCATCGACCGACCGGCCACCCGCAAGCGCTGGGTGAACGGCGTCGGCACCGAGAAGGACCCCGGCGAGGTGTTCTTCGAGAAGAACCTCCCCGACTCGGCTCCGAGCTGGATCCGGCGGGCGTCCATCCAGCACAAGAGCGGCCGCAACTCCTACGTGGTCGTCGACGGCGTCGCGGTCCTCGCCTGGCTCGGGCAGATGGCCGCGCTGGAGATCCACGTGCCGCAGTGGCGCGTCGGCCCGCACGGCGCCCACCTGAACCCCGACCGCTTCGTGCTCGACCTCGACCCCGGGCCCGGGGCCGGCCTGCCGGAGTGTGTCGAGGTGGCCAAGCGGGCGAAGAAGCTGCTCGCCGAGCTCGGGCTCCAGACGTACCCGGTCACGAGCGGCAGCAAGGGCATGCACCTGTACGCCGGGCTCGACGGCAGCCACGACGCCGAGTACGTCAACCGCTTCGCCAAGGAGTTCGCATCGGTGCTGGAGAGTGAGCTGCCCGATCTGGTGGTCAGCACCCAACAGAAGTCGCTGCGCGGTGGCAAGGTGCTCGCCGACTGGAGCCAGAACAACCCGAACAAGACGACGATCGCGCCGTACTCGTTGCGCGGCCGCACCCAGCCCACCGTCGCCGTGCCGCGCACGTGGCGCGAGCTCAACGACCCGGATTTGCGACACCTCACCTACGACGAGGTGCTCACCCGGATGAAGCGGCGCAAGGACCCGCTCGCGCCCCTGGCCCGCGAGTCGGACCAGCTCGCGACCTACCGCTCGATGCGCGACGCGTCGAAGACACCCGAGCCGATCCCGTCCTCGACCTCCGCGGCCGACGGCCGCTCCTTCGTCATCCAGGAGCACCACGCCCGCCGGCTGCACTGGGACTTCCGCCTCGAGCGCGACGGCGTGCTGGTCTCGTGGGCGGTGCCGAAGGGTCCGCCGACCGATCCGAACCAGAACCACCTCGCGGTGCAGACCGAGGACCACCCGCTCGAGTACGGCACGTTCGAGGGCACCATCCCGAAGGGCGAGTACGGCGGTGGCGAGGTGACGATCTGGGACGCCGGCACGTACGAGGCGGAGAAGTGGCGGCCCGGCAAGGAGGTCATCGCCACGCTCACCGGCCGGAAGGATGGCGGCCTCGGCGGCGAGCCGCGTCGGTTCGCCCTCATCAGGACCGGGGAGAACTGGCTCATCCACCTGATGAAGCCCGCCGACGAGGCGAAGCCGAGTGGCGGCCCGGCGAAGAAGGGCGACGCCAGGCGCACCGGCCAGCGGACGGCGAGCGCGAAACCCGTGGCGCCGATGCTGGCCAAGGCGGGCAAGGCATTCGACATCGACGACGAGGACGACTGGGCCTTCGAGATGAAATGGGACGGCTACCGCTGCGTGGCGGCGTGCGACGGCGACCAGGTGTCGTTGTTCAGCCGCACCGGCAAGGACATGACCGGGACCTACGCCGAGATCGCCGACGCGCTGGCCGAGCGCGGCCTCACCGACACCGTGCTCGACGGCGAGGTGGTGGCGATCGGGCCGGACGGCGTGCCGTCGTTCTCACGACTCCAGCAGGGCCAACGGCCACTGCAGTTCGTGGTGTTCGACGTCCTCCGCCACGACGGTGATGCGCTGCGGAACGAGACGTACGACGAGCGCCGCGACGTCCTCATGGCGCTGGAGCTCGATGACGGCGAGCTCGTGCGCGTCCCGCAGGCGTTCGAGGGTTCGCTCCACGATGCAATCGAGTCCAGCCGCGCCCTCAAGCTCGAGGGCGTCGTCGCCAAGCGACGCGACAGCACCTACCGGGGCGGCTCCCGCTCGTCGCACTGGCTGAAGCTCAAGCACCAGCGGATGCAGGAGGCCGTGATCGTCGGCTGGCGCTTGGGCAAGGGCGGTCGCTCCAGGACGGTCGGGTCACTCCTGCTGGCCGTCCCCGAAGGGAAGGGCTGGCGCTACATCGGACGGGTCGGCACCGGCTTCAGCGACCGCATCCTGACCGACCTCACCCGGCGCCTGGCGCCGCTGGAGCGCAAGACCCCTCCCGTCGAGGTTCCCCGCGAGGTCTCCCGGGACGCCCATTGGGTGCGGCCTTCGCTCGTCGGCGAGGTCGTCTACAGCGAATGGACGCCGGACGGCCACCTCCGCCACCCGGTCTGGCGGGGCCTGCGGCCGGACAAGAGGCCTTCGGAGGTGGCCCTGGAGTAGGCGCAGGAGTCAGGTTGTCTGGGCCGGATCTGGCGTTCGATCGGCGGCGGCCTCGTCGGCGTCCTCGTCGGCGTCCTGGGCCTCGAGTCGACGGGCGACGGGCACGGCGATCCAGTACGCCAGAACCATCGCCAGCACACCTGCGGTGAGCTTGCCGATCAGCACCGGGCCGATGAGGGTCGGCTGGAAGTTCGCGGTGAACGACAGGTGGTCGCCCAGCAGGAACGCCGAGCAGACGGCGAAGGCGATGCACATGACCTTGTCCTTGGCCGGCATGGTTCGGATGAGGTGGAAGAGAGCGAGCACGTTCGCCGCTGCGGCGAGCACGCCCGCGGTGCCCTCGGTGCTGAGTCCCACCCGGTCGCCGACCGCCGAGATCGGCCGCTTCAGGTAGGTGCGGAGGGCATAGACCATCGGGAACGCGCCGGCCAGCATGATGCCGATGTAGCCGGCGACCTCGAGCGCCCTGAACTGGTCCTCCGCATCGGCGATGATCGGATCGAAGCCCCAGCTGCCGAACAACCAGGTGAAGAATCCGGTGAAGTACTCCACGATCGAGAACGCCAGGACCAACTTGATCGCGATGTCCAGAACCCGCCCGAAGACGAGGAAGATTCGGATCATCAGATCGGGCACGAGTCGCAGTCCGAGCGCGATGAGCACGACGACGATCGTGACGGGCACCAGGTTGACCAGCAGCGAACCCATCGACAGGCCCTCGATCGGCACGTTCGTCGCGCCACTCGTCTCCGCCTCGGCCCGGATCGTGCTGCCGGAGGCCAGCACGAGCGACATCGCGATGAACACGCCGACTGGGATGGTGAGGACGCCGGACATGATTCCCAGCGCCATGTACTTGTGGTCGCGGCGGTCGAGCATGGCCAGACCGACCGGAATGGTGAACACGATCGTCGCTCCGGCCATGAAGCCGGTGACCAGCGCGATGATCCCGGCGCCATTGCTGCCGGCGGTGGCCAGCGCCAGCTGGTAGCCGCCCATGTCGGAGGCGATGAAGGTGGTCGCCGCGACGCCGGGGTCGGCGCCCACGGAGTCCCAGACCGGGCCCAGGACCCTCTCGACGAACCAGGACAGGTAGGGAATCGAGGCCATGATGCCCGCGACCGGGATGAAGATCGGACCGATCGAGTGGAGGCCGGTGAGGAACTCCTTGCCCATGCCCTCGCGATCGTTGCGCATCGCGGCGATGGCCCCCCACACCACGAAGCCCATGATGATGTAGATGACGACGTCTCCGATGAGTGCCATGCGTCCGCCCAAGTCTCATGCGGGGGGTCGGGTGCAGGGTGCGCCCCGGTCCCGGAACCGCTGTCCTGGGCTCAACATAGGGCGGAATCGATATTTGGTCTAGACCTACAGTCGTTCGAGCGTAGGATCGATCCATGCGTGCGCTGACCGTCGACGACCCGGCGCTGGGAGAGATGCCCGACCTCGACGTCCCCGGTGGCATTCCCTCGCATCGACGGATCGAGCAGTGGATGCTCGCCCGGATCAGTGCCGGCGACGTCGTCGCCGGAGACAAGCTCCCGCCGGAGGCGGGCATGGCGGACGCCCTCGGCGTCAGCCGGATGACGCTGCGCCAAGCCCTCGCGGCGCTGGAGGGTCGCCAGCTGCTCAAGCGCCGCCGCGGTCGCAACGGCGGCACCTTCGTGGTCGAGCCCAAGATCGAGTGCGACCTGACCGGCCTGCCCGGCTTCACCGAGCAGATGCGGCGCGCCGAGGTGCGTGCCGGCGCGCGGGTCGTCAGCGTCGCACGTCTCCCAGCCAGCCGCACCGTCGCGGCAGCGCTGCAGATTCGGCGTCGGGCCGACGTGTTCGAGATCATCCGGGTTCGATCGGCGCGACGCGAGCCGTTGGCGCTGGAGGAGACCTATCTCCCGGCCGAGCTCTTCGACGGCCTCGACCGGCGGCCGCTCACCGGGTCGATCTACGCGATCATGCGCAAGAACTACGACCGCGCCCCGCACACCGCCTACGAGTGGCTCGAACCCGCGGTGGCGACCGACGAGCACGCCCGGCTGCTCGACGTCCAGCCCGGAGCGGCGCTGATGCTGGTGACGCGGACGTCGTTCACCGCAGCGGGCGTGCCGGTCGAGCACGCCTACGACCGGTACCGGCCCGACCGCACCCGCATCAGCCTGCGCACCAGCGTCTCGACCGAGGTGTCGGCCGAACTCATCGCGGACGCGAGCCGATGACCGCCGCTTCACCGGATGAGCTGTTCGACCAGATCCCCAGCCTGGCCGACCAGCCGCGGGAGGTCGTCGAGCTGCCCGGCGGACTCACCAACCTCAACCTGAAGGTCACGACGCCACGCGGCGTCTTCGTCGCGCGGTGCAGCCGGAGCGACACGACGCTGCTCGGCATCGACCGCGAGGCCGAGCACGCGAACACCCGGTCGGCGGAGATCGCCGGCGTCGGAGCACCGGTCGTGGACTTCCGGCCGGATCTCGATGTGCTGGTGATCGGCTTCATCGACGGCCGCTCCTTCGACAACGACGACCTGCGCACACCGGGCGCGCTGACGCGGGTGGCCGAGGCGGTTCGCACCCTCCACGGCGGGCCACGATTCGTCGGCGACTTCGACATGTTCACCCGGCAGCAGCGCTATCTCGCCACGATCATCGACCGAGGCTTCTCCTTGCCGTCGGGCTACCGCGACTTCGACCCGCAGTTCCAGCAGATCCGCGCCGCGCTCGCCGTGAACGCCGGGCCCACCGTGCCGTGCAACAACGACCTGCTGGCGGGCAACTTCGTCGACGACGGAGAGAAGCTCTGGCTGATCGACTACGAGTACTCCGGCAACAACGACCCCTGCTTCGAGCTCGGCAACACCTGGACCGAGTGCGGCCTCGACGACGACCACCTCGACGAGCTGGTCACCGCGTACGTCGGGCACCACTCGGCGGAGACGATCGCGCGGACCCGGCTGCAGGCCACGGTCTCGCGCTACGGCTGGTCGCTGTGGGGCTACATCCAGGCCGGGAGCTCTGACCACGACTACGACTTCCTCGGCTGGGGCCAGGAGCGGTACGAAGCGGCGGCGGCGGACTTCGGCTCGCCGCACTTCACCGCCTGGCTCGAGGCGGCCGCCGGGACCCGGCCATGACCGACCTCCCGGACCGCGCCCGGATCGTGGTCGTCGGTGGCGGCGTCATCGGCGCCAGCGTCGCCTATCACCTGACGTTGGCGGGCGAGAGCGACGTCCTGCTCATCGAGCAGGGCGAGCTGTCCTGCGGCACGACGTGGCACGCCGCCGGGCTGGTCGGCCAGCTGCGGGCCACCGAGAGCGGCACCCGACTGGTGCAGTACTCGACCGACCTCTACTCCCGACTCGAGGACGAGACCGGGTTGAGTGCAGGGTTCAAGCGCTGCGGCGGCGTCACGGTGGCGCGCACCGAGGACCGGATGATCCAGCTGCGCCGCACCGCCGCCACGGCCGAGGCGTTCGACCTGGAGTGCGAGATCCTCACGGCCGAGCAGGCCGGCGAGCGCTGGCCGCTGATGACGACGGACGACCTCGTCGGCGCGATCTGGCTTCCCGGTGACGGCAAGGCCAACCCGACGGACCTCACCATGGCGCTGGCCAAGGGGGCGCGCCGGCGCGGCGCGCGCGTCGTCGAGCACGTGCAGGTCTTCGACGTCCTCACCGAGGACGATGCGGTCGTCGGCGTGTCCACGAGTCACGGCGACGTCGAGGCCGAGATCGTCGTCAACTGCGCCGGCCAGTGGGCGAACGCGTTGGCCGCGCGGATCGACGTCACCGTCCCCTTGCACTCCGCCGAGCACTTCTACGTCGTCACCGACCAGATCGAGGGCGTGCACCCGGACCTGCCGATCCTGCGCGACCCGGACGGCTACACCTACCTCAAGGAGGAGGTCGGCGGCCTCGTCGTCGGCGGGTTCGAGCCCGAGGCCAAGCCGTGGGTGGCGCCGGACCAGATCCCGGACCCGTTCCAGTTCCAGCTGCTCGACGAGGACTGGGACCACTTCTCCGTCCTCATGAACAGTGCGCTCGAACGGGTTCCGGTGCTGCAGGAGACCGGCATCCGCAAGTTCTACAACGGGCCGGAGAGCTTCACCCCGGACAACCAGTTCATCCTCGGCGAGGCACCGGGAGTGCGGGGATTCTTCGTCGGCGCCGGGTTCAACTCGGTCGGGATCGCCACGGCCGGCGGTGCCGGACGCGCACTGGCCGAGTGGATCGTCGAGGGCGAGCCGACGACCGACCTGCTCGCCGTCGACATCCGGCGCTTCGCCCGCTTCCACGGCGACCCCGCCTGGTTGCGCGCGCGGGTCGGCGAGGTCCTCGGCCTCCACTACGCGATCCCGTGGCCGAACCGCGAGCTCGAGACGGCCCGGCCGCTGCGCCGATCGCCGGTGTACGACCGGCTGGCCGACGCCAACGCCGGGTTCGGCAGCAAGATGGGCTGGGAGCGGGCCAACTTCTTCGCCCCGGCCGGTGCCGACCCGGCGATCGAGTACGCGTGGGGACGCCAGAACTGGCACCCGTGGACCGCGGCCGAGCACCGGGCCACCCGCGAGGCGGTCGCCGTGTTCGACCAGACGTCGTTCTCCAAGTACGTGGTCAGTGGGCCGGAGGCCGAGGGCGTGCTGCAGTGGATCTGCACGAACGACGTCGCCGTCGAGCCCGGGCGCACCGTGTACACCGCGCTGCTCAACGAGCGAGGCACGTACGAGTCCGACCTCACCGTCACCCGCGTGGACGAGGACGAGTTCTTCCTGGTCAGCAGCTCGGCCACGACCGAACGCGACCAGGACTGGATCCGGCGCCACGTCCCGGCCGGGCTTCGGGCCGACATCTCCGACGTCACGGACGACTTCGCCGTCCTCGGCGTGATGGGTCCGAGATCGCGCGAGCTGGTGACCCTCCTCACCGCGGCCGACGTCTCCGAGTCCGGCTTCCCGTTCGGCACCAGTCGCGTGATCGACCTCGCGGGCTCGACGCGTTCGCGCGACCCGCATCACGTATGTCGGCGAGCTGGGCTGGGAGCTGTACGTCCCCGTGGCGGACGCCGTCTCGGTGTACGACGAGCTGATGCGGGCCGGACGCGATCTGGGCATCGTCAACGCCGGCTACTACGCGATCGAGTCGCTCCGGCTCGAGATGGGCTACCGAGCGTTCGGACGCGAGCTCACCCCCGAGTACAACCCGGTCGAGGCCGGCCTGCTGTTCGTCTGCAAGCTGAAGACCGACACCGACTTCCTGGGCCGCAGTGCGGTCGAGAAGGCGCGCGCCGACGGGCCGGGCCAACGACTGGTCTCCTTCGTCTGCGACGATCCGGACGCCACGCTCTGGGGCGGCGAGCTCCTCCGGCGCGACGGTGTCGCCGCGGGACAGGTGACATCGGCCGCCTGGGGCGAGACGCTGGGCTCCGGAGTGGGTCTTGCGTACGTGAAGGCCCCGGAGGGTCAGGTGGCCACACCCGACTTCGTCAAGACAGGCGACTACCGAGTCGACGTCGCCGGGCAGCCGGTCCCGGTCAGCGTCTCCCTGAAGGCACCGCACGACCCGAAGAGAGAAGGACGCAGATGAGCACACGCCATCCACAGCTCCTCACCATCGATGAGCTGAAGGGCCTGATCGAGGCCGGGGAGGTCGACACGGTGATCGTCGCGTTCACCGACATGCAGGGCCGACTCCAGGGCAAGCGCTTCCACGGGCGCTACTTCCTCGACGTCGTGGTCGAGCACGGCACCGAGGGCTGCAACTACCTGCTCAGCGTCGACATCGACATGAACACCGTCGCCGGATACGCGATGTCCTCCTGGGACCAGGGCTACGGCGACATGGAGTTCGCCCTCGACTTCGACACCATTCGGCGACTGACGCACCTGCCGGCCACCGCGATGATCCAGTGCGACCTCGTCTGGCTCGACCACCGGCCGGTCGTCCAGGCGCCCCGCACCATCCTGACGTCCCAGCTGGCCAAGGCGGCCGACGCCGGCTTCGTGGCGATGGCCGGCACCGAGCTGGAGTTCATCGTCTTCGACACGACGTACGAGGACGCGTGGACGTCCCACTACCGCGACCTGACGCCGGCCAACCAGTACAACGTCGACTACTCGATCCTCGGCACCTCCCGGGTCGAGCCGCTGCTGCGCGACATCCGCAACCACATGTACGCGGCCGGGATGCGGGTCGAGAGCGCGAAGGGGGAATGCAACCTCGGCCAGCACGAGATCGGATTCCTGTACGACGACGCCCTGGTGACGGCCGACAACCACAGCGTCTACAAGAACTCCGCGAAGGAGATCGCGGCGCAGCAGGGCAAGTCGCTCACGTTCATGGCGAAGTTCAACGAGCGCGAGGGCAGCTCGTGTCACATCCATCTCTCGCTCCGCGGGTCCGACGGCAGCACCGTGTTCTGGGACGACGGCCGCACGCCGGTCTACGACCAGTTCATCGCCGGCGTGCTGGCGACGATGCGCGACTTCACCTTGATGTACGCACCCAACGTCAACTCCTACAAGCGGTTCCAGCCCGGATCGTTCGCGCCCACCGCGATCGCCTGGGGCGAAGACAACCGCACCTGCGCGGTTCGTCTCGTCGGCACCGGCGCGGGCGCACGGATGGAGAACCGGGTGCCCGGCGGGGACGTCAACCCGTACCTCGCGCTCGGGGCCATGCTCGCCGGCGGGCTCCACGGCATCGAGCAGGGACTCACGCTGGAGGAACCCCTGGCCGGCAACGCGTACGAGTCCGACAAGGAGCACGTGCCATCGACGCTGCAGGAGGCGCGCGACGCCTGGCACGGCTCGACCCTCGCCCGCGAGCTGTTCGGCGATGAGGTCGTCGACCACTACGCCAACATGGCCGACGTCGAGCTGGCCTCGTTCAACGCGGCCGTGACCGACTGGGAACTGCACCGCAGCTTCGAGAGGATGTGACGCCGTGAGCACTCACACCGTCGTCAACCCCGCGACCGAGGACGTCGTCACCGAGGTTGACTCCGCGAGCGTCGAGCAGACCGACGCGGCGATCGAGCGTGCGGCCGACGCCTTTCCGGCCTGGCGCGACGTGGCTCCCGGCGAGCGGGCCCGGCTGCTGCGCCGCTTCGCCACGCTGGTCGACGACCACCTCGACGAGCTCGCCGAGCTGGAGGTGCGCAACTCCGGCCACACGTGGGGCAACGCCACCTGGGAGGCGGGCAACGTCCGCGACGTCCTCACCTACTACTCGGCGGCCCCGGAGCGGATGACCGGGCTGCAGATCCCCGTCCCCGGCGGCATCAACATCACCGTCCACGAGCCGCTCGGGGTCGTCGGCATCATCGTCCCGTGGAACTTCCCGATGCCGATCGCCGGATGGGGCTTCGGGCCGGCGCTCGCTGCCGGCAACACGGTCGTCCTCAAGCCGGCCGAGCTCACGCCGCTGACGGCGATCCGTCTCGGGGAGCTCGGCCGGGAGGCCGGCCTTCCGGAGGGTGTCTTCACCGTGATCCCGGGCAAGGGCTCGGTGGTCGGCGAGCGATTCGTCACCCACCCGGCGGTCCGCAAGGTCTGCTTCACCGGTTCGACCGAGGTGGGCAAGCGCATCATGGCCGGCTGCGCCGACCAGGTGAAACGGGTGACGCTGGAGCTCGGCGGCAAGAGCGCGAACATCGTCTTCGCCGACGCCGACCTCGCCCAGGCGGCCGCCGCCGCACCGATGGCCGTCTTCGACAACGCCGGCCAGGACTGCTGCGCCCGATCACGCATCCTCATCGAGCAGTCGGCGTACGAGGAGTTCTTGTCGCTGCTGGAGCCGGCCGTGCAGGGCATCAAGGTGATCGACCCCGCCGACCACTCCAGCGAGATGGGACCCCTGATCTCCGCTCAGCAGCGCACCACGGTGCAGGGCTTCATCGACGAGGTCGACGTCGCCTTCACCGGCAGCGCACCGTCCGGGAGTGGCTTCTGGTTCGCGCCGACCGTGGTGCTGGCCGACTCGCCCGACCAGCGGATCTGGCGTGAGGAGGTCTTCGGTCCGGTCGTGGCGGTGATGCCGTTCCGCGACGAGGCCGAGGCGGTCGAGCTCGCCAACGACACCGAGTTCGGCCTGTCCGGCTCCATCTACACGCGTGACCTGGGTCGGGCTCTCCGCGTCTCGCGTGGCGTCGAGGCCGGCAACCTGAGCGTCAACTCGCACTCGTCGGTGCGCTACTGGACGCCGTTCGGCGGTTTCAAGCAGTCCGGGCTCGGCCGCGAGCTGGGGCCGGACGCGCCGCACGCGTTCACCGACGTCAAGAACATCTTCATCTCCAGCGAAGGACAGGGCGCATGACCGGACGACTGGACGGCAAGGTCGCCGTCGTCACTGGCGGCTGCTCGGGCATCGGGCTCGCGACGGTGCGCCGGTTCGCCGAGGAGGGTGCGCGGGTCGTCATCGGCGACCTCGACGACGCCCGTGGCCCGGGGGTGGCCGACGAGGTCGGTGGCACCTACCTCCACACCGACGTCACCGACAAGGAGCAGGTCGACGCACTGTTCGCGGCCGCCAAGACGACGTACGGGTCGGTCGACGTGGCCTTCAACAATGCCGGCATCTCACCGCCGGACGACGACTCGATCCTCACCACCGACCTGGAGGCCTGGCGCCGGGTGCAGGAGGTCAACCTCACCAGCGTCTACCTCTGCTGCAAGGCGGCGCTGCCATACATGCTCGACCAGAAGAAGGGGTCGATCATCAACACCGCGTCGTTCGTGGCGGTGCTGGGCGCGGCCACGTCGCAGATCTCCTACTCGGCGTCGAAGGGCGGGGTGCTGTCGATGTCGCGCGAGCTCGGCGTGCAGTTCGCGCGCGACGGCGTGCGGGTGAACGCCCTGTGTCCCGGGCCGGTCAACACCCCGCTCCTCCGTGAGCTCTTCGCCAGCGATCCCGAGCGGGCCGCGCGGCGGCTCGTCCACGTGCCGATGGGGCGGTTCGGCGAGCCGGAGGAGATGGCCGACGCCGTGCTGTTCCTCGCCTCCGATGAGTCGAGCTTCATCACCGCCTCGACGTTCCTCGTCGACGGCGGCATCTCCGGCGCGTACGTCACCCCGCTCTGATGAAGCCGCTGATCGGCGTCACGACCTACCGCGAGCACTCGCGATGGGGCGTCTGGGACCAGGAGGCCGACGTCCTGCATGCCGAGTATGCGCGTTCCATCGACGTCGCCGGCGGCATCGCCGCGCTGCTGCCCCCCACCGACGAGCCGGCCGACGACGCGTACGACGTCGTCGCGCGGCTGGACGCCCTGGTGATCGCCGGCGGCGCCGACGTCGACCCCCGGCGCTACACCGAGGTGCCGCACGAGCGCACCGCGAACTGGCGCGAGGACCGCGACGCCTGGGAGCTCGCGCTCCTCGATGCCGCAGCCGAGGCAGACGTTCCGGTGCTCGGCATCTGCCGCGGCATGCAGGTGATGGCGGTCCACGCCGGTGGCCATCTCGACCAGCACCTCCCCGACACCGTCGGCCACGAGAACCACGGTGCCGGCAGCGGCGTCTACGGAGACGTGGCGATCGACCTGGTCGAGGGGACCCGGCTGGAGAAGATCCTCCGCATCGGTCCCACGGTGCGGTGCCACCACCACCAGTCCGTCCTCGACCATCCCGGCCTCGTCCCCGCCGCCCACGCCGACGACGGCACCCTGGAGGCGATCGAGCATCCGAGCCGTCCGTTCTGGCTCGCCGTCCAGTGGCACCCGGAGACCCAGCCCGACGCCGGACTGTTCACCGCCCTGATCGCAGCGGCCGCCACCCGGTCCGATTCGAGGGCGTCGGACGACGGTTGACCTGCGCAGCCTTGACGGGGCACGACACTGGATGCATGACACGAAGTCTGGTGACCGGTGCGACCGGATACGTCGGCGGCCGGCTGGTGCCCGAGCTGCTCGACGCGGGTCACGACGTCCGCGTCCTCGTGCGCGACGAGGGCAAGGCCCGGGCCCGTCACTGGGCGGATGACGTCGAGATCGCCGTCGGCGACGCCGGCTCGGCCGATGACGTCCGGGCGGCGATGGACGACGTCGACGTCCTGTACTACCTGCTGCACTCGATCGGCACCGGCGGCGACTTCGCGCAGACCGAGCGCGACATCGCCGCGACGTTCGCCACCGCAGCGGCCGCAGCCGGGGTGAAGCGGATCATCTACCTCGGTGGCATGGTTCCCGAGGGCGAGGAGCTCTCCGAGCACCTTCGCTCGCGCAAGGAGGTGGGGGACGTCCTCCTCGCCTCCGGCGTCCCGACCGCGGTACTGCAGGCCGGCGTGGTGATCGGGTCGGGGTCCGCATCGTTCGAGATGCTGCGCTACCTCACCGAGCGGCTGCCCATGATGGTGACGCCGCAGTGGGTGCACTCGCGCATCCAGCCGATCGCCGTGCGCGACGTGCTGCGCTACCTCGTCGGGTGTGCCGACCTCCCCGCCGAGGTGAACCGACGCTTCGACATCGGGGGTCCGGACGTCCTCACCTACCTGGAGATGATGCAGGGCTACGCCACGGTGGCCGAGCTGCCGCGGCGTCGCGTGCTGCCGGTGCCGGTGCTCTCGCCGTGGCTGTCCAGCCACTGGGTCGGCCTGATCACGCCGGTGCCCGCGGGTCTCGCCCGCCCCTTGGTGGAGTCCCTCCGCAACACCGTCGTGGCCGCCGACCACGACATCGAGCGCTACGTGCCCGACCCGCCGGACGGGCTCATCGGCTACGAGCGGTCGGTCGAGCTCGCGCTCAGCCGGATCAGGAACCTCGACGTCCCCACCCGGTGGTCGTCGGCCTCGACGCCGGGGGCTCCCGCCGAGCCCCTCCCGTCGGATCCGGACTGGGCCGGCGGCTCGCTTGTACACGGACTCGCGAACGCGCGAGGTGAACGCCTCCCCGGAGGCCCTCTGGTCGATCATCGAAGGCATCGGCGGCCGCAACGGCTGGTACTCGTGGGGACTGGCCTGGTGGGTGCGGGGGCTGCTCGACCGGATGGCCGGTGGTCCGGGGCTCCGTCGGGGGCGGCGGAACGAGCGCGAGCTCGTCGTGGGCGACGCCGTGGACTTCTGGCGCGTGGAGGCCACCGATGACCACAAGTTCCTCCGGCTCCGAGCGGAGATGAAGGTGCCGGGTCTCGCCTGGCTCGAGCTGCAGGTCGGCTCGACCGACGGTGGCACGACGACCCTCCACCACCGAGCCCTCTTCCACCCGCACGGCCTCCTCGGCCACGTCTACTGGTGGTCGGTGCTGCCGTTCCACGGCATCGTGTTCGGCGGCATGCAGCGCAACATCGCCAAGGCCGCCGAGGCGCTCCAGGCCGACGGCGCCTGAGCGTCAGCCGGAGTCGGCGATGCGCATGAGCCCGCCGAGCACGCCGATGTACGCGACGCCGTCGGGGCCGAGGCTGATCGGGGCGTAGTTGACGTTGTGGCCGAACCCCGATCCGTAGCGCTGCTTGAACACCGACTCGCCGGTGCGGAAGTCGAGGGCGTTCAGGTACCAGGCGTCGGACCAGTCCTTCTTCTCCCGGCTGACGATGTAGACCAGGCCGTTGGCCAGTGACATCTTCGGCACCGCGGACGGCGACCGCTCGGTCCGGTTCTGCCAGACGACACTGCAGCCGTTGCCGTCGGCGTCGATGTCGACCCGATCGACTCCGGGCGCCGTGACCTGGCCGGCGGTCGTCTGGGCCGGACCGTTGTAACCGAAGTTGTTCGTCACGACGAGCGCGCGATCGGCGGCGATGAGGGAGTTGTCCGTGGCGCTGGCGCCCTTCTCGAACACCGGAACGCTGCAGACCTCCCGCTCGCCGCTCACCCCGGCGCCGCGCCGGTAGACCACGACGTTCATGGGGTCGGCGTTGTCGGTGATGGCCACCCAGTCCTGGTTGACGAGCGTCGGCGTCGTGCCCGAGCCGGGCGAGGTCTGACCGGGCTTGGTGACGCCGACGTTCGCGTACTCCTCGCGCCACGTCACCTCCGGAGCCCCCGCCGCGGAGAGGTCGAGGCGGTAGAGCGCCTTCGTCGTGACGACGTAGATGCCACCGGTCTCATCGACCGCGAAGGAGTTGGTGATCGTCTCCCCGAGCGGCAGCACCGAGATGGCGCCGGTGTCGCGGTCGATCGCGCCGATCACACCCCGCTCCGTCACGAAGACGAGCTCGCCGCTCCAGGCCGGAAGCGTCGAGACGATCTTGTCGTCCGATTCCATCGCCGTCGTCAGGTCGTGGTCGCGGACCAGCACGAAGCCGTCGCCGGCGGCGTTCTGTCCCACCACCTTGATGTGGTTGTCGCCGGTGGGGATGACCGCACGATCCTCGTGGTCGAGGTAGAAGTAGCCGCCGCCGGAGAAGTCGCTGAACACGTTGAGGCCGAGCCGCCGGTTCGGCAGCTGGTACGACGCGATCTGCTCCAGCGTCGTCGGGTCGAACAGCTTGAGCGTGGGCGTCGTCAAACCCACACAGACGGTCTCGAGTCGCCCGCGGCGGTCGAAGGTGAGGCTCGCGCACTCCGCGACCTGCAGCGTGGAGGAGACCTTCGGTCGTACGCCGAGTGGGCCGGGTCGGGAGTAGGCGTCGGTCATGTACGCGTCGTTGTGGATGTTGTTGCCGGGGTCCGGCGCCAGGAACGGGTGCTGCGGCGGAGCCGGAGCGGTCACCGGGTTCGGCGTGGCCGGGCTGCCGACGTAGTCCGGGCCGGACGCCAGCGGGTCGTCCGGAATCGGGACTGCGACGGCCGCACCGGCGCTCGCCAGCACGATGGCCAGGGCCGCGACACCACTTCGCCGAAGAACAGGCACGTCCGACCCAACGACGGAGTCGCCGTCAGGTCACGACTCCCCGACGTCGTCGCGGTCGGCCCATTCGAGCAGCGGCGCGAGGTCGAACACGGCGTCGTCGATGCCGGCGTGCAGGTCGCCGAGCTCGGCGAATCGCGGGGGCACGGTCTGGAGGGTGAAGTCGTGCGGGTCGACGTCGTCGACCTCGTCCCAGCGGATCGGGGTGGACACGCGCCCGTCCGGGAACCCGCGTACCGAGTAGGCGGCGGCGATGGTGTGGTCGCGGGCGTTCTGGTTGTAGTCGACGAACAGATCGGCCGGGTGCCGGTCCTTGCGCCACCACGCCGTGGTGACGTCCGGTGACCGCCGCTCGACCTCGCGCGCGAAGGCCAGTGCCGCGCGACGGACCTGCCCGAACTCGTGATCCGGCCGGATGCGCACATAGATGTGCATCCCGGACCCGCCGGACGTCTTCGGCCAGCCGATCGCGCCGAGCTCGTCGAGCACCTCGCGAGCCACGTGCGCGACGCGCTGGACGGTGGCGAAGTCGCACTCCGGTCCCGGATCGAGGTCGATGCGCCACTCGTCCGGCTTCTCGGTGTCGGCTCGCCGGCTGTTCCACGGATGGAACTCCACCGTCGACATCTGCACGGCCCAGATCACCGACGCCAGCTCGGTGACGCAGAGCTCGTCGGCGGTGCGGTCGAAGCGCGGGAAGTGCAGGCGAACCGTCTCGATCCACGGTGGCGCCCCGGCCGGAAGGCGCTTCTGGTGCACCTTGTCGCCGGCGAGGCCCTTCGGGAAGCGGTGCAGCATGCACGGCCGCTCGTACAAGGCGTTGACGATGCCGTCGCCCACCGCGAGGTAGTACTCGACCAGGTCGAGCTTCGTCCACCCGCGCTCGGGGAAGTAGACCCGGTCGGGGTTGGTGACGCGCACGACGCGATCGTCGACCTCGATCTCCTCGGCCGGCCCTGCCGTCGACGGAGTCATGACGTGAGCCTACGGGGGGCGATGATCTGGTGTAATCGACAGAACTCCCCGAATCGAGGCCCGCCATGACCCCCGAGATCAACCATGTCGCCGTCATCCTCGCCGTGGTCGCGGCCATGGTGATCGGCTTCGTCTTCTACCTGCCGGCCGTCTTCGGCCGTCGCTGGATGGAGCTGGTCGGCCACACCGAGGAGTCGGTCAAGGGCGGCGGACCACCGCTGCTGTACCCGATCGTCATCGTGGCGGCCTTCATCACCGCCTACGCCCTGGCCGGCGTGACGTTCCTGTCGTACGAGTTCTACGGCAGCGGATTCCTCGTGTCGGCGCTGGTGAGCGGATGGATCCTGTGGCTGGCGTTCACGGCCGCCCGGATGCTGGCGCACGACCTGTTCGACACGCGCAGCCTGCAGATCACCGCGCTCTCGGTGTTCAACGAGTTCCTCACCATCACCGCGATGGCCCTGATCATCGGTGCGTGGCCGCCCTCGGGCATCTGACCGGGACCAACAACCCCAGCACGGCCGGATTTGCGCCCCGCGCCGGCAGTCGTAGGTTGGAGATGCCCACCACGACAACGGAGGCCGAACGATGCGCAGGGGACGAAAGACGGACGAGTCGATCGGGTCGAACGAGGCCGGCGAAGAGCGAGTGGCCACACCCGACGACTACGAGCCCGCTCATGCCGACCTGACCCGACGCGACGACGCGGCCTACGACGAAGCGGCCGCGTCCGAGAACGACGAGCTCGACCGCTCCAGCGTCGTCGGACGCGAGCGCCAGGCGCTGGGTGGCGTCAAGGTGGGGTCGGCCTTCTTCGGTTGGCTCACCGCCACCGGCATGGCCGTGCTGCTGACCGCACTCGTCACCGCCGGCGGTGCGGCGGTGGCCATCGCCCAGGGCAACGACGCCCAGACCGGCGTCGTCGAGACGATCGGCCTGACCGAGGCCGTCGTCCTGCTCGTGATCGTCGTCGTCGCGTACTACTGCGGCGGCTACGTCGCCGGCCGCATGGCCCGGTTCAACGGGCTGAAGCAGGGCATCGCGGTCTGGGTCTGGGCCGTCGTCATCGCCGGTGCGGTGGCCATCGCCGCCGCTGTGGCCGGCGACCAGTACGACGTGATGGCCGAACTGAACGCCTTCCCGCGCATCCCGACGGCCGAGGGCGACGTCACCGCCAACGGTGCCATCGCCGCCGCGGCCATCGCCGCCGCCACCCTGGTCGGCGCGATGATGGGCGGTCTGGCCGGCATGCGCTTCCATCGCAAGGTCGATCGCGCCGGTTTCGACGTCTGATCCCCGACGGCAGCACCGCCACGGCGTCACCGGCAGCAGTGACCGACAGCCCCGACCCGGGGGACGTCGACGCTGATGGTGAAGCCGGCGGTGACGCCGACGCCGGATAAGTCTGGAGCCGCCGACCCGCGGTGACGGAACAGGACGTGCGGGTGGGTGGCAGGTCACGAGACCTGCCACCCACCCGACACCAGGAGTGCTACCGGAACTTTCGTGCCGGCGCCCGCGCTGGTCGGCTCAGATCTCGCCGGCAGCGTGCTTGGCGACGAGGTCGGTCCGGCCGGGGTAGCGCACCTCCTCCACCAGGGCCTGCATCACCGGCGATGGCTTCTTCGTGAACTGCGAGACCACGATGACGACGATGAAGTTCAGCGTCATCCCGATGACTCCGAAGCCGGTCGGGGCGATGTCGAGGATCGGGGCATTGCCCAGGAAGATGGGCGCGGACTCGCTCGGCAGCGTCCAGACGAAGTACGCCATGGTGACGCCGATGCCGACGGCCATGCCGGAAGCAGCCGCGGCCGCCGTGCACCTCTTCCAGAAGATGCCCAACACCAGGATCGGGAAGAAGCTGGCAGCTGCGAGCCCGAACGCCAACGCGACCACCTGCCCGGCGAATCCCGGCGGGTTGATGCCGAGCCAACCGGCGATCAGCACCGCGATGCCCATCGAGATCCGAGCCACCACGAGCTGACGCTTCTCATCGGCATGAGGGTTGATCCGCTTGTGGTAGACGTCGTTGGCGACCGACGAGGAGATCACCAGCAGCAAGCCCGATGCGGTCGAGAGCGCGGCGGCCAGAGCACCGGCAGCCACCAGTCCGACGATGGGAGCCGGCAGGCCCGCGATCTCCGGCGAGGCGAGGACGAGGATGTCGTTGTTGATCAGGACCTCGTTCGTTGCGTCGCCGGCGAAGTCGATCGCACCGTTCTCGTTGACGTCGGTGACCGCTCCTCCGTCGAGCCCGGTCACCAGGCCCGCATCGGTCCACGTGTTGAACCATCCTTGGTCGGCCAGGGTTCCGGAGCTGGAATCGCTGAGGATGTTGAACTTGGCGAACGCCGCGACCGTGGGGGCGGTCGTGTAGAGGAGGGCGATGAAGAAGAGCGCCCACAGCGCCGAGTAGCGCGCAGCTCGGACACTCTTCGCGGTGTAGAACCGCACGATCACGTGGGGTAGGCCCGCCGTGCCGAGCATCAGCGTCGCCGTCAACAAGAACATGTTGAGCTGGCCACTGCCGGTGAGGGCCGACGTGTACTCCCCGAATCCGAGCTGGGCCTGCAGCACCTCGAGCTCGTCGAGGATCTGGCCGAAGCCGATCTGCGGGAGCGGGATGTCGGTCAGCTGCGTGGAGATCGCGACGGCCGGGATGAGGTAGGCCACGATCAGCACGGAGTACTGGCAGACCTGGGTCCAGGTGATGCCCTTCATGCCGCCGAGGACGGCGTAGAGGAAGACGATGGCCATGCCGATCATGACGCCGACGGAGGTGTCGACCTTCAGGAAGCGGCTGAACACCACGCCGACGCCGGCCATCTGGCCGACCACGTAGGTCAAGGAGACGACGATCGCACAGACGACCGCGATGAGACGCGCAGTCTCGTTGTAGCGATCACCGACGAAGTCCGGGACGGTGTACTTGCCGAACTTGCGGAGGTACGGGGCCAGCAGCATCGCGAGCAGCACGTAGCCGCCGGTCCACCCCATCAGGAAGGCCGTGCCGGAGTAGCCGTTGTAGGCCAGCGCGATCAGGCCGGCCATGGAGATGAACGAGGCCGCGCTCATCCAGTCGGCAGCAATGGCAGCGCCGTTGGCCGGAGCAGGGATGCCGCCGCCGGCGACGTAGAAGCCGGAGGTGTCGGAGACTCGGCTCGCGTAGGCGACGTAGATGTAGGCCGAGAACGTGATGACGACGAAGACGAGGGTCCACGCTTGGATGTCGGTCATGAGTGGTGCACCTCCGCCGCGTCCTCTTCGATGCCGTACTCCGCGTCGAGCTTGTCCATCCGCCAGACATAGATGGCGATCAGCGCGAGAAACACGAGGATCGAACCCTGGTTCGCGAACCAGAAGCCGAGCGGGAAGCCGGCGATCTCGATGTTGTTCAACAGGTCGGCGAAGAAGATTCCGGCCCCGAAGGAGACCAGCGCCCAGATGGCGAGTAGTACCGTCATCAGTCGTACGTTCCTGCGCCAGTACTCCTGGCGCGTCGCTTCATCCATGATGCTGCTCCGATCGGTGTCGGCAAGCGTGCGGCCTGTCGGCCGCCACGAATGAGGCAAGCAATCAGGGACCCGCTGGTCAAGACGAGAACGTGGTCTGGATCACACCTTTCGTCGAGCGGAACGGATCTCTCGACGAACGGTCGATCCGCTCGGTCAGCGCCGGCAAGGAGCGTCACGATTCGACCGTTCGTCGCGCGACACCTGCCGTTCGTCGTGCTCGGGAAACCGGTCGTCGGACGATGAGCGGCGAGCGGCACCTCGCAGGCGTCCGTTCGGCCGGTCCCAGCGGTTATGGTCGGCAGATGGCTCTCAGTGGACCGACCGGCAAGTCGATCCGGACCACCACCCGCACCCCGGTGCACCCGGGGCGCAAGCGACTCGGCTTGGCCGTGGCGATGGTGATGTTCGGTTCGTTCATGCCGTGGGTGAGCACCGCGATGGGGAACCTCTCCGGTGCGCGCGGCCCCGGGATGTGGACGTTCTACGCGGCGATGCTGGGTCTCGGCGGCGCGCTGCTCCCGCTGCGCCGACTCGGCGCCCTGCAGGCGGCGATCCTGGCCGCGGTCGCGGTCGCCCTCCCGGTCTGGCAGCTGGTGCGCATGCTCAGCGCCGTCGGTACCGCCGGGTGGATGCCCGGACCGGGGATCGTGCTGGTGCTCGGTGGCGGCGTGCTGGCCGGCGTCGCGGCGGTCCAGCTGTACCGCCAGCCCTGATCGTCGCCTCGAGGCAGCTCGTGCTGGATCAGCTCGGAGCGTTGCCGGCCGCTGCGAGTCGGTCCGGCGTGATCGCGTAGGCCAGCTCGGTGACGCTGAAGTCCATCATGCCGGAAGCGACCGCGGGATCGGCCGCACCGAATCCCTGCACCGTCTCCAGGTCCGGTGCGACGGCGATGGCCATGCCCCAGTCGCCGGCGGGGTCGGGCACTGGCGCGAACACCAGCGCCTTGCCCTCGGCCATCAGACCCGACCAGAAGCCGGCATGGCGTCCCATCGTCTGGGCCTCGTCCTCCGACATCGTCGTCGAGAAGTCAGGCCTCGGTGCATGCAGTCGATACAGGTACACGTTGCTCATGGGTCAATGGCCTCCTTGAAGGCAGTGAGGATGCGGCGCCATCCCTCGGTGAAGGCGCCGCCGGTGTAGCCGCCGGGAACACCGCAATCAGCGGAGAGCTCTTCGGCGGTGAGTCGATCCCAGCCGCGGTGCTCCAGCTCCACCCGCGTCTGTGCCGGGCCCATCATCGTGAATTGAAGCTCGATCTCGGTCGGTGTGCCGGTCACGTTCCACGTCATCACGAAGGCTTTCGGCGGATCCCATGCGAGCAGCTCCCCCCACTCGACCTCCGTCCCGTCATCCCAGACTTCCACGACACGGCCGCCGCGACGCGGATCGAGGTTCACGCTGCACACGCGATCCCCGCCAGCGGAGAACGGGACGAGCGGCCACCAGGCGGCGAGCTGCTCGGTGAAGACGCCGAACGTGTGCTGCCGGCCGCTCGGCACCACGATGGATTGCCGGATCGGCGGTCGCTTCATGCTGACCACGTTGTCGGTCATGTCATCCCGCCTCCGATCGCTCGGTCTCGGCGTCACCCACCACGAGGTCGCGGGCGCGGTGCAGAGCGCTGCCCCACAGCAGATCGAGGTCCCGGCGCAAGTCCTGCAACGGGCCTGCGTTGAGGTGATACAGCCGCCGCGTGCCTGCACGCCGCTCCTGCACCAAGCCCGCATCCTTCAGAATCCGCAGGTGCTGGCTGACGGCCGGGCGCGAGACGTCGAACGCCTCGGCGATCTCGCCGGCGGCGAGCTCGCCATTGACCAGGAGCTGCAGGATCTCGCGCCGGCGAGGCTGCGCCAGCGCCTGCAGCACCTCGGTCGTGTTCTGCTCGTCAGTGGTCACGTCGCGGTCTCCGTCATGACCACAGGCCCAGCGGGTTTCCGTCCGGGTCTGTCACCACGGCAATGCGGCCGTAGTTCCCGGGCAGTGCCGTGGGTTCGAGTAGCGTCTGCGAGCCGAGATCGCGTGCATGCCGCACCGTCTGTTCGAGGTCGTCGGTCTTCACGTAGAACTTGACCCCGGTGTCGCCGGGCGCCATGGAGGGTCCGATTCCGCCATGGACGGCATCCTCCCCGGCCCCGGTGTCGACCAGCCCGTAGCCCTGCTCGTCGGTGGCGATCTCCCAGCCGAAGAGCTCTGCGTAGAACTTCTTGCTGCGCTCGGCACCGTCGCTCACCACCTCGACGAACGCGATGGCGTGATCGCTCATGAGTGGATCCCCTCTGTCGTTGCGAATGCGTATCATGTAAGCAGATGCTTACGTAAGTGTCAAGTGACGGAAGCCGATGAACGGGGAGGCGGTGTGAACGCAGGCGCTCGACGGGTCAGCCGTCCACCGGCAGGGCTCGCGCTGGCCTGGTGGGTCGTGTGGTCGATTCCGGGTGTCGCACTGCTGGCCACGCCGGATGCCGACACCCGGCTCTTCTCCTTCAGCGCGGATCACGGCCCGTCGCCGACCGACGTCGTCGGCATGCTGGTGTTGATCGTCGGCTGGCTGCCGGTGGCCTGGGCCCTGGTGCGGCACCCGAATCCGGAATCGCCTACCTGGAGGGCGGCAGTTCTCGTCGCCCTGGGCGGAGCCGTCGCTCTTGCCGTGACCATTCGCCTGGACCTTGGACGATGGTGGCTCCTTGCCGCCGCAACGGTCGTGGCAGCTCAGGTCGTCGCCTACCTCCGTGCTTCGTGATCAGTGTGCGTGGGTTGCCTCGACCGAGCCCGCGCGCTGCTCGCGGGTGCCGTACGACCCGTCCACCACGGCCAACGGGCAATGAGCTGCGTCGGTCAGAGTCGCGGACACGGCGTGAACGGTGAGGAAGCCCTGGCGAGGCCGACCCACGACCACCAGCTCGGACTGTTCGGAGACTCGCGCCACGGCGTCGACGACCTCGTTGTCGAAGACGATGCGCGGCGTGACCGTCACGTCGGGGAACTCGTCTCGCCAGCCGGCAAGCACCTCCGCGACCCCGGCCCGGCTGGCCTCGAGCTCGGCCTGACTGATGCCCTCTGGGACCACATGCAGCGCGATCAGTCGTGACTGCCGGGCAGCAGCCTCCTCGAAGGCGAACCGCAGTGGGCCGGCCGCCTCGGCATCGTCGTCGACGGCGACGGCGACTCCGCCGTACAGGATGGACAGGTCGTACCTGGGCGGCAGAACGATGACCGGGCACGCGGCGTGCTCGGCGAGGTGGCGGGCGATGGTGCCGCCGAGGACGCGCTCGAACCAGTTCAGTTCGTCGGCTCCGACAACCAGCAGTTGCGCCCGAGCCGCCTGCCGCTCGATCGCTTCGATCGTCGCGCCGGCCTCGGCGACGAAACGTGTAGGCGGCGCGTCGGCCATGCGGGCGACGACGGCCTTCGCCTGATCGAGGACCGCCTCGGCTTGGGCATCGTCTCGGCGCGTTGCTCTGACGGCCGCGACGACGCCCACGTCCTGCAGCATGACGGTGCCATACACGTGGAAGACGACGAGCTCGGTCTCCCTGCGGTGGGCCTCGCGCGCCGCGTACTCGACGATGTTCGGCTGGTCGCCGCTCACCGCAGCGACCACGGGGTACTTGGCAAAGTTGGCATTCATGACTGCTTCTCCTTGATGTGAGCGGCGCCGACGGTGGCGACCGCTTGGTTCAGTGGGACAACGGCTACGGGTGACTTCGCTCGTCTCAGGACCCGCCCCGCCACGCCGAGAGGTGACCACGGAACGTGGTCGTCCATCGGCCGGCCGAGGACGAGCAGGGAAGCGTGCTGGGTGGCCCACAGGCAGGCGGCGACACCGTGGTCGGCACTCACGGGCGGAAAGACCACGACGTCGGGGTAGAGCTTCTCTCCTTGTGCGATCAGCTCACCGAGGCGTTGGCCTCTGGCCTCCCGGCCGACGTGGTCCTGGGGAGATCCGGCCGCGATGACGATCTGCAGGGCTTCGTGGCGTAGGTGCGCCGCCTGGAACGCATAGAGCAGCGGGCCGTACATGGGCCCGGTTCCGTCGAGAGCGACGACGACACCACCGGCGCGGTCGGGATTTGAGTCCGTCGACGGGACGACCACGACCGGACCATGTGCGGTGAGCGACACCTTGCGGGCTACCTCGCCCCCGGTGATCTTGCTGATCCACGGCATCTCGTCGCCACCGACAACCAGCAGGCTGGCTTCACGCGACTCGACCGCGAGGACATCGGCAGGTTCACCCCACCAGTCGAAGTAGTCGACCCTCGGCCGATCGAACTCGCTCTCGACGAATCGCCGGGTCTCGGCGAGCAACGCTGGGGGTGCCCCGTTGAGCTGCACCAGCTCGGCGCCGGGAATCACGTGAGCAACCCGAACGTAGGTGTCGAGTCGGCGGGCTTCTTCGAGTGCGTACCGCACCACCTCAGGCTGACGGCGCTTGATGCCGACAACGACGGGGCGAGCACTCGCAGGCACTTCACTGGTCATGCCATCAGCCTCGTCGCGGTCCGCTTCGCGCACCACGATCAAACGTCACGCGATCGTCGGGCCCTTGGTCCCTTGTCGTGGTGGGCAGCAGATTCCGCGACGGCGATCCCGGTATGGATGCCGGCCGGCTTCCTTCGTCGAGTGAAAGGCCGGCAAAAGACGTACTCACCGTCGTACCGGCGGTGCCCGAAAGCAATCCGTCGATGTCGTCGAGCGACCCGATCACGGCCCGACCACCGGTTTCACCGGCGAACTGCACGGCTGCCGCGACCTTCGGGCCCATGGAGCCCGCAGCGAAGTCGCGCGGCTCCAGCTGGTCCGGGTGGACTCTGCGGATGAGGCGGCTTTCGGGTGTTCCCCAGTCGAGGTAGACGCCGTCGACGTCGGTGGCGATGATCAGCGCGTCGGCGTGCAGATCACGGGCCAGGATGGCACTGGCGAGGTCCTTGTCGACGACCGCCTCCACACCGGTGCAGGCGCCATCCGCGCCCCGCGTGGTGGGTACGCCTCCGCCGCCGGCGCAGACGACCAAGCCGCCGTGCCCGAGGATCCATCGGATCGGGGCGAGCTCGAGGATCTCCACCGGTGCCGGCGACGGCACGACCCGACGGAAGACCTCGTCGTCGGCCTTCAGGATCCAGCCGCGATCCCGAGCGATGCGGTCAGCCTCGCTGCGCGAGTACGTCGGGCCGACGAACTTCGTCGGCTCCGCAAAGGCTGGGTCCTGCGCGTCGACGAGCGTCCGCGTGATGAGCACCGCCACCGGCGTGCGGTCGCCGAGGTGGTTCGACAGCTCCGACTCCAGGAGATACCCGATCATCCCGCCGGTCTGGGCGTCGAGGACGTCGAACGGGTACTCGCTCACCTGGTCGTAGGACGCGGCCTGGAGGGCGAGGAGTCCGACCTGGGGCCCGTTGCCGTGCGTCACCACCAGCTCGTGGCCAGTGGCCAGCCTTGGCCAGCGGCTCGGCGGCGGCCGCGATGGCCGCTCGTTGCCCGGATACGGTCATCGGTGCTTCGGCCCGGAGGAGCGCATTGCCCCCGAGCGCGACGACGACGCGCATCATCGTTCCAACGTGGCGACGAGCATCGCCTTGATCGAGTGCACCCGGTTCTCCGCCTGGTCGAAGACGATGGACTGCGGGGACTCGAAGACCTCGTCGGTGACTTCCTGCGACTCATGGCCGGTCGACTGGAACAGCTGCTCGCCGATCTCGGAGTGGCGGTCGTGAAAGGCCGGCAGGCAGTGCATGAACGCGGTGTCGCGGCGTCCGGACAGGGCCATGAGGTCGGCGTTGACCTGGTAGTCCGCCAACATCTCGGTCCGCTCGGCCCACCGGGCCTTCGGTTCGCCCATGGAGACCCAGGCATCGGTGTAGACGAAGTCGACACCCTTGAGCCCTTCGCGCGGATCGGCGGTGAGCATGACGGTTGCTCCGGTCTGCAAAGCCACCTCTCGCGCCGCGGTGACCACGCCGGCGGATGGCTGCAACTGGGCCGGGCTGACCATGCGTACATCCATGCCGGACATGGCGCCCGCAACCGTCAGGGAGTTGGCGACGTTGTTGCGGGCGTCGCCGACGTACGCGAACGAGATCTCATCAGAAGCCTTGCCGGTGTGCTCCAGCATCGTGAAGGCGTCGCACAGCGACTGGGTCGGGTGCCACGTGTCGCTCAGGCCATTCCAGACGGGCACGCCAGACGAACGAGCCAGCTCCTCGACGTTCTCCTGGGCAAACCCGCGGTACTCGATGCCGTCGAACATCCGGCCGAGCACTCGGCCGGTGTCCTTCACCGACTCCTTGTGCCCGAGCTGTGAATCGTCGGGGTCGAGGTAGGTGACGTGGGCACCCTGGTCATGGGCGGCCACCTCGAACGCGCATCGAGTCCGGGTCGAGTTCTTGGCGAACACCAGGGCGAGGTTGCGCCCGCGCAGGCGTTGGGTCTCATCGTGGGCCTTCTTCGCGGTCTTCAGGTCCTCGGTGAGGCGAAGCAGCCCGTACCAGTCGTCGACGGTGAGATCGAGCTCCTTGGTGATGCTCCGCCCGCCCAGGCCCAGACCGCAGTGGGAGACCGGCGTACTCAGCGTTGAATCCAGAAAGGTCATGGTGAAGCCTCGTCTCGAAGGATGGGGGTCATGGACGCTCCGGGTTGGTGGTTGCTCCACCATCCGTCGGGACTGCTCCTCCAAGACACGGCCGCACGACCGCTCTGTCGAGGACTTAGGTCCCGCGCGCTTCACGACCTTGGCCCGTCGCGGAGGCGGTGGGACCGGAGCAGGATGGCGGACACCGACGAAGGAGGGATCGTGCGCGCGCAGACCAAGAAACCCCGCAAGCGGTCGAACCGTGTTCCGTGGTCATCGCTCACGGCGCTGGAGCGCGGTCGGCTCCATCACCTCGCGCGGAGCATGCTGCTCAAGCGCTCGACGACTCGGAGTAGAAGGCGACCGAGGCGGCGGTGAAGCCGGCGAATTCCGGATCGACATGGCCCAAGGCAGGCGTAGCCTGACTCACGAGTCGCCATGACCGAACATCCCATGCCCGCTGCGCCGCAGCTCGAGTTCGAGGCGATGCTGGCCCAGCTCGTGGAGCGCGCTGACGCGATGATGAGATCCCAGCGTCGCTTGCGAGACTTGTTCCGAGTCGGGCAGGTGTTGACCAGCAGCCTCGACCTCCCCACGGTGCTCAGGCAGATCGTCGAGACGGGCGCAGACCTCATCGGGGCCCGCTACGCAGCCATGGGTGTCATCGGTTCGGAGGGTCGCCGGCTCGAGCAGTTCATCCATGTGGGAATGGACACCGCCATCGCCGACCAGATCGGAAACCTGCCGGAGGGAAAGGGTCTGCTCGGGGTTCTGATCGACGACCCGCAGCCGGTGCGGCTCGGTCGGATCGGTGACGATGCCCGGTCGAGCGGCTTTCCTGATCACCATCCCCCGATGGAGAGCTTCCTCGGCGTACCCATCCGCGTGCGCGACGAGGTCTACGGGAACCTGTATCTCACTGACAGCGTCAACGGTGAGTTCTCGGCCGACGACGAGGCGCTCGCCCAAGCTCTTGCGGCGACGGCTGGGGTGGCGATCAACAACGCACGACTCTTCGAGGACTCAGCCTTCAGGGAGCGCTGGGCGAGGACCCTCGCCGACCTGTCGCGCACGCTCCTGACCGACGACGGTGAGGACCCGCTGATTCACTTTCTCGAAGAGATTCGAGACCTTGCCGATGCGGATCTCGTCGCCATTCTGCTCATCGATCCCGCCAGGCACGAGGTGATCGTCCAGCGCGCGGCGGGCGAGGGTGCCGATGCCATCGCGGCCGCGCGACTTCCCATCGAAGGCACCGTGGCCGCTGAGGCGATACGCACGGGAGATCCGTTGCTCGTCACCGAGGCGAGCGTCCGTGGCGCACTCCAGGAAAGCTTCGACCTGGGCAGTGCGATGGTCGTTCCGTTTCCCACCGCCGATGAACGTGGGGGTGCGCTCAGCATCAACCGGAAACGCGGCCGACCGCCGTACACGGACCGCGACCTGGAAATGGGCATCTCGTTCGCGGGCCATGTGGGGGTGGCACTCGAACGCCGAGAGTCGAGGGCCGCCTACCGCAAAGTGGCCTTGATGGAAGACCGCAGCCGAATCGCTCGAGACCTCCACGACCACGTCATCCAGCGTCTCTTCGCTGCTGGGCTGGGACTCCAGGCGACAGCGACCTCCGTCGACCAAGCTGCCGCCGGGCGCATCACGTCCTCGATCGCCGAGATCGACGGCGCGATCGCACAGATCCGGCAGAGCATCTTCGCGCTGGATCAAGCGCCGGACGCCACGACGGTGAGCCTGCGTTCTCGAGTGCTCGAAACCGTCGATCGGGTCGCGGACCAGCTGCCGCATCGTCCGACCACCACCTTCCACGGCCCAGTGGACTTGATGGTGGGTGGTGATCTCATCGACGAGGTGCTCGCGGTGGTCAACGAGGGTCTGGCCAACGTGGTGCGTCATTCAGAGGCAGAGCACGTCGAGGTCGAGGTGTCCGCCTTCGCCGGCGAGATCGCGGTGTTGGTCGTCGACGACGGGAAAGGTCCGGGCGAATCGCCACGGCTGAGCGGCCTACGCAACTTGCGCGATCGTGCGGACGCTCGCGGGGGAGGTTCGCGGTGACTCAGCGGACCCCGGCGGGCACTCGGCTCGAGTGGGCCGTGCCCAGCTGACGATCAGCGCTTGTCCTCATCCGACATCAATCGGGTGGCCAGCACCGCTGCCTGGGTCCGGCTCTCCAGGCCCAGCTTGGCGAGCACGGTGGACATGTAGTTCTTCACGGTCTTCTCGGCCAAGGAGAGTCGCTCTCCGATCTGTCGGTTGGTCAGACCCTCGGCGACCAGCTCCAGGATGCGCCGCTCTTGCGGAGTCAGACTCTTGAGCTCCTCAGGTTCCGATGGTGCCCCCTCTCGCAGGCGCTCCATCACGCGTTCCGTCACGCTCGGATCGAGCAGCGAACCGCCACCGGCGACGTGGCGCACCGCCTGCAGCAAGTCGTTGCCCGACACCTGCTTGAGGACGTAGCCGGCCGCTCCGGCCATGATCGCCGCGAACAGCGCCTCGTCGTCGTCGTAGGAGGTCAGGATGATGGCACGCACGGACGGCAGTGCAGAACGGACGTCTCGACAGACTTCGATACCGCTCCCGTCGGGCAGGCGGGCGTCGAGAATGGCCACATCCGGCTTGAGCGCGGGGATCCTCGCCAAGGCGGCGCGAGCGGTGCCGACGTCGCCCACCACCTCGATGTCGCCCTCACTCTGCAACAACTCACGGAGTCCCACGCGCACCACTTCGTGGTCGTCGAGCAGGAAGACGCGGATCGTCATCGCGGCACCTTGTCACGTCGGATCACAAGTCGAGTATCAACGTGGTGCCACAGGGGAGCAATGGGTGACGGCCCCCGGCATCAGCCCACCATCATCTGTTGTTCAGCGACAGCGACCACCAGCCGGCCGTCGTGCGTGTGCATCGTCTGCATCGGGGTTCTCGCCGTTCGCTCTTGCGGAACCACCAACACCCTGGCCTCGTCCACGCCACTCGCGAGGTGGTCGGCGAGCCGCCCCCGCACGAGCTCGGTCTCGATCGTCGTGTCTGGACCCACCAAGGTGCGCGCCAGTGAGGCGGCCCGGTCCAGGCGCTCCAGCGCTCGGTCGCGGCGAAGCAGAAACCGGTGGAGGGCCGCCGGTTGACGGAAGTTCGGCACCGGGACGTTCGCGACGATGCGCAGCGTGCTGGGTGCGTATCGCGCGGCGACCCGGAGGACGGCCTCGTCGCGCCCCCGAGGGGGCAGAGCCGTCGTGACGGTCAGATTCGGTGTCATGGATCCTCCAAGGTCGATGGACACATCGTCCTGCGAGATCAGCAACGCGGTGCAGGGGCGAACCGCACCGATCGCCGAGGCCGATGGTCCGATCGGTGTCGGGACTTTTGACCATGGATGGGGCGAGAGCCGGGGTGGATCATCGATGCATGGCCTACTCATCCTCCGCGCCAACGCGCCGCGGCAAGCTGGTGTCGATCGCCGAAGCCGAGTGCTGGGAGCTCCTGGACACGACAACCGTGGGGCGCCTC
The DNA here is from genome assembly GCA_963695295.1 of uncultured Actinomycetota bacterium. Classification (GTDB taxonomy): domain Bacteria; phylum Actinomycetota; class Actinomycetes; order Propionibacteriales; family Nocardioidaceae; genus Aeromicrobium. Next base: position 1,366,502 of record OY968771.1, on the reverse strand, counting down.
GCCTTCGCCTCCGATGACGGCGTCGTGATCCTGCCGGTCAACTTTCTCGTGCACGACGAGCGGATCTACGTCCGTACCGAGCCCGGCTCCACGATCGCCGAGCTCGCCGACGGGCGCGACGAGGTCGCGTTCGAGATCGACTACCACGACGACCTGAACCAAGCTGGATGGAACGTGCTCATCAAGGGCTCGACGACCATGGCTGGAACCCTGGAAGGCGAGCGTGCCCTGGCGAGCACCAGTCGTCTGGGTCCATGGGCGCCCGGCGACCGCTCCCTGATCATCAGGCTGACGCCTCGCTCGGTGAGCGGTCGACGCGTCTCGCTGCACTGAAGACGGCTACGCGCGGCGTCGCCGACTCACTTCCTGCAGTACTTGATTCATCAGCAGGATGCCCACTGCGACAAAGATCCCGCGCGGCGAGATGCTTCGGTTATCGGTCCCTGGGTCTTGGTCGTGGTTCGCGTGGTGGTCATGAGGTTCCTTCATCGGCGCGGACCGTGATCGCGACCTTGCCGCGCACGTTGCCGGCAATGAGGTGACCCATCGCGTCCTGGACCTCGCCGAGCGGGAACGCCCGGTCGATACTCGGTGTCACCTGACCCGCCTCGATGAAAGGTGTGAGTCGTTCGAAAAAGCTGCCATCCTCTTTGGACGCGAGCATGACCAGCCGTTGGCGCACGAACAGGGAGACGATGGGCGCCCTCAGGCTCCGCCCGAAGCCGCCGGTGACGTTGCCACCCTCTTCGCCGCCGACGATGACCGCTGAACCCCGGGGTGTCAGGGCCCGACGCAGCCGGGACAGCGACGGGTTGCCTCCAATGTCGATGATCAGGTCGTACTGGTGCACGCCGTCGGCGAAGTCGTCGCGGGTGTAGTCGAGGACGTGGTCAGCGCCGAGGGACCGGACCAGGTCGAGCTTCGCGGTGCTGCTCACGCCGGTGACTTCCGCTCCGAGCGCTTTGGCCAACTGCACTGCGTAGGTGCCGACCCCCCCGGATGCGCCAAGCACCAAGACCCTTTGACCGGCCTGAACCTTGCCGGCGTCGAGGGCCTGAAGTGCGGTGCTGGCCGACACCGGGACGACCGCGGCCTGCTCGAAGGTCAGGTTTGCCGGCTTTACAGCGAGCTTCCGCTCCAAGGCCGCGGCGTAACCGGCGAAGGACCCTTTCGCGTTCCCGTACACCTGGTCGCCGACCGCGAGACGGGTGACCTCCGACCCGATCGCTACGACGGTGCCGGCGACGTCGATACCGGGCACGCGGTTCTTCGGCCGGTGGAACCCGAACCCGATGATGCGCAGGAGGTACGGTCGCCCGGTCATCATGTGCCAGGTGCCGCGGTCGAGACCGGCAGCGTGTACGCGGACGAGCACCTCGTCGCCTGCGATCTCAGGCCGGCTGATGCGAGCTGGGCGAAGAACGTCGACGGTGCCGTACGCGTCCTGGACGATGGCCTCCATCGTGGCGTCGGCTGCTGCCGGTTGGCCCGCATCGATGGTGGGGGTGGTGCGGTTCATGGTCGATCCGTTCAGTTGGCGTTGTCGTACTTAGTACGGGTACGGTACCGTACATAGTACGAACCGCCTATGGCCCGAAGTGACTATGGAGGACCGATGCCCGCACGTGACAGCGACAGCGGCCGCGGCCGGCTCAACCGAGAACGCGTGTTGAGCGGCGCCGTCGCGGTAGCCGACGAAGGCGGGATCGCGGCCTTGACGATCCGGTCGCTGGCCGCCGAGCTCGGGGTCAAGCCGATGTCGGTGTACCACCACGTCGCCAACAAGGAGGAGATCCTCGACGGCATCGTCGACCTCGTGTTCAGCGAGATCGACCTGCCCGAGATCGGCGGCGACTGGCACGTGGAAATGCGAAAGCGAGCATCCTCGGCCCGTGCGGCCATGCGGCGTCATCCGTGGGCGATCGGCCTGGTGGAGACACGCACCAGTCCCGGCCCGGCGACGCTGAAGCACCACGACGCCGTCATCGGCACTCTCCGGAAAGCCGGATTCTCCGTGAAGATGACCGCTCATGCGTTCGCCCTGATCGACGCGTTCGTCTATGGATTCGCCCTTTCCGAGGCGACCTTGCCCCTCAACGGCCCAGAGACCGTCTCGGAGGTGGCCGAACAGATGATGGCGCAGCACTCCCCCGACGACTACCCGCACCTCGTCGAGTTCACGGTCGAGCACGTCATGAGGCCGGGCTACGACTACGGCGCGGAGTTCGAGTACGGGCTGGACGTGGTGCTCGACGGCCTCGCGACATCGGAGGCCGGGCGTGGCGATGCCATCCCTGCGGAATGAGAGGGAGGTCAGAGTTCGAGTGGCGCGCCCGGAGGTATTCGAAACCCCAACCTTCTGATCCGTAGTCAGATGCTCTATCCGTTGAGCTACGGGCGCTCGGCCTCGAAGGGCCGGGTCGAGTCTAACGGGTCGCGGCCACCGTGCTGACATCGGTCAGGTGGCCTCGTTCGACCTGCCAGACGGTCGAGTGGCAGGCGCGGACGTCGTGGATGAAGTCCTCGAGCCCGCCTTCGGGCACCTGGATGATCAGGTACGTGTGATCGCCCTGCTCGACCCACTCGTTGCGGAACCGGCCCTGGTAGGGCAGCAGCATCGACTGCACGCGCATCGAGGCGGACGAATCCGTTGACATCGCGAACGTGAGCTGCACCCCCATGGGACGATCCTGCCTCACCGGGGGTCAGAACCGAAACCGAGCATCCGCTTGTGACCGATCCCACGCGACCTCGCTTCCTCCTCCGAAGGGCGACCGCGTACTCTCGGATGACCGTTCGTGCCTGCACGGACGGGCCCATCCCACATCAGCTACCTGGGCCCCCGATCCCAGGAGTGCGAGCCAGATCGCCGTGGCCCGCGATGCGCGAGAAGGAAAAGTTCACCGATGTCCTCTGACACGACCAGCACCGCCACTGCCAGCTCGACCTACCGGACGACCCACCAGCGGCTGCAGTCCTGGGTCGATGAGGTGGCCGCCCTCACGAAGCCCGATCGGATCCAGTGGATCGAGGGCACGCCGCAGGAGTGGACCCAGATCACCGACGAGCTGGTGGCGACGGGCACCTTCGTCCGCCTCGATGAGTCGAAGAAGCCGAACTCCTTCTACTGCGCTTCCGATCCCTCCGACGTCGCCCGGGTCGAGGACCGCACCTTCATCTGCTCCGTCGACGAGGCGGACGCCGGCCCCACCAACAACTGGATGGCGCCGGCGGAGATGAAGGACCTCATGCGGGGGCTGTACGACGGCTGCATGCGTGGCCGCACGATGTTCGTCATCCCGTTCGTGATGGGCCACCTGGAGTCCGAGCACCCGATGTTCGGCGTCGAGATCACCGACTCCGGCTACGTCGTCGCGTCGATGACCGTCATGGCCCGGGTCGGCCGCGAGGTCCTGGCGAAGATCGAGGCGACCACCGCCGACTACGTCCCGGCGCTGCACTCCATCGGCGCCCCGCTCGAGCCCGGCCAGGACGACGTGCCGTGGCCGTGCAACGACACCAAGTACATCGTGCAGTTCCCGGAAGAGCGGACGATCTGGTCGTTCGGATCCGGCTACGGCGGCAACGCCCTGCTCGGCAAGAAGTGCTACTCGCTGCGCATCGCGTCGGCGATGGGCCGCGACGAGGGCTGGATGGCCGAGCACATGCTCATCCTCAAGCTCACCAACCCCGAGGGCGACGTCAAGTACGTCGCCGCCGCCTTCCCGAGCGCCTGCGGCAAGACGAACCTCGCGATGGTCGAGCCGACGATCCCGGGCTGGAAGGCCGAGACGATCGGCGACGACATCGCCTGGATCCGCGTCGGCGCCGACGGCCGGCTCTACGCCGTCAACCCCGAGTTCGGCCTGTTCGGCGTCGCGCCGGGTACCGGCTGGAGCACCAACGCCAACGCGATGCGCACCATCGAGCAGGGCAACTCGGTCTTCACCAACGTCGCCCTCACCGACGACGGCGACATCTGGTGGGAGGGCATGACCGAAGAGCCGCCGGCCCACCTCACCGACTGGAAGGGCCGCGACTGGACGCCGGACAGCACCGAGCTGTCCAGCCACCCGAACAGCCGGTTCTGCACCCCGATCAAGCAGTGCCCGGTCATCGCGCCGGAGTACGACGACCCGAACGGCGTCCCGCTCGACGCGATCCTGTTCGGCGGCCGTCGCAAGACGACCATCCCGCTGGTCACCGAGGCGCGGGACTGGACCCACGGCACCTTCATGGGCGCCACGCTGTCGTCGGAGACCACGGCCGCGGCCGTCGGGGAGGTGGGTGTCGTCCGACGCGACCCGATGGCGATGCTGCCCTTCATCGGTTACGACGCCGGCGACTATTTCAGCCACTGGATCTCGATGGCCAAGAACAACGACGAGTCCAAGTTCCCGAAGATCTTCTACGTCAACTGGTTCCGCCGCGACGACGACGGCGGCTTCCTGTGGCCGGGCTTCGGCGAGAACAGCCGCATCCTCAAGTACGTCATCGAACGGGTCGAGGGCAAGGTCGAGGCCAACGAGACGCCGATCGGCCTCGTTCCGTCGCCGGACGCGATCGACACCGAGGGCCTCGACATCAGCCGCGGCCAGCTCGAGGCCGCGCTGGCGGTCGACATCGAGGAGTGGAAGGCCGAGCTCCCGCAGATCAACGAGTGGTTCGAGCGGTTCGGCGACACGCTGCCGACCACGCTCTGGACCGAGCTGGACGGGCTGAAGGCGCGCCTGGAGGCCTGAACAGCCGCTACTCCTCGGTGGCCGGGGCCTCGTTCGGGACTCGGCGCCGCACCGCCAGCGCGAGGGCGATGATCACGTACCCGATCACGACCGCGAGCAGCGCCCACTTCACCGACGCGAACCCGAAGGCGATGGCCGGCCACGGCTGCTCGACGTTCCCGCCGAGCACCACCAGGATCGCGATGTCCTCGACGGCGTCGCAGCCGGCCGCGACCGGAGCGAACCAGGCGACCGTACGACCGGCGGCGGCCAGGCTCTCGCGCCCGCGCTCGGCCGCCTTGGCTGCAAGCAGGACGCAGAGTGCGCTGAGGGCGAGGGCGTAGAGGACGAGGTAGGGGAAGTCCAGGTACAGGCCCAGCCGGGCCGCGTCGACGCCGTCGGGCCCAAGCGTCGCGACGTACTCGGCGGCCTTCGCCGGAGTCCGCATGAACTGCAGGTCGAGGACGCTGACGCCACGCTGGCCCATCCGGCCGGCGGCGGGAGCCATCAGCGCGACGACACCGAACTGCAGGATGAAGAGGCCGACCACCAGCCGCGCGCGGCGCGGATGGGCCGACAGGTTGGACCACATGGTCAGATCATGGCATCGAGCCACCTCGAATGGCCGGATGTCGCCGGGTTCGATAGGAACGGGGTATGGATCCCACCACAGCGATCGACCTCGGGCGGCCCCTCTCCGGTGACGTCGTCGACCTGATCCTCGCCGACCACCGCCGCTTCGAGGACCTCCTGCGGCAGCTGCGCAGCTCAGAGTCGGACCGCGAGTCCGTCCGGTGGGCCTTCTCGGCCCTGCATGTCGCGCACGCCGAGGCCGAGGAACGCCACGTCTACCCGAAGCTCGAGCGCCGCCGGGCCGTACCGGCCCACGAGGCCGAGCACGGGGAGCATGAGCACGCCGAGGGTCACGAGGCCCTGCTGGCCGTCCTGGAGTGCAAGAGCACGACGACCCAGAAGTTCGACGACGCGGTCGAGGAGCTGGCCCGCCTGGTCGGCCACCACCTCACCGAGGAGGAACTGACGATCCTCAACGGGGCGCGCGAGGAGATCGGGGAGCGAGCCCGTCGTGACCTCGGCGCGGCGTTCTGCCGCGAGCGCAACGCCCAGATCGACGCCGACTGCGGCCGCATCGCGAACGTCCGGAAGCTGGTCCGCGAGGCGAAGGCCGAGGGCCTGATCGAGGACTGACCTCAGGTCACCAGCACGACGAGCTGCCAGGCCAGCACGACCGCGCCCAGTAGCCGGCGGATGATCGCGTCACCGCGCAGGAGCTCATCGGCCGCCCAGGCGATCAGCGCGCCCCGGCCGAGCCAGAGCAGCTCGGTGTCGCGCGCGTCCCACGGGCTCCAGCGCAGCAGCACCGCGGCACCGAAGACGATGATGGCGGGATTGGGCGCCTGGGCGAGGACGAGGTGCCCCTCGTCGTCACGGAACAGCGAACGTGTCATGGGCGCCCGAGCGAGCGATAGACCCAACCGGCCTCGCGCCAGGCGACCGGATCGAGCGCCAGGCGGCCGTCGAAGATCCGCCGCTGGTTCACCAGGTCGCCGAGCTGGTGCGGATCGAGCTCGACGTACTCGGCCCACTCGGTCAGCAGCAGCACCAGATCGGCCCCGGTGGCCGCCTCCTGAGCGGACTCGGCGAAGGACAGCTTCGGGTGCATGGCGCGGGCGTTCTCGATCGCGTGCGGGTCGGTGACCACCACGTCGGCGCCCTGGAGCCGCATCTGCTCGGCGACGTCGAGGGCCGGGGAGTCGCGGACGTCGTCGCTGTTCGGCTTGAACGAGGCGCCGAGCACGGCGACGCGCAGGCCGTGGATCGAGCCGCCGCACTCCTCGCGGGCGAGCTCGACCATGCGCTCGCGCCGCCGGGTGTTGATCGAGTCGACGTCGCGCAGGAACGCGAGGGTCTGGTCGACGCCCAGCTCGCCGGCGCGGGCCATGAAGGCGCGGATGTCCTTGGGCAGGCAGCCGCCGCCGAAGCCGAGGCCGGCGTTGAGGAACTTGCGGCCGATGCGCTCGTCGTGGCCGATCGCGTCGGCGAGGAGCGTGACGTCGGCGCCGGTGGCCTCGCACAGCTCGGCCATCGCGTTGATGAAGGAGATCTTGGTGGCGAGGAAGGAGTTGGCCGCGACCTTGACCAGCTGGGCGGTGGCGAGGTCGGTGACGAGGCGCGGCGTGCCCTCGGCGATCGTCGCCGCGTAGATCTCATCGAGCAGCGCGACCGCGCGGTCGCCCTCGATGCCCGGCGGCACGCCGTAGACGAGCCGATCCGGATGGAGCGTGTCCTTCACCGCGTGGCCTTCGCGCAGGAACTCCGGGTTCCACGCCAGCTGGGCACCGGTGTCGGCGTCGGCCAGGACGGCGGCGAGGCGCTCGGCCGTGCCGACCGGGACGGTCGACTTGCCGACGACGAGGTCGCCGGTGGAGAGGTGCGGCAGGATCGAGTCGATCGACGCGTCGACGTAGGTCAGGTCGGCCGCGATCTCATGCGGCCGCTGCGGGGTGCCCACGCAGATGAAGTGCACGGCGGCGCCCGCGACGTCGGCGACGTCACTGGAGAACCTCAGCCGGCCGGTGCCGAGCGCGTCCTTCAGGAGCTCGGGAAGGCCGGGCTCGAAGAACGGCGCGTCGCCGGCCTGGAGCGCCTCGATCTTGGCCTTGTCGGTGTCGATGCCGACGACCTCGTGGCCGAGCGTGGTCATGCAGGCCGCGTGGACGGCGCCGAGGTAACCGCACCCGACCACTGACACCTTCACCCCGCGAGGTTAGCAATCGGACGCTCGGGGAGATGCTTCGGCGTCGTGCCGAGCGCCGCGGACGACCCGACGTGCACGATGCGCGGCACACAGCAGATACCGCAGAGACAGCGCTACTCGTCTTGGGCGTCCCGGAGCGCACGGCGATGTTGATCATGGCTGGTCGAGCACGTTGATGGCGGCGCGGTATCAGCACGTGACGCACCCGGTTTGCCATGATGTCGCACGGCGCCTCGGCGGCCTCATCTGGTCCGATGACGACAAATCGTCCGGTGATCCAATAGGAATGGAACCATGACTTTGGCCGATCAGATCCTCGCAGAGATCAAGCACAAGCCGTTGGACGACGACGTGCTCGCGCAGCGCCTCGGAGTAGACCAGCGCCAGTCGGTCAATCAGGTTGCGCGAAAACTTGAGGCGAGGGGACTGTTGCGTCGCTACGTCGGAGCGGACGGAAAGATCGTCAATGAGCTCGCGACCGTGGCGGTTCCGACGCTTTGTGGCTGTGGTTGTGGTGAGTTGGTCGGGAAGAACGCCACGTTCCGACCTGGGCACGATGCAAGGCATGCGGGAAATGTCGGGCGAGCGCTTGCTGTCGACGCCAACGACCCCGCAGCTACAGCGGCCTTCGCAGCGCTGTCGACGGCGTTTCAGGCGAAGGCGAACGGAATCCGGGCCAACCATGAAGCAGCTCTAGCACGGAAGGCGGCCATCGACGAGAATGCAGCGTCGCTCCCCGCCCGGGGAACTGAGGAGTCGACGCTCGACCCAGGTGATTCATCGGCCCAGCGGCTCGCGGAACCGGCAATGCTCGCCGTGCTTAGTGGAGAGTTAGGAGTCGAACTCAAACCACGTCGCCTTCATCACCGCGATGGGGCGAAGGTCGAACTTGACGGGGCCGATGACGACCTGACCGTGCTGGTCGAATGTTGGGCGCACCAAGGCGCGGCGAAGGTCGCGCAGAAGTACAAGCTCGTCAACGATGCAATGAAGCTTCAATGGGTGGCGTCGTGGCTAGACCCCAAGCCCGAGAAGTTGATCATCTGCGTATCCGACGAACTGGCGATCAAGCACCTGCGTGGGAAGTCATGGCAAGGCCGAGCGATTTCCTTCGCAGGCGTCGACTTGCACGTCGTGAACCTGGACGGGGCCGTAGTCGATTCCATCCTCGACGCGCAGAAGCGCCAGTTCCGGTGAGGGGCGATGATAGCGATTTCGAGTGCTCCCAGAAAACCAACTGAGACTGGAACTGAGACTATGAGCCGCCCATCGCAGGTCAACACTTCAACAAGTGTGGCGGAGATGGAGGGATTTGAACCCTCGAGAGGTTTGAACCTCAACCCGCTTAGCAGGCGGGCGCACTAGGCCACTATGCGACATCTCCGTTGCCCAGGAGGCAACCGGAACAGGATAGCGAGCCGCGCCCGGCGGCCCGACAGCGGACGTCGGGCTCACACCTCGAATCGCCGGTATCCGTGGGCGGTGTTCAGCCGCTCGTGGACGTCACGCAGGAGTGGCCGGCGGGCCCGGCCGACGAGCTCGAGCGGGAGTCGCCGGACCGCGCCGTCGGTCGTGCGGAGGCACAGCGTCTCATCGGTCACCTCGACGTCCTCGACGTCGAGCCACCGGCCGGCGAAGGCACCTTCGGGCGACCGCGCGCGAGAGCGGTAGCCGTCCGCGTCCAGCCGCAACAGGACCGGCGGGCGGACGGCGAACCGCAGGGCCCCGGTCAGCGCGAGCACCAGGACCACGATGGCGAGGTATCCGGCCCAGCGGACGGCGTCGTCGCGCGGAGCCAGCGTGAAGGCGGCGAAGACGGCCACCGCGGCCACGACGAGCTGTACGCCGACCGTCACGAGCGCGACACTCCGGTCGAGCCGGTACGTGGTCTCCATGCAGAGGGGGCGGGATTCGAACCCGCGGCTGACATTGCTGCCAGCGACCGCTTTCAAGGCGGTTCCGATCGGCCACTCCGGCACCCCTCCAGGCGCCGGCGTCACGCTCGCGCGCGGCACCGTGCCGGGAACGATTCTCGCATCACTGCCGGGCCGAATCACTTCAGGGCGGCGAGCCGGGGCGGCTCGGTGCGACGCTCCGGCTCGACGACACGCGCGGCGCGGGCCGAGCGATCGCGGATCGCCAGGCTTCGCGCGAACAGGCCGACCACGAGGCCGAGGATGCTCGAGTACAGCGTGGACAGGCCGATGTACGACGGAAAGGCGCCCGGGGAGACGAGCGATGTCGTCAGCACGCCGGTGCCGATGACGGCGAACACGAGGATCCACCAACCCTCGCGATTGCGTGAGCGCAGCGAGACGCCGACGATCAGGGCCGGGAACCCGATGAACACCTCGACCGGGCGCGGGACGCCGCCGAACGTCGTGCGCATCCAGATGACCAGGTCCTGGATGGCGTCGGTCACCATCTGCGAACCGTGGGTGCGGACGAAGCTCGAGTAGGCGAGCACCAGCAGGATCACCACGGCGACGCCGGCGAGCAGCGCCAGGTGCTGCCGGCCGAGTCCGTGCAGGCCGGCCCCGAGGTTCCAGACGACCGTGATGGCCAGGCCGAGCGCCACCGTGAGGACCACCAGGTTGAAGCGCTGATAGCTGACCGGGGCGTTCCACGCGGCCACCGCCACCGTGCCACTCAGCGCAACGACGATGGCGAGCACGTACTCGCGGATCGCCTGCAGGACGGTCAGGGCCGGTCTCGTGATGACGACCGCCCACACTGCAGCGAGCACGGCCGACACCGCGGCCGCGGCGGCGAGCAGCACGTTCGCCTCGCTCGCGACCGCACCGACCGCGAGCACCGTGGCCAGGATCGTCCAGATGCGCATGTGGCCACCGACCCGGTGCGTGAGCCCGACGCTGAAGACCACCAGCAGGAGCCCGGCGCCCAGACGCTCGACGTCCACCGGGGTGTCGACCGCGACGACCGCCGTGCCCGCGGCGACCGTGCCGAGGATCCAGGCGCCGAACACGGCGAGTATCAGCAGCCGCGCCGTGCGGGGCGACTCGATGCGCGGCTCGCGGGTGGGGAGGTCGTACTCGGGTTCCTTCCTCCGTCGGGGGTCGGCCCTGCGCCGCCCGGCTGTCTCCGTCATGTGTCCACCCCCGTCACCATGGCGCTCGGATCCGTCGGTTGGACAGCGAGGGGTTGACGTCGCGGGCCGACGCGACGTCGCCGGGCTCGACGACCGCCTCGACGAGATCGTCGTCGGCCCCCGCCTCGGCCACGACGGCACCCCACGGGTCGACCACCAGGGAGTGCCCGGTGTAGCGCGAGCCGCCTTGGGCGGCGGCAGCGACGGCGACGGTGTCCTCGACCGCGCGGGCGGTGAGCAACGTGCGCCAGTGGTGCAGCTTGTGCTCGCCCGCGACCCACGCCGCCGGCACCACGAAGAGCTCGGCCCCGGCGTCGACGAGCGCGCGGCCCATCTCCGGGAACCGCAGGTCGTAGCACGTCATCAGGCCGGTCGGCACGCCTGCCACGTCGACGACCACCGGCTCGATCGGGCCGGCGCTCAGGCGATCGGACTCGCGATAGCCGAAGGAGTCGTACAGGTGGATCTTGCGGTACGTGGCCGTCAGCGACCCGTCGGGACCGACGACCACGAGGGTGTTGAACGGGAGGTCTCCGGTGCCGTCGGATCCGGGACGCTCGAACATGCCGGCGACGACGGTGGCACCGAGGCGACGGGCCTGGGCAGCGAGGGTGGCGACGAACGGCCCGTCCAGCGGCTCGGCGGCCGCCCGGAGGTCGTGGTCGGCCGAGCCGAAGTCGTGCATCGTCCCCTCGGGCAGCACGACGAGGTCGGCGGACCCGTCGAGCCCGGCCAGACGGGTCTCGACGAGGTCTCGGTTGGCCGCCGAGTCGGTGCTCGACGCCAGCTGCACCAGGGCGACACGCATACCGGCGATTGTCTCAGGTCACGACTGAGAAGCCGCTGAGTCATCCGATGGGTAGCGTGCAGCCATGCGTGCCGTCGTCGTCAACGAACCGGGTGGGATCGACGCGCTCGAGGTCGTCGACCGGCCCGATCCCGAACCCGGCCCCGGTGACGTGCTGATCCGGGTCAAGGCCGCCGGCGTGAATCGCGCCGACCTCCTGCAGCGTCAGGGGTTCTACTCCCCGCCACCAGGCGCGACCGACGTCCTCGGCCTGGAGTGCTCCGGCGAGGTGGCGGCGGTCGGCGCCGAGGTGACCGGCATCGACGTCGGCGACCAGGTGTGCGCCTTGCTGTCCGGAGGCGGGTACGCCGAGCTGGTGGCGGTGCCCGCGGGCCAGGTCGCCCCGATCCCCGAGGGGCTCGACCTCATCGATGCGGGCGGCGTGATGGAGGCGACCTGCACGGTGTGGGCGAACGTCGTGATGGTCGGCGGGCTCCGGTCGGGCCAGCGGCTGCTGGTCCACGGCGGCGGAAGCGGCATCGGCACGACCGCCATCCAGGTCGCCACGGCGCTCGGCGCCCGCGTCGCCACGACGGTCGGCAGCGCCGAGAAGGCGGCCGTCTGCCGCGAGCTCGGAGCCGACCTCGTCGTCAACTACCGCGAGCAGGACTTCGCCGACGTGCTCCGGGACGACCCGGCCGACGTCATCCTCGACATCATCGGCGCCAAGTACCTCGCCGCGAACATCGCGGTGCTCGCCCGCGGGGGCCACCTCGTCACCATCGGCCTGCAAGGCGGAACGAAGGCCGAGCTCGACTTCGGCGCACTCATGCGGCGTCAGGGGTCGGTCAGCGGGACGTTGCTGCGGGCACGCACCGTCGCCGAGAAGGCCGAGGTCGTCGCCCAGACCGTCGAGCACGTGTGGCCGATGATCGCCGCCGGCGAAGTGCGTCCGCTCGTGCACGCCACGTTTCCGCTGGCCGAAGCCGGTCGGGCGCACGAGGTGCTCGAGCGATCAGAACATGTCGGAAAGGTGCTCCTCACCCTCTGACCGCTGCCATGATTCGGTCATGAACTCCCGCTCGATTCCGGCTGCCCTTTGCGCGGCCGTTCTTCTGCTCGCCGGCGCATGCGGCGATACCGAGCCCGAACCCGGGCCCACCGCGACCTCGGAGTCGCCGAAGCCGGAGCTGGTCGAGTACGGAGACGGCGTGAACATCCGCGCCAAGGCCGACGTCGACAAGCTCAAGGGCGCGCCAGAGAGCTTCAAGGCCTACATGGTCCTGGAGATCGAGGAGAAGCTGATGCTCACTCGCGATCTCGCCGCGGAGGGCTGCGACGAGCAGCCCACCATCATCGTCAAGGCGGTCGACACCAGGGGCTACGCCTCGGGCGCCTACATCCAGTGCGGAGGCGCCGCCTCCATCTGGGCCACCGTGGGCGGGCAGTGGCGCGAGGTGTGGGGCGGTCAGGAGATCCCGTCCTGCGACGAGATGCTCCGCTTGAACATTCCCGCGGGGATCGCCGGCGACACCTGCCGGGACGGGAAGCGCGAGGTGCCCTACCAGCCCTGACCCGTAGGCTGGGGGCATGACGGAGAGCGAGTCCCAGACCCCCGAGGAGACGGCCACGGTCATCGGCCCCGACGGTGAGCCGGTGCAGGTACCGGTGCCCAGCGAGCGCCGCGAAGGGCCGCTCACCGACCTGGTGGAGCAGCCCGCGAAGGTCATGCGCATCGGCGGCATGATCCGCCAGCTGCTCGACGAGGTGAAGGCGGCACCCCTCGACCAGGCCAGCCGCAACCGGCTCCGCGAGATCCACGAGCAGTCGATCACCGAGCTCGAGGACGGCCTCGCGCCCGAGCTCATCGAGGAGCTCGAACGGCTCAGCCTGCCCTTCGGCGAGGACACCCCCAGCGAGGCCGAGCTCCGGGTCGCCCAAGCCCAGCTGGTCGGCTGGCTCGAAGGCCTGTTCCACGGCATCCAGGCCGCGCTCTACGCCCAGCAGGTCCAGGCGCAGTCGCAGTTCCAGAACATGAGGCTGGCCCTCCCCGCATCAAACGACGACAAAGGTGACGATTCGACTACTTCGGAGTCTGGACCGTCACATGGGGGCATGTACCTCTAGAGTTGATCACGATGTGAGCGGGAAGAGGGAGCCCATGACCATCGTGACTGACACGATCCTGCCGCCGTGCGCCGAGTCGCCGGAGGCCTACTTGGACGAGCGACTGCAGTCGACGTCCACCTCGACGCTCAGTGCTGCCGAGCGGGAGGACGTCCGCACGGCGCGAGCGGCCATCCATCGCCAGTGCGCGGGGTGCCCGTTGCTCGTCGACTGCCTCTACCGGGCGGTCGTCGAGGTCGACGTCTCCGGCTACGCGGCCTGCACCACCGAGGCCGAGCGCATCTTCATCCGGGAGCGGCTCGGCATCGAGGTCTCCCAGTCGAACCTGACCCCCTATGGAGCGCCCCGCGTCGGCGGCGGGCCGGTGAGTCACGAAGCGGTGCTCACGGCCCGACAGGCCTACCCCAAGGACACCTGCCATCAGCTCGCCGACCGACTCGGGTGCTCGACCTCGACGATCAAGCGGCACCTGCGTCGCGATCGTGAGCAGCGGGCGGCCGACGCGGTCCGCCCCGACCCCACCGACCAACGGCACGTGCCCACGATCGATGAGGTGCTCGACGCCTTCGACGCCCTGGAGTCCTCCCGCGTCGCTTGAACTGCCGCGTCGCTACAGGTAACGGCGGAGCTCGGCGGCCAGGCCGTCGTCGGCCACCTGGCCGGTGACGTCGTCGGCGACCGCCTGCACGGCCGCCGGCGCCTGCCCCATGGCGACGCCGCGGCCGGCCCACGTCAGCATCTCGACGTCGTTGAACCCGTCGCCGATGGCGAGCACGTCGGACGGCGCGATGTCGAGCCGCGCGCACACCAACTCCAGGCCGGAGGCCTTGGAGACTCCCTCGGGCGCGAGATCGAGCCAGGCCGTGTAGCCGATGTAGTAGTTGGTGCCGCTGAGCCCGAGGCCGTGCACGAGGTCGGCGAACTCACGCGCGTCATGGTCGGGGGCACGGATCACCACGCGCGTGACGGGCTCGGACACCAGCGAGTCGACGTCCTCGACGGTGATGCGTCCGCTCACCTCCCCCTCGGGGAACGGCACGTTGACGCGGTAGCCGACGCCCACCTCCTCCACGGCGACGAGGGCATCGGGCACGTGCTCCAGCACGCGACGCACGGCCTCGGCCGCGTCGAACGTGACCGTGTGCAGCACCTCGACCGGGTGGTAGCCGAGGACGATCGCGCCGTTGCTGGTGACCGCGAAACCGTCGGCCAGGCCGAGCCGCTCGACGACCTCCATGGTGCCCGGCATCGCGCGGCCGGTGGCGACGACGATCGCGACTCCGGCCTCGACCAGCCCGAGCACGGCGTCGCGAACGGCCGGGCTCAGGGTGTTGGCCTGGTCGACGATCGTGCCGTCGACGTCGAGCGCCGCGAGCCTCGGGACGAACGTCACGCGATCGGCTCCAGGACCTCTCCGACCAGCGGATGCAACGCCACCGGGAGGCGTACCGACCCGTCGGCCTGCTGGCCGTTCTCGAGCAGCGCGATGATCGTGCGCGTCATCGCGCACAGGGTGCCGTTGAGCGTGGCCACCGGGACGGTGGACCCGTCCTGGCGGGTGCGGATGTCGAGTCGCCGGGCCTGGAACTGCGTGCAGTTGGAGGCCGACGACACCTCGCGGTATCGCTCCTGGGTGGGGATCCACGCCTCGCAGTCGAACTTGCGGATGGCCGAGAGCCCGAGGTCGCCGGTGGCGATGTCGACCACGCGGTACGGCAGCTCGAGCGCGTCGAGCCAGGCACGCTCCCACCCCAGCAGCCGTTCGTGCTCTGCGTGCGCGTCGTCGAGCGTCGTGAACACGAACATCTCGACCTTGTCGAACCAGTGGACCCGGAAGATGCCGCGGGTGTCCTTGCCGTACGACCCGGCCTCGCGGCGGAAGCAGGGGCTGAACCCCGCGTAGCGACGCGGCAGCGACTCCGCGTCGAGGATCTCATCGGAGTGGTAGGCGGCGAGCGGGACCTCGCTGGTGCCGACGAGGTAGAGGTCGTCCTTCTCGATGTAGTAGACGTTCTCGGCGGCCTGGCCGAGGAATCCGGTGCCCTCCATCGCCTCGGGCTTGACGAGCGCCGGGGGGATCATCGGCGTGAAGCCCCACGCCGAGGCGGTGGTCATCGCGAGCTGGGTGAGGGCGAGCTCGAGGCGGGCGCCGGCGCCGGTGAGGTAGTAGAACCGGGCGCCGCTGACCTTCGCCCCCCGCTCCACGTCGATGGCGCCGAGCATCTGCCCGAGCTCGAGATGGTCGCGCGGCTCGAACCCCTCGGCCGCGAAGTCGCGCGGCGTGCCGACGGTGTCGAGCACCACGAAGTCGTCCTCGCCGCCCTCCGGCGCCTCGGCGGAGGCCGGGTTGGGCAGCGTCCGCAGCAACGCGTCGAACGCCTGCGCCGCCTCGTTCTGCGCCGCCTCGGCCTCCTTGACCTGGGCGCTGAGCTGCTTGGTCTGCGCGAGCAGAGCCTGCTTCTCCTCCCCCTCGGCGCGGGCGATCAGCTTGCCGACGCTCTTCTGCTCCGACCGCACCGACTCGAACGCGGCGATCGTCGACCGCCGTTGCTCGTCGGCCGCCACGAGGTCGTCGACCAGCTCGACGGGCTCGCCGCGGCGGCGCTGCGCAGCGCGCAGCGCGTCGGGGTCGTCGCGCAGGAGCCGAGAATCGATCACGCGGCCACCCTATCGACCGCCCGACCTGCTGGAACGGCCGTCATCCCACTACGCTGGTGCGTCAGCCATCGAGAGTAGTGAGTCCGTTGTCGTTCGACCTGCGTCGCGCCGAACCCGCCCGCCGGGATCGGTACTGGTGGGCGATGGCCGTCCCGGCCATCATCTGGGTCGCGCTCGCGATCGCGGTCGGATCCGGCAGTGACTCGCTGCAGCGGCTGGACGACCGGGTCGCCCGGTGGGGCTACGACCTCAGCAGCGGATCGGACGCCCTCGGCTCCTTCGCCACGGGGTTCAGCTACGCGTCCTCCAACTGGACGGTCGCCGTCGTCGTGCTCGCCGTCGCCGGCTTCGCGGCGTGGCGTCGCGAGCGTCATCTCGCGCTCTGGGCCGTGGCCAGCGGGGTGCTCGTCATCCCGGGCAACGCCCTGCTGAAGCTGGCGTTCCAGCGTCCGCGTCCGCCGTGGGACGAGCCCATCTACGAGATCGGCGGCTACTCCTTCCCCAGCGGGCACGCCGCGGGCGCCGGGCTGTTCGCCACCGTCGCGGTGCTGCTGACGATCATCCTCACCCGCCGCGGATGGCGGCGCCGCATCCTCATCACCGCCTGGGTCCTGCTCGCGCTGGCGACCGCCGCCGACCGCATCGTCCTCGGCGTCCACTACCTCTCCGACGTCGTCGCGGGGCTGAGCCTGGGCGCTGCCGTCACCGTCGCGGTGTGGATGCTGCTGGTGCCCGAAGCCACGCGCATCCCGCACGAGCTCGCCGTGTTCACCGGAACGGGCCGCAAGCGGGTGGCGGTGATCCTCAACCCGGCCAAGGTCGGTGACCTCGACGTGTTCAAGGCGCGCGTGCTCGCCGTGGCGACCCGCGACGGCTGGAAGCAGCCGCTCTGGTACGAGACGACGGTCGAGGATCCCGGCCAGGGCCAGGCCCAGGAGGCCCTCGAGGCCGGCGTCGACCTCATCGTCGCGGCCGGCGGCGACGGCACCGTGCGCGCCGTCTGCGAGGAGGCCGCCCGCACCGGGGTGGCCGTCGGGATCCTCCCGCACGGCACCGGCAACCTGCTGGCCCGCAACCTCGGGCTGCCGCTCAACATCCGCGACGCCCTCGACGTCACGTTCGGCGGCCAGGACAAGGCCATCGACCTGGCCACGTTCCGCACCAACGCGGTGCTGGCGGACGACCCGGCGACCGAGCCCGCGGCCGATGAGGCCGAGCCGGCCGGCACCGACACCTGCTTCCTCGTCATGGCCGGACTCGGCATGGACGCCGAGATCATGACCGGCGTCGACGACCAGCTCAAGGAGAAGGTCGGCTGGTTCGCCTACTTCGTCTCGGGCTTCAAGGCGTTGCGGTTCCCGGCGATGAAGGTCGAGATCAGCGTCGACGGCGGCGAGTTCCGCAAGTTCCGGGCCCGCACCGTCGTCATCGGCAACGTGGGTTTCCTGCAGGCCGGCATCCCGCTGCTGCCCGACGCCCAGATCGACGACGGGCTGCTCGACGTCGTCGTGCTCGCCCCCAAGCGGTTCATCGGCTGGCTCGCGATCGTGGTGCGGGTCATCGGCCGGCAGCGACGCACCAACAACAGGCTCGATCGTCTCTCCGGACGAAAGGTCGTCGTTCGCGGCGAGAAGCCGATGCCGATGCAGCTCGACGGCGACCCGGTCGGGTCGGGCACCGAGCTCACCGCCGAGGTGCAGCACGGTGTTCTGCTCGTCCGCGTCCCCGTGCTGCCGGCCCCGCCCCAGCCCTGACCGGTCGGCCGTTCGCGCTCAGCGCGTGGCGGGCATGGCGCCTCGGGCGACCACCCGTCACCGATGGCCGGCCGTTGTGTCATTCTCACTGGAAGTCGCGACGGAAGGAGGCCCCAGGTGACGCGTGGTGACGCAGCCCGCGTGCTCGTCTTCCCCGACTTCGCCGGCAACATGTACCTCGCGCTGATGCGCCGGGAGCCCGAGCGGGACGGCTTCGACTTCGTCGGCACGCGCAGGCTCCAGAAGCTCTACGACGAGGCGGGGCGCCTCCGGCGGGGCGACGTCCTGCACCTCCACTGGACCAACCGGATCGCCCAGCTGGCCGCCGACGAGGAGGAGGCGTTCGCCGCGGTCGCGGAGTTCACGCGCTTCATCGAGCGGATGCAGGCCAACGGCGTCCGCACCGTGTGGACCGTGCACAACCGACTCCCGCACGAGTCGAGGTTCCTCGAGCCCGAGCTGGTCCTGAGCCGGTTCCTCAGCGAGCACGTCGACGTCGTCCACGTCATGTCCGCCCAGACCCCCGCCATGGTCGACGACCTCTACCCGCTGCCGGCCGACCGGGTGCGGCTCATCCCGCATCCCAGCTACCTCGGCGCGTACGGCGAACCGCCGTCCCGCGACGACGCCCGAGACGCCCTCGGCCTCGGCCCGGACGAGCGCACCGTTCTCTCCTTCGGGCGCATGCGCGCCTACAAGGGGATCGACACGCTCTCCGGCGCGGTCACCCTCATCACCGAGCGCGGCCTGACCGCGCCCACACTCCTGCTCGCCGGACACGCCGAGGACGAGGAGCGACGGGCCATCGAGCGGACGCTCCCCACCAGCTCGCGGGTCGTCTCCAACTTCGGGTTCGTCGACGAGGCCGACGTCGGCACCTGGTTCGCCGCCGCCGACGTCGCGGTCTACCCGTTCCGATCCATCCTCAACTCCGGCAGCGTCCACCTGGCGGCCACGCTCGGCGTCCCGGTGGTCCTGCCGGGCGAGCCGCACCTGCGCGCCCAGTTCGGCGAGGAGCCCTGGGTGCGCTTCTACGACGCGGACGACGCGATCGCCTCGCTGGCCGACGTCCTCGCGGAGCCCGATCCCGCCGACCACGCCGAGTCCATGGCGGCGTTCTCCCGGCGACACGCGCCGGAGATCATCTCCGGTCAGTACGCCGACCTGCTGAGGGAGCTGTCCGCGAAGAGACCTACGACGCCGTCGCGACGTAGGCGTCGATCTCGGCCAAAATCGTCGACTTGACCGGCGCATCGGCGAAGGATGCGTGCACCGCCGATCGAGCCAGGTCGGCGACGCCGTGGTCGTCGAGCCCGAGCAGGTCGCGGGCGACCTCGTACTCCTGGGTCAGCGTGGTCGCGAACATCGGTGGGTCGTCGGAGTTGATGGTGATCGGCACCCCGGCCCGGACGAGCTCGGGCAGCGGGTGCTCCTCGATCGAGGGCACCGACCGCGTGCGCACGTTGGACGTCGGGCACACCTCCAGCACCAGGCCCGTGGTGGCGAGGTACTCCATCAGCTCCGGGTCCCGGGCCGCCGCGATGCCGTGCCCGATGCGCTCGGCGCCGAGGTGATGAATGGAATCCCAGATCGTCTCGGGGCCGGTGGACTCCCCGGCGTGGGGGACGCTGTGCAGCCCGGCCGCCGTCGCCTGGGCGAAGTGCGGGGCGAACTGGGCCCGCGGCACACCCTGCTCCGGACCTCCGAGGCCGAAGCTCACCAGGCCGTCGGGGCGCAGCCGGATCGCGGTGTCGAGGGTGGCGTCGGCGCCCTCGATCCCGAACTCGCCCGGGATGTCGAAGCACCATCGCAGCGTGAGGTCGAGCTCGGCCTCGGCCGCCCGCCGCGCGTCCTCCACGGCCTCGCAGAACGCCTCCGCCGGGATGCCGGCCCGGATCGAGGTGTACGGCGTCAGCGTGAGCTCGGCGTAGCGAACGTTCTGAGCCGCCAGGTCGTGCGCGACGTCGTGCGTGAGCGTCCAGATGTCGCCCGGCGTGCGGAGCAGGTCGACCACCGAGAGGTAGACCTCGATGAAGTGCGCGAAGTCGGTGAAGTCGAAGTAGTCGGCGAGCAGGTCCGGATCACTGGGCACCGAGGTGGAGCCCTCGTGCCGAGCCGCCAGCTCGGCCACGGTGCGGATCGAGGCGGAACCGACGTGGTGCACGTGCAGCTCGGCCTTTGGCAGTCCCGAGGCAAAAGTCACGAGCCGAGCGTATCGGGACCGGCGTCGGCGCCTTCCTCCTCGGCCTCAGCCTGCTGACGGCGCTCCTTGACGCTGCCGCGATCGGCGAAGTCGACCTCGACCGTGATGACCCGCTCCTCGCCCAGGTGGAACTCCACCCGCCTCGCGTCATCGGTGAGGTGCCCGGCCTTCGCCTCGGACAGCCACTCGGTGGACCCGTCGGCGGAGATGAGGCCGACCCGGGCCGCCTGCCCGCGCTGGCCGCGGAAGACCACCGGACCGGGGCCGCTGTCGCGGATGACCAAGGCGTTGCGGCTGATGCGGGTGTCGTCGGTGGGGACCGTGGGCGGCTCCTCGGTTCCGGGACGCCCGAACGACCACTTGTCGTCGCCCACGATGACGTGTTCGCCCGACTCTCCAGAGGCCAACTGGTATCTGACGATCAGCACGTCGGACAGTCTAGAACCGCGCTGACGTCGTTGTTCGCGGTTTCACGCACCCGGGACGATGGCCCCGATGACGCTGCCGTCGGCCCGGCGGCGGCCGGCGACGGGCTCGGGCTCGCCGTCGATCCGGGGTCCCTGGCCGGTGAGCGGCAACGTGGCGGGGGCGTCCTTCTTGACGGTGACCGACTCCCCGCGAACGTCGAGCGTCACCTCGTCCCCCTCCTCGATCGCGAGGTCGAGCTCGTCGGCCCGGAGGGTGACCCGGACCCTGCTGCCACGCAAGGTGAGGCGGAACGTCAGCGACGACCACGACTCCGGAAGGCGCGGGTCGAGCGAGAACCGCCCGCCATGGTCGCGGAAGCCGCCGAAGCCGTACACGAGGGTGCTCCAGACGCCGCCGGTCGAGGCGACGTGCACTCCGTCGGCGGAGTTCTGGTGCAGGTCGGCGAGATCGACGAACAGCGCGCCGAGGAAGTAGCGCAGTGCCAGGTCGTCGTAGCCGACCTCGGCGGCGATGATCGACTGCACGACGCCCGAGAGCGTGGAGTCCCCGGTCGTGATCGGGTCGTAGTACTCGAAGTCGGCACGCTTCTGCTCGGCGGTGAACAGCTCGCCCTGCAAGAACAGCGCCAGGACGACGTCGGCCTGCTTGAGCACCTGGAACCGGTAGATGACCAGCGGGTGGTAGTTGAGCAGGAGCGGGCGCATCTCCAAGGGCGTGTGGGCGAGGTCCCACACCTCCCGCTCCAGGAAGTGCAGATCCTGCGGATGGACGCCGAGGTGTTCGTCGTAGGGGATGGACATGCCCTCGGCCGCGCGCTCCCACTGCTCGATCTCGGCGTCCTCGAGCTCGAGCCGTTCGACGACGGCGTCGTACTCGGGCCCGTCCAGCTCGCGCAGCTGCCGTACCGCCTCGGCCGCCCAGCGCAGGTTGAACCGGGCCATGACGTTGGTGAACAGGTTGTCGTTGACGACCGTCGTGTACTCATCCGGCCCGGTGACGCCGTGGATGTGGAAGGTGCCGCCGTCGCCGTTGAACCAGAAGCCGAGATCGAACCACATGCGCGCGGTCTCGACCAGCATGTCGATGCCTTCTCGCATCAGGAAGTCGACGTCGCCGCTCGCCTCGACGTACTGCGCCAGCGCATACGCGATGTCGGCGTTGATGTGGTACTGCGCCGTGCCGGCGGCGTAGTAGGCCGAGGCCTCCTCGCCGTTGATGGTGCGCCACGGGAACAGCGCGCCCGACTGGGCGAGCTCGCGAGCGCGCCGGCGGGCCGGATCGAGGAGCGAGTAGCGGAACCGCAGCGCCGCGCGGGCCGCCTGCGGGCGCGTGTAGGTGAGGAACGGCAGGACGTAGATCTCGGTGTCCCAGAAGTAGTGGCCGCCGTACCCGGACCCGGTGACGCCCTTGGCCGGGATGCCGCTGCCCTCGGCGCGGGCCGACGCCTGGGCGACCTGGAAGAGGTTCCAGCGCAAGGCCTGCTGGATCTTGTCCTCCCCCTCGACCACCACGTCGGACCGCTCCCAGAAGTCCGCCAGCCACGAACGCTGATCGGCCCAGAGCTTCTCGAGGCCGTCCTCGGCGGCGCGGTCCAGCGTGCGACGGCAGCGGTCGAGCAGCTCGCGTGGGGGGACGCCGCGGGACGTGTGGTACGAGACCAGCTTGGTCAGCGTGATGGTCTTGCCGGGCTCCGCGTCGATCCGGTAGACGATCTTGGCCAGGTCGTCGGAGACGTGGACGTCGCAGGTGTGGTCGTTGTCGGTACGGAACTCGTGATCGGCGGCCACGCCCAGGGTCATGCCGCTGTCGACGCACCGGTAGCCCAGCTCGACCCGACCGCTCTCGGCGTCGCCGTGGTGCAACACCGGTTCGAGCACGCGGCGGATCAGCCGTTCGGCCTTGCGCGGATCGACGCCCTCGCCCATGGCCTTGTCGGGTACGTGGTACTCGTCCTCGCCGTCCTGCCGGTTGAGGATCTGCGAGGAGATCGCCACCGGGGCGTAGTCGTCGAGCAGCGTGACCTCGAACGTCATCACGGCGAGGTGGCGTTGGGTGAGCGAGACCATCCGGGTCGAGCGCAGGCGCACCCGCTTGCCGGCCGGCGTGCGCCAGAGCAGGTCGCGGGTGTGCACGCCGGTGCGGAAGTCGATGGCCCGCTCGTAGTCGTACAGGTCGGCGACGGGCAGCAGCAGCGGCTCGTCGTCGACGTACAGCCGGATCAGCTTGGCGTCCGGGGCGTTGACGATCGTCTGACCGACGCGGGCGAAGCCGTACGCCTCCTCGGCGTGCTGGATCGGCCAGGTCTCGTGGAAGCCGTTCAGGAAGGTGCCGTGCGAGTGGGAGTCGCGACCCTCCTCGACGTTGCCGCGCATGCCGATGTAGCCGTTGCCCAGGGCGAAGATCGTCTCGGTGTTGCCGAGGTCCTCGTCGCTGAAGCGCGCCTCCACCAGGCGCCACGGGTCGACCGGGTAGCGCGTCCGATCGAGGAAGTCGTGGATCGGCGGCGCCTCGTGCGACGGGCCCGGCTGGTCGGCGTCGCCCGTGGACTGCACGTCCGGCATCAGCGGCGGAGTGCCCTCGCCGCTCACAGCAGCTCCTCCAGGTCGGACACGACCTGATCGGCGCCGTGCTCGGTGAGCGCCTCCGCCCCGACGCCTCGGTCGACCCCCACGACCAGGCCGAAGTGGCCGGCCCGTCCGGCGGCCACGCCACTCAGGGCGTCCTCGAGCACGACCGCCCGCGACGGTTCGACCCCGACCTGCTCGGCGGCGAACAGGAAGGTGTCGGGTGCGGGCTTGCCGGCGAGGTGACGCTCGGTGGCCACTCGGCCGTCGACGATGGTGGGGAAGAACTCGATCATCTCGGCGGCGCGCAGCACGTCTGGCGCGTTGCGCGAGCTCGAGACGATGGCCATCGGCATGCCGCGCTCGGCGAGCAACTCGACGAGGCGCACCGAGCCGGGGTAGGCCTCGACGCCGTCGCGCTTCAGCACCTGCCCGAACACCTCGTTCTTGCGATTGCCGAGGCCGCAGACGGACAACACGTCCGCGCCATCGCTCGGCTCGCCCTCGGGCAGGTCGATGCCGCGGGACTCGAGGAACGAGCGGACCCCGTCGTAGCGCGGCTTGCCGTCGACGTAGGTGAAGTAGTCGGCGTCGGTGTAGGGCTCCTCGACGCCCCGGTCGCGGAGGAACGCGTTGAACATCTCGCTCCAGGCGTGCATGTGCACCTCGGCGGTGGGCGTGATGACGCCGTCGAGGTCGAACAGCACTGCATCGAAGTCGCTCCAGTCCACGACACGAGCGTATGCCTGCGACCCGAGCGGCCGGAGGAGAACCCCCGCGAAGCCTCAGGCGAACGAATCGGTCATGTCCCCGGGCCGGGAACGCGGCCACACTGGTTCCATGACGCGCACCATCTTCTACACCGCCACCAGCCTCGACGGGTTCATCGCCGATCCCGACGCCGCCCTCGACTGGCTCTTCACGCGCGAGCAGGATCCCGCCGGACCGCTGAACTACGACGCCTTCATCGCCGACGTCGGCGCCGCGGTGATGGGCCGCACCACGTACGAGTGGGTCCTCGACCATGAGGGCCCCGACGCCGCCTGGCCGTACTCCATCCCCTGCTGGGTCTTCAGCAACCACGACGTGCCGCCGATCGAGGGCGACATCCGCGTCGTGAGCGGCGACGTCACCGAGCACCATGCCGCCATGGTCGAGGCGGCCGGCGGCAAGGACGTCTGGGTCGTGGGCGGCGGCGACCTCGCCGCCCAGTTCGCCGACCACGGCCTGCTCGACGAGCTCATCGTCTACATCGCGCCGGTGTCCCTCGGCGCCGGCGCCCCGCTGTTCCCGCGGCGCCAGGAGCTCCGGCTCACCGAGCTCGCCCAGAACGGCGAGTTCGCGTGCGCTCGCTACGCCGTGGTCGCGTCGCCGGGTCGTGCGGATTCACCCACCTGATCCCACCCGTTCGAACCCGTCCGAGAGCGGGTCGTTGACCTTAGGATCGACGCGTGACCACCCGCGTGAAGCTGCTGCTGCTGGCCGGCTTCCTCGCGGTCGACGCCGTGCTCGCGGTGGTGGTCCTGCGGCACGTCCAGCAGGATCCGCCCGAGTCCGACCTGCGCGGCCCCGCGGCCACTGCCGCCCCGAGCGCCACCGTCCGGCCCGACGGCCAGGAGAAGTTCGACTTCAACCGACCGAGCTCCTTCTCCCTGTCCGTTTCCGATGATGGCGCGGTCATGCGGGCGCTCCGGGGACGATGTGACGGCGCCAAGGCCGCGGAGCTGGTGATCTCGACCGACGACGGCCGCACCACCAGCACGGCCGAGACCGGCCTGCAGGAGATCGTGGCGGTCTCCGCCACGTCGAAGTCTGAGCTGCGTCTCGTCGGCGCGACCGGCGACTGCACGGTCCGGAAGCTCCGGTCCGTCGACGGCGGCACCACCTGGCAGGCCGATCCGGCCAGCACGTTGTGGTTCCCGGACCTGGCGGAGGAGTCGATGGTCGTCTCCCCCGCCGGTCGGAGCGATGTCGGCTGCACGGTCACCTCCCTGTCGGAGATCGACCGGACCTTCGCGCGCGCGACGTGCAGCGACGGCACCGTCCGCGGCACCGGCAACAGCGGGCGGAAGTGGGTGGACCTCGGCCGTCTCGACAACGTCCGGGTCGCGTCCTTCGTCTCCTTCAACACCGGCCACGCACTGGCCGTGTTTCGCGGCTGCGCCGCGCAGGAGATGACCACGCGCGACGGGGGTCGCACGTGGAAGCCGGGCGGGTGCATCACGGGCGAGCGAGCCCAGGCGATCGCCGCATCCGACAGCGGACTGATGGCCGTCGTCGACGACGAGCTGTACCGCAGCGACGATGCCGGAAGCTCGTGGTCGCAGGCGGAGTAGCCGCGACCGGGCTCAGCGGCAGGCGCTGGGAATCGTGATGCCGTTCTCGGTGGGCTGCGCGCCCGGGGTGACGTTGAGGACCGCGTCGCCCAGGTCGCCTCGCTGCGTGACGACGGTGGCGACGATCCGCACCGACTGACCCGGCTCCAGCCGGAACGCGCCGACGTGCACGGGGCGGCCCTTGAACTCGCGGCCGGACAGTGGGCGTCGTTCACCGTCGACCGTGACGGCGGTGAACCTGCCACCGGCGGGCCCGAAGAATCGGGTGTCCAGCAGCATGTTGCCGCGGGCCTCGCGGTTGCCGGTGCCGGTGATGTACCGGGGCAGAGCGCTGGCGTCCGCCGGGGCGGTCGACCGGAGCGTCGTGGTGAGCCGGATGGACTGCGCCCCGTCCGGGCTGCACCGCACGGCGCGCGCGCTGGATCGAGCGTCGAGGTAGTACTGCATCTTCGACTCCGTCGAGTCGTTGAGGTAGACGCCGATCTGCGGCTGCAGCGCGTCCGAACCACGGAACACGCCCGCCACCTGAGTCTCGGTCAGCTGCGCCTGCTCCTCGTCGTCGGCCGACCACAACAGCAGGCGGTGTTCGGCCGAGGCCTTGACCAGCTGCTGCACGGTCGTGCGGGCGTTGCCCTTGCCGGCGACGACGGCCTCGAAGATGCGGCGTGCGGAGACGGCGAAGAAGGCGTCCTGCGTGACGGGCTTCTTGAATCGCGCGTAGACGTCGTTGAGCAGGACGTCGACGGCGTTCGTGCTCGTGAGCGTCGTGCCGCGCGCCGCGCGGATGGGCCCGGTCGCCTTCAGCAGGTACTGCAGGGCCACCGGATCGACCGACAGCACGCCGTCGACGTCGACCTGAAGCGCGCGCTCGACCATCTCGCGCGCGATCTCGGCCGTGCGGGGGAACTCCGGGGTGAAGTTGGTGTCGCGGAAGTCGGTGGCCATCAGCTCGCCGTAGATGTCGCGTTCTTCGTCGGTGAGCTCGACGACGGGCCGGACGAACGGGGGGATGTCGGTGCCCGACCCCTGCTTGCCGAAGGTGATCTTTCCGTTGTTCGCCGTGAGAATCGCAAACGCTCCGGGCAGCCCGCCGGTGGACCGGACCTCGGCATTGTTCTGGAACAGCAGCAGGTACTTCCGCTTGCCCTCGGCGCCGAGCATCGTCGGGGCAAGACGCATGGCCCTGGCCCCGGCGGACGCCGCGAACCGGGCGTCGGACACCTCGTCCTTCAGGCGGGCGATCGGAGCCCGGACCGTGCCGAGGAGGTCCTCGGTGTCGATGGCGTTGATCCTGGCCGAGTTCTCGTCGAGAACCTCGCTGGCGGCCGTCACCGACGGCTCCAGCTCCCGCATCGTGGCCACGTCGAAGCGGCCGTCCCTCGGCCGGAACACATCGGCGTCGAGCGTTGCCGACACCTTCACCACCGGCGGGATCGCTCGATCGGCGATGTCGGACAGGCTGCTCGACACGACGCGGGTGGCATCCACGCTGGCGCCGACGAACGGCATCACGGTCAGGCTCGCCCACAGCGGGCCGTCGGTATGAGTCCGAGCCCTCTCGGTGGACCGTTGCAGCTCTCTCAGCGTGGCCGTTGCCGCCCTGGCGTCGCCGTCGCTGATCTGCTCCTGCAGGGTTTGCGCCTGGTCCGAGGCGTCCAGGAGGGCGTTGCGGGTGATCACTGCTTCACGTCCCAGCCAGATCGCCGCTCCGACGACGAGCACGCCGAGGCCCAGGATCGCCTGACGTCGGGTCAGCCGGACCGGGATGCGTCGCCGGCGTCGGGGGCCGGCTCGACGTCCTGACATGTGGCTCATCCTTGGTTCGCGTCGATGTGACGAAGCCGCCAGGCGACTCATGGTCGGTGGCGGCTTCGGTCAGTCGTCGGTGAAGGACTCAGGAGGTGAAGCGCCGACGGGCCAACATGATGATGGTCGCCCCGAAGCCGACGAGCGCGCCGCCGAGCACGAGGAGCTGGGTGTTGCTTCCACCCGCGTTGGGGAGGCCGCCGTTGTTGTCGCCGTCGCCGTCGCCATCGCCGTCGTCGTCGCCGTCACCCTCCTCGCTGACCGTGAAGGTGATCGTGTCCTGGTTCTCGCCGGCACCCTGGACGTAGGTCGCGAGCGACCCGCGCGAGCCGGCGCCCAGCGGTGCCGATTGCGCGTCCGACGAGGTGTTGCACTGGGCGGTGATCGAGTAGGTGCCCTCATCCGGAGAAACCGTGAACGAGAAGGTCGAGCCGCCGCTGCCACCGTCGGGGGCTTCGCCGGTCTCGTCCTGCGTCACGGTCCAGGAGTCACAGTCGAGGCCGGTGGCCTCGAACCGCATGTCGATCTCGTCGCCCTCTTCGAAGTTGCCGCCGTTGGGCGAACCGAACACCCCGAAAGGCCCGTAGTCGTTCGCGGTCGCCGGCGCCGCGAACAGCGACAGAACGGCGGCGAGAAGCGCAGCGATGAGCACGCGGCGAGCGGTCATGGGGAGTACCTCGGTGTGAAAGAAGTGGTGAACGTGACTGGTCTGTCGCTCGACAGTATCTGATATATGACTATCACGCATAATCTTTCGTGGAACTGCAGGAGTATCGCGACCTTCACCGGGAGCCGTGAGCGCGCCTCCGGCCCGCCTGAGCGGTGGACCTGGCCGGGGCCTTCACCTCGCGACTCGACGTCCGTCGCGCCGGCCACTCATCCGGTGCGTAGCCGTAGCCGTAGCCGTAGCCGCCACCGCCCTTGGACGGGGTCATGTTGAGGATGGCCCCGACCGGCTCCTCTCCGACCGCGTGCAGCCGCTCCACCGCCGCCTGGACGTCGTCGACCGTCGTGCGTCCGTGCCGGACGACGAGGATCGCGCCGTCGGCCTGGTCGGCGAGCAGCGCGGCGTCGGTGACGGGCAGGAGCGGCGGTGCGTCGATGAGGATGACGTCGAACCGCCGCTTCAGCTCCGACAGGATGTCGGCCGTGGCCTGGGCCTTGAGCAGCTCGGCCGGATTCGGGGGAGTTCGACCGGCGGCGAGAACCTCCAGGCCGGGGATCCTCGTCTCCTGCAGCGCTCCGTCGAGGTCGACGCGTCCGACCAGCACGGTCGTGAGGCCCACGTTCCGCTCCAGCTGGAGGTAGGAGGTGATCATCGGGCGCCGCAGGTCACCGTCGAGGAGGCAGACCCGCTCCCCGCCCTGCGCCAGCACGATCGCGAGGTTGATCGCGCTGGTGGACTTGCCCTCCTCCGGAAGCGCGCTGGTGATGACGAAGACCTTGCTCGCCTTCTCCGGGTCGATGAACTGCAGGTTGGTTCGCAGCACGCGGAACCCCTCGACGCGCGGCGCGTACGCGTCGAGCCCTTCGATCAGCGGATCCTTGACCGCGCCCTTGTCGAACGGGATCGCCCCGAGCACCGGCAGGTCGAGCGCCTTCTTGAGGTCGTCGGTCGTCTTGACCGAGGTGTCGAGCGTCTCGCGCAGCAACGCGATGCCGGCCCCGAGGAGCAGTCCGATGGCCAGTCCGAGTCCCAGGTTGCGCAGTGGCTGCGGAGAAACTGGCGTGCGAGCCTCGGTGGCCGGATCAACCACCGTCGCCTTGATCGTTGCCTGGTCCCGCCCCGGCGGTGTCTCGAGCTCCGCCACGAAGGCGATGAACTCGGTCGAGACCGCCTCGGCCAGCGTCTTCGCCCGTTCCGGCGACGGATCGGTCACGGTGACCGTCAGGATGACCGTGTCGAGCTTGGTCGTTGCCGTGATCTGCTCGGCCAGCTCCCTCGGTGATTCTTCGAGCTCGAGATTGTCCACGACCCGACGGGCGATCTCCCGTCCGGTCACCAGGTCGGCGTACGACTTGACTCGCTGAAGCGAGAACTGGCTGCCCTGGAATGCCTGGGCGTCGTCAGACGCCGAGGTGGAGATGAAGAGCCTGGCGGACGAGGCGTACTGCGGCGTTGCGGTCCACGTGTAGACGCCGGCGATGGCGACGAAGATCAAGCCCGACATCGCCATGAGGAGCCAGCGTGCCCTGAGAACACTCAGGTAGTCGCGCAGGTCCATGGCTGTGCTCCAGGGTGTCAGCGGTTCGCAGTTGCGGCGAGTCTAAGCCCCCCGCTCGCGGGACCGATCATGAATCGAGCAGGCCCAGCAGGTACTCGCCGTAACCGCTCTTCGAGAGCGGTGCGGCCCGAGCGCGGAGTTCATCGTCATCGAGGTAGCCGAGACGCCAGGCGATCTCTTCGGGACAAGCGATCTTCAATCCTTGGCGCTTCTCGATGGCGCGGACGTAGTTGGAGGCATCGTTGAGGTCGTCGAAAGTTCCGGTGTCGAGCCAGGCCGTGCCGCGTGGCAGCACTTCGACCGCCAATCTGCCCTCGTCGAGGTAGCGGCCATTGAGGTCGGTGATCTCGAGCTCTCCGCGTGCCGATGGCGTCAGTTCCGCCGCGTAGCCCACCACGTCGCTGTCGTAGAAGTACAGGCCGGGAACGGCGAGGCCGCGGCCTTGAGTCTCCGGCTTCTCGACCAACGAGACTGGCCGTCCATCATGGTCGAGCTCGACGACGCCGTAGGCGCGCGCGTCTGCAACGTGGTAGCCGAAGATCTGCGCACCGTCGACATCGGCAAAGCGACGCAAGTCGGCGCCGAGACTCGATCCGTAGAAGATGTTGTCGCCCAGCACCAGGCCGGCCTTGTCGCCGCCGATGTGACTCGCGCCGATCACGAACGCCTGCGCCAATCCGTCCGGGGACGGCTGAACGGCGTAGGTGATCGACAACCCGAACTGGGCACCATCTCCGAGGAGCCGTTCGAACGAGTCCGCTTCGTGCGGGGTCGTGATGACCAGGATGTCGCGGATGCCCGCGAGCATCAGCGTCGACAGCGGGTAGTAGATCATCGGTTTGTCGTAGACGGGCGCCAGCTGCTTGCTGATGCCCAGGGTTGCCGGGTGAAGGCGCGACCCCGTGCCACCGGCCAGGATGATCCCTCTCATGGCGGCGAGCCTAAGGCAACCTCACTCTTTCGCAGAGTCCGCCACCGGTAATCTCGCTTCCATGCGTTCGCTTTTGGTGACCGGCGGTGCGGGCTTCATCGGCTCGAACTTCGTGCACCATGCGGTCGCGCACTCCGACATGTCGGTGACCGTGCTCGACAAGCTCACGTACGCCGGGCATCGCGAGTCCCTGGCCGATGCACCCTCCGACCGCGTTTCCCTCGTCGTGGGGGACGTCGCCGACGCCGAGTTGGTCGAGGACCTGGTCCGCCGTCATGACGCGATCGTGCATTTTGCCGCGGAGTCGCACAACGACAACTCCCTGCATGACCCGGCACCGTTCGTGCACACCAATCTGGTGGGGACGTTCACCTTGCTCGAGGCAGCCCGCGCCCATGGCACGCGCTTTCACCACATCTCCACCGATGAGGTGTACGGGGATCTGGCGCTCGACGACCCTGCCCGCTTCACCGAGGAGTCGCCCTACAACCCGTCGAGCCCCTACTCCTCCACCAAGGCGGGCTCGGACATGTTGGTGCGCGCCTGGGTGCGGTCGTTCGGAGTCAGCGCAACGATCAGCAACTGCTCCAACAACTACGGTCCTCGTCAGCATGTCGAGAAGTTCATACCCCGCCAGATCACGAATCTGATCGACGGCGTCCGTCCGAAGCTCTACGGAGAGGGTCGCAACGTTCGGGACTGGATCCACGTCGATGATCACAGCTCTGCCGTTCTTGCGATCCTTGAAGCGGGCGAGATCGGAGAGACGTATCTCATCGGCACCGACGGCGAGCGGACCAATCGAGATGTCATCGAGATGATTCTCGACATCTTCGATCAGCCCCGGGACGCGTATGACCACGTGACCGACCGGGCCGGGCACGATCTCCGATACGCCATCGACTCCGGCAAGCTTCAATCGAAACTCGACTGGGCGCCGACGTTCAGCGACTTCGCGACCGGACTGGCGAACACCGTGGAGTGGTATCGCTCCAACGAGCACTGGTGGCGCCCGCAAAAGGCCGCGACCGAGGCGCAGTACGCCAAGTTGGGGCACACATGACCAAAGAGCTGCGGGTCAACGAGACCCCCATTCCTGGGCTGCTCCTGATCGAACTTCCCGTGCATGATGACGACCGCGGATGGTTCAAGGAGAACTGGCAGCGAGAGAAGATGGTCGCCGCCGGGTTGCCGGACTTTCGCCCCGTCCAGAACAACGTCTCATTCAACGAAACGGTGGGAACGACCCGCGGCATTCACGCCGAACCGTGGGACAAGTTCATCTCCGTGGTCGCGGGGCGCGCGTTCGGCGCGTGGGTCGATCTCAGGGCGGGCGACACATTCGGCACGGCCTTCACCGCCGAACTCGACCAGTCCACAGCTGTGTTCGTGCCTCGTGGCGTCGGCAATTCCTTCCAGACACTCGAGGCGGGGACGGTCTACAGCTATCTGGTCAACGCGCACTGGAGCGCCGAGCGCCACATACACCAACCTCAACCTCGCCGACGAATCCGTGGCGATCGATTGGCCGATCGCACTCGAGGACGCGGTGCTGTCTGACAAGGATCGCGCCCACCCCCGACTTGGCTGATGTCGATCCTGTGCAGCCACGCCACACGTTGATCCTCGGCGCGAACGGACAGCTCGGCCGGGCCCTGGTCGAAGCGATGCCGGATGCAGTTGCGTGGACCCGCGAGAATTTCGATATTACGGATTCGCAGGCCTACGAGTCGGTCGACTGGAATGAATTCGACGTCATCATCAACGCTGCTGCGTACACCAAGGTCGACGAGGCCGAAACAACCCAAGGTCGCCGCGACGCCTGGCGCATCAATGTCAGTGCAGTCGTCGACCTAGCCAAGGTCGCCAACGCTCACGGCATCACGCTTGTGCACATCTCATCGGACTACGTATTCGATGGCGAGGAAGAGGAACACACGACTGACGAGGGATTCTCCCCGCTAGGTGTCTATGGTCAGACAAAGGCCGCCGCGGATGCCGTTGTCATGACCGTCCCTAGGCACTACATCGTGCGAACAAGTTGGTTGATCGGCGATGGACCCAACTTCGTTCGTACCATGCAGGATCTAGCCGCAAAAGGGGTAGACCCGACAGTTGTGGATGATCAAGTCGGGAGATTGACGCATTCTCGAGACGTCGCAGCAGGCATCATCCGATTGCTTAAGACGAACGCGCCTGCAGGCATCTACAACATTTCGAGTGAAACTGACCCCCAGAGTTGGTACGAGATCGCTCGCGATGCATTCACGGCCGCCGGTCATGACCCCGACCGGGTGATTCCGATCTCTACCGCCGACTACAACGAAGGTCGCCCGGGAGGCTCCTGCGGCCGAGGTCCAGTCTGCTCCGCTCGGCGTCACAAGCTAGTGGCAAAGGTTAGGACCCATGAAGCAAGGAGCGCACGACCCCACTGTTGCCACAGCCTGTTGGCGAACCATCTTCTGCAACGCCAAGATGGTTGGAGGACACACTTGACGCGATCACGCTTAGCATCGCGAATCGCAGCAGTCAGACACCGAGTGCTTCGCCAACATCGATCGGGCCCGATAGCTGGCCCGCTTCGTCTCCATCGGCCTCGCTAGAGTTGTGGCATTGGTGGCCGGTTTCGCTTTCTCGCTGGTCAACGTTCGGCTGATTCTAGGGGAGTTCGGCTCCAGTGTTTTCGCCGCTGTTTCCCTCGTTTCCACACTGATCTCGCTGATCCCCTTCGCCGATTTCGGACTTGGGACCGCTCTGACAAACATCACAGTTCATTCAAAGTCGGATTCCAGGGATGCAGCCTTACGGCCGGCCATCATCTTTTCGACCACCGTGCTCGCCGCGGTGGGCTCTTCATCGTCGCGTTGTCACTGGCAATCGCCGCAGCCGGCACGCTCGATAACACCGTGATCGCCTCGCTGGGCGATCCTCGGGTCGTCATGCCTGCCTACGCGGCCGCCCTTGCTGTGTGGTTGGTGGCTTCGCCAGCAAATCGCGTCCTTTACGGCTTGAAGCGGTCCGCGACAGTTTTGCTGCTTCAAGCAGCGGTTCCTCCCCTGTCACTTGGCGCTACCCTCCTCGTAATTGAGTTGAACGCCGCGCCATGGTTGCTAGCACTTGCTCCAATCATCTGCATGACGATCACGTCCTCAGTTGCCTGGAGGATAGTCTTTGCCTACTTGCGCAACGGGGATGGCGGCTGGTCTTGGCCTGATTCGTCAATGGCTCGGAGCCTGCTGCATCAAGGCGGATCGGGGATGCTCCTCGCCTCAGGGACGGCCCTTTTATTGCAGTCAGATCGTGTGCTCGCAGCAACCCTCGGAAGCGCTCGTGACCTCGTTCTCGTTGCACTCCTACTGACGCCGTTCGCTGCAGCCCAGTCACTACTGAGCGCCGGGTTCCTTCCTATGGCCTCACTACACCGAGCTGCGTTACAAGAATGAGTTGACGGCTCGCCAAGTCCGTAAGCACACCATGTTCGCGATCGTATTCGGAGGACTGCTCTCGGCTACCTTCGTTTTGCTGGCCCCCGCGTACTTGACGTTTGTGGGGTACGCAGGGCGATCAGACTCCTTGACTCTGATGTTTGGCGGGCTAATCCTCCTACAAGGCGCGAGTCTTGTACCGTCTAGCGTCCTTACCGACCCCCACAAGTTGCGCTTCCAAAGTAAGGCATCTGCGCTCACCGGTGTGGCGAAGGTCGTCGTTGCGGGGTCGTTGATACCGATGTATGGGGCAACTGGCTCGATACTCGCAAGTGTCATCGCGGTGGCGTTTATTCAGTTGCCCATGTACCTGTTCGCGACCTGGAGGACGCCAGCTTAGGTGTGATGCGCTTAGGTGATCAGCGCCCTCCTCCATGCGTCTTGCTGATTCTCCCACCGCTCCTCCAGGGTGAACCGAGCCGTGCGCGTGTTGCCCAGTGCCACTTGGAGGGCTCGCGTCAACAACTGCTCAAAGTCATCCACCTCAACGAGCGCTTGGTCGGTCAAAGAATCACCTAAGGCTCCGCCTCTGAATGCAACCACCTTTACGCCGGCGGATAGGGCAAGCTGAACTGTTCCGCTTTCGGTCACCTGGCTGTACGGCGACACCAAGACGTCTGCCCAAGCGAGCGCTTCACCAACTTCCTCATCTGGAATCCAGTCATGACGTGACCGATCGTCAATAGTGACTGGTCCCTTGATAGAGGGCAGTTCGGCTAGCGCCGGCCGTATCAGAACTCGCAGGATCGCTGGACGATCCAGGATGCGAAGGCTGTCGAGCAGCCGGTCCAGCTCTGCGAACTTGTCAGCCCTCCCAAGGAGCAGCAAATGAACCGATTCCCGATCTGCCTGAGTCCTCTCGCCCGTCGGCACCCAGCGTTCGACCCAAACCCTGTATAGAGGGTGAGGAACCACAACGGAATCAGCCGCCTTGAGAGCGTGGAGATCGAGGCGAAGCTGGCTGGAATGCGTGAGGCAACGGGAGTATCTGATGATCAGGGACTCCACCAGAGCCCGCCAGCCCGTTGGCCATCTGGATGCAACTGGATTGTGCACCACGTAGAGGAAGTTTCCGATATGGAGAACGCCAGAAACTGCGAAAAGGAGCTTCTGATACGTGCGCGCCCACACGATAAGGACCGTCGTGCCCCCAAACGCGACCCGAAGTGTCTCGGCAATCTCACGAACCGCGTCTCGACTATTGGCCGCTCGCTTGTATGGCCGGAGGCGACCGCTTGACTGCTCGAGGTCAACCGGGCCAACCAGCCGAGCATCGAATCCGAGCTCTCCAAACATCGCCAACAACTCGGCTGAGTAGGGATTAGCCGCGTTGCTATCAAAGAGCGTGAGGCCTTGGGATTCGCCGAACCTCATGCGTCAAGTCCCGTCAAGAGGCTGACGACTTCGTCATACCACGCGCCGGCGCGTTGAGCTATTTCCTTCTGGCCCAACTCTCCCATCGCTCGGCGCTCGGCGCCGCTCAGATCGAGGACGCCTCTCAAGACGTCCAGCGCGTGTTCTGGATTGCCTCGTTCGTATGTGAAAAGCGAGGCCCTCCGTGGCGATAAGTAGTGCACCAACCCCACCCTCGGTGCCACGACGATAGCTCGCCGCGCCATCACCTCTTGAACCGCCAGGGAAGCCGTTTCTTGCAGCGACGTTGAAAGATAGACCTCGCCCGGCAACACCCATGAAGGATCGCGAGAGCCTGCCACAAGCCAGGCTTGAAGGTCTTGTTGCAGGGCTCTGCTGTAGCGTCTGGGGCTTTGCTCCATCGAGCCACCGAGGGCCACTTCGCAAACGAATCCCTCCTCGGTCAGTTCCGAGAATATCTTCGGCAAGAGATGGAGGCCCTTGACTGGGTCCGGGCGCGCGAACGCCTTTACGACGTTTGAGCGGGACCGCGTTAAGGGATCGAGATCGAGATCGAAAAGGTCCAGGTCCTTCGCCCTAATGGAGAGCCAGCTCGGAATAATCGCCGTGGGCGCCAGTCGCGTCAGCCCAGGTTCGACGGCAATTGAGCTGTCGTAGTGCTGGAGAATCTGGCGCACAGCCCAGGTTCGTCCTACATTTCGCGGGTAGTTGTGCAGAATCGCCACAGTTGTCACGTGATGTCCACGCCTGCGAAGACGCCGTGCAGCAAGCAGCGTCTTTGCGTGCGACGCATTCGCATTTGAGACGACGACCAGCGATGCCTGAGGCCCCTCCACGAGAAGGTTGCGCAGATGGGCGGGGTCGAACGTTACTGACTTCGGAACCAGCAGTTTCTCGCGGCCCCGCTCTGGCATTTGGAGGACGACGCTGCCCTCGTATCGCCGATCCAGTTGAAACAGCAACTCCTCAAGCACGACCTGTCCGCCGCCCCGAGCTTCATGAGGATCGATAAGGACGATCGTCATTCCCACACCACTTCTGACTCCAGCGCTGCCCTCGCGGTTTCCCGCGTACGGAGATAGGTCACAACTCGGCGAATCTGCGCTGGCGGATAGAGAATGGCTGATGTCCAAGGGGAGAAGTGCAACCCCTGCAGCTTCTTCCGCGACATACGCGTTTGCGACCAGTAGTGCCATCCCAGCCAGACGTCGTGCTGGTACCCGACGACATTTAGCGCAGAGTTCCACATCGGACCGAGGCTGCTGAGTCTCTGGAAAAGGTCCAGATCCTGCCCCCTCGCGAACGACGAGTCGTAGCCTCCTGCCCTGCGGAAATCGCGCTTCCGAATCACGGATCCCACATGACAAACGGTCATGATTCCTTCTGACAAGCCATCCCTTATCGCCGTGGATTCGAGTGGATACGTCTCGTGCAACCAGGGCATTCCCGCGCGGGTGAAGGAAATGCATTGACCCCCTGCCGCAACAAGGTCGGAGTTGGACACGAGTTGCTTTAGGGGGTGGAGTCTGGCGCGGAGGGCGAAGTCGTCGGCGTCCTGAATGGCTAGGAACGTCCCGCGGCTGGCTCGGACCGCCTCATTTCGGGCTTCGGCTCGACCGACGGATGACCTGTTTGTTATCAGTCGTAGTCGCAACCCTTTGACCGATGCAGCAATCCGCGAAGTGTCGTCCGTGGATCCGTCGTCCACAAGGATCACTTCGTCTTCAGGGCCGAGTAGCGGCACGAGGCTTCGCAAGCAACGACCCACGTGTGCTTCCTCATCCTTAGCGGCAACGATGAAACTAACGGACATGCTTCTGCGAACTCTCTGCGCCAGATCGGGCGACTAAGACGGCAACCAAAAGCAGCGGCCAGAATCGCAGATCGGTAAGTGGAGAGAACAGCACGTCCCAAGTCATTCTTGTAGCACCAAACACGGCAATCGCGCCGAAGGCGGGTCGGGAAAATGCGAGAACGCGTATCGAGCGAACAGAAAAGACGAGAGCCGATACGGCGAGCAGCAAGCCAACTGTACCTAGATGAAACCAGCCGTCTGCTGCGATCGAATGAAGTTCGCTCGAGGTGAGCACGTCCTCGCGAACGTACATAGAGTTCGGGTCCCGTCCGACGCCGGCGAATGAAGCACGGACCACCGCCGCGTCCTCAGCGGAAAGTTCTTGACTGACCTGCACCCGTACCGGATCAGAAACGATCAACTGCCAGTTCCCCCGGGCCTCAGGCCTGGCGTTCTCCACGAGCCGCTGCATTCCGCCTCGTGACTGTTCGAGGGTCGTCCGTTCTATCGTTTCGCCCAGCACTCCGGACACTGCGAACTGTGCCAAGAGATAGCCCCCGAGTAGGACTGCCAAAACACTTGCAGCTGTTCGTTGCCAGCGCGCGTTGAAGATCGCCGTGCTGATGTCCCAAAGCGCCGCGAGGAGCACGAAGATGATGATGTTTCGAGTGTCGAAGATCGCCGAGACGACCAACAGCATCACATAGCCAAGAGCCCTTGAGGCGGCGCTCCGACCTTCTATCGCCGCTAGTACTAGAAGGACGGCCCACACTGACAACGCATACTTCCAAAGGTTTCCTTGCTCTGAACGCGAGATCGCGTCGAAGAGCATCGGAGGGACGGCAGCTAGGAATACGACGAGGCGGAAACCAAGTACATCTGACCCCCAGGCGAGCACCACTACCGAGCACGCTAAGGCCACCGGGACAAGAAGGGCATTGAGGCTCGGCGGCGCACCTCCCAATGCGACAGAACCACCGAGCGAACATGCACTGGTCCCGATGCAGAGGATCGAGATCACTCGTACGCGTGGAGTTCTCGCAAACTGGGCTACAACTGGGAAGAACAAGAGCAGCGTCAAGCTGGCCCCAGTTAACTGCGGGAGGTTCGGGAGGGGCACTAGCGCGGTGGTGCTGGCCAAGACCGCTAAGACACTGTTGCCAGCGCCCGCTCGACGAAGCGGCCGCTGCCCAGCCGCTGGCCTGGGCTTCCCGGTGACGGAGGTGGTTGACGCGTGATCACGACCCACTGGCGCGCTTCCCATCTTCGTCAAAAAGTCCGCGCTTTGCCTTGAGCAAAATGAAGTACACCACTCCCGCTGCCGCGGTGAGTATTCGGGCCGGCAACCCGTTGTATCTTCCTTGAAGCAGCGCTCTGGCCCGCAACGCATGCCTCAGCGCAAACCAAGACTTTCCTTTGGAACCTTGGCTTCCCTCGTGAACGACCTGGAAACTTGAGTCTGTAACTGTACTGGCCTTAGCCAGCCTGAAACACAAATCTGCTTCCTCTCCATAGAGAAAGAACGTCTCATCAAAACCCGATGCTTCCGAAAAGAGTTGGGAGCTAATGGAGAACACCGCGCCGCGAACGTAGAACCTTTTCGGTTTGGTCCGCGGCCCCTTGGGCGGAAACCCGAAGATCGACAAGATCTCTTGCCGCAGAGTGAGCAGAAAGAGACTGCCTTCTGACGTCTGCACCGAACCATCTGCATTGAGAAGCACCGGAGCCCAAATGGTGTCCTTCTCCAAGGTGGTCTGGACTTCAAGAACCCGATTGAACAAGGTCGAATTGAGCCGTATATCAGAGTTCAGCAGCAGAACGCGGTCAAAGGAATTGCTGAAAGCGACACGGTTTACAGCAGCGCCGTAACCGATGTTTCCCTCTGGGCTCGACAGATATTTCGTTCGCGGAGACACGAGCGGCAAGCCATGGGCCCGGTTGTCCCAGACCGACCCGGTCACCGATAGTGCCGGAACATTTGCGGCTCGTGCTATCAAGTCGTCGAGCCATCGATAGATCCGTTCAGTCTCAAATCGATCGGCGTATGCAACGACGACAACCAGGACTTGGGTTCTGGCCGTACCCAGGTCGTGGGTCACGGGTCTTCTCGCGATTCGCGCGAGCTCACTACATCAGTCCAACGTGCGATCTCACGACGAAAGCGCGCTACGCCCAGGAGACTCTCGGCACGGTCCAACTCTGGCGGTGTTCGAGCCATCGCCTCGTTCGCCGCACCTAGAAGCGCGGACTTGCTGGCCAGCGGGTCAACGGCTGCGCCGGCGTTTAGCAGCGCCATGCTCTCCGACGCACCGCCGCTTTCGTTGACTAGAATCGCTGCCCCACACCCAACCGCTTCGACAGGCATGATTCCGAAGTCTTCAACCGCCATAAAGACATACAGAGCAGTGCGGCTGAACAGTTCCCACAGTAGTGAATCACTTGCACGTCGAACAAGTGTGACCGGGACGGCAACCTCGCCTGCGATTGCTCGAAGGCGGTTCTCGTCCGGGCCCTCGCCCACTAGGACGACCGGAAGGTCCAGAAGTGCGCCGATCTGTATTGCTGACTCGAGGCGCTTGTATGGCACGAAGCGAGAGGCGCCAAGCACGAATTCCGACGGCAGATCGTCGACGATGGCTCGATCATGGTCGTTCAGAGTGCGACTCTCAAGGAAGCCTCGGATCCGCTCCAGCTGAACTGGAGGGTATATCACCTGCGCCGGCATGCCCCATGCCTCAAACACTCTTCGTGCGACGAACTCGCTATTTGCCGCGTAGTGGACCTTGGCAGAAACGCTGCGCCGATCCAACTTCCGGAAGTAGGAGCGTCCTAGTCCAGCAAGCCGAGAGGCAGCGCGAGGATCAGCGCGTGGATCCCAGATGTACCTTGCGGGACTGTGAACGTACGCGTACGCGGGAACACCGGCTTTCGCTGCCCGCGCCGCCAAGTGATGTGAGAACGCGTGGGAACTCGCAATGACGCGATCTACTCCCTCGAGTCCCACACTCCTCCAAGCGTGAGCCATAAACGGCAAGGACGCGGCCTTGTGACCGCGTAGCAAGGTGTGAGCAATCCAAGACTCCTCGACGCCTGGGAATCGGACGGGGTCGTCATTCCAAAGGCAAACTGCACGCGAATCGAGATGGACTCTACGGATCTGCTCAAACACGTTCTCAGATCCACCCATTTTCGAGAGCCATTCATGAGCCAGGAGCGTGGCCATCTCTCTAGTGCGCTCCCTTCGCTCGAAACACCGCGCGCACAGTCCGCGACAGGATGATCAGGTCGCCGATCATCGACCAATTCTCGACGTAGTAGTTGTCGAGCTTGATCGCGTCCTCCCAGTCGAGATCCGAGCGTCCGGACACCTGCCACAGTCCGGTCATGCCCGGCCGGACGCGCAGGCGGCGGAAGTCCTTCGTTGCGTAGAGGTCCACCTCGACCTGGCGCTGCGGGCGGGGGCCGACGAGGCTCATGTCGCCGCGGAGCACGTTCCACAACTGCGGCAGCTCGTCGATCGAGAACCGCCGGAGGAACTTCCCCACGGGGGTGATCCGGGGGTCGTCGTCGATCTTGAACAGCGGGCTGTCGGCCGAACCCTGGTCGTCAAGCAACTGGGCAAGGTCGGCATCGGCGCCGACGCTCATCGAGCGGAACTTCAACATGCCGAACGGCTGGCCGTCCAGGCCGATCCGCGTCTGCCGGAACAGCACCGGGCCTCGACTGGTGGCCTTGATGGCCAGCGCCGTGAGGATCAGGAGCGGGGAGACGAGCACGAGGATGGCGGTGGCCACCACCTTGTCGAACCACACCTTCGGCCACGACCCCGCCTCCGCGAACTGCGGCTCCTGCAGGTGGATGAATGGGAGGTTGGCGACGGCTTTCAACTGGATCCGGGATCCGCCACATCCGTGACGTTCGGTGACACCAGGAGTTCCACGTCGACGCCGGCCAGCTGCCACGTCAGCTCGCGCAGGCCGTCGTGCCCGATGTGCTCGGTGTCGGTGACGACGATCGTGCTCGCATCGGCCACCTTCATCGCTTCGTTCAGCGTGGTGGTCGTTCCGAGTACGGGGACGAACCCGTGCGGGACGCGCAGCATGTCATTGCCGAGCGTTTCTGCGTCTGGCACCCACACACCCGTGACCCGGAGTCCGGCGTCGGGATCGCGAGCGAACGCCGCGGCGATCTCGCGAGCCGCATCTTGTCCGCCGATGATCAGGGCGCCGGAGACGAAACGCCCGCGGCGGCGATGCCGGCGCAACCACACGCGCCAGAGCTTCCGTTCGAGCAGCAGCCCGGCCAGGCCGAGGGGAAGGGCGATCGCGAGGAACCCGCGCGACATGTCCCACTTCAGCATGAGTGACACGATCGCGAAGGACCCGAACATCAGCACGGTGCTTCGGGTGATCAAGCGGTACTCGGTGAAGGCTTCGCCGAGGATCCGGACATCGTGTGAGCGAAAGATCAGCAGGGTGAGCCACCACATGATCGCCAGCGCGAACCCGAGCTGCGTGTAGCTGACGCTGATCGGCCCGACGGCCTCCTTGTCGGAGTCGATGCCGAAGCGAGCGACCTGCGCGACCAAGACCGCGCCGGTGAGCACGGCGAGATCGGCAATGATGACGCCGCGACGATAGATCTGCTGCCAAGCCGCGACGCCGACGCTCGGTGCCTCGAATGCTGCCGGTTCGGCGGCGTGGGTGCGGGACAGGGA
Source organism: uncultured Actinomycetota bacterium (assembly GCA_963695295.1). GTDB lineage: Bacteria > Actinomycetota > Actinomycetes > Propionibacteriales > Nocardioidaceae > Aeromicrobium. The sequence goes on along the minus strand of OY968771.1, from coordinate 1,324,705 downwards.
CGCGGGAACGTCCTTCGACCCTTCCGAACGCTCCGACATCGACTTGGTCCTATCGCCCACCGCGGCACCTCATGCCTCTACATGGCAAAACGATAGCGGTCTATCACACCAGCACATCCCGTAACAGTGAGATCGATGAGCGCTGCGCTCAGGTGCGCTGGTCAGCCGCACGTCCTGGCATGGCAGGAAATTCTTGAGTCGCCCGATCCGGACGCTGAGTGGTCGTCGCCAGAGTCCGGCACGACGAGTGCGCACGACTAGGCTGGCCCGCATGACGACGGGCGGGGCGAACAGCGAGGTCGGGCGGCTGCGCACGGTGATGCTGCACCGGCCCGGGCCGGAGCTCGCGCGGCTCACGCCACGCAACAACGACTCGCTGCTCTTCGACGGCATCCCGTGGGTCGGCCGGGCCCAGGACGAGCACGACGAGTTCGCCCAGGCGCTGCGCGACCACGACGTCGAGGTGCTCTACCTCGTCGACCTGCTCACCGAGACCCTCGTCGACTCCGCGGCGCGAGAGCACATCATCGCCGGCACCACGCAGTCGCTGCACCTCGGCGACGGCCTGCGCGACTACCTCACCAAAGCCCTGGGCGACCTCTCGCCGGCCGACCTCGCCACCGTGGTCACCGCCGGGCTGCGCAATGACGAGGTCGCCCACCGCAGCATCGTCACCAGCCTGCTGCGGGCCGACGACTTCCTGATCGACCCGCTGCCCAACCTGCTGTTCACCCGCGACTCGTCGGTCTGGCTGCCCGGCCGCGTCGCGGTCACCAGCCTGGCGATGCCGGCGCGGGTCCGCGAGACGCAGCTGACCGACCTCATCTACCGGCACCATCCACGGTTCGACGGGGTCGAGCGGCTGCACGGTCCGCACCTGGAGCACCTCGAGGGCGGCGACGTGCTGCTGCTCGCTCCGGGCGTGATGGCCGTCGGCGTCGGCGAGCGCACCACGCCGGCCGGGTTCGAGCGGTTCGCCCGCCAGGTGCTGGCCGGCGGGCTCGCCCGCACCGTGCTCGCCGTGCCCATCGCCCAGGAGCGGGCCACGATGCACCTCGACACGATCGTCACGATGGTCGACGTCGACACCGTCGTCATCTACCCCAACGTGGCCGACCACCTGCGTGCCTTCCCGGTCACCTGGGCCGATGACGATCTCGCCGTCGGACCGGAGCAGTCGTTCTTCGCGGCGGCCGCCGACGCGATGGGCATCGACACCCTGCACCAGATCGACACCGGTCTCGACCCGGTCACCGCCGAGCGCGAGCAGTGGGACGACGGCAACAACACCCTGGCCATCGGGCCGCGCCTCGCGGTGGCCTACGAGCGCAACGAGCAGACCAACGGCCGGCTCGAGCACCACGGCATCGAGGTCGTCGCCATCAGCGGCTCCGAGCTGGGCTCGGGCCGCGGCGGGCCGCGCTGCATGTCCTGCCCGATCGAGCGGGACGAACCGTGACCGTCGCCGGTGCGCCGGACCCCGGGCAGCCCACGAGCCTGGTCGAGGAGTTCGAGGCCGAGCGCCCGCGCCTGCTGAGCATCGCCTACCGGATGACCGGCAGCGTCGCCGACGCCGAGGACGCCGTGCAGGAGGCGTGGCTGCGACTCGACCGGGCGGGCAGCGCGCCCGCCAACCTGCAGGCCTGGCTGACCCGCGTCGTCAGCCGGCTCTGCCTCGACCGCCTCGACTCGGCCGCCAAGCGCCGGGAGACGTACGTCGGGCAGTGGCTGCCCGAGCCGGTGGTGCGCCCGCTCGGGGCAGCACCGGAGCCCGATCCGCTCGACGTGGTCGTGCAGGGCGAGGACGCCCGCCTCGGCGCGATGATCGTGCTCGACACCCTCACGCCCCCGCAGCGCGTCGCGTTCGTGCTGCACGACGCCTTCGCGGTGCCGTACGACGAGATCGGCGAGGTCCTCGGCATCGAGGCGACTGCCGCCCGTCAGCACGCCTCCCGGGCGCGCCGGAGGATGGCCGACGCACCCGAACCCGTGCCCGACCCCACGCATGAGGAGGCGGTCGGCCGCCTGCTCGCCGCCTTCGCCGCCCGCGACATCGAGGCGATCGTGGCCGCGCTGCACCCGGACGTGGTCGTCATCGGCGACGCCAACGGCACCACCGCCACGACCATCAACGTGATCCACGGACCGCAGAAGTTCGCCCGGTTCTTCCTCGGCCTGCTCGACCGGTACGGGCAGGTGGCGTTCGAGGCGATCCAGCCGGTCGCCGTGAACGGCCAGCTGGGCCTGTGGACCGAGGGCTGGGAGGGCGACTCCGGCCGCACCAGCTCACCGGCCCGCGTCTCGGGCTTCACCGTGCGCGACGGCCTGGTGGTGGCGGCCTACGACATCGCGAACCCGGAGAAGCTCCGCGGCATCAGGCTCCAGCCGCCGTCTCGGCGAGACTGACCTCCCACGGCACGCGGCAGGTGTCGCCGGACCCGAACCCCTGGTCGGTGATGCCGAACGCATGGTTGAACCGGGCCCGCTGGTTCTCGTGCGCGATCAGGTACGTCAGCTCCACCACGGCCTCGTGGCCGTGGCGCTCGACGAGGGCCGCGACCTGCTCGTCGGTCACCGACATCGGCGTGGTGGTCATGGCGTCGGCGTAGCGGATGACCTCGCGCTCGTCCGCGGAGTACGCGGGCGACGTCTCGAACTCGCCGATGTCCTTGAGGCGCTCGACGTCGAGCCCGTCCAGGCGCACGAGCATCTCGCCGAAGTCGATGCACCACGAGCATCCGACCGTCCAGGCGGTGCGGTACTCGGCGAGCTGGAGGAGCTCCGGCGGCATCGCGTGGACGGCGCGCTCCAAGGCCAGCTCGTGCAGGGTCGAGACGCGGAACAGCCACCGATGATGGGCGGTGACGCTGAACGGCTCGGGGACCTCACCGAGACGCCGGCGGGCGATGCGGTAGCCGATTCGGTTGAGCAGGCCGGCGGCACGAGGCGGGACGGACGGGATGCGCGACATGGTGCACTCCTGACGGCGGCGGCACGGTCGGCCGCTTCACCCATCAGACGACGCAGTGCGCCGAAACGTGACAGTCAGCGTCGGTTCGACATGGCCAGCTCGGCGTTGACCCGGGTGCCCTCGCTCATGTCGACCCACCACCGGTCGGCGACGCGGTTGATGATGGCGAGGCCGCGGCCGCTCAAGGAGTCCTCGTCGAAGTCGATCGGATCGAGCGAGCCGCCTTCGCCGGCGTCGTGGACGCTCAGCTCGAGGAGATCGCCGGCGGCGTTGATGGACCAGGAGATCTCCACCGTGCCGTCGGAGGTGGGGACGCCGTGACTGACGGCGTTGGCGATCATCTCGCTGATGACGATGAGCGCGTTGTCGATGATCGTCGGGGGTACGCGGTTGATGGTGAGGAAGCCCGCCAGCTTGGTGCGGGCGATGCTCGGGGTGGAGGACGCGAAGGGCAGGCTGATGGAGTCGCGGGCGCGGGGGGGCATCACGACACCCCCCTGAAGAGCGGGGTGGTGCGCGCGCATCCGCTCAGGATGCGCTCCGGAAAGGCCTGCATATAGCCCAAAGTAACCATGTGGAGTGGTTCTTGACTACTCCCCAGTCACTTGAAACCTCAGGAATCACGCCCGGAACCGTGATCGGGGCGACGGATCTGCCCGCAGACCCGCCGTCGACGTGACCGATCCCACAGCCGCGGACGCGTCAGTGCTCGACCTTTGCGGGCCCTCGAGGGGCCGTCGTCCGCGGACAGCACGACGCCCCCGGTCGGAGCCGGGGGCGTCGCGGGCGGACTACTTGGCGGCAGCCTTGAGGCGGGAGCCGGCGCTCACCTTGACGCCGAACCCAGCCGGGATGTCGATCGTCTCGCCCGTGGACGGGTTGCGGCCGGTGCGAGCGGCGCGCTGGACGCGCTCGACGGACACGATGCCGGGAATCGAGACCTTCTCGCCCTTGCCCACGGCATCGATCAGGATGTCGCTGAAGGCCGAGAGCACCGCATCGGCGTTCGTCTTGCTGGTCTCGGCCTTCTCGGCGAGTGCTGTCACGAGGTCGCTTCGGGAGATTGCCACTGATGCTCCTTGGAGATGTCGGATGTGTACGCACTTGCCAGTCTATGGATCGCTCTGGACGGGCCTGCGTCAGGTCCACCAGGGCGAGGGTGCGTCGACCAGCGAGGACAGTTGGGAGAGGTACCACGATCGTGGCCGTTCGACGACGCCGAGCGACGCGAGGTGCGGGGTCTGCCACTGCACGTCGATGAGCGCATCGGCACCGACGAGCTCCGCGAGCGCCATCAGCGCGACCTTTCCGGCGTCCGTGGCGTGGTGGAACATCGACTCGGCTGCGAACAACCCGCCGAGCGCCAGACCGTACACCCCTCCGACGACCTGGCCGTCGGTGTCGCGGGCCTCCACGGAGTGGGCCCATCCCAGCTCGTGCAGCCGCACGTAGGCGGCCCGGATGTCCGCGTCGATCCAGGCGCCGGGCCGGCCCGGGTCGGCACAGGCGTCGATGACCTGCTCGAACGCCGTGTCGACGGTCGTGTCATAGCGACCCCGCGACCGCCGCATGGATCGCGTGACGCGCAAGCGCCCGGGTTCGAGCACCGCGCGGCTCACCGGCGACCACCACAGCAGCCGGCCCCGGTGCGGCATCGGGAACGCCCCGTGCCGGTAGGCCGTCACGATCGTCGACGGCTCGAGGTCGCCGCCGGCCAGGACGCAGTCGTCCTCGGGCCACCCGGCGGGATCGAAGTCCCACGGCGAGGGCGGCAGTGGTGTCGGCTCGCCCATGCGACCAGCCTAGGCGTGTGACCTGCCCTCCTATGCTGGCGCCATGAGCGTGCGCAGGACGATGGCCAAGCAGGCGTCGATGCGCGTGGCGCCCACCCTCGCGTCCGGCTACGTCCGCTCGATGCTCGACAAGGCGATCGACGGCGTCGGGCCACTCCGCTCGGCCGCCGCGTCGGCCGACACCAAGCTCGTCGACGCCGGCGGCGATGTCGAGGACGCGGTCGCTGCGCTGATCCGGCTGCACGTCGGGCTGGCGGGCGTGCAGGGCTTCGTCACCAACCTCGGCGGCGTCGCGGCGCTCGCGCTCGCCATCCCGGCCAACGTCGTCGGCGTCAGCCTCGTGCAGTGCCACCTCGTGGCCGGCATCGCGCACCTGCGCGGCTACGACCTCGAGGACGCGCGCGTCCGCAACGCGATCCTCGCCTGCATCCTGGGCGAGGACGAGGTCCGCGACCTCGTGCGCTCCACCGGCTTCCCGTCCTCCCCGATGGGCATCGCGACGTCGCCGGTGCACGACCCCGCGCTCGATGAGCTGGTGTCCCGCGAGGTCACCACCGATCTCGTCGCCCGCACCGCCGGCCGGCGCGCCGTGACGATGGTCGGGCGCCGCATCCCGCTGCTCGGCGGTGTCGTCGGCGGCGGCAGCGACGCCCTCACCACCTGGCACATCGGTCAGTACGCCGCGCGCGAGCTGCGCGACCGCAACCTCCCGTGACGCTCGTCAGGCGTTGAGCTTCGGCGAGGCCGGCAGAGCCAGCGGACGCTCGGCGAACGCCTGGTCCTCGGCGACGGGGTAGCAGATGTTCTCGCTCGCGTCACCGAGCGTGCCGTCAACCCACTCCTGGACTGATCCGACGGAGTCGGCTTCGAACAAGCAGGTGACCGTCGAAAGATCCTGGCTGGGGTAGAACTGCAAGACCTGCACGCGCTCCGGTGCACCGTCTCCAGAGATGAGCCGCTCGCCTCGCGGGAAGGCGGTTTCGGGGTTCGTGATGTGGTGGTGGACGACGACATACATGGCGGTACCTCTTTCTCGAATCGTTGACAAGACGACGCTAGGTGGACCTCGTCTGCGCTCGCATCGCCAGAACACACCACTTCTCCGCTTCGCCCGAATGGTGAGAACTGATTACTCGGCGGCGTCAGACCAGGTGGTGCTCGTGGGCGAACGCGCCTGCTGCTGTGCGCGTGGAGACACCGAGCTTGGCGTAGATGTTCTGGAGGTGACGCGCCACGGTGTGCTGGCTGAGGACGAGCACAGCGGCGATCTCGCGATTGCTCTTCCCGGTAGCGACGAAGCGCAGCACTTCGCGCTCGCGGGCGCTCAGAACACTCACTGCTCGCGGCTCCTCGAGCCGAACGAGATCCACCAGAGCCGCCAGATCGGGTCTGGCGCCGAGCTCGGCGAACGTGTCGCGCACACCACGGAGCTCGAGCTCTGCGGTGTCCTCGTCCCCCAGCCGGCGGCAGGCCAGGGCCACCTGGGCTCGCGCGCGTGCCGCGATGTAGGGGGCACCGAGCGCCGTCCAGGCATGGACCGCCCTCCTCAGCTCCGTCAGAGCGGTCTTCGCATCACCCTCGGCCAGGGCCACCGATCCACCGGCCTGCCATGCCATGGCATCGATGGCGTCGCCGCGATGCTGCTCGGCGGTGGCGGCCAGCTCTCGTGAGGCTCCGGCGGCGGCCTCGACGTCGCCTGCGGCCAGCATGATCTCGACGTAGGCCGGCAAGAGCGCCACCCGAGGTAGCCCGCGAGGCGTCTCGGAAACCGCCCGGCGTATCGAGGCGGCTGCGACATCTGACTTCCCTTGCGCCAGTCGCAGCAGGGACAAGCCCGGCTGCGGATCGCGACCGAGCCGGCTGGCGCTTTCGTAGGCCTTCTCCGCGAGCTCGAACTCGCCGCGGAGGCGACGCACTTCACCCTCGTGGTAGGCGGCGTCTCCGACGACGATCTGGTTCAAGGCCCCCGAGGTGAACTGCTCGCCGCATTTGCGCAGCTCCTCGAGTGCCTCCTCCCATGCGCCGCTCATCGTCATGATCTCGGCACGATGTACGAGGCACACGCCTTGGTGGGCGATCATGTCCGGCTGGCGCCCGCACCACCGGGTCAAGGCTACGGTCCACTCCCGCACCCGACGCAACTCATAGATGCCGCGACAGAATGCGATCGTGTTGCAGTAGACGATTCCGGCGACGATCGGTGACAGCTCTCCCGACGTCACAGCGATCATCGACTCGTCGATCAGGCGGACCCCGTCCTCCACATGACCCAGTCTGACCAAGGCGTGTCCCTGTTCCATCAGGCCGATGGCGACCAGGTCGTCGTCGGCGCATTCTTGTCCGATCTCGACGATCTCGGATGCGGTTTCGAGCGCGCCCGAGACGTCGCCGTCCATCAGCCGCTCCAGCAGTCGTCCGATGAGGACGTAGCCGCGCGTGTCGTCGTCAACCGTCTCGCTCTCGATCAGGCGCTCGGCTCGAGCAAACCACCCGATGGCGGTCGCGGGCTGTGCTCGGAAGAGCAGGCTGTGCCCGATCCAGACCGCACAGCGAGCCGCCGCCGACAGCGACGCGGCTTCAAGGTGGGCATGAAACGCGCGTTCCAGTGCCTCGACGTACGCGGAGTCCATGCCGAGCATGTACGCGGCGCGGGCAAGTCGTTCCAAGTCGGCCGGCTCGAGGGTCGATGTGGTGTCAGCCGATTCCAGAGCGACATGAGCCTCGCGCCAGCTCGCCTCAGCGAACAACCGGCGACCGAGCTCAAGGTTTGAGTCGTGACCCACAGCCACTCCGTTCGACCGCGTCCATCATCGCACCGATCTAGCGTGATCAGCCCAATGCGCGGACGACGGCAGAAGGGCTGGGGCGGCCGAGGTGGCCGGCCATCCAGACGCTCGTCTCGACCAGCGAGTCGAGGTCGACCCCGTGCTCGATCCCGAGGCCGGTGAGCATCCAGACGAGGTCCTCGGTGGCGAGGTTGCCTGTGGCGCTCTCGGCGTAGGGACAGCCGCCGAGCCCGCCGGCGGATGCGTCGAACGTCGTGACTCCGTGCCGCAGCGCGGCCTGCGCATTGGCGAGGGCCTGCCCGTACGTGTCGTGGAAGTGCATGGCCAGCCGGTCCACGCCGACGCCGGCCGCGCCGAAGGCGTCGAGCAGGGATCCGACGTGTCCCGGCGTCCCGACCCCGATCGTGTCGCCGAGCGACAGCTGGGTCGCGCCGAGGTCGAGCAGCCGGCGTCCGGCGGCCACGACCTGGTCGATCGGCACCGCGCCCTCCCACGGGTCGCCGAAGCACATCGACACGTAGGCGCGGACGTCGAGCCCGGCCGCGAGCGCCCGCTCGACCACCGGCTCGAACATCGCGAACTGACCGTCGAGCGAGCTGTTGAGGTTCTTCCGGGCGAACGTCTCGGTGGCGCTGCCGAAGATGGCGACATGGGTGCACCCGGCCGCGAGCGCGCGGTCGAGCCCGCGCTCGTTGGGCACGAGCACCGGCAGCGGGACCGGCCCGTCGAGTCGGAGCCGAGCGACGAGCTCCTCGGCGTCGGCCAGCTGCGGGACCCACTTCGGGTGCACGAAGCTGGTCGCCTCGACGATCGGCAGACCGGCGGCGACGAGGCGCTCCACGAACTCGGCCTTGACGTCGAGCGGCACGATCGCGCCCTCGTTCTGCAGGCCGTCGCGCGGTCCGACCTCGTAGATCGTGACGCGCGACGGCAGCGACGGGTCGGGGACGACGGCCGGGAGGTCAGGCATCGTCGGCCTCCACGGTCAGCAGCAGTGCACCCTGCTTGACCTGCTCGCCGACGGTTGCGCCGACGTGGGTGACGACGCCGTCGTGCGGGGCGGTGAGGGCGAGCTCCATCTTCATCGCCTCGAGCGCACCCAGGCGTTGACCCGCGGTCACGGAGTCACCGACGGCCACATCGAGGGCGAGGACGGTGGCCGGCATCGGGGCCACGACCTCGGCGTCCCCCGCCGTCGCCTGGCCACGGGTTCCGCGCATCGGGTCGGGGGCCCAGAGCAGCCACGGCTGACCCTCAAAGGCCACCGCCACACCGCCCGACGCGTTCCGATGCCACCGCAAGGCCGGCGTGGAGCCCGTGGCTTCGACCCAGTGGGTGATCCCGCCGTCGTCCATGACCGGCACCCGGCGCGGTGCTGGTGGTCCGGACAGCCGCCATCCGTCGCCGGCGGCGAACGGGGAACCAGTGTCGACCAGGTCGCGGGACAGCACCTCGGCCGCGACCGTCAGGACCTCCGGCGGGAGCTGCGGCTCGGTGAGCAGCGCGTCCGCCGCCTCGCCGTCGAGCCAGCCGGTGTGGACCTCGCCGGCGGCGAAGGCCGCGCTCGCCACCAGACGGCGGGCGAACCCCAGGTTCGTGGTGAGCCCGAAGACGGCGGACCCGTCGATGGCGTCGAGCATCCGGCGGCGGGCGTCCTCGCGGTCGGCGCCGTGGACGACGAGCTTCGCGATCATCGGGTCGTAGGCCGTGCCGACCAGTCCGCGATGGTCGAAGGCGGCGTCGACCCGCGCGTCCGCCGGCCAGATGAGCTCCTCGACCGGTGCCCGACTGGGGGAGGAAGCCGGCATAGGGGTCTTCGGCGTAGACGCGCACCTCGAGGGCGTGCCCGCTCACCGTGACCTGCTCCTGCGTGAGCGGCAGCGGGCGCCCCGCCGCCACGTCGAGCTGCCACTGGACGAGGTCGAGCCCGGTGACCTCCTCGGTGACCGGGTGCTCCACCTGGAGCCGCGTGTTCATCTCCAGGAACCAGGCCTCGTCGCCCTTGACGAGGAACTCGACGGTGCCGGCGTTGGTGTAGCCGACCTCCCGGCACAGGGCGACCGAGGCGTCGAGGATGCGCGCGCGAACGGCATCGGACACGAACGGTGCCGGCGCCTCCTCGACCACCTTCTGGTGCCGTCGTTGCGCCGAGCAGTCGCGGTCGAAGAGGTGGAGGACGTTGCCGTGCTGGTCGCCGAAGACCTGCACCTCCACGTGCCGCCCGCCCTCGACATAGGGCTCGACGATGAGGGTGTCGTCGCCGAACGCGGACGCTGCCTCCCGCCGTGCGGTGGCCACGGCGTGAGCGAGCTCGTCGGCGGCGCGCACGATGTGCATGCCCTTGCCGCCGCCGCCGGCCGCGGCCTTGACCAGGACCGGGTAGGAGTCGTCGGGCACGGCGTCCGGCGGGAACTGCGGCGTGACCGGGACCCCGGCCTTCTCGGCCACCTCGCGGGCTCGGTCCTTGCGACCCATCAGCTCGATGACGTCGGCCGACGGCCCGACGAACACCAGGCCGGCCGCGGTGACGGCGCGGGCGAACTCCGCGCGCTCGGACAAGAAGCCGTACCCCGGGTGGACCGCCTCCGCCCCGGACTCCTGGGCCGCGGCCACGATGCGCTCGATGTCGAGGTAGGACTCCGACGGCGCCGTCGGGCCGATCAGCACGGCGTCGTCGGCCTCGCGCACGAAGGCCGCCTCGGCGTCGGCCTCGGAGTAGACGGCGATGCTCCGCAGCCCGCTCGCCCGGCAGGCCCGGATGACCCGGCGAGCGATCTCGCCCCGGTTGGCGATCAGCACCGATGAGAAGCTCATCGCGCGGCTCCATCCTGCGGTTTACCAGGTTCAGTGGGGAACGCTGCACATCTCCGGGCGTACACGCCCGGAGGAGTGCGAAGGTGCCAACTGAACCTGGTAAACCACCAGCGCGCCTCGTCCACGACCCTCACATCCGGAAGACGCCGAACTGCGGCATCGGGATCGGGGCGTGGGAGGCGGCGGCGAGGCCGAGGCCGAGGACGCGGCGGGTGTCGAGCGGGTCGATGATGCCGTCGTCCCAGAGCCGGGCGGTGGAGTAGTACGCCGAGCCCTGTTCTTCGTACTGCGCGAGGATCGGCGCCTTGAAGTCGGCCTCCTCATCACTGGACCAGGTCTCGCCGCGGGCCTCCATGGCGTCGCGCTTGACCGTGGCCAGCACCGACGCGGCCTGCTCGCCGCCCATCACCGAGATGCGCGCGTTGGGCCAGGCCCAGAGGAAGCGCGGGTCGTAGGCGCGGCCGCACATGCCGTAGTTGCCGGCCCCGTACGACCCGCCGATGACGACGGTGAACTTCGGCACCACCGACGACGTGACCGCCGTGACGAGCTTGGCGCCGTCCTTGGCGATGCCGCGGTTCTCGTACTCGCGGCCGACCATGAAGCCGGAGATGTTCTGCAGGAACACCAGCGGGATGCCGCGCTGGTTGGCCAGCTCGATGAAGTGAGCGCCCTTGAGGGCCGACTCGCTGAACAGGATGCCGTTGTTGGCGATGATCGCGACCGGGCGGCCCCAGATGCGCGCGAACCCGCACACCAGCGTCTCGCCGTAGAGCGGCTTGAACTCGTGCAGCCGCGAGCCGTCGACGATGCGGCGGATGACGTCGCGCACGTCGTACTGGGTGCGGGGGTCGGTGGGGATGTCGTAGAGACCGGCCGGGTCCTCGGCGGGCTCCTCGACCGGATAGGTCGGGATGCTCGAGGCGCTCGGCCGCTCGAACGTGTCGACGATCGATCGCACGATCTGCAGCGCGTGGTCGTCGTCGTCGGCGAGGTGGTCGACGACGCCGGACGTGCGCGCGTGGACGTCGCCGCCGCCGAGGTCCTCGGCCGACACCTCCTCGCCGGTGGCCGCCTTCACCAGCGGCGGCCCGCCGAGGAAGATCGTGCCCTGCCCCTTGACGATCACCGTCTCGTCACTCATCGCCGGGACGTAGGCGCCGCCGGCGGTGCACGAGCCCATGACCGCGGCCACCTGGCCGATGCCGGCTGCGGACATCTGGGCCTGGTTGAAGAAGATGCGGCCGAAGTGGTGCCGGTCGGGGAAGACCTCGTCCTGCATCGGCAAGAACGCCCCACCGGAGTCGACCAGGTAGATGCAGTGCAGGTTGTTCTGCTTGGCGATGGTCTGGGCGCGCAGATGCTTCTTGACGGTCAGCGGGTAGTAGGTGCCGCCCTTCACGGTGGCGTCGTTGGCCACCACCATGCACTCGCGGCCGGACACCTGGCCGATGCCGGTGATGATGCCGGCGCTCGGCACCTCTCCCCCGTACATGCCGTAGGCGGCCATCGGCGCGATCTCGAGGAACGGGGAGCCCGGGTCGAGCAGGTGGTCGACCCGGTCGCGCGGCAACAGCTTGCCCCGGGACACATGACGTTCGCGGGACGCAGCGGACCCGCCCTGACGTACCTCGGCGAGCCGCGTGCGCAGCTCAGCGACCAGTTCCTGCATGGCGCCCAGACTAGCATCGAGGTTAATGGTTGTTAACTGGATGGGATAGACTGCTGCGCGTGGGCGACCGGAGGCAACAGATCCTCGACACGGCTGCGGGGCTCTTCGCCGAGCGCGGCTTCCACGGCGTGTCCGTCCACGACATCGGCCGGGCGTGCGGCATCTCCGGGCCGGCGATCTACAAGCACTTCCACGCCAAGGGTGACCTCCTCGCCGCCTCGCTCACCGACATCAGCGAGACGCTGCTCAAGGAGGGCTCCGCACGGGTCGCCGCGGCCTCCTCGCCCAGCGAGGCCCTGGACGCCCTGATCGACTGGCACGTCGACTTCGCCCTCAACAACCCGGCACTGATCATCATCCAGGACCGCGAGTGGGCCAACCTCGAAGCCGCCGGCCGCCGAGACGTCCGAGCCCTCCAGCTGCGCTACATCGACGTCTGGGTCGAGACCGTGCAGTCGCTGCGTCCCGAGCTCGACGGCGCCAGCGGCCGGGCCACCGCCCGGGCCGCGGTGCAGGCGACGTTCGGCCTGCTGAACTCCACGCCGCACAGCGCCCGCATCGGGCCGTCCGACATGCGCGGGCTCCTCACGAGCATGGCTCGCCGCGCGCTGCTCCCTCTAGACTGACGTTCGTCCCTCGGCTTCTCACCAGGTGGTGCCTCCATGGTCGACCTCGGCAAGATCTTCGGAGCCGGCGCCGAGGTGGCGCAGCTCCAGGACGTCGTCGACTTCATCGGGTCGCACCAGGACGACCTCCGGGCCACCGCGCAGATCGCCAGGGACCTCCCGACGCTGCTGAAGCTGTTCTCCTCCGGCCTCGCCGATGCCGGGGCCCACGCGTCGAAGGCCGGCAAGGCCCTCACCGGCACGTCCGGCGCCACCGGGCGGGTCGGCGACAGCGCCGCCGCACTGGCCTCGGTCTCCTCCAGCCTGGCCGCGGTCGGCACCCTCGTCGGTGACGCCGCCATCGACATCTCGAAGGTGCCGCTCATGGGCGGGCCGTCGCGTCAGCTCGCCAACGCCGCCCACGCGGTGGCCGACACGAAGTCGAACCTGGACGGGCTCGCCGTCGACCTGCAGGAGATCTCGGTCCTGCTCGACACCGTCGGCCAGGCCCTGGAGCGTCTCGGCACCACGCTCGGCGCCACCGGCCGCGAAGCCAACCGGTTCGTCGCCTCGGCCCGCCTGGGGCGGCAGTCCTAGCTACTCGGTCGCCATCGACGGGGCCTCCACGGCCTCGAACGTGTACGGCGCGGCCGCGGCCCAGTCGCGTCGCCAGCCCACGGGCGGCGTCTCCAGCAGCTCGCCGGGCTCGAGCCACTGGAACAGGTCGTGGTAGGTCTTCGTCACCTGCGGGTCGACGCGGCGGAACAGCTTGCGCGGGGTGAGCTGGTCGAAGGAGTCCAGGCCCATCGACGCCACGATCTGCATCGCGCTGTTGATGGTCTTCGCCTGGAACTGGTAGACGCGCTCCATCTTGTCCGGCACCACGAGCGCCCTCGCCCGCCACGGGTCCTGGGTCGCCACGCCGACCGGGCAGTGGTTGGTGTGGCACTTCTGCGCCTGGATGCAGCCGACCGCGAACATCATCGCCCGCGCGGCAAGCGTGAAGTCGGCGCCCTGACAGATGCGCTTGACGATGTCGATGCCCGTGGCGACCTTGCCACTGGCGCCGATCTTCACCTGGTCGCGCAGGCCCGACCCGACCAGTGCGTTGTGCACGAACATCAGGCCCTCGGTGAGCGGCATGCCGACGTTGTCCTCGAACTCGACCGGGCCCGCGCCGGTGCCGCCCTCCGAACCGTCGACGATGATGAAGTCCGGGGCCGACTGGCGCTCGACCATCGCCTTGCAGATGGCGAGGAACTCGCGGCGAGACCCGATGCACAGCTTGAAGCCGACCGGCTTGCCGCCGCTCAGCTCGCCGGAGCCGGTCCACGAAGTCGATCAACTCCAGCGGGGAGTCGAAGGCGTTGTGGGCCGGCGGCGACACGATCGTCTGGCCGATCTCCACGCCGCGAGCCCGGGCCACCTCCGCGTTGACCTTGGCTCCGGGCAGCAGCCCGCCGAGTCCGGGCTTCGCTCCCTGCGAGATCTTGATCGAGATGGCCTTGACCTGGTCGAGCTTGGCTCGCTCGGTGAACTTGTCCGGGTCGAAGTGGCCGTCGGGAGTGCGGCAACCGAAGTACGCCGAGGCGATCTCCCAGATGAGGTCGCCACCGTGCTTGCGGTGGTACTTGCTGATCGACCCCTCCCCGGTGTCGTGTGCGAAGCCGCCCTTCGCGGCGCCACCGTTGAGCGCCTCGATCGCATTGGCCGACAGCGAGCCGAAGCTCATCGCCGAGATGTTGAGCAGCGCGATGTCGTACGGCTGCGTGCACTTGGGCCCGCCGAGCCGAACGCTCGGCAGTACGTCGTCTGGCTTCGGCTTGGCTCGCAGCGAGTGCGCGACGAACTCGTAGCCGACCGCCGTGACGTCGCGCTGGGTGCCGAACGGCTCCTCGCCGTGGTTGCCCTTCGCGCGGTCGTAGACGAGGTCGCGCGTCTCCCGGTCGTACGGCCGCCCCTCGGTGTTCGACTCGATGAAGTACTGCCGGATCTCCGGGCGGATCTCCTCGAAGAGGAACCGGAAGTGGCCGAGCACGGGGTAGTTGCGGGTGACGCTGTGGCCGCGCTGCACCATGTCGTTGACGCCGACCAGCGCGATGAAGATGAGCGGCGCCGCGACGAGCCACCAGCCCACATGGATGAACGTGAGCAGGGTGGCCAGCACGGCCACGACGACCAAACCGGCGACCGCGATCCACCTGATCATGTGCTGATGTTGCCACGTCGCGCGCCGCTCAGGGGGCGTTGCGCGAGTCCTGCTCCGTCCCGAAACCGCAGCGCTCGGCGAGGTAGTCGAAGATCTGCGCCTGCTGCGGGGCGGTGAACCTCAGGTACACCGGCGACGTGCCGAAGGTCTGCGACTCCACGCGGAGCGGGAGGATGCCGCCGGTCCGGTCCTCGGCGACGACGTGGACGTCACAGCGGTTCGGGATGAAGGTCAGGCCGGCGCTGACCGGCTCGCCCCCGGGCCTGAGCTCGCGGTCGATCGTCGTCGCGTCCGGGCCGGCCGGCGCGAGCAGCGTCGACCCGTCGACGGCCACCAGGCGAACCACGGCCCCGGACGTCGGCGGCGTGAACGTGACGTCGACCCGGAGCGTGGCCTCGTCGCCGTCGCCGCGCACGGTCAGCCGGTCGATGCTGAGGCGACCCACCGCACGCTCGGCGCAGTCGCGCGTCATGAACCGCTCGACGCTGCCGTAGCGGTCCCGCGGGTGCCCGACCGACGTGACCACCTCCCCGCCGTCCACGGAGTAGGTGACGCGGACGCGGGCGCCGACACCGTCGCCACAGCGGGCTCGGGGCATCGTCATGGTGAGGTTGACCGTGGTGCCCGCCGCGATCAGGGTCGGTCCGTCGTAGCCGACCGGCCGGTCGAGCCGGGCGGACTCGAGCTCGACGTGCTCGACGGTGAGGTCGGCGCGCCCCGCGTTGACGACCTGCACCTGGAACCGGCGTCCCGGCAGGTCCTGGCGCGTCTGCTCGACGTTGAGCGTCACGCCGTCCGGGAGCGACACCTCGTCGCCTCCGCACGCTCCGAGCCACGCGGCGAGCAGCAGGAGCGGAGCCGCGAGGCGCATGGGCCGAGCCTACGTCTGGTCGGTCAGTCGAGCGTCGCGTCGCGCAGCATGCGCCAGCTGACCCAGGCCGCCCCGAGGGCGACGACGATCGCCACCGCCGACGTCAGCTGGACCGCATTCTCGAACGCCGCATGGGCCGAGAGGGCGAGCTGCTCGCCGAGCATGTTCGGGAACCTCCGGGCGTGCTCGAGGGTGCCGCCGAGCGTCTCGAAGGCGGAGTCCTGCTCGCCGAAGCGGGCGACCGCCGGGACCGTGAGGTGGGTGCGGTAGCTGGCGGTCAGCACGCTGCCGAGCACCGCCGTGCCCAGCACGGCACCGATCTCGTACGCCGTCTCCGACGCTGCCGCGGCCGCGCCGGCCTGGTGGCTCGGGACGCTCGACAGCATGACGTCGTTGGTGAGCGTCTCGGCGAACCCGATGCCGAGGCCGAGCACCGCGAAGGCGATCATGATCGACCACGTCGTCGGCGTGCCCGCGAACGCCGCGATCGCATAGCCCGCCGCAGACATGACGAAGCTCAGGCTCACCAGCGCGTGCACGGGCACGCGACGCGCCAGCCGGACGACCGTGAAGCCGGCGACGATGGTGACCACGAGGCCGGGGACCAGCACGGTGGCGGCCGCCATCGGGCTCAGGCCGACGACGAGCTGGAGGAACTGCGCAGCGAAGAACAGGAAGCCGGCGTATCCCATCATGCTCAGCAGGTTGGCGCCGAGGGCGCCGCTGAAGGCTCGATTCGAGAACAGGCCGAGGTCGATCAGCGGGTGCCGGGCGGTCGCCTGCCGCCGCACGAACAGCCACCCGCCGACGGCGCCGAGCGTCATGGCGGCGACCGGCTCGGTGGTGACGCCCTGCTCCGCGAGCTGCTTGATGCCGTAGACGAACGGCAGCATCGCCAGCATCGAGAAGACGATGCCGAGGACGTCCAGGCGTCCGGGGTTCGGGTCGCGGGACTCCGGCACCAGGAAGCCCGCGGCGGCGAGGAAGACGACGATGATCGGCACGTTCACGAGGAACACCGATCCCCACCACAGGTGCTCGAGGAGGTAGCCGCCGACGACCGGGCCGAGCGCGGCGCCACCAGCGAACGTCGCCGCCCACGTGGCCACGGCGATCCGCCGGTCGGTGCGGTGCGGGAAGATCGTCCGGATGAGCGAGAGCGTCGATGGCATCAGGGTCGCGCCGAAGATGCCCAGCAGCACCCGCCAGGCGATGAGGGCCTCGGCGGTCGGGCTGAAGGCCGCCCCGACCGATGCGATGCCGAAGCCTGCGGCGCCGATGAGCAGGAGCCGCCGCCGGCCGACGCGGTCACCCAGGCCGCCGGCGGCGATGAGGAGTCCGGCGAGCATCAGCGGGTAGATGTCGACCAGCCACAGCAGCTGCTCGCCGCTCGGCCGCAAGGCCACGCTGACCTGCGGCAACGCGAAGGTCAGCACGGTGTTGTCGATGGAGATGAGGAGCACGGGCATGACGATCACGGCCAGCGCGAGCCATTCGCGCGGGCCGGCTCTCTGCACCCTCTCGGGCCGCCGCACATCCATCGTGGTCATCAGGCAAACTATACCGGCTGGACGGTATAGTTTCGAGCCAGCCGAGTGTGATCTTGGCCGCTAGGCTGGGCGACATGCCGACCGACCGCTCGACCCGCGATCGCCTGCTCGACGCGTTCGAGACGCTGCTCGTCACGGCCGGCAGCCGGGCTGCGACGCTCGACGCCGTCGCGGCCGCCGCGGACGTCTCCAAGGGCGGCCTGCTCTACCACTTCCCCAGCAAGGACGCCCTCGTGGAGGGCATGCTCGATCGTCTCCGTGAGCGCGGTGCCGAGGACGCCACCCGCATGGCCACCGCCCGGCAGGGACCCGTTGCGTTCTACCTCGAGACGTCGGTCGACACCGGCAGCGACTTCGATCGCGGGCTCGTCGCCACGGCCCGCATCGCGCAGGAGAACGACTCCCGCGCGTCCGCCGCCCTCGCCGACCTCCGCGACGGCTGGTTCGCCGTGCTGCGGGAGCACCTGGGTGATGAGGCGCTCGCCCGCACCATCCAGCTCATCGGCGACGGCCTGTACTTCGACGACACCACCGGACTCGCGGAGAAGAACGCCCTGAAGCACGTGCGCAACGTGCTCAAGCGGCTCGACGTCCTGTGACCCACCGGCAGCTCGCCGACCGGGTTACAGGATCGCGCCCGGATTGAGGATGCCCTGCGGGTCGAGGGCGTCCTTCACCGTGCGAGTGAGGGCCATGACATCGGCCCCGAGCTGGTCCGGCAGCGCGGACTTCTTGGTGCGGCCGACACCGTGCTCGCCGCTGATGGTCCCGCCGAGCTCGATGGCCGCATGCATGATCGCGTCGAACGCCGCGCCGGCGCGACGAACCGCGTCCTCGTCCTTCTCGTCGAACACGATGAGGGGGTGCGTGTTGCCGTCGCCGGCGTGGGCGACGACCGGGATCTCGGTGTCGTGGTCGGCGGCGATGCCGGCGATGGCGGCCAGCAGGTCCGGCAGCTGCGGGATCGGAACCCCGACGTCCTCGAGCATCAGGGTTCCCCGTGCACCGATCGCCGGGAAGGCCTGCCGCCGGGCCTCCACGAACATCTCGCCTTCCTCGGGGTCGTCGGTGACGAAGACGTCGACGGCGCCGGCGGCCTCACACGCCTTCTGCATGGCGGCGACCTCCTCGCCGCGCGCGGGCGAGGGGACGTCGGACTGCGCCAGCAGGAGCGCCCCTGCCGACCGGTCCAGGCCCATCGACCGGTGGTCCTCGACCGCGTTGATCGAGGCGTGGTCCATCAGCTCCAGCATCGACGGGCGCAGCTCCTGCCGGACGGACACCACGGCGCGGGCCGCCGCATCGACGTCCGGGAAGGTGGCGACCATCGTCGAGCGCGGCGCCTGCGCCGGCACGAGCCGCAGGATCGCCCGCGTGATGATGCCGAGCGTGCCCTCACTGCCGACGAACAGCTTGACCAGGCTCAGCCCGGCGACGTCCTTGATGCGCTTGCCACCCAGCGTCACCAGGGTGCCGTCGGCCAGCACGACGTCGAGGCCGAGCACGTAGTCGGTGGTGACGCCGTACTTCACGCAGCAGAGTCCGCCGGCGTTGGTGGCCACGTTCCCGCCGATCGAGCAGATCTCGAATGACGACGGGTCCGGTGGGTACCAGAGCCCGTGCTCCGCGGCGGCGACCTTCACCTCGCGGTTGAACGCGCCCGGTTCCACCACGGCCACCTGGCAGAGGGTGTCGATCTCAACCGCTCGCATGCGCTCCAGGCTGAGGACGACCCCGCCGTTGACGGCGCTCGAGCCACCGGACAGGCCGCTGCCGGCGCCACGCGGCACGATCGGCACGCCGTGCTCGGCCGCCCACCGGACGGTGGTCTGCACCTGACCGGCGTCCTCGGCCCGCACGACCGCGATCGGGGTTCCCGCGTTCGGGTCGCGCGACCAGTCGAAGCGGTACCCCTCGACGACGTCCGGGTCGGTGAGGACAGCCGACTCCGGCAACGCTGCACGCAGTTCAGCCAAGGCCTCCATGAGCCCATCGAACCATCGCAGCCGCGAAGGCGAAACGCGTACGGTGGGGAGGTCTCTCCACGAAAGGGGAGCGTCATGGCGATTCGGACGCCGCTGTGTGATGTCCTCGGGCTCGACGTCCCGGTCATCTGCGCCCCCTTCGGTCCCTGGGCTCAGGTCGAGCTGGCGGCTGCCGTCTCCGAAGCCGGCGCCCTCGGCAGCCTCGGCACCGCAGTGACGCCGATCGACGGACTTCGAGAGCAGTGGCGCCGGCTACGCGAGCTCACCGACCGACCGTTCGCCGTCAACCACACCCGACGGCCGCTCGACGACGCCGCCTTCGAGGCAACCCTGGCGGAGCGCCCGGCCGCGATCTCCTTCCACATCGGCGACCCACTGGACCTCGTGGCCCGGGCCCACGACGCCGGCATCCTCTGGATCCACCAGGTGGGCAACGTCGACCAGGCGAAGGCGGCGCTCGACGCCGGTGCCGACGTGCTCATCGCCCAAGGCAGCGAGTCCGGCGGCAACGCCGGTCAGGTGGCGATGTCGGTGATCGTGCCGCAGGTCGTCGACCTCGCGGGCACCGTCCCCGTTGTCGCTGCCGGCGGCATCGCCGACGGACGCGGGCTGGCGGCGGCGCTGGCGCTCGGCGCGCAGGGCGTGAACGTCGGCACCCGCTTCCTCGCCTCGGCGGAGATGGCCATCGCCCAGGAGTGGAAGGACGCGATCGTGGCGGCCGACGCCGAGGACGCCGTGAAGATCACGTTCGCCGATTCGGTCATGCCTCCGTTCACTCCGGGGGCCTACACGACCATGACCCCCCGGACGCTGCGGAACGAGTTCGTCGAGCGGTGGAACGACCAGCCCGAAGCCGCCGCTCAACGTGCCGACGAGCTGCGAGCCGACGTCAGGGCGGCCATCGACGCCGGCCGTCTCCACGAGTACGTCCCGTTCACCGGCCAGTCGGCCGGGCTGGTGCACGACGTCCTGCCTGCCGCCGAGATCATCGCGCGCATGGTGTCGGAGGCCGAGACCCTGCTCGGCCGGGCCCACGATTACGTGGTCGGCGCCTGACCCGTCGGCTCCTTGCGCAGCTCGAGGAAGATGCTGGGGCCGAAGTCGCGGGACGCCAATCGACGCTGGGCGGCCTTCTCCGCGGCGAGCATGACCCCGGTCGGGAGGACCTTCTTCAGCGTCTCGCTCCGCAGGTTGGACACGGACAGCTTGTCGACCAGCGTCAGCCCCGTGGCCGCGAGCTGGCCGACGACGGTGTCGATGTTGTGGTTGACGAAGGCGATGGCGTCGGGCTGGTCGGCGGCCACGGTGCGGATGCTCACCGGCTCGGTGGGCAGCGGCTTGCCGTCCTTCTTGTACCGGCGGCGGTTCTTGAAGTGCCCGTAGTTGGCGACCTCGATGAGCGCGGTGCCGCCGGGCCTGAGCACCCGGGCGATCTCGGCGAACTCGGCGCCGGGCTCGGGGATGTGGTGCATGACGCGCACCATCGTGACGAGATCGAGCGAGGCGTCGTCGAACTGCAGGTCGTCGGCCTGCATCTGGACCTGGTCGATGTCGGTGCCGGCCAGCACGGACTTGGCGGCCTCGAGCTGGGTCAGGCTCGGCTCGGCCAGCGTGACGTGGTCGGCGTACTCGCGCAGCAGCAGGCAGAGGCGACCGAATCCACCGCCGACGTCGGCGGCCGCACCGAACCGGCGGCCGTCGAGCAGCCGCCGGATGGCGATCTCCTCGGCCGCGTGCTCGTAGTCGCGGTTGTCCCAGTACGAGGTGTAGTCGTAGCCACGGTCGTACTGGTCGGCGACCTTCTTGGTGGGCTTGTCGTCCGTCACTCGGTCACCCTAACGCGGGTTCAGCCAAAGGTTCTCGGCCGGAACTTCGGCTCCGTGCGTTCCATTCCGGCCTTGCGCGCGATCGCGGTGTTGGGCGAGCGGAACATCCGGAGCTGATAGCGCCGCTCGCGACTGAACGCGCCGCGCAGACTGCCGCGACGCGACCGGTTGAGCAGCTTCTTGGACGCCGCCACCGAGTCGGGCGAACGCGCGAGAAGCGCGTCGATCAGCTCGAGCGCGGGCTTCATCGGGTCCTCGGCCGCACCGGTGGCGAGGCCGTACTCGACCGCCTGCTCGCCGGAGAAGACCTCGCCGGTCATCGTGAGGCGCTTGGCGACGTCGGCGGTGGTGAGCTCGGCGAGCGGCACCGTTCCGCTCATGTCGGGGATGAGGCCCCACTTCGCCTCCAGGATCGACCACTGGCAATCCGGAGTCGTGAAGCGGAAGTCGGCGGCGAGGGCGAGCTGGATGCCGCCGCCGAACACGTGCCCGCGGGTGACGGCGATGACCGGGACCGGCAGGTCCCGCCAGGCCCAGTTGGCTCGCTGGAACAGGTTCGTGAGTCCCCCCGGGCGGGGGACGAAGAACCGCGCCAGGCGCAGCTTGCCGTTCTTGCCGGCCGCGGCGAAGTCGAGACCAGCGCAGAACGAGCTGCCCTTTCCCTGGAGCACGACGACCCGGACCTCACGATTGCGGCGGATGGTCGCCGCCGCGTCGAGCAAGCCCTCCAGCGTCTCCAGCTCCAGGCCGTTCAGCTTGTCCGGACGGTTGAGCCAGACGTAGGCGACTGGTCCGTCGATCTCGGTGAGCACCCGGGGTTCGGTCATGGGCCAAGGCTAGGGCGTCTCTACTTCACCCGATCGAGCAGGAGATCGACGGCCCCACCGACGTCGGTGGAGACCAGCGGTGCGTCGAAACCGAACCGAAGACTCAGCTCGTGCGGCCAGGCGGCCAGGGCGCGGACGATCGACGTCTCCGCGACCTTGTCGATCACCCGCCGGAGGGCCGGCTCGGGCGGGTGTCCCCACGTCAGGAGCACGTCCGGTCGCAGCTCGCTGACCATCGAGGCGACCAGCGCGGGGCCCGCCTCGGGACCGACCGCCCGGGTCAGCACGCCGGCTTGCGAGAGTGCGGCCTTCAACGCGAAGAGCGGCATCGCCTCGGCCGCGGGCACGTTCCTCGCGACCAGGACGCCGGTCCGCCCGGTGTCGGGCAGGCGCTCGACGATGACGCGGGCCCGGAGCTCGGCCACCACCACCGCGGTCGCCGCCTGCTCGGCCTCCGGAGACAGCGCACCGGTCGAACGCTCGCACGCCATCCGCACCAGGGCCGGGGAGAGGACGTCCCGCCAGGAGTTGGTCAACCGGCCCTGTCGCAGGAGGCCGGAGACGATCTGGCTGAGCCGTTCCAGGTCGCCGGTGCCCACGGCGGCCAACATGGCATCGACGATCTCCTCTGGAGACGGCTGGGCCGACTGACGGTTCATCTCGTCGGTGAGGGCGACGTCGAGCTTGTCGCGATCGAGCGAGCGCGAGACCCGCGCGGCGTCTTGTGCCGACACACCCCGGCCGACCAGGCGACGCATCAGCTCGACCCGGTCGATGTCGCCCTCGGTGTAGCGGCGGTGGCCGCCCTGGGTGCGGAAGCTCGGACCGACGCCGTAGCGGCGTTCCCAGGTGCGCAGCGTCGACGCCGTGACATCCAGCCGCCTCGAGACCGCGCCGACGCCCCACGTCAGATCGGCACCCGGGTCGGTGTCGTCGAAGAGGGGCCCGTCAACGCCGTGCCGCTCAGCGGTTCGATCCTCGCCGGAGGGCGCTGGTCTCGACAACGGTCCGGCCTCCCTCCCCTGGTGCGTGGCCACGCCGCCAGTCTAAATCTTGTGCAGCCACTTGCCACTGGAACCCGATTATGGATAAGTTCTGAACAAGTTGAGGTTCCGACTGGGGTGAACGGAGAAACGCAATGGTCAACATCAAGCGGCTACCGATGCCGATCATGGAGTCGTACGACTGGCAGTACGACGGGGCCTGCCGCGCCGTCGATCCCGATGCATTCTTCTCTCCGGAGGCGGAGCGGGGGATGCGCCGGCAGCGCCGCGAAGAAGCGGCCAAGGAGCTCTGCGCGCGCTGCCCGGTCATCAGGGAGTGCCGCGAGCACGCGCTGTCCGTCCAGGAACCGTACGGAGTGTGGGGCGGCCTCAGCGAGACCGAGCGGAACGAGCTCCTGCGCCAAAACCCGGCGGCCTAGCCAACGCGCCCTCGATCAGTGCGGGGCCCAGGCGTCCTCGTCGGACGTGCGGGCGACGACGTCGGCGGGCAGCGATCCTGAGGCCAGCGCGCCGATGCTCACCGTCTCGAACACGTCACGCAGGCTGCTCCGCGCCGCCACCCAGACGGTCTGCAGCACCTGGGCGGACGCGTTGTAGGTGACGCTCTCCGGCCGCACGCCGTAGACGCTGAGGAGGGGGCCGTCGACGGCGCGGATGACGTCGGCCACCGACACGTCGGCGGGATCGACCGCCATCCGCCATCCGCCGGACTGGCCGCGCTGGCTGACGACGATGCCGGCTCGTCGCAGGTCGGCGAGGATCGACTGCAGGAACCCGCGCGGGATGTCCTGCGTCGCGCCGATCTGCTCGGCCGACACGACGTCGCCGTGGCGCGTGATCTCGATCAGCGCCCGGAGGGCGTAGTCGGACTTGGTCGAGACCCGCATGGCGCCGAGTATCCCAGAGCCCGGCGGCCGATCCCGGCGGGTCACACGCGCGCGGGCACCGGCTCGGCGCGGCGAGCCGCACGCTCGGCCTGGACGGCCGTGACGACGAGCGAGATCCAGACGACCGCGAGCAGGGCCATGATCGTCCAGACGGTCGATGAGTCCCGCTCCAGACCGACGGGCGAGCTCTCCAGCACGGTCTTGATGTTCGTGATGATGATGAGTCCACCGGCCGCGGTGCCGAGGACCCGAGCCGGGAGGTGCCGGACCAGGTAGGCCGCGAACGGTGCGGCGATCACCCCGCCGACGAGGAGCGCACCGACCCAGGCGAAGTCGATGCCGGCCGAGCCGAGCCCGATCAGGAAGCCGAGCGAGGCGCCCACGGCGACCACGAACTCGGTCGTGTCGATGGAGCCGACGACCTTGCGTGGCTCGATGCGGCCCGACGCCAGCAGGCTGGTGGTGCCGACCGGACCCCAGCCGCCGCCACCGATGGCGTCCATGGTGCCGGCCACGGCCGCGAGCGGGACGAGGAAGCGGGCCCTGACGCGTCCGCGAAAGGCCGGACGACGACCGCCCAGACGCAGGAACCGGTACACGACATAGACGCCGAGCGCGAGCAGCAGCAGCGCGACCCACGGCCTGGCTTGGTCGCCGGGCAGGCTCACCAGGAACGTGGCGCCGAGGAAGGCGAACACCCCGCCGGGGAGGGCCATGATGCCGACGATGCGCCAGTCGATGTTGCCGAAGCGCCAGTGCGCGGCGCCGGAGACGAGGGTCGTGCCGATCTCGGACAGGTGCACGGCGGCCGAGGCGGCAGCGGGCGCGACGCCGGTGGCAAGCAGCAAGGACGACGACGTGACGCCGTACGCCATGCCCAACGAGCCGTCGACGAGCTGGGCGAAGAGGCCGACGAGGCCCAGGACGATGAGGTTCCGCATGACGATCCCGATCTACGCGCGTGTTTCTCCATTAAGTCCACTGACTAACTAGACTATAACGCGACTCGCGCCAAGGTTCGAGTCAGGGGTGGGAAGACGACGAAAGCGAGGAGCAAAAGCTCCTCGCCACTTTCAATCTATAGCCCACCGGGGGGCTTGCGGCAAGACCCCCGGGGTGCTTCACACTCATCTGCTGGGTCGAGTGATGGAGTGGTGATGGTTGACGTCGTCGTCGTGGGTGCTGGTCCGACCGGACTGGTGCTGTCCGCCGAGCTGGCCTTGGCCGGTGTCGAGATCGCGGTCGTGGACCGACGTCCGGACCGGGACGTGGTGGGCTCCCGCGCGGGTGGACTGCATGCCAGGACGATCGAGCTGTTCGACCAGCGCGGAGTGGCCGATCGCTTCCTCGCCGAGGGCGACGTGGCGCAGGCGGTCGGCTTCGGATACGTCCCCCTGGACATCGGCGATGTCCCGAGCCGACATCCGTACGTGCTGGCCCTGTGGCAACGGCACATCGAGCGCATCCTGGCCGAATGGGTCGACGAGCTCGGGGTCACCGTGCAGTACGGCCGGGACGTCACCGGGTTCGCCCAGGATGACGACGGCGTCGAGGTCGAGGTGGCCGGCGGCGAGGTGTTGCGGGCCCAGTACATCGTCGGTTGCGACGGCGGACGCAGCCTCATCCGCAAGACGGCCAGCATCGGGTTCCCCGGGTGGGACCCGACCATGAGCAGCCTGATCGCCGAGGTCGAGCTGGCCGACGACCCGCCGTGGGGACTGCGCCGCGACGAGCTCGGTACCCACGCCTTCGCCCAGGTCGACGCCGGCCGGGTTCGGCTCGTCGTCACCGAGCGGAACGTCGAGTCGGCCGGCGAGCCGACCTTGGGCGACCTGCGCGCCGCGCTCACAGACGTCTGGGGCACCGACTACGGCGTGCGCAGCCCCACGTCGATCTCCCGTTTCACCGACGCGGCTCGCCAGGCCGACGCCTATCGTGCCGGCCGGGTCCTGCTCGCCGGCGACTCGGCGCATGTCCACTCCCCGGTCGGCGGTCAGGGCCTCAACACCGGCGTTCACGATGCGATGAACCTGGGCTGGAAGCTCGCGCAGGTGGTTCACGGGGTCTCACCCGACAGCCTCCTCGACAGCTATCACTCCGAGCGCCACCCGATCGCCGCCCGTGTTCTGCGCCTGTGCATGGCGCAAACCGCCCTGGCGCGGATGAACCCCCACGTCACGGCCCTGAACGAGACGGTCGCCGATCTGCTCACGATGGAGGAGCCCCGCACGTCGCTCGCCGGGATGCTCTCCGGCCTCGACATCAACTACGACGGCGGGGAGGGGCACCCCCTGCTGGGGCGCCGCATGCCGGACCTCGATCTCCAGACCCGGAACGGCCCGACGCGGGTCTATGAGTTCCTGCATGAAGCCAAGCCGGTCCTGCTCGATCTCGAGGAGTCGGGCTCCGGCGGCATCGCCTCCATCACCCATGGAGTGCAACGAGTCGCCGCTCGATACACCGGTACGTGGCGGCTGCCCGTGGTCGGGGAGGTGACGTCCCCGACCGCCGTGCTGATCCGCCCTGACGGCCATGTCGCGTGGGTGGGTCAGGGGAGCGACGTCGGACTCCACGAAGCGCTCACGCACTGGTTCGGCGACGCGACTCCACCGACGGAACCGGCCGCGCCGACGGGGACCGAATGACGCAGCCGGCTCGGCCGCGACAGGCACCGAACGGGTCGGTCGCCTCGAACTGGGTGCGCGAGGGGGGATTTGAACCCCCACGCCCTTGCGGACACTGGCACCTGAAGCCAGCGCGTCTGCCATTCCGCCACTCGCGCGCGATCCCGTCGGGACCGGTGGATGAGTCTAACAGGGCTGATGCCGCACCAGACGGCCCGATACGATCGCAGGAACGCCAGCAGACGCTGCGCCGATCGGTTCGGGAGGAGGACGCGATGGCCGGGGTGATCCAGCGCTTCGAGCAACGTCTCGAAACCGCGGTGACCGGCGCCTTCGCCCGCGCTTTCCGCAGCGCGGTGCAGCCCGTCGAGATCGCGGCCGCCCTCCAACGCGAGGTCGACAACTCCGCGAACATCTTGTCCCGCGACCGCATGCTCGTGCCGAACGACTTCGTGGTCGAGCTGTCCCAGCCCGATCACGAACGCCTGGCGCAGTTCAGCGACACCCTGTCGAGCGAGCTGTCGCGCCTGGTCGAGGAGCACGTGAAGGAGCAGCGCTACACGCTGGCCGGGCCGCTGAGCATCAACTTCGTCGAGAGCAGCGATCTCGGCACCGGGCGGTTCCGCGTGCGCAGCCGCACGAACGCCGCCGTCACCCCGGTGTCCGGCCAGCGGATGACGGAAACGGCGATCCGCTCGTCGGAGGTCCTGATCGAGGTCAACGGCATGCGGCACCCGCTCACCCCGCCTGGTGTGGTCATCGGCCGCGGCCAGGACGCCCAGCTGCGCATCGACGACCCCGGCATCTCCCGGCGGCACGCCGAGATCCGGCTCACCGAGGGCGAGACCGACACCCTCGTCGAGGTCGCCGACCTCGGATCCACCAACGGCGTGATCCTCAACGGCCAGCGCATCGAGCAAGGGCGGGTCACCGACGGTGCCGAGATCCGCCTCGGCAACACTGTCATCGTCGTCCGCATCTCAAAGAGCGCTGGTACCTGATGTCTGAGCTCACCCTCACCCTGATCAAGCTCGGCTTCCTCGCCGTCTTGTGGCTGTTCGTGCTGTCGGCGGTCTCCGTCATCCGGTCGGACGTCTTCGGCACCAAGGCGCCGGCGCCGGCAGCGCGGCCGGCCAAGGAGAAGCCGCGGGCCAGGAAGAAGGACAAGCCGCCGCCGAAGTCGCGCCGGCAGGTCCGGGGCGTACCCACCAAGCTCCAGGTCGTCTCCGGCCCGAACGCCGGACAGAGCGTGCCGCTCGGCGACGAGCCCATCCTGCTGGGCCGCGGCACCGACGCGAGCATCCGGCTGGACGACGACTACGTCTCGACCCGGCACGCCCGCTTCGCCACCAACGGCGAGCAGTGGTTCGTCGAGGATGTCGGTTCCACCAACGGCACCTACCTCGGCAGCCAGCGCATCACCAGCCCGGTGCCGGTGGGCATCGGCCTCCAGGTCCGGCTCGGCAAGACCGTCGTCGAGCTGCGGAAGTGATCGATGACCTCCCTCGCTCTTCGCTATGTCGCGCTCACCGACACCGGTCTGCGGCGCAGCAACAATCAGGACTCCGGCTACGCCAGCAACCGCATGATCGCGGTCGCCGACGGCATGGGCGGCGCCGCCGCGGGTGACCTGGCCTCCGCCGAGACGATGAACATCATCCGGCAGCTCGACCGCGAGCTCGACGACGTCGACCCGCTCACGGCTCTCGGGCAGGCGGTACGCACCGCCAACCAGCACCTCGGCGAGCTCGTCGCCCAGGACCCGGCCGTCGAGGGCATGGGGACCACGCTGGAGGTGATGCTCTGGGACGGCCGGCGCTTCGCCACCGCGCACATCGGCGACTCGCGCGCCTACCTGTTCCGCGACGGGGAGCTGACCCAGATCAGCAGCGACCACACCTTCGTCCAGAGCCTGGTCGACGAGGGCAAGCTGAGCCCGGACGAGGCGCGCGGCCACCCGCACCGCTCCCTGTTGCTCCGGGTGCTGCTCGGACGCGACGACAACGAGCCCGACCTCGACCACGTCGAGGGGCGGCTCGGCGACCGGTTCCTGCTGTGCAGCGACGGTCTCACCGACATGGTCGATGACCCCGCGATCGCCGAGTCGATGGGTGCCGAGACGATCGACATGGCCGCCACCGAGCTGGTCCGGCTCGCGCTCGAGGGCGGCGGCTTCGACAACGTCACCGTCGTCATCGGCGAGCTCGTCGATGCGAGCGAGGACCCAGACCAGCACCTGTCGTCGGCCGACGGCCAGCCGCAGCTCGTCGGAGCGGCCGCCGGCGGACCCCGCCCGCGCACCGGCCACGAGGCCAGCCCGACCGACGAGATCCCGGTGGCCGTCGACCCGGAGGAGCTGCGCTACGCGCCACGGCCACCGAGCGCCTGGCGCTGGGTGCGGCGATCGGCCGTCGTCGGGGTGATCCTGGGCGCCCTCGTCGTCGCTGCCGTCCTCGGCTATCGGTGGACGCAGGACCAGTACTTCGTCGCCGCGTACCAGGGCCACGTCACCGTCTACCGCGGCGTGCAGGCGAACGTCCCGGTCATCGCGCTCAAGCATGTCGAGGACCGGACCGCGATCACCCTGAACTCGCTCCCGGAGTTCCGCCGCCAGCAGGTGCAGGACGGCATCGAGGCATCCAGCCGGGCCGACGCCGACCGCATCGTGGCCGAGCTGCAGAACTCGGTGCCGGAGCCGACCCCGTCACCGTCCCCGCCGGAGCCGAAGAAGGACGAGAGCAGGGCGGCGGCGGCACCATGAGCAGCCAGCCGACCTGGGTTCCCCGCAAGCGACGCGGCGCGGAGTTCTTCCTCACCATCCTCGCGGTGCTGATCGGCATCGCGGCCTACTGCGCCGTGGGGCTCGGCGCGCGAGGGAGCATCCCGGCCGGCGTCGTCAAGCTGGCGGCGGCGCTGATCGTCTTCGCCGTCATCGCCCACCTCGTGGTGCGCCGGGTCGCGCCCTACGCCGACCCGGTGCTGCTGCCCCTGGTCATCTGCCTCAACGGGCTGGGGCTGGCGATGATCTACCGGATCGATCTCGGCCGCATCACCCAGGACCCGAACCGGCAGGAGTTCGCCAACTACCAGTTGATCTGGACCGTCATCGGCATCGCGGCGTTCGCCGGCGTGCTGTTCACGGTGCGCGACCACCGCCGACTCCAGGGCCTCACCTACACGTTCGGCTTCGTGGCCATCGCGCTTGCTGATCCTGCCCCTGTTGCCGGTCATCGGACGCACCATCAACGGCGCGCGCATCTGGATCAACCTCGGCCCGTTCAGCTTCCAACCCGGTGAGGCCGCCAAGATCTGCCTCGCGATCTTCTTCGCCGGGTATCTCGTGGTCAAGCGGGACGCGCTGGCGCTGGCCGGCCGGCGCATCGCCGGCATCGATCTGCCCCGGGGCCGCGACCTCGGCCCGATCCTGGCCGGCTGGTTGGTCAGCGTCGGCATTCTCGTCTTCCAGCGCGACCTCGGCTCCTCGCTGCTGTTCTTCGGGCTGTTCGTCGTGATGCTCTACGTCGCCACCGAGCGTCCGGGCTGGCTGGTGGTCGGCGGGGTGCTGTTCGCCGGTGGCGCGTGGTTCGGCTACGCGGCCTTCGGCCATGTCCAGGTGCGCTTCCAGGCCTGGCTCGACCCCTTTGCCGACCCGGACCAGAACGGCCAGATCATCAACGGGCTCTTCGGGCTGGCGCACGGCGGCATCCTCGGCCGCGGCTGGGGACAGGGCAGCCCACAGCTGACACCGTTCTCCTTCTCCGACTTCATCGCCGCGTCGATGGGTGAGGAGCTCGGGCTCACCGGCCTCATGGCGATCCTGCTCATCTACGGGCTCATCGTCGAGCGTGGCCTGCGGATCGCCCTCACCTGCCGCGACGCGTTCGGCAAGCTCCTCGCCGCCGGGCTCGCGTTCTCCTTCGCCCTCCAGGTGTTCGTGGTCATCGGCGGCGTCACCCGCCTGATCCCGCTCACCGGCCTCACCACGCCGTTCATGGCCCAAGGCGGGTCGTCGGTGGTCATGAACTGGGCGATCATTGCCCTTTTGCTGCGCATCAGCGACCAGACCCGTCGGCCCGCGCCCGAGATCTCCTCCTTCGA
Organism: uncultured Actinomycetota bacterium; assembly: GCA_963695295.1. Taxonomy (GTDB): domain Bacteria; phylum Actinomycetota; class Actinomycetes; order Propionibacteriales; family Nocardioidaceae; genus Aeromicrobium. The sequence continues at coordinate 1,294,183 of OY968771.1, read as the reverse complement.
CAGTGATGAGGAGACGCAGGTGGTGAAGCTGCCGTGAACCGTCCCATCCGCGCCCTCGCCATCGCCTGCCTGGCGATGTTCGTCGCGCTGCTCGCCAACATCAACTACGTGCAGTTCGTCGAGGCCGACAGCCTGAACGCCAAGAACGGCAACCGGCGGGTCGTCAACGAGGAGTTCTCCCGCGACCGTGGCGCCATCCTGGTCGGCGATCAGCCGGTCGCCGAGAGCGTCAAGAGCGGCGATGAGTACAAGTTCCAGCGTCGCTACCCCGACGGGAAGCTGTACGCGCCGATCACCGGCTACTTCTCCTACGTCTTCGGCCGCGGAGCGCTGGAGAACTCGCAGAACCCGGTGCTGTCCGGCAGCGACAACCGGCTCTTCGTCAATCGCGTCGTCGACCTGCTCTCCAACAAGCAGCCGAAGGGCGGCAGCGTGGAGACGACCATCGAGCCGCGCGCCCAGAAGGTGGCGTCCAGCGGGCTGCAGGCCCTGGGCGAGGCCACCAAGGGCGCGGTCGTGGCGCTCGACCCGAGCACCGGCGCGATCCTCGCCATGGTCACGCAGCCGTCGTACAACCCCAACGTGCTGGCGAGCCACAACCTCAGCGCCGTCTCCGAGGACTGGCAGCGGCTCACCACCGACCGCGACGAGCCGATGCTCAACCGCGGCACCCAGCAGACGCTGCCTCCGGGCTCGACGTTCAAGCTGGTCACCGCCGCCGCGGCGCTGGAGAACCTCGACCTCAATCCCGACGACCGGGTGAAGGCCGGGCGGACCCTCGGGTTCCCCGGCGGCATCACCTACGAGCTGACCAACCTCGACAACGGCAACTGCGGCGGCAACCGCATCACCTTCGAGCGAGCGCTCAACGTCTCCTGCAACGTCAGCTTCGGCTGGCTCGCCGGAAAGGTCGGCCAGGACGACATGGAAGCCCAGGCGCGCAAGTTCGGCTTCGGTTCGGACCCGCTGTCCGGGCTCGCCTCCAGTCCGAGCCGATTCACCGTCGAGGGCACCGACCTCGAGGCGCCGCAGCTGGCCCAGTCCGGCATCGGCCAGTTCGAGGTCGCCACCACCCCGCTGCAGATGGCCATGGTCGCCGGCGCCATCGGCAACGACGGCGACGTGATGCGCCCGTACATCGTGAAGACGCAGCGCGCCCCCAACCTCCGCGTTCTCGACGAGACCGAGCCCGAGCAGCTGAGCCAGGCGATGAGCGCCGGCAACGCCTCCCAGCTCGCCTCGATGATGGTGAGCACGGTCGAGCAGGGCACGGCCTCGGTCGCCCGCATCCCCGGCGTCGACGTGGGCGCCAAGACCGGCACCGCCCAGTCGACCGCCGATCGGCCGCCCTACGCCTGGTTCGTGGCGATGGCTCCGGCCAACAACCCGAAGGTCGCCGTCGCCGTCGTCGTCGAGTCCAGCAACACCCTCCGCAGCGAGATCGCCGGCGGCCGCCTGGCCGGCCCGATCGCCCGCGCCGTGATGGAAGCGGTGCTGGGTCGATGATTCCCCCCAACCACGACCTCAACCCTCTGGGAGACTGACACCATGACCGACACCGGTGACGGAAGCATTCGCCTCGGTGACCGCTACGAACTGGGCGGTCTGCTGGGTCGGGGAGGCATGGCCGATGTCCGTATCGGTCAAGACCTGCGGCTCGGGCGCACGGTCGCCATCAAGCAGCTCAGGCCCGACCTCTCCTCCGACGACACGTTCCAGGCCAGGTTCCGCCGCGAGGCCCAGTCCGCGGCCGCGCTCAACCACCCGGCGATCGTCGCCGTCTACGACACCGGTGACGCCACCGACGTCCACGGCAACCACATCCCGTACATCGTCATGGAGCACGTCGAGGGCCAGACGCTGCGCGACGTCCTGAACGACGACCGCAAGATCCTGCCCGAGCGCGCCCTGTCGATCACCGCCGACGTGCTGAGCGCCCTCGACTACAGCCACCGCAGCGGCATCATCCACCGCGACATCAAGCCGGCCAACGTCATGCTGACGCCGTCCGGTCAGGTCAAGGTCATGGACTTCGGCATCGCCCGAGCCATCGCCGACTCCTCCTCCAAGATGACGCAGACGGCCGCCGTCATCGGCACCGCGCAGTACCTCTCCCCCGAGCAGGCGCGCGGCGAGACCGTCGACGCCCGCTCCGACATCTACTCCACCGGCTGCCTGCTCTACGAGCTGCTCACCGGACGGCCGCCGTTCGTCGGCGACAGCCCGGTGTCGGTGGCCTACCAGCACGTGCGCGAGGAGGCTCGTCCGCCGTCCCAGCTCAACCCCGACGTCAGCAGCACGGTCGACAACATCGTCGCGAAGTCCCTGGCCAAGCGCACCGAGGACCGCTACCAGAGTGCGGCCGAGATGCGGCAGGACATCGAGCGCGCCATCGCCGGACTCGAGGTGGGCGCCCCCACGACCAAGGCCCTGAGCGGCACCGCCGTCGGCGCGGTCGGCGCGCTCGCCGGACTCGGTGGCTCCCTCGCCGACACCCAGACCACCGGCCAGCGCCCGGTCGAGCGCTACGACGACGAGCCCCCCGAGGACAGCAGCCGCAAGTGGTGGGCATACGCCATCATCGCCGTCCTGCTGCTCGCCCTCCTCGGGTTCGGCATCTACCAGCTGACCCAGCCCGACGACGCGAACATGGTCCAGGTGCCCGAAGTCACCGGACAGCCGTTCGACGTCGCCGAGCGCGAGCTCACCAACGCCGGCTTCACGGTCGCCGACCCGGTCGAGGAGGCCAGCGAGGACGTGCCGGAGGGCGACGTCATCTCCCAGGATCCCGAGGCCGGTTCCGACGCGGAGAAGGGCTCGGAGATCGAGCTCACCGTGTCCACCGGGGCGGAGCAGGTCACCATTCCGCAACTGACCGGGTTCCAGTACGACGAGGCCAAGGACCTGCTCGAGAGCGACAAGTACGGACTCAAGGTCAAGAAGAACGAGCAGGACAGCAGCGCTCCGGAGGACGAGGTCATCAACAGCAACCCGCCGGGGGGCACCGAGGTCGCCAAGGGGTCCACGGTCACGCTGCTGGTCTCCGGTGGGCAGTCCACCGTGCCGCAGGTCGTCGGGCTCGACGAGGACGCCGCGAAGAAGGCACTCAAGGACGCCGGCCTGAAGGCCTCGGTGAACGAGGAGGCGTCGCCCCAGCCGGAGGGCACCGTCACGGCGCAGTCCGTGCCGCAAGGCGAGCAACGCCCACGCGGCACGACGATCACCATCACGGTCTCGACCGGACCCGGTGATGGCGGCGGTACCGATGGTGGCGAGACCGACGGTGGCGTCATCGACGGTGGCGCCGAGACCGAGGGCGGCTAGCCGGACCGGCGGTCACGCATCCTTGTCGGGCAACGCCTTCGCGTACTGAAGGCCGACCGTGCCGCCGTACCCGTCGATGGCGACGTCGTCGAGCTGGGCGGTCGAGAGGCCGAGCTGGTACTCCGCGACGTAGTAGCGATAGGTGACGACCTCGGGTGAGCCGTCCAACGCGGACATCAGGCGGACCGGGTCGCCGATCGCCTCGATGACGTATGGCGGTGAGTACGGCACCCCGTCGAGCACGACGGTGTTGCCGACGCACTTGATGCCCGTGGTGGAGATGAGCCGCTGACCCTGCAACGACACCGCCTCCGCACCCCCGGACCACAGCGCGTTGACGAATGCCTGGATGTCCTGCTGGTGCACCACGAGCAGGTTGGGGTCGAGTCCGGGAACGTCGACGCTGCGTGGCGCGTCGGTGAGCGCGACCCGGACGCCGGGCCCGCGGGCCGGCTGAAGACCGCTGATCTCCTGGAGCTTGGCGAGGCGCCCGAGCAGGGTGTCGAGTGTCCCCCGAGACGGAGCAGTGCGGGCGAGCTCGTCGATGTCCTGCTGGAGGCCGCGGGCCTCGGCCCGGCGACGCTCGACACGCTGCGCACGTTCCTGCAGCAGCGAGGCGACGTCACCGCCGGCCGGACGCAGGTCGGACCCGTCGGAGGTCACCGCGGCGGCTGCGAACAGGCCCCCGGCCAGGACGCAGGCGGCAAGCACGGCGAGCGGCCACCGCTGGCGCGCGTGAGTGCCCGGCCGTGCCATGCGCCGCACCTCCGATTCGCCCGCACGACTAGGCTAGCCGCACCGCCCATCACGTCTGAGAGGTCATCTCGTGGCGAGAAACAACCCCCGCCAAACCCGCCCGCCGTCGGTGCGCGGCGGATGGAGACATCCGCTGGCGCTGGTGCTGCTCGCCGGGGCGATCGCCTGGTTCGTGGGCACCATCTTCGCCACCACCGGCAACGATTTCCCGGGCGTCGGCGAGGTACCCGTCGTGTTCGGCATCGGCCGGTGGAACTACGCCATCGCCGCGGCGCTGGCCTTCGTGGCCATGAACGTGGCCGACCGCACCCGGCCCCCGCCCGCGCCCGGCGAGCCCGGCGTGGTGGGCAATCGCTGGGCCGCTCCGGCCATGGTGGCTTCCGGGATCATCGGGTTGCTGTGGATCGTGGTGTTCTACGTCGTCAGCGGCACCGACGCCCGGATCCCGTTCTACTCCGACCTCGGCCAGTGGAACATCGTCATCGGCATGGGCTTCATCCTCGCGGCCTTCGGCTTCGCGATGAAGTGGGAGTAGCGGCCGGCCTTCGACTCTCGGCCGCTCATGACCGCCCCCACCACCATGTTGTGCACACCGATATCCACACTGTGCATAACTACACGCGTGTGATTCAGCGGGTGGCCTGCGCAAACGCCGCCACGGTGCGATCGACGTCGCGCTCGGTGGTGCGCCACGAGGAGACCGAGAGGCGGATGGCGGCGCGGCCCTGCCACTGGGTGCCGCTCATCCAGGCTTCCCCGCTCCCCTGCACGGAGGCCAGCACCCGCGCCGTCGTCTCGTCGTCGCCGAAGCGCACCAGCACCTGATTCAGGACGACGTCGTTGAGGACCTCACAACCCGGCACCGCCGCCAGGCCGGCGGCGAGACGCCGCGCGTGCGCACAACAGCGCTCGACGAGCTCGGCCACCCCGGAACGGCCGAGCTGCCGCAGGGCTGCGTACACCGGCACCGCCCGGGCCCGGCGCGAGTGGTCGGGCGTGAAGTCCAGGGGCTCCCTGACCTGGTCGGCGTCCCAGAGGTAGTACGCGCCGTGCGCGGTCATGGCCGCCTGGTGCGCCTCGGGATGAGCGCAGAAGGCGATCCCACAGTCGTACGGGACGTTCAGCCACTTGTGCGCATCGGTGGCCCAGGAGTCGGCGCGCTCGTGGCCGGCCACGAGGTGCCGCAGCGACGGCGCCGCCGCCGCCCACAGGCCGAACGCGCCGTCGACGTGCAACCACGCGCCGGTTCCCTCGACGATGTCGGCCACCGCGTCGAGGTCGTCGAACACGCCGGTGTTCACCTCGCCGGCCTGGGCACAGACGATCGTCGGGCCGTCCACCTCCAGGAGGGCGGCACGAAGCGCATCGGGATCGATCCGACCATCGGCGAAGCAGTCGACGGCGCGGATCTGTGACCGCCCGATGCCGAGGTAGCGCAGGGCGCGGTCGATGGTCGAATGACGCATCGCCCCGACCAGCACCGTGATCGCCGGGGCGCCGGCGAGCCCGTCCTCGACGACGTCCCAGCCTGCAGCGTCGAGCACGTGGTGCCTCGCCGCGGCGAGACAGGTGAAGTGGGCCGCCTGGCAGCCGGTGACGAAGGCGAACGATGCGTCATCGGGAATCCCGAGCAGGCTCTTCGTCCATGCACCCGCCGTGTTCTCGACGACGACCGCGGACGGCCCCAGCGCGACCAGCCCGAGGTTCTGGTCCCACGTCGACACCAGCCAGTCGGCGGCGAGCGCGGCCGGAAGGGAGGCGCCGACCACGAAGCCGAAGTAGCGCCCACTCTGGCTCGCCACCACGCCGGGGTCCATCCCCGCCACCAGCTGCTCGATCACGTGGTCCGGCTCGGACGGACCATCGGGCAGCGGGGAGTCCAGCGCGGGGAGAAGGTCGCCGAGCCGGGCGGAGGGATACACCGGCCGGGAGTCCAAGGACTCGAGGTAGTCCGCGGCAAGCTCAGCCGTGCGGCGCAGGAGCTCGCGTTCGTCCATCGAACGAGCGTAAGGCAGCGAGGCTCAGAGTAGTTGCGCCGTGCGAGCCATGACGGCCGCGACGATCCCGAGCCAGATGAGGCCGTAGGCCGCGAGCTGGGCGCCGGAACGTCGATCCCGCGGGGCGTAGGCGACGGCGAGCCCCAACAGCACGCCGGTGACGAACCCGCCCAGATGCCCCTGCCAGCTGATGTTGCCCTGGAGGCTGATGACAGCGTTGATGGCCAGCAGAACCAGCAACGTGCGGACGTCCTGGCCGGCGCGGATGAGCAGCACGAGGGCCATGCCGAACAACCCGAACACGGCACCGGATGCGCCGATCGTCACGATCTGCGGGGCGGTGAGCCAGTAGACGAAGACCGAGGAGGCGACGGCCATCGTGAGGTAGGCGACGATGAACCGCGTCGTGCCGAGTGCCCGCTCGACGAACGGCCCGAACAGGTACAACGCGTACAGGTTGAACGCGATGTGCAGGATGCCGGCGTGCAGGAAGGCCGCGGAGAGCAGCCGCCAGTAGTCGCCGCCGGCGACGGCGTACCCCTGCATGGCGCCGAGCTGGAAGACCGAGTTGTCCGCGCCCTCGGTGACCATCTGCGCGAGGAACACGACCGCATTGATGGCCAGGATCGCCATGGACACGGCGCCGTCGCGAGCCGGAATCGCACCGCCGGCCATCGTCCGCGGCTGGCGCACCGACGCGCGGCCCGCATCGATGCACTCGGGGCACTGGAATCCCACCGAGGCGTCACGCATGCACTCCGGGCAGATGAGCCGCTCGCACCGCTGGCAGCTGATGTACGCCTCGCGATCGGCGTGCCGGTAGCAGCGCTGCTGATCGACCGACGAGAACTCGGTCACGTCAGGCCCGATCGATCGTGACCTTGCTGATGACCACCGGGACGGCCGGCCGATCGAACCGATCGGTCTCGGTCTGGGCGATGGCATCGACCACGGCCTTGCTGTCGGCGTCGACCACCTCGCCGAAGATCGAGTGCTTGCGGTTGAGCCAGTCCGTCGGGGCGACGGTGATGAAGAACTGGGACCCGTTGGTGCCCGGGCCGGCGTTGGCCATGGCCAGCAGGTACGGCCGGTCGAAGCGCAGGTCGGGGTGGAACTCATCGTCGAAGGTGTAGCCGGGGCCGCCGGTGCCGGTGCCCTGCGGGCAACCGCCCTGGAGCATGAAGTTCGGGATGACCCGGTGGAAGGTGAGGCCGTCGTAGAAGGGCTGGCCGGACACGTGGCCGGTCGCCGGATCCAGCCACTCCTTGGTGCCCTCGGCGAGTCCGACGAAGTTGTCGACGGTCTTCGGCACGTGGTCGGGGAAGAGCTGGATGACGATGTCGCCCATCGTCGTGGAAAGGGTGGCGGTCAGGGGGGCTGCCACGGCGGTGGTCCTTTCAATCGTGTTCGTCTCATCCTTCCATGGCCGATCAAGCCCGGCTCGGTGATCGGACCGGGCCACGGGTGGTGGTTGCCGTTACGGTGGGGCGCATGTCGATCCGCCGGATTCTCCTGTCGCTCCTCGTGATCGGCGCGGCCGTGGCTGCGCGCAACGCCACGGCGAACCGCGGCGGCAGCTACGATCCCGCGCATCCGTCATGACCGTCACCCTCGAGCGCGACGACGTCGGAGTCGCGGTCCTGACCTTCGCCGATCCGCCGGTCAATCTCTACTCCCCGCAGATGCACGACTCCTTCGACGCCGCCCTCGGCGAGGTCGAGTCCGACCCGCCGCGCGCGGTCCTCATCCGAGCGGACGGCAAGATCGTCTCCGGCGGCGTCGACGTCGAGCAGTTCCAGGCCCGCAGCAGCAAGGCCGACACCAAGGCCCTGTACGACCGCATGCTCGAGCTGCCCGAACGCATCGCGCGGCTGGACGTCCCGACGTTCTTCGCGGCCCACGCGCTCACGCTGACCTGGGCCCTCGAGGTCGCGCTCGCCTGCGACATCCTCATCGCCTCCGAGCGGGCGAAGTTCGGGCTGGTCGAGCGCGTCATCGGACTGACGCCCACCATGGGCGGCACCCAGCGGTTCGCCAGTCGGGCCGGCGTCGCCCGCGCCAAGGAGTTCGTCTTCACCGGCGAGCTCTACGACGCCGAGACGCTCGAGCGGTGGAACGTCGTCAACCGCGTCCTGCCCGACGACGGCTTCGATGCCGCAGTCACCGCGATCGTGCACCAGGTCGCGGTCGGCCCGACCAAGGCCTTCGGCGCCGCCAAGCAGATCCTCCGGCACCTCGAGAGCGGCGGCCTGCAGAGCGCGCTCGACCACACCACCGCCATCGCGTCGGAGCTGTACGACACCGACGACCTCCAGCGCGGCATGGCCTCCTTCCTCGCCGACGGGCCGGGCAAGGCGACCTTCACCGGTTCCTGAGGGCGTCCAGCCAGGCCTCAGTTCTCGTGGTTTACCAGGTTCAGTGGGGAACTCGTCACGCCTTTGGGCAAATCTGCCGAGGGACGTGATGGTTTGCCTCGGGACGTCTCGGGGACCGTCCAGTTTGCCTACTTAACCTGGTAAACCATCAGCGGTTCCCGATGGCGCCGCGAGGACCGTGTGCGTGGTGCGGCGCTCGGCGTAGAAGCTCACCAGCGGGATGGTGGCCAGCAGCATCGTGCTGATGGTGAATCCCGGCTTCCAGCGCTGCTGGCTGTGCAGCATCGCGATCACGACGAGGAGCACCATGAACAACAGGCCGTGCACCTGGTCGATGGTGAAGATGAGGCTCTCGTTGCGGTTCCACCAGGAGATGTCATTGGTCACGCGCTGTGCCACGGCGGCCGTGATGACGAAGAGGAGGTTGAGGCCGACGACCGTGGCCACCACTTGGTACGCGCGCAGAGTTCTACTCACCGCGCCAACCTACCGGCGGGGGTGCCGGGCTACGGGCGGCGGTGGGGACCGCGGGGGTGCCGGGCTACGGGCGGCGGTGTGGACCGGCGGGGGTGCCGGGCGGGGCTGCGCGGTCGGCGACGTTCTCCGATGCCATGCGCCACCACATGAAGAGCGCGAACGCGCCGAACACCCACCACTGCAAGGCGTAGGCCAGGTTGCGCAGACCCACGGTCCAGGAGACGTCCGGGGTGGGAGGCTCGACCGGACGCAGGTCGCTGATCACCGACGTCGACGTGGCGATCGCATACCCGGAGTAGAGGTCGCCATCGATGACGTTCGTGAGCGCAGGGATGGACAGCGCCTCGATGGTCCGCTCGTCCGGGTCGAACGGGGCACCCCCGGCCTCGCCCGGCTGGAGGACGGCCTCGACGGTCTGCGGTCCGTCCGGGACCGACGGCGGGTCCGTGACGCGGGGGGCCCATCCACGGACGACGAGCAGCGAGGCACCGGAGGCGTCGACCCGCACCGGGGCGACGAGCCAGGCCCCGCGACGACCATCGAGCTCACGACCGGTGACCCACACCTGTTCGGCAGCGGGAGCGAAGCGTCCCGCCACCAGCACCGGCCGCCGGTCGAGTCGCCCCACGAACGGCTCGTCAGGTCCCCACACCTCGGTGAGCTGGACGCGCGGGACGCTGCCGCGGTCGGCGCGTTCGTCGGCCTGGCGGGAGTCGTAGAGGCCGAGCTGCCAGAGCCCGGCCACGATGCACACCCCGACCGCGACGGCGGCGAACGCATGCAGTCCCAGCAGGCCCGGGCGCATCCACTGCCGCAGCGAGTTCAACGACCCATGAACGGCGTGACGTCCGGGTAGAGCGGGAAGCGCTCGGCCAGGACCGTGACCTGCTTGCGCAGGCCCTCGATGTCGACGTCGCCGGGCTTGAGCGCCTCGACGATGATGTCGGCAACCTCGGTGAACTCCGCGTCGCCGAAGCCGCGGGTGGCCAGGGCGGGGGTGCCGATGCGCAGGCCGGAGGTGACCATCGGCGGGCGCGGGTCGTTGGGCACGGCGTTGCGGTTGACGGTGATGCCCGCGTCGTGCAGCCGGTCCTCGGCCTGCTTGCCGTCGAGCTCGCTCTCGCGGAGGTCGACGAGAACGAGGTGGACGTCCGTGCCCCCGCTCACCACCTGGATGCCGGCGGCGCGGGCGTCGTCGGCGAGCAGCCGGTCGGCGAGGATGCGGGCGCCGTCGAGGGTGCGCTGCTGGCGCTCGGCGAACTCCGGCTCGAGCGCCATCTTGAACGCCACCGCCTTGGCCGCGATGACGTGCTCGAGCGGCCCGCCCTGCTGGCCCGGGAAGACCGCCGACCGCATCTTCTTGGCGACCTCCTCGTCGTTGGTGAGGATGGCGCCGCCGCGCGGGCCGCCCAGGGTCTTGTGCGTGGTGGTGGTGACGATGTGCGCGTGCGGGAGCGGACTCGGGTGCAGGCCCGCCGCCACCAGGCCGGCGAAGTGCGCCATGTCGACGAACAGGGTCGCCCCCACCTCATCGGAGATCTCGCGGAACCGCGCGAAGTCGAGGTGCCGGGGGTAGGCCGACCAGCCGGCGAGGATGACCCGCGGCCGGTGCTCGCGCGCCAGCGACGCCACCGCGTCCATGTCGACGTATCCCCGCTCGTCGACCTTGTACGGCACGACGTTGTAGAGGCGGCCGGAGAAGTTGAGCTTCATCCCGTGCGTGAGGTGCCCGCCGTTGGCGAGGTCGAGGCCGAGCACGGTGTCGCCCGCCTGGGCGATGGCGTGGTAGGCCGCGGCGTTGGCGGTGGCGCCGGAGTGCGGTTGCACATTGGCGTACTCGGCGTCGAAGAGCTGCTTGAGTCGCTCGATCGCCAGCGTCTCGACCTCGTCGACGAACTCGCAGCCGCCGTAGTAGCGCTTGCCGGGGTAACCCTCGGCGTACTTGTTGGTCAGCACGCTCCCCTGCGCCTCGAGTGCCGCGACCGGGGCGAAGTTCTCCGACGCGATCATCTCCAGCGTCGTCTGCTGGCGGTTCAGCTCGGCATCGAGCAGGCGCGCGACGTCGGGGTCGAAGTCGGCGAGGTGCTGGTTGTGGTCCATGGCCACAGCGTAATGGCCGACCCGGGCACCCCGGACCTCGTCGTCACCGAATCGCAATCATCGCGGCCCGATCGGCACCGTCCAGTCGGTGTAGCGTGCCAAGGGTTGCGCCCGGCCTGCGGGCGCCGTTGGGGAGGAAAACCATGAAGAACGTCCGACGGGGAACATCCGTTGTCGCCGCCTCTGCCATCGTCGGCCTCGTGCTCGCCGGCTGTGGCGCCGGTCGCGAGGACGGAGCCGGTGGAGAAGCACTGATCGTCGGCACCACCGACAAGGTCGTCTCGATCGATCCGGCGGGTGCGTACGACAACGGCTCGCTCAACGTCCAGACGCAGGTCTACCAGTACCTGCTGAACTTCCCCGAGGGAAGCACCGAGCTCACCCCCGACGCCGCCGAGAGCTGCGACTTCACCAAGCCCGATGAGTACACCTGCACGATGAAGGACGGCCTGAAGTTCGCCAACGGCAACGAGCTCACCGCATCCGACGTCGCGTTCTCCTTCGAGCGCATCGTGACGATCGCCGACCCGAGCGGTCCGTCCACGCTCCTCGGCGCGATGGAGAAGGTCGAGGCCACCGACGACAAGACGGTCGTCTTCACGCTCAAGAGCGAGAACGACCAGACCTTCCCGCAGATCCTCGTCACGTCGGCCGGTCCGATCGTCGATGAGGAGACGTACCCCGCCGACAAGAAGCTGGACGACGAGGCGGCCGTGGCAGCCAACGGGTTCTCCGGTCCGTACACGATCGGCCAGTACGACAAGAACCAGCTCGCCGAGTTCAAGGCCAATCCCGACTACGACGGCACGTACGGCAAGCCCACCGAGGAAGCCGTCACGATGAAGTACTACGCCAAGGCCGAGAACCTGAAGCTCGACATCGCCAGCGGTGACATCGACGTCGCCTTCCGCTCGCTGACCCCGACCGACATCGCGGACCTCGAGAAGACCGACGGGCTCACGGTGCACACCGGCGCCGGCGGTGAGCTCCGCTACATCGTGTTCAACCTGAAGACGATGCCGGGCGACAACGAGAAGCAGAAGCTCGCGGTCCGCAAGGCGGTGGCCTCCTCGGTCGACCGTGACGCGTTGTCGACCGCGGTCTACAAGGACACGTTCACGCCGGCGTACTCGATGGTCCCGCAGGGTCAGGCGGGGGCGACCGAGTCGTTCAAGGACCTCTACGGCGCGGCGCCGGACAAGGCGGCGGCGGAGAAGTTCCTGTCCGATGCCGGAGTCGACACCCCGGTCAACATCAAGCTGCAGTACAACCCCGATCACTACGGATCGAACTCCGACCAGGAGTACAACGCGATCAAGCGGCAGCTCGAGGAGACCGGACTGTTCACGATCGACCTGCAGTCGACGGAGTGGACCACGTACCAGGAGGAGTCGAAGGCCGACGCCTACCCGGTGTACCAGCTGGGTTGGTTCCCGGACTTCCCGGACGCCGACAACTACCTGTCGCCGTTCCTGTCCGAGGGCACGGGCAACTTCACCAACAACCACTACAACGATCCGAAGGAGAACCTCGAGGACCCGGCCATGACGAAGCTGCTCGATGAGCAGCGGACCGAGGCCGACCAGGGTGCGCGTGAGGCGAAGCTCAAGGAGGTCCAGGACCGGCTCGCCGATCAGGTTCCGTACCTCCCGTTGCTCACGGGTACACAGGTCGCGGTGGGTCGTGACGGCGTCACCGGTCTGGACAAGACCCTCGACCCGTCGTTCAAGTTCCGGTTCACCTCGCTGTCGAAGAGCTGACGGCCGGACCCAGTAGTTCCGGTGGGGCGGACTCAGTGCAACGCTGAGTCCGCCCCCCGCACGTTCACCCCGAGGTAGTCGATGGCCACGACCGACATGATCGCCGGACCCGCAGAGCCGCCCGGCGCAGCGCCGAAGCGGTCCGGTGTGCTCAGCCCGCTGATGCGGTACCTGCTGGTGCGGCTCGCGCTCATCATCCCGATGCTGTGGATCCTCGTCACGATGGTGTTCGTGCTGATGCGGGTCATCGGCGACCCGATCTCCGCGGCGCTGGGCGGACGGCTCGGACCCGAGCAGATCGCCGAGCGCAAGGCTGCCGCCGGTCTCGACCGGCCGCTGCTCACGCAGTACTGGGAGTACATGAGTGGCCTGATCCAGGGCGACTTCGGCCGCACGCTCACCGACAACCGGGCGGTCTCCGACATCCTGATCGAGAACGGCGCCGCGACGCTGGAGCTCTCGTTCTGGGCGTTGCTCGTCGCGTTCGCCGTCGGCATTCCGCTGGGCCGGATGGCGGCGCGCCACCGCGACCGCTTCCCCGACGTCGTGCTGCGGCTGTTCGCGATCCTCGTCTACGCCGCGCCGGTCTTCTTCGTGGGCCTGTTGCTCAAGCTCGCGTTCACGCCGTTCGGCTGGCCGTCCTCCGGCCGCGCGTCGACCAGCGCCGAGCTCGCCCTCGGCAGGGTCAGGCCGCACACCAACATCATGATCATCGACGCGATCCTGTACGGCGACACCGGCTACATCATCGACGTCCTGCAGCACGCGGTGCTTCCCGCGATCGCCCTCGGGCTCCTCACCGGCGGCGTCTTCTTGCGGCTCGTCCGCGTCAACCTGCTGCAGACCCTGCGGATGGACTATGTCACCGCAGCCCGTGCTCGCGGCGTCTCCGAGCGCCGGGTGATGAACCGGCACGCCTTCCGCAACGCGCTGGTGCCGGTGGTCACCGTCATGGGACTGCAGATCGCCCTGCTGCTCGGCGGGGCGATCCTCACCGAGACGACGTTCGAGTGGAAGGGCCTGGGCTACCAGCTCGCCGAGTACCTGATCCGCCGCGACTTCCTCGCCGTCCAGGGCATCGTCACCCTGATCGCGCTGATCGTCGGGGCGGCGAGCTTCGTGATCGACGTCATCGTGGCGTTCGTCGACCCCCGGGTGAGGTTCTGATGATCGCGACCCTGCGCTCCAGCCACGGCCTGCAGCGGTTCATGCTGCTGCTCGGACTCGGTCTCATCTTCGCGTTCCTCGTGATCGCCGTCTTCGCCCCGTGGATCGCCCCGTACGAGTTCAATGCCGACCGCGCGGCCGGTGAGGTCTTCGGGCGGCAGCAGGCGCCGTCCGCCGATCACTGGTTCGGCACGACCGTGGGGGGCACGGACGTGCTGTCCCGCGTCGTGTACGGCGCCCGCACGGCGGTGGAGGTCATCCTCCTCGCCGTCGTCCTGTCCGGGATCGTGGGCGTGCCGCTCGGTCTGGTCTCGGGGTACCTCGGCGGCTGGATCGACCGCATCCTCGTGCTCGTGATGGACGCGCTCTACTCCTTCCCGTCCCTGCTGCTCGCGATCGTCGTCTCGATCGTGCTCTCCGGCGGCACCAGCGGCGCATTCGGCGGCATCATGGCGGCGGCGATCTCGATCACCGTGGTCTTCGTGCCGCAGTACTTCCGGCTGATCCGCAACGCCACGGTCGCCGTCAAGGTCGAGCCCTACGTCGACGCCGCCCGGGTGGTCGGGGCGCGAACCCCGCGCATCCTGTTCAAGCACATCTTCTCGAACGTCACGTCGTCACTGCCGGTCATCGCCACGCTCAACGCCTCCGAGGCGATCCTGACCCTCGCCGGTCTGGGCTTCCTCGGCTTCGGCATCGAGCCGTCGTCCGCGGCCGAGTGGGGCTACGACCTCAACAAGGCGCTCCCGGACGCGTCGTCCGGCATCTGGTGGACCGGCGTCTTCCCGGGGCTGGCGATCGTCCTCATCGTGCTCGGAGCCACGCTCGTCGGCGAGAGCCTCAACGACATCCTCAACCCGTTGCTCCGCACGCGAGCCGGCACCACCACCGCGGATGAGAAGGAGATCGAGACCGAGTTCGCCGAGCTCGTCGAGTCCGACGACACCGACGTGCCGGCGGCGGTCGAGTCGCCCAGCGATGGCGAGTCCCGCACCGTGGCGGCGCTGAGCCTGCGCGACCTCTCCGTCGATTTCCGCACCGACACCGGAACCGTCCACGCGGTGCGCGGCATCAGCTTCGACGTCGCGCCCGGTGAGGTCGTGGCGGTCGTGGGCGAGTCCGGATCGGGCAAGTCGGTGAGTTCGCGGGCCATGCTCGGCCTGCTGCCACCGACCGCGTCGGTCACCGGGTCGGCGCGGTTGCGCGAGGACGAGCTGCTCGGCAAGTCCGCGAACGAGCTGCGGCCGATTCGCGGCGACCAGGTCTCCATGGTGTTCCAGGAACCGTCGACGGCGCTGAACCCGGTCTACTCGGTGGGCTGGCAGCTCATCGAAGGAATCCGGGCGCACTCCGACATCTCCAAGAAGGACGCTCGCGCCCGCGCGATCGAGCTGCTCGAGCTGGTCGGCATCCCCGACCCCGAGCATCGCGTCGACTACTACCCGCACCAGCTGTCCGGTGGGCAGAAGCAGCGTGTGGTCATCGCGATGGCGATCTCCTGCGACCCCGACGTCATCATCGCCGACGAGCCCACGACGGCCCTCGACGTGACCGTTCAGGCGGCCATCCTGGAGCTGCTGCTGGAGCTCCGCGAGCGACTCGGCACCGCGATCATCCTGATCACCCACAACATGGGGGTCGTGGCCGACATGGCCGACCGCGTGGTGGTCATGTATCGCGGCACGATCGTCGAGGAGGCGCCCGCCCGCGCACTGTTCGCCACGCCGCGTCACCCCTACACCAGGTTGCTGCTCGACGCGGTGCCGCACCTCGGCCGCGAGCACGGTCCCCAGCCGATCGAGGACGCCGAGGTCGTCCTGGCCGTCGACGACCTGGTCGTCGAGTTCGCCGGGCGGCTCGGCCAGCCCTCGTTCGTGGCCGTCGACCACGTGTCCTTCGAGGTCGGGCGCGGCGAGGTGCTCGGCCTCGTGGGCGAGTCCGGCTCGGGCAAGACGACCGTGGGGCGCGCGGCGGTCGGGCTCCAACAGCCGACCAGTGGCTCCATCGCGGTCTCCGGCACGACCATCTCCGGGCTGAGCGAGGCCAAGCTTCGCCCGCACCGAGCCCGGTTCGGTTTCGTCTTCCAGGACCCGGCCGCGTCGCTGAACCCGCGGATGTCGATCGGCGACTGCATCGCCGAGCCCTTGCACGTCCAGACGAGCCTGGAGGACCGCGAGATCGACGCCAAGGTTCGCGAGCTGTTGGAGAGCGTGGAGCTCTCCGCACACCACGCGTCCCGGTTCCCGCACGAGCTGTCCGGGGGCCAGCGTCAACGAGTCAGCCTCGCGCGTGCCCTGGCCCTCGACCCCGACCTCCTGATCGCCGACGAGCCGACATCGGCGCTCGACGTGTCCGTGCAGGCGCGGGTGCTGGAGCTGTTCACCGAGCTGCAGCACCGACTCCGGTTCGCGTGCCTGTTCATCAGCCACGACCTGGCCGTCGTCGACTCACTCGCCAACCGCGTCGCCGTCATGCAGAACGGCACGCTCGTCGAGATCGGGCCGCGCGAGCAGGTGCTGGGCTCTCCGCGCGAGTCCTACACCCAGCGGCTCATCGCGGCGGTTCCGGTGCCCGACCCGGAGGAACAGCGCCGCCGCCGGGAGGCCCGCGGCCACCTGCTCACCGACGTCAGCTGACCAGTTGGCGGATTCGGGCACGCACGGTGGGACACTTGGCACCATGGTTCGCGTCCTGGTGGTCGATGACGAGGTCACTCTCGCGCGCGCGTTGGAGAGCGGCTTCCGCGACCACGGCTTCACCGTGACGGTGGCGCACGACGGTTTCGCGGCCTACCGGATGGCCAAGGAGTCCGAGTTCGACGTCATCGTCCTGGACTGGATGCTGCCGGCGATGTCCGGCTTGGAGGTCTGTCAGCGCTTACGCTCCGAAGACGTCACCACCCCGATCCTCATGCTGACGGCCAAGGACGGCACGACCGACGAGACCGACGCACTGGGCATGGGAGCGGACGACTACCTGCGCAAGCCGTTCACCTTCGCGGTCCTGGAAGCGCGCTGCAACGCGCTGTTGCGCCGCGGCTCGTCCGGGGACGGCTGGTCCGAGCTCATCATCGGTGACCTCGTGCTCGACCCGCGCCGCCGCACGGCCCGGCGCGGCCACCAGACCGTGGAGCTCAGTCGGCGCGAGTCCGCGCTGCTGGAATACCTCATGCGGGCCGACGGTGAGACCCGCTCGAAGGAGGAGATCCTGCGCGACGTCTGGGGCGACCCGGACGGTCGGGACACCAACCTCGTGGAGGTCTACGTCGGATACCTCCGCAAGAAGCTCGATCTTCCCTTCGACTCGACCATGTTCCGCACCGTGCGCGGCAAGGGCTACCGGCTGGAGGGGCCGTGACCGACGAACCCACTGAGCAGCCGGCCCCACGCTGGCACCATCGCATCTCGCTGCGGCTTCGGATGCTGTTCATCGCCGTCGCGGCCGTCACCGTCGTGCTCGCGGTCGGCGGTTACCTCTTGATCCAGCTGCTGCGGGCCGAGCTGATCAACACCGCCGACGACGCCGGCCTCGACACGGCGACGAGCGTGGCCCGACTGGCCGAGGCCGGCACCTTGCCGCGAGAGCTCGCCGCCACCGAGGAGGTCTCCACGGCCGTGCAGGTCGTGCGGACCGGTCGAGTCATCAGCGCCACGACCAACGCCATCGGAGCTCGCCCCTTCGTGATGGCCGACCAGCAGCCGGGCGAGCTCTGGATGACCGACCGGAAGACACTGCCGTTCGACGAGGACGGGCCGTTCCGCGTCCTCGCACTCGGCACCGAGACGCCGGAGGGTGATGCCACGGTCTACGTGGCGGTCGACGTCGAGGACGTCGGCGACGTCGTCGCCGTCGCCGGCAAGCTGGGCAGCGTCGGACTCATCGCCCTGATCCTGATCCTGAGCGCGGTCCTCTGGGTCGTCATCGGGCGCACACTCGCCCCGGTCACCTCGATCCGCACCCGAGCCGAGGCCATCACCGGCGCCGAGCTGCACCGGCGCGTTCCCGAACCCGCCGGCCAAGACGAGATCGCCGATCTCGCGCGCACCATCAATGCGATGCTCGGACGCCTGGAGTCCAGCGCCAAGCAGCAGGAATCGTTCGTCGCGGACGCCGCCCACGAGCTGCGCAGCCCGATCGCCAGTCTCCAGGCCCACCTGGAGACGATCCTCAACGCCGATGTGCCGGCCGATGAGAGCGTGCTGCGCGACCTCCTGCACGAGACGGCCCGGATGGCGCGACTCGTCGACCACCTCCTGCTGCTTGCGCGCAGCGACGCGGGAACGATCCGTGCGGCCCAGGTGCCGGTCGACCTCGACGACATCATCCGCGAGTCCGTCACGGTGACGGTGCCGGCGCCCATCCCGGTCGACACGACCGAGGTCGAGCCGGTCCAGGTGAAGGGACAACCCGCCCTGCTGGAGCACATCGTCACCAACCTGCTCGAGAACGCCGAGCGGTATGCCGCGTCGAGCATCGCGGTCTCCCTCCGCGGCAACCACGAGCACGCGGTCCTCACCGTCGATGACGACGGACCCGGAATTCCCGAGGACCGCCGCGAGGACGTGTTCCAGCGCTTCGTGCGGGTCCACGAGTCACGCGATCGCGGTACCGGCGGCTCGGGTCTCGGCCTCGCCATCGTCGCCGAGATCGTCCGGATCCACGGGGGGAATGTCGAGGTCACCGACTCCCCGTCCGGTGGCGCTCGGATCCAGGTCCTGCTGCCGCTCGAGTAGACGCTGACCCGGCACCCCACGACACGCTCGGCGAGTATCGGGAAATATCGGGAAACGACTAGACAGCCCCATACGCTGCGATCGTGGACCCGATACGCAACCCCTATGCCCCCGGCGCCGGCCAGCGGCCCCCCGAGCTCGCCGGGCGGGACCTGGAGCTTCGTGCCTTCGAGGTGGTCCTCGAGCGCGTGGCAAACGGCCGCCCGGAGCGCTCGCTCATCCTCACCGGCCTCCGCGGGGTCGGCAAGACGGTGCTGCTCAACGCCCTCCGCTCCTCGGCCGTGCGCGCCGGCTGGGGCACCGGCAAGCTGGAGGCGCGTCCGGACCAGCCGCTGCGCCGCCCGCTGAGCTCGGCGCTGCACACGGCGGTCCGCGAGCTCGGCCACCCGCAGGCGGACGACGTCACGCACGTTCTCGGCGTCATCAAGTCGTTCGCCCAGCGCGACGCCGGGCCGGACGCAAAGCTCCGGGACCGGTGGAACCCCGGCATCGACGCACCGGCCGTGCGCGGTCGAGCCGACTCCGGCGACATCGAGATCGACCTCGTCGAGCTGCTCAGCGACGTCGGCGGGCTGGCGGCAGACCTCGGCCAGGGAGTCGCCGTGTTCGTCGATGAGATGCAGGATCTCGGTCCCGACGACGTCTCGGCCCTGTGCGCCGCCTGTCACGAGATCAGCCAGGCCGCGTTGCCGGTCATCGTCGTCGGCGCCGGACTGCCGCACCTGCCGGCGGTGCTGTCGGCCAGCAAGTCCTACAGCGAACGGCTGTTCCGCTACCAGCGCATCGACCGGCTCGATCGCACGGCCGCCGATCGCGCCCTCAGCGCGCCGGCGAAGGAGGAGGGCGCCGAGTTCACCGCCGAGGCCCTCGACGCGATGTTCGACGCCACCGGCGGCTACCCGTACTTCATCCAGGCCTACGGCAAGGAGGTCTGGGAGCTCGCGCCCCGCAGCCCGGTCACGGCCGACGACGTCGCGGTGGCGGCACCAGCCGCCCAGAACGAGCTCGCCGTCGGGTTCTTCGGCTCCCGCTACGACCGTGCGACGCCCGGCGAGCGCGAGTACCTCCGCGCCATGGCCGACGCCGCCGAGAACGAGGACGGCGCCGACTCGGTCCCGACCGCCGCCGTCGCCGCCCTGCTCGGCCGCAAGCCCCAGTCGCTCTCCCCGGCCCGCGACACCCTGATGAAGAAGGGCCTCATCTACTCCGGCGAACGAGGTCGCATCGCCTTCACGGTGCCGCACTTCGGCCGCTACCTCCGGGACCAGGCCTCCTGATCGCGCGGCGGGCCGGGTTCGACATGACAGTGTCGGCGATCTGCGTGAGGATCGAGGGACAGACGTCGACAAGCACCAGGGAGTGGTCCTCGTGAGCAAGTTGCTGATCGTCGCCGCCGCAGCCGGCGGCTACGTACTCGGAGCCAAGGCCGGGCACGAGCGGTACGAGCAGATCCGGCACCACGCGTCGAAGCTGTGGAACTCCGGGCCGGTCCAGCACGGGGTGCACGAGGCCGAGGGTGCGGCCAAGCACGCCGCTGCGGCGGCCGGGTCCAAGGTCGCCGACGCCGCCTCGACAGCCGGCTCGCGGGTGGCCGCGCGGGTCCGGCACGACGACTCCGCCGAGTCGTCTCCGGGTGCGTCCTACAACTGACCGGCAGTCCTGCCGGAATCGGTGGTGGAGCCGAGGGGACTCGAACCCCTAACCCCCTGCTTGCAAAGCAGGTGCGCTACCAATTGCGCCACGGCCCCGCGGCGTCAGACCGAGTCGCTGGCCTGGGCCCACGGATCGGACGGTGCGGGCGACGCCTGGTCTGCTTTCGACCGTGCGACCGCCCAGGCGAGCCCCGCCGCGGCAGCGACGAGAACGGCGAACTTCTTCATGCAACCTCCCAGGTCAGAGTGGGCCTAGCTGGACTTGAACCAGCGACCTCTTCCTTATCAGGGAAGCGCTCTAACCAAGCTGAGCTATAGGCCCGCAACAGCGCGCAACGTTACCGTACGGCCGACGGTGGAACGAATCAGGATCAGTCGTCGCTGAAGGTGACATCGAGGCCGCCGAGCAGCTCGGCCGCGAGGTTGTACAGATGGGCGCCGATGGTGGCCAGGGCGGTCATCAAGATGACGTTGATGGCCGACAGCACGAGGGTCAGCCCGACCAGCCGGCCGAACCCGAGATAGTCCCGAATGTCGAAGCTGCCACCGTCATCGCTGAGCACGGACGTGACGCTGTCGTTCACCTGCCCCCAGACGCCGGTGATGTTGAGGACGATCCAGAAGATGGCGACGGCGACGACCGCCACGATCATCATCGCCACCGAGACGACGAAGGCGAGACGGGTCACCGACCAGGGCTCGACGTGGACGAGTCGCAGGCTGGCCCGACGGCCGGATGGGGCCGATGGGGCCGCCGACTCACGGGGTGCTGGACGGGCGGCCTTTGCGGCCGGCTTGGCGTTCGTGGTGCCGGCGGACTTGGCCGGAGCCGCGGTGGCGCCCGAGCCCTTCTTCGCGGCCTTGACCGGTTCGACCAGGTGCGGCTTGCTCGTCGGCGCGGACTTGAGCGGCTTCTTGGCCGGCGGCGGTTGGGCCTTGAAGTCGCGCTCGTTCCCCGGACGGGGGACCTGCTGGGTGGGTCGAGGCTGACCCGGACGCGACGGTGAACCCGACTGCTCGTCCTTGCTCACTGGCTGTGCCCTTCCGGTTCCGGCTGGTCTGGCTCGGACTTCTCCGGCTCCGTCTCGTCGGTGGGGATCTCGGCGTTGCGGGCGATGGTGACCACGCGGTCGTCGCCCTTGAACTTGACGAAGCTCACCCCCATCGTGCCACGTCCCTTCGCCGGCACCCCGGCAACGAGACTTCTGGTGATCTGGCCGCCCTCGGTGACCGAGATGACGTCGTCGGTGTCGTTGAGCACCAGTCCACCCACCAAGACGCCACGCTTCTCGGTGATCTGCATGGCCTTGATGCCGATGCCACCGCGACCCTGCAGCCGGTACTGCTCGATCGTGGTCTTCTTGGCGAAACCACCGTCGGTGACGGTGAAGACGTACAGCTTCTCCTCGGCCGGGACGTCCTCGGTGTCCTGCGCCGCGTCGCGGGCCCGGATGACGGTCATCGAGAGCAGTGCGTCGTCGGAGCGGAACTTCATGCCGGTGACGCCGGACGTGGCGCGGCCCATCGGCCGGAGCTGGGTGTCGTCGGCCCGGAAGCGGATGGCCTGCGCCTTCGTGGAGATCAGCAGCAGGTCGTCGTCCGGCCGCACCAGCTCGGCACCGATGAGCTCGTCGTCGTCGGTGCGGAAGTTGATGGCAATGACGCCGGCCTGCCGCGGGCTGTTGAAGTCGGCCAGACGGGTCTTCTTGACCAAGCCCTTCTTGGTGGCCAGGACGAGGTACGGAGCCTGCTCGTAGTCGCGGATGGCCAGCACCTGCGCGATCTCCTCATCGGGCTGGAACGACAGCAGACCGGCCACATGGCCGCCCTTGGCGTCGCGGCCGGCCTCGGGCAGCTGGTAGGCCTTCGTGCGGTAGACCCGGCCGGCCGTGGTGAAGAACAGGATCCAGTGGTGGCTGGTGGTCGGGAACAGGTGCTCCACGAAGTCGCCGTCGCGCAGCTGCGCGCCGCGCACGCCCTTGCCGCCGCGGTTCTGCACGCGGTACAGGTCGGTGCGGGTGCGCTTGGCGTACCCGCCGCGCGTGATGGTGACCACGACCTCCTCGTCGGGGATGAGGTCCTCCATCGAGAGGTCGCCGTCGGCCGCGATGATCTGGCTGCGGCGGTCGTCGCCGTACTTGTCGACGATCTCGGCGAGCTCGTCGCCGACGATCGAGCGCTGCCGGTCCTCGCTGGCCAGGATCGCCTTGTACTCGGCGATCTCCGCCTCGAGCTTGGCGAGCTCGTCGAGGATCTTCTGCCGCTCGAGTGCGGCGAGCTGGCGCAGCTGCATGTCGAGGATCGCTCGCGCCTGGGCCTCGTCGATCTCGAGCAGGTCGATCAGGCCCTGCCGGGCCTCCTCGGCCGAGGCGCTGCCCCGGATGAGGGCGATCACCGCGTCGAGCTGGTCGAGCGCCTTGGCGAGGCCGCGGTAGATGTGCGCCTTCTCCTCGGCCTTGCGGAGGCGGTACTCGGTGCGCCGGCGGATGACCGCGATCTGGTGGGTGATCCAGTGGGAGATGAACCCGTCGAGGGTGAGGGTGCGGGGCACGTCGTCGACGAGCGCGAGCATGTTGGCGCTGAAGTTCGTCTGCAGCTCGGTGTGCTTGTAGAGGTTGTTGAGCACCACCCGGGCGACGGCGTCCCGCTTGAGGACGACGACGAGGCGACGGCCGGTGCGCGAGCTGGAGTCATCGCGCACGTCGG
This sequence comes from uncultured Actinomycetota bacterium, assembly GCA_963695295.1. GTDB lineage: Bacteria > Actinomycetota > Actinomycetes > Propionibacteriales > Nocardioidaceae > Aeromicrobium. The sequence continues at coordinate 1,271,136 of OY968771.1, read as the reverse complement.
CGATGCCCTGCACCCGGCCGGAGTCGGCGAGCTCGGCGATCTTGACGGCGAGGTTGTCCGGGTTGACCTGGTAGGGCAGCTCGGTGATCACCAGGCTGATGCGGCCCTTGGTGTCCTCCTCGATGTTGACCACCGCGCGCATCGTGACCGAGCCACGCCCGGAGCGGTACATGTCCTGGATGCCCTGGGTGCCGACGATCAGTCCGGACGTCGGGAAGTCGGGGCCCTTGATGCGCTCCATCAGTGCCTCGAGCAGCTCCTCGCGGCCGGCCTCGGGGTGCTCCAGCGACCACTGCACGCCCTCGGCGACCTCCCGCAGGTTGTGTGGCGGGATGTTGGTGGCCATGCCGACGGCGATGCCGGCCGAGCCGTTGACCAGCAGGTTCGGGATGCGCGCCGGGAGCACGGAGGGCTCCTGCGAGCGTCCGTCGTAGTTGGGCTTGAAGTCGACGGTCTCCTCGTCGATGTCGCGCACCATCTCCATCGCGATGGGCGCGAGCTTGCACTCGGTGTAGCGCATCGCCGCGGCACCGTCGTTGCCCGGGGAGCCGAAGTTGCCCTGGCCCGACACCATCGGCGCGCGCATGACCCACGGTTGCGCCAACCGGACGAGGGTGTCGTAGATGGCGGTGTCACCGTGCGGGTGGTACTGACCCATGACGTCCCCGACGATGCGGCTGCACTTGCTGAAGCCGCGGTCGGGCCGGTAGCCGCCGTCGTACATCGCGTAGAGCACGCGGCGATGCACGGGCTTGAGACCGTCGCGCACGTCGGGCAGCGCGCGCGACACGATCACGCTCATGGCGTAATCGATGTACGAGCGCTGCATCTCGACCTGCAGCTCGACGGGCTCGATCCGGTCGCGCTCGGTGGGTGTTTCGGTCACGGTTCAGCTCTCCTGGGTGTCGAGCGGATCAGATGTCGAGGAAGCGGACGTCTTTGGCATTGCGCTGGATGAAGTGCCGCCGCTGCTCCACGTCCTCGCCCATGAGGATGGTGAACATCTCATCGGCCATCGCGGCGTCCTCGAGCGTCACCTGGCGCAGGATGCGCCCGTCCGGATCCATCGTGGTCTCCCACAGCTCGTGGTCGTTCATCTCACCGAGGCCCTTGTACCGCTGGATCGCGGCCTCCTTGGGCAGCCGGCGACCGGCCTCGCGCCCCGCCTCGAGCAGGGCCTGCTGCTCGCGGTCGGTGTAGGCCAGCTCGTGCGGTGCGTTGGTCCACTTGATCCGGTACAGCGGCGGCTGGGCGAGGTAGACGTAGCCGCCGTCGATGAGCGGCTTCATGAACCGGAACAGCAGGGTCAGCAGCAGGGTGGAGATGTGCTGGCCGTCGACGTCGGCATCGGCCATCAGCACGATCTTGTGATAGCGCAGCTTGTCGATGTCGAAGTCCTCCTGCACGCCGGTGCCCAGCGCGGAGATGATCGCCTGCACCTCGGTGTTCTGCAGGATCTTGTCGATGCGCGCCTTCTCGACGTTCAGGATCTTGCCGCGCAGCGGGAGGATCGCCTGGGTGCGCGGGTCGCGCCCGCCCTTGGCCGAGCCGCCGGCCGAGTTGCCCTCGACGATGAAGACCTCGCACTCCTCCGGGTTGCGCGACTGGCAGTCGGACAGCTTGCCGGGCAGGCCGCCGCCGCCCAGCAACCCCTTGCGGTTGCGGGCGAGTTCCTTCGCCTTGCGGGCGGCCAGTCGTGCGCTCGCGGCGTCGATCGACTTGCGGACGATCTGCTTGCCCTCGGCGGGGTTGCGCTCGAACCATGCCGCGAGCTCGTCGTTGAGCATCGTCTGGACGAAGGAGCGCGCCTCGGTGTTGCCGAGCTTGGTCTTGGTCTGTCCCTCGAACTGCGGCTCGGCCAGCTTGACCGACACGATGGCGGTGAGGCCCTCGCGGATGTCGTCGCCGGTGAGTGCGTCCTCCTTCTTCTTGATGAGGCCCTGCAGCTCGGCGAACCGGTTGACGGTGCGGGTGAGGGCCGTGCGGAAGCCCTCCTCATGGGTGCCGCCCTCATGGGTGTTGATGGTGTTGGCGAAGGTGTGCACCGACTCCGAGTAGCTGACGTTCCACTGCATGGCGATCTCCAGCGACATCCCGTCACCCACGGCCTCGCGTTCGAGGGCGATGACCTCGCGGTGCAGCGGCGTCTTGGCGCCGGAGTTGATGTGGTCGACGTAGTCGACCAGGCCGCCGTCGTAGCGGAAGGCGACCTCGCGCTCGATGTGATCGATGTCGGCGCCGGCCTGGGGCACGTCGGTGGGGTGGTCGCGCTCGTCGCGGAGCACGAGCTCCAGACCCTTGTTCAAGAAGGCCATCTCGCGGAACCGGGTCTTGAGCGTCTCGTAGGAGTAGTCGGTCGTCTCGAAGATGTCCTCGCTGGCGTAGAACGTCGTGGTGGTGCCGGTGTCCTTGGTCTTCTCGTGCCGTTCCAGCGGTGCATCGGGCTCGCCGTAGGTGAAGCTCTGCGTCCAGCGGTAGCCGTCGCGCTTGATCTCCACGTGCAGGCGCGAGCTGAGTGCGTTGACCACCGAGACGCCGACGCCGTGCAGACCGCCGGACACCTTGTACCCGCCACCACCGAACTTGCCGCCGGCGTGCAGGGAGGTGAGCACGAGGGTGACCGCCGGCATCTTCTCGACCGGGTGCTCGTCGACCGGGATGCCGCGACCGTCGTCGACCACCCGGACACCGCCGTCGGGTTGGAGCGTCACCTCGATGTGGGTGGCGTGACCGGCGAGCGCCTCGTCGACGGAGTTGTCGACGACTTCATAGACCAGGTGGTGGAGCCCTCGTTCCCCGGTGGACCCGATGTACATGCCCGGTCGCTTGCGGACCGCTTCCAGACCTTCGAGGAGCTGGATGTCGCTGGCGTCGTAGCTGGTGGTGCCGGAAGCGTCCTGGGGATCGGAGGTCTGGGTCACTCATCCAGTATACGGGCCATTGTGTGCGTCTCAGCGAGCGAGGCACTGTGTCGGACGGCGTGAATCGACGCTCAGTTGCCCCTGAGCGCCTCAGGAGCGGGTCTGAGACGTGCTCGCAGGGCCTCTCCTCATGCCCTGTACGTCCTGAAGGACGAAAACCGCCCCATTCGGCGGCCCGCACGTCGACCTGTTGGAGTGATCGGTCATCGTGGTTGGGTGAGTGTGACCATTCCCCGCCCCGACTCCGCCGCTGCATCGCTGGCCGGCGCGGTGGGAGCCGTCGCGACGCTCACCCTCGTCGCCTTCCTGGCCTTGCACACCGGCGCCGGTCAGCGGCTCGACGAGCGGGCGATGCGCTCCGTCGTGGCCGAACGCGACACCGAGCTGGCCGTGCTGAGCCTGCTCGGCCGGGTCTCGATCGGCGCAGTCCTGGCCGTGTCGGTCGCCTGTGTGGCGCTGGCGATCATGCGGGGCCGGGTTCGGCTCTCGATCGCCGCGCTCGTGGTGATCGCCGGCGCGAACCTCACCACGCAGCTGCTCAAGGAAGTCGTGCTCGACCGGTCGGTGCTCGACGTCATCGCGCCCAACAGTCTGCCGAGCGGCCACACGACGGTCGTCGCGAGCTCCGTGGGCGCCCTGCTCCTGGTCTCACCCTGGGCGCTTCGCCTCCCCGTGGTCGTGGCGGGGGCATTCGCGGTGATGCTCACCGGTGCCTCGACCGTCGTGGCCGGCTGGCACCGCCCGGCGGATGTCGTCGCGGCGCTGGCGGTGTGCGTGGGGTGGACCGCGGTCGGGTCGTTCGTGGTCGGGGGTGCACACCGGCCGGTGCCCGGATTGGCGGTCGGATCGTTGATCGGCAGCTCCATCGCCTTGGTCCTGCTGGTGCTGATCGGCGTGCGTCCGTCGTTCGGCTGGAGCGGCTTCCCTGAGGCCGCGGTCGTCCTCGGTGTCCTGTCGATCGTGACCGCTGTGGCCATCGCCGCGATGGAGCGCGTCTCGCCCAGCGTCGTTCAGCCGTAGGTGTCCCTTGGGCCGCGGGCATCGCGCAGCGTGCGACGGCCCTTCTTCCAGGACGGGCCCTGCGGACCGTGCACGTCGATGCGCAGCACCGCGCCGTGACCCAGCTCCTCGTTGAGGCGGCGCACCACGCGGGGCGCGAGCATCTTCAGCTCCTTGGCCCAAGCCGTGGAGTCCGTGCGAATCGACACGATCCCGTCGGCGAATCCGTCCACGTGCGAATGCGCGGCGATCTCGGTGCCGACGACGCCGGCCCAGTCGGTGAAGACGCGCTGTGCGCGGAGCCGCTCGTCCCACCCCTCGTCGCGGATCATGTCGCCCACGACGTCGGACAGCGGCACCGGGTCGTCGCGTCGAGGCCGGCGCGACGACGCCGGGGGCGGCCGGCGGCGGCGTGGCGGTCCCGTGGGGGTGCCGCCTCGATAGGCGTCGGCGATGTCGCGCGCCAGGCCCAGCGGGTCCTGGTCCTCATCGTCGGCGTCAGTCACGGTGCACCCGACCGCCCTCGACGCGGAAGCGCCGACCCAGGAGCACCTTGGGAACGTCGTCGGCGACCGCTGCCGTGACCAGGACCTGCTCGGCGCCGGCCACCAGACCGGCCAGCTGCTCGCGCCGGCCCTGGTCGAGCTCGGCGAAGACGTCGTCGAGGATCAGCACCGGGTCGTCACCCTCGTCGCGCAGCAGCGCGAACGATGCGAGCCGGAGCGCGAGGGCCAATGACCATGCCTCGCCGTGGCTTGCGTACCCCCGGGCCGGTAGGTCGCCGATGTCGAGCACGACCTCGTCGCGGTGCGGGCCGATGAGGCTGATGCCCCGGTCGAGCTCGTCCTGGCGCTTGGCCTCGATGCCGGCGAGCAGGGCGGTGCGGACCGCGGCCGGATCACCGGTGGCGGTGTCGGGCAGGTCGACGGACCCCCGATACGTCGCGGTGACGTCGCGGCGACCATCCTGCGCCTCGGCGGCGACCTCGCGGTAGGCGGAGGCGAGATGTGGCGCGAGATCGCGGAGCAGGGTCAACCGGTGGGCGATGAGCTCACCGCCGAGCGTGGCCAGCTTGTCGTCCCAGATGTCCAATGTCGACAAGTCGACTGCGCCGTGGCGTCCGCGCGCCGACTTGAGCAGGGCGTTCCGTTGCTTGAGGGCCCGGTCGTAGTCGGACTTGACCCCGCCCAGTCGGGGCGTGCGCAGCGTCAGCAGGGCATCGATGAAGTGCCGCCGGTCCGACGGGTCGCCCTTGACGATGGCGAGGTCCTCCGGGGAGAACATGACGGTGCGGAGCATGCCCACCACGTCGCGGGTGCGCGTCAGGTCCGCGCGGTTGACGCGAGCCCGGTTGGCCCGACCCGGCGTGATCTCGATCTCGATCAACGCGGTGCGATCGTCACGGCGCACCTCCACGCGGACCACCGCACGGTCCGTACCCGCGCGGACGAGCGGGGTGTCGCCGGCAACGCGGTGGGAGTCGAGGGTGGACGCGTAGTCGATCGCCTCGACGAGGTTCGTCTTGCCTTGACCGTTGGCGCCGATGAACGCGGTCGGTCCGGGTTCGAGCTCGAGCTCGACCTCGGCGTACGACCGGAAGTCGTGCAGCACGAGCCGGGCGACGTGCATCGGCGCTAGGCGTCCTTCGGATCATGGCCGGACTCAGCGGCGGCCTGGACGGCATGACCGCCGAATTGCTGACGCATGGCGGCGACCGCCTGCATGGCCGGTGACTCCTCCTGGCGGGAGGCGAACCGCGCGAACAGTGACGCCGCGATGGCCGGTGCCGGGACCGCGTGGTCGATGGCGGCCTCGACCGTCCATCGTCCCTCGCCGGAGTCCTCGGCGTAACCGCGGATCTTGGACAGGCTGGGGTCGTCCTCGAGCGCATTGACCAGCAGGTCGAGCAACCAGGAACGGACCACGGTGCCGGTGCGCCACGAACCGAGCACCTCGGTGACGTTGTCGACGATGTCGACCTTCTCGAGCAGCTCGTAGCCCTCGGCGTAGGCCTGCATCATGGCGTACTCGATGCCGTTGTGAACCATCTTCGAGAAGTGCCCGGCACCCACGCGTCCGGCGTGGACGAAGCCGGACTTCTCATCCGGACGCAGGGCGTCGAAGGCCGGCTGCACCTTGGCGATGTCGTCGGCGTCGCCCCCGGCCATCAGGGCATATCCGTTCTCCAAGCCCCAGACACCGCCACTGACGCCGCAGTCGACGAAGCCGATCTTCTGCTCCGCCAGGTGAGCAGCATGCTTCTCGTCCTCGGTCCAGCGTGAGTTGCCGCCGTCGACCACGACGTCACCCTCGCCCAGGAGCTCGGCCAGCGCCATGACGGTGTCGCGCGTCGGATCGCCGGCGGGCACCATGACCCACACCACCTTCGGCGCCGGGAGCCGGTCGACCATGTCGGACAGGGACTCCGCGTCACTGACCAGAGGGTCGCGGTCGTAGCCGACGACGGTGAGACCGGCCGCACGCATGCGCTCGCGCATGTTGCCGCCCATCTTGCCGAGGCCGACGAGACCGATGTGCATGGAGCCTCCCGGATCAGCTCTGCAGCCGCACGGGCATGATCAGGTAGCGGAACGCCGCATCGGGCTCCGCCCCGATTTCCTGCACGCCGGAGATGGCCGCCGGCTTGGTGTGCTGGGTGAAGGACAGGTGCACCACCGGGTCGGACATCACCGCAAGACCCTCCAGCAGGTAGGTGGGATTGAAGCCGATGGAGATGTCGGCGCCGTTGATCGTGGCCTCGATCGATTCCGACGCCTGGGCCTCGTCCCCGCTGCCCGCCTCGAGCAAGAGCTGACCGTCGGAGAAGGTCAGTCGGATCGGGGTGTTGCGCTCGGCCACCAGCGCGACGCGCTTGACCGAGTCGACGAACTCCGGCGTGCTGACGAACGCCACCGTCTCGGCCTGAGCCTGGAACAACTGGCGGACGCGCGGGAAGTCGCCCTCGAGCAGTCGGGTCGTGGTGCGGCGCGAGCCGTTGCCGACCGTGCCCTCGAAGCCGATGAGCCCGTCGCCGGCCTCTCCTGAGGAGACGGCGATGGTGATGTCGCTGCCCGCAACGAGGGACCGGGCGGTCTCGCCGAGCACCCGCGCCGGCACGAGTGCCTGGGCCGAGAGGTCGCCACGCTCGGGGTACCAGCTCAGCTCACGGAGACTGGCCCGGAACCGGTCGGTGGCCATCAGGGAGATGGTGGCTCCCTCGAGCTCGAGCCGGACGCCGGTGAGGAGCGGGAGCATCTCGTCGCGCCCGGCGGCCGCGCTCGCCTGGGTCACCGCGGTGGCGAACTCGTCGGCCTTCACCGTGCCCGTGGCCGTGGGCATGTCGGGGAGCTGCGGATACTCCTCGACCGGCATCGTCTGCAGGCTGAACCGGGCACTGCCGCACACGACCTGGACCTTGGTGCCGTCGAGGGCGACGTCGACCGGTTTGGCGGGCAATGACTTGACGATCTCGGCGAGCAGCCGCCCGGAGACGAGTGCGCGACCGTCGTCGGCGACTTCGGCCGGCAAGGTCGCGAGGGTGGAGGTCTCATAGTCGAAGCCGGACAAGGTGAGGCCGTCGCTCGACGTCTCGATCAGCAGGCCGGCGAGGACGGGAACGCTCGGGCGGTTGGGCAGGCTGCGGGCGGTCCAGGCGACGGCGTCGGCAAACGTGTCGCGGTCGATGCGGAACTTCACGAACGAGGACCTTTCGCAGGGACGGATGCCGTCGGGATGAATCCTGCCACGCGACCGGCGCCCGAGATAGGGCGGGCACGACGGCGCGAAGACGTCCACACACAGCGCTGGAGGCTACTTTGACGGGCTCTGCTGACAGGTAACTGAACAGTTGTCGTAGTAGCCAGTGTGGAAACGGTGGACAAGTGGTGTTTGCGCTGGTGGGCGGTGCAGCGGCCCGGTGGACGACCTGTGGGCCACGGTGTGGTCGCCACCCGTCGCCCTGTGGACTGAAATCTGCAGTTCACACGGCGTTCACACCCCCGCCGCCGATGTCCACGGGCCGAAGGGGTTTTCCCACAACTGCGTCCCCAGATGTGCATCGTTGCTGGTGGGGCGGTCTCGAGGTCGGCTGGCACCGCTCAGGACTGCCGGGCTTGCTGCTTGATGCGGTTCGTCAGCTCGGTCACCTGGTTGTAGACGGCGTGCTTCTCCGCCATGAGCTTGCGAATCTTGCGCTCGGCGTGCATCACGGTGGTGTGGTCGCGGTTGCCGAACTCCCGTCCGATCATCGGGAGTGACATGTCGGTCAGCTCACGGCACAGGTACATCGCGATCTGGCGGGCGAGCACCAGGTTGCGGGTGCGGTTCGATCCGCACAGCTCGTCGATCGTGAACTCCGAGTAGGTGGCGGTCTGCGCCATGATCATGCCGCTCGTGATGTCCGGCTCGTTGCCCTCGGCCACGAGATCCTTGAGCACCATCTGGGCGAGCTGCATGTCGACGGTCGTCTTCTGCAGGTTGGCGAAGGCGGTGGCCCGGATGAGCGCTCCCTCGAGCTCGCGGATGTTGGTCTGGACCCGGCTGGCGATGAACTCCATCACGTCGGCCGGCACCGTGAGCTTCTCGTGGTGAGCCTTCTTGCGGAGGATGGCGATGCGGGTCTCCAGGTCCGGCGGGAGCGTCTCGGTGATGAGGCCCCAGGAGAACCGGTTGCGGAGGCGGTTCTCCAGCTGCAGATCCGATGGCGGGCAGTCCGACGTCATGACGATCTGCTTGTTCGCGTTGTGCAGGGCGTTGAAGGTGTGGAAGAACTCCTCGATCGTCGATTCCTTCTTCTCCAGGAACTGGATGTCGTCGACGAGAAGGACGTCGACCTCGCGGTAGCGGCGTTTCAGCTCCGCGGTCTTGCGTTCCTGGATCGCGTTGATGACGTCGTTGGTGAACTCCTCGCTGTTGACGTACCGGACCCGCGAGGACGGGTAGAGGCTGAACACGTAGTTGCCGATGGCGTGGAGCAGGTGGGTCTTGCCGAGGCCGGAGTCGCCGTAGATGACGAGCGGGTTGTACGACTTCCCGGGTGCCTCCGCGACGGCGACGGCGGCCGCGTGGGCGAACCGGTTGGATGAGCCGATGACGAAGTTCTCGAAGAGGTAGCGGGGGTTGAGCCGTGCTTCCGCTGCGTTGCCGCGCTTGATGGGGACGACGTTGGAGTGCTGCGCCCAGGAGGGGACGAACTCGTCGTCGTCGTCCTCGTCGTCCAGCTCGGCGAGCTCGACATCCGCCTCGCCCTCCGGATTCAAAAGGAGACTTGTCGACTTGTCTCCTTGTTCCTCAAGTGGCCTCTCGGAGATGGCCTCGACCTCGGCTGGATCGATGGTGACGATCAGCCGGATCTCCTGATGGAGTGAGGTCGTGAAGGCCTGCTCGAGCGCCGGCCGGACGCGGGACTCGAGCTGCGCGCGGGTGAGGTCGTCCTGGACGGCAACGATCAGGATGCCGTTGTGGAGGCTGAGGGGGGTGGCATTGGCGACCCACACCTTGGCACCGGGCGAGAGGGTCTCGACTGCCTGCTTCCAGTGCCCGTCGAGCTCGATGACCTCGGTCGAATCCGGCGCCTCACCCATCGTTGACCTCCGTTGCTCCACATGGTTTTCCACACAATGTGCATCGACGGGGCAGCGTCTCATACGCTGTGGAAAAGCCGAACACCGCGGCGACGCTAGCAGCGGCCCACACCCAGTTCAAGCGGATTTCCCCATCCCGATCACACCGACCGGCGTGTCGTCTGGACGACCAGGCCGCGATCGCGTAAGACGGTCGGTTTGACCGCCGTCAAGGGCCCCCGTACCGTGGTCTGGTCACCCTCAGCGACACCCGCCGCGTGCTCACAGCAAGACCGATTCTGTGGGCGAGCGGTGGCCGTCGACCGGCCCGCATCGTCAGATGCGGCACCGAGCGCCACCGTCCGATCGTGAGGAAGTTCTGTGAGCAAGCGTACGTATCAGCCGAACAACCGTCGTCGTGCCAAGAAGCACGGTTTCCGTCTTCGCATGCGCACTCGCGCCGGCCGTTCGATCCTGTCGGCGCGTCGGCGCAAGGGCCGTTCGCAGCTGTCGGCCTGAGTCAGTTGCTCGCTCAGGTCCATCGCATGCGCAGCAGCGAGGACTTCCGCGTCACCGTGCGCCGAGGTACCAAGGGTGCTCGGCCGACCCTCGTGGTGCATCTCCTGCCCGGCGCCGGAACCCAGACCGTCGCTGGCTTCGTGGTGAACAAGTCGGTCGGTTCGGCCGTCGTGCGCAACCGGGTGAAGCGACGCCTGCGGCACCTCGTGCGGGCTCGGCTGGACCAGCTTCCGGCCGGAAGCCGCATAGTCGTTCGGGCCTTGAATCCTGCCGGGCCTGCGTCGTCGTCCACGCTGTCCGATGACCTCGACCAAGCCTTGCTGAGGGCCGGCGCCGCATGAAGCACCTTCTCATCTGGGCGCTGAAGGGCTACCGGTTCGCGATCAGTCCGCTCTACGGGCAGGTCTGCCGGTACTACCCGACCTGTTCGGCGTACGCGCTGGAGGCGGTCGAGACGCACGGTGCCGTGCGCGGCACCTGGCTTGCGGCGCGGCGCGTCGCTCGTTGTCACCCGTGGGCCGCCGGCGGTCTCGATCCGGTTCCACCGGCCTCGACGCGCCGCGTACCTGAGTCTGCGGCGCCGCTGGCCACCACGACAGGAGAACCATGGGATTTCTGAGCGACCTCGGCACCGCCATCATGACGCCGCTCTACTACGGCGTCTCCGGCATCCTGCTCGGGTGGCACTGGTTGTTCGACCAGGTGCTCCCGCATGACTCGGGGTGGACCTGGGTGCTGGCCATCGTGGGCCTGACCGTCACGATCCGCGCGCTGCTGATCCCCCTGTTCGTCAAGCAGATCAAGTCCAGCCGCAACATGCAGCTCCTCCAGCCGCAGATCAAGGAGCTGCAGAAGAAGTACGGCCACGACCGCGAGCGCCTCACCCAGGAACAGATGAAGCTGTGGAAGGAGACCGGCACGAACCCGTTCGCCTCGTGCCTGCCGCTCCTGCTGCAGATGCCGGTGTTCCTGGCGCTGTTCCAGGTGATCGACAAGGCGGCGAAGCGGGGCGCCGAAGGGGCGCGCGGCTTCCTGACCGGCGCTGATGCCGAATCGTTGTCCAACGCACGCTTTCTCGGGGCGAAGATCGCGGACACGTTCCTGAACACGTCGATCACCGAGACCCGGGTCCTGACCCTCGCGCTGGTCATCATCATGTGCATCACGCAGTTCGCGACGCAGCGGCAGCTGATGATGAAGAACATGCCGCCAGATGCGCTGAACGGCCCGTACGCGCAGCAGCAGAAGATGTTGCTGTACATCCTTCCGCTGGTGTTCGCGTTCGGCGGCGTGTTCTTCCCGCTGGGTGTCCTCTTCTACTGGACGACGTCGAACCTGTGGACGATGGGCCAGCAGTTCTACGTCATCAGGCGGAACCCGGCGCCCGGCACGCCGGCGTTCAAGGCCAAGCAGGATCGGGACGCGAAGCACGGGAAGTCGGTGACCGAGGACCCGCTGAAGGAGCTCGAGGAGCCGCATCCGGCCCCGGCCCGGCAACAGCCCAAGAAGCAGTCACGGAACCAGCGCAAGAAGAAGGGCAAGAAGTGATGACGACCGAATCCACCAAGCTCGAGGCCGAGGGAGACGTGGCAGCGGACTTCCTCGAGGAGTTGCTCGACATCGCCGACCTCGATGGGGACATCGACATGGACGTCGACGGCGATCGGGCCGCGGTGTCGATCGTCGGCGGTGAGCTGTCGCACCTGGTGGGTCGCGATGGCGAGGTGCTCGAGGCGCTGCAGGAGCTCACCCGGCTCGCCGTGTATCGCGAGACCGGCGAGCGCAGCCGGCTGATGCTCGATGTCGACGGGTACCGCGCCGGCCGGAGGGAAGAGCTGGTCGGTATCGCCGAGAGTGCGATCGAGAAGGTCAAGGCGGATGGCGCACCGGTGGCCCTCGATCCGATGTCGCCGTTCGAGCGCAAGGTGGTGCACGACGCGGTGGCCGACGCGGGGTTGGTGAGTGAGTCCGAGGGTGTCGACACCGATCGGCACGTCGTGGTGCTGCCGGCGTCCTGACGTCGTGACGGATGCCTGTTTCACGTGAAACACCGCCGTCGGAAGCGGCTGCGGTGTTCGGCGACCGGCTTGCGCTGGCGAGTCGCTATGTCGACTTGTTGACCTCGGCCGGTGTCGAGCGCGGGCTGATCGGGCCGCGGGAGGCCCCGCGTCTGTGGCACCGGCACCTCCTGAACTGCGGGGTCGTCGCCCCGCGGGTGCCGGAAGGCGCCTCCGTGGCCGACGTCGGGTCGGGTGCGGGTCTGCCCGGGCTGGTGTGGGCCATCGCCAGGCCGGATGTCGTGATGACGTTGATCGAGCCATCGCTGCGCCGGACCACCTTCCTTCTGGAGGCCGTCGAGACGCTCGGTTTGGACGCGCGTTTCGGTGGTCCGGGCGCGAGCTGAGGAGGTCGACGACACCTTCGACGTCGTCACGGCGCGGGCTGTGGCGCCCCTGGAGAAGCTCGCCGGGTGGTGCTTGCCCCTCGTTCGACCGGGCGGTGTGCTGCTCGCCCTGAAGGGCCGGACCGCCGAAGACGAGGTGGTTTCGTCGGCCAACTCACTTCACAAGATGGGCGCTACCGATATCGTGGTGTCTTCGTACGGTGACCTGCAGGTACCGACGACGGTGGTGGAGGTAACGCGGTGAGAACGTCGGCAGGACCGGGCTGGCTTCGAGGCCGACCCGCCGACCCCTCAGCCGCTCCCGCCACCCGGAACGTTTCACGTGAAACCAGCATGGCGGTGGAGTCGCCGGTGGGGGTCGCTCGATGAGCGCATCCACCGCCGGACAGGCCTCGGCGCCATCGTCAGCCGACGCCATCAGCAAGACGGCATCTGCTCCGTTCGGCGACGACGCGACGCCGCTGGCTTCCGAGGCGCAGGTGCATGTCGACCTGGCCCGCCGGGTGGAGGCGACGCCCCAGCTGCCGAAGCCGGCCGAGACGCGCGTCTTCGTCGTCGCGAACCAGAAGGGCGGGGTGGGCAAGACCACCACGGCCGTCAACGTGGCGGCGGCTCTCGCCACCAAGGGTCTGCGCGTCCTGGTCATCGACCTCGATCCGCAGGGGAACGCCTCGACCGCGCTCAACATCGACCACGCGGAGGGAACGCCGGGCGTCTACGAAGCCCTGGTCGACGGCACCGACCTGGACGAGCTCGTCCGCCCGTGCCCGGACATCGCCGGCTTGACCGTGCTGCCCGCCTCCATCGACCTGGCCGGAGCCGAGATCGAGCTCGTCTCCTTGGTGGCGCGCGAGACCCGGCTCGACAAGGCGCTGCAGTCGTACCTCGAGGACTGCGAGGACGCCGGGGACCGTATCGACTACGTGCTGATCGACTGCCCGCCGTCCCTCGGGCTGCTCACGGTCAACGCCTTGGTGGCCGGCCGTGAGGTCCTCATCCCGATTCAGTGCGAGTACTACGCCCTGGAGGGGCTCGGGCAGCTGGTGCGCAACATCGAGCTCGTGCAACGCCACCTCAACCCGAAGCTGGAGATCACCACGATCCTGCTGACGATGCACGACGCGCGCACGCGCCTGTCGGCCGGCGTCGCCAACGAGGTCCGCAACTACTTCGGTGACAAGGTGCTGAGAACGGCGATCCCGCGGTCGGTGCGGATCTCCGAAGCACCCAGCTACCAACAGACCATCCTCACCTACGACGTCACGTCTTCCGGGGCGTTGTCCTACCTCGAAGCGGCCCGAGAGATCACCGCCTCGGCACGAAAGGACGGCCGATGAGCACTCGACGGGGACTGGGACGAGGACTCGAGGCGTTGATCCCGGCCTCGCCCGCCGACGCCCAGGCCAGTGGACTCCAGGAAATCGACGGGGCCCGCTTCGCGGAGATCCCACTGACCCAGATCACGCCGAATCCGAAGCAGCCGCGCAAGGCCTTCGACGCCGACGAGATGTCCGAGCTCGTCCACTCCATCCAGGAGGTCGGGCTGCTGCAGCCCGTCATCGTGCGGGCGACCGGGCCGGAATCCTACGAGCTGATCATGGGGGAGCGGCGGTGGCGAGCCACGCGCGAAGCGGGCCTCGACACGATCGGCGCGATCGTCCGGGAGACGTCGGACGAGGACCTGCTCCGCGACGCGCTGCTGGAGAACCTGCATCGTTCGCAGCTCAACCCACTGGAGGAAGCGGCCGCGTACCAGCAGCTGCTCGACGACTTCGGATGCACGCATGAGGAACTCGCCGAGCGGATCGGCCGGTCTCGACCGCACATCGGCAACACCCTCCGACTGCTCAAGCTGACGCCCAACGTCCAGCGCCGCGTCGCGGCGGGCGTTCTGTCGGCCGGGCACGCCCGGGCCCTGGTGTCGGTGAACAACGCCGAGATCCAGGATCGCCTGGCCCAGCGCGTCGTGGCTGAAGGACTCTCCGTCCGTGCCCTCGAGGAGATCGTCACCGTCGAGCCCGACACGAAACGCCGGCCGGCGCGGCGATCCGGCACCAAGCTCCACTCACCCCGAGTGGCCGAGCTCGCCGGCCGCCTCTCGGACCGGTTCGACACGCGCGTCAAGGTCGACCTCGGCCGGACCAAGGGCAAGATCACCGTGGAGTTCGCGACGGTCGAAGACCTGGAGCGGATCGTCCAGCTCATGGACCCGCGCCGCGCGCGGCGCTAGTCGGGCCGTAGCGACAAAGCGCTATATCGACAAAGCGACTCAGGCGAACTCGGAGAGCTCGTTCAGGATGGCCGACTTCGGGCGAACCCCGATGATCGAACGCACGAGCTCACCTTGGAAGTACAGGTTCATCGTCGGCAGCCCGGCGACGCGGTACTTGGCCGGCGTGGCCGGGTTGGCGTCGGCGTCCATCTTGACGATGGTGAGGGCGTCGCCCTTGTCGGCGGCGATCTCCTTGAGGATGGGCTCGAGCTGCCGGCAGGGGCCGCACCATGCCGCCCAGAAGTCGACGAGAACCGGCCCGTCGGCCTTCAGGACCTTCTCGTCGAAATCGGCGTCGGTGACGGCGGTGATCTCTGCCATGGTTCTCCTTGAGGTCGATCTACTCGTTGATGAGTGAGGCGTCGGGGAACGGAGCCCCGGCGTGATGAAGGTCGGCGAGGAAGCGCTCGGCGTCCAGCGACGCGGCACAGCCGGTACCGGCAGCCGTGACGGCCTGGCGGTAGGTGTGGTCGACGAGGTCGCCGGCGGCGAAGACGCCGGGCAGGTTGGTGGCGGTCCGGCCGGGTTGGACGACCACGTATCCGTTGTCGTCGAGCTCGACCTGGCCCTTGAGCAGCTCCGAGCGAGGGTCGTGGCCGATCGCGATGAACAGGCCCGTGGCGTCGAGGCGGCTGGTGTCGCCGGTGTGGGTGTCGCGCAGCGTGACACCGCTGAGCTTGTCGTCGCCGTGCAGCTCGACCACCTCGGCGTTCCAGACGAACTCGATCTTGTCGTTGGCGAACGCGCGGGCCTCCATGATCTTGGAGGCACGCAGCTCGTCGCGCCGGTGCACCAAGGTGACCTTGGACGCGAAGCGGGTGAGGAAGGTGGCCTCCTCGACGGCGGAGTCGCCGCCGCCGACGACCACGATGTTCTGGTCGCGGAAGAAGAAGCCGTCGCAGGTCGCACACCAGCTGACGCCGTGGCCGGAGAGCCGGTCCTCGCCCTCGATCTCGAGCTTGCGATAGCCCGAGCCCATGGCGAGCACCACTGCGCGAGCCCGATGGGTGGTGCCGTCGGCCAGACTGACGGACTTGACCTCACCCTCGAGCTGCACCGACGTGACGTCGTCGGCCACGAGCTCGGCGCCGAACCGTGCGGCCTGCGCGCGGAACTTGTCCATCAGCTCCGGGCCCATGATGCCGTCGGGGAATCCGGGGTAGTTCTCGACGTCGGTGGTGGTCATCAGCGCACCGCCGGCGGTGACCGAACCCTCGAACACCAGCGGGCTGAGGTTGGCGCGCGCCGCATAGACCGCGGCGGTGTAGCCGGCCGGACCGGAGCCGATGATGATCAGGTCACGGATGTCGTCGTCGCTCATGAACGCTGCGCTCTCTGGCTGTTGCCTTCGGATGGGGTCTACTGGGTGGAACGCAGTCTAGGTCGTGGACATTCCCTCGGACGTCAGGCACGACCCCGGGCCGTGACCTCCCGGATCTCGCCGCGGAACCGGTCCGTCTCGACCTCGGGCAGCTTCGTCAGCCACACCACGACATAGCGGGTGAACATGCCTGACGGGAGCGTCACCGACGCGTCCGGACCGGCCGCGTCCATCATGGCGATCTGGCGCAGCCCGCGCAGGCTGCGCGGCTCGGAGGCGCCGGGGCTCGACGCGTAGACGGTCACGTCGTGCCGCCCGCCGGCCAGGCGGATGCGCAGCGAGCTCAGCTCCCGCGGCCCGCCGAGATCCAGCACGACGCCGACCCCGTCCTTGAGCCCGCCGAGCGCGGCTTGGTTGAAGTAGGTGGTGGTACGCCAACCGGTCGCGACGTCGCCGTCGATGACCAGGCCGACGGTCTCGGGATTCTCGGCGGCGTCCTCGCCCTGCGGGTCGAGGTCGTTGGCGTCGGCGAACGGCAGCGCCTGGACCGGAGCCGTCGAGGCACCCGGGCCGTCGTCGTCACCGCCGGTGGTGCGGCTGACCGCGTAGGCGAGCACGGTGGCCAGCACGAGGACGACGGCCAGCCCGGCGAGCACGTACCGCCGGTCGCCGGCGAAAGCCGCGATCGCGCGCTGCTTGCCGACCTCGAGCGGGGTGGGCGGCGCGGGCTCGTGGGCCTTGGGGCGCCGGCGCGGCGGGGCGAGGCCCGGCGGCGGGCCCTGCGGCACCACCACCGGGTCGAGACGAAGCAGATCGGGTGAGGAGACGCGGGTCAGGGTCGTCGGACCGTCGCGAGGCAGTCCTTCCTCGCCGACGAGCAGCAAGGCGCGGGCGATGTCCTCGGCCGACGCCAGGCGGGGCCGATGGTGGGCCGGCGGATCGCCCAGGATCCGGTCGCAGATCGCGTCGAGCTCACGAGACACACCGGCGCGGACCTGACGCGGTCGCAGCAGCCGACCGTGCTCGGTGGGAGCCGCCCGGAGCTGGTCGATGTGCGCCCCGGGCCACCGGCTGACCAGGCACGCGTACAGCAGCTTGCCCAGGGCCTGGACGTCGAGCTGCTCGTACGACAGCAGGTCATCGAGCGTGTCCTCGTGGCCCGCCGGAGCCAGCGCCGAGGCGACGCCGAGCCCGACCACGCGCACCGCGCCGGACTGCTTCAGCAGGACCTGGTGCGGCGTGAGGCGGCGGTGGTAGACACCGCGCTCGTGGGCGTGGGCGACCGCATCGGCGACTTCGGTCATCACTCGCGCCGCCCGCGGACTCGGCAGCGGCGACTGGGCGAGGAGCTGGTCGAGCGGGAACGCGCGGGCCCACTCGCGCACGACGAGATGCTGACCGTGGTCGTCCTCGATCAGGTCGAGGACGCGCAGGAACCGGGGATCGGTGACGGTCGTGGACAGCCGGGCCGCCTCGATGAAGTGGTCGGCGCGCGGATCGCTGCTGGGCAGCATCTCGATACCGACGTTGCGGTTGAGGATCTTGTCGTTGGCGCGCCAGGTCACCGACCCCAGCCGCTCGGTGACCAGGTCCTGGAGCTCGTAGCGATCGGCGAGGACGTCGCCGGATGCCAACGTGCGCCTCACGCTCATCGACACCCTTTCGGCGGGCTCAGGGTCGCCCGCTCCGTCACCGCTTCCCATGCTAGTCGGGGGCGGCGGTCACCCAAGGGACCTGTGCGCCACGGGTGATCAGCCCCGACGCAGGACGGTGCGGACGACGTAGGCGAGCTGGTCGAGACCGACCAGCCGAGCCGCGAGCACGTACGACGCGGCGCCGAGCAGGCCCGCGATCGCGAAGACGCCGAGCGCCTCCCCGGAGGTGCCGGTGTCGAGGCCCAGGCGATCGAGCCCGGCCACGGCTCCCAGCATCGTGGCGGCCGCGACGGCGCACGCGACGACGAGCCGACCCGCGAACACGACGGTCTCCCGGTCGATCACCGGGCCGATCGATCGCGAGAGCAAGGTCGTCGACAGGGTCGCGCCCACCAGATACGCGAGGCCGTAGGAGAGCGCGAGCATGGCGGCCACCTTCGCCGGAGCGACGTCGTGGGTCAGCGTGATGGCGGCAGCGACGTTCACGGTCGCGATGACGAGCTGCACGACGAAGGGAGTCCGGGTGTCCTCGTTCGCGTAGAACCCGCGCAACATCAGGTAGTGCACGGTGAACACCACCATCGCGGGGGCGAAGGCAGCGATCGTGTACCCGATGACCTCGGTGTTGCCGCGGATGCCGCCGTAGGCGATGGCTTCGGCCCCGGTGGGTCCGAGGCACGCGGCCGCGACGGCCAGGGGCGCGATGATGGCGAGAGCCAGCCGCAACGTGCGGCCGAGCTCGAGCCGCATCCGGTCGTGGCGCCCGTCGGCCGCCAGCGCGGCCAACGTCGGGATGACCGCGGTGGCCAGCGACACCGTGATGACGCCGTGCGGCACCTGGCTCACCAGGAAGCCGATCTCGTACACGGCCGAACCCGCGGCCTTCTCGCCGGACTCCGCACCGTCCAGGGTTCCCCCCGTCCCCAGCCGCTGGACGACGATGAACGCGATCTGGTTGGCGAGGATGAACAGCAGGGTCCACCCGCCGAGGCGCAGGGTGTGGCCGAGCCCGACGCCGCGAAAGTCGAAGCGCGGTCGGAACACGAAGCCGGCTCGACGCAGGAACGGGATGAGCACCGCCGTCTGCACGACGATCCCGGCCGTCGACCCGAGACCGAGCAGCACCGCCTGGCCGGTGGTGAAGCCGTCCGTGCCGTTCGACGTGCCGAAGATCCCGACGTACACGCCGAGGACGGCGATCGCGACGAGGTTGTTGGCGATCGGTGCCCACATCATCGGCCCGAACCGTTGTCGTGCGTTGAGCACCTGCCCGACGAGGACGAATGCGCCGTAGAAGAACACCTGCGGCATGCACAGCCACATCAGCAGCTGCGCGGACGCCCGCTGGTCCTCGAAACCGGGCGTGAACAGCTTCTGGTCGAAGACGAGGTGGATCAGTCCCGGCACGATGACCAGCAGGAGGACGGTCGCGATGGCGAGCACGAGCAGCCCGAGCGTGATGATCCGCTGGGCGTACGCATCGCCGCCGTCGGGGTCGCTCTTCATCGCGCGCACGAGCTGTGGCACGAGGACGACGTTGAAGATCCCGCCCGCGACCAGGATGTAGAGGGCATTGGGGATGGTGTTGGCGTTGTTGAACAGGTCGGCGTCGAGCAGGGTGCCGATCGTGAACGCGATCAACAGCAACCGGAAGAACCCGGTGACGCGCGACACCACCGTCCCGAGCGCCATCCAGGCGCTGCTGCGGGCGATGTTCGGCGAGTCGTCGGGGCTCTCAGTCATCGGGATCCGCCTCGAGCACGTCCGGCGGCTCGCGGTCGGCCGGCTGGGGGTGACGGCGGAAGCGGCGGGCCAGGGCGACGACGACGAACGCCGCCGCCAGGCCGATGGCGACCCACAGCGCCGCACCGACCCGGCTCGACCGCACGTTGAAGACGGCCGGCTCGCCGAAGGCCTGTCCGTCCGGCGTGACCATGCGCGCGCTGAGCGTGGCCGAGCTCTGCCGCGCCATGTCGACCGCGATGGTCAAGGTCTTGCGCTCGTCGGCGGCGACGTCGACGGGGTCGGAGTCGGGCACGCTGAGCGCCGGGTTGCTCGAGTCGATCTGGACGGCGACCCGGACCGGGTGGTTCGTGTCGTTCGTGACGGTGACCGGGAAGCTGCCTTTCGAGCTGGAGAGGGTGACCGCCGTCGGGCCCTCGATCGTCGACCCGGTCGATGTCGCGCTCGGCCCGTCGAACCGCGGCGCGGGCGGCCGCCAGGCCTTCCGTGCGCGAGTCCCGCCACCTGACGCCGAGGGCGTCGGCCACCTCGCGAGCATGTCGGGCCTCGACCTCGTCGCCGTTGGGAGTGATCATCGCGATCAGCGCGAAGGTCTCCGCGGCCTCGGCGGCCGTCGCGATCTGCTGCTCGCCGATGGGTGTGACCTCGGCGGTGCGAGGCACGGAGCCGTCATAGCCGGCGAGTGGCTGGGTCATCAGGTCCTCGAGGCTGATGCCGTCGACGAACGCGGCGTCGAACGCGTCGTCCAGCGGACTCGTCTCGGCGACCGGACCGGGGTTCCACCGCGGGTCGATGATCACGACGGCGTCCGCACGGGAGCTGGGATCGGCACCCCGCTGCAAGGACGCGAGCGCCGCCTCGCCGAGGATGCGCTGACGCAGGGTGACGGTGGTGGTCTCACCCGGTACGCCGGCGTCGAGGGCGTCGTTGACGAGCAGTGGCATCGGACCTGATCGCGCGGCGTACTGGACGAGCGAGCCGTCCCGTCGCTCCCAGTCCGGCACGGCCGACGGGCTGACGATCACCGGGGTCTCGCCGGAACCCCGGACGGCGGACAGCAGGGGACCGGTGACGCCACCGTCCGTCGGCCAGGTGACGCGGCGCCCGGTGACCTGGAACCGGGCGAGCGTCGAGGAGGTCGCCCGCTCGATCGACTCGGAGAGCTCGCCCGCGGTCGGCGACTGGGTGATGCCGAGGACGTCGGGCCGGTCGTACTGGACGACCCACGCCGCGTGCTGCCGGGCGAGGGCGATCAGGTCGGTCAGGAACTGCCGGGCCGCCGTCCGCTGTTGCTCGCTCACGGTCAGGCCCTCGGGCAGGCGTCGCCCGCGACTGACCTCGTCGAGACCGACCAGCAGCGCCGGATCGATGATGACCGTGGACGCACGGGCTCGGACCGCGGCGGCGAGGTCGAGCTGGTTGCGCAGCCGGCCGCCGGTCGAGACCAGGTCGAGCATGGCCGCGGGATCGGCGTAGGTGCCGTCGGGTTGACGTCGGTCCGGCATGAGGAACGGCCAGACCACGCCGGCCGACACCCGGTCCGGCTCCTTCGGCACCAGCGGCAAGAAGGTCGTGGCCCGCCCGATCGCGGCCGTGGCGCGGGTCCCGTCGACGTCCGTGCCGAGGATCTGGACCCCGACCGGGTAGACGCCCTCGGCCCCGGAGATGCCGAGTCTGCCGTACGGCACCCGGACCTCGAACCTCGCGGTCCTGCCCGGGCCGAGGTCGCCGAGCTCGTCGATGGACTTGAGGTCGATGACGCGCTCACCGGTGTAGGCAGTGCCGGTGTCGATGGCGTCGTCGACCTGTTGCCGGGTCGTGAACGGGGTGGTCGGGATGACGAGGTAGGCCTGGGCGTCCGCCCAGACATGCTCGTTGCGGTTGGTGACGGTGCCGGTCATCGTCACCGCCGACCGCCCCTCCAGGTTGCTCGGGCTGAGGCCGGTGATGCGCACGTCGAGGTCGGGGTCGTCAGCGGCCACGACCGGTGACGGGACGGTGATGAGGAACAGCGGAAGGAGCAGGAGGGTCGTCACGAGCCCGCGCGAGACGGCACGGCGACGAGGACACACCCGATCATCGTAGACGCGGCCGTGTCCCGGTCCGCGATGGTCGAGGAGCGGCCGGAGGCCATGGATCGAAACCCCATAGAGTGTGTGGTCGTGTCCCACTCGCCCGTTCTCGCGCCCGATCAGCGTGAGCGGCTCGACCGGCTGATCGCCTCCGAGCCGGCGCTCGTCGACCTCGGGCGGCGATTCGCCGAGGCCGGGCACGAGCTCGCCGTCGTGGGTGGCACGGTGCGTGACGCCCTCATGGGCCGGGCCGGGCAGGACTGGGACCTCACCACCGAGGCACGTCCGGAGCAGATCGAGGCGCTGGTCACCGGATGGGCCGACACGGTCTGGGACGTCGGCCGCGACTTCGGCACGATCGCCTTGCGCCGGGGCGCCGTGCATCTGGAGATCACCACGTACCGGTCCGACCAGTACGACCCGTCCTCACGCAAGCCACAGGTGCGCTTCGGCGACAGCCTGACCGGCGACCTGTCCCGTCGCGACTTCACGATCAACGCCATGGCCGTGCGGCTTCCGTCCGGTGAGTTCGTCGACCATTCCGGCGGACTCGACGACCTCGCGGCCGGCGTGGTGCGGACCCCGGTGGCCGCCGGCATCTCCTTCGGCGACGACCCGCTGCGGATGATGCGTGCGGCCCGGTTCGTCGCGCAGCTCGGCTTCGCCGCCCACCCTGAGGTCGTCACCGCGATGACCGCGATGGCCGACCGGCTCGACATCGTCTCGGCCGAGCGGGTGCGCGATGAGCTGGCCAAGCTCGTGTGCGCGCAGCGACCGGTCGAGGGCCTTCGCCTGATGGTCGAGACCGGTCTGGCCGCGCACGTGCTGCCGGAGCTGCCCGCTCTGGTGCTGGAACGCGACGAGCACCACCGGCACAAGGATGTCTATGAGCACTCGCTGACCGTGCTGGTCCAGGCGATCGCGCTGGAGGACCGCCTCGGTGAGACCCCGGACCTCGTGGTGCGCCTGGCCGCGCTGCTGCACGACATCGGCAAGCCGAAGACCAGGCGGTTCCAGCCGGGCGGCACGGTCACGTTCCACCACCACGACGTCGTCGGCGCGAAGATGGCTCGCAAGCGCCTGCGCGCCCTGCGGTTCAGCAACGACGTGGTCGATCAGGTGACCACCCTGGTGGAGCTCCACCTGAGGTTCCACGGCTACGGGTCGGGCGAGTGGACCGACGCGGCGGTGCGACGCTACGTCCGCGACGCCGGCGCCCAGCTCGAGCGCCTGCACATCCTCACCCGGGCCGACTCGACCACCCGCAACCGCCAGAAGGCCGAGCGCCTGCAACGCACCTACGACGAGCTGGAGGCGCGGATCGCGGTGCTCGCCGAGCAGGAGGAGCTCGACGCCATGCGGCCGGATCTGGACGGCAACCAGATCATGGACATCCTCGGCATCGGCCCGGGTCGCGATGTCGGCGAGGCCTATCGGTTCCTGCTGGAGCTGCGGATGGACCGCGGACCGCTGGGCGAGGAGGCGGCCGCCGAGGCGCTTCGCGCGTGGTGGGCCGACCGCAGCTGAGTGACGAGCGAGCACGGCGGTCGAGGACGCTGACCTCGCACGATGTGACCACGAGTGTGTCACGATGGACCAATGCCCTCGACGCGTGTGTACGGAGGGGCCACCGGGGACGAGCGCCGATCGGGCCGGCGGGCGCAGCTCATGGACGCCGGGCTCGACCTGTTGGCCTCCGCCGACGGTGCCCGGGCCTTCTCGGTGCGCGGGGTGTGTCTTTCGTCCGGACTCGCGTCGCGCTACTTCTATGAGAGCTTCGACAACTCCGGCGAGCTGGCCAAGGCGATCTACGACCAGGAGGTCCTCGACCTCACGACCGTCACGCTCGCGGCCATGGACGGGGTGCCCCCGGACGACCTCCCGCTCGTCGCGCGAACCGCCATCGGCGCCGTGATCGGCCTGGTCGCCGACGATCCGCGGCGCGGCCGCCTGCTGTTCTCGCCGGCCCTCGTGGCGCTGCCGGCGATCGCTGAGCGACGCCACGCGTCGACGCGGTTGTTCGTCGGTCTTTTTCGGGACGAGCTCCGGTCGCGGGTTCCCGCGGCGGACAGACTGTCGCTCGAGGTCGCAGCGGAGACGATGATCGGTGGCCTCGGCCAGTCGGTCATCGCCTGGCTCGACAAGGAGATCACCCTGACCGTGGAGGAGCTCGTCACAGCGTACTCGGACGTGTTGAGCCTGGTCGCGCTGTCGTTCGTGGATTGACCGAGCCGACCACGACGGGTCAGCGCCGTTGACCTGGCGTTGTCGTCGTCAGCGTTCCTCGGTACCGGCTATGAAGGCCTCGAGCTTGGCGCGACCGAGGTCGTCCGGACGCTGCTCGGGGGGCGACTTCATGAGGTACGACGACGCGCTGAGCAGTGCACCGCCGATGCCGCGGTCCTTCGCGATCTTGGCCGCGCGGATGGCGTCGATGATGATGCCGGCCGAGTTCGGTGAGTCCCAGACCTCCAGCTTGTACTCCATGTTGAGCGGCACGTCACCGAAGGCGCGGCCCTCGAGGCGCACGTACGCCCACTTGCGGTCGTCGAGCCACTGGACGTAGTCGCTCGGGCCGATGTGCACGTTCTTGGCGCCGAGGTCGTGGTCGATGTTCGAGGTGACGGCCTGGGTCTTGGAGATCTTCTTGCTCTCGAGGCGGTCTCGCTCGAGCATGTTCTTGAAGTCCATGTTGCCGCCGACATTGAGCTGGTAGGTGCGATCGAGCACCACGCCGCGCTCCTGGAACAGGCGGGCCAGCACGCGGTGCGTGATGGTGGCACCGACCTGGCTCTTGATGTCGTCACCGATGATCGGCACGCCGGCGTCCTCGAACTTCTTCGCCCATTCGGGGTCAGAGGCGATGAAGACGGGCAGCGCGTTGACGAACGCGACGCCCGCGTCGATGGCGCACTGGGCGTAGAACTTGTCCGCCTCCTCCGAGCCCACCGGCAGGTACGACACGAGCACGTCGGCCTGGGTGTCCTTCAAGACCTGCACGACGTCGGCCGGCGGTGCGTCGGACTCATCGATGGTCTCGAGGTAGTACTTGCCGAGACCGTCGAGGGTGTGGCCGCGCTGCACCGTGACGCCGAGGGGCGGAACGTCGGCGATCTTGATGGTGTTGTTCTCGCTCGCGGCGGTCGCCTCCGAGAGGTCGAATCCGACCTTCTTGGCGTCGACGTCGAACGCGGCGACGAACTCGATGTCGCTGACGTGGTAATCGCCGAACTGGACGTGCATCAGGCCGGGAACGTTCCCGTGCGGGTCCGCCTCCCGGTAGTACTCGATACCTTGGATCAGGGACGTGGCACAGTTGCCCACGCCCACGATCGCCACCCGTACCGAACCCATGGGTTCTCCTCTACTCATGACGGTTCCTTGCTGGTCTTGGTGTTGCCGGATCGTTTCTTCGGCGCTCGGCCGGTCGGCTCGCCATCGGACGATCCGTAGCCCCCCGAGCGTTCACGGTCGATGAGCTCGGTCAGCCAGCGCACCTCGCGCTCGACGGACTCCAGCCCGTGCCGTTGCAGCTCCAACGTGTAGGAGTCGGCCCGCTCGCGACCGCGTTGGGTCGACGCGCGGACGTTCTCGAGCCGCTCCTCCAGACGGCTGCGCCGCCCCTCGAGGATGCGCACCCGGGTCGGTGAGTCGGTGCGCGCGAAGAACGCGAACCGGACGCCGAAGCTCTCGTCGTCCCACGCGGCCGGACCGGAGTCCTCCAGGGCCTGCGCGAACCGCTCCTTGCCCTCCGCGGTGAGGCGGTAGACGATGCGGTTGCGGCGTCCGCGAACCGGCTCGCCGCCGGCCTTCGCCACCTTGGGCGCCGGCGGATCGGCCACGATGAACCCGTCCTTGGTGAGCACCTTCAGGCAGGGGTAGAGCGTCCCGTAGGAGAGCACGCGACCCCACCCGAGCAGCACGATGAGCTCCTTGCGCAGCTCGTAGCCGTGCATCGGAGCATCGTGCAGCAGTCCGAGAACTGCGAGCTCGAGGGCTGCTCCGCGGCGGGTCATGGTGGGCCGATCGATTGAGGGCGTGCTTCGTCGTGGTGACGAACTGGTATATCGAAACGATACATCGAATCAACAAGCAGGCGCCACTCCGGCTCCCGTGACGCGAACATCAGGCCACTCGCGGGTGAACACGACGAACCCGCAGGGGCCGCTCGGCTTCCTCTCAGGTTCGTCGGACAGAATGGGCCTGTTCGACCGGGCATCCTTCCCGCCAGCGAAGGTGCCCCCAGCGGCCCCATGGAGGAAAACACCGCCGTGAATCAGCGCATCGCGTCGCGCTCTGACAGCGCACTCAGGTCCCTTGCCCGCCGGATCACCGGCGACGGCCCCCGATGGACGGTGGCCGTTCGTTGGGTCGGTGCGTTCATCGTCTCCGGCACGGTCTTCGGCGCGATCGCGTTCTTCGCGCTCTACCAGCTCATCGACATCCCGGACGCGAACGCCGACTTCGAGACGCAGACCACGAACGTCTACTACTCCGACGGCAAGCACAAGCTCGGCACCTTCGCGACGCAGGACCGCGAGAACATCTCCCTCGACAAGGTGCCGGAGACGATGCAGGCCGCCGTGATCGCGGCCGAGGACCGGACGTTCTACACCAATCGCGGCATCGACCTGCGGGGCATCATCCGCGCCGCGCGGAACAACGCGCAAAGTGGCGAGATCACCGGTGGTGGCTCCACGATCACCCAGCAGTACGTCAAGATCCTGTACCTGTCGCAGGAGCAGTCCTACATCCGCAAGATCCGCGAGGCCATCCTCTCCATCAAGATCCACAACCAGCTGAGCAAGAAGGAGATCCTGGAGGGCTACCTCAACACGATCTACTTCGGCAACGGCGCCTACGGCGTCCAGGTGGCGTCGCGCACCTACTTCGACAAGCCGGCCGCCAAGCTCAACGTGCGGCAAGCGGCAGCCCTCGCCTCCGTGCTCAACCAGCCGTCTCGCTACGACCCCTACTCCGAGGGCGGTCGCGAGGCCATGATCCCGCGCTACAACTACGTCATCGACGGCATGGCCAAGGCCGGGTCGATCAGCGCGGAGGAGGCGGCAGACGCGAGGGACAACCTGCCGGCCTTCGCGAAGCAGAAGAACAACAACCGCTTCCAGGGTCCGAACGGGCATGTGCTCCGACTCGTCCAGCAGCAGATGGACCAGCTCGAGTTCAGCGACTCCCAGGTCCTGGGCGGCGGCCTCAAGATCATCGACCACGATCGGCTACAAGAAGCAGCTCGCCGCGATCAAGGCCGTCGACACGGTCCGGCCGTCCGGAAAGAAGAAGCTGCACACGGCCCTGGTGTCGGTCGAGCCGGGCACCGGCGCGGTGCGCGCCATGTACGGCGGCTCCGACTACCTGGAGAACCAGATCAACTGGGCGACGTCCGGCACCCAACCGGGCTCGACGTTCAAGGTGTTCGCGCTCATCGCCGCGCTCGAGGACGGCTACGGCCTCCGGACGAGGCTGAACGGCAGCTCACCCATCCAGGTCGGCAGCAACACCATCGAGAACCAGGGCGACAGCGGTGGCCAGTCGTTCGGCCCGGTCACCTTGGAACGTGCCACCCAGAAGTCGATCAACACCGCCTTCGTGGATCTCACCCAGCAGCTGGGCACCGGACCAGGACGACGCCACCGACGGATCGATCGCCGGCGGCACGACCGGAACCGAGCCGACCGGCGACATCACGGTCGGCACCCAGAAAATCCGGGACGCGGCCAACCGGGCCGGCATCCCGGAGTCGGTCACCGACAAGTTCGACCCCGCGGCGGCCGTCACCCCGCTCGGTTACGTGCCGGTTCCGCCGGTCGACATGGCCAACGCCTACGCGACGTTGGCAGCCGGCGGCAAGAAGGCCGACTGGTTCGTCATCGACAAGGTCGAGGACCCGTCCGGCTCGACCCTGCACGAGCACGAGACCGGCACCGAGCAGACGATCACCGAGGACGTCGCCGGCGATGCGGTCGCGGCACTGCAGAAGGTCGTCAACTCCGGTGCCGGCGGCACCGGAAGCCGCGCTCGGACGCTGTGCCCGACGCTGGGCAAGACCGGCACGG
Organism: uncultured Actinomycetota bacterium; assembly: GCA_963695295.1. GTDB lineage: Bacteria > Actinomycetota > Actinomycetes > Propionibacteriales > Nocardioidaceae > Aeromicrobium. The sequence continues at coordinate 1,243,598 of OY968771.1, read as the reverse complement.
CGACCGCCGGATCCGACGACGACCAGCACGTCTCCTCGTCCTGGTTCGCCGGCGCCACGCCCAAGCTGGCCACCGCCGTGATGTACAACCGCGGCGTCGGCAACGAGGACCTCGAGGGCTTCCTCGTCCCGTTCTTCGGGGGCACCTACCCGGCCATGACGTTCAAGGCCTACATGGACGTCGCGGTCAACCCCGCCAGCTGCGGTACCTTCCCGCCGCCGGGCAACATCCGGAGCACCAAGGGCGTCATCGTCAAGACGCCTGAGCCCAAGGAGGAGAAGAAGAAGGACAAGGGCGGCAACTCCGGTGGTGGCTCCGGCTCCGGTGGTGGTTCCGGTTCCGGCTCCGGGTGGGTCTGGTCCGACACAGCAACGATGGCGACGGGAGCATCCTCGACGGTGACCCGGACGGCGGCGGCAAGACCCCGACGGTGGCAGTGGGTCCGGCGAGGACTCCGGCTCCGGAGCGCTCCGGCGGCGCAGCAGCCCTAGTCCGCGGCCGGCGGCGTTCTCTCAGTCGAGCGTGATCGCGTCGAACGTCGCCGTCGTGTAGCGCACCGCGGCGCTGACGGTGTCGCCCACGGCCGGAGGGCGAGCCTTGTCCGGCAGGAACACCAGGCTGGCCTGCATGTGCGGCGGTTCGGCGAACCAGCGCTGCTTCCCGTCGATGGTGAATGGGCTCAACGCGTACCCGGCGGCCTCGAGGCCGCCCTTCGCGAGCGTCTTGCCGCGCTGCACCGCGCCGCCGGTGGCGCGCGGAGCCTCCAGGCCGAGCCCGTGGCTGGTGCCACCGGCGATGACGAGCAGGTAGCCGTCGCGGGGCACGGGGCGTTGGCGGTAGCCGACCCGCTCGCCGCGCGACACGTGATGCAGGTCGAGCACGGTGGCTCGTACGTCGAAGGCGCCCAGGTCGCCCAGCCAGAGCGACGTGCCGATGCGCGGCCGGAGGTCCAGAGGTGGGGCGCCGCCGGGCGAGCTCGTCGAGCTCGGGCGCGGTGAGGTGGGACAGATAGAACGTGGCTGTCTCGAGCTGCGATGCGGCGAGGGCGGCGGCCCAGCCCTCCGCCTCGACCAGGTTCGAGCCGGCCATCGGCAGATGGACCGCGAACCCGTCCACCCGCAGGTCGCCCAGCGCGGCGGCGGCCGCGGCCAGCTCGTGCCGGTCCAAGCCGTGCCGCGCCATCGATGTCTCACCCTCGACGACGACCCTGATCTCGCCCTCGCGACCGGCCAGCGCCTCGACGTCCTCGACCCGTCCGACCGTGTGGATGACCCGGTCGTCATAGGTGACGCCGGTGAGGAAGGGCCGCCACGGGCTGAGCACCATGACGTCGCCGCCGAACGCTGCCAGCGCGCCGGGGACTTCGTCGTACGTGCCGACGGCGAGCATCGCGCAGCCGAGCGCGGAGGCCTCGGCGGCCAGCAAGTCACGGCCCAGGCCGTAGCCGTTGCCCTTGACGACCGGCACCAGTCCGGGTGTGCTCTGCGCGAACCCGCTCAGGTGGCGTCGCCAGCGCGCGGCGTCGACGTGCAGGTCGAGGCTCATCCTCTGATCCTCAGGTACGCCGTGAACGCGCGGTAGAGGAGGCGGTTGATGGGGAGATCCCACTCGCCGAGGTACTCGACCGCGTCACCGCCGGTGCCGACCTTGAACCGGATCAGCCCGATGTGCGGGTCGTCCGCGTCGAGGGTGTCGGTGATGCCCCGCATGTCGTAGACGTCGGCACCGGCCGCCAGGGCGTCACGCATCATCTGCCACTGGACCGCGTTGGAGCCGCGGACGTCCCGCTTCTGCGACGTCGAGGCGCCGTAGGAGTACCACGCATGGGTGCCGACGCGCACCAGCGTGGTGGCGGCGACGAGGTCGCCCTCGTGGCGCGCGAGGTACAGGGTGAGCCGGTCCGGCGCCTCGGCGGACAGCGCATCCCACATGGTCTCGAAGTACGACTGCGGCCGCGGGGTGAACCCGTCCCGCGCGGCCGTCTCGGTGTAGATCCGATGGAACTCGCCGAGATCGTCGCGGCCGCCCCGGCTGACCTCGACGCCCGCCTTCGCGGCCTTCTTGATGTTGCGCCGCCACTGCTGGTTCATGGCGGCGAGCACGTCGTCCTCGCTCCTCGGGCCGTCGGCGCCGGACAGCGGGACCCAGAAGTTGTACTGCGGCTGGCCGGCCGCGAACCCGCCGGTGGTCGGCACCTTCGTCCAGCCGAGCTCACGCAACCGGCCGGCGACGGCGAGACCGGCGTCGTCGCTCGCGTCGGCCGGCACGTCGCCGAGGGTTCGGAGTGCGTCGTCGGCGATGGCCGCCTTGATGGTCGCCGCGTGCCAGCGGCGGGTGACGACGGGTGGGCCCATCCGGATGCCGAAGGCACCTTGGCTCCTGAGGTGGGCCACGAGAGGGGTGAGCCACGTCTGCAGGTCCCCGCCCAGCCAGTCGATGTCCGGGCCCTCGGGGAGGTAGGCGAGATAGCGCTTGACCCTCGGCACCCGGCGGTAGAGCACCAGCCCGACGCCGACGAGCTTCTCGGACCCGGCCTCGGTGCGGTACCAGCCGAGCGACTCCCCGCGCCACTCGCTCTTGACCTCGGCCCACGCCGGGGTCTGCAGGAAGCTGACCGACGAGCGCTCCCGGATGTGGTCGAGGTGTTCGGCCGTGCTGATGGCACGGACCTGGAGCGCGGACGTCACGCGCCGAGGCTACCAACGACGACGGCTGATTCCTGCGCTCATCGGAGGCCGCCGAGATCGTCCGGCACGTCGACGGCGGATGCCTCGAGTGCCGCCAGCGGGACGACCTCGAGCGCCCGGGCGTTGGTGGCGGCCAGCACCACTGGGGCGGGAACGCCGTCGTTCCATGCCTGCAGCCAGCGAACGGCCACCACGCACCACCGATCACCGGGCCGCAGCCCCGAGAAGCCGAACTCGGGGCGAGGCGTCGTCAGGTCGTTGCCGACCGAGGCCTGGTGCGCCAAGAACTCCGCGGTCACCACCGCGCAGACGGCATGCAGTCCGGCGTCCTCGGGACCGCAGGAGCAGTCGCCGGTGCGGTAGAACCCGGTGATCGGATCGGTGCCGCACGGCTGGAGCGGCTCGCCCAGGACGTTGAGCTCGTCGGCCATGCCGGTCAGGCCGCGACGGCGTCGCGCCGGCCGGCCAGGTTCACCTGGCGGGCGACCAGGAAGGCCGGGAGCGCGACGCTGATGGCGACGGCGAACGTCAGGACGACGTACACCCAGAGGAAGCGCACGCGCAGGCGGCGTCCCTCGGCCACGATGAAGACCAGCCCCACGAGGGCGACGGCCAGCAGATCGATGGTCGCGAACGTGGCCGCGCCGTTGGCGAAGATGTCGTCGAGCACGTTCGTGTCGCCGGAGGTGAGGTAGTCGAACAGGACGATCTGGGTGCCGGCGAGGGCCGCGACCCCCACCAGGGCGTACACGGCGCAGAGCACCTTGTCGGAGGTGCTGAGGCGATCCATGCGGGCTCCTACGCGGGTTGCTCGACGACCGGTGCGACGTAGCCCCAGGTCGAGGGTGGGGCGGTGGGACTGAACAGCAGCGTCATGCCGGCCTCGGCCGGGGTGCGATTGGCCTTGCGGTGGTTGCAGCGCAGGCAGGCGGCCACGGCGTTCTCCCAGGTGAGCCCGCCACCGCGGCTGCGGGGCACCACGTGGTCGACGGTTTCTGCGGTGCCGCCGCAGTAGGCGCACATGCGGTCGCGGGCCTTGATGGCCGACTTGGTGCACAGGTGACCGCGGCGGTGCTTCCATTTCGCGACGACGTAGCGGACCAGCCGCAGGACCCGCGGCACGGGGAACGGGCCGAACGTGCCGCCGGCCTCTTCCTCCACGACGGCGACCTCGCGCACGAGCATCTTGATGGCGTGGCGGAGCGACACTCGCTGGAGTGGCTCGTAGCTCGCATTGAGCACGAGGACGTATCCATCGGCCATCGGCTGCACCTTTCTGGCGAAAGCGTAGCCGGAACGCCCTCGATTCCAGCGTCGATGGCACGAAATCGGCGGGTCAGGTCCCCGGCACGGCCGGACCCGGGGGAGCGGCCGGACGCGCCTTTCGGTAGACAGGAGTGAGGAGAACGGCCGATACCCGATCGACCTAGGGTGGAACCGTGAGCGACACGCACCTCTTCGACGGCTACGGACCCGTGGCCGGCTTCGATGAGATGTTCGCGCGTGACGACGTTCGGGAGAACTACACCGGCGTCCAGGCGTCCTTTGAGTCGATGGGCGACGACGAGGTGCGCCAGCGCGCCGACGCGCTGGCCTCCTCCTACCTCGACCAGGGCATCACCTTCGGGGTCGAGGGCGAGGAGCGTCCCTTCCCGCTCGACATCGTGCCCCGGCTCATCGAGGCCGAGCAGTGGGAACACGTCGACCAGGGTGTGCGGCAGCGGGTGCGGGCGCTCGAGGCCTTCCTCGCCGACATCTACGGGCCCGGCGAGCTCTTCTCCGACGGCGTGATGCCGCGTTCGGCGGTCATGACGTCGCCGCACTTCCACCGCGTCGTGGCCGGGCTCGAGTCGCCCAACGGGGTGCGCATCCACGTGGCCGGCGTCGACCTGATCCGTGACGGCGCCGGCGACTTCCGGGTGCTGGAGGACAACGTCCGGGTTCCGTCGGGGGTCTCCTACGTCATGACGAACCGCCGGGCGCTGTCGGCGGCGCTGCCCGAGGTGTTCGCCGACCACCGCATTCGGCCCGTCTCGCAGTACTCGCAGGCGCTGCTCGCCGCCCTCCGCAAGTCGGCGCCGTCCGGCGTCAGCGACCCGACCGTCGTCGTGCTCACCCCGGGCGTCTACAACTCCGCCTACTTCGAGCACACCCTGCTCGCCCGCACCATGGGCGTCGAGCTGGTGGAGGGCCGCGACCTCGTGTGCCGCTCCGGGCGGGTCATGATGCGCACCACCCGCGGGCTGGAGCCGGTGCACGTCATCTATCGCCGCATCGACGACGAGTTCCTCGACCCGGTCCAGTTCCGGCCCGACTCCGCCCTCGGCGTGCCGGGCATCATCAACGCGGCCCGGGCCGGTCACGTCACCATCGCCAACGCGGTCGGCAACGGCGTGGCCGACGACAAGCTGCTGTACACGTACGTGCCCGACCTCGTCCGCTACTACCTGTCCGAGGAGCCGATCCTTCGCAACGTCGACACCTGGCGGATGGGCGACGCCGATCATCGCGAGGAGGTGCTGGACCGACTCGACGAGCTCGTGCTCAAGCCGGTCGACGGATCGGGCGGCAAGGGCATCGTGATCGGGCCGGCCGCCAGCGCGGCGGAGCTGACCGAGCTCCGCGGCAAGGTGGTCGCCGACCCGCGCGCGTGGATCGCCCAGCCGGTCGTCTCGCTCTCCACCGTGCCCACGCTGGTCGAGAACGGCATCCGGCCGCGGCACGTCGACCTTCGCCCGTTCGCGGTGCACGACGGCGACGACGTGTGGGTGCTGCCCGGCGGCCTCACCCGGGTGGCGTTGCCGGAGGGCGAGCTGATCGTCAACTCCAGCCGGGGCGGCGGCTCCAAGGACACCTGGGTGATGGCCGGCGCCGCCGACGAGGCCGCCGAGCCCAGTCATGCGCCGCGCGCGACACCGGTGGCCGGACAGGCGCACCAGCAGGGACCCGACCTCGACCGTCGGACCGGCGGCCGGGGCCTGGAGCAGAAGCAGCAGCAACAGCAAGCCCGGACCGACCCCGGCAGGGATGCCGGGCCCCGGTCGGAACGGAGTGCACCGTGCTGAGTCGCATCGCCGAGTCGCTGTTCTGGATCGGCCGCTACCTCGAGCGGGCCGACGACACCGCGCGCATCCTGGACGTCCAGATGCAGGTGCTGGTCGAGGACCCGGGCATGCACGAGCGCCGGTCCTGCGAGCAGCTGCTCAGCGTGATGGGGGTCGAGGAGTACACCGGCACGCCGAACCGCTGGATGATCCTCGATCTGCTGGCGCACAACCCGGAGTCTCCGACCTCGATCGCGGCCGCCATCGGGGCCTCCCGCGAGAGTGCGCGCCGAGCGCGCGAGATCCTCTCGACCGACATCTGGGCGGCCATCAACACCACCTGGCGCGGGCTCGCCACGGCGCGGTCGCTGCGGCCGCCGGACATGTTCGCCTGGGTGCGCGGCCGCATGGCGATGATCTCCGGCATCGCCGCCGAGACGATGTCGCGCGATGAGGGCTGGCAGTTCTACATGCTCGGCCGCAGCATCGAGCGCACCGACATGACCGCTCGCCTGATGTCCACGGCGGCCCTCGCCTCCGGCCCACAGGTGGCGTGGCCCACGACGCTGCGCGCCTGCGGCGCGTACGAGGCCTTCATCCGGGCCTACCGGGGCATCGAGGCCGACCGCCAGGCCGCGGAGTTCCTCCTGCTCGACCGCTGGTTCCCGCGCTCGATCGTGTCGTCGCTGGTCGAGGCCGAGAAGGCCCTGGGCAAGCTCGCGGACGTCGGGCAGCGCACCGGCTTCGCCGACGAGGCCCAGCGGATCCTGGGCCGGGCCCGCACCGAGCTGGAGTACCGCCCGCTGGAAGAGCTCGTCTTCGACCTGCCGGTCGAGATGGAACGCCTCCAGCGCAGCTGCGCGGCGGCCAGCGAGGCGGTCAGCCACCGCTACTTCGCCGACCACGACCTCTACGACTGGACCGGGGGGATCGTCCTGTGAGCCTGCAGCTGCGCATCAAGCACGTCACGGGATACCGCTACGAGACCGGTGCCGTCGCCTCGTTCAACGAGGCCCGCATGACGCCACTCACGACCCCCGACCAGATGGTGCTGCGCTCGCGGCTCGACATCACGCCCGCACCGTGGGCGTCGGAGTACCGCGACTACTGGGGGTCCACGGTCACCGCGTTCGAGGTCAACGAGCCGCACTCCGAGCTCACCGTCGTGGCCACGTCGATCGTCCAGACCAGCGCGGTGGAGATCGAGCCGGAGCGTCGGCCGTGGGAGGCGCTCGTCGAGGTGCAGGACGAGTGGTGCGAGTTCCTGGAGACCTCGCACTGGGTCGCTCCCTCGGCGGTACTGCTGGCCGACGTCGCGCCGATCCGTGCGGCGGCGGCCACCCCCACCGACTTCGCCGAGGCGGTGTGTGCGTTCATGCACGACCAGATCCTCTACATGGAGGGCGCCACCGAGGTCACGACCGACGCGGCCGACGCGTGGGCGGCCCAGGCCGGGGTCTGCCAGGACTTCGCGCACCTCACGCTCGGAGTGCTCCGCGAGGCCGGCATCCCGGCGCGATACGTGTCGGGGTACCTGCACCCGTCGGCCGAGCCCGTGGTCGGTGAGGAGGTCGTGGGGGAGTCGCACGCCTGGATCGAGTGGTGGGACGGCGACTGGGTCGGTTTCGACCCCACGAACGCGAGGCCCGTCGGTGCGCAGCACGTCCTGGTCGCTCGTGGCCGCGACTACGAGGACGTCCCTCCGCTGCGCGGGATCTACTCCACCCGCGGCGACTCCGAGCTGTTCGTCGACGTCGAGATCACCAGACTCCGCTGACCGGAGGCCTCACTCCGCCCGCAGGACGGCGACCTCCGTCTGCTCCGAGCGCCCGCGCAAGGTCCGTGGCTCATCGCGCTCCCAGTGCGCCTGCTCATCCGGCTCGGCGGCCTCGACGGTGGTCCAGGACACCAGGACGCGACCCGACACCTCCTTCGAGAGGTCGGTCAGCCGGGCCGCCGAGTTCACCGCGTCGCCGATGACGGTGTACTCGAACCGCGAGGTGTCGCCGATGTTGCCGGCCACCGCCTCGCCGGTGGCCACGCCGATGCCGGCCCCGATCTCGGGCACCTCCGCGGTCAGCCGGCCGGCCATCGCCCGGGCCGCGCCGAGCGCGAGGGTGGCGTGTCGCGGCAGGTGGACCGGTGCGCCGAAGATGGCCAGCACCGCGTCGCCCATGAACTTGTTGACCAGGCCGTGATGGCGGTCGACCTCCTCGACGACCACGGTGAAGAAGCGGTTCAGGACGGCGACCACCTCCTCGGCCTCGTGCTCGGTGGCGTAGCCGGTCGAGCCGACCAGGTCGATCATGAGCACGCTCACCACCCGGGTCTCCCCACCCAGCTGGATCTCGCCCCGCTCCGCCGCGGCGGCGACCTCGCGGCCCACCTGGCGCCCGAAGAGATCGCGCACCGCCTCGCGCTCGCGCAGGCCGCGGAGCATGTCGTTGAAACCGGCCTGCAGGAGCCCGAGCTCCGTTCCGTCGTAGACGACGACGTCCCCGTCGAACTCGCCCTGACCGACGCGGGTCAGGGCCTGTCGGACGGAGGCGATCGGCGCCACCACGGCGCGGGCGGTGAGCGCCGTCACCAGGAGCCCGAACAGCAAGATGACGCCGGTCAGCCCCAGGACGACGACGGCGAGCTGGGTCGATGACGTCCCGGGGTGCACGAGGGCGACGGCGGCGGCCAGCACCAGCCCGAGCGTCGGGGCCACCGTGCCGACCGCCCAGAAGCCGAGGAGGCGCCCCCGGACCCCCAGGCCCTGGGGCCGCAGGTCCGGACCGGCTTGGCCGGCGAGGGCGCGAGCCGAGATCGGCCGCAGGACGAACTCCGCGAGCAGGTAGGCGACCGTGCTCACGACCAATCCGGCGATGACGATCGCGGCCGCCGTGCTCAGGACCGCTGCCGGCTGGAAGACGAAGGCGAGGGGTGTGAAGACGGCCAGCGCGAGGACCCAGAGCAGCATCTGCATCACGCTGAGTCGCCACGGCAGCTGCAACGCTCGCTGCCGGTCCCGGTCGGTGGGCTCGCTGCCGTCGGGGACCCAGCGCAGCGCCCGGAGCGTCCGCACCGTGCCGTAGGTGGCTCCGAAGCCGACGGCCACCAGGACGTAGGCGGGTACGGCGATCGCGAAGGCGATCGCCATGTTCCGGTTCGGCGCGGCGCCGGGGATGATCACCAGCGCCAGGGCGGCCACGACGGCGGCACCGACGACGTTCGTGGTGATGAGCATCGTCGTCAAGAGCAGCTGCACACGCACACGAAGCTGGCGGGGTGTCTGGTCGGCCGGACCGAGCAGCCACGATCCGAACGCCGCTCCTCGGCGCGCCATACCCCTCCTCGCTCCGCCCGCGTCGGGGCGCTGCCCGACCCTAGCCCACGATCGCCGCCCGGCGGCCCAGCACTGTTCTGGGTAACGTCGCCCACATGTCCGATGCCTACTACGCCCAGCCCGTGGCCGAGACGCATCGCCCGTACGTGGCGGCCGAGGACCGGTACCGCCGGTTCGAGTACCGCCGGGTGGGTGAGTCCGGGCTGCTGCTGCCGCCGCTGTCGCTCGGGCTCTGGTACAACTTCGGCGACGACCGCCCGTTCGACACCCAGCGCGAGGTGCTGCGGCACGCGTTCGACTGCGGGATCACCCACTTCGACCTCGCGAACAACTACGGGCCTCCGTACGGATCGGCGGAGGAGAACTTCGGCCGCATGATGCGCACCGACTTCGCGCCCTACCGCGACGAGATGATCATCTCCACCAAGGCCGGCTGGGACATGTGGCCCGGCCCGTACGGCAACGCCGGCTCGCGCAAGTACCTGCTGTCCAGCCTGGACGCCTCGTTGAAGCGACTGAGCCTCGACCACGTCGACCTGTTCTACTCGCACCGCTTCGACCCCGACACCCCGGTCGCCGAGACGATCGGAGCGCTCGACACCGCGGTCCGCAGCGGCAAGGCCACGTACGTGGGCATCTCGTCGTACTCGCCGGAGCGCACGGAGGAGGCCATCGCGGTCGCCCGAGACCTCGGCACGCCGCTGGTGATCCACCAGCCGGCGTACTCGATGCTCAACCGCTGGGTCGAGCGCGGCCTGCTCGCGGTGCTGGCCGAGCGCGGCCTGGGGTCGATCGCCTTCACGGTGCTGGCCCAGGGCCTGCTGTCCGATCGCTATCTGACCGACGAGCCGGCCAGGCCCTCCGACCGCCCGACGTTCGACCAGAGCCTCGTCAACGACGACAACCGCGAACGACTGCGCGGGCTCAACGCCGTGGCCGAGCGTCGCGGACAGACGCTGGCGCAGATGGCGCTGTCCTGGGTGTTGCGCCCCGGCGGCGTCACGTCCGCGCTCATCGGGGTCTCCTCGATCGAGCAGCTCGACGAGAACCTCCAGGCCGCCGACCGCACCGACTTCAGCGACGACGATCTCGCCGAGATCGACCGCCTGGCCGGCGAGCCCGACGGCGTCAACCTGTGGGCGGTCTCCTCCGAGGCCTAGCCCGACGCCGCCGGCTGCCGGCGGCGCGAGAGCTCCTCGGGTGCCAGCGGCACGACGTCGAGCAGGGTGGCGGGGCCGACGCGCAGCACTCCGTCGGCGAGGGGCTCGGTGCGGATGCCGGCATGGCCGCGCATCGCCTGGTGCGCGCCGTCGGCGAACGCCCCGTCCATGAAGGCGCACGGGTTCGCGCGGGTCAGCGCGCGGAACGGGATCGGGCCGCTGCCGGCGTCGATCGTGAACGTCGTGTGCAGGAGCGACTCGACGTCGAGGCCGCGGGTGACGACGTTGCGACGCGCGAGCGCCGGGTCGAACGGGCCGGTACCCAGCTCGCCCTCGAGCCGGTCGATCGACTCCGCCGCCAGGAACGTCACCGCGGCGAACTGGTGTCTCGTGCCGAAGTAGCGGTCCCCGACCAGACCCCGGTGCGCCCGTACCTGGACCTCGTCGGCGGTCTCGCGGCCCTCGTACGGACGGGGGCCGTCGGCCGGCCGTCCGTCGTACCGCCGCACGGGCGAGACCACCAGCGTCACGATCTCGAACTCCACACCGCGAGCCTAGCCGTGGCCACGGCGCGGATTTGGCCGGGACGGGGGCGCCGGATAGACTCGCCCGGTTGCCCGGTGCTGTTCCGGTCGACCACTCTCCTGCTGCGGATGGTCCGTAGCCGTTCAGACCGAAGGAGGGCGCACCTTGTCGTTGCGTCAGTACGAAGTGATGGTCATCCTCGACCCCGACCTCGAAGAGCGCACGATCGCTCCGAGCCTCGACACCTACCTCAACGTGGTCCGCAAGGACGGCGGGACGGTCGAGAACGTCGACATCTGGGGCAAGCGCCGATTCGCCTATGAGATCGACAAGAAGTCCGAGGGCATCTACGCCGTCATCGACCTCACCGCCGAGCCCGCGACGGTCAAGGAGCTGGACCGCCAGCTCGGCCTCAACGAGTCCGTCGTCCGCACGAAGGTCACCCGACCCGGCTTCGCCTGAGGACCGGGCACCGGTGTGGACGGGTCCTCGCGCTTGTCTGCACCGTGCGGTTCACTGAAATCTCGATCACCCGAATCCACTTGACCGGCCCAAGAAGTGGGCACAGAGAAAGGGCGCAGGCATGGCAGGCGAAACCGTCATCACCGTCATCGGCAACCTCACCGACGACCCGGAGCTCAAGTTCACGCCCTCCGGAGACGCGGTGGCCAACTTCACCGTGGCGTCGACGCCGCGCACTCGCGACCGTCAGTCCAATGAGTGGAAGGACGGGACGCCGTTGTTCCTGCGCTGCTCGGTGTGGCGCCAGGTCGCCGAGAACGTCGCCGAGTCCCTCCAGAAGGGCCAGCAGGTCATCGTTCACGGGGCGCTGAACATTCGCAACTACGAGCGTCAGGACGGCTCGAAGGGCACCAGCATCGAGATGAACGTCTACGAGGTCGGCCCGTCGCTGCGGTTCGCCACGGCCAAGGTCACCAAGGCCACCCGCTCCGGCGGTGGCGGCGGCGACCAGTCCGGCGGCGGCAACCCGTGGTCCCAGCAGCAGCCGGCCGCCCAGCCCCAGGCCGGCGGGTCCGACGCGTGGGGTGGCGGCGGCGGGTCCACCGACGAGCCCCCCTTCTGAGCACTCACACCCTTCCAAGGAGAACCATGCCCAAGCCCCCGATCCGAACGCCGAAGAAGAAGAGCAACCCGCTCAAGGCCGCCGGAGTCACCACGATCGACTACAAGGACACCGCGCTGCTGCGCAAGTTCATCTCCGATCGCGGCAAGATCCGTGCGCGCCGCGTCACCGGTGTCACGGTGCAGGAGCAGCGCCAGATCGCCAAGGCCATCAAGAACGCCCGCGAGATGGCACTGCTGCCCTACACGTCGAGCACCCGCTGAAAGCAGGACGCAGATGAAGCTCATCCTCACGCACGAGGTCTCCAACCTCGGTGAACCCGGCGACGTCGTCGACGTCAAGGACGGCTATGGCCGCAACTACCTGCTGCCTCGCCGCTTCGCCATCCGCTGGACGAAGGGCGCGGCGAAGCAGGTCGAGTCCATCAAGGCGGCCCGCGACGCCCACGCCATCCACGACCTCGAGGAGGCCCAGCAGCTCAAGGGCCGGCTCGAGGCCGAACCGATCAACGTCGGCGTGCGCGCCGGCGAGAGCGGTCGCCTGTTCGGTGCCGTCACCGTCGCCGACATCGCCGATGCCCTGGCCGAGAGCGGTGCCACCGTCGACAAGCGGCGCATCGAGGTCGGCAACCCGATCAAGTCCCTGGGTGCCCACGAGGTCGCGGTCCGCGTCCACCCCGAGGTCAGCGCCCAGGTGCGGCTCAACGTGGTGGCCTCCAAGTAGCAACCGATCGACGGCGGGGCTCGGGGGTGACCTCGGGCCCTGCGTCGTTTGGATCCCGCCATGGACACGTCGACACGCCGCCCCTCGCCGCCACGCACCCCTGGCTCCCGTCGCGCTGGTCTCCGGGCTGCTGGTCTTCGTGCTGGTGCTCGGTGGACTGTGGTGGATCGGCCGGGACGATCGATCGGCGCCGGCTCCCGCTGACGGCGGCTCGGCGACTCTCCCCGGCACCGGGTGGACGCGGGCCAAGGCGTCCACCGTCCCCCGAGGCGGCGAGCTGCGTGTGGCGGTCGCGTCCTTGCCCCGCAACCTCAACCCGGTCCAGGCCGACGGCGTCGGTTCGTCCGCCGATCAGCTGCTGGCCCCCACCACGGGCGGCCCGGTGCGCATCACCGAGGACGGGGGATGGCGCGTCGATCCCGACTACGCCGAGTCCATCGACGTCGTCGACCGCAAGCCACTGCGCATTCGGGTCCGTCTCAACCGCGATGCCGTCTGGCAGGACGGCACCCCCATCACCACCCGGGACATGACCGCCTTCCAGCGGGCGATGAGCGGCAAGGTCGACGGCCTCGAGGTGGCGTCCACCGACGGGTGGGACGACATCGACAAGGTCAAGCGCGACGGGCGGTTCGCGTACACGGTCACGTTCGACCGTCCGCGCGCCGACTGGCCGCTCTACATCTACCCGCGCCTGCCCGCAGACATCTCGACCAAGCCCAAGCGATTCAACGACGGCTTCCGGTCTCGGGCCGTGCCGTCCAACGGGCCGTTCGTGGTCGACTCCATCGACGCCAAGACGGGCACCATCATCGAGAAGCGGAACCCGAAGTGGTGGGGACGCGCCCCGCGGCTGGAGCGGGTCGTGTGGCGCATCGCCGAGCCGTCGGTGCAGGCCAAGGCGTTCGCGGCGGACGAGCTCGACGCCGTCGCGCTCTCGGGCAGCACGTACGACAGCGCTGGCGATGGCGGCACCGTGCAGCAGGCGGCCGGCGGCACCTGGTCCCACCTCACGCTCAACGGCGGTCGCGGTCCGCTGAGCGATGTGAACGTGCGCCGCGCCATCGCCGCCGCCATCGACCGCGACGCGCTGGCCGAGGCGGCCGGCAAGCTGGTCGAGGCGCCCGGGCGAACGGCCGGCAGCCTGATCCTCGTCCCCGGGCAGCGCGACTACCGGGACGCGGCCGACGCGACGCTGCAGCCGGGGCGCGACAAGGCGCGCGCCCTGCTCAAGGAGGCGGGCTACCGTTTCCGCGACGGCAAGGCCGTCCGCAAGGGCAAGGCGCTCACGCTGCGGCTGCCGAAGCCGTCCGACACCCCGAGCAGCGAGGCCCGGATCAAGGCCATCGTCGACGACCTCACCGCGGTCGGCATCACCGTCAAGACCCCCACCGTCCGAGCGCCGCGGTTCTTCCCCGACACCGTCGTGCCGCTCGACTTCGACCTCGTGACGTTCACCTGGCCGGCGTCGCCGTTCCCGGTCGAGGCCGCCGAGAAGCGCTTCCGCCCGGTCGACTCGCCGCAGAACTACACCGGAGTCGCGGCCAAGCGGCTGAACCGGCGGTGGGCCGAGGCGTCCGCCGAACTCGATGACGACCGGCGTGCCGAGCTGATCCACGACCTCGACGCGCGGCTGCTGCGCGAGGCCGTGATCATCCCCCTCACCGTCCAGCCGGACGTCGTCGTGGTGCGGGACGGCCTGGTCAACTACGGAGCCACCACGTTCGAGCAGCCCGACTACACCAGCGTCGGATGGGCGACGAAGTAGGTCACCGCAGCCCTTCGCCGGCGCCGGTCGTCGCGAGTCGCGCGACCGTTTCGGCGACTTCGGGGGCGGTCGTCTCGACGATCCCGACGTGATCGGTGCGCAGCTCGACGACGTCGACGGACCACCCGGCGAGCTCGAGCGCGCGCCCGAACTCGTGTGACGCGGCCGCCGGGATGACGTCGTCCGCGAGACCGTGCAGCAGCGTGAACGGCGAGCGGCGCGTGCCGTCCGGGATCGAAGCGGCGAGGAGCTCGCCCGAGATCGGGTCCGGCGCGGTGAACCCGCCGGCCAGGCACACGGTGTGGGCGACGCTGACGCCGAGGCGCCGGGCGTGGATCGTGAGACCGGCGGCGGCGGTGCCGCCGAGGGACCAGCCGACGAGTACGAGCGAAGCCGGATCGGCACCGGTCGCTGCCAGGGTGTCCCGGGTGTGGCGGAGGGATCGGAGCAGGTCGGCGCGCCCGCCGTCCTCGGCTTCTGAGCTCCAGTCGGGCACGACGACGGTCGGCCCGAGCTCGGCGGTCAGGCCGGCGAGCCGCGCCAGGGCGCTGCGTTGGTCGGGGCTCTGCCCATGCCACAGGAGCGCATGTCCGGCGCCCGTTCCCGCGTGCACGTCGGCGTGGCGCCCGGGCGCGTACTCGACGGTGTCCACGGCATCCAGCCTGCCAGCCCGGGCCCGCCGGCCGGTCGCCCGGAGGCCGACGCCGGCCTGTGGAAACGATGTGGAAGGCATATGTCGACACGGGCGCCCACCCGGGCCATCAAGAACTAGTCACAAAGAACTATGCGGATCGAAATCTTTCTTGCCTCCACACGATGTGCAGCATGTTTTCGCAGGTCAGGCGCTGCAGCGGGCGACGACACCGCCTCCCGTCCACATGCCCGTCCACCGGCTGTGCACATCGATGGCGGCGTTTTCCACAACACGCGGCCCCTTGCCCACACCCCCTGTGCGCGTCGGCCTTTCCCCGGCCACCGCACCGGTCCTACTGTGACGCGGCGGAACTTGCCGTGGGGGCCTCGGTTCGGGCGGCGGTGGGAAGCCGTGGCCGAGGGTTGTGTCCGGGCCGGCAGCTAGCGTGATCGACGTGCAGAGGAGTGGGGTTCGGTGAGCATCGCGGACCTGCATGCAGCGGACTCCGGGCCTGATGAGGAGGCACCCGGGGCCCGGGTGCCGCCCCAGGACGTCGCCGCCGAGCAGAGCGTTCTCGGCGCGATGCTGCTGTCCAAGGAGGCGATCGATCCCGCCACCGACGTCCTGGAGGGGCGCGACTTCTATCGTCCGGCCCACGAGCTCGTCTTCGAGACCGTCGCATCGCTGGCGAGCCGCGGTGAGCCGGCCGACGCCATCACGGTCGCCGCGGAGCTGCAGCGCCGCGGCGATCTCGGCCGGGTCGGGGGTGCGCCTTACCTCCACACGCTGGTGGCTGGTGTCCCGGTGGCCGCCAGCGTCGATTTCTACGCCGAGATCGTGCGCGAGAAGGCCATCTTGCGTCGGCTCATCCAGGTCGGCCAGCGCATTGCCGGGTTCGGCTGGGCCGAGCAGGGCGAGATCGCCGACATCGTCGACCGGGCCCAGGCCGAGGTCCTCGACGTCGACGGGGCGAGCGGCAGCGACGACTACCAGTCGCTCGCCGAGCTCATCCCCAGCACCATCGACGAGATCGAGGCCATCGAGCGGCAGCAAGGTGAGCTGGCCGGCCTGAGCTCGGGCTTCTCCGACCTCGACCGGCTCACCACCGGGTTCCGGCCGGGCCAGATGATCGTCGTCGCGGCCCGCCCCGGCGTCGGCAAGTCCACGCTCGGGCTCGACTTCTGTCGGGCGGCGTCCATCCGCCACTCGGTGCCGTCGGCGATCTTCTCGCTGGAGATGACGTCCGCCGAGATCGCGATGCGGCTGCTCTCGGCCGAGGCCAAGGTCGGCATCCACGAGATGCGGGCCGGCTCCCTCAACAGCTCCGGCTGGAAGGCGATCGGCAGCGTCATGCCGCGGGTCGGATCGGCACCGATCATCATCGACGACTCGCCGAACATGACGATGCCGGAGATCAGGTCCAAGGCCCGTCGCATCAAGAAGCAGCACAACCTCGGCCTTCTGGTGATCGACTACCTGCAGCTCATGACGTCGGGCCGGCGGGTCGAGAACCGCCAGGTCGAGGTCTCGGAGTTCTCCCGGCAGATCAAGCTGCTCGCGAAGGAGCTGGAAGTGCCGATCGTCGCGATCAGCCAGCTGAACCGCGGCTCGGAGCAACGCACCGACAAGACGCCGCAGCTGTCCGACCTGCGCGAATCGGGCTCCATCGAGCAGGACGCCGACATCGTCATCCTGCTCAACCGACCCGACCTGCACGCGCCGGGTGGAGAGTCGGACCGTCCGGGCGAGGCGGACATCATCGTGGCGAAGAACCGCTCCGGGCCGGCTGGGGCGCACCTCCCGGTCGCGTTCCAGGGCCAGTACTCGCGCTTCACCCCGATGGCGCGTGCCACCGAGCCGCCGCCGGGCGCGGCGGCCGGCGACTTCTACTAGTACCCACCCTCCGGCGGCACCATCTCCGCCCGCACGCCGAGCAGCCGGATCGGCCGGTCGTCCTCCATGCGGTGCAGCAGCTCCAAGGCGGTGGCCGCGATCGTGGCCGCCTCGTAGGTCGGTTCGGCGAGCTTGCGCACGCGCGTGAAGGTGAAGAACGGCGCGAACCGCACCTTGAGGTGGACGCGTGCGCACGCGCGGTCCTCTCGACGGATGTCCTCGACGACCTGGTCGGCGAGCGTGCGGAGGGCCGCGGCGATCTCGTCGGGCCGGGTGAGGTCCTGCTGGTACGTGGTCTCTCGACCGTGGGCGCGCGGCACCCACGGGGTGTCGTCGACGTGGGCGCTGCTCTCGCCCCGTCCGAGGTTGCCGAAGTGTGGCCCCATGCGCGGCCCGAACTCGCCGACCAGGATCGACTCGTCGGCCGCGGCCAGCTCGCGCACGGTGGCAAGACCGATCCGGGCGAGCCGCTGCTGGATGCGCGGGCCGATACCCCAGATGGCCGTGGTCGGACGGTCGCCCATCACCTCGAACCAGGTGTCGCGGGTGAGCTGGTAGACGCCCTGTGGCTTGCCGAAGTCGGTGGCGATCTTGGCACGCACCTTCGTGTCGCCGATGCCGACCGAGCAGTGCAGGGACGTCGCGGCCAGCACCTCGGCCTGGATGCGGCGCGCGAACGCCCTCGGGTCGTCGGACTCGATCCCCACGAACGCCTCGTCCCACCCGAGCACCTCCACGACCGCACCCTCGAGCCCGCGCAACGTCGCCATCACCCGCTCCGAGGCCGCGGTGTAGACCGGCGCGTCGACCGGCAGCAGCACGGCGTCCGGACACTTGCGCATGGCCGTCCGGAGTGGCATCCCGGACCGCACACCGAACTCGCGGGCCTCGTAGGACGCGGTCGAGACCACCGCGCGCTCGGTCGGGTCGCCCCGTCCGCCCACGATCAGCGGCACGCCGGCCAGCTCGGGCTGACGGAGGATCTCCACCGCCGCGAGGAACTGGTCGAGGTCGACGTGGAGCACCCAGGGCCGCTTCGAGGGCACGGTCCGACCCTACGCGCCGGCGCGGACGGGCCGGATACGCTCGGGCCCGTGACCTTCCTCGCCGGACTCCTGGCCGACGGGTCGAACGCCCCCGCCGACGGACTCGCCGGCTGGACCGTCGACCTGATGGACCGCCTCGGCTCTGTTCGGGGCCGCGCTCGCGGTGTCGCTCGACAACTTCTTCCCGCCCATCCCGAGCGAGATCATCCTGCCGCTCGCCGGCTTCGCGGCCAGCCAGGGCACGTTCTCACTGACCGGCGCGCTGGTGGCGACGACGATCGGCTCGGTCTTCGGGGCGATCGTCCTGTACTGGCTCGGACGCGTCTTCGGCCGCGATCGCGCCCGACGGGTCTTCGAGCGCACGCCGCTGCTCAAGGTCAGCGATCTGGAGCGCACCGAGGACTGGTTCGCGAAGCACGGCGGCAAGGCGGTGTTCTTCGGCCGGATGGTGCCGATCTTCCGCAGCCTCATCTCCATCCCGGCCGGGGTCGAGAAGATGAACACCGGAATGTTCCTCCTGCTGACGACGCTCGGCAGCTTCATCTGGAACTTCATCTTCGTCTACGCCGGTTTCCGGCTCGGCGAGAACTGGGATCGCGTCGAGCCGTACGCCGAGTGGTTCCAGCGCCTCGTGATCCTTGCCGTCGTGGGAGCCGTGGTCGCCTTCGTGGCCATTCGGCTGCGCGATCTCCGCGCCGGTCGCTGAACCTCTCAACCGGACCGGTGTCTCAGGACGGTTCGTCCCCGGTCTCCGACCCCACCAGCAGGCGACGAAGCGTGTCGATCATCTCGGCGCGATTGGTCGAACCCAAGCGGCGCCGAACGCTGGCGACGTGGTGCTCCACCGTCCGCGGGGAGATGAAGAGGCGTTCGCCGATCTCGCGATACCCGATGCCCTGAACGACCAGACGAGCGATCTCCCACTCCCGGTCGGTGAGCTGACTGGTCTGGGAGCGCGTCGTCTTCGACGCCGATGTCGTACCGTGACCGCCGTGCGCGGCGCGCGCCAGATTGAGGAAATCGAGGCTCACCCGTCGATCGGTGGAGTGCAGCGCGGCCTGCGCCGCCAGCCGGGAGGCGTCCCAGGTCAGCCCGATGCCGCTCAGGCCCTCGACCGCCAGGTTGATTGCCGCGGGATCGATGTCGCGGCGCAGCACCCGAACCCAGGTGTGTCCGGCCGCGGCCAGGGTCTGGGCGTGGCGGCTGACGCGGGCGGCCACCTTGATCGCGTCGGCATGGGGGATGAGCGTGTCCGGCCGATCGCTGACGATGGCCGCTTGCACACCGCACCAGTGGAAGGCCGAGGACCACAGGGCGGGCCGTCCGAGCCGGTCGAGCACCGCCTCCGCCTCGGCCAGCTGTGGCGCCAGCCGGTGGTCGTCCTGCAGGCGGGCCGCGCCGACGAGCAGCTCACCGAGGGGCAACAGGTGGAACACGTCGACGGACATGCCGGCCACCGCCGTCCGCGCCTGCGCCCAGGCGTCGGCCAACGCGCCGGTGTCGCTCGCGCGGCGGGCGATTCCGACCCGGACGGCATGCGCGAGGTAGCCGTCCCGCGTGTCGTGCGGCCCCGGATCGCCGGCGGTTTCGAGGATGGCCGACGCCGCGGCCAGGTCCCCGCGAGCCATGGCCACCCAGGCCAGCAGGGTCTGGTGTCGCGGCCGGAACGCCGGGCCGCCGAGATCGGCGGCCACCGCCCGCTGCAGGACGGACTCGGCGAGGTCGAGCTCCCCGAGGTGGAGTGCCACCAACGCGGCCAGTGCGGCCGGCGAGTCGAGCATGATGCCGTCCCGCCCGACCGGGGCGAGGGCAGCGACGGCTTGCAGCAGGGGTGCCAGCCCCGTGACGCCGTCGCCACGGACGCTCTGCACCAGCCCCGTGGTGGCCAGCCGCCAGCCGGCGGAGGTCGCCGTCGGCGCACCGACGTGGCCGGCGCTGAGCATCTGTTCGGCGGCGGCAAGATCGCCGATCCCGAGGAGCGCGACGGCACCCTCGGCCGCGGCATCGCCCAGAGACTCTGGAGGCACCAGTTGAAGCAGCTCGGCGCTCCGGTTCAACGTCCCGCGGTGCGCGTGGATGGCAGCCGCGACGCGCGCCGCCGAGGCGAACTCGGCGTGGTCCATGTCGGCGAGGATGACCTCGAGGGTGCGCAGCGCGTCGTCGTGATCGCCACGGACGGTCGATTCCTCCGCTTCCGCCACACTCATGCCGCGGCCTCCCCTACGGTCAGCCCTCCCGTGGTTGGCTTGCCGCCGCCACGGTAACAGGTGCGGGGTACCTAGGTGTGCGGTTCGGAGAATCCGGCCACCCCCTAGGGTTCGATCGCTCAACTCCCCAATCCCCTACCTGCCCGGCCCGAACCGGAGTCATCGGGGATTCGGTCGTAGCCCCGATGGAGTGCCAGGGTCTCGCTTCCTACCATCGAACAGGCGCGGTCGCACGACCCGTCCCATGATCACAAGGAGCTCTCGACATGCCCGGCACATCCAGCTTGTTCGACTTCATCTTGCAGCTGCTCGCGAACCCCGCGCTCGCGCAGTCGTTCCTGTCCGACCCGGACGGCACCTTCGACGGGGTCGACCTGAACCAGACCGACATCACCATCGTCGCGTCGGAAATCAACAACGCCGCCTCGCTGCTGAACTCCAGCGGCGTGGCGTCCATCGCGATCCCCGCCCTCCTCCCGGGCACGACGGGTGGACAGCTCCTCGACAGCTTCGTGACGAGCTTCTACGCCGATCACCCCACCACGAGCAACGTGTGGGCCGACGACGACGTGACGCAGGCCTTTGCCGGCGAGGACGGCGTCGCTGTCGCAGGTGGTGAGGAGGTCGAGCACGTGACCGCCGCCACGGGCGGCTCCATCGCCGTGAGCGGTGAGGTCGAGGAGAGCGGCTTCGCCATCGGCGGCAGCATCGCCGCGGGCGGCGACGTCGAGTTCGAGGAGAACGGCGACATCACCATCGGTGACGGCAACGTCGCCATCAACGGCAACGACAACGATGTGGTCGGCGGCGATCAGATCGAGCTGGAGAACTCGCCGGGCGCCAACGTCGCCACCAACGGCTCGTGGATCCAGAACGCCGACGGAAACGGCATGAACGCCGGCGGCAATGCGCTTCGCGACAACAACATCGCCGGCGACGACCTGGCCATCGGCGGCTCGATCGCCGCTGACGGCAACGTCGCCGACGCTCCGGACGCCATCGCCACCAACGGGCCGGTCGCAGACGGCAACTTCTCGCAGGCCGCCGGTGAGGACAGCAACCAGGTCAAGGACGACGACAGCTTCAGCCCGACGATCAACCAGACGGCACCGGTGACGATGGCACCGATCACCCAGGGCACCGGCGCGGCCACCAGCGGCGCCAGCGGCGCGAGTGGCCGTGCAGGTGACGGCGGCGCGACCGGTGACGGCGGCGCGAGCGGGTCCAGCGGCGACGGCGGTGCCGGCGGCAACGGACCTGGCGGCGACGGAGCCAGTGCCACGAGCGGGGACATCACCACGGGCCCCGTCACGAGTGGCAGCTCAACCGGCGGCGCCGGCGGCTCCGCCACGGGCGGAGACAGCACCCCCGTCACGACCTCCGCGGGCACCGTTGCCACGGCCACGGGCCTGCTCTCCAACGCCACCGCCACCAACGGCGCGTACCAGCGCCACCAGCACCGGTGGCGCAGCGACCGGCGGCCTCGGCGGCGCCTCCACGAGCGGCCACTGCCACGAGCGGCACCACCACGAGCGGCGACGCCGCAGGTGGAGCCGGCGGCACGGGCATGGGTGGCGCCGGCGGCGACGCCGCACCCACCGGTGCCGGCGGCAACTCCGGCGACGGCGGGCTGGGCGGCTCCAGCGGTTCCACTGGTGACACCGGTGACGCGGCCAGCGGCGACAACGCCGCCAGCATGGAGGCGACGGTCAACATCGGCGACATCAACATCGATATCGACGACTCGGACGCCATGTCGTCCGGCAACCAGTCCGGTGCCGCTGGAGACGGCGCCCTGATTGCCGGCGGCGCAGCGATCGTGTCGCAGGACAACGACGCACTCGGTCTCAGCATCGGCAACGGCCTGACCGGCGGTGCCGGCGGTGCCGGCGGCGCGGCGACGGGTGACGGCGGCGACGGCGGCGACGGCGATGCCGGCGGCGCTTGGTGGCGCCGGTGGAGCCGGTGGCGCCGGTGGAGCCGGTGGCCTCGGGGGCGTTGGCGGTGACGGCGGTGCCGGCATCGGTGGCGCTGGTGGCGCAGGAGCAGGCGCTCCCGGTGGACCCGGTGCTGCCGGCACTGGTGCTGTCGGTGGTGTTGGCGCGGCCGGTGGCGCCGGTGGCGCCGGAGCTGCGGGTGCAGCTGGCGCCCCGGGTGGTGCCGGTGGGTCCGGCGCGGCCGGTGGCGCGAGCGGTGCCGGTGGTGCCGGTGGAGCCGGTGGCGGTGCGTCCGTCGCCAACTCCGGTGCGCTGACCGTCTCGGTCGACTCGAACTCCGCGGTCGGCATCGGCACGGTGGCCTCTGACGACCAGTCGATCGCCGCAGGCATCGGCGGTGCCGCAGCCGGTTATTCCGGGGGCGACGCGCAGGCTGCCAGCCTCGGATCACAGGCAGCCAACAACGGCAGCCTCAACGCCGGCAACAACGGCGTCCTGGGCAACAACGGCGTGGCCGGTGACAACAATTTCGTGGCGTACTCCAACGCCGGGGATGCGGCCGCCGTCCACGGAGGCGGCGCCTCAGCCCAGGGTGACGGGTTCGTGGCCGGAGGAGACGGATACGACAACCAGGCGGTCGTCGACTACACCGACTCCTTCAACGACGACAGCAACATCACCCACGGTGACGGGTCGCCGGCGCTGTCGGCCGCCAATCACTCCGAGATCGAGGACGTCGAGATCGAGGTCGAGTTCGACGACTGAGCCCGACTCACCCTTCGAGGGATCCCCCGGCCCGCCACTTGGGTCGGGGGATCCACCGTTCATCGCCGGTCTTGGATAACGTCTCCCTCATGACGGACCCAGCAGACCCGAAGCTCCGCTACGAGAATCCCGAACGGCCTGCGGTCACCAGTGCGTTGCCGCCCCTGCCGCAGATCCGCCGGCCGGCCATCGTCTGGCTGGTCCCGATCCTGACGTTCGTCTCGGTCCTGTCGTCCCTGCCCGCCCTGGTGCTCACGTACCGCCGTTGGAACTCGGTCCGCGACGGGCTGGAGAAGCAGCTGGCCGATCTGCAGCCGGACTACTCAGCCGACGACGTCCGCGTCGCGGTCCTGGTCGGCCTGATCATCATGATCGGATTCGCCATCCTCTTCTCGCTCGCCGAGCTGCGTGCATCGGTTCGCCTGCTCGACAAGCGCCGCGGTGCCCGAACCGCGCTGCTCTGGCTGGCGCTCTTCCACGTGCCGCTGGTCGCGATCACGGCGCAGCTGCGTGATCTCGGGGAGCTCAGCCACAACGCCGCGTGGGTCCAGGGCGGGTGCCTCGTGCTGGCGGTGCTGGTCGCCTACTGGTTCCAGGTCGGCCGATGGTTGACGGCCGTCACGCGACAGGGCCCGATCCCGTTGCGCCCCTCAAGCGACCGATGAGGAGACGCTGAGGTCGGCCACGATCCATTCGCAGCTGCGCGCCGTCACCCGGCAGGCATCGGCGGTTTCGGGGTCGAAGAACGGGTTGGCTGCGAGGTCGCGCCACTTCCACAGCGCGGCGAGAGCGTGCCGGCGCAGGTCGTCGTCGACGCCCAGCCGCTCGCCGGCGGTGGTGCCGGACCCACCGAGCAGTCGCTCCATCTCCGCACGGTCCTCCTGACCCAGGTGGATGCGCGAGGAGCTCACGCGACCGAGCAGCTTCATCTCCTGGAACGGGTGCGGGTCGGCGAGCAGCTCATCGACCGCGGCGGCCACCGGCTCGGCCGCCGGGACCGGGCGCTCGGTGAAGACCTGCTGCAAGCCCACGAGGACGGCGTGCGCCTTCAGCTGGGGGTGCCGACGTCGGCAGTGGACATCGATGACCCGCTTGAGCTCGTCGAGGCCGCTGTACCGGACGAGCTCATCGGCGAGCGTCGTGGCATCGGACACGCCCACCTGGATGACCGCCAGGGCCAGGCGGATGCCGAACAGGCCCAGCCGGTGGACCAGGTTGGTCCGCTCGCGCGGGGACGGGAGGTCGTCGGACTCCGCCGACATGAACCGGTCCGTGGAGACCATGAGCGCCGAGAGTCGATCTGGCGGAAGGGCGGCCAGCTTCTCCAGCTGGGCGAACTCGGACTGGCGGAGGGACTGGCCGGCGAGCGCCAGCAGGCCGGCCACCGGGACGACGGTCTCGCACGCGGCCTCGAGGGTCGGATCGTCGCGAAGCCGGTCGACGGCCTTGTTCGCCACGGCCATGGCGTTCAGGCGACCCTCGCCCAGCTCGTCGGCACGCGACAGCACGGCGATCGAACCCATCGAGGTCTCCCGTCCCGCGCGGTCACCCAGGGTCCGGAGGAACTCGACGTCGTGGGCGTGCAGGGACCGCAGCAGGTAGACGAAGGCGTCGGCCCCGGTGGCGCCACCCTCCGGAGAGACGAACTCGATCGTGCGCTCGCCGACCTCGGTCGAGACCGAAGCCATGCCCGGCGTGTCGATGAGGGTGAACTCCTCCAGCGGTTCGGCCGGCCACGTGACGTCGAGCCAGTCGATCTCGTCGGCATCGAGGCGACCCAGGTCGAGCTCGAGCCGGCCGTCCTGCCGGAGGGTGGGAATCTGGATCTCGCCCTCGGTGGCATGGCGAGCGCGGACGGATGGCGCCTTGCCGTGGCGGTACCAGGTGACGATGCGGGTGCACTCGCGGGCGTCGGTCGGCGCGAGCTGCTCGCCGAGCAAGGCATTGACCAGCGTCGACTTGCCCGCCTTGACCGTTCCCACGAGCGCGACGCGCAGCGGTTCGTCGGCCCGCTTGCGGAGAGCCTCGATCCGGGACGACGCTTCCAGGTCGCCGCTGTAGACCGTGCGGGCCTGATCGAGCAGGCCACGGACGTGGTCCAGCGAGGCAGCCGTCACGGCGCTTTTGGTCCGGCGGACAGCGCTTGGGCCGAGTCGGCGAGCTTCCGCACCTTCGTCAGGCGCTCGGTGAGGGCCTGGGTCCGTGAGTCCCGGTTCGCGGCCGTCGTGCCCGCACCGCGCTTGGCCGACTCGACCGACATGTTCAGGGACTGCCGGAACTCCTCGGCGGCTTCCTCGAACTCATTGCGCATCTCCCGCTTCACGTCCGTGAGGCTGGTCCGGGTCTCCTTGACCACGTGGAAGATGGCCTCATCGACGGCTCGTCGCACGGCGTTGCGGGCTTCGTTGCGGCGTCGCTCCAGGCGGTTGGTGGCCTCCTGCCGGAGCGAGAAGCCGCCGAGCACCGCTCCCGCGAACACCGAGATCGGGTTGATCAGGGCCATGCCGGCCAACGTGGTGATGATGCCGGCCATCAGGATGCCGCTGTAGGAACCCCGCATCGTGCCGATGAGCTTCTGCGACGGGGTCATGCGCGTGGTGCGGATCTGGTCGATGCCGGCCACGTTGGCGAGCATGCCGCTCGTGTCGATCGAAGGAATCTGCGGAAGCCGGATCTCGCTCTCGAGGCGGAAGGACTCCGCCACCGTCGTCGCCACGTGCTCGCAGCGCTCGTGGGCCCACACGAAGCTGTCGGCGATCGCCTCGGCGAAGGCGTCCGCCAACCACTGGGACAGGGTCTCCCAGGTGTCGGCGGGATCGCTCTCGTCGATGAGCAGCTCGGCGTCCCGCCCGACCGAGCGGATGCGGTCGCGGACGTCGTACTCGACGTCGCTGAGGAGATCGATGAACCCGTCGTTGAGCGCGAGCTGCCACTTCGATGCGCGCTTGTTGAGGTCGGCAGCCATCGCCTGGGCATCCTCGAACGTCTGCACCAGCTTGGCGGCCTCCCCCGGGCGCACCAGCGTCTCGAGCTCGGCCTGGAGCGCCATGGAGAGGTGATTGCTCACGGCAGTGGCCTCCGCGGCCGCGGCTTCGCGGAGCGACATCACCGCACGGGGCAGGAGGTCGCGCTGGAGCCGTTCGACCAGCCGCGGGATCCCCGACTCCTCGGCGAGCTCAGCGTCGTCGAGGGCGAGTGCCGTGCGATGCAGGTTCGCCGAGACCGGGAGGATGGTGGCGTCGATCCCGGCCGCCTCCAGATGCTGGCGGTTGGCCGCCTCCACGTCCCGCCAGTGCGGGGTCCGGTCGATCTTGCTCAGCACGCACAGGACGATCGGGCAGATGGCCGCGGCTTGGCGCAGGAAGCTCAGCTCGGGCTCGGTCAGCTCCTGACTCGCATCGGAGAGCACGAGGAGAGCGTCGGCGCTGGGCAGCATGGCCAGGGTCGTCACGGCATGTCGAGCCACGGCACCGCCGACGCCGGGGGTGTCCACCACCACCAGTCCGTCGCGAAGCGCATCGGCCGGCAGCGTCACCTCGATCTTCCCGCCGTCGAGTGAGCCGGCACTCGCTGCGTGGTCGATCACGTGCTTGCGCAGGTTGTTGAGGTCGATCGGGACGCGGGTGGAGCGGTTCTCTCCGGGCACGTCGAACGTGAGCGACGCGGCCGGCTCCGGGCCGTACTCGATGATGGTCGGTATCGCCGTCATGGCGACGTCGTCGACCGGGCACACCGGCGCCCCGACGATGGTGTTGACGAGCGTGCTCTTGCCCTGGTTGAACGGCCCGACCACGACGACGCGAACCTTGGGGGTGCCGAGCCGTTCAACCCATGGGTCGAGCCGCCTCGCGAGGTCGTCACGGTCGAGCTCGCGTGCGTCCGCTCGCAGTCCCTGCAGGATGTCGGTCAGGTCGGACGTGTCGCTTGCCGGGGCACGCGTGCTCATCAGTCGAAGTCGACGTCCTCGATCTCGGAGTGATCGTCGGCCACGACGATCGGCGAGTCATCGCCCTCACTGAAGTTGCTGTCCTCGTTGAACGACTGGTCGTAGTTGACCACGGCATTGTCGTCGTAGACGTCGCCGCCGGCCACGGCGGCGTCGCCCTGGGCGATCGTGCCGTCGTCGGAGGCCACGGCAGCATCGGAGTTGTTCCCGCTGGTGTTGGCCACCGTGCTGTCGCTGGCCGCGACTCCTCCGTCGCCCACGACGCCGTTGCTGCCCGCGCTGACGCTGCCGTCGTTGGAGACCTGCGAACCGCCGCTGGCCGCCTGGGCATCGCCGGCGGAGTAGCCGGCGGCCGAGTCGCCCGCGGCCACCGACTGGTCGTCCGCGGCAACGTTTCCGGTGCCGACGGCGGAGTTGGAGTCGACGTCGTTGGTCTGGTTGATGCCGCCGACGAAGGCTCCGGGCCCGACGTTGGTGGTGTTGGACAGGTCGTCGTTGTCCTGCGAGACGACCGCCGCACCGGTCGCCACCACGGCGCCATCGGCAGCCGCCCCGGAGTTGTTGCCGGAGGAGATCGCATCGGAGTCGTCCATGTCCAGCGTGACATCGCCGGTCGTGTTCACGTTCGGGCTGAACACGTCGTCGTCGCTGGCGAGGTTGCTGTCGTCGCCGGCCGCTTGTGAGTAGTCACCGCTGGCGACGTTGCCGTCGGTGGCGATCGAACCATCGCCCTGGGCGACGTTGCCGTCGGTGGCAACGGCTCCGTCGCCGACGGCGAGGTTGCCACCGGCCACGTTCGAGCCGACGATCGCTTCGCCGCCGGCGTTGACTCCGCCGTTGTCGGCCACCTGGATCAGCGAGCCGTCGTCGGCCACGTTGGCACCGGCAGAATCGATGACGTTGATCTGGTCTTCTCCGACCACCGTGTTGCCGTTGCCGTTGACGTTGACGTTCCCGTCGCCGAAGACGATGTCCTCGTTGCCCTCGAACTCGACGTCGCCGCCGGCGGCGACACTGCCGCCCAGCGCGATGCCGCTCTCCTCGACGCCACCGCTGATCGCGACGGATCCGTCGGTGGCGACGTTGATCTCCTCGACTTCCTCGCCGCCGGCGACGGCGACACCGCCGGGAGCGGCGATGGCCTGGGTGACGTCACCGCCCGCCCAGATGGTGTTGGCGTTGATCGTGTCGGCGTAGTAGTTGCTGACGAAGGACTGCAAGATGTCGGCCGACGAGTGCACGACGGTGGTGCTGCCGCCGCCTGATCCGCCCACCATGACCGGCACCGCGACGAGGTGCGGGACCGGGACGAAGTGTGCGGGACCGCCCAGCAGGGTGGTCACCGAGTGCACGGCGTTCGACGCCTCCTGAGGTGCGACCTGGCCCAACCCGTGTTCGGCGAGGGAGCCCTCCGGATCGGCGGAGAACGACTCAGCCAGCTCCGGGTCCGAAAGGAGCCGCAGTATGAAATCCAGAAGTGTAGTGACCCCGACCATATGGATGGCTCCTCAATACATTGTTTCCCACCGAAACGTCGGTGCCACTATAGGTCACATCCGGCCGGCCCGTAATCGGGTTTCTAAAACTGGGAATCGACCGAAACGGAGCGGCGTTCGATGGCGCCGTGACCTGCGGGAGAAGGATCCGCTTCGAGCCCGCGCCCGGGGCGCGCCGAGCGGCAGCCGGTGACGGTCGTTCGATGCGGCGAGGACGCCGTGAATCGTGTTGATATCGTCGGGTGGCCGAGCGCGGAGAGGAGGGTGGATGACCGTCGCCGTGGACCTCGGGTCCGGTGCTGTGAAGATCGCCGAGGATGCCGGTTCCCCCGTCCTCATGGCGGATCCGGTCGACCCCGAGCTCGCCGTGCGGGTGGGCACGACCGTGCCCCTCTTCCGGCGCGACGGTGGCCTCGTCATCGTGCAAGCACCGCATGAGGCGTACGTCCGCGCCGTCGCCACGGCGCTCGATGGCATGGCGGTGGAGTCGCTCGCGATCGTGGCGCCGGAGTGGTGGTCGAAACGTGCACGGGACGTGGTGGAACAAGCCTTCCAGGCACACGCCGCTGGCCCGTTCCGGCTGGTGTCCCCGGCCGTCAGCGCGCTCGGAGCTGCTCGACGGGCGCACCGACTCCCCTCGACCGTTGCCGTGCTGGACATCGGCGCCCAGTCGAGCAGCACCACCGTCCTCACCGAGGTCGACGGCGTCGATCGGCTGGTCGGCCGTCCGGCGGCCTTGCACGGTCAGGCCGGTCACGAGATCGACCGACGGTTGATGCAGCACGTACTGGGTTGGCTGGGGGCTGCGGGACACGACCTCGACCCGACCGATGCACAGGTCGTCGCCGCGGGCATGTCGCTGCTGGCGCAGGTGAAGGCGGCGAAGGAGCGACTCTCCACGCGTCCTGCGGCCACCGTGCGACCGGCCCTCCCCGGGGCGAGCGCGGAGCTGCGCCTGGTGCGGTCGGAGTTCGACGAAGTGGTGCGCGGAACCGTCGACGCGATCGTCACGATGCTCAAGGCCGGCATCGGCGCCGGCGGCACCGATGAAGCCGAGGCGGTGCTCCTGATCGGAGGCAGCGTCTCCATTCCGTTGGTCACCCAGGTCATCTCGGTCGAGCTCGGGCTCCCGGTGTTCCTCGACGACGATCCGGCGACCCTGGCCGTCCGCGGCGCCGCGACCACGGAGATGCCGGCGGCCCCGAAGCGCCGGCGATGGCGTCGTCGTCGCCGGGGTGCCGCGGCCTCCCGCACCGTGATCGATCTGAATGAGGTCCCGGAACCCACCACTGAGCCCTACGTCGACTCGCACCCCACCGTTGCGCCTGACCCGAGTCCCGAACCACCGCGCGGAGGAACCGGCCGGAGGAACCGGCCGAGGAACCGGCGGAAGAACCCGCCGAGGAAGCCGCCGAGGAACCCGCCGAGGAACCGGCAGCCGACGACTCCGACGAAGCCGTTCCCGCGGTCGAGGTTCGCATGGCCACGGCCGGTCACCGCACGGCGCACCGGCTGGGCGGCTTCCTGGAGGCGTCTCGGCGCGAGGCGGTGGCGTGGCAGATGGAATCGAAGCCGGAACCGGCACACATCGTCGTCGGGTCAGGGGAGGAGGCGCCCTGGTCGAGTCGATCGGCCCGCTGGGCCACGGCACCGGAGGAGTCCGAATGGAGTGGCGCCCGCCGCGCCTGGGTCGACGACGACGGCAGGTTCCAGCTGCGGGTCAACGAGGGCGACTACGAGGTGGACGTGGGAACCCAGTTGGCGTCGACCTCGGTCACGCTGCTGCTCATCGGTCTGCACGTGTTCGTCACGATGACCGAGAGCGGTGAGCTGCTGCGAGAGTTGCGGCTCAACCCGGAGCACGATTTTCGACCGGAGTGATCGGCGGTTCACCCAACGGGTGATGCCCCCGGTCCGGGGCTAGCATCGCCAGCATGAGCACCCCATCTGAGTCGTCGGTCATCGAGGGCGTACACCCGCAGCTGTTCATCGGCGGCGCCTGGCGCGACGCCGAGGACGCGAGCACCTTCGCCGTCCACGACCCGTCGACCGGTGCACCCCTCGTCGAGGTGGCGAACGCGACCGTCGCCGATGGCGCTGCGGCCCTCGACGCCGCCGTCGCCGCACAAGCCGACTGGGCGGCCACGCCGCCCCGCGACCGCGGCGAGATCCTGCGCTCCGCCTTCGAGTCGATCACCGCCCGGGCCGACGAGCTCGCCCTCATCATGACGCTGGAGATGGGCAAGACCATTGCCGAGAGCAAGGCCGAGATCGGGTACGGGGCGGAGTTCTTCCGCTGGTTCTCCGAGGAGGCCGTGCGCGTCGCCGGCCGCTACTCGACCGCGCCGAACGGTGCCACGCGCCTGCTCACCCTCAAGCAACCGGTCGGCCCGTGCCTGATGATCACGCCATGGAACTTCCCGCTGGCGATGGGCACCCGCAAGATCGGACCCGCGATCGCGGCGGGCTGCACGATGGTCGTCAAGCCGGCCGCGCTCACGCCACTGACCATGCTGTGGCTCGCGCAGGTCCTGGCCGAAGCCGGCCTGCCCGCGGGGGTGCTGAACGTCGTCACCACCACGCGGACCGGGGACGTGATGGAGCCGATCATCCGCGACCCCCGGCTGCGCAAGCTCACCTTCACCGGGTCCACCGAGGTCGGCCGCCGGCTCGTCGAACAGAGCGCCGAAGGTCTGCTGCGGGTCTCGATGGAGCTCGGCGGCAACGCCCCGTTCCTGGTGTTCGACGACGCCGACGTGGACGCCGCGGTCGACGGCGCGATGCTCGCCAAGATGCGGAACATCGGGGAGGCCTGCACCGCGGCCAACCGGTTCATCGTGCACGATGCCGTGGCGGCCGAGTTCGGTGAGAAGCTCGCGAAGCGCATGGGCGCCCTCGTGATCGGACGGGGCACCGACGAGGGCGTCGACGTCGGTCCGCTGGTGGAGGAGGCGCAGCAGGAGAAGGTGGCCGAGCTCGTCGACGACGCGGTCGGCAAGGGCGCCACGGTGCTCGCCGGCGGATCCACCGTCGAGGGTGACGGCTGGTTCTTCGAGCCCACCGTGCTGGCCGACATCCCGGCCGACGCCCGGCTCCGTCGCGAGGAGATCTTCGGCCCGGTTGCTCCGATCATCACGTTCACGGACGAGGACGAGGCTCTCCGCATCGCCAACGACACCGAGTTCGGACTGGTCGCCTACGCCTTCACCCGCGACGTCTCCCGAGTGGTCCGCCTGTACGAGGGACTCGAGACCGGCATGGTGGGCATCAACCAGGGCATCGTGTCCAACCCGGCCGCACCGTTCGGCGGGGTGAAGGCCTCCGGCTTCGGCCGCGAGGGCGGCTCCGAGGGCATCGAGGAGTACCTGGAGACGAAGTACGTCGGCCTGGCCCTCTAGGCCGCGTGGATCCAGTCGGTAGATTCTGCGCATGCGCCGCACCCTTGCTGTCGCCTGCGCACTCGCCGTCGTTCTCGGCGGGTGTGCGCGTGCCGAGGACCCGGCGAAGCCGGTGCGCACGTTCGAACCCCAGGAGACGGCGTCGTCCCCGTCACCTCGGGTCTCCGAGCAAGGACACCGATGGGCTGCGGGTTGCTCACCGCGAAGGATCGACGCTCGATCGCCGGCGAGCACATCGCGTGCGTCGCGCCACGACAGCCGACTCCCGGCTGGTTGGAATGCCGGTGGGTCAGCTCATTGGCCTCGGCACAGCGCCGACCGCCATCGACGTGGTCGCAGTTCCGGCACCCCTGTGGGCGGTGACTGCCGGGGGCTCCATCGACCAGGCGCTCGTCGCAGGACCCGACGAGGACATGGCGGACCGTCTGGTCAAGGCCAAGAAGGAGATCAGCAAGGGCGCGCGAAGGATCGGCAAGCGCGACGCGTGCGCGATCTTCTCCCTCCTGGCCGAAGCGAGCGGGCAGAAACCGGGGATCGTCGAGAATGCCGGATACTCCCTGGCGAGTGGGAGCCAGCTCGTCGCCAACGCCGCAACCTGCAAGCGCGGTGTCTACGCTGCCGCCAGCTACTCCGAGGCCGGGCTGGAACCGTCGACGACGTTGCTCCTCGCGGTCACGCGGATCATGCGACTCGCTCACCAACGCGCGGTCAAGATTCTGTAGTCAGAACGAGACGTCGGCCCGACGATCGTCCGGTCGCTCGCACATCAGCGACCCGTCGGAGAAGCGCACCCCGTCGGTGAAGCGGGCCTCGATCTGGCCGGACCCGAACTGCTCGACGTACAGGCGCGCGTACAACCCGCCGGTCTCGAGCAGGTCCTCGTGGCTGCCCT
This sequence comes from uncultured Actinomycetota bacterium, assembly GCA_963695295.1. Taxonomy (GTDB): domain Bacteria; phylum Actinomycetota; class Actinomycetes; order Propionibacteriales; family Nocardioidaceae; genus Aeromicrobium. The sequence continues at coordinate 1,211,062 of OY968771.1, read as the reverse complement.
GCTCCACGAGCACGCCGTCCTCGAGGCCGAAGATGACGTCGGCCGAGCGAATCGTCGACAACCGGTGGGCGATCGCGATCGTCGTGCGGTTGTGGGTGGCCCGCTCCAGCGCCTCCTGCACGAGGCGCTCGGTCTCGGTGTCGAGGGCCGACGTCGCCTCGTCGAGGATCAGGATGCGCGGATCCATCAGGAGCACCCGGGCGATCGCCAGCCGCTGCTTCTCGCCGCCGGACAGGCGGTAGCCGCGCTCGCCGGTGATCGTCTCGTAGCCGTCGGCGAAACCGAGGATGCGGTCGTGGATGTTCGCGTCGCGGGCGGCCTGCTCGATCTCCGCCGCGGTCGCGTCCGGCTTGGCGTAGGCGATGTTGTCGCGGATGGTGCCGTGGAAGAGGTACGGCTCCTGCGTCACCATGCCGACCGCCTCCGCCACCGAGCCGAGGGTGAGGTCGCGGACGTCATGGCCGTCGATGAGCACCCCGCCCTGGGTGACGTCGTAGAACCGCGGCACCAGGTAGGTGGCGGTGGTCTTGCCGGCGCCGGACGGCCCGACGATGGCCGCGAGCTGGCCGGGCTCGACGCGGAACGACACCCCGCGCAGTGCCCAACCGGAGACCCCGGAACCGGCCGGCAGGTTCTCGGCCGCCTCGCTGTCCCACGCCTCCTCCCCGTCGGGGGGCTGGGCGAATCGGTCCTTGTTCACGGTGCCGCTCAGCTCGCGCGGCTCCGGGTACTGGAACCAGACGTCCCGGAACTCGATCTCGCCGCGAAGGGTCGCCCCGTCGAGCCGCTGTGCGCCGGGTCGCTCGGTGATGGCGGGCTCGAGGTCGAGGTACTCGAAGATGCGGCGGAACAGCGCCAGCGACGTCTGGACGTCGAGGGTGACCCGCATGAGCTGCAGGAGCGGCATCTGCAACCGGGCCTGCAGCGTCGTGAACGCGACCAGCGTGCCGGCCGTGAGCGAGGTGCCGCCGGTGATCATCAGGCCGGCGAGGAGGTAGATGAGCGCCGGAGTGATGGCGAACGACGCCTGCACGGTGGCGAAGAAGGCGCGGCCGGTCATGGCCTGCTCGACCTGGAGACGGGTCTGTTGGCGGTTGGCCTCGCGGTAGCGACCGACCTCCGCGTCGGCTCGGCTGAACACCTTCGACAGCAGGATGCCCGAGACGCTGAGCGCCTCCTCGGTGATCGCCGTCATCTCCGACAGCGACTCCTGGGTCTTGCGAGCCAGCCGCTGGCGGCGCCGGCCCACCCGCATCTGAATCGTGATGAACACCGGCATCAGGATCAAGGTCAGCACGGTGAGCTGCCACGACAGCAGCACCATCGCGATGAAGGCGGCGATGACGGTGACCGAGTTCTGCAGGATCGACGTCGCCGTGTCGGTGAGCACCGTTCGGACGCCGGCGACGTCGTTGGCGAGGCGCGACTGGATGGCGCCGGTCTTGGTCGCGGTGAAGAACGCCAGCTCCATCTTCTGCAGGTGCGCGAACAGCTCGTTGCGCAGGTCGGCCATCGCGGAGTTGCCGACCGTGGAGGTGAGCCAGTTCTGCCCGATGCCGATGAGCGCGGCGATGATCGGGATCAGGCACATCGCGACGACGAGCCAGCCGAGGAGCTCCAGATCCGGTCCACCGGTGCGCGGGAACAGGGCGTCGTCGAAGACCGCCTTGGTCAGGAACGGGACGATCGAGTTGAGGGTGGCCGCGGTGATGACGGCGATGCCGACCAGCGCGATCTTGACCCGATAGGGACGCAGCAGGGCCGCGACACGGCCGAGCACCGGGTCGCCGGCGGCGAGCTCTTCGGCACTCAGGTGCGTCACGGCCGTGCTCGGACGAGGCATGCCTTCGATGGTATGCCGCACCTGCGCCGCAGCGGCCGGTCAGCGTTCCGCTGAGCGTGAACATGCGCCGCCGCGCACAGGCGCTACGCTGGCCGCGCACATGGCCGTGCGGACGTAGTTCAATAGCAGAACAGCGACCTTCCAGGTCGAAGACGTTGGTTCAAATCCAGCCGTCCGCTCCACCTTCGCTCGTAGCCGCTACCGCGCCGCCAGCCGGAATCCGCCGACGAGAAGGTCGCCATCGTGCGCCCCAGCCTAGTGACCGCCGGGGACCGCCCCATAGGGTCGGCGCATGAACCTGATGGAGGGACTGGAGGAGCGCCTCGGGGTGGAGCGCGTCGAGACGACCGCCGATCAGGTGGTCATGCGCTTCACGATCGGCGCGCAGCACCTGCAGCAGTACGGTCTGCCGCACGGCGGGATCTACTGCGTCGTCCACGAGTCGGCGGCGAGCCTGGCCGGTGCGACGTGGCTCGGCGACCAGGGCATGGTCGTCGGCACGAACAACATCTGCGACTTCCTCCGCCAGGCCGAGGTCGGCGACACGATCACGGTCACCGCCACGCCGGTCCACCGCGGCCGCAGCCAGCAGCTCTGGCACGTCGACTCCGTCAGCCAGGACGGGCGCCTCATCGCCCAAGGGCAGGTTCGGCTGGCCAACCTCGACCGTCCACGCCCGTCATGAGCCGGCAGCACAGCCGGTCCGGCTCGTCCTATGAGGACAGCATCGGGTTCAGCCGCGCCGTGCGCGACGGTCGGCTCGTCGCGGTGTCGGGCACGGCGCCGGTATGGCCCGGCGACCACGTCGAGCCGGACGCGGCCGAGCAGGCCCGCCGCTGCTGGCACATCGCGCTGGCCGCCCTGACCGAGCTGGGCGGCAGCGCCCGGCACGTCGTCCGCACCCGGCAGTACATCGTCGACACCGCCGACGCCGACGTGGTCGGGGCGGTGCACGGCGAGATCTTCGGCGACATCCGCCCGGCGAGCACGATGCTCGTCGTCGCGGGCCTGCTCGACCCGCGCTGGAAGGTGGAGATCGAGCTCGACGCCATCATCGACGACGGGGACGCGACCAGGGGGCCGCGGCGTTCCAGCCTGTGAGTCACCGAGGGCCGCACCCCGGCCCGCCGGTAGACTTGAGGGGTCGGGTGCGACTGGCGTTGAGGTGGCTACCACCGGGGAGCACGCGACGACCGTGACCACGGGACCGTTCGCCTGGGCCCTGTCGGCAACACACGTCGCTGACGGAGACCCCCACCATGACGATGATGACGATGACCCCCACGACCCTCTTTCCGACCGCCCGCATCGAAGACGCCGATGTGCGGGTGCTGCTGCTGGAGAACATCCACGCCGACGGCGCATCGTTCCTGCGCGGCAAGGGCTATCAGGTCGACACACTTGATCGCGCCCTCGACGAGGACGAGCTCGTTGACGCCGTGCAGGGCGTGCACCTGCTGGGCATCCGCTCCACCACGTACATCACCGAGAAGGTTCTGGCCTCGGCTCCGGACCTGCTGGCCGTCGGCGCGTTCTGCATCGGCACCAACCAGATCGACCTGCCGGCCACCACGCGGCAGGGCGTCGCCGTGTTCAACGCGCCGTACTCCAACACCCGCTCGGTGGTGGAGCTGGCGATCGCCGAGATCATCTCGCTGGCCCGCCGCCTGCACGAGAAGTCGACCGACATGCACGCCGGCATCTGGAACAAGTCGGCCGCCGGCAGCCACGAGATCCGCGGCCGCACGCTCGGCATCGTGGGCTACGGCAACATCGGCAGCCAGCTGTCGGTGATCGCCGAGGCCCTGGGGCTCCGGGTCATCTTCTACGACATCGACGACAAGCTCGCGCTCGGCAACGCCCGTCGGTGCTCGACGCTGGAGGAGCTGCTCGCCGAGGCCGACGTCGTCTCGCTGCACGTCGACGGACGCCCGGGCAACGCCGGGCTCTTCGGCGAGGAGCAGATGAGCCTGATGAAGCCGCGTTCGCTGTTCCTCAACCTCTCGCGCGGCATCGCCGTCGACCAGGAGGCGTTGCGGGCGCACATCGAGTCCGGCCACATCGCCGGCGCCGCCGTGGACGTGTTCCCGGTGGAGCCGAAGCGGCAGGGCGACCCGTTCGAGAGCGAGCTGCGCGGCCTGCGCAACGTCATCCTCACGCCGCACGTCGGCGGCTCCACCGAGGAGGCGCAGCAGGACATCGGCCGCTTCGTCGCCTCGAAGCTCCGGTCGTACGCCTCCTTCGGCGGCACGTCGCTGAGTGTCAACATGCCCGAGATCAACCTCCCGGTCGACACCACCCGGCACCGCCTCGCACACGTCCACCACAACGCGCCGGGCGTGCTGGCCACGCTGAACGCGATCATGGGCGACCACGGCGTGAACATCGAGGCCCAGTCGCTGGCCACCCGGGGCGAGATCGGCTACGTCGTCAGCGACGTCGGTGCCGAGGTCGGCCACGACGTGCTCGCCGAGCTCGCCCGGTTGCCCGAGACCGTTCGCCTGCGCCAGCTCAGCTGAGGCTGAACGGCGGGTACTCGTCGGTGAGCAGGTAGAAGTAGGCGTTCAGGCGCGTGCTCCAGCGCACCACGCCGACGACGAAGCCCTCCAGGCCGGCCGGCCACCGGCCCAGGATGATCACCGCGAACCATCCGATGACGATCACGGCGAAGGCCGCGATCATCACGAAGGACAGCACGACGAAGTGCGGGATGACCATGAAGTACCGGAAGAAGATGGTCAGCCGGTTGCGCCCGTCTACGTCCGGTGCCACGTCCAGCCGCAGGCCCGGGTAGTCGCCCGGGTCGGCGAAGGCGCCGTCGAAGGCGAACGGTGGGTACTCCTCCCGGAGGAACAGCAGGTACGCCGACACCCGGACGTTGTACCGCTGGTACATCACCAGTGGCTTCAGCAGGCCGTCGGGGATCCGGCCGGTGAAGACGCCGGAGAACCAGGCGATGACGACGATGACGTAGGCCACGATCCCGATGACGTACAGGATCACGAAATGGGGAATCGCCAGCAGCCAGTGCAGGAGCGGGCGCCAGCGGGCGATCTTCCCCGGCGCGTCGAAGGCGAGGCTCACCGGGTAGCCGGCCGTCGGCGGCGGGATGCTGGGCGGCGGTGGCGGCGGGGGCGGCGGAACAGGAGTCTCGGTCACGAGTCGAAACTACGGGATGGAAGCCGGCAACCTCAGGAAGGCGGACAGCGTTTCGGCGCACCCGCCGTCGACGCGAAGGTCGGCCAGGTCGTCGCCGCGCGTTGCGCCACGGTTGACGATGACGATCGGGATGCCGTTCGCGCGGGCGCGGCGCACGAACCGGAGCCCCGACATCACCTGCAGCGAGGACCCGAGCACCACGAGGGCCTCGGCCGCGTCGGTGCGCCGGTAGCAGTGCTCGACGGTCTCCTTGCGGACGTTCTCCCCGAAGAAGACCACGTCCGGCTTGAGGCGGCCGCCACACCGCTCGCACGACACGACCACGAACCCGTCGGTCGTCTCGAGCACGACATCACCGTCTGGGGCGACAGGTGCCACGTGGTTCCAGTCCGGGTTCAGCTCGTCCAGCCGGCGGTGGACCCGGGTCCGCGCCGTGCGTGCTCCGCAGTCGAGGCAGACGACGCGGTCGAGGCGACCATGCAGCTCGACCAGGTCGCGATGCCCGGCCCGCCGGTGCAGCCCGTCGACGTTCTGCGTGATGAGGCCGGACAGGCGGCCCTCGGCCTCCAGCTCGACGAGCAGGTGGTGCGCGGCGTTCGGCTCGGCGCCGCGCATCCGACCCCAGCCGAGGTGGGCGCGGGCCCAGTAGCGCTGTTGGGCGGCGGGCCCGGCGACGAACTCCTGGTACGTCATGGGGGTGCGTGCAGGAGCGTTCGGGCCCCGGTAGTCGGGAATGCCGGAATCGGTCGACACCCCGGCGCCGGTGAGCACCAGCCAGCGCCGCTCGCCGAGCACGGTGCGCATGCGCTCCAGGTGGTCAGGGTCGGGCTGCACCCCACCAGCCTAGGTCGGCCCTCGCAGGACGTCCTGCTCCCGCGGTGCGTCGGTGACCGCTCGGGCCAGCTCCGATGAACGCCGAGAATCTACTCCGAGGTCAGCTCGATCAGCTTCTCGACCGTGCGGAGGTTGCGGGACGTGCTGGGCACGCCGAGGGCCCTGCCGATCGCTGCGGTCTTCATGTCCGACCGGCCCGCGCCGTGGTCGTAGCGGATGTGCCACTCCCGGCCGACCACCTCCCACTGGTCGGCGCCGGTCTCGAGGTCGCGAGCCGTCGCGATCGCCGCTTCGGTCGGCCGTTCGAGCAGGAAGGCGATGTGCCCGTTCGTGGGGTCGTCGACGTCGAACGGGTAGGCGGCTCGTGCCGCGGTCAGCTCCGCGGGCGTCCGGACGATGCACTCGCGGAAGAAGCCGAACCTCTTCTCGACGGCCCGCTCGAGTGCCGACGCGAAGGCTGCGGCGTCCGTGGGTGGGGTGCACAGCAGGTTGCCCGAGGCGATGAACGTGGCGACGTCAGTGGCGCCGAGGTCGGTGGCCAGCTCGCGCAGCTCGGCCATCGGCAGCTTCGCGCCGCCGACGTTCACGGCGCGCAGCAGGATGACGTGGGTGCTCACCGGCTCACGAGCAGGAGGTAGGCGATCGCGGCCACCGTCAGGGCCAGCATGCCGACGACCGGCCGGAGCCAGCGCCGTCGGTCCGCCCGGATGATCAGCACCGGCACCGCGACCGCCCCGATCAGCAGCACCGCCGCGAACCCGTAGAAGATCGTCGCGAAGTACATGCCGCTGCAGATGCGCGGTTCGGCGATCCCGGTCCCGCAGGCGTCGCCGGCCATGACCGAGGCCACGAGGAAGAGGAAGAGCAGCAGCTCGTACCCGAGCTGCAACGCGTACAGCAGCCAGGCGGCGACGGTGTCGCCGGTGCTGGTGCGGGTGTCCGCGGGCTCGCTCACGAGCGCGATGTTAGGGCGTCGGGGGCGCGTCCGCGCTGAAATCCAGCCGGCGCGGCACGATCGTGAGGGCGAGCAGCATCACGACGGCGGCCAGAGCCGATCCGACGAAGACGTTGTGGAGCGCCGGGTGGAGGATCGCGGTCGGCAGCTGGTCGAGGTCACCGCTGACGTCGCCGCCGCGGCCGGCGACCGCGGCGTTGGCGACCGCGCCGAACACCGCGACGCCCACGGCGCTGCCCACCGACCGGGCGAACAGGTTGGTCCCGGTGACGACGCCGCGGGTCTCCCAACCGACCGACGCTTGGGCCGCCACGAGGGTCGGCGAAGCGATCAGGCCGAGGCCGAGGCCGACGAAGAAGGACGCCGTCGCGAGGTGGAACACCGTGCTGTCGACCCCGACGGTGAGCAGCAGTCCGGTGCCGATGAGCAGGAGGGTGCCGCCGACGAAGCCGGTGTCGCGGAACCCGATCCGCAGGTACAGGCGCCCGGAGAGAGCGGCCGAGATGGGCCAGCCGATGGTCATCGCGGCCACGGCGAACCCGGCGACGAGTGCGGACGATCCGAGCACGCCCTGTGCATAGACCGGGACGTACGACACCAGTCCGATCAGCAGCACACCGACGACCAGGCTGGCCGCGTTGGTGCCGTTGAGGATCCGATGCCCGAAGATCCACAGCGGGAGGATGGGCTCGGCCGCTCGCCGCTCGACCAAACCGAACGCGACGAGGAGCACCCCGGCGCTGGTGAGGACGCCGATGCTCGCGGGGGAGTCCCAGGCCCAGGCGATGCCGCCCTCGAGCAGGCCGAGCACGAGCAGCGACCCGCCGACCGCGAGCAGGCCGGCGCCGGCGAAGTCGATGCGGTGGCGCCGGCGCTCGACGCTCTCGTCGAAGCGTCGCCACAGCGTGACGGCGGCGGCGATGCCGACCGGGATGTTGATGAAGAAGATCCAGCGCCACGTCAGGTAGTCGGCGAACACGCCGCCGATGGTCGGCCCGATGATGGAGGACAGGCCCCAGACGGCGGCGGTGTAGCCCATCACGGTGGGGCGCTCGCGGAGGGTGTAGAGGTCGCCGATGATCGTCATCGCCATGGGGAAGATGGCGCCGGCCCCCAGGCCCTGGACGGCCCGGAACACGATGAGCGCCGGCATGTTCCACGCCAGGCCGCACAGCACCGAGCCGAGCACGAACAGCGCGATGCCGGCCAGCATCACCGGCTTGCGTCCGACGAGATCGGACAGCTTGCCGTAGATGGGCACGGACACGGCCTGCGCCAGCAGGTAGATCGAGAACAGCCACGGGAACTGCGAGAACCCGCCGAGGTCGCTCACGAGGGCCGGCACCGCGGTGGCGAGGATGGTCGCGTCGATGGCCACGAGGGCCGTGGAGAGCATCACCGCCATGAGCACCGGCCCGCGCGCGCTCCGCAGGCCCACGGACGCTCGGGTGACGGGAAGATGGCTCACGTCAACGGTTCAACCCGGCGCGTGGTCGCCCCATTCCCGGGCCGCAGTGCACGGTCGGCTACAACCGGGCCGCGAGCTCGGTGGCCTGCTTGATGGCCCGCTTCGCGTCGAGCTCGGCCGCGACGTCGGCGCCGCCGATGACGTGGACTGAGACACCGGCCGCCTCGAGCGGCTCGGCCAGGTCGCGCACCGACTCCTGGCCGGTGCACAGGACGATCGTGTCGACGTCGAGCACGCGCGGCTCGGGCTCCCCGTCCCCGGACGACACGGTGATGTGCAGCCCGTCGTCGTCGATGCGCTCGTACGAGACTCCCGGCACCATCTCCACGCCGGAGTCCTTCAAGGTGGTGCGGTGCACCCACCCGGAGGTCTTGCCCAGGCCCTTGCCGAGGCTCGAGGACTTGCGCTGCAGCAGGTGGATCTGACGACGCGGCGGCGCCTGCACCTTGGTCGTGAGTCCGCCTCGGTCGTCCTCGGAGTCGGAGACGCCCCAGCGCTCCATCCAGTGCTCGAGCGACTCATCGATGTCATGGAGCAGGAACTCGGAGAGGTCGAAGCCGATACCGCCCGCTCCCATCACGGCCACGCGGTCGCCGACGGGCGCGCGCTCGCGGATGACCTGCTGGTAGTTGACGACCTTCGGATGGTCGATGCCGGGCAGTGCGGGGATGCGTGGCACCACGCCGGTGGCGATGACGACGTCGTCGAAGGCCGCGCCGCCTGACGCCTGTGGCCCGGAACCCCCGCCGGTCAGGTCGTCGACCGTGGCGCGCCGGCCGAGGTGCAGCTTGACGCCGCCGAGCTCGAGCCGGCGGGTGTAGTAGCGGAGCGTCTCGGCGAACTCCTCCTTGCCCGGGATCTGCATGGCCAGCCGGAACTGTCCGCCGATCTCCGGCTCGGACTCGAACAGCTCGACCTGGTGGCCGCGGTGCGCCAGCTCGCTGGCCGCGGCCAGGCCGGCCGGGCCGGCGCCGACGACGGCGATGCGCTTGGCCGCGCGGGTCGGCAGCAGCACGAGCTCGGTCTCGCGCCCGGCACGCGGGTTGAGCATGCAGGTGGCCCGCTGATTCACGAACGTGTGGTCGAGGCAGGCCTGGTTGCAGGCGATGCAGGTGTTGATCTCGTCGGCACGGCCTTCCTCGGCCTTCTGCACGAAGAAGGAGTCCGCCAGCAGCGGCCGCGCCATCGAGATGAGGTCGGCCTGGCCGTCGGCGAGGATCTGCTCGGCCACCTCGGGGGTGTTGATCCGGTTCGACGCCACCACCGGCACGTCGACGACGCCCTTGAGCTTCGCCGTGGTCCACGCGAAGGCGGCGCGAGGCACGGAGGTGACGATGGTCGGGATGCGCGCCTCGTGCCAGCCGATGCCGGTGTTGATGATGGACGCGCCGGCGGCCTCGATGCGCCGGGCGAGCTCGGCGGTCTCGTCCCAGCTCTGGGCGTCGTCGACGAGGTCGAGCAGGCTCATCCGGTACATGACGATGAAGTCGTCGCCCACGGCCTCGCGGACGCGCTCGACGATCTCGACCGGGAACCGCATCCGGTTCTCCGCCGAGCCGCCCCAGCGATCGGTGCGGTTGTTCGTGCGGGCGGCAAGCATCTGGTTGATCAGGTAGCCCTCCGACCCCATGATCTCCACGCCGTCGTAGCCGGCGCGGCGGGCGAGCTTGGCGGTGGCGGCGAAGTCGTCGACGGTCTGGTCGACTTCCTTGGTCGACATCGCCTTCGGCCGACCGAGCGGGGTGATGGGCGACTTCCGGGCGGATGCGGCGCGCTTGAACGGGTGGTAGCCGTAGCGGCCCGCGTGCAGGATCTGCAGGGCGATCTTGCCGTCGTGCTCGTGCACGGCGTCGGTGACGATGCGGTGCTTGTCGGCGAGCTTCGCGCTCGTCATCAGCGAGCCGAACGGCAGCAGCCAGCCGTGCCAGTTGGGGGCGTAGCCGCCGGTGACCGACAGGGCCACGCCGCCCTCGGCGCGCTCGGCGAAGTAGGCGGCGAGCTCCGGCAGGTGCTTGGCGCGGTCCTCCATGCCGGTGTGCATCGAGCCCATGATCACGCGGTTGCGCAGCGTGGTGTGGCCCAGGTCGAGCGGCTCGAGCAGGTGTGGGTACGGGGAGCTGGACATCACGCCTCCATGGCCGCGAGGGCCTCGGTCTGGATCCGGTCGAACTGGGCACCCATGGCCTCTGCGACCGCCTGGGCTGCCGACAAGGGGCGCACCATGACGGTCAGCTCGCCGATGAGCCCGTCGTCGCCCACGCGGATGAAGTCGCAACCGTGGACGGTGACGTCGCCGACTCGGGTCTCGAAGACGAGGGCGCTCGTGCCGCCGCCGTCGATCTCATCGACGTAGCGGAAGTCCTCGAAGACGCGGGACACTCCGCGCAGGATGGCGTGGACGATCGGTCGGCCCTCGTAGGGCCGAAAGGCGACCGGGCTGCGGAACACGACGTCGTCGGCCAGCAGGTCACCGATGGACTCGAAGTCGCCGGCCTCGACGGCCGCTCGGAACGCCTTCATCTCGTGCCTTCCAGGTGTTGGAGGATCTCATCGCACCACTCGATGGCGCCGGTCTCGGCCCGTAGCCCGCCGCGCAGCACCAGATAGGGACCGACCTGATCCTCGGTGAGGTCGGACGGGTGGGGGTAGAACTTCTCGGCGCTCTTCTCGTACTCCGCGAGCCGGGCGGCGTGCTCGTCGCGGCGGCGGCGCACCTGCCCGACGAGGGTGTCGCGGTCGCCGAGGTGCAGGGCGCGGAGCTTGACCGCGAACTCGCTGCGCAGGCCCTCCGGCGGGGTCGGCGTGGCGAGCCAGGTCGTGAGCTGACGGTGGCCGTCGGCCGTGATGGCGTAGACCTTCTTGTCCGGCCGCCCGGCTTGCGCGACGAGGTTGGACTCGACGAGCTTGTCGGACTCCATCCGGCCCAGCACCTTGTAGATCTGCTGGTGGCTGGCCTTCCAGAAGTGCCCGATGGACGCGTCGAACCGGCGTGCCAGCTCGTACCCGCTCGCCGATCGTTCCGCGAGCGAGACGAGGATCGCGTGCTCCAGCGCCATGGTCGGCGAGCGTACTATGCAACGAGTTGCTATGCAACCGATTGCATAGTCACGGAGTCAGGAGCACGCCACCGGCTAGCGTGGCCGCATGGACGAGTCCGAGCTGATCGGCCTGCTGGGCGAGGGTGCGCACGGCTACTTCGCGGGGGGCGCGGGCGATGAGATCACGCTGCGCGACAACGAGGCGTCCTGGTCCCGGCTGGCGCTCCTGCCCCGCGTGCTCGTCGACGTCGGCGAGCGCGACCTCGGCGTCCCGCTGCTCGGCGGCACGCTGCCGCACCCGATCGTCGTCGCCCCGATGGCCTACCAGCGGCACGCCCACGAGGAGGGCGAGTCCGGCCTGGCTCGCGCAGCGGCGGCCACCGACAGCACCTTCGTCCTGTCCTCGCAGACCACCACCAGCCCGGCCGACGTCGCGGCGGCGGCGCCGGACGCCCGGCGATGGTTCCAGCTCTACGTCTTCCGCGACCGGCAGATCTCCCTCGACCTCGTGGCCCAGGCCCGCGAGAGCGGCTACGAGGCACTGGTGATCACGGTCGACTTCCCGCTCGGCGGGTGGCGCGAGCGCGACCGGCGCACCGGGTTCGCGGTGTCGCACCCGGTGGCCGTCAACCCGGGCGGCGCCCCGATGTCGACCGAGGAGCTGTTCGCCCAGCACGACCCCACGCTCACCTGGGACGACATCGCCGAGTTCGCCGACACCACCGGGATGCCGCTGCTGATCAAGGGCATCCTCCGGCCCGAGGACGCCCGTCTGGCCGTCTCGGCCGGAGCGGCGGCGGTCATCGTCTCGAACCACGGCGGCCGACAGCTCGACACCGTGCTCTCCGGTGCCGACGCCCTGCCGCCGATCGTCGACGTCGTCGGCGACCGGATCGACGTCCTCGTCGACGGCGGGATCCGACGCGGGTGGGACGTCGCGAAGGCGCTCGCTCTCGGCGCGGATGCCGTGCTCGTCGGGCGGCCGCTGCTGTGGGGGTTGGCCCACGGCGGCCAAGCCGGAGCCGAGGCCGTGATGCGTCAGCTGCTGGCCGAGCTCGACTCCACCCTGGCCCTGCTGGGGTGCCCCCGGGCGCGCGACCTGGACCCGTCGTACGTCACCCGCGCACCCTGGGCCTAGGCGGCGTCGGCGCGCTCGGCGCCCGCGACGGTCTGCATGATGACGCGGACGATGAGCTCCGGATCGTCGGCCATCGGCACGTGGCCGCAGGCCGGCAGGTCGACGTGCCGGGCGTGTGGCAGGCGCTCGCGCGCGGTCTTCGACTGGGCGTACGGGAGGATGCGGTCCTTGACGGCCCACGCGATCGTGGTCGGCACCGGGACCTGGCGGTCGAACGAATAGGTGACGCCGGACATCGCCGTCCGCTCGAACGCGGTCGCGTGCTTGAGGGCGAGCGAGTCGCCGTACGTCTCCTCGGCGGTGTGGCGCTCCGGATGCGCGTACAGCATCCAGCCGCTCAGCCGTCGGCCCCACTCCCGGCCGGCCAGGAACCGCAGCACCGGCTTGGGCGTGATGAGGGCGAGAACGCGCAGGGTGACCAAGGGGACGAGGGCCTGCAGGCGGCCTACGTGGCCGAAGAACCCGGCCGGGCTCAGCGCGGTGACCGACGAGACGAGTCCGCGGGCGCCGAGCTCGAGCGCGATCGCTCCACCGAGGGAGTTGCCGACGACGTGCGGCTTGACGATGCCCCAGTCGGCGAACTGATCGGCCAGGTGGTCAGAGGCGTTCTCCATCGTGTACGACACCCCGCCGGCGAAGGCGGGCGACTGTCCGAACCCGGACAGGTCCGGCGCGATGACGTCGAAGTGCTCCGCGAGTTGGTCGATGACCGGGTTCCATGCCTCGCGGCGGTGGCCGATGCCGTGCAGCAGCACGAGCGGCGGACCGGATCCACGGCGGGTGAACACGAGGTCGGGGAGCATGCAGGAGCCCTTCGGCAGTGTGCCGGCCTCGGCGGCCGGCACGATGAACGTGACATTGATAATGTCACGTTCGGCCCGCTCCGGTCACGGGATGTGAGGCACCCCACTTGACAATCGTGACACCAACACTGTCACAATTCCCGGGTGACGGATCTTCCCCACTCTGGCCCGCTGGCGGGCGTGCGCGTGGTCGAGCTGGCCGGCATCGGCCCGGGCCCGTTCGCGGCGATGATGCTGGCCGACCTCGGCGCGGACGTCATCCGGGTCGACCGCCCGGACGGCGGCGCCCTGCAGGTCGTGCCGGCCGACCGCGACATCCTCATGCGGGGCCGTCCCAATGTCGTGATCGACCTCAAGTCGGCCGCGCGGTGTCGAGCTCGTCCTCGACCTCGTCGAGCGTGCCGACATCCTCATCGAGGGCCTCCGGCCCGGGGTCACCGAACGACTCGGGCTCGGTCCGGACGTCTGCCTGGAGCGGAATCCGCGCCTGGTCTACGGCCGCATGACCGGCTGGGGCCAGGACGGCCCGCTCGCCCACACCGCCGGCCACGACATCAACTACATCTCGGTCGCCGGCGGCCTCGACCCGCTCGGTCGCGCCGACGAGGCCCCGGCCTTTCCCCAGAACCTGCTCGGCGACTTCGGCGGCGGCTCGCTCTACCTCGTCGCCGGCGTGCTCGCCGCCCTCACGCACGCCCGCTCCAGCGGCGTCGGCCAGGTCGTCGACGCGGCGATCACCGACGGCGTCGCGCACCTGCTGGCCATGGCCGTCACCATGCAGCAAGCCGGCGTGTGGGACGGCCGTCGAGGCACCAGCCTGCTCGGCAGCGCGGCCCCGTTCTACGACGTCTATGAGACCTCCGACGGGCGCTGGATGTCGGTCGGCGCGCTCGAGCCGCGGTTCTACGCCGTGATGCGCGACCTGCTCGCGGCATCGGGCTCCGAGGCAGACCTGCCCGACCGCCACGACCTGCGCGAGTGGCCGGCGCTGCGCAAGGTGCTCGCCGAGATCTTCGCCCAGCGCACCCAGGCCGAGTGGGTCGAGGTCTTCGACGGAAGCGACGCGTGCGTCGTCCCGGTCGTGCCGCTGGGTGAGGCCTACGAGCACCCGCACAACGTCGCACGCGGCACCTACGTCGAGCGCGACGGCCTGACCCAGCCGGCGCCGGCGCCGCGGTTCTCGGCCACGCCGACGACCTTGAGCACCCCACCGGCGAGACCGGGAGCCGACACCAGGGCCGCCCTGACGGCGTGGGGCGTCGCCGACGTCGACGCCCTGATCCTGGACGGCATCGCCGTGCAGAACGACTGAGAGGCACAGCATGGAGCGCAACATCTTCGAGGCCGATCACGACGCCTTCCGCGACACGGTGCGCACCTTCTGCGAGAAGGAGATCGCCCCGAACCACGAGCAGTGGGAGAAGGACTCGATCGTTCCCCGCGAGCTCTGGACCAAGGCCGGCGGCCTCGGCCTGCTCGGTTTCATGATGCCGGAGGAGTACGGCGGCGGTGGCATCGACGACTTCCGCTTCAACGCCGTCCTCGCCGAGGAGATCACCCGCGTGGGTGGCAGCGGCGTGGGCTTCGGCATCCAGACCGACCTCGTCTCCGGCTACCTGCAGCGGTACGCGACCGAGGAGCAGAAGAAGCGTTGGTACCCCGCGTTCTGCAGCGGCGAGATGATCACCGCCATCGCCATGACCGAACCGGGCACCGGTTCGGACCTGCAGGGCATCCAGACGACGGCGAAGCGCGTGACCGGTGCCGACGGGGTCGAGGAGTACGTCATCAACGGCGCCAAGACGTTCATCACCAACGGCATCAACGCCGACTTCGTCATCGTCGTGTGCAAGACCAACCCGGACGCCGGCGCCATGGGCTTCTCGCTGATCGTGGTCGAGCGCGGCGCGGAGGGATTCGAGCGCGGCCGGAACCTGGACAAGATCGGCCTGAAGGCCCAGGACACCGCCGAGCTGTTCTTCGACAACGTGCGGGTGCCGGCGACCAACCTGCTCGGCGAGGAGAACCAGGGCTTCGTCCACCTCATGGAGAACCTGCCGCAGGAGCGGCTGATCATCTCGGTGATCGCCGCGGCCGCCACCCGGTACATGATCGACATGACGCTGGAGTACGTGAAGGAGCGCAAGGCGTTCGGCAAGCCGATTGGCTCATTCCAGAACACCCGGTTCACCATGGCCGAGCTCGAGACCGAGCAACAGATCGCCCAGGTCTTCGTCGACCGCTCGATCATGGAGCTCGTCGCGGGCAACCTCACCGTGGCCGATGCCGCGATGGGCAAGTGGTGGACCACCGAGCTGCAGAAGCGCACCGCCGACACCTGCCTGCAGATGCACGGCGGCTACGGCTACATGTCGGAGTACCGCATCTCCAAGGCGTACCTCGACACCCGGATCCAGACGATCTACGGCGGCACGACCGAGGTCATGAAGGAGATCGTCGGTCGCACGATGGGCTTGTAGCCGCGACCTCGGCGTCAGCTCAGCTGTTGCGCGACCGCGTCGAGCCCGGCGCGGAAGATGCCGGCGATGAGCTCCTCGGCGTCGGGCTCAGGCACGCCCGCTGCTTCGAAGGTGCCCGACCAGCTGATGGTCGAACCCTGTCCGGACGGCTCGACCGACAGGCGAGACGCGTAGCCGCTCACGGGGAGGACGCCCTCGACGATCTCATAGCTGTAGGAACGCTCCGACCGATCGGTGATCCGCTCCTCGATCCGACCGCCGTCGCCGAGGACCAGGTGCCGCGCGTCGCCCTCGGTCTCCGAGCTGTCCACGGCGGGATGCCACTGCGCCAGTGAGCCCGGCTGTCCGATCATGTCCCATGCTGCACTCGCGTCGGCGGCCACGGACACCGACTCCATCACCTCGACCATGTCAGTCTCCTTTTCGCCCTTCGCGGCACGTTACGCCCAAGCACCGAGGGGGTCCAGCAACAGGAGTCTCACCAGCGGATACGCGGACGCAACCACGGCCAGACGTCTGGACCGATGCCGGTCAGGTGCGTTTGCGCACCGTCGCCCGCTTGGACTCATCGACCGCCTCTTCGTAGGCCGTCACGAGTGCCTGCACGGTGAGCGGCTTGAACCGCTCGATCATCGCGGTCATGTCCTCCGGTGGCAGCTCGGACTCGCGCAGATGCGGCCAGACCTGCGTGCGGAAGACCTCGGTCATCTCCTCGGCGATTGCCCGCCCGTGCTGGGTGAAGATCTTGCGGGTGGCGAGGGCTGCCTCCGTGGGCAGCCCGAGGTCGAGGAAGGCGATGCCGAGGGCCAGGTGCGCCGGGGCGAGCTGGAAGACGTCCTCGGTCGGTGTCGGCTCGACGACGCCGATGGCGACGAGCAGCTCGATGTCGTCGTCGACGAGGCGTCGACCGGAGCGGGTGTCGAGCTCGTCGCGCGACACCGTTTCGGGCAGGTCCGGTGCCCACGGCGCGAGCAGCGTGCGGTGCAACGCCACCTCCGCCGGCGTGGCACCGGAGGGGATCTTGTCGAGGTAGCCCTCGATCGCCGACAGGGTGAACCCGTGAGCCTGCAGCTCACGGACGAGCTCGAGCCGGGCCAGGTGGTCGGGACCGTAGTAGCCGTTGCGGCCCTCGCGGCGCGGCGGCGGGATGAGGCCACGACCGGCGTAGAAGCGCACGGTGCGCACGGTCATGCCGACTCGCGCCGCCAGCTGCTCGACGCTCAGCGTCTCGACCTGGACCGTCATGTCACCTCCGCGTGACCAGTTCCACAGGACCCCGTCTACCACTCTGACAGTGATGGTGTCACAATCGGAGGGCATGCCCAACCCGTCTGCGAGGACCATGACATGACCGAGGCTTTCGTCTACGACGCCATCCGCACCCCGCGTGGGCGCGGCAAGAAGACCGGCTCCCTGCACGAGGTGAAGCCCATCTCCCTCGTCACCGGCCTGATCCAGGAGATCCAGAAGCGCAACCCCAGCCTCGACCCGAGCGGCGTCGAGGACGTCGTGCTCGGCGTCGTCTCGCCGGTGGGCGACCAGGGCTCCGACATCGCCAAGACCGCGGCGCTCGCCTCGGGCCTGCCGGACACCGTGGCCGGCGTGCAGCTGAACCGCTTCTGCGCCTCCGGACTCGAGGCCGTCAACCAGGCGTCGCAGCGCGTGCGCTCCGGCTGGGAGGACCTCATCCTCGCCGGTGGCGTCGAGTCGATGAGCCGCGTGCCGATGGCGTCCGACGGTGGCGCCTGGGCGATGGACCCGGACACCGCGTTCGCCACCGACTTCGTGCCCCAGGGCATCGGCGCCGACCTGATCGCCACCATCGAGGGCTTCAGCCGCGAGGACGTCGACACGTTCGCCGCGGAGTCCCAGGCGCGCGCCGCCAAGGCGATCGCCAACGGCTACTTCAGCAAGTCGGTCATCCCGGTCACGGACGAGAACGGTCTGACGATCCTCGACCACGACGAGTTCGTGCGCGAGGGCACCACGGTCGAGAGCCTGTCCGGCCTGGCCCCGTCGTTCGAAGGCATCGGTGACTTCGGTGGCTTCGACTCGGTGGCGCTGGAGAAGTACCACCACGTCGAGAAGATCAACCACGTCCATCACGCCGGCAACAGCTCCGGCATCGTCGACGGTGCGGCCCTCGTGCTCGTCGGCTCGGAGCAGGCCGGCCAGACCCACGGCCTCACCCCGCGCGCACGCATCCTCGCCACCGCGGTCAGCGGGTCCGAGCCCACGATCATGCTCACCGGCCCGGCCCCGGCCAGCCGCAAGGCGCTCGCCAAGGCCGGCATGTCGGTCGAGGACATCGACCTCATCGAGATCAACGAGGCCTTCGCCGCCGTCGCCATGAAGCTCATGCGCGACCTCGGCGACTACCCGCACGACCAGACCAACGTCAACGGCGGGGCCATCGCCATGGGCCATCCGCTCGGTGCCACCGGCGCGATGATCCTCGGCACGCTGATCGACGAGCTCGAGCGTCGGGACAAGAAGTACGGCCTCGCCACGCTCTGCGTCGGCGGCGGCATGGGCATCGCCACCGTGGTCGAGCGCCTCTAAGCACCCTCCCCTCAACTCAACCTTGCCGCCCGTGGCCCGGCACCCCCGCCGGGCAGACATCGAAGGAACCAGTGTGAGCACTTCAGCCGTTCGCTACGAGAAGGCCGACGGAATCGTCAACCTCGTCATCGACGATCCCTCGCAGAACGCCAACACGATGAACCAGGCGTATCGCGACGGCATGGAGCAGGCCGTCAACCAGCTCGTCGACGAGATCGCCGCGGATGCCGACGCCATCAAGGGCGTCATCGTCTCCTCGGGCAAGAAGTCGATGTTCTTCGCCGGCGGCGACCTCAAGCTGATGACGCAGGCGACGCCCGCCGACAGCCGAGGACATTTTCGAGAACATCGAGAGCATCAAGGCCACGCTGCGCAAGCTGGAGACGTGCGGCAAGCCGGTCGTCGCCGCGATCAACGGGGCCGCCCTCGGCGGTGGCCTCGAGATCGCGCTCGCCTGCCATCACCGCATCGCGGCGGACGGCGGCTACGAGATCGGCCTGCCCGAGGTCACCCTCGGCCTGCTGCCCGGCGGTGGCGGCGTCACCCGCACCGTCCGCATGTTCGGCCTCCAGGACGCGCTCATGAACGTCCTGCTCCAAGGCCCGCGCATGAAGCCGGCCCAGGCCAAGGAGGCCGGGCTGGTCGACGACCTCGTGTCGACCCAGGACGAGCTGCTCCCGGCCGCGAAGGCCTGGATCGAGTCGGTCCAGGCCGACGAGCAGGCGGCCAGCCAGCCGTGGGACCGCGAGGGCTACAAGATCCCCGGTGGCGCTCCGTCGTCCCCGAAGCTCGCGCAGTTCCTGCCGGCCTTTCCCTCCAACCTGCGCAAGCAGGTCAAGGGTGCCGACTACCGGGCGCCGAAGAACATCATGTCGGCGGCCGTCGAGGGCGCGCAGGTCGACTTCGAGACCGCCACGCGCATCGAGTCGCGCTACCTCGTGGAGCTGATCACCGGGCAGCAGTTCAAGAACATGACGCAGGCCTTCTTCTTCGACCTCGGCTCGATCAACGCCGGCGGCTCCCGACCCGACGGCATCGAGCCGAAGAAGTTCACCAAGGTCGCCGTGCTCGGCGCCGGCATGATGGGCGCCGGCATCGCCTACGTCTCGGCGAAGGCCGGCATGGAGGTCGTCCTCAAGGACGTCAGCCTGGAGGCCGCCGAGAAGGGCAAGGCGTACAGCGAGAAGCTGCTCGCCAAGCAGCTCGAGAAGGGCCGCACGACCCAGGAGAAGGTCGATGAGTTCCTCGCTCGCATCACGCCGACGGACGACTACAACGCCCTCGAAGGGTGCGACCTCGTCGTGGAGGCGGTCTTCGAGTCCGTCGACCTGAAGCACCAGGTCTTCGGCGAGCTGGAGCCGATCGTCAAGCCGGACGCGCTGCTCGGCTCCAACACCTCGACGCTGCCGATCACCGAACTGGCCGCGGGCGTCAAGCGTCCCGACGACTTCATCGGCATCCACTTCTTCTCGCCGGTCGACAAGATGCCGCTGGTCGAGATCATCGCCGGTGAGCAGACGAACGACGCCACGATCGCCGGCGCGCTCGACTACGTGCAGCAGATCAAGAAGACGCCGATCGTCGTCAACGACAGCCGCGGCTTCTTCACCAGCCGGGTCATCGGCCACTTCATCAACGAGGGACTGGCGATGCTCGGCGAGGGCGTCAACCCCTCCTCGCTGGAGCGGGCCGCGACGCAAGCCGGCTTCCCGGTCGGCGTCCTGCAGATCAGCGACGAGCTCAACCTCGAGCTCATGAAGAAGATCCGCATCGCCGCGAAGACCGCGGTCGAGGCGGACGGTGGCACCTGGGAGAAGGCGCCCGCCGAGGATGTCATCGACACGATGATCGAGCTCGGACGCTCGAGCAAGCTGGTCGGCCAGGGCTTCTTCGACTACGACGAGAACGGCAAGCGCGTCGGCCTGTGGCCCGGTCTGGCCGAGACCTTCCCCGTGGCCGACGAGCAGCCGGACTTCCAGGACATCAAGGACCGGCTGGTGTTCGTGATGTCGCTCGACACGGTTCGTTGCCTCGAGGAGGGCGTCCTCCGCACCGTGCCGGATGCCAACATCGGCTCGATCTTCGGCATCGGCTTCCCGCCGATGCTGGGCGGCGCGATCCAGTACATCAACGGCTACGAGGCGGCCGACGGCCGCATCGGCGTCGAGGCGTTCACCGAGCGCGCCCAGGAGCTGGCGCAGAAGTACGGCGCTCACTTCGAACCGCCGGCCCTGCTGCTGGACAAGGCGAAGAACGGCGAGAAGTTCGCCTGAAGGCAGAGTTCTCCCGTCATGCGGCGCGAGTGAATCTGGCGTGTCGCCGCGGGGTGCGGCGCGCGTCGACGCTGACGGGCGGGACGAGTTCGGGGATGCCATCGGGCGCGAACCGAACGTCCCAGCCGTCGTCGTGGAGGACTCGGTGGTGGAACGGGCACAGCAGGACCCCGTCGTCGAGGTCGGTGGTGCCGCCGTCGGCCCATCGCCGTCGCGCGTGATGGGCGACGCACCACTGTGGTGGCCGGTCGCAGCCGGGGAAGACGCAGCCCTGGTCGCGGTGGGCCTGCGCGCGGCGCTGGTGACCGGTGAAGAGCCGCTTGGCTCGGCCGTGGTCCAGCGGTAGCGATGCACCACCGAACACCGCCGGGAGCAGCCGGAGCTCGCAGGCCATGCGGCGGGCCTGTCCGGCGCTGATCTTGGTGCCGGTGGAGAGCGTGGCGGTGCCGATCTTGTCGAGCAGGACGTCGTGGTCGAGGTTGACGGTGATGATGGCGCCCACGCCGGCGGTGTCGGGAAGCCGGTCGGCGGGGATCTGCTCGATGAGGGTGCCGAACGCCCACCCCATCCGCTGGCCGTAGCCGGGACGCTGGTCGAGGACGGCGTCGTCGGGCGACTGGTTCCTCTGCACCTGGGGCGCGGAGATGGCTTCGAGGGCGGTGCGCAGCATGTCGGCTTGCGCCTCCGGGAGGACGAACCCGCCCTTGGCGGTTCCGTCGCCGCGGTCGACCATCCAGAACTCGGTCGCCGCCCACGCCTTCTTCTCGCGCTGCTCGACGGTGTCGTTCTCGATCGCGTCGACCCGGTCGGGCGCGAACACGTCGGCGATCCGATCTGCCCGCCGACCCAGCGCCTTCAGGTCCATGGTCGGCGCGTCGCACAACAGCTGCGTCTCGCACGCCTCCCGCTGCACCTCGGTCACCTCGGCCGGCAGGCGCTCCAGGGTGCGGGTGATCAGCTCGGACTGCTTGACCGAGATCGCACCGTGGGCGAGGGCCTGCTGCGTCTGCGACGCCGACGCGAGCCGCTCGGCCTGCAGCACCGACTGGTCCGCGGCCCGCCGGTCGCCGCCGAACCCACCGGCCAGCAACGACCCGGTGGACGTCGCACCCTGCCGCCGGGCCTCGCCGGAGCCGTGAACGGCCCGGGTGGCGGCGAGCTCGAAAGCCCGGGCGCGGGCACTCAATCGCATGCACGACTGAGCGACTTCGGCCCGCTCCGCGCCCGTGCCGTGCTCGAAGGCCAGCACCGACAAGGAGTCCAACAGCTCGTGCACGGCAGCCAGCACGCCGGCCGGCGAATCGTCGACGATGGTCGGCACGGGCACCTCCTGCACAGTGAACGGAACGGGTTCAGTGCAGCTTTCCCGGCGATGTCACGGGAGGACCTGGGGCCGATCGCGAAGTCTCCTGCAGTTTCCGGCTTCGCAACTGTGTTCGATTATAGCGGACCACTCAGCGGAGAGGCAAGGGCCTGTCGTGACGGGATCTCGACGAGTTCTGTCCGCCCACTGATGTATTCCTAGTTGGAATAAAGCGGTACTGTTCTTGCGCGAACAGAAGGAGGGGGCGGTCACATGAATGCCGGTCCAGCGGTCGAGGCAGTCGACCTGGTGAAGAAGTTCGGAGCCAACGTCGCGGTCGACGGCGTCAGCTTCGTGGTGCCCCAGGGCACCGTGCTCGGCCTGCTCGGCCCCAACGGCGCCGGCAAGACCACCACGACCCGGATGCTCACCACCTTGAGCGTCCCCACCAGCGGCACCGGCCGCGTGGCCGGGCACGACATCCGCACCGAGCCCGACGCGGTCCGCCGCAGCATGGGCCTCACCGGTCAGGCGGCCACGGTCGATGAGCTCCTCACCGCGCGCGAGAACCTGCGGCTGATCGGCCGGCTCTACGGATTGCCGATGCGGTACATCAGGGACCGCACCGACGAGCTGCTCGAGCGGTTCTCGCTCTCGGAGGCCGCCGACCGCATCGCCAAGACGTACTCAGGCGGCATGCGACGGCGGCTCGACCTCGCCGTCAGCCTCATCGCCGCGCCGCCCGTCCTGTTCCTCGACGAGCCGACCACCGGCCTGGACCCGCGAAGCCGCACCGAGCTGTGGGAGGTGCTGCGGGGTCTGGTGCGCGAGGGCACGACCCTGCTGCTCACCACCCAGTACCTGGAGGAAGCCGACCACCTCGCCGACGACATCGTCGTCATCGACAAGGGCCGGGTCATCGCGGCCGGCACGCCCACCCAGCTCAAGGACCAGGCCGGCGCCGCCAGTGTGGTCGTCACGTTGACCCACGCCGTCGACCTGCCGCGGGCCGAGGAGCTCGTGCGGTCCTGCTCGCCGGAGGTGTACGTCGACGCCACGGCCCGCAGGCTCACCGCCCAGGCCGACGGCCTCGGCGACATGTCCCGCATCGGCAGCCTCTTCGAGAGCAGCGGCATCGAGGTCGACGACCTCGGGCTCAAGCGTCCGAGTCTCGACGACGTGTTCTTGCACCTCACCGGTCACCGTGCCGAACACGAAGGCACCGACGACGGCTCCGACGAGATCGACGAGATGGAAGGGGCCCTGTCATGACCACCACCTTCACCACCACCCGCCCACCGATCGCGCCGCCGTCGATGCTGCGTGCGTCGGGCACGGTGGTCTGGCGCAACCTCATCCACATCAGGCGGATGCCGGAGATGCTGCTCGACGTCACCGTCCAGTCGGTGATGTTCGTCCTGCTGTTCGCCTACGTCTTCGGTGGCTCGATCCAGCCGCCGGGCGAGGTGTCGTACAAGGAGTTCCTCCTGCCCGGGATCATGGTCCAGACGATGATCTTCTCGTCCGCGGTCGTGGCGATGGGCCTCACCAACGACCTGCAGAAGGGCATCGTCGACCGGCTGAAGTCGCTGCCGATCTCGCGGTCGTCGGTGCTGGTCGGCCGCAGCATCTCCAGCCTCATCCACTCCAGCATCGGCATCGCCGTGATGGGGGTGACCGGCCTGCTCATCGGCTGGCGCATCCGCAACGGGCTGCTCGAAGCCGTGCTGGCGTTCCTGCTGCTGCTGTTGTTCGGTTTCGCGATGATCTGGCTCGGCATCTGGGTCGGCTCGCTCATGCGCACGGTCGAGTCCGTCCAGGGGTTCATGTTCACGGTGATGTTCCCGCTGACCTTCGTCGCCAACACGTTCGCTCCGCCCGAGCACATGCCGAGCTGGCTGCGATTCATCGCCGAGTGGAATCCGGTCTCGGCCCTGACCCAGGCCTGTCGCGAGCTGTGGGGCAACGGGGCTCCGGCGGCGCCGGATGCGGCGTGGCCGCTCCAGTACCCGGTGGGCACCTCGATCATGTGGTCGATCATCCTGACGGCGATCTTCGCCCCGCTGGCGCTGGCGGCCTACCGCCGTCGGTCGAGGGACTGAGTCAGCCCTCGCGGGCCCGGCGTTCGTAGTCGGCGCGTGCGGCTTCATCGGCGTCGGACAGCACGTTGCCGGCGCGGAAGGCCTTGGCCATGCCCTGCTGGACGACGCGCGGCATGGCCATCCCGAACTTCGTCATGCCCTGGGCCCATCGCGGAACCCACAGCTCCGGCTTGGGCTTGCGCACCGCCGACTCGATGACCTTGGCGACGTCGTCGGCGGTCACCGGCTTCATCCCGCGCGCCGCGGGGACACCGGCGGCCAGCTCGGTCTGGACGATGGCGGGCAGCACGACGGTCACGTCGACACCCTGTGGCTCGAGCTCGGCCCGCGTCGCCTCGCTGAAGCCGACCACCGCGAACTTCGACGCCGAGTAGGTGGCGCCGTCGGCGACGGCGACGCGTCCGACCGCCGACGCCACGTTGACGATGTGCCCGCGGCCACGCTCGACCATGCCGGGTGCGACGGCCTTGGTGCCGAAGATGACGCCGTGCAGGTTGACGTCGACGATCTTGCGGGCGACCTCGTCGGGCTCCTTGAGCACCGCGCCGAGCGGCATGATGCCGGCGTTGTTGACGAGGACGTCGACGGGGCCGATCGGGGCGACCTGCTCGAGGAACGTCGCCCACGACGCGCCGTCGGCGACGTCCAGCTCGGCGGCGACCACTCCGTGGCCGATCTCCTCGGCGACGAGGCGGGCCAGGTCGGCGTCGCGATCACCGATCGCCACGCGGGCACCTTGGCGGGCGAATCGCTCGACGGTCGCGCGGCCGATGCCGCGAGCGCCGCCGGTGACGATGATCGACAGGGTGGAGAGGTCGCGGGGCATGCGGTTGGTCCTTCGGGGAGGGGAGGTCGACCGGCGGGCCGTCCTTCGGGATCGGGAGTGAGTGACAGTTCACCGGAGCGACGTACGCCGGGTCAACTGGGCCCCTCGAGCATCGCGGCGGCGAACCGGGCGTAGACGAGGGCCGGCGCGTGCGCCCACGCGGTGGCCGCGGCGTCGTACTCGGCCCGGCTCACGCTGCGTGTGCTGCGGTCAGTGCAGACGGAGGTCGGGGTTGTGCGGACCCTTGGGCTCGGCCCAGAAGTCCAGCGCCAGGTCCTCCTCGCGGCCGCCGTTGAGATAGACGGAGAAGTCGGTGACGCCGGCGTCCTCCAGCACGTCGTCGTCGATGTAGAACTGCCCGGTGACCTCGCGGGACGGCTTGATGAGGATCTCGTAAGCTGCGTCGGCCATGATCTGCGGAGTGCGTGAGTGCTTCTCCAACCCCGCCCCGACGACGTTGCGCACTGCAGCGGTGTCGATGGCGGTGCGCGGCCAGAGGGAGTTCGCGGCGATGCCGTCCTCGCGCAGCTCCTCGCTCAGCCCGAGGGTCACCAGGCTCATCCCGAACTTCGCGATCGTGTAGCCGGTGGCCTGACCGAACCACTTCGGGTCGGTGGAGATCGGCGGCGACAACGTGAGGATGTGCGGGTTGTTGGACGACTTCTGCAGCCACGGGATCGACAGCTTCGACAGCAGGAAGGCGCCGCGACAGTTGATGTCGTTCATCAGGTCGTAGGCCTTCATCGGCAGGTCCTCGGTGCGCGAGAGGTTGATGGCGCTCGCGTTGTTGACGACGATGTCGATGCCGCCGAACTGCTCGGCCGTCTGCGCCACGGCCGCCGTGACGAACTCGTCGTCGCGGACGTCGCCGATGAGCGGCAGGGCGCTGCCGCCGGCCTCCTCGATCGCGGCGGCGGCGGTGTGGATGGTGCCGGGCAGCTTCGGGTGCGGCTCGGACGTCTTGGCGAGCAGGGCGACATTCGCGCCGTCGCGGGCGGCGCGTACGGCGATGGCCTCCCCGATGCCGCGGCTGCCGCCGGACATGATGATCGTGCTGCCAGACAGTGACCCCGTCAGACCCATGAGTTCTCCTCGCGACCGGTCGGCGGTATCGTGCTGCCGTGGATAAAAACAGTCAAGCGTGACTGTAACTGAGGAAGGCCGGCATGAGTAGCCCCACCTGGTTCACCGACGCGGTCGCGGCGCCGTACGACACCGCCGAGGTGACCGTCGACGGAGCGCGGGTCAGGTACCGCGCCTGGGGCAAGCCGGGCCGTCAGGGCGTCATCTTGGTCCACGGCGGTGCCGCGCACGCCGGCTGGTTCGACCACATCGCGCCGTTCCTCGCCGCCGATCACCGGGTCGTCTCGATCGACCTGTCCGGCCACGGCGACAGCGACCGCCGGGCCGACTACTCGCTGGAGGCCTGGGCCGATGAGGTGCTGGCCGTCGCGGCGGTGGAGTCCACCGGTCGGCCGGTGATCGCCGGGCACAGCATGGGCGGGTTCGTCGGCCTCACCGCCGCGAAGCTGCACGGTGAGAGCATCCGCGGCGTCGTCGCCATCGACTCGCCGGTCCGTGAGATGTCGCCGGAGGCCAGGACCTGGCTGGCGAGCAACCCGACGATGCCCGACCACAAGGTGCATCCGGACCGCGAGACGGTGATCGCGCGTTTCCGCACCCTGCCCGAGGACGAGGCCGGGCTCGACTACGTCCGCCGGCACATCGCCGAGCAGTCCGTGCGTGAGGTGGAGGGCGGGTGGTCGTGGGCGTTCGACCCGCAGATCTTCGTCGGCGCCCAGATGGAGCCGGAAGACCTCGCCGAGGCCGGGTGCGAGGTCGCCCTCGTGCGCGGCGAGCGGGGCATGGCCACCACCGACATCACCTCCAGCGTCGCCGCGATCCTGGGCGGCCACGTACCGGTGACGCTGGTGCCGGACGCCGGGCACCACATCATGTTCGACCAGCCCATCGCCCTGATCGCACTGCTCCAGGCCATCATCGGCCAGTGGCGGGCCCCGTGACCTCGCCCCGGGAACCGAGCGACGCCGACGCCCTCGAGCGCCTGTTGGCCGACCGGTGGAGCTGCCGCGGCTTCACCGACGAGCAGGTGCCACGCGACGTCATCGAGCGCCTCCTGACGATGGCGCAGCGGACCCCGTCGTGGTGCAACGTCCAGCCGTGGCAGCTGGTCATCACGTCCGGGGAGGAGACCAAGCGACTCGCCGCGGCACTGCTCGACGCGGTCAACTGGTCGGGCACCGACTTCGACTTCCCGGCCGCCTACACCGGCATCTACCAGGACCGCCGCCGCGCGAGCGGCTGGCAGCTGTACGAGGCCGTCGGCGTCGAGAAAGGCGACCGGGAGGCATCGGCCCTGCAGATGATGCGCAACTTCGAGTTCTTCGGCGCCCCGCATGCCGCGATCCTCACCACCGAGGCCGACCTCGGCGTCTACGGGGCCATCGACTGCGGTCTCTACGTCGACTCCTTCCTGCTCGCAGCCCAGGCGCTCGGGCTCGGCGCATGCGCGCAGGCCGCCCTCGCCGCCTGCGCACCGTTCCTGCGCGAGTGGTTCGGGCTGCCGGAGACGCGCAAGGTGGTCTGCGGCATCTCCTTCGGGTACGCCGATCCGGACCATCCGACCGCCACCTACCGCACCGCTCGCGCCGACCTGGAGGACGTCGTCACCTTCGTGGGTGACTGAGACCCATCCAACCCGGGTCCGGCGTCGAATGACCCACATGCAGACAACGAGTGCGCGCGCCACCGACAGCGGTCGGTTCGCGCCGTGGTGGACCGGCGCCCTCTCCGGCGTCCTGGCCGCCGCTGCAGGCGTGGCCGTCGCCACCGGCGTCGCCGCGCTCATGTCCGGAGTCCCGTCGCCGGTCGTGTCGATCGGCAACCGTGCCATCGACATGACGCCGCGGTTCCTGAAGGAGTTCGCGGTCCGGACGTTCGGGGAGAGCGACAAGCCGGTGCTGCTCGGCGGCATGGTCGCCACCCTCGTGGTCGTCGCGGCGGTCGCCGGGTGGATCGGCCTGCGTCGGCCCCGTGTTGCCTACGGCATCTTCATCACCCTGGGTCTGCTGGCGCTGGGCGCCGCGACCCTCGATCGCACGGCGACGGCGTCGCGTGCCCTCACTTTGATCCCGGCGCTCGTGACCCTCGTGGTGAGTCTCGGCATGCTCGTAGTCCTTCTCCGAGCGCTGGAGCTCGCACCGAAGGTCGGCGACGAGGTCCCTGACGGGTTCAATCGCCGCGCGTTCCTCCGCGCGGCCCTCGGAGCGAGCGCCGGGATCATTCTTGGCGGCGTGGTGGCGAAGTTCCTCGGCACGAACAGCGCCGCCGACTCCCGCCGCAACCATCACCCTTCCCGCGCCGGCCGAGCCGGCCCCGGCCGTCCCCGCCGGTGCCCAGGCCGACGTCAAGGGCATCAGCAGCTTCATCACGCCGAACCGCGACTTCTACCGCGTCGACACGGCCCTGACGGTGCCCAAGGTGCCGGCCGATGACTACACCCTCCGCATCCACGGCATGGTCGACAACGAGATCGAGCTCAGCTTCCGCGACCTGCTCAAGGAGCGGCTCGTCGAGAAGCGCATCACCCTCACCTGTGTGTCGAACGAGGTCGGCGGGCCGTACGTCGGCAACGCCGCATGGCTCGGCATCCCGGTGCGCGACCTGCTCGCACGGGCCGGCGTCCAGAGCGGCGCCGACGCCGTCAAGACCACGAGCGCGGACAACATGACCATCGGCACCCCGCTCGGCGCCCTCACCGACGAGAACCGCAACGCCCTCATCGCCATCGGCATGAACGGCGAGCCGCTCCCGCTCGAGCACGGCTTCCCGGTGCGCATGGTCGTGCCCGGCCTCTACGGCTACGTGTCGGCCACCAAGTGGCTCATCGACCTCGAGGTCACCCGGTTCTCCGACTTCAAGGCCTACTGGACGACCCGCGGCTACGCCGCCGAGGCGCCGATCAAGTTCTCCTCCCGCATCGACGTCCCCAAGTCGTTCCAGACCTTCCCCCGCGACCAGGTCCGCGTCGGCGGCGTCGCCTGGGCCCAGAACACCGGCATCCAGCGCGTCGAGGTCAAGGTCGACAACGGCGTGTGGCAGGACGTCGACCTGGCCGACGAGGACACCATCGACTCGTGGCGACAGTGGTCCTGGACGTGGGACCAGGCCACCACCGGCACCCATCAGCTCACCGTCCGGGCCACCAACTCAGACGGCGAAACCCAGACCTCCGACCGCGCCAAGATCGCGCCGGACGGATCGACCGGATGGCACAGCGTGCAGTTCCGCGTCGAATAGCACTACCCCAACCAAAGGAGAAGGAAATGCGTACCACCCAGAGCAAGACTCTCGCCATCGCGGCGGTGGCATCGCTGTCACTCTTCATGGCGGCCTGTGGCTCGGAGGACGAGCCGGCACCCGTCGACGAAGAGACCAGCGCGGCTCCGGCCGAAGAGGATGCCGCGGCCACCCTGGTCGGACCCGGCTGCGCCGACTACGCCAGCCAGGTGCCGGACGGCTCCGGCTCGGTCGAGGGCATGGCCCAAGACCCGGTCGCGACGGCAGCCAGCAACAACCCGCTGCTCAAGACCCTCACCGCCGCGGTCAGCGGAAAGCTGAACAAGGACGTCAACCTGGTCGACACGCTCAACGGTGGCGAGTTCACCGTGTTCGCCCCGGTCGACTCCGCCTTCGCGAAGCTGCCCGAGGAGACCGTCAAGACGCTCGGCACCCCCGAGGGCGCTGAGACGCTCACCAGCGTCCTGACCTACCACGTCGTCGCCGGCCAGCTCGGTCCCGACGAGGTCGCCGGAACCCACAAGACCGTCAACGGTGCCGATGTCACCGTCGAGGGCTCGGGCGACGCGATCACGGTCGGTTCGGATCAGGCGAAGGTCATCTGCGGCGGCGTCCAGACCGCCAACGCGACGGTGTACCTCATCGACACCGTCCTGATGCCCCCGAGCTGATCACCACGGTGATCGATCGGCCCTGATCGGGGAGCAGATCGGGGACGAGGGCCGGCCCGAGTGATCGGGTCGGCCCTCGGTCATGCCCGGATCGCGCCCAGCCTCTAGGCTCCCGGGGTGGGCGCGATCCATCTCATCCGGCACGGGCAGGCGTCGTGGGAGGCCGAGGACTACGACGTGCTCTCCGACCTCGGACGCCGGCAGTCGGCGCTGCTCGGGATGGCCTGGGAGGCGTCAGACTGGGCGCCGACGTCGGTCGTCTCGGGGTCGCTCAACCGCCACACGCAGACCGCCATCGCCGCCATCGACGCCAGCGGGCAGGGCGACGGGTACGACGTCGACGCCGGCTGGGACGAGTACGACCACCGCGCGCTCACGGCCGAGCGGGTGCGCATGTCGCCACGGGACTTCCAGCCGTTGCTCGAGCTGTCCCTGAGCAGGTGGATGGACGGCTCCCTCGAGCACGACGGCGCCGACTACGGCTCGTGGCGTGGCGGCGTGGTCGAGGCGTTCGAACGGGCCTTGGCCGGGGCCGGTCCCGGCCACGACGTCGCCGTGTTCACCTCGGGCGGGCCGATCGCGACGGTGGTCTCCCACCTGCTCGTCGGCGACGACTCCCTCTTCATCCGGCTCAACGCGGTGGTCCTCAACGCCGGCGTCACCACGATCATCAACGGCAGCACCGGCCCGCGCGTCCTCACGTTCAACGAGCACACCCATCTGCCTCCAGACCTGGTGACGTTTCGGTAGGCCGGGCACCGCTAGGGTCCGGGCATGCGCAAGAACGTCCTCATCACCGGAGCGAGCTCAGGCCTCGGCGCGGGCATGGCCCGCATCCTCGCCGCGAAGGGCCACCACCTCGCCCTCACCGCGCGCCGCGTGGACCGGCTCGAGGCGCTCAGGGACGAGCTCGTCGCCAAGCACCCGGACATCGAGGTCGTGGTGCACGCGCTCGACGTCAACGACCACGACCAGGTCTTCGCGGTCTTCAGCCAGGCGATTCGCGACCTCGGCGGCCTCGACCGGGTCATCGTCAACGCCGGCATCGGCAAGGGCGGGCGCATCGGCACCGGCAAGTTCCACGCCAACAAGGAGACGGCCGAGACGAACTTCGTCGCCGCGCTCGCCCAGTGCGAGGCCGCGATGGAGCACTTCTACGAGCGCCAGGCCGGGCATCTCGTCCTCATCTCCTCCATGTCGGCCATGCGTGGCCTTCCGTCGACGATCACCACGTACGCCGCCACCAAGGCCGCGCTCGCGCACCTGGCGGAGGGCATCCGCCTGGACCTGCTCAAGCGCAAGGGCCACGACATCGCGGTCACCACGCTGTTCCCCGGCTACATCGCCACGGAGATGAACGAGGGGGCGGAGCAGGAAGCCACCATGATGGTCGACGTCGAGACCGGCTCGAAGGCGCTCGTCAAGGCGATCGAGCGAGAGGTCACCGACGCCGCGGTCCCGACCTGGCCCTGGGCGCCGCTCGCGCCGGTCCTGAAGCATGCGCCGTTGAGCATCGTGCGTCGGCTGGTCTGACGCGTCAGAGCCAGTTGGGGCGGCACCGCTGCAGCCACGCGGTGTAGTCCCAGGTCGTGAGGAACTCGGCGGCCGCGTCGTGGCCGCGCTCGATCAGCTCTTGCTGCTTCTCCGCTGAGATCGAGAAGTCCACCGCTCCCACCCCGCGGGTGTCGACGTAGACGCTGCGCGCGATGTTGCAGGGGTCGAGCACGTGCTCGGCCTGGTTGGCCTCGATGGCGGTCTCGACGAGGGCGATGCCCAGGCTGACGACGTCGCCCACCGGCTCCGGCCGCGGCTCCTCGCCGATGCCCAGGGCGTCGAGACGGATGCCGACGGTGGCCCAGCGGGGCGGCAGGTGGTCGAGGCGGTCGAAGGCCGAGATCGGGTAGTTCGACAGCAGGCCACCGTCGACGAGCGTGGAGCGGGCGAGGGTGACCGGCTCGAAGAAGAACGGGATGGACGCGGACGCGCGCACCGCGTCGGCGACGCTCTGCTCGTCCGGGTCGAGGCCGTAGTCGGCGTAGTCCCACGGCAGATGCGCCAGCCGCTTGCGGGAGACGTCGCTCGCCGTGACCACCAGCGAGTACTGATGGTGGATGTGACCGTCGTCCTCCGGGTCGTCGCGCCGTAGGTCACCGAAGGTGTGCACCCCCAGGTCGGCCAAGACGCCGCGCACCCAGTCGTGCAGGTAGTCGCCCTCGTACGCACCCTGCTCGACGACCACGGCGAGCGGGTCGGCCAGGACGCCGAGGGGGCCGAGCCAGCTGCCCGGGAACCCGCGATCGCGGAACTTGCGGTAGTCGAGGGTCTTCGCGAGCTCGACGACCTGGGACAGCGGCTCGCCCGCGGCCTGCAGCGCCGCCACCACCGCTGCGGCCATCGCACCGGCCGACGTGCCGGCGACGCGCGGGAAGGTCCACTGCTGTTCGTCGAACGCCAAGATGGCGCCGGCGAGCGCGATGCCCTTGACCCCGCCACCTTCGAGCACGAGATCGGCGACGTGGTCGTGGCTGGACTCGGCGTTCGGGCTCGTCATGCGTCGACCCTAGAGGCCCCCCGCGACGATCTCAGGTCAGCGCATAGTCCGAGATCGGGAAGCGCGCGGCCTCGCGGAACGCGCCGATCGTCGAGGTCGGACGGAGCAGGGTCGCCTCGCCGTGCTGGTTGAAGTAGTAGCTGCGGGCGGTCGAGCACGAGCCGAGCGTGAACACCGAGTCGTCCAGGTTCTCGCGCATCCGGGCGAGGAACGCGGCGTTCGCCTCCTCGGTGACCTCGAACCGGGTCGCACCCTGCCGCCGCATCGCCGTGATGAGCCGCGTCATGTGCCGCATCTGGCTCTCGATCGTCGTGAAGTAGGAGAGTCCGGAGTACGAGTAGGGGCTGTTGAGGCTGAAGTAGTTGGGGAACTTCGGCACCGCGATGCCCTCGTAGGCCTGGAAGCGGTTCTCGCGCCACCACTTGCCCAGGTTGCGGCCCCCGCGGCCGATGACCTCGATCGCCGGGAAGTTCGTGTCCCAGAGGTTGAAGCCGGTCGCGAGGACGAGCGTGTCGATCTCGTGGCGGGTGCCGTCCTCGGTGACGATCGCGTCCGGCTCGACGTGGGCGATCGGCGTCGTCTCGAGGTGAACATTCGGCCGGTTGAAGGTGCGGAAGTAGTCGTTGGAGAAGGTCGGCCGCTTGCAGCCGAAGGAGTAGTCGGGGGTCAGCTTGGCGCGGGTCGCCGGGTCCTTCACCTGGCGAGCCATGTGCCGCTTCGCCCATCGCTCGGCCAGGCCGTTGAAGACCTTGAACCGGCGGTACTTGAGCACGCCGGCGACCATGAGCACCTCCAAGGCGCTCGAGCCGATGCCACGCGCGACCCGCTGCGTGACGGGCAGGCGCGCATAGAGGTTCTGCAGCGCTCTGGGCACCGGGCCGTCCGACTTCGGGGTCACCCAGATCGCGGTGCGCTGGAAGACGGTGAGCTCGGCGAGCTTCGGCGCGATCTCGGGGACGAGCTGCACGGCGGTGGCGCCGGTGCCGATGACCGCGGCCCGACGGCCCTCGAGCTCCAGATCGTCGTCCCACTTCGCCGTGTGGACGACCGTGCCGTCGAACGTCTCGATGCCGGGGATCTCGGGCAGCTTGGGCTGGGACAAGAAGCCGGTCGCGGTGAGCAGGAAGTGCGCGGTGAGCGAGCTGCCGTCGTGCAGGTTGACGATCCAGTGCTGCTCTTCCTCGTCCCACCGCGCGCCGTCGACGACGACACCGAACCGCATGTGCCGGCGCAGGTCGTAGGTGGTGGCGACGTGGTCGCAATAGGCCTTGAGCTCGGCCCCCGGCGCGTACAGGCGGGACCAGTACGGGTTGGGCTCGAAGGAGTAGGAGTACGTGGCGGACGGGATGTCGACGGCGAGACCGGGATAGCGGTTCACGTGCCAGGTGCCGCCCAGGTCGTCCTCGCGGTCGAGGATGACGAGGTCGTCGATGCCCAGCCGGCGCAACGCGATGGCGGCGCCCATGCCGCCGAAGCCCGCGCCGACGATGACGGCGTCGTGGACGTGGCGGTCGGTGCTGGCAGCCATGCGATTGCTCCCTGATATTCAGATACCCGCGGTATCTGAACAGTCAACACCACCCGCTTGGATGTGACAAGCCCAGTGTCATGTACGTCACGGGACGCCGGTGAGGCACGATGGGCGCATGACTCTGGAGATCACCGTGCGGGGGGCGGCCGAGCAGCGGTTCGCGGCCGAGCGATGCACGGTCACGATGGGCGCCGCGATCGAGAGCACCGACAAGCAGCAGGTGTACGACGACGCCGTCGGGGTGCTCGAACCGCTCGTGAATCAGCTGCGCGGCCTGGCCGACCGCGGCGCGGTCACCACCTGGTCGAACGACCAGGTGCGTGTCTACAGCCATCGCCCCTGGGTCGGCGAGGGCGTGCGCGGCGAGCTGCAGCACGTGGCCCGCCTCCGCATCGCTGCGGAGTTCACCGACTTCGAGCGGCTCAGCGGGTTCGTCGACTACTGGGCCGGCCGGGACGGCGTCGAGATCAACGGCATCGAGTGGGACGTCACCGCGCGCAACCGCCGTGCCTACGAGGCCGACGTCCGCAAGGCCGCCGTCGACAGCGCCATCACCAAGGCCCAGGCCTACTCCGATGCGGTGCGCCGGGGGCGCGTCATGGCCGTGCAGATCGCCGACCCGGGCATGCTCAACGGCGGCGGCGATCAGACCTCGATCCCGATGACCCTCGCCGGCCTGCGCGACGTCGGCGAGGCGAGCGGGCTCGACCTCACGCCCGACGAGATCGTCATCCATGTCGAGGTCGACGCGCACTTTGCCGCTGACTGATCGGTCACACTCGGCGCCTGACCTGCACAAATGCCCTTGAGCCTGTTTGCTCCCACGGAATACCGCCGGTATCTTGGCCGCCATGTGGACTGAGCTCCGGGCCCGATTCGAGCAGGCCGTCGCCAGGGTCCGGCAGCGTCGCGCGCCGGCCCTCCTGGCTGCTGCCCGCGACGTCGCCCGCAAGGTCCCGCTGATTCGCCTCACGCTGCCGGTCGCCAGGCCCGCGCGACCGCAGCTGTCCCGGCTCCGGATCGTCCGACCGGGCAACCGGCCCATGCGCGTCGTGTTCGAGAGCGCCGTCGTCCACGAGAAGTACAGTCTCCGGTCCCGCGTGCTGCAGCGCGGCGCGCGCCTCGTCCTCAAGCCGTTGATGCACTGGATGCCGCTCAACGACCGCACCATCCACGCGCTGCGCAGGATCGACCGGCTCTCGGCGCGCGGCCCCCGCTCGCGGTACGTCGAGCCCTACCGGTTCGAGCTCGGCGGCGTGCCCGTCGAGTCGATGACCCATCGCTACGGACCGTCCAGCGACATGACCGTCCTGTACCTGCACGGCGGCGGCTTCCTCTCCTGCGGCATCGAGACGCACCGACGTGCCTGCGAGCGGCTGGCCCTCTACACCGGCGGCAGCGTCATCTCGGTCGACTATGTCCAGCTGCCCGACGGCTGTGTCGCCGACTCGGTGCAGGACGCGATCAACGCCTACGAGGCGCTGCTCCAGATGGTCGAGCATCCGGACAAGATCGTCGTCGCCGGCGACTCCGCGGGCGGCTACCTGACCATGAAGATCGCCGAGCTCGCCACCCGCCGCGGTCTCACCCCGCCGGCCGCCCTGCTCACCTTCTCCCCGCTGCTGAGCCTTGATTTCGACCGCGACGACAAGGCGATCGAGCGGGTTTCGCGCATGCGCGACGCCTATCTGCCCAGGCGTCGCATCGCGCTCGTCCGTGAGCGGTGGGTGCCCGAGGGCGCGTCGATCGAGGGATACGCCTCGCCGCTCCTCGCCACCAGCTACATCAACTCGCCGACCTTCTTCGTGGCCGCCGAGGACGAGATCCTCCGCCCCGAGGTCGAAGCGATGGCCCTGCAGCTGGCCGATCGAGGCGTCGAGGTCGAGACGCACCTGTGGCGCGGCCAGATCCACGCCTTCCCGGTCCTCGCCGACGCCATTCCGGAGAGCCGGGAGGCGCTCAAGCTGGCCGCCACCTTCGCCCGCATCGCCGTCGGCGAGCTCGACCGTGCTGCGGAGTTCGACGCGGCTGCCGACGCCGACGCCCACGAGGAGCCGATCGTCGGCGAGATCGTGTCGGAGGCCGCCGAGCCGGCCGCCGAGGAGATCATCGACGTCGAGCTCGAGGGCGACACCGGCCGGCGCCGCTGGTTCTTCCAGGCCAGCTGAGGCCGCGTCGGGGGTCGAGTGGGACAACCCGCGATTTCGCGGTCGCTTCACGCCTGGTGCTGCTACGTTGCGCGAATGATCCGCACTCTCGCAGCCACCCTCCTCGTGCTGACACTCACCGCCTGCGGCGGTGACGACGAACCGACGAAGGACGCGTCGGCTTCACCCACCGAATCGGCTTCAACGGCCGAGTTGCCGGCATGCGCCGACATCTGGGTCGACGGCAAGACCTTGCCCGCCGACTACACCGGATGCACCCGCGACGGTGAAACCGTCGAAGCCGACGCCAAGCCGTGTGGTTCCGGGCCGGAGACATTCGTCCAGTATCAGTACACCGACGAGCAGGACATCACTGTTCCGTTCATCGCCATTCGCGGCGAGAAGGTGATCGGGTACATCGACGACGAGAACGCCCCGTATGCCAAGACCTTCGACAAGTGTGGGGGAGAGCCGGTCGGCTGATCAACAATACAGTCAGGCTTGACTGTTTGTTTTGAGCGGTTCATGCTGGGCGCATGACCGCGCAAGCGCAGGACAGCGGGACCTCTCCCGCACGCACGCCCCAGGGCGAGCGGACGCGCGCGATGCGTCTGCGCCTGCTCGAGGCGACCATCGACTGCCTGGTCGAGCTCGGCTGGGCGGGCACGACGACGACCGTCGTGAGCGAACGGGCCGGGGTCTCACGCGGCGCCCAGCTGCACCACTTCCCGAGCAAGCAGGAACTCGTGGTCGCAGCCGTCGAGCATCTCTCCGAGCGGCGGCGCGACGTGATGGCGGCGTCGGCGGAGAACCTGCCCGAGCAGGGTCGCACCCGGGCGATCCTCGACGTCCTCGCCCTGCAGTTCGTCTCACCGGTCTTCTACGCCGCCCTCGAGCTCTGGGTCGCAGCGCGGTCGGACGCCGAGCTGCGCGGCGCCGTCGGTCCGTTGGAGCGCCGCGTCGGCCGGGAGGCGCATGCCTTCGCCCTGGAGCTGCTCGGCGTCGATGAGTCCGTCGGCAACAACCGGGCGCTCGTGCAGGGCACCCTGGACCTCATGCGCGGCCTGGGGCTCGCCTCCGCGCTCAGCGACGACAGCCGGCGACGCACCGCCGTTCTCGACGCCTGGGCCGCCGTTCTCGACGACCAGCTGGAGACCACATGACCGACCTGCGTGCCGCCGTCGTGGCCGACCTGGAGGCCGAGAGCGAGCAGCTCGACTCCTGGGTCGATCCGCTCGATGCCGAGGGATGGGCCCGCGTCACGACGCCGGAAGGCTGGACGGTGGCCCACCAGATCGCCCACCTCGCCTGGACCGACGAGGCCTCGCTCACCGCGATCGGCGACCCGGATGCCTTCGCGGCGGCGCTGACGATCGCCGCGGAGAATCCGACCGGCTACGTCGACGAGGCCGCCGACGCCTGGGCCGAGGCCCCGCCGGCGGAGCTGCTGCAGCGATGGCGCGACGGGCGGACCCGCCTCGCCGCCGCGCTGAAGGAACGGCCGCAGGACCAGAAGATCGCCTGGTTCGGACCGCCGATGAGCCCGACGTCCATGGCCACCGCCCGGATCATGGAGACCTGGGCCCACGGCCACGACGTCGCCGCCGCGCTCGGCACCGTGCCTCCGCAGACCGATCGCTGCAAGCACGTCTGCCACCTCGGGGTGCGCACGCGCGGCTTCGCCTACCTGGTGCGGGGTGAGGAGGCTCCGGACGTCGAGATCCACGTGGCCCTCACCGCGCCGAGCGGTGACCTCTGGACGTGGGGGTCGCCGGAGGCCGAGCAGCGCATCACCGGGTCGGGCTACGACTTCGCCCTCCTCGCCACCCGACGCCGGCACGTGGACGACGTCGACGTCCATGCCGAGGGTGCCGACGCGGCGCACTGGTTGGGGATCGTCCAGGCGTTCGCCGGCCTGCCCGGCAACGACCCGGCCCGGCTCTCGGAGCGTCCGACGTGACCGTGCGCATCGGCAACTGCTCCGGCTACTACGGCGACCGCGCGTCCGCGATGCGCGAGATGCTCGAGGGCGGGGAGCTCGACTACCTGACCGGTGACTACCTCGCCGAGCTCACGATGCTCATCCTCGGGCGGGACCGGATGAAGGACCCGTCCACCGGGTACGCCAAGTCGTTCCTGCGGCAGATGACCGACAGCATGGCGCTGGCGAAGCGGAACGGCGTCCGGATCGTCGCCAACGCCGGCGGGCTCAATCCCGCCGGGCTGGCCGAGAGGCTCCGCGGCATCGCGGCCGAGCAAGACCTCGACGTCGTCATCGCCCACGTCGAGGGCGACGACCTCCGCGAGCGCGCCGACGAGTTCGACTTCGGGAACGTGCTCACCGCCAACGCCTACCTCGGCGCCTTCGGCATCGCGGCGGCCCTGAACCAGGGCGCCGACGTGGTGGTCACCGGTCGTGTCACCGACGCGTCGGTCGTCGTCGGGCCGGCGATCGCGCAGCACGGCTGGGGGCGTGACGACCTCGATGCCCTCGCCGGCGCCGTGGTGGCGGGTCACGTCATCGAGTGCGGCACCCAAGCGACCGGCGGCAACTTCTCCGGGTTCAGCGGCATCGACATGAGCCGCCCGCTCGGGTTCCCGATCGCCGAGATCGCGGCCGACGGCTCGTCGGTGATCACCAAGCACGACGGCACCGGCGGCGCGGTCACCGTCGACACGGTCACGGCGCAGCTGATGTACGAGGTCGGCGGCCCCGTCTACCTCGGGCCCGACGTGTCGGCACGCCTCGACACCATGTCCGTCACGTCGGAAGGTCCCGATCGGGTCGCCATCTCCGGCGTCGTCGGCCAGGCGCCGCCGAGCGAGGTGAAGGTGTGCCTCAACACCGTGGGCGGATTCCGCAACACGGTGGAGTTCCTGCTCACCGGGCTCGACATCCCGGCCAAGGCCGAGCTGGTCAAGGCCCAGATGGAGGCCGCGTTCGACGCCGGCACCAGACCGGACGTCGTCGAGTGGAAGCTCGACCGCACGGACGTCCCCGACCCGGCCACCGAGGCGGCCGGCACGTCGCTGCTGCAGTGCCATGTGCGCAGCAGCGAGCCGGACCCGGTCGGACGCTCGTTCAGCGATGCCGCGATCCAGATCGCCCTCGCGTCGTACCCGGGCTTCAGCGTCACCAGGCCGCCGGCCGCCGGCGTCCCGTTCGGCGTCTACCGCCCGGCATTCGTGCCGCAGGCCGAGGTTCCGCACGTGGCGGTGCTGGCCGACGGCAGCCGCATCGACATCGAGCCACCCAAGCTCACCACCGATGAGCACGAGGCCGGCGGCGTCGGCGTCACCATCGAGGAGGAATGGATCGGCGACACCACCCGGGTCCCGTTGGGCCGGCTGGTGCACGCGCGGTCCGGCGACAAGGGCGGCGACGCGAACCTCGGCGTCTGGATCCCGGCCGACCACCCGCACCGTGAGTCCGCGTTCGCCTGGCTCGCGGCCTACCTGGACGAGGACACCGTCCGTGACCTGCTGCCGGAGGCGGCGACCCTCGACATCGAGATCCACCCATGGGCCAACCTCGCGGCCGTGAACGTCGTCATCCACGGGCTGCTCGGCGAGGGCGTCTCGTCCTCGACCCGCCTCGACCCGCAGGCCAAGGGCCTCGGCGAGTGGCTGCGGGCCCGCGACGCTGCGGTGCCGACCGCCCTGCTGGCGAACGGAGCCACCTCGTGACCGTCTTCGACACCCCCGAACGGCAGACCCTGCGCGAGAGCGCGCGCCGGTTCACCGAGCGGGAGATCGCGCCGAACCTGCCAGAGTGGGAGGACGCCGGCCAGCTGCCGCGCGAGCTGCACGCGAGCGCGGCGAAGGCCGGCCTCATGGGCGTCGCCTTCCCCGAGGAGGTCGGCGGCCAGGGCGGCACCATCATCGACGCGGTTGCGGTCACCGAGGGCGTGCTGGACGGGGGCGGATCCACCGGCGTCCTCGCCTCGCTGTTCACGCACGGCATCGCCATCCCGCACATCGTCGACAGCGGCAACGCCGACCTCATCGACCGCTACGTCCGCCCGACCCTGGCCGGCGAGATGATCGGCTCGCTGGGCATCACCGAGCCGGGCGCCGGCTCCGACGTCGCCGGCATCCGCACGCGCGCCGTGCGCGACGGCGACCACTACGTCGTCAACGGCGCGAAGACGTTCATCACGTCGGGCGTGCGGGCCGACTTCGTCACCACTGCGGTGCGCACGGGCGACCCCGTCACTCATGGGGGGTACGCCGGCATCAGCCTGCTCGTCATCGACAAGAACACGCCCGGATTCACCGTCGAGCGGCCGCTGAGGAAGCTCGGCTGGCTGTGCTCCGACACGGCCGCGCTGACCTTCGACGACGTCAGGGTGCCGGCCGACAACCTGGTCGGGGAGGAGAACGGCGGGTTCGTCCTCATCATGCAGCAGTTCGTCAACGAGCGGCTCGGCCTGGCCGCCCAGGGCATCGCGACCGCTCAGCGGGCCCTCGCCCTGGCGGCCCGGTACGCCAAGGAGCGGGAGACGTTCGGCAAGCCGCTGGCGGCGCGGCAGGTCATCCAGCACAAGCTCGTCGACATGCACCGCCGGACCGCGGCCGCTCGCGCCTACACCGCACAGGCGTACGAGCAGGCCGTGGACGGCTCCACCACCGACCCGTCCGTCATCGCCGATGCCGTCCTCGCCAAGCGCCAGGCCGTCGAGGCCTGCGAGTTCGTCGTCCACGAGGCCGTGCAGATCTTCGGCGGCATGGGCTACATGCGCGAGTCCGAGGTCGAGCGTCACTACCGGGACGCCCGCATCCTCGGCATCGGCGGCGGCGCCAACGAAGTCCTCAACGACCTGGCCGCCAAGATCCTGGGGTACGCATGAGCACCGCCATCGACACGTCCAGCCCGACCTACCTGAGCAACCGGGAGGCGATGCTGGAGCGCGTCGCGGACCTGGCCGAGCAGAACGCCAAGGCACTGGAGGGTGGCGGCGAGCGCTACGTGACCCGCCACCACGAGCGCGGCAAGCTCACCGCCCGCGAGCGCATCGAGCTGCTGCTCGACCCGGACACCCCGTTCCTCGAGCTGTCGCCGTTGGCGGCGTGGGGGACCGACTTCACCGTGGGTGCGTCGGTCGTCACCGGCATCGGCGTCGTCGAGGGCGTCGAGTGCATGATCGTCGCCAACGATCCGACCGTGAAGGGGGGCACGTCCAACCCGAGCACCCTCAAGAAGGGCTTCCGCGCCGCGCAGATCGCGGCCGAGAACGGACTCCCGAGCATCCAGCTGGTCGAGAGCGGCGGCGCCGACCTGCCGACCCAGAAGGACATCTTCATTCCCGGCGGCGCGTCGTTCCGCAACATCACCCGGGCGAGCGCGGCGAAGCGCCCGACCGTCGCGCTGGTGTTCGGCAACTCGACCGCGGGCGGTGCGTACATCCCCGGCATGAGCGACTACGTGGTGATGGTCAAGGAGGGCGCCAAGGTGTTCCTCGGCGGCCCGCCCTTGGTCAAGATGGCCACCGGCGAGGAGTCCGACGACGAGTCGCTCGGCGGCGCCGAGATGCACGCCCGCACCTCAGGCCTCGCCGACTACCTGGCCGTCGACGAGCGTGACGCCATCCGCCTCGGCCGCCAGATCATCCGGCGCATCAACTGGCAGAAGGACGGACGTGCCCCGGCCACCGACTACGCCGATCCGCGGTATGACGCCGAGGAGCTGCTCGGCATCGTCTCGACCGACCTGAAGGTGCCGTTCGACCCGCGCGAGGTGATCGCGCGACTCGTCGACGCGAGCGAGTTCGACGAGTTCAAGCCGCTGTACGGCACGAGCCTGGTCACCGGGTTCGCACAGCTGCACGGCTACCCGATCGGCATCCTCGCGAACGCGCAGGGCGTGCTCTTCAGCGAGGACTCACAGAAGGCGGCGCAGTTCATCCAGCTCGCCAACCAGATCGACACCCCGTTGCTCTTCCTGCACAACACCACCGGCTACATGGTCGGCGCGGAGTACGAGCAGAAGGGCATCATCAAGCACGGCGCCCAGATGGTGAACGCGGTCTCCAACTCCAAGGTCCCGCACATCTCGATCGTCATCGGCGGCTCGTACGGCGCCGGCAACTACGGCATGAGCGGGCGAGCCTACGACCCGCGGTTCATGTTCAGCTGGCCGAACGCGAAGTCGGCGGTGATGGGCCCGGCGCAGCTCGCCGGCGTCATCTCGATCGTCGCCCGGGCCGCCGCCGAGTCGAAGGGGCAGCCGTACGACGACGAGGGCGACCAGCAGATGCGCGCCCTGGTCGAGCAACAGATCGAGGAGCAGTCGCTGGCCTACTTCACCTCCGGGATGCTCTACGACGACGGCGTCATCGACCCGCGCGACACCCGCTCGATCCTCGGCATCTGCCTGTCCGTCATCCACACCGTCCCGGTCGAGGGCGTCAAAGAAGGAGGATTCGGGGTGTTCCGGCTGTGAACGTCGCGCGGGCTGTCGGTTTACCAGGTTCAGTGGGGAGTTGCGCACTCCTCAGGGCAGATCTGCCCCGAGATGTGGTGGCTTTCCGTGGTCAGTCGCGCACGACCTCGCCGGGACTTCGCCGCGCTCCAGCCTCCGCATCGTCCGCGATCCCTGGGACGACTTCCCGCGGAGAACGGGCGCTCCCCGCGGCAAGTTTGCCCGGGGCAGACCCCGTTTACCACGGGACCGTGGTAAACCCAGAGCGAGAGGCGGCAGCAAGATGATCCGCTCCGTCCTCGTGGCCAATCGGGGCGAGATCGCGCGGCGGGTGTTTCGTTCCTGTCGCGACCTCGGCATCGCGACCGTGGCCGTGCACTCCGATGCCGACGCCGACGCGCCCTTCGTGCGGGAGGCCGATCGGGCGGTCCGACTGCCGGGGAACGCGCCGGCGGACACGTACCTGCGGGGCGAGCTGGTCATCGAGGCCGCGCAGCGGGCCGGTGCGGACGCCATCCACCCGGGCTACGGATTCTTGTCCGAGAACGCGGAGTTCGCGCGGCGGGTGCAGGACGCCGGCCTCATCTGGATCGGGCCTGCACCGGACACCATCGAGGCGATGGGGTCGAAGATCCGCGCCAAGGAGCTGATGGCGAAGGCCGGGGTGCCGATCCTGTCGGTCGACCCCGACTCCGCGACGGCCGCTGACTTCCCGCTGCTGGTGAAGGCGTCCGCCGGCGGGGGCGGACGCGGGATGCGCGTCGTCACCGACCCGGCGGCCCTCGACGGTGAGCTGGCTGCGGCCGGTGCCGAGGCGCTCTCGGCCTTCGGCGACGACACCGTGTTCGTCGAGCCGTACCTGCCGACCGCCCGGCACATCGAGGTCCAGGTCATGGCCGACACGCACGGCACCGTGTGGATCGTCGGCGACCGCGACTGCTCCATCCAACGACGGCACCAGAAGGTCGTCGAGGAGGCGCCGGCGCCGGCCGTCAGCGACGCCGTCCGGACGCAGCTGCATGACGCGGCGCGGGCCGCGGCGGAGGCGGTCGGTTACCTCGGCGCCGGAACGGTCGAGTTCCTCGTGTCCGA
Source organism: uncultured Actinomycetota bacterium (assembly GCA_963695295.1). Taxonomy (GTDB): domain Bacteria; phylum Actinomycetota; class Actinomycetes; order Propionibacteriales; family Nocardioidaceae; genus Aeromicrobium. Next base: position 1,167,545 of record OY968771.1, on the reverse strand, counting down.
CGCGCACCTGGAGTCCGGCCACCCGTACTTCATGGAGATGAACACCCGCCTCCAGGTCGAGCACCCGGTCACCGAGATGGTCTCCGGCACGGACCTCGTGGCCCTGCAGATCGCGGTGGCCGAGGGCGGCGAGCTCGGCCAGGAGCCCGGGGAACCACAGGGCCACGCCATCGAGGTTCGTCTGTACGCCGAGGATCCGGCCGACGACTGGGCGCCGCAGACCGGCAGCGATCCGCACCTTCGAGTTCCCGGCCGGCCCAGGAGTGCGGGTCGACTCCGCCGTCGAGGCCGGCTCGACGGTCGGCATCCACTACGACGCGATGATCGCCAAGGTCGTCAGCCACGGTCCCGACCGCGCCACGGCGATCCGCCGGCTCGCCGACGTGCTCCGGCGATCGAGGGTCCACGGCGTCATCACCAACACCGACCTGCTCCTGAACATCCTCGAGGACGACGAGTTCGGTGCTGCGCGGGTTCACACCGCGCTGCTCGACGAACGGCTCGACGCCTGGACGGAGCCACGACTGGATCGCGCGGTGATGCAGCGCCATGCCGTGGCCGCCGCCCTGGCCGAGGCCACGCAGGCCGCCTCGACCGCACCCGTGCTCAGCCGGATCCCCACCGCCTTCCGCAATCTCCCGAGCCAACCCCGGGTGCGCGAGTACACCCTCGGGGACCAGGCCTGGCGGATCGAGTACCAGCTTCGGGACGGCCGGTTGACCGCGTCGGAGACCGTTCTCCGAGCCACTCCCGAGCTGGTCGTGCTCGAGGTCGACGGGGTGGTCGAGTCGTACGACGTCGCCGTCGGGCCGGGTTGGGTCGACGTCCACGGACCGCACGGATCGGTCAGCCTGACCCCGGCACCGGTCTTCGTCGACCCCGCGGACGTCGTCGCCGAGGGCTCGCTGCTGGCGCCGATGCCGGCCGCGGTCGTCAGCGTCCAGGTCGAGGCCGGACAGCAGGTCAGCAAGGGCGACGTCGTCGTCGTGCTGGAGGCCATGAAGATGCAGCACACCATCACCGCGCCGACCGACGGTGTGGTCAGCGAGCTCGACGTGAGCTCCGGTCAGCAGGTCGAGGCGGGCGCCGTGCTGGCCGTCATAGAAGGAGCAGAAGGATGACCACGTTCACCGAGTCAGAGGAGCGCCAGGCGCTGCGCAAGGCCGTCGGAGACCTGGGCCGCAAGTACGGCCGCGACTACTTCGAGCAGGCCGCGAAGGACGGTCGCAAGACCACCGAGCTGTGGCAGGAGGCCGGCAAGCTCGGCTACCTCGGGGTGGCCGTGCCCGAGGAGTACGGCGGTGGCGGCGGCGACATCGGCGACCTCGCCGCGGTCTGCGAGGAGCTCGCGGCCTCCGGGAGCCCGCTGCTGCTGATGGTCGTGTCGCCGGCGATCGTCGGCACGATCATCGCCCAGTTCGGCACCGACGCCCAGAAGAAGCAGTGGCTTCCGGGCCTGGCCGACGGCTCGTCGACGTTCGCGTTCTCCATCACCGAGCCGGACGCCGGGTCCAACTCGCACCGGATCATCACCACGGCAGCACGCGACGGCGGCGACTGGATCCTCAAGGGCACCAAGACCTACATCTCCGGTGTCGACGAGGCCAGCCACGTGCTCGTGGTGGCCCGCACCGAGGACGCCAAGACCGGCAACCTCAAGCCGGCGCTCTTCCTGGTGCCGACCGATGCCGAGGGCTTCACCTACAACGAGATCGACATGGGCCTCACGTCGCCGGAGAAGCAGTTCACGCTCTTCTTCGACGACGTCCGGCTGCCCCACGACACCCTCATCGGCAGCGAGGACGCCGGCATCGAGCAGCTCTTCGCGGGCCTCAACCCCGAGCGCATCATGGGCGCGGCGTTCGCCTGCGGCACCGCCCGACTCGCCCTCGAGAAGGCCACCGAGTACGCCAAGGAGCGGCAGGTCTGGAAGGCGCCGATCGGCTCGCACCAGGCGATCGCCCACCCGCTGGCGCAGACCTACATCGAGATCGAGATGGCCCGCCTGATGACGCAGAAGGCCGCCGCGCTCTACACGGCCGGCGACCACATGCGCGCGGGCGAGGCGGCCAACATGGCGAAGTACGCGGCCGGCGAGGCCGTCTGCAACGCAGTCGACCGAGCCATCCAGACCCACGGCGGCAACGGCCTGGCCAACGAGTACGGCCTGGTCCAGATGCTCGCCGGCTCACGCCTGTCCCGCATCGCCCCGGTGAGCCGCGAGATGGTGCTCAACTTCATCGCCCAGTTCTCCCTGGGCCTTCCCAAGTCCTACTGAGAGAGAGCCGATGACCGACGAGCTGGTGCACCTGGCGATCGCGGACGCGGTCGCCACCATCACCCTCGACAGCGAGCACAACCGCAACGCGCTGAGCCGGCAGCTCGTGACCGAGCTGAGTGCGCGGCTGGCGGCGGCCGACGACGAGGCGGTCAAGGCGATCCACCTCCGCTCGGCCGGGCGGGTGTTCTGCTCCGGTGCCGACCTGTCGGAGGCATCGAGCGACGGGATGGCGGACGGCGCGCGGGCGATCGTTGCCCTCCAGCGCCAGATCGCCACGTCGACGAAGCCGGTGCTCGTCGAGCTCGGCGGCCCGGTTCGCGCGGGCGGCGTCGGGATCGTCGGCGTGGCCGACATCGTGATCGCGGCCGAATCGGTCAGCTTCGCGCTCACCGAGGTGCGGCTCGGCCTGGCCCCGGCGGTCATCTCGCTCAGCCTGCTGGAGCGGCTCGCGCCGCGCCAAGCCGCCGATGTCTTCCTGACCGGGCGGACGTTCGACGCGGCCGAGGCCGAACGGATGGGGCTGGTGACGCGTACGGTTCCGGACGACCAGCTCACCGCCGCCGTGGACGGCGTGCTCGGCGATCTCGTCCAGGGCTACCCGCAGGGCCTGCGGGAGACGAAGGCGTTGCTCAACCACGATCTGGTCGCCCGGATCGACGCCCTCGGCGACGCCGTGGCTGCCCAGTCGGCACGGCTGTTCGGCAGCGAGGAGGCGCGCGAGGCGATGCTGGCGTTCCTCGCGAGCCGCAAGAAGTAGCCCGGATCGACCGGCCCGCCGCCGCCCTCACGAGGCCAAAGTCGACATTTGCCGGCGTGTGACGCAAGTAAACTCCTCGTTCTTGTGATACAGGAGTGAAACTCTCGCTACGGTGAGCCGGTGCGGAGAATCGGATCGGTCCTCGCCGCAGCGCTGGTCGCTGCGGCCCTCGTCGTCGTCGCGCCGACCACCGCCAACAGCGCCGTGCTGCTCTGCTCGGGCGTCAGCGTCAAGGACGTCGCGAAGTGCGACAGCGGGTGGGCCGCCAACATGCACTTCATGCACTGGCGCATGTACTCCGGCCACAACTGCACCAACTACGTCGCCTACCGCCTGAAGCGCGACGGCGTGCCGATGCCCGCGTACCGGTTGGGCAACGCCGACACCTGGGCGCCGAACGCCAAGCGGAACGGCGTCCGCGTCGACAACCAGCCCGCGGTGGGGGCGGTCGGTGCGTGGCCCGGTCGCCGGCACGTCGTGTACGTCGACGAGGTCGGGCCCGGCTGGCTGATCATCAGCGAGGACAACTGGCCCGGCTACTACCCGCGCGGGATGTACCGCAAGCTCAAGGTCTTCAAGGGCGAACGGAGCTACCCCACGCAGTTCATCCACTTCAAGGGCGGCAAGACCATCAACGGCCCGCTGCCCACGGTCAGCGGCACGCCGAAGGTCGGCTCCGTGCTGACCGCGTCAGCCGGCACGTGGTCGCCGAGCGATGTCACGCTCGCGTACCAGTGGCTGCGCGACGGCGTCATCGTCTCCGGCGCCACGAGCCGCACCTACACGCTCACCCGCGACGACGTCGGCCACGACCTGACGATCGCCGTCACCGGCTCGAAGTCCGGATACACGTCGCGCACCGCCTCCTCCGAGCCGGTCGGGCCGGTCGTCGGTGATCCGATGACGCCGGGCACCCCGACGATCTCCGGGCCGCCGCAGGTCGACGGCCCCCTGACCGCCGACCCGGGCACCTGGACGCCGGACGGCGTGACCTTCCGCTACCAGTGGCTGGCCAACGGGGCGACGATCAGCGGCGCGACGCGGGAGACGTTCGTGCCCACGAAGTCCCATCTCGGCAAGCGGATCAGCGTCAAGGTGACCGGCACTGCGACCGGCCACGACCCGGTGACGGTCGAGTCGGCGCGCACCGACGCGGTGACCCCGAAGGCGATCGTGCCGGGCACCCCGACGATCGCCGGCGACGCTCGCACCGGCCAGTGGCTGACCGCCGATCCGGGGGTCTGGGGTCCGGCCGGCGTCGAGCTCAGCTACCAGTGGTTCCGCGGCGACCATGCGGTCTCCACCGGCACGACGCCGCGCTACAAGGTCAGCGCCGCCGACCTCGGCCAGCGCCTGATGGTCACCGTCACCGCGCGGAAGTCGGGTCTACCCACCGTGAAGCGGTCCTCCGAGCCCACCGCCGAGGCGAAGGCGACACCCACGCTGGACACGAAGGCCACCGGGGGCCGCGGAAAGGCGGTCGTGGAGGTCATCGTGACCGCGCCGGGCAACCCGGTGCCCAGCGGCAAGGCGTCCGTCGCCGAGGGCTCTCGGCACCTCAAGACGCTGGACCTCGCGATCGGCCGCGACGGGCGCGCGACGTTGCGGGTCGTGCTCCCGAAGGGCAAGCACACGCTGACCGTCTCCTACGGCGGCTCGGCCTCGGTGGCCCCGGGCAGCGAGACGGTGACCGTCAAGGTGTTCTGAGGCCCGACCGCGAGGCGAAGGGTCACCGGCGATCGGGTCATCGGCACGGTCATGGAGAACTCGGTGTCGGCGGCCGCGCTCGAGCTGTCGACGTCGACTCGCACGGTGCCGGCCCGACGGACGATCTGCGGCGTGCGGCTCGTCGATCGCGGTCGGCCGTGGTCCGCCGGCATTCCGCAGCGTGCGAAGTCGATCGATCGGGGTCGGCTCGGGAACGTCGTCGGGCACGCGATGGAGCCGCGCGGCGCTCGCCGAAGCCGTCGCGCGCGGTGCCGGCTCGGTGGTGCGGAAACCGATGCCGCGCGACGGGACGATGCTCGGCGTGGGCCCGAACGGGTGGTACGACGGTGCGGGGTTCCGGGTCGGCGGACTCGTGTCGACGACGGTGCCCTCGGCCGGCGACATCACCTGGGGCGACGGAAGGCTGCGCTGCTCGGCGGTCGCTTCGAGGGCCATCTGTTCGAGGAACCGTCTCGCGGCCTCGGCAGCCCGCGCACCGGCGGCTGCGATGGCGACGTCGACGGCGAGTCGCAGAGCCGAGCGGAACGCTCCCATGCGCCTCCCTTCGTCGATCTCAGTATCGCCGTCCACGCCTGTGATTCCGGTCATCTCCCACGTGTCGGCCGCTGCCGGGCCCCCGACTCGGCACACGTGATGCGTCCCGGCTCATCGACGGCATAGAATGGTTAGTTCTGTTTCCCGGACGGTCGGTCGAGAAGAGGAGTCGGGTGGCAAACTCCAACGTCGAGCAGCGTGAGATCGCTGCGGAGCAGACGTTCGTCGACACGGTGTACGAGCGACTCGAGGAGTCCGCCAAGGTCGCCCAGTCACTGGTCGCCGAGGGCTTCGCGCGCGGTCACGTGGGCAACGAGGGTGGTCTGGTCGAGCGGGACGCCATGGTCTACCAGGCATCGCGCCGGCTCTCGGCGCTCAACGCCGCCCACGACGGACTGGTGTTCGGACGCCTGAACCTGGTCGACGGCGAGTCGCGCTACATCGGCCGGATCGGGGTGCGAGACGCCGACCGTGAGGTCCTGCTCGTCGACTGGCGGGCCCCGGCCGCCGCGGTCTTCTACCAGGCCACCGCCCAGGATCCGGCCGGTATCGTCCGCCGCCGGGTGCTGCGGTGCTCCGGCGACCGCGTCATCGGGGTCGAGGACGACCTCCTCGACGCCGAGAACGCCCCGGCCGACATGGTCGTCGTCGGCGAGGGCGCCTTGCTCGCCAGCCTGAGCCGCGCCCGCGACAGCTCGATGCACTCGGTCGTCGCCACCATCCAGAAGGAGCAGGACGAGGCCATCCGTGCGCCCAGCCGCGGCGCCACGATCATCGGCGGGGGTCCCGGCACCGGCAAGACCGTCGTCGCACTCCACCGCGCCGCCTACCTCCTCTACACCGACCGGCGACGGTTCGAGGCCGGCGGCGTGCTCGTCATCGGCCCGTCCACGGTCTTCATGAAGTACATCGAACGAGTGCTGCCCAGCCTCGGCGAGACCAGCGTGACCTTGCGGTCGCTCGGCGAGGTCGTCGACGGACTGACGGCCACTCGCCACGACGACGGCGTGGCGGCGGCGGCGAAGGGCTCCGCGCGCATGCTGCCCGTGCTGCGCCGGCTGGCCTCGGCGCCGCAGCCGGGCGAGCCCACTGAGTTCCGCTACTTCTACAAGGACGACGTCCTGCGGCTGGACGCCGGCCAGCTCGCCGGCATCCGCCGCCACCTGCTCTCCGGCCTGAAGCGCAACCGCGCCTACACCCGCGCCCCGGCCGCGCTGGTCGACGCGCTGTGGCGCCAGGTCGCGGGCGAGCGCGCGCTCGACAAGGGTGAGTCCGGGTTCATCGACACCATCACCACCGACGACGCGTTCATCGACTTCGTCGAGGCCTGGTGGCCGCCCGTCGACGCGGTCGACCTCTGGCGAACGATGCCCCGGCGTCTCGCCGAGTTGGCCAACGGTGTCTTCTCCGATGCCGAGCTCGCCGCACTCATGGCGTCGTGGGCCGACATCGGTGCCGGCGGCGAGCCGCGCATCGAGGACGTCCCCCTCATCGATGAGCTGCGCTACCTCATCGGCGAGGTGCCCCCCGCTGACGACGACGATGAGGACTCCCCTCGCCAGCTGATGAGCTTCGAGCGTCGCGAGCGCGACGAGCACGACGACCGCCTGCGGGCCACCCGGAGCATCGAGGACGACGGTTTCGCCCACCTGCTCGTCGACGAGGCGCAGGACCTGTCCCCGCTGCAGTGGCGGATGCTGGCGCGGCGCGGCCGCCAGGCCAGCTGGACGATCGTGGGCGACCCGGCCCAGGCATCCTGGCCGCACCAGGAGGAGTCGGCGCGCGCTCGCACCGAGGCGCTGGAGGGCAAGCCCGAGCACGTGTTCCGGCTGTCCACCAACTACCGCAACTCCGCGGAGATCTACGACCTCGCAGCGAAGGTCGCCACGGTGGCGGTGCCCGACCCGGATCTCGCCGATGCGGTACGCCGCACCGGCCAGCTGCCTGAGCACCACGTCGTCGAGGCCTCCGCCCTGCCGGCGCGCGTCGTGGCGAGCGCCGAGGCCATGCTGGCCGAGCTCGAGGGCACGGTGGCGGTCGTCACCGCCCGCGCCGACCTCGTCGCCACGAGCGAGCTTCTCGCACCACTGCGTGCCGAGCACCCGGACCGGCTCCGCGTGCTCGACGGCCTCGACACCAAGGGCCTGGAGTTCGACGGCGTGGTGGTCGTCGAGCCGGACGCCATCACCGATGAGTCCGGATCCGGCTGGCGCACCCTCTACGTCGTCCTCACCCGCGCGACCCAGCGACTCACGACCGTCGCCAGCACCGACCGCTGGCGCACCGCGCTCGGGTGAAGGATGGTCCGGTGAGAAGAGGTCTCCCCAGCGTCAAGCAGGCACTGCAGGCGCTGGCGTTGCTCGCGGTCGCCGTCCTCGTCGGGACGCCGGTCGCCCTCAGCACGTTCGTGCACAGCGAGCGGAACATCGTCATCGGTGCCCACGACGCCACGATCGTCCCGGTGTTCGACGGGTACGTGACCCTCGACTTCGGCCCGCTGCTGCCGGAGGTGCGGCTTCCGGCCGACGACGTCGCGGGCATCGGCGTCGACATCTCGCTGGGCAACGCCGAGGTCGAGAGCCTCGACCAGCTGGTCGCCCGCGACGCCGTCATCGCCAGCCAGCCGGAGGGCGAGATCGCCGCGGTGCGCACCGCGGTGCAGGACATGATGCAGGCGGCGATCCTGCGCGGCATGGGCGTCGGCGTCCTGGCGGCCGTCGGTGTCGCGCTGGCCTGGTTGGCGGTCGGCCCGGAGCGACGAGCCCAGCTCTGGCGAGGGGCGCGTCACCCGACCCGCACCCGCATCGCGATCGCCGGGTTCGTCGCGGTCGCCGTCCTGGGGTCGTCCGCGTTGATCGTCGTGCCCGAACGTGGCCAGGGACGACCGGCCCGGTCCTGGGTCCCGCTCGTCCAGGTGTTCCCCGACGTGCCGCGCGACCCCGTGCTCGAGCGGATCGAGATCGTCAACGGCTCGGCCACCAAGGGCAGCAAGGCGCTCGTGCAGGGCGCCTTGCAGACGTACCACGACTCGGTGGTGTTCTACGGTGCGCTGGCACTGCGCGCCGCAACGACGGACGTCCGCCGGCCGCTGGATGGCGAGACGACCGCACTCGTCGTCACCGATCGCCACGACAACATCGGCATGGACCCGGTCGCCCACGCGATCGCGGTCAAGGCGCGGGCCCGGCTGCTGATCGACCTCGGCGACGACACGTCCAACGGCGGCAGCTGGGAGACCTTCAGCATCAACTCCCTGGCCCGGGAGTTCCGCGGCTTCCGGGTCGTCGCGGTGGCCGGCAACCATGACCAGGGCGCGAGCGTGCCGGCAGCCATGCGGGACCGGGGCTTCCGGGTGCTCGACGGCCGGCCGGTGGACGTCGCCGGCATCCGGTTCCTCGGATCCAGCGATCCGCGCAGCTCCGGGTTCACCGCCGGCTACGACGGCAACGAGAGCGACAACATCGCGGCGATCGGCGAGCAGGACCGGCAGCTCACCGAGGTCGCCTGCCGCGACGGCGAGGTCGACGTCCTGGCGGTGCACAGCGCTGCCTCGGCGCGGCGCGCGGCCAAGAGCGGGTGCGTCGACCTGGTGCTCTCCGGCCACCTGCACCGTCAGGTCGGGCCGGACGTCATCGAGGGGGAGAACGGACGTTCCACCACCACGCTGACCACCGGCAGCACCGGTGGCGCGGTCTACGCGTTCGCGCTGGGCAGCAAGCTCCGTCGTGCCGCACAGGTCACGGTCGTGACGTTTCGCGACGGTCGCCCGGTCGGCCTCCAGCCCGTGACCTTCGAACCCGGAGGCACGATCGACGTCGCCGAGTACACCCCCGTCACGACGTCTGACCGCAGCGACTGACGAGCAGCGCGGCGTAGACCTCGGCGCAGCGGACGACCTCGGCGACGGCCACGTGCTCGTCGACGGCGTGTGCCTTGCGGATGTCGCCGGGACCGAACTGCACGGTCGGGATGCCGACGGCCGCGTACTGGCGGAGGTCCGATCCGTACGGTGCGCCGATGAAGTCCGGCTCGGGGCCGCCGGCCGCCTCGATGGCCGCCGCGACGTCGTGGCCGAACCGGTGCCCCGGCGGAAGCGCGCCGGCCGCGAACCGGCCGCCCGGCCAGCTCACCTCGATCGGATGCTCGCGCAGCCACGGCTCGTCGACCGACGCGACCGCCTTCTCGAACACCGCCATCGCATCGGGGAACGACTCGCCCGGCATCACCCCGAAGCGGCCCTCGGCCACCAGGAGGTCCGGGACGGTGCTGCTCCAGTCGCCGGCCTGGATCATCCCGACCGAGATGGGCCATGGGCGCGGCCCGAACGGTGCCGGTGGGTCGGTGTTGCGCCGGGCGTCGAGGTCGCGCAGCACCTCGCGAAGGTGCTCGAACAGGTCGATGGCGCTGATGCCATAGCCGGCCATCGACCCGTGGGTGGCCCGGCCGCGGATCTCCACCCGGAACGTGAGCGCTCCGGCGTTGGCGGAGACGACCTGCCCGGCCGTCGGCTCCGCGATCAGGCAGGCCGCGCCGATGTGACCGCGGCGCAGGGTGCCGAACGTGCCGACGCCGCCGTCCTCCTCGCCGATGACGGTGTGGACCGCGAACGGCTCGGTGAGCCGGTGCCCGACGGCCCGCACGGCGGCGAGGATGGCGGCCACGCCGCCCTTCATGTCGCAGACGCCCCGCCCGTACCAGCGATCGTCGAGCTCCTGCAGGTGCCAGGGATCGCCGCCGGTCCACCACTCCTGCTCACCGGGCGGCACGACGTCGACGTGGCCGTTGAGGATGAGCGCGGGGGTGCCGTCGCCGGAGACCCCGACACACCCCCAGGCCTCCTCGCGCTCGACCTCCTCGCCGGGAAAGTCCGGATCGGCCCGCAGCGCGTCGAGGTCGAGCCGCCACAGGTCGACGTCGAGGCCGAATCCCTGCAGCGTGGCCGCACACCACCGCTGCACCGCGACCTCCGACTCGCTCCCGCCGACGCTCGCGTAGCTGACGAGCTGCGCGAGGTCCCGGCGGACCAGGTCGACGTCGATCAGGCTGTCCACGCGGCCAGCATCGCATCCGTTCGGTCGCGCCGCGCCGATAGGATCGTCCTCCCATGCTCGACGACCTCCTGGCCCAGCCGGCCTTCGCCCTGATCCGCGTGCGTGACGCCGACACCGTCACGCTCATCGGTGGGCCGCGCTCCGACCTCGAGGCGCTGGCGGACATCCCCCTGGTCGCCGGCGTCGGCCGGCGCTGGGACCACCTGGTGCTCGTGCCGTTCGCGCAGGTGCGCGAGCGCGGCTTCGAGGCGCATCAGGACGGTGTGCCGCTCAGCGTCATCGACGCGCTGGTGCAGCGGGAGGTCCCGCTGGCCGACCTGGTCGCCGAGCTGCCGGACGTCCCGATCGAGCTGGCCGACCGGGGCGGCTTCGAGACGTCCGACGACGACTACGCCGACATGGTGCGGCACGTCATCGACGAGGAGATCAGCTTCGGCGAGGGCGCCAACCTCGTGATCGGCCGCCACTACCGCGCACGCGTCGCCGACTGGGGCCACGAGCGCGCGCTGGCCGTCTTCGGGCGGCTGCTCGAGCGTGAGCGCGGCGCATTCTGGACGTTCTGCATCTTCACCGGCGACCGCTACCTCATCGGCGCCAGCCCGGAGCGACACGTGAGCGTCGAGGACGGCCAGGTGCGGATGAACCCGATCAGCGGCACCTTCCGCATGCAGGGCCTGGAGACCCACGCCGACCGCAAGCGCGAGCTGCTGGCGTTCCTCGCCGACGAGAAGGAGATCTACGAGCTCTTCATGGTCGTCGACGAGGAGCTCAAGATGATGTGCGACATCTGCCACGAGGGCGGTCTGGTGCTCGGGCCCTACCTCAAGCCGATGAGCCACCTCGTGCACACCGAGTACCTCCTGGCCGGCCGCACCCGGCGGGACGTGCGAGAGGTGCTCCGCGACTCGATGTTCGCGGCCACCGTCACCGGCAGCCCGGTCGAGAACGCCTGCCGGCTGATCAAGAAGTACGAGGAGCGCGGGCGGGGCTACTACGCGTCCGTGGCCGCGCTCATCGGGCGGGACGACGACGGCCTCCCGGTGGCCGATGCGCCCATCCTGATCCGCACGGCCGACGTCGACCTCGACGGCCACCTCACGATCACCGCCGGCGCGACGCTCGTGCGCGACTCCGACCCGGCCCACGAGACCAAGGAGACGTGGGCCAAGGCGGCCGGCATCCTCAGCGCCTTCGGACTCGTGGAGCCGGCGCCGGGACCGGCGGATGACGCCGACGCGTTCACCCGCGAGGAGGACGTGCTCATCGCTCTCGGCCGCCGCAACCAGCGACTCAGCCAGTTCTGGCTCACCGACCAGTCCGGCACGCCACCGGTGCCGTCCCTCGTCGGCCGGCGCGTCGTGGTCCTGGACGGGGAGGACGACTTCGTCAACATGCTGTCGCACGTGTTCGGCGTGCTGGGCATGACCACCGACATCGTCCGGCACGACGCCTACCAAGACGGCGACCTCGACGGCTACGACCTCGTGGTCGTCGGCCCCGGCCCGGGCGACCCGCGCGACCTCGACGACGCCAAGATCGCGGTCATCGACGGCGTGGTGCGCGGCCTGCTCGAGGCGCGTCGCCCCTTCTTCGCCGTGTGCCTGGGGCACCAGGTCCTGTGCCGCAACCTCGGGCTCGACCTCGCGTTCAAGGACATCGTGTTCCAGGGCACGCAGAGCCGGCTGCCGGTGCTCGGCCGGCCGGAGACCGTGGGCTTCTACAACACGTTCGTGGCCCGCGTGCCCGAATCCGGGCTCCCGGCGGGCCTCACCGTCGAGGCGGACGACGACGGCGACATCCACCTGCTCACGGGCCCGCACTACCGCGGCGTGCAGTTCCACGCCGAGTCGATCCTCACGCAGAACGGCTATGAGATCCTGCGCGAGCTGGTCACGCCACTGCTGGCGCCAGACGCTTCCGATAGCGCGTGATGGCGACGCCGACGAGGCACAGCCCGCCGCCGACGAACGCGAGTGCGGCCGGCACCTCGTCGAGCATGACCCACGAGATGAGCGTCGCCACTGCCGGCACGAGGTAGGTGGCCGACGCGACCTGCCCGGCGCTCAGCCGCTTCAGTGCGTACGACCAGGTGCTGAACCCGATGGCGGTGGGGAACACGCCGAGGTAGACGAGCCAGAGGAGGTCGGGCGTCGACGCCGCGGCGCCCTCGCGGACGAGCGCCGGCAGGAACGGCAGGCAGACGATCGCGCCGACGACGCACATCATCCACACCGACATGACCGGGGCGACGATCGTCAGGGTGGGCTTCTGGGCAATGGCACCGATCGCGTAGAGCACCGCGGCGACCAGGCAGAGCAACACCCCGGTGGTGCTCGCCGTGTCGACCGCCGACTCCTCCCGGGTGCTGAGCGAGATGAGCACCACGCCGGAGACCGCCACGGCGATGCCGATCAGCAGCGGGCGCGGGAAGCCCTCCTTCAGGAGCACACCGGCGAGCAGGGCGATCAGGATCGGGCCGACGGTGACCACCAGGGCGGCCGTACCCGCGTCGACCTGTTGCTCGCCGGCGTTGAGGGCGACGTTGTAGGCACCGAACCAGGTGATCCCGGCCAGCATGAGCAGCAGGAACGGTCGTCCGGTCGGCAGGCGTTGACGCCACGGCCGGGCGAGCACGGTGAGCACGATGGCGGCGACCACGAGTCGGCCGAGCGAGAGCGCGCCGGCCGAGAAGGAGTCGCCCGCGGCGCGGATGCCGACGAACGCCGACGCCCACAACACGACCGTGGTTCCGAGGGCGAGAACGGACAGGTCCCGCCCGGACAGGTCGAACCGGCTACCTCCCGGTGCGCTGGTCTCGATGCTCACCCGTCCACGCTAGAGGCGCACGGAGACGGTTCACGAGCGATTTTCGGACATCCATCCGCGCATTACGGACTGAGGCTGCCACCGTCGGAGTCCAGCGTGACCTTCGTGGTCCGGTTCTCGCCGTCGCGCCGGTAGCGTGAGGGTGATCGTCTCGCCCGGCTGGTAGCCGCGGATGGACGCCACCAGGGCGTTCGAGCTCGCGATGGGGGCATCGTTGACTCCGGTGATGATGTCACCCACCTCCAGGCCGGCCTTGTCGCCGGCGCTGTCCTTGGTGACCTCCTTGACCTCGGCGCCGATGCCGGTGATGTCGTCCTTCGCGATGGCCGGGCCGACCGTGACGCCGATGCGGGCGTGCTCGACCTTGTTGCCCTTCACCAGCTGCGCCGACACGTTCTTCGCGAGATCGACCGGGATCGCGAAGCCGAGTCCGATGGAGCCGGCGTCGGCCGCGGGGCCGCCGTTGGAGCGGATCGCGGTGTTGATGCCGATGACCCGGCCCTGCATGTCGGCCAGCGGCCCACCGGAGTTGCCGGGGTTGATCGCGGCGTCGGTCTGGATCGCGGGGAACACGGTCTGTTCGTCGCCGCTCGGTCCACCCGAGGCGACCGGGCGGTTGAGCGCGCTGATGATGCCGCTGGTGACGGTGCTCTCGAGGCCGAACGGTGAGCCGATGGCGACGACTTGCTGTCCGACCCGCAGATCGGCCGAGCCGCCGAGGGTCGCCGGCGTGAGCCCGCTCTGCCCCTCGGCCTTGATGACGGCGAGATCGGTGACGGGGTCGCGACCGAGCACCTCGGCCTTGGCGTTGGTGGCGTCGTTGAACGCGACGGTGATCGAGCCGCCGTCGGCGGCGCTCTCGACGACGTGGTCGTTGGTGAGGATCTGGCCGTCGCTGCTGATGATGATCCCCGACCCGGACCCGGCCTGACCGCCGCCGGCGACGTTGACCTGGGCGACGGACGGCAGCAGCTGCTGCGCGACCTTCTCGATCTCGCTGGCCGGCGGCGGCTCGGTGTCCGGATCGGCCTCGAGTGAACTGACGACGCCGGAGTCGCTGCTGCTGAGGGTGTCGTAGCCGACGGCTCCGGCCACGCCGGCGGCGGCGGCGATCACGGCGACGGCCACGGCTCCGGCCAGGCGCCGGCGTCCGCGTCCGGCGGGCGGTGGCGGCTGCCCGGCCTCCGGCGACTCCATGGGCAGCTCGACGGTGTGCTCCTGGTCGGACCGGTCCGGCTCGACCGCGGGGGTCTCGGTGGCGGTTGGTCGCCGGGCGTCGGTGCGCTCGTGGACTCCACGGGCTCGACGGCCGGCTCGACCCGCTCCACGGTCGGATCCACGCCGGCTCGACGCGCTCGACAGCCGGGTCGGCGGTCGGCGTCTCCTCAGCCGGGTCTGGGGCGTCGGGGCTGCGCCTCGACGGCGGGACGTACGGCTGGGCGGCGAAGGGATCGTTCGGGTCGCTCATGTCTCCAGATTGTCCCTCATGCCTGAGAACGCGCTGAGGCCCGCGTGTGAGCGGCGGAAGAGTTCTCCTCCTCCGGCGGTGCGAAGTCAGGTGGCGGGAGGGTCATGGTGAAGACGCTCCCGCCGCTCGATGGCGACGCCGCGGTGACGGTGCCGCCATGACGTTCGGCCGCGCGGCGGACGATCGACAGCCCGAGACCCGAGCCGGGCAGCGTCCGCGCCTCACTGGAACGGTAGAAGCGGTCGAACACGTGCGGCAGGTCGCCGTCGGAGATGCCGGGGCCCTCGTCGCGCACCGTGAGCACCCCGTCGTCCAGGCGCACGGTGACGGTGCCGTCCTCCGGGCTCCACTTCGCCGCGTTGTCGAGCAGGTTCGTGATCGCGCGCTCCAGCAGCGGCGGCTCGCCGATGACCGTCCACGACTCCGCCTCGATGTCGAACGTGACGTCGGGGGCGCGCGGGCGCACGCGTTCGACGGCCGACGCCACGGTGTCGGCGAGGTCGAGCGGTTCGGGGTCACGCGCCATCGGCTCGTCCCGCGCCAGCTCGACGAGGTCGCCGACGAGCGTCGAGAGCTCCTGGAGCTGGATGCGGACGTCGTCCATGATCTCGGTGTGTGCCACGGCGGTGAGCTGTCGGTCGGGATTCTCCGCGGCCTGCCGGAGCAGCTCGATGTTGGTGCGCAGGCTGGTCAGTGGCGTGCGCAGCTCGTGTCCGGCGTCCGCGACGAGCTGGCGCTGCCGCTCCTGGGACGCACCGAGAGCCTGCAACATCTGGTTGAACGACGTGGTCAGGCGGGCGAGCTCGTCATGGCCGGTGACCTTGATCGGGTGCAGCTCCGACGTGCGCGCCACGCGCTCGGTGGCGGCGGTGAGGCGGCGAACCGGGCGCAGGCCGTTGGCGGCGACCACCCAGCCGGCACCGCCGGCCAGCACGACGCCGGCCGCGCTGGCGAGGAGCAGGATGATCTTGAGCCGCTCCAGCGCCTTCTCGATCGACTCCATCGGCTGGGCCAGCACCAACGCCGACCCTTCGCCGGCCTGCACGGCGATGACGCGATACAGCTCGCCGTCGAGGGTGGTCGTGCGGCGCGAGCTCGTGGCCTGGCCGATCGACACCTCGATCTCGTGGTTGTTGAGCGGGAGCGTCGTCTCCTCGCCCTTGCGGCTGAAGATCTGTCCGCCGCGCACGACGAAGATCTTGATGCCGGCAACGTCGAGCTCCTCGGCGGACGGCGTGTAGCCGGCGTTGACCGCGGCGTTGGCCCGGCGGAGCATCGAGTCATCGAGCGAGCTCTCGAACTCCGCCCGCACGGTGACGAACACGAGTGCACTGACGGCGGCCAGGGTGACGGCGACGGCGGCCGTCGTCAGGACGGCGACCCGCATGGCCAACGACGCGCGTGCGGTCAGCGGTTGGATGAGCCGGTGGACGGCAGCGACCGGTGACCTCATGGCGGCGTCTCGCGCAAGACGTAGCCGACACCGCGGACGGTGTGCAGCAGCCGGTCCTCGCCCTCGGCTTCGAGCTTGCGACGGACGTACCCGACGTAGACCTCCAGCGAGTTGGCCGTCGTCGGGAAGTCGAAGCCCCAGACCTCCTCGAGGATGAACGACCGCTCGAGCACGCGTTTGGGACGACGCAGGAACAGCTCGAGGAGGGCGAACTCGGTGCGGGTCAGTGACAGCTTGCGGCCGTCGCGGGTCACGTCACGGGTGACGGGATCGAGGGTCAGGTCGGCGAACGTCAGCGGAGCCTCGTCGGCCTCCAGGTCGGCGCGGCGCGAGGCCCGCCGGTGCAACGCCCGGACGCGCGCCAGCAGCTCGTCGAGGGCGAACGGCTTGGTCAGGTAGTCGTCGGCCCCGGCGTCCAGGCCGTCGACGCGGTCGGTGACGGCGTCGCGGGCCGTGAGCACGAGGATCGGCACGTCGTTGCCGGCGCTGCGCAGCGCCCGGGTGGCCTCCAACCCGTCGAGCCGCGGCATCATCACGTCCATGACGATCACGTCGGGGTCGACCAGCGGCACCCGCACCAAGGCCTCCGCGCCGTCGGACGCGAGCTCGACGGTGTAGCCGTTGAACTCCAGCGACCGGCGCAAGGAGTCACGCACGGCGCGGTCGTCGTCCACGACGAGAATGCGCATGCTCCCAGTGTGCCCCGCCCGGCTGAGGTTTCTCTGAGCCAGGTCGTCCACCCCTAGTCGTCGCTGGGGCCGTCGAGCAGGGCTTGGGCGGCCGCCGCGGCCTTGGCGCCGTAGGAGCCGCCGAACAGGACGGCGTGGACCAGAAGCGGGTGGAGCTGGTGCAGCGGGACGCGGTCCTTCCACCCTTCTGCGAGCGGGGCCGCCTCGTCGTACGCGTCGATGACGCGCTGCAGGTGCGGGAGGCCGAACAGGGCCAGCATCGCGAGGTCGGTCTCCCGGTGGCCGCCGTGCGCGGCCGGGTCGATGATCCAGGCCTCGCCGTCGGTGCCCCAGATGAGGTTGCCCGACCACAGGTCGCCGTGCACGCGGGCCGGCGGCTCGTCGTCGCCGGCGAAGTCGTGGATGCGCTTCATGACCGTCTCGATGGTCATGGCTTGCTCGTGCGTGAGCGACGTGCGGTCGAGCGCGGCCCGGACGTACGGCATGACGCGACGCGACGCATAGAACTCCGGCCAGGTCGGCAGCGACCGGTTGGGGAGCGGGGCCAGCCCCACGAACCCGTCGACCTCGGCGCCGAACTGGTCGGCCCCGGCCGCATGCGTGACGGACAGGGCGCGGCCGAAGCGCTCGGCGACGTCGCCGGACGGCTTGCCGGGCTCCACCCAGGCCAGCACGATGCAGTCGTCGGACACGGCCAGCAGCTCGGGGATGTTGGCACCGCCGGCATCGGCCAGCCAGCGCAGGCCCTCGGCCTCGCGCTCGAAGAAGCCCTCGGGCGCCTGCGGCCGGGTCTTGATGACGGCGCTGCGCCCGTCGCTCAGCCGCAGCCGAGTCGCGGTGCAGATGTCGCCGCCCGCGACCGGTGTCGTGGAGACGACACCGTGGCCGAGCAGGGCTTCCGCGCGCGCCGCGGTGCCTGCCATGCGAGCCATGGCGACGACGTTACCGCCTGAGTCCTGCCGCGATCTCGGGAAAGCGAGCGACGATCTCGTCGGCCGTCCGCTCCACCATCGCGAGCACCTCGGCGAATCCCTGCTGGCCCCCGTACCACGGGTCCGGCACCTCGTCGTCGCCGTCGGAGGCATCCGGGTCGAACGCCCGGAACATCTGGAGCTGCCCGAGTGCCTCGACGGTGGGCGCCTGCTCGGCCATGTCGGCATGGTTGCTCGCGTCCATGGCCAGCAGGAGGTCGTGCTCGGCGTACCAGTCGGTGGTGAAGGTGCGGGCACGGTGGCGGGATGGGTCGTAGCCCGCCTCGGCCAACGTCGCTGCCGCCCGGCGGTCCATCGGCTCGCCCACGTGCCAGTCGCCGGTGCCCGCCGACGCCACCTCGACGCGGTCGCCGAGGCCGGCGCGCTCGAAGCGGTCCGCCAGCACCACCTGGGCCATCGGCGACCGGCAGATGTTGCCGAGGCACACGATGCCGATCCGCACGGGGCCGATCCGCACGGGGTCGATGGCCGACGGTTCGCTCACGCGCGCTTCATGACGGTGCCGAGGACGGCGTTGACCACGGAGATGACGATGGCGCCGAGAACGGCCCACCCGAAGCTCTCCACGAAGAACGCGACGTCCAGCTTGCCGGCGACCCAGTCGGTGAGCAGCAGCAGCAGTGCGTTGATGACGAGCAGGAACAGGCCGAGCGTGAGGATGATGAACGGCAGCGACAGGGTCTTGACGACCGGTGCCACGAACGTGTTGATGAGGCTGAAGACGAACGCGACGACCGCGAGGGCGATGATGCGGTCGGAGTCGGTGTCGCCGGCCCGGCCGATGCTCATGTGCTCGCCGAGCAGCCACGCGGCCACGGCAAGGGATGCGGCGCTCAGGACCCAGGAGATCAGGAATCGTGTCATGCGTCGATGCTACTGAGGTGGCGGCAGTGCCGGCTCCACGTCACGCGCCGTCTGGGCCAGCAGGATGCCGGTGAGCACCGCCGCCATGCCGATGAGCTGCACGGCGTTCAGCGTCTCGGCGAACCACACCCACCCGACGAGCGCGGCCACCACCGGCTCGAGCATCGCCACGATGCTGACGACCGTGGCCGACAGGGCTCGTAGGGCGAGCAGGAGCAGGAAGAACGGCGCGACGGTGCCGAGGAGCACCACCCAGCTCATCGCGCCCCAGGCCGGAACGACGGTGTCCGCGAAGCGGCCGAGCATCGACACGTCGTCGGCGAGGGCGTCGGCCGTCCACGCCGGCTGGATGAGGTTCATCGCCACGGTGGCGACGCCGAACGCCCACAAGATGACGTGCAACGGGCTGCCGAGGTCGGCACTCCCGCTGTGCTCGCCGAGCAGGAAGTAGGCGGCGAAGCAGACCGCGGCGCCCGAGCGCCATCACGACCCCCAGCCCATCCAGGGTCAGGCCCTGCCAGACCTGGCTGACGACCGCCAAGCCGCCGACCGCCAGCGCGAGTGCCGGCCACATCCGCTGGTGCACCTGCTCGCGCCGCACGATCCGCACCCACAGCACGACCAGCACCGGGCCGAGGTACTCCAGCAGCAGCGCGATGCCGAGCGGCAGGCGGTTGATCGCGACGTTGTACGTCCACTGCACGCCGGCGAAGCCCACGAGACCCAGCCCGGCGATGAGCAACAGCGCCCGGCCACGGGGCACGCGCAGGGCCGATCGCTCGACGAGGAGAGCGATCAGCACGAAGGCGAGGAACGCCGCAGTGATGCGGGCCGTGGTGAACGTGTCGGTGGGCGTTCCCGATCGCAGCGGGATGCGCGAGACCCCCGCGTTGAGGCCGAACAAGGTGGCGGCCAGCAGCACGAACACGTAGGCGAGTCGGGGGTCGCGAGCCGTCACCCGTCGATTCTGGCAGCCCCGCACCACGACTAACCTCGCTGGCATGGCCATCCCACCCGCGCGCCGCGCCCTGGACGACATCCCGGTCTACCGGCCCGGCAAGGCTGCCGAGAGCGACCACCTCAAGCTCTCCAGCAACGAGAACCCCTATCCACCCCTGCCCGGCGTCATGGAGCGCGCCGCGGAGGCCCTCGGGCGGGTCAACCGGTACCCGGACGCCGGCGTCACCGATCTGTACGCCGCGCTCGCCAAGACGTACGACCGGCCGCCGGAGCATTTCGCCGCGAGCACCGGGTCGGTGTGCGTGCTGTTCTCGCTGCTCGCCGCGTTCTGCGAGCAGGGTGACGAGATCGTCCATGCGTGGCGCTCCTTCGAGGCCTATCCGATCGGTGCCGACCTGACCGGCGCGCACACCAACCGCGTCCCCCTGCGTTCGGACGCCACCCACGACATCGACGCGATGGCCGCGGCCGTCACCGACCGCACGAAGGTCGTCATCATCTGCAGCCCGAACAACCCCACCGGCCCGGTCGTCACCCATGCCGAGCTGGAGCGGTTCGTCGACACCGTGCCGGACGACGTGATCATCGTCGTCGACGAGGCCTACCACGAGTTCGTGCGGCAGGAGTCGGCTGCACGCGGCCTGGCGCTCGCCGGCGACCACGAGAACGTCGTGGTGCTGCGCACGTTCTCCAAGGCCTTCGGCCTGGCCGGGCTGCGGGTCGGGTACGCCATCGGCGCGGCGGGCGTGATCGAGAGCGTGCGCAAGGCGATCGCCCCGTTCGCCGTCACCGACGTCGCACAGGTCGCGGCCATCGCGTCGCTGGAGGCCGCCGACGCCCTGGGTGAGCGGGTCGACGCGATCGTGGCCGAGCGTGATCGTGTGCTTCGCTCGGTGCGCGATCAGGGCTGGGAGGTCCCCGACAGCCAGGCGAACTTCATCTGGCTGCCGCTCGGCGACGACGCCCTCGACTTCGCCGCCGCGTGCGACCCGGTGTCGGTGCGTCCCTTCGCCGGCGACGGGGTGCGCGTGAGCATCGGCACGCCGGAGGTCAACGACCGGTTCCTCCGCACCGCCGCCGAGTGGCGCGATCGCGCGCGCTAGGCCCTCCGCCGCGTCGGATTGGAGATGGGCGCCAGCTCGGGATACGGTGGGAGGGCAGGTGTGACACCAGTCACGTCCTCGTCCGGTCATCGTCGTCCACCACCCCCGTGACGGCAGCGATCGGCGCCAGTCGAACCGGCGCGGCAACCCCGCGACCGGCCGAGATGAGGGAGCCGCCGCATGAGCGCACCCATGCCAGAGCACGTCGGTGCAGACGTACCGCTTGTCCAGCTGTTGACGCCCGAGGGCCAACGCGTCGAGCACCCTGAGTTCCACTACGACGGCGACGACGCCTCGATTCGCGGCCTCTACCGCGATCTCGTGCTCTCGCGCCGCATCGACACCGAAGCCTTCTCCTTGCAGCGTCACGGCGAGATCGGCCTGTGGCCGCCGGCGCTGGGCCAGGAGGCCGCGCAGATCGGCTCCGGGCGGGCGCTCCGCCCGCAGGACTTCGCCTTCGTCTCCTACCGCGAGCACGGCGTCGCCTGGACGCGCGGCATCGACCCGGGCCGCCTCGTCGGCCTCTACCGCGGCGTCGAGCTGGGTGGCTGGGATCCGGCCGAGCACGGCATGGCCCTGATCAGCATCGTCATCGGCGCGCACACCCTGCACGCCACCGGCTACGCCATGGGCCTCACATTCGACGGCGCCGTCGGCACCGGCGACCCGGACCGCGACGCAGCGGTCATCGCCTACTTCGGTGACGGGGCGAGCAGCCAGGGCGACGTCGCGGAGGCGTTCGACTTCGCCGCCGTCAACCACGCGCCCATCGTGTTCTTCTGCCAGAACAACCAGTACGCGATCAGCGTCCCGCTGTCGCGCCAGACGGTCGTGCCGATCGCGCAGCGCGCCGCAGGCTACGGCTTCCGTGGCGTGCGGGTCGACGGCAACGACGTCCTCGCCTGCCACGCGGTCACCTCGGCCGCCCTGCAGCAGGCCCGTGACGGCGGCGGCCCGATGCTCGTCGAGGCGGTCACCTACCGCATGGGCGCCCACACCACCTCCGACGACCCGACCCGCTACCGCAGCGCCGACGAGGTCGATGCGTGGCGGGCCAAGGACCCGATCGACCGCGTCCGGGCCTACCTCGACTCCGCCGGTACCCCGCCGCAGTTCTTCACCGAGCTGGAGGCCGAGGCCGAGGAGCTGGGTGTGCACCTGCGCGAGATGTGCCAGGCCCTGCCCGACCCGGACCTCGCCGAGCTCTTCGACCACGTCTTCGTCGAGCAGACCGAGGAGCTGCGCGAGCAGAAGGCGGCCTACTCGGCCTGGCGCGACCAGTACGAAGGGAGCCCCGCATGAGCGAGACCATGCCGATCGCCAAGGCCATCAACGCCGGCCTCCGCGCCGCCCTCGAAGGCGACGAGCGCGTGCTCATCATGGGCGAGGACGTCGGCCCGCTCGGTGGCGTCTTCCGGGTCACCGACGGACTGCAGAAGGACTTCGGCGAGAGCCGCGTCATGGACACGCCGCTGGCCGAGTCCGGGATCGTCGGCACCGCCATCGGACTCACCTACCGCGGCTACCGCCCGGTGGTCGAGATCCAGTTCGACGGCTTCGTCTACCCGGCCTACGACCAGATCGTGAGCCAGGTCGCCAAGCTGCACTTCCGCAGCCTGGGCGACGTGCGCATGCCGATCGTCATCCGCATCCCGTTCGGCGGTGGCATCGGCGCCGTCGAGCACCACTCCGAGAGCCCGGAGGCACAGTTCGCGATGACGGCCGGCCTCAAGGTCGTCTCGCCGTCCAACGCCCACGACGCCTATTGGATGATCCAGCAGGCCATCGCGTCCGACGACCCGATCGTCTTCATGGAGCCGAAGCGTCGCTACTGGGAGGCCGGCGAGGTCGACGTGGACGCCGAGCCCGCGTCCATGTGGGAGTCGCAGATCCGCCGTCCGGGCACGGATGCCACGCTCGTCGGCTATGGGCCGACCGTCACCACCTGCCTGGAGGCTGCGGCGGCCGCGCACGACGACGGTCTCGACCTGGAGGTCATCGACCTGCGCTCGCTCTCGCCGCTCGACCTGGGCCCGGTGTTCGAGTCGGTGCGCCGCACCGGACATGTCGTCGTGGTGCACGAGGCTGCGCGCACGCTCGGCCTCGGCGCCGAGATCGCGGCCCGCGTCACCGAGGAGTGCTTCTACTCCCTGGAGTCGCCCGTCCACCGCGTCACCGGATACGACATGCCCTACCCGCCCAGCCGCGTCGAGGACGACTTCCTGCCGGGGATCGATCGCATCCTCGACGCCGTCGATGCCGCCCGCGCGTTCTAGGAGACATCGTCATGAATGAGTACAAGCTCCCCGACGTCGGCGAAGGCCTGACCGAGGCCGAGATCATCACCTGGCGGGTCGCCGTCGGCGACACCGTCTCGGTCAACGAGATCATCGTCGACATCGAGACGGCCAAGTCGATCGTCGAGCTGCCCAGTCCGTACGCCGGGGTGGTCACGGCACTGCTGGTCGAGGAGGGCCAGACCGTGCCGGTCGGCACGCCGATCATCGCCATCGGCGACCGCGACGCCGCCGAGGCCTATGCCAGTGCCGACACCGCCGGCTCGATCGTCGACGCCACCCGCGAAGGGTCGGCCACGGCGACCGAGGCCGCTCCGAGCGAGGAGCGCCAGCCGGTCCTCGTCGGGTACGGGCCGCGGTCCGGCGCGACGGCACGTCGGCGCAAGGTCTCGACGCCGCCCGTGGCGGACGAGCCGGCCGACGACGCGACCGCTCCCCTGTCGGGCGAGGCGGAGGCCGCCGTCGAACCCGAACCCGAACCCAAGCCCGAGACCCGTCGGTCCGTCCGCGCGCTCGCGAAGCCGCCGGTCCGCAAGCTGGCCAAGGCCCTGGGCATCGACCTCGCCGACGTTCCCGCCGAGGGCCCGATCGTCACCCGGGCCGACGTCGAGGCCTTCGCTTCCGGTGCGTCCGCTGCGTCGGTCCCGGCGACCCGTGGCTCGTCCGGCCCGCTGTCGCCCACCCACACCGGCCCGGTCGAGGGCGACGTGCGCATTCCGATCAAGGGCGTCCGCAAGTGGACGGCCGACGCGATGGTCGCCTCGGCGTTCACCGCACCGCACGTCACCGAGTGGGTCACGGTCGACGTCAGTCGCACCATCGATCTCGTCGAGCGGCTGCGTCGCGATCGCGCGTTCTCGGAGGTCAAGGTGTCGCCGACGCTGATCGTCGCGAAGGCGGTCTGTCTGGCCATGCGCCGCACGCCGGAGCTCAATGCCACGTGGGACGGCGAGAACCAGGAGATCGTGCTCAAGCGCGCGGTCAACCTCGGCATCGCCGCGGCCACGGATCGCGGGCTGGTGGTTCCCAACATCCGCGATGCCGACCGCATGACGATGCTCGAGCTGGCGCAGGCCCTCGACGAGCTGACCACGATGGCGCGGGCCGGCAAGGCGCAGCCGTCCGACCTCACCGGGGGATCGTTCACGATCACCAACGTCGGCGTGTTCGGTGTCGACGCGGGCACACCGATCCTCAACCCGGGGGAGTCGGGCATCCTCGCCCTCGGTGCCATCGAGCGCCGGCCCTGGGTGGGCGACGACGACGAGATCGTCGCTCGGTGGGTCACCACGCTGGCGCTGAGCTTCGACCACCGCATCGTCGACGGCGAACAGGGGTCGCGCTTCCTCGCCGACGTCGCGGCCATCCTGCGAGACCCGGCGACCGCGCTGACGTACTAGCCAGCGTGCGGCCGCCAGGCTGACGAGCCGGCCGAAGCGAGACTCTCGGGGATTCGCTTCGGCCGGCCCCTCGGTCTCGCCGCGCGGTCACGGCATGCGTTCGCCGGCCTCGACCCGCGCGTCGATGGTGTTGCCGGGGGGAGCGAGCGGGCACCGCCAGCGGTCGTCGTAGCGGCACGACGGGTGATAGGCGAAGTTGAAGTCCACCACGACGGACGCCGCGTCGCCGCCGAGCCACGAGCTCTTCGCGGTGTCGAGCAGGTAGCGACCGGCGCCGTAGGTCTCGCCGCCGGCGGTTGCGTCCTTGAGCGGCACGAACAGGCCGCCCGCGTACTGGTGCATCGTCCACACGTCGAGCGACCCCCCGACGGGCAGATCCAGCGTCGCGATGCGCCGCATCGTCAGTGCGCCGTCGTCGCCGGTGTCGAGCACGCGTTCGTCGTCCTCGGCGGGCTCCATCGAGACGGTGAAGCGCCAGGCCGGGTCGTACGGCCAGTACGGCAGGCCGGTCTCGCGCAGCGGGTCGCCGGCGGGGAGCGGCGACTGCGCATGGGTGCGGAACAGCTCGTCGCGGCCTGCGCGCCACGTCGCGTGGCCGCGTTCAGGGTCGTCGTCGGCACGGACTCGGGCGTAGAGGTCGCCAACGCGGACGCGCCAGTCGACGAGGGCCAGTGCGGTCAAGGGCGACATGCGTCTCCGATCAGTCGCTCGTCCCGTGGGTGGTGCTGGAGCCGTGCGCCGGCGGTGGGTCATCGGGCTCGAGCTCGGCGGCGATCGACACGACCAGTCCGCCGAGCAGGAAGCCGACGAGGCCGGCGGCAAGGGTGGTGGTGCGCATAGGTCCTCCCATGATGGGTCAGTCGTGGTCGTGGTGCATGTGCTGGTGCGTCAGCGCGTGCCCCCGGCCGCGATCGATGAGGTGCCGGTTGACGGGGAAGGCGGCGACGAACGCCGCGGTGAGGGCGATCATCATGGCGATCCAGAAGACCGGGTTGACGAGCCCGGCGTCCATCGCCCCCGGAATGACCGCCATGACCGCGTTGTCGGTGATCTCCATGACCGCGATGGACAAGGTGTCGGCGGCCAGCACGAGCTTCAGTGCGCCGAAGAACGACAGTCCGGTCGCGAGCAAGGGGACCGTCGAGAGCGTGTACCCGAACAGGAACGCGAGGCCGACGGCCAGCGCGATCGTGACGACGCTCGACAGTCCGAGCGCGGTGCCGATCATCAGTCCGAGGATCTCGCCGATGGCACAGCCGGTGAGGCAGTGGAGGGTGGCGCTGGCGGCCATGACGGTGCGGTCGGAGAAGGCCATGGTTGCGAATATACCATAGGGGGGTATAGTAGCGGCATGGCTGATCACCAGCACGGGTACATCCACCGCAAGGACGACTATCTCAAGCGACTACGCCGCATCGAGGGCCAGGCCCGCGGCCTCCAGCGGATGGTCGAGGAGGAGCAGTACTGCATCGACGTCCTCACCCAGGTGTCCGCGATGACCAAGGCTCTGCAGTCCGTCGCCCTCGGCCTGCTCGACGAGCACCTGGCCCACTGCGTCGTCGACGCCGCCCGTGCGGGCGGCCCCGAGGCAGACGTGAAGCTGCAAGAGGCGTCCGATGCGATCGCCCGCCTCGTCCGATCCTGATCCACGAAAGGGAACCCGCACCATGACCGACGTTCGGACCTACACCGTGCAGGGCATGCACTGCGACCACTGCACCTCCTCGGTCAGCGAGGAGGTTCAGGAGATCCCCGGCGTCGACGACGTCCAGGTCGTCCTGGCGTCTGGCGCCCTCACCGTCACGAGCCGAGAGCCACTCGATGACGCTGCCGTCCGTGCGGCCGTCGAAGCGGCCGGCTACCAGGTCGCGTGAAGGCATCCCGGTCGAGCTCGCGGCCGCCGAGAGGAAGCACCAGGACGATGGCCACACCCACCACTGACGTCGAGCTGGCCATCACCGGGATGACCTGCGCGTCGTGTGCCAACCGGATCGAGCGCAAGCTCAACAAGCTCGACGGCGTCACCGCCACGGTCAACTACGCCACCGAAAAGGCGAGGGTGACCGTCCCTGCCGGGCTCACGACCGAACGCCTGGTGCAGACGGTGCAGCAGGC
The DNA here is from genome assembly GCA_963695295.1 of uncultured Actinomycetota bacterium. Lineage (GTDB taxonomy): Bacteria > Actinomycetota > Actinomycetes > Propionibacteriales > Nocardioidaceae > Aeromicrobium. Next base: position 1,141,027 of record OY968771.1, on the reverse strand, counting down.
CGGCTACGACGCCGCCGTGCCGCGGCCGTCCGGCGAGCCGACTCCCTCCGCCGAGAAGGACCCGCTCCGGGCGCTGCGCGAGCGTCTGGTGCTCTCGGCCGTCCTGACCGTTCCCGTCGTGGCGATGGCCATGGTCCCGGCGCTGCAGTTCACCTACTGGCAGTGGTTCTCCCTCGCGCTCGCCACGCCGGTGGTCCTGTGGGGGGCCTGGCCGTTCCACCGCGCGGCCTGGGTGAACCTCCGGCACGGCACGTCGACGATGGACACCCTGATCTCGATGGGCACGTTGGCGGCGTACGGCTGGTCGCTCTACGCCCTGTTCTGGGGCACGGCCGGCGAGCCAGGCATGAGGCACCCGTTCGAGCTGACCGTGCAGCGCACCGACGGGGCGGCGAACATCTACCTCGAGGCGGCCGCCGGGGTCACCACGTTCATCCTCGCGGGCCGGTACTTCGAGGTGCGCTCGAAGCGGCGGGCCGGAGCGGCGCTGCGAGCCCTGCTCGAGCTGGGCGCCAAGGACGTCGCGGTGCTTCGAGACGCTCCGGAGGGAGTGGTCGAGCGGCGCATCCCCGCCGACCAGCTCGCCGTCGGCGACCGATTCGTCGTCCGGCCGGGCGAGAAGATCGCCACCGACGGCGTCGTGGAGGAGGGTGCCTCGGCCGTGGACGCGTCGATGCTCACCGGGGAGTCCGTCCCGATCGAGGTGAACGTGGGCGACGCGGTCGTGGGTGCGACCGTCAACGCCGGCGGTCGTCTCGTCGTCCGCGCCAGCCGGGTCGGGTCCGACACCCAGCTCGCCCAGATGGCCCTGCTCGTCGAGGCCGCGCAGAACGGCAAGGCCGACGTCCAGCGGCTGGCCGACCGGATCTCCGGCGTCTTCGTGCCGATCGTGCTCGGCATCGCCGCTGCCACGCTCGGCATCTGGATCGGGACCGGCGGCGGCCTCCCCGCCGCCTTCACCGCCGCCGTGGCCGTGCTCATCATCGCCTGCCCGTGCGCGCTCGGCCTGGCCACGCCCACGGCCCTGATGGTCGGCACCGGGCGCGGCGCGCAGCTCGGGATCCTGATCAAGGGCCCCGAAGTCCTCGAGTCCACCCGTCGGATCGACACGATCGTCCTCGACAAGACCGGCACCGTCACGACCGGGCAGATGAGCCTGCGCGACCTCGTGGTCGCCGACGGTGCGGACGAGGCGGACGTCCTGCGCCGCGCCGGCGCCGTCGAGCAGGCGTCCGAGCACCCGATCGCCCGCGCCATCGCCGACACCGCCCGGGAGCGACTCGGCACCCTGCCGGCGGTCGAGCAGTTCGCCAGCACCGGTGGCCTCGGAGTCGAGGGCGTCGTCGACGGCACGGCCGTGCTCGTCGGCCGGCCACGGCTGCTGGCGGACCGGTCCCAGCCGTTGCCCGCACGGCTCGAGCGTGCGGTGGCCGATGCCCAGGCCGCGGGAGCCACGGCCGTCGCGGTGGGGTGGGGCGGGCGTGCACGTGGTGTCCTCGTCGTCGCCGACACGGTGAAGCCCACGTCGGCCGAGGCGATCGAGCGATTCGGCACCCTGGGACTCACGCCCGTGCTCCTGACCGGCGACAACGCCGCTGTCGCCCGAGCCGTGGCCGACGAGGTCGGCATCGAACCCGACGCTGTCATCGCCGACGTGCTCCCGGACGGTAAGCGCGACGTCGTCAAGCGCCTGCAGGACGAGGGCAAGGTCGTCGCCATGGTCGGCGACGGCGTCAACGACGCGGCTGCCCTCGCCCAGGCCGACCTCGGATTGTCGATGGGTACCGGCACCGACGTGGCGATCGAGGCCGGCGACCTCGTCCTCGTCCGCGGCGACCTGCGCGTGGCCGCTGACGCGATCCGGCTGGCCCGCAGCACCCTCACGACCATCAAGGGCAACCTGTTCTGGGCGTTCGCCTACAACGTGGCCGCCCTGCCGCTGGCCGCGGCCGGCCTGCTCAACCCGATGCTGGCCGGCGCCGCGATGGCGTTCTCGTCGGTGTTCGTCGTCAGCAACAGCCTGCGACTGCGGAGGTTTCGGCCCGATGCCTAGACTGCCGCGGTGAGCGACGTCGCCCGGAGCCCGCGTGGAGCGGTGTCCATCTGGCTCGTCGGTCTCGCGATCTACCTGCTCGCCGTGTTCCACCGCTCCTCACTCGCGGTCGCCGGCCTGGCCGCCTCCGACCGGTTCGGCATCTCCGCCGCCCAGCTGTCGACGTTCGCGGTGCTTCAGCTGCTCATCTATGCCGGGATGCAGGTGCCGGTCGGCCTCATCCTGGACCGGTTCGGCTCGCGCCGGGTCCTGCTCGTCGGCCTCGGCACCCTGACGCTCGCGCAGACCGGTTTCGCCCTTGCCGAGACGTACCCCCTCGCCCTCCTGGCCCGCGCGATCGTCGGCATCGGCGACGCGATGACGTTCGTGTGCGTGCTCCGCCTGGTGAACACGTGGTTCGTCGCCCGCCGCATCCCCCTGGTCACCCAGCTCACCGGGGTCCTCGGCCAGCTCGGCGCCATCGTGGCCACGGTGCCGATGACGCTGGCGCTGCGCGAGCTCGGCTGGACGCAGTCGTACCTCTTGGCCGCGGCGCCCGGTGTCGTGTTGATGGTCGCCCTGCTGGTGGTCATCCGCGACAGCCCGGAAGGGCGCAGCCTGTCCGGGCCGGCCCTCTCGCTCGCGTTGGTGCGGCGCAGCCTCGCGGACGCCTGGGAGCACCCGGGCACCCGGTTGGGCTTCTGGACCCACTTCACGACGCAGTTCAGCGCCACGACCCTCGCCCTGCTGTGGGGCTTTCCCTACTTCGTGCAGGGCGAGGGGCGATCGGCCGCCGCCGCAGGCGCGCTCCTGACGCTGCTCGTCGTCGCGGTCATGGCGGCCGGGCCGGTGCTCGCGTGGGCGATCACGAACCACCCATGGCACCGGTCGACCCTGGTGATCGGGATCGTGGTCGTCATCGTCGTCGTGTGGACGGTGGTGCTCGCCTGGCCGGGGCCGGCGCCCACCTGGCTGCTGATCATGCTGGTCGTCGTGGTGGGCATCGGCGGGCCGGCATCGATGATCGGTTTCGACTTCGGCCGGACCTTCAACCCGGCCCACCGGCTGGGCACCGCCATCGGCCTCATCAACCAGGGTGGATTCTTCGCGAGCCTGATCCTGGTGCTCGCCATCGGCATCGTCCTCGACTGGCGCACCCCGGGCGCGAGCACCGCCTATACGCCCGGCGCGTTCGTGTGGGCGATGTCGAGCCAGTACGTGTTGTGGGTGCTCGGCCTCGTCCAGCTGGTGCGCTACCGCGTCCGCGCACGACAACGCCTCCGGGTCGATGACCCGGAGGCGTATGCGCGGATGTCCGGCCTGGGTTAGGCGGCGTCCGGCTCGCGGACGAACATCAGGTTGGTCTTGCCGTGGTGCTCGAGCGCGCCGACGGTCTCGAAGCCGCGGCCGCGATGGAACGCGAGCGAGCCCTCGTTGTCGTCGTAGACCTCCAGCGCGACCGGCTTGTCGTTCTCGATCTCGTCGTAGAGGCGCGAAGCGACGCCGAGACGACGGTGTGTCTCGGCCACGACGATGCGGTCGAGGTAGACGTAGTCGTCGAGTCGCTTCTCGAACCACTCGTACCGGCTGGAGTCGTAGGTGGCACCGGTCGGCAGGGTGATGACGAATCCGGCGATGTCGCCGTCGTCGTCGAGCACGAGGGCCTGGTCGGCCTGCTTGACCAGGAGCGCGAGGCCCTCACGGTCGAGCGGGCCCACGCCCTCGAGCGCGGTCTGGTTGATGTCGACCACCTCGTCGAGATCATCGAACGTGATCTCGCGGATGGTCATGTCATGGGCAGTGGCGGGGTCGTTCAGCGTCATCTGGCTCATTCCCGCCTACGTTACGTCAACCTGCGCGGGGATGCGAGCCAGCACCCCGGTTCCATGAGGCATCTCACGTTCTCGACGTGACGTGCCTCACATCTGGAGGCTCACACGCGGAATTCGACCCCGGTGGCCTGCTCCGACGCCGCCCAGATGGCGTCGGCGAGGTCCTCGTCGCGGGCCAGTTGCGTCATCCCCACACGCTTCGGGCGCCCGCGCGTCTGGCCCACCGAGCTGGGCCCGACGTACTCGCCGCCGGTGAACGAGGGGTCCGTGGCGGCGCGCAGCAGCGGCCAGGCGCCCATCGCCGCCGACTGTCCGATGACGCGGGACACCTGGTGGGTCGCGACGCCGACCAGGGTGTTGACGCCGCCGCCCATGCTGACGCCCGTCTTCTGCAGGTTGGTCGAGGAGTATCCGGGATGCGCGCCGACGCTGATGACGTCGAGGCCGGCCGCCTTGACGCGTCGGTCCAGCTCGAGGGCGAAGCTCAGGTTGGCGAGCTTGGACTCTGAGTACGACACCCAGCGGCGGTAGCGCCGCGGCGACCCTTCGTCCTGGAGGGAACGCAGGTCGAACCTGCGCGCCCCGGCGTGGGCCAGCGACGACACCGAGACGACCCGAGCCGCGCTGGTCCGGAGCAACGGCCACAAGGTGGCGGTCCACGCGAAGTGGCCCAGGTGGTTGGTGCCGATCTGCAGCTCGAACCCGTCGGCGGTGGCCCGGCGTGGACTTGCCATGATGCCGGCGTTGTTGATGAGGATGTCGACCCGGTCCACGGCGGAGGCCACGTCGTTGGCGGCTCGTTTGGCGTCGTCGAGGCTGGCGAGGTCGAGGGCCACGACATCGAGCCGCACGTCGGGGACCTCCGAGCGGATGCGGGCCACGGCGTCGTCGGCCTTGGCGTCGTCGCGCGCCGTGACCACCAGCTCGGCGCCGCGGCGCGCCAGCTCGAGGGCGGTGTGGAAGCCGAGCCCGCCGGTGACGCCCGTGATGACGGCACGCTTCCCGCTGAGGTCGGGCATGTCGTCGGTGCTCCAGCTCATGATGCGAGGGTATCCGGCGTCAAAACGTCAAGGTCATGGCGCCGAGCACCGATCGGCCGAGCTCGGCGTCGCCGCCGACCTCGACGTCCACGGCGTCGGGGGTGCGCCGGCCGGCGGCCAGGATCGTGAAGGTCTCGCTGGTCATCGTCAAGGTGGTGGTCGGGTCGTCGGGTACCTCGGCCGCTGCGCGCCCGTCGTCGCCCACCACCGCGCCGACCTCGAGCGGGATGTCACCGGTGAGGCGCCAGAGGACGGACGTGCCGGCCGGCGGGGCGACCTTCTTGCCCAGCACGAACGGCATGCCGGCGGCGAACACCCGGGTGGTCACCTGGGCCCCGCCGGAGTCGAGCGAGCCCGGACGGTCGACCGCCCGGCGGATGTCCTGCTCGTGCGACCAGGCGTCGATGACCCGGTTGCGCAGCAGCACCTCCCACGTCCAGTCGACGCCGCCGGGCGTGACCGGCGCCTTGGCCTCCGGATCGGGCACATCGGCCTCGAATTCGGCCATCCGGGCCTCGACGGCGGCTCGGAACTCCGCGATCAGGTCGTCCGGCGCGCGATCGGCGCGCGCGTCGACGCCGATCTGGGTGAAGCCGGACGACACCTGGGCGCCGAGCTGCTCGACCGGCTGCTGGGCGTCGTGCCCGGCCAGGATGGCTTCCAGGTGGGCCAGGTGCGCGGCGACGTCGTGCACGCTCCAGCCCGGCAGGTCGGTCGCCCTCGGCCAGTCGTCGTCCGACAGCGTCGGCAGGAGGTCGAGCAGGTCCTGGGAGGTTCCACGCCAGGCGTCGATGTAGGGCTCGAGCGGATGCATCGTCAGTCTCCTTGTCGGGTGCGTCGCCGCCGGGCGACGAAGGTCCAGATGGCCAGCGCGATTCCCGCGAACGTGCCGACGATCGAGATGGTGTTGCCGGTGTAGGCCCGGTCCTCCCAGCCCTGCACGACGGTGAACGCGTAGGTGGCGTTGTCGGCTCGCTGGTCCTGCGGCGCGCAGTCGATGCTCATGCCGTCGCGACCCTTCGGCTCGAAGGCGAGGAGGAACCACTCGTTGCCGTCGTCGTCGAGGACCAGGTCGAGGCTGGCCGGCGGGATCTGCCGAGGCTTTCGCGCACCTTCGACGGTCGCCTCGCAGGTGATGCGACGCTCCGGCTGCCGGACGTCGGTGAACACCGCCACGCTCGAACCGGAGGCTTGGAGCGGTCCGCTGCCGGAGGTGATGCCGGCGGAGCGAACCGTGTCCCACGCGCCGGCGGCCACGGTCGTGCCCACGATCCAGCCCGCGAGGGCAAGGGTGAGTGCCGCGAGGTACCAGAGCGGGTTGACGGGTCGGATGGCGTCCTCCTGGGTCCGGAGGCGAGGGTACCGCTGGACCTTCGGTTCAGCTCAGAAGGCGGACTCGTCGAGGCCCATGATCGAGTCGTCGATGCTCTCGGCGATCGTCCGTTCGGCCGACAGCATCGGCAGGACGTTGCGGGCGAAGAACTGCGCCGCCGCGACCTTGCCCTCGTAGAAGCTCCGGTCGGCCGCGGACACGTCGCCCGACAGCTTCTCCAGCGCGACCTCAGCGCCGCGGAGCAGCAGCCACGCGACGACCAGGTCGCCGAGGACGTACACCAGACGGGTGGTGTTGAGGCCCACCTTGTAGATGTTCTCGATGCGGCCGTTCTCGTCGGCCGGGTTCGCGGACATCAGGTCCTGGAACAGCGCACCGACGATGGCCTGGGCGTCCTCGAGCCCGGTGCCGAGCAGCTCGCGCTCGACCTTGAGCCGGCCATTGCCGGCGTCGCTCTCGACGAAGCCCTGGATCTCCTGGGCGAGGTGGCCGAGCGCCTGGCCCTTGTCCTTCACGATCTTGCGGAAGAACAGGTCCTGGCCCTGGATGGCCGTGGTGCCCTCGTACAGCGTGTCGATCTTGGCGTCGCGCACGTACTGCTCGATCGGGTAGTCCTGCAGGAAGCCGGAACCGCCGAACGTCTGCAGCGACTCGGTGCCCAGCAGGACCCACGAGCGCTCGGAGCCGTAGCCCTTGACGAGCGGGAGCAGCAGGTCGTTGACCGCCTCCTCGAGGGAGGCGTCCTCACCGGCGACGCCCTTGGCGGCGATCGCGTCCTGCCACGTCGCGGCGTAGAGCATCAGGGAGCGCAGGCCTTCGGCGTACGCCTTCTGCGTCATCAGCGAGCGGCGCACGTCCGGATGGTGGGTGATGGTGACGCGGGGAGCGGTCTTGTCGGCCGCCTGGGTCAGGTCGGCGCCCTGCACGCGCTCCTTGGCGTACGCGAGGGCGTTCAGGTAACCGGTCGACAGCGTGGCGATGGCCTTGGCGCCGACCATCATGCGCGCGTTCTCGATGACGCGGAACATCTGGTTGATGCCGTCGTGCACCTCACCGAGCAGCCAGCCGCGGGCCGGCTCCCCGTTGCCGACGGCGGAGTCGCCGAAGGTGACCTCGCACGTGGTGGACACCTTGATGCCCATCTTCTTCTCGACGTTGGTGACGTAGGCGCCGTTGCGCTCGCCGGTCAGCTCACCGGTCTCGGGGTCGAAGTGGTGCTTCGGCACGAGGAACAGGCTCAGGCCCTTGGTGCCCGGACCACCGACGCCCTCGACGCCCTGGGGACGGGCGAGGACGAGGTGCATGATGTTCTCGGCCATGTCGTGCTCGGCGGAGGTGATGAAGCGCTTGACGCCCTCGATGTTCCAGGTGCCGTCCTCGTTGGGGGTGGCCTTGGCGCGACCGGCGCCGACGTCGGAACCGGCGTCGGGCTCGGTGAGCACCATGGTGGCGCCCCAGTGCTTGTCGACCATGTACCCGGCGATCTTCTTGTCGCGGTCGGTGCCGTTCTCGAAGACGATGCGCGCGAAGGCCGGGCCGGCGGCGTACATCCAGATCGGGGCGTTGGCGCCGAGCACGAACTCCGCACCGGCCCAGACGAGGGAGCTGGGGCCGCGCTGGCCGCCCATCTCCTCGGGGATCTGCAGGCGCCACCATTCCGCGTCCATCCAGGCCTGGTAGCTCTTCGCGAAGGTCTCGTTCATGGTGACCGTCTTCTCCGCGGGGTCGTAGACCGGCGGATTGCGGTCGGCGTCGTCGTACGACGCAGCGAGCTCGGTGCGGGCGAGGCGGTCGATCTCGGCGAGGATGCTCTTCGCGGTGTCGACGTCGATCTCCTCGAATGCGCCGTGTCCGTAGACGGACTCGCGGTCGAAGAGCTCGAAGAGGTTGAACTCGACGTCTCGCAGGTTGCTCAGGTAGTGGCTCATCGGCTTGATCCCCCATCACGGGTGCAGTGTCGACGCGCTGCGATGTGCAGCCTTGCTACCGGCCAGTGTACTGGCGAGTAACTTAAGTATCGTCCACCTGGCGCAGGGATACAACCCGCCACAGCGATCCGAGATGTGATTCGGGTCATTGCCGCCCAGATTGACGAACCCGCGCGATCGGCGTCGGTGACGCTGGTCGCGCGGGTTCGGAGCTTGCCGGCGGGTGGGGTCAGGCCGTGCGGGTCGGGACTCGGCCGTAGCCGTCCGAGACGACCGTACGGGCCGTGCGGGTGACACCGATGGCGGTGATGAGGGCGATGAGAGTGCCGAGGACGAACATGGTGAGCCTCCTTCAAGGTTCTGGGTAGGTCTTCATTCTGGAGGGTTCAACTATCCAGCACAAGCCAATATTCCTTTAGTCAATGTGTAGTATCACTACATGGATGCACGACGACTCGCGTTCCTGCGGGAACTGGCGGAGCGGGGCACGGTCGGCGCCGTGGCGGACGCGATGAAGGTCACACCCTCGGCGGTCTCCCAGCAGCTGAAGGCGCTGGAACGCGAGGCCGGATACACCTTGGTCGAACCCGCCGGACGTGGCGTGGCTCTCACCGAGGCCGGCCGCGCCCTGGCCCGCACCGCCACCGAGATCGCGGTCGCGATCGAGCGGGCCGAGGGTGCCTGGCGGGAGTACATGGCACAGCCGGCCGGTCGCGTGACGTTGCGGACCTTTCCGACCGGCGGAGAGATGCTGTTGCCCGGTCTGCTCACCCGGATGGCCGAGCGGCCGGACGTCGAGCTCGTCTGCACCGACGAGAACAACACCGTCGACTTCGCCGACCTCACCCCCGATCACGACGTCGTGGTCGCCGATTCCCCGACCACCGATGCGAGCTGGCACGAACGCAACCTCCGCGTCGTGCCGCTGATGAGCGAGCCCCTCGATGTCGCGCTGCCGGAGGACCATCCCCTGGCGCGCAAGGAGAGCCTGTCGCCCAGGGACGTCGCCGGCGAGACCTGGATCGGAGTGCCGCACGACTACCCGTTCGACGCGGTCCTGGAGCGGGTCGTCGCCGTCACCGGCGAACCGGTGCGCGTCGCCCAGCGCATCGCCGACAACGGCATCGTCGAGAGCCTCGTCGGGGCGGGCCACGGAATCGCGATCCTGCCGAGGTTCACCACCCGGGGGCGCGGCAATCGGCTCGTCACGAGGCCGCTGGTCGGCATCCGTGCGAAACGCGACATCACCGCGCTGCTTCGTCCCGACCGCTACGAGCGGCCCTCGGTCCGCGCAGTCGTGGACGCGCTGAAGGAGGAGGCCCGCGCGGTGGCGGAGTTCCACCGCACGAGCTGAATGGCAAGGCCCGCACCGAAACGCGAAGACTTCGACTCATCCGCGGACAGAGCCGCCGGGCTAACGCCGGGCGGTCACTGCGTGTGAACGAACCGGGCCACGTACCGGACCGGTGCCGAACCGCCGTGCCAGGGCATCGGCCGCTGCTGCGGTGGCCGGCCCGAGGCGGCTGGGGTCGCGAGCCTCGATCTCGTTGCGGAGTGGCGTGCCCTGGCAGTAGGCAACCGCCACGTCCTGAGCAGATGACGCTGCGCTGATGCCGTCGACGGTCGCGGAGGTCACCGAGGCGAAGCCGGCCGCGGCAAGGTCGATGCCGATCAGGTCGAGGTCGTGGTAGCCGTGTGGAGTGCGCGCCAGGAACCGTGGCGGGTCGTCGGGGAACACCGACTGCAGCGCGATGTCGACCTCCTCGGCGAAGACGTTCGTCTCGATGCGGTCCCAGACATTGAAGACGAAGCGGCCGCCGGGCTTGAGCACGCGCAGCGATTCGCGGTACCCCGCGATGCGATCGGGAAAGAACATGACCCCGAACTGGCAGGCGACCACGTCGAAGGTCTCATCGTCGAACGGGAGCGCGAGCGCATCGGCCTGACGCCACTCCACGCGGTCGTCATCGGTGGTGGTGGCCGCATGGTCGAGCATGGGCTGGTTGAGGTCGGTGGCCGTGACGCGCGCACTCGCGTCGAGCACGTCGAGCAGGGCGCGGGTGAGCACGCCGGTACCCGCGGCCGATTCCAACATGGCGACTGGTGCTGCCGAGGCGACGACCCCCGCGAGGTGCACCGCGGCGTCCTGGAAGATCAGCGGCACGAGCAGCCGCTCGTAGATCTCCGGAATCGATCCGGCAAAGACCTGGTCGAGCTCACTCATGATGGTGACTTCCGTCCGGGCTCCCGTTCGGAGAGGCGCGAAAGCATCCTTGCATCGCCGTGGAGCTGAGGGAACATGTCCAGCCGGTTGCATGCTCGGTAAGGTGACCTCGTCGCCGATGTAGCTCAATGGCAGAGCGCTTGCTTCCCAAGCAAGACACGCGGGTTCGATTCCCGTCATCGGCTCGATGACTACAGCAGACCTCGCCGTCATCGGCGGCTCGGGCTTCTACACGTTCCTCGACGATCCGGAGACCGTCGAGGTCGAGACTCCCTACGGGCCGCCGTCGGCGCCGATCTCCGTCGGCACCGTCGGCGAGCGCACGGTCGCGTTCCTGCCCCGGCACGGCGCCGGGCACCGGTTCCCGGCGCACCAGGTGCCCTACCGAGCCAACCTGTGGGCCCTGCGCAGCCTCGGCGTTCGACAGGTGCTGGCGCCGTGCGCCGTCGGGGGACTGCGGGCGACCTTCGGGCCCGGCACGTTCGTGGTGCCCGACCAGCTGGTCGACCGCACCACGTCGCGCATCCAGACCTACTACGACGAGAACGCCTGCCACGTCGCCTTCGCCGACCCGTACTGCCCGCGGCTGCGAGGGCACCTGGTCGACGGACTGGCCGGCCACGCGCCGGTCGACGGTGGCGCGATGGTCGTCATCGAGGGCCCGCGGTTCTCCACCCGCGCGGAGTCGAAGTGGTACGCCAACCAGGGGTGGGCCATCGTCGGCATGACCGGGCATCCGGAGGCGATCCTCGCCCGTGAGCTGGCGCTCTGCTACGCCACCGTCGCGTTGGTCACCGATCACGATGCGGGCGTCGACGAGGCGACCGCGGTGAGCATGGACGAGGTGTTCCGGGTGTTCGGCGAGCACATCGAGACGCTCAAGGCCGTGATCACCGACGTGGTGGGCTCGCTCGGCCCCGAGCGTCCGTGCGCGTGCTCCCACGCCGTCGACGGGATGGACCTGCCGGTCGAGCTCCCATGAAGGTGCTTCTCACCGGCGCCGCCGGGTTCATCGGTGGCCGCATCGCGCCGCTGGCTCGGGAGCGAGGCCACGACGTCGTCGCACTCGATGCGTTCCTCCCCGAGGCGCATGGCGAGCAGGCGGACGAGGCGGGGATCCAGCGGATCGACCTGCGCCTGGACCGGCTCGACGACGTGCTCGCCGACGTCGACGTGGTGTGCCACCAGGCGGCGATGGTCGGCAACGGCGTCGATGCCCAGGACCTGCCCGGCTACGCCGCCCACAACGACCTCGGCACCGCCGAGCTGCTCGCCGCGATGGCCCGCACCGGCGGCACCGACCTGGTCATGGCGTCGTCGATGGTGGTCTATGGGGACGGCCGCTACGACTGCCCCGAGCACGGTGACGTCCCGCCGGCTCCGCGTCGCGAGAGGGATCTCGCGGCCGGGCGCTTCGACCCGCGCTGCCCCGCCTGCGGCGGCGAGATCACCTGGCGTCGCATCGATGAGTCCACCCCGTTCCGTCCGCGCACCAGCTACGCCGCGTCCAAGGTCGCCCAGGAGCACTACGCCGACGCGTGGTGCACGCTGCAGGGCGGCCGCACCATCGCGCTGCGCTATCACAACGTCTACGGGCCGGGCATGCCCGCGGACACCCCCTACGCCGGGGTCGCCGCGATCTTCCGCTCCGCCATCGCCCGCGGGGAGGCGCCCCGGGTGTTCGAGGACGGCGCCCAGGTGCGCGACTTCGTGCACGTCGACGACGTCGCCCTGGCGAACGTCCTCTCCATCGAGCAGGTGCGCGACCACCCGACCGGCCTGACGCCGTACAACGTCGCGTCCGGCCAACCGTTCACGATCGGTGAGATGGCGGCCGCGCTCGCCGGCGCCGCCGATGGGCCGGAGCCGGTGGTCACCGGCGAGTACCGGCTGTTCGACGTCCGGCACGTGCTCGCCTCGCCAGACGCCGCTGCCGACGGGCTCGGGTTCCGGGCCGAGGTGCGTCCCGAGGACGGTCTCGCCCGGCTCGCCACCGACCCGTTGCGCACCCGCTAGCCTCGTCGGCCGCTCGGGACGCTCAGGTCTCCACCCAGGCCGAACGCCACTCCGGAGGGTCGAACGGCTCGGCGTAGTACCGCGTCTCGCGGACGATCTTGCCGTCGGAGAACTCCACGATGTTGGCCACGCGGAAGACCTGTCCGTCGTAGTCGGCGACTCCCTCGACGACGAAGAGGTCGCCGCTGCCGATGATGCGCCGGACGCTCCCGCTCGGCGGGTTCGGGAAGGCCTCCTGCATGGCACGCATCGCGTCCCGCCCGACGATGCGCTCGCCGGACTGTGGCATCTCCATCACGTAGTCCGGGGAACGCGCCTCGTACTCCTGCTCCGGGGAGAGCAGCAACGAGCCGTCGGCTCCGAACAGGCCCTCCAGGATCCGGCGGTTGTCCGCCTCGGCGGTCATGGCCGCATGCTACTGCGAGGTCTGGGGTTCCGGTGTGCCCGCGGCGGGAGTGACGACGGCCGGGAGGCGGACCTCGAAGCGGCAGCCGTCGTCGACGTTCCGCACGTCGATCGTGCCGTGCTGCGCCTCGACGAGCCCATGGGCGATGGTGAGCCCCATCCCGGCCCCGGTGGGGTCGCCCGCCTGCTCGGCCTCCCGCGCGGTCGTGCCCCGGAAGGCGGCGTCGAAGACGTGCGGCAGGTCGTCGTCCGGGATGCCGCCGCAGGAGTCCTGGACGCTGAGCCACACGACGCCGTCCGCACGTCCGGCAGCGACCGTGACGAGGCCGTCCGCGGGGGTGTGGCGGACGGCGTTGGCGAGCAGGTTGCGCACGACCCGCACCAACGCAGGGCCTTCGCCGAGCGCCTGGGTGACGTCTGCCGGCACGTCCACGTCGATCCGGACGCCGCGCTGGTCCGCGGACGGTCGCGACGCCTGGACGGCGCTGCGGAGGACGTCCGCCACCGGCACCGGTTCCAGCTCCAGCCGCAGGTCGCCGGCGTGGATGCGGGCCAGCTCGAAGAGGTCGTCGATCATCCCGGCGAGCCGGTTCGTCTCGCTGCGGATGAGACCGGCGTACTCGCGAACGTCGCCGGGACGCTCGACGACGCCGTCCTGCAGCGCCTCGGCCATCGCGAGGACGCCGGACACCGGGGTGCGCAGGTCATGGCTGAGCCAGGCGAGGAGCTTGCGACGAGCCATCTCGGCCTGGCGCTCGCGCTCGCGGGCCTCGCGCTCCCAGACGATCTCGTGGGCGAGTCCGCGGCCGAGCCAGACCGCGCTCGGCACGCACACGGCGGTGACCGCGGCCCAGATCACGACGCTGCCCCGGAGCTCCTGGCTGAACATGAACCCGCTCGACACGACGATGCCGGTGATGACGGCGACCAGCGGGGTCAGCGTCAGCAGCAGCAGCGATGCCACGAGGGTCTTCGCGCGCAGGCGGCGCAGGGCCAGCATGCCGAGGCCGACCGCGCCCAGCGAGGAGGCGACGCCGAGCAGGACGTAGCCGACGTCGAGGGTGCTCACGCCGATCCACCGGCGAGGTCGTAGCGGTACCCGAGCCCGTAGACCGTGACGATGCGTCGCGGCTCGGCCGGGGTGGGTTCGATCTTGTGCCGAAGCCGCTTGACGTGGACGGTCACGGTCGAGTGGTCGCCGAAGTCCCATCCCCACACCTGGGAGAGCAGGTCGGCTCGGCCGTGCACGACCCCCGGGTGGCGGAGCAGGAACACGAGCAGGTCGAGCTCGCGGGTGGTCAGGCGGAGCGGTTGTCCGTCGCGAGTCGCGGTGCGGGCCGACGGGTCGACGACGAGGTCCCCGTCGGTGAGCGGCTCGTCGGTGGTGTTGCGCAGGTCGCTGCGCGCCCGTCGCAGGACGGAGCCGACGCGCAGCGCCAGCTCCTTCGCGCTGAACGGCTTGCCGACGTAGTCGTCGGCGCCGACCTGCAGACCGGCGATCCGGTCGTCGGTGTCGCCCAGGGCGGTGAGCATGATGATCGGCACATCGGAACCGTCGACGTCGCGCAGGGTGCGGCAGACCTCCAGTCCGCTGAGTCCGGGCAGCATCACGTCGAGCAGGATCAGGTCGGGCCGGCTGCGCCGGGCCGCCTCGAGGCCCTCGGTGCCGGACGCCACGGCCTGCACTGCGAGCCCGTCGCGTTCGAGGTAGCGACGGACGACGTCGCGCACCTGTGCGTCGTCCTCGACGATCAGCACCTGGTCACGGGGTTCGGCCATGCTCACTCACCACTTCGTCATCAGGAGGGTCTGGACGAGGACGGCGAGCACGACCTGCGACAACAGGAGCGGCCGACGCCAGCGGTCCGGGACGAAAGCGCCGATGGTCACGATCCACACCGTGAACGGCAGCCAGATGCGCTCCACCTCGGCCTTGCTCAGCGCGGTCAGGGCGGCGACGGCGATGGCGACCAGGGCGGCGACGGCCAGCACGGCGAGGGGCACGCGGCGCCGGGCCCTGGCCAGCATCCGCGGGAAGACGGCCCAGGTGGCCAGACCGACGGTGAACGTCCATGCGGCGAAATCGGCCCACACCCAGTACTGGTAGGGGCGCTCTCCGCCGACCCCGTCGTAGTACCGCTCGCGCAGGACGGGGTAGGCCTCCCACCAGGTGAATCCCGCGGCCCAGAAGGCGCCCACGACGGCAGCGACGCCCAGGCCCGCCCACGGCAGCAGCCGCCAGGATCGGGTCAGGAAGAACACGGCGAGGGGGAGCAGCCCGAACAGGACGAGGCCGTAGGACAAGAACAGCGACCATCCGAGGACGAGGCCGGCGGCGAGGGCGAGCAGTCGGCCGGTCCAGGCCCGGTTGGTCCCACGGGTGCAGGCGAGGGCGAGGAGGAAGACGCCCCACGCGGACACGGCGGCGTAGAGCGTCTCGCCGTGGCCGGCCCACACCGCAAGTGGAGCGAGGGCGACCCAGGGCGCCGCGCGACGGGCGAGCGCTCGCGACCCCAGGGTGTCGAGGGTCATCAGGACGGCAGCGACGCCGGTGGCCCCGAGCGTCACGACCGTGACGCTGACCCAGAACGGGTCGGAGATGCCGACGCGGCTGAGCAGCTCGAACGAGATCAGGGACCCGGGCGGGTGCCCGGCGACGTGGATCATCCAGTTCTCGGGGTGCGCATACGGGATGCGGTCGACGTACTCGGCGACGGCGGTGCCGAGGTCGGTGACGCGGCGGGTGTCGTACAGGTACTCGCCGACACGTTCATACACGCGGCCCAGCCCGTCGCGGCCGTCGCTCAGCGCGAGTGCCATGACCCACAGCCACGAGCCGGCCGTGCTGAGTGCGACCGTGGCGAACCAGGACATCCGGGCGGCGACGACCGGCAGCATGGCCCAGAGGGCGAGGCCGACCGCGATGGTCACGACGAGACGCGGGTCGAAGCGGGGGTCCCAGTCGGCGTGCAACGGCGGCCAGTGGACCCGGACGTCGCGGTCCCACAGGAGCGGGACGACCATCGCGGCGACGACGATGGCCAGCCCGATCGAGGCCGACGCGACGGCCGGCGATCGCCGCACCTGCATGCCGTCACAGTAGCCGTGGCTCGGCTGGTCCGACCGGCTCCGACGCCCTGACGTCATGGGTTTGTCATGCTGATCCGATGGTGCGTTCGGCAGGGGAGTCCTAGCGTCATGGTCATGGGTGTTGCGCAGTGCGACGTCGTCATACCGTGTCGTGACGAGGCAGCCGCCCTACCCCTCGTGCTCGGGCGCGTGCCCGATGGGTTCCGGCCGATCGTCGTCGACAACGGCTCGACCGACGGCACGGCCGACGTCGCGCGGCGCCTCGGCGCCATCGTCGTCGACGAGCCGCAGGCCGGTTACGGCGCGGCCGTCCACGCCGGCATCCTGGCCGCGACCGCCGAGTACGTGGCCGTGGTCGACGGCGACGACTCGATGGACCTCGCCGACCTGCCGACCCTGCTCGGCGCCGTGCAGGACGGCGTCACCATGGCCGTGGGTCGGCGGCGTCCGGTGGCTCGCGGAGTCTGGCCATGGCATGCCCGCGCCGGCACCACGCTGCTGGCCACCTGGCTGCGTCGCTCCAGCGGCTTCGGCGTGCACGACCTCGCGCCGATGCGGGTCTGTCGTCGCGACGACCTGCGTGCCCTGGACGTCCGTGATCGCCGCTTCGGGTACCCGCTGGAGCTGATGATCAAGGCCTCCCGGGCCGGCTGGAGCGTCCAGGAGGTCGACATCGCCTACCGGGCGCGCGCCGCCGGGACGACGTCGAAGGTCTCCGGGTCACTGCGCGGCACCACCCGGGCCATCAAGGACTTCGCCGCGGTTCTCGCCGCCGCCCGCCGTCCGGCGACCCCTCCGGGTCTGGCGGAGAAGCGATGACCGGGCCGACGGTGCTCGTCGTGGCGAAGGCGCCGGTGCCGGGGCTGGCCAAGACGCGTATCGCTGCCGACGTGGGCGACACCACCGCGGCCGAGCTCGCCGCGGCGGCGCTGCTCGACACCCTCGACGCCGCGGCGGCCAGCGGCCTGCCCGTGGTCGTCGCGATGACCGGCGACCTGACGCGCGCCGCCCGCTCCGACGATCTCGACGTCGCCCTCGGCGGGTGCGCCGTCGTGCCCCAGGTGGGGGAGTCCTTCGGCGCGCGCCTGGCCCGCGCCCACCTCGATGCCGACGACGGCCACGGCGTCGTGCAGGTCGGCATGGACTCACCGCAGGTCCGGGTCGAGGACTTCCATGCCGCGGAGGCGCTGCTCGGTGACCACGCGAGCGTGCTGGGCCCGGCCGAGGACGGCGGGTGGTGGTTGCTGGCGGTGCGCCGCGGCGCGGACGCGGCGGCGCTCGCGTCGGTCGAGATGTCGACGGCATCGACGGGGCTGCACACCCTCGAGGTCCTTCCGGAGCCCACCGCCCAGCTGCGCACGCTGCGTGATGTCGACACCTGGGATGACGCGCTCGCGGTGGCCGCCGATCTACCGGGGTCCCGATTCGCCGCGGCCGTCGCCGCCGCCGGCATCGGCCGACGGGGAGTCAGCCGATGACCGGTCAGTCGTTGGTGCGGATGCTGCGGCGGGCGGCCTGATGGTCGACGTGGTCGCCGCGATCGATCGGCGCCTCCCCCGGCGGCAGGACTTTCGCAGCCCTGCGCGCGGGTCGGCGATCACCGCTCGCCTCGGCATCGCGGTCGGGGTGCTGTTCGGCATCTGCTTCCTCACCGGCGTCTGGAGCCACTTCCAGTACACGTCCCCCGCATGGCTGCCGATCGGGCCGAACCCGTCGTGGCTCTACCGCGTGACGCAGGGGCTGCACGTCGCCTCCGGCACGGCGGTCGTCCCGCTGTTGCTGGTGAAGCTGTGGTCGGTGTACCCGCGACTGTTCATCCGGCCGAAGCGTCGGCCGATGAAGCAGCTCGGCCTCGACCTCCTCGAGCGCGGATCGGTGACGGTGCTGGTCGGCGCCGGACTGTTCCAGCTGGTGAGCGGCTCCCTCAACGTCGTCCAGTGGTACCCGTGGGAGTACAGCTTCCGCCGGACCCACGAGGCGATCGCGTACGTGGCGATCGGCAGCATCCTGGTGCACATCGCCGTGAAGCTCCGTGTCATCCGCGCTTCGCTCTCGGTCGGCCTCGACACGAAGGTGTCCCGGGCGTCCGACGGGCCGAGTCGGCGGGCGGTGCTGCTCGGCGCCGGCTCCGCATCGGTCCTCGCGGTCCTGCTCACCGCGGGCCAGACGGTGCCGTTCCTGCGTCGCATCTCGGTGTTCGGGGTGCGCGACGGCGACGGGCCGCAGGGCCTCCCGGTGAACCGTACGGCGGCCGCGGCCGGAGTCGTCGACGCGGCGACCGACCCGGGCTTCGCCCTGGAGCTGCGGCACGGAGACCGGACGATGCGGCTGACGCGCGCCCAGCTGGCCGCGCTGCCGCAGCGCACGCACGAGCTCCCGATCACCTGCGTGGAGGGCTGGAGCCGCAGTGCCACGTGGACCGGCGTGGCCGTGCGAGACCTGCTCGCGCTCGTCGGCGCCGCGCCTGACTCGGTCGTCGCGGTGTCGTCGATGCAGACTCGCGGCGCGTTCTCGCGCTCGGAGCTGCCGGCCGACTTCGTCGCCGACCCCCGCACCCTGCTGGCGCTGGAGCTGAACGGCCAATCGCTCAGCCTCGACCACGGTCACCCCTGCCGCATCATCGCCCCGAACCGTCCGGGCGTGCTGCAGACGAAGTGGGTCGGGCAACTGGAGGTCAGGACATGACCGCCATCCGCGTCGCCCTGGGCGGGCTCGGCCTCGCCGCCGTCGCCTGGGGGGCGTGGCTGCTGGCCGACGAGGGAACCGATCGACTGCTGTCCGCGGCGATCTGGGTGGCCGGCGGGATCGTGGCGCACGACCTCGTGCTCGCGCCGGTCGTCGTCGCCATCGGCGTGGTGGCCGCGAAGATCGTCCCGGCCGGCGCACGGGCGGTCGCCGCGGTCGCGTTCCTCCTCTGGGGGACGCTCACGATCGCGGTCGCGAACGTCCTGCTGGACGTCGGCGGGAAGCCCGGCCTGGACTCGCTCATGAACCGTCCGTACGTGGCGGCGTGGCTGGTGCTGACCGGCCTGGTGATCGCCGGAACGGTCGCGATCGGCGCGGTCGGCGTGCGGCGTCGACCGGATCCCGCACCCCCTCGGTGACCGGGTTCGCCGGCGACCGCGCGGGTGCCACCTGAACCCGGAGCCGGTCGGCCTGCCGGGCCCGAGGATCGGCGGTGACGAACCGACCCCGGAACGAGCGACGCATGGGTTACGTTTTCCCCGTGCTCCTCTCCGACCGCGACATCCTGACTGAGCTCGATGGCGGTCGCGTCAAGCTCGACCCGCTCTCCCGCGAGATGATCCAGCCGTCCAGCATCGACGTCCGGCTGGACAAGTTCTTCCGGGTCTTCGACAACCACAAGTACCCGCACATCGACCCGGCCGCGGACCAGTCCGATCTCACCCGCGAGGTGGAGGTCGGGTCCGACGAGGCGTTCATCCTGCATCCGGGCGAGTTCGTGCTGGGCTCCACCTACGAGCTGATCACGCTCCCCGACGACGTCGCCGCCCGACTGGAGGGCAAGTCGTCCCTCGGCCGGCTCGGTCTGATGACCCACTCCACCGCAGGCTTCATCGACCCCGGCTTCTCCGGTCACGTGACGCTCGAGCTCGCCAACGTCGCCACGCTGCCGATCAAGCTCTACCCGGGCATGAAGATCGGCCAGCTGTGCTTCTTCCGGCTCTCGTCACCGACCGAGAACCCCTACGGCTCGGCGAAGTACGGGTCGCGCTACCAGGGGCAGCGCGGACCCACGGCCTCCCGCTCCCACAGCAACTTCCACCGGACGACCATCTAACGGCCATGGCGTTCCCGATCTCCGTCTCCCCTCGGGTGGCCGATGCCTTGGCCTCCGGCACTCCGGTCGTCGCCCTGGAGTCGACGATCATCGCGCACGGGCTGCCGAGGTCGCGGAACCTGGCGGCGGCGCAGCGCTTCGAGCAGATCCTCGTCGACGCCGGGGTGGTTCCCGCGACGATCGCCGTTCTGGACGGTGTGATGAAGGCCGGTCTCACCGACGACGAGCTCGAGCGCGTCGCCGGCGAGGACCTCCCCAAGCTCAGCGTGCGCGACCTCCCGGTCGTGCTCGGGCGGGGCGGGAGCGGGGCCACGACCGTCGCCGCCACCTCCTTCATCGCCGACCACGCCGGCATCCGGGTGTTCGCGACCGGCGGCCTGGGCGGCGTGCACCGGGGGTCGGAGCGGACGTTCGATGAGTCCGCCGACCTCAAGGTGCTCGCGGACGTGCCGATCACCGTGGTCGCGGCCGGGGTGAAGTCGGTCCTCGACATCGGCGCGACCCTCGAACGCATGGAGACGCTCGGCGTCACCGTGCTGGGCTACCGCACGGACGAGTTCCCCAGCTTCTGGCTGCGGTCCTCGGGGCACACCCTCGACTGGACCGTGCCCGACGCCACCGCGGTCGCCGCGGTCATGGAGTCGCGCGAGGAGCTGGAGATGTGCTCCGCGATCGTCGTGGCCAACCCGGTGGGGATCGATGAGCAGCTCGACCCGGCGACCCACGACCGAGTCCTCGACGAGGCCCTGCGCCGCGCCGAGGAGAAGAGCATCGCCGGCAAGAACGTCACGCCGTTCCTCCTCGAGACCATCGTGGAGCTCACCGGCGGCGAGAGCCTCGAGGTCAACCTGCGCATCGCCGAGAACAACATCCGGCTCGCCGCCGAGATCGCCACGGCCTGGTCGCGTCTGTGATCGGGCCGCGTCACCCGGCTCCCAGCCACGGGCGCGGGATCGGGTGACCGGGTCCCGCGTGCTCGTGGTCGGCGACCTCGTCGACGACATCAGTGTGCGCGCGCTCGGCGAAGTCACCCCGGCCAGCGACACGAAGGCCGAGATCCGGCTTCGTCCGGGCGGTTCGGCGGGCAACGTCGCCGCTTGGCTCGGACGGCTCGGTACCGAGGTGGTGTTCTGCGGTCGGGTGGGTGCCGATGCCGTCGCGCGGCATGCCACGGCCCTCGCCGACTGCGGCGTCGAGGCTCACGTCGCCGGCGACACCGACCGGACGACCGCCACGATCGTGCTCCAGGTCGACCGCGACGGTGAGCGGACGATGTTCGTCGATCGCGGGGCGAACGCCGGGCTCGTCGCCGAGGACGTCCCGGCCGGCGCGTGGGACGACGTCGGCTGGCTGCACCTCACCGGCTACACCTTCTTCGACGCGGCCACCCGACCGGTGGCGCTCGGGCTCCTGGCCGAGGCTCGCTCCCGGGACGTACGGGTGAGCATCGACCCGAGCTCGGTGGGCTTCCTGCGGGACGCCGAGGCCGAGTCCTTCCTGGCATGGGTGGACGGTGCGGAGGTGATCCTCCCGAACATCGACGAGGCACGCGTCCTGGTCGGCGCGACCGGACCGCAGATCGACTTGGACGCCCTCGCCGCGCGATTCCCGCACGTCGTGGTCACCCTCGGATCGATGGGCGCGGCCCACCTCGGCGGCGGCGGGCGAACCCAGGTCACGGCGCCACGGATCGGGGTCGTCGACACCACGGGGGCCGGTGACGCGTTCGCCGCCGGCTTCCTCTCCCGCTGGATGGGTGGCGCCACGCCCGACGAGGCGCTGGCCGCCGGCCGGGCTGCGGCCGAGACGTGCGTGATGCACGTCGGCGCGCGCCCGATCTGATTCGCGAAGCCGGTTCGGCGGTCAGGCCGGGGCGCGCAGGAGCACGGCGGTGAACTGCTGCGTGGATCCCCAGGGCGTCTGGTGTTCCTCGCCGCTGGTGGCGACCAGCTCGTGCCGGGGGAACTGCGCGGCGAGCTCGTCGTGGGTGTAGCGAACGATCGGGAGACCACTGCAGGTGGTCGGGCCGTCCGGACCGAACGTCGCCACGACCAGCCAGCCGCCCGGCCGGAGGCTGCGGTCCAACGAGGCGAGGTAGTCCTCGCGCTCGTCCGGCTCGGTGAGGAAGTGGTAGACGGCGCGGTCGTGCCACAGGGCGTACTGGCGGGTCGGGCGGAGATCGAGCACGTCGGCCACGTCGAGGACGACGTCGGCACCGGCCGGACCGAGCCGGTCCCGGACGGTCTGCAGAGCGGTGGCGGACAGGTCGATGGCCGTGAGGTCGCGATAGCCGCGGGTGACCAGGTGGTCGACGAGCGTCGACCAGCCGGCGCCGACGTCGATGATCGGTTCGTCGAGGGCCAGCTCGGTGGAGTCGACGAGGCCGAGAGAGAGCTCGGGGACCGACTGCCACCACGACACCCCGTCGACCGGTTTGCCGTCGTGGACGCCCTCCCAGAAGGCAAGGCGCTGGTCCGCATCGACGGGTCTCGGCGAGGTCGGCACAATTCGACGCTAGTGCTCACCGACAGGAGGGGCAATGCCGCCGACGTCGGCCGTCACGGGTTCGTCATCGGGCGATTCGGGCACGTGCGCGGCAGCAGCCCTACAGTGGAGCGCATGGTGGGCGAAACGCCCCTGGGCGATATTGCGTCGCTGATCGACGGCGGCGACATGGATTGCGGCAGCGGACTGCTGCTGCTGATCACCCGGGCCATGCGCCGCCTCGACGGGGGTCAGACCCTCGGTGTGCGCAGCGCGGAGCCCAGTGTCGTCACCGACCTTCCGGTCTGGGCGGAGCTCGTCGGGCACGAAGTGAGCGACCACGTCGCCGAGACGCCCGACGGCCCGTGGTGGTTCGCGGTCCGCAAGGCCGGCGAGTCCACCGATCCGTCGACCGTCTTCAGCCTGGGGGAGCGCACGCCCGTGGGCCGCCGGCTGTGGGTGTACACGAACTTCCACTGCAACCTCGCCTGCACCTACTGCTGCGCCGAGTCCTCGCCGAAGGCGGACCCGCGCCTGTTCGATCCCGGGGTCGCGCGCGAGGCCTTCGCCGAGTTCACCGCCAGCGGTGGACGCGAGCTCTTCCTCACCGGCGGGGAGCCGTTCATGCACCCGGAGCTGGACGTGCTCGTCGAGGCCGGCGAAGGCCTCGAGCGCACCATCTTGACCAACGCCATGGTGTTCGGCCGGGGCCGCCGCCTGCAGATGCTCGAGGAGATGGACCGTTCGGTCGTCCTCCAGGTCAGCATCGACTCGGCCACGCCGGACCTGCACGACGCCCAGCGCGGCGCCGGCTCCTGGGAGCGGGCCATGACCGGCATCGGCCAGGCCCGCGCGCTCGGGTTCCGCGTCCGGGTCGCCGCCACGCTCTACGACGAGGACCCGGTGGGGGTGAAGGCGCTGCACGTCCGCCTCGACGAGGAGGGCATCGCCACCGAGGACCGGGTGATCCGGCCGGTGGCCCAGGAGGGATTCGCCGAGTCCGGGGTGCACGTCTCGATCGACTCGCTGGAACCGGAGCCGGTCATCACCGCCGACGGGGCGTGGTGGCATCCGGTCGCGGTCACGAACCCGCACATGCGCATCGCCGACGCGCCCGTTCCCCTCCACGAGGTGTTCGGAGTGGTCAACGACATCCTCGCCGTCCAAGGCGCGGCTGCACGAACGGGAAGAGAGGTGTTCCGCTGTGCCTGAGACCGAGAACACGACCACGGATCAGCGGTCCATAGCGGGTCTGGTCCGGTGGCTGCTGGCGCCGGCCACGGAGGACGTTCCGCGTCACCAGGCCGTGGGGGCGGCAGCGCTCCGGATCCTGGTCGGTCTGATGTGGCTCTACAACGTGGCGTGGAAACGGGCGCCCGACTTCGGACAGGAAGCCGAGAACGGGCTCTTCAAGTTCACGTCCTTCGCGGTGAGCGATCCGGTGCTCCCGCCGTTCAGCTGGGTCATCGAGCAGATGGTCCTCCCCAACTTCGAACTGTTCGGGTGGGGCGTGCTCGCGGCCGAGACCACGCTCGCCGTCCTCCTCCTGACCGGCACGTACGTTCGTCTTGCGGCTGCGGTGGGCATCGCCCAGTCGGTCGCCATCGCGCTGTCCGTCGCGTACGCGCCGCACGAGTGGCCCTGGTCGTACTGGCTCATGATCGGCGCGCACGGGCTCCTGCTGGTGAGCTCCGCCGGCCGGGTGCTCGCCGTGGACGCCGTCCGCGCCGGGCTGCCGAAGCGGTCGTCGCTCGGCCAGGCCTGGGGCGCTCTCGCGGTGCTCGTCGGCCTGTACAGCGTCGTGTTGTCGTTCGATGACCCGGTGGCGCGCCGGGGACCCGGGCTGCGGTCGACCGACCTGTCGCTGAGCCTGGGTGAGTACAACCTCGTGGGCGGGCTCATCCTCGTGGTGGCCGGTGTCCTGCTGGCGGCGGCGGCGCGCGGTGGCCCTCGTCCGGCGGCCCTCGTGGCGGCCGCGGTGGCCGGCCTGGGCGGCCTCTCCTTGCATGCCCAGCTGGGGTTCAGCGACCCGCTGCTGGGCGGGACGGCGACCTCCGCCGCCTTCTTGTTCTCGATCGCCGTGGTGGCTGCGGTGGTCGGTTCACGACGATGGGAGACACCATGAGCAACATCGACCGCCGTACGTTCGTCCTCGGCTCGGCCGGGTTGATCGTCCTGGCAGCCTGCGGTGACAACGGATCGTCCAAGGCGGCCACGCCGCTGGGGATCTCCGCCATCCCGGACCAGGACCCGGAGCTGCTCAACCGGTTGTACCCCTCGGTGGCCGATCGATTCGCCAAGGCGACCGGGCTCGAGGTGAGGTACCGGCCGGTGGCCGACTACACCGCGGTCGTCCGCGCCTTCGAGATCGGCGACATCCACCTCGCGTGGATGGGCGGGCTCACCGGCGTCCAGGGCCGCGCCCGCGTGCCCGGTGCCAAGGCGATCGCCCAGCGAGACATCGATGCCGACTTCCACAGCCTGTTCATCGCCACGAAGGCGTCTGGCCTGAAACCCTTCGACGAGGTCAGCGGATTGCAAGCCGTCGCCGGGCACACGCTCACCTTCGGCAGCGAGACGTCCACCTCCGGACGGCTGATGCCGCAGTACTTCATGAAGGAGGCGGGCCTGGATGTCGCCGACCTCAAGGGCAAGCCCGGCTTCTCCGGCTCCCACGACGCCACCATCGAGGCGGTCGCCTCCGGCAGCTTCGAGGTGGGAGCGGTCAACGAGCAGGTCTGGACGGCCACCGAAGAGGCCGGCGAGGTCGACCTCGACAAGGTCGTCGTCCTCTGGCGGACGCCCGGCTACGCCGACTACCACTGGCTGGCCAGGCCCGACGTCGACAAGGTCTACGGCGCCGGCACGACCGCGAAGGTGACCGACCTGCTGCTCGGGCTCGACGCCGCCACCCCGGCCGATGCCCAGATCCTCGAGCTGTTCGGGGCGAAGAAGTTCATTCCCACCGATGAGGCGGCCTACGACCAGATCAAGGCCGTCGCGCGCGACCTCGACCTTGTTGACATGACCGGGTCCGCGCCGGTCGTCCGGCTGCGGAGAGCGGGTCGCCGGTTCAACGGCCATGACGCCCTCCTCGACGTCGACCTGACCATCGCCGAGGGCGAGCGGCTGGCGGTGCTCGGGGCGAGCGGTGCGGGCAAGACGACGTTGCTGGCCCTGCTGAACGGATCGCTGCCCGCGACGTCCGGCTCCGTCGAGGTGTTCGGCGAGGACCTCGCCGGGGTGTCGGCCGCCCGCCTCCGCATCCTGCAGCGGCGCATCGGCGCGGTGTCCCAGCGGCTCGATCTCGTCGACCAGGTCCGCGTCCTGCACAACGTCAACGCCGGCCGTCTGGCGCGGTGGGGCACCGCCCGCGCCCTGGCGTCGCTGACCTGGCCGCGAGCCGACGCCATCGCGCGAGACGCCCTCCACCAGGTGGGCATGGAATGGGCGGTGTACGAACGCACCGAGCGCCTGTCCGGGGGAGAGCGGCAGCGAGTCGCCATCGCCCGGTTGTTGGTCCAGCAACCCGCCCTCGTCCTGGCCGACGAGCCGGTCTCCAGCCTGGACCCGGCCCGCGCCGCCGAGACCCTCGGGCTGCTGCGGGTCCCGACCGAGCGGGCCACCTTCGTGGTGAGCCTCCACCAGCCCGAGCTCGCCCGGAAGCACTGCACCCGGGCGATCGGGCTGCGCGAGGGATCAGTGGTCTTCGACCTCCCGGTGGATCGTCTGGACGACGCCCTGCTGACGGACCTCTACGCGCTGTCGTGACCACCCAGGAGGTGGACCGGCCGCCCGCCCGTCCGGACGACGCCGGGCCGGCAGCGTCCCGGGTCAGCGGCCGCGCGGTGCTCCTGCGCCGAGTGACCGGCGCGTTGCTGGTCGTCGTGCCGATCGCGTGGGCGCTGCAGCGGGCCGTCCCCGGCGGCACCGACCTGGTGAACCGCGGTGGTCTCGCGCTCCTGGACGACCTCCTGGCCACCGCCCTCGCACCCGAGCTCGACCAGGAGTTCCTCGCCCTGGTCGTCGGCGCGGCGTGGACCACCGTCGTGTTCGCCGCCCTCGGGACGCTCGGAACCCTGGTCATCGGGGTCGTCGGCGGTCTCGTGCTCAGCGACATCGCCTGGAGCCGCCGGGTTCCGTGGCCGGTCCGGATGCTCCGGCTGGGCCTCCGCGGCCTGTTCGTGGCGGTCCGCTCGATCCACGAGCTCGTGTGGGCGCTCCTGCTCGTGAGCGTCCTCGGGCTCGACCCGCTGGTGGCGGTGCTCGCGATCGCCATCCCGTTCGGCGCGCAGACCGCCAAGGTCTTCGCCGAGATCCTCGACGGGGTGCCGGCCGGCCCACTCACGTCCCTGCGCAGCGCCGGCGCCAAGCCGGGGTCCGCCCTCGCCTATGCCCTGGTGCCTGGTGCCGCACCGCTGCTGCTGTCGTACTCGTTCTACCGGTTCGAGTGCGCGATCAGGTCGGTGGTCTTGCTGGGCGTCGTCGGCCTCGGCGGTCTCGGCCAGGAGCTGGTGGTGAGTCTGCAGTCGCGCAACTGGAGCGAGGTGTGGACGCTGGTCGGCGCCGTCCTCGTGCTGTCGGCCATCGTCGACCTGTGGAGCACCAAGGTCCGCTCGGCGCTCGCGGTGGTGACCTGCTCGGACTGGTCCGGTGGGCAGGAGGAGAGCGGTCAGGCGGCAGGAGGAACCAGTTGGATGCGGTGGTCCGCTGCCTTGCTCGTGCCGGGCATCGTCGTGGCCTGGATCGCTTCGGGCGTCTCGCTCGCCGGGCTCACCTCCGAGCGCACCCGGGCCCTCACCGGGAGCCTCCTCGGCGACATGTGGCCGCCGGCACTCCCGGCCGGCGGGTGGCCCGCCCTCTGGTCCGCGACGATCGACACCGTGGCGATGGCGGTCCTGGCCATGGCCGTCGCCGTCGTGGTGACAGCGGTGGTGGGCCCCTGGGCCACTCGGCCGCGCCTCGGGTCCTCAGATGAACGTCGGCGCGGCCGGGGTCGGTGGTTCCGGTGGATCGTCTGGTGGCTGTCGCGCGCCGTCCTGCTCGTGCTCCGCTCGATCCCACCGACGATCTGGGCGGTCGTCGCGCTCCTCGCGATCTTCCCCGGGATCCTTCCCGGCGCGCTGGCCCTCGGGCTCTACACCGGCGGCATCCTCGGCCGGTTGGTCGCCGAGGCCTGGGAGAGTGTCGACACCCGCCCGCGGGAGGCCCTCCGCCACGCCGGGGTGCGCAACCACATCGCGACGATGGCCTCGGTCACGCCGGCATCAGCCCACCACCTGGTCACCTACACGCTCTACCGGTTCGAGATCTGCGTGCGCGACACGGCCGTCGTCGGCGTCGTCGGCGCGGCCGGCCTGGGCCGCCTGCTCGCCGAGAACCTGGCCGTGTTCCGGTTCCCGGTGGTCGCCAGCCTGCTGCTGGCGTCCTTCGCCGTCAGCGTGGCGACCGAGCTGGTCGGTCGTCGGCTCCGGCGGGCCCTGCGGGCGTGAGGCCGGTCAGGGCACGATCGGCAGGGTGAGCACCTGGCTGGTGCTGCCGGTGGTGATGGTGACCGGTGTCGGCTTGAGCGCGCCGCGGTAGTTGGGTGACCCGCTGGCCACGACCAGGCGGATGGAGTGGCCGGGCTCGAAGCGGTGGACGAAACCGGGCAGCGTCACGGTGAAGGGCTGCCCGACGTCGGGGACGCGCACCGGGGCGACGAGGTTGCGGATGAGCTTCGCCTTGCCGGTGGCATCGACGTCGAGCACCTTCGCGAACAGCACGAGCTTGCCCGGATTGAGGCCCTGGCTGGCCGCCGCGGTGGGCGCGGAGACGCTCAGGGTCAGCTTCGGCATGCCGGCGACGTCCAGGTTCGCCGTCGCCGGCGCGGACGTGAACGTCGCGAACGTGCCGTCGACATCCTTCTCCGGAAGAGTGACGGGCGCGTTGTCGAGCTGGCTGATCGCATCCAGCTCATTGATCGACGAGGGCGCCCCGGCGGGCGGCGTGACGAAGCGCTGTGAGCCGGCCTTGATCTCGGCCGGGTCGGTGACCAGGCTCTCCTCGGACAGGAAGAACGAGCGCCGGCCGCCGACCGGGTAGGTCGTGCTCGTCGCGTAGGCGGGTGCGGCGTTCCCGGTGTAGGAGACCCAGTCGCGGAAGTAGGCGAAGTTCGGACCGGTGCTGACCCCGGTCTTCTTCACGTGATGATCGAGCCAGTCGGCGACGCGACCGGTGACGTACTGGGCGACCGGGTCGGGGTTGCGGGTCTCCAGCTCACCGGGGGCGCTCGGGCCGGAGTGGCCGCCGTTGAACCAGATCATCTTCACGGGGGTGCCCTGGGCCTTGAGCGCTCGGTAGTTCGCGACGCCCTCGTTGAGGTTGAACAGGGTGTCGGACTGGCCCTGGACGATGAGCGTCGGCGCCTTGACCTTCGACATGTAGCTGGTCACGGACGCGTGCCGCAGCTCGTTCGTCTGGTAGTTGGTCAGGGTGCCGGTGGTGCCCGCGTACACCAGCGCCGGGCACACGAAGGTGGCGAAGTTCGGGCAGCCGATCAGGCGTTGCGGGTACGACGGGGCGTTCTGGACGCCTTCGGCCACACCGACCGCCGTGAAGCCGAGTGCCCACGTGTGCTTCGCGGCACCGGGAGTCGTGGTGCCGACCCCGTCGAGCGTCGGCTCCACCTGCGACGTGTTGTTGGGCACCAGGGAGTAGGACAGGTCGTTCCAGGTGATCATCGGCACGATCGCGTCGATGCGCTGGTCGAGTCCGGCCGCGGCGAACTGCACCTCGCCGCCGTACGAGCCGCCCACCATGCCGACCCGCGGGTCCTTGCGCTTCGGTGCGCCGTCGAGCTTGACCACGTCGAGCACCGGCGCCTCGGTGGTGTGCTGCCGGTCGGTGAACGCGATACCGGCCTGGCCGCCGAGATAGCTGACCAGCTGTTGAGCCGCCTTGCCGTCGAAGTCGGGGTCGTCCAGCGTGATCTTGCAGTCCGAACCGCCGAACCCGAGCCCGGAGTACGCGAGCACTGCGTACCCGCGGTTGGCGAACGCGGCACCGATGCCGGCCTGGTCCTCCTTGGAGCCGCCGAAGCCGTTCGTGGTCAGGATCGCCGGGACACGGGCCTTCGGCGAGGCCGCGGTCGGCAGGTACAGGTCGCCGACGATGTTGCACGCGACGTCGTCGTTCGGTCCGACCGTCACGGCGAAGTTGAGCGCGGTGACGGTGAAGGCGTCGTCGGCGGCGGCGGGCGTCATGGGAGCGGCGAGTGCCCCGACTCCGAGCAGGGTCGAGGCCAGGGCAAGCAGCGGACGAGATGCACGCATGAGACTCCCTCACCACGGCGGCCCGGACGAGCGGCCCCGTTCTAGGTCAACGACCGATGGTTGCCCAAGTCACGCATTCCCGGAGCCGGACCGTGACGGAGTCGCCGGGTGATCTCCGCGGCGGTCTGGCGCACGGCGGCGGCGAGCGACTCGACGTCCGGGTCGCGGCGACTCTCCCAGGTGACGGCCACGCTCGCGTGGATCGTCCCGGCCTCGACGGCGGCGGCCACCGAGGCGAACCCGTCCGTCACCTCCCCGTCCTCGGTGGCGTGCCCGCGCGCCCGCGTGGCGACCAGGAGGCGGCGCAGCTCGGTCGGCGAGGTCGGGCCCGCCCCGGTGCGGGAGACGAACCGCTCTCGGCGCGGGAAGAGCGCGCGGACCTGGGCCGGCGGCAGGTGCGCGAGGATGGCGCGCCCCGATGCGGTGAGGTGCGCGGGCAGGCGCACGCCGACATCCGTGACCAGCGGCGGACGTCCGGGCGCCCGTTCCTCGATCACGTAGAGGACGTCCGATCCCTGCAGCAGGACGAGGTGGGCCGACTCACCGACCCGGTCGACCAGCCGCGCGAGTGGCACCCGGGCGAGCCGAGCCAAGGGTTCCTGCCGTGCGAACCCGTGGCCGACCTCCCACGACGCGAGTCCCATGCCCCAGGCGCGGTCGTCGGGGTAGTGGACGACGAAGTCCTCCGCCGCCATGGCCGCGAGCAGGTGGTAGGTCGTCGAGCGCGGGAGGCCGAGGGCATCGGCGATCCGGGCCGCGGGGAGCGGCACCGGTTGAGCGGACAGCAGCCGCAGGACGCGGAGCGCCGACGTCGCGGCTGGAACGGGTCGAGCCATGGCTGATTGTCTCGCATCCGAGACGATCGCGTGGAACCGCACCTTCCGGAGCCGACGTCGGCGCGGTGTGATGGGGGCATGGACGTGATCGTGGCGGTCGGCCCCCTGGAGCCTGCCGATGTCGTGCGCGTCGCCCGCGGCGGAGAGCGCGTGTCGATCGGGCCGGACGCCCGCGACGCGATCACCCGAGCCCGCAAGCACGTCGAGGAGCTGGCGGCGTCCGACACCCCGGTCTACGGCGTCTCCACCGGGTTCGGGGCGTTGGCCCAGCGGCACATCCCGGCGGACCAGCGCACCCGCCTGCAGAAGAGTCTGATCCGGTCGCACGCCGCCGGCTCCGGTCCGCGGGTGGAGGACGAGGTCGTGCGCGCCCTGATGCTGTTGCGGCTCTCCACCCTGTGCACCGGTCACTCCGGCGTTCGCCTCGAGACCGCGGAGGCGTACGCGGCAATGCTCAACGCCGGCATCACCCCGGTCGTCCGCGAGTACGGAAGTCTCGGCTGCTCCGGCGACCTCGCGCCGCTCGCCCATTGCGCGCTCGCGGTGATGGGTGAGGGGCAGGTCGTGGCGGCCGGGGCCGTCCGTCCGGCGGCCGAGGCCCTCGCCGAGCACGGACTCGCGCCGATCGAGCTGGCCGAGAAGGAGGGGCTCGCCCTCATCAACGGCACCGACGGCATGCTCGGGATGCTGGTGCTGGCGATCCATGACCTTCGGCACCTGCTCGACGTCGCGGACCTCACCGCCGCGCTCAGCATCGAGGGGCTGATGGGCACCGACCGAGTGCTCGCACCGGACCTGCAGGCGCTGCGGCCGCATCCCGGCCAGGCCCTCTCGGCGGCGCACATGGCGGCCCTGCTCGCCGGCTCGGCCATCGTCGCGAGCCACCGGCACGGCGACGACCGGGTCCAGGACGCGTACTCGCTGCGCTGCGCCCCGCAGGTCCACGGCGCCGCCCGCGACACCGTCGACCACGCCGCGACGGTGGCCGAGCGCGAGCTCGCCGCCGCGATCGACAACCCCTCGGTGCTCGACGACGGACGGCTGGAGTCCCACGGCAACTTCCACGGCGCCCCGCTCGCGTACGTGCTGGACTTCCTCGCCATCGCGGTGGCCGACGTGGCGAGCATGAGCGAACGGCGCACCGACCGGTTCCTCGACGCATCCCGCAGCCACGGGCTCCCGCCGTTCCTGGCCGACGACCCCGGCGTCGACTCCGGCCTGATGATCGCCCAGTACACGCAGGCCGCCATCGTCAGCGAGCTCAAGCGCCTGGCCCATCCGGCCAGCGTCGACTCCATCCCGTCCAGCGCCATGCAGGAGGACCACGTCTCGATGGGCTGGTCGTCCGCGCGCAAGCTGCGCCGGGCGATCGACGGCCTCACCCGGGTCCTCGCCGTCGAGCTCATCACCGCCGCGCGCGGCGTCGAGCTGCGTGCGCCGCTGCGACCGGCGCCCGCCACCGGCGCCGCCATCGCGGTGCTGCGCGAGCACGTCGCCGGGCACGGACCGGACCGATTCCTCGCACCCGACCTCGACGCCGCCGAGCAGCTCGTCCGCTCCGGCACTCTTCTCGAAGGGATTCCCCATGCCTGACATCCGTGCGCCCCGCGGCACCGAGCTGACCGCCCGCTCCTGGCAGACCGAGGCGCCGATGCGGATGCTGATGAACAACCTGGACCCGGAGGTGGCGGAGCATCCGGACGAGCTGGTCGTCTATGGCGGCTCGGGCAAGGCCGCACGCGACTGGCGCTCGTACGACGCGATCGTCCGTACCCTCACCGATCTGCACGACGATGAGACCTTGCTCGTGCAATCGGGCCGGCCGGTCGGCGTCATGCGCACCCATGAGTGGGCGCCACGGGTGCTGATCGCCAACTCCAACCTCGTCGGCGACTGGGCGACCTGGCCGGAGTTCCGCAAGCTCGAGGCCGCCGGCCTCACGATGTACGGGCAGATGACGGCCGGCTCCTGGATCTACATCGGCACCCAGGGCATCCTGCAAGGCACCTACGAGACGTTCGGCGCCGTGGCGTCGAAGTCCTTCGGCGGGACGCTCGCGGGCACGATCACGCTGACCGCCGGGCTCGGCGGCATGGGCGGCGCACAGCCGCTCGCCGTCACCATGAACGACGGCGTGTGCGTCTGCATCGAGGTCGACCAGTCGCGCATCACCCGTCGCATCGAGCACCGCTACCTCGACGTCCAGGCCGACGACCTGGCCCATGCCATGCGGCTGGCCGAGGACGCGAAGGCGCGGCGCGTGCCGCTGTCCGTCGGAGTGCTCGGCAACGCCGCCGATCTCGTGCCCGAGCTGCTGGCTGCCGGCGCACCCATCGACATCGTCACCGACCAGACCAGCGCGCACGACCCGCTGTACTACCTCCCGCATGGCCTCCGCTTCGAGGACTGGGCGGCCGAGCGCGAGAAGGACCCGGCCGGCCTGACCGAGCGGGCAAAGGCGTCGATGGCTCGGCACTGCGCCGCCATGGTCGGGTTCGCGGACGCCGGCGCCGAGGTCTTCGACTACGGCAACTCGCTGCGGGCCGAGGCCCGCGACGGCGGGTTCGAGCGGGCCTTCGACTACCCGGGCTTCGTGCCGGCCTACATTCGCCCACTGTTCTGTGCGGGCAAGGGGCCGTTCCGGTGGGCCGCGCTGTCCGGCGATCCGGCCGACATCCGGGCGACCGACGAGGCCGTCCTCGACCTCTTCCCCGACCACGACCACCTGCATCGCTGGATCCGCACGGCCCAGGAGCGGGTCTCGTTCCAAGGCCTTCCGGCCCGCATCTGCTGGCTCGGGTACGGCGAGCGCGAGCTGGCCGGGATGCGGTTCAACGACATGGTCGCGAGCGGTGAGCTCGCGGCC
The DNA here is from genome assembly GCA_963695295.1 of uncultured Actinomycetota bacterium. Lineage (GTDB taxonomy): Bacteria > Actinomycetota > Actinomycetes > Propionibacteriales > Nocardioidaceae > Aeromicrobium. The sequence goes on along the minus strand of OY968771.1, from coordinate 1,107,826 downwards.
CCGATCGTCATCGGGCGCGACCACCTCGACTGCGGCTCGGTCGCGTCCCCGTACCGGGAGACCGAGGCGATGCTGGACGGCTCCGACGCGATCGCCGACTGGCCGCTGCTGAACGCGATGGTCAACGTCGCGTCCGGCGCCACCTGGGTGTCGATCCACCACGGCGGCGGTGTCGGCATCGGCCGCTCCATCCATGCCGGACAGGTGTGTGTCGTCGACGGCACTCCGCTCGCCGGGCAGAAGGCCGAGCGCGTGCTCACCAACGACCCGGGCATGGGCGTCATCCGGCACGTCGATGCAGGCTACGACGAGGCCACCGAGGTCGCCCAGGCCCAGGGCGTCCGCGTGCCGATGCTGGAGGGCTGATGCTCGACGCACTGGCGGACATCGGCCGTGAGCCCCGTACCGGCGGCTACCGCCGGTATGCGTGGACGGACGCGGACATGGTGCTGCGCGAGTGGTTCGTCGGTGAAGCCGAGCAGCGTGGCCTGACCGTGACCGAGGACGGCAACGGCAACCAGCTGGCCTGGCTGGGGAGCGGCCCCGACGCCTTGCTCCTGGGCTCGCATCTGGACTCGGTGCCCGACGGCGGCGCCTTCGATGGGCCGCTCGGCGTCGTGGCGTCCTTCACCGCACTCGACCGGCTCCGGGCCGACGGCTTCGAGCCGGCCCGGCCCATCGCCATCGCGAACTTCGTCGACGAGGAGGGCGCGCGATTCGGGATCGCCTGCGCCGGGTCGCAGCTGGCGACCGGCGACCTCGCCGCCGACCGAGTGCTCGGCCGGAAGGATCGCGACGGCATCACGATGGCCGAGGCCATGACGGCCAGGGGTCGCGACCCCCGCGGCGTCGGCCCGTCCGGCTGGCTCGACGACGTCGGCGCGTTCGTCGAGCTGCACGTCGAGCAGGGGCGCCACCTCGTGCACACCGACGACGCGGTGGGCGTGGCCACGGCGATCTGGCCGCACGGGCGCTGGCGGCTGGACTTCTGCGGCGTCGCGGACCACGCGGGCGCGACCCGCATGGCGGACCGCCGCGACCCGATGGGCGGCTATGCCGCCACCGTGCTCGCGGCCCGGCGGCTGGCGACCGACGCCGACGCCCGCGCCACGTTCGGGCGCCTCGAGGTCGAGCCGGGCGGGACGAACGCCATCCCGTCGCGCGTCCGGGCCTGGCTCGACGCGCGCGCCGCGACCGAGGGCGAGCTGGAGCGACTGGTCGACGGCATCGTCGCCGACGCGCGTCGGGCGGCCGAGTCGGACGGGACCACCGTCGAGCTGGTGGCCGAGTCGGTGAGCCCGGCCGTGGAGTTCGACGTCCCGCTGCGCGACCGGCTCGCGGCACTGCTGGATGCGCCGGTGCTGCCGACCGGCGCCGGGCATGATGCAGGGGTGCTGAGCCGCCACGTCCCCACCGCGATGCTGTTCGTCCGCAACCCGACCGGGGTCTCGCACTCGCCCGCCGAGCACGCCGAGGAAGCCGACTGCGAGGCCGGCGTCGAGGCGCTCGCCCGGGTCATCAGGGAGCTCGCGTGACGGCCACCCGGCTGGCGACCCCGGACGACGCCGACGTCGTCGCCCGGATGCTGCACGACTTCAACGCCGAGTTCGACACACCGACCCCCGGCGTCGAGTTCCTGGCCGCACGCTGCCGCGAGCTCATCGACGCCGAGGAGGTCACCGTCGTCCTCGGTGGCGACCCGCCGGTGGGGCTGGGTGTGCTGTTCTTCCGTCCGTCGCTGTGGAGCCAAGGCCTGGAGGCGTACCTCGCCGAGCTGTACGTCGTGCCGGGACGTCGAGACGAGGGGGTCGGAGGGGCGATCATGGCCACGGCCATGGAGCTGGCGCGCGATCGCGGAGCGACCGACATGCAGATCGGGGTCGACGAGCCGGACGTGGACACCCGCCGGTTCTACGAGCGACTCGGCTTCCGCAACCACGACCCGGACGACCCGTCGGCCCGGACGTTCTTCTACGAGCGCGACCTCTGACGTGCGCGCCTTCGCCAACTGCCACAGCCACGTCTTCCACCGCGCCCTGCGAGGACGCCTGGCGGCCGGCGCCGGGGACACGTTCTGGTCGTGGCGCGACGACATGTACGCGCTCGCGGCCGCCCTCGATCCGCACCTGCTGCACCAGCTCGCGCGTGCCACGTACGCGGAGATGCGGCTCGCCGGCATCGAGGCGGTCGGGGAGTTCCACTACCTGCACCACCAGCCGGACGGCACGCCGTACGACGACCCGAACGCAATGGGTGAGGCGGTCATCGAGGCGGCGCGGGCGGTCGGCCTGCGGATCTGCCTCCTCGACACCTGTTACACGCAGGCGCACGGGGTCCAGCGGCGGTTCGACGACGGCGATGCCGACCGGTGGGCGGTCCGGGTGCACGAGCTCGCCGCTCGCCATGCCGGCGCCGACGACGTCGTGATCGGCGCGGCGATCCACTCGGTGCGCGCCGTGCCCCGCGACCAGCTCGCCGCCGTGGCAGCGGCCCTGCCCGACGCTCCGCTGCACGTGCATGTCTCCGAGCAGCCCGCCGAGAACGAGGAATGCCTGGCGGCGACCGGGATGACGCCGGTCGCCCTGCTGGCCGAGGCCGGGGTGTGGACGTCCCGCACGACCGCCGTGCACGCCACCCACCTGTCCGACGACGACATCCGCACGATCGGCGAGGCCCGCGCGTTCGTGTGCTTCTGCCCGACCACCGAAGCCGATCTCGCCGACGGCATCGGCCCGAGCGTCGCCCTCCGCGATGCCGGCGCCCGCCTCACCCTCGGTTCGGACGGGCATACCGTGATCGACATGTTCGCCGAGGCCCGCGCCGTCGAGATGCACGAACGGCTGACCTCGGGCCGGCGAGGCAGCTGGGGCGCCGACGAGCTCTGGGCCGCAGCCACGATCACCGGCCACGCATCGCTGGGACTCCCGGGCGCCGGCACGATCGAGCTCGCCGCGTCGGTGCGCACGGCGGGCTCGCGTGAGCCGCTGTGGTCGGCCACGGCCGCCGACGTGGTGCCGCCGGCCGATCTCGACCCGTCGAAGGTCGCCGCCGATCTGGACGCCGCGATCGAGGCCTGCTGGAGTCGCGTGTGAGCACCCGTCGCCGCCGGGGCCCCGCATGACGAGCCTCCTGGTCACCGGAATCGGCGAGCTCGTCACGTGGGAGCCCGACCAGCCGGTGCGGCGCGACGCCGCCCTGGTCGTCGAGCACGGCGCCGTCACCTGGGTCGGCGATCGCGCGGCTGCCCCGGACGCCGACGCGGTCCGCGACGTCGGTGGCGCGGCCGTCATCCCCGGATTCGTCGACTCCCACACGCACCTGGTCTTCGCCGGCGACCGGTCCGCGGAGTTCGAGGCCCGGATGGCCGGCCGCCCTTACGAAGCCGGCGGCATCAGGACGACCGTCGCGGCGACCCGGGCGGCCACGGACGAGCAGCTCGCCGCCAACGTCGCCCGCCACGTCGCGGCGATGCGGGCCCAGGGAACGACGACCATCGAGGTCAAGAGCGGCTACGGCCTCACGGTCCGCGACGAGGCCCGCTCACTGGCGATCGCACGGCAGGTCACCGAGGAGACGACGTTCCTCGGCGCCCACGTCGTGCCCGACGACACCGACGTCGCCGCCTATGTCGAGCTCGTGACCGGCCCGATGCTGCAGGCATGTGCTCCGCACGCCCGATGGATCGACGTGTTCTGCGAGGAGGGCGCCTTCGGCGTCGACGCGGCGCGCACCGTGCTGGCCGCGGGTGCGGCGGCCGGGCTGGAGGCCCGCGTGCACGCGAACCAGCTCGGACCGGGTCCCGGGGTCCGGCTGGCCGCCGAGGTCGGCGCGGCCGCCGCCGACCACTGCACGTACCTCGACGACGCCGATGTCGCCGCCCTCGCCGACAGCGGCGTGGTGGCCGGGCTGCTGCCGGGCGTGGAGTTCTCCACCCGCTCGCCCTACCCCGATGCCCGCCGGCTGATCGACGCCGGAGTCACCGTCGCGCTCGCCACGGACTGCAATCCGGGCAGCTCGTTCACGTCGTCGATGCCGTTCTGCATCGCGCTCGCGGTTCGCGAGATGGGCCTGACACCGCTCGAGGCGCTCTGGTCGGCCACCCGCGGCGGCGCGTTGTCGTTGCGCCGCGACGACATCGGTCACCTCGCGGTCGGCGCCAAGGCCGACCTCGTCGTGCTCGATGCTCCGTCGCACGTCCACCTGGCCTATCGGCCGGGTGTACCGATTGCCCGTCCGCTCACGGTATGAGCTTCACCGAGGAGCCTGGTGATCTGTGCCGGTGGGCGCGGCTAGATCGCCTGGCACCTCGCCGGTGGCGCTGTGCGAGTCGCCCAGCTCAGGTCGCCAGACTCCCCGGCGCGTGTGGACCTCACGCGGCCCGAGGCCGAAACGAAGTCCCAATCCCGCCCCACTGAGCACATCGTCGAGGACGCGAGTCTGGGCGCGTTCCCAGAGGTGGCCGAGGTGTGCGTCCAGCTCAGGCCCGTAGTCCTCGCTCCCGCCCGGGCGCGGCGTGAGCTCGCCGAACACGACCCGCTCGCCGAGGTCGTACAGGTCCACGCGGACGAACGGCCGCGGGACATTGAGCGAGAGGCTCTCGGCCGCGCGGATGACCGCGGTGAAGTTCGTCGGCATCGGGATCGTGGGGTCATAGACGTCTTGGGTGCTGGAGCGCCCACAGTCGGTTCCGTCAGGGAGAAATGCGCGGAACCTCTTGCCCGCACCACGGGCCGCAACTGATCTCAGCAGGACGAGTCCGACCTCGCCGTAAAAGGCGTAGACCTTGACGTCGACCGGAAGCGAGTCGTACACGGCCCCTCGGAGGAGCTCCTCTGCGAAGTACGGACCCCAGACCCGCTGCCGGTCTTGATGCACACGGAGAGGCTCGATGATCTGGGCCGGTGTGAGGGCATCCTCGGTGGTCACGATTTTCCAGCGATCGCCGTCCCGTCGCATCGGTACGACCCCGCGGCCCCCGGCACCCCCATTGCTCTTGATGACCACGTCTTCGGGCAGGTCGTCCCAGGCGATGTTCTCGAGCCGGTCCCAGACGTCGAAGACCTGCGGGATGGCCACACCATGTGACTGGGCGAAGGCGTAGGACTTGAGCTTGCGGGTCGTCAACTGGCCCCGGTCGCCCCGGTTCGGCATCATCGCCGCCATTCGACGCTCGGCGTGAACGAGGCGGCGGTAAGAGGGGACGTCGACGTTCATGGCCTGCTCGACGGCCTCCGTCAAAACCTCGATCTTGCGGTCGCGCCATCGAACGTGTGAGAGTCGTCGGCCTCGCTCCTGAGCCCACCGCGGTGCGCTGAAGGGCATGGCTAAATCTTGTCGCCGTTCGGATCCCCGGATTCGTCCGCGTCGTCCCACGCGAGCTTCGTGGCACTCTCGCTGACGTCCTTGCTCGACGGTCGCGGGTCAGTGAAGGGGACCGTCTCGGCCTCCTCGTCGCGGGCGTCCTCCTCGACCGGCTCGGTCTGGTAGGGGACGTGCGTGACTTCTTCCGCCGGGCTGGATTCGTCGGCGTCGTCCCGGCCGGGAATCTCCGTCTCGTCGTCGGACTCCTGCGGCACGGACTCGGTCTCCGGATCGGCGGTGTCTCCCGGCTCGGGCTCGGGAACCTCCTCGACCGCGGGGACGTCCTCTCCGGCCATCGGCTCGTCCGCGGAGTCGGCGTCGGACATCTCGTGTCCGCCGCCGTCCTCGTCGAGGGCGACGTTGTGCTTGGCCGCGTCCTCCTGGTCGGAGCCTGACGGTCCCTCGGTGTCGCCGGCCAGATGGGCGTCGGCGGCGGGTGCAGCGGCCGCGGTGTCGCTGATGGACGACGGGTCGGCCCGGTCCTCGGCGTCCGGTTCGGCCGCAGTGACCTTGCTGTCAGCGCCGCGTTTCACCGAGGCGAGCAGCATCTGCGCGACGTCGAGCACCTCGACCTCCTCGCGGGCCTTGCCCTCCGCCTGCTGGGCGGTGAGCCCGTCGGTGAGCATCACGCGGCAGAACGGGCAGCCGACCGCGATCTGGTCGGCCCCGGTGGCGACGGCCTCCTCGGTGCGGTTGGTGTTGATGCGGGAGCCGATCGTCTCTTCCATCCACATGCGGGCGCCGCCACCGCCGCAGCAGAACGAGCGCTCGGAGTTGCGCGGCATCTCGGTGAACGTGGCGCCGGGAATGACCTCGAGCAGCTCACGGGGCGGCGTGTAGACCTTGTTGTGCCGACCCAGGAAGCACGGGTCGTGATAGGTGATGGTCGTGCCGTTGGCGTCGCCGGCGGCGGGCGCCAACGGGGTCAGCTTCTTCTCCTTGACCAGGCGGTTGAGCAGCTGGGTGTGGTGCACGACCTCGAGCTCGACGCCGAACTCGGCGTACTCGTTCTTGAGCGTGTTGAAGCAGTGGGCGCAGGTGGAGACGACCTTCTTGACCTTCGTCTCCTTGAACACCTCGGCGTTCTCCATGGCCAGCTGCATGAAGACGATCTCGTTCCCGGCGCGTCGGGCGGGGTCGCCGGTGCAGGTCTCGCCGTCACCGAGGACGGCGAAGTCGACCCCGGCCATGTTCAGCAGCTCGGCGACGGCCTGCGTGGTCTTCTTGGCCCGGTCCTCGAACGCGCCGGCGCACCCGACCCAGAACAGCCACTCGACCTCGTCGAGGCTCTCGACGTCGACACCGACCTGCTTGACCGGGAAGTCCAGGCTCTTCGCCCAGTCCATCCGCCCCTTGGGGTCCATGCCCCACGGGTTTCCCTTGCGCTCCAGGCCCTTGAAGATGTTGTTCAGCTCGGACGGGAAGTTCGACTCCACCAGGACCTGGTGCCGGCGCATGTCCATGATGTGGTCGACGTGCTCGATGTCGACGGGGCACTGCTCGACGCACGCGCCGCAGGACACGCACGACCACAGGACGTCGGGGTCGATCACGGCGCCGCCGCTCGGGTGCCACGCGTCGCCCTCGGTCTCACCGACCAGCGCACGCTCGGCCTCCGCGATCACCTCGGCGGACAGGCCGGCGCGCTCGTCGTCGCTGTCGGCGAGGATGAACGGCGCCTTGGCGAACGCATGGTCGCGCAAGCCCATGATGAGCAGCTTGGGGCTGAGCGGCTTCTCGGTGTTCCATGCCGGGCACTGGCTCTGGCAGCGCCCGCACTCGGTGCAGCTGGCGAAGTCGAGCATCCCCTTCCAGCTGAAGTCCTCGATCCGGCCGATGCCGAGCTTTTCGAAGTCGTCCTCCTCGAGGTTCTCCATGGCCTCCATGTCGACGGGCTCGCCGCGCACGGTCATCGGCTTGACCGCGCCGAGCGCGATCGGACGCCGGCCGAACATGACGTTCAGGGGAGCGACGAAGATGTGCAGGTGCTTGGAGTTGAGCACGATGATCAAGAACACGAGCATGACGCCGATGTGCAGCAGCAGTCCGACATGCTCCAGCGTCTCGTTGGTGCCCTCGCCGAGCGGTTCGAGCCACGAGCCGACCAGCTGGGAGGCGAACGCGCCGTCACCGTACGGGAAGTTGTGGGTGACGACACCCGCGCCGCGGAACAGGAACATCGACACGACCACGAAGGTGATCATCAGCAGCACGACCCAGGCGCCGCCGAGGTGAGATCCGGCGAACCGGGACTTCCGGCCCAGCTTCGACGGCGCCTCGCGGAGGCGGATCGCCGAGAACACCAGGAGTCCGACCAGCGCCATCACGGCGATGAAGTCCTGCGCGAAGCCCAGCAGGTCCCAGCGCCCGACGAGCGGGATGGCGAAACCGGCCTGGAACAGTGACCCGTAGGCCTCGAGGTAGACCGTCGCCAGGATCAGGAACGCCCAGAAGACGAAGAAGTGCGCGGCGCCGGGCACCGACCACTGCAACAGCTTCTTCTGGCCGAGCACCTTGACCACCTGGTCCTTGGCGGTCTCGCCGACGCGTTCGCGAACGTTCTCGACCCGGTCCGGGGCTGGCTGTCCGCTCGTGATGAGTCGGTACAGGAAGCCGATGCGCTTGCCGGCGATCGGCAGCGCGACCAGGTTCATCAGCAGGCCAACCACGAGCACCCAAGTCATGGGAGGACCCTACCGCCCGTCATTCCGGTTCGTTGTCGGTCTCCCCGCCGATCAGGTACGGCGTCGTGACGCCCTCGTACATCAGGTGCGCCACGAGCCCCTCGGCCGCGTGCGGGAGGTTGTGGCAGTGGTCCATCCAGATGCCGGGGTTGTCGGCGACGAACGCGATGTCGACGGTTTCGCCGTCCTCCACCTCGATCGAGTCGACCCAGACGGGGGTTCCGCGGGAGCGCTCGGCATTGCGGGCGACGATGACGGCATGGTGCCCGTGCAGATGCATGGGGTGCGCCTCACCGCTGGTGTTCTCGATGTGGAACGCGACGACGTCGCCCTCGCGGACGGTGTACATCGGCACGTCCGGCCACAGGTGGCCGTTGATCGTCCACCACAGCCCGGGGACGCCGTCGAGGAACCCGGGCCGGCGACCGATGGCGTACTCGAAGCTGCGGTCGGGCGTGTCGACGTCCATGGGGAGCTCGGCCGGCGAGCCGTACCGGAGCTGGTCGAGCTCGGCCCGCGGCTGGGTCGGGCGCTCGACCGCTTCGGCGTCCTCCGGACCGATCACGTAGGCCGTGGCGGCTCCGGACTGCACCCGCACCGTGCCGGACGGCGGCACGGTGACCTCGACGTCCACGCGTCCTCCTGCCGGGACCGTGACGACCCGGCCCTCGACCGGTGTCGGGTCGTTCAGGTCGCCGGCGTCGACGGCGACCAGGCGGAACGGCGCCGACGCCCAGACCGGCATCGCCCCGTTGTCGGTGTTGATGATGCGTGCCCGGACCTTCTCCCCGGGCTCGGCCGCCACCCGGGTCACGCCCTCCTGGCCGCTGAGCGTGCGGGTGCCCGCATAGGTGTGGGCGACGCCGACGAGGTCCTGGTCCTGCTCGATGCCGTCCTTCGGGAGCACCACGAGGGCGCCGAGGAGGCCGCCGAGCACCTGCTCGTGCGACACCTGGTGGGAGTGGTACCAGTACGTGCCGACGTCCTCGGCGACGAACCGGTACGTGTGGCTCTCCCCCGGGGGGACGGCGTCCTGGGTGACTCCGGCGACGCCGTCCTCGGCGTTCGGCACGTCGACGCCGTGCCAGTGCAGGGAGGCGCCGTCCTCGACCGAGGCGTTGCGCAGCGTGACCTCGATGACCTGGCCCTGGGTCGCGGTGATGGTCGGGCCGGGTGTCTTGCCGTTGAGGGTGTAGCCGTCGATCTCACGACCGGACGCGAGGCGCACCGTGCCTTGCCGGGCGACGAGGTCGACGGACACGTCGGCCGCTCGATCGGTGTCGGCGACCAGCTCGTCGACGCTCGTCCCGGCTCCGTGACCGGACCCGTGCGCATGGGCGCTCCGGGGCCCGCCGCCGTAGTCGACGTACCCCATGTCCATCACCGAGTACTCCGACGGCATCAGGCTCTGTTGCCAGAACCAGCCCAGCGGCAGCAGCACGACGGCGGTCGCCGCCACCCCGGCGAGGAGGCGGATGCGTTGCTTGGTCACACGGCCTTTCTACATCGCGGCAGCGGTCGATTCGCGTGGCGCCGCAGCGTCTTCCTTCGCCGCCTTCGCCGCCATCAACGCCGCGACGAACAAGATGAAGGCGTTGGCGCCGTGCACGATGCCCAGGTACGCCATGTCCGGCTCGGCGAAGGTGCCGGCGAGGTACTGGATGACGATCAGCACGGCGATGAGTGCGGCGAGCGCGACACCGCGCGGCACCTTCGCGAAGAAGGAGACGAGCAGGAGCAGGATCCCGATCAAGGGAATGAGGAACGTGCCGCTCATGACGTGGATGAAGTGCCCGATGGCACCATCGAAGGTCGGCGGCGTGGTCTCCCACCCCTCGATGACCGACTTGTCGAGCGTGGCGCCCCCGTCGATCCAGCTGAAGAGTCCGGCGATCGCCCAGACCATGAGTGCCGCCTGGACGACGACCAAGATCGCGATGAGGTCGGCGAGAATTCGATACGTCTTGCGCATGCTTACCCCTTTGGTTGGCCCACGAAACAGCATGGCACTACCGGGCCGCGATCGTGAAGATCTCCTAGGAACGAATTTCCGCGTCGCCGAACTTCTCCCCGCGGACCGGGACGATCGGGATCGCCAGCAGGGCGAACAGCGCCACGGCCCCGAAGGCGAACGCGTAGCCGCGCCCGGTCACGACGGCTCCGACCAGCGGCGGGACCAGGGCGGCCGCGACGTACTGCCCGGTGTTGTGCACGCCCATGGCCCGGCCGGACCAGAACGGGCCGCCGAGCTCGGCGACGGCGGTGAACGCGAGGCCGTTGCTCGCCACCGTCACGGCGCTGGCCGCGATGATGATCGCCACGGCCAGCGCGGTGTCCTCCAGCAGGCCGAGGGTCAGCATCGTGACGAGGGTGGCCACGGCCACGAGGCGCATCGGGCCCAGTCGGCTGCCCACGCGGTCGGACCACCAGCCGACACCGATGCGGGCCGCCGACCCGAGCAGCTGGGTGGAGCCGACCAACGCGCCCGCGGCGGTCGTCGACCATCCGCGGGCGTCGACGAGCCAGACCAGCAGGTAGGTCCAGATCGTCACCTGCGGGACGACGAGCAGCATGGACGCGACGTGGATGCGGCTGAGGCGAGTGCTGCCGCGGTACGGGTTCGCGAGCTGCCCCGTGCCCGCCGCATCGGCTCGGCTCGGGCGCGGCGGGTCGACCACCAGGACCGCGACGGCCACGGTCGTCAGGGCGCACAGCACCATCGGGACGAGCAGCGCGGTCCGCAGCCCCTGGGCCTCCGCGGTGACCGGAACGACGAAGGCGGTCAGCCCGATGCCCAGCGGCAGAGCGGTCTGCCGGATGCCCATCGCGAACCCGCGGCGCTCCGGCGGGAACCAGCCGGCCACCAGTCGCCCGCTCGCGGAGTTGGTGCTCGCGGCACCGATTCCGGCCAACAGCCAGAAGCCGCCGAGGGTGACGTACGACGTGCCCAGTGCGGCGCCGAGGCCGCCGACGGCCGTGATCGCGAGTCCGGCGGTCAGCGTCAGCCGCTCACCGACCCGGTCGACGACGGCGCCCCACGCCACGAGGGTGAGCATGGTGCCGACGAGCGACGTCGAGGCCAGGAAGCCCGCCTCCACCAGCGTCAGCCCGCGCTCGCGGTGCAGGAAGGCGATGAGGAAGATCGGTGCGTTCGCCACCATCGTGCCCGCCACCTGCGCGAGCATCCCGGCGCCCAACATCGCCCATCGGCTCGTCGTCACGGACCAGACCCGGGCCGGGTGCCGCGCCCCCGGTTCATGTCAGGGCCGAGGAGGCGGCGAGCGCCTGCTTGAGGAGCGTGCCGCGGCCGCCCTCGAGGTCGTCGAGGACCTGCGGACTCGCGGCCTCCTCCGGTGTCAGCCAGGTGAGCTCGAGGGCATCCTGGCGCGGGTTGCACTCGCCGGAGACCGGGACGATGTACGCCAGCGCGACGGCGTGCTGGCGGGGGTCGTGCAGCGGGGTGACGCCCGGGAGGGGGAAGTACTCGGCCACGGTGAACGGCACGATCGACGCCGGCACCTGCGGAAACGCGGTGGAGCCGAGGTCCTTCTCCAGGTTGCGCAGCAGCGCCTCGCGGATCGACTCGCCGTGGAAGACGCGACCGGACACCAGCGTCCGGGTCATCTCGCCGCTGGGGGAGCCGCGCAGCAGGACGCCGACCTGCTGGAGCTGGCCGAGCGAGTCGACGCGGACCGGCACGGCCTCGACGTAGAGGATCGGCACCCGGGCGCGCGTCTCATCGAGCGCGATCTCCGAGAGCCAGCCGGGATTCGGGTCGGGAGTGCGGACTGATGCCATGGACCTCATTGTGGCCCACCATGGACGGGTGCCCGGTCCCTCGATGACGAACGGTCCACTCGTCAACGGCCACGTGTCGTTCTGGTGGAGCCAGGCCGGCCGTCCCGCACCCCGCGCCGCGCTCGACGGCGACCTCGACTGCGACGTGTGCATCGTCGGCGGCGGACTCACCGGGCTCTGGACGGCGTACTGGCTGACGCGCCACGACCCCTCCCTCGACATCGTCGTGCTGGAGGCGGAGTTCGCCGGCTTCGGGGCGTCCGGGCGCAACGGTGGGTGGCTGTCGGCGGAGCTCGCCGGGAACCGGGACCCGGTCCTCCGCACGGCCATGGAGCGCGCCGTCGACGAGGTCATCGGGATCTGCTCGAGCGAGGGCATCGAGGCGGACGTCGTCAAGAGCGGCGTGCTGCACGTGGCGAGGTCACCGGCCCAGCTCGTCCGGATGCGGGAGCAGAACGCCGGCATCGAGCTCGACGAGGACGAGACGGCGCAACGCATCGGGGTCGCCGGCGCGCTCGGCTCGGTGTACTCGCCACACGCCGCCCGGGTGCAGCCCGCCCGTCTCGTCGACGGTGTCGCCCGGGCGGTGGAACGGTCCGGCGTCCGGATCCTCGAGCGCACGCGCGTCTCCCGCATCGACCCCGGCAAGGCGACGACCGACGCCGGGGTCGTCCGCGCCCCGATCGTGCTGCGCTGCCTGGAGGGCTACACCGCGAGCATCCGCGGGCAACGCCGCACCTGGCTGCCGATGAACTCCGCGATGGTCGTCACCGAGCCGCTGTCGGACCCGATCTGGGACGAGCTCGGCTGGGCCGGTTCGGAGCTGCTGGGCGACTGCGCCAATGCCTATTGCTATGCCCAGCGCACGGCCGACGGGCGCATCGCCCTCGGCGGCCGCGGCATCCCGTACCGGTACGGCTCGCGCACCGACACCGACGGTCAGACCCAGGACTGGACCATCGAGTCGCTGCGGCGCACCCTGCACGCCCTGTTCCCGGCCACCCGGGCGGCGCGACTGGACCAGGCCTGGTGCGGGGTGCTCGGCGTCCCGCGCGACTGGAGCGCCAGCGTCACGTTCGACCCGGCGTCCGGCCTCGGCAGCGCCGGCGGCTACGTCGGGAGCGGGCTCACCACCACGTACCTGGCTGGGCGCACCCTGGCCGATCTCGCGCTCGGCCGCGACTCCGAGCTGGTCCGTCTCCCGTGGGTCGGGCACCGGGTGCGCCGGTGGGAGCCGGAGCCGTTCCGCTGGCTCGGGGTGCGGGCGATGTATGCGTTGTACCGGGCCGCCGACCGCCGCGAGGACGCCGGGCTGCTCCGTCCGAGCCGGCTGGCCCGACTGGGTGACCGGCTGACCGGGAGGTAGTCTGGACGAACACGACAGGGGAGCGTCGCCAGGCGCTGAGAGTGCGGAGAAGCCGCAGACCCTTGAACCTGCTCCGGTTAGCACCGGCGAAGGGAGTCACGTCATGAGCCGTCCCGTCACGTCCACCGATCGCTCGATGCGCTACCGCACGATCGACCTCGTCACCGTCGCCACGCTCGCGGTCGCGCTCGGCGTGGTCTTCTGGGGCTGGGGCAAGCTGTACGCCCCGCTCAGCGGACTCGCCGTCTTCTCCTTCCCGCCCAGTGCGGCGCTGCTGGCCGGCCCGTGGCTGCTCGCGGGGGTCATCGGTGGGCTGATCGTCCGCAAGCCCGGCGCCGCGTTCGCCACCGAGTTCCTCGCGGCCGCCGTGTCGACGGTCGTCCTGGGCGGCACCGAGTGGGGCCTCACCGTGTTCGCGTCCGGCTTCTTCCAGGGCCTGGGCGCCGAGCTGGTCTTCCTGGCCGTCTTCTACCGCCGGTTCGGCGTGGTCGTCGCGATGGCCGCCGGCGCGCTGGCCGCGATCATCGAAGCGTTCTACGAGTGGACCCAGCCGTTCACCGCGGCTTGGGACTTCGGCTACAAGCTGGCCCACCTCGGATTCCTCACGCTGTCGGGCATCGTCGTCGCCGGCGTCGGCGGATGGCTGCTGACGCAGGCGCTCGCCCGCGCGGGGGTGCTCGACGCGTTCGGGCCCGGACGCGATGCGGCCGACGAGGTCTAGGCCGCCGTCATGAGCAGTGGTGGGGTCCGCTTCACCGGCTTCACCTGGCGTCCGCTCGGGCGTCGCCACCCCGTCATCCGCGACCTCGACCTCCAGCTCGCGCCGGGTGAGCGGGTGTTGGTCCTCGGCGCCAGCGGAGCCGGCAAGTCGTCGCTTCTGCATGCGCTCGCCGGCGCCCTCGGCACCACCATCGCCGGCGAGGTCTCCGGCGTGGCCGAGGTCGACGGCCGCCTCGGCCTCCTGCCGCAGGATCCCGACGACGCCGTCGTCGCCGATCGAGTCGGCCGCGACGTGGCGTTCGGCCCGGAGAACCTCGGCCTGCCGCGAGACCAGATCTGGCAGCGGGTCGACGAGGCCCTCGCGGCAGTGCGGCTGCCGTTCGGTCGTGACCACCTGACGACGGCGCTGTCCGGCGGCGAGCGGCAGCGGCTGGCCCTGGCCGGCGTCCTGGCCCTCCGTCCCGACGTCCTGCTGCTCGACGAGCCGACCTCGATGCTCGACGCCGCCCACGCCGCGGCGGTTCGTGACGCCGTGCTCGACGTGGCGGGCCATCGCACGATGGTCGTCGTCGAGCACCGGTTCGAGCCGTGGCTCGACCACGTCGACCGAGTCGTCGTCCTGGCCGACGGCGGGCTCGCGTTCGACGGGTCGGTGCGGGCCTTCCTCGCCGCGCCGCCGATCGACGGTCTGTGGATGCCCGGCCTGCCGGCGCCGACCCCGGTCGAGGTGCCCGACGAGCTCGTCCGTCCAGACGGTGAGGTGGTCGCGGTCCGAGCCGAGGAGGTGACGGTCGACCTCGTCACCCGCACGCTGCGTGGCGCCGAGCGCACCCGTGCGCTCGACCGTCTCGACCTGCGGCTGGACGCCGGCACGCGCACGGCCGTCGTCGGGCCGAGCGGCGCCGGCAAGTCCACCGCGCTGGCCGTCCTCGGCGGGCTCATCCGACCAGGGTCCGGCAGGGTCACGCCGGCGCTGGCCCGCCGGCGGAGCCGCCACCTGGCCCGCGATGTCGGCTGGGTGCCGCAGGACCCCGAGCTCGGCTTCGTCACCACCCAGGTCGGGGCCGAGGTCGCCCGCACCGCGGAGGTCGTGGAGCGGGCCGTGGACGTGGCCGCCGTCCTCGACGCACTGGGTCTCGGACACCTCGGGAGCGCGCACCCGTACCGCCTGTCAGGGGGAGAGCAGCGTCGCCTGGTCCTCGCCGCCGCGCTCGCGCACCGACCCGGCCTGCTGCTGCTCGACGAGCCGACGGTCGGCCAGGACCGACGAACCTGGGCCGCCGTCGCGGGATGGGTCGCCGCCGCCGCCCGGGCCGGCGCGGCGGTCGGCATCTCGACCCACGACGACGACCTGCCGGTGGACGTCACCGTGCCGCTGGCCGCCGGCACGAGGACGACATCATGAGGAGCGGCGTCCTCCGGGCCAACCCGTTGGTCCTGCTGTCGGTCGGGGTGTTCTCCCTGGCCGGCTCGTTCTTCATCACCGACCTGGTCATCGCGACCATCGCCCTGGGTGCGTACGTCCTCGTCGGGGTGATGGTGCTGCCGGGTTGGCGGTTCCCGCTCGTCTGCCTCGCGTTCTCCCTGTTCGCGGCCCTGACCGTCGTGTACTCCGCGTGGCGGCTGGGCTCCGGCGGGCTCGAACCGGCGATCGTGCAGGGGCTCCGGCTCGTGGTGCTCGCCTGGCCCGGCTCGGTCGCCGTCGGCTATCTCGACGCGGCTCGGTTGAGCGACTACCTGGCCCAGACGCTGCATCTCCCGGCCCGGCTGGTCGCGGCGTTCGGAGCGGCACTGCAGCGCGTCACCTCCTTCGGGCACGCCTGGACCCAGCTCGACCGCACCCGACGCGCGCGCGGGCTCGGGCCGGCGCGCAACCCGGTCGTGACGGCCCGGTACGCCGGCGGGATGGCGTTCGCGCTGCTCGTTCACGCGATGCGCGGCGCCACCCGATCGGCCGTGGCGATGGACGCCCGCGGTTTCGCCACCGCCGACCACCGCACCTGGGCCGAACCGGCCACCTGGACGCGCCTCGACCTCGGCGGCCTCGCCGTCGCCGTGGCTCTCGGCGCCGTCCCGATCGTGGTCTCGGTCCTCCGGTAGTCGGCCGGTATGGTCGTTGGGCCGTCGAACCGACCGCCACCTCACCGCAGGAGTGCCCATGCCTCGTACGTTCGAGAATCTCGACGCGTTCCGTGCCGCTGCCGGGGAGGAGCTCGGCACCAGCGACTGGCTCACCGTCACGCAGGAGCAGATCGACCTGTTCGCGGACGCCACCGGTGACCACCAGTGGATCCATGTCGACCCCGAGCGGGCGGCGCAGGGCCCGTTCGGCACGACCGTCGCGCACGGCTACCTGACCCTCGCGCTGCTGCCGACGCTCGCGGAGAGCATCTACCAGATCCACGGGCTGACCCTCGGCGTCAACTACGGGGCCAACAAGATCCGCTTCCCCGACCCGGTGCCGGTCGACTCCAGGCTCCGCGCCACCGCCACGCTGCGCGAGATCTCCGACATCGCGATCGGCACCCAGGCGGTCATCTCCTTCGTGGTCGAGCGCGAGGGTGGCGAGAAGCCGGTCTGCATCGCCGACGTCGTCTACGTGATGGCGGCCTGAGATGGACTTCTCCTTCGACGCCGAGACCCAGGCGCTGATCGAGCGCGTCGAGGCGTTCATGGCCGCCGAGGTCTACCCCGCCGAGGCCACGCTGCGCGAACAGATCGACCAGCTCGCCGCCGATGACGCGTGGACGTTCCCGGCGATCGTCGGTGAGGTGCAGGCCAAGGCGAAGGCGCAGGGGTTGTGGAACTTCTTCCTGCCCGACCGGACCTACGGTGCCGGCCTCACGAACCTGCAGTACGCACCGATCGCCGAGATCACCGGCCGGAGCATCCAGCTGGCGCCGGCCGCGTTCAACTGCTCCGCACCGGACACCGGCAACATGGAAGTCCTCGCGATGTTCGGCACGGAGGAGCAGAAGAAGCAGTGGCTGGAGCCGCTGCTCGAGGGCACCATCCGGTCGTCGTTCGCGATGACCGAGCCGCAGGTCGCCTCCTCCGATGCCACCAACATCGAGCTCAGCATCGTCCGCGACGGCGACGACTACGTCATCAACGGTCGCAAGTGGTGGATCACCGGCGCGATGAACCCGGACGCCAAGATCTTCATCGTGATGGGCAAGACCGATCCCGGCGCCGAGCGGCACCGGCAGCAGTCGATGGTGCTCGTCGAGCGGGACACGCCCGGCCTGGAGATCAAGCGCGGCATGCGCGTGTTCGGCTACGCCGACCGTGACCACGGTGGTCACGCCGAGCTGGCGTTCCACGACGTCCGCGTGCCGGCGTCGAACATCATCGGCGCCGAGGGCGAGGGATTCGCCATCGCCCAGGCGCGCCTCGGACCCGGACGCATCCACCACTGCATGCGCTCGATCGGCCTGGCCGAGCGTGCCATCGAGCTGATGTGCCGCCGGGCGTCGTCGCGCGTCGCCTTCGGCCGGCCCATCGCCGACCAGGGCGTGGTGCGCGACTGGATCGCCGAGTCGCGCGTCCGGCTCGAGCAGCTGCGGCTGCTCGTCCTCAAGGCCGCCTGGCTGATGGACGAGAAGGGCAACCGCGCCGCGCACACCGAGATCCAGGCGATCAAGATCGCCACCCCGGCCACGGTCGAGTGGATCCTCGACAAGGCCATCCAGGTGCACGGCGCCGGTGGCCTGAGCCAGGACTTCCCGCTGGCGGAGTGGTTCGCGGGGATGCGCACCCTCCGGTTCGCCGACGGGCCCGACGAGGTGCACAAGGCCAGTCTCGCCAAGGCCGAGATCGGGAAGCACCGATGACCCCGGTGGCGCTGGCGGGCGCGCGCGCGGTCGTCACCGGAGCCGCCGGCGGCATCGGGGAGGCGATCGCCCAGCGGCTGCTGGAGCGCGGCGCGGCCTCGGTCGTACTGACCGACCTGGACGGTGACCGGCTGGAGGTCGCGGCCGAACGGCTCGGCGTCATGTACCCGCAGAAGGTCGACCACCTGGCCGGCGACGTGACCGACGAGGCCCACCTCCGGGCGGTGACGTCGGGCGAGGTGGACCTGTACTTCGCCAACGCCGGCGTGTTCCAGGGCTTCGGCCTCGAGGCGGACGAGGACGCCTGGGCGGCGAGCTGGGACGTCAACGTGATGGCCCACGTCCGGGCCGCCCGGCTGCTCGTGCCGCAGTGGCTCGAGCGGGGCAGTGGCTGCTTCGTCAGCACGGCGTCGGCGGCGGGTCTCCTGGTCCAGCTCGGCTCGCCCACGTACACGACGTCCAAGCACGCCGCGCTCGGCTTCGCCGAGTGGCTCGCCGCCACGTACGGCGACCGCGGCGTCCAGGTGTGCTGCCTGTGCCCGATGGGCGTGCGCACCCACATGCTCGAGGGCGGTGAGACCCATGAGAACCCGGATGCACGCCTCGGCCACTCCGCCGTCGCGGCCGCCGGCGGCATGCTCTCGCCGCTCGACGTGGCCGATGTCGCGCTCGACGCCGTGACCGAGGGCCGCTTCCTGGCCCTCCCGCACCCGGAGGTCGACGGCATGCAGCAGGGCAAGGCCGCCGACCGCGATCGCTGGCTCACCGGCATGCAGCGGCTGCGCCGGTCCCTGGAGTAGCGGCGCCGGTCAGCGCTGGAGTGCCTCGGCGACGATGTCGGCCATGGCGCGGTACCCGTGGTCGTTCGGGTGGAAGTGGTCCGCCGAGAGCTTGCCGGACCAGCTGCGCATGCGCGGGTCGCGGAAGTCGGCCACGTTGAGGCCGCCGTTCGCGGCCGCCTCGTCGACGAGGCGGTTGAACTCCAGGGCGCCGGAGCGGCCGCCCGGCTGGGTGCCGAGGATGCTCCCGTCCGGCAGCCGGCGGAGCACTTCGGCCAGCCGCTCTGGGAGGGCAGCCCGCAACCGTGGGCTGATCAGGTCGTTGCTGCCGATGACGACCGTCACCAGGTCCGGTCGGCCGAGGGATTCCATGGTCGGGATCTGGCGGTCGAGCAGATCCGACAGGCGCCCTCCGGACACCGACAGGTTGACCAGCCGGTGGTCCGGAAGCCGCTCGGCGAGCTGTCCCGGCCAGCCACGATCGAAGGCGCTGGCGCCGATGCCTTGGGCCATGGAGTCACCGAGCACGACCCACAGCGGACCGTCGGCCCGGACGGCCGCGTGGTTGTGCCGCTCCCACGCTCGCGCGTACGGCTCGACCTGGGCCTGCACCTCGCGGACGCCGCGAAGCACGAGCGACGCGACCGACAGCACCGGCCCTGGGCGTCGACCGCTGAGGTTCGAGTAGTCGAAACGCGTCTCCGGCACGGGTACCAGTGAAGCAGTCGACACCAGCAAAGCGGCCGAGAATTTCCGCGAACTTGCGCCTGCCGGGGGGCCACACGTCCTAACCTTCGATTGAGGTCACGGAGAGCGTGGCCCGAGGGGGATCTGTGTCATCCATCGAGCCGAAGGACGAAGCCGCCGACGCGTCGTCCCCGCCCGTGGGGACGCTGGCGAATGCCCGCGTCGCGGTGCGCGAGACCCGCGAGTCGTTGTCGGCGGTGTTCCGCAACCCGGGACTACGCCGGGTCGAGCTGGCGCTCACCGGATCCATGGTCGGTGACTGGGCCTATGCCACGGCCGTCACCGTGTGGGCGTACGGCGTCGGCGGGGTGAGTGCCGTCGGCATCTGGGTGGCGATCCGGCTTGCCCTGATGTCGCTGACCGCGCCGCTGGCCTCGGCGTGGGCCGACCGGAGGCCCCGCAAGGGCGTGATGATCATCTCCGATGTGGTCCGCGCCGTCCTGGTCGCCGCCGCGGCAGCCTGCCTGTTCCTCGATGCGCCCGCGGCGCCGATCTTCGTCCTCGCCACGCTCACGTCCTTGTTCGGCACCTCCTTCCGCTGCGCCCAGCGTGCCTTGATGCCCGCACTGGCGAACGATCCGGAGGAGCTGACGGCGTCGAACGGCATCTCGAGCACGATCGAGAGCCTGTCGTTCTTCGTCGGCCCGGCTCTCGGGGCCGCACTGATCGGGCTGTCCAGCGTCGGCGTCGTGTTCGGGCTCAACGTCGTCACCTTCATCTGGTCGCTGGTGCTCGTGCTGGGTGTCCGCGTCCCCCAGCGGGAGAAGGCACCACCGACGGTCGACGTGCCGGACGAGCCGAAGGAGGGGTTCCTCCGGGAGCTCTCGGGCGGCTTCCGCGCCATCGGAGCTGATCGCGACCTCCTCTCCGTGGCTTGGCTGGTCGGGGCGCAGACGATCATCGCCGGCGCCTCGGCCGTGTTCTTCGTCGTCATGGCGGTCGACATTCTCGGCATCGGTGCCGAGGGCGTGGGCTACCTCGACTCCACGCTCGGCATCGGTGCGGTGTTCGGCGGGTTCTGGGCGATCTCGCGGGCCCGGAAGAAGCGGCTCGGGCAGGACCTGACGATCGGCGTGCTGCTGTGGTCGCTGCCGCTCCTGCTGGTCGTGGTCTGGCCGTCCATCCCGAGCGCTCTGATCGCCGTTGCGCTGCTCGGGCTGGCGAACCCCCTGGTCGACGTGAACTTCGAGACGATCGTCATGCGAATCGCACCGAACGAGGTGCTGGGGCGCGTCTTCGGCGCGCTCGAGAGCTGCCTGATCGGCACGATGGCCCTGGGCTCGGCGCTGATGCCGCTGCTCATCCACCTGGTGGGGTTCCGGCCCGCGTTGGGCATCATCGCCATCGGCGTCGCGGTGCTCGCCGCACCTCTCCTGCCTCGCATGCGCCGCCTCGACGCTCGCATGGTCGCTCCCCGCGGTCTCGACCTGCTCGCTGCCGCGTCGATCTTCGCGCCGCTCAGTCGGCCGACCGTGGAAGGCTTGGCACGGGCACTGGTCAGCGTCTCGGTGGCCGCCGGCAGCCCGGTATTGCGCGAGGGCGAGGACTCCGACCGCTTCTACCTCATCGAGTCCGGGCTCGTGGAGGTCACCCAGAACGGGGTGGTGCTCCGACGCGAGGGCCCGGGCGAGTTCTTCGGCGAGATCGGCCTGCTCCGCGACGTGTCCCGCACGGCCACGGTCACCGCCCTGGAGGACACGGTGCTCCTGGCGCTCGGGCGCGAGGACTTCCTGGCCGCCGTCACCGGTCAGCGCGATGCCTACCTGGCCGCAGACGACATCGTGACCCGACGGCTGTCGGTGTGACATGACCGCGATCTGACCGGCTTACGACGCGGCGGCCCAGGTCGAGGGCGCGCTTCGGTCACGAGTGCAGCACCTCGCTTGGCCCGTCCGCCTGTCCCGCCTGCGGAGAACCCTGGGTGGTCGGAGCCCTGCTGTCCGCCGGGCTCCTGGCTGGTGTCCCAGGGCCGTGCCGACGAGGCCGAACCATTCCTCCCGTCGGCTCGGACGGGCTTCGCGAAATGGGTGCGACCGCGTGGCTGGAGGCCTTGGAGTCACAGCTGGCCGCGGTCGGCTGATCCGCAGGGGCGGACGAAACCCTCGGGCGCGGGCGGTCACGCAGCGGGCGCTACCGTGGCGCCATGTCGATCGACCTCCTCACCCCGAAGCAGCTCGACGAGATGCGCCCGGCCGGCGAGTTCGTCGCATCGGTCCTGACCCGCCTGGTCGAGGTCGCGGACGTCGGGATGAACCTGCTCGAGCTCGACGCGCTGGCGCACGAGATGATCCGCGAGCGTGGCGCCGAGTCCTGCTACATCGACTACCACCCCTCCTTCGGCGCGATGCCGTTCGGCAAGGTGCTGTGCACCTCGGTCAACGACGCCGTGCTGCACGGCCTGCCCCACGACTATGAGATCCAGGACGGCGATCTGGTCAGCTTCGACTTCGCGGTCGCGGTCGACGGCTGGGTCAGCGACTCGGCCGTGAGCACGATCGTGGGCACCCCGCGCGAGGACGACGTCCGCCTCATCGAGACCACCCGCCGCGCGCTCGACGCCGCGATCGAGGTCGCCCGCCCGGGCAACAAGCTGGGCGACATCTCCGCGACGATCGGCGCCATCTCTCGCGAGGCCGGCTACTCGGTCAACACGCAGTTCGGCGGCCACGGCGTCGGTCGCACGATGCACGGTGACCCGCACGTGCCCAACGACGGACGCGCCCGGCGCGGCTTCCCGCTCAAGCCCGGCTTGGTCATCGCGATCGAGCCGTGGCTGCTGCAGTCGACCGATGAGATCCGGATGGACCCGGACGGCTGGACGATCCGCAGCGCCGACGGGTCGCGCGGTGCTCACTCCGAGCACACGATCGCCATCACCGATAGCGAGCCGATCGTATTCACCGCGCGAGACTGATGGACTCTGCTAACTTGTTCCCGATCTTGGGTCGGTCAGTGCCGCCGTGGGAGTCCGAGATTTCCTGATGGAGGCACGCCGTGCACGGACTCACCCGACGAATTGCTGTATCCATGGCCGCGGGAGTCGTACTGACGACCGGGGCCGTGGTGGCCGTGTCGCTGCCGGCAACGGCGGGTCCCGAGGAGTGCACGGACGCGCCGGCCTCCACGTCGCCGCTTCTGGGGCTGATGAAGATGCTCGACGGCGGCTCAAAGGTCTCAGCCGCGGAGGAGTGCATTCCCGGCACGGAGAGGAGTTCCGGCGCGGTCTCGACCCAGGAGTCGGCGCCGGACTCGAACGCCGGCCCCCCGGACGTGGAGGCGGCCGCCTCCGACGTCGAGCTGGAGACCGTGGCCCAGTCAGTCGCGGCAGTGGGTGAACCTGATGTGGAGGACACGGCGTACATCAGCGCATCCACCGATGGTGGGCCCCCGATCACGGGCACCGTGACGTTCAACGTCTACGGCCCCAACGAGGCGACGTGTTCGGGGCCCCCGGTCTTCACCAGCACCAACCCGGTCACTGAGGGGTTTGAAGCGGGCACGGTGATCGCCGAGTCAAGCTCGTTCACCTTCGTGGCCGCGGGCGTCTACCGGTGGGTGGCCACTTACAACGGCGACGCCAACTACAACCCGGTCACCGCCCCGTGCAACGCGCCGGAAGAGTCGACCTACATCTACGAGCCGAGCGACTCGCTCATCATGCTGACCGACACGTACGAAGGTGTCGCGATCGGTGAGACGGCATACGACGACGCCTTCTTCGTCAAGCCGTCGGAGAACAGTCCGGCGCCGACCGGCACGGTGGACTTTGCGCTGTACGGACCGGACGATGCCGACTGCAGTGGGACCCCCATCTTCACGTCCGTGGATCGGCCGATCGCCGAGGAGGTGGACACGGCCTCCTCGGAGGACTTCACGGTGACGGAACCGGGCACCTACCGATGGAAGGCCACCTACTCCGGCGACGAGAACTACGGCCCGATCGCCGCCGCCTGCAACGAGCCGAACGAGAACTTCACGGTGCAGGATCCGGGATCCACCGAGACGGAGAACGTCACGCTGGAAACGTTCGCCGAAACCAACAAGAAGGTCGGCGAGGCCGTGTGGGACACCGGTTACGTCACCGCCCCGACCGAGGATGCTCCGGTCACCGGCACCATCACGTTCGAGCTCTACGGTCTTGATGACGCGACGTGTTCGGGACCCGTCATCTTTACCAGTTCCGAAGAGGTCGTGGAGGAATCACCTGGCACGTCAACGGCCAACTCGGAGATCACGAGTCTGACTCACGCCGGCGACTACCAATGGAAGGCCTCGTACAGCGGCGACGCCAACTACAACCCGGTGTCAGCTCCGTGCAACGCTCCCAACGAGACGACCCACATCGTCGGCGGCAACGGCAACGGCGATGGCGATGGCGATGGCGATGGCGACGGCGACGGTGACGGTGACGGCGACGGCGACGGCGACGGTGACGGTGACGGCGATGGCGATGGCGATGGCGATGGCGATGGCGATGGCGATGGCGATGGCGACGACTCCTCACTCCCCGACACCGGCGCGGGCTCCGGCCTGATGCTGATGCTCGCGATCGGTGTCGGGCTCGTCAGTGTCGGCATCACTCTCCAGCACTCGTCAGGACTCGGGCGCTCACGCGGCTGATCGGTCAGCGGTCGGCCGAGGAGACCGGGACCGCGATCCTCGTCGGCCTGGTGCGGCCGCGGAGCATGACCTCGTCGTGGAGCGTCCAGTGCTCCGCCTCGCCGCGGGCCGCGGCCTCGACCGCGCGCATCGACGCGACGACGTGACCGTCGACCATCTTCGCCGTCTCGCTGAGCCGGGCGCCCTCGTTCACCGGGTCCCCGATCACCGTGTACTCGAACCGGTCCTCGGCGCCGACGTTGCCGGCCACCGCCGGGCCCGCTGACACCCCGATGCCCGCTTCGATCTCGGGCACGTCCACGTGCAGGCGCGCCATGATCGAGCGAGCGGTGGCGAGGGCGCAACCGGCTGCGTCCAGCAGCTCCTCCGGGGCGCCGAAGATGGCCAGCGCCGCGTCGCCCTCGAACTTGTTGACGAAGCCGCCGTGGTCGTTGACCTCATCGACCACGACCGCGAAGAACCGGTTCAGCAGGTTGACGACCTCTTCCGGCGGTTGCTCGGACGCGATCGAGGTCGAACCGACGACGTCGACGAACAGGACGGCGACGTCCCGCACCTCACCACCCAAGGCCGTGGGCCGTGACATGGCGGCCCGGGCGACGTCCTCGCCGACGTGCCGGCCGAACAGGTCGCGGATGTGCTCTCGCTCGCGGACGTCGTGGACCATCTGGTTGAAGCCGGTCTGGAGCAGCCCGAGTTCGGTGCCGTCGAAGACGAGCACCTCGGCATCGAGGTCGCCGCGCTGGACCTGCGCCAGCGCGGCCGTGACCGTGCGGATCGGCGCCACCATGGCCCGCGCGTTCATCACGATCAGCACCAGGCCGACGACGAGTGCGGTCGCGCCGAGGCCGAGGATGGCGATGCCCAGCCGGGTGGAGGTGACGTTCTCCTTGATCAGCGACGAGACCGCCGACCGTCATCAGGCCCACCACCGGGATGCCGCCGAGGAACCAGATGACGAGCCACCGGACCGTGACGCCGACCCCGCGGGCGCCGTGCGACGGAGCGGCGGTGAGGGCTCGGGCCGCCACCGGTCGGAGCGCGAACTCGCACAGCAGGTATGAGATGGCGCTGACGACGAGCCCACCCATCACCGTCGTGTAGGCGATCTTGTCGATGATGGCCGGCTCGGCCAACCCGTACAGGACGGTGAACAGCGCGGCGCCGATGAGCCACAGGGTCGCGGACACGATCGTCAGCTTCCACGGGGCGCGCAGCGTGGCGATGCGGTCCTCCTGCGTCGCCTCGCGGTCCTCGATGGACCAGCGAAGCGTCCGTCGCACCCACGTCGTCCCCCAGAGCACCCCGATCAGTACAGCGAGGAGTGCGTAGGCGGGAACGGCAACGAAGTTGATGACGGTCAGATCGGCCGACAGCACCCTGCGGCCCGGGATCACCACCGCCAGCAGGAAGGTGACGAGCAGGACGCCAATGACGTTGGCGAGCACCACCGAGACGGTCAGCAGGAGCTGAACGCGGACCTGGAGCCGGGCGCCGGTCTCATTGCCCGGCCCGAGCAGCCACGACCCGAGCGGTTTCGTCCGCCGCAAGCGGCGCTCAGACGGCATGGGACTCCTCGGGGGTACTCCGACGAGCGTAGGGGAGAACACGGGTGTGTCGTCCCGGTATCCGTGCCGAACCTGTCCGCGACCCTCCTCACACCACGCGCGGAAACGGCGGGACCCGGTCGGCCCACGGGGCTGCGGCCTCGACCTGGGCGAGCAGCGAGAACAGCGGGCCGTCCTCGCCGGGACGCCCTGCGAGCATGACGCCCACCGGCAGCGGAGGGGTGTCGTCCGTCGCGTCGGTCCAGTGCAGCGGCAAGCTCGCCGCCGGGACGCCGGCCATGTTGTAGAGCGCCGTGAACGGCGTGAACATCAGCTCGCGTCGATGGTCCTCCGTCGGGTCGCCGGACTCGGTGAACCACTCCGACGGCTGCGGCGGCATCGCCAGGGTCGGTGTCAGCCAGACGTCGTACTCCCGCATGGACGTCAGGACGTCCCGGGTGGTCGTCTCCAGGAACTGGATCGCCCGGGCCAGCTCGACGCCGGTCGCCTCGCGGCCGCGAGCCAGCCAGTAGCGCGTGTTCGGCCGCAGCAGCGTGATCGCCTCCTCGGGCACGGGCGCCGCCGCCATGCCGCTCGACCAGACGACGTTGAACTGGGGCTCGAGCTCGGCGGGGAACGGGTTGTCGACGTCGACGACCTCGTGGCCCAGCGACTCCAGCAGCCGGCTCGCGTCCTCCCAGGCGCGGACCGAGGAGGCAGCGGTCTCGACCCCGGGCAGGTGCGGAGTCGACCAACGAGCGATGCGCAGGCGTCGCGGCTCGCGCGCCGCCCAGGCGCTGAACGGGGTGTCGGGGTCGGGCAGCGGGCGCGGGTCGCCGGGCATCGGGTGTGCCATGGCATCGAGCAGGGCGGCGGCGTCGCGCACGGTGCGGGCGAGCGGGCCGTCGCCGGCGAGGCCGCTCCAGTCGCTGCCGAGGGGTCCGGCGCTGACGCGACCGCGGCTGGGCTTGAAGCCGACGACCCCGCAGCAGCTCGCCGGGATCCGGATGGAGCCGCCGCCGTCGCTGCCCTCCGCCACGGGGATCAACCGCGCCGCGACCGCGGCCGCCGCGCCACCGCTCGACCCGCCGGCGTTGCGAGCGAGGTCCCACGGGTTCCGGGCCGGGCCGACGAGATCGTTGTCGGTGTACGACGACAAGCCGAACTCGGGGGTGTTCGTCTTGCCGAGGCTGATGAACCCGGCCCGTTCCACGAGCTCGACGACGTACGCGTCGGTGGGCGGCACGTTCTCCGCCAGCACGACCGAGCCCATCGTGGTGCGGACGCCGGCCGTCGAGGTGAGGTCCTTGAACGCGGTGGGCACGCCGCAGAAGGGTGGTGCGGTACCGGCGGCGAGCTGCTGGTCGGCGTCAGCGGCTCGGCTGAGCGCCTGCTCCGCCGTGACGCTGATGAATGCGCCCAGGGCCTCGGCATGCGCGTCGATCCGGTTCAGGTGGTGCTGCACCAGCTCGACCGCTGACACTTCCCGGCGCCGCAGCGCGGCTGCCTGCGCGGTCGCGTCGAGATCGTGCAGCTCGGTCACTCCTCATCCCGCCGCAGTCGCCAGCGCGCTGAGGACGTCGTCCGCGGTGGCCTCGCCGGATCGGACCGCGCCCTCCATGTAGCCGTTCCAGACCGGCGAGCACTCCGCCCCGGCCCAGAACACCCGCCCCACCGGCTCGCGCAGCGCGGGCCCGTAGGCGGTCCAGACGCCGGGCGTGAAGTGAGCGCCGTAGCAGCCGCGGGTGAACTCCTCGGCCATCCAGTCGCGCTCGACGTACTCGACCGGATGGGCCGCTCGCGGCCCGAAGTAACGGACGAAGCAGTCGATGACCGCCTGGCGTCGTTCCTCGGCGGGGCGTCGAGCCCAGGCCCGCGCCTCGCCGGCCTCCAGGAAGCCCATCAGGACGCCCGGGCGTCCCGACGGCGGCGAGTTGTCGAAGGTGACCTTGACCGGACCGACGTCGGAGATGGCCTGCCCGTTCAGCCCCTCGGCTCGCCAGAACGGCTCGTCGTAGGCGGCGTACGCCTTCATCACCGAACCGGCGGGAAGGCGCTGGGTGAGCTGGTCCCGCCAGGACGGGAGCGCGGGGGAGTACTCCAGCCGTCCGGCCAAGGTCGGCGGGAGCGTGACCACGACGTGGGAGCCCTCGAAGGTCGTGCCGTCGCGCGTGATGACGCGGACGCCGGACGCATCCTGGGCGATCTCGCGCACCGGCGAGCCGAGCCGGACCCGGTCGCCGAGGCCGGCGGCGAGCGTCTCGGCGATGCGGATGGAGCCGCCCACGATCCGATCCTGCTGGGCCCCTCGGTCGGTCGAGATCAGGGTCTCCAGATCGGTGCCGGAATGGCTGTAGAAGAGGGCGTGCAACAGCGACATGTCGCCCGGATCGGCCGCGAACACGGCCTCGCTGACGATCTGGAAGTACGCGCGCCCGCTCCGGGTCCGCAGGTTGCGCCGGATCCAGGTCTCGAACGTCCGGCTGTCCAGGGCGTGCGCGTCCCGGGTCGCCCAGGGCTCGGTGAGGTCCACACGCTGGGCCATCCGCTCGAATCGGGCCAGCCCCTGTGCCAGGTCCGCCAGCGCGAACGGCCCCAGCCGCGGCGTCGCCCCGCGATGAGGGGCCAGGCGCGACTGCTTGCCCCGCAGCTCCAGCAGCAGGCTGCCGTCGTCGTTGTAGGTCGGGAACCGCTCCAGACCGAGCTCGGTGACCAGCTCGTACATGCGGTCCTGGGTCGAGCCGATCCACTGGCCGCCCAGCTCGATCGGCGTCCCGTCGCCCAGCCGGCCGCCCTCGGTGCGCCCGCCGACCCGGTCCCGGGCCTCGATCACGACGACGTCCGCCCCTGCGTCCACGAGTCGGCGGGCCGCGGCGAGGCCGGCGAGGCCGGCGCCCACGACCACGACGCTCATCAGGCCCACCCTCCCTGCTGGCCGATCCGGCGCTGCATCTCGGCGTTGAGCTGGGAGACCGCGGACGCGATGCACATCGCCACGAAGTCGCTGAGCCGGTGGTGCAGGCGATCGGTGACCGCGGGGTCGGCATCGGCGACGTCGACGTCGAGACGGTGCCGGGTCCCGGGTCGCTCGACGACGAGACCGTCGCCGTCCGGCCGGACGTCGACCTCCACCCGGGTGGTCACCGGATGCACCGATCGCGAGGCCGCCTCGACGAGCACCGCGGTGCCGCCCGGCCCGTCGCGTAGGTCGATCCGGATGTCGAACTCGCGCGCGATCGGCTTGGAGATCTGGTCGACGGCGAGCTCGATCAGCTCCGCGCGCAGCCGCCGCGCGACCTCGTCGAGCCGCGTGTGGTCGTGGTTCGGCACCCGACCATTGTCACCGACCGGGCGCGTAGCCTGACGGGTATGGCTGCAACGGGGGAGATCCGTCGACCGTCCGTCCTGCTCTTCGACGTCAACGAGACGCTGTCCGACCTGGCGCCGATGGGGCGTCGATTCGAGGCCGCCGGCCTCCCGGCGCACCTTGCGCCCACCTGGTTCGCCGGGCTGCTCCGAGACGGGTTCGCCGTCACCGTGGCGGGACGCCAGGCGTCGTTCAAGGAGATCGGGGCCGACGTCCTGCGCGCGCTGGCGGCCGACGTCGAGGGGGTCGACGCGGACGAGGCGGTCCGGGACGTGCTCGCGGCGTTCACCGCGCTCGACCTGCACCCCGACGTCGAGCCGGGGCTCCGCGAGCTGCAAGCCCGTGGCACCCGGATGGCCACGCTGACCAACGGCGCGGCGACGATCCCGGAGACGCTGCTGGCGCGGGCCGGGATCGAGCACGTCATGGAGCGCTTCCTGTCCGTCGACGACGCCGGCATCTGGAAGCCGCACGCCGGCGCCTACGCGTACGGCGTCGACGCAATGGGCGCCGAGGCCGCCGACACCATGCTGGTCGCCGGCCATCCGTGGGACATCGACGGCGCGACGCGGGCGGGCCTCGCCACGGCGTACGTCGACCGTACGGGCCACCCGTACCCGGGCCACTTCCAGCGCGCCGACCTCGAGGTCGGATCGCTCGAGGAGCTCGCCGCCGCCCTCGCCTGAGCCGAAAAATGGTGCCGGACCCGGAACATCGGCGGCTTGGCTGAAGTTGATACGATCAGACTCAAGTCATCTGACTGAGCCTCGTCAACACCCAGACCAACGCAGCACCACCCGATCAGCAGGAGGAAAACCCCATGGCACGTGCCGTCGGAATCGATCTCGGCACGACGAACTCCGTCGTCGCCGTCCTCGAAGGTGGAGAAGCCACCGTCATCGCCAACGCCGAGGGCGCCCGCACCACACCGTCGGTCGTGGCCTTCGCCAAGGACGGCGAAGTGCTGGCCGGCGAGGTCGCCAAGCGCCAAGGCGTCACGAACGTCGATCGCACCGTCCGCTCCGTCAAGCGCCACATGGGCACCGACTGGAGCGTCGAGATCGACGGCAAGACGTTCAACCCGCAGCAGATCTCCGCGTTCATCCTGCAGAAGCTGAAGCGCGACGCCGAGGCCTACCTCGGCGAGCCGGTCACCGACGCGGTCATCACCGTGCCGGCGTACTTCAACGACCACCAGCGCCAAGCCACCAAGGAGGCCGGCGAGATCGCCGGCCTGAACGTCAGCCGCATCATCAACGAGCCCACGGCCGCTGCGCTCGCCTACGGCCTCGACAAGGGCGACGACCAGACGATCCTCGTCTTCGACCTCGGTGGCGGCACGTTCGACGTGTCCCTGCTCGAGATCGGCGACGGCGTCATCGAGGTGAAGGCCACCAGTGGCGACAACCACCTCGGCGGCGACGACTGGGACGACAAGGTCGTCGACTGGATCGTCACCCGGTTCAAGAACAACACCGGCCTCGATCTCACCAAGGACAAGATGGCCATGCCGCGCGTCCGTGAGGCCGCCGAGCGCGCCAAGATCGAGCTGTCGTCGAGCTCCTCGACGTCGATCAACCTGCCGTACATCACGGTCGACCAGGAGAAGAATCCGGTCTTCCTCGATGAGACGCTGACCCGCGCGGAGTTCGAGAAGATCACCGCCGACCTGCTCGAGCGCACCAAGTCGCCGTTCCAGCACGTCATCAAGGACGCCGGCATCGAGCTGTCGGCCATCGACCACGTCGTGCTCGTGGGTGGCTCCACCCGCATGCCGGCCGTCGTCGACCTGGTCAAGTCGCTCACCGGCGGCAAGGAGCCCAACAAGGGCGTCAACCCCGACGAGGTCGTCGCCCTGGGCGCGAGCCTGCAGGCCGGCGTGCTCAAGGGCGAGGTCAAGGACGTGCTCCTGCTCGACGTCACCCCGCTGAGCCTGGGCATCGAG
Source organism: uncultured Actinomycetota bacterium (assembly GCA_963695295.1). GTDB lineage: Bacteria > Actinomycetota > Actinomycetes > Propionibacteriales > Nocardioidaceae > Aeromicrobium. The sequence continues at coordinate 1,077,059 of OY968771.1, read as the reverse complement.
ACCAAGGGCGGCGTGATGACCAAGCTCATCGAGCGCAACACGACGATCCCGACCAAGCGCTCCGAGGTGTTCACCACGGCCGACGACAACCAGCCGTCCGTGGCGATCCAGGTCTACCAGGGCGAGCGCGAGATGGCCGCCGGCAACCAGCTGCTGGCCACGTTCGAGCTCACCGGCCTGCCGCCGGCGCCGCGTGGTGTGCCGCAGATCGAGGTCACCTTCGACATCGACGCCAACGGCATCGTCAACGTCTCGGCCAAGGACCGCGGAACCGGCAAGGAGCAGTCGATGACCATCACCGGCGGGTCCGCGCTCAGCAAGGACGACATCGACCGCATGGTCAAGGACGCCGAGCAGTACGCCGAGGAGGACCGTCAGCGTCGCGAGGCCGTCGAGACCCGGAACCAGGCCGAGACCCTCGCGCACACGACCGACAAGTTCCTCGCCGAGAACGGCGACAAGGTCGGCGACGACGTCAAGGCCGAGGTCCAGGCCGACCTCGACGCGCTGAACGAGGCGCTCAAGGGCGAGGACGCCGACGCGGTTCAGGCGGCCGTCACCAAGCTCGGCGAGTCCAGCTCCAAGATGGGCCAGGCGATGTACGAGGCCGCGGCAGCCGAGCAGGCCGCCGAGGGCGCCGAGGCCGGACCCGCCGACGACTCCGAGGGCGACGCCGATGACGACGTCGTCGACGCCGAGATCGTCGACGAGGACACGCCGTCGGACGAGGAGACCAAGTGACGGAGCGTCCTGACGGGGAGGCCGACTCCGCACCGGAGGAGGCCGCTCCGACGGACTCACCGGCCGAGCCGCCGGCCGAGCCCGTTGAAGCCCCGACGGTCGAGCAGCAGCTCGCCGAGCGGACGGCTGACCTCCAGCGGCTCCAGGCCGAGTACGTCAACTACAAGAAGCGGGTCGAGCGCGACCGGGCGATCTCCCGCACGATGGGTGAGGCGTCCGTGCTGCGCTCGCTGCTCACCGTGCTCGACGACATCGGCCGGGCCGAGGAGCACGGCGAGCTCGAGGGCGGCTTCAAGGCCGTCGCCGACTCGCTGCAGCAGGCGGTCAAGAGCCACCGGCTCGAGGCGTTCGGCGCTGCGGGCGACGTCTTCGACCCCCGGTTGCACGAGGCCCTGTTCCACGCCGGCGAGTCGGCGGACGTCAGCGTCACCACGATCCAGTCGGTCGTCCGCACCGGATACCGCGTCGGCGACGACGTCATCCGGCACGCTCAGGTGGGCGTCGTCGACCCGGCCACGGCGGAGCAGGACGCCGAGCCGGCGCAGGACGACGACGACCCTGACGAGGACTGAGGGGAGGCGCGCGCATGGCTGCCAGTGACTGGGCGACCAAGGACTTCTACCAGACCCTCGGGGTGTCCAAGGACGCCTCGCCGGCCGACATCAAGAAGGCCTACCGCCGGCTCGCGCGCGACAACCACCCCGACTCCAACCCGGGCAACCAGGCCGCGGAGGACCGCTTCAAGGAGGTCTCCGAGGCCTACGCCGTGCTGTCGTCGCCGGAGAAGCGCAAGGAGTACGACGAGCAGCGCACGTTGTTCGGCCAGTTCCGGGGCGGATTCCAGGGCGGCCCGGGCGGGTTCGGCGGTCCTGGCGGCAGTCCCGGCGTCGACTTCGACCTCGGTGACCTGCTCGGCGGCATCTTCGGCGGCGGGCGGGGTCGCGGTCGACGCCAGCCGCAAGGACGTCGCGGCGACGACATCGAGACCGAGGCGAGCATCACCTTCCAGCAGGCCGTCGAGGGCGCCACCCTGCCGTTGCGCATGACGAGCGACGAGGCCTGCACCACCTGCCACGGCACCGGCGCGAAGCCGGGCACCGTCCCGAAGGTGTGCTCCAAGTGCCAGGGCAGCGGCATGCAGACCGGCACGGCCGGCGGCGTCTTCGCCATGACCGAACCCTGCGACCAGTGCCGCGGCCGCGGCATGGTCGTCGAGGACCCGTGCGCCACCTGCCGCGGCTCCGGTCGTGCTCCGTCGAGCCGCACCTTGCAGGTGCGCGTTCCCCCCGGAGTCAAGGACGGCCAGCGCATCCGGTTGAAGGGCAAGGGCGGTCGCGGTCAGGGAGCCCCGGACGGTGACCTCTACCTCGTGGTGCACGTCGAGAAGCATGCGCTGTTCGGCCGCAAGGGCGACCACCTCACCGTCACGGTGCCGGTGGCCTTCGACGAGGCGGCGCTCGGTGCGACCATCTCGGTGCCGACGCTCGACGGAGCGCCGGTGTCGATCCGCATCCCGGCCGGCACGCCGAGCGGCCGCACCTTCCGCGCCAAGGGCAAGGGCGGACCCGTCCGCAACGGCAAGGACGGCGGCCGAGGCGACCTGCTCGTCACCATCGACGTCCAGGTTCCGGCCGAGCTCGACGAGGACGCGCGCGCTGCCGTCGAAGCGCTTCGCGCGGCCCGTGGCGACGCCGACCCGCGCGCGTCGATCACCGAGCAGGTGCGGTGATGGAGCACCCGTTCACGCCACCGGGTCCCGAGGCCAAGGTCTTCGTCATCAGCGTCGCCGCCGAGCTGTCCGGATTGCACCCGCAGACCCTGCGCACGTACGACCGTCTCGGCATCGTCACCGCCGGCCGCACCGGCGGTGGCGGTCGGCGCTACTCCTTGCGCGACGTCGAGCTGCTCCGTCAGGTCGCGCGCCTCACCGCCGAGGGCCTCGGCCTCGAAGGGGTCCGCCGCGTCATCGAGCTGGAGAACCAGGTCGACGCCCTGCACCAGCAGATCGCCGAGCTCCAGGCCGACCTCGCGGCCGCCCGTCAGGCGCTCGGCACCGTCCAGAACCTCCCGGTCCGGATCACCGACGCCCAGATCACGGTCTGGAAGCGTCCTCGCCGCGGGCGGCCTTGATCCGCTTCGCCTCGCCGTAGTCGAGCCACAGGCCCACGACCTCGCGGCGCACCGTCGAGACCAGCCAGATGACGATCTTCGGGCGGAGCGCGAGGAGGATCCCCATCGCGACCCCGATCACTGTCGGCATTGGGTCATTGTGGCGCCAAACCCGTCTTGTGAGCGCTAGTTTGTCGGACAACAACCGGAGAAGGAGAGAGCGACATGACCGATCCCATGAACGCTCCGCCACCGCCACCGCCGTCGAGTGCGGAGTTCGGCAGCTGGGGCGCGCGCGTCGGCGCCTACGTCCTGGACATCCTTCCGATCGCGGTCCTGTACACCGTGGTCGCGCTGATCTTCGGTGACAACTCTGCCGGGGGCGGAGCGGTCTCGACGAGCCTGACCGGGCTTCCCGCCGTGGTGGTCTTCGTGCTCGGGGTCGGTTGGCTGGTCTACAACTGGGGCGTCAAGCAGGGCGCGACCGGTCAGACGATGGGCAAGAAGGTCCTGAACATCGCCGTCTACAAGGCGGGCACGACCGAGACGCTGGGGACCGGGCTGTCGTTCGGCCGCTACCTCGTCCACATCATCGACGCCATTCCCTGCTACATCGGCTTCCTGTGGCCGCTGTGGGACAAGGAGAACCGGACGTTCACGGACATGATCCTGGACACCCGGGTCTACAAGGCCTGACTTCACGCGACGAACCGGCGCGCTCGGTACGTTGAGGACGTGTTCGAGAAGATCCTCATCGCCAACCGGGGCGAGATCGCGATCCGTGCCTACCGCGCGGCCCACGAGCTGGGTGCGCGCACGGTGGCGGTGTTCCCGTACGAGGATCGTGGTTCGGAGCACCGCGTCCGGGCCGACGAGGCGTACGAGATCGGCGAGCGGGGACACCCGGTACGGGCATATCTCGATCCGGAGGCGATCGTCCGGGCCGCGGTGCGCGCCGGCGCCGATGCGGTCTACCCGGGTTACGGATTCCTGTCCGAGAACCCGGACCTCGCCGAGGCGTGCGCCGCCGCCGGCATCACGTTCGTCGGCCCGCCGGCGTCGGTGCTCGAGCTCACCGGCAACAAGGCGCGTGCCATCGCCGCCGCCGACGCGGCCGGCGTGCCCGTGCTCGCCTCCGTCGATCCGTCCGACGACGCCGGGGCGCTGGTCGACGCCGCCGCCGACCTGACCTACCCGCTGTTCGTGAAGGCCGTCGCCGGTGGAGGTGGACGCGGGATGCGCCGCGTCACCGAGCCCGGTCAGCTGCGTGAAGCCGTCGACGCGGCGATGCGGGAGGCCGACGGCGCGTTCGGCGACCGGACCTGTTTCATCGAGGAGGCCGTCGCCGACGCGCGCCACATCGAGGTCCAGGTGCTGGCCGACGGCACCGGCCAGGTCGTCCACCTGCACGAGCGCGACTGCTCGGTCCAACGCCGGCACCAGAAGGTCGTCGAGATCGCGCCGGCCCCGAACCTCGACGACGACCTGCGCGAGCGCATCTGCGCCGACGCGGTGCGCTTCGCCACCGAGATCGGGTACTCGTGCGCGGGGACGGTGGAGTTCCTCGTCGGCGCGGACGGACGGCACGTGTTCATCGAGATGAACCCGCGCATCCAGGTCGAGCACACCGTCACCGAGGAGGTCACCGGAATCGACCTGGTCCAGGCCCAGATGCGCATCGCCAGCGGCGAGACGCTGGCCGACCTCGGCCTGGCCGACCAGGGCTCCATCCACGCGATCGGCGCGGCGATGCAGTGCCGCATCACCACCGAGGACCCGAACAACGAGTTCCGCCCGGACACCGGCCAGATCACGACGTACCGCTCGCCGGGCGGGCCGGGCGTGCGGCTCGACGGCGGCACGACCTACACCGGCGCCGAGGTCAGCGCCCACTTCGACTCCCTGCTGTCGAAGCTGACCTGTCGCGGCCCCGACCTGCCGACCGCCATCACGCGCGCCCAACGCGCGCTGGGGGAGTTCCGCGTGGGTGGCGTCGCCACCAACATCGCGTTCCTCCGCGCGCTGCTCTCCCACCCGGAGTTCAACTCGGCGATGACCGGTGCCGGCCGCGTGACGACGACGTTCATCGATGAGCACCCGGAGCTGCTCACCGCGCAGCCCCCGGCCGAGGAGGCGGAGCGACTGCTCGGCTACCTCGCCGACGTCACCGTCAACCGGCCGCACGGCCCGGCGCCGGTCAGCATCGACCCGCGCACGAAGCTGCCGACCGTCGACCTCGACGTCGTGCCGCCCCAGGGTTCGCGGCACTCGCTGCTGGAGCTCGGGCCGGAGGCCTGGGCGCGCGCGTTGCGCGAGAGCGAGATCGTGGGCGTCACCGACACGACGTTCCGCGACGCCCATCAATCCCTCCTCGCCACGCGCATCCGCACCCGCGACCTGCTCGACGCCGCGCCCGTCGTCGCTCGCACCACGCCGGAGCTGCTCAGCGTCGAGTGCTGGGGTGGGGCCACGTACGACGTCGCGCTGCGGTTCCTGTTCGAGGACCCGTGGGAGCGCCTCGCCGCCCTACGCGACGCCATGCCGAACCTGTGCCTGCAGATGCTCCTGCGCGGGCGCAACACGGTCGGCTACACCCCTTACCCGACCGAGGTCACGACCGCTTTCGTCCGGGAGGCGACGTCCACGGGCATCGACGTGTTCCGCATCTTCGACGCGCTCAACGACGTCGGGCAGATGCGTCCGGCCATCGACGCGGTGCGGGACACCGGCACGGCGGTCGCCGAGGTCGCCCTCTGCTACACCGGCGACCTGTCCTCGCCGGACGAGCGTCTCTACACCCTCGACTACTACCTGAAGCTGGCCGAGAACATCGTCGACGCCGGTGCCCACGTCCTCGCGATCAAGGACATGGCGGGGCTGCTCCGCGCCCCCGCGGCTCGCACGCTGGTCGCCGCGCTGCGCGAGCGCTTCGACCTGCCGGTGCACCTGCACACCCACGACACCCCGGGCGGTCAGCTCGCCACGCTGATCGCGGCGATCGAGTCCGGGGTCGACGCCGTCGATGCTGCGTCCGCCTCGCTCGCCGGTACCACCAGCCAGCCGCCGATGTCCGCGCTCGTCGCGGCCACCGATCACTCCGCACGCACCACCGGTCTCGACATCGGGGCCGTCAACGCCCTGGAGCCGTACTGGGAGGCGGTGCGACGGCTGTACGCCCCGTTCGAGTCCGGCCTGCCGGCGCCGACCGGTCGCGTGTACCGGCACGAGATCCCCGGCGGACAGCTCTCCAACCTGCGGCAGCAGGCCATCGCCCTCGGCCTGGGCGAGAAGTTCGAGCAGATCGAGGACATGTACGCCGCCGCCAACGACATCCTCGGCAACGTCGTCAAGGTGACGCCGTCGAGCAAGGTGGTCGGCGACCTCGCCCTCCACCTCGTGGCCGTCGGCGCCGACCCGGCCGACTTCGCCGCCGACCCGACCGCCTTCGACATCCCGGACTCCGTCATCGGGTTCCTGTCCGGTGAGCTCGGCGACCCACCCGGCGGCTGGCCGGAGCCGTTCCGCAGCAAGGCGCTGGAGGGACGCACCTCCAAGCCGCGGATCACCGAGCTCGACGACGAACAGTCCGCGGCGCTGGCCTCCGACGACGCCGGCACCCGTCGCCGAACCCTCAACCGGCTGCTCTTCCCCGGACCCACCGACGACTACGAGCAGTCTCGCGCCGAGCACGGCGATCTCTCCGCCGTTCCCACCGATGCGTTCTGGTACGGCCTGCGCGCGGACGAGGAGACCGAGGTCGAGCTCGGCGAGGGCACGCTGCACCTGTTCGGCGTCGAGGCGATCGGCGAGGCCGACGAGCGCGGGATGCGCAACGTCCTCGGCACGATCAACGGCCAGCTCCGGCCCACCGAGGTGCGCGACCGTTCGGTCGATGCCAAGGTCGCGTCCGCGGAGAAGGCAGACACGTCCGACCCGCATCAGGTCGCCGTTCCGTTCGCCGGCGTCGTCAGTCCGCTCGTGGGCGAAGGCGAGAAGGTCGAGTCCGGCCAGACCGTCGCCACGATCGAGGCGATGAAGATGGAGGCGTCCATCACCGCTCCGAGCGGTGGCACGGTGAAACGACTCGCGATCACGGACACCCGCCAGGCCGAGGGCGGCGACCTGCTGCTTGTCCTGGAGTAGACCGATGAGTGATCGGCGCCCCGCGAGCGACTGGCCCGAGCATCCGTACCCGGGCGACTGGCCGGACCACTCCTACGTCGTCGACGACGAGGCGATGGTGCACCGCATCGAGGTGGACGCCGAGACACCCTCGGGATGGGCGGTGCGATCCGGTGGGGAGGCCGTGTGCCTCGACGAGTGGTTGCGACGTGCCGGCCGCCCGAGCCTGGCCGGCCGCACCCCGATCCTGAGCTTCGGCTCCAACCGCTGCCCGTCCAAGGTCGTCCGCCAGGGCGGTCCGTTCGTGAACCTGGAGTGTCAGACGTCCGGCCTCGCGGCGGTCTGGAGCCACGGCGTCCGCGGCGACGGGCAGATCGTGGCCACGCTGGTCGCGGCCACCGAGCACGAGGACGTCTTCTTCCTCTCCCTGTGCACCGACGCGGAAGTCGAGCTGCTCGACGCGGTGGAAGGGCGCGGACACCGGTACGACCTGGTCCCGCTCGACCCCGCGCAGGTCGTGCTGGAGGACGGCTCGTCGCCCGAGGCCGTGGCGGCCTACGTCGGCGTGCACCCGGATCGGTGGCCGTTGGCCGGCGCCGAGGGCCACCCGGTCCTGTTGACCACCATGACCCAGGAGGAGGTCGGGCTGTGGCGCGAGCAGGACCCGGCTCACTGGTACCCCCAGCCACACCATCGGTTCGGCGCTCTGACCGACCTGGCCGATCAGGAGGACGAGGGCCTCAGTTGACCTGGCGCTCGGCGTCCTTCCAGAACTCCTGGCGAAGCTTGAACTTCTGCAGCTTGCCGGTGGCCGTTCGGGCGAGCTCGTCGCGGAACTCGATGCGTTTGGGCGTCTTGTAGCCGGCGAGGTTCTCGCGGCAGTGGGCGATCAGCTCCTCCTCGCTGACCTCGTCCGCCTCCGGATCGAGAACGACGAGCGCGGTGACCATCTCGCCCCACTTGTCGTCCGGGACGCCGATGACGGCGACCTCGGTGACGGCGTCGTGCGACATGAGGGTGTCTTCGACCTCGATCGAGGAGACGTTCTCGCCGCCGGTGATGATGACGTCCTTCTTGCGGTCGGAGATGGCGACATAGCCGTCCTCGAACGTGCCGCCGTCACCGGTGTGGAACCAATGGCCGGCCTGCGCCTCGGCGGTGGCCTCCGGGTTCTCCCAGTACGCCTCGAGGTTGTGGTTGGACTGGGCCAGCACCTCGCCCTCGTCGTCGATCGTGATGCGGACGCCCAGGGCCGGCGCGCCGGCGCGCCCGAGCAGCTTGGCCTGCTCCTGCGGGTCGAGGTCGTCCCACTCCGCGCGCATGCGGCTCATGGTGAGCAGCGGGGTCGTCTCGGTGAGCCCGTAGATCTGGATGAACTCCCAACCGAGCTCCTCGCGCACCCGCTCGATGGTGCGGGTGGGCGGCGGCGCCCCCGCGACGATGATGCGGACTCGGCCCCGTCCGGGGATCTCGCCGGACCAGTCCTTGGCACCGTCGAGCGCTGCGGCGACGACCGCGGGGGCGGCGCACAGGTAGGTGACGCCGTGCTCCTCGATCCGCGAGAGGATCTCGGTGCCGTCGACCTGCCGGAGCACGATGTGCTTGGCGCCCATGCCGGTGGCGGTGAAGACATGGCCCCAGCCGTTGGCGTGGAACATCGGCAGCGTGTGCAGGTAGACGTCACGGTCGTCGACCGATGCCTGCCAGCCGAAGACGACGGCGTTGAGCCAGTTGTTGCGGTGCGTCAGCTGGACGCCCTTGGGCCGCGCCGTGGTGCCGGAGGTGTAGTTGATGGTGGCGGTGGCGCCCTCGTCGCCCTCCCACGGCTGCGGCTCGGCCGAGGAACCCCAGATCTGGTCGTCGTCCGCACCGAGGATGAACGTGCGCTCGCACTCGATCTCGTCGGCGAGGTGCTTGAGCGCCGGATCGATCATCAGCATCTCGGCGCCGGAGTGCTCCACGATGTAGCGGACCTCGGGTACGGACAGCCGGAAGTTGATCGGCACGAGCACCCGGCCCCACCCGCTCACGCCGTAGAACGAGGTCAGGAATCTCGCCGCGTTGTGGGACACGATGGCGACGCGCCCGCCCACCGGGACGCCCAGCTCGTCGAGCGTCGCCGCCTGCGAGCGCGCGCGCCGGGCCAGCTCGGCGTACGTGATCTCGCCCCACGACTCCGCAGGCTGATCGGGTTCGTCGACCACGGCGACGCGGTCCGGGTAGACCGTCTCGGCGCGGTCGAGGAAGTCGCGGATGGTGAGGGGGTAGAACACGAAACCTCCCGGGTCGGCGTGGTCTCCTCACTTCCCATCCTGCACCCGGTGGGCGAGGAATTGCACCCCCAGGGTCAGGAGTACGGGTAGAAGCCGTGGCCGGCCTTCTTGCCGAGCAGCCCGGCACCGACCATGCGGTCGAGCAGCGGCGGCGGGGAGTAGAGCGGCTCCTTGAACTCCTCGTACATCGAGATGCCGATGGCCCGAACCGTGTCGAGGCCGATGAGGTCGGAGAGTGCGAGCGGTCCCATCGGGTGCCCGCATCCGAGCACCATGCCGCGGTCGATGTCCGCGGCCGAGGCGTATCCGGCCTCGTACATGCGGATCGCCGACATCAGGTAGGGCACGAGCAGGCTGTTGACCACGAACCCGGCGCGATCGGTGGCCTCGATCGGTTGCTTGCCGAGGACGTCGGACACGAACGCCTTCATCCGGTCGATCGTCTCCGGCGCCGTCGTGAGGGATGGAATGAGCTCGACCAGCTTCATCACCGGGGCCGGGTTGAAGAAGTGGACGCCCATCACGTGATCGGCGCGGCCTGACACGGCGCCGAGCTTGACGATCGGGATGGACGAGGTGTTGGAGGCCAGGATCGCGTCGTCCTCGTCCATGATGCGGCCGACGCGGCCGAACAGCTCCAGCTTGGTGGATTCGTCCTCGGTGGCGGCCTCGACCACGAGCTGGCGGTCGGCCAGCGCCCCGAGGTCGGCCGTGAACACGATCCGGCCGAGCGTCTCCTCCACGCCGGACGCGTCGATCTTGCCGCGTTCCTGGGCGTGCTGGAGTGACTTCTCGACCCGGGCCTGGGCCGCCTTGGCCGCATCGTCGTCGATCTCCACGGTGATGACGTCGAGCCCCGCCCGCGCGCTCACCTCCGCAATGCCCGAGCCCATCAGTCCGCCGCCGATCACACCGACTCGTTCGATCATCGTCATGTCTCCCCCCTGGTTGAACCTGAGGTTTCCCTCTGCTTTTCCGACCCTACTCGGCCGCGGGCCACCTCGTGTGTCGGCCCGATCGGGCCGGACCCGCGTGATGTCATGGGCACATGCGGACCCGCAGTGCCTTGGCTGTCGCTCTGGTGCTCGTCCTCCCTGCCTGCGGTGGCGGCGAGGCCTCGACTCGGTCGGGCACCACGACGGAGCGGGCCCTGACCGGCGCCTTGCCCCGCGTGGCGGAGGGTGTCCGCGTCCCCGAAGCCCTCTCCGACTTCGCGTGCGAGCGCGACGACGAAGGCACGTGGACGGCCACCGGCTCGGTGACCAACCGCACGAAGGCGCCGGCGACGTTCCAGGTCACCGTCTACGTCGGTCCGGCCGACGGAGCGGGCTCGCCGGCCCGGACGAAGCGCATCTCGGCGGTCCAGAAGAACGGATCGGTCGGGTTCGAGATCGACGGCATCGAGGCCCGGGCACCTGAGGGTCCCTGCCACGTCCGGGTGCTCGCGCTCCCCTCCTGACGCGAGGAGTCAGCGCGCGAGGGCGCGGCTGATCACGAGCCGCTGGATCTGGTTCGTGCCCTCGAAGATCTGCATGACCTTCGCCTCGCGCATGTAGCGCTCGACCGGGAAGTCGCGGGTGTAACCGGCGCCGCCGAGCACCTGCACCGCGTCGGTGGTGACCCGCATGGCGTTGTCGGTGGCGACGAGCTTGGCGATCGACGCCTCGCGGCCGTACGGGCGGCCGGCGTCCCGGCGACGCGCGGCGGCCAGGTAGGTGGACCGAGCCGACTCGACGGCGGCGGCCATGTCGGCGAGCAGGAACGCCAGGCCCTGGTGCTCGATGACCGGCTTGCCGAACGTCTCCCGCTCCCGGGCGTACGCGACGGCGACGTCGAGGGCGCCCTGCGCGAGGCCGGTGGCGACGGCGGCGATGCCCAAGCGTCCGGCGTCCAGGCCGGCGAGCGCGATCTTGAGGCCCTGGCCTTCCTCGCCCAGCCGCCGATCGATCGGCACGCGGACGTCGTCGAAGACCATGGTCGCCGTGGTCGAGCCCATCAGGCCCATCTTCTGCTCTGGCGCGTCGGCCGAGAGCCCGGCGGTTTCGGCCGGCACCAGGAAGCAGCTCACCGCGGTCCCCGATCCCGTCGACGGGCCGGCCGTCAGGGCCATGACCTTGTAGAAGTCGGCGTGGCCGCCGTGGGTGGTCCAGGCCTTGGCGCCCTTGATGAGGTAGTGGTCACCGTCGAGCGTGGCCTTGGTGCGCATGGCGGCCGGGTCGGACCCGGCGTGCGACTCCGACAGGCAGTAGGCGCCGAGCTGTTCGCCGGACAGCATCTCCGGCAGCCACCGCTGCTTCTGTTCGTCGGTGCCGGCGGTGAACAGGCCGAAGCACGACAGCGCATGCACGCTGACCCCGACGCCGACGCTGGCCCACGCGGACGCGATCTCCTCGAGCACCTGGAGGTACACCTCGTACGGCTGCCCGCCGCCGCCGAGCTCCTCCGGGTACGGCAGGCTCAGCAGCCCGGCGCGCCCGAGCGTCCGGAAGACCTCGCGCGGGAAGGTCGCCGTGGCCTCGGCCTCGTCGACCAGCGGACGCAGCTCCTTGTCCACGATGGTGCGGGTGAGGTCGATGAGATCCTGCGACTCCTCGCTGGGCATGAGCCGATCGGCCGGCATGGGGCGCTCCTGTCGGGCTGGGTACGCTCACAGACTATGTTCCGCACCGAGTTCACCGAGATGTTCGGGGTCGACCATCCGATCGTCTGCGGGGGGATGACCGGCCTCGGAACGGCCGAGCTCATCGCTCCGGTGGCCGAGGCAGGGGCGCTGGGCTTCCTCACGGCGCTGACGCAGCCGTCCCCGGAGCACCTCGCGAAGGAGATCGCCCGCACCCGCGAGCACACCGACCGGCCGTTCGGCGTCAACCTGACCATCCTGCCCACGATCGAGCCGGTGCCGTACGAGGAGTACCGCGCGGCGATCGTCGAGGCCGGCATCACGGTGGTCGAGACGGCCGGTTCGAACCCGGCGCCGCATCTGCCCGACTTCCACGCGGCCGGCATCAAGGTCATCCACAAGGCGACGTCGGTGCGGCACGCGCTCTCGGCCGAGCGCAAGGGCGTCGACGTCGTCAGCATCGACGGGTTCGAGTGCGCGGGTCACCCCGGCGAGGACGACGTGCCGGGGCTGGTCCTCATCCCCGCGGCGACGCGTGCCCTGTCCATCCCGGTGATCGCCAGTGGCGGCATCGCCACCGGCAGCGGACTGGTCGCCGCCCTGGCCCTCGGGGCGTGCGCGGCCAACATGGGCACGCGGTTCATGGCCACGGACGAAGCGCCGATCCACGACAACGTCAAGCAACAGATCCTCGCCAACGACGAGCTCGACACGATCATGGTGTTCCGCCAGTTCCACAACTCCGCCCGCGTCGTGCGCAACGCGATCAGTGAGCAGGTCGCCGAGATCGGCGCCCGCCCGGGAGCGACGTTCGCCGACGTGGCCGAGCTCGCCTCCGGCAAGCGCGGCCGCACGAACGTCCTGCAGAACGGCGACATGGAGGACGGCATGTGGTGGGCGGGTCAGGTGCAGGGCCTCATCCACGACGTCCTGCCGGTGCGCGACCTCGTCGAGCAGATCATCGCCGAGGCCGAGGAGATCATCACCCAGCGGTTGGCCTCGGTCGTCGTCTAGCCTCGAAGCTCACTGGTGATCGCGTCCGGACGTCAGTCCCGGATCAATGCCGGAAGCAGCCAGGTTCGCACCGGCTCGCTGCCCATCTGCATCACCCGGTCGCCGTCGCGGGTGAAGAGCACGTGGGTCCCTTCCAGGTGGCTCCCACCCTGGAGACACAGCGTGACGGCCGACTCGATCTGGATGGACATCCGAGCGAGTGCGTTCAGGTCCTGCTGGGAGTGGATGCGCTCGCCGAGATCGGTCTGCGCGAGGGCGTCGAGGCCGTGGGCGCGGAGCACCTGGAGCAGCATCCCGACCTCGACGCCATAGCCGGACACGAACGGCAGCCGGAGCAGCGGTGCCCGGACGAAGGCGCACTCACCCGCGAGGGGTTGGGCGAAACCGAGCAGCTGAGGTGCGTGCCGACGAAGCAGCGGGCGAGCCACGAGCTCGGTGACCCGGCCGCCACCGCCACCGTCGCCCGGCCGGTCGTAGAAGCCCTTGACGAGCACCAGTGAGGGGTCGCGCAGGATCGGGGCGAGGAGACGAACGACGAACGACGGGTCGAAGTCCTGCACGTCGGCATCGAGATAGACGCCGACGTCGCCGGACATCCGGGCGAGCCCGGCCTGCATGGCGCCGCCCTTGCCGCCATCGGCGCCACGGGGGCCGACGCGGTAGACCATGGCGCCGGCCTCGGCGGCACGCTCCGCGGTGCCATCGGTCGAGCGCGAGTCGACCACCAGCACCTCGTGCACGAGCCCGACGCGTTCGACCAGGTTCTCGCGGATCGACCGCACGATCGGGCCGACCGTCGCCTCCTCGTTGCGCGACGGCAGGACGACGCTCACCCGGCGCCCGTCCAGCAGGCCGACCACCTCGTCGGCGTCGCTCGTGGACTGGAGATTGCGGCGCCGGAACCAGTCCTCGGCGTCGGTGAGGTCAGACAAGGCCGCGCACCGTCCGTGCGGGCGGCCGGTGACCGGCAACGCTGGCTGTCATCTCGAGCACCCGGCGCGTGGCCACGACGTCGTGGGCGCGAAAGATCGCGGCACCGGCCGACGCCGCCAGGGCAGTGGCGGCGAGGGTGCCCTCGAGCCGCTCGTCCGGCGGCAGGTCGAGCGTCTCGCCGATGAAGTCCTTCCGGGACAAGGCCATCAGCACCGGCCACCCGGTGGCGACCAGCTCATCGACGCGCCGCAGGATCTCCAGCCCGTGCCAGGTGTTCTTGCCGAAGTCGTGGGTCGGGTCGATGACGACGCCCTCGCGCGGCACGCCCCGCCGGACCGCGTCCTCGGCGGCCCTGGTCGTCTCCGCGACGACGTCGGCGACCACGTCGTCGTAGGCCACGCGGTGCGGGCGAGTCCGCGGCTCGGCCCCGCCGGTGTGCGAGCACACGACACCGGCGCCGAGCTCGGCGGCGACGTCGACCAGCTCGGGATCGTGGGCGGCCCAGGTGTCGTTGACGATGTCGGCTCCGACCTCCAGGCAACGGCGTGCGACGTCGGCGCGCCAGGTGTCGATGCTGATGACGATGTCGGGCAGCTCCGCACGAACGCGCTCGATGAACGGGACGGTGCGCGCGACCTCCTCCTCGACGTCGACGACCTCGCCCGGACCGGCCTTCACCCCGCCGATGTCGATGATGTCGGCGCCGTCATCGACCGCGCGCCGCACGGCGTCGAGCGCGACGTCGGGCGCGAACGTGGCCCCCCGGTCGAAGAAGGAGTCCGGGGTGCGGTTGACGATCGCCATGACCAGCGCACGGTCCCGCACGATGCGGCGGCCCCGGAAGGTCAGGTCGACGGTCACCCCTCGATCCTGCCCGAGCGGTCCCCACGATTTGTGACGTGGTGGTTGATTTCTCGCAGGACAACCAACCTTCACGTCACAAATCTGGGGGACCGGGCCTCACGATCGCGCGATGCGGATGAGCTCGTCGCGGGGGACGACCTTGACGCGCTCGCGGGGGTGCGGGTGGGACGCGCCGAGGGCTCGCTCGTGGGCGTCGAGCTTCTCCCAGCCCTCCCAGGTGGTGAACTCGATCCCGCGCGCGGCCAGGTGCGCGTCGACGGCGATGCGCTCCGGCTGCTCCGGGCTCGGCAGCGCCGCCAGGTCCGAGAGCAGGAGCTCGACGGTCTGGGCGGCGTCGGACTTGGTGTGCCCGATCAGGCCGACCGGCCCGCGCTTGATCCAGCCGGTGACGTAGGCGCCGGGCAACGGGTCGCCGTCGATGTCGATGACGCGTCCGCCGTCGTTGGGCACCACGCCTGCGGCGAGGTCGAACGGCAGCCCGGCGAGGTTGTCGGAGTAGTAGCCGATCGCGCGGTAGACCGCCTGCACCGGCCAGTCGACGAGCTCGCCGGTGCCGCGGACGTTGCCGGTGCCGTCGAGCTCGGTGACCTCGGTGCGCAGTCCCACGACGCGGCCATCCTCGCCGAGCACCTCGATCGGGTTCTGGCAGAAGTGGATGTGGATGCGATGGGCAGCGCCCGCCGGCTCCTTGGCGACGTAGTTCTGGAGCACGTCGACCACGAGCTTGACGCTCTTGGAGGCGCGGATGGCGTCCATCGAGCCCTCATCGAGCTCGAAGCCCTCCGGGTGCACGATGACATCGATGTTCGGTGAGTGGCTCAGCTCGCGCAGCTCCATGGGCGTGAACTTGACCTGCGCAGGTCCGCGGCGGGCGAACACGTGCACGTCGGTGGTGGCGTTGCGACGGAGGCCGGCTTCGACGTTGTCGGGGATCTCGGTGTCGAGCAGCTCGTCCGCGGTCTTGGCGAGCATGCGGGCGACGTCGAGGCCGACGTTGCCGACCCCGAGCACCGCGACCTGCTTCGCCTGCGGATCGAACTCCCAGTCGCGGTCGACGTCGGGATGGCCGTCGTACCAGGCGACGAAGTCGGCGGCGCCGAACGAGCCCTTCAGGTCGATGCCGGGAATGTCGAGGTCGCGGTCGTTGCGGGCGCCGGTCGCGAAGATGACGGCGTCGTAGAAGCGCTGGAGATCATCGAGCTTGAGGTCGTCGCCGTACGCGACGTTGCCGAAGAAGCGGATGTCCGGGTTCGACAGCACCCGCTTCAGCGCCGTCACGATCTCCTTGATGCGCGGGTGGTCCGGCGCGACGCCGTAGCGGATGAGCCCGAACGGCGTCGGGTCGCGCTCGATGAGGTCGACGGTCACCGAGTCGAGGGTGGGCGGAAGGTCGGCCTTCGTGAGGATGTCGGCGGCGTAGATCCCGGCCGGTCCGGCTCCCACGACGGCGACGCGCAGCTGGTTGCTCATGGCTCGAACCTAACGTTTGCTTGGTTGCCTCCCAAGGCTGGTCCACGATGCGGAATGTGACGTTGACCTGCGGTGACGTGACCTGTGTCACAGATCAGTACTGCCACGGGGGAGCGTTCGCGCCCGGGTCTCCGAGGTGGCACGGAGACGAGGACCGAGGCTGGCGCGGATGTGGGCGAGTCGGCCCGAAACCTACGGTGAGTCACCACTCCCCGGAGGTTCACATGACCACCAGCCGCGCATTCCTCGCCGCGTTGGTCCTCGGCTTCCTCTACGTCGCCGGTCCCGTGCTCGCGTGGACGGCGTCGCTCACGGGCGAGGTCGTCATGATCGTCCTGTTCGGCGTGTCATTCGCCGTCGCCATGGTGAAAGCGGTCCGGTCCGAGTTCCATGGAACGGTGCTCGTCCTCCCCGGCCCGTTTCCGGGTGGCATCATGGTCGTGCCGCCGTCCTCGCGGCGGCTGCCGGAGGATTGATGGGCCAACGCATCGCTGTCGGCGCGGCCGTCACCGTCATGGTGATGGTGGCCGCATGCGGGCCGTCCGCCAACGGTCCGAAGCCGGCGCCCACCCCGGCCGCCACTCCCACCGCGCCGAGTCCCTCGGCGATCGACCGCGTGTCCTTGAAAGAGGTTGCGGAAGCACGGGTCGAGATTCCGGCGCCTGACTGGCTCGCCACAGGATTCGGCTCGCTGTGGGTGAAGCAGGATGACGGCGCCGTCGTCCGCATCTCCCCGAAGGGCAAGGTGGAGGCGACGATCGACGCGGACGTGTATGAGCCGCCGGTCTGCCAGGGCATCGGCGTGAGCGAGAAGGCCGTCTGGGCATGCGCCTCGGGCGGCACGATCATCCGGATCGACCCGGAGACCAATGACATCGCAGCCACGATCGAGGTGCCGAAGATCAACGAGCAAGGCCGGCTGACCGCCTCGGGCGATCAGGTGTGGATGCTGACCGGTGATGGTGATGAGCTGGCTGGCCTGTCTGAGGCGTCGAACCGGCTCGGCGATCCGATCTCACTCGGCACGTTCTGCACCGACGTCTCCGACCAGGTCGTCGAGGGCCTGCTCTGGATCGGCTGCGCCTCAGAGGGCGTCCTCCTCAGGGTCGACCTCGACCAGCGGAAGGTCACCGGCACGGTCAAGAACCTGCCCCTCGCGACCAACATCTCGGTGGGGCATGACGTCTGGGTCGGATTCGACGAGGGAGTGGCGCGGATCGATCCACACTCGCTCGAAGTGACCCTGCTTCAGGGTGCCGTCCATCCGGACCGGATCCGCGCGACGAGCGACGACGTGTGGATCCGCGAGGCGGGCGAGAATTTTCTCAGCCAGCTCGATCCGTCTACCGGTGCCGTCCGGCGGGTCATCACCGGCGACGACCTGACCACGGGCGGCGACGTCCTCGAGTTCGACGGCGCCCTCTGGGCGACCGCGTACGACGACGACACCGTGGTGCGGCTGGCCCCCTAGAGCCGCTCGCGCAGCCACGCGAAGTCGGCGAGGTGCTCCTCGGGCCCGCCGGGCGTCTCACAGATGACCGGCGCGCCGGCGTCGCGGACGATCGCCGTCAGCAGGTCGGGGTCGATCTTCCCGTGGCCGAGGCTGGTGTGCCGGTCGGCGCCGGAGTCGAAGTCGTCGCGGCTGTCGTTGCAGTGCACCAGGTCGATGCGGCCGGTGATCGCCATGACGTCGTCGACGACCGTCTCCAGGGCGTTGCCGCCGGCGTGCGCGTGGCACGTGTCGAGGCAGAAGCCGACGTTCTCGGAGCCGGAAGCGGAGGAGATGGCGTCGAAGACGCCGGCAATCCGATCGAGATAGCGGGTCATGGCGTTGTCGCCGCCGGCGGTGTTCTCGATGAGGAGCGGCACCGTGAGGTCGGTGGCCTCGATGGCCTTGCGCCAGTTGTCGAAGCCGACCGCCGGGTCGTCGTCGGCGCCGAGGTGACCGCCGTGCACGATCAGGCCCTTGGCGCCGATCGACGTCGCGCCGTCGACGTGGCTCTGCAGCAGCTTGCGGGACGGGATGCGGATGCGGTTGTTCGTGGTGGCGACGTTGATGAGGTACGGGGCGTGGACGTAGAGGTCGATGCCGGCCGCCTCCGCGTCCGCCTTGAGGCCGTCCGCGCCACCGGCGTAGCGGAACTCCGGGCCCTGGTAGCCCTGCGGGTCACCGAGGAAGAACTGCACCAGGGTGGTGCCGCGCGCCTTCGCCTCGGCGATCGGATCGGTCTGCTCGACGTGGGCCCCGACGGCGATGCTCATGGAGGCAGTCTAGGAAGCCACGCCGACGCCGGAAGTCGGTGACCTGCCTTTCCGCATTCGCGGTCTCGTCGGCCCGCACTAGGTTGAAGGCATGAGCACAGCGGTCGTGATCGGCTCCGGCCCGAACGGGCTGGCGGCGGCGATCGTGCTCGCCAAGGCGGGGCTCGACGTCACGGTGCTGGAGGCCAACGACGAGATCGGCGGCGGCATGCGCTCGGCCGAGCTCACGCTGCCCGGACTCATCCACGACGTGTGCTCGGCGGCCCACCCGACCGCGATCGCGTCCCCGTTCTTCCGCAGCCTGAAGCTGGAGGACCACGGCCTGACGTGGAGCTGGACGGAGGTCGAGGCCGTGCACCCGCTGGACGGGTGGCCGGGCCGCGGTCATGCACCGCGACGTCGACCGCACCGCCGCCGGGCTCGGCGCCGACGGTGCCGCCTGGCGCCGTCTGTACGCGCCGCTCGTCGAGCGAGCCGACGACCTCGTGGACGACCTGTTCGGTCCGATCATCTCCGTGCCGAGCCACCCCATCGGGACGGCGAGGTTCGGGCTCCGCGCCCTGCAGCCCGCGTCGTGGATCGCGCGGCGATGGTCCTCCGATGAGGCCCGGGGGCTGTTCGCCGGCATGGCCGCGCACGCCATCTCCCCGCTCGATCGGCCGACCACCGGTGCGCTCGGGATGATGTTCGGCGTCTTCGGGCATGCCTACGGATGGCCGGTGGCCATCGGCGGATCGGCGGCGATCGCCGCCGCGCTGGAGTCGGTGCTGCTCGAAGCCGGTGGCACGATCGAGACCGGCCACCGCGTCACCGAGCTTCCCGCGGCCGATGTGGTCATGTTCGACACCTCGCCGGACCAGGTGCTCGCCCTCGCCGGAGACCGGCTGCCGAGTCGCGTCGCCCGCCCGCTCCGCCGGTGGAAGCACGGTCCGGCGGCGTTCAAGGTCGACCTCGCCGTCGCCGGCGGCATCCCGTGGACGCACGAGGCGGCCCACCGGGCCGGGACGGTCCACCTCGGCGGCACCATCGAGGAGATCATCGCCGCCGACACCGAGGCGGTGAACGGCCGGATGCCCGAACGTCCGTTCGTGCTCCTCTGCCAGCAGTACCTCGCCGACCCGTCCCGCTCGCAGAACGACGTGCACCCGGTCTGGGCCTACGCCCACGTGCCGAACGGGTACACCGGCGACGCGACCGAGGCCCTGGTCGACCAGATCGAGCGGTACGCACCAGGTGTCCGCGAGCGCATCCTGGCCACGTCCGTGCGCCCGCCCGCGCTGTTGCACGCCGAGAACGCCAACTACGTCGGTGGCGACATCACCGGCGGCGCCGGCACCCCCTGGCAGACCGTCTTCCGCCCACGGGTGAGCCACAACCCGTACTGGCTCGGCGCCGGCCTCTACCTCTGCTCGGCGTCGACGCCCCCGGGCGGCGGCGTGCACGGCATGGCCGGCTACCACGCCGCCCGCTCCGCCCTCCGGTCGCTCTGACGTAGTTGAGTGGAATGGACTCAACTTGGTGCGCGTTGACACTGGTGACCGTTTCGTTCCTCGTAGGAGACTTCGCGCATGGACCTCTCGACCTACACCACGCGCAGCCAGCAGGCGCTGGCGGCGGCCGTGCAGGCTGCCGCGGCGGCCGGCAACCCGGCCGTCGAACCGGCCCATCTGCTGGACGCGTTGCTTCTGCAGCCCGGCGGCACCACCGGGCCGCTGCTCGCGGCAGCCGGCGTCGACCCACAGGTCGTCGCGCAGCAGCTGAAGGACGAGCTCGGACGGTTGCCGTCCGCCAGCGGCGCCAATGTCGCCAACCCGACGCTCTCGCGTGGTTCGCACGAGGTGCTGCAGCGCGCTCAGGACCTGGCTGCCCAGCTCGGCGACGACTTCGTGTCCAGCGAGCACCTCGTGGTCGGCGTCGCGACGGTCGACTCCCCGGCCCGTCAGGTGCTCACCGATGCCGGCGCCACCCCGGACACGCTCCAGGCCGCCTTCGCCTCGATCCGTGGGAGCTCGCGCGTGACGAGCGCCGAAGCCGAGGACACCTACCAGGCGCTGGAGAAGTACGGCGTCGACCTCACCGCCGTCGCCCGTGACGGCAAGCTCGACCCGGTCATCGGCCGCGACGCCGAGATCCGGCGCGTCGTGCAGGTGCTGAGCCGCCGCACCAAGAACAACCCGGTGCTCATCGGCGAGCCCGGTGTCGGCAAGACCGCCGTCGTCGAGGGTCTCGCCCAGCGCATCGTCGCCGGCGACGTGCCGGAGTCGCTGCGCGGTCGACGTCTGGTCGCTCTCGACCTCGGGTCGATGGTCGCCGGCGCCAAGTACCGCGGCGAGTTCGAGGAGCGCCTCAAGGCCGTCCTCGCCGAGATCAAGGACAGCGACGGGCAGATCATCACCTTCATCGACGAGCTGCACACCGTCGTCGGCGCGGGCGCCGGCGGCGACAGCTCGATGGATGCCGGCAACATGCTCAAGCCGATGCTGGCCCGCGGCGAGCTGCGGATGATCGGCGCCACGACGCTGGATGAGTACCGCCAGCGCATCGAGAAGGACCCCGCCCTGGAGCGTCGGTTCCAGCAGGTGTTCGTGGGCGAGCCCAGCGCCGAGGACACCATCGCGATCCTGCGCGGGCTCAAGGAGCGCTACGAGGCCCACCACAAGGTGTCCATCTCCGACGCCGCCCTCGTCGCCGCCGCGACGCTGTCCGACCGCTACATCCCGGGCCGTCAGCTGCCCGACAAGGCCATCGACCTCGTCGATGAGGCCAGCAGCCGCCTGCGCATGGAGATCGACTCCAGCCCGGTCGAGATCGACGAGCTGCGCCGCAGCGTGGATCGACTCCGCATGGAGGAGCTGCACCTGCAGAACGAGTCCGACGACGCCAGCCGCGACCGGCTGGAGAAGCTCCGGGTCGAGCTGGCCGACAAGCAGGAGACGCTGCGCGCGCTCGAGCAGCGCTGGGAGGCCGAGAAGCAGAGCCTCAACGCCGTCGGCGAGATCAAGGAGCGCATCGATGAGACCCGGATCGCCGCCGAGCGAGCCCAGCGCGAGGGTGACCTGGAGACGTCCAGCCGGCTGCTCTACGCCGAGATCCCGGCGATGGAACGGCAGCTCGAGGAAGCCCAGAGCGCCGAGGCCGTCGACGACGCCGAGGCGATGGTGCACGAGGAGGTCGGCGCTGACGACATCGCCGAGGTCGTGGCGTCCTGGACCGGCATCCCCACCGGCCGCCTCCTCGAGGGCGAGACCGGCAAGCTCCTGCGGATGGAGGACGAGCTCGGGCGTCGCCTGATCGGCCAGGGCTCGGCGGTCACGGCCGTCTCCGACGCCGTGCGTCGCTCCCGCGCCGGCATCAGCGACCCCGACCGTCCGACCGGCTCGTTCCTGTTCCTCGGTCCCACTGGCGTCGGCAAGACCGAGCTCGCCAAGACGCTCGCGGAGTTCCTGTTCGACGACGAGCGCGCCATCGTCCGCATCGACATGAGTGAGTACGGCGAGAAGCACAGCGTCGCCCGGCTCGTCGGCGCCCCTCCCGGCTACGTCGGCTACGAGGAGGGCGGGCAGCTGACCGAGGCCGTGCGCCGCCGCCCGTACTCGGTGGTGCTCCTCGACGAGGTCGAGAAGGCGCACCCGGAAGTCTTCGACGTCCTGTTGCAGGTGCTCGACGACGGTCGCCTCACCGACGGCCAGGGGCGCACCGTCGACTTCCGCAACGTCATCCTCATCATGACGTCCAACCTCGGCTCGGCGATCCTGGCCGACGGTGGTCTCGACGAGCAGGCCACCCGCGACGCCGTCATGGACATCGTCAAGGTCTCCTTCAAGCCGGAGTTCCTGAACCGGCTCGACGAGATCGTGATGTTCGACGCCCTGAGCACCGAGCAGCTCACGCACATCGTCGACCTGCAGCTCGCGGCCCTCGGGCGCCGGCTGGAGGCGCGACGCATCACGCTCGACGTCACCGACGCCGCCAAGGAGTGGCTGGCCCTCACCGGCTGGGATCCCGCCTACGGTGCCCGGCCCCTGCGCCGGCTCGTGCAGCAGGCCATCGGCGACCGGCTCGCGAAGGCGCTGCTCGCCGGCGAGGTGCGCGATGGCGACACGGTGCGCGTCGACCGTGCTGACGCCGAGGACGCCTTGCGGGTCGAGTCGGTCACCTGACCGCTCGGTTTGCGCGTCCCTCGCCGCACCGCCACGGTGGTCCCATGGCACTCAACCGGCGAGTCATGGACGCATCACCACAGGACGTCTGGGACGTCCTGGCCGACGGCTGGCTCTACCCGCTCTGGGTCGTGGGCGCCACCCGCGTCCGCGAGGTCGACGACTCCTGGCCGGAACGGGGTTCACGGATCCACCACTCGGTGGGCCTGTGGCCACTGCTCATCAACGACCACACCGAGGTCGTGGAGGTCGTTCCGGGCCGGTCGATCACCCTGCGTGCCCGAGCCTGGCCCGTGGGCGAGGCCCACGTCGACATCGGCTTGACGCCATCGGGCCCGAGGACCGAGGTGGAGATGGAGGAGTTCGCGGTCGCCGGACCCGGGGTGCTGGTTCCTCCCCCGGTTCAGGGACTCTCGCTGAAGTGGCGCAACCGCGAGGCGCTGCGACGCCTCGCCTTCCTCGCCGAGAACCGGCCGTGAGCTAGGGCGACTCCGGCGACCATCGCTCGTCGATGCGGCCGAAGTGCCAGACGGCGAGCGAGGTCAGCCAGGTGAGGACGAAGACGACGACGATCGCATATCCGACGTCGTCCAGGCTGAGCGCCGCGACCCAGCCGATGGCGCCCCCGGTGATGTCGAGTCGCTCGCTCAGCAGTCCGACCATCTGGACGCTCCCGATCAGGACGGCCACGACGACGGACAGGGCGGTCACTGTGATGCTGTAGTAGACCTTCCGCACCGGCTTGACGAAGGCCCACCCGTACGCCATCGCCATGAAGGCGCCGTCCGCGCTGTCGAGCAGGGTCATGCCGGCCGCGAACAGGACGGGCAGGGCGAGGAACGCGTACCAGGGCAGCTGGGAGGCGGCCACGCCGGCGGCGAGCACGAGCAGCGAGACCTCGGTGGCGGTGTCGAATCCGAGGCCGAACAAGAACCCGACCGGGTACATGTGGCGCGGCTTGGACACGGCTCGAGTGGTGCGGCCGAGGATGCGGTTCATCAGGCCGCGATTCTGCAGGTGGTCCTCGAGCTCGGCCTCGTCGTAGCGGCCGGCCCGCATCTCCGCGAAGACCTTGAGGATGCCCACGAGGACCATCGCGTTCAGGATGCCGATGAGCAGGAGGAACACCGACGACACGCTGATCCCGATGAGGCTGGTCGTCTGCTGCAGCGTCGACGACTCGTCGGTGACCGCGGTGCCCAGCCATCGCACGCCCAACGCCAGCAGGACGCACAGCGCCAGGACGACGGTGGCGTGGCCGAGCGCGAAGTAGAAGCCGACGCTCATCGGCCGGTCGCGCTCGGTGCCGTCGGCGAGGAGCTTGCGGGTGACGTTGTCGATGGCGGCGATGTGGTCGGCGTCGAAGGCGTGCCGCATCCCGAGCGTGTACGCGGTGATGCCGAGGCCGATGCCGAACACGCCCGCGTTCCCGAGCGGAAGGTCCCGGCTCACGGCGATGAGGAGGGCGCCCCATCCGGCGATGTGCAGGAGGACGATGACCGCGGCCATGCCGAGGATGGATCGGGCCTCCGCTGGGGCCAGGCGATCGATGATCCGTACCGGCATGGACCCCACCTTGCGCCAGATGCAACTGAGTTGCAAGTGGCGCGGGGGCCTCAAGCCCCCGCGCGGCAGTCGGCGCAGACGCCGAGGAGAGCGGCGTGGTGGACGTCGAGCGCGAACCCGAGCTCGCGATCGAGTGACCGGGCCAGCGGGACGACGAGGTCGTCGTCGATGTTGAAGAGTCGGCCGCACTCGGAGCACTGGACGTGGGCGTGGTCGAGGTGGTGGTGCTCGCCCTCCAGCGTGAGGTGATAGATGGTGGCCGCCCCGGCGACGTGGGTGTGCGCGATCAGCCCGAGGTCACCGAGCGAGGCCAGCGCCCGATACACCGTCGTGCGGTGAACGCCGGGTGCGGCCGCCTCGGCGCGGCCGGCGATCTCGTCCGCGGTGAGGTGGTCGTGGGGCTCCAGGGCCTCGATGACCGCACGACGCGCCGCCGTGACCCGTTGCCCCTTCTCGCGCAGGACCGCGAGGGCAGCGACGGTGGCCGGTTGGTCGCGCTTCTTCGCCATGGGGCCATTGTCCTCCCGGCCAGACGGTTGCCGCCCCTCCGTGGCACACCTATCGTGAAAAGCGACATCGAGGTGGTCCCATGCATGAGCTGGCCATCGCCGAGTCCGTCGTCGAGGCGATCCTCGAGCGCACGGAACAGCGACGGGTGACGACGGTGCGGCTGGCCGTGGGCAAGTTGTCGGGCGTCGTGCCCGACGCCCTCGAGTTCTGCTTCGAGCTCGCCACCTCCGGCACGCCGCTGGAGGGTGCGTCGCTGCAGATCGTCGAACCGTCCGGACAGGCCCGCTGCCGAGCCTGCGGCTCCGACTTCGACGTTGACGACCTGATCCTGTTGTGCTCGTGTGGCAGTGCCGACGTCGAGGTGGTGGCCGGGCGCGAGCTGTCGGTCACCTCAGTGGAGGTGGTCTGACATGTGCGCGACCTGCGGATGCGGAGAGGCAGAGGTGCGGGTGGACGGTGAGACCGGCGAGTACCTGCACGTCCACGAGGACGGCACGGTTCATGCCCACGCCCATGACCATGACCATGCGACGCCGCCCACGACCACGCCGGCCACGAGCACGACCACGGCGCACCGCACACCCACACCATCGACCTGGAGACGGCCGTGCTCGCCAAGAACGACGAGCTCGCCGACGCCAACCGCGCCTGGATGCGCGACCGGGGCATCTGTGCGGTCAACCTGATGAGCTCGCCGGGCGCCGGCAAGACCTCGCTGCTCGAACGGACGATCAAGGAGTCCGGCGGCCGGCGGATCGGGGTGATCGAGGGCGACCAGGAGACCCATTACGACGCCGAGCGCATCCGCGCCGCCGGCGCCAGGGCGGTGCAGATCAACACCGGATCGGGGTGCCACCTCGACGCCACCATGGTGCGGCGCGGGCTCGACACCCTGGCTCCGGACGAGGGCGACCTCGTGGTCCTCGAGAACGTCGGCAACCTGGTGTGCCCGGCCCTGTTCGACCTCGGTGAGACCAAGAAGGTCGTCATCATCTCGGTCACCGAGGGCGACGACAAGCCGCTGAAGTACCCGCACATGTTCGCCGCCGCCGATCTCGTCGTCGTCAACAAGACCGATCTGCTCCCCTACGTCGACTTCGATGTCGCTCGCTGCGAGAAGGACGCGCGAAGCCTGCAACCGCAGGTCGAATGGCTTCCCATGTCCGTTCGCACTGGTGAGGGGCTGGATCACTGGTACCGGTGGCTCGCAGAGCTGTGATGTGACGCAGGTCACGATTTCGGGTTGACACCGGTAACCGGGCGTGACGTAATGAAAGTGTCGCTGCGTCAGTGAGCCGAACCTCGGCTCCAGCAGTCCGGGGCCTTGATCCCACTCCGGGGAAGGATTTGGGGTCAGGCATGCCGACAGCCGAGGCGATCAAAGCCGAAGAAACTCTCATCCACGTTCTGTGGATCAATGCCGGCCTGAGTTGTGACGGTGACTCCGTCGCGCTCACGGCCGCCACGCAGCCCAGCATCGAGGAGATCGCCCTCGGGGCCTTGCCCGGCCTGCCTCAGGTGGCCGTCCACTGGCCCCTCATCGATTTCGAGTGCGGGCCCAACGGCGGTGCCGACGACTTCCTGGAGTGGTTCTTCAAGGCCGACCGTGGCGAGCTCGAGCCCTTCGTGCTCGTGGTGGAGGGATCCATCCCGAACGAGAACCTGCACGACGAGGGCTACTGGTGCGGCTTCGGCAACAACCCCGAGACCAACCAGCCGATGACCACGAGCGAGTGGCTGGACCGACTGGCTCCCAAGGCCACCGCGGTCGTGGCGGTCGGCACCTGCGCGACGTACGGGGGCATCCACGCGATGGCGGGCAACCCCACCGGTGCGATGGGCGTCGCCGACTACCTCGGCTGGGACTGGAAGTCCAAGGCCGACATCCCGATCGTCAACGTCCCCGGGTGCCCGATCCAGCCGGACAACCTGTCCGAGACCCTCACCTACCTGCTCTACATGGCCACCGGCCAGTCGCCGATGATCCCGCTCGATGAGGAGCTCCGTCCCACCTGGCTGTTCGGCAACACCGTGCACGAGGGGTGTGACCGTGCCGGCTACTACGAGCAGGGCGACTTCGCGACCGAGTACGGCTCGCCGAAGTGCATCGTGAAGCTGGGCTGCTGGGGACCTGCGGTCAAGTGCAACGTGCCGAAGCGCGGCTGGATCAACGGTGTCGGCGGCTGCCCGAACGTCGGGGGCATCTGCATCGGGTGCACGATGCCCGGCTTCCCGGACAAGTTCATGCCGTTCATGGACGAGCCGCCCGGCGGCAAGCTCTCGACGAACACGGTCGCGGTCTACGGCAAGACGATGCGCAGCCTCCGCGGCATGACGACTCGCACGCTGGACAAGGAACCCAAGTGGCGCAAGCCCGGCTCCAAGCTGACCACTGGTGCGAAGCGCACCTGGTGACCATCACCTCGCACAGAAAGTAGGAAACATGACGTCGACGATCCCGGATCCGACCAGCATGAGCGAGGGCAAGGGCGGTCTCGTGGAGATGGCCTGGGACCCGATCACCCGCATCGTCGGCAGTCTCGGCATCTACACCAAGATCGACTTCGAGAACAACAGGGTCGAGGAGTGTCACAGCACGAGCTCGATCTTCCGTGGCTACTCGATCTTCATGAAGGGCAAGGACCCGCGCGACGCCCACTTCATCACCAGTCGCATCTGTGGCATCTGTGGCGACAACCACGCCACCTGCTCGTGCTACGCGCAGAACATGGCCTATGGGGTGAAGCCGCCACACCTCGGTGAGTGGATCGTGAACCTGGGCGAGGCCGCGGAGTACATGTTCGACCACAACATCTTCCAGGAGAACCTGGTCGGGGTCGACTTCTGCGAGAAGATGGTCGCCGAGACCAACCCCGAGGTGCTCGAGCGGGCCAATCGCACCGACGCACCGCACGCCGAGGAGCACGGCTACCGCACCATCGGCGACATCATGCGCTCGCTCAACCCGTTCAGCGGCGACCACTACCGCGAAGCACTCGCCGTGAGCCGGTGGACGCGGGAGATGTTCTGCCTCATGGAGGGCCGGCACGTCCACCCGTCGACGCTCTACCCCGGCGGTGTCGGCACGGTGGCCACCATCCAGCTGATGACCGACTACATGACCCGGCTGATGCGGTACGTGGAGTTCATGAAGAAGGTCGTTCCCATGCACGACGACCTGTTCGACTTCTTCTACGAGGCCCTCCCCGGCTACGAGGAGGTCGGCAACCGGCGCATCCTGCTCGGGTGCTGGGGCTCCTTCCAGGACCCCGAGGTGTGCAACTTCGACTACAAGGACATGACGAACTGGGGCCGGGCGATGTACGTCACCCCGGGCGTCGTCGTCGACGGCAAGCTCGTCACCACCGACCTGGTCGAGATCAACCTCGGCATCCGCATCCTGCTCGGCTCGTCGTACTACGACGACTGGGAGGACCAGGAGATGTTCGTCAAGACCGATCCGCTCGGCAACCCGGTGGACCGTCGGCATCCCTGGAACCAGCACACGAACCCGAAGCCGCAGAAGCGGGACATGGACGAGGGCGGCAAGTACTCGTGGGTCATGTCGCCGCGGTGGTTCGACGGCAAGGACTACCTCGCCCTCGACACCGGCGGCGGGCCGCTCGCCCGGCTCTGGGCGACCGCGTTGGCGGGTCTGGTCGACATCGGCTACGTGCAGTCCACCGGCAACAGCGTCAAGATCAACCTGCCGAAGACGGCGCTGAAGGGCCCGGTGGAGCTGGAGTGGAAGGTCCCGCAGTGGAGCAACACCATCGAGCGCAACCGCGCGCGGACCTACTTCCAGGCCTACGCCGCCGCCTGCGCCCTGCACTTCGCCGAGAAGGCGCTGGTCGAGATCCGGGCCGGTCGCACCAAGACCTGGGAGCCGTTCGAGGTTCCGGACGAGGGCATCGGCTGCGGCTTCACCGAAGCCGTGCGAGGCGTCCTCAGCCACCACATGGTCATCCGCGACGGGAAGATCGCGAACTATCACCCCTACCCGCCGACTCCGTGGAACGCGAACCCGCGTGACTCCTACGGCACCCCCGGTCCGTACGAGGACGCGGTACAGGGTCAGCCGATCTTCGAGAAGAACGATCGCGAGCACTTCAAGGGCATCGACATCATGCGCACGGTGCGCAGCTTCGACCCGTGCCTGCCGTGCGGAGTGCACATGTACCTCGGCGACGGGAAGACACTGGAGAAGCTGCACTCACCCACGCAATCGGCCGGCACCGAATAGCCCGCGCCATGGTGAGCCCTGAATCACCTGGTCTCGGCGACACGGGAGAACGGATCGAAGCGCTGCTCACCGCGAGCAGCGCCGGAGGGGTGGTGGCGCGGGAGCGGGCCGAGGAGCTCGTCCGCCTGGTCACGGACCTCTACGGCGCCGGACTCGAACAGGTGATGGAGATCCTCTACGACACCGGGCGCCTCGACGACACGCTGCTGCGCAAGCTCGCCGAGGACGACCTCGTCTCCGGCCTCCTGCTCGTGCACGGACTGCATCCGTACGGCGTCGAGCAACGGGTCGAGGAGGCGCTGGAGAGCGTCCGACCGTACCTCGGGTCCCACGGAGGGGACGTCGAGCTGGTCGAGGTCTCCGACGAGGGCAGGGTCCGGTTGCGACTCCTCGGAAGCTGCGACGGGTGCCCGTCGTCGTCGGTGACGCTGAAGCTGGCCGTGGAAGGCGCGATCGAGGCGGCGGCGCCGGAGATCGAGACCATCGAGGTCGAGGAGGCGTCGAAGGAGGCCGGACCCGCGCTCATCCCGGTCGGGTCGCTGATGTCGCACCTGCACGAGGAACCGCGCGGTGGCGAGTGGCACGAGGCCCCGGAGCTGAGCAGCCTCGACACCGGTCAGGTGGCGACGATCGACGTCGGCTCGACCGCGGTGCTCGCCTGTCGCATCGGATCGGACCTGTTCGCGTTCGTCGACCGCTGCGCCCGGTGCGAGAACCGGCTGGACGGCGCGGTCCTGGCCCGGCGGCTGGGCGGTGCCACCGGTGACGCGCTCCTGCGCTGCCCGTCGTGCGGGGTGCACTACGACGTGCGCGCGGCCGGCGCGTGTGTGGATGTGCCCGAGCTCCATCTCGAGCCGTTGCCGCTGCTGGTGGAGAACGGAACGGTCTCGGTCGCCGTGCTCCAGGTCGGTGCGGCATGACGACCACCGGTCGCGGCTCCGTCCCGACGTCGACCTTGCGCCGGATCAAGAGCAGCCGCCCGCAGGTCGCCGCGGGCGAGCGTTGCGACATGTGCGCCGAGCCGATCGCCGAGGAGCACCAGCACGTGGTGAACCTGGAGTCGCGCAGCCTCATGTGCACGTGCCGCGGCTGCTACCTGCTGTTCACGGACGAGACCGCCGAGCTGCGTTATCGCGCGGTCCCCGACCGCTACCTGTCCTTCGACGACCTGTCCTTCGACCAGGCGGCGTGGGACGACCTGCAGATCCCGGTCGGGCTGGCGTTCCTTTTCCGCAACTCGGTGCAGGATCGGGTCGTCGCGTTCTACCCGAGCCCGGCCGGCGCCACCGAGTCCGAGCTCGGCCTGGACTCCTGGGAGCGACTGGTCGCCGCCAACCCCGGGTTTCGACCTGCTTCGTGCCGACGTGGAGGCCCTGCTGATCTATCGGACGGACCTCGGACGGGGTGACTTCCGCTGCCTGCTGGTGCCGATCGACGTCTGCTACGAGCTCGTGGGCACGATGCGGATGACGTGGCGCGGGTTCGACGGCGGGCAGGAGGCCCGCGCGGCGATGGAGGAGTTCTTCGCCACGGTCGAGGGCAAGAGCCGCCCGGCAGGTGTCGGCCATGGGTGAGTTCACCTTCACGATCGTCGACGTGTTCGCCGAGCCGTACGCGGCGGCTCCGCAGCTCACGGCCCGGGTGCGCGTCGAGGAGTCGAGCGGCCTGCCGGTCCATGCGATCGCCCTTCGGTGCCAGGTCCGGATCGAACCGCAGCGGCGGGGCTACGAGGACGAGGACGCCGCCGGCATGCGCGCCATGTTCGGCGAGCGGGAGCGCTGGGCCCAGACCCTGAAGCCGTTCATGTGGATGCAGTGCAACACCACGGTGCAGGGCTTCACCGGACTCAACGAGGTCGACCTCCCGATGCCGTGCACCTACGACTTCGATGTCGCGGCCTCGCGCTACCTCCACACCATCGGCGACGGCATCATCCCGCTGGAGTTCATGTTCTCCGGCACGATCTTCCGGCGCGGCGAGGAGGGGTTCGCCGTGCAGCAGGTGCCATGGGACTGCGACGCGCGCTACCAGATGCCGGTCAAGGTCTGGCGCGACATGATGCAGATGTACTTCCCGAACAGCGGGTGGCTCCGCCTCGACATCGACGTCCTGGACCAGCTCACCGACTTCCGCGAGCGGCACGGACTCACGACGTGGGAGGAGACCTTCACCCACTTGCTCGAGAGCAGGGAGAAGGCGAACAACGCATGAGACTCGATCTGGCTCGTTCCGTCGCCGACGCCGTGCTCTACGAGGGCTACCTGCTCTACCCGTACCGCGCGAGCTCGAGCAAGAACCGAACCCGCTGGCAGTTCGGCGTGCTCGGGCCGGCCGGCGCCCAGTCGCGCGGGCTCGGCGAGGCTCCGGGCATGGCGATGCAGGGCATCCTCGCCGCCCCGCCCGCTGACGACACGCGCCTGACCGTGCATCTGAGGTTCCTGCAGCTCCAGCGCCGCGAGATCCGAGATGCCGACGGCACCGCCGTCGATGCGCTCGACGATGCCGCCGGCACCACCTGGCTCACCTGGGACGAGGCGGTCGAGCAGGAGCTGACGTTCGAGCTGACCGACCGTGATCTCGCCGGCCGGGTGCTGTCGGGCCACGTCGATGGCGGCGAGGAGGTCGAGCAGCTCGACGGCGGCACCGTCGTCCGTCGCCGGTGGCCCCTGGAGCTCGAGCTCTCGATCGGGTGCACGCCGGTCGGCCGGCGGGCGCGGCTCGACGTCCGCGTCGAGAATCGGTGGCCGGAGGCGCCCGACGACACCGACGACGCGACCCGGCACTCCCTGATCGGCACCCACGTGATCATCGAGGCGCACGGCGCCGAGTTCGTGTCCCTGCTCGACCCGCCGGACGACGCTCGTGAGCTGGTCGACGGGCTGGAGCAACAGCGCTGCTGGCCGGTGCTCGGTGGCGAGGCGGGGGACACCGACCTCCTGCTCGGGCTGCCGATCATCCTGTACGACTACCCGGAGATCGCACCGGAGAGCCCGGGCGCCCTGTTCGACGCCACCGAGATCGACGAGATCCTCACCCTGCGGGTCATGACCATGACCGACGCCGAGAAGGCGGAGGCTCGCGCCACCGACCCCAAGGCCCGCGAGATCATCGACCGCTGTGACGCGATGACCCCGGAGGCCATGCAGCAGATGCACGGCATCCTGCGCAACCCGTCGCCGCCGCGGCCGGACCTGCGTGACCTCGACCCGCCGACCTTCACCACCGAGGGCGCCCCGTGGTGGGATCCGGCTGCCGACGCCGCGGTCGACCCGGAGACCGACTCCGTGATGATCGAGGGCGTGCCCGTGTCGAAGGGCAGCCTCGTGCGCGTGCATCCGAACCGCCGGGCCGACGCGCAGGACATCTTCTTCGCCGACCAGGTCGCCCGCGTGACGTCGGTGCTCGCCGACGTCGACGGCGGCACCCACGTGGCCGTCGTGCTCGTCGACGACCCGGCCGCGGAGATGCACGACTGGTACGGCCGCTACTACTACTTCGCCCCCGATGAGCTCGAGCCGCTCGCCGAAACCACGACCAGAGAGGAGAGCCGCCCATGATCGTAGTCGGATGGATCGCCGTCGCCGTGGTCGCCGTGGTCGTCGTGGCCGGCGTGGTCACGCTGATCATGTCGATCCCGGACATCAACCGCTACCGCAAGATCCGCCAGATGTGACGTCCACCAACAGCACCGGAGGAGTGAAGACCATGAGTGAGACACCCGGGGAGAACCTCGAGGAGGAGCCACAGGACGAACGGGGCGCGCCCGGATCGCGTGACGAGGGCTCGGACGAGCCGGGCGGCGGCCCGGTCGACCGACCGGCGGGCACGGCCGACGAGGACAGCGACACCGGTGTCGACCCGGACGGCTCCGACGACTCCGGTGCCCCCGACCTGCAGTCCGGCGGCAACTGAGGAGACGACCCTGAGACCATCGATCCTGGTCGCCGGCATCGGCAACCTCTTCCTCGGCGACGACGGCTTCGGCCCGGAGGTCGCGCGGGTCCTCGCGTCCCGCGCCGACCTTCCCGAGGACGTCCGCGTGGTCGACTACGGCATCCGTGGCATGCACCTGGCGTACGACATCCTCGACGGCTGCGAGGCCCTCGTGCTCGTCGACGCCATTCCCGGCGACGGCGAGCCCGGCGAGATCACCGTCATGGCGGTCGGCCCGGAGGACCTCCCCGGCGGCGAGTTCGACGCGCACGGCATGGACCCGGTCTCGGTGCTGTCGAGCCTGACGGCGTTGGGCGGCTCGTTGCCGCCCACGTTCGTCGTCGGCTGCGTGCCGGCCACCGTGGAGGAGCACATGGGCCTGTCCGAGCCGGTCGGCGCGGCCGTCCCCGAGGCGGCATCGGCCGTGATCAGGCTGATCGGCGAGCGCATC
This sequence comes from uncultured Actinomycetota bacterium, assembly GCA_963695295.1. Lineage (GTDB taxonomy): Bacteria > Actinomycetota > Actinomycetes > Propionibacteriales > Nocardioidaceae > Aeromicrobium. Next base: position 1,043,788 of record OY968771.1, on the reverse strand, counting down.
CGAGCCACGGCCACGAGCGGGAGGAGCTGACATGTGCCTCGGCATTCCCGGACGCGTCGTCGAGGTGGTCGACGGGTACGAGAACCAGCTGGCGCTGGTGGACGTCGAAGGTGCCCAGCGCCGCATCAACATCGGCATGCTGGACGAGCCGCCCAGGCCGGGCGCCTGGGTCCTCATCCACATGGGGTTCGCCCTGGAGATCGTCGAACCCGAGGCCGCGGCCGAGGCGATGTCCGGCCTGGAGATGATGGGCCAGGCGCGCGACCCCGACGAGGTGAACGATGGCTGACACCCGCGTCGAGCCGCCGACCGTCCGCACCCCGGTCTCCGGGCCGGTGCTGTTCGCCCGCTACGCCTTCCCGCCGAACGTTCACGGCTACTGCGGGCCGCACGACCACGAGTCGTTCTTCGAGCACGGGGTCACCGGCGCTGACGATCGCGGACTGCGATCGCTCTCGCAGCAGTTCGCCGGCGCCTGGCCCTACCTGGAGCTCATCGCGGAGTCCCTCGGCATCCCCGATCCGCTCGACCGCCGGGTGGTCGACGCCTACTGGGTGGGCAACTCCCGCCTCAACCGCGTCAAGACCACGGCGATCGGCAACTCGATGGAGGACCGGTTCCGGGCCCATGTCGGGTCGTCGTTCCCCACCCTCGCCGAGAGCGTGCTCGCCGGCGGCGTGCCGCACCACAGCTTCGCGGTGTTCTGCATCTACCCCTGGACCGGCTTGCTGAGCGACGGCCGCAAGGCCGACCACGCGCTGACCGTGCTCGACCAGTGCCGCATCCGCTGGGGCAAGGTGACCGCGCTCCAGGGCGACCAGGTGGTCGTCGACTCGACACCCCTGACCTGGGACGGCCGCACGCTCGGGTTCGGCGAGCGGATCGTCGAGACCGTCACCCGGGCCGTCGACGGCGTCAGCATGATGGACGACCTCCGCGTCGGCGACTGGATCTCGATGCACTGGGAATGGGCCTGCGACGTCCTGAGCGACCGCCAGGTCCGCTATCTCCGCGACTTCACGGTGCGCCACCTGCGCATCGTCAACGAAGGAAACCTTCACCGAGGAACTGCCGCACTCCTGGGCACCTGACAGAAAGGCACCACCATGCCGGAGGCACTGCCCCGCAGGACTCTCCTCCAGGGGGCCGCCGCGCTGAGCGCCTTGGCCGTGCTCCCCGCGTGCGGATCGGACGACTCATCGACCGGCGCGCTGACGTTGACCGACCAGCGAGGGAAGAGGCTCACCCTCGACGGCCCGGCCAAGCGGATCGTGACCTTGCCGATGCCTGCCGCGTCGATCATGGTCGCCGTCGACCGCACCGCCGACCACCTCGTCGGCATCCACCAGGCATCGTGGGTCGCGGCCAAGGACAGCATCCTCGGGACGATGTTCCCCGCGGTGCTGAAGATCGCCCACGAGGTCGGCTCACCGGAGTTCGCTCCGAACGTCGAGGGCATCTTGGCCTTGGAACCCGACGTCGTCGTGCAGTGGGCCAGCCAGGGCGATGAGATCGTCGAACCGCTGGAGAACGCCGGGCTCCAGGTGCTCGGGGTCAACTACGGCACGATCAAGGACGTCGGTGAGTGGTTCGGGATGTTCTCGACGCTGCTCGGCAAGCCGGACCGCGGCCGCGCGATGGCGGCCCGCCTCGACGCGGAGCGTGCGGCGGCGGAGGCGACCGCGGCGAAGCAGACCGGGCGCAAGCCGCGGGTGCTGTACTTCCTCCGGTACGCCGACGAGCTCGCGGTGCAGGGAGCCGGGACGTTCAACGAGGAGTACGTCCGCCTGGTCGGTGCCGAGAACGTGTCATCGGACGTGAAGGGTCTCGCCACCGTCGACCTCGAGCAGGTGCTCGACTGGGATCCCGACATCGTGGTGCTGGGCAACTTCGACACCGCCATGCCCGCGGACATCTACGAGGACCGACGCTGGCGGGGCACCACGGCGGTGAAGGAACGCCGGGTCTACCGCGCCCCGCTCGGTGGCTACCGGTGGGACCCGCCGAGCCACGAGTCGCCGTTGATGTGGACCTGGCTGTCCCAGATCGCGTTCCCGGACGGATCCGACGGCGGACTGCGCGAGAAGATCGTCGCCGACTACCGCTACTTCTACGACCACACACCGACCGCCGCCGAGATCGACACGATGCTCTGGATGGAGGCGAACGGTGAGTCTGCCGACTACGACGGATTCCGCGCCGGCTGAGCGCGGCGCTCCTGCAAGCGGCGGACCGTCGTTCCGGGCCGGGGGCACGGTGGCGATCCTCTCCGCCGGAGCCGCGCTGGTCGTGACGGTGGTGGTGGCGTTGTCGCTCGGACGGTTCAACGTGCCGCTGCCGCACGTCGTGCAGATCCTCGGGTCCGGCGTCCTCCCCGAGGTCGACGTGCCCACCAGCGAACGAACGGTGATCGAGCTCGTCCGGCTGCCCCGGGTGCTGCTCGCCCTGCTGGTCGGGGGCGGCCTCGCCGTCGCCGGCGCGGCTCTCCAGGCGACCTTCCGCAACCCCCTCGTCAGCCCGGAGATCATCGGCGTCTCCTCCGGTGCGTCGCTCGGCGGGGCGCTGGCGCTGCTGTGGGGGCTGGGGTCGGCCTTCCTCGTCGGCGGGGCGTTCGTGCTCGGCCTCACCGCCCTCGCCCTGCTCTTCCTCCTCACGATGGGACGCGCCTCGTCGATGCTGATGGTGGTGCTCGGCGGGGTGGTGCTGGGCTCGTTCTTCTCCGCGTTGGTGGGGCTCGTCCAGTACTTCGCCGATCCGTACTCGTCCCTGCCGGCGATCGTGTTCTGGCTGCTCGGCAGCCTCGCCACCGCGACCTTCGCGAAGGTCGGCATCGCCGTGGTGCCGATCCTGCTCGGGACCGCCGTCGTCCTGCTGCTCCGCTGGCGGATCAACGTGCTCTCCCTCGGTGACGACGAGGCCGCCTCGCTCGGCCTCCACCCGAGCCGGATGCGCTGGGTCATCCTCGTCTCCTGCGCCTTGATCGTCGCCGGCGCCGTGGCCGTGAGCGGCGTGGTCGGGTGGGTCGGCCTGGTGGTCCCGCACCTGGTGCGGATGTGGGTCGGCCCGGACCACCGGGTGCTGCTGCCGGTGTCGTTCCTCGTCGGTGCGATCTACCTGATCGCCATCGACACGGTGGCCCGCACCCTGACCGCGGGGGAGATCCCGCTGGGCGTCCTGACCGCGATGATCGGCGCGCCGGCGTTCTTCGTGCTCCTGCGGCGCAACCGGGACAGGATCTGGGACCGTGCTTGAGCTGCACGGCCTCGGCCACCGCTATCCGGAGACGGGCTGGGTGTTCCGCGAGGTCACCCTGGACGTCGCGCCGGGATCGGTGACCGTCGTCCTCGGTCCGAACGGACGCGGCAAGACGACGCTGGTGCGGTGCGCGGCGGGGCTCCTGAAGCCGCTGGAGGGCACGGTCGCCCACGACGGTCCGGTGGGATTCGTCCCGCAGGCCCACGGGGGAGCGTTCGCGTACCAGGCGATCGACATGGTCGTCATGGGCCGCGTCCGCCACGTCAGCCTGTTCGGCACCCCCACCCGCGACGACCGGGTGGCCGCGCACGACGCGATGGAGCGGATCGGCGTCGGCCACTTGGCCGAGCGCCAGTTCCCCACGCTCAGCGGCGGCGAGCAGCAGCTCGTGCTCATCGCCCGTGCCATCGCGTCGGACTCACCGGTCCTCGTGCTGGACGAGCCGACCAGCGGTCTCGACCTGCACAACCAGGCGCAGATCCTCACCCTGCTCCGCAAGCTGGTCACCGACGGCCTGGCGGTGCTGCTCACGACGCACCACCCCGATCACGCGCTCCACCTCGCCGACTCGGTCGTGCTGATGGGCGGTCCCGACGACGTGACGAACGGGCCGGCCGCGGAGATGCTCACCGAGGCCTCCCTGTCGCGCCTCTACGGCATCGACGTCCGGATCCTCGAGTACGGTCCGGGCGACGGCCGGCGCGCCGTCGTCACCAGCTACGGCACCGAGCTCGGCCAACGCTGACCGACCGGCCGCGCCGTCGGTGTGGCGTGATGTGGTGGGATGGACGGCATGAGCGCAACCCCTCGACCGCCGGCCGTCACGATGGCCTGCGTGTTCGTGGGCCTCAGCTCCTTCCTGCTGCTGATCGAGCTCATCACCGCCCTCACGAGCTGGGGCACGATCGAGATGCAGGAGGCGCTGCAGCCGTCGCTCGCGACGCTCCAGGAGCGCGGGTTCGACGTGACCATGGGCGAGCTGCTCGCCGCGCTGCGCTGGATCGGGCTCGGCAGCGTCCTGCTCCTCGTCGCCGGCATGGTGTTCGCGGCGTATGCGACCCGCGGCGACCGGGTCTCGCGGGTCGGCACCACCGTCGCGGCGGTCCTGCTCGGTCTGCTGGTCCTGCCGTTCGGGCTCCTCGGAGTCCTGCAGGCGGTCTTCCTGCTGGTCGCGGCCGCCTCGCTGTGGACCCCGGATGCTCGCCGGTGGTTCGACTCGCGCCATGAACCCCCGGCCGAAGGCGCGCCCGAGGACCAAGACGTGCCGGCCAGCTCGTGGGCGACACCGCCGGCCGGGAACACGGCGGTCATCGACGCCCCGGCCGCCCCGGTGCGCAGCGCCCATCGGCCGAGATCGGTCCTCGCGGCCGGCCTCGTCACGGTGCTCGGGTCGTCGATCGTCGGCGGACTGTGCACCCTCTTCGTCCTCATCTACACCTTCGCCCGCGACGAGTACGTCACCGTCGTCCGCGACGGACCGTTTGCCGACTGGTACTCCGCCGGAGAGCTGGAGACCGCCCTCCAGGCGGCCTTCTGGGGATGCCTGGCGTTGCTTCCGCTGGCCCTGGCCGGCCTCGCCGCCGGGATCTTGCTGCTGGCCCGCGTGAAGGTCGGCCGGGTGGCGACCCTCGCCGTGTCCTGGATCACCGCGGCGGCAGGCGTCGTGCTGGTGCCGTTCGGCCTGCTCGGCACCGGGGCCGCGGTGGCGGTGATCATTCTGCTCCACCGGGACGAGTCACGAGCCTGGACCGCCGGCGCTCGTTGATCCGCGCGGGTGTCCGCACGAGTACGATCTCGTCCATGCCCGACACTCCCCCCGCGCCGGCCAAGCGCCCCCACGTCGTCGTGGTCGGCGGCGGCTTCGGTGGCATCGCCACCGTCCGCAAGCTGAAGCGAGCCAAGGTCGACGTCACCTTGATCGACCGGCACACGTACAACACGTTCAACCCGCTGCTGTACCAGGTGGCGACCGCGAGCCTCAATCCCGGCGACATCACCTGGTTCCTGCGTGCCATCCGGTCGAAGCAGAGCAACGTGCGCTTCCTCAAGGGCATCGTCACGGCGATCGACCACGACGCGAAGGTGCTCAGCCTGCACGGCGACGTCTCGGTGTCCTACGACCACCTCGTCCTCGCGAACGGCGTCACCACGAACTTCTTCGGCACGCCCGGTGCCGAGGAGTACGCGCTGCCGCTGTACAAGCGCTCGCAGGCGCTGGAGGTGCGCGATCGCATGTTCGCCAACCTCGAGGAGTTCGCGATCAACGGGCAGGACGAGGACCTGCGCATCATCGTCGTGGGCGGCGGTGCCACCGGCGTCGAGACGGCCGGGGCGTTCGCGGAGTTCCGCAACAACGACATGCCCACCACCTACCCCGAGCTCGATCGCAACCGCATCCACATCACGCTGCTGGAGATGGCGCCGGCCGTGCTCGGGCCCTTCCACGAGAAGCTGCGCGACTATGCCAAGAAGTCGCTGGAGAAGCGCAAGGTCGACCTTCGGCTCAACACCGCCGTCAAGGAGGTCCGCGAGGACGGCGTGCTGGTGGAGCACGAGGGCGAGGAGGAGTTCCTCCCGGCCGGCATCGTCGTGTGGGCCACCGGCGTCACCGCCCACCCCACGGTGCTCGACTGGAACGTGCCGCAGGGCCGCGGCGGCCGCATCGAGGTCGACGAGCACCAGCGGGTCCAAGGCCTCGAGAACACCTACGCCATCGGTGACATCTCGGTGGGGCCCGACGCGCTCCCCCAGCTCGCGCAGCCGGCCATCCAAGGTGGCAAGCACGTCGCCAAGGTCATCAAGGCCGGGCTCGCCGGCAAGACGGTCAAGCCGTTCAAGTACCGCGACAAGGGCACGATGGCCACCATCGGCAAGTCCTCGGCGGTCGCCGAGATCGCGTACATGCCGAAGCTCACCGGCTTTCCGGCCTGGATCATCTGGGTCGGCCTGCACATCCTCACCCTGCTCGGCAACCGCAACCGCATCGCGACCTTGGTGAACCTGGCGTCGAAGTACCTGTTCAGCGGCAGCCACAACGCGATCGTCGGCGAGACCCCCTACGTGCTGGCCAAGCACCAGGTGCACATCACGCCGCTGGAGAAGGAGACCGCCGAGCGCCGCATCCTGGAGCGTCGGTCCGGCGGCCGCAGCCGCCGCGGGGAGTCGGAGGAGCCCACCGAGTGACGTCGGTCAGACGACGTCGTGAGGTGCGCGCTCGAGGCGAGCACGAGCCTCGACCAGTGAGGGGCCGTACCAGGTGAGCAGGCGTCCCGGCACGAGCACGGTCTGGGCCCGGGTGAAGGCCTCCGGGCCGTCGTCCGGCCCGAACACGTAGGGCTCGTCCGGCAGCACGACGAGATCGACGTCGGCGCGGTCGATCTCGGTCAGCTCGACGCCCGGGTACCGCTCGTCGCCGGCGGCGAAGACGTTCTGCCAGCCGAGTCGCGCGACCACGTCCCCGGTGAAGGTGTCGCTGCCGACCACCATCCACGGGTCGCGCCAGATCGGTACCGCGACGCGGAGCCCGGGGCCCATGGGCGGCTCGGACCACACGCGCTCGGCCTCCGTCCAGCCACGACGGCTCCTCCCACCCGAGCGCCGCGGTGAACAGTCGCCGCATCGAGTCGAACGCCTGCGCGAGGGTGTGGATGCGGGTCACCCACACGGCGATGCCGTCGGCGCGCAGTCGCTGGACGTCGAGCTCGCGGTTCTCCTCCTGATTGGCGACGACCAGGTCCGGTGCGAGGGCCGCGATGGCGGCCCGGTCGGGGTTCTTGGTCCCGCGGACGCGGGTGACGTCCAGATCGGGAGGATGCGTGCACCAGTCGGTGGCGCCGACCAGTACGCCGGGCCGCGTCTTCGCGATCGCCTCGGTCAGGGACGGGACGAGTGAGACGACGCGCCGGGCCGGTCGGGTGACGTCGACGGGGTGCCCGAGATCGTCAGCGGGCACCGTCGCCGTCGTCGAAGTCGGCGTCGCGGCGGCGCTCCAGATCCATGTCCCGGTCACGGCCGATGGCGCCGTCGCCCGGGGAGGTGTCGTCGCCGGTGGAATACGGATTGGCTCGGGGGAGCTGGCTGCGCCGGCGCGCGCTGGCGATGCGCGCGAACACGATCAAGACTGCGAGGAGTGCGACGAAGAGCCAGAACCATTGCATGGTGTCCATGGTGCCTCCATTCCCCTCCAGCCTAGTGCCTGAGACTGATGGCGCGGGCGTCGAAGAAGTCGGCGGCCGCCATCACGGCCTCGAGCACGGCCGCCGGCACCGGTGCGTCGGTCGTGACGATCAGGACGGCCTCGTCGCTCTCCAGCTTCCCGTGACCCACCGCCGCGGAGACGATGTTGATGCCGGCGTCGCCGAAGGCCGTGCCGATGCGGCCCAGCATGCCGGGCTGGTCGCGGTAGCGGAACACCGCGAGGTGCGGCTCGATCTGGACGTTGAATCGTGAGCCCCAGGCCTCGAGCAGGTGCGGGCGGTGGAGCTGCCCGAGCACGGTACCGACGACGCGGGTGGTGTCGTCGCCGCCGCGGATGGTGACCCGCACGAGATCGGTGAAGTCGCGGGCGACGGGCCGGCTGGTGGACGTGATGGCGATGCCGCGATCGGCGGCGAGCGCCAGCGCGTTGACGTCGTTGACGCTCTCCTCGGTGTGATCGGCGAGGACGCCCTTGACGACCTGGATCGTGAGCAGCCGGTTGTCCCGCTCGGCCACCCGGCCGAGGAACTCCACCTCCAGGGCCTCCAGCGAAGTCGCCGGCGCGAGGCCGGCGGCGATGCGTCCCAGCGAGGTGCAGAGGCCGAGGAACGGTTCAAGCGCGGCGAGGTCGTCGGCCCCGATGGCCGGGACGTTCACGGCCGTCGTCACCGGCTCGTCGCGCAGCGCCGCCACGACCTGCTCGGCGGCCTGGAAGCCGGCTCGGTCGGTGGCCTCGGCCGTGGATGCCCCGAGGTGCGGGGTGACGACGACGTTCGGGTAGCCGAACAGCGGGTGCTCGGTGATCGGCTCCTCGCGGAAGACGTCCAGCGCGGCGCCGGCCACCTTGCCGGAGTCGAGCGCGTCCTTCAGTGCCTCGTCGACGAGCAGCGGGCCGCGGGCGACGTTGAGGATCCGCACGCCGTCCTTCATCGCCGCGAATGCCGCGGCATTCAAGAAGTCCTCGGTGTCGGCGTTCTTCGGCAGGTGCACGGTGAGGAAGTCGGCCACCGCATAGACATCCTCAGCACTGCCGGCGCGCTCGACGCCGAGCTCGCGGAATCGCTCCTCGGCCATGTAGGCGTCGAAGGCCACGACCCGCATCCCGAAGCCCTTGGCCCGGTGCGCCACGAGCTGCCCGATGCGCCCGAACCCGATGATGCCGAGCACCTTGTCGTGCACCTCGACGCCGGTGAACTTGGCGCGGTCCCAACGACCCGCCACGAGCGACCCGTGCGCCTGCGGCACGTTGCGCGCGAGGGCGAGCAGGAGGGCCATCGTGTGCTCGGCGGCGGTGACGACGTTCGACTGCGGCGCGTTGGCGACCACCACACCCTGCCGGGTGGCCGCGTCGACGTCGACGTTGTCGACGCCCACCCCGGCGCGCGCGACGACCCTGAGCGCGGTCGCCTTGGACAGCAGGTCCGCATCGAGCTTCGTGGCCGACCGGATCAGGATCGCGTCGTAGCCGCCGATGCGGTCGGCGAGCTCGGCCGGCGACCAGTCGTAGCCGAGGTCGACATCGAACCCGGCGTCGCGCAGCAGGTCGACGCCGGACTCGCCGATGTTCTCCTTGACCAGCACCTTCATGCCGTCACCTGCTCGGAGACCGCCGGGTCGTTGGCGACCACCCAGTCGACGCAGGCGGTCAGGGCCTCGACGTCGGCGGGCTCGACCGCCGGGAACATCCCGATCCGGAGCTGGTTGCGCCCGAGCTTGCGGTAGGGCTCGGTGTCGACGATGCCGTTGGCGCGCAGCGTCGCCGCGATCGCGGCGGCATCGATGCCCTCGGCGAAGTCGATGGTCCCGACCACGAGGGAGCGTGCCGCGGGGTCGGCGACGAACGGCGTGGCGATGTCGGACTTCTCGGCCCAGGAGTACAGGTGCGACGAGGACGCGGTGGTGCGCTCGACGCAGAACGCGAGGCCACCGCCGGCGAGCATCCACTCGACCTGCTCGGCCAGCAGCACAAGCGTCGCCAACGCCGGGGTGTTGTACGTCTGGTTCTGGCGGGAGTTGCTCAGGGCGGTGGTGAGCGACAGCGACTCCGGGATCCAGCGTCCGTCCGGGCCGGTTCCGAGCTCCTCCGCGCGAGCGATCGCGGCCGGGCTGAACGCCGCGAGCCAGAGGCCGCCGTCGGACCCGAACGACTTCTGCGGCGCGAAGTAGTAGGCGTCGGCCTCGCCGAGATCGACCGGCAGCCCACCTGCGCCGGAGGTGGCGTCGATGAGGACGAGGGCGTCGCCGGACTCCGGGGGGCGGCGGACCTCCAGCATCACCCCCGTGGACGTCTCGTTGTGCGCCCAGGCGATGACGTCCGCGTCCGGATCGGCGGTCGGCTCGGGCGCCGAGCCGGGCTCGGCTCGGATGACGATCGGGTCGTCGAGGAACGGTGCGTTGGCGGCGACGGTGGCGAACTTCTGGGAGAACTCGCCGAACGCCAGATGGAGGGATCGGCGGCGGACCAGTCCGGCCGCGGCGGCGTCCCAGAAGGCGGTGGAGCCGCCGTTGCCGAGCACGATCTCATAGCCGTCCGGCACCGAGAACAGCTCGGACAGGCCGGCCCGAACCCGTCCGACGACCTCGCGGACCGGAGCCTGCCGGTGCGACGTGCCCATCAGGTCGTGGCGTTGGGCCAGCTCCTGCAGCGCCTCGGGGCGGACCTTCGACGGCCCGCAACCGAATCGCCCGTCGGCGGGCTTGAGGTCGGCCGGGATCTGCACGGGAGTGTCGTCGCTCACGGGCCGATGCTACTCAGACGTTGCGGCGGTACTCCCCGCCGACCTCGAAGAATGCCTCGGTGACCTGCTGGAGTGAGCAGACGCGGGCTGCGTCCATCAGGACGGCGAAGACGTTCTCGCCGGACGTGGCCGCCTCCTTGAGCCGCGCGATCGCCTCGGTGGCCTCCGTGCGGTGCTCCTTCTGGAACGCCTGGACCCGGTCGAGCTGCGATTTCTTCTCCTCCTCGGTGGCGCGGGCCAGCTCGACGACCGGCGGTTCGTCGTCCTCGTTCGGGTTGCGGAACGTGTTGACGCCGACGACCGGCAGCGATCCGTCGTGCTTGCGCTGCTCGTAGAGCATCGACTCATCCTGGATCCGGCCGCGCTGGTAGCCGGTCTCCATGGCGCCGAGCACGCCGCCGCGCTCGCTGATGCGGTCGAACTCGGTGAGCACGGCCGCCTCGACCAGGTCGGTGAGCTCGTCGGTGAAGAACGCCCCCTGGGTGGGGTTCTCGTTCATCGCGACCCCCCACTCGCGGTTGATGATCATCTGGATGGCGAGCGCGCGCCGCACGGACGCGTCCGTCGGGGTGGTGACCGCCTCGTCGAAGGCGTTGGTGTGCAGGCTGTTGGCGTTGTCGTAGATGGCGATCAGGGCCTGCAGCGTGGTGCGGATGTCGTTGAAGCTCATCTCCTGCGCGTGCAGGGAGCGCCCGGACGTCTGGACGTGGTACTTGAGCTTCTGGCTGCGCTCGTTGGCCCCGTAGCGGTCGCGCATCGTGACCGCCCAGATGCGACGGGCGACCCGTCCGAGCACCGAGTACTCCGGGTCCATGCCGTTGGAGAAGAAGAACGACAGGTTGGGCGCGAAGTCGTCGATGTCCATGCCCCGTGCGAGGTAGGCCTCCACGTACGTGAACCCGTTGGCGAGCGTGAACGCGAGCTGGCTGATGGGGTTCGCCCCGGCCTCGGCGATGTGGTAGCCGGAGATGGAGACCGAGTAGAAGTTGCGCACCTGGTGCTCGATGAACCACTCCTGGATGTCGGCCATCATCCGCAGGCTGAACTCGGTCGAGAACAGGCAGGTGTTCTGGCCCTGGTCCTCCTTGAGGATGTCGGCCTGCACGGTGCCGCGCACCCGCCGCAGCGTCTCCGCGGGCTCGACGCCCTGCGCCCGGCCCTGCTCGATCGCGGTGTTCAGGAAGAACGCCAGCACGGTCGGAGCCGGTCCGTTGATCGTCATCGACACCGACGTCGACGGCGAGAGCAGGTCGAAACCGTCGTAGAGGACCTTCATGTCGTCGAGCGTCGCGATCGAGACGCCGGACGTGCCGACCTTGCCGTAGACGTCGGGCCGCAGATCGGGGTCGCGGCCGTACAGGGTCACCGAGTCGAAGGCGGTGGAGAGGCGGTCGGCCTCGCCGTCGTGCGAGAGCAGCTTGAACCTGCGGTTGGTGCGGAACGCATCGCCCTCGCCGGCGAACATCCGCGCGGGGTCCTCGGTGTCCCGCTTGAACCGGAAGACGCCCGCCGTGAACGGGAAGAACCCGGGCAGGTTCTCGCGGCGCAGGAAGGAGACGAGGTCACCGTGGTCGTGGTAGCGGGGCAGGCTGACCCGGCGCACGACGGAGCCGGACAGTGACTCGCGCGTCAGCGTGGTGTGGATCTCCCGGTCGCGGACGACGACGACCTGCTCGTCGCCGGAGTAGGCCTCGACGACCTCCGGCCAGTGACGGATCCCCTCGGCCACCGGGTCCGGCAGCTCGGCTCGCGCCTGCTCGAGCAGATTCGCGAGGTCGTCGCTCTCCAGCTCCGCGGCGACGGCCTCGAGCCGCTGGACGCGCCGCGCCCGATCGGCCAGCGACGCGGTCTCGGCGTGGTAGTCGCGGACGGTCTCGGCGATCTCGGACAGGTAGCGAACCCGTGCGGGCGGCACGAGCGCGGCGAACTCGGTGGAGACCTTGGTGTCGACGCGCGGCAGCACGCCGTCGTCGAGCCCGAGCCCGTCCTCGCGGAGCAGGCCGGCGAGGTGGTGGTAGAGGGCGGTGACGCCGTTGTCGTTGAAGGTGGCGGCGGACGTGCCGTACACCGGCATGTCGCCGGGCTGTTGCCCGAATGCCTCCCGGTTGCGCACCAGCTGGCGGCCGACGTCGCGCAGCGCGTCCTCGGCCCCCCGGCGCTCGAACTTGTTGATGGCGACGACGTCGGCGAAGTCGAGCATGTCGATCTTCTCCAGCTGGGAGGCGGCGCCGAACTCCGGCGTCATCACGTACATGGAGCGGTCGACGAACGGCACGATGCCCGCGTCGCCCTGGCCGATGCCGGGCGTCTCGATGATGACGAGGTCGAACCCGGACGCCCGCAGCACGGCGATGATGTCGTCGAGGTGCTCGGGATGTTCGTGGCCGCCGCGGGTGGCGATGGAGCGGAAGTAGACCCGATCGCCGTCGAGGGAGTTCATCCGGATGCGATCGCCGAGGAGTGCGCCGCCGCCCTTGCGACGCGTCGGGTCGATGGCGAGCACGGCGATGCGGAGCTTGTCCTGCTGATCGATGCGGAACCGGCGCACCAGTTCGTCGGTGAGGGAGCTCTTGCCCGACCCGCCGGTGCCGGTGATGCCGAGGACCGGGACGTTCGACGACTCGGCCGCGGAGCGGATGGCCGACGCGAGGTCGTCGCCGAGCTGTCCGGTCTCGGCGCCGGTGATGGCACGGGCGATGGCGTCGCGCTGGCCCGACAGCACGGCATCGGCGCCGGCCGGATGATCGGACCACAGGTCGGCGTCGCACGACTCGACCATCGTGTTGATCATGCCGGCGAGGCCGAGGCGCTGGCCGTCCTCGGGGGAGAAGATCGTGACACCGGCCGCGCGCAACCGCTCGATCTCCGCGGGCACGATGACGCCGCCTCCGCCGCCGAAGACCTTGACGTGGCCGGCCCCCTGCTCGCGGAGCGACTCCACGAGGTACTCGAAGTACTCGACGTGACCGCCTTGGTAGGAGCTGACGGCGACGCCCTGCACGTCCTCCTCCAAGCAGGCGGTGACGACTTCGCGGACCGACCGGTTGTGCCCGAGATGGACGACCTCGGCGCCCTGCGACTGCAGGATGCGGCGCATGATGTTGATGCTCGCGTCGTGCCCGTCGAACAGCGCGGACGACGTGACGAACCGGACGGGGTGCTCGGGGACGTACAGGTCGGTCATGGATCCTCATCGGTGGGACATTTCCTAGGAGATAAGATAGTTGGACTTCCTAGTAATGTCCATGCCGGGCTAGGCTGTGCGCATGAGCTCCTCCGCACGGCTGACGTTCGACCCGATCCAGCGGGCCGGCGAGCTGTGGGACGAGCGCATCGGTGACGCTACCGCCATGCGGCTGGCCACGTCACTGATGCGGGTCCAGCAGATGGTGCTCGCTGCGCTCGACGCGGCGGTCCGTCCGCACGGCATCACGTTCGCCCGCTACGAGGTGCTGGTGCTGTTGTCGTTCAGCCGGTCCGGGTCGCTCCCGCTGAGCAAGGTGGGGGAGCGCCTCATGGTCCACCCGACGTCGGTGACGAACCTCATCGACCGGCTCGAGGCCCAGGGACTCGTCACGCGCACGACCGATGCCACGGACCGCCGGCGCACCCTGGCCGCGTTGACGCCCGCCGGTCGTCGAGTGCTCAAGCGCGCCACCCGCGCCCTCACCGACATCGAGTTCGCGGTCGGATCGCTCGACCCGGCCGACCAGGAGAAGGCCTACGAGCTGCTGCGCGGCCTGCGTGCGGCCGATTTCGACGAACCACCCGCCGGCATCGGCTCGGGCCGGGCATCGGCGTCGTGACCCCGCTCGCTGACCGCTAGGACGATTCCCGCACGCCCTCACGCCGGGCGGCGGCCAGTCCGGGCGTCAGGGCCAGCATTCCGAGACCGAGCACGAGGCCCAGACCGATGCTGGTGAAGCTGAGGATGGTGTCGGTCGTGCCCAAGAGGTCGGCGACACCGACGTGGTACATGAGGTGGAGCGCGCCGAGGACGATGTTCGCCACGGCCGCGGCGGTGACGACCTCGCGGGTCGGACGCCAGACGCCCACCAGGCAGAGGGCGGCGATCGCCAGCAGGGCCGCGCCGAAGTCGGTGATCAGGTGCTCGTTGTACGGCCCGTCGACGGCCACCCAGGAGCGGCCGAAGGGGAAGTCGTCGTAGAAGACACGTGGATCGAGGCGGGCCAGGAGCCCGGTCGCGCCGTTGCCGATCGCGAGCGCGACCAGGGCCACCCGTGCGGCCATCTCATGCATCATCGTTCCCGTCGTCCAACATCTCCGCGGCGTAGGCCTTCTCGGCCACGCCGAGACCCTCGACGAGCGTCAGGAGATGGGGACGGAGCTTCTCGCACATCGCGTTGACCTCGGACGTCACGACCTTGGCGCGCTGGTCGGACAGCCGGTTGTGACCCATGAACCAGGCGAGGTCGTCCTCGATCGTGCTGAGGGCGTAGAGGGTGCAGACGTCGCGCAGGAGCTCCTGGGCCTCCTCGTCCTCGCAGCGTCCGATGCCGGCGGTGAAGGCCTCGAGCACGACGCGGTCGATGTGCACCATGGCGCAGCGGATGACGTGGTCCTGGGCGGCGTTGAAGATGGCGAACGCCTCGTCGTCGTCGGCCTTGGCCGCGCGACGCAGCCGGCGCGCGGCGGTCTCGATGACGTGCTCCTCGCGATCCTCGAACATGCTCAGCTGGGTGCCGAGATCGAGGAGGTCGTGCTCGTCGCCGGCACCGGGCCGGGCGTCGATGAGGCGCTGGATGAGCTGGGACGCGGCCGTGCGCTCGCGGACGACGTCGGTGACGGTGCCGGCGGCGAACCGCACCAGGCCGACCGGGTCGAGCCCGCCGATCTCCGATGCGTAGGACGTGAGCAGCTCCTTGGCGACCAGCTGCAGGAGCACGTGGTTGTCGCCCTCGAACGTGGTGAACACGTCGACGTCACCGCGCAGCGTGGTGAGCCGGTTCTCGGCGAGGTATCCGGCGCCGCCGCACATCTCGCGCGCCTCCTGGATGGCGCGCGACGCGTGCCAGGTCTGGGCGACCTTGAGGCCGGCCGCGCGGCTCTCCAGCTCACGCAGCTTGATCGGGTCGGGTTCGGGGTCGATCTGCATCCGGTGCATGCGGGCGGTGAGCTGGTTCTGCGCGAAGCGGAGGGCGTACGTCTGCGCGATCAGCGGAAGGAGCCGCCGCTGATGCACCCGGTAGTCGGCGAGCAGCACCTCCTCGCCGTCCGACGGCCCGAACTGACGCCGCTGGAGGGCGTAACGACCGGCGATGGTGAGGGCCACCTCGGCGGCCGCACGGGCCGAGCCGCCGACGCTCACCCGGCCGCGCACGAGCGTGCCGAGCATGGTGAAGAAGCGTCGCCCGGTGTCATCGATCGGCGAGGAGTAGGCGCCGCCCTCGTCGACCTGGCCGTACCGGTTGAGCAGGTTCTGGCGCGGGATGCGGACCTCATCGAACATGATGCGGCCGTTGTCGACGCCGCCGAGGCCGCCTTTGTGTCCGCAGTCGGAGGTGGTGACGCCGGGGAGGTCCTCGCCGTGCTCGTCGCGGATCGGCACCAGGAAGCAGTGCACGCCGTACGTCTCGCCCCGGGTGATGAGCTGGGCGAACACCGCGGCCATCGTGGCGTGCTGGGCGGCGTTGCCGATGTAGTCCTTGCGGGAGCCCGGCGTCGGGGAGTCGATGACGAACTCCTCGGTGGCCGGGTCGAACGTGGCGGTCGTCTCCAGGTGCTGGACGTCGCTGCCGTGACCGGTCTCGGACATCGCGAAGCAGCCGACGAGGTCGAGATTGATCAGGTCGCGCACGTAGGCGTCGTGGTGGTGCTGCGTGCCGAGGTTCGCCACGGCGCCGCCGAACAGGCCCCACTGGACCCCGGCCTTGACCATGAGCGAGAGGTCGAACTGGGCCAGCATCTCGATGCCCGTGACGGCCATGCCCGGGTCGCCGGTGCCGCCCTGCTCGGTCAGGAAGCCGGCGGCCGGGATGCCGGTGGGCACGAGCTCCTTGAGCTGGCGGAACGTCCGTTCGCGCGCCTCGTCGAGGCTGAGGTCGTGGTCGAAGGCGAGGTCCATCTCCGACAGCTCGATGCGCGACTGCTCGCGGACGTGCCGCCACTTGCCGTCGAGGGCGATGCGTAGCTCATCTGACAACGTCATGGTGGCCAAACTACTCGCGCTGGACGGCCGGTGCACTGATGCCGCGGCGGCTCATACTCTGTACAGGTGGTCTCCCCCGTCACCGTCTCCATCACGCGCCACGTCGACCCGGCGCAGGAGGACCAGATGCTGGCGTGGTTGCGAGCAGGCACCGAGCTGGCCGAGCGGTTCGACGGGTTCCTCGGCTCGGGCTGGGTGCGCCCGGCGGTCGGGTCGAGCGAGTGGCACATGCTCTACCGGTTCGCCGACCACGCGGCGCTCGACGCGTGGATGACCTCCGATCAGCGCCGCTGGTGGCTCGACTCCGCGCAGGGCCTGGTCGATGAGTCGCAGCTGGAGAAGCGCACCGGCATCGAGGGCTGGTTCGACGAGCCGTCGAGCGTCGATGTGCAGGACCTCCGGCCGACCCCGGCCGCCCCACCTCGGTGGAAGCAGATGGTGTCGATCTTCTGCGTGTTCTTCCCGCTGAGCCTGGCGGTCAACTACCTCGCCCTGGAGCTCCTGCCCGACGTCTGGATGCCCGCGCGGGTCCTGGTCTCGGTCCTCGTCATGACTCCGGTGATGATCTATGCCGCGCTGCCGTGGATCACCCGGCTGCTGCACGACTGGTTGCACGCATGAGCGGAGCTCTCCTGGTCGCGGGCACCACGTCGGACGCGGGCAAGACCGTCGTCACCACCGCCTTGTGTCGGGCGTTCGCCCGGCGCGGCCTGAAGGTCGCGCCGTTCAAGGCGCAGAACATGTCGAACAACAGCATGGTCGTGGCCGGTGGGGAGATCGGGCGCGCGCAGTGGACGCAGGCCGTCGCGGCCGGGGTCGAACCCGAGGTGGCGATGAATCCCGTGCTGCTGAAGCCGGGGGGCGACCGGCGCAGCCACGTCGTCGTCATGGGGCAGCCGGCCGGGGAGATCGAGGCGTCGGAGTTCATCGGCGGACGCGCACATCTGGCCGAGGCGGCGTTTGCCGCCTACGACGATCTCGCCTCGCGCTTCGACCTCGTCGTCTGCGAGGGCGCGGGCAGTCCCGCCGAGATCAACCTGCGAGCCGGTGACTACGTGAACATGGGCCTGGCCCGACACGCCGAGATGCCGGCCATCATCGTCGGCGACATCGACCGCGGCGGGGTGTTCGCGGCGATGTACGGCACCGTCGCGCTGCTCGACTCCGCCGACCAGCGGCTGGTGGCCGGGTTCGTGGTCAACAAGTTCCGCGGCGACGTCGGGCTGCTCCAGCCCGGTCTCGACCGACTCGAGCAGATCACCGGCCGGACCGTGCTCGGCGTCCTGCCGTGGAACCCGGGCCTGTGGCTCGACTCCGAGGACGCCCTCGACCTGGCCGGGCGGCGATCGACCAGTGGGGGAGCGGTGCGGGTCGCCGTGATCCGGCTACCGCGGATCAGCAACTTCACCGACGTCGACGCCCTCGGCATCGAGCCGGACGTCGACGTCACGTTCGTCACCGATCCACGGTCGATGGCCGACGCCGACCTGGTCGTGGTGCCCGGCTCACGGGCGACGCTGGCGGACCTGTCCTGGATGCGCTCGCGCGGGTTGGACCTGGCGTTGCTCGACCACGTCGACGGCGGCCGTCCGGTGCTCGGCATCTGCGGCGGGTTCCAGATGCTGGGCCGCACGATCGGCGACCCGGACGGTGTCGAAGGGGTGCGCGGCGCCGAGGCCGACGGGCTCGGTCTGCTCGACGCCACGACCCGGTTCACGCCGGAGAAGGTCCTGCGCCTGCACGACGGGGGCGCCTTCGAGATCCATCACGGCCGCGTGGCCCACGAGTACGGCGAGGAGTGGCCCGGGCTCGTCAGCGACGGCCTCGTCTCCGGGACGATGTGGCACGGGAGCCTGGAGTCCGACGACTTCCGCCACGCGTACCTCGGGAAGGTGGCGGCCCGGACCGGCCGCACGTTCCGGCCGTCCGGGGTGAGCTTCGCGGCCGCTCGGGCGTCCCGACTCGACCTCCTGGGCGACCTCGCCGAGAACCACCTCGACCTCGACGCGCTGCTCGCGCTGGCGCGCGACGGCGGGCCCGATGTTCCGCTGCTCCCGCCGGGGAGTGCGACGTGATCCTCGTCCTCGGCGGCACGTCGGAGGCCCGCGAGCTCGCCGGTCTGCTCGACGCCGCCGGCGCGCGGTTCATCTCCTCGCTGGCCGGCCGGGTCGCGCGTCCGCGCCTGCCCGTGGGTGCGGTGCACCTCGGCGGATTCGGCGGCGTGCCGGGGCTCCGGTCGTTCCTGCTCGAGAATCGCGTCACGGCCGTGGTCGACGCCACCCACCCGTTCGCCGAGGGCATGACCGCCAACGCGGTGGCGGCCTGCGTGGCCGACGGCGTCCCGCTGCTGCGGCTGGAGCGTCCGGGCTGGTCGGACGCTCCTGGCGCCGGCGCCTGGACCCGCGTCGACGACCACGATGCCGCTGCCACTGCCGCCGCCCGGCTGGGCGACCGCCCGTTCCTGACCGTCGGGCGCCAGCCGCTCGACCACTTCGTCGGGCCGCTGGGCGATCGCGAGACGCTGGTTCGGGTCGTCGACGCGCCCACCGGCCCCCTGCCGGACCGATGGACCCTCCTCCTCAGCCGTGGACCGTACCTCCTGGACGACGAACGCGACCTGTTCCGGCAGCACGACATCGACGTCCTTGTCACGAAGGACTCCGGCGGCTCCTACACCTGGCCGAAGATGCAGGCCGCGGACGAGCTGGGCGTCCCCGTGGTCATGGTCCGCCGGGTCCCGGGGCCGGAGGGGGTCGACGTCGTCAGCGATCCGCAGGCCGCCGCCGACTGGGCCGTCGGGCGCTGAGAACGGCGAGGCCGAGCGCGGCCGTGCCGACCAGCTCGGCGAGGCGAACCGAGCGGGTGATGTCCGCGGGTGCGGCCGGCCGGCCGTCGCCGAGGGTGTGCCGGTCCTCCACCCGGTCCCGGTAGGTGTTGACGCCGCCGAGCCGGACGCCGAGAGCACCGGCGAAGGCGGCCTCGACCGGCCCGGCGTTCGGGCTCGGGTGGTACCGCGCGTCGCGGCGCCAGACCTCGATCGCGCGGCCGGTGTTGCCGCCGACGAGCGGCGCGAGCAGGGCGGCGAGCAGCGCCGAGACCCGGGCCGGCACCAGGTTGAGGAGGTCGTCGAGCCGGGCCGACGCCCGACCGAATCGGAGGTGGCGCTCGTCGGTGTGGCCGACCATCGCGTCCAAGGTGTTGGCCGCTCGATAGACGACCAGCCCCGGGATTCCGGCGACAGCGCCGGCCAGCAGCGGGGCGACGACGGCGTCGGAGGTGTTCTCGGCCACCGACTCGACCGCTGCCCGCGACACCTCGGCCGCGTCGAGCGTCGAGGTCTGTCTCCCGACGAGGTGGGTGAGCCGTTGGCGTGCGCCCGGCAGGTCGTCGGCAGCGAGGAGGTCGCGGACGGCCGCGGCCTCGCGGCCCAGCGTTCGTCCGCCGAGCACGGTCCAGGTGACGGCGGCTGTTGCCGCGGCGTCGAGCAGGGGATGGGATCGGGCGACGCGCGCGATCGCCACGCCGACCAGGCCGGAGCCGCCGACCAGGACGGCGGTGTGGGCCACGCCGCGAGCGACGTCGTCCGCCCACAGCCTGTGCTCGACGCGCTCAGCGATCCGGCCGAACCAGGCGACCGGATGACCTGCGTCCGGGTCGCCGAACAGTCGGTCCGCCGCGAACCCGGCGGTCAGACCGACGGCGCGTGCACGCATGCGCCAGTCCTCCTTCCGGGGCGTCGGCAGCCGATATCGTGTCTGACAGTAGGCCCCGGAGTCGGCGAGGTGGCATGAAGGTCTTGGTGACGGGCGGTGTTCGCTCGGGCAAGTCGTTCCACGCGGAGTCCTTGCTGCTCATGGAGCCGGGCGTCACCTATCTGGCGCCCGCCCCGGGCCCGAACGAGGACTCCGATCCGGACTGGGTCGCGCGCATCGAGGCTCACCAGGAGCGCCGCCCCGGTCACTGGGAGACCCTGGAGACCCGCGACCTCGCCACCGCGATCCGCGACGGCGAAGGCCCCCTCATCATCGACTCGCTCGGCACCTGGCTGGCCGCCCAGATCGACGAGCTCGACGGCTGGAACACCATCCGCGAGGAGTGGGAGAAGGTGCTGTTCGCCCGCCTCGACGATGCCGTCGACGCGCTCGCACGCACGAAGCGCACCATCGTCATCGTCACCAACGAGGTCGGCATGGGCATCGTCCCGGAGCGCCGCTCCGGCCGCATCTTCGGCGACCTGCTCGGCATCGTGAACCAGCGCTTCGCCACCGAGTGCGACGAGGTCCAGCTGGTCGTCGCCGGCCGTGCCATCACCTTGTGATGCGGGTCGGGGTTTACCACGGTACCCAGGTAAACCCTGTCGTCCCTGGGCAAGTTTGCGTGGGGAGGCGAGCGTTTACCTGGGTACCGTGGTAAACCGCGCACCCGACGCAGCCAGCTCAGACCGTCGCCGAGACGAGGAGCACCGCGAGGGTGATCTCGATGGCGGCGCCGTGGATGTCGCCGGTGACGCCGCCGAGTCGGTGGACGGCGCGGTGGACCAGCAGGGTGACGGTGGCGGCGGCGGCGGCGAAGCCGATCACGATGCCCCACCACACGCCGCCGGTGACGGCGACGATCGCTGCTGATGCGACGGCGGCGGCCAGCCACGACATCAGGGCGACCGGACGAGGGACGCTGTGCGCGGTTCCGGCGCCGAGTCCGTTCGGGCGGGCGGCGGGGACGCCGCGGGCGCAGGTGATCGTCAGGGCCACCCGTGAGAAGCAGACGATCGCCCCGGCCAGGACGAGGCCGGTGCCGGAGGTGACCAGCACCGCCATGGCCACGGCCTGGATGCCCATCGTCAGGACGATGGCGGCGACACCGGCCGGGCCGGCCGATCCCGACTTCATCACCTCCAGCGACCGCTCGCGGTCGTAGGACGCGGTGAGGGCGTCGGCGGTGTCGGCGAGACCGTCGAGGTGGAAGGCCCGGGTGCCGAGCGCGAGCACCCCGACGCCGAGCAGCCCCAGGAGCAGCGGGTTGAGGCCGAGCCCGCGGCCGCCCCACAGCACCAGCGCGACGAGCACGCCCAGGGGCAGCACCGCGACGGGCGCCAGCACCATCGCGAGGCCGGCCGTGTCGCGGTCCACGCGCCGGGGCGCCGCGACGGGGATGGCGGTCAGGGTGCCGACGGACAGCCGCCAGGCGTCACCGAAGCGGCCCTTCACGTCAGCCGAGGTCGAGGTCGGCCAGCAGGGCGACGTCGCGCAGCAGCAGGGCGGCCGAGCGGACCATCGGTACGGCCGCGACGGCACCGCTGCCCTCGCCGAGACGCATCCCGACGTCGAGGATCGGCACGAGCCCGAGCTTGTCGAGGGCGAGCGACTGGGCCGGCTCGGTGGAACGGTGACCGGCGGCGAACCACGCCGCCGCCCCGGGGGCGAGCCGGTCGGCCATCAACGCCGACGCCACCGAGATGAGCCCGTCGAGCAGCACCGGGACGCCGGCCCGCGCCGCGGCGGCCATGAAACCGGCAGCGGCGGCGATGTCCGCGCTGCCGAGTGCGGTGAGGGTCTCGACCGGATGGTCGGCCCGGTCGCCGGCACGGTCGAGGGCGGCCTGCACCAGGTCGATCTTGTGGGTCAGGGTGTCCTCGTCGACGCCGCTGCCGCGCCCGGTGACCTCGGCCGCCGGCAGCCCCAGGGACGCCGCGATGAGCGCAGCCGCGGGTGTGGTGTTGCCGATGCCCATGTCGCCGCTGATCAGCAGCTGGGCGCCGTGCTCGATCTCTTCCGCGGCGATCGTCGCGCCGGCCTCGAGCGCCGCCCGGGTCTGCGCGGGCGTCATCGCGTCCTCGAGGTGGATGGCGCCACTCCCGCGTCGGATCTTGAAGGCCTGCACCGCCGGGTCGACCCCGGCGAGGGCGTCGTCGACGCCGATGTCGAGCACGCGCACGGTGACGCCGTGCTGAGCGGCCAGCACCGAGACGCCGGCGCGTCCGGCCAGGAACGTGCGCACCATGGCGGGCGTGACGGCTTTGGGGTAGGCCGAGACGCCGTGGTCGGCCACGCCGTGGTCGCCGGCGAAGATCACCGCACGCACGCGCTCGATGGGCTCGGGCGGCACCCGGCCCTGGGTGGCCGCGACCCAGACGGCCAGGTCGCCGAGCCGAC
The DNA here is from genome assembly GCA_963695295.1 of uncultured Actinomycetota bacterium. Taxonomy (GTDB): domain Bacteria; phylum Actinomycetota; class Actinomycetes; order Propionibacteriales; family Nocardioidaceae; genus Aeromicrobium. The sequence continues at coordinate 1,021,277 of OY968771.1, read as the reverse complement.
CGAGCGCGCCGGCCGGCGTGGCCAGGCCGAGGAGTCGTTCGACCGCCGCGGATCGGACGTCGCTCGGGGGAGGCGGGACGCTCACAGGCTGGCGGCGAGGTCGCGGCGGGCGGCGGCTGCCGATTCGCGCTCGTGCAACCGACCGACGAGACCGGTGAGCACCACACCGATGGCGGCCCACATCGTGGTGATGGTCAGCAGCGACGCCAACCGGAAGTACCAGAGGGTGTCGCTCGGGAACTCGCCGACCTCGTTGACGGTGGGCAGGAGCAGGGCGGCGACGACGATGACCGCGAGGTACGAGCCGGCGGAGATGACGACGGCCTGATAGGTGCCGCGCGAGGCGAGCAGGCGACGGGCGAGCAGCACGGCGCCGATCGCGGCCAGCAGGGAGATGCCCTGCATCGAGAAGAAGCCGAGGGTGCGCTCGGCGATCGTGTCCGGGTCGCCGACGGCCGGTGGCGTGGCCGGGTACTTGAGGAACGGGACCAGCCCGACCGCCACGAAACCGACCAGCGCGACCACGGCCGTGGACTGGCTCGGCCGGAGGCGGCCGAGCCGTCCGACGGCGAACGCCGAGGCGAGTCCGACCACCCCGCCGAGCGTGATGCCGATCGCCAGGGTTCCGGTGGCGAGCCCCCAGGTCGACTGGGTCTCGCGGGAGATCTCGGTGCCGGCTTCGTCGTCGCCATGGGTGTGGCCGTCGGCTGCGTGCTCCGCCGGAGCGGCCTCCTCGACGGCGATGGCCGCGTCGACCTGCGGCTCACCGACGGTGTAGGCGACCGCGAAGGCCAGGATGCCGGCGACCAGGCCCGCGAGGAGCCCGCGGACCAGGAAGTTTCGGGGCGTCATCAGTGACAGGGGAAGCCGAGCAGGTGGCGTCCGTCGTGGACCCACTCGTGGACGGCCGTGCCGCCGGCGATCGAGACGATGCCCTGCTCCGCGCTGATGAAGAACAGCACGATGGCGGCGGTGAGGAAGACGAAGGCCGCCCAGGGGGCGAGCTGCCCGACCGGGATCGTGCGGATCTCGACCTCGGGCGCGGTGCCGATGGCGGCGGCGATGGATGCCTGTGACATGTGAACTCCTGACGGGATGCGTGCGTCCCAGGTGGATGGACGCCGGACCTTCGGGTCTGACTTCACCGCCGCGTACCTCTGCTGGGCGGTGTCACAGTAGCGCGACTGTGCCGGAGTCTCACCGGCTTCCTCGGGCCTGGCGAGTTCATCCTAGACCTTCGGATCGGTGCCCGGTCAACGGATCGACCGCGATGATGCTGCCGTTTTCCGGGAGCTCCGGTGGGGTGCTCGTGAGGGTGCCGACGGCGAGGGCGATGACGTCGCCGTGGCTGACCATGACCGTGTTCGGGGGGTGGTCCTCGTCGAGCACCGAGCGCACTCGCGCCAGCACGTCGACCACGTCCTCATCGAGCCCCTTCTCCAGCAGCAGGGGCTCGGTCACGACGTCCAGGCCGAGTCGCGCTCCGATGATCGCGGCCGTCTCCAGGGCTCGGACGGCCGGTGAGCTGAGCAGCCGCACGACGCCGCGATCGACGAGGGCGTCGGCAGCCCGGGACGACTGCGCGCGGCCGAGCTCGGTGAGCGGCGGCGACAGCTCGTGGCCCTGCATCCGGTCCATGGCGTTCCACGTCGACTGGCCGTGGCGGACCCAGAGGATCACTCGGCCCTCGTCAGGTCGAGCGCGGCGACGTCGCCGATGACGGTGACCGCGGGCGGCTGGACGTCGGCGTCGCGGGCGGCCTGCGCGACGGTGGCGAGATCGGCTCGGACGACGCGCTGCCCTGGTAGGGCGCCGTCGGCGACGACGGCGGCCGGGGTGGCGGGGTCGAGGCCGTGGTCGAGGAGGGCCGCGGTGATCGAGCCGAGCGTCTGCACTCCCATCAGGACGACGAGCGTCGCGCCGCTGCGCGCCAGGGCGGCCCAGTCGACCGTCGATGCCGGGTGGCCCGGCGGCACGTGGCCGGAGACGACGGTGAACGCCTGGTTGAGGCCGCGGTGGGTGACCGGGATGCCGGCGACGGCGGGGACCGCGATGGCCGAGCTGACACCCGGGATCACCCGCGCCTCGATGCCGGCCTCGGCGCACGCGGCCAGCTCCTCGGCGCCGCGGCCGAAGACGAACGCGTCGCCGCCCTTGAACCGCACGACCTCGTGGCCGGCCTTCGCGTGCTCGATGAGCAGCCGGTTGATCTCGGCCTGCTCGGTGGAGCGCCCGCCGGGCACCTTGGCGACGTCGATGATCTCGGCGTCCGGACGGGCCCATGCCAGTGCTTCCTGCGGCACGAGGCGGTCGGCGAGGATGACGTCCGCCGCGGCGATGGCGTCGCGTCCGGCAACCGTGACCAGACCCGGGTCGCCGGGTCCACCGCCGACGAGCGTGACCGTGCCCATGCGCTCGCCGACCCGAGGCTCGCGGGGCGTCACCGGGCCCCTCCTTCGGTTCGCAGGACGGCCAAGAGCTTGCGCGTGACGTCGGGACTACGGACGGCGATACGGACCCAGGTGTCGTCCAGCCCGGGGAACGTGTCGGCGCGGCGGACGGCGTACCCGGCGGCACGCAGGCGAGCGTGGACGCCACCGCCGACGTGGGCGAGCACGAACGGGCCGGCCGGCTCGGGCGCCACGTCGACGCCGAGCTCGGAGAGGCCGTCGACGAGGACGGCCCGGTGCTGCGTGATCCGCGCGGCCCGAGCGGCGGCCTCGGCTCGCGCCTCGTCGCCGGCGCACGCGACCATCGCCGCGGTTGCGGTGGTGGAGACCGACCACGGCGACTGGTGCGCGCGGAGCTCGTCGATGACGGTCGGCTCGGCCAGGACGTACCCGGCCCGGACGCCGGGGATCGACCAGAGCTTCGTCAGGCTGCGCACCACGGCGACGCCGGGGATGCGCGCGGCGGCGAGCGAGTGCCGTTCGCCGGGCACGGAATCCATGAACGCCTCGTCGACGACGACCACGCGACCGGGCCGGGCGAGGGCGCGAAGGGACGTCTCGGGGTGCAGCACGCCGGTCGGGTTCGTCGGGTTGCCGACGACCACGAGGTCGGCGTCCTCGGCGACGAGGCCCGGATCCAGCGTGAATCCGGTCGCAGTACCAAGGAGCACGTGCTCGGGTGCATGGCCGGCCGCGGCCAGGGCGACGTCGGGTTCGGTGAACTGGGGATGCACGACGACCGGCCGCCGCCAGTCGCGCGCACGAGCGATCAGCGCGAAGGCCTCGGCGGCTCCGGCGGTTGCGAGCACCTCCGACGGATGGCGCTCATGCCGGCGGGCCAGTGCCGCCTCGGCCTCGGTCGCATCCGGGTAACGGCCGATGTCGTCGAGACTGGCTCGCAGCGCTTCGTCCAGCCACGCCGGACGGGGCGCGTCGTGCACGTTGACCGCGAAGTCGACCAGCCCGGCACCCAGCTCGTCGTCCCCGTGGTGCCGGAGGGGCTCCGGAACTCGCTGGGTGTGACGTTCTGGCCGCGACGTGGCTGGTGGCACGACCGAGTCGTGGCGCTCGACGGGGGTGTGGGCGTGCGCGGCGGCGGCGAAGCGCTCGGCCATCTGGGGATGACCGGCCCAGTGGGTGTGCAGGTAGGACGCGTGAAGGGTGGCGGTGGCGACATCGCCGGCCGGCTCGATGACCGTGCGGTGGAACTCGTGGCCGGTGATGCGGGTGCCGGCCCGGGCGAGCAGATGGTCTGCGGGGACGTCGACGGTGCGGTACGCAAGCGTGAGGCGAGCGGTCATGCGGGCGTCGGCGTCGATCGCGCCGACCATCGGTGCACCGTCGACGGTGCGGCACAGGTACAGCAGTCCCGCGCACTCGGCGACCGTCGGGACGCCGTCCTGCACGGCTTGTCGCAAGGCGGCACGCAAGGGCGCGTTGGCCGACAACCCCGCGGCGTGGACCTCCGGGAAGCCGCCGCCCAGGTAGAGGCCGGCCGTTCCCTCGGGCAACGACGGGTCGGTCAACGGATCGAAGGTGACGACGTCGCACCCGGCGGCTTCCAGCAGCTCGGTGGTCTCGGCGTACCGGAACGTGAAGGCGCGACCGCCGGCCACGGCCACGACCGGTCGTCGCTCGGACGGCGGCTCGAGAGACGGCGTCCACGGGTCCGCGTCGAGGTCGGGCGCCTGGTTCGCCAGTCGCACGACCTGCTCGAGGTCGATGGTCGCGGCGATGCGCTCGGCGAGCCGGTCGAGCGAGTCGGCCGCATCCGCACGCTCGGCGGCGGGAACGAGCCCGAGGTGACGGGATGGGGCGACGATGCCGTCGTCCCGGTGCAGCACCCCGAGCACGGGCAGGCCGGCCGGCTCGAGAGCGCGCAGCACCTCATCGGCGTGCCGCTGCGATCCGGCCTTGTTCACGACGACGCCGACGATCTCGATGGAGCGGTCGAACGCGACCATGCCCTGCACCGTCGCGGCGATCGATCGGGACGCGTGGGAGACGTCGACCACCAGCACGATGGGGGTACGCGTCACCGCCGCCACGTGCGCAGTGGACGCGAATCCGTCGCCGCCGATCTGCCCGTCGTAGAGACCCATCACCCCCTCGACGATCGCCATGTCCGCGCCCTGCGCGCCGTGGAGCAGGAGCGGGACGAGTCGGTCCGCTCCCACGAGGTGCGGGTCGAGGTTGCGTCCTGGGCGGCCGGTGGCGAGCGAGTGGTAGCCGGGGTCGATGTAGTCGGGCCCGACCTTGTGCCCGGACACCGTGTGCCCCGCGCGGCGGAGCGCCGCCATCAGACCGGTGGCCACGGTCGTCTTGCCGTGCCCGGAGGCCGGCGCGGCGATGACCAGCCGGGGCAGGGTCACCATTCGATGCCCCGCTGTCCCTTCTGGCCGTGATCGAAGGGGTGCTTGACGTGCTGCATCTCGGTGACGAGGTCGGCGACCTCGACGAGCCTGGGGTCGGCGTTGCGCCCGGTGATGACGACATGCTGGCGCCCGGGGCGGTCAGTCAGTGTCTCGACGACGTCGTCGACGTCCACCCAGCCCCATGTCATCGGGTAGGTGAACTCGTCGAGGACGTAGAGATCGTGCCGCTCGGTGGCGAGACGGCGCTTGATCTCCTGCCAGCCTTCGGCCGCGGCTGCGGCGTGGTCCTCGTCGGAGCCCTCCTTGCGGGACCAGGACCACCCCGAGCCCATCTTGTTCCACTCGACCGGTCCGCCGGCGCCGGTCTCGTCGTGCAGCTCGGCCAGGCGCTCGAGCACGGTCTGCTCGCCGATCCGCCACTTGGCCGACTTGACGAACTGGAAGACGCCGATGTCCCAGCCCTGGTTCCAGGCGCGCAGGGCCAGGCCGAACGCGGCCGTGGACTTGCCCTTGCCGTTGCCGGTGTGGACCATCAGCAGCGGCTGGTTGCGGCGCTGCTTCGTGGTGAGCCCGTCATCGGGGACGATCAGCGGTTGACCCTTCGGCATCAGGCCGCGCTCCCAGCGGGGGTGTCGGGCCGTGGGCGGCGCACGGCACTGACCACGTCCGTGAGCGCCGAGGCACTGACCTCCCCGAGCGGGACGTGCTCGGCGCGCAGGACCGCCGCGAGCTGCTCGGCCAGGCCGAGGCGGAAACGCCCGGTCTCGCAGTCGACGACGACGCTGGTGAGGCCGGTGTCGGCCAGGTGGGCGGCGATCTCACGGGCGCGGGCCAACGGATCGTCGCCGTGCGTCGCTCGCCCGTCGGTCACGACCACGAGGAGCGGGCGGCGGCGCGGGTCGCGGACGTGCTCCAGCCGCAGTGTCTCGGCCGCCTTGAGCAGACCCTCGGCCAGCGGGGTGCGCCCGCCTGCCGGGAGCTCGGTCAGCCGGGCGGCGGCGATGTCGACCGACGACGTCGGCGGCAGCGCGAGGTCGGCCTCGCCGGCGCGGAACGTGACCAGCCCGACCTTGTCGCGGCGCTGGTAGGCGTCGAGGAGCAGCGAGAGGATCGCGGCCTTGACCTGCTCCATCCGTCGCCGGGCCGCCATGGAGCCGGAGGCATCGACGCAGAACAGGACCAGGTTCGACTCGTGGCCCTCGCGGACGGCGACCCTCAGGTCGTCGGCCCGGAAGGCGATTCGGCGCCCCGCTCGCGCACGGGTGCCCTGATGCGGCGCGGCTGCGCGGATCGTCTCGGTGAGGTGGATGGATCCGGTGCGCACGCCGGGCTTCTCGGCCCCGATGCGCCGGCCGTCCTCGGTCACCGCGCGCGACCGGTGCCCGGACTCGCCGGCCCCGGTGCCCGCGACGGTGAACAGCTTCGGGCGGTATGGCTGGCCCGGCGCCGCGACGGTGACGTTCTGCGCCCCGCCCTCGCCCGAAGCGCTGGGTGCTGGAGGCGATGGGGGCTGTTCGGGGACCGAGACGTCACTCTCGGCGGGTTCGTGCCCGTCGCTTGGGGGGCGTCGCCGACGGGGGCGTCGTCGAGCGGGGTGTCATCGTCCGACGGCGGTGGCGGGGGTGGCGGCGGTTCGGGTTCGTCATCGAGGATCTGGTCGAGCAGGTCCTCGTCGAGTCCGGGGGCGTCGAACGGATTGCGGCGGCGTCGGTGGGGGAGGGCCAGGCGGGCGGCGGCGCGGACATCCTCCTTGAGCACGTCGGTGCGACCGTTCCACGCGGCATGGGCGGCGGCAGCGCGGGCGGTGACGATGTCGGCGCGCATGCCGTCGACGTCGAAGGCCGCGCACACCTGGGCGATCTTGGTGAGCGCCCAGGGGCCCAGCTCGACCTCCGCCACGAGCTTCTGCGCGACGAGGATGCGATCGGTGAGCTCGGCCTCGTCGGCGGCGAAGCGGGCGGCGAATCCATCTGCATCGGCCTCGTAGGCGAGCCGGCGCTTCACCACCTCGACCCGCTGCGCGGGGTCACGCGGCGCGGTCACCTCGACGGTGAGGCCGAACCGGTCGAGCAGCTGCGGACGCAGCTCGCCCTCCTCGGGGTTCATGGTGCCGACGAGCACGAACTGGGCGGCATGCTCCACCGACACGCCGTCCCGTTCGACCGTCGAGCGACCCATCGCGGCGGCGTCGAGCAGCAGGTCGACGAGGTGGTCGTGCAGCAGGTTGACCTCGTCGACGTAGAGGATGCCGCGGTGCGCCCTGGCCAGCAGGCCGGGCTCGTACGTGGTGACGCCCTCGCTCAGCGCCTTCTCCAGGTGCAGTGAGCCGAGCACGCGGTCCTCGGTCGCACCGACGGGCAGCTCGACGAGGCGCACCGGGCGGCTCTCGGTCGGGGCATCAGCCGCGAACGGACCGTCGGGCGACAGCGGATGGGTCTCGCGCGGGTCGGTGGAGAAGCGGTCGCCGACGATGACCTCGATGTGCGGCAGCACCGAGGCGAGTCCGCGGACCATCGTCGACTTGGCCGTTCCCTTCTCGCCGCGCACGAGGACGCCGCCCACGGCGGGGGAGATCGTGGTGAGGGTCAGGGCGAGCGCCATGTCGTCCATGCCGACGACGGCGCTGAAGGGGTAATGCAGTGGCACGTGGGGCTCCCGCCTGTACGCCATGGGCCAGCCCGAGGCCGGTCTTCGGACTTCCCGGACCGTCGTCGTTCTCGGCCTGGGTCACCGCAGCGGGCCCTGTGCCGGAATCTCACCGGCTTCCCGATTCTCCCCGCGCGTTGACGGCTTGGGGCACCTCGAGCTGTTGGTCGGGTTCAGGCTACTCCTCGGGAATGCCGGGCGGCGAAGCGCTCGACATCCGGTCGCCCGGGCAGGCCGCGGGCCCACGGTAGCCTCGGGCCTCATGGAGACCGTGGTCGTCGTCGGCATCGGGGCGGACGGATGGGCGGGGCTGGATGCCTCGGGTCGCGCGGCCGTCCAGGCGGCGGACGTCGTGCTCGGCGGTGAGCGACACCTGGCGCTGCTCCCGGACGAGGTCGCCGCCGAGCGGCGGGTCTGGCCGTCGCCGCTGCGCGCCGCCCTCCCCGGCCTCATCGACGAGCTGGCCGGCCGCCGGGTCGTCGCCCTCGCGTCCGGTGACCCACTTCTCGCGGGCATCGGATCGACGCTGATCGAGCTGCTCGGCGCCGACCGGGTCCAGGTCCTCCCGGCACTCTCGTCCGTCGCGCTGGCTCGCGCCCGGATGGGTTGGGCGGCGGAGTCGGTCGAGGTCGTCCGCGATCTCCGCACGCTCCCGCGCCACCTCGCCCCCGGGCGCCGGATCCTCCTCCTCTCCGCGGACGGCTCGACGCCGGGCCGGGTGGCGCGGATGCTGGCCGCGGGTGGCTACGGCGACAGCACGGTGACCATCCTCGCGAACCTCGGCGCCGCGGAGGAGTCACGCACCCACGAGGTGGACGCGGCCCCGGACCTCAACGTCGTCGCGATCTCCTGCATCGGTGGTCCGGCCCTCGGCTGGACGACTGGTCTGCCCGACGACGCCTTCGACCACGACGGCCAGATCACCAAGCGGGACCTGCGCGCCTCCGCGCTCGCTCGCCTCTCGCCCACACCGGGCGAGCTGCTCTGGGACGTCGGCGCCGGCGCGGGTTCCATCGCGGTCGAGTGGATGCGGGCGCATCCCAGCTGCCGGGCGATCGCGGTGGAGGTGCGCTCGGACCGACGCAAGCGGATCGAGGAGAACGCCGCCAAGCTCGGCGTACCGGGCCTCGACGTGGTCGAGGGTCATGCGCCCGAGGCGCTGGTGGGGCTCGAGCGGCCAGACGCCATCTTCGTCGGCGGCGGGGCCACCGAGCCGGGCCTGCTCGACGCCTGCTGGGAGGCCTTGCGTCCGGGTGGCCGTCTCGTCGTCCACGGCGTGACGCTGGAGACCGAGCGGGCCCTCACCGAGCGGTTCGGCGCGCAGGGTGGCGAGCTCACCCGGCTGCACGTCGAGCACGCCGCCCCGATCGGCTCGTACACCGGCTGGACGCCGTCGCGCGCGATCACCCAGTGGGCCGTGACGAAGTGACCGTTCACTTCGTCGGTGCTGGGCCCGGGGCGGCCGACCTGTTGACGCTGCGTGCCGCCGCACTCCTCGGCGCGGCCGACGTCTGCCTCTACGCCGGCACCTACCTCGATGACGCCGTGCTCGGCCACTGCCCGGAAGGGGCGCGTCTCGTCGACACCCAGGGCCTCGACCTCGACCAGATCACCGCCGTGATGGTCGAGGCTCACGGCGACGGGCTCGACGTCGTCCGGCTGTGCTCGGGCGACCCGTCGATCTACTCCGCCCTGCACGAGCAGGGGCACCGCCTCGACGCGGCCGGGGTGCCGTGGGACGTCACGCCCGGCGTGCCCGCCTTCGCCGCCGCGGCCGCGATCGTCGGTGCGGAGCTGACGGTGCCCGAGCTCGTCCAGTCGGTCGTGCTCACCCGCATGCAGGCCCGGTCGACCGCGATGCCGGCCGCCGAGGCGCTGGCCGAGTTCGCCCGCACCAGGGCGACGCTGGTGCTGCATCTCGCCATCACCCGCACGCGCGAGCTGGCCGGTGAGCTCGCCGAGCACTATGGCGCGGACTGCCCGGTCGTCGTGGTCGCGCAGGCCACCCAACCGTCCGAGCTGGTGTTGCGCGGCACGCTGGCCGACATCGCGGACCAGGTGGAGTCGGCCGGGCTGCGACAGGCCGCGGTGATCCTCGTCGGCCGGGCCCTCGCCGCCGACGTCCGCGGTGCCGAGTCACATTTGTACGCGTCCTCGCGTGACCGTGGTGCCACGAGCACGCCTGCGCGAGACTGAGACATGGCCTGGCACGTCGCACCTTCCGTCGCGAACGGCACGCCGGCGGCGACGACCCCGGTCTCGTCGCCGGCCGGTCCGGACGTCGACCCGGGCGCTGCGCCACCACCCCTCCTCGAGGGATCCAAGTTCGCCATGGTCGTGAAGTTCTCCTTGCGCCAGGGCGACGTGTTCTTCGCCGCCCACCGCGAGCACGGCGATCTCTTCGCGTTCGACAGCGTCATCGACGACCAGCCCGTGGTGGTCACGTGCCACCCCGACCACGTTCGCTCGCTCCTCACCGCCGATCCCCGAACCGTGCCGTCCACCACGAAGGACTCCCCGTTGCGGCCGATCGTCGGCCCGAGCTCGGTCTTGACGGCCGTGGGGGAGCGACATCGCCGCCAGCGCAAGCTGCTGATGCCGTCGTTCCACGGCGCCGCGATCGAGCGGTACACCGAGCAGATCGTCGCGGCCACCGACCGTGAGATCTCCGGCTGGAAGCCCGGCTCGACGTTCGCCATGGCGACCGCGGCCCAGGCCATCACCCTCGACGTCATCATGTCCGGCGTCTTCGGCATCGACGGCAGCCCGGTCCCCGGATCGGTGGAAGCCAGGTTGCGCAAGGTCGTCCGCAACCTGCTGCGGTTGTCGACCAGCCCGTTCGCCAAGGCCGGCGAGTTGATGAACGTCGGTCGCCAGGAGGCGGTCGGCCCGCAGAAGGCCGCCCTGGCACCGCTCGATCGAGCCATGTACGCCGTGATCCAGGACCGGCGCGAGCGCGGCGGAGATGGACAGGACGTGCTCTCGCTGCTCCTGCATGCGCGCACCGATGACGGCGAGGTCCTCACCGACCGAGAGCTGCGCGATGAGCTGCTGACCTTGGTCCTGGCCGGGCACGAGACCACGGCGAACACGATCGCCTGGGCGTGTGAACGGCTCGTCCGCTCCCCGTCGGCGTATGACCGGCTGCGGGAGTCGGTGCGCGACGGGGACGACGAGTACCTCGAGGCCACCCTTCAGGAGGTGATGCGGTCGCGGCCGGTCGTGCCGATCATCGGGCGACAGGTCGGCGTGCCGTGGCGGTTCGGCGAGTACGCCGTTCCCGCCGACTCGCACGTGCTCATCAGCATTCTGCTCCTGCACCACCGCGAGGACCTCTACCCCGATCCGCAGGCCTTCCGGCCCGAGCGGTTCCTCGGGGTCAAGCCGGGCACCCACACCTGGCTGCCGTTCGGGGGCGGCAACCGGCGGTGCCTCGGCGCCGCGCTGGCGATGGCCGAGATGCGGGTCGTCCTGCGCGAGATCGTCCGTCGCACCGACCTGCGGGCGACGACTCCGAAGCCGGAACGCCCCCGCCACCGCAACGTGACGATGATCCCGGCGCGGGGTGGCCGGGTGACGGTCACGTCCCGTCGTCCGTGACCTGAGACGGCCCCGCTAGGGCGCGCGGACCCCGACCGGATTCGGGAATGGCAGGACCCCGCTCACCTCGATGGCCCGTGCCGCCGCCACGAGCTCGTCCGCCACGGTGACCGTCCGGGCCTGCGCCTCCCGGTCGAAGGTGGCCGCTGAGACGCGGTCGGTGGCGTCCTCGATCTGGGCCCGAGCCGCTCTGCCTTCGTCGGTGATGGCGCCGGACAGATCGATCCAGCCGCGGTCGCGCAGGAGGTCCTGGGCCGCGGTCCACTCCTCCTCGGTCCACCCGCGTCGCTCCCGCTGGTTCGGCGCCACCCGGCCATCGGCCATCGCGAGCGCGTTGGCGGCGGCGCCGCCGAGCCCGGCCGCGGTGAGGATGGCGACGTGGCAGTCGCCCCGGTACTCGCGGAGCACGGTCGCGGCGTGCCAGAGCACGCCGATCGAGTCGTCGGGAGCCGGCAGCGCGGCGTGTGCGGCGGCCAGGCCCTTGCCGGCGAAGTCGAGGGAGGGCCAGATCGCCGCGACCTCCCGGGCCAGACGATCGACGTCCGCCTCGGCCAGGCCCGGGGCGAGCGTGTCGCGGGCGAGGTCGAACCGGGTCGCCAGGATCTCCTCGCGCTCGGCCATCGACCATGCGTCCGGCAGCGCCCGATGGACCATGCGCGGCGCGAACCCGTGGAACAGCGCGACCACGACCTCCGGGGCGGGCCGGCCGAGTGCGGCCGACCGAGACGCGAAGTACCCCATCCAGTAGCCCTTGAGCCCGATCGCCTCGTACCGATCCTTCGCGTCGGGTGCGAAGTAGACGACGTCGTGGATGACTTCGATCGCCTGCCAGAAGGTCCGTGCAACGGCCATGCTCACTCCTCGGTGAATCTGGGGGTCCAGACGCGTCCGGACCCGGTGACGCGGGTGCCACGTGCCCCCACGATGATCAGGCACTTCATGTCGATCGACGCCGGGTCGAGGTCGGCCAGGGTGGTGACGGTCAGCGACTCCTCGGCCCGGCCCACGTCGCGACCGACCACGACCACCGTGTCGGGGGAGCGATGGGTGAGCAGCAGCCGCTGGGCATCGGCGACCTGGGTCGTGCGCGACCGCGACGCCGGGTTGTAGATCGCGAGGACGAGGTCGGCCTCGGCCACGGCACGCAGTCGCGTCTCGACGAGCGACCACGGCTTGAGCCGGTCGGACAGGCTCAGGACGGCGAAGTCGGCGCCGATCGGCGCCCCGGCCCGGGCGGCCACGGCCTGCACGGCCGAGAGGCCGGGAAGCACCCGGACCGCCACGTCCTCGTACATCGGGTCGTCGGCCGCCTCGAACACCGCCGAGGCCATGCCGAACACACCGGCATCCCCGCCGGAGACGACCGCCACCCGTTCACCCTTGCGGGCGAGGTCGAGCGCGATCCGGGCGCGCTCGACCTCGACGGTGTTGCCGGACGCATGACGCTGCAGCCCGGCTCGCTGCGGGACGCGCTCGACGTACGGGCCGTAGCCGACGACGTGGTCGACCTCGGCGAGCGCGGCCTCGGCCTCTGGCGTGAGCCAGTGGTCCGGCCCGGGGCCGAGGCCGACGACGAGCAGCTCGGCCGACGGTTCCGCGGTGCGCGCCGCGTCGCCCGGCGCTGCTCGACCGCCGGGGTCGGCGGGAACGACGATGAGGGAGAAGTACGGGACGGTTGCCGGGTCGACGTCGGCAACCGGGAGCCAGCGCTCCTCGGACATGGAGGCACGTTCCACATAGAGCGCGTCGTCGAGGCGCCCGGCCTGCTGGAGGGCCGACCGGACCGCGGGGAACGTCCGCCCGAGCTTCATGATGATCGCGCCGTCGGTGTCCGCGAGACGCCGTGCCAGCTCCGGCTCGGGGAGGGTGCCGGGCAGGATCGTCAGGACGTCGGTCTGGCGGACGAGCGGCTCGCCGGTGGTGGCCGTGGCGGCGGCGAACGCCGGGATGCCGGGCACGACCTCGGACTCGAAGCGATCGGAGAGCCGGTCGTGCATGTACATGTAGGAGCCGTAGAACATCGGGTCGCCCTCGGCGAGCACGACGACGGTGCGCCCGGCCTCCAGGTGACTCCCGAGGCGGGCGGCGCACTCCTCGTAGAACTCGGCCATCGCGCCGGCGTAGCCGCCCGGGTGATCGGCGCTGCCCGTGGTGACGGGGTAGCGCAGCTCCTCCTCGATGGCGCCGGGCGGGATGAAGCCGGCGGCGATCCGCCGCGCATTCGACTGCTTGCCGACCCCCGCGTGGTAGGCGATGACGTCGGCCGCGGCGATCAGCCGGGCCGCCTTGAGCGTGACCAGCTCGGGGTCGCCCGGACCGACGCCGACGCCGTACAGCTTCCCGGTCATTCCCGCTCCTGGGCGAGCGCGTTGACGGCCGACGCGGCCATCGCCGAACCGCCGCGGCGTCCGCGCACCGTCAGGAACGGGATGTCGATGGCATGGTCGGCGGCGAACGAGGCGAGAGCGTCCTTCGACTCCGCGGCGCCGATGAAGCCGACCGGGACGCCGACGATCGCGGCCGGCCGGGCCGCCCCGTCGAGCAGCATCTCCAGCAGGTGGAACAGTGCGGTGGGCGCGTTGCCGATCGCGACGACGGCGCCGTCGAGCCGGTCGGCCCACAGCGACACCGCGGCGGCCGACCGCGTGGTGCCCATCTCGCGCGCGAGGTCGAGGACGCGGTCGTCGCGCAGGAGGCAGACGACGTCGTTGTCCTTCGGCAGCCGGGCTCGGGTGATGCCGGACGCGACCATGTGCGCGTCGGTCAGGATCGGCGCTCCGGACTCGAGCGCTCCGCGCGCCGCGGTGACGAGTCCGGGGTGGATGACGAGCTCGCCGGCCAGGTCGGTCTGACCGGTGCCGTGGATCATCCGCACCGCCACCTTCTCGGCGTCCGCGGGCACGCCGGAGAGGTCGCTCTCGCGGCGGATGGTGGCGAAGGAGTCGACGTAGATGGCGGCACCGTCGTCCTCGTACGCATAGCGGCGCGGCGGCCTAGGCATGCGCGTCCTCCAGATCGGGCAGCAGCAGGCTGCGCCACGGAGTGACGATCACGTCCCGACCGGCGCGCGCCAGGACCTGCCCGGCGAGCTCGTGGGACACGTCGCCCTCGGGGACCGCGACGTGCTCGACGCCGAGGCCGTCGTCCTGCGTGATGACGCCGTACGGCGCCGGCAGGGAGGCCACCTGGGTGCGGAGGTCGCGGGCGTGATGCAGGTCGAGCAGGTCGCCGCCGCCGTCGGGCAGCTCGTCGATGTGCCAGGGCGCGTCGTCGCCCGTGCCGCGGACCTCCCGGAAGCGGTGGGCGAGGGCGAGCAACACGTCGGGCACCGCCGCGAGCTCGACCACCTCGCCCCAGTGCTCGGCTCCGACGCGGATCTGGGCGGCGTCCGGGTCCACAGCCATCACCCCGAGGTCGAGGCCGCGGTCGACGAGGTCGCCGCGTCCGTCGTCGAGCACGAACAGGAAGCGGGCGGACAGGTCGGCGAGGTCGGGATCGGCGCACAGCATCTCGTCCAGCCGTCGCGCCACCGGGCGCAGGTCGGCATGACCGCCGATGCGGCCGCTCAGCGGCGACACCATGATGTTGCGCACCAGCTCGTGCGTCGGCGACGGCAGGAGGCCGGCTGCCGTGACCGCCTCGACGAAGGCGTCGGGCACGCGCCCGTCGACGTGCTCGATGCCCCGGAGCTGGAGGTTGGCCCGCTTGGTCAGGTGCAGGTGTCCGTCGGCGTGCTCCCCCGCGATGATTGCGAGGTCGGACAGGGCCTGGGCGGAGATCGCGCCGCCCACGAGCCGGATGCGGACCAGCGCGCCGTCGTCGGCGATCCACGGGCGCAGCACGCCCGGGCATCGGTCCGCGTGGCGGCGGGGCGAGGGTCCGGTCACGCCATCCATCGTCCCACCGCTGACCGGAGCGACGGACATGCGCCTTGGCCAGCGCCGACCTACCCACGGCGGACGGCCAGGTCCTCGTCGATCGGTCGAACGTGCAGCTCGGTCGGTTCGACGTCGAGGTAGGTCTTGAGCCGATGGTGCCGGCGACACAGTGATCGGAGGTTCGCGCCGCTGGTCGGCCCGCGCGGATGGGGGATGGCGTGGTCGTCGTCGCATTCAGTGGCCGGTCGTGAGCAGGTGGCGAAGCGACAGGTGCCGTCACGGATGTCGACGGCCGTCTTGAGCTTTCGCGACGGGAACCGGCCGAGCTCGGTGACATCGAGGATGCGGCCGAGCGGATCGGTGAAGACGCGGTAGAACAGGGTCCCCGGCTCGACGGCGATGTCTCGGACCATCGACGCTGGAACGGCAAACGAGCCGTCGAAGGAAACCCCTGGCTGGTCGTCGAGTCCGGCCAGCGACGTCACGGGGACGACGATCCCGATGATGGCCGGGGCCGACGACCCGTCGCCGAGCATGCCGCGCGCGAAGATGTCGGCACGCTTCTGGTCGAGGGTGCGGCCATCGGACGGCTCGGCCTTGGCCTGGTGGGTCAGCTCGGCGTCGAGCCGGATCGCGTCCGGAGTCGGGATGTACGCCGACAGGAACGACATGCCATCGTCCTGATGGCTGAGCCAAACCGAACGCTTGTCGCGTTCGGCCTGAACCGCTCGGGCGTCCGGCGCGTTCCGGGCGACGAACCGCCGAAGCCACGCCCGGAGCTGTGCCGTGGTGTGGGTGGCGGCGTAGTCGACGACCCAGTGGTCGAGCTCGATGGTCGCGTAGTTGTCGGTCAGCTTGTCGACCGACGCCGCGACCAGCCTCATCCGGGCCGCATCGATGCGCCCTGCGCAGTACGCCTCCCAGGTGAGTGGCAACCGGCCGCGCACGCGCCGCGACTCGGCCAGCCGGCACTGCACGGTTCGGGTCGGCTCCTTGACCACGAGTGACAGCTCGTCGGCGGCGAAGCCGGCCTCCAGCTCGCGCACCATCGGATCGGCGTGCCGCTCCGACTCACGACGACGCAGATCGGCGAAGGCCAGCATGTCGGCTGCCGTCTCGGCCTCGAGACGAGCTCGCTCGATCTCCCGCGCAGCGATCCGTTCCAAGATCTCCAGCCCGGGATCGGCGGTCCTTTCCATGCTTCGAACCTACGGACCGCCACAGACACCCTCCTGGCCTCTGGTGCAGTTGTCCACCGGTGATCTAGCGGTCCGTCTCGGTCGGTTCGACGGCATCGAGCCACTCCTCGAAGCTCGGACCGACCAGGTGCGCGTCCGG
This sequence comes from uncultured Actinomycetota bacterium, assembly GCA_963695295.1. Classification (GTDB taxonomy): domain Bacteria; phylum Actinomycetota; class Actinomycetes; order Propionibacteriales; family Nocardioidaceae; genus Aeromicrobium. The sequence goes on along the minus strand of OY968771.1, from coordinate 1,004,990 downwards.
ACCCGGGAGCAGGACGCCGTCGCGGACGAGCTCGCCGACCGGGCCCGGCACCACCGTGACCGGATCCCCGACCCGCGCGGCATACCTGGCCGAGAGCGCGGCGAGATGCTCGACCCGGGGTCCCGCGACCTCGGTGAGTGGCCCCTCGATCTCGCCCGAGGCGGCGCGCAGCAGCAGCTGCACCATGGACGCGACGGCGATCGGCTGGGTGACCAGGTCGGGCACCGTGGTCTGGTTGCCCTCGCGTCCCCAGCCGATGGCCTGGCGAGCGATGTCGTGGAACTGCGCGGACCTGACCACGTGCACACCCGGGGCGTGGGCGCTCGCGGCCTGCTCCTGGACGTACTTGGCGCGGTAGTAACCGTCGAAGCCGGTGCCGGCCTCGGTGTCGGCCGCGGCGATCCGGTCGACACCGATGATGGAGAGCACCACCGTCCGCGAGACGCCGGCCTCATGGGCCGCTCGTCCGATGTTCGCGGCGGCCCGGGCGAAGAACGCCCCTGCCTCGGTCTCGTCGAGCGACGGGCTCTGGGTGACGTCGACGGCAGCCTCCACGGCGGCGAACCGGTCGGCGAGGCTGCTCGCATCCAGGACGTCTGAACCGGACTCCCTCGACAGGGCGACCACCTCGTGGCCGGCATCCTGTGCGGCCGTGACCAGCGCGGAACCGACCAAGCCGGTGGCGCCGACGATGGCGAGCTTCATGACGTCACCTTCTCACCTCGTGCCGCCGGTCAGGGCGCGCCGAGCGCTGTCGTAGGCTGACGCGGTCCGGGCCACACCCCGTCGGAAGGAACTCATGACACGCATCGCGCTGTTGTCGACATCCGACACCGACCTCCTCTCCGCCCGTGCCTGCGGCGCCGACTACCGCCTGGCCAATCCGTCCCGCCTGGACGTCGACGACGCGTTGCCGAGCGTCATCGCCGACGCCGACCTCGTCGTCGTGCGGCTGCTCGGCTCGGTGCGGTCATGGCAGGACGGGTTCGACATCGTGCTCGGCGCCGGTCCGCCGGTCGTGGTGCTCGGCGGCGAGCAGACGCCCGACGCCGAGCTGATGAGCCATTCCACCGTGCCGGTCGGCACCGCGGCCGAGGCGCACCGGTACCTCGCCGAGGGCGGCCCGGCCAACCTCGCGAACCTGCACGCCTTCCTCTCCGACACCGTCCTCCTCACGGGTGAGGGCTTCGAGCCCCCGATGGTCCTGCCGGCGTGGGGCATGGTCGAGCGCGAGTCGACGCTCCCGCGGGTGGGGGTGCTCTACTACCGGGCGCACGAGGCGAGCGGCAACCACGCGTTCGCGCATGCGCTGGCCGACGCCATCGACGCCACCGGTCAAGCCGTCGGCGTCCCGGTCTTCAGCTCCTCGCTGCGCGCCGCGCCCGACGATCTCTACGACGCACTCGGCACCCTGGACGCCCTGGTCGTCACGGTCCTCGCCGCGGGCGGCACGACGCCGGGATCGGCGAGTGCGGGCGGCGACGACGAATCGTGGGACGTCGAGCGGATGAAGGCCCTCGACATCCCGATCCTGCAGGGGCTGTGCCTCACCTCCAGCCGCGAGGAGTGGGAGGCGTCCGACGACGGCGTCACTCCGCTCGACTCGGCCAACCAGATCGCCATCCCCGAGTTCGACGGGCGCATCATCACCGCGCCGTTCTCGTTCAAGGAGATCGACGAGGACGGGCTGCCGCGCTACGTCGCCGACGCCGAACGCTGTGCGCGGGTCGCCGGCATCGCCGTCAACCACGCGCGGCTGCGGCACGTCCCGACCGCCGACCGCAAGGTCGCACTGATGCTTTCGGCCTACCCCACCAAGCACAGCCGGGTCGGCAACGCGGTCGGCCTCGACACCCCGGTGTCGGCCATCCGCCTGCTGCGTCGCCTGCGCGACGACGGCTACGACCTCGGTCCGGACGACGGCGAGGTCGTCCGGTTCCTCGACATGCCCAGCGATGACGGAGGCGACACCGAGGCCGGCGACGCACTCATCCATGCGCTCATCGCGGCCGGGGGCCAGGACGAGGAGTGGCTCACCGCGGCCCAGCTCACCGACAGCCACGTGCGGATCAGCGCCGACGACTACCGCCGCTGGACGGCGCATCTCCCGGCCGCGCTGATGGATGACGTCGGCGAGGCCTGGGGCGAAGCGCCCGGAACGCTGTTCGTCAACGACCAGAACGAGATCGTGCTCGCGACCTTGCAGGCCGGCAACGTCGTGGTGCTCATCCAGCCACCCCGCGGGTTCGGCGAGAACCCGGTCGCGATCTACCACGACCCCGACCTCGCGCCGTCGCACCACTACCTGGCCGCCTATCGCTGGCTCGAGGACGGGTTCGGCGCGCACGCCGTCGTCCACCTCGGCAAGCACGGCTCGATGGAGTGGCTGCCCGGCAAGAACGCGGCCCTCTCGGCGTCGTGCGGGCCCGACGCCGCGATCGGCAACCTGCCGCTCATCTACCCCTTCCTCGTCAACGACCCGGGGGAGGGCGCGCAGGCCAAGCGGCGCGCGCACGCCACGATCGTCGACCATCTCGTCCCGCCCATGGCGCGGGCCGAGTCCTACGGCGACATCGCCCGTCTCGAGCAGCTCCTCGACGAGCACGCCAACATCGCCGCGATGGATCCGGCCAAGCTTCCGGCCATCCGCGCCGAGATCTGGACGTTGATGCACGCCGCCGAGATGCATCGCGATCTCGGACTCGACGAGCGGCCGGAGGATGCGGAGTTCGACGACTTCATCCTCCACGTCGACGGCTGGCTGTGCGAGATCAAGGACGCGCAGATCCGCGACGGCCTGCACGTGCTCGGCCAGGCGCCCGAGGGGGAGGCGCGGGTCAACCTCGTGCTCGCGATCTTGCGGGCGGCCCAGGTCTGGGGTGGCGAGTCCGGCGCGGTGCCCGGTCTGCGCTCCGCACTCGGGCTCACCGAGGGAGCCGAACAGTCCGGCGCTGTCGACGCGATCGAGGCCGAGGCCCGCTCCCTCATCGAGCAGATGGAGAAGGCCGGGTGGCAGCCGGCGGCGGCCGACGACTTGCACGCCGACCCGACCGTGGTCGCAGTGCTGCGCTTCGCCGCCGAGCAGGTGGTGCCTCGGCTCGACGGCACCACCGACGAGCTCGATGCCGTGCTGCACGCGCTGGACGGCGGCTTCATCGCCGCCGGACCGTCCGGCTCGCCGCTCCGGGGACTCGTCAACGTGCTGCCGACCGGCCGCAACTTCTACACGGTCGACCCGCGCGCGGTCCCGTCCCGCCTCGCGTACGACACCGGCGTCGCCATGGCCGACTCGCTCGTGCAGCGCTACGTCGACGAGACCGGCGAGCATCCGCGCTCGGTGGGCCTCTCGGTGTGGGGCACCTCGGCCATGCGGACCTCCGGCGACGACATCGCCGAGGTGCTGGCCCTGATCGGCGTCCGACCGCAGTGGGACGAGGCGTCCCGTCGGGTCAGCGGCCTCGACGTCGTCCCGCTGGACGAGCTGGGACGGCCGCGCATCGACGTCACCGTGCGGATCTCCGGGTTCTTCCGGGACGCGTTCCCGCACGTCATCGCCATGCTCGACGACGCGGTGCGGATGGTGGCCGAGCTCGACGAACCGGCCGAGATGAACTTCGTCCGCGCGCACGCCCAGGCCGACCTCGCCGAGCACGGCGACGACCGGCGGGCCACCACGCGCATCTTCGGCTCGGCGCCCGGGTCATACGGCGCGGGCATCCTGCAAGTCGTCGAGGCCGGCAACTGGCGAGACGACCGCGACCTCGCCGAGGTGTACACCCAGTGGGGCGGCTTCGCCTACGGCCGCGACCTCGACGGCGCGCCCGCCGCCGACGACATGCGCACCAGTTATCGCCGCATCGCCGTCGCCGCCAAGAACATCGACACCCGCGAGCACGACATCGCCGACTCCGACGACTACTTCCAGTACCACGGCGGCATGGTCGCCACCGTCCGCGCGCTCACCGGCTCCGACCCCAAGGCCTACGTCGGCGACTCCACCTCACCGGACGCCGTGCGCACCCGATCGCTGTCGGAAGAGACGGCGCGCGTCTTCCGCGCCCGCGTCGTCAACCCGCGCTGGATCGGCGCGATGCAGCGGCACGGGTACAAGGGTGCCTTCGAGCTCGCGGCCACGGTCGACTACCTGTTCGGCTTCGACGCCACCGCCGGCGTGGTCCACGACTGGATGTACGAGTCGCTGGCGAAGGAGTACGTCCTGGACGAGGACAACCAGGCGTTCATGAAGAAGTCGAATCCGTGGGCGTTGCGCGGCATCGTCGAGCGGCTCTCGGAGGCGGCCGACCGCGGGCTCTGGGAGGAGCCCGACCCGGACGTGATGGCCGCGATGCAGCAGGTCTACCTCGACATCGAGGGTGATCTCGAGGACGGCGTCCGGGCGTGACCCGGCGCATCCGGGTCATCGGCATCGGGCCAGGTGGCCTCGACCAGGTGACGGTCGACGCCGTTCGAGCGATGAACGCGGTGGACTTCTTCCTGGTCACCGACAAGGCCGGCAAGGACGGCCCTCCCGACCCGCTGGTCGTCGCCCGTGGCGAGATCCTGGCCCGGCACCTCGACCACGAGCCGCGGCTCGTCCTCGTCGACGACCCGTCGCGCGACCGCAGCGAGGACGGCACCCGAACCGCCGCCGAGTACGACCGCGCGGTCAAGGAGTGGCACGAGGCGCGCACCGACGCCTGGGAGCAGGCGTTGCTCGACCACGACGGCGACGCCGGGTTCCTGGTCTGGGGTGATCCGGCCTTCTACGACTCCACGATCCGAATGCTCGACGCCGTGCTCGAGCGAGGACGGGTCACGGCGGAGATCGAGGTCGTGCCCGGCATCTCCAGCCTGCAGGTCCTGGCGGCGCGGCACCGCATCGTGCTGCACGAGGTGGGCCAGCCGGTCCATGTCACGACCGGTCGGCGGCTGCGCGAAGCCGTCGACGCCGGCGAGGACAACGTGGTGGTCGTGCTCAACCGGTTCCTCGACTTCGACGGTCTCGACGACTGGCAGATCTGGTGGGGAGCGAACGTGGGCACCAGCAGCGAGCGTCTGGTGGCAGGCCGGGTCGCCGACGTCCTGGCGGAGATCGAGTCCGCACGAGCCGAGGTCAAGGATGCTGCGGGCTGGGTCATGGACGTCTACCTGCTGAGGCGCCCGCCGGCCGACTCGGTCACTTCGCGCGGATGAGCTCGACGTCCTCCGCCCCGGTGCCGACCAGGGATCCGGGCGGGAGGTCGTTCGTGCGGAACTTGACCGGCCCCACCGAGCACCGGACGGTCTTGTGCTTCTCGGTCCAACGGCGGGCGACGCTGCCGAAGCCCCGCAACGCCTGGTCGTCGTAGCCGCGGCCGAGGAGCTGGGGGAAGGCCTCGGCGCAGACGTCGTCGAACCGGTCGAACCTCTTCGGGGTGGGCCGCTTCTGGATGTTCTTGATGAATTTCGTGCCGAAGACGGCGTCGGCCTCGAAGAAGAACAGCGCCTCGTCGACGTGCGGCTCGGCGCAGGACGACGCGTCGACCGCGCTGCGCTTGTCGTCGTACGCCCGGCACTGACGGAACTCGACGGGGAACGACGCCGTGGCCACCTGGGTGACGAGCGGCCGGTCGGTTGACGTGGTCCATCGCTTGATCGGTGGCCGGCCGGGATCGGTGAACTCGGGGTCCTCGAAGCGGATGCTGCACACCACCTGGCGGCGTCCGTCGAGCCACTCCTTCTCCGGCATCACCGTGTACCACGGGGCGTCGGCGCCACGCAGCGCCGGCACGACGCGGGCGTCCTCGGCGCTGGTGTCCCGGAGCTCGAGCTCGTCGAACCCGGTGACCCGCTGCAGCGACGTCGCGCACTCCTTCTCGGCGAACTCCTCGTACGCCTCGCGTTGAGCCGAGTCGCCGGGGAGCTCGCTCGGGACGGCGAGATCGTCGCGGTTGTCGATGCGCTCCTGGCGGGTCGACCCGGTCAGTGTCGTGGACGGCAGATCGATGATGTCGTAGACCTCATAGGCATGCAGCTTGCGGCAGTCGACGATGCTCGAGAAGTCGGGCACGAGGTCACCCTGGTCCCTGGTCTCGTCCGCCACACAGACGCCCGGCTTGATCTCCGGAGCCGGATCGGCAGGCGTGCTCGCCTCGCAGGCGGAGGCGACGGCGATGCCGAGCAGAGCGATCACGAGCCGGTGGCGACCCGCCGCCCCCGGCCTCACGCCGCTGCCAGGGTGAGTCGGACCATCGTGCCGAGCGCGTGGCGGTACGACCCGAGGGCAGATGCGGAGCCGTGAACCGTGACGTGGCGGTGCGACCGCGAGACGCGCATGGCGTACACGGTAGTTGGCTCCACACTCCTCCTGAGATTCCGGTCAGCGTCGGGTGTAGGCGTGGGCTGCGACCGGGTGCATCGTGCATCGCTTCGGCAGCCGGCGAAGGAGGACGTCGCTCGAGCGCACGACCCGGGCGAACCTCGCGTAGCGGCGCTCCTGTTCGGCCGACCAGGGCAGGCCGAGGATCTCGCGTCCGCGTGGCGGCATGCCGCCGATCGTGATGAACGAGCTGACGGCGTTGATCGGCCGGCGGGCGAGGACCCACGCCCACCGCGGCACCCGTTTCGGACGGGGCCAGCCCTTCGTCGCATAGCCCACGCCGTAGGCGGCCGTCCGATGGCGGACGAGCTCGTCGTCGAGCATCCGCCGCAGGTACGCATCGAACTCGGCCCAGGAACGCGGGACGCCCTGGTCGCTGACCCCGTAGCGCGCGAACCAGGTGACGGACTCCGCGACGATCTGGTCCCGCTCGGCGTCGCTGAGCCGTCGGATGAACCGGTCGGCGGCCGTCACCATGTGCTCGACGAAGGTCGCGTGGGCCCAGTAGTAGGTGTCCGGGTTGAGGGCGCTGTACGGCCGGCCGTCGGGCAGCTTGCCCTTGATGGAGGTGTGGAAGTCGCGTACCTGATGCCCGGAGTGGACGGGGTCGTCGCCGTAGACGGTGTGGAGGATCGGTGGGATCGAGCGCTGCAGCCGGGCGAAGGTCTCCGCGAACCAGACCGAGTGGTCCTCCACGCCCTGGCCGAGCGCGGGCAGCATGTTCTGGAGCACGGCGGCGCGCGGGCCCAGCAGCAGCATGCGGCCGTCGGCGAAGAACTCCCAGGTCAGGGAGTCCGGGCCGAGCGGGAGCCCGCCGACAGGGAGGGTGCCGGACGTCTCGGGTCTGGCCAGCGACATGGCCCGATGATACATTGGAACGAGATTGTTTCAACATGCCGGAGGTGGCGATGACGGTTGCCGATCCTGGGACGTTGCGCCACGTCACCGGTCCGCGGTTCGGCCTGTTGCACCTGCTGCGGCTGCGGCGCCACCCGGTCGCGCATGCGCACTGGCTGTTCGATCGCTACGGCCAGGTCACGCGCCTGGGGGTCTTCGGCATCCGGCTCTACAGCGTCAACGGCCCCGACGCCTTCGAGACGGTGTTCGTCAATCGCGACAAGGTCTTCGCCAGCGGCCCGGCATGGTCGCACTTCATCGGACCGTTCTTCCACCGCGGCCTGATGCTGCTCGACTTCGACGAGCACCTGCACCACAAGCGGATCATGCAGCACGCCTTCAGCCACGAAGCGCTACGCCGCTACCACGCGATGATGGTGCCGCATGTGCAGCGCAATCTCTCCGAGTGGGCGACCGTGGCGGGCACCGACGATTCGCGCCTGCACACGATGTTCAAGGACCTGACCCTCGATCTCGCCCTGGAGGTCTTCGTCGGGGTCGAGCTGGAGCCCGCCGAGCGGACGCGCATCAACCGGGCGTTCATCGACGCGGTGCGCGCCGGCACGGCCATCATCCGGCGGCCGATGCCCGGAGGTGCGTGGTCGCGGGGGCTCCGTGCTCGCCGGGTGCTCGAAGAGTTCTTCCGGTCCGAGCTGCCGGCCAAGCGCCGCGACGGCGGCGACGACCTGTTCGGCCAGCTGTGCATCGCCCAGGACGAGGACGGCAACGAGTTCGGCGACGACGACATCGTCAACCACATGATCTTCCTGTTGATGGCCGCGCACGACACCAGCACCATCACCATGACGTCGATGGCCCACCAGCTCGCCAAGCACCCAGAGTGGCAGCAGAGGTGCCGCGAGGAGTCCGCGGCCGCCGGAGACGTCGACCTCGAGGGCGTGCTCGGCCTGACCCTTCTCGACCGGGTGATGAAGGAGTCGCTGCGGTTGTGTTCGCCGGTGCCGTCCCTCCCGCGGATCGCCACGCGCGACACCGAGCTCGCCGGCTACTTCATCCCGGAGGGTGCGATGGTCGCCGCGTCGCCGTACAGCAACCACTACCTCGAGGAGTTCTGGCCGGACCCGTACCGGTTCGACCCGGATCGGTTCGCCGACGACCGCCGCGAGGACAAGGTGCACCGGCTCGCCTTCGAGCCGTTCGGGGCGGGCGTGCACAAGTGCATCGGCATGCACTTCGCCGGCATGCAGGTGCGGGCGATCTTCCACGAGCTGCTGCGGGAGTACCGCTGGTCGGTGCCCGACGGCTATGAGATGCCGGTCGACATGGTGGCCCTCCCGGTGCCGCGCGACGGGCTCCCGGTCCGGCTGGAGAAGCTGTGACCGACGCGATCCTCGACGCGGCCCGCGACGTCTTCGAGGCCTTCGGCGTCCGCCGGGCGAACGTCGACGACGTGGCGCGCAAGGCCGGCGTCAGCCGCTCGACGCTCTACCGCGCGTATCCGAACAAGGACGCGCTCCTGCTCGGGGTCATCGACCGCGAGACGCGGGCCTTCCTCGACGAGCTCGACCGGGTGGCCGGCGACCTGCCGCCGCAGGAGGCCGTGATCGAGGCCTTCGTGCGTGGCATCTCGATCATGCGCGACATCCCGGTGCTCGGCCGACTGGCCCAGACCGAGCCGGACGTCATCACCGGCATGCCCGGACGCGGCCCGGTGCTGCTGCGGCTGAGCGACCAGATCGCCGTCACGCTGCGTCGTTCCGGTGCCCGGATGCCCGACCACGAGCTGGCCGAGGTCGCCGAGCTGCTGCTCAGGCTCGCGTCGACGTTCCTGCTCGACCCCACCGGACACCTCGATCTCGACGACCCGATCGCCGTTCGCGACTATGCCAAGCGGTACTTGTCGCAGCTGGTCGAGTAGTCAGTCGCGCTGAGCCCGCCGCGCGGTCACCGGCGACACCGATGAGCAGGACGGCGGTGAGTGCGGTGGCGGTGCGCAGGTTGCGGACGCCGGTGGGTGCCGCCGGTTTCGCGGCCTGCGGCTGGTCGAGGTCGGGGAGCTCGTCGGCCAGCGGCTCGACGTCGGTGACCTTGCGTCGACGGGTGGCGCCCAGGAGTCCGGCGCCGCCGGCCAGCAGGGCCAGTCCGGTGCTGCCGATCAGCTGCAGCCCGGTGGCGGCACCGGTGTCGGGCAGGACGGCCACCGCGTCGTCGTCGGACTCATCGTGGTCGGAGTCGTCCTTGTCGGAGTCGTCGTCGGAGTCCTCGTCGGAGTCGTCGTCATCGTCGTCGTCTTCCTCGAGCACCCGGATGATGAGCTCGGCGAAGGTGACGAACGGGCTGCCCAGGCGGGTGATCGAGTAGCGGACCACGCCGGACTCCTCGGCGGTGTAGGTGAGCTCACCGGAGTTGGGGTCGAGGAACTCGGCGATGATGTCGCCCATGACGTCCACGACGGTGTAGATCAGCGGTGAGTCGGACTCGTCCAATCCGTTGTCGGAGCCGGTGCCCTCGTCGTTGAGGACCTCGTCGTTGGCGCTGACGTCGAAGACGGTCTCCTCGCCCTCCTCGGCGGTGTCCTTGTCATCGACCGCACAAGCCAGGTCGATGCCGTCCCCGCCTTCCAGCGTGTCGTTGCCCTTCTCGCCGCACAACAGGTCGTTGCCGCCCTGACCGAACAACAGGTCGTTGCCCGAGCCACCGAACAACTGGTCGTCGCCGCCGATCAGCTCGCCGCAGTCGCCCATGAAGGCGCAATCCGTTCCGCCGTCACCGAGAAGGATGTCGTCGCCGCTGCCACCGTCGATCGTGTCGTCACCGCCGATCACGTCGCCGCAAGCGCTGAAGATGAAGACTCCGGTGCAGGTCGTGAACCCGTCACCGACGAGGAAATCGTCGCCGCCACCGCCTTCGATCTCGTCGTCGCCGCCGATCACATCGCCGCACGCGCTGAAGATCTCGATTGACGTGCATGTGGCGGTGCCGTCACCGAGGACGTCGTCGTCGCCGCTGCCGCCCTCGATCTCGTCGTCACCGCCGATCACGTCGGCACAGCCGGCAAAGACGAAGCCGCACTGGCCGAAGCCGTCGCCGACGATCTCGTCGTCACCGCTGCCGCCCTCGATCTCGTCGTCGCCGCCGATCACGGCACAAGGCAATCCGAGGCCGGTGAGGAGCAGGTCGCACTCCGCGGTTCCGTCGCCGATCAGGGTGTCGTCGCCGCTGCCGCCTTCGATCTCGTCGTCACCTCCGACGACGAGCGAGCCGTTGCCATCGCCGGTGATCTCGTCGTCGCCGCTGTTGCCTTCGATCTCGTCGTCGTCACCGATGACGAGCAGTCCGTTGCCGTCGCCGGTGATGATGTCGTCGCCGCTGCCGCCCTCGATCTCGTCCTCGTCACCGACGACGAAGAGCCCGTTGCCGTCGCCGGTGATGATGTCGTCGCCGCTGCCGCCCTCGATCTCGTCCTCGTCACCAAGGACGAGGAGCCCGTTGCCGTCGCCGGTGATGATGTCGTCGCCGCTGCCGCCCTCGATCTCGTCCTCGCCACCCACGACGAGGAGCCCGTCGCCGTCGCCGGTGATCTCGTCGTCGCCGCCGTTGCCTTCGATCTCGTCGTCGCCGCCGACGACCACCAGGCCGTCGCCGTCCCCGTTGATGGTGTCGTCGCCGCTGCCGCCTTCGATCTCGTCGTTTCCGCCGCCGCCGTCGTCGCCGTTGACGGTGTCGTCGCCGCCCTTGGCGTCGATGTCGTCGTTACCGTTGGTTCCGGTGATGGTGTCGTCGCCGCCGGTGCCCTCGATGTCGTCGGCGAACGATGTGGACGGCACCAGCGCCAACGCGGCAACGAGAAGGATCGAGAACAGCAAACGGGTCACGGCGGTCATGGGGTCCCCTGGCGGTGAGAAATCGGCTACCACATAACTACACCGCAGCGGCCTGTGGATACTGCCACTCGCGCGAAATTGTGTCGAAAACTCTGACGAAGCCGATCTGGCGCCATCGGCCTCGTCAGGGCTTGCGGACTTGCCTCGTCGTGGCGACGGTCAAACCGCCGATGAGCAGGACGGCGGTGAGTGCGGTGGCGGTGCGCAGGTTGCGCGACGCCGGCGGGTGCCGCCGGTTTCGCGGCCTGCGGCTGGTCGAGGTCGGGGAGCTCGTCGGCCAGCGGTTCGACGTCGGTGACCTTGCGCCGACGGGTGGCGCCCAGGAGTCCGGCGCCGCCGGCCAGCAGGGCCAGTCCGGTGCTGCCGATCAGCTGCAGCCCGGTGGCGGCACCGGTGTCGGGCAGGACGGCCACCGCGTCGTCGTCGGACTCATCGTGGTCGGAGTCGTCCTTGTCGGAGTCGTCGTCGGAGTCCTCATCGGAATCGTCGTCATCGTCGTCGTCTTCCTCGAGCACCCGGATGATGAGCTCGGCGTAGGTGACGAACGGGTTGCCCAGGCGGGTGATCGAGTAGCGGACCACGCCGGACTCCTCGGCGGTGTAGGTGAGCTCACCGGAGTTGGGGTCGAGGAACTCGGCGATGATGTCGCCCATGACGTCCACGACGGTGTAGATGAGCGGTGAGTCGGACTCGTTCAATCCGTTGTCGGAGCCGGTGCCCTCGTCGTTGAGGACCTCGTCGTTGGCGCTGACGTCGAAGACGGTCTCCTCGCCCTCCTCGGCGGTGTCCTTGTCATCGACGGCACAAGCCAGGTCGATGCCGTCCCCGCCTTCCAGCGTGTCGTTGCCCTTCTCGCCGCACAACAGGTCGTTGCCGCCCTGACCGAACAGCTGGTCGTTGCCCGAGCCACCGAACAACTGGTCGTCGCCACCGATCAGGTCGCCGCAGGTGGCGGAGGAGAGGAAGAACTCTGTGCAGGTCAGGGTGCCGTCGCCGGTGAGGATGTCGTTGCCCGACCCGCCGTAGAGCTCGTCGTCGCCGCCGATGAGGTCGCCGCAGGTGGCGGAGGAGAGGAAGAACGCTGTGCAGGCCAGGGTGCCGTCGCCGGTGATGGTGTCGTCGCCGGAACCGCCGTAGAGCTGGTCGTCGCCGCCGATGAGGTCGCCGCAGGTGGCGGAGGCGAGCACGAGGGCGGTGCAGGTCACCGTGCCGTCGCCGGTGATGGTGTCGTCGCCGGATTCGCCCTCGATCTCGTCGTCACCGCCGATGAGGAGATCGCACTCGGCCGAGGAACCCAGGAATGCGATGCACACCACGTTGCCGTCGCCGGTGAGGGTGTCGTCGCCGGAACCGCCGTCGATGTCGTCGTTGCCGCCGAGGACGATTCTGCCGTTGCCGTCGCCGGTGATCTCGTCATTGCCGCTGCCGCCGTCGATGTCGTCGTGACCGCCGATGACGTGGAAGCCGTTGCCGTCGCCGGTGATGATGTCGTCGCCGCTGCCGCCGTCGATGTCGTCGTCGCCGCCGTCGACGAACGAGCCGTTGCCGTCGCCGGTGATGGTGTCGTTGCCGCTGCCGCCGTCGATGTCGTCGTCGCCGCCGTCGACGACGTCGCCGTTGCCGTCGCCGGTGATGGTGTCGTTGCCGCTGCCGCCGTCGATGTCGTCGTCGTCGCCGCGACGACCTGTCCGTTGCCGTCGCCGGTGATGATGTCGTCGCCGCTGCCGCCGTCGAGGTCGTCGTCTGCCGCCGATCACGACTTCGTCCGTTGCCGTCGCCGGTGATGATGTCGTCGCCGGTGCCGCCGTCGATGTCGTCGTCGCCGCCGACGACGAGCCAGTCCGTCGCCGTCGCCGGTGACGGTGTCGTCGCCGCTGCCGCCGTCGATGTCGTCGTTGCCGCCGTCGACGACCTGTCCGTCGCCGTCGCCGGTGATGGTGTCGTCGCCGCTGCCGCCGTCGATGTCGTCGTTGCCCCCGACGACGACATCGCCGTTGCCGTCGCCGGTGACCGTGTCGTCGCCGCCCTTGGCGTCGATGTCGTCGTCGCCGCTGGTTCCGGTGATGGTGTCGTCACCGCCGGTGCCTTCGATGTCGTCGGCGAAGGAGGTGGACGGCACCAAGGCCAGCGCGACGACGAGAAGCAGTGAAAACAGGAAGCGGAGCGCGATGTTCATGAAACCCCTGGGTGTGCGACGGTCGGCTAGCCGCATCGTTGCACGTCGAACCCGTCCGGGGTGAGGCATTTCGAAGGCTCGTCAGACGTGTCGTCAGTCGTTCCCGTGGGCGATCACCCAGTCGAGGAACGGCGTGGCAGCACGCCAGTCGGTCGCCACCAGGTCGACGAGTTCCGGGCTGTGTATCACCGGCGCGAACCCGATGTCCCTGCCGAGCGTCATGGACTTGTGCCGGAGCAGCGCGATGCGGGGATGGTCGACGCCGTATCCGCGGGGCGCGGTCTTGACCTGCTCCCCGCCCAGCGTCCAGCCGGCGCCGGTGAGCTCGTCGATGATCGACTCGAGCTCGGCACCGTGCGCGTCGTCGTCGATCGCGGCCCGGACGGCGGCGAGCCGCGCCGGGGTGGCGTCGTAGAAGCCGGCGCCGACGAGCACCCCGGACGCGGCGACCTGCACGTAGTAGCCGGTGGACGGTCCGCGCGCGACGTACGCGCCCTGATGGGTCTTGTACGGCGTCTTGTCCTTCGCGAACCGCACGTCACGATAGGGGCGGAACAACTTGGCCGTGCCGAAGTCGGGCTCCAGCATGCCGATGAGCGCCTTCATCGGGGCGGCCACGGCCTCGTCGTACGTGGACCGGTGTGCCTCCCAGAACGCCTTCGTGTTGTCCATCTCGAGGTCGTCGTAGAAGTCCAGCGCGGCCTCGGGGAACCCGGTGAACTCGGACATGGTCAGGACGGTACTGGCTCCGACGGGCCGGTCTGGCTCGAGCCGAGGTTCGGAAGGGTCACCACGAAGCGCGCACCGCGCTCGGAGTCCGCCAGCGTCACGGTTCCGCCGTGATCGGTGGCCACCGCCTCGACGATCGCCAGGCCGAGCCCCGTGGCGGTGGACTGCCGGTTGCGTGCAGGGTCCCCGCGGTAGAAGCGCTCGAAGATCCGCGACCGGTCCTCCGGCTCGATCCCCGCTCCGTCGTCGGCGACCGTCAGGATGACGTGCGTGTCGGTGGACGCGAGGGACACGTCGACCCGGCTCGACGCAAAGGCCGAAGCGTTGTCGAGCAGGTTGCGGACCAGGCGGGTGAGATCGTCGCGTCGACCGCGCATCGGGGCGCCGCTGACGCCCTCGGTGTTCACGTCGACCCGACTGGTGCCGCGGATCCGCGCCACCTCCTCGAGGACGATGTCGTCGAGGTCGAGCGCCGTCGAGCGCGGCGCGGAGTCTGCGTCCTCGCGGGCGAGGAACAGCAAGTCCTGCACCAGGCTCTCCATCCGGTCACTGTCCTCCAGCAGGTCGCGGGACACCCTCGGCCAGTCGGCGCTGTCCGGGTGGGCGGCAGCAACCTCGAGCTGGGCGCGGAACGCGGCGAGCGGCGACTGCAGCTCGTGGGAGGCATTCCCCACGAAGTCTCGTTGCTTCGCCGACGCCGACTCCAGCCGTTCCAGCATCTCGTTCATGGTCTCGGCAAGGCGGCCGATCTCGTCGTTGGTGGAGGGGACCGGCACGCGCCGGTGCAGCCGGCGGTGGGAGATGGCGGCCACCTCGGCCCGAATGTCCTCGACCGGGCGGAGGGTGCGCCCGACCATCAGCCAGGTGCCGGCCGCGAAGACCGCCATGAGCAGCGGCAGCCCGATGAGCAGGAACCGAATCAGGTCGAAGATGACCTCGCGCTCGTCCTCGAGGCTGGTGCCGACGTACGCCGTGACGCCGTCGCCGCGCACCGCCCACACCCGGTAGTCCTCCCGCTCGTCCTCGTCCGGGGCGTCGCGCAGGATGAGCTTGACCGCTCGTCCGCGCTCGGGGACGACCTCGGAGAGCCGCGCCTCGCCCTCGACGTTCTCAGAGGCGGCGAGCACGCGACCGTCGTCGCGGACCACCTGCGCAACGCCTTCCTCGGCGATGTTCGCGATCTTCTCGGTCAGGACGCCCCGCGCTGCGGACACGGTGAGCTCCTTCGCTCGTGCGCGGGACGAGACGTCGGAGGCGTCGATCAAGGAGTCGCGCAGGGACGTCACCAGAATGGCGCTGGAGACGGCGATGGCCAGCGTGGCGAGCAGGACGGCCGCCACGGTGATCCGCAGGCGGACGCTCATCCGGCGCGCTCCGCGTACTCCGCGTCGAGGCGATACCCGGCGAGGCGCACGGTCTGCAGGCTGTGGCACCCGAACGGCTCGTCGATCCGTTGCCGCAGCTGGCGGACGTAGACCTCGACGATGTTCGGGTCGCCCTCGAAGCTGAAGTCCCAGACGTGCTCGAGGATCTCGGCCTTCGACAGAACCTCGCCGGCCCGCCGCATCATGAACTCCAGCAGCGAGAACTGACGCGCGGTGAGTGCGACCTCCTGGTCCGCGCGCCAGGCACGATGGGTGGCCGGGTCGAGCTTGAGGTCACCGACCTCGAGCACGGCGGGACGCTCCTGCTGACCGCGGCGGAGCAGGGCGCGCAGGCGGGCCACGAGCACCACGTAGGAGAACGGCTTCGCCAGGAAGTCGTCGGCGCCGTTGTCGAGCGCTCGCGCCTCGTTGTCGATGCTGTCGTGGGCGGTGAGCATGAGGATGGGGGTCCAGTTGCCGGCGGCCCGCAGCTCCGCGCAGAGCACGTCGCCGTTGACCACCGGCACCATGAGGTCGAACACCATCGCGTCATACGCGTTCTCGGTGGCCATCCACCGCCCGTCCTCGCCGTTGAGGGCCACGTCGACCGCGAATCCCTCCGCCTCCAGGCCGCGTTTGACCGCGCGTGCGACGTGCAGATCGTCCTCGACGACGAGGATGCGCATGATCCACCGTGGCACGATCTGGCTGAATGCACACTGAAAATACGGTTCAGGTTGACCTCAGGGTTTCTGGCGCAACCTGAATCCATGAACAGGTCAGGAATCGCAGCCGCATCGATCGGCTTCGTCTGCCTCGCCACCGCGTGCGGTGCCGAGGCCAAGGGGGGTGGAGATGACGGGCTGTTCATGGGTCCGGAACACCTCGACCCCGCCACGTTCGTCTCGACCATCGACCATCCGTACCTCCCGCTCGAACCGGGGACCATCTGGGAGTACGAGGCGGTGGGCTCCGGCGGCACCGAGCGCATCGTGGTGACGGTGACGGACCAGACCAAGGTGGTCGACGGCGTCACGGCGACCGTCGTGCACGACCGGGTGACGACGTCCGGCGGGCAGCTCGTCGAGGACACCTACGACTGGTTCGCGCAGGACGAGACGGGCAACGTCTGGTACCTCGGCGAGGCCACGAAGTCCTACGACGGCGACCGGGTGAGCGCCGCCGGTTCGTGGGAGGCCGGCGTCGACGGCGCACGCGCCGGTCTGGTGATGCCGGCCGAGCCGACGGTCGGCACCGCCTACCACCAGGAGTACCTCAAGGGCGAGGCGGAGGATCGCGGCAAGATCATCGCGCTCGATGAGTCCGTGACCGGGCCGACCGGCGCGTACGACGACACGGTGAAGACGGCCGACACGACCCCGCTCGAGCCGGAGATCCTCGAGCACAAGTGGTACGCCAGGGGCGTCGGCTTCGTCCTGGAGAAGTACATCGAGGGCGGCGACGAGGTGGTCACGCTGGTGAAGATCACCAAGCCGTGACGCAGGCTGAGCTCGTCCCTGTGGGTCAGGGAGTGAGGAGCACCTTGCCGGTGGCGCGCCGCTCATCGAGCGTGAGCAGCGCGTCGGCGGCGGCCTCCAGCCCGAACGTCGCTCCGACCGGCGGGTCGACGACGCCCGAGGCGATGTGCGGCAGCAGCGCGTCCCACTGCTCACGCACGTAGCCCTGGCGCGGGAGCACGTAGGCCCCCCAGCCGACCCCGACGACGCTGATGTTGTTGAGGAGCAGGCGGTTGACCTGCACCGTGGGGATCTCGCCGGCGGTGAAACCGATGACCAACAGCCGGCCGTCCTCCTTCAGGCAGCGCAGCGAGTCGGTGAACCGATCGCCGCCGACCGGGTCGACGACGATGTCGACACCCCCCTCGGCCTTGATCGCCTCCTTGAAGCCGTCGACGAGCACGACCTCGTCGGCCCCGGCTGCTCTCGCCACCTCGCCCTTCTCCGCCGTGGAGGTGACGGCGATGACCCGTCCCGCGCCGAAGGCCTTGGCCACCTGGATCGTGGCCGTGCCGACCCCACCCGCGGCGCCGTGCACGAGAACCGACTCGCCCGCGGCGAGGTGGCCGCGGGCCACGAGCGCGAAGTGCGCGGTGAGGTAGTTCAGCGGGATCGACGCGCCCTGCTCGAAGCTGAGCGAGTCCGGGAGCGGGAACACGCCGTCGGCCTGCGTGACGGCGAGCTCCGCGAATCCACCGAGCAGCACGAGCGCGGCGACCCGATCGCCGGCCGACAGGCCCGAGCCCTCGGGGGCCGACACGACCTCGCCGGCCACCTCCGAGCCCGGGACGAACGGCAGCGGCGGCTGGAGCTGGTAGAGCCCGCGGGTCTGGAGCACCTCCGGGAACGAGACACCGGCCGCGCGGACGCGGATCAGCACCTGGTCGGCGTTCGGTTCCGGATCGGGGGTGTCGACGACCTCGACGGCCGCGGGCCCGTCGAGTGAGGTGATCTGGACGGCTCGCATGACTGGAACACTAGCGACGTGCGAACGTCCGTCGACGACGAAGTGGCGCGTTGGGTCGCCGATCATCGCCGCGAGGTCATCGACGAGGCCGCGCTCTGGATGGCCTCGGCCAGCGACCTGCTCGGGATTCTCGCCGTGGTCGGTGTCGTCGCGGTCGGCGCCGCCCTCTGGTTCGGCCGATGGCGATCGATGGTGCCGGTCGTGGTGGTGCTCGCGACGGTCAGCGTGCTGACGGCATGGCTCAAGCCCGTGATCGACCGCCCACGCCCACCGGCCGATCTGGCCCTGATCGAGGTGACCGGATCGGCGATGCCGTCGTCACAGGCCTTGGTGACCGCCGCGATCGTCGTGGCCGTCGTGATGGCCGACTGGTGGTCCTCCCGGCGGCTGCGCCGGCTCGCGCTGGTGGCCGGCGCCGCCGGCTGCGTGGTGATCGGCGCCGCGATGGTCTATCTCGGCGTCCACTGGCTCACCGACGTGCTGGCCGGCTGGATCCTCGGCGCCGGGCTGACCTGGCCGCTGATGCGGCTGCTTCGGTCGTTGGGCGGGTCCGAACGCCCCGGCGGCTAGCCGCCCGGTGGGGTGTAGTCGACGGACTTCTCGGCTGCTTCGTCCACCTCCTCGGGGGTGAGGAGGACGACCGTCTTGGCGCTCACCACGCCACTCGCGCCGACCGTCATGGCGGCGGCCGCCGTGGACGTGTTGTCGGGCATGTCGAGGATGACGTAGGCATCGGCGTCGCCGAAGGCGAAATGGAAGCTTTCGAGGCTTCCGCCCATGGTTTCGGCCATCGCCTTCACGACGTCGCGACGGCTGCTACCACCCTTCGCGAGCAGGCCCTTGAGGCCGTCAGCGGTGTACGACGCCTGGATCAGGAATTTCGGCATGAGCATCTCCGTTCGCAGGTGCTCTCAGTCTCCGCCCGGCCCAGCCGGCGGTCAACGTCCGATCAGCGCGCGCGCAGGCGAAGCGGTGCCTTGTCGGCGGGAACGTTGGTGATGTTGCGCAGTCGATTGGGCGCGGGCTGGTCGGCCGACACCTCGAAGCGCCGGAGGACCTCGCCCAGCACGGCACCACCCTCCATCAGCGAGAACGCGGCGCCGATGCAGCGGCGCACGCCGCCCCCGAACGGGATCCAGGTGTTGGCGGCCACTTCGCCTTGAGTCAGGAATCGGTCGGGGCGGTACTCGTGCGCGTCGGCGAAGTTGGCCTCGCGGCTGTGCGACAGCATGATCGACGGCGTCACGGTGACCTTCGCCGGCAGCGGGTGTCCGGCCACCACCTGGTCGCTCTGCAGGGTGCGGGCCACGAAGTCGATGACCGGGTGGATGCGCATGGCCTCCTTGAGGCACGCGTCCAGGAAGGCGTCGTCGCCGGTGTCGGCAGCCTCGACCGCGCGACGCATCAGCTCGGGGTGGCGGCCGAGCTCGTGCAACGTCCACGACAGCGCGGACGCGGTGGTCTCGTGTCCGGCGAGGAGGAGCGTGACGAGCTGGTCGCGCATCTCCTCGTCGGTCAGCGGGGGCGTGTCCGGATCATCCGCACCGGCCCGCAGCAGGCGCGAGAGCACGTCGTCCCGTCCGTCCAGGTCGCGCGCTTCGCGGCGCTCGCGGATCTCGGCGTAGAGGATCGCGTCGACCGCCTGCTGGTTCTTGAAGTAGCCGCGCCACGGCGGGAGGCGGTACAGGTTGGGCCAGGACCAGGCGAGCAGCATGCCCGCGCCGATGTTCACCATCGTGCTGACCTTGGGCCGCAGCACCTCGAGCCGCTTCTCGTCGGTGACGCCGAAGACGACCTGGAGGATGACGTCGAGCGTGATGGCGTTCATGCGGTCGAGGGTGATCAGTGCGTCGCCGTCGTCCCACGTGTCGATCTCGGCCTTCGCGATGGCCTCGACGAGCGGGCGATACGCGCGCATGGACGGACCGGAGAACGCCGGCATCAGCAGCTTGCGGGACCGGCGGTGCTCCTCGTCGTCGGTGAGGAGCAGCGAGTGCGAGCCCATGACGGGTTCGAGGATCGCGTTGCCCTCGCCGGCGTGGAACTGGGACGGGTCGGCCGCGAAGATCTCCTTGACGTCGGCCGGGTCGCTGAAGATCACGAAGGTGCGCGGGCCGGGCAGGATCTTGATCGAGAAGGTGTCGCCGTAGCGCTCGTGCAGCTTCGGCATGATCGACTGGCGGTCCTTGAGGAACTTCCAGGTGGTCCACCACGCGGGCCAGCGCGGTCCCGGGGGGACCTCGTACGCGCCCACGCCGGTGCTCATGCCGCCGCCTTCTCCCAGGCGTAGTGGTCCGCGTCGACCTTGCGCGTCTCCCACCAGTACTGGAACGTGAACTTGGGCCAGATGGTGCGGTTCTTGCCCTGGCTGTCGAGGTACCAGCTGGTGCAGCCGCCCTGGGTCCAGATGCCCTTCTCGACCAGGCGCTGGATCTCGGCGTTGAACTCGTCCTGGGCGGGTTTCGTGGCGTCGGCTGAGACCGCGCCGCGCCGGTCCATCTCTTCCAGCATCCGGACGATGTACTTCGTCTGCTGCTCGATCATGAAGACCACCGAGTTGTGGCCGAGGGCGGTGTTCGGGCCGAGCATGAAGAACAGGTTCGGGAACCCGTGGATGGTCATGCCCATGTAGGTCTCGACGCCGTTCTCGCGGAACTGGGTCGCGAGGTCGCGGCCGTCCCGACCCTTGATGTCGAGGTAGTCGAAGGCGTCGATGACGTGGAAGCCGGTGCCGTAGATGATGATGTCGGCCTCGTGCTTGACGCCGTTGCCGTCGATGACGCCGTCGCTGACGATCTCGCGCACGCCGTCGGTGCTCAGCGTCACGTCGTCGCGCAGGTACGTCTCGTAGTACGTGTTCGACTGCAGCACGCGCTTGCAGCCAAGTCGGTAGTCCGGAGTCAGCTTGGCGCGGAGCTCGGCGTCCGGAATCTTCTTCTCCAGGTAGCGCTTGACGATCCGCTCGGCGAGCGGCAGCACGTTGAGGTGGCCGTTGAAGGCGATGGCGCGCGCCTCCAGCGCCCAGTACAGCGCGTTGCGGTAGAGCCGCGTCGCGCCCGGGACCCGGGCGAACATCGCCTTGCGCCACTCCGGTGTCGGGCGGTCCTTCTTGGGGAGCACCCACGGGGGTGTGCGCTGGAAGACGGTGAGGTGCGACGTCTCCTGCGCGATGATCGGGATGAACTGGATGGCGCTCGCGCCGGTGCCGATGACGACGACCTCTCTTGTCCCGCAGGTCGACCTCGTGGTCCCACTCGGCGGAGTGGAAGCGGGGACCGGCGAACGTGTCGGCGCCGGCGATCTCGGGGATGTTGGGGATGTGCAGCCCGCCGACGCCGGCGATGACGACACGCGCGTCGTAGTCGTCGCCGTCGGTCGTGTGGACCGTCCAGCGCTGGCGATCCTCGTCCCACTCGGCGCCGGTGACCTCGACCCCGAACCGGATGTACTTGCGGATGCCCTGCTCGTCGGCGACCTTGCGCATGTAGGCCCAGATCTCCTCCTGGCCGGAGAAGCTCTTGCTCCAGTCGTCGTTCAGCTCGTAGGAGAAGGAGTACATGTGGCTGGGGATGTCGCACTCGCAGCCGGGGTAGGTGTTGTCCCGCCAGGTGCCGCCGATGTCCTGCGCCTTCTCGAGCACGATGAAGTCCTCGCGCCCGGCGTCGCGCAGCTTCATGGCGGCGCCCATGCCGGAGAACCCCGTGCCGATGACGAGAACGTCGGTGCTGATCATAGTTTCGGATACTATCGGTATCTGTAAGTGGTGCCAATGTGACGTCGCTGACGTGAGGAGAGCATGGTGACGACCCCGGTGGACACGGCCCAGGCCCGCACGAGTCGGGCGCAGCGCCAGGCCCAGACGCGCGAGAAGCTCATCGCGGTCGCCCGCGAGATGTTCCTCGACGTCGGCTACGCGGCGAGCTCGCTGGACAAGGTCGCCGTCGCCGCCGGGTTCTCCAAGGGGGCGGTCTACTCCAACTTCTCCGGCAAGGAGGAGCTCTGCATGGCGGTGCTCGACAGCATCCACGACGAGCAGATCGAGGGGGTCATCGAGGCCTTCACCGCCGACACCGACCTCGACGGCCGCATCGACGCGTTCACCGCCTGGGCGCGCGAGGGCCTCGGCCAGCCGCGGTGGACGGCGCTCGAGGTCGAGTTCGCCGCCGTGGCCCGGAAGAGTCCGTACGTGGCCGGCGAGCTGGTCAAACGGCACCGCGAGATCTCCGAAGCCCTGGCCCAGCTGATCGAGCGGGTCACGCAGGAGGCCGGTATCGAGCTGCCGATGGGCGCCCGGCAAGCAGCCGTCGCCTTGCTCAGCCTCGGTATCGGTCTGGGCGCGATGCGGTCGCTCGACCCGACGATCGACGTCGACGTCTTCGGTCAGACGATGCGCGTGCTGCTTGCGGGGCGTCAGCCGGTGACCCCGGCAGAGGAGCACCGCTGGATCGCCGGCGCCTTCACCGATCGCGTCCGCGGCGCGCCGGCCGAGCGGTGGGACAACCCGTCACCGGTCGAGGGCTGGCTGGCGCGCGACGTCGTGCGGCACCTGATCGAGTGGTTTCCCGGGTTCCTCGAGGCCGGGGCCGGGGTCCGGCTGGAGCGTGGGCCCTCGGTCGACGTCGACCCCGTGGCCGCGTGGCAGGTGCACAGCGACTCGGTCCAGGCGGTGCTCGACGACCCTGCCACCGCCGGTCGGGTCCTGTCGAACCCGCACATCGGCACGGTGCCGCTCGACCAGGCGATCGACCGGTTCTACACCTCCGACGTCTTCATGCACACCTGGGACCTCTGCCCGAGCCACCGGCCAGGACGAGACGCTCGACCCGAGGAAGTGTGCCGAGCTGCTCGCCGGCATGGAGCCGATCGATGACATCCTGCGCTCGAGCGGTCAGTACGGGCCGAGGGTCGACGTTCCTGCCGACGCGGACGTGCAGACGCGGATGCTGGCCTTCATCGGCCGCACCCCGTTCTAGTAGCCGCCGTTGTCCTTGAACCGCTGATAGCTGGCCTGGATCTCGGCCTCGGCCTCCACGCGTCCGACCCAGCTGGATCCCTCGACCGACTTGCCCGGCTCGAGGTCCTTGTAGACGGTGAAGAAGTGCTCGATCTCCAGACGGTCGAACTCGGGCACGTGGCGGATGTCCTGGAGGTGTTCCTGCCGTCGGGTCCCTGGCCGGGACGCAGAGCACCTTGTCGTCACCGCCGGCCTCGTCGGTCATGCGGAACATCCCGATCGCGCGAGCGGAGATGACGCAGCCGGGGAAGGTGGGCGAGAGCAGCAGCACGAGGGCGTCGAGCGGGTCGCCGTCCAGACCGAGGGTCTCGTCGATGTAGCCGTAGTCGGCGGGGTACTGAGTCGCCGTGAACAGGGTGCGATCGAGACGGATGCGATGGGTCTCGTGATCGACCTCGTACTTGTTGCGCTCCCCTTTGGGGATCTCCACGGTCACGTCGAAAATCACGTCTCCTAGTCTGGCGCATGTGACGGAGCAGCCGGAGGGCAGGGTGAAGCGGGGAACGAGCGCTGTCGCCTTGGTGGCCGTGGTGCTTCTCCTCGTCGGCGTGGCCGCGGGGGCGAGCGCGTTGTGGTCGAGGGGATCGCTCAACGCGCTGATCTGTGGCGGCGACTGCGACCCGTCCGCGATGTCGACGCCGGACGCGCTGGCTCGCGACGGATTGCCGGGGCCTGCCGATCCTCGGGAGGCGACGCCCGGCCGCCTGGACCCAGCCGCGATCGAGGCGGCCGTCCGCGACGAGCTCGGCTCCGAAGACCTCGGCCGACGCGTCGGCTTCGCCGCGGTCGACCCGTCAACGGGCGAGACCGTGAGCTCGATCGGCGACGACGCCTACGTGCCCGCCTCCACCACCAAGCTGCTCACCGGGCTCGCCGCGTTGACCGTGCTCGACCCCCAGCTGCGGTTCAGCACGCGGGTGATTCGCAAGAACGACCGGATCGTCCTGATCGGCGGGGGCGACCCCTACCTCGCCACGAGGCTGCCCCGCCAGAAGGTCTACGCCGTCAACGCCGATCTTCGGTCGCTGGCCACGCAGGCTGCCGCCGAGCTCCGTCGCAGCGGTACGACTGCCGTCCGCCTCGACTACGAGACCTCTCTGTTCATGGGGCCCAGGGCGAGCCCGACCTGGGAGAAGTCGTACATCGGCCAGCGGATCGTCACGCCGGTCAGCGCGCTGATGGTCGACGGGGGAGCGATCGACGGCACCCGGGTCGACTACCCGTCCAAGGCGACGGCAGAGCTGTTCGCCCGGCAGCTCGAGCGTCGCGGCATCGACGTCGTCAACTCGCCGATCGAGACCAAGGCGCCGACCGTGTCCGACCCGATCGCCGTGGTGCGGAGTGCCACGGTGGCGCAGATCGTGGAGTCGATGATCGCCCAGAGCGACAACGAGGCGGCCGAGTCGCTGCTCCGCCAAGTCGCGATCGGCGCCGGTCTCCCGCCCACGTTCGAAGGCGGCGTGGAGGCGGTGCGCGACGTGCTCGAGCGGCTCGAGATCGACACCACCGGGCTCGTGCTCCACGACGGCAGCGGCCTCTCCCGCGAGAACCGCATCTCCCCGCAGACCCTCGCCGAGGTCGTCGCGGCGGCAGCGAGCGAGGACAGGACGGACCGCCTCGTGTCCGACCTCGCCGTCGGCGGCTTCACCGGCACCCTCGCCCGCCGCTTCGCGAAGGCCGAGTCCGGACGCGGCGTCGTGCGAGGCAAGAGCGGGACGCTGACCGGCGTCCACTCCCTCGCGGGCTACGTCACCGACCGCGCCGGCACCCCGATCGCCTTCGCCGTGATGACCGACGCCACCAAGTCGGTCAATCCGTTCGTCACCGAGGACGCCCTCGACCGGGTGGCCGCCGCGCTCGCCGAGTGCACCTGCTCGCGCTGAATCCGGCAGCGGTTTACCACGGTCCCGTGGTAAACACTCACCTCCCTCGGCAGATTTGCCCGGGGAACAGGGCGTTTCCCACGGGACCGTGGTAAACCGCGCCCCGGGCCGACCACCAGCCGCCGCGTACCGTAGGCCCCATGATCGACTGGAACGTCGCGCTCCAGACCGCGACTCGGCTGTCTCGCCCCGGGCCGGATCTGGGGCCGGCCGAGGTGGCCGATGTCGTGGCCGAGCTCCGGGAGGCCGCTGCGGCGTCCGAGGCGCCGGTGCGCGAGTTCACCGGCCTGCAGGCGCGGACGGCGGATGCGCCGGTGCTGGTGGTCGACCGGCGCCGGTGGGTGGAGGCCAACCTGGCCACGTTCCGCCTCCTCGTCGAACCGGTGCTGACCCGCCTCGAGAGCGAGGGCAAGACGCCGAGCGGGGCCGCCCGCATGTTCGGCTCGAAGCTCAGTGGCGCCGAGATCGGCGCGCTGATGTCGTTCATGTCCGGCAAGGTGCTCGGTCAGTTCGACCCGTTCTGGGACGGTGGTGGCGACTCCGCGGGGCGCCTCCTGCTGGTCGCGCCGAACATCGTGCAGGCGGAGCGGCAGCTCGCCGTCGACCCTCGCGACTTCCGTCTCTGGGTCTGCCTGCACGAGGAGACCCACCGCGTGCAGTTCACGGCGGTGCCGTGGATGCGCGACCACATGCGCTCCCTGATCGGCGAGTTCGTCGACGCCACCGAGCTGGACGCGTCCGCCGTCAGCCGGTTCGTGTCCGAAGGCCTCGGCGACCTGGTGCGGATCGTTCGCGGGGAGTCCGACGCCTCGCTGGCCGACCTGTTCCAGAACGAACGGCAACGCGCGATCGTCGACCAGCTCACCGGCATCATGTCGCTGCTGGAGGGGCACGCCGACGTCGTCATGGACGGGGTCGGGCCGGACGTCATCCCGTCGGTGGCGGAGATCCGCCGCAAGTTCGACCAGCGCCGCAAGGGCACCGGCGGCGTCGACCGGCTGATTCGGCGACTGCTCGGGCTGGAGTCCAAGATGCGCCAGTACCGTGACGGCGCGGTCTTCGTGCGCGCGGTCAACGACCGGGTGGGGCTCAGCGGCTTCAACGCCGTCTGGGCCGGGCCGGCCAACCTGCCCACGCGGTCCGACATCCTCGACCCGGATGCCTGGATCGCCCGCGTCCACGGGTGATGCCGTGGACGGCCGGCTCGACCCGGCGGTCGCTGACGGTCGCCGCCGTCTGCGTGCCGCTCTGGCGGACCTCGATCCAGGGTCTCGGGTCGACGTCGCGCTGAGCGGCGGAGCCGACTCACTCGCCCTCGCGGCCTGCCTGGCGTTCGTCTCCACCCGTGCCGGCTGGCAGGGCGGGGCGGTCGTCATCGACCACGGCCTGCAAGACGATTCGGCGGACGTCGCGGCGCGAGCCGCCGAGCAGGCACGGTCGCTCGGCCTCGAGGCCGAGGTGGTGCCGGTGGAGGTGGGCACCGACGGCGGGCCGGAAGCCGCGGCCCGCGACGCCCGACTCGCCGTCCTGCGCGCGCGCCCGGCCGCGGCCGTGCTGCTCGGCCACACCCTCGACGACCAGGCCGAGACCGTCCTGCTCGGCCTCGGGCGCGGTTCGGGCCCGCGGTCGCTGGCCGGCATGCCCGCCGTCGACGGCCTCATCCGGCGCCCCTTCCTCGGCCTCCGGCGCGCCGACACCGAACGCATCTGCACCGCATCGGGACTCACCTGGTGGGACGACCCGCACAACACCGAGCCCGCGTTCCGCCGCAATCGCCTGCGGCACGAGGCGCTGCCGCTGCTGGAGGACGTGCTCGGTGGTGGCGTGGCGGAGGCGCTCGCCCGCACGGCCGACCAGGTGCGCGCCGACTCCACCCTGCTCGACGAACTCGCGGCGGAGGTCGCCGACCCGTGCGACCTGCCGGTCCTCGCGGCGCTGCCACCCGCCCTGCGCTCACGCGTCCTGCGCCGAGCCGCCCTCGAGGCCGGAGCCGACCGATCCGAGCTGGCCGCCGTCCACCTCGGCGAGCTGGACCGCCTGGTCACCGACTGGCACGGCCAGCTGCGCGTCGAGCTGCCCGGTCGCATCAGCGCGTCCCGCGTCGGGGATGCACTGAAGTTCGCCCCCACCCCTGTGGCAGGCTGAGCCCGTGGACCAGAAGCACGTCGAGGAGGAGCTCGACCTCGATCAGATCCTGTACACCGAGGAACAGATCACCGCTCGCCTCCGTGAGATGGCCACCCAGATCGAGCTCGACTACGAGGGCAAGGACCTCCTCCTCGTCGGTGTCCTCAAGGGCGCCGTCATGGTGATGGCCGACCTCGCGCGCAGCCTCGATCGCCACGTCGAGATGGACTGGATGGCCATCTCCTCCTACGGGTCGGGCACCAAGTCCTCCGGTGTCGTCCGCATCCTCAAGGACCTCGACACCGACATCGCCGGCCGCCACGTGCTCGTGGTGGAGGACATCGTCGACACCGGGCTCACCCTGTCGTGGCTGATCGCGAACCTGCGGTCACGCGGTCCGGCCTCCGTGGAGATCGCCACCCTGCTGCGCAAGCCGGAGGCCCTGAAGATGGAGGTCGACCTCAGCTACGTCGGGTTCGACATCCCGAACTCGTTCGTGGTCGGATACGGCCTCGACTACGCCGAGCGCTACCGCAACCTGCGCTGCATCGGCACGCTCGCGCCGCACGTGTACTCCTGAGCCGGTTCGACGGGTCAGCGAAAGACGGCCTGGGCCTGCCGCTCGGGCGGGAGCTGTTCGAGCAGCCGCTGCCGCGTGGCCGCGTAGTAGGCGGCTCGATCCATCTCGGCGCTGGCGGGGAAGAAGGTGAAGAACAGCGCCCGCCGCGACGACGTCGACCGGTTGCTCCCGGAGCGATGCGGCGTCAGGAGCGAGAAGATCACCAGGTCGCCGGGGTCGAGTGGCACGGTGACCGGCGGCGGGAGATCCGCAGGGTCGAGGTCGGTGGGCTCGCCTTCGGGAGTGAGCAGCCGCTGCTGCATGCCGGGCACGAGCTCGAGGGCCCCGTTCTCCGGACCGCTGGCATCGACGGCGAGCATGGCGACGACGCCCTTCGCCGGCGGCTGCCGTTCGACCCAGTAGGCCGCGTCCTGGTGCATCGCGTATCCGTCGGCGCCGGGCGGTTTGAGGATCACCTTGTCCTTGAACAGGACGGCGGTCTCACCGACGGCGGCCGTGATCGGAGTCGTGATGCGCTCGTCCACGGTCAGGCGGGCGATGAGAGGCGAGAGATCGGTGACCGGGTCGATGCGGTCGACGGTGCGCTCGACCGCCCGGGGTGCCGATGCGGTCACGCGGGTGCGGAGGTTGTTGGGGTCGAGCACACCGGGCAGCTCGGCCAGGCGGTCGCACTCACTGGCCAGCTCCTCGACCTCGTCGGCGTCGATGACCGCGGGAACGCGCACGAAGCCACGCTCGCGGTAGCCGTCGAGCCAGGTCGGTTGGTCAGTCATGTCCCTCCAAGGGTCGGCTCCATTCACGTTGCTCCACGACGGTGCTCATCTGGGCGGCACGATACAGGTGCGAACCGTCCTCACCAGCGACGGAGAAGGTGCCCATGACGAGCCCGCGGGCGCGAGCCATGTCGTCGAGTGTCGCGAGGACGCCCAGCCCGACGCCGGTGCGGCGATGGTCCGGGTGGACGACGAGATTCTTGTTCCGCAGGATGACGTCGTCGCTCATCGAGCAGACCGTTCCGCAGACGATCCCGTCGCGGACGACCAGCCAGGGGTCGAGCTCGCCGGTCGCGACCCGGACCTGCTCCATCTCCACCCAGCGGGACGCCGGTGCGTCGTGCCCGTCCGGCCGCGCGGCGTCGGCCCGGTGGACGTCCTCCTTGGCCGCCCAGTCGGCGTCGGTCCGCACCGGGACGAGCTCGATCCCTTCCGGGCGCTTGGGAACGGTGTCGAGGGAGACCAGGCCTGGTTCGCGGCGCATCGTCCAGCCATCGGCGACGAGCTGGTCCTCCAACGGCTCGGACGGCTCGTCGAGGTAGATGCGGCCGTACCGGAAGCCCGCACGACGCATCGCCGACGTCACCTCATCGACCCAGGTGGCCGGGTCGTCCGCCGCGGACGGGACCACGCGATGGACGACGCCCGCCGCCGGGAGGTCGGCCATGCCGTCCAGCCACAGCATCTCGGCGCCGGGGAGCGTCTGGCGCAGCGCGCCCAGCTCGAAGTAGCGGCGGTCGGACTCCAGGAGCGCCCGGCCGAGACTGGCCGGATCGAGTGCTGAGCCGCCGGCCCGTGCGCCGGCGAGGGGTTTGGGCACGGCGGCCAGACTAGCGGGGCGCCTCGCGCCCGTGCGGTCCGAACTCCGGTTCGGGCGACATCCCCTGGGCGACGTCCCGGGCGAGCCGCGCCAGCGCCCGCTCCCAGGCCGCGCCCAGCCACATGTCGGTCTCCGCCCCGAACCACTGGGGTCCGCCGGGCCGGGGCGTCACCTCGCCGAACACGGTCCGCTCGCCGACCTGGTACATGTCGATCCGCGAGAACGGGGCACGGATCGCCACCGACAGGCGCGAGGCGAGGTCACAGAGCTCCTCGAGCGCCGTCGGCACCGCGATGGACTGGTCGATGACGAGCCGGGGGTGGCCGTCGAGCACGTCGGCCCCGGTGCGGTCGACGTAGCGCCAGGACGTCGACCCGATGTTGCCGTGCTCGCGCGTCTGCCGGAGCGCGACCAGGGGCACCTCCCCGTAGAACGAGAGGGCTCGCACCTCGAGCGGCAGATGACCGCCGGTGCCGTCCTGGTCGAGGAACTCCTCGGCGGCGAAGGGCGGACGGGCGCGTCCGGTCGCCGCGAGGTCGGTCAAGGTGGCGACCAGCTCGTCGACGGTCATGACCGCCTGCCTGGAGATGACCTCCCAGCCCGAGTCGGTGCGCCGCAGCGGGAAGACGCCCCGTGACGCAGCTGCTGAAGGCGCTCTTGATGACGACGCGGTCGGGAAGGTCGTCCCAGGCGATGTCCGCGGGGTCGTCCCACCGGCCGTACTGCTCGGGCACGTCGATGCCATGCGATCGCGCCAGCTCGTAGACGTAGAACTTGCCGTGCCGGATCACGTTCGTCGATGGCACGTCCATCTCCAGAGCCAGCGCTCGCAGGCGGCGCTCCGCATGGATCCGCGCCCGGTAGGAGGGTCGCGTCAGCTGTTCGCCGCTCGTCAGCTCGTGGTCGAGCCGGGCGTTCGCGTCGCCGAGCTCCTGGACGCGGCGGGTGAGCACCGCGACGCGCTGGTCACGGCGGGCGACCGGCGGAAGCCGCCGGAACCACGACCGGAGCAGGGATCGGCTCATCGCGAGTTGGCTGAGCGGACCGGGTTGGGAGTCATGGTGCCGAGGCTCCGTCCGGGATGTAGGGCTGCCCATCGACGATGAGCTCGCGCGGCCCCGGGCCGAACTGTATCGCCGGACCCACTCCGAGCAGGGCGTCGGCGAGCACCCGGGCCTGCGCCCGTTCCCAGAAGTGTCCGATGTGCTCATCGAGCCGGGGCCCGTAGTCCATCAGGTGTCCCGGGCGGGGCGTGAGCTCGCCGAACACGATCCGGCCGTCGACGTCGTACAGGTCGACCCGGATGAACGGTCGGGGGATGGCGCGGGAGAGCCGCGACGCGACCTCCATCAGCGCCCCGAGGTTCGAGGGGACCGGGATGTCGTGGTCGTGCCGAAGTCCGCGGAGCACCGGTCCCGGGTCGGAGCCGTCGGCGAGGATCACCCGGAACGCAGTGGCCCGGGGATCTTGGTGGATGGCGGCGCGGCGCAGCAGCACGTGGCTGATCTCGCCGAAGAACGCGTGCACCTTGACGTCCACCGGGAGTCCATCGCCGTCGCCCAGGAGCTCCTCGGCGAAGTACGGGCCGCCGATCCGGTCGGCATCCTCCTGCGCTTGGAGACTGGCCGCCAGCTCCGCCGAGGTCAGCTCGGTGGCGCGGGTCACCGGTGTCCAGCCTCCGGGCGAGCGGCGCAACGGCAGGACTCCCCGCGCCGACCTCCCACGCACACTCTTGATCACGACCGCGTCCGGCAGCTCGTCCCAGGTGATGTCGGCGGGACGGTCCCAGAGCCCGAAGATCTCGGGCACGGCCACCCCGTGTGACCGAGCGAACGCGTACGACTTCAGCTTGTGGGTGACGACCTGCCCGCGGTCGCCGGGGTCGATGTCGCGCAGGTGCGCGCCGATCCGGCGCTCCGCGTAGACATAGCGACGAAACGACGGCACCTCGAAGGACTGTTCCTCGACCCGCGCCCGGTTCGCCAGCCGCCGTTTCAGCCTGGCGATGCGGTCGTCGCGGCGCGACACGGGCGGCAGGCGTCGAAAGGTGGTGCGGAGGAACCGGGCGGCCATCGTCCACAGGCTACCGTCGGCCGATCGACCGGCCGAGGGGAACGTTCACCCCCGGGCTGTGCGTTCTCCTGGTGACGGGGCTGCGTGTACCGTCTAACTGCCCGTCGAATCCCGAGGAGGAGTGGGTTCTCCCCACTGCCGTCAATGAATGCCAAGCGCCTGTTCCGGGGCCCGTTGATGTGGATCATCGTCATCACGCTCGTCGTGATCACGGTCATCCAGCTGTCCGGTCCCACCAGCGGATTCCGCGAGATCCGCACCGCCACGATGGTCACCTACCTCGACGACGGCAAGGTCAAGGACGTCACCTTCGTCGAGGGCGACCAGGAGATCCAGGCCACCCTCACCGACGGCAAGAAGGTGCGCGCCAAGTGGCTCGGCGACCAGGGCACCCGGCTGGTCGAGCAGGCGGAGAAGGCGGTGTCCGACAAGAAGCTCAAGACGTTCGACGTCGAGGTGCCGAAACAGAACGCGTTCGTCGGCTTCCTGGTCAGCTTCCTGCCGATCCTGCTGATCTTCGGCCTGCTGCTGTTCTTCCTCAACAACATGCAGGGCGGCGGCGGACGTGTCATGCAGTTCGCCAAGTCGCGCGCCAAGCTCATCACCAAGGACACCCCCAAGACCACGTTCGCCGACGTCGCCGGCTGCGACGAGGCGATCGAGGAGCTCGGCGAGATCAAGGAGTTCCTGCAGGAGCCGGCCAAGTTCCAGGCCGTCGGCGCCAAGATCCCCAAGGGCGTGCTGCTCTACGGGCCGCCCGGCACCGGCAAGACCCTGCTCGCCCGGGCCGTCGCCGGTGAGGCCGGCGTTCCGTTCTACTCCATCTCCGGCTCCGACTTCGTCGAGATGTTCGTGGGCGTCGGCGCGAGCCGCGTGCGCGACCTGTTCGAGCAGGCCAAGGAGAACGCTCCGGCCATCGTCTTCATCGACGAGATCGACGCGGTCGGACGCCACCGCGGCACCGGCATGGGCGGCGGCCACGACGAGCGCGAGCAGACCCTCAACCAGCTGTTGGTCGAGATGGACGGCTTCGACGTCCGCGGCGGCGTCATCCTCATCGCCGCCACCAACCGTCCCGACGTGCTCGACCCCGCGCTGCTGCGCCCCGGTCGGTTCGACCGGCAGATCGGCGTCGAGGCCCCCGACCTCCAGGGGCGCACGCAGATCCTGCGGGTCCACGCCCGCGGCAAGCCGATCGCCCCGGGGGTCGACCTGGAGGCGGTCGGGCGGCGCACTCCGGGCTTCAGCGGCGCCGACCTCGCCAACGTGCTCAACGAGGCCGCCCTGCTCACCGCGCGCACCAACCAGAAGACCATCACCGACGCGGCGCTCGACGAAGCCATCGACCGCGTCATGGCGGGCCCGCAGAAGCGCACCCGGCTGATGAACGACCACGAGCGCAAGATCACCGCGTACCACGAGGGCGGCCACGCGCTGGTGGCCGCGGCGCTGCCGCAGAGCGACCCCGTGCACAAGATCACGATCCTGCCGCGAGGCCGTGCCCTCGGCTACACGATGGTCCTGCCCGACGAGGACAAGTACTCCCAGACGCGCGCCGAGCTGCTGGACAAGCTCGCGTACATGATGGGTGGCCGGGCGGCCGAGGAGCTCGTCTTCCACAACCCGACCACGGGCGCGGGCAACGACATCGAGAAGGCCACCACCCTGGCCCGGGCCATGGTCACGCAGTACGGCATGACCGAGCGGCTCGGAGCAGTCCGGCTGGGCGAGAACGAGAGCCAGCCGTTCCTCGGCCGCGACATCGGCCACGCGCGCAACTACTCCGAGGCCGTGGCGGCGATCGTCGACGAGGAGATCAACAAGCTCATCTCGCAGGCCCACCAGGAGGCCTTCGACATCTTGGAGGAGAACCGCGACGTGCTCGACGCGCTGGTGGTCGAGCTGCTGGAGCGGGAGACGCTGGACAAGGCCGAGGTCGCCGAGATCTTCGAGCCGCTGCGCCGCCGCGAGATCCGACCGGCCTGGACGGGCTCGGAGACGCGCGTCCCGTCCACCCTTCCGCCGGTCGAGGGCTCGACCAACGGTCGCCAGCCCGAGGTGGGGCACGTCATCGGTCCCGACACCGGTCCGGACGCCCCCATGCCGGGAAGCTCCGAGAGCGAGCGGGTGGACGAGTCGTGAGCGTCGACCTGCCCCGGGCCGAGGCGGCGATCCGCGAGCTGTTGATCGCGATCGGCGAGGACCCGGAGCGCGACGGGCTGCGCGACACCCCGCGCCGGGTGGCCAAGGCCTATGCCGAGCTGCTGGTCGGCCTCGACCAGGACCCGCGTGAGGCGCTCAGCGCCACCTTCGACGCCGGCCACGACGAGCTGGTGCTCGTCAAGGACATCGAGCTGTGGTCGATGTGCGAGCACCACCTGGTGCCGTTCGTCGGCGCGGCGCATGTCGGCTACATCCCGAGCGAGCACGGCCACATCACCGGACTGTCCAAGCTCGCCCGCCTGGTCGACATCTACGCGCGCCGCCCACAGGTGCAGGAGCGGCTCACCACCCAGATCGCCGACGCCCTCTCCGACGCGCTCAAGCCTCGCGGCGTCATCGTCGTCATCGAGGCCGAGCACCTGTGCATGTCGATGCGCGGGGTGCGCAAGGTGGGCGCCAAGACGATCACCAGCGCGGTGCGCGGCCAGCTGCGCGACCCCGCCACCCGCGCCGAGGCGATGGGGCTCATCACGTCCCAGGGTCGCCGGTGACCCTGCCGCTGCTGGACAGGTCCGGCCGGTGCCGGGTCATGGGGGTCGTGAACGTCACCCCCGACTCCTTCTCCGACGGCGGCAAGTGGCTCGACGCCGAGACCGCGATCCGGCACGGTCTCGATCTCATCGAGCAGGGCGCGGACCTCGTCGACGTCGGCGGGGAGTCCACCCGGCCCGGCGCGCTGCGCATCGACGCCGAGGAGGAGCTGCACCGGATCATCCCGGTCGTCACGGGCCTCGTGGCCGAGGGCGTCACGGTCTCGGTCGACACGATGCGGGCCGAGGTCGCGGTCCGCGCGCTCGAGGCCGGCGCCGCCGTCATCAACGACGTCTCCGGCGGCCGCGCCGACGAGCGCATGACCCGGGTCGCCGCCGAGTCGGGCTGCCCGATCGTCCTGATGCACTGGCGGGGCCATGCCGAGGCCATGCAGAAGCTGACCCAGTACGACGACGTCGTCGCCGACGTCGTGGCCGAGCTGACGCACCAGGTCGAGGCGGCGCTCGCGGCGGGTGTGCAGCCCGAGCAGGTCGTGATCGATCCCGGCCTCGGCTTCTCCAAGACCGGTGCCCAGAACTGGACCGTGCTCGCCCACCTCGAAGCCTTCACGGCCCTCGGCTACCCGCTCCTCGTCGCGGCCAGCCGCAAGCGGTTCCTCGGCGAGCTGCTCGTGGCCGAGTCCGGCGAGCTCCGGCCCACCGACCAGCGCGAGGCCGCCACGACCGCGATCTCCGCCCTCTGCGCGTTGGCCGGGGCCTGGTGCGTGCGGGTGCATGAGCCGGCGGCCACGGCGGACGCCGTCCGGGTGGTCGCCCGCCTCGCCGAGGAGGTCCGGTGAACGACGTCCTCGGCACGCACCGCGCGTTCTACGACGCGGTCGAGACCGGCGACCTCGACCTGATGACGTCGCTGTGGGTCGACGACGTCGACACCTCGTGCATCCATCCCGGCGCCGAGCAGCTGAGGGGCACCGAGGCGGTCTTGCGGTCGTGGACGGTGCTGATGGCGAACGTCGGCTACATCCAGTTCTTCCTCACCGACGTGGACGTCGCCACCATGCCGCCGGGCTCGGCCGACCCCGACACGGCGGTCGTCACGTGCACCGAGAACATCCTGTCCGGCGAGGGGATGGCCTCGGCGGAGTCCTTCACCGGGGGCAAGGCGGTGTGCACGAGCATCCTCGTGCGCGACCGCGGCACCGGCGGCTGGCGGTTCTGGTCGCGCCACGCCTCACCGGTGCTCGACATCGCCCCCGCGGAGGATGCATGAGCATTCCGGACGGGCTCGACCGCATCGACCTGCGGGGCATCGCCGCGCGCGGTCGCCATGGCGTGTTCGACCACGAACGCCGCGACGGGCAGCTGTTCGTGGCCGACGTGAGCCTGGGGCTCGACCTCTCGGCGGCCGCCGAGGGAGACGACCTGGACGCGACGGTCGACTACGGCCGGCTGGCCCAGGACGTGCACGATGTGCTCGCCGGGGAGCCCGTGGACCTCATTGAGTCCCTCGCGCTCCGTATGGTGGACTTGTGCTTGTCACGACCCCCAGTGCGATGGGCTAGCGTGACGGTGCACAAGCCCGAAGCGCCCATCGCGGTGACGTTCCACGACGTCAGCGTCACGATAGAGCGGAGCAAGCAGTGACCGAGTCGCCCACCCCGTACGTGCTGGACGCCGACACCATGACCGGCGGGATGCGACCCATCCGGCAGGCGGTCCTGGCGCTCGGCTCGAACCTCGGTGACCGGCTCAATCGCCTTCAGTCCGCGGTCGCCGCCCTCGAGGACACCCCCGAGGTCACCATCGTCGCGATCTCCTCGGTCTATGAGACCGTGCCGGTCGACGCCTCGTTCGGGTCCGGCGAGTTCCTCAACGCCGTCGTGCTCATCGACACCACGCTGACGGTCCACACCCTGCTCGACCGGGCCCTCGCCATCGAGGAGGCGTTCGGCCGCGAACGATCCGAGCCGGGCGCACCGCGCACGCTCGACGTCGACCTCCTGGTCGTCGGCCAGCGCGTCTGCGACGACGACCAGCTCAAGCTGCCCCACCCGCGTGCGCACCTGCGTGGCTTCGTCCTCGTGCCATGGCTGGAGATCGACCCCGAGGGCGAGATCCCCGGTCAGGGCTTCATCGCCGACCTCATCAGTGACGTCGACACGTCCGGAGTCCACCAGCGCGAGGACCTCGAGATCATTTTGTGAGGCCCGTGCTGCGGCGCACGTCGCCCGTCCTCGTTGCGGCCGTGTTCACGATCGGCCTCGTGATCGGGCTGCTCGTGCGTCCCGTGGCCGTTCGCCTCGACGCGAACCCTCCGCAGGTCGGTTGGGGCCCGGCCACGACCTTGGCCGTCGTGGCCCTCGTCGTCGGCGCCTTGGCGTGGAGCACCTGGCAGAGCCTGCACAAGAAGCACGAACGGATGACCTCCGACCACGGCGTCAAGATGCTGGCGCTGTCGCGGTCGTGCGCGATCGTCGGCGCCCTGTTCGCCGGCGGCTACGGCGGGTTCGCAGCCACCTTCCTGGGCGATCTGGACACCCCGCTCGGGCAGGCGCGTGCGCTGCACGGGGGAGTGGCGGCCGGCGCCGGCATCCTGCTGCTCATCGCCGCGCTGCTCCTCGAACGAGCCTGCCGCCTGCCCGAGGACGACGACGAGGCCGCGGACGCCACCCCGGCGTAGCAGCCGAGCTGGAAGGACTCGGGCACACGTTCGGCTCCCGTTCTGACACCGAAGTGATCCTGAAGGCCTACGCCCAGTGGGGCATTCGGTGCGTCGAGCACTTTCACGGGATGTTCGCCTTCGCGATCGTCGAGCACGAGTCCGGTCGCGTGGTGCTCGCGCGGGACCGGCTCGGCGTCAAGCCCCTGTACGTCGACCATCAAGCCGAGCGGCTGCGGTTCGCCTCGACGCTTCCGGCGCTCCTGGCGGCCGGCGGCGTCGACACGTCGATCGATGTCGTCGCCCTGAGTCACTACCTCAGCCTCAACGCGATCGTCCCCGCGCCTCGGACCATGCTCACCGGCGTGCGGAGACTGCCCCCCGCCACCGTCCGCGAGATCGAGTCGGACGGCACCACCCGCGACACGGTCTACTGGGACGTCCGGTTCGAGCGAACACCCGAGCGAGCCGGCTGGTCCGAGCAGGATTGGCAGGACGCCCTCCTCGACGCGCTGCGTGTGTCGGTGCGCCGCCGATTCGTGGCCGACGTCCCGGTCGGGCGTCCTCCTGTCCGGGGGGATCGACTCCTCCCTGCTCGTCGCCCTGTCGGCCGAGGCCGGTCACGACAACCTCCCGACGTTCAGCATCGGCTTCCGGTCGATGGGCGGTCACCACGGTGATGAGTTCGCGTACTCCGACCAGGTGGCGCGCCACTTCTCCACCGACCACCACCGGATCGAGGCGTCGTCCGATCGCCTCCGGCACGGACTCGCCGGGATGGTGTCCTCGATGAGCGAACCGATGGTCAGCCCCGACTGCCTCGGGTTCTTCCTGCTCGCCGACGAGGTGTCGAAGCACGTCAAGGTCGTCATGGGCGGACAAGGTGCCGACGAGCTGCTGGCCGGCTATCGCTGGTATCCGGAGCTGGCCGGCGTTGTGAGGGAAGACGCCGCGGCTGCCTACGCCGGGTCCCTGCTCGATCCCAGCCACCGAGAGCTCGCGGCGCTCCTCCAACCCGCCTGGTTCCACGAGGTGGACGAACCGCGGCGATTCATCGATGCGAGCTTCGCCCGGCCCGGGGCGTCGTCCGCGCTCGATGCCGCCCTCCGCATGGACACCCGCGTCACTCTTGACGACCCGCTCAAGCGGCTCGACAACATGATGATGGCGTCCGGGGTGGAGGCGCGCGTGCCGTTCCTCGACCACGAGCTCGTCGAGCTCGCGGCCGCCATGCCGCCCGAGCTCAAGCTCGCCCACGGCGGCAAGGGCGTCTTGAAGGAGGCGGCGCGCCGCGTGCTCCCGGCGGCGGTGATCGATCGTGACAAGGGATACTTCCGGGTGCCGGAACTACGGCACCTCGACGCGCCGTTCGCCGAGCTCGTCCGGGCCGCCCTGACCGATCCCGCGGCGGCGCGACGAGGGCTGTTCCGGCCCGAGGTGGTGTCGGACCTGCTCGCCGAGCCGGCCGCGCGGCAGACCCGCGGGGGATCCACGGTGCTGTGGCAGCTCGGCCTGCTCGAGATGTGGCTGCAGGCCCACCAGGTCGGGTGATCGCTACTGGTCGCCTGGCTGCGGGTCCGGCGGCAGCCCCGCGGCGAGGTCCCGCGCGAGGCGCACCTGCGCACGGTCCCACGCGTCGCCGAGCAGCTCATCGACCACCGGCCCGTGCCACGCCGAGCCGCCAGGCCGGGGAGTCACCTCCCCGAACACCACTCGGTCCCCGATGCAGTAGAAGTCCAGCCGCGAGAACGGGGCACGGATCGCCACGGACAGCCGCTCCGCGGCAGCCACCGCCTCGGGGAGACGGGCCGGCACCTGCATCGTCGGATCGATCCGGCTCGGGGTCTGGAAGTCGGCCATGTCGTCGCCGTTCGCGTCGATGATCCGGAACGGCGTCAGGCGCGGCTTCTCACCCAGCCGGCCGGGGCGGCGCAGCACGACCATGAGCACCTCGCCGTAGAACGCGTACACCTTCACGTCCGTCGGGAGGCGGCCGGTTCCGTCCTCGTCGAGGAACTCCTCGGCGACGAACGGGGGCGTCACTGTGTCCTGCTCGACGAGCGTCGTCATCTCGCTCGTGAGCTCGGCTTCGGTGATCGTCGTCGTGTCGCCGACGGGTTGCCATCCGCCGGCGGACCGGCGTAGCGGCCACACGCCCTTGGCGCTGGTGCCGAAGGCGGTCTTGACGACCACCGGATCGGGGAGGTCGGGCCACGGGATGTCGCGGGGATCGTCCCACCGACCGAACACGGTCGGCACATCGATGCCGTGCGAGCGGACGAGGTCGTACACCTGGAACTTTCCGCGCGCGATGACGCTCGTGGACGGCGCACCGACCTCCCTGGCGAGCCGCCGCAGCCGGCGCTCCTGGTGAATCCTGGACTGGAACGAGGCCCGGCGGGCGAACTCGTCGCGGACACGTTCGGCGCGCTCGGCCGACCTCTCGAGCGAGTCGGCGGTGGCGACCCGGAGGTCACGCAGCTCCCGGCGCAGCTCGGCGATCGCCTCGTCGCGGCGTGCGACGGGCGGGAGCCGTCGGACGGCCGACTTGATCCACCCCGGACCCACGGCCACTCAGATCCGACGCTGGGCGCCGGCCCAGTAGGGCTCACGCAGCGTGCGCTTGACGATCTTGCCCATCGAGTTGCGCGGCAGCGACGCCACCAGCTCGATGGAGGAGGGAACCTTGTGCTCGCCGAGCCGGGCTTGCGCGAACGAGGTCAGCTCGGTCGCCGACAGCGCATGACCGGACCGCGGCACGACGATCGCCTTGACGGCCTCGCCCGTCACCTCATCGGGCACCCCGATCACGGCAGACTCGAGTACGGAGGGGTGCCCGGCCAGCACCCGCTCGGTCTCGCCGGCGTACACGTTCCACCCGTTGATGAGGATGACGTCCTTCATCCGGTCCTCCACGAACACGTACCCGTCGCGGTCGACGCGGCCGATGTCCCCGGTGCGCACCCATCCGTCCGCCACGATCAGCGCGGCCGTGGCTGCGTCGGCGGCCAGGTAGCCGGGGGTGGTCTGCTCGCTGCGGAACCACAGCTCGCCCTGCTGTCCGGATTCGACGTCCACCCCCGTGTCAGGGTCGACGACCCGGACCTCGACGCCCGGGGTCGGCCGGCCGCAGGACCGCAGCCGGTCAGGGTGGCGTGCATCGCGGTGGCCGGTGTCGTCGAGCACGGTCAGCACGCCGACGCACTCGGTCATCCCGTAGATCTGCACCAGCCGGGTTCGAGGCCACGCCGCCATGGCGGCCCGTAT
This sequence comes from uncultured Actinomycetota bacterium, assembly GCA_963695295.1. Classification (GTDB taxonomy): domain Bacteria; phylum Actinomycetota; class Actinomycetes; order Propionibacteriales; family Nocardioidaceae; genus Aeromicrobium. Next base: position 965,227 of record OY968771.1, on the reverse strand, counting down.
CCAGGGCTCCGGCATCGGGGCGCAGCCATAGAGGACGAGCTGCAGCCGGCCGAACGGCTCGAGCTGGTCGGCCGCGTGCAGTCGACCGATCGCTGCCGGCGTCAGGAAGGCATGGGTGAGGCCGGACGCCAGCGCATCGAGCAGCGAGTCCGGCATCAGGTCGGGCACGATGACGCCCGCCGCGCCGGACGCCGCGGCGTACACCGCGCCGGAGTGGAACATCACGTTCGACAGCAGCAGGAAGTCGCCCGGCCCGCACCCGACCTCGGTGTAGGCGTTCTGGGTGTGGACGAGCAGGTTGTGCTGGGTCAGCACGATGCCCTTGGGGCGGCCGGTGGTGCCGGAGCTGTACAGCACGAGACAGGGATCGTCGGGGGAGACGCCGGGCTGCAGGTCGAGCGGCTCGCCGGCGTGGATCCAGGCGTCGAGCTCGTCGTCCGGACCGCCGACGACGACCCGCGCCGGTGCGGCCCCGCCGAGGGAGTCGACCACGGCGGTCAGCTCGTGGCTGACGAAGAGCAGGCCGACGTCGGCTTCGGCGAGGATGTGGGCGAGCTCGTCGGGCGTGAGTCGAGGGTCGAGGACGACGTCGGCCGCGCCGATCAGGCTCGCAGCATGCATCGCCATCAAGATGGCCGGATGGTTCCGGTCGAGGAATCCGATCCGATCGCCCCGACCCACACCGGCATCGACCAAGGCACCGGCCATGCGCTGGACGTCCTGCCAGGCCGACCCCCACGTCCACGTGCGATCACCGAAGATCCAGCACGGATCGTCAGGGGTCTGCTGGGCCCGGACGCGGTGGTCGTCACTCAGGAAGGCCGCCGTGGGGACGGTCGCGGGGAAGGCCATCGTGCTCCTCGTCGGGGACGCCGACAGTGTAGGGGAGCGCGCCGGTGCCAGCGCGAGGGCCCGAGCACCATCCAGCGGGCCATTTTGCAGGCTCTTGGCCACTTTCGACGCTCCAGACCCGCCCGACTCGTCGTATCGTGAGTGACCGGTCGAAGGGCGGGGACGATGCACAGAGTCTTCACGGCGGCGGCGGTCCAGGCTGCGTATGTGCTGATGGATCGCGAGGAGACCACCGACAAGGTCGTCGAGCTCGTCGGCACCGCGGCCGGTATGGGCGCCGAGCTGATCGTCTTCCCCGAGGTCTTCGTGCCGGGCACCCCGATCTGGATCGATGCCGTCCCCATCTGGGACGGCGACGAGGCATGGTTCGCACGACTGGTCGACCAGGCCGTGGTCGTTCCGAGCCCGACCACCGACCGGATCGCGGCCGCAGCTCGCGAGGCGGGCGCGTACGTGGTGGTGGGCGTCGACGAGCGCGAAGCCCATGGATCCACGATCTACAACACGCTCCTGTACTTCGGACCCGACGGGCGGCTGCTCAACCGGCACCGCAAGCTGATGCCGACGGGTTCCGAACGCACGGTGTGGGGCATGGGCGACGGGTCGATGCTGGACGTGGTGCCCACCGAGCTCGGGCGGGTGGGCGGGCTCATCTGCTGGGAGAACTACATGCCGCTGGCGCGATTTCACCAGTACGCCCAGGGAGTGGAGATCTGGGTCGCGCCCACACTCGCCCAAGGCGACGGCTGGATCGCGACCATGCGCCACATCGCCCGGGAAGGTCGCGTGTGGGTCATCGGGGTGAATCCGTGCCTCCGCGTCGACCAGATCCCTGCCGGCTTCCCCGATCGCGAGCGGGTCTGGCGCGTGTCGGACGGAGACGAGGCGGAGTGGGTCGAGCCCGGCAACAGCGTGATCTGCAATCCCAACGGCGAGGTCGTCGCCGGTCCGCTCCGGCATGAGGAGGGCATCCTGACCGCCGAGATCGACCTGGCCGCGGTGGCGTCGGGGCGACGACTCTTCGACCCGGTCGGCCACTATCACCGCCCGGACGTCTTCCAGCTCACCGTCGACACCCGGGCCAGGCGCGCCGTCGACCTCGTGCCGGACGACTCCTCCGAACCCGAGGACGACGGGGCCGCGACCTGATTCGGTGAGCTACTTGTCGATGTCGCCGACGACGAAGAACATCGAGCCCAGCACGGCCACCAGGTCGGCCACGACGCAGCCGCCGACGATCTCCGGCAGCACGGCCACGTTGTTGAACGAGGCGGTGCGCAGCTTGAGTCGCCAGGGCGTCTTCTCGCCGCGGGAGACGAGGTAGTAGCCGTTGAGCCCGAGCGGGTTCTCCGTCCAGACATAGGTGGAACCCTCCGGCGCCTTGAGGATCTTCGGCAGTCGGACGTTCACCGGGCCCGGTGCGAGCTGGCTGATGCGGTCGAGGCAGGCGTCGGCGAGATCGAGTGCGACCTTGGCCTGCTCGAGGAGCACCGCGAAGCGGGCGTGGCAGTCGCCCTCGGTCCGGGTCGGGACCCGGAGCGTGTCGGCCAGCTCGCCATAGGCCAGGTAGGGCTCGTCGCGGCGCAGGTCGACGTCGAATCCGGAGGCGCGCGCGATCGGCCCCGAGACGCCGTAGGCGTGCACGAGCTCGGGCGAGAGCACGCCGACGCCGGTGGTGCGCGCGGCGAAGATCTCGTTGCCCAGCACCAGGTCCTCGATGTCGGCCAGGCGCCGGCGAACGGCGGCCACGGCAGCGGACGCGCGTCCGGGCCATCCGGCCGGGAGGTCCTCCTTCAGCCCGCCGACGCGGTTGAACATGTAGTGCATCCGGCCGCCGGAGACCTCCTCCATCACCTCCTGCAGCGTCTCGCGCTCACGGAAGGCGTAGAAGATCGGGGTGATGGCGCCGAGCTCGAGCGGGTACGAGCCCAGGAACATCAAGTGGTTGAGCACCCGGTTGAGCTCGGCGAGAAGAGTGCGGATCCAGGTCGCTCGCTCCGGCACCTCGATGCCGAGCATGTCCTCGACGGCCATGGCCACACCCAGCTCGGAGCTGAACGCGCTGAGCCAGTCGTGCCGGTTGGCGAGGACGATGATCTGCCGGTAGTCGCGGACCTCGAAGAGCTTCTCGACGCCCCGGTGCATGTAGCCGATGATCGGCTCGCAATGGACGACGCGTTCGCCGTCGAGGGTGAGGCGGAGGCGCAGGACGCCGTGGGTGGCCGGGTGCTGGGGCCCGATGTTGAGCACCATGTCGGTGGTGGCGAATCCACTCCCGACGGCGGCGGTGACCTCCCGGCTCATGAGGGCGAGTCTTGCACGCGGGTGTCGGTCGTCAGCCACCAGAAGTCTCCCCACCCGCCGCGGGCGCGCAGCTCGGCGGACTCCGAGGCCAGCGCCAGCGCCGCCACGTATCCGTGCGGATCCGCGGCGGCGAGGTCGAGCGGAGGACGCGTGCCGTCGACGCCGAGCCGGGCGAGTGCGTCGCGCTGACGCTCCAACCGTGCGCCGACCCGAGCGGCCACCGCGTCGACGGCGACGTGCGCGGTGACGTCCCGGCTGCCGTCGGGCACCACGTCCACCTCGCGACCGTCGGCGAACGACGCGAGGCTGCCGAACGGTGGTCGGGTGTCCGCCGTGTGCCCGTAGTCGACCGCGAGCGCGAGGCCGTGGACTCGTGCGACCACGTCGGCCCACGCATCGTCGCGGGGGGCCCCGATCTCGGCACGGGTGCCCGGTTCCGCGGTGCCGGTCACGATCTGGGGCCACCATCGCTCCAGCCACGCGGACTCGACCGGACCGGCGAGATGCTCCGCGCCGGTCGCGGGATCCACCTCGACGTGCCGCGCGATGCGGTTCTCATCGACCTCGACCACGTCGCACGGGATGGTGTCGAGCCACTCGTGCGCGATCAGGAGTCCGTCGACGGCGGACGGGAGCTCATCGGTCCAGGTGATGTCCGCCGGCAGGTCTGGCCGAGCGGCCAGCTCGACCCCCACGAGATGGAGCTCCGGGTCGATGGCGTGCAGGCGCGCGAGCAGCTCGCCCCCACCGGCGCCGAGGTCGACGACCGCCGCCAGCCCGGCCTCCCGGGCCAGTCGCGCGACGGCCGCGGCGAAGGCGTCCGACGAGGTCACCGAGGTGCGGAAGTGGTCGCCGGGACGGGAGTGGAGGAAGAAGCCGCGGGGACCGTACAACGCGTCGTTCCAGGCCTCACGCCACGGTCGGGGCATGGCGTTCAGCGTACGGATGTGACGTGCTCCACGCGCCGTCCGGTGGTGGCACCGCGCCGACCAGAGGTAGAATGGCGACAGTCCAATTGTCTGGTACCCCGTGTGGGACTGGAACGAAAGGCACTCAACGCATGTCGCGTTCTTCCGTGGGTGTGGTCGGAGCCGGTCGAGTCGGCGCCGTCCTCGCCGCCGCATTCAGAGCCGCCGGTCACCCCGTCGTGGGTGTGAGTGGCCGGTCGGCTGCCTCCCAGCTGCGCGTCCAGACGCTGCTTCCCGGCGTCGACGTGCTCGCGCCGGCCGATGTGGCCGCGCGCGCGGACGTGCTCGTGCTCGCGGTACCGGATGACGCGCTCATCCGGGTCGCCGAGGAGCTCGCGGCCGCCGTGCGTCCGGGCCAGGTCGTGCTCCACACCAGTGGCCGCCACGGCACGGACGCCCTCGCCGCACTCGCCCGCGCCGGCGCCCGCACCATCGCCTTCCACCCCGCGATGACGTTCACCGGCACCGACGTCGACCTCGACCGCAGGTGCGTCTTCGGGCTCACCGCGGAGCCCGCCGAACGAGCCATCGCCGAGGGCCTCGTCGCCGACCTGGGCGGCACGCCGATGTGGATCGACGAGGCCGACCGCACCCTGTACCACTCCGCGCTCGCACACGGCGCCAACCACCTCGTCACCCTGGTCGCGCAGTCGATGGACCTGCTGCGGCAGGCCGGTGCCACCGACCCGGCCGCCGTGATGCGGCCCCTGCTCGCCGCCGCCGTCGCCAACGCCCTCGACTTCGGCGACGCCGCCCTCACCGGCCCCGTCGTCCGCGGCGACGTCACGACCATCCGGGCGCACGTGGACGCCTTCGCCGAGGCCGCGACGCCGGTCGCCACGCGGGACGCCTATGACGCACTGGCCCGGGCCACCGCGGCGCGGGCCGAAGCCGATGGGCGCCTCGCGCCGTCGACGGCCCGCGACATCCGCCAGGTCCTCAGCGAGGCCGAGTGGGACGCGATGGCCGAGATGGCGGCCGGCATCTCATGACCGACCTCACGATCGCGCGGACGCGGGCCGAGCTCACCGCCGCGCGGGGTGCGGGGTCCGTCGCGCTCGTCCCCACGATGGGGGCGCTGCACGACGGCCACGTCCAGCTCATCAAGCACGCGCGGCCCCTCTCCGACACCCTGGTGGCGTCCATCTTCGTGAACCCCACGCAGTTCGCGCCGGGGGAGGACTTCGAGGAGTACCCGCGCACGTTCGAGACCGACCTCGAGCGGTGCGCCGAGGCGGGGGTCGACGTCGTGCTCGCCCCGACCGTCGACCTCCTCTACCCGACCGGCCTCGACGACACCGTGACGGTCGACCCCGGACCGCTCGGGACGATCCTGGAAGGCGTCGCGCGGCCCACCCATTTCCGCGGCGTCCTGACGGTGGTCGCCAAGCTGTTCGGCCTCGTCCGCCCGGACGTCGCCGTGTTCGGGGAGAAGGACTACCAGCAGCTCGTCCTGATCCGGCAGATGGCGCAAGCGTTGTGCCTCGACGTCGACGTGCAGGGCTGTCCCACGGTCCGGGAGCCCGACGGGTTGGCCATGAGCTCGCGCAACGCCTACCTGTCCCCGGACGACCGAGTGCGGGCGGCCGCTTTGTACCGCGCACTGAGCGCAGGTGCCGGTGCGGCGTCCGACGGCGCGGCCGCAGCACTCGCCGCCGCCCAAGGCATCGTCGACGACGCCTCGATCGACGTCGACTACCTGGCCCTCGCGAGCCCCGAGCTGGGCGAGCCCGAGGCTGGTGGCGAGTCCCGGCTGCTGATCGCCGCCCGGGTCGGCAAGCCCCGGCTGATCGACAACATCTCTCTGACCCTCGGAGGAGCCTGACATGTTGCGCACGATGATGACGTCCAAGATCCACCGCGCCACGGTGACGCAGGCCGACCTGCACTACGTCGGCTCGGTCACCGTCGATGCGGACCTGCTCGACGCCGCCAACCTGCTGCCCGGCGAGCTGGTGCACATCGTCGACATCGACAACGGCGCCCGACTGGAGACGTACACGATCGCCGGCGAACGCGGCTCCGGTGTCATCGGCATCAACGGTGCCGCCGCCCGCCTCGTCCACCCGGGCGACCTCGTCATCCTCATCGCCTACGGGCAGATGGAGGACGCCGAGGCCCGCGACCACGAGCCGCACGTCGTGTTCGTCGACTCCGAGAACCACATCATCGGCACCGGCACCGACCCGGCCGAGGCGCTGCCCGGATCGGGCCTCGTCCGCGGAGACGCTCGGAACTAGCCATGTCCCTGCTCGCTATGGACATCAGCAACAGCCACACGATGCTCGGCATCTTCGTGGCCGATGAGCTGACGGCGCACTGGATCGTGCAGTCGGACGTGCGTCGCACGTCCGATGAGTGGTACCTCGTGCTCCAGGGGCTCATCACCCGCACGACGCTGGCCGAGGTGACGGCGGTGAGTGTGTCCTGCACGGTGCCGTCGATCCTGGTGGAGATCCGGGAGATGATCGACCGTTACTACGCGAAGGCGCCGGTGTCGATCGTCGGACCGGGAGTCAAGACCGGCGTGCAGATCAACACCGACAACCCCAAGGAGGTCGGTGCCGACCGCATCGTCAACGCCCTCGCCGTCGCCGAGCTGTACGGGGGGCCGGCGATCGTCGTCGACATGAACGGCACCGCCACGATCTTCGACGCCGTCGACGAGAACGGCGCGTACCTCGGCGGCGCCATCGCCCCCGGCGTCGAGATCTCCCTGGAGGCCCTCGCGCGTCGCGGCGCGCAGCTTCGCAGCGTCGAGCTGGCCAGTCCGCGCGGCGTCGTGGGCAAGAACACCGTCGAGGCCGTCCAGTCCGGCGTGGTCTACGGCTTCGCCGGGCAGGTCGACGGCATCGTCACCCGCATGATCGAGGCCATGGGCGCCAACCCGGACCACGTGTCCGTCGTGGTGACCGGGTCGTTCCCCGAAGCGGTCGTCGACCACTGCGAGACCATCACGGCCCGCGACCCCTACCTCACCCTGACCGGCCTCCGGCTCGTCCACGAGAAGAACCACGACTGAGGCCGCCGCGGATCAGCGGCGCAGGAGTCGGCGCAACTTCGAGCCCAGGAACCAGAAGCCGAGGCGGACGATCTCGCCCATCGTGAAGCGGCTCGCCTCGCGCTTGACGCGGGCGATGCGCAGGGCCTTCTCCTGCTCGGCCCCGGCCCGGTCGATCGCACCGAAGTTCGGTCCGCGCCAGGCGGCGGCGGAGTACATGCCGGCCAGGGCCTCGGCGGCGAGGTCCATCGAGACCGAGTCCGGCGTGACGGCGTCGTCGGGGCGGGCGGGTACCTGCTCACCGAGCGTCGCCAGGTCGCCCAGGACGCGTACACCGGTCGCGGCGATCGTCTCCGCGTAGCCGGCGCCGAGCTCGGCCGCCCGCTGCGCCGCCCACGCCGGCAGCCGGAGTCGGTCGTCGCCGCCCTCCTGCAGGTCCATCACCCGGGCGAGCGCGCCGCTGCGGACGGTCCGCTCGAACATGTCCCAGCCGATGTCATGCGGCTTGACGCGCGCGTTGAAGGCACGGAACAGCTCGGACTCGGCCACGGTGAGGCCGCGGTTGCTCGCGAACCCACCGAGCGGCTGCTCCGCGAGCGTCCCGGCCGGCACGCCGAGCAGACCCTCGAAGCTGTCGAGCAGATGGCGCGGATGTGACGGGTCGAGGACCACGACGGTGACCCGGTCGGCTCCGGCCGCGTCGGCCCAGCGCCGGACGACGCCGCCTTGGTCGTTGCGGTCGTGGAACGTCCGAGTGACGCTGCGGTCGGGCGGGCTGGCGAGCACGGCGCCCAGCCAGTCGTCGAAGGGCAGGTCGATGCCGGTCTTCACGTACTGCTGCCAGGCCGACGGCAGGAGCGCGCCGGGGCTCCGCAGCGTGACGACGACGTGGGTGCGCTCACCGAGCGCGGCGACGAACCGGGCGGCGGTCTCGTCGTCGGACTCGGACGCGAACTCGTGCGAGATCAGCACCCGGCGGCTCGACTCGGCGTCGACCTCGCTCATGAGCTCGTCCCAGTGCTCCCGCGGGGGTGCTGGTTCGCCGGGCGTGCCCCAGCGCCGGCCCATGAACCCGAGCACGGCCAGTCGGTGGTTGATGTCCGACCCGGGATAGAGGACGCCGTGGCGGCGCAGCTCGTCGCGGCTCGCGCGGGCGGCGGCCTGCAGTGACGTGGTTCCGGATTTCGGGATGCCGATGTGGAAGAGCCGCGCCCGCGCCGGGAGCTCGAGGTCGTCGGGCACCGGCTAGGCCCGCCGGAAGATGCGCAGCAGTCTCCTGAGCCGGGCGCCGATGAAGGCCGCGGCGAACCAGACGACCTCCTTGGACGAGTACCGCTGGGCCCTCCGCTTCACCCGGGCCTTGCGCAGCGCGACCTCCCGCTCGGCCATCTTCTCGTCCCGCTGGTCGAAGTACGCTCCGCGGAACGTGCCCGCCGACAACATGCCGGCCAGGGCCTCGGCCGCCAGCTCGATCGGGATGTGGGTGGGTGGTGGGTCGTCGTGCGGCCTCGGCGGCACCTCTTCGGCGAGCTGCTGCAGATCGCCGACCACGTGGACGCCGGTGGCCGCGATCGCCTCCGCGTACCCGGCGCCGATCTCGGCGGCCCGCTTGACCGCCCACGGCGGGAGCTGGGGCTTCTCCTCATCGGCCTTGCGCTGCTCCATGATGCGCCGGACCGAGCCGTTGCGGACCATGCGCTGGAAGTCGTCCCAGTGGACGTCATGGGGGCGGATGATCGAGTTGAGCGCCAGGAAGAGCTCGGCCTCGGGCACGGTGAGGCCGCGGTTCGCCGCGAAGCCCTCGCGAGCCTGGGCGGCCAGGGTTCCGGCGGGGAGGGCGAGCAGCTGCTCGAAGGTGTCGAAGAGCAGCTCCGGCCGCTGCTTGTCCAAGACGATGACCGTGACCCGGTCGGCGCCGGCCGCCTCGGCCCACCGCTGGACCACACCGGCCTGGTCGTTGCGGTCGTGGAAGCCCTTGGTGACGCTGCGGTCGGGCGGGTCGGCGATGACGGCCTCGAGCCACGCGTCGAACGCGATCGGCACGCCGGCCTTCACGTACTGCTGCCAGGCCGAGGGCAGGATCGAGCCCGGGCTGCGCAACGTGACCGCGACATGGCAGCGATCACCGATCGCCGCCACGAACCGCTTGGCCGTCTCCGCATCGGACTCCGAGGCGAACTCGTGGCCGAACAGCACGCGGAGCTCGGCGTCCTCCTCGATCTCTTCCATCACCAGGTCCCACTCGCGGTGTGGCGGGATGCCGTCGGACGTCCACCCCCACCGGCGTTCCATGAACCCCAGCACGGCATCGCGCTGGTTCAGCTTCGTTCCCGGGTAGAGGACCCCGTGGCTGCGCAGGGCCTCGCGGCCGGCACTGGCCGCCATCTGCAGCGAGGTCGTGCCGGATTTCGGGATGCCGACATGGAACAGGCGGGCTCGCTCCGGAAGCGGGGCGACGTCAGCCACGGGTACTCCTTCGTGTCGTTGGAGAGCAGGGAAACCCTACGACCGCGAGGGCCCGCGAGGCCAACCCAGGGCCTAGGCTGCTGTCCCGTGAGCGAGCACACGCCCGAGGACGACCTGCCCGAGCAGATGCGCGTCCGCCGCGAGAAGCGACAGCAGCTCATCGAGCGCGGGGAGGATCCGTACCCGGTCACGGTACCGCGCACCCACACGCTCGGCGAGATCGTTCAGACGCACGACGCCGAAGCACTCGGGCCGGACGTCGAGACCGGTGCGATCGTCTCGGTCACCGGTCGTGTCATCTTCCTGCGCAACACCGGCAAGCTCTGCTTCGCCCGCCTTCGCGAGGGCGACGGCACCGAGCTGCAGGCGATGCTGTCGCTGGAGGCGATCGGCGCGGAGCGGCTGGCCGATTTCAAGCACCTCGTCGACATCGGCGACCACCTGGCGGTCACCGGCGAGGTGATCACGAGCCGGCGCGGGGAGCTGTCGGTGATGGCCACCGGCTGGAGCCTGGCCGCCAAGACCGTCCGCCCGCTCCCGGTCGAGCACAAGCCGCTCTCGGACGACGCCCGCAGCCGCCTGCGCTACGTCGACCTCATCGTGCGCCCGCAGGCCCGGGAGAACGTCCGGGTCAAGGCGAAGGTGCTGCAGTCGCTGCGCGCCACGCTCGACGGTCGGGGGTTCGTCGAAGTCGACACGCCGGTCCTGCAGCACACGAACGGGGGAGCGGCGGCGCGTCCGTTCCGGACGCACGTCAACGCCTTCGACGAGGAGATGCTGCTGCGCATCGCCATCGAGCTGCACCTCAAGCGTGCGCTCGTCGGTGGCGTCGACCGGGTCTACGAGATCGGCAAGACGTTCCGCAACGAGGGCGTCGACAACACCCACAACCCCGAGTTCATGATGCTCGAGGTCTATGAGAACTACGGCTCCTACGACACCATGGCCGAGCTCACCCGTGATCTCGTCGTGGCGGCCGCGCAGGCCGTCGGGCGCACCGTCGTCCCGGCCCGCGACGGCACCGAGATCGACCTGGCGGCGCCATGGCGCCGGGCCACCATCCACGAGCTGGTCTCCGACGCGGTCGGGTCTCGCGTCGACGCCGGCACGTCGCTGTCGGACCTCACGGCCCATGCCGCCGCTCACGACGTGCCGTTGCAGCCGCACTGGGACGCCGGGGCCGTGGTGCTCGAGCTGTTCGAGCAGCTCGTCGAGCACACGCTCATCCAGCCGACGTTCGTCTGCGACTACCCCGAGTCCGTGCGTCCGCTCGCCAAGCGGCACCGCACGACCCCGGGCCTCGTCGAGGCGTGGGACCTCATCATCAACGGAGTCGAGCTGGCCCCGGCCTACTCCGAGCTCAACGACCCGGTCATCCAGCGCGAGCGCCTGGAAGCCCAAGCCCTCCTCGCCGCCGCCGGGGACCAGGAGGCCATGGACGTCGACGAGGACTTCCTCCGCGCCCTCGAGTTCGGCATGCCTCCGGCCGGCGGCATGGGCCTCGGCGTCGACCGCCTCGTCATGCTCCTGCAGGGCATCGGCATCCGCGAGGCCATCTTGTTCCCGCTGTCGCGCCGGGAGTGAGGTTGACCAGGTTCAGTAGGCAAACTTCGCTACCGGTCGCACTTCTCGACGCAAACGTGCACCCCTCATGGCAGATCTGCCTTGAGATGTGGAGGGTTTCCCACTGAACCTGGTCAACCACGGCATGGATGGCGTTACGCCCACGGCGAACGCTCGGAACACCGGGCCCCTGATGACAGTTGGATGACGTATACGGACAACCGCCCGCGGTTTTCCGGACGCATCTAGACTGGAAGACCACAGAACAAGTCCGAGGGGGACGAATGTTCGAGAGGTTCACCGATCGCGCTCGTCGCGTCGTGGTGCTTGCGCAAGAAGAAGCACGCATGCTCAGCCACAACTACATCGGCACCGAGCACATCCTCCTGGGCCTCATCCACGAGGGCGAAGGCGTCGCGGCCAAGGCCCTGGAGAGCCTCGACATCTCCCTCGAGGCCGTGCGCGGCCAGGTCGAGGACATCATCGGCCAGGGCCAGCAGGCCCCCAGCGGCCACATCCCGTTCACCCCGCGCGCCAAGAAGGTGCTGGAGCTGAGCCTGCGCGAGGCGCTGCAGCTCGGCCACAACTACATCGGCACCGAGCACATCCTGCTCGGCCTCATTCGCGAGGGCGAGGGCGTCGCCGCCCAGGTGCTGGTCAAGCTCGGCGCCGACCTCAACCGGGTCCGCCAGCAGGTCATCCAGCTGGTCAGCGGGTTCCAGGGCAAGGAGGCCGAGGCCGCCGGCGCTCCCAGCGAGAGCGCGCCCAGCACGTCCGCCGTGCTCGACCAGTTCGGACGCAACCTCACCCAGGCGGCCCGCGAGGGCAAGCTCGACCCGGTCATCGGCCGTGAGAACGAGATCGAGCGGGTCATGCAGGTGCTCAGCCGCCGCACCAAGAACAACCCCGTCCTCATCGGCGAGCCCGGTGTCGGCAAGACCACCGTCGTCGAGGGCCTGGCCCAGGACATCGTCCGGGGCGACGTGCCCGAGACGCTCAAGGACAAGCAGATCTACACCCTCGACCTCGGCGCGCTCGTCGCCGGCTCGCGCTACCGCGGTGACTTCGAGGAGCGCCTGAAGAAGGTGCTCAAGGAGATCCGCACGCGCGGCGACATCGTCTTGTTCATCGACGAGATCCACACCCTCGTCGGTGCCGGCGCGGCCGAGGGCGCGATCGACGCCGCCAGCATCCTCAAGCCGATGCTGGCCCGGGGCGAGCTGCAGACCGTCGGCGCCACCACGCTCGATGAGTACCGCAAGCACTTTGAGAAGGACGCCGCGCTCGAGCGGCGGTTCCAGCCCATCCAGGTCGCCGAGCCGTCCGTGGCGCACACCATCGAGATGCTCAAGGGCCTGCGCGATCGCTATGAGGCGCACCACCGCGTCACCATCACCGACGAGGCGCTCGTGGCCGCCGCCACCCTCGCCTCCCGCTACATCTCCGACCGGTTCCTGCCGGACAAGGCCATCGACCTCGTCGACGAGGCCGGCTCGCGCCTGCGCATCCGGCGCATGACCGCTCCGCCGGACCTGCGCGAGTTCGACGACAAGATCGCCGACGTGCGCCGCCGCAAGGAGGGTGCCATCGACGCGCAGGACTTCGAGGCCGCCGCCTCGCTGCGCGATGAGGAGAAGAAGCTCATCATCGCCAAGGGTGAGCGGGAGAAGCAGTGGAAGGCCGGCGACATGGACGTCGTCGCGGTCGTCGACGAGGAGCTCATCGCCGAGGTGCTCGCGCTGGCGACGGGCATCCCGATCGTCAAGCTCTCCGAGGAGGAGTCCGGCCGCCTGCTCAACATGGAGGCCGAGCTGCACAAGCGCGTCATCGGCCAGGAGGAGGCCATCAAGGCCCTCTCGCGGGCCATCCGGCGCACCCGCGCGGGCCTCAAGGACCCGCGCCGCCCCGGCGGGTCGTTCATCTTCGCCGGTCCCTCCGGTGTCGGCAAGACCTGGCTGTCCAAGGCGCTCGCCAACTTCCTGTTCGGCGACGACGACGCCCTCATCCAGCTCGACATGAGCGAGTACAGCGAGAAGCACACCGTCTCGCGGCTGTTCGGCTCGCCACCTGGCTACGTCGGCTACGAAGAGGGCGGTCAGCTCACCGAGAAGGTGCGCCGCAAGCCGTTCAGCGTCGTGCTGTTCGACGAGATCGAGAAGGCCCACCCGGACATCTTCAACTCGTTGCTGCAGATCCTGGAGGAAGGGCGCCTCACCGACGCGCAAGGCCGGGTGATCGACTTCAAGAACACCGTCATCATCATGACCACCAACCTCGGCACCCGGGACATCTCCAAGGGCGTCAACCTCGGCTTCAGCCGCACCGACGACGTCGCCGGGTCCTACGAGAAGATGAAGGCCAAGGTCTCCGAGGAGCTCAAGCAGCACTTCCGGCCCGAGTTCCTCAACCGCGTCGACGAGATCGTGGTCTTCCCGCCGCTCACGCAGGACGAGATCATCGAGATGGTCGACATGATGGTCGAGTCGCTGGAGAACCGGCTCAAGGACAAGGACATGGGCCTGGAGCTCACGCCGGCGGCGAAGAATCTGCTCGCCACGCGCGGGATTCGACCCGGTGCTGGGTGCTCGTCCGTTGCGCCGCACGGTGCAGCGCGAGATCGAGGACACCATGGCCGAGAAGATGCTCTTCGGCGAGCTGCGCGCCGGTCAGATCGTGCTCGTCGACGTCGAGGGCGAGGGCCCGGAGGCCACGTTCACGTTCACCGGCACCGCCAAGGCCGATCTCGAGCTCCCCGAAGCCGAGATCCCGCCGGCCGTCGAAGCCGGCAAGGAGTAGTCCCCCTCGAGATGGAGGCCCCCACCGCGGTGGGGGCCTTCCTCATGCCGGCGTGATGTGGACGTTGAGCAGCACGACGCCGGCGACCACGAGGCCGATCCCGGCGATCTTGAACGCATCGACGTCCTCGCCCAGAAGCGTGATGCCGACGACCGTGATGAGGGCGGTGCCGAGCCCGGACCACACGGCGTAGGCCACGGACACGGGGATCTCGCGCACGACCAGGGTGAGCAGCCAGATCGAGAAGACGTACCCGGCGACCACGAACGCCGTCCAGGTCGGCTCGGTGAAGCCCTGCGCCTTCGGCAGCGACGCGGTGGCGACCACTTCGGTGGCAATGGCGACGAGCAGGAGTCCGATCGCGAGGTTCATGGTCGTCCCTTGGCTCTCTGTAGCGAATGCTACGGATTGACTGTAGCACCTGCTACAGTCACGGTCCATGAGCAAGCGCGAGGAGCTGGCCGAGCGGGCCACCGACTATGCCCTGCAGCACGGGCTGATCGGGCTCAGTCTCCGCCCGCTGGCCGCCGAGCTGGACACGAGCGACCGCATGCTGATCTACCACTTCGGTTCCAAGGACGCGCTGGTCGCCGCGGTGCTCGGGGCGTCCTGTGACCGTTCGGTCCAGGCGATCCGAGGACTGCCCGCATCCGGAACCCTCCGGCAGGCCGTGCTCGATCTCTGGAGTGCCTTCGAGCAACCCGAGCTGCAGCGATGCCAGCGCATCTACGTCGAGGCGGCCGCTCTCGGCCTGTTCGGACGCGAGCCCTACGCGTCGTCCGTCCGCGCCTCCAACGAGACGTGGATCGCCGAGATGGTGGCCCACCTGAAACGGGCGGGCGCAGGGCGGCGCGCCGACCGTCTCGCTCGCTTGGTCGACGCCACCTTCAACGGCATCCTGCTCGACCAGCCGCTCGACGACTCGCCGGAGTCGCGGCGCATGGTCGAGGACCTCGCGGACGCCTTGGCCTGAGTCAGGTCGGGAGCCCGAACAGCTCGTCCGTGACCGGCTCGACCAAACCGTCGGCGACGAGACCGTGCAGGCAACGCTCACGCTGGGCCGCGTCGTCCCACACCCCGTCGAGCCGCTCCTTCGGCACGGGGACCTCCGACTCCCGTAGCACCGCCATCAGCCGACCCCGCACCTGACGGTCGGTGCCGGCCCACGCCTGGCCGCGCCGCGGCGGTCCGTCGTGCTCGGGATAGCCCTTGGCCTTCCACCGGCAATGGTGCGCGACCGGACACCCACCGCACCGGGGCGCGCGAGCCGTGCACACGGTGGCGCCGAGCTCCATGGTCGCCGCTGCCCACCGGTGTGCGTCCTGCGCAGGCATCAGCGTTGCCGCGAGCTCGCGTTCGGCCGAGGTGACCGACGGCGCCGGGAAGGCCACGCCGTTGGCGACCCGCGCGAGGACGCGTCGGACGTTCGTGTCCAGCACCGGGTGCCGCCCGCCGAACGCGAACGACGCCACGGCCGACGCGGTGTAGTCGCCGACGCCGGGCAGCGCGAGCAGGTCGTCACGATCGGACGGGACCTCGCCGCCGTGGCGCTCGACGATCGCCGCGGCGGCCCGGTGCAGCCGGAGGGCGCGACGCGGGTACCCGAGTCGGCCCCATGCGCGGACTGCCTCGCCAGGTGGCTCGGCGGCGAGAGCCGCCGGCGTCGGCCACCGGTGCATCCAGAGCGAGAACACCGGAAGCACCCGGCCCACCGGCGTCTGCTGGAGCATGAACTCCGACACCAGCACCGACCACGGCGAGGTGTCCCGGCGCCACGGAAGATCGCGGGCCGCGGCGTCGAACCAGTCGATCAGCTCATCCTGCAGTGTCATGGCGCGTCGATCTTCGCACGGCGTTCGCGGCGGTTAGCGTTGACGTGTGAGCCAGCGTCGCCTGCCCGCCGAGATCTACTGGCGTCGGCGCCTGCTCGTGCTGGCGCTCCTCATCCTCGTGCTCTGGGTGGGCCTGCAGCTCTGGCCCGACACCTCCGACGAGAAGCCGGTCTCGGCCCCTGCGCCCACGGCGACGGCGTCGCCCACCCCCACCGCGGCGCCGACCGACGGCACCACCACGGTCGCGCTGGGATCGGCTCGCAAGCCCTGCCAGCCAGAGGCGATCCGGATCACGCCGCGGGTGCCCAGCGGCCAGCACACTCGTGAGCCGGTCGACATCGACCTGTCCATCAGCTCCACGTCCAAGGACGCCTGCATCTTCACCTCGACGAGCAGCGACCTCCTCGTCGTCATCAGCGCCGGCAAGACCGCCATCTGGGACTCCACCGTGTGCAAGTCGGCCCTGCTCTCGGACCCGGTGACCCTGTCACCCGGCTGGGCCACGGTCGTACGGACCGAATGGAGCGCGCGCGGATCGGGTCCGGCGTGCTCCAAGAAGGAGGGCTGGGCCACCCCGGGCCGTTACACGCTCCAGATCGGCACCCTCGGGGGCGAGCCGGGCAAGACCCGGTTCACCTTGTCCCCGCCGGCGAAGTCGGACGCGAAGCCGGAGGAGACGAAGAAGGCGGACGAGAAGAAGGCGAGCGAGAAGAAGTCCTGAGCCGGCGGCGCCGGATCAGACGTACCGCTCCAGGATGCTCGACTCCGCGAGCCTGGACAGGCCCTCCCGCACGCCCCGGGCCCGGAGGTCGCCGACGCCCTCGACCGCCTGGAGGTCGTCGACGCTCGCCGCGAGCAGCTTCTGCAGCGAGCCGAAGTGCTCGATGAGCCGGTCGACGACGGTCGGTGGAAGCCGCGGCACCTTGGCCAGCAGGCGGTAGCCCCGCGGTGACAGCGGCGTGTCGAGTGAGTCCTCGCTGCCGATCCGCATCGCCTCGGCGACCGATCCCAGCTCGACGAGCGCCGTGGAGTCGATCGCCGCGAGTGCGTCGAGCACGGCCTGGACACTGCGCGGACGGCGTCCGGTGGGCAGGTAGTCGCGGACGACGAGCTCGCGTTCGGGATCGACCCCGGCGATGAGCTCCTCCAGCTGGAGGTCGAGCAGGCGGCCCTCCACGCCCAGCTCGAGGACGTACGTGTCGATCTCGACCGCGATGCGGCGCACCATCTCCAGCCGCTGGGCGACCGCGGCCACGTCGCGCACGGTGACGAGGTCCTCGATCTCCAGCGCCGACAGGGCGTCGGAGACCTCATCGAGCCGGTGGCGGTAACGCTCGAGGGTCGCAATGGCCTGGTTGGCGCGGCCGATGACGGCGCCGGCGTCCTCGAGCACGTGGCGGGTGTCGTCGAGGTAGAGGGCGATGATGTGCATCGACGCCGACACCGAGATGACCGGGAAGCCGGTCTGTCGCGCAACCCGATCGGCGGTGCGGTGGCGCGTGCCGGACTCCTCGGTGTGGATCGAGGGGTCGGGCATGAGGTGGACGCCGGCGCTCAGGATGCACTTGACGTCCTTGTCGAGCACGATCGCGCCGTCCATCTTCGCGAGCTCGCGCAGGCCGGTGGCGGTGAACGGCACGTCGAGGGCGAAGCCGCCCGTGGACATGGCCTCGATCTCCGGATCCTGACCGATGACGATCAGCGCGCCGGTGCGGCCGCGCAGGACGCGCTCCAGCCCCTCGCGCAGGTCGGTGCCGGGCGCGATGATCGACAGCGCAGCGCGCAGGTCGGCCGGTGTCGCCACGATGCTCCTCATGTCAGGTGGGTCGCGCACAGTGTAGGTGCGCCGCGCCTCCCGTGCCATGCCGCGTGGTGGCGATGACGGCGCCGATCGGCCCGTCCCCGGACCGAGCTCCGGACGTCTACGCCGATCGCGCCGGCCGCCTCATCCGGCGGCCAGGCAGGCCACTGCCGCGGCCACGTCGGGAACCACCGTGATCTCCAGATCGGGCCCGAGCTCGTCGAGGCCGGTGGAGCCGGCCGGGACCAGGGCCCGACGGATGCCCAGCCGGCCGGCCTCACGCAGTCGCTCGAGGAGGTGCCGGACGGGCCGAACCTCGCCGGCCAGCCCGACCTCGCCTAGTGCGACCAGGTCGGCCGGGGCAGAGCGCCCGCGCGCCGCCGAGGCGGTCGCGACGAGGACGGCGAGATCGACCGCCGGCTCCACCAGCCGAGCACCGCCGACCGATGCCGTGTAGACGTCGTGCCGGGACAGGTCGGTCTGGCAGTGCTTGGTGAGGACGGCGAGGACCATGGCGACCCGCGCGGAGTCGAGCCCGCTCGACGTGCGTCGGGGCGACGGTGCGTTCGTGCCGACGCTCAAGGCCTGGACCTCGGCGAGCAGCGGCCGGCGACCCTCCATCGTGACGGTCAGGCAGGTGCCGGACACCGGGTGGGCATGACGCGAGACGAACAGGCCGGTGGGGTCGGGCACCTCGACGAGGCCGGCGTCGGCGAGGTCGAAGCAGCCGATCTCATCGACCGGCCCGAACCGGTTCTTGACCGCGCGCAGCAGGCGGAGCCGGGACGCGCGGTCGCCCTCGAACTGCAGCACGACGTCGACGACGTGCTCGAGGACGCGGGGACCGGCCACCGACCCGTCCTTCGTGACGTGCCCGACGAGCAACGTGGCGATACCGGCGGTCTTGGCTCGCTGGATGACGGCGGACGCCACCTCGCGCACCTGCGTGACGCCGCCGGGAACGCCGTCGACATCGGCCGACCCGACCGTCTGCACGGAGTCGACGACGAGCAGCGACGGGGAGACGTCGTCGACGTGGGTGAGCAGGGCTCCGAGGTCGGTCTCGGCGGCGAGGAAGAGCTGGTCGTGGAGGGCTCCGGTGCGTTCGGCGCGCAGCCGGACCTGCGCGGCCGACTCCTCGCCGGACACATAGAGCGTGCGGCGGCCGGCCCGGGCCCAGCGAGCGGCCAGCTCGAGCAGCAGCGTGGACTTGCCGACCCCCGGTTCGCCGGCGAGCAGCAGCACACCGCCGGGCACGACACCGCCGCCGAGCACGCGGTCGAGCTCGCCGATGCCGGAGGGGATGCTGCGGGCGTCGTCGACGGAGATCTCGGTGATCGGCCGGGCCGGCGACGCGACCGGCGCAGCCGCCGTGCGACCGCTGGAACGCGAGCCGCCGGCGAGGTCGACCGTGCCCCAGGCCTGGCACTCGCCGCAGCGCCCGACCCACTTGGCGGTGCTCCAGCCGCACTCGGCGCAGGCGTACGTGGGCCGGGCGGTCTTCGTCCTCGTTGCTGCCATGGCAGCACCCTAGGCGCCCGGTCAGACGTTCCCGGTCAGATCCGGACGTCGCCCGACGGTGTCGAGAACGTGGCGGCCAGGATGCCCGGGACGCCATGCGGCGCGGTCCATTCGACCGTGATCGACTCCAGGGCCGTGACCGCCCCCTCGCCGAGCCAGTCCTCGACCCGTGTGGGGTCGCCGGCGATCTCCAGGGCGGTCAGCTCGATCGTGGTCGACGCCATCTGGGACGGGTGCTCGTCCGGATCGATCTGCCAGCTGGTGACGAACGGCAGCTGCGGATCGGCGACCATGCCACGCACGCCGATCTGCTTCCACTCCAGGTTGAAGCCGTCGGGCCGGCGCCGATTTCCCGGCACCGCGTGCCGTCCCATGCGGTGCTCGACGGGGGCGATGTCGTCGACCGCCACCACCCACCCGAGCCATCCGCCGCCGGCGTCGGAGCGCTGACGGACCGCCTGCCCGAACACCGCCTTGTCCGCCGCCGGGTGGTCGAGCACCTCCACGACCTCGAGGTATTGGCGGTTCGCCAGCGGCAGGATCATGTTGCGGGTGCCGAAGCGGGGATGCGCCCCGCCGTCGATGAACGCCGCCCCGAGAACCTGGCCCAGCTCGTCGGTGGTGGCGTCGAGCCCGGCGGGGCCGGCAGCGAACGAGACGTGGTCGAGGTGCATGGGCTCATTCTTGCCAGACGCCGTGGTGCCGCCCGACGGCGGGGTGGACGTCAGTCGGCGGCGTGCGGCGCCGGCAGACCGGCGTCCTCGAAGGCCGCGCAGTGACGTTCGAGCTCGGCGTAGCCGTCGGTGCCCATGAGGGCGACGAGCTCGGCGCGGTTGGAGACATAGACGGGTTCCATGCCCACGTGCGCCTCGGTGTTGGAGGAGCAGTACCAGTCCAGATCGGCACCTCCGGGACCCCAGCCGGCCCGGGTGTACTCGCCGATCTGCACCTCGGTGTAGGCCTCGCCGTCGCCGGGATCGACCTCGCGGAACTGGCGTCGAATCGGCAGCTGCCAGCACACGTCCGGCTTGAGCGTCAGCGGCTCGACCCCTTCGGCGAGGGCCAGGCCGTGCAGGGCGCAGCCGTAGCCACCCTCGAACTCGCGGGAGTTGTGGAAGATGCAGGCGCCGTCGACCGTGCGGGTCTTGAGCTCGCCCTCATCGTCCTTCTCGGTCCAGCCGCCGGCACCTTCGGCGTGCCGTTCCCAGCGATCCGGGGTGAGCCGCTCGACCGCCGCGGCGACGCGGGTGTGGTCGGCCTCGTCGGCGAAGTGTGCGCCGAGGGTGCAGCAGCCTGCCTCCGGGCTGTTGGCGTAGATGCCGGGGCAGCCGGCGCCGAAGATGCACGTCCAGCGGGACGTCAGCCAGGTCAGGTCACAGCGGAACACCTCAGTGGCATCCGCGGGGTTGGGGAACTCGACCCACTGACGGGGGAATCCCAGGTCGACTTCGGGCATCTGCCCAGCCTACGGGCCGTGCGATCTCCTCGCCCGTGCCGCCGGCAGCCGGGCCGGTGGGAGGATGGCCGCATGCGCATGGGCGTCCTCGACATCGGGTCGAACACCGGTCACCTGCTGATCGTCGACGCCTACCGCGGCGGCCCGCCCATCCCGGCGCACTCGTTCAAGGAGTCACTGCGGCTCTCCGAACACCTCGACGAGACCGGCGCCGTCAGCGAGGAGGGCGTCTCGCGGCTGGTCAAGTACG
This sequence comes from uncultured Actinomycetota bacterium, assembly GCA_963695295.1. GTDB lineage: Bacteria > Actinomycetota > Actinomycetes > Propionibacteriales > Nocardioidaceae > Aeromicrobium. The sequence continues at coordinate 944,417 of OY968771.1, read as the reverse complement.
TCGTGGAGGCGCGCGCCGAGGCCGAGGAGAACGGCTGCACCGAGGTTCTGGCGTTCGCCACGTCGGCCGTTCGGGACGCCGTCAACGCCGACGAGGTGCTTGCCGCCGTGCGCGACGCGAGTGACATCGACATCGAGGTCATGCCCGGCGACCAGGAGGCCCGGCTGACGTTCCTGGCGGTCCGACGCTGGTTCGGGTGGTCCTCCGGTCGCCTCGGCGTCTTCGACATCGGCGGCGGCTCGCTGGAGATCGCGGTGGGTTCGGACGAGGAACCCGAGGTCGCCCAGTCGATGCCGCTCGGTGCCGGTCGGCTCACCCGAGAGTGGCTCGACGCAGGTCGTTCCGACGCCGACCTTCGCCGGCACGTCCGCTCCACCATCGCCGACGATGCCGGGTCCATCCTCCGCGGCGGCAGCTTCGACCATGCCGTGGCCACCAGCAAGACGTTCCGCTCACTCGCCCGCATCTGCGGCGCGGCAGCGTCCGAGGAGGGCAAGTTCGTGCGTCGCGAGCTGGCCCGTGCCGACCTCCGCGGGCTCATCGACCAGTTCGCCACGATGGACGCTGAAGAGATCGCCGAGCTGCCTGGCGTCTCGCACGACCGGGCCCACCAGATCCGGGCCGGCGCGGTCGTCGCCGAGGCCACCATGGACCTGTTCGGACTCGACGACCTCGAGATCTGCCCCTGGGCGCTGCGCGAGGGTGTCCTCCTGCGGCACCTCGACCATCTCTAGGGTGGGTTCGTGACAGAAGGGTCGAAACCTCAGCTGCGGGTGGCGCTCTCCACGTCCTCGGTCTACCCGGGGACCACGGCGAGCGGATTCGAGGCCGCCGCCCGGCTCGGCTACGACGGTGTCGAGGTCATGGTCAGCGTCGATGAGGTCAGTGGCGACATCGACGCGGTCCGTTCGCTCAGCGAGTTCCACGAGGTGCCGATCGTCTCGGTGCACGCGCCCTGCCTCCTGCTGACCCAGCACATCTGGGGCACCGAGCCCTGGGGCAAGCTGCATCGCAGCGCCGAGATGGCGCTGGAGGTCGGCGCCGAGGTCGTCGTCGTGCATCCGCCGTTCCGCTGGCAACGCGAGTACGCGCGCGGCTTCGTCGCCGGCGTCGCCGACCTGGAGAAGGAGTACGGCATCACCGTCGCGGTCGAGAACATGTACCCGTGGCGCACCGGCCGACGCGAGTTCCAGGCGTACGCGCCCGGCTGGGACCCGGTCCAGGAGTCCTACGACCACGTCACCCTCGATCTCTCGCACAGCGCCACGGCCGGTGAGGACGCGCTCCAGATGGCCAAGGCGTTGGGCGGCCGCCTCGCGCACGTGCACCTCACCGACGGGTCGGGCTCGCCGAGGGACGAGCACCTCATCCCCGGGCGCGGCAATCAGCCGGCGCAGGACCTGCTCGAGCACCTGTCGGACTCCGACTTCACCGGCGAGATCGTCATCGAGATCAACACCCGCAAGGCACCTGACCAGCAGGCCCGCGAGGCCGACCTGCTGGAGTCGCTGGCGTTCGCGCGCCTGCACGCCTCCCGCTGACCCGCGGGGCGCCGAACGTCGTCACTCACCTCGGGCGAACGCCCGCGCCGCCCGCCCGGCAATGACGGCGCAGACGATCAGCTGCAGCTGGTGGAACAGCATCAGCGGGACGACGACCAGGGCCAGGCGCTCGGAGGTGAACAGCACCGAGGCCATCGGCAGGCCGGTGGCCAGGGACTTGTGCGACCCGCAGAACAGCAGGGCGAGCCGGTCGCCGCGGTCGAAACGGAGCACCCGGCCGGCCGCCGTGGTCACGGCCAGCGCGACGGCAAGCAGGACGACGCAGACCGCGCCGAGTGCCACCAGCTGCACCGGTTCGAGCCCCGACCAGACGTCGCGGTTCACGCCCTCGCTGAACGCGACGTAGACGACGAGGAGGATGCTGCCTCGCTCGTACGCCCCGAATCGGTCCAGTCGTCCAGGCCACCGCCGGCGCACGATCGGGCGCAGCACCTGGCCGGTGAGGAACGGCAGGAGCAGCAGCAGGACCACGAGGAGGATCGCCCGGCCGTCGACGTGGGCGCCCCCCGCCGCGCCGAGCAGCAGTGCGACGAGCAGCGGTGTGAGGACGACGCCGAGCAGGTTCGACAGGGACGCGCTCACGACCGCGCCGGCGACGTTGCCGCGCGCGATCGAGGTGAACGCCACCGATGACTGCACGGTCGACGGGACGAGGCACAACAGCAGCACGCCGTCGTGGAGCGATCGCGGCAGGACGTCGGGCACCAGCAGGAAGGTCGCCAGCCCGAGCAGGGGAAAGAGGATGAAGGTCGTGGCGAGGATCGACGTGTGCAGCCGCCAGTGCCGCAGGCCGTGCAGCGCCTCGCCGGTCGACAGGCGCAGCCCGTACAGGAGGAACAGCAGCGCGATCGCGACCCGCGAGGCCACGGTGAGCGCGTCCAGCCATCCGCCCTGCGCCGGCAGCACGGACGCGATCGCCGCCGTGGCCACCAGCGCGACGATGAAGGGATCGATCCGGCCGCGCACGCCCCGACACTAGTGTGACTGCATGACTCGTATCGCGATTCTCGGTGGCGGTGTCATGGGCGAGACGCTGCTCTCGGCCATCCTCGGTGCCGGCCACGCCCCGGGAGACCTCATCATCAGCGAGAAGCTCGATGAGCGAGCCGCCGAGCTGCGCGAACGCCACGGGGTCGACGTCACCGGCAACGCCGAGGCCGTCACCGGTGCCGACATCGTGCTCGTCGTGGTCAAGCCGCAGGACGTCCCCGCCGTGCTCGGGGAGATCGCCTCCGCGGTCGACGCCGACGCCACGGTCGTCTCGCTCGCCGCGGGCATCCGGATCGCGACCGTCGAGGACGCCCTGCCCGACGGCGTGGCCGTCGTCCGGGCCATGCCCAACACCCCGGCACTCGTCGGCGAGGGCATGTTCGGCATCTCGCCCGGCACGTCCTGCTCCGAGGAACGGCTCCAGCAGGTGAGCGACCTGCTGGCCGCCGGCGGCAAGGTCGCCGTCGTCGACGAGAGCGGTCAGGACGCCGTCACCGCGGTGTCGGGGTCCGGACCGGCCTACGTCTTCTACCTCGCCGAGGCGATGGTCGACGGCGGCGTCGAGGCCGGGCTCGACGTCGAGACGGCCCGGGCCCTGGCCACCCAGACGCTGGTCGGCGCAGCCAAGCTGCTGTCCACGTCCGAGGAGGACGCGACCGAGCTCCGCCGTCGCGTCACGTCGCCGAACGGCACCACCGCCGCGGCCATCGAGACCTTCGACGAGCGCGGCGTGCGGGACGGTCTCGTGGCCGGCGTCCTCGCCGCCGCCCGGCGATCCGCTGAGCTGTCTGGAGGCGCCTAGTGTCGAATCGCCCCACGCTGGTCTTCGACGAGCGGCTCGTCGCCTACAACTTCGGGCCGTCGCACCCACTGGCGCCGATCCGCGTCGAGCTGACGATGCAGCTCGCCCGCGAGCTCGGCGTGCTCGACCTGATCGACGTCGTGTCGGCCGACGCGTGCACGCTCGATGAGCTGGCGACCGTCCACACGCGCGACTACCTCGAGCGCGTGCAGCGACTGAGTGACGACCCCACCGGCAGCGACCCGGGCGTGGGGCTCGGCACGCCCGACAACCCGGTGTTCGGCGGCATGCACGACGTGGGCGCGCTGATCGCCGGTGCCAGCCTCGAGGCGGCCCGGCGGGTGTGGAGCGGCGAGACGAGGCGCGCGGTCAACGTCGCCGGCGGGCTTCACCACGCGATGCCGGGTGCGGCCAGCGGGTTCTGCATCTACAACGATCCGGCCATCGCCATCCAGTGGATGCTCGACCAGGGCGCCGAACGAGTCGCCTACGTCGACGTCGACGCTCACCACGGCGACGGCGTGCAGACGATCTTCTACGAGGACCCGCGCGTCCTCACCGTGTCGATCCACGAGGGCCCCCAGACCTTGTTCCCGGGCACCGGGTTCGCCACCGAGACCGGTGGCGCCGGCGCGGAGGGGTCGGCGGTCAACATCGCGCTGCCGCCGGGAACGTCCGACGCCGGGTGGCTGCGCGCGTTCCACGCGGTCGTGCCGCACGTCGTGCGCGCCTTCGACCCGCAGGTGATCCTGAGCCAGCACGGCTGTGACTCGCACATGGACGACCCGCTCACCAACCTGATGCTCAGCATCGACGGGCAGCGCGCGTCCTACCTCGCCCTGGAACAGCTCGCCGAGGAGGTCAGCGGGGGACGCTGGGTGATCACCGGCGGCGGAGGCTACGCGCTCACCGACGTCGTCCCGCGGATCTGGACCCACCTGCTCGCCATCGTCGCCGGCGCCCCGATCGACCCGGAGACCCCGACGACGTCGGGCTGGCAGGCCCACGTGGAGCGCCTGAGCGGACGGGTCCCCCCACAGCGCATGACCGACGGGCGGGTGCCCCGGTACCGCGATTGGGACCTCGGCTACGACCCGGAGAGCTGGCTCGATCGGTGTGTCCAAGCCACCCGAACGGCGTCGTTTCCCCTGCTCGGCATCGACCAGACCGTCTGAATCACCTGAATTTCCGCTCATTTCGCGATTTGAGCAACTTTCGACTCTGGTACCCCTCGCAACCCACGAGGCACTACGCTCAACCCAAGCACGCGCGCTTCCTCTCCGGTGGGGAAGCCGGAGAGCGCGCGTGCCCCCATGGGAAGCAGGTGGTGGACGTGGCATCGGGGCCGACCTTCCTGACCGTCGCTGAAGTGGCGGCTCAGATGCGCGTGTCGAAGATGACGGTCTACCGTCTCGTCCATGCCGGAGAGCTCGAGGCGATTCGCGTCGGGCGCTCCTTCCGGGTGCCGGAGGCCGCAGTGGCGGAGTACCTCTCCAAGTCGTTCTTCCAGGCCGGCTGAGGCTTTTCGCCGTTCGCCGCGTACGCTGGTGACCTCGTACACCGATGTCAGAGGGTCACTCGTGGGTTCAGTAGTCAAGAAGCGGCGCAAGCGCATGTCCAAGAAGAAGCACCGCAAGATGCTCAAGCGCACGCGGGTGCAGCGCCGCAAACTCGGCAAGTAGTTCCATGGGCCGGGTCGTTCTCGTCACCGGTGTCGCCGGTACGTTCGCTGCTCGGGTCTCCCGTACCCTCGCCGAGCTCGGCGAGAAGTCCGGCATCGACCGTGTCGTCGGCATCGACAACCGCCCTCCCGAAGGGGACCTCGGGGGCGTCAAGTTCGTCCGAGCCGACATCCGCACCCCGGTGGTCGGCAAGGTCATGGCCGTCGAGGACGTCGACGTGGTCGTCCACCTCGACGTCAATCCGTCCGACCTCGCGCGCGGCGGCAGCGCCGGCGCCAAGGAGCGCAACGTCATCGGCACGATGCAGCTGCTCGCCGCCTGCCAGCGCTCATCGCAGGTCGGCAAGCTGGTCCTCGGGTCCTCGACCGCCGTCTACGGCACCTCGCCGCGTGACCCGGCCCTGTTCACCGAGTCGACCGCACCCCAGGGCGGGGTCCGATCCGGCTTCCCGAAGGACGCCGTCGAGGTCGAGAGCTATGTGCGCGGGTTCGCGCGCCGCCGACCCGATGTCATCATCACGACCCTGCGGCTCGCCCAGGTGCTCCACGCCGACATCGAGACGCCGCTGCGCAACTACCTGGCCAACCCCCTGCTGCCGTCGGCGCTCGGCTTCGACCCGCGACTGCAGTTCACCCACATCGACGATGCGCTCGACGTCTTCGTCGAGTCCGTCGTCTCCGATCGTCCCGGCACGTTCAACGTCGCCGGCGACGGGGTGATGCTGCTCTCGCAGGTGGCCCGCAAGCTGGGCAAGCCGGTCATCCCGCTGCCGCCGCCGGGTTTCGGCGCCCTCGCGGCTCGCGCCATCCGCACCATGGGCGGACAGATGTCACCGGATCTGCACCGCGTGCTCATGTACGGGCGTGCCGTCGACACCGGCGCACTTCGGGACATCTTCGGCTTCGATCCGAAGCATTCCACCGAGGAGACCTTCGAGGAGTTCCGTGCGACACAGCGCCCGGGCATACTGGCCGCCATCGGAGGTGACCGATGACCGACGAACGCCGCACCATCGGATCGGGCGGACAGGCAGGCCGGGGCAACCGCTCCACCTCGCCGTCGTCAGCGGCCCGTTCGCTGGCCGGGAGCGGCCCGGCGAAGAAGCCCGTCAAGGCCAAGGCCGCGAAGGCACCCGGCGCCGCCTCGGAGCCGCCCAAGACCGCCGCGAAGAAGAAGGCCAAGCCGTCGGCGCCGAAGCCGCCCACCGAGAAGCAGTCGCCGCCGCGCCTGCGCGCCGTCACCGACGAGGACGCCGCTGCGGCCGCCGCCGCTGCCGCCGAGGAGGCCGAGCGCAAGACTCGCACGGCCGGTCCGGGCGCCATGCCGGCCGGCATCCCGCTCGACGAGATCGTCCTCGCCCTGGCCCAGGCCGCGCAACGCGTGCTCGGTTCGGACTGGGAGGGCCGGCTGGCCACGTTCATGGCGGCCCTGCGCAAACGGCTGAGCGGCGACTTCGAGGTCGATGAGTTCGGCTTCGACCCGCAGATCACCGAGATCCTCACCGGCGCCATGGAGCCGCTGGCCGAGAAGTGGTTCCGCCTCGAGGTGCGGGGCATCGAGAACATCCCGGCCGAGGGCGGAGCCCTGCTGGTCGCCAACCACTCCGGCACGGTTCCCATCGATGGGGTGATGACCGGCTACGCGGTCAAGCGGTACAGCGGGCGCAACATCCGCCCGCTCGGCGCCGATCTGGTCTTCGCGCTGCCTTTCGTGGGCCAGATGGCCCGCAAGGTCGGGGCGACCCTGGCCTGCACCGCAGACGCCGAGCGACTCCTGCTCGGTGGCGAACTGGCCGCGGTCTGGCCGGAGGGGTTCAAGGGCATCGGCAAGCCGTTCGCCGAGCGCTACAAGCTGCAGCGGTTCGGTCGCGGCGGCTTCGTCTCCTCGGCGATGCGTGCGCAGGTGCCGATCGTTCCGGTCTCGATCGTCGGTGCGGAGGAGATCTACCCGCTGGTGGGCAACGTGCCGTCGCTGGCGCGACTGCTCGGGCTGCCCTACCTGCCGATCACGCCGTTCTTCCCGCTGCTGGGTCCGTTGGGCCTGATCCCGCTCCCGAGCAAGTGGATCATCGAATTCGGCGAGCCCATCCGCACCGATGCCTTCGAGCCCGAAGCGGCCGACGACCCGATGCTGCTGTTCAACGTCACCGACCAGGTGCGCGAGACGATCCAGCAGACGTTGTACGCGTTGCTCGTCGACCGCGGCAACGCGTTCTTCTGAGGCAGCGCGTTCTTCTGAGTCGGGGATCGACCCGGCCCGAGTTACTTCTGTCCGCCGCCGGACAGGCCGTCGATCAACCCGCCCACGAGGCCGGGCTGCTCCTCATCGCCGAGGAGGGCGGTGACGGTCGGCTCGGTGAGCTGCTTGATCGTCGGGGCGTCCGGGGCGGACGCGGACGGGTCTGGCGACTGGCCGAGCGGGAGGTCGGGCACGTCGAGGTCCGGTTCGGTGACCGAAGCGCCCGCGCCGTCGTTGGAGGACGTGGCCTCCTCCTCGGTGCTGGTCTGGTCGGACCCCGCACCGGTCAGGGAGGAGATCGCACCGGTGAGCCCGGGGATGTCGGCCGTGCCGCAGCTGGCGCACAGGGTCGAGGCGGTGGTGAGGAGCTGACTGACGGTGTCGGCGGCGTTCTGGAACGAGTCGCCGGCGCTGCTCGGCACCTGACTGGAGAGGATCGCGAGATCCGCTGCGGCCGCTGCCGAGAAGTCGTTGACGACCGTGATGGGCTCGTCCGAGCGGTTTCGGTCGAAGACCCGGAACATCGCGCCGGACCCGTCCTTGGCCTGGGCGCTGAAGTCGTCGAGCACACCGGCCACCTGGTCCCGCGCCTGGGGCGAGTTGTCGTTGGTGAGTCGGCGGGCCTCGGCGAGGCGCTCGGAGGCCTGGGCGAGGCGGTACTGGCCGCGGGAGCTGTCGTCGTTGTGGAACGCGAGCTCGATGTTCTCGACCCCACGCTTGACCGGGTAGAGCATCTCGCCCGGCAATGCCTCGGCGCTGACGCCGACCATGCCCACGAAGCCGGCCGCGCCGACGAACGCCGCAGTGGCACCGGCGAGGCGGCGGCGGATGGCGAAGGACGGGGTGCCGAACCGAGTGCGACGGCCGTGGCGCCGGGTGGTTCGGGCCGGGGCAGCCGCGGGGGCGAGCGCCGTCGTGGCCTCGACCATCAGCTGGGTGCGCAGCGACGCACGGAACTCACCGGTCGGCTCGATCACGGCGGCACGGCACAGCTGTTCGGCAGAGGCGACGAGCGCGGCGATCTCGCTGTCGGGCACCGGCTCGGCCCGGCGCGCGCGATCCTGCCAGGCCTCCTCGAAGGCCTGGGCATCCGCGCTCAGACGGCGTTTCATGACCACTTCCGGTGATGGTGGGACGGTGTACTGGAATCAACGATGGCGACGCTGGTCGGGTTACGCCGGCAGGACGTGACGCGCGTCATCGCAGATCACCGGGCAGACGCTTGGCCAGGCTGCGCACCGCGCGGAGCTGGAGCTGCTTGATCGCGCCCTCGCTGCGCTGGAGCGCGGCGGCGGTCTCGGCGATCGACAGACCCTGGATGAAGCGCATCAGGACGCAGTCGCGCTGCTCCGGCGGGAGGGTGTTGACGGCCTCGAACAGCAACTCGTTGGAGATGAGGGCGAGCACCTCCTCCTCGGGGCTCGACGCCGTGTGGCGACTTTCCGGGACGTCGTCGGAGACGATCTCGAGCCGGGACCGGCTGGACTTGAAGTGGTCGGTGATCAGGTTGCGGGCGATGGTGGTGAGCCACGCGCCGAAGTCCTTGCCCTGCCAGGTGAAGCGCTGGATGGCCCGCAGCCCGCGGACGAAGGTCTCGCTGGTGAGGTCCTCGGCGAGCTGGCGGGAACCGACGCGGTAGTAGACGAAGCGGAAGACGCCGGAGACGTAGTGGTCGTACAACTGGCCGTACGCCTCGGCGTCACCGTTGCGCGCGAGCTCCACGAGGGCCCGCAGGCGCTCGGACTCGGGGTCGGCTTCGGGATCGCGGCTGGCGGGCGACTGACCGGTCGGCGTGTGCGCGGCGCGGACATGGGTGGTGGCCAGGGCGATGGCAAGGGATCGGTCGTCCGGGACGTCGAGGGCGAGCGTCAGCGCCATGCGAAGTGCAGACGTCGACCCGTTCACTGGATGTCCCTCCCCAGATCGCCGCGAGTCTATCCGCAACCAGGGTCGCTGTCAGGTCATCGTCGCAGCCGGCGAGACGCCTGCCACAGCCCGGCGACGGCCGCACCGGCACCGGCCGCCTTGGCGCCCAGGACGGCCACCTTGCGCCCGGTGCGGTAGTCGCGGACGCGCCAGCCGTTGGCTTTCGCGTGGGCCCGCAGCTTCGCGTCGGGGTTCACCGCGCACGGATGGCCGACGAGCGAGAGCATCGGCAGGTCGTTGCTGGAGTCGGAGTAGGCCGAGCACCGTTGGAGGTCCAGACCCTCCCGCTCGGCGATGGCGCGGACCGCGACCGCCTTGCCCTCGCCGTGCAGCATCTCGCCCACGAGCTCGCCGGTGTAGACGCCGTCGACGTGCTCGGCCACGGTGCCCAGCGCGCCGGTGAGCCCGAGCCGGCGGGCGATGACGGTGGCGATCTCGATCGGCGCCGCCGTGACCAGCCAGACCCGTTCGCCACGGTCGAGGTGCTGCTGGGCGATGGCGCGCGTGCCCGGCCAGATGCGAGCGGCCATGTTCTCGTCGAAGATCTCCTCGCCGAGCTCCTCCAGCTCGGTGACCCGGTGCCCGGCGATGAAGGCGAGCGCCGACGAGCGGGCCTTCGCGATGTGCTCGGGGTCCTCGACCCCGGCGATCCGGAAGTACAGCTGCTGCCAGACTGCGCCGGCGATGTCGCGGGTGGTGAAGAACTTGCGTCGATGCAGGCCGCGGGCGAGGTGGAAGATCGACGCACCCTGCATGATCGTGTTGTCGACGTCGAAGAAGGCGGCCGCCGTGACGTCGGGCTCGGGGGCCAGCGCGTGCTCCACCTCGGTGGCCGCCGCGGCCGCCTGCCCGGCCAGCACGGAGCGCGACTGCAGGTTGCGCCGGCGATCGCCGCCGGGGGTGCTGGGCATGGCTCGACACTAGCCCGAGGGGTTCGCGGACCTTGTGGTTGACTCGGCACGTGACGGTCAATGTCAGCGACTTTCTGCGCGAGGTGGCCGAGAGCGATCCCGGCGGCATCGCCCTGGTGGAGCACCGCCCGGACGGGATGCCGACCGACGGGCGGTCCGACCGGCCAGAGCGGCACCAGCTCAGCTGGAGCGACCTCGATACGGCCGCCGACGCCGTGGCGCGTGCGCTGTCGGGGCGTGGACTGGTCGCCGGCCAGCGCGTCGCCGTCGTCATGGCCAACCGCATCGACCTGCCGATCGCGTACTACGGCATTCTCCGCGGCGGCATGGTCGCCGTGCCGATGAATCCGCGCTCGACCACCCGCGAGATCGGCCGCATGCTCGATGACGCGAAGGTCAAGGTGGTGCTCTGCGACGAGGCCGGAGTCGCCCAGGTCCGCGAAGCCCTCGCCGGCGACGGCACGCCGTCGGACTGTGCGGTGGTGGTCGACGGCACCGAGCCGCTGGAGGGGGAGACGGCCTTCGCCGACTTCCTGGACCATGCTCCCGACGTCGACCCCGCCGCCCCGCGCGACGCCGAGGCGCTGGCCGTGATCCTCTACACGTCCGGCACGAGCGGCAAGCCGCGCGGCGTCATGCTCACCCACCGCGCCCTCATCGCCAACATCGAGCAGACGGCGGCCATCGACCCGCCGCCGGTGCGGCGCGGGGACGTGGTCCTCGGCCTGCTGCCGATGTTCCACATCTACGGGCTCAACGCCGTGCTCGGACAAGCCGTGCGGCAGGGGGCGTGCGTGCTGATGGTCGACGGGTTCGACCCCACCGGAGTGCTCGACACGATCGTCGCGGAGGGGGTCACGAACCTTCCCCTGGCGCCGCCGGTCGTGGCGGCGTGGGCCGGGCGCGACGACCTCCGGGAGAAGCTGGCCGGTGTCTCGCTGGTGCTCTCCGGCGCGTCGACGCTGGAGGCCGATCTGGCCCGCACGTTCTTCGAGTCCTCCGGTCTCCACGTCGAGCAGGGCTACGGGCTCACCGAGACGGCCCCGGTCATCGCCACGACCCTCGGGTCGGCGCGCGGACCCGATGACGCGCCCAAGCCGGGATCGGTCGGGCGTCCCCTTCCGGGCATCGAGGTGCGGGTGGTCGACTCGCACGGCGACGACGCAGCACACGGCGACCCCGCCGAGCTGTGGGTGCGCGGCGACAACGTCTTCTCCGGCTACTGGCCCGACGGTGCCGACGGCCCGCACGAGGACGGCTGGTACCCCACCGGCGACGTGGGCCTCATCGACGGCGACGGCGACCTGACCCTCGTCGACCGGCTTCGCGAGCTGGTCATCGTCTCCGGTTTCAACGTCTACCCCTCCGAGGTCGAGGACGTCATCGCCGAGGTCGACGGGGTCGTGGAGGCCGCGGTCGTGGGAACGCCGGATGAACAGACCGGCGAGGCCGTGCTCGCGTTCGTCGTCCCGGCCGACGGGGTCGGCGAGGACGCCATCGTCGCCGCGGTGCAGGACCACTGTTCGGAGCGCCTGGCCCGGTTCAAGCAGCCGGCGCGCATCGTGGTCGTCAAGGACCTGCCGCACTCGGCCACCGGCAAGGTCGCCAAGGGACGTCTGCGCGCGCTGGCCCGCAGCGACGCCCTCGGTCTCCGGGCCCCATGAGCGCTCCCCGTGGAGCGGACGCGGCCCGCGTCGTGGTCTACACCCGACCCGCCTGCCACCTGTGCGACGTGGCCGAGGCCGTGGTGGCGGAGGTCTGCGGCCACACCGGTACCACCTGGACCACCGTGGACATCACCGGCGACGAGGATCTGGAGCGCCGGTTCACCGACCACGTACCGGTCACGTTCGTCGACGGCGAGCAGCACGACGTCTGGCGGGTCGATCCCGAACGCCTGCAGAAGGCGCTCGGCTGACGCCCGTAGGTGTGATCCGGGCCACACGACCCCGGGCACGATTTTGTTCTCACGTTCACAAACTTCTAAACTGATCCTCGCGCCGCGTGCCAGTTGCCCGAAACGGGGAACAATCCCGGGCCGTGCCGTGATGGAGCACCGTGACAATACTTCGCAGCAACCGGCTAGCCGCCGGTGCGGCCGAGCGTGGCATCCCTGACGCCACCGTGGCCCGTCTGCCCGTCTATCTGCGAGCCCTGACGACGCTCGCGGAGCAGGGCATCGACGTCTGCTCGTCCCATCAACTGGCGTCGGCGGCCGGTGTCAACCCCGCCAAGCTGCGCAAGGACCTGTCCTACCTCGGCTCCTACGGCACCCGCGGCGTCGGCTACGACGTGGAGTACCTCCGGTACCAGATCGCCCGCGAGCTCGGCCAGACCCAGGACTGGGAGGTCGTCATCGTCGGTGTCGGCCACCTCGGATCCGCGCTGTCGACGTACGGCGGCTTCAGCACCCGCGGCATCCGCATCGCCGCCCTCGTCGACACCGACCCGGCCCGGATCGGCACGAAGGTCGGCGGCATCACCGTGGCGCCCCTGACGGACCTGCCCACGATCGTGCGCAAGAACGGCATCGCCATCGCCGTGATCGCCACACCGGCCGAGGCTGCACAGGACGTGGCCGATGCCCTCGTCGCCGCCGGCGTCACGAGCATCCTGAACTTCGCACCGGCGATCGTCACCGTCCCGGAGGGCGTCGACGTCCGCAAGGTCGACCTCTCCATCGAGCTGCAGATCCTCGCCTACCACGAGCAGCGCAAGGCCGCGGACGGCTCCGGCCCGCGGGCGGCCGGCGGCAGGGAGGAGACGGCATGAGCGTCCTGATCGTGGGAATGTCGCACAAGTCCGCGCCGATCGAGCTGCTCGAGCGCGCCTCGCTCGACACCGATGCCGCCGTCAAGCTCTCCCACCGCGCCCTCGAGACCTCCTCGGTCACCGAGGCGGCGGTCATCTCCACGTGCAACCGGGTCGAGATCTACGTCGAGGCCGAGCGCTTCCACGGCGCCGTCGAGGAGGTCTCGAAGCTGCTCGCCGAGCATGCCGCCCTCGACCGCGAGCAGCTCGTCCAGCACGTCTACGTGCACTACGACGACGCCGCCATCGCCCACCTGTTCGCCGTCGCCTCCGGCCTCGACTCCATGATCCTCGGCGAGAGCCAGATCCTGGGACAGGTCCGCGAGGCCCTCCACAGCGCGCAGGCCGAGGCCACCGTCGGACCGGCGCTCAACGCCTTGTTCCAGCAGGCCCTCCGCATCGGCAAGCGCGGTCACGCCGAGACCGGCATCGACCGGCTCGCACCGTCCACCGTCACCGCCGGGCTCGACACCGCAGGGGAGCTGGCCGAGGCACCGACCACGCGATTCCTGGTCGCCGGGGCCGGCACGATGGCGAGCCTGGCGGTACGCACGCTGATCGACCGTGGCGTCTCCGCGGACCGCGTCGCGGTCGCCAACCGCACGGTGCAGCGCGCCCTCGAGCTCGTCGCGGCCCACGACGTACGCGCCGTGGGGTGGGACGACCTCGACGCCGAGCTCGCCCGGACCGACGTGGTCATCAGCTGCACCGGTGCCGCCGGCGTGGTGTTCGACCGGAAGCGCCTTGCCGCGGTGCCGGCCGACCATGAGCTCACCATCATCGACCTCGCGCTGCCCCGCGACGTCGACCAGGACGCCGCTCACCTCGACGGCATCACCGTGATCGACCTGGAGGTGCTCGGCAAGCACTCCGCGAGTGCCGAGCTCGCCGCCGACGTCGAGCAGGTGCGCGAGATCGTCGAGGACGAGGTCCGGACCTTCCTCGCCGCCAAGTCGGCCTCGCAGGTCACGCCGACCGTGGTCGCCCTCCGGTCGATGGCCACCGACATCGTCGAGGCGGAGGTCACCCGCATCACCACGCGGATGCCCGCGCTGCGGCCCGACGAGGTCGAGCAGGTGCGCCACTCGCTCCAGCGGGTGGCCGACAAGCTCATCCACGCGCCGACGGTTCGGGTCCAGCAGCTCGTCGAGGGCCCGGCCGGGCTCACCTACGCCGACGCGCTCGCCGACCTGTTCGCGCTCGACCTGGCCGCCGTCGAGGCCGTCACCCGGGTCGGAGGCGAGGACGCATGACCGCCCTCCGCCTCGGAACGCGCGCCAGCACCCTGGCCGTCACCCAGTCCGAGATCGTCGCCGCCGCCTTGCGCGAGCGGCACGGCATCGACGTCGAGCTGGTCACCGTCGCCACCGAGGGTGACCGCAGTGACGCCTCGCTGGCGTCCATCGGCGGGGCGGGCGTCTTCGTCGCCGCGCTGCGCGAGGCCGTCGCCGCCGGCCAGGTCGACCTCGCCGTCCACTCGCTGAAGGACCTGCCCACCGCCGCCGATCCGCGGCTCCGGCTCGCCGCCGTCCCGCAGCGCGCGGATCCGCGCGACGTTCTCGTAGCTCGCGACGGGCTCACCCTCGGCGAGCTGCCGCAGGGGTCGCGCGTCGGCACCGGCTCACCGCGCCGCGCCGCGCAGATCAACGCGCTCGGCCTCGGCGTCGAGATCGTCGACATCCGCGGCAACGTCGACACCCGCCTCGCGAAGGCGGCCGCCGGCGACTACGACGCCGTCGTGCTCGCCCGGGCCGGGCTGCTGCGCCTCGGGCGCGCCGATGACGCCACCGAGGTCCTCGATCCGCTCCAGGTCCTTCCCGCACCTGGCCAGGGAGCCCTGGCCTGTGAGTGCCGCGCCGACGACGTCGCGACCACTCAACTGCTCGCCGTTCTCGACGACCCGGACACCCGTGCCGCCGTCACCGCCGAGCGCAGCCTCCTCGCCACGCTCGAGGCAGGCTGCAGCGCCCCCGTCGGGGCTCTTGCCGAGATCGCCTGGGGCACTGGTCCCGATGGTGAGGCGAGCGAAGAGCTCTGGTTGCGTGCGGTCGTCGCCGACATCACCGGCACGCCGTCCATCCGCCTGTCCGCGACCGGCTCGCCCAGCGACGCCGCCGCGGTCGGTGAGCGTCTCGCTGCCGAGATGCTCACCGAAGGAGCCGCCGCCCTGATGGGTGTCGCCTCATGACCAACCGGCAGACCAAGAAGGAAGCCAGCACTGTGACCACCTCGACAGCCACCCGATCCACCGCGCCCGCCCCCTCGAGGCGACGTAGCCCCCTGGGCCACGTCAGCTTCGTCGGAGCCGGCCCGGGCGACACCAGCCTGCTGACCGTGCGAGCCGCCGAGCTGCTCGCTCAGGCCGACGTCGTCATCACCGAGCTCCCCGAGCACGCCGCGCTCGTCACCACCGACGCGGAGATCGTCGACGGCAGCGTCGGCGCGGACGGCGAGACGCTCACCCACGCGGCCCGGGCCCGCCTGGTGGTGCGGCACGCCAAGGCCGGCGCGCACGTCGTGCGGCTCATCTCCGGCGACCCGTTCACCTACTCGACCGGGCCCGAGGAGGCAGCGGCCTGCACCAAGGCCGGCATCGGCTTCGAGGTCGTGCCGGGCATCTCGTCGGTGTCCGCGGTGCCTGCCTACGCCGGGGTGCCGCTGACGAACAAGACCAACCGCCAGTACGCCGTGGTCAGCGTGGGCGACGCCACGATCGACTGGACGTCCCACGCCGCCGCCGACACCTTGGTGCTGCTCTCGGCCGTCGGCCGGATCGGCGAGGTCGCGACCGGACTCATCGAGGCCGGGCGCTCGCCGGAGACGCCGGTCGCGATGACCCGCGTGGGCACCACCACCGAGCAGACCACCCTCGTCTCGACCCTGGCCGACGTCGCCGCCGACGCGGCCGAAGCGGGCATGGCGGCTCCGGCCATCACCGTCGTCGGTGACGTCGTCACGATGCGCGACGCGCTGTCGTGGTTCGAGACCAAGCCGTTGTACGGGTGGCGCGTCCTCGTCCCGCGTACCAAGGAGCAGTCGGCCGGTCTCGCCGCCCGCCTGCGGTCCTTCGGCGCGGTCTCCGAGGAGGTGCCGACCATCTCGGTCGAGCCGCCGCGCAACCCGCAGCAGATCGACAAGGCCGTTCGCGGCCTCGTCGAGGGCCGCTACGAGTGGGTCGCGTTCACCAGCGTCAACGCGGTCAAGGCCGTGCGCGAGAAGTTCGAGGAGTACGGGCTGGATGCGCGCGCGTTCTCCGGGCTCAAGATCGCCGCGGTCGGCGACAAGACCGCCGAGGCGGTCGCCACCTGGGGCATCCGCGCCGACCTCGTCCCGAGCGGCGAGCAGTCCGCCCGTGGGCTGCTGGAGGACTGGCCGCCCTACGACGACCTGCTCGACCCGATCAACCGGGTCTTCCTGCCGCGCGCCGACATCGCCACCGAGACCCTGGTGGCCGGCCTGATCGAGCTCGGGTGGGAGGTCGACGACGTCACGGCGTACCGCACGGTGCGCGCGGCGCCGCCGCCGGCGCCCACCCGCGAGGCGATCAAGAGCGGCAAGTTCGACGCGGTGATGTTCACGTCGAGCTCCACCGTGCGCAACCTCGTCGGCATCGCGGGCAAGCCGCACGCGTCGACGATCATCGCGTGCATCGGCCCGGCCACGGCCAAGACGGCCGAGGAGCACGGGCTGCGGGTCGACGTGCTGGCCGAGAAGCCGTCCGTCGAGGTGCTGGCCGACGCGCTCGCCGAGTTCGGGGCGGCCCGGCGCCTCGCCTTCGTCGAGGCCGGGGAGCCCGTCACCAAGCCGTCGCAGCGTCGCCCGTCGTCGCGTCGGAAGGCCTAGGTCGTGTACCCGGCCGACCGTCCGCGCAGGCTGCGCTCATCGGCGGCCATCCGACGGTTGGTCGCGGAGACGTCGGTCGAGCCGCGCCAGCTCGTGCTGCC
The DNA here is from genome assembly GCA_963695295.1 of uncultured Actinomycetota bacterium. Taxonomy (GTDB): domain Bacteria; phylum Actinomycetota; class Actinomycetes; order Propionibacteriales; family Nocardioidaceae; genus Aeromicrobium. The sequence goes on along the minus strand of OY968771.1, from coordinate 927,551 downwards.
GATGTTCGTCGCCGAGGGCCTGCGTGAGCCCCGCCCCATCTCGAGCATGCCCGGGGTCGTGCAGCACTCCCGCGAGTCGGCTCGCAAGGCGGTCGCCGAGGCGGCTGCGCTCGGGCTCGGCGGCGTCATGCTGTTCGGCGTTCCCGAGCGCAAGGACGCCACCGGCTCCGAGGCGCTCGACCCCAACGGCGTCCTCAACATCGCGATCGCCGACGCGCGCGCCGAGGCCGGCGACGACCTCCTCGTGATGTCCGACCTGTGCCTCGATGAGTTCACCGACCACGGGCACTGCGGCGTGCTCGACGCCCATGGCCGCGTCGACAACGACGCCACCCTGGAGATCTATGCCCAGATGGGTGTGGTCCAGGCCGACGCCGGCGCCCAGGTGCTCGGTCCGAGCGGCATGATGGACGGTCAGGTCGGCGCGATCCGGGCCGCCTTGGAGACCGCCGGACACCACGAAGTCGCGATCCTCGCCTACGCCGCCAAGTACGCGTCCGCCTTCTACGGTCCGTTCCGCGAGGCCGTCGACAGCTCGCTCCAGGGCGACCGCCGCGCCTATCAGCAGGACCCGGCCAATGCTCGCGAGGCCGTGCGGGAGGCGCTGCTCGACGTGGCGGAGGGCGCCGACATCGTCATGGTCAAGCCGGCGCTCGGCTACCTCGACCTCGTTGCCCGCGTCCGCGACGCGGTGGACGTGCCGGTCGCGGCCTACAACGTGTCCGGCGAGTACGCCATGGTCGAGGCCGCCGCCGAGCGGGGCTGGATCGACCGCGAGCGCGCCATCGACGAGACCGTGCTGTCGATCCGCCGCGCGGGCGCCGACATCGTGCTCACCTACTGGGCCGCGGAGATCGCTGCGCGTCAGTAGCCGTAGCTGACCATGCAGGCGTCGTACGACGTCTTGGGTCCGAGCGGGTACTTCAACGTGCACTGAGCCGAGGCCGCGGTCCTGGAGAGCAGCTCGCCGACCGGATTGCTGTCGCCACCGCCCGGTCCACCGTCGCCCCCGGGGCCGCCACTGACGGGCGGGGGAGTCGCCGTGCCGTCGCCCGGCTTTCGGCGTCTCGCCGGTGCCACCATTGCCGCCGCCGCCGGTGCCACCGGTGCCACCGTTCGAACCGCCGGAGCCCGGCTTCTCGGCCTGCTGCTGGTCCGTACGGGCCTTGGCGCGCTGCTTCGGGGTGAGCGTCTGGTCGTTCGACGTGCTGGTGATGACCGACGAGGACGGGTAGCCGTCCGGTGACTGGGAGAAGTCTCCCGCGGCGTACGCGGCGGAGATCTTCATGACCAGGTCGACGTAGGAGTTGGAGTGGTTGTAGCGCTTCACCGAGGAACGGGCGCCCTGGTCGGTGGAGAGGTCGTCGGTGCCGGCGCAGAGGTAGATGCCCGCTGCGGTGGCGGCGTCGTCGATGTCCTGCGGGTTCTTCTTGCCGTCGTTGTCGGAGTCGACGCCGACGTTCTTCCACGTGCCGGGGATGAACTGCATCGGGCCGACCGCACGGTCCCAGACGGTGTCCTTGTCGAACTCGCCGTTGTCGGTGTCGGAGATCTTGGCGACGCCCTGGCCGTTGAGCGGGACGCCGTAGATGCCGGGCTGTGCGAGGCCGTCGGCGCTCAGTGCGTTGCCGTTGCTGCGACCGTGGTTGGACTCGACGCGACCGATGGCGGCGACGAGGTTCCACGGGAGCTTGCAGCTGGAGTCGGCCTTGGCGAGCAGGGTCTCGGCGCGTCGGTAGGCGTACAGCGCGGCCGAGGGGATGCCGTTCGAGGAGAGCGTGGAGACGGCGCCGTCGGCCCCGGCGCGCGGGTCGATGCCGCCGGGCGAGTTCTGGACGGTGGCCGGCTGCTCGAAGGCGGTCCCGGGGACGTCGGGGATGACGTCGGCGTCGGACCCACCGGCCGCGATGGCCAAGCCGGAGTTGGTGAGGGCTGCACCCCACGCACCGACGAGAACTGCCATGGGCACCAAGGCACTTGCCTTCTGCAAGCGCGAGAGCTGTCGGGCCATGCTTCCCTCTGTTGAGCGATCTCGATGACCCGGGCCGGGTCATCGAAGTAAACGAATGTTACCCACGCATCCCCCGCTGCGGCTGAGGAACAGTGAATCTCGTGAAATTCAACGATTCGCCGGACCCGGGGTTACGGACTTCGGAGGCCGACCAGCGACAATGACCCGGTGACCCCCACCTCCGACGAGCACCCGCAGTCGCGACACTGGTTCGACCGCGCTCTCACCGTCTCACCGGGCGGGGTCAACTCTCCGGTCCGCGCCTTCGGGGCGGTGGGCGGTGCGCCGCGATTCATGGAACGGGGCGAGGGCGCGTGGCTCACCGACGTCGACGGCCGCCACTACCTCGACCTCGTCGGGTCGTGGGGCCCGATGCTGCTCGGGCACGCCCATCCGGACGTCGTGGCGGCCGTGCAGCAGGCGGCCGCGCAAGGAACGTCGTTCGGTATGCCCAGTCCGCCGGAGGTGGAGCTGGCCGAGGAGATCGTCGCGCGCGCGCCGGTGGAGCAGGTGCGGCTCGTCTCCTCCGGCACGGAGGCCACGATGTCCGCCCTTCGCCTGGCTCGCGGGTTCACCGGCCGCGACCTGGTGGTGAAGTTCTCCGGGTGCTACCACGGCCACGTCGACTCCCTCCTCACCGAGGCCGGCTCGGGCGTGGTCACCCTCGGCCTCCCCGACACCCCCGGCGTACCGGTCCAGGTGACGGCCGGCACGGTCGTGCTCCCCTACAACCACCGCGCCGCCGTCGAGGAGGCGTTCGCCACCATGGGCGAGCGCATCGCCTGCGTCATCACCGAGGCGGCCGCCGGCAACATGGGTGTCGTCCCACCGGAACCCGGGTTCAACGAGTTCCTCTCCCGGATGTGCCGCCAGCACGGAGCCCTCCTCATCAGCGACGAGGTGATGACCGGGTTCCGCGTCGGGCCCTCCGGGCACTGGGGGCTGGACGGCGCCGTCGAGGGGTGGCGACCCGACCTGGTGACGTTCGGCAAGGTCATGGGCGGTGGGTTCCCGGCGGCGGCGTTCGGCGGGCGCGAGGACGTGATGGAGTGGCTCGCACCGAGCGGGCCGGTCTACCAAGCCGGCACGTTGTCCGGGAATCCGGTCGCCGCCACCGCCGGCCTCACCACCCTGCGGTTGGCCGACGCCGACGTCTACGCCCGCGTCGACGCCTGGTCGACCGCCGCGCAGGAGCTCCTCGCCGATGCGCTCAGCGAGGCGGGCGTGGCGCACGTGGTGCAGAACGCCGGCAACATGTTCAGCGTCTTCTGGGGTGTCACCGAACCGGTCACCGACTTCGCCGGCGCACAGGCGCAGGAGGCGTGGCGCTACCCGCCCTTCTTCCACGCGCTGCTCGACGCGGGCGTCCACCTGCCGCCCAGCGCGTTCGAATGTTGGTTCGTCTCGGCCGCCCACGATGACGAGGCACTCTCTAGGATGGCCGCGGCACTGCCGGAGGCGGCCCGCGCCGCGGCCGCCGCCACACCAGCGACGAGGACGGCACCATGAGCACCCGGACGATCGTGCACCTGATGCGCCACGGCGAGGTCCACAACCCCGACGGCGTGCTCTACGGACGCCTGCCCGAGTACTTCCTGTCCGAGCTCGGGCACCAGATGGCCGCGGCCGCCGCCGACTTCCTGTCCAAGAACGAGATCGTCCACCTCGTGGCCTCGCCGCTCGAGCGGGCCCAGCAGACCGCGGAGCCGCTGTCGAAGATCCTCGAGGTCCCGATCACGACCGACGACCGGGTCATCGAGGCCGACAACCTCTTCGAGGGCCGCACGTTCGGCGTCGGCGACGGAGCGCTCAAGCGCCCGGCCAACTGGTGGAAGCTGCGCAACCCGTTCCGGCCGTCGTGGGGCGAGCCGTACGCCGAGATCGCGCAGCGCATGCGCGCGGCGATCGTCGACGCCCGCGAGGCGGCCCGCGGCCACGAGGCCGTCATCGTCTCCCACCAGCTGCCGGTCTGGATCGCGCGTCGGTCCTTCGAGGGCAAGACGTTCGTCCACGACCCCCGCAAGCGCGAGTGCGCCCTCGCCAGCCTCACCAGCCTGACCTTCGACCGCGACCACTTCGACGGCTTCACCTACAGCGAGCCGGCCGGCCACCTGATCCCGGAGGCGTTGCGCACGAAGTTCGTCGGCGGCGCATGAGTCGTCGCCGGTCCCTGCTCGGCGTGCTGCTCCTCGGTGTCCTCGCCGGATGCGGTGGCGTCGGGACGCAGGGATCGACCGGCGGCTACGTGAGCTCGAACGGCTCCATCACCGTCGTCGCGCCGGGGGAGCGCGAGACGGCTCCGGTCCTGTCCGGTGACGACCTCACCGGACGGCCGCTGTCGACCACGGAGTTCGCCGGCCGCACGATCGTCGTCAACGTCTGGGGCTCGTGGTGCCCGCCATGTCGCAAGGAGGCGCCGGCGCTCGCGCAGGTCGCCGACGACTACGCCGACCGGGACGTGAGCTTCGTGGGCGTGCTCGTGCGGGACAAGCCGGCGGCCGCGCTGGCCTTCACCCGCAAGCACCGCACTCCGTACCGGAGCATCGCCGACTTCTCCGGCCGCAACCTGCTGGGCTTTGCGCGGTCGCTCCCGTCGCAGGCCATCCCCACCACCTGGATCATCGACGACCGCGGCCGGGTGGCCGTACGCATCCTGGACGAGGTGTCGGCCTCGACCCTCGCCGGGCTCATCGACGACGTCCGGGAATCGACGCGATGATCCTGGACCTCTCCGACACCGTGGCGTCAGGCTCGCTCCTGCTCGCCGTCCCGATCGCGATCCTGGCCGGACTGGTGTCGTTCTTCTCTCCCTGCGTCATCCCGCTGCTGCCGGGGTACCTCTCCTACGTCACCGGCATCGCGGCCCAGGACCTGGACCGGGGCCACCGTGGTCGGATGGTGCTGGGCGCGTCGCTGTTCGTGCTCGGCTTCACCGCGGTGTTCGTGGCCGGCGGGTCCCTGTTCGGCGCCCTGGGCGGCCAGCTGCTGGAGCATCGGCGCACGGTCACGATCGTCATGGGCGTGGTGGTCATCGTGCTCGGGTTCGTGTTCATGGGCTTCGTGTCGCCGCTGCAGCGCGAGGTCAAGGTGCATGCCGTCCCGGCGATCGGGCTGGGAGCGGCGCCGCTGCTCGGAGCCCTGTTCGGCCTCGGCTGGATCCCGTGCGTCAGCCCGACCCTCGGGGCGGTGCTGACGCTCGCCGGCACCGAGGGCACGGCCGGGCGCGGTGCGGTCCTGTCGGCGGCCTACTGCGTGGGGCTGGGCCTCCCGTTCGTCCTCGCCGCGCTGGCGTTCGAGCGGTTCATGCATGCCGTGGGCTGGGTGCGCCGCCATCAGCGGGCGGTGATGGTCGCAGGTGGCGGGATGCTCGTCGTCGTCGGCGTCCTGCTCGTCACCGGCGCGTGGGACACCCTCGTCACCGAGATGCTGAGTCGGGTCGGCACGGGGTCGATCCCGATATGAGCGCCAAGCGCGAGCCAGCACCGGAGCTGGGCCGGCGCGAGAGCCTGCGGTGGGCTTGGCGCCAGCTCACCTCCATGCGCACGGCGCTGTTCCTGCTGCTGTTGCTGGCGATCGCCGCGGTACCGGGGTCACTGCTTCCGCAACGCGGGGTCGACGCCCGCGCCGTCGAGGCGTTCCGGCTCGACCACCCGGACCTGGCGCCCTGGCTCGACCGCGTCGGTGCCTTCTCCGTCTACACGTCGGCGTGGTTCAGCGCGATCTACCTGCTGCTGATGATCTCGCTGATCGGCTGCATCGTCCCGCGCTCGGTCGCGTACGCGAGGGCCGCGCGGGCCCGGCCGCCGAAGGCGCCGAGGAACTTCGAGCGGCTGCCCGCGTCGGCGACCTTCCAGACCTCCGCGTCGGTGGACGACGTCCTGGCGGCGGGACGCCGGGCGGTCGGACGAGCGCGCGTCGACGTCGTGGGCCCGGCGGCGGTGGCGGACGGGTCACCGGCCGAAGGTGAGGTCCGAGCCGAGTCCGGGCACCTGCGCGAGACCGGCAACCTGATCTTCCACATCAGCGTCGTGTTCGTGCTGATCGGCGTCGCGGCCGGCGCCCTGCTCGGCTACCGCGGCTCGGCCATCGTCGTGGAGGGCGACGGGTTCTCCAATGCCCTCACCCAGTACGACGACTTCGCCTCCGGGGCACTGTTCGACCCCGACGACCTGCCGCCGTTCTCGATCGACGTCGGCGCGGTGGACGCGCGGTTCCAGATGAGCGGCCCGCAACGCGGCACCCCCCGGCTGTTCGCGGCGCGCGGCACGGTCGAGAAGACGCCCGGGGACGTTCCGCGGCCGTTCGACATCAGGGTGAACCATCCGCTGGAGGTGGACGGCACCTCGGTCTTCCTCATCGGCCAGGGCTACGCGCCGGTCGTCAAGGTCACCGACGCCGACGGCGAGGTGGCGTTCGAGGACGCCGTGCCGTTCCTGCCGTCCGACAGCACGTACACGTCCACCGGCGTCGTCAAGGTGCCGGACGCGCGGCCGGAGGGGCTCGGGTTCCAGGGCTTCTTCCTGCCGACGGCGGTCTCCACCGGCCCGGACGAGGCGCCGGTGTCGGCGTTCCCGGCCGCGGCCAACCCGCTCGTGGGGTTGTTCGTGTTCCGCGGCGACCTCGGCGTCGACGACGGCACGCCGCAGTCGGTGTATGTGCTCGACAAGGACGAGCTGACCCAGGTGACGAACGAGGACGGCACCCCGTTCCGGGTCAGTCTCAGCCCCGGCCAGGTGGCCGACCTGCCCGGCGGGGGCACCATCGAGCTGACCGGCGTGCGCCAGTTCGCGCGCCTGCAGATCAGCTCCTCGCCCCTCGTCCAGCTTCCGCTCGTCGCGATTGCCGCCGGCGTGCTCGGTCTGGTCCTGTCGCTGTCGATCAAACCGCGGCGGACCTGGATCCGGGCTCGCCGCCGAGTCGTCGAGGACGGGCGTTCGCGTACCGTGGTCGAGGTCGCCGTGCTGGACCGTGTCCCGCGCGGCGACCTGCCCGCCGACCTGGATCAGCTGCTCGCCCGGCTCCGCGCCGAGCTGCCCGCCGAGGAGGACACGTGACGCTCGAGGAGTACGCCAAGGTCCTCATCGTGGCGGCGAACAGCATCCTCGCCCTCGCCTTCGTCGTGTACGTCGCCCAGTGGGGCTTCGCGCGCACGGTCGCCCCGGAGCGGGCGCTCGTCGGCGCCGGCACGGAGGGGCCCGCGGACGCCGCCGAGGAGCGGTCCGACGTCGCGGGTGGCATCGCCTTCTCCCTGACGGTCCTCAGCTGGCTCGTCCTCCTCGCCGGCGTGCTGGCTCGAGGCATCGCCGCCGATCGCGTGCCGTGGGGCAACATGTACGAGTTCGGCACCGCCGCGATCCTGGTCGCGCTCACCGCCTACGTCGCTCTGGTGCGGGTGTGGGCGATCGCGTGGGTCGGACCGATCATCACCGGTTTCGCCACCGTGGTGCTGGGTGCGTCGATGCTCGTCTACGTCCCGGCCGGTCCCCTGGTGCCGGCGCTGGACTCCTACTGGCTCGTCATCCACGTGCTCGCCGCGATGGTGGCCGGTGCCGCCTTCCTCGTGGGCGCGGCCGCGTCGGTCCTGTTCCTCCTCAAGGCACGGGCCGAGGCCGGCACCGCCGAGGCCGACCGCTCCGGCTTCCTGTGGCGCATCCCGTCCTCGGCGGCGATCGACCAGGTGGCCTACCGCGTCCACGCCTTCGCGTTCCCGATCTGGACGTTCGCCGCCCTCATCGCCGGTCCGATCTGGGCGCACTACGCCTGGGGCCGCTATTGGGGCTGGGACCCCAAGGAGGTCTGGGCGTTCATCACCTGGGTCGTCTACGCCGGCTACCTCCACGCCCGCGCCACCGCCGGCTGGAAGGGCAAGGCGGCCGCCGTCCTCGCCCTGGTCGGGTTCGCGACCTTCGTCTTCAACTTCGTCGGCGTGAACCTGTTCGTCGGCGGCCTGCACTCCTACGCGAAGTGACGTAGCCCGGGAAACCAGCGGCCAGGCGAAGGGTCAGAGGCCGCGGAGGAAGTCGGGGTCGTCGTCGGGTCCCTTGGCCGGGGGACGGCCGCCGGGCCAGCCGTACTGGCCGCCGGGCGGGCGAGGGGGTTTCGGGCGATCGCGGCGCTGGCCGAACAGCACCCACAGCAGTGGGCCGACGACCAAGCCGAGCACGACGATGACGAACCAGAGCCATTTGGGCAGGAAGCGGACGCGCTCGGACGGTGTCGCCAAGAGGTCGAAGAAGGCATAGACGAGCAGCACCACGATCACCACGACGATCAGCGCCTTGCCCATGCACCAACGGTACCGGCGCGGGTCCAACGTGCCGCCGGTCGACCGTTCCGCACGCCGTACGCTGGGCCTCATGAAGGCGTTCTGGCTCTACACGGTGGCGCGGCTCGCCGTGCTGTTCGTGACGTACGCGGTCGTCTGGGGTGTCGCCTCGATCTGGTTCGACCCCGCCTTCGCCAACCTGTTCGTGCTGCTGGTCGCCCTCGTGGTCGCGGCGGTCGTCTCGCACTTCGCCCTCGCCGGGTTGCGCAACGACCTGGCGGCGCACATCGGCGACCGGGCCGGGCGGATGTCCGAGCGCATCGAGGAGTCGCGCCGCGCCGAGGACGTCGACTGACCCGACGGTTCGGACCCGGGGAGGCCTATCCCAGGAACAGGCCGAGGGCGAGTCCGGCCGCGAGGACCAGCTCGGCGAGCCCGGTGTCGCGCAGCACGGGGATGAGCGCGGGACCGGAGGCCGTCGCCAGCACGACCCGTGCGGGTCGCACGACCAGGGGCAGACCGAGGAGCCCGAGCAGCGCCCACGGCGTGGCCAGGGCGCACGCCACGACGGCGGCGATGCTCACCGCCCCGAGGGCGACGTAGAGCCGGCGGGTCCACGTCTCGCCGACCACCACGGCAAGGGTGCGCTTGCCGGCCACCCGGTCCGTGGGCACGTCGCGCAGGTTGTTGGCCACGAGGATCGCGCAGGCCAGCGCGCCGACGCCCACGGCCGCCACCACACTGACCCACGTGACGCGCTCGAGCTGCACGTACGTCGTGCCGACGACGGCCACCAGCCCGAAGAAGACGAAGACACTGACCTCGCCCAGCGCGCGGTAGCCGTAGGGGCTCGACCCGCCGGTGTACATCCAGGCGGCCGCGATCGCCGCCGCACCGACGAGCAGCAGCCACCAGCTGGTCGTGGCCGCCAGCACCAGGCCCAGCGCGGCGCCGAGGCCGAGGAACGCGAACGCGGCACGCTTGACCGACCGGGGTGAGGCCAGGCCGGATCCCACGAGCCGCAGCGGCCCGACCCGGTCGTCGTCGGTGCCGCGGATGCCGTCGGAGTAGTCGTTCGCGTAGTTGACGCCGATCTGCAGAGCGAGCGAGACCCCGAGCGCCAGCAGCGCCTTCCACCAGACGACGCCGTCGGCCTGGGCTGCTGCGCCCGTGCCCGCGAGGACGGGGGCCACCGCAGCGGGGAGGGTTCGCGGCCGGGCTCCTTCGACCCACGCGGAGAGGCCGGCGCGGGCGGGAGCGGTCACGGCCGCAAGTGTGCCAGCGGACACGCCGGTGGCGGATGAGCGGGGTGATCCCGGTCGGCGTAAATTGGACGCATGACGCAGCCGAGGTTTCCCGTCGCGCTGGTCGCCCTGGTGGCGTTCTTCGTCTTCCTGGCGATCTGGAGCGACGTGGCGTGGATCAAGATCACCGCGGCACTCGGCGCGTTCTTCATCGCGGCGGCGGCGGTCTACCAGTCGCTGCCCCAGCGCGAACCGCAAGAGCCCATCGACGACGAGCCACCGCAGTGACCGGGTCTCTGCGCCCGATCGGGGGCTCGACGCGCGAGGTGCAGAGGCTTCTCGAACCATGGATGCGCTACGGCGGTGACCCGATCATCGTGCGCACGTCGGGCAGCACCGGCGAGCCCAAGCAGGTCGTGCTGTCGCGCGCCGCGGTGCTCGCCTCGGCCCGCGCCACGCAGGCCCGGCTGGGCGGGCCGGGGCACTGGCTGCTCGACCTGCCCGTCACCGGCGTGGCCGGCCTGCAGGTACTCGTGCGCTCGGCGCTGGCCGGCACCGACCCGGTCGTCGTGTCCGAGCACGCCGGGCTGGAGGACGCTGTCCAGGCCCTGGACGGCCCGCGGCGCTACGCCTCCCTCGTGCCCACCCAGCTGCATCGACTCGACGCCGACGGACGCCTCGGGCTGCTGGCCGGGCTCGATGCGCTGCTCGTGGGTGGGGCGTCGGTCGACCAGGGGTTGATCGATCGGGCCGGCGCCGCCGGTGTTCGCGTCGTTCGCACCTACGGCATGACCGAGACCTGTGGCGGCTGTGTCTACGACGGGCAGCCGCTCGACGGGGTGCAGATGAGGGTCGACGACCGCGGGCAGGTGTTCCTCGCCGGTCCGATGTTGTTCGACGGCTACGTCGACGAGCCGCGCCGGGGCGAGTGGTTCGCCACCTCCGACCGCGGGGAGATCGACGCCGACGGACGGTTGCACGTCTTCGGCCGCATCGACGACGTGATCATCAGCGGCGGCGTCAACATCGCACTCCCCGCCGTGGAGCGGGCCTTGCGCCTGGTCGAGGGCGTCGGCGACGTCGCGGTCGTCGGCGTCGACGACCGCGAGTGGGGTTCGCGCGTCGTGGCGGCCGTCGTGCCGGCCGATGCCGTCTGTCTCGACGGCCTGCGCCTGGAGGAGCTGCGCGACGCCGTCACCGAGGGCGGGCTGCCCCGCGTGTGGGCTCCGCGCCAGGTCGTGCTGGTCGATGAGCTGCCGCTGCTGTCCGGCGGCAAGGTCGACCGCGGCCGGCTGCGACAGCTCGCCGCGTCCTCCGACCCGCCCACGCCCGATCAGGCCGAGGCGACGGCCTCGGCCACCGGGGTCTGACCACCGACCACGTCCCATTGCCGGCCGATGGATCGCGGGTCGTCGAGCACCGCGACCACGACGGCGGCGACGTCGGCTCGGGGGATCTGGCCACGCTCGACGGTGTCGCCGAGGGTCACCAGACCGGTTCCCTCGTCGTCGGTGAGCGAGCCGGGCCGGATGATCGTCCAGTCCAGCCCGCTCTCGCGCAGTGCCGCGTCGGCATCCCGCTTGGCCTCGACGTAGGCCGTCCAGACGTCGCCGCGGTCGGTACGCGGCGGCTGGTCGGCACCGATCACCGAGATCTGGACGAAGCGCTCGACGCCCGCCATGGCCGCGGCCTCGATGGAGGCCAGTGAGCCGCCGAGGTCGACGGTGCGCTTGCGCTCGATGTTGCCGTCCGGTCCGCCGCCCGCGGCGAACACGACGGCGTCGCATCCGGCGAACGCGGCGGCATAGTGGTCGACGCCGTCCCGTTCGATGTCGAGCATCCGGACGTGCGCGCCGCGTTGCTCCAGATCGTGCCGGTAGGCCGGGTTGCGGACCAGGGCGAAGGGTTGGTGACCGTCGGCGGCCAGCTGACTGATGAGGTGCCGGGCGACCTGGCCGTTGCCCCCGACGATGGCGATCCTGCTCATGCAGCCACCGTACGCGCGGCCCACTAGGGTGCGAACCGTGCAGTTCAGGACGTTCGCGATCGCGATGACGACGCGGTTCCGCGGCATCGACACGCGCGAGGGCATGGTGCTGCAGGGTGCAGCCGGATGGGCCGAGTTCAGCCCGTTCCTCGGCTACGACGACGCAGCGTGCGTCCCGTGGCTCACGGCCGCCCTCGACTCGGCCGAACGCCCGTGGCCCGAGCCGGTGCGCGACCGGGTGCCGGTCAACTGCACCGTTCCGGCGGTCGGCCCGGAGCTCGCGGCCGACATCGTCCGGCGGTCCGGCTGCACGACGGCCAAGGTCAAGGTGGCCGAGCGGGGCCAGGTGCTCGCCGACGACCTCCTGCGGGTGGAGGCCGTGCGTGACGCGATCGGACCATCCGGACGCGTGCGGATCGACGCCAACGGCTCGTGGTCCGTCGACGATGCCCGGATCGCCGTCAACACCCTCGACGCGGTCGCGGGGCTGGAGTACGTCGAGCAGCCCTGCGCGACGGTGGAGGAGCTGGCCGAGCTGCGCCGCGCGATCGACGTCCCCATCGCGGCCGATGAGTCGATCCGCCGGGCCGAGGACCCGCTGCGCGTCGCGAGGCTCGAGGCGGCCGACATCGCCGTGCTGAAGGTGCACCCGCTCGGCGGCGTGCACGCCTGTCTCGAGATCGCCGAGCAGATCGGCCTTCCCGTCGTCGTCTCGGGTGCGGTCGAGACGTCGGTCGGCCTCGCCGCGGGGCTGGCCCTGGCCGCAGCCCTCCCGGACCTTCCGTACGCCTGCGGACTCGGAACCACCCCCCTGCTCGACGGTGACGTGGTCGCCGCCTCCCTCGTCCCGGTCGACGGGTACCTGCCGGTCGGCCGGGTGGAGGTCGACGACGACGCGTTCGGTGCGGTGGCCGCCGACCCGGCGACCGAGGCTCGCTGGCAGTCGCGCCTGGCCGCCGTTCGCGCGCAGACCGAGCGGGTCGCCCGATGAGCTCGACCGCCGTCTGTCGCGCCCTGGTCGAGGACCTCCTCGATGCCGGCGTCCGCGAGGCCGTGATCGCGCCGGGTTCCCGGTCCGGGCCGCTGGCCATCGCCATGGCCGACGCCGACCGGGTCGGCGCCCTCCGGCTGCACGTGCGGGTCGACGAGCGCACCGCCGGCTTCCTCGCGCTCGGGCTGGCCAAGGCGTCGCGGTCGTGGGTCCCGGTCGTGACGACGTCGGGCACCGCGTCCGCGAACCTGCACCCGGCGCTGCTGGAGGCCCGGCACGCCGGGGTGCGGCTGCTGGCCGTGACCGCGGATCGCCCGGCGCGGTTGCGGGGCACCGGGGCGAACCAGACCACCGATCAGGTCGAGCTCTACCCGGGCATCGCCTTCGACGACGACCCCGCGGCGGTCGCCACGCTTCTCGCCGCCGACGGGCCGGCCCACCTCAACCTCGAGCTGGACGAGCCGCTGGTCGAGCCCGGTGCGTGGGCGCCCGCGGTCCGAGGCACCGACGAGCGGTCCGGCCCGCAGGTCGACGTCGACGGCCCCGAGCTGGAGATGCAGCCGCACGCCGTCGTCGTGGCCGGCGACGACAGCGGCCCGCGGGCCCGCCGGTTCGCCGAGCAGGCCGGCCTGCCGGTGTTCGCCGAGCCCAGCTCCGGCGCCCGCACCGGTGACCACGCGCTCATCACCTATCGGTTGCTGCTGGAGCACGTGCCGATGACGGCCCAGATCGACCAGGTCGTGGTGTTCGGCCATCCGACGCTCTCGCGCTCGGTCACCGCCCTGCTCGGGCGGACCGACGTCGACGTCGTCGTGCCGGCCCACGACCTGCAGCACTTCCCGCACCCTCCCGGCCGCGCTCGGCTGGTCGATCCCCAGGTCGTGCCGGGCAAGGTCGCCGCTCCCACCTGGCTCGACAGCTGGCGCACGGCCGATGCGATGGCGTCCGCGGCGATCGACATCGCCGCCGCACGGCACCCGGCCGGCGTGCCGCTGGAGGTCGCCCGCGCCGTGAACGGCGCCGTGCCGCCGAACGGCCTCCTGGTCGTCGGTTCCTCCAATCCGATCCGCGACCTCGACCTCGTCGCCCGTCCGTACCCGGTGGGGGAGCGGCGGCTGGTGCTCGCGAACCGTGGGCTCTCCGGCATCGACGGGACGCTGTCGACCGCTATCGGGGCGGCGCTGGCCCGGCCGTCTCGACGAGCGCTCGCGTACCTGGGCGACCTGACCTTCCTGCACGATGCCAATGCCCTGCTCATCGGTCCGGGAGAGCCTCGGCCGGACCTCACGATCGTCGTGGCGTCGGACGACGGCGGCAGCATCTTCGCCACCTTGGAGCAGGGCGACCCGGCGTTCGCCGGAGTCTTCGAGCGGGTCTATGCCACCCCGACCGGCGCCGACCTCGGCCGCCTGTGCGACGCGTTCGGCGTCCACCACCGGCTGCTTTCCGCCGGCGACCTGCCGGTGGCGCTCGTGGAGGAGGTCGAGGGCCTGCGGGTCCTCGAGGTCCCGGTGCCCCGGGACGGCCGCCGCGAGCTCGCCGCCGAGCTGGCCGTGGCCGTGCGGGACGTCGCCGGGCCCTGATCGATCAGGACCGGAGCTCCAGCTCCTCGAGTTCTTGCTGAGCGCGCTTGACGTCCAGCCGGGCCTGGTGCCGGCGCGACCGGGCCTCGTCGTAGGCCCGCTCGGCCTCCTCGAGGGCGTCCTCGGCCTCGTCGAGCTCGTCCCGCGCCCGAGCCACCGCCCGGTCGTCGGTCGCCGGCGGGGACGGCTCGGGCTTGGCGCTCTTCTTCTCCCGGACGACGCGCAACGGGGTGGCCACCGCGTCGGTCAGGTCCACCTCGCCGAAACCGGCGTACGCGAGGGGACTGACCAGGCGCCCGCTCGTGACGGCCGCCTCGGCGGCCGGGTCGGCGACGGCCGCGATGAGCGTGGAGGTCACCTGGCTCCGGACCGTCTCGCTGTCCCGAAACTCCGGATCCGCGCTCGCGGCCAGCGCGGCGGCGTGCTCGACCAGCTCCGCGACGACGCGCGACCGCTCCTGGCCGAGCTCCTTCATCGCCTGGGCATCGAGGTGGGTCTGGGCTTCTCGCAGGCGACGGGACAACTCGCCGAACGCGTCGAAGCGGTCTGATCGAGCGAGCAGGTTGACGAGCCACGCGGCTGCGCTGGGGCGCCGCAGCGCCTTGATCTGGCGCGACAGCTCCTCGTCGCCGCCCGAGCGAGCCTCCTTGGCGCGGGCGTTCCGCGCGGCCACGAACCCCGCCGGGAGCAGGGAGTAGAGCTCGTCGGCGGCGGCATCGAGAGGGGTGGGATCCGCTGGATGGTGCGCCGGCACGTCTGCATTGTGACAGCCGTTGTGTCACGTTTGCGCGCGGCAGTAGGTTGGGGATCAGCCGTGGCCGAGAGGGATCCATGCCCAAGGAACACTTCGATTACGTCGTCATCGGGTCCGGCAGCGCCGGCGGGGTGGTCGCGGCCCGCCTGAGCGAGGACCCGACCGTCTCCGTCCTCCTGCTCGAGGCGGGGCCCGAGGACGACGACGACATGATCCGGCTCCCGGCCGGGTTCTCCGCCTTGTTCAAGACCAGGTGGGACTGGGGCTACCAGACGACGCCGCAGAAGCAGCTCGCCGGACGGCGTGCCGATTGGCCCCGCATGAAGGCGCTCGGCGGCTGCTCCTCGATGAACGCGATGATCTACATCCGCGGGAACCGTGCCGACTACGACGAGTGGCGCGACGCCTACGGGGCGGCGGGATGGGGCTACGACGACGTGCTGCCCTACTTCGTCAAGTCCGAGGGAAACACCCGGCTCGGCGGGCCGTTCCACGGCTCCGACGGCCCGCTGCGCGTGGAGGACCGCCGCTACACGCACGAGCTCAGCCACGCATTCGTCGACGCCGCCGTCGCCGCGGGGTTCAAGCCCACCGACGACTTCAACGGCGCCGAGCAGGAGGGCGCCGGTCTCTACCAGGTCACCTGCAGGAAGGGTCGACGCTGGTCGGTGGCCGACGCCTACATCCACCCGAACCGGCACCGGCGGAACTTCACGGTGCGCACCGAGGCGTTCGTCGAGCGCATCGAGATGGACCGAAACCGCGCCACCGGCGTCACCTACCGCCGCGGGGACGTCAGCGAGACCGTGCATGCCGATGCGGAGGTCGTCCTCTCGGCCGGGGCCATCGGCAGCCCGCAGATCCTGATGCTGTCCGGCATCGGGCCGGGCGCCCACCTGCGCGAGTTCGGCATCGACGTCCGGGTGGACTCACCCGGCGTCGGCCAGAACCTGCAGGACCACCCGGTGTCGGGCACGTACTTCCACACCAAGGACACCTCCGACCTGGCCGAGTACCTCACCATGGGCAACGTCCTCAAGGCGCAGAAGGCGGGTCGTGGGCCGCTGACATCCAACGTCGGCGAGGCCGGCGGCTTCTTCCGCACCCGCGACGATCTGGAGTCACCGGACCTGCAGTTCCACGTGGCGCCGACGATCTTCTACAACAACGGCCTGCACGAAGCGGTGCGCCGTGGGCTCACCATCGCCTCCACCCTCGTGCGCGTCAAGAGTCGCGGCCACCTCCGGCTGCGCTCGGCCGACCCGACCTGGCACCCCGAGATCGAGGCCGCCTACTTCGACGACGGCGCCGACCTCGACGCGATGATCGCGGGGTACCGCCGTTCGCTGGAGATCACCGCCCAGGGTCCCCTGGCGCGCTACATCGATTCGCCCTGGATGCTGCCCGACGACCCCACCGACGAGGACATCCTGGCCAGCATCGGCCGGTTCGCCCAGACGCTCTACCACCCCGTGGCCACCTGCGCGATGGGCACGATCGAGGGCAGCGTCGTCGGACCAGACCTGCGTGTGCACGGGGTCGAGAACCTGCGCGTCGCCGACGCCTCCGTCATGCCTGCCGTGCCCCGCGGCAACACGAACGCCCCCACCGTCATGGTCGGCGAAAAGGCCGCCGACCTCATCAAGGAGTCCCGATGACCGCCATCCTCGATCGCCTCTCCGGCAACACCTCCACGCCCACGTTCGACTCCCTCAACCCCGCCACCGGAGACGTCGCCGGCACCTACCCGATCCACGCGGCGGCGGACGTCGACGCCGCCGTCGCGCGCGCCCGCGGTGAGGTCAACTGGTGGCAGGGACTCGGGTTCGACGGACGTGCGGAGATCCTGGAGCAGTGGAAGGGCGTCCTGACGCGGCGCATGAGCCAGCTCGCCGACGTCGTCCACCGCGAGACCGGCAAGCCGCACGGTGACGCGCAGCTGGAGATCGCCCTCGCCATCGACCACCTGGGCTGGGCGGCGAAGCACGCCAAGAAGGTCCTCGGCCGCCACCGGGTGAGCTCGGGCCTGCTGATGGCCAACCAGGCCTCGTACATCGCCTACAACCCGCTGGGCGTCGTCGGCGTCATCGGGCCGTGGAACTACCCCGTCTTCACCCCGATGGGCTCGATCCTCTACGCCCTCGCCGCCGGCAACACGGTGGTCTTCAAGCCGAGCGAGTACACCCCGGGCGTCGGCACCTGGCTGGCCGACAGCTTCGCCGAGGTCGTGCACGGACGCCCGGTGTTCCAGGTCGTCACCGGCCTCGGCGAGACCGGCCAGGCCTTGTGCGTGGCCGACATCGACAAGCTCGCGTTCACCGGCTCCGGCGCCACGGGCAAGAAGGTGATGGCGGCCTGCGCCACGAACCTCACCCCGGTGATCATCGAGGCCGGCGGCAAGGACGCGATGATCGTCGACGAGGACGCCGACATCGCGGCCGCGGCCGAGGCCACCCTCTGGGGCGGCATGTCCAACGCCGGCCAGACGTGTGTCGGCATCGAACGCGTCTACGTGCACGAGAAGGTCTTCGCCAGCTTCGTGAACGAGCTCGCCGAGCAGGCTCGGAGCCTCCGCACCGGCTACGAGAACGGCGCGGACATCGGGCCGATCACGATGCCGTCGCAGCTGGACATCATCAAGGGCCACATCGACGACGCTGTCGCCAAGGGCGCCAAGGTGGTGCTCGGCGGACCGGGCGCGGTCGGTGAGCGGTTCGTCCAGCCGACCATCCTGACGCACGTGCCGGCGGACTCCACCGAGATCACCGAGGAGACCTTCGGCCCCACGCTCGCCGTCAACCCGGTCTCGAGCATGGACGAAGCGGTCGAGCTCACCAACGCCAGTGAGTACGGCCTTGCCGGCGCGGTGTTCTCCAAGAAGAACGGACTCGCCATCGCCGAGCGCATCCGCTCGGGCATGACCTCGGTCAACTCGGTCATCGCGTTCGCCGGCGTGCCGTCGTTGCCGTTCGGCGGCGTCGGCCAGTCCGGGTTCGGGCGCATCCACGGCGCCGACGGCCTCAAGGAGTTCACCTACGCCAAGGCCATCACCAGGCAGCGGTTCAAGCCGATCCTGGCGCTCACCGCGTTCCCGCGCGACGCCAAGACCGATGCCCGCGCGGCCAAGCTCATCGGCATCATGCACGGCGGCAGGAGCACGCTCCCCAAGCGCTGAGGGCTCCCGACCGGCCGCCTCGGTCCGATCTGAGGTAGCCACGACCGCACGTAGGGAGGTCGCCCGATGTCCGGGCCTACCTCAGGCGCGCAGGATCGACACATCACTCGCAGAGAAGGTGTCGATCATGTTGCTGAACCCCGAGGACTACATCCCGCACGAGGTCGCCCTGCGCACCACGCGGGCGCAGCAGGCCTACCGGGCACAGCCGCGTCGCACGGTGCGGTTGAAGCGGTTCCGCCGCTCGCGCCGCCAGCACACCCTCGCGGCGTGACGGTCGCGTCGGCGCCGTCCGCCAAGATGGGGGACATGGCCGTCGACGAACAGGCGCCGATCTTCGGGCGCGACCATGAGCTCGCCGAGCTGGCTGCCGCGCTCGGGCTCGACCAGGGCGGCGGCGGCTCTGACGGGATCGCCGGGCCGCGGCCGGCCCCCGGCCGCTCCGTGCTGCTCGGCGGCGATGCGGGCATGGGCAAGACCCGCGTCCTCACCGAGCTGACGAGGCTCGCGCGCGAGCACGGCCATCGCGTTCTCGTCGGCCACTGCCTCGACCTCGGCGACAGCGCGATGCCGTTCCAGCCGTTCGTCGAGGCGCTGTCCGACCTCGAACCGGGGGTGCGCGACGAGCTCACGGCCACGTCGCCCGCGGTCGCCGGCCTGCTCGCGGCGGACGGCGCCGGTGCCGGCGGCGAGCGCGCCGACGTCCTGTCGGCCGCCGCACGCGCGCTCGAATCGCTCGCGACCGACCGATCGGTGGTCCTGGTCGTCGAGGACGCGCACTGGGCCGATGCCTCCACCCGGCACCTGCTGCAGTTCCTGCTGGCCCGCCGCTTCACCAACCCGGTCTCGCTGGTGGTCAGCTACCGCACCGACGACCTGCACCGTCGCCATCCGTTGCGCGCGGCCGTCGCCGAATGGTCCCGGTTCCCGGGGGTGCGCCGCCTCGAGCTCGAACCCCTCACCGACGGCGCCGTCGCCGCCATCCTGCGCTCACGCGAGTCGACGCGCCTCAGCGACAAGGGCGCGACCGCGATCATCCGGCGGGCCGCCGGCAATGCCTTCTACGCCGAGGAGCTGCTCGACGCCGGCCTCGCCGACGGCTCGTTGCCCGAGAGCCTCGCCGAGCTCGTGCTCGTGCGCCTGGACCGCCTCGACGAAGCCGCCCGCGAAGTGGTGGGCGCGATCGCCTGCGCCGGCGGACGCGCCACCGATGCCGTGGTGGCGGAGGTGGTCGGGCTCGACCCGGTCAGTCTCGATGCGGCCCTGCGCGAGGCGGTCGATCACAAGGTGCTCGTTCCCCATGGCGACTCCTACCAGTTCAGGCACGCCCTGCTGGCCGAAGCCGTTCGCGACGACCTCCTCCCCGGCCAGCGCCGTCGCGTTCACGCGGCCTTCCTCGGCGCCCTCACCCGGCCGGGCGCCTCCGGATCGGCGCGGGAGATCGCCCTGCACGCCCAGGCCGCGGGCGACCGAGCCGTCGCCTTCACCGCGAGCGTCGAAGCCGGCCATGACGCCGTGCGCATCGGTGGGCACGACGAGGCCGCCGGGCACTACCGGCAGGCACTGATGCTGGTCGACGCCGCACCCGAGGGCACCGACGTCGTCGGCCTGGTCGTCGACGCCGGTGAGGCGCTCGTCGCCTCCGGGCGGCTGCGCACGGCGGCCCGCCTCATCGGCGAACAGCTCGATCAGATGGACGCCCACGACGTCATCGGGCGCGGCCGGCTGCTGGTCGCCCTCGGCAACACGCGGTACTACAACGACGAGGACGACGAGGCCCACGACATCAGCGGGCGCACCCTCGAGGTCGTTCCCGACGAGCCCACGGCCCTGCGGGCCGAGGCCGAGGCGCTCCGCGCCCGCACCACCTCGACCATGCGCCAGTACGACGAGAGCCTGGAGTACGCCGAGCGGGCCCTCGCGATCGCCGAGGCCATCGACGCCACGGAGATCGCGGCCGACGCCCAGGGCACCATCACCTTCGTGCTGTCGCGCACGGGCCACGACCACGACAAGATGCAGCTCCGGTACGCCGAGCTCATCGAGGCCGCGCGCGGGTCCGGGGACATCCACTCCGAGCTGCGCGCGCTGCAACACCTCGCGTTCCTCCACCTCAACGCCGGCGAGCTCGACGACGCCGAGCACCACTTCCGCGAAGCCATGGCCAGGGCCGAGGCCACCGGCCGCACCTGGGCCCCCTATGGCTCCGATGGCCGGTTCTTCGCGGCGCTCACCAGCTACCTCCAGGGTCACTGGGACGCCGTCCTGGAGCTGCAGGACGTCGAACCGGGCGTGCCCCAGCGGGCCGAGGCCACGCTCGAGGCGGTGGCGCTGCTCGTCCGGGCCGCCCGCGGGATGACGGTCAGTCCGGCGGATATCGAGCGGTTGCGGGAGAGCTGGCCGCTGGAGATCGCGCTCGCGGTCCACAGCGGCACGGCGATGATCGAGCTGCACGGGCAGTCCGGCGATCTCGATGCCGCCGCGGACGTCCACGATGCACTCGTCGACGTCCTCGACCGCGTCTGGCACAACACCCTCAGCCCGGCCCGGCTCCGCATGGCCGCCCTGCTCATCGGGCAGCTCGCCACCGCGGCGCCCGCGCGGAGCACGGCCGAGAACGTCGCGGCCGTCGAGCGCGCGGTCGCGCTCGCCACCGAGGTCGACCAGGTCCCGAACGAGTGGCCCACGTTGGGGCCGGAGGGGCGCGCCTGGCATGAGCGGGTGCACGCCGAACTCGCCCGGCTGCGCTGGCTCACCGGCATCGAACCGGAGACCGCGGAGCAGATGGAACGGCGATGGCGGGCGGTCGTCGACGCCTTCGACGAGCTGGGCGAGCCGTACGAGCGAGCTCGTTCGGCCACGCGGCTCGCCGCCGTGCTGAAGGCGTCCGGCCGCGATGCCGAAGCCCGCGAGCTCACCGCCGCGGCACGCGCCGCCGCCCGCGAGCTCGGCGCACAACCGCTGCTGGCCGAGATCGCGGCGACCGGCGACCGGGAATCGTCCGCCGACCTCACGCCCCGCGAGCGTGAGGTGCTCACCTTGGTCAGCGCCGGGCGCACGAACGGCGAGATCGCGGCCCAGCTGTTCATCAGCACGAAGACGGCCTCGGTGCACGTGTCGAACATCCTCGCCAAGCTCGGCGCCGCCGGTCGCACCGAGGCCGCGGCCATCGCCCGCCGTCGCGGCCTCATCGACGGCTAGGTGCCGCCGCTCACTACCCTGTCCGGGTGAGGTTCCATCGCTTCGTCGCCTTGGGCGACTCCTTCACCGAGGGGGTCGGCGACGTCGACCCGGATCGCCCGAACGGTGTACGCGGCTGGGCCGACCGTGCCGCCGACGTGCTGGCCGCCCAGGTCGACGACTTCGGGTACGCCAACCTCGCGATCCGCGGCCGCAAGATGCGTGCCGTGCTCGAGGAGCAGCTCGAGCCCGCGCTGGCCCTCGAGCCCGACCTGGTCACCATCTACGCCGGCGCCAACGACATCATGCGGCCGGCCGTCGACATCGATCGTCTCGTCGCCCACTACGACGCCGCGCTCGAGCGCATCAGCGACAGCGGTGCCCACCTGCTGGTGTTCACCGCGTTCGATCCCGGCGGCTACCCGGTCTTCGGGACGATGCGCGGACGCTTCGCGGTCTACAACGAGCTCGTCCGTGAGGTCGCCGAGCGGCACGGCGCGACCCTCGTCGACTTCTGGCGCATGCGCGACTACCGGTCGGCCGGGATGTGGGCGCCCGACCGCATGCACATGTCGAGCGCCGGCCACCAGCGGATGGCCATCGCCGTCCTCGACGCGCTCGGCATCGACCACGAGCTCGCACCGCTCGACCTACCGTCCGCTCCGCGCCTCACCAAGCAGGAGATCCGGGCGGCGAACGTCGACTGGGTGCGCACTCACGCAGCGCCGTGGGTCAAGCGCCGGCTCACCGGCACGTCGTCGGGCGACGCGCTCGACCCGCGCTATCCGACGCTGGAACGCCCGGACCGGCTCACGCCGGGCTGAGCGCCTGGCGGACCGGGATCAGCTTGGCGTCGGCCTCGGCCAGCTCGTCGGCGGGCACCGAGTCGGCGACGATGCCGCAGCCGGCGAACAGCCGGATGCGCCGCCCCTCACCCTCGATCTCGGCCGAGCGCAGCGCGATGCCCCACTCCCCGTCGCCGGAGGCGCCGATCCAGCCCACCGGGCCGGCGTAGCGACCGCGGTCGAGGCGCTCGATGTCGGCGATGAGGGTCACGGCGTCAGCCGTCGGGGTGCCGCCGACCGCGGCGGACGGATGCAGGGACGCGGCCAGCGCGAGGACGCTCGTGTCGTGCTTGATGACGCCGGTGACGTCGGTGGCCAGGTGCATGACGTTGGGCAGGTGCAGCACGAACGGCGACTCCGGGACGTTCATGCTGGTGCAGTGCGGCGCGAGGGCGTCGGCCACCGAGCGCACGGCGTACTCGTGCTCCTCCAGGTCCTTGCTCGAGCGCGCCAGCGACGCGGCCAGGGTGAGGTCGTGGGTGTCGTCCCCGGTGCGTCGGATGGTGCCGGCCAGCACGCGCGACGTGATGAGTCCGCGCTCGAGTCGCACGAGCATCTCCGGCGTGGAGCCGAAGAAGCCGTCGACGTGGAACGTCCAGCAGCCCGGGTAGTCGTCGGCCAGCCGGCCGAGGGGTGCCCGGACGTCGAGCGGCTCGTCGAGGGTGGCGACGAGGTCGCGCGCGAGCACGACCTTGTCGATACCGCCGTCGGCGATGCGACCGACCGCCTCGGCGACGATGCCCTTCCAGGTGGAGGGGTCGACCGGGCCGTCGGAGAAGTCGACCGCGGCGGGAAACTCGGGGACGTCGGTGACGGCGACGGCGGGCGGCACACTGATTCCCGCGCCGACGACCGTGACCCAGCAGCGCCCGTCGCGCCGGCCGACGACGACTTCCGGCACGACCAGCCCACTGCCGATGCCGTGGTCGGCGAAGGTGAAGGTGCCGAAGGCGATGAGTCCCGAGCCCGGGACGTCGACCTCGTCGCGCACGACGCTGTGTCGGGTGATCTCGCGCCACCAGCCGGCGGCATCGGCGAAGCGCCGAGGCCCGGACGTCGTGAAGGCCGCGGCCCGACCCCATCCGACCAGCCCGTCACCGTGGTGGATCCAGGCGACGTTGTCGTCGCGGGGGAGCAGGGCGAGCAGCGGGCCGGGGTCGTCGATCTCGACCGTGCGGACCAGGAGCGGCATGGCCCCCGGGGTGGCCGCGGTGTCGAGGACGGGGTTGCTCACGGGCCCCACGCTACCCGTGGCAGAGTGATCGGGTGACGCGAGCAGGCTTGGACAAGCAGCCCCGTGACGTCGCGCGGATGTTCGACGGCGTCGCGCGGCGCTACGACCTGACGAACGACGTCCTGTCGCTCGGACAGGATCGCTGGTGGCGCCGGAAAGTGGTCCAGACAGTCGATCCCCGGCCGGGTGAGACGATTCTCGATCTCGCTGCCGGCACGGGGACCTCGAGCGCCCCGTTCGCCGACGCCGGCGCCACGGTCGTGCCCTGCGACTTCTCCCTCGGCATGCTGGCGGTCGGCAAGGGCAACCTCCCGACGCTGCCCTTCACCGCCGGCGACGGCATGGCCCTGCCGTTCGCCGACGACACCTTCGACGCCGTCACCATCTCCTTCGGCCTGCGCAACATCCACGACCCCGAGCAGGGCCTGCGCGAGATGTTGCGCGTCACCCGCCGCGGCGGCCGCATCGTGATCTGCGAGTTCAGCACCCCCACCTGGACGCCCTTCGAGGCGGTCTACTCCAACTACCTGATGAAGGCCCTGCCGCGCATCGCCCGGCGGGTCTCCTCCAACCCGGACTCCTACGTCTACCTTGCCGAGTCGATCCGCGCGTGGCCGGACCAGCGCGGACTGGCCCTGCGCATGGTGGCGGCCGGGTGGGGCAAGGTCGACTGGCGCAACCTCTCCGGCGGCGTCGTGGCCCTCCACAGCTCGATCAAGCCGTAGCCGACCACCGTTGACGGGACCCCGGTGTTCGGACCCGGTGATCGGGCGTATGGTGTGAGCGTGGCCACGTTGTGAATGCGTTCACAAGCGCACAATTCAGCGGTCATGACAGGCTCCGAGCCGGCTCGAAGGAGGTGCCGTGAACGCGTACACGCCGATCCTCGTCCTCGGGGTTCTTGCGGCCGGGTTCGCGGTCTTCAGCGTCGGCATCGCCCCGTTCACCGGGCCCGCCCGCTACAACCGGGCCAAGCTCGACCGCTACGAGTCCGGCATCGAGCCGAGCCCCGTGCCGGAGGGTGGCGGGCGCATCTCGGTCCGCTACTTCATCATCGCGATGCTGTTCATCATCTTCGACATCGAGATCATCTTCCTGTACCCGTTCGCGGTCGCGTTCGACTCGCTCGGCTGGTTCGGACTGGTCGAGATGTTCATCTTCATGGCCACGGTGTTCATCGCCTACGCCTACGTCTGGCGACGCGGAGGACTGGAATGGGACTAGAGGAGAAGCTGCCGAGCGGGGTCCTGCTCTCGACCGTGGAGGGCCTTGCCGGCTACATGCGCAAGGCCTCGTTCTGGCCCGCGACGTTCGGCCTGGCCTGCTGCGCGATCGAGATGATGACGTTCGGCGCCCCGCGCTTCGACTCCGCGCGGTTCGGCATGGAGGTCTTCCGCCCGTCCCCGCGCCAGGCCGACCTGATGATCGTCGCCGGCCGGGTCAGCAACAAGATGGCGCCGGTGCTCCGTCAGGTCTACGACCAGATGGCCGCCCCCAAGTACGTCCTCGCGATGGGCGTCTGCGCGAGCTCCGGCGGCATGTTCAACAACTACGCGATCGTGCAGGGCGTCGACCACATCGTGCCGGTCGACATGTACCTCCCCGGCTGTCCGCCCCGCCCGGAGATGCTCTTCGACGCGGTCCTCAAGCTGCACGACCAGATCCGCAACGAGAAGCTGGGCGCCAACCGCGCGGCCCAGATCAAGGAGCTCGAGCTGGAGGCACTGCAGGCCACGCCCACCTCGGCGATGAAGGGGCTCATGCGGTGAGCGACGAGCAGCCCGACACCCCGAGCGAGATCGTCCCCAGCGACGCCCGCGAGCTCGAGGTCGTCGACGTCCGGGAGGGGATGTTCGGCGTCCGCGGCACCGGCGACACCAGCGGCTACGGCGGCCTGACCAGGCCGGTGATGATGCCCGGTGCCACCCAACCGCCGTTCGGCGGCTGGTTCGACGAGGTGCACGATCGGCTGACCACCCTCACCGATGCGCACGACACCCAGGCGATCGAGAAGGTGGTCGTCGACCGCGGCGAGATCACCTTCTACGTCCGCCGGCACGCCCTGCTGGCGGTCGTCACCCACCTGCGCAACGACGAGGCCCTGCGGTTCGAGTTCTGCTCGAGCATCTCCGGCGTGCACTTCCCGCACGATGAGGGACGCGAGCTGCACGTCGCCTACCACCTGCTGTCGATGACGCACCGACGCCGCATCCGCCTGGAGGTCACCTGCCCCGAGGACGACCCGCACGTGCCGAGCGTCGTGGCCATCTACCCGACCGCCGACTGGCACGAGCGCGAGACGTGGGACTTCTTCGGCGTCCAGTTCGACGGCCACCCCGGCCTCACGCGCATCTTGATGCCCGATGACTGGCCCGGCCATCCGCAGCGCAAGGACTATCCGCTGGGCGGCATTCCGGTGGAGTACAAGGGCGGCACCATCGCGCCCCCGGACGAGCGGAGGGCGTACTCGTGACCCAGACGCATGACGGCCCCTCGGCGGGGGCCGACCCGTATGCCGGCACCACCGATTCCAGCGAGGGCCCGGTGTTCACCGTCACCGGTCAGGACTGGGACTCCATCGACTCCTCGGCCGTCGAGGGCGACCGGCTGGTCGTCAACATGGGCCCGCAGCACCCCTCCACGCACGGCGTGCTCCGCCTGATCCTCGAGATCGACGGCGAGACCGTCAAGGACGCTCGGCCCGGCATCGGCTACCTGCACACCGGCATCGAGAAGAACATGGAGTACCGCACCTGGACGCAGGGCGTCACCTTCTGCACGCGGATGGACTATGTCGCGCCGTTCTCGAACGAGGCCGCCTACGTCGCCGCGGTGGAGCGGCTGCTCGGCATCGAGGACGACATTCCCGAGAAGGCCAAGATCATCCGGGTGCTCATGCTCGAGCTCAACCGGATCAGCTCGCACCTCGTCTGCATCGCCACCGGCGGCATGGAGATCGGCGCCCTCACCGTCATGACCTGCGGGTTCCGCGACCGCGAGCTCATCCTCGACTGCTTCGAGATGATCACCGGCCTGCGCATGAACCACGCGTACTTCCGACCGGGCGGCGTCGCGCAGGACCTGCCGGTCGGTGCGATCGAGAAGCTGCACAGCACGCTCCGCGTCCTGCGGAGCCGGCTGCCCGAGTACGCCGCGCTCTGCAACGCCAACCCGATCTTCAAGGGCCGGCTCAAGGGCGTCGGCCACCTCGATCTCGCCGGCTGCCTGGCGCTCGGCCTGTCCGGGCCGGTGCTGCGGGCCACCGGCTACGACTGGGACCTTCGCCGCACGCAGCCCTACTGGGGCTACGACGAGTACGACTTCGAGGTCGTCACGCGGGACGAGCCCGACGCATACGGCCGGTTCCGCGTGCGTCTGGACGAGATGTGGGAGTCGCTGCGCATCGTCGAGCAGGCGGTCGGACGGCTGGCGATGATGGAGGGCGAGCCGATCATGGTCGCCGACCGGAAGATCGCGTGGCCGTCGCAGCTGAGCGTCGGCGCCGACGGTCAGGGCAACTCCGCCGAGCACATCAAGCACATCATGGGTGAGTCCATGGAGGCGCTGATCCACCACTTCAAGATCGTCACCGAGGGCTTCCCGGTGCCGGCCGGCCAGGCCTATGCCGCCGTCGAGGCTCCGCGTGGCGAGATCGGTTGCCACGCCGTGTCCGACGGCGGGACGCGGCCGTACCGCGTGCACTTTCGCGACCCGAGCTTCGTCAACCTGCAGGGCACCTCGGTGATGAGCGAGGGCGGCATGCTCTCCGACGTCATCGTGGCGATCGCCAGCATCGACCCGGTCATGGGAGGGGTGGATCGGTGAGCCTCGACGACACGACCCGCGGCGAGCTCCGGGACATCGCCGCCCGCTACCCCGAGCCGCGGTCGGGCCTCCTGCCGATGCTGCACCTGGTGCAGTCGGTCGAGGGCTACGTCACGGCCGAGGGCATCGAGGTGTGCGCCGACATCCTCGGCCTCAGCCAGGCCGACGTGTCCGGTGTCGCCACGTTCTACACGATGTACAAGCGCCGGCCGATGGGTGAGCACCACGTCGGCGTCTGCACCAACACCCTCTGCGCGGTCATGGGCGGCGACGCGATCTTCCAGCGGCTCAAGGAACACCTCGACGTCGGCAACGACGAGACCACCGACGACGGCAAGGTCACCCTCGAGCACATCGAGTGCAACGCGGCCTGCGACTTCGCGCCGGTCCTGATGGTCAACTGGGAGTTCTTCGACAACCAGACCATGGAGTCGGCGGTCGAGCTGGTGGATGAGCTGCGAGCAGGCCAGGCGGTCCGCAGCACCCGCGGAGCCACGATCACGAGCTGGCGCGAGGCCGAACGCGTCCTCGCCGGGTTCGAGGACGGTCTCGTCGACGAGGGCCCGGCCGCGGCCGGACCGTCGCTCGTCGGGCTCCAGATCGCCCACGAGAACGGCTGGACGGCCCCGTCGCCGGGCACCAAGGGCGCCCGCACACAGAAGGCCGATTCGACCAGCTCACCGGCGGTCGCTGCCGCCGAGAAGGCCGACACGAGCCGGGCCGAGTCCGAGACGAAGGCGGAGGAGTCGCCGGCCGACGTCCGCGGCGGGGGATCAGATCATGACTGACGTGCTCACACCCGTCCTCACTCGCAACTGGGACGCCGACCGCGCCTGGACGCTCGCAGCGTATGAGGAGCAGGGCGGCTATGAGGGCCTGACCACCGCGCTCGGCATGTCGCCGGCCGACCTCATCGAGCTGGTCACGGAGTCCGGCCTGCGCGGCCGCGGCGGCGCCGGCTTCCCGACCGGCATGAAGTGGGGCTTCATCCCGCAGGACGACAGTGCCGCGGGCAGCAAGCCCAAGTACCTCGTCGTCAATGCCGATGAGTCCGAGCCGGGCACCTGCAAGGACATCCCGCTGATGCTCGCCAGCCCGCACACGCTCATCGAGGGCGTCATCATCGCCGCGCACGCCATCCGCGCCAAGACCGCGTTCATCTACGTCCGTGGCGAGGTGCTGCACGTCGTCCGCCGCCTGCAGGCCGCTGCCCGGGAGGCCTACGCGGCCGGGCACCTCGGCCGCGACATCCATGGGAGCGGGTTCGACCTCGACCTCATCATCCACGTCGGCGCCGGTGCCTACATCTGTGGAGAAGAGACCGCGCTGCTCGACTCGCTGGAGGGTCGCCGCGGTCAGCCCCGGCTGCGGCCGCCGTTCCCGGCGGTCGAGGGCCTCTACGCGTGCCCCACGGTCATCAACAACGTCGAGTCGATCGCGTCGGTGCCCTCGATCGTCACCGGCGGGATCGACTGGTTCGGCTCCATGGGCACCGAGAAGTCCAAGGGCTACACGCTGTACTCGCTGTCCGGTCACGTGCAGAAGCCGGGTCAGTACGAGGCGCCGCTCGGCATCACCCTGCGCGAGCTGCTCGACCTCGGTGGCGGCATGCGCGACAGTGCCGACGGAAGCACGACCGAGCTGAAGTTCTGGACGCCCGGCGGGTCGTCCACGCCCATCCTCACCGCCGAGCACCTCGACGTCCCGCTCGATTACGAGGCCGTCGGTGCGGCCGGCTCGATGCTCGGCACCAAGGCGC
Organism: uncultured Actinomycetota bacterium; assembly: GCA_963695295.1. Taxonomy (GTDB): domain Bacteria; phylum Actinomycetota; class Actinomycetes; order Propionibacteriales; family Nocardioidaceae; genus Aeromicrobium. The sequence goes on along the minus strand of OY968771.1, from coordinate 898,698 downwards.
TGCAGTGCTTCGACCAGACCACCTCGGTCGTGCGGTGCGTGCTGCGCTGGACCGAGTTCTACAAGCACGAGTCGTGCGGCAAGTGCACGCCGTGCCGCGAGGGCACCTGGTGGCTGGTGCAGACCTTGCAACGGCTGGACGAGGGCCGCGGCCGGCCCGGCGACATCGAGCTGCTGCTGGACCTGTGCGACAACATCCTCGGTCGCTCGTTCTGCGCGCTCGGCGACGGAGCCACCAGCCCGATCACGTCGGCCATCGAGTACTTCCGCGAGGAGTTCGAGGCCGGCATGCACACCCCGTCGTGGGAGCTGTTCCCGCCGGCGGCATCCACGCTGTTCGAGCCCGTGACGGCAGGTGATCCCGCATGACCCTCGAAGCCACGACCGAGACCGGGACGCCGGTCGAGCTCATCACCCTGACGATCGACGACGTCGAGGTCAGCGTTCCCAAGGGGACCCTCGTCATCCGGGCGGCTGAGCTCATCGGCGTCGACATCCCGCGGTTCTGCGACCACCCGCTGCTCGAGCCGGTCGGCGCGTGCCGCCAGTGCCTCGTGGAGGTTCCGGATGCGGGCAACGGGCGGGGCATGCCCAAGCCGCAGGCCTCCTGCACGCTCGAGGTGGCCCCCGGCATGGTGGTCCAGACGCAGGTCACGTCGCCGGTGGCCGACAAGGCCCAGCAGGGAACGATGGAGTTCCTGCTCATCAACCACCCGCTCGACTGCCCGGTCTGCGACAAGGGCGGCGAGTGCCCGCTGCAGAACCAGGCCATGAGCCACGGCCGTGGCGAGCGGCGCTTCACCGAGGTCAAGCGCACGTTCCCGAAGCCGATCCCGGTGTCCGCCCAGGTGCTGCTCGACCGCGAGCGGTGCGTGCTGTGTGCCCGGTGCACGCGCTTCTCCGAGCAGATCGCCGGCGACCCGTTCATCGAGATGCTGGAGCGCGGACCGCAGCAGCAGGTCGGCACGGCACCCGACGTCCCGTTCCACTCCTACTTCTCCGGCAACACCATCCAGATCTGTCCGGTCGGCGCCCTCACCAGCGCCGACTACCGGTTCCGCGCGCGCCCGTTCGACCTCGTCTCCACGCCCGCCGTCGCCGAGCATGACGCCTGCGGGTCGGCGATCCGGGTCGACCACCGACGTGGGACGGTGATGCGCCGGCTCGCCGGCGACGATCCGGAGGTCAACGAGGAGTGGATCACCGACAAGGACCGGTTCTGCTTCACCTGGGCCGGCCAGGACGATCGCCTGCGCCACCCGCTCGTGCGCAACGAGGAGGGTGAGCTCGAGCCGGCATCGTGGCCGGCGGCGCTGGCCGCAGCCGCTCGCGGGCTGGCGGCCGCCGACGGTGGCGTCGGCGTGCTCACCGGCGGGCGCCTCACCGCGGAGGACGCCTTCGCCTACAGCGTCTTCGCCCGTACGGTGCTGCGCACCAACGACATCGACTTCCGCGCCCGGGTGCACTCCGGCGAGGAGGCCGACTTCCTCGCCGCGCACGTCGCGGCCACCCGGCTCACGGTCACCTACCGCGACCTGGAGAGCGCCTCGACGGTCCTGCTCGTGGGCCTGGAGCCCGAGGACGAGGCGGGCGCGATCTTCCTGCGGCTGCGCAAGGCGTCCCTCGCCGGCCGGAAGATCGTCTCGGTGGCCGCCCACGCCAGCCGCGGCCTGGACAAGATGGGCGGTGAGCTGGTCGCCACGGTCCCCGGGCAGGAGGCCGCCGCACTCGACGCGCTGAGCCTCGATGAGGGTGCGGTGATCCTGGTCGGTGAGCGGCTGGCCGGTGTGCCGGGTGCCCTGAGCGCCGCGCTCCGCCTCGCCGAGCGCACCGACGCACGGCTCGCGTGGGTTCCCCGCCGGGCCGGCGACCGTGGCGCCGTGGAGGCCGGCTGCCTGCCGGCGCTGCTGCCCGGCGGACGACCCGTCGTCGATGCCGAGGCTCGGGCCGACCTCGCGGCCGCCTGGGGCGTCGAGTCGCTGCCGGCCCGTGCGGGCCGCGACACGGCCGGGATCGTCAAGGCCGCCGCGAAGCGCCAACTGGGCGGCCTCGTCATCGGCGGGGTCGAGGTCGACGACCTTCCCCATCCGGCCCGCGCCCGCAAGGCACTGGAGGCCGCGTTCGTCGTCAGCCTCGAGGTGCGCGAGAGCGAGGTCACCCGCGCCGCCGACGTCGTGCTCCCGGTGGCACCCGTCGTCGAGAAGTCCGGCACCTTCGTCAACTGGGAGGGCCGCGCGCGCCCGTTCGGCGCGGTGTTCACCGACACGACGGCGCTCACCGACGTGCGCGTCCTCGCCGGCATCGCCGAGGAGATGGGGGCCGACCTCGGGTTCAGGACCATCGAGGCGGCCGGAAGCGCGATGACCGAGACCGGTCCTTGGGACGGCACCCGCACGACGGCTCCCGACCTCGACGCGCCCCCGGAGCCCGAACCACGCGAGCAGGGTGACGTGGTCCTGGCGACGTGGCGTCAGCTGATCGACGACGGGCGCGGGCAGGACGGCCAGCCGAAGTACCGGGCCACCGCTCGACCCGCGGTGCTGCGCGCCGCCGCCCAGACCCTCGCGGCCGCGGGCATCGAGCCCGGGTCCGATGCCACCATCTCCACCAAGACCGGCAGCGCCACGTTCACGGCCGAGGTGGCCGACCTGCCCGACGGCGTCGTCTGGGCGCCGGCCAACAGCGGCACCAACCTCCGGACGATCCGTGCCGGGCATGGCGACGTCGTCCGCCTGTCGGCAACCTCTTCGGCCGAGGAGAGCGCATGAGCGAGCTGTTCGGCAACGAGCCGTTCTGGGTGGTCGCGCTCAAGGCCGTCCTGGTCTTCGTGTTCCTGGTCCTCTACACGTTGTTCAACATCTGGTTCGAGCGGCGCGTGGTGGCGAGGATGCAGCACCGCGTCGGTCCCAACGTGCACGGGCCGTTCGGTCTCCTCCAGAGCCTGGCCGACGGCGTGAAGCTCGCGCTCAAGGAGGATCTCGTCGTCAAGGCGGCCGACAAGGTCGTCTACGTCGCCGCACCGATCCTGGCCACCATCCCGGCGTTCCTCGCCTGGGCGGTCATCCCGTTCGGGCCCGAGGTCCGCATCCCGTTCACCGACACCGTCACGCCCCTCCAGCTCACCGACCTCCCGGTCGCGGTGCTGTACATCCTCGCCGTCACGTCCATCGGCATCTACGGCATCGTGCTCGCCGGCTGGTCCTCCGGCTCCACCTACGCCCTGCTCGGCGGCATGCGCTCGAGCGCCCAGATGATCTCCTACGAGGTCGCGATGGGCCTGTCGTTCGTGGCGGTCTTCATGTACGCGGGGTCGATGTCGACGTCGGAGATCGTCGCCGCGCAGGCCGACACCTGGTACTTCCTGCCGCTGTTCCCGTCGTTCGTCATCTACGTCATCGCGATGGTGGGGGAGACGAACCGAGCCCCGTTCGACCTCCCCGAGGCCGAGGGCGAGCTCGTCGGCGGGTTCCACACCGAGTACTCCTCGCTCAAGTTCGCGCTGTTCTTCCTGGCCGAGTACGTGAACATGGTCACCGTCTCCGCGCTCGCCACCACGCTCTTCCTCGGCGGCTGGCGCGCACCGTTCGGCCTCGCGCAGATCTGGGAGGGCGCCAACAGCGGCTACTGGCCGGTGCTGTGGTTCTTCGGCAAGACCCTCGCCTTCGTCTTCTTGTTCGTCTGGTTGCGCGGCACCCTGCCGCGGATGCGCTACGACCAGTTCATGAGCTTCGGCTGGAAGGTCCTCATCCCGTTCTCCCTCGCGTGGATCGTGGCGGTCGGATTCATCCGCAAGCTCAAGCAGGAGGACATGCTCGACCAGCGAACGCTCATCTGGGCCTCGGTCATCGCCGGGGTGCTCTTCCTCGCGACCTTCCTGATCCCGGAGAAGAAGGACCAGTCCGGGGCGGATGAGGAACCGGCCGACGACGTACCGTTCGACGCGTTCGCCGGCGGTTACCCGGTCCCGCCCCCATCCCCGAGGCCGACCGAGCAGGAGGCGCCACGATGACGAACACCGTCCGCGAGACGCTCTGGGACCCGATCGCCGGCTTCGGCGTCACCTTCCGCACGATGTTCAAGAAGGTCGTCACCGAGCAGTACCCGTTCGAGAAGGTGCCCACCGCGCCGCGCTTCCACGGACGCCACCAGCTGAACCGCTGGCCGGACGGGCTGGAGAAGTGCATCGGCTGCGAGCTGTGCGCCTGGGCGTGCCCGGCCGACGCCATCTACGTCGAGGGTGCGTCGAACACCGAGGATGGACGGTTCAGCCCCGGTGAGCGCTACGGCCGCGTCTACCAGATCAACTACCTGCGCTGCATCCTGTGCGGGCTGTGCATCGAGGCGTGCCCGACTCGTGCGCTCACGATGACGAACGAGTACGAGCTGGCCGACGACAACCGCGCCGACCTCATCTATGAGAAGTCCGACCTGCTCGCACCGCTGCTGCCGGGCATGGTCGATCCGCCGCACGCGATGCTGATCAGCGACGACCACCAGGACTACTACCGGGGCAAGACGCTGCCGCTCCTCCCGCCCGACCCGGCCGAGTCCGCCGTCGTCAACCCACCCGGTGCGCCCGGTGCCGACGACGAACCGGGGGAGGGCCCATGACCACGTTCTGGATCCTGGCCCCGATCATGGTCGTCTCGGCGCTCGGCCTGGTGTTCGCCCGCAAGGCCGTGCACGCGGCCCTGTGCCTCGCCGTCGTCATGATCGGGCTCGCGGTGCTGTACGCCGCCCAGGGTGCGCCGTTCCTGTTCGCGGTGCAGATCATCGTCTACACCGGCGCGATCATGATGCTGTTCCTCTTCGTGCTGATGCTCGTCGGCGTCGACACCTCCGACTCGCTGGCCGAGACGATCCGGGGTCAACGGCTGATGGCGACCGTGGTCGGGTTGCTGTTCGGACTCACGGCCGTCGTGGCCATCGGGCAAGGCGTCACCGGCGCCGTCTCGGGCTTGGCGGTGGCGAACGAGAACGGCAACACGTACGGCCTGGCCACGCTGCTCTTCGGGCCCTATGTCCTCGCCTTCGAGCTGACCAGCGCGCTGCTCATCACCGCCGCCCTCGGCGCCATGGTGCTGGCGCATCGGGAGAAGCTGGGTCCGCGCCGCAGCCAGGCCGACCTCGCGCGCCAGCGGCTCCGCGACTATGCCGAGAGCGGTCGCCACCCGGGCAACCCGCCGACGCCGGGTGTCTTCGCCCGTCACAACGCCGTCGACACCCCGGCCCTCCTGCCCGACGGGCGTCCGCTCGAGGAGTCGATCTCCGCGAGCCTGGTCGCGCGCGGACAGCTGCGCGACGGGTTCGAGGACGACGTCGAGGAGGTCGAGCGCGCGCTCGGCACCGGCGGGGGTGCCGGGCCCCGGGCGGCCGAGGGCACCGGCGGGGGTGCCGGGCCCCGGGCGGCCGAGGGCACCGGCGGGGGTGCCGGGCCCCGGGCGGCGGAAGATACCGCGGCGGAGAGATTCCGCGGCGGACGGTACAGCTGACGAGACCGGCGGGGAGGAGCGATGACCGAGTACCTGACGCTCTCCCTCATCTTGTTCACGATCGGCGCCACCGGCGTGCTCGTGCGCCGCAACTCCATCGTCGTCTTCATGTGCGTCGAGCTGATGCTGAACGCCACCAACCTGGCCTTCGTCGCCTTCTCCCGCCAGCACGGCAACCTCGACGGCCAGGTGGCGGCATTCTTCGTCATGGTCGTCGCCGCGGCCGAGGTCGTCGTCGGCCTGGCCATCATCGTGTCCATCTATCGCACGCGTCGCTCGGCCTCGGTCGACGAGGCGAGCCTGCTGAAGCTCTAAGGGGTCCGCGTGCTCGATCTGCTGTGGCTGCTCGTCGCGGTCCCGCTCGTGTCCGGCCTCGGACTGCTGGTCTGGGGCAAGGAGGGCGACCGCGTCGGCCACCTCGTCGGCACCGCGGCGTCGTCGATCTCGTTCGTCCTCGGACTCATCGCGTTCTTCCAGCTGCTCGCCCGCGGCGACGAGGAGCGGTCCTACACCCGAGAGCTGTTCACCTGGATCGAGGCCGGACCGTTCCACGTGGACATGGGCTACACCTTCGACCCGTTGTCCGCCTTGTTCGTGCTCCTCATCACCGGCGTGGGCTCGCTGATCCACGTCTACTCCATCGGCTACATGGAGAACGACCCCCGGCGCCGGCGCTTCTTCGCCTACCTCAACATCTTCATCGCCTCGATGCTCACGCTGGTGCTCGCGTCCGACTACCTCGTCATGTTCCTCGGCTGGGAGGGCGTCGGCCTCGCCTCCTACCTGCTGATCGGGTTCTGGCAGCACAAGGACTCCGCGGCGTCCGCCGCCACGAAGGCGTTCGTCGTCAACCGCGTCGGTGACCTCGGCATGGCGCTGGCCATCATGATGATGTTCTTCCAGTTCGGCACCACGGCCGTCGCGCCGGTGAACGCCTCCATCAGCGGCGCATCCACCGCCGTGGCCACCACCATCGGGCTGCTCCTCCTGCTCGGCGCGTGCGGCAAGTCGGCCCAGGTTCCGTTGCAGAGCTGGCTGCTCGACGCGATGGAAGGCCCGACGCCGGTGTCGGCCCTCATCCACGCGGCCACGATGGTCACGGCCGGCGTCTACCTCGTCGTCCGCTCGAACGGCATCTTCGATGCGTCCGAGACGGCTCGCAACGCGGTCATCGCGGTCGGCCTCGTCACGCTGCTCGTCGGGGCCTGGATCGGGTGCGCCAAGGACGACATCAAGAAGGCCCTCGCCGGGTCGACCATGAGCCAGATCGGCTACATGATGCTGGCCGCCGGCCTCGGCCCGGCCGGCTACGCCTTCGCGATCTTCCATCTGCTCACCCACGGTTTCTTCAAGGCCAACCTGTTCCTCGGTGCCGGGTCCGTGATGCACGGCATGAACGACGACGTGGAGATGCGCCACTACGGCGGCCTCGCCCGGCTGATGCCGATCACGTTCGTGACGTTCGGCCTCGGCTACCTCGCGATCATCGGCTTCCCGCTCACCTCCGGGTTCTTCTCCAAGGACAAGATCATCGAGGCGGCGTTCGGGCACAGCTTCTGGGTCGGCCTCGGCACCCTCCTCGGCGCCGGCGTCACCGCCTTCTACATGACCCGGCTGATGATGATGACCTTCATCTCCGAGAAGCGCTGGCGCGAGGACGTCCACCCGCACGAGTCGCCGCGGGTGATGACGTACCCGCTCGTCGCCCTCGCCGCGCTGTCGGTGCTCGGCGGCCTGATGATCGCCGGCAACTGGATCGGGCACTTCCTCGAACCGGTCGTCGGGCCCGAGGAACACCACGAGCTGGGCATTCCGGCCTGGCTCCTGACGGTGATCATCACCCTCGTCGTGGCCGCCGGTGTCGCGCTCGGCTACTTCCTCTACGGCACCCGGCCGATCGCCGGCGAGACACCGGACGACCGCGCGGTCTCGATCTTCGCGCGGGCCGGGCGGCACGAGCTGTACGGCAACGAGATCAACGACGCCGTCGTCGTGCGGCCGACCCGGCACACCATCCGTACCCTCGTCTACCTCGACGGCAAGGGGGTGGACGGCTTCGTCACCGGTCTCGCCGACCGGCTCGGCGAGGTCGCGCAGGCCCTCCGCGTGCCGCAGACGGGCTTCGTCCGCAGCTACGCGCTCACCCTCTTCGGCGGCGCCCTCGTCGTGGTGCTGACCCTCCTGGCGGTGACCCTTTCATGATCCTGACCGTCATGGCCGCGACCCCCTTGGTCGGTGCCCTCATCGTCACCGCGATGCCGCGCACGACGCACCGCGCACCCATGGTCAAGTCGGTCGCCGTGGGCTTCTCGCTGCTCACCCTCGTGCTGTCGCTGGCGATGATGGCCAACTACGAGGTGGGTGCCGGCGGCTACCAGCTCACCGAGCAGCACACCTGGATCGAGCAGTTCGGCGCGTACTACTCCGTCGGCGTCAACGGCATCGGCGTCACGCTGATCCTGCTCACCACGGTGCTCACGCCCATCGTGGTGCTCTCGGCCTGGGACGATCGACTGCCCGGCAACCGCAGCGTCAACTCCTACCTCGCCTGGATGCTGGTGCTGGAGGGACTCGCGATCGGCGTCTTCTCCGCCACCGACGCGTTCTTGTTCTACGTGCTGTTCGAGGCGACGTTGGTGCCGATCTACTTCCTGATCGGTTCCTACGGCGGCCCGCATCGCTCCTACGCCGCGGTGAAGTTCCTCATCTACAACCTCGTCGGCGGCCTGCTGATGCTCGCCTCGATCATCGGCCTGTACGTCGTCACCGCCGGCCAGGGCGAGGCGTCGTACCTGCTCAGCGACCTGACCAGCCTGGAGGTGGGCACCACCACCGAGCGGCTGCTGTTCATCGGGTTCATGGCGGCGTTCGCGATCAAGGCTCCGCTGTGGCCGTTCCACACCTGGCTGCCGGACGCCGCGGCGTCCGCCACGCCCTCGACGTCGGTGCTGATGGTCAGCGTCATCGACAAGATCGGCACCTTCGGCATGCTCCGCTGGTGCCTGGAGATCTTCCCCGGGGCGTCGGAGTGGGCCAGCCCGGTCGTCATCGGCCTCGCCGTCGTGAGCATCCTCTACGGCGCCCTGCTCGCCATCGGCCAGGACGACATCCGCCGGCTGGTCGCGTTCACGTCGGTGTCGCACTTCGGCTTCATCGTGCTCGGCATCTTCGTGTTCACCTCCACGGCCACGGCCGGCGCGACGCTCTACATGTTCAACCACGGGCTCTCCACCGCGGCGCTGTTCCTGGTGACGGGCATCATGATCGCCCGGCGCGGGTCGGCCAGCATCGGCGACTTCGGCGGCGTGCAGAAGCTCGCGCCGATCATGTCCGGCGTCCTGCTGATCGCCGGCCTGTCCAGCCTGTCGCTGCCTGGGCTCGCGCCGTTCATCTCCGAGTTCATGGTGCTGGCCGGCACGTTCACCCGGACCCCCGTGGCCGCGGTGCTCGCGACGCTCGGCATCGTGCTCGCAGCGCTCTACATCCTGATCATGTACCAGCGCACCATGACCGGGCCGCTGCGTGAGGGCAACGAGGGCGTCCACGACCTGCAGCCGCGTGAGGTCGCCGCACTCGCCCCGGCGATCGTGCTCATCGTCGGCCTCGGCTTCTACCCGCAGCCGGTGCTCAACGTCATCAACCCGGCGGTCGATGAGGTCGTCAGCCAGGTGGGTGGCGGCGATCCGGCCCCGAGGTCACCGGCTGAGCTCGCCCAGCCGGCGGAAGGAGCGGACGAATGATCGCCCGGATCGTGACGGCCGACCTGCCGCCCATCACCGGACCGGAGGTCGAGTACGCGCTCATCGCGCCGATCCTCATCATCACCGCGGCGGCGGTGATCGGCACCGTCGTCGAGGCGGTCGTGCCCCGCGGTCCGCGGTTCCTGATCCAGGTCGCCGTCGCCGTCATCGGCGTGGTGGCCGCCCTGATCGACACGATCGTCGTCTACCGCTCGCTCGACCCGATCGACGGCCGGCAGACCGCACGAGGCCAGATCTCGACCGAGGGCGCTCTCGCCATCGACGGCCCGAGCGTCTTCATCTGGGCGGTCCTGCTGGTGTTCGCCCTGATGAGCTTCCTGCTGTTCGCCGAGCGCAAGCTCGAGGGCGGCCTCACCGCGTTCACCGGACGGGCCGCCGATGCGCCCGGCTCGGCGGGGGAGGCCGAGGCGCAGGCCGCGAACATCGAGCACACCGAGGTCTTCCCGCTCGCGGTGTTCGCGTTGCTCGGGATGATGGTGTTCGCCGCCTCCAACGACCTGTTGACGATGTTCATCGCGCTCGAGGTGCTGTCGCTGCCGCTGTACCTGCTGTGCGGCCTGGCCCGCCGGCGTCGTCTCCTGAGCCAGGAGGCGGCCCTCAAGTACTTCCTGCTCGGCGCGTTCTCGTCGGCGTTCTTCCTGTACGGGATCGCGCTCGCCTACGGCTACGCCGGCAGCTTCGAGCTGGCCGACATCGACGTCGCCGTCACCACGCGAACCGGCGGCGAGAACCTGCTCCTCGCCGCGATCGCGCTGATGGCGGTGGGCCTGCTGTTCAAGATCAGCGCGGTGCCGTTCCACTCCTGGACGCCGGACGTCTACCAGGGCGCGCCCACGCCGGTCACCGCGTTCATGGCAGCCGGAACCAAGGCGGCGGCGTTCGTCGCCCTGATGCGGGTGTTCTTCGTCGGGTTCGGCGGAGCGTCCTGGGACTGGCGCCCGACCATCTGGGTCGTCGCGCTCCTCACCATGCTGCTCGGCTCGCTCGTCTCGATCGCCCAGACCGACGTGAAGCGGATGCTCGCCTACTCCTCGGTTGCGCACGCCGGCTTCCTGCTGGTCGGCGTGGCCGGCGCCTATGTCGGGGTGGCCGGACGGATCACCTCCGTCTCCAGCGTGCTGTTCTACCTCGTCGTCTACGGGGTCGCCTCCATCGGCGCGTTCGCCATCGTCACGCTCATCCGCGACTCCGGCGGCGAGGCCACCCACCTCTCGCGCTGGGCCGGCCTCGGCAAGGCATCGCCGTTCCTGGCCGGCTCGTTCGCGCTGTTCATGCTGTCGTTTGCCGGGATCCCGCTCACCGCCGGTTTCATCGGCAAGTGGACGGTCTTCAGCGCGGCCTGGTCGGGCGGCTACTGGCAGCTCGTCGTGGCCGGCGTGCTCGCCAGCGCGATCGCCGCCTACTTCTACGTGCGGGTCATCGTGCTGATGTTCTTCACCGAGCCGGTCGGGGACGGGCCGACCGTGGCCATTCCGAGCGCGTTGACTACCGTGGTCATCGCCGCGGCCGCGTTGGCCACGGTGGCTCTCGGCATCCTGCCGGGACCGGTGCTCGACCTGGCGCAGCACGCGGGCGCGTTCGTGCGCTGACCGGGTCCGAAGCCGGCGTTGTTCAAGGGAGGGCGCGTGACCAGTCTGGGTGTGGCGTTCGCCGACGACTCCCTCGAAGCGCGGGTCAGCCGCGGCGTCGAGCTCGTCGAGCAGCACCTCGCCGAGGTCATCGACAGCGACGAGCAGTTCATCACCGAGGCCGCCGGGCACCTGCTCAACGCCGGCGGCAAGCGGTTCCGGCCGATGCTCGTCATGGTGTGCGCCGAGTTCGGCGATCCGACCCACCCCGACGTCGTCCCCGCCGGCACCGCCGTCGAGCTCACCCACCTCGCCACGCTCTACCACGACGACGTCATGGACGAGGCCTCCATGCGCCGCGGTGCCGAGAGCGCCAACTCCCGGTGGGACAACTCGCTGGCGATCCTCGTCGGCGACTACCTGTTCGCCCACGCCTCGGAGGTCGTCTCGACCCTCGGCGCGGACGCTGTCGGCGTGCAGGCCCGGACCTTCGCCCGGCTGGTGAAGGGCCAGATCCGCGAGACGATCGGCCCGCGCGACGGCGAGGACCCGCTGGCCCACTACCTCAGCGTCGTCGCCGACAAGACCGGCTCGCTGATCGCGACGTCCGCCCACTTCGGTGCCACCATGTCGCGCGCCGCCGAGGACGTCGTCGACGCGCTCACCGAGTTCGGCGAGCGCGTCGGGGTCGCGTTCCAGCTCAGCGACGACATCTTGGACATCGCCAGCGACGCAGGCGACTCCGGCAAGACCCCGGGCACCGACCTGCGGGAGGGGGTTCCGACGCTCCCGGTGATCCTGGCCCGCCGCTCCACCGATCCTGCGGACGCCGAGCTCGTCCGACTGCTGTCCGGACCGATCACCGACGACGACGAGGTGTCCCGCGCGCTCGACGCCCTGCGGGCGCATCCGGCGATGGACGAAGCGCGCGCGGTCGTGCAGGCCGAGGCCGACGCGGCGCGCGCGCTGCTCGACAAGCTGCCGGACGCGCCCGCCCGGGCAGCCTTGTACGCCATCTGCGACACCTTGGCCACGCGCATCAGCTGAGCGCTCGACAGCTCGCGGGCTGGCGCGATCCCCGGACGCCTACGCCGCGATGTTCTCGGCAGCCCGCTGGAGGATCCGGCGTCGCCCGGTGAGCACGTCGACCGTGAAGATGACCAGCGCGATCCAGACGAGCACGAATCCGACCCACCGGGCCGTCCCCATCGGCTCGTGGAACAGCAGCAGGCCGAACACGAACTGCAGGACCGGGGCGAGGTACTGAAGCAGCCCGATGGACGTGAGTCGAAGTCGGGTCGCGGCGCCGCCGAACAGCAGCAGCGGGATCGCGGTGATGATGCCGGTGCCGACCAGCAGGAGGGCGTTCGGGAGGCCGGCGTGGCCGAACGCGAGGGTGCCGTTCGCCTCCAGGACACCGAGATAGGCGAGCGCGATCGGGGTGAGCAGGAGCGTCTCCGCTCCCAGCGCCTCGACCGCACCGAGCTGCGCCTTCTTCTTGAGAAAGCCGTAGGTGGCGAACGAGAACGCGACCGTGAGGGCCACGTACGGCAGGCGTCCGTAGTCGACGGTGAGGATGACGACCGCGACCGCGCCGATGCCGAGGGCGACCCACTGTGGTCGTCGCAGGGTCTCCCGGAGCACGAAGACCCCGAGCAGCACGGTGACCAACGGGTTGATGAAGTAGCCGAGCGAGGTCTCGATGACCTTGTCGTGCGTGACGCCGTAGATGAAGGCGCCCCAGTTGATGGCGATCACGACCGACGCCAGAGCGAGGAAGCCGACGCGGCGGCGGTCGTTCCAGATGGCGCGGAACGCGTTCCAGCGGTGCGTCACGGTGAGGAGCAACCCCACGAAGACCAGCGACCAGACGATCCGGTGGGCCAGCGCCTCCAGCGAGCCGGCCGGGTGGAGCAGCGGCCAGTACAGCGGGAAGAGTCCCCAGCACAGGTAGGCGCCGGCGCCCATCGACAGCCCGCTGCGAGACTCGTTCACATCAGGAGGCTACGTCCTGGCGCGTCCGGATATTCCCGCCGTTGCAGGTGCCGCGCACCATTGGCAGGAATCGGCCCTCCGGTGGCAGGGACTCACCGCGATTCGAGCAGGCGCTTGAGGTTCGCCAGGTCCTTGGAGTTCGCCCGGCGCATCGCCGCCGCCATCATGGGCGCGGCGACCGAGGCGAACCCGGACGGTTCGCCGCGATTGCGCAAGGTCATCCGGGTCGTGCCCTCGCCCGCGGCGGCCCACTCGTACGACGTCTCCATCGGGAAGGGGCCTTCGGCGGTCCGCATCACCAGCCGGTGCGGCAGGCTGAGCTCGACGATCTCGTAGGTGTAGGAGAGCCGGCGGCCGAGGAAGCGGGCGACGAAGTCCATCCGCGATCCGAGGGCGACCGGTGGGCCGGTCTGCCAGTCGACCGAATCGATGTTGACGTACCACTCCGGGGCGTTCGTGGGGTCGCCCGCGTAGCCGGCCACGACGTCGACCGGCCGCTCGATCAGCACCTCGGTGCGGACGTCGACGCTCATGGGCGCACCTTACGACGCGGTCCGCTCAGCGCGGGAGGACGTCGACCTCGACGGGCTCCAGCTCGTAGGGCGGGGCGCCCAGCCCGGTGACGCGCACGTTGCCCCAGGCGTCGTGCTCGGCGAGGCGCCCGGCAGCCGGGTGGCCCGAACCGATCGCCAGCTCGACCGTCGTCACCCCGCCGCGCTTGGCTGCGTCGACATCGTCGTGCTGGTCGACGCGGCCGTACCAGTGGTACTTGCCGTCCAGCGGTTCCAGATGTCCGGCCAGCGTCACCCTGACATCGACGACCTCGTCGCCGAGCCGCAGCCGGGCCGGACCGGTGTAGCCGTCGTCCTCATGCTCGGGAACCCACGGGCTCGGGCGCACACGACGGCGCCTGCGCACCCTCATGCGAGGAACCCGGCGCGGCGCCACATGCGTCGGCCGATCGGCCCGAGCAGGCCGTTGTCGGTGAGGAACTCCGCGAGCGAGGCGAAGCCCATGATCTGTCCCTCGCGCAGGTGCGGGTTGGCGGCCGCCTCGCGTCCGGCCCGCTTGGGGTCGAGCCCGGCCCGCCGGTAGACCGCCGGGTTGGAGAACGCGTAGCGGAAGACCGGCCCGCCGAGGCCGACCAGGTTTCCGGTGAGCAGCCGCTCCAGCCGGCCGGCCGTCTCCATCCGCCGGACGACGCCCTCACGCGCGAACTTGATGTGGCGCGCCTCCTCGGTGACGTGGATGCGCATCAGCTGGGCCACGAGCGGTTGCAGCTCATCGTCGTCCATCATCCGGCGCTGGATCGCGTCGAAGATCTCCTCGCCGACCAGGGCGGCGACCCACAGCAACGACCCGCGCAGGGCGAAGGGCAGAACGTGCATCGCCAGCCGGTCGCGCGGACGCAGGAGGTACGGCTTGGCGCCGACGCGGTCGATGACCTTGCCGAACATCGTCATGTGCCGGCACTCATCGCCCATCTCGGTGAGGGCGTAGTGGACGTGCGCGGACCGGGGGTCCTCCCGCATGAGCTCGCCGAGCAGGGCGCGGTTGAGCAGGTTCTCGAACCAGATGCCGACGGACAGGACGTTCGCCATCTCCTGGCGAGACAGCTCGATGCGCTGCTCCTCGGTCATCTCCGCCCACAACGGAGTGCCGTACAGCGAGACGATCTGCGGGGGGAGGAAGTACTGGTGCGGGTCGATCGGCGCATCCCAGTCGATGTCGACCTCCGGCTGGTAGGAGCGCCGGATCGAACCGCCCAACAGGCGTTGCGCGACGACCTCGCGGTCTCGGCTGACCTTCTCCGGGGCGATCGTCATGGCATCTCCTCGTGTGCACCAGTGTTTACAAACTATTGGTAAACGTAAACGATGCGACCGGCGGCGTCAACGACCTACGATGCAGCCATGACCGAGGTGTCGACGCCGCCGGACGGGGTGCGCGAACGCATCCTCGACGCGGCGACCCAGTGCCTGCTCGAATCGGGGCTCGACGCCCGCCTGCACGCCACGATCGCCGAGCGTGCCGGGCTGTCCCGGCCCACCCTGTACAAGTACGTCGGCGACCAGACGGCGATCCTCAAGGCGGTGCTCGATCGCGAGATCGACCGGTTCTTCCTCGCCGCCGTGCCGATGCTGAGCACGTCGGACGACCTGCAGAACAATCTCGTCGACGCGATCGTCTTCGTCGTCCACTACGCGCGCCGGCACGAGCTGCTGCAGAAGGCGCTGCGTGAGCATCCCGAGCTCGTGCTCCCCGCGCTGACCACCGAGTCCGCCCCGCTGGTGAACCGGATCCACGGCCTGTTCTCGGACCAGCTCGAACGGGCGGTCGCCGGCCTCGAGGTCCCGCTCGACGTCCGCACGGTCGCGGAGTGGAGCTATCGCCTCGCCATCTCCCTGGTGACCACGCCCTCGGCCGTGCCGACCCAGACCGACGAGGAGCTCCGGGCGTACATCGGCAGCCTGCTCGACCTGGCCGCGGTGCTGTCGCCGTCCCGTGCGCCGGCGTCGCCATGATCGCGGCCGACCGCTTCGACACCTACGGCACGTCGCACCTCGCGGTCCTCGCCCTCTGCGTCGTCGGCATCCCGGTGGTGGTGATGGTCGGGCGCGGTCTGCGCGGCACCCCGGCGGAGACCGGAGCCAACCGGTGGGTGGCCGCCGGGATCGTGGCCATCGCCGTGCCCCTGCAGGTGCTGCAGTTCCTCCCCGCGGAGTGGAACCCGCGCACGTCGTTGCCGTTCCAGCTGTGCGACCTCGCGTGGATGGTCGCGGTGTACGCGCTCTGGACCCGGTCGACGCTGGCCTCGACCGTCACCTACCTGTGGGGCATCACGCTGACGACGCAGGCGATGCTCACCCCCGATCTCGCCTCGCCGTTCCCGGAGCCACGGTTCCTGATGTTCTGGGCGATGCACCTGCTGATCGTCTGGGCCGCGTTCTATCTCGTGCTCGGCCTGCGCATCCTGCCGACGTGGCCGGCGTACTGGCGCACCGTCGGCATCACCGCAGTCTGGGCCGGCACGATGATGGTCTACAACTCCGTCGCGGACGCGAACTACGGCTACCTCAACGGCAAGCCGGCGAGCGCGTCGGTCCTCGACCTGCTCGGACCGTGGCCGCTGTACGTCGTGGCCGAGATCGCGATCATCGTCTCCGTCTGGGCCCTGCTGACGTGGCCGTGGGCACGCCAAGCCACCCGCCGCAGGACCACGGCGGCCGAACTTCCCTAGACTCCCCTGCATGGGCGCCTTCCTCGACGACTACGCGGTCGTCGGGGCCATCACGGTCGCCGCGATCCTGCTCGCCTCGGCGATGCTCGGGGTCAACGCGCTGATGCGCCCGCGGGTGCCCGCTCGCGAGAAGGAGCTCACCTACGAGTCCGGCGTCGACCCGGTCGGCGAGGGCTGGGCGCAGTCGACGGTCCGCTACTACGTCTATGCGTTCCTCTACGTGATCTTCGCCGTCGACGCGGTCTTCCTGTTCCCCTGGGCGGTGGTGCTGGAGAGCCTCGGCGCCGCGGCGGCGGTCGAGATGGGCGTCTTCATCGGCATCGTCGCGATCGGCCTGATCTACGCGTGGCGCAAGGGGGTCCTGTCGTGGACTCGTTGATGCAGCCGGTTCCGCTGCCCACTCCGACGCTCGGACCGGGCAGCCAGTTCGCGCCCAAGCCCGCGCGTTTCCTGCTCAACTGGGGCCGCCGCTACTCGTTGTGGGTGTTCAACTTCGGCCTGGCCTGCTGCGCGATCGAGTTCATCGCCAGCTCGATGTCCCGCCACGACTTCATCCGGCTGGGGGTCATCCCGTTCGCGCCCGGTCCGCGACAGGCCGACCTGATGGTCGTCTCCGGCACGGTCACCGACAAGATGGCACCGGCCATCAAGCGCCTGTACGACCAGATGCCCGAGCCCAAGTACGTCATCAGCTTCGGTTCCTGCTCCAACTCCGGCGGGCCGTACTGGGACTCCTACTGCGTCACCAAGGGCGTCGACCAGATCATCCCGGTCGACGTCTACGTGCCCGGCTGCCCACCGCGCCCGGAGGCGCTGCTGCACGGCATCGTCACGCTGCAGGACCAGATCGCCCAGGAGAACCTTGCCGACCGGTATGGGGCCGACCGCAATGCGGTCGACCGTCCCGGCCGCTCCACGTCGTCGCTGCTGACTCCCCGGCTGGAGGCGCCATGACGGAGGGTCCGAGCCCGACGGCCCAGGAGTTCGGCCCGCCGCACCGCGTGGTCGAGCCGGGCGCCTGGCACGACACCCTGGCCGGCCTGCACGCCGACGGGTACACGTACTTCGACTGGCTCTCGGCCGTGGACGAGGAGTCCGCGGGCCTTCGCCTGGTGGCGCACGTGCTGAGGATCGACCCCTGGGACCACCTGCTGGTCTCCACGCTGCTCGATGCGGACTCTCCCGCCGTGGCCTCGGTGGCCGATGTCTACGCGGGCGCGTCTTGGCACGAGCGGGAAACGCACGAGATGTTCGGCGTCGACTTCGGGATGGCGCTGGACCCGCTCCTGCTGCCGGACGGGTTCGAGGGTCACCCGCTGCGCAAGGACTTCGTGCTCGCCTCTCGCGTCCTCAAGGCGTGGCCGGGCGCCAAGGAGCCGGGGGAGTCCGAGCACGACGTGGCGAGCCGGACCGGCGGCCGCCGCATGAAGCCGCCCGGAGTTCCCGACGACTGGATGCAGGACGACGATGGCTGAGCTGCTGGACGTCACGCTGCGCTGCGTCCTGGTCATCGGGGCGTTCATGACGCTGCCACTGCTCATCGGCCAGATGGAGCACAAGCAGATGGCGCACATGCAGAGCCGGGTCGGCCCGATGTACGCCGGGCGCTTCCACGGCTGGGCGCAGCTCATCGCCGACGGGGTGAAGTTCATGCAGAAGGAGGCCATCACCCCGGCCGCCGCCGACAAGCCGGTGTTCGCGATCGCCCCCGCCGTCGCCCTGGTCCCGTACGTCGTCGCGATGGTGGCGATTCCCCTCGGGCCGTTGTTCGGCAGCGAGGTCCTCGTCGGCACCGACCTCGACGCCGGCCTGTTCTTCGTCCTCGCCGCGATGAGCGTCGGCGTCATCGGCGCGCTGATGGCCGGGGTCGCGAGCGCCAACAAGTACAGCTACGTCGGCGGCCTGCGGGTGGCCGCCCAGCTGATGAGCTATGAGCTGCCGATGGTGCTCGCGGCGGCCAGCGTCGCCATGGCCGCCGGAACGCTGTCGCTCGTCGGCATCGCCGAGGCATGGGAGCCGTGGTGGCTGCTGACCCAGCTGGTCGGGATGGTCGTCTTCTTCATCGCCGGACTGGCCGAGATCCAGCGCCCGCCGTTCGACGCACCGCTGGCCGACGCCGAGCTGGTGATGGGCCCGTTCACCGAGTACGGCGGGATGCGCTTCGCGATGTTCCTGCTGTCGGAGTACGCCGGCATCGTCGTGCTCGCCGCGTTGACGTCGGTGCTGTTCCTGGGTGGGTGGGCCGGCCCGTGGTCCGACCAGGTCGGCGCGGTCTGGATGCTGCTCAAGATCGCCGCCCTCGGCTTCCTCGTCATCTGGGCACGGGTGGCCTACCCCCGGCTGCGCGAGGACCAGCTCAACGCGTTCGCCTGGAAGGTGCTCGTGCCGCTCGCGCTGGCGCAGGTCACGCTGACGACGGTGCTGGTGGTGGTCTCATGACATTCGGACGCGGACTGCTCACCGGCCTGCGCGTCACGTGGGCCAACCTCACCCGGCGCAGCGTCACGGCCCACTATCCGGACGTCGAGCCGGAGCTGCCGGCCCGCAGTCGCGGCGTCATCGCGCTGCAGGAGGAGAACTGCACGTCCTGCATGCTCTGCGCCCGTGAGTGCCCCTCGTGGTGCATCTACATCGACTCGCACAAGGAGACGATCCCGGCCGCCACCGAGGGTGGCCGCGACCGCAGCCAGAACGTGCTCGACCGCTTCGACATCGACTACTCGCTGTGCATGTACTGCAGCATCTGTATCGAGGTGTGCCCGTTCGACGCCCTGCACTGGTCGCCGGAGTTCGCGTACGCCGAGGGCGACATCGTCGACCTCACGCACGACATGAACCGGCTCCGCGAGTGGATGTGGACCGTCCCCCCGCCACCGGCCCTCGACGCCGGTGCGGAGGAGCCGAAGGAGCTGACCACCTTTCGGCAACGGCACGAGGACGCCGAGTGACCCTTCCCGAGGTCGTCTTCTTGATCCTGTCCGCCGTCGCGATCGCGTCGGCGGTCCTGGCGGTCGGCAGTCGGCAGCTCGTCCATGGCGCGCTCTGGCTGGTCGTCACGCTCGGCGCGGTCGCCGGCTGCTTCGTGCTGATGACGGCCGAGCTGCTGGCCTGGGTGCAGGTGCTGGTCTACGTCGGCGCGGTGGTCGTGCTCGTCGTCTTCGCCCTGATGCTCACCCGGTCGCCCACCGGATCCCGGTCGGCCGAGGTCACGAAGAACCAACCGGTCGCGGCAGTGCTCGGACTGCTCGCCGCGGCCGGTCTGGGGGTCACGTTCGTCGCCGGGTTCCGGGGTGAGCGCATCACCGGCGCGCTGCCCGGCACGGCCGAGTCGATCGGCGACGCCCTGTTCCGCCACTGGGTGCTCGGCTTCGAGGTGCTGAGCGTCGTGCTGCTCGCCGCGCTCATCGCGGCCATCGTGCTGTCCCGATCCGGATCGGAACGCTGATGCCGCTGCTCTACCCACTCCTGTTGTCCGCTGCGCTGTTCGGCATCGGGCTGTACGGCGTGCTCGCGCGGCGGAACGCGGTGCTGGTGCTCGTGGGGGTGGAGCTGATGCTGAACGCGGTCACGCTCCAGCTCGTCGCCTACGACGCCTGGTTCGCCGAGACACTGCACACCGGCCAGGTGCTGACCCTGTTCGTCATCGCCCTCGCCGCCGCCGAGATCGGGCTGGGCCTCGCGATCGTCCTCGCCCTGTTCCGCGCGACCGGCACGATCGACGTCGACGCAGAGGAGCCGGCATGAGGCGCTGGCCGTACGTCCTCATCACCGCGCTGGTCTCCGCGGCAGTGGCGGGGTGGGTCATCCCGCACGTCGGGGACGAACACCTCGGCTCGGGCCTGCCGGAGTATCGCGGCAACGACGTCGGCCCACCCCTGCCGAGCCTCTCCCTCGACACGGTCGTCGATCCGATGGCGGCGAAGGTCATGCTGCTCGCGGCCGGCATCGCACTTCTCGTGCAGATCTACTCCACGGCGTACATGGGCGACGACCGGCGCTACCGCTCCTACGCCTGGCTCATCGTGGTGTTCGAGATCGCGATGGTCGCCGTCGTCGCCACCGACAACCTGTTCGTGCTGCTCATCGGCTGGGAGGTCATGGGTGTCTGTTCCTACCTGCTGATCGGGCACGCCTGGGAGCTGCCGCAGGCGCGCGCCGGCGCGGCCAAGGCGTTCCTCGTGACGCGCATCGCCGACATCGGCCTGCTGGTCGCGATCATCGTGCTCGGTCAGACCTACGGCACCTACGCCATCAGCGCGGCCATCGAAGCCGCCGGTCAGGAGGACCCGCGCAACGCCACCGCCATCGGACTGCTGCTGATCCTCGCCGTAGCCGGCAAGTCGGCTCAGGTGCCCCTGCACACCTGGCTGCCCGACGCGATGCCCGGCCCGACCCCGATCACCGCCCTCATCCATGCCGCCACGATGGTCGCGGCCGGCGTCTACCTGCTGGCCCGCCTCCTCCCGCTCTACGAGGCCTCGGCGGTCGCGATGACGACCCTCGCCGTGATGGCTGCCGTCACGATGCTCCTCGCGGCCCTGTTCGCCGTCGTGCAGACCGACCTCAAGCGCGCCCTCGCCTGGTCCACGGTCAGCCAGCTCGCGCTGATGTTCGCGGCGGTCTCGACCGGTGACGGTGCCGCCGGCATCACCCACCTCATCTCGCACGGCGCGTTCAAGGCCCTGCTCTTCCTCGGCTGCGGCGTCGTGATGCACGCGGTCGCGTCGAGCGCGCTGTCGGCCATGGGCGGCCTGCGCCGGTCGCTGCCGATCACGTTCTGGACGATGACGATCGGTTTCGCTGCACTCGCCGGGCTGGTGCCGACCGTCGGATTCTTCTCCAAGGACGGGGTGCTCGACGCCCTGCACCGCGCCACCGACGGCGAGACGGCACTGTCGGCCGGCCTCGCGTGGGTCGTGCTCCTGGTGGCGTTCGCGACGTCCGTCATCACCGCGGTCTACGCGACGCGACTGTGGGCCGCAACCTTCCTGGGGAAGCCGTCCGGTGCTCACGAGGAGCCGCGGGCCATGGTCGGTCCGCTCCTCGTGCTGGCCGTCGCCTGCCTCGAGCTCTCGATCGGGGCGGACCTGCATGTCGGCATCGGCGTGCTGTCGACGCTCGCCGCGGCCCTCGGCATCCTGATCGCGCTGGGCCTGCGGGGCCGGGGCTGGCGCGAGCGGTTCGGACGGCCACTCACCGCCGAACTCGGGCTGGACGCCTTCTACGTCCGTGCCGTGCCGGCGGTCGGGCTGGGTGCGGCCCGTGCCGTGGACAAGGTCGACGACGAGGGCATCGACGCCTACCCGCGTGGCGGGGCGTGGCTGGCGCACCGAGCGTCGTGGCTGATCGGCGCGGTCCAGACCTCGCGGGTTCAGATCTACGCCACGGTCGTCGCCGGGGGAGCGGTGCTCGTCGTCGTCGGCGCGCTGATCGCGGGAGCCGGCTCGTGATCGCCGCCGCCCTCGCGGTGCCGCTCGCGGTGGCCGCCGTCCTGGTCCTCGTGCGGCGGCAGTTCACCGGACGGGCCGCTGCCCTCGCCGGCGCCGCAGCCTCGCTCGCCTCGCTGGTCCTCCTCGCCCTCGTCCCGCGTGACGGCCCCGACCAGACGTGGGGCGAGATCGACCATCCCTGGATCGACCCGTTGGGCGCTCGCCTCCACCTCGGACTCGACGGCGTCTCGCTGCCGCTCGCGCTGCTCACCGCGTTCCTGGCCCTGGTGTGCTGCCTGTGGCTCCTGAAACCCAGGACGTCCCCGGTCCTCGTCGCCCTCCTGCTGGTCGTGGCCGCGTCGTCGATCGGCGTGTTCGCCGCCCTGGACCTGCTGCTCTTCTTCGTCTTCTTCGAGCTCGCCCTCATCCCGATGTGGTTCGTCATCGCCCGGTGGGGCTCGGGGGGCCGGCTCGCCCGGCGGGCGGCCACCCGCTTCCTGCTCTTCACGGTCACCGGCTCGGCGCTGCTGCTAGTGGGCATCGTCGTCGTCGGGCTGAAGGCCGGCACCCTCCAGATCGATGAGATCCGCGGTACCGAGTCGGTGCTGGCCGCGAGCCTGATCGCCGTCGGCCTCGCCGTGAAGGTGCCGATCGTGCCCCTGCACACGTGGTTGCCGGACGCCCACGGCCGCGCCCCGACGGTCGGGTCGGTGCTGCTCGCCGGGGTCTTCTTGAAGCTCGGCACCTACGGACTGCTGCGACTCGACGTCCAGATGCTGCCCGACTCGACGGCACGCATCGCCCCCTACCTCGGCATCGCGGCGGCGGTCGGCATCGTGTGGGCCGGTCTGGCCTGCTTGGTGCAGGACGACCTGAAGCGGCTGGTCGCGTACTCGAGCATCGGGCACATGGGCTTCGTCGTGCTGGGCCTCGCGACGCTGAGCCACACCGGCATCGCCGCGGCCGTGTTCGGGTCGGTGGCCCACGGGCTCATCACCGGCCTGCTGTTCTTCGTCGCCGGGTCGCTGAAGGAGCGATACGGCACGGCGTCGCTGAGCGCGCTCGGCCGCGGGCTGTACGAACGGGCGCCGTGGCGCGCGGTCGCCCTGCTGGTCGGTGGCCTGGCCACGATGGGGCTGCCCGGCTTCGCCGGCTTCTGGGGCGAGCTGCTCACGCTCCGCGCCACGTACGAGCCGAACGCCGGGATGGGTCGTGGATTGTCCTGGTCGCTGCTGCTCGTGGCGGCCGTCGGCATCGCCCTCGCCACCGCCTACATCGTGCGCGTCGTCCGCAACCTCCTGCAGGGTGTCCCGACGAAGCTCGACCTCGACAGCGACCTCGGCCGGCGCGAAGCGGTCGTCGTCATCGCGTTGCTGGTGCCGATCGTGTTCCTCGGCCTCGCGCCGACCGTCATCACCGACGCCCTGGGCGCCGGGGTCATGGGGGCGCCGTGAACATCCCCATCGACTGGGTCGCCGCCGGGCCGGCCACGATCGTCACCGCAGGCGCCCTGATCGGCCTGATGGTCGACGCGTTCGCGCCGCGACGCACCTGGCTCGGCTCGGCCGTGCCGACACTGCTCGGCGTCCTCGCCGGCGGCGCCGAGCTGGTGCGCACCGGAAGCGTCGACGACATCGCCTTCGGGTTCTCGTTGGTGGTCGTCGTCGGCACTGCGCTGGTGCTGGTGGCGTCCGTCGTGATGAACCGCGAGAGCGCGATGCCGCCCGGGGAGTTCCACCTGCTGATCGGCTCGGCGGCGGCCGGCGGCCTCATCATGGCGAGCGCCCGCGACCTCATCACCTTGGTGGTCGCGATCGAGCTGCTCGCGCTGCCGTCGATCGCCCTCGTCGGCCTGCGCCAGGGCGACCGCCGCGCCATCGCCGCCTCGTGGACGTTCTTCCTGACCTCGGTCGTGTCCACGGCCGTGAGCCTGATGGGCATCGCGCTGCTCTACGGGGCGACCGGCACGGTGTCGTACGCCGGTCTGGCGAGCGGGCTCGAGGACCCGTCGGTTCCCGACGGCGTCGTGTCGGTCGCGGTCGTTCTGACCATCGTCGGCCTGCTGTTCAAGCTCGGCGCCGTCCCGTTCCACGTCTGGGTGCCCGACGCCTACCGCGGCGCGAGCGTGATGGTGGCGGGCTTCCTGGCGTCGGTGTCGAAGGCCGCGGCGCTCGGTGCGTTGCTCGTGCTCCTCGCGCTCGGGCTCGGACCTGCCGCCGACGCGTGGCAGCCGGTCATCGCCGTCGTCGCCGCCGTCTCGATGACGATCGGCAACCTGGGTGCCCTGCGGCAGCGTGACGGCGTGGCGATGCTGGCGTGGTCCTCCGTCGCCCAGGCCGGGTTCCTGATCGCCCCGGCCGCGGCCATCTTCACCGCCTCGGGGCTCAGCGCGCCGTTGCAGTACCTCGCGGTCTACGCGCTCGCGAACGTGGTCGGCTTCAGCGCGCTCGCCGTCGTGCTACGGGTGCGCGGCAGCACGTCGTACGACGAGCTCGCCGGCCTGGCCCGCACCGACCCGTGGCTCGGCCTCCCGCTCGCCTTCGCCGCTCTGACGCTCGCCGGCTTCCCGCCCGCGGTCGCCGGACTCGTCACGAAGTACGTCATCCTGCGCCCGGTGGTCGACGGCGGCATCGAGTGGCTCGCCATCGTCATGGCGATCAACGTCATGCTCGGCCTGGCGTACTACCTCCGGCTCGTCGCCGTGGTCGTCGGGCCGGCAACCGGCGAGCCGGACCCACCCGCCGCTCGGCCCTACGCGGTACGCCTGGCCACCGCGGTCGCCGTCGTCGGCACGGCCGTCCTCGTCATCCTGAGCGCCTGGCCGAACCTGCTCATCGCGAACCTGCCCTGAGCCGGGTCAGCTCCACTCGCAAGCGGTCCCATCGCCGTCCCGGTCCAACCCGTGCGGGTCCCGGCCCGTCACCCGTACGGAATGACCGATGTCCGCGCAGTCGAGATCGGGGGGGTACGGCCGAACGCAGGGGGAGTAGCCCGGCGCACAGTTCTTCTTCTCCTGCGGCGGCGACAACAGCGGCACCGGCTTGGCGCAGACGAACGGCGGGCTCGCCCGGTCAGCCTTGATGTACGCCGGCTCCCGCGGATGGAACCCGTAGCCGTCACGCGAGTCGTACTTGGCGATCGCCAGACCTTTCTCGATGAGGCGAAGGCCCGCGTCGGTGCGGCCCACGTCGACGTACCGCAGCAAGCGCCCGTACTGGTCGCGATCCTCATCCGTCGCACCGAGGGTGACGCGCTTTCCCAGCACCAGGCCCGCCAGGGTGTTGCGCGCACGCTTGTAGCCGCACTCACCGACCTCCGGAGCATCGATGCCGCCCAGCCGGACGGTGTCGCCGTTGCCGAGATGGATCGTGTCGCCGTCGACGACATGGACGACGAGGTAGGTCTTCGACTTCGGCTTGGGCGAGTCCTCCGACTCCGCGCCGTCCTCGGGATCGTCGTCGTGGTCCGTGGCGGAGAAGTCGTCCCCGGCGGACTCGCTCTGGTGGTCGTCGGCGACCGGCTGGTCGTCGATCGATCCGGAGACCGAGGCGAACATCCACAGCGCGGCCGCCGCGATGGCGGCCGACAAAAGCTTGTGGCGCCCCAGCCAGGTCACGCCGCGAGCGTAGGTTTTTTCCGTCGGCGCGACCGCCGAACGGTGAAATCAGACGCTCAGCGGCGATTGGTGAACTGCACGGGGAAATCGAGGTCGGCGCCCTTCACGAGGGCGATGACAGCCTGCAGGTCGTCGCGCTTCTTGCTGGAGACGCGCAGCTCATCGCCCTGGATCTGGACCTTGACGCCCTTGGGTCCGTCGTCGCGGATGAGCTTGGAGACCTTCTTGGCCTGCTCGGAGCTGATGCCCTCGCTGAACGAGCCGTTGATCTTCACGTCCTTGCCGGACTGCCGCGGGTCGCCGGTCTCCAGCGCCTTGAGCGAGATGCCGCGCTTGATCAGCTTCTCCTTGAAGACGTCGAGCACGGCGAGCGCGCGCTCATCGGCGTTGGCCGTGATCTCGATGCCGTCCTCGCCGTGCCACTCGATCGAGGCGCCGGTGTTCTTGAAGTCGTACCGGTTCGCGATCTCCTTGGCGGCCTGGTTGAGGGCGTTGTCGGCCTCCTGACGGTCGATCTTGCTGACGATGTCGAACGACGAGTCGGCCATCGGCGGTCCCTCCTGATCCGGTTTGGTCACACCCTACGGGGCTGGGATAGTGTTGCGTGCTGTTGCCCAGGCAGGTTGCCCGAGTGGCCAAAGGGAGCTGACTGTAAATCAGCCGGCATTGCCTTCAGAGGTTCGAATCCTCTACCTGCCACGCCGAGACGCCGACCCGTTCACCGGGTCGGCGTCTCGCCGTTGGAGGGTCACTCCGACGGCTGCGGCGTCTTGCAGTCGCTGACCTTCGGGTTGAGCCCGACGTAGTTGAGCGGCCCCGAGATGACCGTGACGAGGATCGTGCCGACCTCGGCGCAGGTCTGGTCGCGGTCGGTGAAGTAGTCGCGCTGGAAAGCGGCGAGGACGCCGATGATCAGCCAGATGGTGACGAGCGTGGATCCGATGGATCGCAAGGTGACCTCCTCGTGTTGCCGTCACCGTAACGCAGGCCCACCGGCCCCGCCCCCCTCACCCGGTGGCCGTCGCGACCCGGCGGGCTCGCACCCGATGCCCGAGCGCGACGAGCTCCGAGGCCCACTCCGAAGCGCGCCTGGTCAATCCCGTCCACGGACACGGTCTGCCGCGCCGGCGACAGCATCAGCACGACGCTGAGGACGGTCAGGACGACGAGCGCGGTCACGACGAGCTTGACACCGGCCGGCACGTCGACGAAGAACGCCGGCAAGGCGGTGAGCATCGAGACGATGCGAGCGCCGGCAGCCACCCGGATGGCGCCCCGGTGGGCCTTCGCCCACCCAAGGGCCACGGCGATCACGGTGACGACTCCGCAGATCGAGCTGACGACGAGGATGCCGAACGGCGGTCCGCCTTCCGGCGTGGGCAAGATGACGGCGGGGATGTCGGCGAGGCCGAGCAGGCCGGCGATGAGCAGGCCCACCTTGTTCCTGGTGCTGAGGTTCATGACGATCTCCTTGTTCGAGGTGTGCCCCCACCTTCGGTCCGTGCGCTCGTTCGCGGATCGGTGCGCGGTCCTGATTGTCCGGGAAATCTCCCGGCCGGAATAGGTGCAGGTTCCCGGGGCCGGACGAGCTACGACGCGCGACAATGCCCTCATGAGCGAAGCCGCCGTCCGCGTCGTCCTCGCCGACGACCACCCGGTGGTGCGCGGCGGCCTGCGTGCGCTGCTGGAGTCGCTTCCGGCCTACGAGGTGGTCGGCGAGGCGGTCGACGGCGAGGCCGCCGTCCGCGAGGTGCAGTTGACCCGTCCGCACGTCGTCCTCATGGACGTGCAGATGCCCGGCGTCGACGGACTCGAGGCGACGCGTCGCATCCGTGCCGCCACACCCGACGTCGCCGTGCTCGTCCTGACGATGTTCGACGACGACGACACCGTCTTCGCCGCGATGAAGGCCGGGGCGCAGGGCTACCTGTTGAAGGGCGCCGAACAGGCCGAGATCGACCGGGCCATCAAGGCAGTCGTCGCCGGGGAGGCGATCTTCGGTCCGGGCGTAGCGGCGCGAGTCCTGCGTCACTTCGCCGATCCGCCGCCGGCGACGACCGACGTGCCGTTCCCGCAGCTCACCGACCGGGAGCGCGAGGTCCTCGACCTCGTCGCCTCCGGGCGTCGCAATGCCGCCATCGCCGAGGAGCTGTTCCTCGCACCGAAGACGGTGGCGAACCACATCTCGGCGATCTTCGCGAAGCTCGCGGTCGCGGACCGGTCGGCGGCGATCGTCCGCGCTCGCGACGAGGGCATGGGCAGAACCTGATGGTGATCGCGGCGGCATGGCTGCTGGTGGTCGTCGTCGGGGCCAGCGGGATCACGATGGTGGTGTCCCGGCGCTCTCGTCCCAGCGGCGCCTTGCTGGTGGTGGCGGGGGCGCTCGGCGCCGGGGCTCTCATCGTCCGGCTGCTCGGCGGTCACCCGGAGGCCGAGCGGTCGCTGGTTGTCGTCGCCACCTTCCTCGTCCTGCCGGTGGCGGTGCTGACCTACCCGCGCTGGGTCTGGCGCCGGCCGGTCGACTTCGTCATCTCGACGACGGTGATCGCGGCCGGTGTGCTCGGCGTGGCCCTTCTCGGCAGCTCGGCGGTGCTGGAGTCCATGGGCCTGGTCCTCGGCCTGACCATCGCCATCCACCTCTGGTGGCGCATCGAGTCGACGTCCGGCGACGATCGCGCGGCGCTGCAGTGGCTGGCCATCGCCACAGGCACGATGGGCCTGATCATCGGCCTGCTGATGTTCGCCACGGAGGACTTCGCCACGACGGTGGCCGGGACCGTAGCGATCCTGCTCTGCCTGCCGATCGCCCCGGCGATGGCCGTGGGCGTGGTGCGCCCGGACGTGCTCGATGTCCGCGGGGTCGTCGTCTGGGGTGTGGTGTCGCTCGTCACCGTCATCGTCTACCTGTCCGTCTTCGCCGGCATCGCGGCCGGCATCGAGGCGCTGGGCGGCGACCCGTCGCCCGGCACGCTCGGCCTGATCGGGGCCGCGCTGGCGTTCGGTTTCCATCCGACGCTCGTGATGCTGCGCGGTGTCATCGACCGGCTGCTCTTCGGCGACCGACCCGACCCGCTCCAGGCCGCCACCCACGTGGTCGACCGGATCGGCGACGATCCGCTGCTGGCACTGCGAGCCATCCGGGAGGCACTCGTGCTCCCCTACGCGTCGCTGCGGGCCGACGGGCGGACGCTCGCGACCTCGGGAACCGAGGTCAGCCACACCCGCACGCTCCCGCTCCAGCTCGGCGAGGACACCGTCGGCGAGATGGTGGTCGGGCTTCGGGCCGGGGACCTCTCGCTCGCGGCTGCCGATGCCGACGTGCTGCGCATCGTCGCGCCCCTGCTCGCCCAGACCCTGCGGGCCCAAGCCCTCGCCCGCGACGTCCAGGCCTCGCGCAACGCCGCGATCACCGCGATCGAGGAGGAGCGACGACGGCTGCGCCGCGACCTGCACGACGGGCTCGGCCCGACGTTGACCGGTGTCGCGTTCTCCGCCGACGCGGCGCGCAACCAGCTCGCCGGCGACCCGGACGCGGCCGACCGGCTTCTGGAGCGGCTCCGGGCGGACACGTCGGCGGCCATCGCCGAGGTCCGGCGCCTGGTCGAGGGCCTGCGACCGCCGGTGCTCGACGAGCTCGGCCTGCTCGGCGCCGTACGCCAGCACGCCGGAACCCTGCACGTCGATGGCGGCACACCGCTTCAGGTCACGATCTCCGCGCCGGACCCGCTGCCGGCCCTCTCCGCGGCTGCGGAGGTCACCGCCTACCGCATCGTCGTCGAGGCGCTCACCAACGTCGCGCGCCACGCCGCCGCCACGAGGGCCGCGGTCGAGCTCAGCGTCACCGGCGACGACCTGCGCGTCGCCGTCCAGGACGACGGCGGCGGCCACGGCAGCTGGCGGCCCGGCGTCGGCATGTCCTCCATGCGTGAGCGGGCCGAGCAGGTCGGGGGCACGCTCACGGCCATGCCCCGGGCGGACGGCGGCCGGGTGGAGGCGCGCATCCCGCTCGGGGCCGGGTGAGCGGACCCGTCAGCCGGGCCCGTGGCCGGGTCCCGGGCCGGGACGGTGCTCGCCGAGGATCGTGAAGGCCTCCTTGGCCTTCGCCCCGTAGTCGCCGGCGAGCGCCTTCGCGCGGACGTCCTCGAGCTTCGCCTTGCGGTCCTCCGGATCGGCTTCGCGGGCCGCCTTCGAGATCGGCCTGCATGGCGTCCGGCAGCAGGGCGAAGAACGCCTTGCGGTGGTCGGCGCGTCGCTCGAAGCGCTGTTCGACGCGGTCGCCGTACTTGCCGTCGCGAGCGTCCTCGTGGAGCTGGCGCATCGCGGCGCGGCGTTCGTCGCCCTCGAGTCCGCGCAGCTTCTTCAGGTCGCCGCGGAACTCCTCCCGGCCGGGGTCGTCGCCCGACTCGCCGAACAGGGCCGCCTCGGCGGCCGGACCCGACGGATCCTCGGCGGAGGCGGGGCCGAGCCAGACGCCGAGGCCGACGGCAGCGACGACGGCGACGACGAGGGCACCCATGCGGGTGCGGTGCCCGACGAGCCGGCGGGGTTCAGGTGTGGTGGGTTGCTCGGTGTTGGTCATGAGTGCAGAGTGCCCCGGCCAGGCTCGGATCGCGTGAGCGCCGTGTTCGAGGACGGTAAGGGTCGGTCGTCCCGTGCGGCCGGCGACCTCGGTTGGGCTTTGATGGACTCGTGGACGCCAAGGGTCTGGTGCTGGTCGTCGAGGACGACTCGGCGATCGCCGACGTGCTGCGGCTCCACCTGACCCGGGCCGGGCATGGCGTCCACGTCGAGCGCGACGGTCTCGCCGGCCTGGCCCAGGTGCGGACCCTTCGCCCGGCCGTCGTGGTGCTCGACGTCGGTCTGCCGGGCATCGACGGCATCGAGGTGTGCCGGCGCCTCCGAGCCGCGGACGACTGGACGCCGATCCTGTTCGTCACGGCCCGCGACGACGAGGTCGACCGCGTCGTCGGCCTGGAGCTCGGCGCCGACGACTACGTCACGAAGCCGTTCTCCCCGCGCGAGCTGGTCGCCCGGATCGCCAGCGTCCTGCGGCGCAGCGCCGGGACCGTCGGGAGCGGTGCCCTCGTGGTCGGCGACGTCACCCTGCATCCGGACACCCGCGAGGTGGTCGCCCAGGGTCGGCAGGTCGACCTCACCGCCACCGAGTTCGACCTGCTCGCCGCTCTCATGCGCCGGCCGGGCACGGTCTTCTCCCGGGAGAATCTTCTCGCGACGGCCTGGGGAGCGGCCTCCTACGCCGGCAGCCGCACGGTCGACGTCCACGTCGCCCAGCTGCGCGCGAAGCTCGGCGACGCCTCCCCGATCCGCACGCACCGCGGCGTCGGCTACTCGGTCGGCCCGAGATGAGGCCGACCCCGCTGGCACATCGCCTCCTGCTGGTCACCGTGGCCGGCGGGGTGATTGTCGCGTTGGTCGCGTCGGCCCTTGCGCTGCCCCTCATCCGGGACGTCGCGCGCGACCAGGAACGCGAGCAGCTGGTGCGATCGGTGGAGCTGTTCGCCGGGCGACCGATGGCGGGTGCCCGCCGCCTCGCGATGGAACGCGAGCTCGTGGGCCCGGACGATCGCCGATTCATCGTCGTCGGCCCGGACGGACGCGTGATCGGCGACGACCAGGGGGTGCTCACCGACGAGCGGCTGGACACCCTGTTGTCCACGGGGGCGCTGTCGACCTCGGCCCAGATCGACGGCGTCGAGGTGCTGATCGAGGGGCGGGTGACCCGCCGCGGGTTCGCCGCCGTCGGGCTGCAGTCGGCCGAGGCGGTCAACGAGGCAGCCCAGTCACTCCTCGTCCGTCTGCTCCTCGCCCTGCTGCTCGGGCTGGTCGCGGCCGGCACCCTCGGCTTCGTGCTGTCGCGCACGCTCAGCCGCTCGGTCGCCGAGACCGCCGCGGTGGCGCGTCGGCTGGCCGCCGGCGAACGGGGCGTCCCGGTGGGCGACTCGTCGGTCAGCGAGATCGCCGACATGGGCCAGGCCATCGCGGCGCTCGACGAGGCGTTGTCCACCAGCGAGGGACGGCAGCGCGAGTTCCTGCTCTCGGTCTCGCACGAGATCCGCACGCCGCTCACCGCGCTCCGCGGCTACGCCGAGGCGCTGGCCGACGGCGCGATCGGACCCGACGACGTCCGCGCGACCGGCGAGATCCTGGTCGCCGAGACGACTCGCATCGACCGGTTCGTCGCCGACCTGTTGGCGCTGGCGCGGCTCGAGGCCGACGACTTCGACCTCGAGGTCACCGACGTCGAGCTCGCGCCGGTGTTCTCCGACCTGCGGACGGCCTGGCGCGCGACGGCCGACCGCGCCGGCGTCCGGCTGGGCGTCCAGGGGAGCGACGCCACGGTTCGGGCCGACCCCATGCGGCTGCGGCAGCTGCTCGACGGCCTGGTCGAGAACGCCGTTCGGGTCGCGCCGGACGGCGGGTCGGTGGAGGTGCGCGCCCGCATCGATCGTGACGACGTCGTCGTCGAGGTCGAGGACGACGGTCCCGGCTTGACGCACGACGACGCCGAGGTCGCCTTCGAGCGGGGCTCACTGCGCTCGAAGTACGCTCCGGACCGTCCGGTCGGCACCGGTCTCGGGCTCTCCATCGCGCGCCGTCTCGCCGAACGCATGGACGCCGAGCTCACGGCAGCCCCGGGCGTGGACAGCGGGGCGGTGTTCAGCCTCCGCCTGCCGCGGGTCGGCTGAGCATCGGCCTGCCCCGACGGATGCGATCGGGACCTCGCGAGCATGCTGCAGGGCAGAGCCTCCCGCCGGAAGCTCTCGTCGGTCGCCGCGATGTCGAGGACCACGACGGGATCGTGTTGCCTGTCCGGCGGCCGATACGCTGAACGCGTGGTCTATCAGGCGTTCTTCGACTCCGTGTTCGCCTCGATGGATCCGGAGAAGGCGCATGAGCGGGCCGTTGCCGCGATCCGAGTCGCCGGACCGATCACCCGCCGCACCATCGGCGTCCCCGCTGCGCCGCGGACCGTCATGGGCGTGGAGTTCCCGCACGCGCTCGGCCTCGCCGCCGGCTTCGACAAGAACGCCCGGGCCGTTCCGGGGCTGCTCGGGCTCGGGTTCGGGCACGTCGAGATCGGCACGGTGACCGCGCAAGCGCAACCGGGCAACCCACGTCCGCGACTGGTGCGGCTCGTCGAGGACCAGGCCGTCGTCAACCGCATGGGCTTCAACAACGACGGTGCCGCGGTGGTGGCGAGCCGGCTGCACCGACTGCGCGGCAGCGGAGTCGGGCGCCAGGCGGTCATCGGCGTCAACATCGGCAAGTCGAAGGTCGCGCCGCCGGAGGAAGCCGTCGCCGACCATGTCGAGAGCGCTCGCCTGCTCGCCCCGTTCGCGAGCTACCTCGTCGTCAACGTCTCCAGCCCGAACACCGTCGGTGTGCGCGACCTCCAGGCCGTCGACGAGCTGGGGCCGCTCCTGGCCGCGGTCCGCGCGGTCTCCGGTGTCGTGCCGCTGGTCGTCAAGATCGCTCCGGACCTCCCCGACGACGCCGTCGATGCCATCGCCGACGTCGCGCTCGACCTCGGCCTCGACGGCATCAGTGCCACCAACACCACGGTCGCGCGCCCGGGCTCCCTGCGCACCGACCGCGCCACCGTCGACGCCGCCGGGCCGGGAGGACTCTCCGGCCCGGTCCTGCGCGAGCGTGCCCTCGAGGTGCTCGCCCGGCTGCGCGATCGCACGCAGGGGAAGGTCGCGCTCATCGGGGTCGGGGGAGTCAGCACACCCGACGACGTCCGGGAGCGGCTGGCCGCCGGAGCCGACCTGGTGCAGGCCTACACCGGCTTCATCTACGGTGGTCCGGCCTGGCCCGCTCGCATGGCCCGAGCAGCGCGTTAGGCGTTCGCCGACCCGATTTCGGGATCGTCCACGCAGCCGGTATGTTTGGTCGTCGGCTTGCCCCTTTAGCTCAGTCGGCAGAGCGTTTCCATGGTAAGGAAAAGGTCTACGGTTCGATTCCGTAAAGGGGCTCTGGGACGCGAGGAGGTTCGTGCCCCTGGCGGGGTAGCTCAGGTGGTTAGAGCACACGGCTCATAATCGTGGTGTCGCGGGTTCGAGTCCCGCCCCCGCTACCAAGAGGCACAACGACCCGCAGCGACCGCATCCGGCACCACCCCGACGAAGAAGAGGCAGACCCGTGGCGAGCAAGAGCTCCGACGTTCGACCCAAGATCACCTTGGCCTGCAACGAGTGCAAAGAGCGCAACTACATCACCAAGAAGAACCGTCGCAACGACCCCGATCGCCTCGACATGAAGAAGTACTGCCCGCGCTGCAAGAAGCACACCGTCCACCGCGAGACGCGCTGAGCGACGCCCCGGGCCCGTCACCATGGACCTCGCCGAGCTGACCACGCTGCGCCTCGGCGGTCCCGCCCCGGCCGTCGTCGAGGCCACCACCGAGGACACCCTCGTCGATGCCGTGCGCATCGCCGACGAGGCCGGCGACCCGATCCTCCTCGTGGCCGGGGGCAGCAACCTCGTCGTGGCGGACGAAGGCGTCGAGGGAACCGTGATCCGCGTGCTCACCCAGGGCGTCACCGTCGACCTGGATGCCTGCAGCGGGGCCATGGTCACCGTCCAGGCCGGCGAGACGTGGGACGCCGTCGTGGCCCGCGCGGTCGACGAGCAGTGGGTGGGGGTCGAGGCGCTGAGCGGCATCCCGGGGTCGGTGGGCGCGACGCCGATCCAGAACGTCGGCGCCTACGGCCAGGAGGTGGCCCAGACCATCGCGACGGTTCGCGTCTACGACCGCTACGACCGAGTCATCCGCACCATCGCGGCCGCCGACTGCGGCTTCACCTACCGCAGCAGCCGCTTCAAGGTGGAGCCGCACCGCTTCGTCGTGTTGACGGTGTCGTTCCAGCTCCCGCTCGGCGACCTCGGCGCGCCGATCGGGTACGCCGAGCTGGCCCGCGCCCTCGGTGTCGAGCTCGGTGACCGACCGTCGGCCGCCGCGGTGCGCGACGCCGTGCTCGACCTTCGCCGCGGGAAGGGCATGGTGCTCGATGCCGACGATCACGACACCTGGAGCGCGGGCTCGTTCTTCACCAACCCGATCCTGCCGTGCCGATGAGGCCGCGACGTTGCCGGCGGATGCTCCGCGGTTTCCCCTGCCCGATGGCCAAGTCAAGACCAGTGCGGCCTGGCTGATCGAGAAGGCGGGGTTCAGTCGCGGCCACGGCACCGACCGGGTGGCGCTGTCCACCAAGCACACGCTGGCCCTCACGAATCGAGGCGGAGCCACCACCGCCGAGCTGCTCGCCCTCGCCCGGGAGGTCCGCGACGGGGTCCAC
Source organism: uncultured Actinomycetota bacterium (assembly GCA_963695295.1). Classification (GTDB taxonomy): domain Bacteria; phylum Actinomycetota; class Actinomycetes; order Propionibacteriales; family Nocardioidaceae; genus Aeromicrobium. The sequence goes on along the minus strand of OY968771.1, from coordinate 864,277 downwards.
GCCGCCTTCGGCATCACCCTCGTGCCGGAGCCGGTGCTGGTCGGCTGCTCCCTCTGAGCCTCAGTAGCCGGTGTCGATCCGCAGCGCGAGGGCGAACAGCCCGGCAGCCAGCAGCATCAAGATGGTGAGCACGGCGAAGAGCGCGGACGCGACCATGCCGAGCACCAGGCCCGTGGTGGCCTGTCTGCGGCCGTCCCACCGCGCCGGCTCGCGGTCGATGTGCCGGCGGGCCGACGCCCCGAGGTAACAGGCGATCGGACCCAGCGCGGCCGGCACGATCATGACGGCGCCGATGACCGACAGGAGGCCGACGACGAGCGCCGACGTGGCCTGCGGGTGCTGGCGGCGCGGGATCGGTCCACCGGCGGCCTGGGTCACGGCCTCAACCTTCCCCCGCGGGGGTGTCGAGCCAGGCGTCGATGCCGGCGAGAGCGCGGTCCCGGACCTCGTCCGGTGCGGCCGAGCGCCGCAGCGACATCCGTGCCAGCGTCGCCAGCTCCGCGTCGGTGAGCTCCTGGGCCGCGCGGAGAACGGCGTACTGGCCGGCCAGGCGGGAGCCGAACAGCAGCGGGTCGTCGGCACCGAGGGCGACGTCGGCGCCGGCCGCCAGCAGCATCCGCACCGGAACCTCATCGAAGGTGCTGTAGACGCCCAGGGCGACGTTCGACGTCGGGCAGACCTCCAGGGCGACCCCGGCGTCGACCACCCGCTTCAGCACGTCCGGGTCCTCGCCCGACCGCACTCCGTGGCCGAGGCGGTCGGGGCTCAGGTGGTCGAGGGTCTGGGTCACGTGGGGCGCGCCGCGGAGCTCGCCGGCGTGCGGGACGAGCAGGAGACCGGCTCGCTCGGCGATCGCGAACGCTGGCGCGAAAGCGGAGGTCTCGCCGCGCCGCTCGTCGTTGGACAGGCCGAACCCGACGACGCCCCGACCGGCGTACTGGGCGGCGAGTCGGGCGAGCGTCCGGGCATCGAGCGGATGCCGGGTGCGGTTGGCCGCGATCGCGACGCCCATGCCGAGGCCGGCGAGCTCGGCGGCGTCCCGGGTGGCGTCGAGGACCAGGTCGGTGAAGGCGGTGATGCCGCCGAACTTCGCGGCATACCCGGACGGATCGACCTGGATCTCGGTCCAGACGCTGCCGTCGGCCGCGTCGTCCTCCGCGGCCTCGCGCACCAGCCGTCGCACGTCGTCCTCGGTGCGCAGCACGGACCGCGCGACGTCATAGAGGCGCTGGAACCGAAACCACCCCTTCTCGTCGGTGCCGACGAGCTGCGGCGGCCAGTCCTCGACGAGTGCGGCCGGCAGGCGATGGCCGTCCCGCTCGGCCAGCTCGAGCAGGGTCGAGTGCCGCATCGACCCGGTGAAGTGCAGGTGAAGGTGCGCCTTGGGGAGGCTGGAGATGGATCTCAACGGCGCGCTGCATCACGCACGGCCGCGGCCACCCGGGTGTGGACGTCGGGATGGAAGACGCTCGGGACGATGTAGTGGGCGCCGAGCTCGTCGTAGGCGACGGTGGCCGCGATCGCGTCGGCGGCGGCCAGGAGCACGGCGGAGTCGATGCCGTGGCTCTGCGCGTCGAGCAGGCCGCGGAAGATGCCCGGGAACGCGAGCACGTTGTTGATCTGGTTCGGGTGATCCGACCGCCCCGTCGCGACGACGGTGGCATGCCGTCGGGCCACGACCGGGTCGATCTCCGGGTCGGGGTTCGCCAGTGCGAAGACGATCGATCCCTCGGCCATCGCCGCGACGTCCTCGGCGCCGATGAGGTTGGGGGCACTCACCCCGACGAAGACGTCGGCACCGGGCATGACGTCGTGGAGTGCGCCGGTGAGTCCGCCGCGGTTGGTGTGCTCGGCGATCCACCGCATCGACTCGTCGGTGTCACCGCGGCCGGCATGCACGACTCCGGCGACGTCACAGACGACGACGTCGCTCAGCCCGGCCTCCACCAGCAGCCGCAGGATCGCGGTGCCCGCGGCGCCGGCCCCGGCCATGACGAGCCGGATCTCCTCGATGCGCTTGTCGACGACCAGCAGCGCGTTGCGCAGTGCGGCCAGCACCACGATCGCGGTGCCGTGCTGGTCGTCGTGGAACACCGGGATGTCGAGTCGCTCCCGGAGCCGAGCCTCGACCTCGAAGCATCGCGGCGCCGAGATGTCCTCCAGGTTGATGCCGGCGAACCCGGGCGAGATCGCCGCGACCGTCTCGACGATCTGGTCGACGTCCTGGGTGTCGAGGCAGATCGGCCAGGCGTCGATGTCGGCGAAGTTCTTGAACAGCGCGGCCTTGCCCTCCATGACCGGGAGGGCGGCGTGCGGTCCGATGTTGCCGAGGCCGAGCACGGCGGAACCGTCGCTGACGACCGCGACGCTGTTGCGCTTGATCGTGAGCCGGCGGGCGTCTTCGCGGTCGGCCACGATCGCCTGGCAGATGCGCGCCACCCCGGGTGTGTAGACCATCGAGAGGTCGTCGCGGTTGCGCAGCGGGTGCTTGGCCGCGGTCTCGATCACTCCGCCCAGGTGCATCAGGAAGGTGCGGTCGGAGACCTTGCGGACGTCGACACCGTCGATCGTCTCCAGCGCGGCGACGACCCGGTCGGCGTGGTCGGTACCGGAGGTGGCGCAGGTCAGGTCGATGCGCAGGTTGTCGGTGCTGGCCGGGGACACGTCGAGAGCCGTGACGATCCCGCCGGCCTGCTCGACGGCGGTCGTCAGCTCGCTGACGGCGGTGCCGCCGGAGGCGATCTCGAGACGGACCGTGATGGAGTACGAGATGCTCGGGGTGGCGGTCATGTCCCCAGCCAACCTGATGCAGGCCATCGGCCGCTACTGCCGGTTCGACTCGGCCCGCCGGCACCCCGTACACTTGCCTGACCGGTGAATTCTCAGGCTAGTTCGTCATGCCCTCACCAGGGTGCGGCGCTGGGTGTGGGATTGACCTACGGCACTAGCTCAACTGGCAGAGCATCGGTCTCCAAAACCGAAGGTTGGGGGTTCAAGTCCCTCGTGCCGTGCGAGGCAGGGGCACCAGCGAGCGCACCGTGCCGAGGCACCGGAACGACGACAGCAAAGGAAGGATCACCGTGAGCGAACGACACGAGCTCTCCGGCACGACCGGACGCACGTCGCCGATCACGTTCTACCGCCAGGTGGTCGCCGAGCTCCGCAAGGTGGTCTGGCCCACTCGGCCGATGGTGGTCAACTACTTCTTCGTCGTGCTCGTGTTCGTGTTGTTCATGATGGCGATCATCGCCGGACTCGACTACGGGTTCGGCAAGGCGATGTTCGCGATCTTCGCGTGAGAACTGAAGGATCACCGTGAGCCAAGGAACCGACCAGAGCCACCTCGACGCTCCAGACGCCGAAGCCGTCGAGACCGGCGGCGACGTCGAGGAGGTCGCCGACGCCCCCGAGGCTGCGGCCGCCGAGCCTGACGCCCCCAGCGTTGAGGGCTCCGACGCCGAGGGTGCAGACACCGACGGTGCCCACGCCGACGGTGACAGCGCCGAGGGTGACAGCGCCGAGGGTGACAGCGCCGAGGGTGCTGGCACCGAGGCTGCCGAGGACACGGTTGCCGAGGATGCAGTCGTCCCCGAGGAAACCCCAGCCGCCACTGACGCGGTCGAGGACGAGCCCGAAGCCGTCGAACCGCCCGCGGTCGAGGACGAGCCCGAAGCCGCCGAGCCGGCCGACGAGGCGACGGCGGACGCGCTCGCTGACTTCCGCGAGTTGCTGCACAGCCAGATCGGCGACTGGTACGTCGTGCACACCTACTCCGGCATGGAGAAGCGCGTCAAGGCGAACCTCGAGAACCGCATCACCTCGCTCAACGCCGAGGACTTCATCTTCGAGGTCGTCGTTCCCACCGAAGAGGTCGCCGAGATCAAGAACGGCCAGCGCAAGCTGGTCAAGCGCACGGTGCTGCCGGGTTACGTGCTCGTCCGCATGGACCTCACCGATGAGTCATGGGGAGTCGTGCGGCACACGCCGTCCGTCACCGGATTCGTGGGCAACTCCCACCAGCCCGTTCCGCTGAGCCTGGCCGAGGTCGAGCAGATGCTCGCCCCCGCCGTCGAGGCCGAGGTCGCCGCCACCGCCGCCGAGGGCTCAGGATCGTCGGAGGGGCAGCCGTCGAAGGCCCCCAAGGTCGAGTTCGCCGACTTCGTCGCCGGCGACTCCGTCATGGTCGTCGACGGCCCGTTCGCCACGCTGCACGCGACGATCACCGAGATCAACGTCGATGCGCAGCGGGTGAAGGCGCTCGTCGAGATCTTCGGCCGCGAGACGCCGGTCGAGCTCAGCTTCACCCAGATCCAGAAGGTCTGACCGCCAGCGGTCGGCCCGTACACACCAGCACCAACCACCAAAGGACCCAGAACAATGCCTCCCAAGAAGAAAGTCGCAGCCATCGTCAAGGTGCAGCTGCAGGCCGGCATGGCCAACCCGGCGCCGCCCGTCGGCACCGCGCTCGGCCCGCACGGCGTCAACATCATGGACTTCTGCAAGGCGTACAACGCCGAGACCGAGAACATGCGCGGCAGCATCGTCCCGGTCGAGATCACGATCTTCGAGGACCGCTCGTTCGAGTTCATCACCAAGACGCCGCCGGCCGCCGACCTCATCAAGAAGGCCGCCGGCGTGAAGAAGGGCTCGGGCACGCCGCACACCGACAAGGTCGGACGCATCTCCCAGGACCAGATCCGCGAGATCGCCACCACGAAGATGCCCGACCTCAACGCCAACGACATCGAGCAGGCGATGAAGATCGTCGAGGGCACCGCCCGCTCGATGGGCATCACCACCGACTGAACGACCCCGCAACCGTGGCAGGGCCAGCTGGGCCCGACCGACCACACCTGGTGCAGTACCCAACACGAAGGAACCAGTCATGACACAGCACAGCAAGGCGTACCGCTCGGTCGCCGAGAAGATCGACAAGGACGCGCTCTACACGCCGCTCCAGGCCACCACTCTGGCCAAGGAGTCAGGCAGCAGCAGATACGACTCCACGGTGGACGTCTCCGTCCGCCTCGGCGTCGACCCGCGCAAGGCCGACCAGATGGTCCGCGGCACCGTCAACCTCCCGCACGGCACCGGCAAGACCGCCAGGGTCCTGGTCTTCGCCACCGGCGCCAACGCCGACGCCGCACGGGAGGCCGGCGCCGACCACGTCGGGTCCGATGACCTGGTCGACAAGGTCAACGAGGGCTGGCTCGACTTCGACGCCGTCGTCGCCACCCCGGACATGATGGGCAAGGTCGGTCGCCTCGGCCGGGTGCTCGGGCCGCGCAACCTCATGCCCAACCCGAAGACGGGCACGGTCACCACCGACGTCGCCAAGGCCGTCGCCGACATCAAGGGCGGCAAGATCGAGTTCCGCATCGACCGTCACTCCAATCTCCACTTCGTCATCGGCAAGTCCTCCTTCACGGCCGAGCAGCTGGCGGAGAACTACGGCGCGGCGCTGGAGGAGATCTTGCGACTCAAGCCGGCGAGCTCCAAGGGCCGGTACGTCAAGAAGGTCACCATCTCCACGACCCACGGACCCGGCGTCCCGGTCGATCCGAGCCGCACGAAGGGCTTCGGTTCCGACGACGAGGGCTGACCACGGGCGTCCACGTATGCTCACCGCATGCGTGAACGTCTGAAGCACTGGTCCGCCGTCTCCGCCCTCGTCCTCGCGACGGGCGCGTCGCTGGTCGCCTGCAGCGACGACGGGGGCAAGAACGGCGACGCATCCGGCGTCGGCACCGCGTCCGACACCGTGCTGACCCAGGAGAACTTCTTCGAAGAGGTCACCAAGGCGCAGATCAAGGCCGGCACCAGCCACGTCGTGATGAGCCTGACGTCGGCCGGCCAGGAGATCAAGGCCGACGGCGACGTCCGCCTCGGCGACTCCGTGGCCGACACCGCTCTGGTGATGAGGCTCGACACCGGCAAGCAGGGCCTCGGCTCGCTGGAGATGCGACTGGTCGACCGGATCTTCTATCTCAACTTCGGCCCGATGACGCAGAACAAGTTCGCCAAGGTCGATCTCACCGACGACAGCAACCCGATCGGCCGCCAGTACGGAGACCTGGTCGACAGCATCGACCCGATCAAGCAGCTGGAGCAGTTCAAGGGCGCGGTCACCTCCTTCGAGAAGCAGGGGGACCCGATCGAGCTCGACGGCGTGCAGGCGCAGCCCTACCGCGTCGAGGTCGATCCGTCCAAGGTCGAGCAGTACAAGGACTCGGGTGCACCGCTGCCGAAGAAGCTGAGCTACACGATGTACATCGGACCGGACAACCTGCCGCGTCGCCTCCGGTCCGAGCTTCCCGACGTCGCCGGGTCCGGTCCGACGTCGGTGACGATGGACTACACGAAGTGGGGCGAGAGCGTCTCGATCTCGGCCCCGAAGGAGTCCGAGATCAGCGACAAGGACTTCCTCAGCCAGCTCGGCGGCGGCACGCCCTCGCCCTCCTGACGTTGCGGGCCGCTCGCCTCCACGCCGGATTTGGTCGTGCCGTCGGGGATCCCCTAGACTGATCGACGCCGAAGACCGCTGGTCGGATCCCCACACCCGGGGAACCCGAAGAGCCCGTGAGGGCGGCCCGCGCAGGATCACGACTGTGAGCTCCTCGCCCACGCCCCGTGCCCTGCGCCCGGGGCGTTTCTCATGGGCAGCCATTCCGGATCGAGGCGTATGACGCACTCACCCCACGTTCTGGAAGGAGATCCATGGCAAGCCCGGACAAGGAAGCCGCCGTGGCAGAGCTCGTCGAGAGCTTCCGCGAGTCCAACGGCGCCGTCCTCACCGACTACCGCGGTCTCACCGTCAAGCAGCTGCAGGAACTGCGGCGCTCACTCGGTGGGAGTGCGAGCTATGCCGTCGCCAAGAACACGCTGACCAAGATCGCCGCCAAACAGGCCGGCGTCGAGCTCGATGAGGAGCTTCTCGTCGGACCGACCGCCATCGCCTTCATCACCGGCGACGTCGTCGATGCGGCCAAGGGTCTGCGTGACTTCGCGAAGGCGAACTCGCCACTGATCATCAAGGGGGGCTTCCTCGACGGGAAGGTCCTCGAGCCGGACGAGATCAAGAAGCTGGCCGACCTTGAGTCGCGCGAGGTCCTCCTCGCCAAGCTCGCGGGCGGCATGAAGGCGAGCCTCTCGAACGCGGCATCGCTGTTCAACGCCCCTCTCTCGCAGACCGCACGCCTGCTCGCGGCCCTGCAGGCGAAGGTCGAGGACGAAGCGCCGGCCGTCGAGGCAGCCGCCCCCGAGGCGCCTGCCGACGAAGCCGTCGCAGAAGTACCTGCCGACGAAGCTGTCGCAGAAGCACCTGCCGACGAAGCTGTCGCAGAAGCACCTGCCGAGGAGGCGCCCGCCGCCGACGAGGCACCAGCGGTCGAGGCATCCGCCGAGACCGACAACCAGGAATCAGACACCGAGCCCACGACCTGAGACCAGGGGTCAACCGGGCCGGAGGCCCGCTGCCCACCTGGATCTCACCTGAAGGAAGGACGCCACCATGGCGAAGATCAAGACCGAAGACCTGCTCGATGCGTTCAAGGAGATGACGCTCATCGAGCTCAGCGAGTTCGTGAAGCAGTTCGAGGAGACCTTCGAGGTCACGGCCGCCGCCCCGGTCGCCGTGGCCGCCGCGGGTGCCCCCGCCGCTGCCGGCGGCGACGCCGGCGCTGCTGCCGCCGAACAGGACGAGTTCGACGTCGTCCTGGAGGCAGCCGGCGACAAGAAGATCCAGGTCATCAAGGAGGTCCGTTCGCTCACCAGCCTCGGCCTCAAGGAGGCCAAGGATCTCGTCGAGGGTGCCCCGAAGCCCGTCCTCGAGAAGGCCACCAAGGAGGCCGCGGAGAAGGCCAAGGAGGCCCTCGAGGCCGCCGGCGCCACGGTCACCGTCAAGTGACCTCCTCGTAGCCGAACGACGACGGCGCCCGTCCCGCTGGGGACGGGCGCCGTCGTCGTCTCAGGAGCACCGAAGGCGACGTCTTTGGTGAGGCGAAGTTGCATGCGGTACGGTTCTGCGAATCCTGCGGCCACTCTTCGCTCACGCATGCGTGCCGAACACGTAACCTCGAACACCGCGTTTCGTTACCATGAGTGTCTCGGGTCACAGTTTCAGGATTCCGTCCCGCCGGGTCGGAATGCCACGGTCAGCTAGGAGGACCCCCGTGGGAACAGAGGTCGTCATCGAGGGTCTCAGCAAGAGCTTCGGGAGCCAGGTCATCTGGCACGACGTCACACTGACGTTGCCCGCTGGTGAGATCTCCGTCATGCTCGGCCCCTCGGGTACCGGCAAGTCGGTTCTGCTGAAGACGCTGATCGGTCTGCTCAAGCCAGACCAAGGCAGTGTGTTCATCCAGGGCACTGACATCGCCAACTGCTCCGAGCGCGAGCTCTACGAGGTCCGCAAGCTGTTCGGCGTCCTGTTCCAGGACGGTGCGATGTTCGGGTCGATGGACCTCTACGACAACGTCGCCTTCCCGTTGCGCGAGCACACCAAGAAGTCCGAGTCCGACATCCGCAACGTCGTGATGGACAAGATGGAGCTCGTCGGTCTGCTCGGCGCCGAGAACAAGCTCCCCGGTGAGATCTCCGGCGGCATGCGCAAGCGCGCCGGCCTCGCCCGCGCACTCGTGCTCGATCCGGAGATCCTCCTCGTCGATGAGCCCGACTCCGGCCTCGACCCGGTCCGCACGGCCTACCTCAACCAGCTCTTCATCGACCTGAACGCCCAGATCGACGCCACGTTCCTGATCGTCACGCACGACATCAACAGCTGCCGCACGGTGCCCGACAACATCGGGCTGCTCTACCACAAGCACCTGGCGATGTTCGGCCCGCGCGAGATGCTGCTCTCCAGCGAGGAGCCGGTCGTCGCGCAGTTCCTCAACGCCCAGCGCATCGGGCCGATCGGCATGAGCGAGGAGAAGGACGCCGACGAGCTCGAGGCGGAGAAGGACATCGAGATGCCGCCGCTGCCCCCGATCCCGCGGCAGATCGAGACGTCCGACGGGCGCCCCCGCCGAGCCGCGCGCGAGCCCGGCTCCTGGTGCCGTGAGAACGGGGTGACGCCCCCTCCCGGCTCGTTCGCCGAGAACATGGCCCTGACTGCAGGGTCTGGTGAATCTGAGTGACCACGGCTCGGGTAGCCGCACCCGCGAGGGTCGCGGGCGATCTCTTCGCGTTCATGTTGGACGTGAGTGTTGCCCTGTTCCGGCGACCCTTCCAGCTGAAGGAATTCCTGCAGCAAGCCTGGTTCATCGTCACCGTCACCATCGTCCCCACCGCTTTGGTCTCCATCCCCTTCGGCGCCGTCATCGCCCTCCAGGTCGGCGGCCTCATCAAGCAGTTCGGCGCCCAGTCCTTCACCGGTTCCGCCGCCGTCCTCGCGGTCGTCCGTGAGGCCGGCCCCATCGCCACCGCCCTGCTGATCGCCGGTGCGGCCGGTTCGGCCATCGCCGCCGACTTCGGGGCCCGCAAGATCCGTGAAGAGCTCGACGCGATGATGGTGCTGGGCATCGACCCCATCCAGCGGCTGGTCGTTCCCCGCGTCCTGGCCTGCATGCTCATCGCGGTCTTCCTCAACGGCCTGGTCTCCATCGTCGGCGTGGCCGGCGGCTACGTCTTCAACGTCGTCCTCCAGAACGGAACTCCGGGCGCGTACATCGCGTCGTTCACGGCGCTCGCTCAGTTACCCGACATGTACCAAGGATTGGTGAAGGCTGTCATTTTCGGCTATCTCGCCGCCATCGTCGCGTCGTACAAGGGCATGAACGCCAAGGGTGGGCCCAAGGGCGTCGGTGACGCCGTCAACGAGGCCGTCGTCATCACGTTCGTCCTGTTGTTCATCGTGAACTTCTTCATCTCCGCCGTGTACATCCAGCTCGTTCCACCGAAGGGCATGTGACCATGGCCAACGGGATCAATGGGTTGTACCAGCGGCCGCTGGAGTCGCTCGATGACGCCGGCACGCAGATGCTCTTCTACCTGCGCGTCATCAAGGCCGTGCCGTTCACGATCAAGAACTACAGTCGCGAGATCTACCGGCTGCTGGCCGAGGTCACCCTGGGCAGCGGTTCGCTCGCCGTCATCGGTGGCACGATCGGCGTCGTCGTCTCGATGTGCTTCTTCACCGGCACCGAGGTCGGCATCCAGGGCTACGCCGCGCTCGACCAGCTCGGCACCGCAGCACTCACCGGATTCGTGTCCGCCTACTTCAACACTCGGGAGATCTCACCGATCGTCGCCGGGATCGCGCTGGCGGCAACCGTCGGATGTGGCTTCACCGCCCAGCTCGGCGCCATGCGGATCTCCGAGGAGATCGACGCCCTCGAGGTCATGGCGGTCCCGTCGATGCAGTTCCTGGTCACCACGCGGGTGCTCGCCGGCCTCGTCGCCATCGTCCCGCTCTACATCGTCGGCCTGCTGTCGTCCTACTTCGCGACCCGCCTCACCATCACCCAGCTAGAGGGCCAGAGCTCTGGCACGTACGACCACTACTTCAACACGTTCTTACCACCCGGCGACGTCTTGTGGTCCTTCGGCAAGGTGCTGATCTTCGCCGTCGTGGTGATCCTCATCCACTGTTACTACGGCTACCACGCCAGTGGTGGACCGGCCGGCGTGGGTGTGGCCGTCGGCCGCGCGGTCCGCACCTCGATCGTCGCCGTCAACGTCGTCGACCTGCTGGCGTCCATGGCGATCTGGGGCACCACCGTCACCGTCAGATTGGCGGGTTGACCTGTGGCCCGAGTTCCCTTCGCCGAGCGCACCGGCTCGCGTCGCGCCCTGGGCGTGTTGCTGCTCTTCGTGCTCGCCTTCTTCATCTGGCTGACGTGGGCGTTCTTCAGCAAGACCTTCGTGAACTACGACAACGTCACCCTGACCGGGGTGAAGGCGGGCCTGAGCCTGCCCGAGAACGCCGACATCAAGCTGCGCGGCATGATCGTCGGTGAGGTGCGCGAGGTGAAGGCCGACGGCGGCGACATCACCATGACGCTCGGCATGAAGCCGGAACTCATCGACGAGGTGCCGGCCGACGTCAGCGCCCAGATCGTCCCCAAGACGCTGTTCGGCGAAAAGTACGTCTCGCTGATCCCGTCGGATTCGCCCACCGGCGAGAAGCTGAAGGCCGGCGACACGATCCGGGGGGCGATCGTGCCGATCGAGCTGGAGAAGCTGCTCAACGACTTCTTGCCGCTCCTGACCGCGGTCGAGCCCGAGGCGCTCGCCACGACGCTGGCGGCCTTCGCCGGCACGCTCGAAGGCCGGGGTGAAGAGTTCGGCAACACCCTGGTGACGATCAACAACTACCTCGAGAAGTTCAATCCCGAGAACCAGCAGGCGATCGACGACCTCATCCAGTTCGGCGTGGTCGCCGACTCCTATGCCCGCGACACGCCGACCTTCGGCCGGCTGCTGCGCAACTCGGCGTTCAACGCCCGAACGGTCGTCGCCAAGCGCACCCAGCTCGCCGCGTTCTTCGACGAGAGTCGCCTCTTCGCCGACGTGATGACCACCCTGTTCAGGGCCAGTGGCAACGACATGATCGCCCTCGCCGCGCAGAGCGTCGCACCGCTCGGCGTGGCCCAGAAGTTCTCCTCCACCTTCCCGTGCTTCTTCAAGGCCTACGACCGACTCATCGACGAGCGCCTCGACAGCATCTTCCGTGGGCTGACGCTGCACATCGACCTGGAGATGGTCGAGCCCCAGCCCACGCCGTACGAGATCGCCGACGGCCGCGGACGGCCCAGCCCGCCCGGGGAGCACCCGGTCATCCCGAAGCAGTCGGTGATCGACAACACGCCCGCGACCGATCCGGACGTCCACGGCGACCGGGACGACGGCGGTCCGCGCGGCCTCGGCACGGTCTGCGACGACCTCGACAAGTTCGCCGCCGGCGAGAACCCGTGGAGCCAGGAGAACCCCTGGCCGGGCCCGGACCCGAGCGTGTTCAAGATGGCCGGCGTCCAGAACTCGCACAACGGCAAGCTGGGATCGGAGTCCGACTACCAGCGCGCCCCGGTGGCCAGCCTCCTCGCGGTCGACTCGCCGGCGCAGCGCGCCGAGCTGAACCGACTGGCCGCCGTCACCAGTGGCGTCGCCGTCGCCGATGTGCCTGACGTCGCCTCACTCCTGCTCAGCCCGGTGGTCCGTGGAGCGGGGGTGAACGCCCGATGAAGCTCGATGGCGAAGCACTGTCGGCGCTCGTCAAGCTGCTGGTGTTCTTGTTCCTCACCGGCATGGCCACGGTGATCCTGGGCCTGACGCTGAGCAACGGCGGTTTCGGCGCTCGCGACGAGTACAAGGCGGTCTTCACCGACGTCACCGGGGTCGCCAAGGGCGACGACGTCCGCATCGCCGGCGTGTCGGTGGGTGCGATCAGCGAGGTCGAGGTCGTCAAGAAGGACAAGGCGCTGCTGACCTTCCGCATCGATCCAGCGGTCCAGCTCACCCAGAACACCACCGCGACCCTGCGGTTCCGGAACCTCGTCGGTCAGCGGTACCTGGCCCTGGCCCAGGGTCCGGACGGTGCCAGCTCGGTGCTGCGGCCGGGCAGCGTCATCCCGCTCGAGCGCACGCAGGAAGCCCTGGACCTGAACGTCCTGCTCAACGGCTTCAAGCCGGTGTTCGAGGCGCTCAGCCCCGACGACACCAACAAGCTGGCCTTCGAGATCGTCCAGACCTTCCAGGGTGAGGCCGGCAACGTCCAGAGCCTGCTGGGCCGCATCTCCTCGCTCACCAACACCCTCGCCGGCCGGGACCAGCTGATCGGTGACGTCGTCACGAACCTCTCCGAGGTGCTCGAGATGCTGGGGGATCGCGATGTCGAGCTCAAGGCCAACATCAAGACCCTGCGCCAGTTCGTCGGCGGGCTGAAGCAGGACCGGCGGGCCATCCTCAACTCGCTGGACTCGATCTCCGAGCTCACCGACGAAACGGCCAACCTGCTGGTCGAGGGCCGCCCGCTCATCCGCAACGACATCAAGCAACTGCGCCGGCTCACCAAGAACCTGAGCAAGGACTCGGTCCTGACCGACCTGGAGGACTCCTTGCAGATCATGCCCATCAAGATGACCAAGATCGGTCACTTCGTCGAGAGCGGAAGCATCTTCAACCAGTACCTCTGCAACTTCACGCCCCAGCTCAAAGAAGACGTTCCCCCGTTGCTCGCGACCATCCTGAACCAGTTCCTGCAGATCTCGCCCAGCGGCGTCCGGTGCGACACGTTGGAAGGGCCGCAGCCATGAAGCCCTTCCGCGAACGCAACTCGACGGTGATCGGGGTCATCGGCTTCGTGGCCATCACGCTGCTCCTGCTCGCCGCCTTCCGCGCCGACCGGCTGCCGATCATCGGAGCCGGCGACACCTACAAGGCACAGTTCGCCGAGATCGGCGGCCTCAAGGACGGCAACGAAGTCCGCATCGCCGGCGTGTCCGTCGGCAACGTGCGGGGGATCGAGCTGAAGGGCGATCACGTCGACGTGACCTTCAAGGTCGACAAGGGAACCGAGCTCGGCCGCGAGACCGGGGCCCAGATCAAGGTGCGCACGCTGCTGGGCTCGGAGTTCCTGGCCCTGACGCCGAACGGTTCGGGCGACCTGCCCAAGGGCGGCACCATCCCGCTCTCGCGCACGACGCCGCCGTACAACGTCGTCGAAGCGTTCTCGGACCTCAGCACGACCACCGATGCCCTGGACGTCGACGAGGTCGCCAAGGCCATGGACGCCATGGCGGAGATCGCCGCACGCACTCCCAAGGAGTTCCGTGGCGCGATCCAGGGCGTGTCCGACCTGTCCGCCAACCTGGCCGCGCGGGACCAGCAGATCAACACGCTGCTGGTCAACCTCAAGAAGGTCTCCGGGGTCCTCAACGCCACCGGGCCGGACCTCGAGCGGCTGTTCAAGGACGCCACGGTCCTGTTCAACGCGATCAGCGCACGACGTGATGCGGTGCACCGCCTGCTCGTGTCCACGACGAAGATCTCCCAGCAGCTCAGCGGCTTGGTCAAGGACGTTCGTGCCGACCTCAAGCCGGCGCTGAAGCAGCTGGAGACCGTCACCGACATGCTTCGCCGCAACGAGGCCAGCCTCGACGAGGCCCTGCGCATCGTCCCCGGGTTCGCACACGCGCTGGGCAACTCCCTGGCCGTCGGTCCGTGGTGGGACGTCTACATCGAAGTGGGTGGTGGCTGATGAACTTCTTCACCCGTTTCGCCGGCCTGGCCAAGGTCCTCACCGCGTTCGTGGTGCTGGCCCTGATCGCCGCGGTCGTGATCGTCTTCAGCCGGTCCGAGCTCGAGCGCACGGTCACCGTCGACTTCACGAGCACCAACTCGCTCTACAAGGGTTCAGACGTCCGGATCCTCGGCGTGGCCGTCGGCGAGGTCAAGGAGCTGAAGGCGCAGGGCGACCACGTCGAGGTGACCATCACCTACTCCGGAGACGTCCGACTCCCCTCCGACGTGAAGGCGGTCATCATCTCTCCGTCCGTCGTGGGCGACCGCTTCGTTCAGCTGGCCCCCGCGTACTCCGGTGGGGCGGTTCTCCCCGACAACGCCTCCCTCAGCGTCGATCGATCCGAGGTCCCGGTGGAGCTCGATGAGATCTTCAAGTCCCTGGACGACCTGGCGATCGCCCTCGGGCCGAAGGGCGCGAACAAGGAAGGCTCGCTGTCGAGCCTGATCGAGGACACGGCCGAACAGCTCGACGGGCAGGGGCGTCAGCTCAACGAGACGCTGACGAACTTCGCGAAGCTCAGCACGACGCTGTCCAACAACAAGGACGAGCTCTTCGGGAGCATCCAGGAGATCGAGCAGTTCATCAAGCTGTTGCAGCGCAACGATGCCTCGGTCCGGTCGTTCTTCGACAGCACGGCGCGCGTCTCCAACGTGCTCGAGAACGAGCGCGACGACCTGGCCAAGACCCTGAAGTTCCTGAGCAAGGCCTTGATCGACGTGCGAAAGCTGATCAAGGACAACCGCTCCACGCTGCGCGACAACGTCGACAATCTGCAACGGCTCGCCCGGTTGTTGGCACGCCACAACGAGGACATCGAGCACACGCTCATCGACGCGCCGATCGCCCTGGGCAACCTCGGCATCGCCGGCGGCAACTCCAAGACCGGCACACTGGATGCTCGGTCCGACCTCGGCGCGCTGTTCCAGAGCATCGAGCCCGGCGATCTCCCCGGCATCCTCTGCGGACTCCTGGGGGAGGCCATCCCGGTGGGCGAACAGCTCTGCCCGAGCCTGGAAGGCCTGCTCAACGACCTGCTGCCCGCACAGGCGGCGGCGGCCCTGCAAGGCGGCACCGCGGCCGGGGGCTCCGGGGCTCCCGATCCGGGCGCCACCGCCCAAGACTTGACCGGTCTGCTGGGGGTGAACCCATGAGTACGTTCGCAGCGGGGGCGCGGGTTCGCCTCGGCCTTCTCGGCACCGTCGTGGCGGTGGTCGTGAGTGGCTGTGGCTTCTCGCCGTACAAGCTGCCGCTCCCCGGTGGCGCCGATCTCGGCGACAACCCGTACACGGTGAAGGCGGAGTTCCGCGACGTTCTCGACCTCGTGCCCCAGAGCGGGGTCCGCGTCGACGACATCTCGGTCGGCAAGGTCACCGACATCGAGCTCAAGGGCTGGACCGCGGTCGTCACCATGCAGATCAACGACAGCGCCCAGCTGCCCGACGATGCTGAGGTCACGATCCGCCAGACCAGCCTCCTCGGCGAGAAGTTCGTGTCCATCGCGCCACCGGAGGATGGTGGCTCCGGACGGCTCAGCAACGGTGACGTCATCCCGCTCGACCGGTCCGGTGCCAACCCCGAGCTCGAGGAGATCCTGAGCGCCGCAGCACTGCTCTTCAACGGTGGCGGGCTGGAGAAGACCAACACCATCGTGCGCGAGCTCAACAAGGCGCTCGAGGGCAATGAGCCGGAAATCAGGGCCCTGGTGACGAACTCCAGGGACTTCATGGCCGTCCTCGACGACAACAAGCAGGGCATCCTCGACGCGCTGGAGAAGATCAACCGGCTCTCCATCGCCACCAACGCCCAGCGGAAGTCGATCACCCAGGCCCTTGACGACGTTCCCCCGGCGCTGAAGATCCTCAACGAGCAACGCGACGACCTCGTCAAGATGCTGCAGTCCTTGAGCCGGCTGAGCGATGTCGCGACCAGGGTCATCAGGGAATCGAAGGAAGACACCTTGACGGACCTCAGGCGACTCGAGCCGATGCTCCGTGAGCTCGCCAACGCCGGCGACGACATCTCCAACGCCTTCACCCTGCTGACGTATCCGTTCCCGGACTCGTTGCTCGGAAGCAAGGGGCGGGCCCTGTCCACCTGTTCTCCCGACGCGGGCGACAACCCGGACAACGCCCGCAACGGCGCGTGCTTCGGCGACTACATCAACCTGGACATCAACATCGAGCTCAATGCCGAGCAGGGTGCCCAGCTCCTGGCCGGGTTGCTGTCGATCGGCGGGGTGGAGTTCCCGCTCGCGGCCGCCTCGTCCCAATCGAGCACCGCGAGCCCGGCGCCGAACCTGCCTGAAGCTGCCCGAGCTCCTGCCCGGTCTGAACCTGCCGGGGCAGGGCGCTGAATCGAGTGGCAAGCCCGCGGTGACCTGCTCCCTGCTCAGCCTGTGCCGGACCCCGGTCTCCAACGCGGCCGAGGCCCAGCAGAGCGATGTCGGCAGGCTCCTGCTCGGACCGGCGGTGACTTCATGATCACTCGACTCACGAAGATCCAGCTGGTCATCTTCGCCATCGTCACGCTGCTGGGCGGCGCCTTCGTCGGCGGCCGGTACGCCAACATCGACCGGCTGTTCATCGATCGATCGTTCCCGGTCACCGCGGACTTCAGCGACTCCGGCGGCATCTTCGCCGGCGCCGAGGTCACCTACCGAGGCATCGCGGTCGGCAAGGTCGGCAAGCTCGAGTTCACCGAGAGCGGCGTGCGCGCCACCTTGGACATCGAGAACAACGCACCGAAGATTCCCACCGACGTGGAGGCCACCGTGGCCAACAAGTCGGCGGTCGGCGAGCAGTACATCGACCTGGCGCCCCAGAGCAACGCCTCCCCCTACCTGCGGGGTGGCAGCAACATCCCGCTGTCGCGCACGAACGTGCCGATCGACACGACCAAGTTCCTCCTCGACTCCAGTGCGTTCATCAGCTCGATCGACACCGACTCCATGCGCACCCTGGTGAACGAGCTCGGCCTCGCGTTCGCGGGCTACGGCGAGGACCTGACGATCATCATCGACACGATGACGCAGTTCATCCAGACCGCCGACGAGAACTTCGACGTCACCCGGTCACTGATCCGCAGCTCCTCGAGCGTGCTTCAGACGCTCGTCGACAAGCGGGGCCAGTTCTCCTCCTTCACCAACGACCTGGCGCTGCTGACCGACACCTTGGTCAGCTCCGACAAGGACATCCGGCGCCTCTTCGACGAAGGCTCATCGAGTGCTCGACTGGTCAAGAACGTGATCAAGGAGAACCGTTCGGACCTGATCTCGATCTTCAACGACCTCAACACCGTCTCGGAGTCCTTCGATGAGTTCCACAAGGGCATCGAGGTCATCTCGATCCTGTTCCCGTACCTCGTGCACGGCTCCTTCACCGCGACCAGCGAACCCGAGCCCGGCAACTGGGCGGGGCGGATCGGCCTGATCTTCGATCATCCCCCGGTCGACCCGGAGGCGCAGCACAACAACGCCTGCTTGTACGCGACCGGTGGCGCCGACGCCGAGGGCTACCGGGAACGCCGAGATCCGGACGAGCTCGGCGATCTGCAGTTCGATGTTGGAACCGACTGCAAGAA
This sequence comes from uncultured Actinomycetota bacterium, assembly GCA_963695295.1. Classification (GTDB taxonomy): domain Bacteria; phylum Actinomycetota; class Actinomycetes; order Propionibacteriales; family Nocardioidaceae; genus Aeromicrobium. The sequence continues at coordinate 846,456 of OY968771.1, read as the reverse complement.
TGACCAGAAGGTGCCTTTCAACCCGAGGTTCGTCGAGTTCCACAAGGGCAACGGCGGCGCCATCACCCACCCGTACCACGACCGCGCATCGGTGGCATCGGCGCCTGGAGAGGATTCTTGGAAGTGGCTTCTGCTCGGTCCGGCCTCAAACTGAACCCGCCCGCCACACCCGTTCGCCTGCTTTCGGTCCTCACGGTCCTCGGCGTGCTCGTGGGCGTGGCCGGGTTCCTCCTGCCTGCGGTCGCGGGCGGTGACGACTCCCAGCGCGCGCGTCAGGAGGTCGTGACCCGGGCGACCGACTTCGCGGTCGGTTTCAACACCTACAGCATCGGGGAGAAGGCGGACTACCAGCGCCGCATGAAGACGTTGATGACGCCGGAGTACTACAAGGAGTACGCCAAGATCACCGACGCGATGTTCGGGGCGATCGAGGACAAGAAGCAGTCCAGCGGAGACGCGAAGGTGTTGGCCACCGCCGTCGACGCCATCGACGATGACTCCGCCGTCGTCCTGGTCGCCGTCAACGCCGCCGTCAAGACCACCGGCCAGGAGACCGCCGTCGAGCGCCGATTCCGCTGGACGGTCACGTTCGGCCGCTACAAGGACGAGTGGAGGGTGCGGGAGTTCGACGCCGTGCCGACACTCGAAGCCGAGCTCGGAAAGGTCCCGGAGAGCCCGGGCACGGAGGGGGAGTCCCAGTGAGCACGCCGCAGCCGCCGCGCCGTCGTCGCATCGCCGGAGAGTCCAAGCCCGGTACTGCTCAGCCCAAGACGTCGGTCGTCAAGCGGGCGCCCTCGTTGCGGTCCAAGACACCGCGACCGGCCGCCAAGCCCCCGAAGGTCGACGCTCCGCCCCCCGAGGCGCCCGCACGGAACGTGGCCACGACCGCGCCCGCCGCCGCGTCCACGCGCACCCGTCGATTCGGCGTGCCCCGCGTCTCCACCCGGCTCGGAGCACTCGTCGCCCTCACCGTGGCGGCCCTGGCGTTCGGTGGGTGGTTCGGCTTCCAGGGCGTCAGCGAGTGGCGCGCCGGCAGCGGGATCGTCGAGGCGCACGAGAAGGCCGCCACAACCGCAGCGTCGGCCGGCGAGACGATCTTCACCTACCAGTTCAACCAGCTGGACGACCACCTCCGAGACTCCAAGGCGACGATGACGCCGGCGTTCGCCAAGAAGTTCGCCTCGATCTCGCCAGCGCTGCAAGAGCTCGCACCGCAGCGCAAGATCCAGGTGAAGGCCACGGTCCGCAACGCCGCCGCGATCGAGTGCACGAGCTCCTGTCGCGCCGACCGAGCCACCGTCCTCGTCTTCATCGACCAAGCGCGCGTCGCCGACGGCTCGGAGGAGCCGACCGTGTTCGGCAACCGCATCAAGCTGATGATGGTCGAACGCGACGGGCGCTGGCTCGTCAACGACATCAAGGCCCTGTGAGCGGAGTCGAAGCCGGGTAGCGTCCCCTACCGTGGGCGCATTTGTCAAGACCCGACTTGCATCCGTTTGACGCGGCGCGTTAGACTGAACTTTCGCGCTCGCCCGTCTGCTTCGGTGCCCTTGACCGGGGTCAATTGGCGTGCGCCGCCAAGTTCATCCCGTGCCACTCATCGTGCCACCTTGCGAGCCCTCGGAAGGATCCCTCTTGGCAGCCTCGCGCACCACCGCAGCACCCGTTCAGCACGCACCCCGTCGTATCTCCTTCGCCAAGATCAACGAACCTCTCGAGGTTCCGGAGCTGCTTGCACTGCAGACGAACAGCTTCGACTGGCTGATCGGATCGGACTCCTGGAAGGCCGGCGTCGAAGAGTCGCTGGCCGCCGGACGCTCGGACGTGTCCGCCAGGTCCGGCCTGGAGGAGATCTTCGAGGAGATCTCCCCGATCGAGGACTTCTCCGAGACGATGAGCCTGTCGTTCCGCGACCACCGTTTCGAGCCCCCGAAGTACTCGGTCGAGGACTGCAAGGACCGTGACGTCACCTACGCGGCTCCGCTGTTCGTCACCGCCGAGTTCATGAACAACGAGACCGGCGAGATCAAGTCCCAGACGGTCTTCATGGGCGAGTTCCCGCTGATGACCGACAAGGGCACCTTCATCATCAACGGCACCGAGCGTGTCGTCGTCAGCCAGCTGGTCCGGTCGCCGGGCGTCTACTTCGAGCGCACGCCCGACAAGACGTCCGACAAGGACATCTACACCGCGAAGGTCATCCCGTCGCGCGGTGCCTGGCTGGAGTTCGAGGTCGACAAGCGCGACCTCGTCGGCGTCCGTCTCGACCGCAAGCGCAAGCAGAGCGTCACCGTCCTGCTCAAGGCGCTCGGCTGGAGCGAAGCCCAGATCCTGGAGGAGTTCGGCCAGTACGAGTCGATTCGCCTCACCCTGGAGAAGGACAACATCGGCAGCCAGGACGAGGCGCTGCTCGACATCTACCGCAAGCTGCGTCCGGGCGAGCCGCCGTCGCGCGAGGCCGCCCAGACGCTGCTCGACAACTACTACTTCAACTCCAAGCGCTACGACCTCGCGAAGGTCGGTCGCTACAAGATCAACAAGAAGCTCGGTGCCGAGGAGGCGTTCGACCAGCAGACGCTGACGATCGACGACATCGTCGCCACGATCCGTTACGTCGTCTCGCTGCATGCCGGCGAGACCGAGATCGCCGCGCCGGCCGGAAGCACCATCGTCGAGGCCGACGACATCGACCACTTCGGCAACCGCCGCATGCGCACGGTCGGCGAGCTGATCCAGAACCAGCTCCGCACCGGCCTGGCCCGCATGGAGCGCGTCGTGCGCGAGCGCATGACCACCCAGGACGTCGAGGCCATCACGCCGCAGACGCTGATCAACATCCGCCCGGTGGTCGCGGCGCTCAAGGAGTTCTTCGGCACCTCGCAGCTGAGCCAGTTCATGGACCAGAACAACCCGCTGGCCGGTCTCACGCACAAGCGCCGCCTGTCGGCGCTCGGCCCCGGTGGCCTGTCGCGGGAGCGCGCTGGCTATGAGGTCCGCGACGTCCACCCGTCGCACTACGGCCGCATGTGCCCGATCGAGACCCCGGAAGGCCCCAACATCGGCCTGATCGGCTCCCTCGCGTCGTACGGTCGCATCAACTCCTTCGGTTTCGTCGAGACTCCGTACCGCAAGGTGGTCAAGGGCAAGGTCTCCGAGCAGGTCGACTACCTCACCGCGACCGACGAGGACCGCTTCATCATCGCCCAGGCCAACTCACCGCTCACCGACTCCGGCAAGTTCGTCGATGAGATGGTGCTGGTGCGCCAGCGCGGCGGCGAGGCCGAGCTCCGCCCGGCCGCCGACGTCGACTACATGGACGTCTCGCCACGCCAGATGGTGTCGGTCGCGACGGCGCTGATCCCGTTCCTGGAGCACGACGACGCCAACCGGGCGCTGATGGGCTCGAACATGCAGCGCCAGGCCGTCCCGCTGATCCGCAACAACGCGCCCCTGATCGGCACCGGCATGGAGTTCCGAGCCGCCGTCGACGCCGGCGACGTCACCGTGGCCAAGAAGGCCGGCGTCGTCAAGGAGGTCTCGGCCGACGCGATCGAGATCATGGAGGACGAGGGCACGTACACCACGTACCGCCTCGCCAAGTTCCGTCGCTCGAACCAGGGCACCTGCACCAACCAGCGGCCGCTGGTCACCGAGGGTGACCGGGTCGAGGTCGGCGCTCCGCTGGCCGACGGCCCGTGCACCGACGAGGGCGAGATGGCCCTCGGCACGAACCTGCTGGTCGCGTTCATGCCGTGGCAGGGCCACAACTACGAGGACGCGATCATCCTCTCCCAGCGCGTCGTCCAGGACGACCTCCTCACCTCGATCCACATCGAGGAGCACGAGGTCGATGCCCGCGACACCAAGCTGGGTCCGGAGGAGATCACCCGCGACATCCCGAACGTCTCCGAGGAGATGCTCGCCGATCTCGACGAGCGCGGCATCATCCGCATCGGCGCCGAGGTCGGCAACGGCGACGTCCTCGTCGGCAAGGTCACGCCCAAGGGCGAGACCGAGCTGACCCCGGAGGAGCGCCTGCTGCGAGCCATCTTCGGCGAGAAGGCGCGCGAGGTGCGCGACACCTCCCTCAAGGTGCCGCACGGGGAGTCGGGCACCGTCATCGGCGTGCGCGTCTTCGACGCCTCCGAGGGTGACGAGCTCAGCCCGGGCGTCAACGAGCTCGTGCGGGTCTACGTCGCGCAGAAGCGCAAGATCAGCGACGGCGACAAGCTCGCCGGCCGGCACGGCAACAAGGGCGTCATCTCCAAGATCCTGCCGGTCGAGGACATGCCGTTCCTGGAGGACGGCACGCCGGTCGACATCGTCCTCAACCCGCTCGGCGTCCCAGGCCGCATGAACGTCGGCCAGGTCCTCGAGACCCACCTCGGGTGGGTCGCGAAGTCCGGCTGGCAGGTCGAGGGCCAGACCGAGGACTGGCAGAAGCGCCTCAAGAAGATCGGCGCCCTCAAGGCCCCGGCCGACACCAACATCGCCACGCCGGTCTTCGACGGCGCCCGTGAGGACGAGATCACCGGCCTCCTCGCGTCCACGCTGCCCAACCGCGACGGCAACCGTATGGTCGGCCCGGACGGCAAGGCGGTGCTGTTCGACGGACGCTCCGGCGAGCGGTTCCCCGACCCGATCTCGGTCGGCTACATGTACATGCTCAAGCTGCACCACCTGGTCGATGACAAGATCCACGCCCGCTCGACCGGTCCGTACTCGATGATCACCCAGCAGCCGCTCGGCGGTAAGGCCCAGTTCGGTGGCCAGCGCTTCGGTGAGATGGAGGTGTGGGCCCTGGAGGCCTACGGTGCCGCCTACGCCCTGCAGGAGCTCCTGACGATCAAGTCCGACGACATCCTCGGCCGCGTCAAGGTCTACGAGGCCATCGTCAAGGGCGAGAACGTCCCCGAGCCCGGCATCCCGGAGTCGTTCAAGGTGCTCGTCAAGGAGATGCAGTCGCTGTGTCTCAACGTCGAGGTGCTCTCCTCCGACGGAACGGCCGTCGAGATGCGCGACGCGGAAGAGGATCTCTTCCGGGCCGCCGAGGAGCTCGGCATCGACCTGTCCCGCCGCGAGCCCAGTTCCGTCGAAGAGGTCTGAGCAGACGCTCAGGCTTCCCACCCAGAATTTCCAGAACTACGTAACGGAAAGAAGAACACGTGCTCGACGTCAACTTCTTCGATCAGCTCAAGATCGGCCTCGCCACCGCGGACGACATCCGCGCGTGGTCGTTCGGCGAGGTCAAGAAGCCTGAGACGATCAACTACCGCACGCTCAAGCCAGAGCGCGACGGCCTCTTCTGCGAGAAGATCTTCGGCCCCACCCGCGACTGGGAGTGCTACTGCGGCAAGTACAAGCGCGTGCGCTTCAAGGGCATCATCTGTGAGCGCTGTGGCGTCGAGGTCACCCGCTCCAAGGTGCGCCGCGAGCGGATGGGCCACATCGAGCTCGCCGCGCCGGTCACCCACATCTGGTACTTCAAGGGCGTGCCGAGCCGGCTCGGTTACCTGCTCGACCTCGCCCCGAAGGACCTCGAGAAGGTCATCTACTTCGCGGCCTACATGATCACCCACGTCGACGAGGACGCTCGGCACCGCGACCTCTCCTCGCTGGAGACCAAGATCGATCTCGAGGTCAAGCAGCTGGAGAGCCGTCGCGACAACGAGGTCAACGAGCGCATGTCCAAGCTCGAGGAGGACATGAAGGTCCTCGAGGAGGAGGGCGCCAAGGCCGACGCGAAGCGGAAGGTCAAGGACGCCGCCGAGCGCGAGGCCCGACAGCGTCGCGACCGCGTGCAGCGCGAGATCGACCGCCTCACCGAGGTCTGGGACCGGTTCAAGAACCTCAAGGTCCAGGACCTCGAGGGCGACGAGCTGCTCTACCGCGAGATGACGTACCGATTCGGCAAGTACTTCGAGGGCTACATGGGCGCCATGGCGATCCAGAAGCGCCTGCAGAGCTTCGACCTGGACGCCGAGGCGGACTCCCTCAAGGAGATCATCGCCACCGGCAAGGGCCAGAAGAAGACCCGTGCCCTCAAGCGGCTCAAGGTCGTCGAGGCGTTCCGCAACAGCAGCAACCGTCCCGACGGCATGGTCCTCGACGCGGTTCCGGTCATCCCGCCGGAGCTCCGCCCGATGGTCCAGCTCGATGGTGGCCGCTTCGCCACGTCCGACCTCAACGACCTCTACCGTCGCGTCATCAACCGCAACAACCGGCTCAAGCGCCTGCTCGACCTCGGTGCACCGGAGATCATCGTCAACAACGAGAAGCGGATGCTCCAGGAGGCCGTCGACTCACTGTTCGACAACGGCCGCCGTGGTCGTCCGGTCACCGGCCCGGGCAACCGTCCGCTGAAGTCGATCTCCGACATGCTCAAGGGCAAGCAGGGTCGCTTCCGTCAGAACCTGCTCGGCAAGCGCGTCGACTACTCCGGCCGCTCGGTCATCGTCGTCGGCCCGCAGCTCAAGCTGCACCAGTGCGGCCTGCCCAAGCAGATGGCGATCGAGCTGTTCAAGCCGTTCGTCATGAAGCGGCTCGTCGACCTCAACCACGCGCAGAACATCAAGAGCGCCAAGCGCATGGTCGAGCGCGGGGTGCGCGCCGAGGTGTGGGACGTCCTCGAAGAGGTCATCACCGAGCACCCGGTGCTGCTCAACCGCGCACCGACCCTGCACCGTCTCGGCATCCAGGCGTTCGAGCCGCAGCTCATCGAGGGCAAGGCGATCCAGATTCACCCGCTGGTGTGCTCGGCCTTCAACGCCGACTTCGACGGCGACCAGATGGCCGTCCACCTGCCGCTGAGCGCCGAGGCGCAGGCCGAGGCCCGCATCCTCATGCTCTCGACGAACAACATCCTGAAGCCGGCCGACGGTCGTCCGGTCACCATGCCCACGCAGGACATGGTCATCGGTCTGTACTTCCTCACGCTCGATCGTGAGGGTCATCCGGGCGAGGGCCGCGGGTTCAGCTCGGTCGCCGAGGCGATCATGGCGTTCGACCGCGAGGAGATCAGCCTGCAGAGCAAGGTCAAGATCCGCATCCCCTCGGCCGAGGGCACCGTCGAGTCCATGGACACGACGCTGGGTCGCGCGATCTTCAACCAGGCGCTGCCGGAGGACTACCCGTACGTCAACAAGCAGATCGACAAGAAGGAGCTCGGCGTCATCGTCAACGACCTCGCCGAGCGGTACTCCAAGGTCGACGTCGGTGTGGCCCTCGACAACCTCAAGGACACCGGCTTCCACTGGGCCACCCGCTCGGGCGTCACGATCTCGGTCGAGGACGTCGTCACGCCGGAGAAGCAAGCCGGAGATCCTCGCCAAGTACGAGGGTCAGGCGGCCAAGGTCCAGCAGCAGTTCGATCGCGGTCTGATCACCGAGGACGAGCGTCGTCAGGAGCTCATCGAGATCTGGACGCAGGCCACCGCCGAGGTGTCCGGCCAGATGGAGGAGATCTTCCGCAACGACCCGAACAACCCGATCTGGATGATGGTCAACTCCGGGGCGCGCGGCAACATGATGCAGGTGCGCCAGATCGCCGCGATGCGAGGCCTGGTGGCCAACCCGAAGGGTGAGATCATCCCGCGCCCGATCAAGGCCAACTTCCGTGAGGGCCTGTCGGTGGTCGAGTACTTCATCGCCACCCACGGCGCCCGCAAGGGCCTGGCCGACACCGCGCTGCGGACCGCCGACTCCGGCTACCTGACGCGTCGACTCGTCGACGTCAGCCAGGACGTCATCATCCGTGAGGACGACTGCGGCACCGAGCGGGGGCTTCCCAAGGTCATCGCGACGCGTCTGGACGACGGCACGCTCGTGCCCGCCGAGAACGTCGAGACCTCGGCCTACTCGCGCAACGCGGCCACCGCGGTCACCGCACCGAACTCCAAGAAGGTGCTCGTCGAGGCCGGTGGCGACCTCGGTGACGTCGAGATCGACCAGCTGGTCGCGGCCGGCATCGATGAGGTGCGTGTCCGCACGGTCCTCACCTGTGAGGCCAAGGCGGGCACCTGTGCCAAGTGCTACGGCCGTTCGCTGGCCACCGGCAAGCTCGTCGACATCGGCGAGGCCGTCGGCACCATCGCGGCCCAGTCGATCGGTGAGCCCGGCACCCAGCTGACGATGCGCACCTTCCACACCGGTGGTGTGGCCGGTGACGACATCACCCACGGCCTGCCGCGCGTGGTCGAGCTGTTCGAGGCCCGTCAGCCCAAGGGCAAGGCTCCGATCACCGAGCTCGCCGGTCGGGTCACGATCGACGACTCCGACAAGACCCGCAAGATCGTCGTCACCCCCGACGACGGGTCCGAGCCGCTGGAGTTCCCGGTCACCAAGCGGTCCCGGCTGCAGGTGCAGGACGGCGACCAGGTCGAGGTCGGTGACCAGCTCACCCACGGCACCCCGGACCCGCAGGAGGTGCTGCGCATCCTCGGCGTCCGCCGGGCGCAGGAGCACCTCGTCGACGAGGTCCAGGAGGTCTACCGCAGCCAGGGCGTGGCGATCCACGACAAGCACATCGAGATCATCGTGCGCCAGATGCTCCGTCGCGTGACGGTCATCGAGCAGGGCGACTCCCACCTCATCCCCGGAGACCTGGTCGATCGGGCCCGGTTCGAGGAGGAGAACCGTCGCGTCGTGGCCGAGGGCGGCAAGCCCGCATCGGGCCGTCCGGTGCTCATGGGCATCACCAAGGCCTCGCTGGCGGTGGAGTCCTGGCTGTCGGCGGCGTCGTTCCAGGAGACGACCCGCGTCCTCACCGACGCGGCGATCCACGGCAAGTCCGACGCGCTGCGCGGTCTCAAGGAGAACATCATCATCGGCAAGCTCATCCCGGCCGGCACCGGCCTGGAGCGCTACCGGAACATCCGGGTGGAGCCGACCGAGGAAGCCCGTCAAGCGGCCTACGCGGTCACCGGCTACGAGTCGTACGACTACGGCTTCGGCGCGCCGGACTCCGCCCCGGTCCAGCTCGACGACTTCGACTTCACGTCCTACGAGAACTGAGCCGAGCACCGAGCACGAGGAAGGCCCCCGCCCCGGCGGGGGCCTTCCTCGCTATCGGTGGGTCGTGGGGTTCGGCGCCGGCTTCGTCTCCGCTGCCGGCGGGTTCGCGTCCCCGTCGGTCCGGAAGAGCCAGGCGAGCCTGGGCTCGAACACCGGACGGAAGATCGTGGCGACGACCGCGGTCATCAGCAGGTTGGCCACGATCACCGCGCCGACGATGCAGATCAGCACGGCCAGGGAGCCGTACCCCTCGATCCGGTTGAAGGCGTTGAACTGCAGGCTGAGGATCAGCACCAGGTAGCCGTGCAGCAGGTAGGCGTAGATCGTGCGGCCGCCCAGGCGGGTCGTGAACGACCGGCGCTTGGGGATGAGGGACAGCGCCGCGAACGTCAGCACGATGCCGACGACCAGCAGCTCGCCGCGCTGGAGGACGCCCTCCAGCGGTGACGCACTCAGCGGGGCCTCGTCGTAGCGCTGCTTCCAGAGCAGCCAGTCGGTCTCCCAGCCGGAGGCATAGCGGAGGCAGATCAGGAAGGCCACGACCAGGAGGGCCGCGGAGGCGATCCGGATCCGGACCTCGGTGAGTCGCTCGAACCACTCCCGGCTCATGTGCAGGCCGATCACCCAGAACGGCAGGAACCCGAGGATCTTCGGCAGCGCCAGCACGTTGGGGATCTCGAACAGGCCCACGGTCAGGGAGATGAGGATCGAGGTCGTGATCGGGTACTTGAGCGCCCGCCAGATCGGCGTGGTGATCCGCCAGACGAACAGGGCGGCGAGGAACCAGGCCAGCCACTGCGGGGAGAGGATCAGCATCGGCTCCGGTTCGCCCTGGTAGTGGCGCGTGATGAGCTGCATCGACGTCTCGACGAGGAGGTACGGGATCACCAGCGTGCTGACCATGCGGCGCACCTGCCGGGCGTCGCCCATGAAGCGCCGCGCCGTGTATCCGCTGATCAGGATGAAGAACGGCATGTGGAACGCGTAGATCCACACATAGATCGCCCGGGCCAGGTTGATGTCGCCGAACTGCGTCAGCGAGTGCCCGACGACGACCAGCAGCATCACCCAGTAGCGGGCGTTGTCGAGGTAGGCGACGCGCTCCTTGGGCGGAGTGGTCATCGTGGGCAACGGGTCGAGGGCTGTCATTGTGATTGACTTTAGTGGCCCCGGCTGAGACGAACCCCATGGAGGCACGTGGATCCCCAACGGAGCACGCAGCGCCTGGGCGCGTACGCGGTGGTCGTGCACGACGACGCCCTGCTCCTCACCCGGATCTCCGCCATCGGCTTCCCGGCCGGCTGGTGGGCGCTGCCCGGCGGCGGGGTCCAGCACGGCGAGTCGCCCCATGCCGCCGTCGAGCGCGAGCTGTACGAGGAGTCCGGGCTGCGCGCGGTGTCCCGCCGCCTGGTCGACGTGCACGACATGCACGTCGTGGCACCGGGGCGGGACGACCAGTACGAGGACTTCCACGGCGTGCACCTGCTCTACGCCGTCGAGGTCGACCCGACGGTCACGCCCCGCGTCGTGGAGACCGACGGAACGACCGACCTGGTGACGTGGGTCCCGCTGAGCCGGTTGATCCCGCGTTCGCCCGACGGTGCGCCCGGCCGACTGCTGCCGGTGGTCGAGCACGTGCTCGACCACATCGATCAGTTCCGGGAGCCCTTCGGCGGGGTGTAGAAGAGCATCGCGTAGTAGCCGCGGGCGGAGAGCACGTAGCTGGCCATCGCCATCTCCCCGTTCCGGCGCGTCGCCATGTAGGTGGTCGTGATCTCGTTGAGGTCCTCCACGACGTCCTTCTCCGGTTCGTCGGCGACACTCTCGGCGAACGAGGACGCGATGCGATCGGCATCCAGCGCCTTGGTGGTCGCCATGGCCACGAAGTCGGGTGAGTAGCCGCTCAGGAGCAGGGTCGACCCGAGCGGTGCGCTCCAGTCGTTGAGCAGTGGCGACGTGAGCGGCGCGTCCTCATCCATGCGTGGCCAGATGAGTCCGGAGGTGTCGGTCTGGGTGACCTCGCGGGGAACGTCGACGTCGCCGTCGCCCCGGCGGTCGACCTGGCCGAGCCGGGGATCGCCGACGTACTCGACCGTCAGCATCATCACCGGGTTGCGGTTGGCAGCCGGGGGAGCGGTGCGGGTCTTCAGGTCGCCCGGGTCGACGACGAGGGTGATCTTGAGGTCGCGCTGGTTGTGCGCCCGGCCCTCCGCCTCGATGCGGCACTGGGTGATGCGGCGGTCGCGGTCGTCGCAGTACGTGCTGAGGTCGCTGCGGATGATGCCGGCGTCGGGCAGGACGTGGTCGATCTGGGCCGCCATGCGGCGGACCACCTGCGTCGGTGACCCGTCGATGCGCATGAGCGAGATCGTGGTGTCCGGCTTCGGCGGTGCGTCGAGCAGCCGGAAGGTGTCGTCGCTCGGTTGCGTCGTGGGAGTCGGGGTGGGCGGGGGCAGGGGAGTGCCGTTGGCCTCGGCCTCGTCGCGCCGGCGCTGCTGCTCGGCATCGCGCTGGGCCTGCGCCGCGTCGAGCTCGGGCCGGTACGCCTCGATGAGCCGCTCGCTGCGGAACCGCACGAGCGGGCCGACCTGGGTCGCGCCCCGCGGCACCTGCAGGCCGTAGGCGATGGGGCTCTCCGGCCCCGACTCGTGCTCGGAGACGTCCGTGGGCACGGGTCGGTCCGGGGTGCTGGCCGGACCCGGAGACGTGCCGGCCGGCTGGCTGCAGCCTGCGGTGATGGCGAGGAGCAGACCCGCTGCCGCGGAGGCGGCGGCCCTTCGTCTCATCTGTTCCCCTTGATCGATCGTGCGGCCGGCACGCCGTCTTGTCTGCGGCTCGGGGCCCGGTGACCCTGCCGTATCCTCGGCCCTGTCGACGACATTGTTCCATCCTGCGAGGAGAGACCCGTGCCCGGTTTCCGGCCCGAGCGTCCCGAGACCGTCTTCACCTATGGTGCCCCGGGGCTCAAGTTCGGGATCGGCGCTCGGCACGAGCTGGCGTTCGACCTCGGGCAGCTGGGAGCCCGGCGCGTCCTCGTGGTCACCGACCCGGGTGTCGCGGCCACCGGGGCGCCGGCCGAGATCGCCGACGCGCTGCGATCCGACGGGATCGAGGCGGTGGTCTTCGACCGCAGCCGGGTCGAGCCCACCGACGCCAGCATGATCGAGGCCATCGACTTCGCCCGCGCCGAAGGGCCGTTCGAGGCGATCGTGGCCGTGGGGGGCGGCAGCAGCATCGACACGGCCAAGGCCGTGAACCTGCTGGTCACCAACGAGGGCGACCTGATGGACTACATCAACGCCCCGGTCGGACGCGCCCGGTCCCCCCGTCAACCCCTGCTCCCGCTCGTCGCGGTGCCGACGACGACGGGCACGGGCAGCGAGAGCACCACCATCTGCGTGCTCGACGTGGTGAGCCAGCACGTCAAGACCGGCATCTCCCACCCGCGGCTCCGACCGACGCTCGCCGTCGTCGACCCCGAGCTCACCCTCACGCAGCCGGCGGGTGTCACCGCCGCCGCCGGCCTCGACATCTTGTGCCACGCGCTGGAGAGCTACACCGCGCGTCCGTACTCCTCGTACGAGCACAAGGCCGCCGACGAGCGGGTTCCGTACTGCGGGTCCAACCCGATCGCCGACCTGTGGTCGGAGAAGGCCCTGACGCTGATGGCCGGCGCGTTCCGCAGCGCCGTGCGAGACGGCTCCGACCTCGAGGCCCGGACGCAGGTGGCCATGGCGGCGACCTTCGCCGGGTTGGGCTTCGGTAACGCCGGCGTCCACATCCCGCACGCGAACGCGTACCCGATCGCGGGGCAGGTCCGCGACTTCACGCCCCAGGACTACGGGAAGCCGACCACGCGATGGTGCCGCACGGCATGGCCGTCGCACTCACCGCGCCCGCGGCGTTCGGCTTCACCTTCGAGGCCGCGCCGGAGCGCCACCTGCGCGCCGCCGAGCTGCTCTCGCAGGGCTCGGCGGACGCATGGGCGCAGCGACCGGACGACGCCGCCGACCACCTGCCGCAGGTGCTCACCGGCATCATGCGCGAGGTCGGCATCCCGTCCGGGCTGGCCGAGGTCGGCTACGGGTCCGGTGACATCGACGCGCTGGTCGAGGGCACGATGAAGCAGCAACGCCTGCTCGCCACGGCACCGCGGGAGGTCACCGAGGACGACGTCGCCGGCATCCTGGACGACTCGATCGAACTGTGGTGACGGCCGGGAGGCGCTCCGTCGTCGCCGTCGGCCGGCGTGGGGTGACGTCGTGACCTCGGACATCGCTCACGCCCTGCGCGGAGCCGGTGTCGCGGACGTCGACGACTCCACGTTGGCGCGCGCGCTCTACAGCTCCGACGCCTCGCTGTACCGCGTCGAGCCGCGGGTGGTCGTGCGGCCGCGGGACGCCGACGAGGTCCTCGCCGTCGTCGAGGCCTGCGCCACGACCGGCGTCCCGTTGACCTCCCGGGGAGCGGGCACGTCGATCGCCGGCAACGCGGTCGGTCCCGGGGTGGTCGTCGACTTCGCGAAGCACCTGAACCGCGTCCGCGCCGTCGAGCCGGGTGCACGGACGGCGACGGTCGACCCGGGCGTCGTCCACGCGACGTTGCAGCGTGCGGCCGCGCCGCATGGCCTCCGCTACGGGCCCGACCCGTCGACGCACACGCGATGCACGGTCGGCGGAATGATCGGCAACAACGCCTGCGGCAGTCGGGCCCTCGGCTACGGGCGCAGCGCCGACAACATCGCCGAGCTCGACGTCGTCACCGCATCGGGGGAGCGGTTGACGCTCGGCCGGGACCGCGCGCCGGACTCACCGACGTTGGAAGGCCTGCGGGCGATCGTCGCCGCCGGGTTGTCCACCGTGCGCACCGAGATGGGCACCTTCGGCCGGCAGGTGTCCGGCTACAGCCTCGAGCACCTGCTGCCCGAGCGTGGTTTCGACGTCGCCTCGTTCCTGGCCGGGTCCGAGGGGACCTTGGCCGTCATCCTCGGCGCCACGGTCGACCTCGTCGCGGATGCGCCCGCGCGGCATCTCATCGTGCTCGGCTACCCGTCGATGGCCGACGCCGCCGACGACGTGCCGACCCTGCTGCCCTTCGGGCCGGTGGCCTGTGAAGGACTCGGGGCGCGCATCGTGGACGTCTACCGGCTCGCTCACGGGGGCGGATCGGTCCCGGAGCTCCCGGACGGCGATGGGTTCCTCTACGTCGAGCTGGCCGGAGACGACCCGGCCGAGCTCGCCGCCACCGCCCAGCGGGTGGTCGCCGCCTCAGGTGCGCTCGGGCACCGGCACGTGGCGGTCGCGGCCGAGCAGGCGGTGCTGTGGCGGATCCGGGAGGAAGGGGCCGGGCTCGCCGCGCGGGCGCTCGAACGCCCGGGACTCTCCGGCTGGGAGGATGCGGCGGTGCCGCCGGCGCACCTCGGTGCCTACCTGCGCGACTTCGAGTCCTTGATGGAACAGCATCACGTGCACGGCGTCCCCTATGGGCACTTCGGCGACGGGTGCGTGCACGTGCGGATCGACTTCCCGCTCGACGAGGAGGGCGGTCGCGGCGTCTACCGCGACTTCGTCACCGATGCCGCTCGGCTCACCGCCTCGCATCGTGGGTCGTTCTCCGGCGAGCACGGCGACGGACGGGCCCGTTCGGAGCTGCTGCCGCTGATGTACTCGGCCGAGACGGTGGCGATGTTCCGGGCCGTCAAGGAGGTCTTCGACCCGGCCAACCTGTTCAATCCCGGGGTGCTGGTCGAGCCGGCGCCGCTCGATGCCGACCTGCGCGGATCCGGCCGCGGCTGGGCGCCCGGCCTGGCTGCTGCCCGCGACGGCCTGCGCCTGCTGCACGACGACGGCGACCTCGGCCGGGCGGTCCACCGCTGCACGGGCGTCGGCAAGTGCCTGGCCGACAACGCCGGTTCGGGCGGCGTCATGTGCCCGTCCTACCTGGCCACGCGGGAGGAGAAGGACTCCACGCGCGGTCGCGCGCGGGTCCTGCAGGAGATGGTCGACGGGACGCTGGTGACCGGCGGCTATGCGGCCCCGGAGGTCCACGAGGCGCTCGACCTCTGCCTGTCCTGCAAGGGCTGCCTCAACGACTGCCCCACCGGCATCGACATGGCCACCTACAAGTCCGAGGTGCTGCACCAGACCTACCGTGGTCGGCGCCGACCACGGAGCCACTACGTCCTCGGCCGGCTCCCGTTCTGGGCCCGGGTGGTCGCGCCGATCGCCTGGCTCGCCAATCTCGGGCTGCGCACTCCGGGCCTTCGCTCCGTCGCGCGCTGGATCGCCGGGGTCGACCAGCGGCGCAGCCTCCCGAGCTTCGCGACACCTCGGTTCTCCCGACTGAGCCGACGCCACGATGCCGGCTCGGTGCTGCTGTGGGCCGACTCGTTCACCGAGTACTTCTCGACCGCCGGCGGACTCGCGGCCATCGACGTCCTGGAGGCGGCGGGCTACCAGGTGGAGACGCTGGCGCGGCCGCAGTGCTGCGGCCTCACCTGGATCACCACCGGGCAGCTCGACACCGCCCGTGACCTGGTCGGACGCGCCGTCGACCAGCTCCACCCGTATGTCGCCGCCGGCGTCCCGGTGGTGGGGCTGGAGCCGTCCTGCCTCTCGGTGCTGCGCGCCGACGCGATGGAGCTGCTCGACGACCCGCGCGCCGCGGAGGTCGCCGGGGGAGTGCTGACGCTCGCCGAGCTGCTGGCTCGGACCGACGGGTGGAGCCCGCCGGACCTGACCGGCACCGAGGTCGTCGTCCAGCCGCACTGCCACCAGGCTTCGGTCATGGGCTTCGAGCCCGACCTCGCCCTGCTCGAGCGCACCGGCGCCACGGTCACCCGACTGGCCGGCTGCTGCGGTCTGGCGGGCAACTTCGGCGTCGAGCGGGGCCACTACGAGGTGTCGGTCGCGGTGGCCGAGCACCAGCTGCTGCCGGCCGTGCGCGACGCCGGCCCTGGCACGGTGGTGCTGGCCGACGGCTTCTCCTGCCGCACCCAGCTCGAGGACCTCGCCGGCGTCGAAGCGCTGCACCTCGCACAGCTGCTGGCACGGGGGGAATCTGAATTGGATTCTCGCAGGGCCATTCGGTAGTCTTAATCGCTGTGCCTGAGACTCTCAGGCCGACGGTCGTGCCCTCTGAACTCGACGGCCGCCGTCGCGCACCAATCCGATCCGCCCAGGACGAAAGAAGTTGTGTAGTGCCCACGATCAACCAGTTGGTTCGCAAGGGCCGCCAGACCAAGGTGGTCAAGACCAGCACGCCGGCCCTCAAGGGTTCGCCGCAGCGACGTGGCGTGTGCACTCGCGTGTACACCACGACGCCGAAGAAGCCGAACTCCGCGCTGCGCAAGGTTGCCCGTGTCAAGCTCTCCAGCGGCACCGAGGTCTCGGCCTACATCCCCGGTGAGGGGCACAACCTGCAGGAACACTCCATCGTGCTCGTCCGCGGCGGCCGCGTGAAGGACCTCCCCGGCGTGCGTTACAAGATCGTCCGTGGCTCGCTCGACACGCAGGGCGTGAAGAGCCGCAAGCAAGGCCGCAGCAAGTACGGCGCGAAGAAGGAGAAGAGCTGATGCCACGCAAGGGTCCCGCGCCGAAGCGTTCCATCGAGACCGATCCGGTCTACAGCAGCCAGCTGGTCACCCAGCTCATCAACAAGGTGCTGGTCGACGGCAAGAAGCAGACCGCGCAGCGCATCGTCTACACCGCGCTCGAGGGCACGCGTGACAAGTCCGGCACCGACCCGGTCATCACGCTCAAGCGCGCCCTCGACAACGTCAAGCCGAGCCTGGAGGTCAAGAGCCGCCGGGTCGGTGGCGCCACCTACCAGGTGCCGATCGAGGTCCGCGCCTCGCGCCAGACCACCCTCGCGCTGCGCTGGCTGGTCAAGTACTCCGCGGAGCGTCGCGAGAAGACCATGTCCGAGCGCCTGATGAACGAGCTCCTCGACGCCTCCAACGGCCTCGGCGGAAGCGTCAAGAAGCGCGAGGACACGCACAAGATGGCCGAGGCCAACCGCGCCTTCGCCCACTACCGCTGGTAATCGGCTCCTCGAGCCGCACCGCCCCCACACCGACTTTCGGAGAGAAGCTGTCAACCCGTGGCAACCGACATCACCACCGACCTCACCCGTGTTCGCAACATCGGCATCATGGCGCACATCGATGCCGGCAAGACGACCACGACCGAGCGCATCCTCTACTACACCGGCATCAACTACAAGATCGGTGAGGTTCACGAGGGCGCGGCCACGATGGACTGGATGGAGCAGGAGCAGGAGCGCGGCATCACCATCACCTCCGCGGCCACGACCTGCTGGTGGAAGAACACCCAGATCAACATCATCGACACCCCGGGGCACGTCGACTTCACCGTCGAGGTCGAGCGCAACCTGCGCGTCCTCGACGGCGCCGTTGCCGTGTTCGACGGTGTCGCCGGCGTCGAGCCGCAGTCCGAGACGGTGTGGCGTCAGGCCGACAAGTACGGCGTGCCGCGCATGTGCTTCGTCAACAAGCTCGACCGCACCGGTGCCTCCTTCGACTACTGCGTGAAGACGATCCGCGAGCGCCTGGGCGCCACGCCGCTGGTGCTCCAGCTGCCCATCGGCGCCGAGGGCGACTTCATCGGCGTCGTCGACCTCGTCGGCATGCGGGCGCTCGTGTGGCGCGGCGAGACGGCGATCGGTGAGGACTACGAGGTCGAGGAGATCCCGGCCGACCTGGCCGACGCCGCGCAGACCGCTCACCAGGAGCTCATCGAGACCCTGGCCGACCACGACGACGAGGTCGCCGAGCTCTACCTCGAGGACCACGACCTGTCCGCGGACAAGCTCCGGGCCGGCATCCGCCGCGCCACGCTCGCCGCCTCGCTGGTGCCGGTGCTCTGCGGTTCGGCGTTCAAGAACAAGGGCGTCCAGCCCCTGCTCGACGCCGTCATCGACTACCTGCCCTCGCCCATCGACGTCGGTGCGATCAAGGGACACGACGCCAAGGACGAGGAGGTCGAGGACACCCGCGAAGCCTCCGAGGACGAGCCGTTCGCGGCGTTGGCCTTCAAGATCGCCTCGGACCCGCACCTGGGCAAGCTGACCTACCTGCGGCTGTACTCCGGGCGCCTCGAGGCCGGATCCTCGGTGCTCAACGTCACCAAGGGCCGCAAGGAGCGGATCGGCAAGATCTACCAGATGCACGCCAACAAGCGGGCCGAGATCGCGTCAGTGGGTGCCGGCCAGATCGTCGCCGTGATGGGCCTCAAGGACACCACCACCGGCGAGACACTCGCCGACCCGAACAAGCCGATCGTGCTGGAGTCGATGACGTTCCCCGCGCCTGTCATCCAGGTCGCCATCGAGCCGAAGACCAAGAGCGACCAGGAGAAGCTCGGCACCGCCATCCAGCGTCTCGCCGAGGAGGATCCGACCTTCCAGGTCCACGGTGACGAGGAGACCGGTCAGACGATCATCGCCGGCATGGGTGAGCTGCACCTCGACATCCTGGTCGACCGCATGAAGCGCGAGTTCAACGTCGAGGCCAACGTCGGCAAGCCGCAGGTCGCGTACCGCGAGACCATCAAGCGCCTGGTCGAGAAGGTCAGCTACACCCACAAGAAGCAGACCGGTGGCTCGGGGCAGTTCGCCAAGGTCATCATCGACATCGAGCCCACCGGCGTGGCTGCCGGCGGCGAGGGCGGCTACGAGTTCGTCAACAAGGTCACCGGTGGCCGCATCCCGAAGGAATACATTCCGTCGGTCGACGCCGGCGCGCAGGACGCCATGCAGTTCGGCGTGCTCGCCGGATACCAGATGGTCGACGTGCGGGTGACCCTCCAGGACGGCGCCTTCCACGACGTCGACTCCTCCGAGCTCGCGTTCAAGCTCGCCGGCTCGATGGCCTTCAAGGAGGCCGCCCGCAAGGCCGACCCGGTCCTGCTGGAGCCGGTGTTCGCGGTCGAGGTCCACACGCCCGAGGACTACATGGGCGACGTCATCGGCGACCTGAACTCGCGGCGCGGACAGGTCCAGGCCATGGAAGAGGGCTACGGCGGCGCCAAGATGATCAAGGCGATCGTGCCGCTGTCCGAGATGTTCGGGTACGTCGGCGACCTGAGGTCCAAGACCTCCGGCCGCGCGTCGTACTCGATGCAGTTCGACTCCTACGCCGAGGTCCCCAAGGCCGTGGCCGAAGAGATCATCAAGAAGGCCCGCGGTGAATGACGAGCGGACCATCCCCTAAGGTGTCCTAGGTTCCCCGCGGACCTAAGGCGTCACCCCAAAGCAACCAAAAGCAACCATCAATTCAGGAGGAGCCCCCGTGGCTAAGGCGAAGTTCGAGCGGACCAAGCCGCACATGAACATCGGCACCATCGGTCACATCGACCACGGCAAGACGACCTTGACCGCGGCGATCACCAAGGTGCTGCATGGCAAGTACCCCGATCTGAACGAGGACTATGCCTTCGATCAGATCGACAAGGCGCCCGAGGAGAAGCAGCGCGGCATCACCATCTCCATCGCGCACGTGGAGTACCAGACGGAGAACCGTCACTACGCCCACGTCGACTGCCCCGGTCACGCCGACTACGTCAAGAACATGATCACCGGCGCGGCCCAGATGGACGGCGCGATCCTCGTGGTCGCCGCCACCGACGGCCCGATGCCCCAGACCCGTGAGCACGTGCTGCTCGCCCGCCAGGTCGGCGTGCCGGCCATGGTCGTGGCGCTCAACAAGTGCGACATGGTCGACGACGAGGAGATCCTCGAGCTCGTCGAGCTGGAGGTTCGCGAGCTGCTGAACGACCAGGAGTTCGACGGCGACAACGTCCCCGTCATCAAGGTCGCGGCCCAGCCGGCCCTCAGCGGCGACGAGAAGTGGGGCCAGTCGGTTCTGGAGCTCATGGACGCCGTCGACGAGTACATCCCGCTGCCGGAGCGTGAGGTCGACAAGCCGTTCCTCATGCCGGTCGAGGACGTCTTCACGATCACCGGTCGTGGCACCGTCATCACCGGTCGCATCGAGCGTGGCGTCGTCAAGGTCAACGAGACCGTCGACATCGTCGGCATCCGCGAGGACAAGCAGACCACCACGGTCACGGGCATCGAGATGTTCCGCAAGCTCCTCGACACCGGCGAGGCCGGCGAGAACGTCGGACTGCTCCTGCGCGGCACCAAGCGCGAGGACGTCGAGCGCGGCATGGTCGTCATCGCCCCCGGGTCGACGACTCCGCACACCGAGTTCGAGGGTCAGGTCTACATCCTGTCCAAGGACGAGGGCGGCCGGCACACGCCGTTCTTCAACAACTACCGTCCGCAGTTCTACTTCCGCACCACGGACGTCACCGGCGTCGTCACGCTGCCCGAGGGCACCGAGATGGTCATGCCGGGCGACAACACCGAGATGAGCGTTCAGCTGATCCAGCCGATCGCCATGGAAGAGGGCCTGCGCTTCGCCATCCGCGAGGGCGGCCGCACCGTCGGCGCCGGACGCGTGACGAAGATCAACAAGTGAGCTGATTGCTCTCTGACGAGGGCCCGTTCCGCAGCTGCGGAACGGGCCCTTCGTTCGTCCGCCGGAGGATCACCAGGTTCAGTGCGCAAGGCGGCACCTCACGTGTCGGTGGCCGAACCAGCGATCGCCCGGATCCGGACTAGCCTCGGGACATGGGACATGACCACGCGCGGGGGTCCGGCGTCCGGCACCGCGGACGCCTCGCGCTGGTGCTCGGGCTGTCGCTGACGGTGCTCGTCGTCGAGGCAGTCGTCGCCGTCCTCACCGGCAGCCTCGCCCTGCTCGCCGACGCCGGGCACGTGCTCGGTGACTCCGCCGGGATCGTGATGGCGCTCGCGGCCATCTCGGCCGCTCAGCGCGGGGGGCGGCCCGGATCCCGCCGCACCTTCGGCTACCACCGCACCGAAGTGCTGGCCGCCGGACTCAACGGGCTGCTGCTGCTCGCGCTGGCCGGCTGGATCGTCGTGAGCGCGGTGCGTCGACTCGATGACGCACCCGAGATCGAAGGCGGCCTCGTGCTTGCAGCGGGAGCGGTGGGCCTGGTCATCAACGTCGTGGGCCTTCTCCTGCTGCGGTCAGGTGCCGCCGAGAGCATGAACGTCCGCGGCGCCTATCTGGAGGTGCTGGGCGACGCCCTCGGCTCGGTCGCGGTCCTCGTCTCGGCCGCGGTCATCCTCACGACCGGCTGGTATGCCGCCGACCCCGTGGCCTCGCTCCTGATCGCCGCCATGATCGTGCCCCGGGCGGTCTCGCTGCTGCGCGAGGTCGCCGAGGTCCTGCTCGAGGGCACGCCGCGTGACGTCGACCTCGAGGAGCTGCGCCGCCACATCCTCGACACCGACGGCGTGGTCGACGTGCACGACCTGCACGTCTGGACGATCACGTCGGGCATGCCGGTGATGAGCGCGCACGTCGTCGTCGACGACTCGGTGACCCGCATGGGGGAGGCGCACGCCGTGCTCGACCGCCTGCGCGACTGCCTCTCCGAGCATTTCGACGTCGAGCACTCGACGTTCCAGATCGAACCCGCGGGCCACGCCGACAGCGAGCCGCACATCCACCACTGAGGGCCCTTTTCAGGCCGGGAGGATCAGCTCGAGTGCGCCCGGCATCAGGTCGATCCGGGCCGGTGCGGCGGGATCGGTGGGCAGGTGGCCGAGCGGCTCTCCGTCGCCGCCCATCGGCACGACGGGGGATCCGGAGATCTGGACCGACCGGCCCTGCAGCACGTGCACCTCGGGCAGGTGGATGTGCTCGCCGTCGTAGACCTTCGGCAGGGAACCGATGAGCTGGCGTCGCGAGGCCGCCTCGATGACCACGACGTCGAGCAGTCCGTCGTCGACAGCGGCGGACGGGGCGATCTTCATGCCGGAGCCGTAGTAGGCGGAGTTGGCCACGACGATGGTCGCGGCCTGGAACTGGTGGGCGGTGCCGTCGACGACGACGTTGGCGTCGATCGGCTTGTAGGCCGCGAGCGCGTGCACGGCCGCGTACGGGTACTGCAGCTTGCGGGGCATCCAGCGCACCTTGTCGACCACCTCGCCCGCCACCGCGTCCACCCCGGTGTAGACCGAGCCCACGACCACGTGCGGAGCGGCGTCGCCGAGCCGGAGCTGGAGCAGGTCGATCGCGGCCGTTCGCCCCGTGAGCAGCACGTCGGCGACGTCCGCGGGCTCGGCGGAGAGCGCGAGCATCCGGGCGAAGTCGTTGCCCCGCCCGGCGGGTACGAGCCCGAGTGTGCCGCCGCGCTCGGCGACCCGTCCGGCGACGGAGGACAGCATCCCGTCGCCGCCGACGGAGACGACGACGTCGCCGCGCTCGACCGCGGCGTCGATGATCTCCAGCGTGGCGCGGGGGCCGGGGGAGTACGTGACCTCGACGGTGGCGCCGGCATCGCGCAGGATCCGGGCGACCGGAACGACGGCAGCCGGAGCCGCGCCGCCGCCGGAGAGCGGATTGATGAGGAAGGAGAAGGTCCGGGCCCCGCTCACGGGATGAGCACCCCAGGGTTGAGCACGCCGCTCGGGTCGACGGCCGACTTCAGGCCGCGCAGCATCGCGACACCGACCGGACCGATCTCGCGGGCCAGCCACGGGGTGTGGTCGGTGCCGACCGCGTGATGGTGGGTGATCGTCGCGCCGGCGTCGATCATCGCGTCGGACGCCGCCGCCTTGGCCGCCAGCCAGCGCGGCAGCGGGTCGTCGCCCTGGGCCGCAGCCACGGTGAAGTAGAGCGAGCACCCGGTCTCGTAGACGTGCGAGATGTGGCACAGCACCAGCGTCCCGTCACCCAGCGACCCCTCCAGCGCCTGCTTGACGTCGGTGTAGACGCGTTCGCGGTTGGACCAGAACGTCGCCGTCTCGAGCGTCTCGACCAGAACGCCGAGATCGAGCATCGAGTCGCGGAGGTAGGGGGCATGGAACCGGCCCTGCTCCCAGCTGCGGCCGCGTTCCTCGCCGAGCTCGGTGCCGCCGAGCGAGGACAGCACGTCGGCCACCTCGGCTCGACGCGCCGCGACGGATGCACCCTCGTGGCCCACGATCATCAGGCAGCCGGTGACGCTGTCGCCGCCGACGTCGCTCTGGCTGGCCAGGTTGACCATGGTCTCGGCCTCGTCGGAGAGCCGCAGCACCGTGGGCAGCTGTCGACGCTGGGCCAGGGTGCGTATGGCGTCCGCTCCCTCGGCGAACGACGGGAACGACCATGCGGCGTAGGTCTTCTCGGCGGCGACCGGGCGAACCCGCACCGTGACCTCGGTGATCACGCCCAGCGTGCCCTCCGAGCCCATGACGACCTCCCGCAGGTCCGGACCGGCCGCGTTGGCGGGGGAGGAGCCTGCCACCAGGTCGCCGATGGGGGTGGCGACCCGCAGGCCGACGACCATGTCGTCGAAGCGGCCGAAACCGGCCGACGACTGGCCGCTGGATCGGGTGGCCGCGAACCCGCCGATCGACGCGAACTCGAACGACTGCGGGAAGTGGCCGAGGGTCAGCCCGTGCTCCGCGAGCGCAGCCTCGGCGGCCGGGCCGCGCAGGCCCGCTTGGAGCACGGCGGTCATCGAGACCTCATCGACCGACAGCAGCTGGTCGAGACGGACCAGGTCGAGGCTGATCAAACCGGCGTAGCCGTCGCGTCGGGCCGCCAGCCCGCCCGTGACGCAGGTACCGCCGCCGAACGGCACCACGGCGACGTGGTGCTCCGCGGCCCAGGCCAGCACCGCGGCGACGTCCTCGTGGGAGCCGGGACGCACCACCACGTCCGGTGCGTCGTCCAGGTCGCCGGCGCGTGCGCGCAGCAGGTCGGGAGTGGACTTGCCCCGAGTGCGGAGGCGGCGGGTGTCGTCGTCGGTGAGCACGGCGTCGTCGCCGACCGCCGACCGCAGGGACGCCACCTGGTCGTCCGACAGCGCGCAGGCGGGCACCGTCACCTCCGCCACGGCGGGAGTGTCGCGGGTGCCGATGACGGAGTCGACCAGGTCCCGCACGGGATCCGGAAGAGATTCGGCCTCGGCCGGGTCGCCCCAGCGCTGGGGGTGCATCTCGAGGGTCATGGCGTACAGTGTGACACATGACGTCACTTCGTAACACCCCCACGATCGAGCGGAGCGGTCCCGAGAGCGCTACAGGCACGAGCACGGCGGACCGGCTGCTCGACGCGACGAGGGAGTCGATCCTCAGCGTCGGCTGGCGACGCACCACCCTGACCGACGTCGCCCGGCGCGCCGGAGTCTCGCGGATGACGGTCTATCGCACCTATCCCGACATGCCGTCGCTGTTTCGCGACCTGATGACGCGCGAGTGGGCGGAAGTCGTCGGCGACCTCGCGTCCACCGACGAACTGACCGGTCCGTGGCCCGAGCGCATCGCCGCCGGCCTGGTCGGCGCCGTGTCGGCGCTCCGCAACGACGAGCTGGTCCGTCGGATCGTCGACGTCGACCCGGAGCTCTTGCTGCCGTATCTGCTCACCCGGCGCGGACGCTCCCAGGACGCCGTGCTCGACCTGCTCAGCGAGCGGATCGCCAGGGCCCAGATCGACGGGGATGTCCGCGACGGCGACCCCGTGCTGATCGCTCGCGCCCTCGTTCTCGCCGCTCACGGGTTCCTGCTGTCCGCGTCGACCATGACCGACCGCGACCGCACCGAGGCCCGGCTCGACCAGGAGCTCACCGAGCTCGTCCGGAGGTACCTCGCCGCATGAGGATTCACCACGGCTTCGCCGGAGCGCCGGACCAGGTCGACCTGGTCGTCGTCGGCCTCGGGGTCACCGGTGCCGGCGTCGCCCTCGACGCCGCGTCCCGGGGGCTGAGCGTGCTCGCGGTCGACGCCCACGACGTCGCCTTCGGCACGTCGCGCTGGTCCAGCAAGCTGGTGCATGGCGGCCTGCGCTACCTCGCCTCCGGCCAGGTCGGCATCGCGCGCGAGAGCGCGGTCGAGCGCGGCATCTTGATGGAGCGCACGGCACCCCACCTCACCCGCCCGCTGGCGTGGCTGCTGCCGCTCATGGGCAGCGTCTCCCGCACCCAGGCGGCACTGGCCACGATGGGTTTCTGGGCCGGTGACGCCCTCCGCCTCGCCGCCGGCACCAGCCGCCGAACCCTGCCCCGGCCGCGTCGGGTCTCGCGCGCCGAGGCGTTGCGGATGGTTCCGGGACTGCGTCCCGCCGGCCTGCGGGCCGGCCTGACCTACTGGGACGGTCAGCTCGAGGACGATGCCCGGTTCGTGACGTGCCTGGCCCGCACCGCCGCAGCGCACGGTGCCCAGGTGCGCACCCACGTGCGGGTGCTGGCGGCGACCGGCACCTCGGTGGACCTCCGGGACGAGCTCAGCGGACAGACCCGGACGGTGGCCACCCGAGGGGTGGTCAACGCCGCGGGTGTGTGGGCCGGCGCGCTGGTCGACGACATCCGGCTGAAGCCGAGCCGCGGGACCCATGTGGTGCTGCGCGCGGAGACGATCCCCGGCCTGTCCTGCGCGCTCTCGGCCCCGGTTCCGGGCAGCACCAGCCGGTTCGTGTTCGCGCTGCCGCAGTCCGACGGCACCATCTACGTGGGGCTCACCGACGAGCCGGTCGACGGGCCGGTCCCCGATGTGCCCGAGCCGACCGAGGCCGAGATCGGGTTCTTGCTCGACGTCGTCGCCGCGGCGCTCGCGCAACCGCTGCGGCGATCCGACGTGGTCGGGTCCTTCGCCGGGCTCCGACCACTGCTGGAGGCCGAGGGATCCAGTGCCGACCTCTCCCGCAAGCACGCCGTGGTGAGGTCCCGCAGCGGCGTGGTCACCGTCGTCGGCGGCAAGCTCACGACCTACCGGCAGATGGCCGAGGACGCCGTCGACGCGACCGGCCTGGCGCCCGGAGCGTGCCGCACCCGTGACCTGCCCCTGCTCGGTGCGGCGCCGCGCGACGTGCTGGCCGGACTCGAGGAACCGGCGCGACTGGTGCGCCGGTTCGGCACCGAGGCCCGGCTCGTGATCGACGACGCCATCGCCACCACCGGGCTCTCCGAGGCCGAGCTGATCGCGCCCGGTCCGCGCGGTGTGACGCTGGCCGAGCTGGTGTTCGGCGTGACCCACGAGGGTGCCGCGGACGTCGACGATCTGGTGGATCGGCGCACGCGTCTGGGGCTGGTCCCCGCCGATCGGGCGGCCGCGCTCCCACTCGCCGAACGGGCCCTGGAGCTCGCCACCTGACCGATTTGTGTTCGGCGGTGCAGGTCTGTCAGACTAGTGCGGTTGCTCCGGCCGGTCCGCTGGGGTGTCGCACGACTGGAATCTCACTCCGGTCACCACTGTGGCGCCGAACCTGAGGCCCGTCCCGACTCGCGACGCGTGTCACTCCCGAGTGGCACCCACTGCGGGTCCAACCATCCAACTCGAGATCGGCCAGTGTTCTGCGCGCGAGTATGCCGCGACACGCCCGACCTCGGGGGTCGGCGGTAGGAGTGACATGATCGCTCCCCCGCCCGGGGCGAGACGAGACATCAGCGGTACGAGAGAAGGACGACGAGAGCATGGCGGGACAGAAGATCCGTATCCGGCTCAAGGCCTACGACCACGAGGTCATCGACACCTCGGCGCGCAAGATCGTCGACACGGTCACGCGCACGGGTGCAACGGTCGCGGGCCCGGTGCCGTTGCCCACGGAGAAGAACGTGTTCTGCGTGATCCGTTCGCCGCACAAGTACAAGGACAGCCGCGAGCACTTCGAGATGCGCACCCACAAGCGGCTCATCGACATCATCGACCCGACGCCGAAGACCGTCGACTCGCTCATGCGCCTCGACCTCCCGGCCGGCGTCGACATCGAGATCAAGCTCTGAAGGAGGACGCAGCATGAGCACCAGCAGCACCGCCACCGCACGCGGCCTCCTCGGTCGCAAGCTCGGCATGACCCAGGTCTGGGACGCCGACAACCGGATCGTCCCGGTCACGGTCCTCGCCGCCGACACCAACGTCGTCACCCAGATCCGCACCCGCGAGACCGACGGCTACAGCGCCGTCCAGCTCGGCTTCGGCGAGATCGACGGCCGCAAGGTCAACAAGCCGGCCACGGGCCACTTCGCGAAGGCCGGCGTCACCCCCCGCCGCCACATGGTCGAGATCCGCACCGAGGCCATCGAGGACTTCACCCTCGGCCAGGAGATCTCCCCGGAGATCTTCGCCGCCGGCGACCTCGTCGACGTCACGGCCACCAGCAAGGGCAAGGGCTTCGCCGGCGTCATGAAGCGACACGGCTTCCACGGTGTCGGCGCCTCCCACGGCGCGCACCGCAACCACCGCAAGCCCGGCTCGATCGGCGGCTGTGCCACCCCGGGCCGCGTCTTCAAGGGCCTGCGCATGGCCGGCCGCATGGGCAGCGACACCGTCACCACCCAGAACCTCACCGTCCACGCGGTCGACGTCGAGAAGGGCGTCATCCTCGTCAAGGGCTCAGTCCCCGGCCCCAAGGGCGCGCTCGTCGTCATCCGATCCGCAGCGAAGGGGGCCTGACCTCATGACCAAGACGCTTGACGTCGAGCTGCCCGTCGACATCTTCGACGTGCAGGTCAACATCCCACTCATCCACCAGGTCGTCGTGGCCCAGCTCGCTGCGGCCCGGCAAGGCTCCGCCGACGTCAAGTCGCGCGGCGAGGTCCGCGGCGGCGGGCGCAAGCCGTACCGCCAGAAGGGCACCGGCCGCGCGCGCCAGGGCTCGATCCGCGCGCCGCAGTACGCCGGCGGTGGCATCGTGCACGGCCCGACGCCGCGCTCCTACGACCAGCGCACCCCGAAGAAGATGAAGGCTGCCGCCCTGCGCGGTGCCCTCTCCGACCGGGCCCGCAGCGGACGCGTCCACGTGGTCGACCACCTGGCCGGCGGCAACACGCCGTCGACGAAGGCCGCGCTCGCCACGCTGCGCGACATCACCAGCCGTCCGCGCGTGCTGGTCGTCGTCAACCGCGACGACTCGCTCACCGTCAAGAGCCTGCGCAACGTCCCCGACGTCGAGCTGATCACGTTCGACCAGCTCAACACCTACGACGTGCTCCGCAGCGACGACCTGGTCTTCACCAAGGCCGCCTACGACGCGTTCGTGGCCGCCCGCTCCGGCGAGGGCGTCGGCACCATCACGCTGAGCAAGGCCGTCACCGAGACCGAGAAGGCGCCGGCCAAGAAGACGGCGAAGAAGGCCCCCGCCAAGAAGGCGGCGAAGAAGGCCCCGGCGGCGAAGAAGGACACCGCCGACGAGGCTCCGGCGAAGAAGTCGGCGGCGAAGAAGGCCCCGGCGAAGAAGTCGGCGGCCGAGAAGGCCCCGGCGAAGAAGACCGCGGCCAAGAAGGCTCCGGCCAAGAAGACGACCGCCAAGAAGGCTCCGGCGAAGAAGACGGCCGCCAAGAAGGCCCCGGCGAAGAAGACAGGTGACGACCAGTGACCGCGCACCACAGCCACCGCGACGTCCTCATCGCTCCGGTCGTGAGCGAGAAGACCTACGGTCTGCTCGACGACAACAAGTACACCTTCGTGGTGCACCCCGACGCCAACAAGACCGAGATCAAGATCGCCGTCGAGAAGATCTTCGGCGTCAAGGTCACCGCGGTCAACACCCTGAACCGCAAGGGCAAGGTTCGCCGGACCCGCAACGGGATCGGCCGACGCAAGAACACCAAGCGCGCGATCGTCAGCGTGGCTGCCGGTCAGAGCATTGACATCTTCTCGAGCCCCAGTTGAGACGGCACAGTTGAGGACTTATTGATATGGCCATTCGCAAGTACAAGCCCACCACCCCGGGTCGTCGCGGCTCGAGCGTCGCCGACTTCGCCGAGGTCACGCGCACGACGCCGGAGAAGTCCCTCGTGGAGCCCCTGCCCAAGAAGGGCGGGCGCAACAACCAGGGACGCATCACCACGCGGCACCAGGGCGGCGGCCACAAGCGCGCCTACCGGGTCATCGACTTCCGTCGCAACGACAAGGACGGCGTGCCGGCCAAGGTCGCTCACATCGAGTACGACCCCAACCGCACCGCCCGCATCGCGCTGCTGCACTACGCCGACGGCGAGAAGCGCTACATCATCTGCCCCGACGGCCTCAAGCAGGGCCAGACGGTCGAGGCCGGTGTCGGCTCCGACATCAAGATCGGCAACAACCTGCCGCTGCGCAACATCCCGGTCGGCACCGTCATCCACGCCATCGAGCTCCGTCCCGGTGGCGGCGCCAAGATGGGCCGCTCCGCCGGAGCCCGCGTCCAGCTCGTCGCCAAGGAGGGCAGCCGAGCCCAGCTCCGCCTGCCGTCCGGCGAGATGCGCTACGTCGACGTCCGCTGCCGCGCCAGCATCGGCGAGGTCGGCAACGCCGAGCAGTCCAACATCAGCTGGGGCAAGGCCGGCCGCAACCGCTGGAAGGGCAAGCGCCCGACCGTCCGCGGTGTCGCGATGAACCCGGTCGACCACCCGCACGGCGGCGGCGAGGGCAAGACCTCCGGTGGCCGTCACCCCGTCTCCCCGTGGGGCAAGCCCGAGGGCCGTACCCGCAAGAGCAAGCCCAGTGACCAGATGATCGTCCGCCGTCGCAAGTCCGGACGCTGAGGAAGGCCTGACGAATGCCACGCAGTTTGAAGAAGGGTCCCTTCGTGGACGACCACCTCACCAAGAAGGTGGACGCCCAGAACGAGGCCGGGACCCACACCGTGATCAAGACCTGGTCGCGTCGCTCGATGATCCTGCCGTCCTTCATCGGACACACGATCGCCGTGCACGACGGCCGCAAGCACGTGCCGGTGTTCATCACCGACGCGATGGTCGGTCACAAGCTGGGCGAGTTCGCCCCGACCCGTACGTTCCGCGGTCACGAGAAGGACGACCGGAAGGCGAGGCGAGCATGAGTGCAGCAACCCGTGAAAACGTGAGCGCCCGCCGCGAGCGTCTGCTGGGCGGTGCGCCCGGCGCCTTCGCCGTGGCGCGGTTCACCCGTGTCACCCCGCAGAAGGCCCGCCGCGTCGGCGACCTGATCCGTGGCCTGGAGGTCGAGGAGGCGCTGGCGCTGCTGAAGTTCGCACCGCAGGCCGCCGCCGAGAACTTCTACAAGCTCGTCGAGTCCGCCGTCGCCAACGCCGAGACCACCGAGGACCTCGACCGGGGCAACCTGGTCGTCAGCCAGGTGCACGTCGACGAGGGCCCGACCATGAAGCGCTGGCGCCCGCGCGCCAAGGGCGCGGCCAACCGCATCCTCAAGCGCTCCAGCCACCTGACGGTCGTCCTCACGCCGGCCGAGGCAGAGCCGCGAGGCACCGGGCGGCGAGCCACCACCGACACCACGAGCACGAAGGGAGCCTGATCGTGGGACAAAAGATCAACCCGCACGGGTTCCGACTCGGCATCTCCACCGACCACAAGAGCCGGTGGTACGCCGACAAGCTCTACTCCAGCTACGTCGGTGAGGACGTCAAGATCCGCAAGATGCTCACCAAGGGCATGGATCGCGCCGGCATCAGCCGCGTGGAGATCGAGCGCACCCGCGACCGCGTCCGCGTCGACATCCACACCGCCCGACCGGGCATCGTCATCGGCCGCCGTGGCGCCGAGGCCGACCGGATCCGTGGCGACCTGGAGAAGCTCACCGGCAAGCAGGTGCAGCTCAACATCCTCGAGGTCAAGGCTCCCGAGCTCGACGCCCAGCTCGTCGCGCAAGGCGTCGCCGAGCAGCTCTCCGGCCGGGTCCAGTTCCGCCGGGCCATGCGCAAGGCGATGCAGACCACCATGCGCAGCGGCGCCAAGGGCATCCGCATCCAGTGCTCGGGCCGCCTCGGCGGCGCCGAGATGAGCCGCTCGGAGTTCTACCGCGAGGGCCGCGTGCCCTTGCACACGCTGCGTGCCGACGTCGACTACGGCTTCTACGAGGCCCGCACGACCTTCGGCCGCATCGGCGTGAAGGTCTGGATCTACAAGGGCGAGGTCGCCGGAACCCGTGCCGAGCGTGAGGCCGAGGCGGCCAAGCGTGCGGCGGCACCCGGCCGCTCGCGCCCCCAGCGCGGACGTCGTCCCGGACGCGACGCCGGTCCGGACGCACCGTCCACCGCAGGCGCGCCGGCACCCGCCACCAGTGCGGCACCCGGCCGCGAGCGCGGCTCCGGCCGCGGAGGCCGCCCCGGCAGCAGAGGGAGGGACCAGCTGATGTTGATGCCACGACGGGTCAAGTACCGCAAGCAGCACCACCCCAAGCGCCGCGGCATGGCCAAGGGCGGCACCGAGCTCGCCTTCGGCGACTTCGGCATCCAGGCGATGGAAGGTCACTACGTGACCAACCGGCAGATCGAGTCCGCTCGTATCGCCATGACGCGCCACATCAAGCGCGGCGGCAAGGTCTGGATCAACATCTACCCGGACCGCCCGCTGACCAAGAAGCCCGCCGAGACCCGCATGGGCTCGGGCAAGGGCTCGCCGGAGTGGTGGGTGGCCAACGTCAAGGCCGGACGCGTCATGTTCGAGCTGTCCGGCGTCACCGAGGACGTCGCCCGCGAGGCGATGCGTCGCGCCATCCACAAGCTCCCCATGAAGGCGCGTTTCATCACCCGAGAGACAGGTGAGCTCTGATGGCAGCATCCACGTCAGCGGCGGAGCTGCGAGCCCTCGACGCCGAGGCGCTCGAGGAGAAGCTCCGTGACGCCAAGGAGGAGCTGTTCAACCTGCGGTTCCAGAACGCCACCGGGCAGCTCGACAACTCCGCCCGCCTGAAGACCGTGCGCCGAGAGATCGCGCGCATCTACACCGTCATCCGCGAGCGCGAGCTCGGCATCATCGAGGCGGTCGACGCATGAACGAGAAGGACATTTCAGTGACCGACAGAACCGCACGCAAGGTCCGCGAGGGCCTCGTCGTCAGCGACAAGATGAACAAGACCGTCGTCGTCGACGTCGAGGAGCGCGTCAAGCACGCCCTCTACGGCAAGGTGCTGCGTCGCAACATCAAGCTCAAGGCCCACGACGAGGAGAACAGCGCGGGCATCGGCGACCGGGTTCGCATCATGGAGACCCGTCCGCTGTCCGCGACCAAGCGCTGGCGCCTGGTCGAGATCCTCGAGAAGGCCAAGTAGGAGACGTCCGATGATTCAGCAGGAGTCGCGACTGAAGGTCGCCGACAACACCGGTGCGAAGGAGATCCTTTGCATCCGGGTGCTCGGCGGCTCAGGTCGTCGTTATGCCGGTATCGGCGACACCATCGTCGCCACCGTCAAGGACGCGATCCCCGGCGGCAACGTCAAGAAGGGTGAGGTCGTCAAGGCCGTCATCGTGCGCACCGTCAAGGAGCGTCGTCGTCCCGACGGCTCGTACATCAAGTTCGACGAGAACGCCGCGGTGCTCCTCAAGGCCGACGGCGACCCGCGCGGCACGCGCATCTTCGGCCCAGTGGGCCGCGAGCTGCGCGACAAGAAGTTCATGCGCATCATCTCGCTCGCTCCGGAGGTGCTCTGAGATGGCGACCAACAAGACCGTCAGCATCAAGAAGGGTGACCAGGTCAAGGTCATCGCCGGCAACGACAAGGGCGCCGAGGGCAAGGTCATCGAGGTCCTGACCGACGCCGACCGCGTCATCGTCGAAGGTGTCAACCGGGTCAAGCGGCACACCAGGATCGGCCAGGGTGAGCGCGGTGCCACCACCGGCGGCATCATCACCGTCGAGGCGCCCATCCACGTGTCGAACGTGATGCTCGTGGTCGACGCCGACGGCGGCAAGTCCACCTCGCGGATCGGGTTCCGCCGCGACGACGTGACGAAGACCCGACCGGACGGAACCACGTACCCCGCGCACCGCAGCGTGCGCATCTCGAAGAAGACCGGGAAGGAGATCTGAGCATGGCTGAGTCAAAGGCGACATCTGGCGCGGGCACCATCGAGGCCCCGCGCCTGAAGGCGCGGTACCGCGAGGAGATCGTTCCCGCGCTCCGCGAGGAGTTCGGCTTCCAGAACGTCATGCAGGTCCCGGGCCTGACCAAGATCGTCGTCAACATGGGCGTCGGCGAGGCGGCCCGCGACGGCAAGCTGATCGAGGGCGCCCTCCGCGACCTCACGGCCATCACCGGCCAGAAGCCGCAGGTCACCAAGGCCCGCAAGTCCATCGCCCAGTTCAAGCTGCGCGAGGGCATGCCGATCGGCGCGCACGTCACGCTGCGCGGCGACCGCATGTGGGAGTTCCTCGACCGCCTGCTCACGCTGGCGCTGCCCCGCATCCGCGACTTCCGCGGGCTCAGCCCCCGGCAGTTCGACGGCCGCGGCAACTACACGTTCGGGCTCACCGAGCAGGCCATGTTCCACGAGATCGACCAGGACAAGGTCGACCGCTCGCGCGGCATGGACATCACCATCGTCACCACGGCGACGAACGACGACGAGGGACGCGCGCTGCTCACCCGGCTCGGCTTCCCCTACGCGGAGCGTTAAATGCACACAGTCAAGGAGAACTGACATGGCGAAGACCGGACTCAGGAACAAGGCAGCGAAGAAGCCCAAGTTCGCGGTGCGCGGTTACACCCGGTGCCAGCGTTGCGGTCGACCGAAGTCGGTCTACCGCAAGTTCGGCCTCTGCCGCATCTGCCTGCGCGAGATGGCGCACCGCGGCGAGCTCCCCGGCGTCACCAAGAGCAGCTGGTAACCACCACTACCCGACGGCCGTAGGTCTCCTGGACCACCAGGGCGAAACCACGGCAGGAATGGAACACACGACCATGACGATGACCGATCCGATCGCAGACATGCTGACGCGTGTCCGCAACGGCAACCAGGCGTACCACGACGCGGTCACGATGCCGCACTCCAAGCTGAAGGTCGGCGTCGCCGAGATCCTCAAGCAGGAGGGCTACATCACCGGCTTCGCGGTCGCCGAGCCGGCTGAGGGCGAAGTGGGCAAGACGCTCACCATCACCCTCAAGTACGGCCCGCACCGCGAGCGCTCGATCGCCGGCATCCGCCGCATCAGCAAGCCCGGCCTGCGGGTCTATGCGAAGTCCACCCACCTGCCCAAGGTGCTCGGTGGCCTCGGCGTGGCGATCATCTCCACGAGCCAGGGTCTCCTGACCGACCGGCAGGCCAACAACAAGGGCGTAGGCGGAGAAGTTCTCGCCTACGTCTGGTGAGAACGGAGAGGAAGAGCACTATGTCGCGAATCGGCAAGATGCCCGTCACCGTTCCCATGGGTGTCGAAGTGACCATCGAAGGCCAGGACGTCCGCGTCAAGGGCCCCAAGGGCGAGCTCGCCCACACCGTCGCCGAGCCCATCACGGTGGCCCGTGGTGAGGACGGCAGCCTCGAGGTGGACCGTCCCGACGACGAGCGGGAGAGCAAGGCCCTGCACGGCCTCAGCCGCACGCTGATCAACAACATGGTCCTCGGCGTCACCGAGGGCTATGAGAAGAAGCTCGAGATCGTCGGCGTCGGCTACCGCGTCCGCGCCAAGGGCCCCGCCGCCATCGAGCTCGACCTCGGCTACAGCCACGTCGTGCCGTTCGAAGCCCCCGAGGGCATCACGTTCTCGGTGGAGTCGCCGGTGAAGTTCGCCGTGCACGGCATCGACAAGCAGCTGGTCGGCGAGGTCGCCGCGAACATCCGCAAGCTCCGCAAGCCCGAGCCGTACAAGGGCAAGGGCGTGCGCTACGCCGGCGAGCGCGTGCTGCGCAAGGCCGGAAAGGCTGGTAAGTGACCATGGCGATCTCCATCAAGCAGCGGAAGAACACGACTGGCCGCACCGCCTCGCGCCTGCGCCGTCAGGTTCGGGGCCGCAAGCGGCTCGAGGGCTCGGCGGAGCGTCCGCGCCTCGTCGTCACCCGGTCGAGCAAGCACATCGTCGCGCAGGTCGTCAACGACCTCGAGGGCCGCACCCTGGTGTCGGCCTCGACGATGGAAGCCGACCTGCGCGCGTCGTCGGACGACAAGACCGCCAAGGCCCGCAAGGTCGGCGCGTTGGTCGCCGACCGGGCGAAGACCGCCGGTATCGACACGGTCGTCTTCGACCGGGCCGGCAACAAGTACGCAGGACGCGTCGCGGCACTTGCCGACGGCGCCCGTGAAGCAGGACTGGAGTTCTGATGAGCACCCAACAGCGCCGCGGTGGCGGCGACCGCCGAGGTCGCGGAGGCGACCGGGGCGGCGACAAGTCCAACTACATCGAGAAGGTCGTCACGATCAATCGTGTGGCCAAGGTCGTCAAGGGCGGACGTCGCTTCAGCTTCACCGCCCTGGTGATCGTCGGTGACGGCGACGGCCAGGTCGGCGTCGGCTACGGCAAGGCCAAGGAGGTGCCCACCGCGATCGCGAAGGGTGTCGAGGAGGCCAAGAAGAGCTTCTTCCGCGTCCCGCGCATCCAGGGCACCATCCCGCACCCGGTGCAGGGTGAGAAGGCCGCCGGTGTCGTCTTCCTGCGTCCGGCCTCGCCCGGTACCGGTGTCATCGCCGGTGGTCCGGTGCGCGCCGTGCTGGAGGCCGCCGGCGTCCACGACGTGCTGAGCAAGTCGCTCGGCTCGTCGAACGCGATCAACATCGTGCACGCCACCGTCGAGGCCCTCAAGACGCTGGAGTCCCCCGAGGACGTGGCGCAGCGCCGCGGCCTCACGGTCGAGGAGGTCGCCCCGGCGGCACTCCTCAAGGCCGGCAAGGACGGCGTCGCCGAGGCCGCGGCCCAGGCCGAGGACAAGGCTGCGGCCGGAGCGGGTGCCTCGTGACGAAGCTCCAGGTCACCCAGATCAAGTCCGGCATCGGACGCCAGCAGAACCAGCGGCACACCCTGCGCTCGCTGGGCCTGAAGCGCGTCGGCGATGTCGTCGTCAAGGAGGATCGTCCAGAGATCCGCGGCATGGTGAATTCCATTCCGCACCTCGTGGACGTCGAGGAGGTTGACTGACATGGCGCTCAAGCTGCATCACCTGCGCCCCGCCCCCGGAGCCAAGACCGCCAAGACCCGCGTGGGTCGAGGCGAGGGCGGACACAAGGGCAAGACCGCCGGTCGCGGCACCAAGGGCACCAAGGCCCGCTACCAGGTGCCGGCCGGGTTCGAGGGTGGACAGGTCCCGATCCACATGCGCCTGCCCAAGCTGAAGGGGTTCAAGAACCCGTTCCGCGAGGAGTACCAGGTCGTCAACGTCGCGCGGCTCGGCGAGCTGTTCCCGAAGGGTGGCGACGTCGACGTCGACGCCCTGGTGGCGGCCGGCGCGGTGCGCAAGGGCCACCGGGTCAAGGTGCTCGGCGGGGGCGACCTCACGGTCAAGGTCAACGTCACGGCGCACCACTTCTCCGGCTCGGCGCGCACCAAGATCGAGGCGGCGGGCGGTAGCGTCACCCAGCTGTGACGCCCGCTTGCCGCTAGTGGGTGACTGTTAGAGTCACCCCGGCACAGTCCCGACGGCCCGAGGAGGACCGGAAGTGCTCAGCGCCTTCGCCAACGCGTTCCGGACACCGGACCTGCGGCGCAAGATTCTGTTCGTCCTCGGCATCATCGTGCTGTTCCGGCTCGGTTCCACGATGCCGGCGCCGGGCATCAACGTGGCCAACGTGCGCGAATGCGTCGACATCGCCGCGCAGGGCGAGAACAGCAGCCTGTTCGCGCTCATCAACGTGTTCTCCGGCGGTGCGCTGCTCCAGCTCACCGTGTTCGCGCTCGGCATCATGCCGTACATCACCGCGAGCATCATCTTGCAGCTGCTCGTCGTGGTCATCCCGCGGCTGGAGACGCTGAAGAAGGAGGGTCAGGCCGGCCAGGCGAAGATCACCCAGTACACGCGCTACCTGACGCTCGGCCTGGCGATCCTCCAGGCCACCGGCATCGTCGCCCTCGCCCGCAGCGGGCAGCTGTTCGGCGGCGCCGAGTGCGGCGACCTGATGTACCACAACGACTCGATCCTGGAGTACCTGCTGATCGTGCTCGTCATGGTGTCGGGCACCGCCGTCATCATGTGGCTCGGTGAGCTCATCACCGACCGCGGCATCGGCAACGGCATGTCGATCCTGATCTTCGCGCAGGTCGTCGCCACCTTCCCCGGCGCACTGTGGCTGATCAAGCAGCAGAAGGGCTGGACCACCTTCGTCATCGTGCTGATGGTCGGGCTCGTCGTCGTGGCCGGCGTCATCTTCATCGAGCAGGCGCAGCGACGCATCCCGGTGCAGTACGCCAAGCGCATGGTCGGACGCCGGATGTTCGGCGGCTCGTCCACCTACATCCCGCTGAAGGTCAACCAGGCCGGCATCATCCCGGTCATCTTCGCCTCCAGCCTCATGTACCTCCCGGCGCTGTACTCGCAGTTCCAGCCCGAGGGCGGGGCGTCGTCGTTCATCAACGCGTACCTCGTGCGCGGCGACCACCCGTACTACATGATCAGCTACTTCGCGATGATCATCTTCTTCACGTACTTCTACGTGGCGATCACCTTCAACCCCGAGGAGGTGGCCGACAACATGAAGAAGTACGGCGGCTTCATCCCGGGCATCCGCGCCGGCCGGCCGACGCAGGACTACCTCGCCTACGTGCTGAGCCGCATCACCGCGCCCGGTGCGCTCTACCTCGGTCTCATCGCGCTCATCCCGATGATCGCCATCGCCCTGCTCGGCGCGAGCCAGAACTTCCCCTTCGGCGGCACCACGATCCTGATCATCGTCGGCGTCGGCCTCGACACGGTGAAGCAGATCGAGAGCCAGCTCCAGCAGCGCAACTACGAAGGGTTCCTCCGCTGATGCGCCTGATCCTCATGGGCCCGCCCGGTGCGGGCAAGGGAACCCAGGCCGGCGCACTCGCCGAGCGGATCGGGGCCGCACACATCTCCACCGGCGACATCTTCCGCGCCAACGTCAAGGAGCAGACCGAGCTCGGCCAGCAGGCGCAGCGGTACATGGACGCCGGCGAGTACGTGCCCGACGAGGTCACCAACGCGATGGTCAAGGACCGCATCTCGCGCGACGACGCCGCGTCCTTCATCCTCGACGGCTACCCGCGCACGGTCGACCAGGTCGACACGCTCGATGCGATGCTGGCCGAGCTCGGCCGCCCGCTCGACGTGGTCATCGCCCTGGTGGTCGACGCCGAGGAGCTCATCGCCCGCCTGCTGAAGCGGGCCGAGACCAGCGGCCGCGCCGACGACACCGAAGAGGTCATCCGGCACCGTCAAGAGGTCTACACCGCCGAGACGACGCCGCTGCTCAAGATCTACGGGGAGCGCGGCCTGCTCCGCGAGGTCGACGGCATGGGCGACGTCGACGAGATCGCCCGGCGCATCGACGAGGCGCTCCAGGCCTAGTCGTGGACATCCTCCGCACGCCCGACGAGCGGTTCGCCGACCTGACCGACTATCCGTTCGAGCCGCACTGGCTCACCGTCGACTCCGGCGAGGGTGACGCCCTGCGCATGCACTACGTCGACGAGGGCCCCCGCGACGGCGAGGTCGTCGTGCTGCTGCACGGCGAGCCCACCTGGAGCTACCTCTATCGCACGATGATCCCGCCGCTCGTCGAGGCCGGCTACCGCGTGCTCGCACCGGACTTCATCGGCTTCGGCAAGTCTGACAAGCCGACGAAGATCAGCGACTACTCCTACCAGCGGCACGTCACCTGGGTCGTCGCCTGGATGGACACGCTCGGCCTCGACGGCATCACCCTCTTCGGCCAGGACTGGGGCTCGCTGATCGGGCTCCGCATCGCCGGCGAGCAGCCGGAGCGGTTCGCGCGGATCGTCGCCAGCAACGGCTTCCTGCCCACGGCACGGCACGGCACCCCGCTCGCCTTCCGGGCCTGGCGAACCTTTGCCAGGTGGACGCCGGTGTTCCCCTCCGGATGGTTCGTGGAGGCGGCCAGCATCACGCGGGCAGGCCGTCGGGTGCGGGCCGCCTATGACGCCCCCTTCCCGTCGTCGAAGTACCAGGCGGGCGCGAGGGCGTTGCCGATGCTGGTGCCGACCGATCCCGAGGACATTGCCGTCCAGGCCAACCGTGCGGCCTGGGAGGCACTCGGTGGCTTCGACAAGCCTTTCCTGGCGATCTACGGCACGCACGACCCGATCCTCGGCAAGGGGGACCGGCCGCTCATCGAGCACGTGCCGGGCGCGAAGGGGCAACCGCACGACCGCATCCGGGCCGGTCACTTCATCCAGGAGGACGCCGGGCCCGAGCTGGCCCGCCGCATGATCGACTGGATGGCCTGACCGCTCCTCAGACCTGCCAGTGGTCGAACGGCAGGCCGCTCAGGCGGCGGAACGCGGCGGCATCGTCGGCCAGCGCTCCGCGCAACAGCTCCAGGTCCGCGCCCTCGACCGGCGGTCGGGACGACCGGCTGCCGCGCGCGGAACCGCCCGGGCAGGGCGTCCACGAGCTTGGCGGCGGCTCGATTCTCGTGCAGCCCCAGCCGACGCAGCTGGCGATGGGCGGACGACGGCTCGGTCTTCCGCTCCGTGACGTGGTGGACCTTGCTGGTGTCGAGCGGCACGTCGGTCTTGGCGCCGACGAACTCGACGACGGTGCGCACCGCGTCGTCGGTGTCGTCCTTGAGGGTCTGCGCATCCACGATGAGGAGCTTGTCGCGCCCGAACAGCTCCACGTACGGAGCGAGCTGACGGGCGTAGCTGGAGGTGTCGACGTACTTGGGATCCTGGCGGATGGCCTTCGCGAACGTCCGCGTCTCGCGCCCGTTGCTGCGGTTGTGCATCCAGTCCGAGGCGATCCGCGAGATCGGGTCGCGGGCGGTGAACACCAGCTGGACGTCCGGCACCATGGCGTGGATGCGCTCCGGGACGCCGGGGTAGAGATAGATCTTGGTGTAGTTGGTGCTGCTCTCGCCGCGGATGGACTTCGCCGGGTCGAACTGGCTCGCGTACCACTCCAGGGAGTTCTGGTGGACGTCCGGGCCGAGGAAGTAGTCGGTCTCCTTCTTCGCCGACATCGAGATGTCGGGATGCTTCTTCAGGTGCAGGTGCAGGCTCGTCGTGCCGCACTTCATCGCGCCGATGATGATGAAGGTGGGCAGGTGTGCCTCGACGTCGCTGACCATGGGATCCAAACTATCGGCCCGGGTTCCGGCGCCCTCGTTCAGGCGTGCAGCTCCATCGTGCAGCACTTGACGCTGCCGCCGGACTTGAGCAGCTCGCCGAGCTCGACCGGCACCGGGACGTAGCCGCGGGCCCGCAGGGTCTCGGCGAGCTCCACGGCCGCGGTGGGCAGGACGACGTTCAGGCCGTCACTGACGGCGTTGAGGCCGAGGACGAGGGCGTCGAGCTCGGAGACCCGCACGGCGTCCGGGAACAGCTCGCGCAGCGTGCGGCGGCTGTGCGGGCTGAACGCGCCGGGGTAGTAGGCGATGTCGGCCGGGGTGTCGCCGCCGCCGTCATCGAGCACCGCGAGCGCGACGTCGAGGTGGTAGAAGCGCGGGTCGACGAGCTCGAGCGACACCACTGGACGGTCGAGCACGGCCGCGGCCTCGACGTGCGCCGCGACGTCGGTGCGGAACCCGGTGCCGGCCAGGATCATCGAGCCGAGCGCGAGGAAGTCGCCCTCGCCCTCGTTGACGTGGGTGGGTTCGGTGACGTCATGGCCTCGCGCCCGCAGGAAGTCGGCGAACGCCCGGGCCTCGGCCTCCCGCTCGGGGTGGCGGAACCGCGCGCCGTAGGTGCGGCCCGCGACCGTGAGGCCGCCGTTGGCGGCGAAGACCATGTCCGGTTGTCCGGGGACGGGCTCGATGACATCGACGCGGTGGCCCAGGCCCAGGAAGGCGTGGCGCAGCACCTCCCACTGCACGGCGGCCCGACCGGCGTCGACCGGGATGTTCGGGTCCATCCACGGGTTGATCGAGTACTCGACGGCGAAGTGGGTCGGCGCGCACATCACGTAGTGACGCGGGCGCGGACGTCGCTGGGCGGCCGGACGCGGCGCGACACCGGGGGAGCGGTGGCGGGTGTCGATGATGGTCAAGGAGGCCTCCTTCGCCGCGTGGACAACGAATCAATGCTAGTTGGCGGACAGGCGACATCACGAACCCGAAATCAGCCGTTGATACGGCGATTTCTTGTGCATTCACTCGATCGGCGTCGATTTCTTGCGACGATGAGGCATGGACGCTCTCGACCGAAAGATCCTCGACCACCTGCTCGAAGACGGCCGGGCCGGCTACGGGGCGATCGGCGACCACGTCGGCCTGTCCGCACCCGCGGTGAAACGACGCGTCGACCGGCTGCTGGCCGACGGCGTGATCCGCGGCTTCACGGTGGTGGTCGATCCCGACCACATGGGCTGGACCACCGAGGCCTATGTCGAGGTGCACTGTCAGGGCGCGGTGTCGCCCGATGAGCTGCGGGCGTCGTTCGCCAAGGTTCCCGAGGTCCACGTGGCCGCCACCGTTTCGGGTCCGGCCGACGCGATCCTGCACATCGTGGCCCGCGACGTGCGCGATCTGGAGCGCGCCCTGGAGCGGGTGCGCGACGAGACCGCGAACGTGGGGCACACGAACACGTCGATCGTGCTGTCGAGGCTCATCGACCGCTACCGGGGGTGACGATGGTCACCACAAAATTCATTCTCCGGTCGCAGTGAATTTCTGTGCGCAATGGTCGCGCATGGTGCATCATTGGCAGGTTGAGTGTCCGCAGCGACGTCCGGGTCCCTCGACACCACTTCGAGCTCCTGGGGACCACGCGCATGAAGACTCTGAAGACCACCCTCGCCGCGATCGACCGCGAGCCTGCTGGCGACGGCCCTGCTGGCCTCACCATCGTCGGCCGCACCCGGCGTGGACGACCAGGACGTCATCTCCGGCAGCATGTACTTCACGCCGCCGTCGGACACCAAGTACCAAGATCGATCCGCCGTTCGAGGCCAACCAGCAGGTCAAGCTCTACGCGAACTTCCCCAACGGCACTCGCACCGTCAGCTTCTACAAGCAGAACGCGGGCACGTGGACCAAGATCAACACGATCCAGAGCGGCAGCAACGGCAACGCCTACCTCTCCTACACGTTCGTCAATGGCGACGAGAAGTTCTACGCCGAGGACAACAACGACCTGGAGACGAACACCCGCGACGTCACCGTCACGCCCACCCCGCAGTCGACGACCGCCACCCTCGACGAGCCGACGAACAGCGGCAAGACGTGGACGGCGCACTTCGGCGACCCGGCGATCCCCGGCAAGGCCACCCAGCTGCAGATCCAGCGACATCTACACCGACGAGGTCGGCGACGTCGACGCCGTGAATCCGACGAGCGGCAACCCACCCAAGGATACGAAGAAGAGCGAAAAGATGGGCGAGTGGAAGACGATCGCCACCAGCACGCAGAACCAGAACGGCGACTCGACCTTCACGCTGTCCAGCCCGTATCCGTACCGCGTGGCGCACAAGTACCGCGCGGTCAGCGGATCGGCGAAGTC
Source organism: uncultured Actinomycetota bacterium (assembly GCA_963695295.1). Classification (GTDB taxonomy): domain Bacteria; phylum Actinomycetota; class Actinomycetes; order Propionibacteriales; family Nocardioidaceae; genus Aeromicrobium. The sequence goes on along the minus strand of OY968771.1, from coordinate 804,091 downwards.
CTGTGAACCGACGAAGGCGACGGACACCAGCTGCCGGACGTTCGGCTGCCCCAGACGACCCCGAAGAACACCGGCCTCTCCGCCGTGTACTTCAACACCAACGAGGGCCAGGCCGTCGACACCCGCACGCGCTCCTTCGAGGGCGAGTTCCAGATGACCGCGGACGACAAGGGCCTGGGGTGTGGCGATGTCGGGCCGATGAAGTTCTCGACCATGAAGGGCCGCGGCAACTACTCGTGGTCGTTCAAGCGCAAGTCCTACACGCTCAAGCTCGGCGACTCGACCGACCTGTGCGGCATGGGCAAGAGCAAGAAGTACGCGTTGGTCTCGCAGGACTACGACAAGTCCTTCCTGCGCAACCCGTTGGCCCAGTACATCGGGAAGAAGTTCACCAACCTGGCGTGGACGCCCGACTCCAAGCCGGTCGACTTCTACCTGAACGGCAAGTACCTCGGCCACTACATGCTCGTCGAGCGGGTGGCGATCGCCGCCGACCGGGTCAACATCCCCGAGCTCAAGGGTGGCGAGAAAGTGCTCAGGGCGAGCCAAGACCGCAGCGGACAACCAGACCGGTGACCCCAACCACCCGAACAACGTCGATCCCTGCATGACCGGCGGCTACGTCCTGGAGTGGGACTACCGCAAGGGCGCCGACTACAACGTCTACCTGGGGTCCGACAGCGGTTACGTCGGCGTCAAGGATCCCGAGCACGACCGCGACCGCGAGGATGACATCACCAACAAGGGCATCAGCTCGCAGCAGAAGTCGTACATCAGCAACCACCTCAACAAGGTCGACGGTGTCCTGCGCGGCAGCGGGTTCACCAGCGACTCCACGGGGTGGAAGAAGTACATCGACGAAGACTCCGCGGTCGACTACTACATCGCGATGGAGTTCATGAAGCCGGTCGACGGCAACATGTGGGCCAGCGTCTACATGTACAAGCAGCGCGACAGCTCCGCCGGCGCCGAGGATGCCTGTACTTCGGGCCGCATGTGGGACTTCGACCTCGCGGCCGGCTCGGCCAACCGCGCCGGCAACGTGATCAGCTCCTCCGGCTGGTACCTGCGGAACAACCTGCAGGTCTCGGCATGCAGCCAGCGTCGAAGAAGTCCGACACCTGGTTCAACCGCCTCAACAAGGACCCGGACTTCCGGACCGCCGTCGAAGGCGCGCTGGAACGAGGTCGAGGGTCCGATCGAACGTCAGCGACTTCATCGACACACAGAAGTCCATCATCTCGTCGTCGGCGAACACGAGCTTCTCGAACGCACCGAATGGCGCCAGCTACAGCTACCGGCATCAGCAAGTACCAGCGATCAAGAGGAAGCTGTCGAGCAGCGACGTGAGCTACCTCAGGGCTGGGCCATCGCGCGCAAGTCCTGGATCAACGGACAGCTCTGACCCGGAGCTGACCCAGGTCGACGAGGCCCCGGAACCATGGTTCCGGGGCCTCGCCACGTGTCCACGACACGCCGGAATGAGATTCGGGGTTCCGGAGTTCGCGCTCAACCGGCATGATGTGGCGGGTGACCCGTCCAGACGGGCCACCTCCAGTGGTTCTTCGGCCCTACTCCCATCCTGACGGGGACTCCCATGAAGAAGCTCAGCACCGTCGTCGTTGCCGCGACGGCTCTCGCCCTCGCCACGACCGTCGGCACCGCGACCGCCGCCGAACCCGACCCGGGTGGGGGCCTGCTCTCCGGTCTCTTCGGCGGGTCGCAAGGCAGCGGCCCGTCCACGCCGCCACCCTCGCTGCCGAGCACACCGTTGCAGAGGACTCCTCCAGGACGATCCGCCGGTGAACTCGGCCGCCAACGGCGGCGTCCTCACCTACACCGGCAGCGGCAAGACGGCCACCGCGACCTTCACACCGGCATCCAGCGGCCAGAAGGCCTCGCTGCAGATGATGACGATCAAGACGACCGAGACCAACGAGACCTCATCGCCGTCCTGGCGGACGATCGCCACCGGCAAGCAGAGCTCCGGCGGCAAGGTGACCTTCAGCATCGCCGACCCCCGCGAGGTCTCGCACGAGTACCGCGCCGTCAGCGGCAGCTCGACGACGAACACCGTGACGTTCGCGGCGCCACTGCCGTCGAAGGCCACCGGGCTGTCGCAGGTCTACTTCAACTCCTACGAGGGCGACTCGGTCAACACCCGCACCCGCTGGTTCGAGGGCGAGTACTCGATGACGTCGAGCTCGAAGACCGGGTGCGCGGCCGTGCCGAAGACCGCGAAGGCGCGCATGAAGGGCCGCGGCAACTACTCGTGGTCGTTCGCGAAGAAGTCCTTCTCGGTCAACCTCAAGGACGGCCTCAACCTGTGCGGCATGGGCAAGAGCAAGAAGTGGGCGCTCGTCGCGAACCACTACGACAAGTCGCTCCTGCGCAACACCGTCGCCGGACACGTCGGACAGGCCCTGACCCGACTCGCCTGGACCCCGTCGTCGAAGCCGGTCGACCTCTTCGTCAACGGCTCCTACCGCGGCTCCTACATCCTCATCGAGCGCGTCACGGTCGATGATGAGCGGGTGAACGTCCCCGAGCTCAAGGGGCCCGCCGACGACGGTCATCCCAACATCACCGGCGGCTACCTCCTGGAGTGGGACTTCCGCAAGGGCGCCGACCGCAACGTGGAGGCCGGCAACCGCGGCTGGGTCGGCATCAAGGAGCCGGAGGACCCGGGCGACCCCGAGGGCATCACGAGCGCCCAGGTCAGCTACATCAACGGCTACCTCGACAAGACCGACAGCGTGCTCTACAGCAGCGGCTTCACGAACGACTCCACCGGATGGAAGAAGTACATCGACCAGGCGTCGGCGGTCGACTACTACATCGGCATGGAGCTGATGAAGCCGGTCGACGGCAACATGTGGGCCAGCGTCTACATGTACAAGCAGCGCAACGGCAAGCTGTTCTTCGGGCCACTGTGGGACTTCGACATGGCGATGGGCTCGGCCAACCGGGCCGGCAACGTCGTCAGCCCGTCGAGCTGGTACCTGCGCAACAACCTCGGCGTCTCGGCGCAGCAGTCGAACAAGACGTGGTTCAACCGGCTCAACGAGGATCCGGACTTCCGCAGCGCCGTCCGCGCCCGCTGGAAGCAGGTCTACCCGAACCTCAACCAGTCGGGCTTCATCGACAGCCAGCGCTCACTCATCGCCGCCTCCGCGAGCGAGAACTTCACGAAGTGGAACGTCAAGGAGCACCTGAGCAAGTATCAGGTGGTCAAGGGGTCCTGGTCCGCCGAGGTTTCGTACCTGAAGAGCTGGATGAGCAGTCGGCGCAGCTGGATGAACGGCCAGTTGGGCTGAGAAACCTCGGCCGGATCCTGTGTTCGGCTGAAAAAACCCTCAGTGTACGGTTACATGGAACAGTCGCCGGGGGGGCGAAGAACGCTTACCGGCGTCGGACCAGGTGCCCAAGCGACCATGTCTGCGGGGAAGCATGACCACCAAGCCCATCCTGACGCTTTTCGTTGCCCTCTGCACGGCAGCGCTGTTGATGCCGGGGGGTGCATCGGCCTTCCAGCCGGTCCGCGATTCGTACCCCAACGCTGACAACAGCAGCCTGTACCAGGCGCCTGAGTCCTTCATCGAGGGACAGAAGATCAAGCTCACCGCGAACATGCCGAACTCCTCGGCCGGCAAGATGGTGACCATCTACAAGGAAACGCCGTTCGGCTCAGGCAACTACGAGGCCACCACCGTCAAGGACGAGGCGAACAGGTACGGCAATGCCTACATGTTCAACTACGAGGTCTCCGAAGACCAGCGGATCTTCGCCATGACCGCGGGCGGCGACGACATGACCGAGATCGACCTCCTCGAGCCGGAGCCGTTGGGTTCCTGCGCCCCGTCGGGCAGCTTCTACACCTCCCCGTCCGCGCCCGCCGAGAGCCAGATGGTCAAGCTGACCGCGAACTTCCCGAGCTCGCAGTCCAACCGCATGGTGACGTTCCTCCGCAAGGTCGGCAGCGGCGAGTTCGAGCCGGTCGGCACCGACGAGACCAATCGCTACGGCAACGCGTACCTGAAGAACCACCAGGTGGCCGACGGCGCCCAGACGATGTACGGACTCATCACGTCGAACAACACCTGCACCCCGGAGAAGTCGTTCACCCCGGTGCCGAGCAGCGCTCTGCTCGACCCGAACTTCACGCCGGCCAACAACGACCAGGACGCCCGGGCGAAGGCCACCTTCGCGCCCGCGGACTCCGGCGCCACGGCCGAGCTCCAGTACAAGTCGATCAAGAACGGCGACTGGAAGACGATCGACACCGGAAAGCAGAACTCCGACGGTGAGGCCGGCTTCTACATCAACGACCCGCTCGAGGTGGAGCACGAGTACCGCGCCGTGAGCAACGGCATCCCGACGTCGAACGAGGTGACGTGGGCCGGCCCGATGCTCGACAAGGACACCGGAGTGGCCACCGTGCACTTCAACTCCAACGACGGCGAGTCGGTCAACACCCGCTCGAAGTGGTTCGAGGGCGAGTTCGCCATGAAGGCCGGTCCCAACTTCCCCGAGTGCGAGCACGAGGGCCTGTTCAAGGGGCCGGGCAAGGAGGAGATCGCCGAGCTGAAGGGTCGCGGCAACTACTCCTGGTCGTTCGACAAGAAGAGCTTCAGCCTCAAGCTCGACGACAGCAACAACCTGTGCGGGCTCGGCAAGAGCAAGAAGTGGGCCCTCGTCGCCAACCACTACGACCGCTCGCTCATTCGCAACCCGATGGCGTCCTGGGTCGGCACCAAGTTCGACAACCTGGAGTGGACGCCGCAGCAGCGCCCGGTGGACTTCTACGTCAACGGCTCGTACCGCGGCTCCTACACGCTGATCGAGCGCATCAACTTCGAGGGCGGCCGCCTGGACGTCGATGAGCTGAAGTACGAGGACGACCCCACCGACTGCACCGATGAGACCAAGCTCACCGGCAGCTACCTGCTGGAGTGGGACTTCCGCAAGGGAGCCAACTACAACTTCGGCGCCAACGGCAACGGATGGATCGGCCTCAAGGAGCCCGAGGACGAGGACTACTGCTCGAACATGGGCCAGTACATCAACAACTACGTCGACCAGGCGGACAGGGACCTCATGGACGGGTCTGCCAGCAGCAACGACTGGATGCAGTGGATCGACCTCGACTCCGCGGTCGACTACTACCTGGCGATGGAGTTCCTCAAGCCGGTCGACGGCAACATGTGGGCGAGCGTCTACATGTACAAGCCGCGCGGTGAGAAGCTGCACTTCGGGCCGCTGTGGGACTTCGACCTCGCCGAGGGTTCGGCCAACCGAGCCGGCAACGTCGTCAGCCCGAAGGGCTGGTACCTGCGCAACAACCTGGGGGTCTCCGCGCAGCAGTCGTCCAAGACCTGGTTCAACCGGCTCAACGAGAACCCGACGTTCCGCGCCGCGGTGAAGGAGCGCTGGAACGAGGTCGACCAGGACCTGCATCCGTCCGCGTTCATCGCGCTCTACCGCAACCAGATCGCGGACTCGGCGGCGGAGAACTACAAGAAGTGGAACCACGGCTCCAAGATCAGCAAGTATCAGGTGGTCAAGAGCTCCTGGAGTGCTGACGTCGAGTACGTCCGGGGTTGGCTGGAGTCCAGGAACAACTGGATGGACAGCCAGCTCGACAACAACGACTGACACCGCGATTGCTGGATTCCACGTCGCCGGACGTCTCCGGCGGCTAGATTCCGGCCATGGCGATCAGGCGTGCCGCGACGCTGCTGGCGTCGTTCCTGCTGGTCACCGCCTGCAGCACCGGCGGTGACGACGACCCCGAGCCGACCCCCGAGCTCGACCTGTCGACCGTGCGGGAGACCGCGTGGTCCGTCACGGCCGAGCAGATCGCCGGTGACCGGGACGCCCGCATGGGCACGATCGGCGGGTTCCAGTCCATCAACTCGGTGACCGCCGGCAACCTCGTCGTGTCCGCGGCCGGCACGCGCGAGGCGCTCACGCTCGCGGGCATCGACGCGACGTCCGGCGACATCGCCTGGCGCCATGTGCTCCCGGTGAACGAGGAGTACTGGTGGACCTGCGCGGACGATGAGGGTGGCACGAACATCGCCTGCTCGGTCGGGGAGCCCGACGCGAAGACCTCGGAGGTCAGCATCATCGACCTGCGCACCGGCCGGGTCCGTGCGACCGCCGAGATCGACGCGGAGCAGTCGTTCGACCTCGATGGCGACCACCTGTACCTGACCACGTTCACCCCGGCCGACCGAGACCGGCGGCTCGACGTCACCGTCGAGCGGCGCTCGTGGTCGACCGGCACGGCGTCATGGAGCGCCGAGACGTCCTTCACCATCGACGGTTGGGGGCATGACGGCGGCCAGGGCGTCACCATCGGCTCGTCCCGGGTCGTCGCCTACTCCGCCTCGTGGGAGGTCGTGCTGGACAAGCGCACCGGCCGGCTGCTTGGCCGGTCCGACGCCGGCCGGTTCGAGGAACCGCTGACCGGTGGCGGCTGGCTGGTCTCCGACAGCGGCGACGGCGCCCGTGACCAGGTGACGATCACGCTGTTCTCGCCCACCGGCGAGGCCATCGCCGAGGACCGCCTGTCCACCTACTACTACGGCTCGGAGAGCATCGGCCAGCGGCTGGTGTCCACCGGTCGCCATCTCCGCGAGCAGGCCACCGGCCGCAGCGTCTTCGAGGCGCCGAAGGGACAGCAGATCGCGCTGGTCGCCGAGGCCGGCGGCGTCGTCCTGACCGAACCGCCCGGGAGCGAACACGGCGAGGACGAGAAGCTGACGTACCAGGTCTGGGACGTCGAGACGGGCAAGCAACGCGGGACCATCGACCTCCGGGGCGATTGGCTGAGCGACGGCCTCGGCAGCGGCACCGGGGTCCTGATGGTCGTCGACCGGTACGACGAGAAGGCCGACCGGGCGGTGCCGTCGACGATGCACGTCATCGACACCCGGGAAGCGTCCATCGCCGCGACCATCGACCTCGGCTGGACGGTCGAGGGGTTCGACAGCCCGACGATCATTGGTACCCGAGCCGGTGCCGCCGTCACCGGCCCCACCGGCGTCAAGGGGTTGGTGGTGCCCCAGTGAGTGCCCCAGTGAATGTCCCAGTGCCGAGGGCGATTTGAATACCGCAGCCCGACCGGCGTAGACTTGCCTGTCGGCTTGTTCAGCCGCGTTTCTCCCTGTCCAGCACTGATGGGGCCCGCTCCAGCGGGCGGGACAAACGCGTGCCGCGGAGGCCGGCACCAGATGAATCGAGCGAAGAAGAGGTCATGGCGAAGAAGGAAGGCGTCATCGAGATGGAGGGCGCTGTGGTCGAGGCGCTGCCCAACGCGATGTTCCGCGTCGAGCTGGCCAACGGCCACAAGGTTCTCGCGCACATCAGCGGCAAGATGCGTCAGCACTACATCCGGATCCTCCCCGAGGACCGGGTCGTGGTGGAGCTCTCGCCGTACGACCTCAGCCGCGGTCGCATCGTCTACCGATACAAGTGAATACGCCCACGCAACGAGACCGGAAGTAGAGCAATGAAGGTCAATCCGAGCGTGAAGAGGATCTGCGAGAAGTGCAAGGTGATTCGTCGCCACGGCACGGTCAGGGTGATCTGCGAGAACCCACGACACAAGCAACGGCAGGGCTGAACCTCTTCACCAGCACCACCCACATCTGACGGCTCACCTGGAAACTTCAGGTGCCACCCCCGGCGCAGAGGCCGGGGCCCGGCTGGAGGCAGCCGGGACGCCCCAGATGCCGACACCTCTGCTGAACGGAAGGAACTGCCTACATGGCACGCCTCATCGGAGTCGACCTCCCGCGCGAGAAGCGCATCGAGATCGCACTCACGTACATCTTCGGCATCGGCCGAACCCGAGCCACCCAGACCCTCGCCGCCACCGGCGTCAGCCCCGACCTCCGCGTCCACGAGCTGAACGACGACCAGCTGGTGGCCCTCCGCGACCACATCGAGGCCAACTACCAGGTCGAGGGCGACCTGCGCCGTGAGGTCACCGCCGACATCCGGCGCAAGATGGAGATCGGCAGCTACCAGGGCCGTCGCCACCGCGCGCACCTGCCCGTTCGCGGCCAGCGCACCAAGACCAACGCACGTACGCGCAAGGGCCCCAAGCGCACCGTCTCCGGAAAGAAGAAGGTCTGACATGCCTCCCAAGACTCCCGGCGCCAAGAAGGTGCGCCGCAAGGTGAAGAAGAACGTCGCTCAGGGCGAGGCCCACATCAAGAGCACGTTCAACAACACCCACGTCACGATCACCGACCCCGCTGGGGCCGTCATCGCGTGGGCCTCCGGCGGAACCGTCGGCTTCAAGGGCTCGCGCAAGTCCACCCCGTTCGCCGCAGGCATGGCCGCGGAGTCGGCCGGCCGGCAGGCGATGGAGCACGGCATGAAGAAGGTCGACGTCTTCGTGAAGGGCCCGGGTTCGGGTCGCGAGACGGCGATCCGGTCGCTGAGCGGCGTCGGCCTCGAGGTCGGCACCATCTCCGACGTGACCCCCAGCCCGCACAACGGCTGCCGCCCACCCAAGCACCGGAGGCTCTGACCCATGGCTCGCTACACCGGACCGCTCACCAAGAAGTCACGCCGCTTCGGCGTCGATCTCGTCGGCGGCGACGCCGCTTTCGAGCGCCGTCCCTACCCGCCCGGCATGCACGGACGCGCCCGCGTCAAGGAGTCGGAGTACCGCACGCAGCTGCAGGAGAAGCAGAAGGCCCGCTACACCTATGGCGTGCTCGAGAAGCAGTTCCGCAGGTACTACGAGACCGCGCACCGCAAGCCCGGCAAGACCGGCGACAACCTGCTCTCGCTGCTGGAGAGCCGGCTCGACAACGTCGTCTACCGCGCCGGCCTGGCACGCACGCGCCGGCACGCGCGTCAGCTCGTGACGCACGGTCACTTCCTGGTCAACGGCGTCAAGACGAACATCCCGTCGTTCCAGGTCAGCAAGCACGACATCATCGACGTCAAGCAGAAGTCGCTGGAGTCCACCCCGTTCATCGTCGCGCGCGAGACGCACGACCAGGACACGGTGCCGGGCTGGCTCGACGTCTCACCCGATCGCGGCCGCATCCTCGTGCACCAGAACCCCGTCCGTGAGCAGATCACCGTCCCGATCCAGGAGCAGCTGATCGTGGAGTTCTACTCCAAGATCTGAGGCTCCCCGCACCACCACACCGCATCACTCAACCCGGTCCTTCAAATAGTGGGGGGATCGGAAAGGAAGAAACATGCTGATCGCCCAGCGCCCCGTCCTGTCCGAAGAGGTCGTCGACGACTTCCGTTCGCGGTTCGTCATCGAGCCCCTCGAGCCGGGATTCGGCTACACCCTCGGCAACTCGATTCGTCGCACCCTGCTGTCGTCGATCCCGGGTGCCGCCGTCACGTCGATCAAGATCGACGGCGTCCTCCACGAGTTCTCGACCGTCCCGGGTGTCACCGAGGACGTCACCGAGATCATCTTGAACCTCAAGGACCTCGTGGTCTCCTCCGAGAACGACGAGCCGGTGGTCATGTACCTGCGCAAGACCGGCAAGGGTGCGGCCACCGCGGCCGACATCGAGCCGCCGGCCGGCGTCGAGGTGCACAACCCCGACCTCCACGTCGCGACCCTGAACGAGAAGGGCACCCTGGAGATCGAGCTCGTCGTCGAGCGCGGCCGCGGCTACGTCTCGGCCACGCAGAACAAGACCGGTGAGGAAGAGATCGGCCGCATGCCCGTCGACTCCATCTACTCACCGGTCCTCAAGGTGACCTACAAGGTCGAGGCCACCCGTGTCGAGCAGCGCACCGACTTCGACAAGCTCGTCGTCGACGTCGAGACCAAGAAGTCGCTCCTGCCGCGCGACGCCATCGCGTCGGCCGGCTCCACGCTGGTCGAGCTCTTCGGCCTGGCCCGTGAGCTCAACGTCGAGGCCGAGGGCATCGACATCGGCCCGTCGCCGGTCGACGAGCAGCTCGCTGCCGACCTGGCGCTGCCGATCGAGGACCTCAACTTCACGGTCCGGTCCTACAACTGCCTCAAGCGCGAGGGCATCCACTCGGTGGGTGAGCTCATCACGCGCTCGGAGCAGGACCTGCTCGACATCCGCAACTTCGGCTCGAAGTCCATCGACGAGGTGAAGGCCAAGCTGGCCGAGATGGGTCTCGCACTCAAGGACAGCCCGGCCGGGTTCGACCCGAGCGCCGTCATCGATGCGTACGACGACGACGCCAGCTTCGCCGAGGACGAGCAGTACTGAAACCGATCTCACCGAGACTGGAGAACCCATGCCCACGCCCACCAAGGGAGCACGCTTCGGCGGCAGCCCCGCTCACCAGCGCCTGATCCTCGCCAACCTGGCCCAGGCGCTGTTCGAGCACGGCCGCATCACCACCACGGAGGCCAAGGCCCGGCGCCTGCGTCCGTACGCCGAGCAGCTCATCACCAAGGCCAAGACGGACACGGTGGCCAACCGCCGCCGGGTCGTCCGGGTCATCCGCGACCAGGACGTCCTGCACACCCTGTTCACCGAGATCGGACCGGCGATGGCGACCCGTCCGGGTGGCTACACGCGCATCACGAAGATCGGACCCCGCAAGGGCGACAACGCCCCGATGGCCGTCATCGAGATCGTCGAGGCCAAGGAGTTCGCCGCACAGAACCAGACGCCGAAGAAGCCGAAGGCCGTCAAGGCCACGGCGGCTCCGGCCGCGGAGCCGGTCGAGGACGCGGCGGTGGAGGATGCAGCGGTCGAGACTGAGGCCGAGGCGCCGAGCGACGTCGAGGAAGCCGTCGAGGCCGAGCCGGCCGCGGCGGCCGACGACGCGGTCGTCACCGAGGACGCCCCCGAGGAGGCGGCCGACACCGAGGCGACCGACACCGAGGCGACCGAGGCCGAGGCCGACTCCGACAAGTAGCGCCCACCCGACATGGCCCGGCACCCCACGGGGGTCCGGGCCATCGTCATGCTCGAGCAATCATGCTCGAGCGGTCATGCTCGAGCGCGGGCGCGCGCGATGGCGATCATCTCATCGATGATCGCTCCGGCCACGTCGCGCGGTGCGCCGAAGGCGGGGGTGTGGTGAACCCTGATGTTGGCGCCGATGTTGGCCTCCAACACCACCGCGCCGTCCGCTGAGTCCAGGCTCGGCGTCATCAGGTCGATGCCGCCGACGCACAGTCCCGGGATGGCGAGCGTGGCGTCGAGCGCAAGGTTCAGCAGGTCCGGATGCACCCGGTCGGTGACGTCCACGGCTTCACCGCCCACGTGCTGGTTGGCCATGCCGTTGAGCACCACGATCTCGCCCGCGGCCGGCACATCGGCGAGGGCGTGGCCGTGGCGGGCCAGCATCGCGCTGTCGACCTTGATCGGCTTCTTGGCGAGCTGGACGTGCTCGTTGCGGAGCGTCTGCTTCGCCGCGACCAGCGCCGCGATCGACTGCCGTCCGTCGCCGACCACATGAGCGTGCAAGCGGGTCGCCGCGGCCACGACCCGGGAGCCGACGACATAGGCCCGGATGTCGACGCCCTCGACCTGCTCCTCCAGCACGAAGGGGTCGCCGGGGCCCGCGGCAAGGGCGGCGGTGTCCCAGGCTGCCGTGAGGTCCGACTCGGTGGCGATGTCGCAGGTGATGCCGGCCGCGCCCTTGCCGGTCACCGGCTTGAGCACCATCGGCCGTCCCAGCGAACGCAGGTGCGCCACGGCGGTGTCGAACTGGTCGCGGTCCACCGTGATGCCGGCCGGGGTCGGCACTCCCGCCGCCTGGAGCATCTGCTTCGTCAGGCTCTTGGAGCGGCCGATGAGCTGGGCGTTGCCCCCGATGAGGGTCGGCACCCAGCCGGTCATGCCACCGACTGGCACCCGCCCGTCGTAGAAGTACCGGGTGCGGCCGACGGTCCTGGTGGTGAGGCCCCGCTCCTCGACGGCTTTCGCGATGAGCTGGAGGTGGCCGGTGGAGTCGGTGATCCGCTGAAACCCGCCGGGGATGGTGGGCAGCACCTCGCGGACGAAGCGTTCGATGGGGGCCAGATTCGGCATCGGCGTGGAGCTCTCGATCGGGTGGGTCGACGACGGACGAAGTGTGTCACGACGTCACCGGATCGTCACGGCTCCGGCTCCGGATCGAGCCTAGACTCGGCCAGGTGAAGAAGCGCTCGGTGATCGCGATCGTCGTGGCGGGCCTGATCGCCGTGGCGGCGGTCCTCTTCGAGCCGTGGACGCTCTGGACCAGTTCGACGCTCATCGAGGCGGCGCCATCTGCTGCTCCGGCGTCGAGCGCGGAGCCCACCGACCCGCCGACGGCCCCCGTCGAGCCTCGTGAGCTGGCGAGCGGCACCTTCGTCGGCCAGGAGCACCGGACCTCCGGAACGGCCACGGTCATCGAGCTGCCCGACGGCTCGCGAACGCTCCGCCTCGAGGACTTCGCGACCAGCAACGGTCCGGACCTGCACGTGTGGCTGTCGGAGAAGGCGGCCGGCGGCAACTGGTTCAAGTACAGCGGCGGACGCAGGGTCCAGCTCGGGGAGCTCAAGGCCAACCGCGGCAGCCACAACTACGCCATCCCCGCCGGGGCCGAGCTCGACGGACTGCGCAGCGTCGTCATCTGGTGCAAACGCTTCTCGGTCTCGTTCGGGTCAGCGCCGCTGGACCGGTAGGACCCGTACGCCCCTGGTCCAGGGAAAGCGAGACCTGGGCGGTCGCCGACTCCGTGACGCCCGCACCGTCGGGCCGAGCCGCCGGGCCGACTCGATCATCTCCTCGATGATCGCGCCCGCGACGTCGCGCGGTTTCCCGCGGGCCGGGTGGTGGTGGGGGCCGATGTCTGCGGCTGCGTCGAGTCCGACGACCACGGCTCCATCAACCACGTGGGGATCCGGGACGATGAGGTCGACTCCGGCGACACGCAGGCCCGGCACGGCCCGCGTGGCATCGACTGCGAGGTCCAGCAGCCCCGGATGGAGGATCGTGGTGATGTCCACGTGGTGGTGCGCGTGCGCGTTCGATCCGTCATCGTCGCGGCGACCGTCCCCGCCGACCACCGGGGGCAGGACGGCGGTGGCTGCAACCGCGTGCCCGCCGACGACGAACACCCGGACGTCGACCCCCACGATCTGCTGCTCCAGCACCAGCAGTCGCGACTTCGCCGTGAGTGCGCGCACCTCCGCTTCCCAGGCCCCGGCCAGGTCGTCGACGGTCGTGATGCCGCGGGTGACCCCGCGACCGCGCGAGGTCTTGAGGACCGACGCTCCCAGCGTCGGCAGCACGGCGGCAGCCTGGTCGAACCGGTCGGCTTCGAGAATCACGCCCTCGGGCGTCGGCACGCCCGCAGCCTGCAGCAGCTGCCTCGTGACGGCTGCGGTGTCGCAGGCGTCGAGGGCGTTCCTCCCGACCAGGGTGGTCGTCCGGCGCTTGTGCAGCCCACCGACCGCCACCCGTCCGGCGTAGAAGTAGGTCACGTCGCCGAGGGGCACGGTCGTCAGTCCCCGGGCTTTCGCGGCACGCATGATCAGTCGCCCGTGCGATCTCGCGGTGGATGGCATCCGCCGAGAGCCGCCGGGAACGGTCGGCAGCACCTCACGGACGAAACGATCGACCGGGTCGGTGGCCGGCGTCGGGTCCTGCCGGGCTGTGGCGCGGCTCGACGACCGATCCGCGCGGGTTTCCTGAATTGCCGTGGCGATCATCTCCTCGACGATCGCAGCGGCGACGTCCCGTGGTTTCCCGTAGGCCGGGCAGAGGTGCACCCGGACGTTGGCCCCGACGTTGACCTCCAGCACCACGGCGCGGTCGGCCGAGCCGAGGTCCGGCGTCATCAGGTCGACCCCGGCGACCCCGAGGCCGGGGATGGCACGAGCTGCGTCGACAGCCAGCCGGAACAGGTCAGGATGTGCGAGGTCGGTGACGTCCACGGACTCTCCGCCGACGTGGTTGTTGGCCACGCTGTTCAGCACGATGACGTCGCCGCGGAGCGGTATGTCCTGCAACGTGCGTCCGCACCGCGCGAGCAGGTCGGTGTCGACGATGATCGGGTGCTTGGCCAGTCGAGCGTTGTGCTCGTCGCGCCGCCGCTGCTTCTCGGCGATCAGCGCGGCGAGGCTGCTCGCGCCGTCGCCGACCACATGGGCGTTCACCCGGGTGACTGCCGCCACGACTCGTGGACCGACGACGTAGGCGCGGATGTCGACTCCTGCGACCTGCTCCTCCAGCACGAACGCCGGACTCGGGCCGGCGGCTCGCGCGGTCGTCCACGCGGTGCGCAGGTCCGATTCGCTCGCGATTCCGCAGGTGATCCCCGACCCCGCATACCCGCGCGTTGGCTTGAGCACCTGCGTCCGCTCGGCGCGCCGCACGTGGGCCAAGGCTTCGTCGAGCCCGTCCGGACCCACCGTGATCCCCACGGGCGTCGGGACGCCGGCCGCTTCGAGCATCCGCTTGGTCGCGTCCTTCGCGTGGCTGATGGCATGGGCCTCGCGTCCGACGAGCGTGGGAACCCACCCGGTCATCCCGCCGACCGGCCACCGCCCATCGAAGAAGTAGGTGGTCGTGTCGATCGTCCTGGTCGTCAGGCCTCGATCCGCCGCCGCCGCCTGGATCAACGCCAGGTGGCCGGTGACGTTGGTGACGCGTTGAAGTCCTCCCGGGATCGTGGGCACCACCTCGCGGACGAACCTCTCGACCGGTGTGAGGTCGGGGATCTGCATGGGCGGCCCTCAGATCGTGACTACCGGAGAGTGTGACACTGCTGAGCACCCGCCGGCCCACCGGGCCTCACGGCACTGGCTCGGCCTCAGGGTGCTCGACCCGGAGTACGCGAAAGCCCTGCTCAGAGGCAATGCGCTCGGCGGACCAGCCCTCGTCGACGAGCCAGCGTTGCAGCGGGTCCGACCCCAGGTTCTTCCCGACGACGAGGTGGGCGCGGCCCCGCGTGCCGAGCCGGGGCAGCCAGCGCAACAGCAGCGCGTGGAGGGCGGCCTTGCCGATGCGGATCGGCGGGTTCGACCAGATGGCGTCGAACGTCACGTCCGCAGGAACGTCGTCCGGGAGCGCGACGTTGACCGAGGCGCCGAGCTGCTGCGCGTTGCGGCGGGTGAGCTCGAGGGCGCGCTCGTTGACGTCGATCGCCCAGACGGTCGTGCCCGGGGAGGCGACGGCGATGCCGCAGGCGAGCGGTCCCCAGCCGCACCCCAGGTCGAGCACCGTCGATCCCGGTTCCGGCGGGTCGGTGTGCCGCAACAGCACACCGGTGGCCTTGTCGAGCCGATCGGCGGAGAAGACGCCGTCGGCGGTGGTCAGCTCCAACCGGTGTCCCCACGCCTCGACGGCGACCTGTCGGCGGCGATCCGGCGCGTCTGGTCGGTCGCTGAAGTAGTGGTCGGTCACCGGGTCACGTTCAGTGGGCCTTGGCCTGCGCCTCGCCGATGCGCCAAGCCTCGGTGATGAGCTCCTCGACCTCGGCGTCCATGGACGCCTCGTGCAGGTTGAGCAGGACCGATCCGTGCCCGTCGTAGTGCGGTGTGGTGAAGATCGCCGGGTCGCCGGAGCTGAGCAGGGCTTCCTTCTCCCACATCGAGCACAGGACGACCACCGAGGCCTCGTCCTCGCGAAGCCGGAGGAACATCCGGTCGCGCACCTTCGCCGCCGGGGTGCCGTAGTGGGTGGACTCGGCGGTGTCGGGGAGGGTGAGGGCGAACTCGAGCAACTCGTCCCACGTCGCGGGCATGGGACCAGTCTCGCACTGATGCTCAGGCGTCGCGACGACGTCGGGACGCGGCTGCGCGGTCGGCCAGCTCGTCGTCGGGTGGGTAGACGACCTCCTCCAGCACGAGTCCGCGCGCGGGCATGACGCGCACTCGGGCATCGCGCCGGCCCGCGGCGAGCAGCTCACCGGTCCACGCCGGCTCGTACCGGTGCTCGGCGACCGCGACCAGCGCACCCAGCAGCGACCGGACCATGGAATGGCAGAACGCGTCGGCTCGGACGGTCGTCTCGACGAGGCCCTCGTGGCGGACGGTGCTCAGCTCATGCAGGGAGCGGATGGTCGTCGCGCCCTCGCGGCGTTTGCAGAACGCGGCGAAGTCGTGCTCGCCGAGCAACGGCACGGCGGCCGCGTTCATCACCTCGACATCGAGCTCCCGGGGCCAGTCGACGACGTGGCCGCGGGCGAGCGGGTCGCCGGCGCCGTGGTCGCGGAGCCGGTAGACGTACCGCCGTTCGAGTGCGGAGAAGCGGGCGTCGAACCCGGCCGGAGCGACCACGACCGACCGCACCCGGATGTCGTCGGGCAGCAGGCTGCGCAGGCGGCGCCCCAAGGAGGTGGTGTCGACGCCCTCGTCGACGTCCACGTGCGCCACCTGCCCCCGGGCGTGGACGCCCGCGTCGGTGCGTCCGGCGCAGGTGAGGGGAGCGGGGGAGTCGAGGCGCAGGATGGTCGCCATCGCCGCCTCGACCTCGCCCTGCACGGTCCGCAGCCCGGGTTGCGCGGCCCACCCATGGAAGTCGGTGCCGTCGTAGGCCAGATCGATGCGCAGGCGCACGTCAGGTCCGGGCGTCGAAGGATCGCAGGCCGAGGATCGCGCCGGAGGCACCGGCGGCGACGTAGAGGAGCCACCAGCAGACGAGCGAGAATCCCATCAACGCGACCGCCAGGGCGAGGCCGGTGACACGGACCAGCGGCAGGCGCCTGGGAGCCGGGGGGACGGCCACGGGAAGGGTCAGGCCCAGCGCTGGGCGGCCGGGACGAACTCGAGCTGACGGTCGCCGGTGTAGATCTGCTTCGGCCGGGTGATCTTCTGCTCCTGGTCGTCGACCAGCTCCAGCCACTGCGCGAGCCAGCCGGCCGTGCGGGGGATGGCGAACAGCACCGTGAACATCTCCGGCGGGAACTGCAGCGCCTCGTAGATGAGCCCGGAGTAGAAGTCGACGTTCGGGTACAGCTTGCGCTTGACGAAGTACTCGTCCTCGAGCGCGATCTTCTCCAGCTCCTGGGCGATCTCCAGCAGCGGGTTGACGCCGGTGACCTCGAAGACGTCGTCGCACGCCTTCTTGATGATCTTGGCGCGCGGGTCGTAGTTCTTGTAGACCCGGTGGCCGAAGCCCATGAGCCGCTCGTCGCCGTTCTTGACGCCTTCGATGAACTCGCCGACCTTGTCCTTGCTGCCGATGCGCTTGAGCATCCGGAGCACGGCCTCGTTGGCGCCGCCGTGCAGCGGGCCGTAGAGCGCGGCGATGCCGCCGGACACGGCCGAGTACGGGTCGACCTGGCTGGAGCCGATGGCCCGCACCGCGTTGGTGGAGCAGTTCTGCTCGTGGTCGGCGTGCAGGATGAACAGCACGTCGAGCGCCTGGGCCAGGCGGGGGTCCGGCTCGTAGTTGTGCTCACTCATCTTGAACAGCATCGAGAGGAAGTTCTCGCTGTAGGTGAGGTCGTTGTCGGGATAGACGTACGGCTTGCCCTGCGCGTGACGGAAGGACCAGGCGCCGAGGGTGGGCATCTTGGCGATCATCCGGACGATCTGCTCGTGGCGGACGTCCGGGTCGCTGATGGCTCGCGCCTCGGGATAGAACGTGGACAGTGCGGCCACGCTCGACAGCAGCATGCCCATGGGATGTGCGTCGTAGCGGAAGCCCTGCATCAGGCTCTTGAGGTTCTCGTGGACGAAGGTGTGGAAGGTGATCTCGTGGACCCACTGGTCGTGCTGCGCCTCGGTGGGCAGCTCGCCGTGGATGAGCAGGTAGGCGACCTCGAGGTAGGTGGAGGACTCGGCCAGCTGCTCGATCGGGTAGCCGCGGTACTCCAAGATGCCCTGCTCGCCGTCGATGTAGGTGACCGAGCTGCGGCAGGAGGCGGTGTTGGTGAGTCCCGGGTCGTACATGGCGATGCCGGGCTCGTCGTCGGTCTTGCCGACCTGCCCGAGGTCCTTGGCACTGATGGTGCCGGCGGTGATGGGGAGCTCGTATTCCTCGCCGGTCCGGTTGTCACGCACGGTGAGCGTCGAGTTGTCGGTCACGATGGGTCTCCTGTGCCGGTCCGCATTCCAGGGCATGTGGCCCGCGGTTCCTGAGGGCCGGTTCCAAACTAGTGCGGCGCACCGAGTCCTGCACAGAGGGGTGCGCCGGATCGGCCCGTTTTGACCCCGGGGGGACGCGCCGGTTAGTCTTGTATGTCGTCGTGCCCAGCGGATTCACGCTCGGGCCGCCTACGACCAGCAGTACGAATCGAACCCCGAACGAACAACGAGAAGGTCACGCCGTGCGCACGTACAGCCCGAAGCCTGCTGACATCACCCGTCAGTGGCACGTCATCGACGCCCAGGACATCGTTCTCGGGCGTCTGGCCGTCCAGGCGGCCACGCTGCTGCGCGGCAAGCACAAGCCGACCTACGCGCCCCACATGGACGGCGGCGACTTCGTCATCATCGTCAACGCCGAGAAGGTCTCGCTGTCGGGCCAGAAGCGCACCGACAAGCTCGCCCACCGCCACAGCGGCTACCCGGGTGGCCTGAAGACCATCGCCTACGGCGACCTGCTGGCGAAGGATGCGCGCAAGGCCATCGAGAAGTCGGTGCGCGGCATGCTCCCCAAGAACCGCCTCGGCGCCCAGATGCTCAAGAAGCTGAAGGTCTACACCGGCCCCGAGCACCCGCACGCCGCCCAGAAGCCCCAGCCGTTCGAGATCACCCAGATCTCCCAATAATCCGACCGTGATTGCAGAGAAGAGCACCGTGGCTGACACGACCGAGACCGCCCAGAACGACCCGGCGACCGACACCGACGTCGAGCTGACCCCTGACGGCGTCTACACCTCCGAGACGAGCCCGTCGGCCGACACCCCGGCCAAGCCCGCCACCATCGCTCCCGCCGCCGCCACCGGCCGCCGCAAGGAGGCCATCGCGCGGGTCCGCATCGTGCCGGGCACCGGCGAGTGGACGGTCAACGGCAAGAAGCTCGAGGAGTACCTCCCGAACAAGCTGCACCAGCAGATCGCGAAGGAAGCGTTCGCCGAGACCGACCTCGACGGTCGGTTCGACGTCATCGCCCGTGTCACCGGTGGTGGCATGACCGGCCAGGCCGGCGCGCTGCGCCTCGGTGTCGCCCGCGCGCTCAACGCGGTCGACGAGGAGGCCAACCGCCCGGTGCTCAAGAAGGCCGGGCTGCTCACGCGCGACGCCCGCATCAAGGAGCGCAAGAAGGCCGGTCTCAAGAAGGCCCGCAAGGCTCCCCAGTACAGCAAGCGCTGATCCGGGGCCGCCAGTCCCATGGGCCGCATCTTCGGCACCGACGGGGTCCGTGGTCTCGCGAACCGGGACCTGACGGCCGAGCTCGCGCTCGACCTCTCGGTCGCTGCCGCGCACGTGCTCGGTGAGGCCGGAGCCTTCGCCGATCAGCGACCCACGGCCGTCGTCGCCCGCGATCCGCGCGCGTCCGGGGAGTTCCTCGAGGCCGCCGTCGTGGCCGGGCTCGCCTCGGCCGGTGTCGACGTCCATCGTCTCGGGGTCGTGCCCACGCCGGGCGCAGCCTTCCTCACCGCCGAGCTCGCCGCCGACATGGGCGTGATGATCTCGGCCAGCCACAACCCGATGCCCGACAACGGCATCAAGTTCCTGTCCCGAGGCGGCCACAAGCTCGACGACGACATCGAGGTGCTGATCGAGCACCGGCTCAAGGAACCGTGGGATCGTCCGGTCGGCGCCGAGGTCGGGCGCATCGGCGACAGCCGAGCCGGCGTCACCACCTACATCAAGCACATCGTCGACTCCGCGCCCGCATCTCTCGACGGGCTCACGGTGGTGCTCGACTGCGCGAACGGGGCGGCGTTCGAGGTCGGCCCGGAGGTCTTCGAGCGGCTGGGTGCCGACGTCGTGGCCATCAGCGCCGAGCCGGACGGGCTCAACATCAACGCCGGCTGCGGCTCCACCCATCTCGACCCCTTGCAGAAGGCGGTCGTCGAGCGGGGCGCCGATGCCGGGTTCGCCTTCGACGGCGACGCCGACCGCTGCCTGGCCGTCGACGCCGAGGGCAACGTCGTCGACGGCGACCACATCCTCGCGATCCTCGCTCTCGCAGCGCGCGAGGAAGGGCGGCTGCACGCCGACACCGTCGTCGCCACCGTCATGAGCAATCTCGGCTTCGTCCAGGCGATGGAGCGCTCCGGCATCACCGTCGTGCAGACGGCCGTCGGCGACCGCTACGTGCTGGAGGCCATGCGCGCCGGCTCGTTCACCATGGGCGGCGAGCAGTCCGGCCACGTGATCATGAGCGATTTCGCCACCACCGGCGACGGGGTGCTCACCGCCGCCCATCTCGCCGCCCGGATGTCGGCCACCGGTCGCACCCTCGCCGACCTCGCGGGCGTCATGACCCGCCTGCCGCAGGTGCTGCTGAACGTGCCCGACGTCGACAAGGCCCGCGCCGACTCCGATCCCGTGCTTCAGGGCGAGGTGGCCGCCGCTGCCACGCGGCTCGGCGACTCCGGCCGGGTCCTGCTCCGCCAGTCCGGCACCGAGCCGCTGGTACGGGTCATGGTCGAGGCGCCGACGCCCGAGCTGGCCAACGAGATCGCCGAGCACCTCGCGTCCGTCGTCCGCTCCACGCTCGCTCGGTGACTTCTCCGGCGCGACGGGATCCTCGACGCGTCGGCCTGTGGCTGGCGCGGACCACGTGCCTGCTGGTCGCGGTGGCGCCCGTGATCGGCGCGGCCGTGGCGGCCCCGGTGGCCGATCCGCCGGCGTCGTCCATCGCCGCGAAGCAGGGTGCCGATCTGCCGTCGGCCGAGCAGCAGGAGACGCGGGCCGACGCCGCCCTGCGCGACGCCGAGCGTCGCGTGGAGGCTGAGCTGACCGAGATCGGCCGGCGCAGCCACCTCGCGGTGAGCGTCCGCGACCTGGAGACCGGGTCGAGCTTCGACCGCGGCGCCGGTCGGTTCCGCACCGCGAGCCTGGTCAAGGTCCATCTCGCCGCCCTGATGGTGTGGCGCGCCGACCGCTCGCCGGCCGGGCTCACCGAGCTCCAGCGCAAGGACTTGCGCGCGATGCTGGTGCGCAGCGACAACGCCGCCGCCCTGCGCACGTACACCGCCCTCGGCGGCCCGCCCGGCATCGAGAAGGGCCTGGAGAACGCGTTCGGCGAGTCGAGGATCCGGGTCGGCGAATCCTCCTACTGGGGCCGATCCACCACGACGCCCCGCGACGTCGTCGCCTTGATGGACGTGGTCCTGTCGACCGATCGTCCGGCCGCGCGCCAGTACGGACTGCTGCAGACGTCCATGGCCCGCGTCGTGCCGGACCAGCGATGGGGCATCTCGGCGCTCGCCGACGCCGGGAGCGAGGTCCTGGTCAAGGTCGGGTGGGTCCGGTCGCCGACCGGCTGGGTGGTGAACAGCTCCGGCCGCGTGCTCATCGACGGCTCTCCGGTGCTGATCTCGGTGATGACCGACCGCAATCGGACGCTCGACGCAGGGATCGAGGCCACCGAAGCCGTCGCCCGGTCGATGCGCGCGGTCGTACGAGCGCAACGCGAGCACGCCGACGCGGTCAGCAGAACGCCCGGCCTCCTGGGTCCCTGCTTCGCTTCGGTGCTGTCCGGGTCGCCTTGCTGATCGGTTCGGTGGCGGTGCTGCATGGTCGGAACGTGTGGCCCGCCCGGGTGGGCGTCTAACATCGACCGGTGACCACGATCGAGCGCATCACCGTCGGCGACGAGGAGCCGTTCGCGGGGTTCCTCGACGTCTACGAACGCGCCCACGACCGCGACATCGACCGGCCGTACTCCGCGATCGAGAAGCGAGTCGGACTCCGGCCGGACGACTACGTCGACACCGCCGTGCTGCTCGCGCGCGACGACGCGGGCACCGCGGTTGCTGGTGGCATCGTCGTGCTGCCCTTGCGCGACAACCGGGAGCTCGCCTACGTCGAAGTCTTCACGGTCCCGGAGCGTCGACGGGAGGGGCACGGCTCGGCCGTGGTCGAGGCCGCCGGAGAGGTCGTCGAGCACGCCGGCCGCTCGCGGCTGGTGTCCGAGCCGGTCTGGGAGATGGACGCGGTCGACCCGGCCCCGCAGCTGTTCGCCGAGGCGTGCGGCTTCCGGCTCGACCTGATGTCGGCGGCGCGCGAGCTCACGCTGCCGGCGGTCCTGCCGCCACTGCAGGTTGCGGCGGGCTACGCGCTCCACACGTGGCGTGGCCGGGCGCCGGAGGAGTGGGTGCAGGGCTACACCGACGTCCGGCAGCTGATCAACGCGGAGGCCCCCAGCGGCGAGCACGGGCTCGAGAACGAGTACTGGGACGTCGCCCGCACCCGGGCGGAGGAGCAGCAGTGGGCCGCGCAGGGGCGCACTCCCCAGGTGAGCATCGCCGTCAGCGATGCCGGCACTGTCGTCGGGCACACCCAGCTGTTGTTCTCCTCCGACAGTCCGGAGGTCTACCAGTGGGACACGCTCGTCCTGCCGACGGATCGCGGTCACGGGCTCGGGCTCGCGCTCAAGGTGCGGACGATGCAGGCCGCCGCGGACCTGCTCCGGGGCCGGCGCCGGATCACGACCTACAACGCGGCCGGCAACGAGCCGATGATCCGCGTCAACGAGGCGCTCGGGTTCCACCAGGTCGGGTGGGTCGCGGACTACGTGAAGGAGCTGTAGACCTCAGAGCTTGCGGAAGCGGATCCACTTCACGTCGTGGTCCGACCCCTTGCGCAGCACCAGGGTGGCGCGGCCGCGCGTGGTCTGGATGTTCTCGCGCAGGTTGGGCCAGTTGATGGTGTCCCACAGCTCGCCGGCGCGCTGCTCGGCCTCGGCGTCGGTGAGGGCGCTGAAGCGGTGGAAGTACGAAGCCGGGTCCGCGAACGCGGTCTGCCGCAGGGTGAGAAAGCGTTCGACGTACCAGCGGCGGATGTCCTTGCTCGACGCGTCGACGTAGATGGAGAAGTCGAAGTAGTCGCTGACCGCCACGCCGGGGGAGCCGTCGCCGCGCTCCTTGGCCGGCGCGAGCACGTTGAGGCCCTCGACGATGACGATGTCGGGGCTGTCGACGGTGACCACCTCGTCGGTGCGGTCGTAGGTGAGGTGCGAGTACACCGGGGCGTCGACGCGCTCGACGCCGGACTTGACGTCGATGACGAAGCGCAGCAGGGCCTTGCGGTCGTACGACTCCGGGAAGCCCTTGCGGTCGAGGATGCCGCGGCGGTCGAGCTCCTTGTTCGGCCAGAGGAAGCCGTCGGTGGTGACGAGCTGCACCTGGGGGTGCTCCGGCGACTGGGCCAGCAGCTCGCGCAGCAGCCGCGCGGTCGTGGACTTGCCGACCGCCACCGACCCGGCGATGCCGATGACGAACGGGGTGCGCTCGGGCTGGGGCGCCTGGAGGAAGGTCTCGGTGGCCCGCCACAGCTCGGCCGCGTACCGGATGCGCAGGCTGATCAGCTCGGTGAGCGGAAGGTAGACCTCGCGGACCTCGTCGAGGTCCAGCTCGTCGCCCAGGCCACGGAGCCGTTCGACGTCGTCGGCCGTCAACGGCTGCGGGACGTTGTCGGCGAGGTCCGCCCACGCCGATCGCTCCAGCTCGACGTACGGCGACTGGTCTCGCTGCCCGTTGGCCATCTGCCCATCCTGCCGGTTCTGCTGGCAGGTCGCCTCACTCGGTACCCTCGTACCATGTGCGGGATCGTGGGCTACGTGGGTCATCGGTCGGCTCTCGATGTGGTCATGGCGGGTCTGCGGCGGCTGGAGTACCGCGGCTACGACTCCGCCGGCGTGGCGCTCGTCGACGGCGACGTCGTGGTCACGGCGAAGAAGGCCGGCAAGCTCGAGAACCTCGATGCCGAGCTCACGCGGCAGCCGCTGCCGGACTCGCACACCGGCATCGGCCACACCCGGTGGGCCACGCACGGCGCGCCCAACGATCGCAACGCCCACCCGCACCTCGACGCCGACGGCCGCGTCGCGGTCGTGCACAACGGCATCATCGAGAACTTCGCCGAGCTGCGTGCCGAGCTCGAGGCACGCGGCCACGAGATGGTCTCCGAGACCGACACCGAGACCGTCGCCCACCTGTTGCACGACGAGCTGGAGGCCAACCCCGACCTCTCCGACGCGGTGCGCGCCGTCTGCCGGCGGCTCGAGGGCGCGTTCACGCTCGTCATCACCGATGCGCGCAGTCCCGGGGTCGTCGTGGGGGCACGGCGCAACTCCCCCCTGGTGGTCGGACGGGGCGAGGGGGAGAACTTCCTCGGCTCCGACGTCGCCGCCTTCATCGAGTACACCCGGGAGGCGATCGAGCTCGGCCAGGACCAGGTCGTGACCATCACCGCCGACGACGTCACGATCACCGGCTTCGACGGCACGCCGGTCGAGGGCAACGCCTATCACGTCGACTGGGACGTCTCGGCCGCCGAGAAGGGTGGCTACGACTGGTTCATGCTCAAGGAGATCGCCGAGCAACCGCGCGCCGTCGCCGACACCCTGCTCGGCCGGCATGCGCCCGACGGCAGCCTCCAGCTCGATGAGATGCGGCTGTCCGACGACGAGCTGCGCGAGGTCGACAAGATCATCGTCATCGCCTGCGGCACGTCCTTCTACGCCGCCATGGTCGCGAAGTACGCCATCGAGCACTGGACCCGCACACCCTGCGAGGTGGAGCTGTCCTCGGAGTTCCGTTACCGCGACCCGATCCTCGACCGCACCACGCTCGTCGTCTCCATCAGCCAGTCCGGCGAGACCATGGACACCCTGATGGCCATCCGGTACGCGCGTCAGCAACGGGCCCGCGTGCTGTCGATCTGCAACACCAACGGCTCGACGATCCCGCGGGAGTCCGACGCGGTCATCTACACCCACGCCGGCCCGGAGATCGCCGTCGCCTCCACCAAGGGCTTCCTCTCCCAGGTCGTGGCCTGCTACCTGCTGGGCCTGTACCTCGCCCAGGTCAAGGGCACGAAGTACGGCGACGAGATCGGCCGGATCCTCATGGAGCTCGCCTCGGTCCCGGCCGGCATCCAGCGCGTGCTCGACGAGGCCGACGGCGTCCGCAAGCTCGCCCGCGACCTGGTCGAGTCCCGCTCGGTCCTGTTCCTCGGACGACACGTCGGCTTCCCGGTCGCGCTGGAGGGCGCGCTGAAGCTCAAGGAGCTCGCGTACATCCACGCCGAGGGCTTCGCCGCCGGCGAGCTCAAGCACGGGCCGATCGCGGTCATCGAGGACGGCACCCCGGTCTTCGTCATCGTCCCCCCGCGCGGGCGCGACCAGCTGCAGGAGAAGGTCGTCAGCAACATCCAGGAGGTGCGGGCACGCGGTGCGCGCACCATCGTGCTGGCCGAGGACGGCGACGAGGACGTCGTGCCCTATGCCGACCACCTGATCCGGTTGCCGAAGGTGTCCACGCTGCTGCAGCCGCTGGTCGCCACGGTGCCGTTGCAGGTCTTCGCCTGCGAGCTCGCCGACCAGCTCGGCAACGACGTCGACCAGCCGCGCAACCTCGCCAAGTCCGTCACCGTCGAGTAGGACCGCGATGACCATCTGGGGCGTCGGTGTGGACGTGGTCGACCTGGCTCGCTTCGAGGCGAGCCTGGAGCGTACGCCCGAGCTGAGGTCACGACTGTTCACCGACCAGGAGGCCGCGCTCTCGCTGGAGTCGATGGCCGGACGGTTCGCCGCGAAGGAGGCCTTCGTCAAGGCGCTCAAGGCGCCGGCCGGCATGACCTGGCAGGACATCGAGGTCGTCACCGACCCGGCCGGAGCACCGTCGTTCGCCCTGCGCGGCGCCGCCGAGGCGCGCGCCAAGGAGATCGGCATCACCGCCACCCACCTGTCCATCTCGCACGACACGTCGGTGGCGACGGCCTTCGTGGTGGCCGAGTGCTGACCGCCCACGACGTCGCCGCGATCCGGGCGGCTGAGGAAGCGCTGGCGGCCGAGCTGGTGGCCGCGGGGCTCCCCGAGGCCGAGCTCATGCAGCGAGCCGCGCGCGGGCTGGCCGCGGCGCTGGCGGGCATTCCGGCCGGCGACCTGGTCGTCGCCCTCATCGGACCCGGCAACAACGGCGGCGACGCGCTGTATGCCGTCACGCACCTGCTCGACCGCGGGGTGCGCGTCGACCTGTGCCTGCTCGATGACCAGAAGGTGCACGCGGAGGGGTTGGCGGCGGCGCTCGCGGCCGGTGCCGAGGTGGTCGAGGCCCCGACGCAGCAACGCTGGTGTCTTGACGCCGTGCTGGGCATCGGGGCCCGCCCCGGCCTGTCCGGGCGAGCGGCCGAATGGGCCACCTGGATCGACCGGCAGCGTCCGCACACCGTCTCGGTCGACGTGCCGTCCGGTGTCGACGTCGATGCCGGCACCCTGCCCGGCCCGCACGTCCGGGCGGACGCCACGGTCACGTTCGGCACCTACAAGAACGCCCTGCTCACCGATCCGGCGGCGGCCGTCGCCGGCGCCGAGCCGGCCCACCTCGTCGACATCGGGCTCGGCCCGCACCTGCCCGAGGCCTCGCTGGAGGCGATCGAGCCGGGGGACGCCCACCTGCTCGCCCCGGCCCTGGCCTGGCGGGACGACCCGACCAGCCACAAGTACCTGCGCGGCGTCGTGGGCATCGCAGCCGGCTCCGACCAGTACGCCGGCGCCGCTCACCTGTGTGTGGCCGGCGCCCAGGCCGGCACGGCGGGCATGGTGCGGTTCGTCGGGTCCTCCGCACTGAGCGCGCGGGTCGTCGACCGGGCGCCCGAGGTCGTCGCCGGGCGCGGGCGCGTCCAGGCGTGGGTCGTCGGGTCCGGCGGCGGCGAGGACGCCGCCGACCAGCTCGCGCTCGCCCTGGCCGACGACGTCCCCGTGGTCGTCGACGCCAGCGCCCTCGACCACGTGACGGACACCCTGCTCGTCCCGGCCCTGCTCACCCCGCACGCCGGCGAGCTGGCCGCGATGCTCGGCGTCGAGCGCGCCGACGTCGAGGCCGACCCGCTCGGTCATGTCCGTGCGCGCCGCCCACCGCTGGGGTGCGACCGTGCTGCTCAAGGGACGGCGGACGCTCGTGGCGACCCAGAGCCGGGTCACCCGCGTCAACCTCAGCGGCACGCCGTGGCTCGGCACGGCCGGGGCCGGTGACGTGCTCGCCGGGTTCGCCGGATCGCTGATGGCCTCCGGCCTGCACCCGCACGACGCCGGCTCCCTCGCGGCGTTCCTGCACGGTGTGGCCGCAGATCGTGCCAACCACCACGGACCGGTGACGGCCACCGCCATCGCTCAGGCGCTGCCCGGAACGCTGGCCGACTTCATCGGCGGGACCGGCACATGAGCACCCCGCGGGACCGCTCGCCTCGTCCGCTGCGCTTCTCCACCGAACGACGTCGTCGGGAGGCCGCATGAATCAGCCGCAGGCCGAGGCGGTCATCGACCTCGACGCCTACCGGTCCAACCTGGTGGCGCTCGGCGCGTGTGCGCCGGGATCGGCGCTGCTGGCCGTCGTCAAGGCGGACGCGTACGGACACGGGATGAAGGAGTGCGCGTTGGCGGCCCGGGAGGCCGGCGCGGCCTGGCTCGGCGTCGCCACGCCCGCGGAGGCCTTGCGGCTGCGGTCGCTCGGGGACACCGGCCCGGTCCTGTGCTGGCTCGCCGCCCCCGGCGCCGACTACGCCGCCGCCATCGAGGCCGACGTCGAGCTCACCGCGTCCTCGACCGAGCAGCTCGAGGAGATCCTCGCCACCGCGCCGTCGCCGCCTCGCGTGCAGCTGAAGGTCGACACCGGGTTGTCCCGCAACGGCGCGTTCGGGGAGCAGTGGAGCCGACTCCTGGACCTGACCGCGGCGGCGCAGGCGGCCGGGCGCCTCGTGCACACCGGCGTCTGGTCCCACTTCGCCTGTGCGGACGAGCCGGACCATCCGGCCAACGACGCCCAGGAGCAGACCTTCGCCGCCGCCGTCGCGGAGCTGGAGTCGGCCGGACTCGACCCTGGGCTGCGCCACCTCTCGAACTCGGCCGCGACGCTCACGCGGCCGAGCGCTCACCTCGACCTGGTCCGGGTGGGCATCTCGTCCTACGGGCTGGCACCCGCCGGAAGCATGACGTTCGACACGACCCTGCGCCCGGTGATGACGCTCCGCGGGCGACTTGCCGCGGTCAAGCGCGTCCCCGCCGGCACCAGCATCTCCTACGGTCACCGCTACACCACCGACCGCGAGACGACGCTCGGACTCGTACCGGTCGGGTACGCCGAGGGCCTGCCACGCAACGCCTCCAACGGAGTCGAGGCGGCCTTCGCCGGCGATCGGGTCCGGGTCGCGGGCACCATCTGCATGGACCAGGTGGTCGTCGACCTCGGCGACCGGGCGGCCCGGCGCGGCGATCTCATCACCCTGTTCGGTCCGGGCGACGACGGCGAACCCACCGTGCAGGCCTGGGCGGACGCCGCCGATACGATCACGTACGAGGTCGTCACGCGGATCGGCGGACGCACCGAACGCACCTACCGAGGAGCCTGATGAGCATGGCGGGGATGCCGGGCCGCGGGCGACAGATGGGCACCGGCGGGAAGATCGCGGCCACCGCGGGCGCCTTCGTCGTCGCAGGGGTCGCAGCCAAGGTCTTCACCGACCAGAAGGTCGAACGGCGCCGGCTGCGGCGGGGCGAGGACGTGCCGTTCGGATCGGTGCACTCCGCCAGCGTCAAGGTCGTCTCGGCCGACGGCATCCGCATCAACGTCGAGATCGACGAGCCCGACCCCGAACACGCCGAGGCCGACCTGCCGACGCTCGTCTTCGTGCACGGGATCCTCTGCACCCTCGACACCTGGCACTACCAGCGGCTCGCACTCCGCGGCCGCATCCGCATGGTCTTCATGGACCAGCGCTCGCACGGCGGGTCCGACGTCGCCGACCTCGAGAACAGCACCATCGAGAACCTCGCCACCGACCTCCATGCGGTCATCGAGGCGTGCACGACGGGACCGGTGGTGCTCATCGGCCACTCGATGGGTGGCATGACGGTGATGCAGCTGGCCGCCGACCACCCCAAGCTGTTCGGCGGCGGCCCGGGCCGTCATGCCAAGCGGCGCGAGGGGGACCGCGTGGTCGGCGTGGCGTTGATCAGCACCAGCTCCCTACTTCCCCTGGTGGCGAATCCCACGATGCGACGACTGGTGCCGGTCGCCCGGCGGATCGCGCCGGTGGTCGACTGGGGCCGCGGCTTCAACAGCTTCTCCGTCGTCCGACGCTGGGGCCTCGGTCCCCACGCCCAGGAACGCCACGTCGACATGACCAACGAGATGATCCTGAACACCCCCACCCGCGTGCTCACCGACTTCCACCCGATGTTCGCCGAGCTCGACGTGCGGCACGCGCTGGAGACCTTGTCGCACGTCCCGACCGTCATCGTCTCCGGCACCCATGACGCGGTCACGCCCCTGAGCCACAGCCGCCGCATCGCCGCGGGGATCGCCGGTTCATCCATGGTGGTCCTCGAGGACACCGGGCACATGCCGATGTTCGAGGAGCACTCGCGCGTCACCGAGCTCATCTTGAAGCTCGCGGAGAACGCGTGAGCCCCGACGACGACGCCGTCCGATGAGCACAGCCCTCGACGTCATCGACGCCGGGCCGGAGCACGCGCAGGCGGTCGTGGACATCATCCGGCGCTCCTTCGGCGCTCGGCCGACTCTCGACCCGCCCACCACCGCACTCGATGAGACGGTCGACTCGATCGCCGAAGTGCTCGGCGGGGCCGGCGGACTGCTGGTCGAGCGGCGCGGTCAGCCGATGGGCGCCCTGCTGTTCGATGAGTCACGACCGGGGCTGCTCGGGCTGCGCCGCGTCGCCGTCGACCCGGACCTGCAGTCGCGCGGCGTCGCGTCGGCGATGGTGGGCGTCGCCGAGGACACCGCGGAGGAGCGGGGCAAGGACGGCATCTGGCTGCGCGTCCGCGACGAGCTGCCCGACACGGTCCAGTTCTGGTCGCGGCGGCGCTACCACCCGTTGCGGCGCGACGGCGCCTTCATCGAGTTCGGCAAGACGCTGTGGGTCGCGCGCGAGGTGCCGACGCCGACGGCGATGCACGACCTCGCGGCCAAGATCGCCGAGCTGGTCCGGGCCGGGGACCTGCTGGTCCTCACCGGTGACCTCGGCGCCGGCAAGACCACCTTCACCCAAGGTCTCGGCGACGCGATGCACGTGCGCGGCCCCGTCACCTCGCCCACGTTCGTGCTGGCCCGCAGCCATCCCTCGCTGATCGACGGACCCGATCTGGTGCACGTCGACGCGTACCGGTTGGGCAGCGCCGCGGAGGTGGACGACCTCGACCTCGACGCGTCGGCCGATGGGAGCGTCACGGTCGTGGAGTGGGGCGCGGGGGTCGCCGAACAGCTCAACGACAGCTGGTTGTCGGTACGGATCGAGGTTCGCGGGGCCAGGCCCATCGATCCGCTCGGCACGGCCATCGACGAGGACGTCAGTGACGAGGTCGAGCCGCGGGTGGTCACCATCAAGCCGAACGGTCCGCGCTGGGTCGGCGTCCCCCTCCGCTCGACCGTGCTTTCCTAGGTCCATGCTGCTGCTCGCCTTCGACTCCGCGACCCCGGCCATCACGGTGGCCGTGCACGACGGCTCCGACGTCGTCGCGGAGGCATCCGGGGACGGAGCGATGGCACACGGGGAGCTGCTCGCACCGGCGATCCGCGCCGCGATGGCCGACGCCGGGGCCACGATGAGCGACCTCACCGACGTCGCCGTGGGGGTCGGTCCCGGCCCGTTCACCGGCCTGCGCGTGGGCGTCGTCACCGCCCTGACCCTCGGGTCGACGCTCGGCCTGACGACCCACGGCGTGTGCTCGCTCGACATCCTCGCCGCCGACCTCGCGCAGCGCGGTGGCGGGGCGAGCCCGGAGTTCCTGGTGGCCACGGATGCGCGGCGCAAGGAGGTCTACTGGGCCCACTACCGTGCGCACGAGGGGGCCGCCGAGCGGCTGGACGGCCCGCACGTCTCCTACCCTGCCGACCTCGCCGCGTTGCATCCCGGCATGGCTGTCCTCGGGCGCGGAGCGACGCTCTACCCCGACGCCCTGGCCGCACTCGACGGTCCGCTCGATCCGTCCGCCGCCGCGCTCGCCCGGGCGGTGGCCGCGCATGCGGTCGATGAGCTGCCGCTCGAACCGCTGTACCTGCGCCGGCCGGACGCGGCACCGCTGGCCATGCCGAAACAGGCATGATTCGCGCGGCCAACCCCGACGACGCACCGGCGATCCTGCTGGTCGAGCGCTCGGCCTTCGGACCGGATGCGTGGAGCGACCTCCTCGTCGCCAACGAGCTGACCGCTCCCGGGCGGATCGTGGTGGCCGCCGAACAGGCCGATCCTGCCGACGAGGAGGGCCCGCCGCTGCTGGTCGGGTACGGGTCGGCGGCCGTCATCGGCGATGTGGCCGACCTGACCCGCATCGCGGTCCGGCCGCTCGCCCGGCGGCAGGGAGTCGCGCGGGCCCTGCTGCGTGCGCTGCTCGATCGCGCCGCCGACCTCGGCGCAGAACGGATGATGCTGGAGGTCGACGAGACGAACGTGCCTGCCCTCGAGCTCTACACCTGGACCGGGTTCGTCGAGATCGCGCGTCGCCGCGACTACTACGAGCAGGGTCGGGACGCCGTCGTCATGGAGCTTGCACCGATCCCCGGGCGTGCCACGCTGGAGCCATGAGCGAGACACCGATGGGACCTGACGACACCGGCTTCGAGCAGTCCGAGAACCTCGACCAGCTTCAGCGCGACGACACCCTCATCGATCGTGGTGTCGACGACGTCCTCGACGAGGGCTACTCGCCCGCCGAGAACTGGGGACCCGGAGAGGGGTTCGGCTCGACCGCCGACGAGGCCATGCAGGGCGAGTCCCTCGACCAGCGACTGACCCAGGAGGAGCCCGACCCCGACCCGTACGCCGACCAGGACCCCGAGAGCGACGTCGATGAGGAGGTCGGCGATGCACGGTCCGGCCGCCTGGTCGACCCCGACCGAGGCTCCGGACCGGACGTGGAGAAGGACCTCGTCGGCGACGACGTCGGCATCGACGGCGCTGCCGCGAGCGCGGAGGAGGCCGCCGTCCACACGGTGCCCGACGAGGACCCCAGCGACCCCGGCTGAGTGCACACGCGTCAACTAAGGTGACCAGATGCGCGACATCACCTACCCGCCGGTCATCGTCACAGCCAAGACTCTGTTCAGGCTGCTGGGGATGAAGTTCCAGACGTCGGGCACCCACAACATCCCGCGCACCGGTGGAGCCATCCTCGCCGCCAACCACATCGGGTACGTCGACTTCATCTTCGACGGGCTCGCGGCCCAGCCGAGCAAGCGGCTGGTGCGCTTCATGGCCAAGAAGGAGGCGTTCGACCACCGAGTCACCGGCCCCGTCATGCGCTCGCTCCACCACATCTCCGTCGACCGCGAGCAGGGTGATCAGTCCTACCGCGACGCCGTCGACTACGCCCGTGGCGGCGAGATCGTCGGCATCTTCCCGGAGGCCACCATCAGCCGGTCCTTCGAGATCAAGGAGCTGAAGACCGGCGCCGTCCGCATGGCCGCCGAGGCCGGCGTCCCGCTCATCCCGATGGTCACCTGGGGCACTCAGCTGCTGAAGACGAAGGACCACCCGTCCGACCTGAGGAGCCGCGGCCGGACGATCGCCCTGCACGTCGGTGAGCCCCTGGCGGTCACCGGGTCCGACCCCGTCGCCGAGACCGAGCTGCTGCGCGCCGCGATGACGGCGCTGCTCGACAAGGCCATCGCGGAGTACCCCATTCGGCCGGAGGGACAGTGGTGGGCGCCGGCTCGTCACGGTGGCCTCGCGCCCACGCCCGACGAGGCGCGGCGCCTCGACGCCGAGGAGAAGGCGGCCCGCGCCGCCCGGCGGGCCGAGCGCCAGTAGGCCGGCGTCAGTCGCCGACGGTGCCGTCGGCCAGCTCGCGCAGGATGTCGAGGTGGCCGTTGTGGCGCGCGGTCTCCTCGATGAGGTGGAGCAGGATCCAGCGTGCCGTCAGCGGGCTCTCCGGGGTGGCCTGCGCCATGAGGGCGTCCAGGTCGTGCTCGGCGAACAGCTGCCGCGTGCGCGCCGCCTCCTCCTCGTAGAGCCCGATGACGTCGTCGAGCGGGAGGGTCGAGCCCTCGTCGAACTCCGCGTCCGGGTTCTCCCGGCTCCACGGCCCGTCGTCCTCGCCGCCGAGCAGTCGGGTGTTGACCCATGAGCGCTCCACCCATCTCAGGTGGTTGAGCACGTTGGCCGGGGACATGCGGGGCGAGGTCGGCAACGGGGTGGTGCGGGCCAGATCCTGGCTCAGGCCACGCACCTTCCGCACGGCGGTCTCCTGGGTGTGGCGGAGCATGGTGAGCAGGAGATTCCGCTCGTCCCAGCTCTCGCCCGTCGCGGGTCGGTCGGTTCTGGTCATGCCCGCAGCCTGCCATGCCGGTCTGGCACGATGACGGCGTGAGCGAACCCCTCGTCCTCGGCATCGAGTCCTCCTGCGACGAGACCGGGGTGGGCATCGTCCGCGGCACCGAGCTGCTGGCGAACGCCGTCGCGTCGAGCGTCGACCAGCACGTCCGGTTCGGCGGCGTCGTGCCCGAGGTGGCGAGCCGGGCCCACCTCGAGGCGATGGTGCCGACGCTCGAACAGGCCTACGCCGAGGCGGGCTTGCGGGTGGAGGACGTCGACGCCATCGCCGTCACCTGCGGTCCGGGCCTCACCGGCGCACTGCTGGTGGGCGTCGCGGCCGCCAAGGCCCTCGCCCTCGCCCACGACAAGCCGCTCTACGGCGTCAACCACCTCGTCGCGCACGTCGCGGTCGACCAGCTCGAGCACGGGCGGCTGGGCGAACGGGTGGGGGCGTTGCTGGTCAGCGGCGGCCACACCGAGATCCTGCTCGTCGACGACATCGCCGCCGACGTGACGATGCTGGGGACCACGATCGACGACGCTGCGGGGGAGGCCTTCGACAAGGTGGCCCGGCTGCTCGGCCTGCCGTATCCCGGCGGCCCGCACATCGACCGCGAGGCGCAGGCGGGCGACGCCACCGCGGTCGACTTCCCGCGTGGCCTCACCCGGCCTCGTGACCAGGCGAAGCACCGATTCGACTTCTCCTTCTCGGGGCTGAAGAGCGCGGTGGCCCGCCACGTGCAGCACGAGCAGCGGATGGGCCGGCCGGTCGCCGTCGCCGACGTGGCCGCGTCGTTCCAGGACGCGGTGTGCGACGTGCTCACCGCCAAAGCGGTCGAGGCATGCCGCACGCACGGTGTCGACACGCTCGTCGTGGGCGGCGGTGTGGCGGCGAACGGTCGCCTCCGCGCCCTGGTCGAGGAGCGGGCCGGCGCGGCCGGTCTCATCGTGCGGGTGCCGCGGCCCGGCCTGTGCACCGACAACGGGGCGATGGTCGCGGCGCTCGGTGCCGAGGTCGTCCGGCGGGGGCTGCCGCCGTCATCGCTCGACCTGCCGGCCGACTCCAGCATGCCCGTCACCGAGGTGGTCGCGGCGTAGATCCGCCGCCGGCCGCGCGCTCAGCGAAGGTAGGCGTCGAGCGCGTCGGAGATCAGCTGGTGCGGCGAGACGCCGCGGGACCGCGCCGCATCCACGACGCGGGACTCCAGCGCCGGCGTCATCAGGTCCGGCTCGCCGTCGTCCTTGCCGCGACGGCCGAACAACCCGAGCGCTCCGAACACCACCGTGCCGAGCACGTCCAGGATCGCGACCACACCGAACAGGCGCCAGTACAGGTCGCCGAGGCCCTCGCCGTTGACGATCGCGTTGGCGATCATCGCGGCGACGATCGTCATGGCGATGAGCGTGGCGAAGAGCAACAGCGTGCGGCCGCCCTGGTGCAGGGCGAGCAGGAGACAGGCCTGCGCCAGCGTCGCGGCGACCGTGACGCCGACACCGAACGTCTGCCACAGCGCCTCGGAGTCCGATCCGCCCCAGGTGAACCACAGCGCCAGCCCGAACGGCACGAGTGAGGCCACCCCGCCGACCAGGCCGACCACCGAGCTCCTGCGGCCGGCCACGCCGAGGTAGCTCAGCACGGCGATCGACTCCACCCCCACGATGACCGTGGTGAGGAGGACGCGACCTTCGGTCTCGCCGAGCTCCCCGCCGCCGAGGAGGGCGATGATGCCGAACAGGGCGGCGATGGAGAACGAGCCGATGACCAGACCGGTGACCAGGCTCCGCAGCTTCTTGGGGCGATTCGTCATGGTCGAATCCTGACAGTGCGCGGGCTCAGGTGGTGGTTCGACGCGCGAACCGGAGCACGTCGCCCGGTCGCACCTGGGCCAGTCGGTCCACGTGGGCGTCGACCACGACGGCGATCACCGGGTAGCCGCCGGTGACGGGATGGTCCGGCCCGAGGACCACCGGGAGGCCCTCGGACACGACCTGGACGCTGCCGCGGACGCACGGTTCGCTCGGCAGCTCGTCGGTCGCGCGGCGCTTCAGGGCCGGCCCGTCGAGGCGGACGCCGACCCGGTCCGAGCGGGCCGACACCGACCACGGCGAGGAGAAGAACGCTCGGACGGCATCGTCGGTGAACCAGTCATCCCGGGGGCCGGGCACGGCACTCACCGTGGTGACGCCGCTGGTCAGGAGCGCGGGAACGTCCTGGACCTCGCTCGGCTGGCCGGGTGGGCCGACCTCGATCAGGTCACCTGCCGCGAGCCGTGGCGGACCGAGGCCGCTGAGGGTGTCGGTGGACCGGGAGCCGAGCACCGGGTCGACCTGCACGCCGCCGGCCACACCCACGTAGGAGCGCAGGCCGAGCTGGAGCGGGCCGATGGCGATGTGCTGGCCGGCCCGCGCCATGAACGCCCGACCGTGCTCGACGTGCTCGCCGTCGACGTGCACCGGTCCGACACCGCCGGTGACGGCGAGCCGGTGGTCTGCCTCCGCGCGCAGGCGCAGGCCGCCGGCGAGGACCTCCAGGACCGCCGCGTCGGGCCGGTCGCCGAGGAGGGCGTGGGCGTGGCGCATGGCGGCCCGATCGAACGCGCCGGAGTCGCCGACCCCCTGGTGGCCGAGCCCCAGCCGTCCGCGGTCCTGCACGAGGGTGAGGGGGCCGGTTTCGACGACGAGGAGACTCACGTCGCCACCTGGAACCGCACCCGAGCGCCGGGCACGAGCAGGGCCGGTGGGTCCCGGTCGACGTCGAACATCACGGCCTCGGTGCGGCCGATGAGCTGCCAACCGCCGGGCGACGAGCGGGGATAGACGCCGCTGAACTCACCGGCCAGGCCCACGGAACCGGCCGGCACACTGGTGCGCGGAGAGTCGTGCCGCGGGACCACCAGGCGCTCGTCCCCGCCGACGAGGTAGGCGAAGCCGGGGGCGAAGCCGCCGAACGCCACGGTCCAGGGGCTGCCGGTGTGGGCCGTCACGACGTCGTCCTCGGTGAGGCCGGTGTGGCGCGCGACCTCGGCCAGGTCGGGCCCGTCGTAGACGACGGCGATCTCGATGTCGTCGCCGGTGACGGGCGTGACCTCCTGCGGGTCGCGATGCCGGACGAGCTCGCGCAGGCGCTTCGGCTCACCGCGCAGCAGCACCGTCCGGGCACCGAGGACGGCCTCGACCTCATCGTGCAGCGCGGCGAACCATCCCTGTGCCTCATCGAGGGAGTCGCAGTCGAGCAGCACCGCGCGGTCACCGCAGGCCAGCGTCCTCACCGGTGTCGCACCTCCGCCCCGGCGTGTTCCAACGCGGTGCGCACGGCGTGGACGATCCCGAGCGCGCCGGGGGAGTCGCTGTGCACGCAGATGGAGTCGACGCCGTCGTGCAACAGCCGCAGCGCCTGAACGGCCGCATCACCGGGGTCGGTCAGCAGGGCGCCCGGTTCCGATCGTGGCGCGAGGGTGCCCTCGGGGGTGTAGCGCCGATCGGCGAAGCCCTCGCGGACGATGCCGACCCCGGCTGCCGCAGCCAGCCGCAGCGACGTGGCACCCGGGAGGCCGACCAGCGGGAGGTCGGCCTGGTGCACGGCATCCACCACCGCCGCGGCCTGCGTCTCGTCGTGGACGATCGTGTTGTAGAGGGCGCCGTGGGGCTTCACGTACGTGACCTGCCCGCCGACCGTCTTCGCCAGGTCGGCGAGGTGCTCGATCTGGGCCGCCACCTCCGCACGCAGCGCGTCCGGCGCCATGTCCATCGGCACGCGGCCGAAGCCCTCCCGGTCCGGGTAGCCGACCTGCGCGCCGATGGCGACGTCGCGCTCGACGCAGGCCGCGCAGGTGGCGACGATGAGCTCGTCGTCGCCCGCGTACGCGCCGCAGCAGACGTTGGCGCTGGTGACGGAGCCGAGGATCGCGACGTCCTCGCCGGACGCCCACCGCTCGGCCGACTCCCCGAGGTCGGCGTTCAGGTCGATCCGCATGCCACGAGGCTATCGGCGTTCCGGCGTCCGGATCGGTGGGAGTTCGGCAGCATCCGCAGGCGCGGAGCCCGCTCGTTCCCACCGTGGGCGTCAGGGATGGGGTTGGACGAGGAACGCCCGGGCACCGTCGCCGATGCGGGCGAGCATCACCGTCGCCGGCTGGGTGCCCTTGAGCCGCAGTCGCTTCACGAGCTGTTCCGGCACGATGTCGACGCCCCGCTTCTTGACCGTCAGCGTCCCGACGTCGTGGGCGGTCAGCGCGGCGCGCATCGCCTTCTCCCGGTGCGGGATCTCCTCGACCACGCGGAACGACCGCGCGAGCGGATCCGGTGACGGGCCGTCCGTCGTGACGTAGGCGAGGTGCGGATCGACCAGGCGGCCGCCCATCCGGGCCGCGAGCTCGCCCACCAGTCCGGCGCGGATGACCGCGTCGTCCGGCTCGTGCAGCCAGTCGCCGACCTCGCCCACCTCGCCCGGGTCGCCGAAGCCGACGATCTCGGCCCCGGAGGGAAGCGCGGTGGCCCGACGAGGCGCCGTGGCCAGGCCGGGTCCCCACAGGCACAGCTCGACGAGGTCGCCGCCGTCGCTCACCCACTGCGCCTCGACACCCTCCGGGACCAGTTGGTGCGGGAACCCGGGCATCGTCTTGACGACGGCCGGTTGTGAGAGGTGGCGCGCGACCACGTCCCACGGCGGTGACATCGCGGCGGGATCGAAGACCCGGCCCCGGTCGTCGCGGCGGGCCGGGTCGAGGAACGGGACCTCGTCGGGAGCGGGTTCGACCTCGGCGAGGTCACCCTCGACGACCTCGCCGTCGAGGCCGAGTGCGGCCAGGTTGGCTCGGGCGATCGCCGCCCGCAGCGGGTCTCGCTCGACGCCGCGCACCCGCACGCCGGCCCGGGCCAGTTCCACGAGGTCACCGCCGATGCCGCAGCCGAGGTCGACCACCGCCGTGACCTTCGCGTCCACGAGCCGCCTGGCCCGCGCGCGTGCCACCGATCTGCGGGTGGCCTGCTCGAGCGCGTCCTGGGTGAAGAACAGGACCGCCGCCGACGTCCCGAACTTCGGCTCTGCCTGCTGCCGCAGGCGATGCTGAGTGACCGCCGCGGCGGCGAGCGCCGCGGGATGGTCCAGGCGCAGTCGCGTCCCGAGCGCGAGGTCGGACTCGACGCCGGACCGGGCAGCGACCTCCGCGATCAGGTCCTGCCCGGCTGGGGAGAGCAGCTGCTCGAAGGTCGCCAGGTCCACATGCTGATTGTGGTGCACCGGCGCGGTTCCGCGTGGAGCGAACAGGGTTAGCACTCCTCAGGG
This sequence comes from uncultured Actinomycetota bacterium, assembly GCA_963695295.1. Classification (GTDB taxonomy): domain Bacteria; phylum Actinomycetota; class Actinomycetes; order Propionibacteriales; family Nocardioidaceae; genus Aeromicrobium. The sequence continues at coordinate 765,452 of OY968771.1, read as the reverse complement.
GCGAGTGCTAGATTTCACCTCGAACGTTCACCCGTTGAAAGGGGAGGTCGACCAGTGTCGGTCACCATCAAGCCGCTCGAGGATCGCCTTGTCATCAAGGCAGTCGAAGCCGAGCAGACCACCGCGTCCGGTCTCGTGATCCCGGACACCGCCAAGGAGAAGCCGCAGGAGGGCGAGGTCATCGCCGTGGGCCCGGGTCGGGTCGACGACAACGGCAACCGCGTGCCGCTCGACGTCTCCGTCGGCGACAAGGTCATCTTCAGCAAGTACGGAGGCACCGAGGTCAAGTACGGGGGCGAGGATCTACTCATCCTCAGCGCCCGCGACGTCCTCGCCGTCGTCTCCTGACGCACCTGGCATCCCGGCTGGCGGCGTCCGCCGCCGCTCGACGACCGCTTCGTCTCGCAGGTCGCCTTCGCGGCGGCGCCGTGCCAGCCGGGCGCCAGGCACGTCAGATCCATCACCCTTAGGAGAACCGCATGCCCAAGATCCTTGAGTTCGACGAAGACGCCCGCCGCGCCCTCGAGCGCGGCGTCGACCGCCTCGCCGACACCGTCAAGGTCACCCTCGGTCCCCGGGGCCGGTACGTGGTGCTCGACAAGAAGTGGGGCGCGCCCACCATCACCAACGACGGCGTGACCGTCGCTCGTGAGATCGAGCTGGACGATCCGTTCGAGAACCTCGGCGCCCAGCTCGCCAAGGAAGTCGCCACCAAGACCAACGACATCGCCGGCGACGGCACCACCACCGCCACCGTCCTGGCCCAGGCGATGGTCCACGAGGGCCTTCGCGCGGTGGCCGCCGGCGCCAACCCGATGGGCCTGAAGCGCGGCATCGAGGCCGCCGTCGAGGCCGTCACCGAGAAGCTCCGCGAGCTCGCGCGTGACGTCGACGACAAGGGCGACATGACCGCGGTCGCCACCGTCTCCTCGCGCGACGAGCGCATCGGCGAGCTCATCGCCGAGGCCTTCGACAAGGTCGGCAAGGACGGCGTCATCACGGTCGAGGAGTCCAACACCCTCGGCACCGACCTCGAGTTCACCGAAGGCATGCAGTTCGACAAGGGCTACCTCTCGCCCTACATGGTCACCGACACCGAGCGCATGGAGTCGGTCCTGGAGGACCCGTACATCCTCGTCCACCAAGGCAAGATCTCGGCCGTCGCCGATCTGCTGCCGCTGCTGGAGAAGGTCATCGGCGCCGGCAAGTCCCTGTTCATCATCGCCGAGGACGTCGAGGGCGAGGCGCTGTCGACGCTCGTGGTCAACAAGATCCGCGGCACCTTCACCTCCGTCGCCGTCAAGGCCCCGGCCTTCGGCGACCGTCGCAAGGCCATGCTGCAGGACATCGCGACCCTCACCGGCGCCCAGGTGGTGACGCCCGATGTCGGCCTCAAGCTCGACCAGGTGGGCGTCGAGGTGCTCGGCACCGCCCGTCGCGTGGTCGTCACCAAGGACGACACCACGATCATCGACGGCGGCGGCGACGCCGCCGAGGTCGAGGCGCGGGTCAAGCAGATCAAGTCCGAGATCGAGCTCAGCGACTCCGACTGGGACACCGAGAAGCTCCAGGAGCGCCTGGCCAAGCTGGCCGGCGGCGTCTGCGTCGTGCAGGTCGGCGCGGCCACCGAGGTCGAGCTCAAGGAGAAGAAGCACCGCATCGAGGACGCCGTCTCGGCGACTCGCGCGGCCATCGAGGAGGGCATCGTCGCCGGCGGCGGCGCCACCTTGGTGCATGCCGCCGCGGTGCTCGACGGTGACCTCGGCCTGACCGGCGACGAAGGCGTCGGCGTACGAGTCGTCCGCATCGGCCTCGACGCTCCCTGTGAGTGGATCGCCCGCAACGGCGGGGAGTCCGGCGAGGTCGTGGTGGCCAAGGTCCGCGAGTCCGGCCAGGGCTACAACGCGGCCACCCGCGAGTACGGCGACCTGGTCGCCCAAGGCGTCCTCGACCCGGTCAAGGTCACCCGCTCGGCGCTCGCCAACGCCGCATCGATCACCGCGATGCTGCTCACCACCGAGACCCTGGTGGCCGAGAAGCCGGCCGAGGAGGACGACGCCCACGCCGGCCACAGCCACTGAGGTCAACCAGCACCCACGTCGCCCGCTCTCCGCTCGGAGGGCGGGCGACGTCTAGCGTGGCCCCGTGAGCATCGAACCGGGCTGGCCGGTCGCGATCGCCCTGGCCGCGCTCCTGATGGTCGCCCTCGGCGCCCACCGGGTGGCCGGCTACGGGCTGGGGCGCTCCGCGATGGTGGCGGCGATCCGTGCCCTCGTGCAGCTCACGGTCGTCGCCCTCGTCATCTTGGCGGTCGTCGACGACCTCGCGCTGTCGGCCGGTCTCGTCCTCGTGATGTTCGCCATCGCGGTGCTGACCACGACGCGCCGGGTCGACGCAGCCGGTGCCTGGCCGTGGGCGGCCCTGGCCATCGTGGCCGGTGTCGTCCCGGTCCTGGCCATCGTGCTGGCGAGCGGCGCGGTGCCCCTGGCGGGGATCGCGGTCATCCCGATCGCCGGCATCGTCGTCGGCAACGCGATGACCGCTCACACCCTCGTCGGCCTGCGCTCGTTCGGAGCGCTGCGGGAGGAGAACGCGCAGTACGAGGCCGCGCTCTCGCTGGGTATGCAGCCGGCCCAGGCGATCGGGGAGATCATCCATCGCCGGGCCCCGGAGGCGCTGTTCCCCGGGCTCGACCAGGTGCGCACCACCGGATTGGTCACCCTGCCCGGGGCGTTCATCGGGGTCATGCTCGGCGGCGGCACACCGGTGCAGGCCGCCACGACCCAGGTGCTCGTCCTCTTCGGCATCATGGCGGCGCAGACGGTCACGGTCACCTTCGCCGAGCGGCTCGTCGCGGCGCGGCGGTTGTTGCCGGGCGACCTGCGCGACCTCCTGGTCGACTGAACCACCGACCCCACCCCGTAACATTGGTGCATGGAGCAGCCGGGCATTCCTGACAAGTTCGCCGCCCTCGGGCTCACCTACGACGACGTCCTCCTGCTGCCGGGGGAGACCGAAGTCATTCCGAGCGCGGTCGACACCACGACGCGCCTGACCCGCGGCCTCGAGCTCGGCATCCCCCTGCTCTCCAGCGCGATGGACACCGTCACCGAGGCGCGCATGGCCATCGCGATGGCACGCGAGGGCGGCATCGGCATCCTGCACCGCAACCTGCCGATCGAGGACCAGGCCTACCAGGTCGACCTGGTCAAGCGCACGCAGACCGGGATGATCCCCAACCCCGTCACCATCCACCCCAAGGCCACCTTGGAAGAGCTCGATGAGACCTGCGGCGAGTACCGCGTCTCCGGCCTCCCGGTCGTCGACCAGGACGACAAGCTGCTCGGCATCATCACCAACCGCGACCTGCGTTTCGTCCCGGTCGCGGAGTGGGGCACCCGGACGGTCGGCGAGGTCATGACGCCGATGCCGCTCATCACCGGACCGCTCGGCATCAGCCGCGAGGACGCCTCCGCCCTGCTGCGCGCCCACAAGCGCGAACGGCTGCCGATCATCGACGAGGAGGGCCACCTCCGCGGTCTCATCACCGTCAAGGACTTCGTGAAGTCCGAGCAGTACCCGCTGGCCAGCAAGGACGTCGACGGGCGACTGCTCGTCGGCGCCGCGGTCGGCTTCTTCGGCGACGCCTGGGACCGCGCGAACGCCCTCCGTGAAGCCGGGGTCGACGTCCTCGTGGTCGACACCGCCCACGGGCACGCCAAGCAGCTGCTCGACATGGTCCGACGGCTCAAGGACGACACCGCGTTCGACCACGTCCAGATCATCGGCGGCAACGTCGCCACCCGTGCCGGCGCCCAGGCGCTCGTCGACGCCGGCGTCGACGCGGTCAAGGTCGGGGTCGGACCGGGTTCCATCTGCACGACCCGCGTCGTGGCCGGTGTGGGTGTGCCGCAGGTGTCGGCCGTCTACGAAGCCGCGCTGGCCTGCAAGCCGGCCGGGGTCCCGGTGATCGCCGACGGCGGACTGCAGCACTCCGGCGACATCGCGAAGGCGCTCGTCGCCGGCGCCGACACCGTGATGATCGGCTCGCTCCTCGCCGGCTGCGAGGAAAGCCCCGGGGAGCTCATCTTCGTCAACGGCAAGCAGTTCAAGAGCTACCGCGGCATGGGGTCCATCGGCGCGATGGCGTCCCGCGGCAAGCAGTCGTACTCCAAGGACCGTTACTTCCAGGCCGACGTGCCCAGCGACGACAAGATCGTCCCGGAGGGCATCGAGGGGCAGGTCGCGTTCCGCGGCCCGCTCGGAGCGGTCGCCCACCAGCTCATCGGCGGCCTGCACCAGTCGATGTTCTACGTCGGCGCGAGCACCATCCCCGAGCTGCAGGAGCGCGGCCAGTTCGTCCGCATCACCGCCGCCGGGCTCAAGGAGAGCCACCCGCACGACATCCAGATGACCGTCGAGGCCCCCAACTACAGCGGACGCTGATCGCCCTTCTCGCGTGGCCACGTCAGGGCCCAGGGCTGGAGGTGCTCGTACCCCTTCACCGACGTGCGACGTAGCGGCTTGAGGCGGAGGTCGTCGTCGTCGGCCAGCTCATCGGCCATCGCCCGGTCGATCACCGCACTGTCCGGCCGGGCCACGGAGGTCAGCCGGGACGCGATGTTCACCACCGGGCCGAAGACGTCACCCATGTGGTTGACGAACTTTCCGTAGGCCATCCCGATGCGGACGGCGGGGAACGTCTCGTCGGCGCCGTGCTCGTCGAGGATCGACAGGGCCAGGAGGGCCGCCTGCTTGGGCTCGTCGACCACGAACAGCACCTCATCACCGATGGTCTTGACGACGTGGCCGTGGTGGTCGGTGATGAGACCGGCCGTGACCTCCTCGAACCGCTCGACCATCTCGGTGAGCTCCTGCCGGCTCATCGTGCGACTGCGGGTGGTGTAGCCGACGATGTCCGCGAACCCGACGCATCGTGGTGTCGCGTCGACGTCCTCGGACTCGGTGAGGAGCAGCCGGCTGGTGGCGTTGACGAGGTGCCGGCGCCAGGTGTACGACTGCACCTTCTCGCCGAGCGGCACGATCCGTTCGAGGTCGGCCAGGTCGCCGCCGGCCAGCTCGTCCTCCGATGCCGACGTCAACGACCCGATGAAGGCGCGAACCTGCCAGTCGGCCAGCCTGGCGAAGGCTCGCCCGATCGTCCGGATGATCGCCTGCTCGGTGTCCGGCTCGATGACGCCGAGCTCGATCAGCTCCTGCGTGACGCGAAGCGCCTCGACGTCGGCCTCGGTGAACGCGACGTCGTCGTCATCGGCCTCCGGGAAGCCCAGCGCACGCCAGCGGGCCCGGGCGAGGTCCGGGTCGACGCCGGACCGTTCCGCGACGTCGGCGCGGGTCAGGTGCGGCGCTTCGCCGAGCATCAGCTCATGGATCGCCTGGATGACCGCGGAAGAGTCGAGGGTCGGCTCCTCGGGGCCGGTCATTCGCCTTGGTCGGCTCGCGCCTTCTGGTCGGTGGAGGAGATCTGCTCGCGGATGGTCGGGATGGTGTCGGTCAGCTTGCGGCCGGCCTCCGGCGTGAAGTTGAGGGCGGTGACACTCGTCTTGGTCACCACAGCCGCCGAGCGGAGCGAATGGTTCATGATCGCGGCCTCGCCGATGAAGGTGCCGGGACCCGCGGTCGCCACTTCCTCTCGGTTCCGGCGGATCGACACCTCGCCCTCGAGGAGGTAGTAGGCGGCGTCGGCCGGGGTGCTCTCCAAGATGAGCGACCAGCTCTCCGGCAGGTGCACGAGGCGGCCGGCCTCGGCCACCTGCTGCACTTCCTTGTCGCTGAGGCCAGACAGCTCCTTCAGCCGAGCAAGCGTCGCCGGATCGGGGGCGAAACGGTCTTTGCGCATGTTGGCACCGGGAACTTCCTGTTCAGGGCAGCCGGGGAGGGCTGCCGGGTCCACCCTCTTGGGTGCGAATCCTTCCATCCGAGCGTAGCGCTGTCCAGCAGGGCAGCCGCCGCCGCCCATGGTCAGGCACCCCCGCACGATGCGTACGCTGAGCGCATGGACATCGAGATCGGCACGGCCAAGCGCGGCCGCCGCGCCTACTCCTTCGACGACATCGCGATCGTGCCCAGCCGCCGTACCCGTGATCCCGAGGAGGTCTCGACCGCGTGGCAGATCGACGCGTACCGCTTCGAGCTGCCCGTGGTGGCCGCGCCGATGGACTCGGTGATGAGCCCGGAGATGGCCATCGCCCTCGGGCGCCACGGAGGCCTCGGAGTGCTCGACCTGGAAGGACTCTGGACTCGCTATGAGAACCCGGAGAAGCTGCTCGAGGAGCTCGTCTCGATCGACGCCGCCCAGGCCACCCGGCGCCTGCAGGAGGTGTACGCCGAGCCGATCCGGCCCGAGCTCATCACCGCGCGGCTGCAGCAGATGCGCGATGCCGGCGTCACCGTCGCGGGCGCGCTGTCACCGCAGCGCACCAAGCAGTTCGCGGAGGTCGTGGTCGAGTCCGGCGTCGACCTGTTCGTCATCCGGGGCACCACGGTCTCGGCCGAGCACGTCTCGGGCCAGACCGAGCCGCTGAACCTCAAGGAGTTCATCTACGAGCTCGACGTGCCCGTCATCGTGGGCGGCTGCGCCACGCACCAGGCGGCGCTGCACCTCATGCGCACCGGCGCGGCCGGCGTGCTCGTCGGCTTCGGCGGGGGAGCGGCCCACACGACCCGCTCGGTGCTCGGCGTCGCCGTGCCGATGGCCTCGGCGGTGGCCGACGTCGCCGCGGCGCGACGCGACTACCTCGATGAGTCCGGCGGTCGCTACGTGCACGTCATCGCCGACGGCTCGATCGGCCGGAGCGGTGACATCGCCAAGGCCATCGCCTGCGGTGCCGATGCGGTCATGATCGGCTCGCCGTTCGCGCGCGCGGTCGAGGCGCCGGGGCGCGGCTTCCACTGGGGGGCCGAAGCCTGGCACGCGGTCCTGCCCCGGGGTGAGCGCGTCGAGATCGGCACCGTCGGCACCCTCGAGGCCGTGCTGTTCGGCCCGTCCTCGGTTCCCGACGGCACCATGAACCTCATCGGCGCACTGCGCCGGGCGCTCGCCACCACGGGCTACACCGACCTCAAGGAGTTCCAGCGGGTCGAAGTCGTCGTCGGATGAGCGGGTGAGGGCACCGTGCGGATCGAGTCCGTGCCGTACGACCACCCAGACGCCGTCGCGCTTCGAGAGACACTGATCGCCTACGGCAACGCGCTGTACGCGTCGGACCCGGCCTCGGCACACCGCTCGGCGTCGGAGGTCCTCGATGCCGGCACGGTCGTGCACACCGTCGTGGCCTACGACGACGACCGCCCCGTCGGGCACGCGTGCCTGCGCAGGCTGACCGGACCGATGGACGGAGAGCTCGAGATCAAGCGCATGTGGGTCGAGCCCGACGTCCGGGGATCGGGCGTCGCCGATGCCCTCCTGGCTGCCGTCGAGGCGGCCGCGGGCGAGGCGGGCGCGCCCCGAGTCGTGATCCACACCGGGGACCGCCAGCTCGCGGCGCTGCACTTCTACGCGCGGCACGGCTACACCCCGATCGACGTCTTTGCGCCCTATGCGGCGGTCGGCTACTCGCGCTGCTTCGAGAAGCGTCTCGGCGGCCCCGAACGCGGGTGATCCACGCCCGTCCGGACTTCCCGCATTCGCCGGACACGGCCGGAATGCCAGCCGTATCCTCGGAGAGTTCGTTCTTCGTCTCGGGGGTCCCCCCGCGTCAACCAGGAGCCCACGGTGCGTCGTCCCCCTGCCCTTTTGCTCGCGCTCGCACTGACCGCGACGACCCTCGGCCTCGCCTCGACCGCGACGGCGACCCCGCCGGGCGAGACGCCGATCACCGGCACCTTCGCCGTCACCCCGGAGCCGGTGGAGGACGGCCAGTCGGCCAAGCTGACGGCGAACTTCCCGAACGGCAACTACATGGTGACGTTCTACAAGCAGGACGGGGCCGACTGGGTGTCGATCGGAACGGACGCCAGCAACAAGTACGGCAACTCCTACCTCACGAACTACACGGTGAACGGCGACCAGACGCTCTACGCGCTCATCACCAGCGGCGGGACCGGGCGCACCCCGGAGAAGGTGGTCACGCCGACGCCGGCGCCGGTGATCGCACCCGACGGTCCGGTGACCGCCACCTTCTACACCGACCCGACCTCCTACACCGACGGCGACACGATCAAGATCACCGCGAACTTCCCGAGCGGGACGTTCCCGGTGACGCTGTACAAGGAGACCGAGACCGACGTGTGGACGAAGGTGGCCACGAACACGTCCAACAAGTACGGCAACGCCTACTTCCTCAACTACCCGGTGACCACCACGCCGCAGCGGCTGTTCGCCCGCAAGACGAACGGTGAGCGCACCGAGGTCCGCACCATCGCGCCGACGCCGCAGGTCGACTTCGACCTCCAGCGCGACTGCACCGGCAACACCTGCGCCGACACGGCCACCGCCACCGGCGCGACCGAACCGGCCCAGGCCGACCGGGTGTTCAAGCTGCAGTACCTGAACGGCAGCACGTGGACGCAGGTCGGCAGTGACGCGACGTCGGGCGCCGACGGCACGGTCGAGATCCCGTTCAGCCTGGCCGGGCTGTCGCAGTGGTCCACCCGCTCGTACCGCCTGCTGAGCGAGGGCGACCCGCCGCTGACGTCGCCCACGATCAGCTTCATGCCCGGACCGACCGAGCTCGGACCGAACGTGTTGCGGGTCGACGTCGACAAGGGCGTCTTCCCCACCAGCAAGGCCGACGAGTACACCGGCGACGCCACCCTGAGCGAGGACGGCGTCCCCACCCTCACCGACGTGCCGCTGGAGAAGTTCGGCGTCCGCGGCAACTCCACGGCCTACTACACCAAGAAGCCCTACAAGCTGAAGTTCGAGAACAGCCCGAAGCCGACCAAGGTCTTCGGCATGGAGCCGGACAAGAGCTGGACGCTGCTGGCCGGGTACCTCGACCAGACCTTCGTCCGCGACAAGGTCGGCCTCGACCTCGGACGGCGGATGACCAACATCTTCTGGACGCCGGACAGCCGGTACGTCGAGCTGTTCGTCAACGACCAGTACCGCGGGTCGTACATCATGACCGAGTCGGTGAAGATCGACGGCGACCGCGTCGACGTCGGCAGCAAGACGGGCATGATCATGGAGGTCGACAACAGCATCAAGTCGGGCACCTACGGCTTCGTCGCGCCGAAGAGCAAGACCCCGTTCATCTTCAAGGACCCGGACAATCGCAAGGCCGCCGACGACCCGGACTTCGAAGAAGGCGTCACCGACGCGAAGCTCAACGCCGTCAAGGACCGCATCAACGCCTTCGAGGCCAAGCTCTACAGCTCAACGGGCCGCGACGAGTACAAGGACTTCCTCGACGAGGGTGCGGCGATCGACTTCCACCTCATCAAGGAGTTCACGAAGGACAACGACTCCGACTTCTTCAGCAGCCACTACTTCTCCTGGGACCAGAAGATCGACACCAAGGCACCGTTCAATCCGCTGCAGGACGGCCGGTTCCACTTCGGCCCGGCCTGGGACTTCGACCGCAGCGCCGGCAACGTCGATCCCGACACCAGCGGCCACAAGTACGTCCGGTCGTCGTCCGGATGGATGATGCGCGGCACCGGCACGCCCAGCGACAGTGGGCGCACCCGGTTCCGCACGCACTGGTTCGTCCAGCTGTTCAAGACCAGCACGTTCGAAGCCGCCGTCAAGTCGCGCTGGGACACCGTCAAGCACGAGTTCAAGCAGATCGGTGACGCTCATGTCGCGGACCTGCGAGCACAGGTCGGCGTCGGGGCCGAGAACGACCGGAAGCGCTGGGCCCAGGAGAAGAAGCGGTACAAGTCCAACGGCTCGCTGGATGCCGAGATCGCCTACGTCACCAAGTGGTACAAGGACCGCTACACCTGGATGAACGGCCAGCTGTCCTGACGTTCGTGTTCACGAGGGGTCATCGGCCGATTAGGGTGGTGCCACCCGTCGGACGAAGGATCCGTTGATGCGTCGAGTCACCGTCATGACCGTCGTGGCCACGCTGTTGGCGCTCGCCCTCAGCAGCTGCGGCAGCGAGGACGACGCGCCGACGGCATCGAACACCAGCCCGTTCGTCGGTGAGAAGTTCACGCTCTCCGGCAACGTCGAGGCCGACGGCGCCCGCCCGGTGGCGCTGGAGTCCTTCGACGAGGGTTGGAACGAGGTCGACGAGGGTGAGACGACCTCCGACGGCGACTACGAGTTCACCACCAGCGTGACGGATGAGCTCGACCCGCTATCGCGTCACCGCCCCCGCCACGGGCGACCTCCAGACGCACACGACCACGCCGGTCACGATCACCGCGGTCCAGGACGAGGTGTCGCTGTCGATCGTGCGCACCAACGGCACGGCCGGTACCGCCATCGGTGAGAGCAAGTACCGCCAGGCCGGGCGCAACTTCGAGCTGCAATGGCTCGACGGCAGCTCCTGGAAGAAGATCGGGTCCGCGCAGGAGGACAAGAACGGCCGGGTGCGGATCCCGGTCGACATCGTCGGCTCGCGCTTCTACCGTCTCGTGGGCGAGGTCGTCCGCGGCACCCAGGGCGCGACGTCGCCGGCGATGCCGTTCCGGAAGGGGCCCAAGAAGCTCGGCACGAACGTCATCTACGTGAACGTCGACGACAACAAGAATCCGCTCATCAAGGGCGCCAACTACGAAGCCAACGCGGTCCTGGTCTCCGACGGCGTGCCGTCCAAGCCGCTGCGGGTCGACGAGTTCGCGGTGCGCGGCAACACGACCGCGGACAAGGTCAAGAAGCCGTTCAAGGTGAAGTTCAAGAAGGGCCGTCGCCCGTTCGGCCTGCCCGAGGACAAGACCTGGGTCCTGCTGGCCAACTTCAACGATCACACCCTCATCCGCACCCAGCTCGGCTACGCCATCGGCGCCGGGCTGGACGGACTGAAGTGGACGCCACGCAGCGAGTTCACCGAGCTGTACGTCAACGGTGAGTACCAAGGCAGCTACCAGATGTCGGAGTCGGTCAAGATCGACAAGAACCGGGTCGACGTCAGCCAGACCAAGGGCGTGATCATGGAGGTCGACCGGAACTACAAGGACCCGCCGGCCGCCACCGGCTTCGAGGGCGACCACCGGCTCTCCTACGCCTTCAAGGACCCGGACGAGCGGAAGACCGGCAAGGAAGAGCCGGAGGGCATCACCGACGACAAGGTCGCCAGCATGACGACGCGCATCCTCGACTTCGAGAAGGTGCTCTACGGCAACGACTTCAAGGATCCGGAGACCGGCTGGACGAAGTACCTCGACCTGGAGTCCGCCGTGGACTTCTACCTGGTCAAGGAGTTCGTCAAGGAGAACGACGGCGACTTCTGGGCCAGCACCTACTTCTGGACCGCCGACTACACCGACACGAGCAAGAAATTCCACATGGGCCCGGTGTGGGACCTCGACCGGAGCGCCGGCGCCAAGCCCGAGCTCGGGGAGACCGGCGGCACCACGACCATCGCGCGTCCCACCGGTTGGTGGCTCCGCGGTAACAGCTCGCCGAACCACTACACGTCGCGCACGCACTGGTTCGTCCACATCACGAAGGACCCGGTGTTCCTGGACGCGCTCAAGAAGCGGTGGGCCGAGAAACGCGCCTTCTTCAAGGACATGGCCGACAACGGCGTCGATCGCATGGCTCGCGGAGTGCAGGTCGCTGCCGACAACGACCGGGAGCTGTTCGCCAACCTCGATCAGACCCGGCTGGACGCCAAGCGGCTGAGTCCGCGCTCGCCCACGTTCAAGGGCGAGATCGCCTTCCTCAAGGACTGGTACCAGAAGCGGTTCGCCTGGATGGACAGCAAGCTCGGCTGATCGCTCTGTGGTTTCTGTGAAGCGAATCCGTTCTTCTCAGGTACGATGCTGCGTGGTGCGCAAGCACCGCCACCGTCGATCTGCCAGGACATTCCGCCATGCGTGCACTCGCCCGCTTCACCGCCCTCGCGCCCCGCGTCGCCGCTGCAGCGGTCGCGGCCGTGCTGGTGGCCTCGGTGGCCAGCGGTTGCGGTCGGGACGACGACACCCCGACGGTGTCGAACGCGCGTCCGTTCGCGGGCGAGAAGTTCACCGTCAGCGGTGACATCGGCACCGACGGCCCCCGCCCGGTGACCCTGGAGGAGTTCCGCGAGGGATGGACGCCGGTGGTGAAGGGCCAGACCTCGCCGGACGGATCCTACAAGTTCGCGACCAGCACGAAGGAGACGTCGGTCCGCTACCGGGTCGTCGCCGACGCGTCCGGCGAGCACCAGGCCCTGTCGACCACGCCGGTCACCGTCAGGACGGTCGAGGACCAGGTGTCGCTGTCGATCGTGCGCACCAACGGCACGGCCGGTACGGCCCTCGGCGAGAGCACGCACCGGCAGGAGGGCCGGAACTTCGAGCTCCAGTGGCTGGACGGCCAGGCGTGGAAGCCGATCGCCTCGGCGTCGGAGGACGACCACGGCCGCGTCAGCATCCCGGTGGACCTCACGGGCTCCCGCTTCTACCGGCTCGTCGGCGACGTCATCGGCGGCACCCAGGGTGCGACCTCGCCGGCGACGCCGTTCCGGAAGGGGCCCAAGAGGCTCGGCGCGAACGTCGTCTACGTGAACGTCGACCAGAACAAGCAGCCGCTGCTCAAGGGCGCCAACTACCAGGCCAACGCGGTCCTGGTCTCCGACGGCGTGCCGTCCAAGCCGTTCCGCGTCGACGAGTTCGCCGTGCGTGGCAACTCGACGGCCGACAAGATCAAGAAGCCGTACAAGATCAAGTTCAAGAAGGCGCGACGACCGTTCGGCCTGCCCGAGGACAAGACCTGGATCCTGCTGGCCAACTTCAACGACCACAGCCTCATCCGCACCCAGCTCGGCTATGCCATCGGCGCCGGGCTGGACGGGCTGACGTGGACGCCGCGCGGCGAGTTCACCGAGCTGTTCGTCAACGGCGAGTACCAAGGCAGCTACCAGCTCACCGAGTCGATCAAGATCGACAAGAACCGCATCGACATCGACGAGGAGAAGGGGGTGGTCATCGAGATCGATCCGCACTTCAAGGAAGACCGAGTTCCGGGCTTCTTCGGCGACCACCTGATTCCCTACGCGTTCAAGGATCCGGACGAGCGCTTCACCGGCCCGAAGGAGCAGGAGGGCATCACCGACGACAAGGTCGCCGGGATGACCGAGCGCATCCTCGCCTTCGAGAAGGTGCTCTACGGCAGCGACTACCGCGATCCGGAGCACGGGTGGACCAAGTACCTCGACCTGGCGTCAGCGGTCGACTACTACCTGGTGAAGGAGTTCACCAAGGAGAACGACGGCGACTTCTACCGCAGCAACTTCTTCTACACCGCCGACTACACCGACCCGAGCAAGAAGTTCCACCTGGGCCCGGTGTGGGACTTCGACCGCAGCGCCGGCGCCAAGCCGGACATCACCGACAGCGGCACGACGATCGCCAGGCCCACCGGGTGGTGGCTGCGGGGGAACGGCTCACCCAACCACAGCACCAACCAGACCCATTGGTACACGCGGATCGCCCAGGATCCGGTGTTCCTCGAGGCCCTCGAGAAGCGGTGGGCCGAGAAGCGCGCGTTCTTCCAGGACATGGCCGAGAACGGTGTCGACCGCATCGCGCGCGAGGTCGCAGGTCGCCGGACCCAACGACCGTCGTCGCTGGACGGGCGTCGACGACACCCGCCGGGACGCCAAGCGGCTGAGTGCTCGATCCGCACACCTTCGAGGGCGAGATCGACTTCCTCGAGGAGTGGTACCAGAAGCGATTCGCCTGGATGGACAGCCAGCTGCGGCTGAGACAGGTTTCGCGATTTTCCTGAGGTTCCGGCCGCACGTTCTCAGAGTCGCGCTACGATGCTCGGAGTCCTGGGGCCCGCCTGACGTGCGTCCCGACCGTTGATCACTGGGGAAAAACCACATGCACCGTTCCGTTGTTGCCGTCGCGCTCACTGCGCTCGCCGTCCTGTTCGGCACCACCAGCTGGGCCCCGGTCGTGGCCGTGCCGTCGCTGGCGCCGCTGGCCACGCTCGAGCACCCGGGCGGTGACGATGGCAACCTCTACATCGCGCCCGATGAGTACTTCGAGGGCCAGGACGTCAAGCTGACGGCGAACTTCCCCAACGAGGCCGCGTACAGCGACGTCACCTTCTACATGGAGACGTCACCGGGGTCAGGAGACTACGAGGACTTCGAGAGCGACGAGGCGAACAAGTACGGCAACGCCGTCGTGTCGGCGTACGAGGTGACCGAGAAGGCGGACATCTTCGCGCTCGCACCGAACGGCATGGTCACCGAGATCCAGACCCTCGACCCGAAGGTCGTCGAACCGGGCAGCTGCACCGAGTCCGGCAGCACCTACGCCAGCCCCTCGTTCATCACCGCGGGCCAGGAGGTCAAGCTGACGGCCAACTTCCCCAGCGACCAGGCGAAGGCCACCGTCACCTTCTTCATCAAGGACGGTGACACGGCGACGTCGATCGGTTCCAGCACGGCCAACAGGTACGGCAACGCCTACCTGAAGGACTACGCGGTCGAGGAGACCCAGGAGGTCTACGGGCAGTCGAGCAAGGGCGTCTGCAGCCCCGTGATCACGTTGACCGTCTCGACCATCGACCCCGACAGCTTCACCGAGACCGGCACCATCAAGACCAACCCGGGCTCGGTGCGTGACGGGCGGACGGCCACGATCGTGGCGAACTTCCCCTCCGGCTCGTTCGACGTCACGGCGTTCGAGCTGAAGAAGGGCACAGTGGCAGGCCATCGGCTCCGATGACGAGCAACAAGTACGGGAACGCCTACATCACCGGTCACAAGTTCGACAACACCGAGACGATCATGGCGGTGACCGACGACGGCCAGCGCACCCCGGTGGTGGACATCGAGACGATCCCGCCGAACGTCGTGAGCGGCGGCCCCGACCAGCTCGGCGGCAACGTCGTCTACGTCACCACCGACACCGGCAAGATGCCGGTGACCAAGGGGGTCGGCTACAAGGGCAAGGCCGTCGTCGAGTCCGACGGCAAGCTCACCGAGTCGCTCGACGTCGACGAGGTGGCCGTCCGCGGCAACTCCTCGGCCACCAAGGCGAAGAAGCCGTACAAGCTCAAGTTCGAGGACAAGCAGAAGCCGTTCGGCATGAAGAACGACAAGACCTGGATCCTGCTCGCCAACTACGGCGACTGGACCCTGATCCGCAGCATGGTGGCCTGGGACCTCGGCAAGATGCTCGACGGGCTCAAGTGGACGCCCGACAGCCGGTTCACCGAGCTGTTCCTCAACGGCAAGTACCTCGGCAGCTACCAGATGGTCGAGTCGATCAAGATCGACAAGAACCGGGTGAACGTCGACAAGGAGGCCGGCCAGGTCATCGAGTTCGACCCGCACTGGAAGGCCGACGGCGTCCCCGGCATGCGTCGGCCAGACCGGGGTCAACTACGCCTGGAAGGACCCGGACGAGTTCAAGACGCTCGACGACGGCGGCGAGGACCCCGAGGGCCTGACCGCCGCGAAGATCTCGGCGATGAAGACGAAGATCCGCGCCTTCGAGGACGTGCTGTACGGCGAGGACAACAAGAAGAACTGGGCCACGATCGACTACGGCAACCTCGCTCCCGAGGATGACTGGCAGACGTACCTGGACCTGGACTCGGCGGTCGACTACTACCTCGCCCGCGAGTTCACGAAGGACAACGACGCGGACATGTACCGCAGCAACTTCTTCTACACCAACGACGTCGACCCGGCGTCGTCGGACAAGTTCTTCATGGGCCCGATCTGGGACTTCGATCGCAGCGCCGGCGCCAAGCCCGCTGGCGGCTCGACCTCGATCACCGAGCCCACCGGGTGGTGGATGCGCGGCAACGGCTCGCAGAACCACGACACCAACAAGATCCACTGGTACACCCGGATCACCGACGACCCGCGCTTCCTCCACGCCCTGCACGACCGTTGGGCAGCGAAGAAGGCCGCCTTCGAGGCGGTCGGGCCGCATGGCGTCTCGGCCGCGGTGCGGAAGCTGAGCGGCCTGGACGACTACGACCTGGGCAAGCAGGTCGCGGCCAACGATCGCGACGTGTGGGAGAAGTTCGGCGGGCGCTATGCACCGAAGACGTCGTCGTACACCGGTGAGCTCAGCTGGGTCCGCAACTGGTACTCCGAACGCTACGAGTGGATGGACGGGCAGCTCAGCAAGACGCCGCCGCCGATTCCCTGACCGGTCCGACGATCCGCGGACTGGATCGTGACAGCGGCGATGTCATACCCCGAGTATCCTGTCGACATGTCCGCCCCCACTGCATCGCCGCGCACGGCCGCCGACGCCGTGTCACCGGCCCGGATCGCCGAGCTGACCGGACTCATCCGCAGCACGTCCGGCGAGAGCCGCACGACCACCTCCCCGCTGACCGGCGACCCGGTCGCCGAGATCCCGGTCTCCAGCATCGACGACGTCGAGGCCGCCTTCGACGCGGCACGTGCCGCCCAGGTCACCTGGTCGCAGACCTCGCTCCGTGAGCGGAGTCGCGCGCTGCTCCGGCTGCACGACCTCGTGCTCGCGAACGCCGAGGAGCTCCTCGACCTCATCCAGATCGAGTCCGGCAAGGCGCGCGCGCACGCGTTCGACGAGGTCGTCCACGTCGCGCTCACGGCCCGCTTCTATGCGCGGCGGCTCCGCCGGCAGATGAAGCCGGACCGGCGCTCCGGGGCCCTGCCGGGCCTGACCACCGTGCACGTCAACCACGTGCCCAAGGGCGTCGTCGGCATCATCAGCCCGTGGAACTACCCCCTGACGATGGCGATCTCCGACGGCCTGCCCGCCATCGCCGCCGGCAACACCGTGGTGCACAAGCCGGACAGCCAGAGCCCGCTCATCGCGCTCGCCGGCATCGACCTGATGCGCCGGGCCGGCTTCCCGCCGGAGGTGTGGCAGGTCGTGAGCGGTGCCGGGTCGGTCGTGGGCGGCGAGATCATCGAGCGCGCCGACTACATCTGCTTCACCGGCTCCACCGCCACCGGCACGACGATCGCGAAGCAGGCGGCCGACCGGCTGATCAGCTGCTCGCTCGAGCTCGGCGGCAAGAACCCGATGATCGTGCTCCCCGGCGCGAACGTCGAGAAGACGGCGGCCGGTGCCGTCAACGCCTGCTTCTCCTCGGCCGGGCAGCTGTGCGTCTCGATCGAACGGCTCTACGTGCCCGACGGCATGTACGAGGAGTTCCGGGACGCGTTCGTGCGTCGCGTCAAGGCGCTGTCCCTCGGCGCCGGGCTCGACTGGGACGTCGACATGGGATCACTGGTGTCGCCGGCCCAGCTGGAGACGATCACCAAGCACGTCGACGACGCCGTCGTCAACGGCGCCACCGTGCTCACCGGAGGCCAGCCGCGGCCCGACCTCGGCCCGTTCTTCTTCGAGCCCACGGTGCTCGAGGGCGTCACCGAGGCGGCCCAGTGCTTTGCCGGCGAGACGTTCGGTCCGCTCGTCTCGCTGTACCGGTACGACACGGTCGAGGACGCCATCGCGCTTGCCAACGGTGGCGAGTACGGCCTCAACGCGAGCGTGTGGGGCCCGGTGCGGCAAGCGCGGCCGGTCGCCGCCCGCATCAAGGCCGGCACGGTCAACATCAACGAGGGCTTCGGCGCCACGTTCGGCAGCATCGACGCGCCGATGGGCGGGATGCGGCACTCCGGGCTCGGGCGCCGCCAGGGTTCGGAGGGCATCCACCGCTACACCGAGCCGCAGGCCGTGGCCGTCCAGCGGGGGATGCCGGTGACCGGACCGTCCTTCCTCTCCGCGCAGACCGACGCGAAGGTGCTCTCCGTCGGCCTCAAGGTGCTGCGACGAACCCCCCGAGCGTGAACCCGAACCCGACCCCGGAGGTCCCATGAGCGAGTTCGACCATGACGTCATCGTCATCGGTTCCGGCTTCGGCGGCAGCGTCTCGGCCCTGCGCCTGACCGAGAAGGGCTACTCGGTCGCGGTCCTGGAGGCCGGCAAGCGCTTCAACGACGACGACTTCGCCAAGACCTCGTGGCGACTGCGCAAGTTCCTGTGGCTGCCGCAGCTCGGGTGCTACGGCATCCAGCGCATCGACAAGCTCAAGGACGCCCTCATCCTGTCCGGGGCCGGGGTGGGCGGCGGGTCGCTGGTGTACGCCAACACGCTGTACGAGCCGCTCGACCCGTTCTATCGCGACCCGGCCTGGGGCCACATCACCGACTGGAAGCAGGAGCTGGCCCCCTTCTACGACCAGGCGAAACGCATGCTCGGCGTCACCATCTACCCGTACGAGACCGAGGCCGACCGCATCGTCAAGCAGGTGGCCGCCGACATGGGCGTCGAGGGCACGTTCCACCACACGCCGGTCGGGGTGGTCTTCGGTGAGCCCGGGGCCGACGTCGGCGACCCGTACTTCGGTGGGGCAGGTCCGCAGCGCAACGCCTGCCTGCAGTGTGGCGAGTGCATGACCGGGTGCCGACACAACGCCAAGAACACCTTGGTCAAGAACTACCTCTACCTCGCCGAGAACAACGGCGCCGAGATCCACCCGCTGACCACGGTCGTGGCGGTGCGCCCGCTGCCGGGCGGCGGCTACGAGGTCGAGACCCGGCGGACCAACCGACGGTTCCGTCCACACCGGACGATGACCGCCCAGCATGTGGTCTTCGCCGCCAGCACGATGGGAACGCAGAAGCTCCTGCACCGCATGCGCGACCGCGGCCACCTGCCGAACGTCTCGCAGCGTCTCGGGCTGCTCACGCGCACCAACTCCGAGGCGCTGCTCGGCGCGATCGCCGACGAGCGCGACGTCGACTACAGCCACGGCATCGCCATCACGTCCTCGTTCCACCCCGACGAGCACACGCACGTCGAACCGGTGCGCTACGGCAAGGGGTCGAACGCCATGTCGCTGATGCAGACGGTGCTCACCGACGGCAGCACGGACACGCCGCGGTGGCGCGTGTGGCTCCGGGAGATGTGGCGTCAGAAGGGCAACCTGTTCAAGCTCTACGACCTGCGGCACTGGTCCGAGCGCACGATCATCGCGCTGGTGATGCAGACGCACGACAACTCCATCACCACCTACACCAAGCGCGGCCTCACCGGACGGCGGAAGCTCACCTCGCGCCAGGGCCACGGCGCACCGAACCCGACGTTCATCCAGCCGGCCCACGAGACCGTGCAGCACATGGCGAAGCACATGAAGGGCACCGCCGGCGGCAGCATCGGCGAACCATTCAACGTCCCGATGACGGCGCACTTCATGGGCGGCTGCGCCATCGGTGACAGCTCCGAGAGCGGTGTCATCGACCCGTACCACCGTGTGTACGGTCACGACGGCCTGCACGTGGTCGACGGCGCCGCGATCAGCGCCAATCTCGGCGTCAACCCCTCGCTCACCATCACCGCCCAGGCCGAACGCGCGATGTCGATGTGGCCCAACCGCGGCGAGACCGACGGGCGCCCGAGCCTGGGCGCGGGCTATCGCGTGGTGGAGCCGGTCCAGCCGAAGAACCCGATCGTGCCCGACGACGCGCCGGCGGCGCTGCGGCTCCCGATCATCGGTACGAGCTAGCCGCACCCGCTCGCAGCGGGCGCGAGGGACGTCGCCTCGACCGTTTGGGCAAAAAGCAGGACCCGACCTGGAGGGAGCTCACGGGTCGGGCCCTGGTGTGCCACGAACATCGGGCACCTGATCTAACGGGAGGGAGTGTAGTTAGATCCACCCCGTTCAACGAGGTTCGACCCGAGAGGTTACTCCCAGTACCGACATTTTTCAGCCGATACGATCATGCTGTGGCCCCTGAACATGACACCGTTCTCGTCGTCGACTTCGGGGCGCAGTATGCCCAGCTCATCGCCCGTCGGGTGCGCGAGGCGAAGGTCTACTCCGAGATCGTCCCGCACACGATGTCGGCCGCGGAGATGCTGGCCCGCAAGCCGGCCGCGATCATCCTCTCCGGGGGCCCCTCCAGCGTGTACGAGGTCGGCGCACCGCAGCTCGATCCGGCCGTCGTCGACGGCTCCGTTCCGGTCTTCGGCATCTGCTACGGCTTCATGGCCATGGCCCAGGCGCTCGGCGGCCAGGTCGCCCGCACCGGGCAGCGGGAGTACGGTCGCACCGCCGTGTCGGTCCTCGAGCCGGGTGCCCTGCTCACCGGTCTCCCGGACGTCCTGACGTCGTGGATGTCGCACGGCGACGAGGTCGTGGCCGCCCCTGAGGGGTTCACCGTCAACGCGCGGTCGCCGCGGGCGACGGTGGCCGCGTTCGAGCACGTGCCGCGGCGCCTGGCCGGTGTGCAGTGGCACCCCGAGGTCATGCACACCGAGCACGGTCAGGCGGTGCTCGAGCACTTCTTGGTCGACATCGCCGGGTGCGCGCAGACGTGGACGAGCGCCAACATCGTGGAGGAGCAGATCGAGCTCATTCGCGAGGAGGTCGGCGACCGGCGGGTGATCTGCGGGTTGTCCGGCGGTGTCGACTCGGCGGTCGCCGCGGCACTGGTGCAGCGGGCGATCGGCGACCAGCTGACGTGCGTGTTCGTCGATCACGGCCTGCTGCGCCAGGGTGAGGCGGAGCAGGTCGAACGCGACTTCGTGGAGGCCACCGGCGTCGACCTCAAGGTCGTCGACGCGCAGGAGCGGTTCCTCGGGTTCCTCGAGGGCGTCACCGATCCCGAGCTCAAGCGCAAGATCATCGGCCGTGAGTTCATCCGCGTCTTCGAGGCCGCCGAGCGCGAGATCGTCGCCGACGCCGAGGGCGCTCCGGTCGAGTTCCTCGTGCAGGGCACGCTGTACCCCGACGTCGTCGAGTCCGGCGGCGGCGAGGGCGCGGCGAGCATCAAGAGCCACCACAACGTCGGCGGGCTGCCCGAGGACCTCCAGTTCCGGCTCATCGAGCCCTTGCGCACGTTGTTCAAGGACGAGGTCCGGCACGTCGGCGAGCAGCTCGGCCTGCCGCCCGCCATGGTGTGGCGGCACCCGTTCCCGGGGCCGGGGCTGGCGATCCGCATCATCGGCGCCGTCGACGCCGCGCGGCTCGACATCTTGCGCGAGGCCGACGCCATCGCCCGCGAGGAGGTCACGGCGGCCGGGCTCGATCGGGACATCTGGCAGTTCCCGGTGGTGCTGCTGGCCGACGTCCGATCGGTGGGCGTCCAGGGCGACGGCCGCACCTACGGGCACCCGATCGTGCTGCGGCCGGTGACCAGCGAGGACGCCATGACCGCCGACTGGGGCCGGCTGCCCTACGACGTGCTGGAGCGCATCTCCACCCGCATCACCAACGAGGTCGAGGAGGTCAACCGCGTCGTCCTCGACATCACCAGCAAGCCGCCCGGCACCATCGAGTGGGAGTGACCGCTCAGGCCATCACGAAGTACCGGAGCCACACGTAGGGCACGGCGATCGCGATCGTGATGAACGTGATGACGATGCCCTTGCGGGTGAACTCCCAGAACGAGATCGGGGTGCCGTTTCGGTACGCGATACCGATCGCGACGACGTTGGCGCTCGCGCCGACCGCGGTGAGGTTTCCGCCGAAGTCGGCACCCAGGGCCAGCGACCACCACAGGGCTTGCGCCTGCTGCGGATCGGAGATGCCCGAGGCGAGCTGGCCCACCAGCGGGCTCATCGTGGCCACGTAGGGGATGTTGTCGATGATGCCGGACACCGGCGCCGACACGATCAGGATCAGCATCGAGGCGAACAGCGCGTCACCCCCCGTGGCCGTGGCGACTCGCTCGGCGAGCCCGCCGATCACCCCGGTCTCGATCAGGGCGCCCACCATGATGAACAGCCCGACGAAGAACAGCAGCGTCTCCCACTCCACGCTCGCGAGGTACTGCTCCGGAGTGCTCCGCGAAATCAGGATGAGCACGCCCGCTCCGAGCAGCGCGATGATGGACGGCTCGACGTGCAGCACCGAGTGCAGGGTGAAGGCGACGAAGACGCCCAGCAGCACGACGCCGCACTTCACCAGCAGGCCGGTGTCCTCGATGGCCTCGCGCTCGTTGAGGGCCATCACCTCCGCCGCGCGCGCGGGGTCGGAGGAGAACGATCCGCGGAACAGCCACGGCAGGATCAGGATGAAGACGACCAGCTCGATCAGCACGATCGGCGCCATGTGGACGAGGAAGTCGTTGAACGTGAGATCGGCCCGGCTGGCGATGATGATGTTCGGCGGGTCGCCGATCAACGTCGCCGCGCCGCCGATGTTGGAGGCGAAGACCTCGGCGATCAGGAACGGCACCGGGTTGATGCTCAGCCGGTCGCACACCAGCAGCGTCACCGGAACGATGAGCAGCACCGTCGTGACGTTGTCGAGCAGCGCCGAGGCAATGGCGGTGATGAGGCACAGCAGGATCATCACCCGCAGTGGCGAGCCCTTGGCGCGCTTGGCTGCCCAGATGGCGGTGAACTCGAACACCCCGGTGCGGCGGAGCACGGAGACGATGATCATCATGCCGAGCAGCAGGAAGATGACGTCCCAGTCGATGCCGGTGTCCTGGGAGTAGAAGACCTGCTCGGACCCGACGACGCCGAGCGCCACGACGAGGCCGGCGCCGGCCAGGGCGGCCAGCGTCTTGTGCACCCACTCGGTGGCGATGAAGACGTAGGCCGCGACGAAGACGGCGACCGCGATCCAGGCGGTCATGTTGATGCCCCGCTCACGGCGTGCGTGGTTTGAGGGCGAGCTGGAGCAGGCGCGACGCGGTGATGACCCCCACGAGTCGGTCGTCGGCCATGACGGCCGCCAGCGGGCAGTGCAGCCGCGCCATGATGGCCGCCACCTCGACGATCGTGTCGTCGGCATTGACGACCGCGAGCTCGGGACCCTTCTCGCTGATCAGGTCGCCGACGGTCTTGCCCTTCAGCGAGTCGGCCACCTGGTCCGCCATCGACTCGCCGAGCACCCGCGCCAGCGACGGGTCGTCCTGGACGTAGTGCGGCACCAGGAATCGCACGACCTGCGAGCCGGGAAGGATCGAGTGCGGCCGTCCGTCCGGATCGGTCACCACGAGGCCGGGGAGCCGGTGCTCGGCAAAGAGCCGGGCCGCCTCCATCGCCTCGGAGTCGATCGGGACCACCGGGTAGTCCTCGGCCATCTGATCGGCATGCATGGTGGCATCGTACGACGTCGCTGCGGAGGGCAGGGATCACCGGGCATCTCCCGTGACGATGAAGACGCCCGCTCCGGCGGAGCGGGCGTGCCGACCAGACTTCCCGGCGCACCGCCCTCACCCTGTCGCACCCCCCGGCGCCGATCAACTCCGGGCCTCACCGCGCAGGTAGATGTCGGGAATGCCGTCGTGATCGGGGTCGGCGGTCTCGAGCTCCTCGATCCGGCGGTACACGCGATTGCGGGCACGCAGCACGATGGCGGCGGCCCCGGCCGACAGGAGGGAGCCCACGACGACGCCGACCTTGGCGCGCATGTCCGCGTCGCTGCCGGCGCCGAAGGCGAGCTCGCCGATGAGGAGGGAGACGGTGAAACCGATGCCGCCCAGGGCGGCGACACCCACGACGTCCCACCAGGACAGATCGTCATCGAGCTCGGCATGCGTGAGGGTGGCCACCAGCCAGGTCGCCACGATGACGCCGATGGTCTTGCCGGCGAACAGACCGAGCACGACCCCGAGGGTGATCGGATGACCGAGGGCGTCGGTGAACCCGCTCCAGCCGTCGATCTCCACTCCGGCCGAGAAGAACGCGAAGATCGGCACGGCCACCGCCGCCGACAGGGGCCGGAAGATGTGTTCCAGACGCTCGGCCGGCCCGGGTCCGTCCGACCCGTGTCGCTGCAGCACCGGGACGGTGAACCCCAGCAGGACGCCGGCGACCGTCGCATGGACGCCGGACTCGTGCACGAGCGTCCAGGCGATGACGGCCAGGGGCACGAGCGCCCACCAGGCTTGCGACCGTCGCTGGACGAGCACGGCGAAGGCGGCGATCGGGACCAGCGCGGCGAGCAGCCAGATGAAGGCGAGATCCTCGGTGTAGAAGACGGCGATGATCGTGATGGCCAGGAGGTCATCGACGATCGCCAGCGTCAGCAGGAACGTGCGCAGTGCGGTGGGCAGGTGGGTGCCGATGACGGCGAGGATCGCCAGCGCGAAGGCGATGTCCGTGGCCGTCGGGATGGCCCAGCCGCGTGCCGCCCCGCCGACGTTGACGGCGAGGTAGATCGCCGCCGGGACCACCATGCCGCCGATCGCCGCGACGATCGGCACGGTGGCACGACGGGGATCGCGCAGGTCGCCGGCCACGAACTCGCGCTTGAGCTCGAGCCCGACGACGAAGAAGAAGATCGCGAGGAGGCCGTCGGCCGCCCAGGTGTTCAGCGAGAGGTCCAGATGGAGGGCGGACGGCCCGATGACGGTGTCACGGAGGTCGGCGTAGAAGTCGGTGACGTTGGCCGCCACGAGGGCGATGGCGGCGGCCCCGATGAGCAGGACGCCGCCGAACGTCTCCTGCCGGAGCAGCTCGGCGATGCGAGCGGTCTCTGGCCAGCTGCCCCGCTGCAGCAGCCGAAGGTCACTCACGCCCCCACGCTACCGGGCATGCAGTTCGACGAAGCGTCGGACGATCGTCGGCGGATGCACGACGGTGCTCTCGGCGGCTGCGTCCTTCAGCCCCTGGGCCTCGCTGGCGGCGAAGTAGCCGTAGTCCTTGTAGACCTCGATCCGGTTCTGGATGCCGGGAATGTCGAGCTCGGGATGGAACTGCGTGGCGTACACGTTCGTGCCCACCCGGAACGCCTGCACCGGGCACGCGGCCGAGGACGCGAGGAGTGCCGCGTGGCCGGGCAGCTTGGCGACCGCCTCCTTGTGCCCGACGAACGCCTCGAACTCATCGGGCAGGACGCCGAAGAGCGGATCGGCGCGCCCTTCGGGGGTGAGACGAACCGTGGTGGCGCCGACCGGCTCGGGGAAGCTGCGGTCGACGACCGCGTGCTGGTGCCGGCCGATGACTCCGATGCCGTAGCACGCGCCGAGAAACGGGATGTCGCGCGCGATGACCTCGTCGAGCAGGGTGGCCAACTCGGCCTCGACCCTTCGCTGGGCAGCGGACTTGTCCGCCTCCGGGTCGGTGACGGTGAAGGGGCTCCCACCCAGGATCAGCCCGGAGTAGCGGTCCAGGTCGACCTCGCCGAGCGGGTCGCGCTCGAGCCGTCGTCGCTCGAGCCGGCTCTCGTCGAGGTCGCCGAATCGCAGGAACTCGGCGTACTCGTCGTCGGCGGCCTGGGCTTCGGCTCGCGTCGCGAGGAGGAGGAACGGTCTCACCCGGAAAAGGTACCGGCATGATGAAGCCGTGACCGGATTCGCCCATCCCCTCGTCATCGCCCATCGCGGCGTCCCCGGACTCCGCCTCGAGCACACTCGCCCGTCCTACGACCTGGCGATCGACGAGGGCGCCGACTACATCGAACCCGATGTCGTGGCCTCCCGTGACGGTCACCTGATCGTGCGGCACGAGAACGAGATCGGGTCCACGACCGACGTGGGCGACCATCTGGAGTTCGCCGACCGCCGGAGCACCAAGACCGTGGACGGCGTGGAGAAGCACGGCTGGTTCACCGAGGACTTCACGCTGGCCGAGCTGAAGACGCTCCGGGCGAAGGAACGGATTCCCGACCTCCGGCCCGGCAACGTCGAGCTGGCCGGCAGCGAGCCGATCCTCACCTTCGATGAGGTGGTGGCCATCGCCGAGGAGGGGTTCGTGCGCCGGGGCACGCCGGTCGGCGTCTATGTCGAGACGAAGCACCCCAGCTACTTCCGGAGCATCGGCCTGGACCTGAACGACCTCCTGATCACGGCGTTGGAGCGGCTCGGACTGAACCACGACCACGCACCCGTCGTCATCCAGTCCTTCGAGTCCGGCAACCTGCAGGACTTCCGCCGCCGGACGGCGTTGTTCCTCGTGCAGCTCATCTCCCCGCGGGGCGGCCCGGCCGACTTCGTCGCCAGCGGCGACCCTCGCACGTACGCGGACCTCATGACGGCCGAGGGGCTGGAGTTCGTGGCGTCGTACGCCGATGCCATCGGGCCGCACAAGAGCCTGGTCATCCCGCTCGACGCTGCCGACCACCTCGGCGAGCCGACCGGACTGGTCGACCGAGCCCACGCGGCCGGTCTCGACGTGCACATCTGGACCATGCGCGACGAGAACGCCTTTCTGCCGGCCGACCGGCGGATCGGCCCCGCCGCGTCCGACTACGGCGACGCGCTGCCGGAGTACCTCGCCTACCTCGCTGCCGGCATCGACGGGATGTTCTCGGACTTCACGCCGACGGCGGTTCGGGCGCGGGCGGAGTGGCGGGCGGCGGGGCCGGCCAGTCGTCCTCCTTCGGCATGAGAATCCACGCCACCACGTACGCGAGGATCAGGGAGCCGGCGCCGAGCAGCGTGGCCACCGCGACGACGAGTCGGATCAGGTTGGCGTCGGCGCCGGTGTAGGCGGCGAGGCCGCCGCAGACACCGCCGACCCACCTGTCGTCCGTGCTGCGCTGGAGTCGCTTCCTGGCGGTCATGGGGTCTCACTCTCACTCTCGTCGGTCGTCTGGTCGTGGTGTCGATTCTCGGGGGTCGGGGTGAACGGCGCGGTCCTGCGGGCGGGTCGGCCGCCGATCGCGGTGGCGGCGATGCCGAGGACGCCGAGCACGATGAGGACGGTGGCGGCGAGGTAGGCCAGGTCGTCGGGGGTGAGCAGGTCCTGCTCCCAGACGGCCCACTGACCCAGCACGGCCACGAAGAACAGTCCGAAGGCGGCCGCGTCCCAGCGGAACGGATGGCGGGTCATCGGCGGATCACCTCCACGTTGCCCAGACCGTGTCTGATCTGGAGGGTCAGGGCGGGAGCGGCCGCGTCCTCGGCAGCGTAGTCGAGATCGATGCCGAGCCCGTTGGCCTTGCGCTCGAAGACCCGGATCTCACCGGCCCGCACGGCGGCGTCGACGGCCACGTTGAGATCGTCGGGCACGATCACCCGGAGCTCGCCCATGCCGTGCTCGATGCGCACGGTGCTGCCCAGCAGCTGTTCGGGGTCGCGGACGTCGGCCAGATTGACCTCGAGCTCACCCATCCCGTGGCCATAGACTCCGACGACGTCGCCGGCCGACGCCGGGGTGACGATGCGTTGACCGGTGGCCGCGCTGGGCAGCATCGACCCGAAGGCCAGCGCGGCGGTCAGCACGAGGCCGATCGGCACGAGCGGACCGGGTCGTCCGACGAACGAACCCAGCAACAGGCCCGCGGCGACCACGCCGAGTGCGACGGCGATGTAGGTCGTCCAGCCGACGCCGTCGTTGGCCTGGTCGACGAGCACGGTGATCGCCACGGCGATCGCCGCGACGGACAGGGTGAGCCCGGTCAGCGCCGACGAGCCGCGCGGCTCGCGAGGACGCGGCGAGGCCACGGTGGCGTCGTCGGCAGCGGGCAGCACGGCGGTCGACTCGGCGATCGTCTCCGTGCCCGCGTCGCGCTGGCGGGGACGCACCACGAAGAGCCAGTAGAGGATGACCAGCGGGATGACGACCCACCCGACGCCCCACCATGCCCAGGAGCTGTCGCCGATGACGGCGAGGGCGGCGACGACGACCGCACCGACCAGGCCGCCGACCCGGACCTGCTCCTCGTGCTTGTCGAGGTTGAACCAGTCGGCGGCGATGCTCTGCTCGGCGTCGTCGGCCGGGAGGAGCAGCCAGGCCGCGAGGTAGATGATGAGCCCGGCGAGCCCCACGAAGGTCAGCACCGCGATGACGACCCGGACGACGATGGGGTCGATGTTCAGGTACCGGGCGGCTCCGGAGCAGACGCCCGCGACGATGCGGTCGTCGCGGGAACGGCGCATGTCCGTGATCGTGCGGAGACGGTGCGGATCGAATCCGTCGTCCGGCGGACTCTCCTGTCGCGTTTCACTCATGCGTCCATCGTCACCGCGCGACCGCCGCCGCACCATCGGGTACCACCCTGAGATCTCCGGCCGCGTCTCGGGGTCGTGGTCAGGATGATGCTCGGTGGCGCCCGCACTCGCGCGCGTGTGACCATCGACGCGTGAGTGAGACCGGTCCGACGGCGGCCCCCCGTCCCGCGGCGCCGCCGCATCGACGGGCCAGCCGGCCAGCCGACCACCGCCTCGTCGGTGGGGTGGCGGCCGGGCTCGCCGACCATTTCTCGGTTCCGGTACTCGGCGTCCGGGTGGGATTCGTCGTCGCCACGTGGTTCAACGGGGCGGGGATCATCGCCTACCTGATCCTGTGGCGGTTGCTGCCGCTGGACGAGCGCGCGCTCCCGGCCGGGCTGGAGTCCGCGTCCCGCCGTGGCCTGCGCACCGGCCGCGTCCGCGTCGGGGCGATCGAGGTGCTGCAGACCGCCGCGGTCTGCGCGATCGGGGCCGGGGTCCTGCTCCTGCTGCAGGCCAGCGGCCGTGGGGTCGACGGGTCGCTGCTCCTTCCGCTGCTCGTGGGCCTGCTCGGCATCGCGGTCATCTGGCGCCAGCTCGACGACGTCGCGTGGCAGCGCTGGATCCGGCAGACGTCCGGGTGGGCGTTCGCAGCCCGCATCGGCGCCGGCGCCGTCATGGTGGCGTTGGCCGCCGTCTTCGTGCTGACCCAGGAGCGGGGTTTCGGCGGGGTCGTCGACGTCGCGGCGGCCACCGGCATCGCCCTCGTCGGCGTCGCGCTCATCCTCGGGCCGTGGATCACCACGCTGCTCGGCGACCTGACGGCCGAGCGCCGTGAGCGGGTCCGGTCGCAGGAACGGGCCGACGTCGCCGCCCACCTGCACGACTCGGTGCTCCAGACGCTCGCGCTGCTGCAGAAGAACGCCGGTGACCCGGCCGCCGTGGCCACCCTCGCACGCCGCCAGGAGCGCGACCTGCGGGCCTGGCTGTACGGCGACGAGGCCCAGGACGGCGACTCGCTGCTCGCCGCGCTGCGAGTCGCCGCAGCGGAGGTCGAGGAGACGCATCACGTCGAGGTCGAGGTGGTCGGCGTCGGGGATGCCGCCCTCGACTCCGACACCTCCGCACTCGCCCGCGCCGCGCGCGAGGCGATGGTCAATGCCGCGAAGCATGCCCGGGTCGGTCGCGTCGACGTCTATGTCGAGTGCGACGGTCGCACCGCCGACGTCTTCGTGCGCGACCGCGGCACCGGCTTCGACGTCGACCGGGTCGCCGACGACCGTCTCGGCCTCAGCGGGTCCATCGTGGGACGGGTCGAGCGGCACGGCGGCACGGTCACGATTCGCAGCGCACCCGGCGACGGCACCGAGATCACGATGAGCCTGCCGTTGAAGGCCCGGGTCACCTCCACCGCGCCGACGAACGGGGATGAGTCATGAGCGCCTTGCGCGTCGTCCTGGTCGACGACCACGCGATGTTTCGCACCGGCGTCCGGGCCGAGCTCGAGCGGGGCGCGGGAGTCGACGTGGTCGGCGAGGCGGAGGACGTCGACTCCGCCGTCGCGGTCATCACCGAGATCCGGCCGGACGTGGTGCTGCTCGACGTCCACATGCCCGGCGGCGGCGGGCTGGAGGTGATGCGGCGGTTGCACCAGCTCGGTCCCGGCTCCACCGGAACGGAGACCACCTTCCTGGCCCTCTCGGT
The DNA here is from genome assembly GCA_963695295.1 of uncultured Actinomycetota bacterium. Classification (GTDB taxonomy): domain Bacteria; phylum Actinomycetota; class Actinomycetes; order Propionibacteriales; family Nocardioidaceae; genus Aeromicrobium. Next base: position 735,822 of record OY968771.1, on the reverse strand, counting down.
CAGCGACGCGGCGGAGGACGTCATCGGCATCATCCGCGCGGGCGCACGGGGCTACGTCACCAAGAACATCTCCGGGCCGGACCTGATCGACGCGCTCGGGCGGGTGGCCGGCGGCGACGCGGTGTTCTCGCCCCGGCTGGCCGGATTCGTGCTCGACGCCTTCGCGGGCACGATCGAGATCGCCCAGGTCGATGAGGACCTGGACCGGCTCACCGAGCGCGAGCGCGAGGTCATGCGCCTCATCGCCCGCGGCTACGCCTACAAGGAGGTGGCGAAGGAGCTGTTCATCTCGATCAAGACGGTGGAGACGCACGTGTCGAGCGTCCTGCGCAAGCTGCAGCTGTCCAGCCGCCACGAGCTGACCCGCTGGGCCAACGACCGTCGGTTGATCTAGCGACCGGGCGACCACGCCGACGCGATCGTCGCAGGCCGACGGCTCCCGTGTCAGGCTGAGCGCATGGCGTCCACCGAAGTCGTCCCGACCCGCCACCGCGCGGCCGAGCAACGCAGCGAACGGATCGGCTGGCTGCTGCGCCGCGTGGCCAAGGTCCGCGCGCTCGACGAGCCGCTCATGGACCGGATCGCTCGCGGCTTCATCCAGTGCGACGAGCCGGGGGCCGAGCTCGCACGGGCGATGCGGCTGCCGGCGGGCGACCCGGGGCGGGTGTCGATGGTGCAGGTGCGCGCCGCCCTGGCCGACGGCATCGACACCGTTCGGGACGCCCCGCCGGCCCTGACCGACTTCTTCGCGATCGTCGATGCGGTGCCCGATTGGGTCGACTGGGACCTCGTCGAGGAAGGCTCCCGCGCCTTTCGGCGCCTCGGCCAGAACGTGGCCGACGTGCTGCTGCAGCTGGCCCTCATCGGCGGCTATCGCTTCGGCGGTCCCACCGACCTGCTCGTCGCGACCGGTGGGCTCACCGGCGACATGACGATGCGCAGGCTGGGGGAGACGCAGAAGTGGGCCGTGGCGGTGGGCCGGCCGCACGCGATGCGGCGCGACGGCGAGGGCTTCGCGCTCACCGTCCACGTGCGGCTGATGCATGCCCTCGTCAACGACAGCTTCGTCGAGCGTTGGGACACGGCCCGCTGGGGGTTGCCGATCAACCAGACCGATCAGGCCGCGACGCTCGGCCTGTTCAGCGGCGTGCTCCTGGTCGGGTGCCGCGCCCTGAACGCCCGCATCACCTCCGCTGAGTCCGTGGCCGTCATGCATCTGTGGAAGTACATCGGCTGGCTGATGGGTGTCGACGAGCAGTGGCTGGTCGACACCGAGCTGGAGCAGCACCGGCTGAACTACCACGTGCTGCTGTCGCAGGACGACATCTCCGCGGCCGGCCCGCAGCTCGCCCAGGCGATCGTGCGAGCCCAGCGGACGCTGCACTTTCGCCGGTGGCCCCGTCTCGGCCGGTTCCTCGCCCGCGAGCGCCTGCTCAGCATGCTCACCCCGATGCTCGGCGTCCGGAGCATGCGCGAGCTCGGCCTGCCGCTGCGCCCGCCGTGGGCGCTGGCGTACGTCGTCGCCCTCAACGCGGTGCGATACCGCCTCATCGGTCGTACGGCGTGGGGGGAGGCCTACTTGCAGGCGTGGGGGGACCGGGTGCGGGACCGGGTGATGTTCCGCCACTTCGGTCCCGACCGGCCGGAGATCGGACCGCTGTCGGTCTGAGGCGGGCTCAGCGCGACCAGGTCGTCTCCACGAGCCGCGTCGCCTCCTCGAGGGACAGGCCGCGGCCGCGAGCCGTGTGCACGTAGACCACGGCGGCATCGGCGGCGTCGGTGTCGCCGATGCGACGGGTGGCGACCAACGTTCCGTTCCGTCCGTGGGTCTCGACCACTCCATCGGCCTCGAGCTCGCGATAGGCACGCGCGACGGTGTTGGTGGCGATGCCGAGGTCGGTGGCGAGCCGCCGCACGGTCGGCAGCTTGTGACCGGGCGCGAGCAGCCCTGCGGCGGCGGCCTCGGCGATCTGCCGGCGGACCTGTTCGTAGGGCGCCTCACCGCTGGCCTGGTCGATGCGCAGGAGTTCCATCCCGTTGTTCTAGCACGGGAGCGGTCCGCGTCGGACCGAGTCGGGTGCGTTCGGTGTCCGGCGTGGACCGTAGGCTGGGACGACGATGACGTTGCCTTTCCCCGTCCCCCAGCAGGCGGCCCCGCCGGCCGGTCCCGAGCATCGCCGGCCTCGGTCCGAGACGCTGCTCGAGGACCTCAACGACGCCCAGCGCGAGGCCGTCGGGCACTCCGTCGGCCAGCTCCTGGTGGTCGCCGGCGCTGGGTCGGGCAAGACGCGCGTGCTCACTCGTCGCATCGCCTGGCTCATCGCCGCCCGCGGAGCCCATCCCGGCGCGATCTTGGCCATCACCTTCACCAACAAGGCGGCCGCGGAGATGCGCGAGCGGGTGGCGGCGCTGGTGGGCGGCGCGGCCCGCATGATGTGGGTGAGCACCTTCCACAGCGCCTGCGTCCGCATCCTGCGGCGCGAGGCCACCCGGTTCGGGTTCACCTCCTCGTTCTCGGTCTACGACGCGGCCGACTCGCGCCGGCTGATGACGCTGGTGTGCCGCGACATGGAGCTCGATCCCAAGCGGGTCAACCCGAGGGCGGTGCTGCACTGGGTCTCGAACCTCAAGAACGAGCTCGTCGACCACGAGGCAGCCGTGGGCCGGGCCGAGAACCCGACCGAGGAGCTCTATGCCGAGGCATACGGGCACTACCAGCGTCGGCTCAAGGCGGCCAACGCCATGGACTTCGACGACCTCATCATGATGACCGTCCACCTCTTCCAGGCGTTCCCCGACGTGCGCGAGTCCTACCGCCGCCGCTTCCGCCACGTGCTCGTCGATGAGTACCAGGACACCAACCACGCGCAGTACGCCCTCATCCGCGAGCTGTGCGACGAGGAGTCCGACCTCATGGTGGTCGGCGACTCCGACCAGTCGATCTACGCGTTCCGCGGCGCCAGCATCCGCAACATCTTGGAGTTCGAGGACGACTTCCCCAAGGCGTCCACCATCATGCTGGAGCAGAATTACCGCTCCACCCAGACGATCCTGTCCGCGGCCAACGCCGTCATCAGCCGCAACGAGGGCCGCACGGAGAAGAACCTGTGGTCGGCCGAGGGCGACGGCGAGAAGATCGTCGGCTACGTCGGCGACGACGAGCGGGACGAGGCGCAGTTCGTGGCCGACGAGGTCGACCGGCTCACCGACGCCGGCGATGCCAAGGCGTCCGACGTCGCGGTGTTCTACCGCACCAACGCGCAGAGCCGGGTGTTCGAGGAGGTCTTCATCCGCGTGGGCCTGCCGTATCGCGTCGTCGGGGGCGTGCGCTTCTACGAGCGCAAGGAGGTCAAGGACGCGCTCGCCTACGTGCGCGTGCTGGTCAACCCCCTCGACACGGTCTCGCTGCGCCGTATCGTCAACGAGCCCAAGCGGGGCATCGGCGATCGCGCGCAGGCCTCCATCGAGCGCTTGGCGGCGCGTGCGGGCATCTCGTTCTGGGAGGCCATGCAGCGCGCCGAGGAGTCCGGCGACCTCGCCGCCCGCTCGCTGGCGGCCGTGCAGGCGTTCGCCGCGACGATGAGCGAGCTCGCGGAGCTGGCCGCGTCCGGCGAGCCCGCCGATGCGGTGCTCGAGGCCGCGCTCACGCGCAGCGGCTACCTCGCGACGCTGGAGCGGAGCCAGGATCCGCAGGACGAGACGCGCGTCGAGAACCTCGCCGAGCTCGTCGCCGTGGCCCGGGAGTTCGTCGTCCAGGCGGGCACCGTCACCGACGTCGAAGTGGCCCCGGACGACGAGGGCGCCGACCTCACGCCGGGGTCGCTGGCGGCCTTCCTCGAGCAGGTCTCCCTGGTGGCCGACGCCGACCAGGTCCCCGACGAGGGCGACGGGGTCGTCACCCTGATGACGCTCCACACGGCAAAGGGTCTGGAGTTCCCGGTCGTGTTCCTCACCGGGCTCGAGGACGGCGTGTTCCCGCACATGCGCTCGCTGGGCGACTCCGCCGAGCTGGAGGAGGAGCGGCGTCTCGCCTACGTCGGCATCACCCGCGCTCGGCACCCGGCTCTACCTCACCCGGGCCACCAGCCGGTCGGCTTGGGGTGCCCCGTCCTACAACCCGGCGTCGCGGTTCCTGGACGAGCTGCCCGACCACCTCATCGACTGGCGACGCGAGGCCCAGGCCCCGACGCAGTGGACCCGCCGCCCGCCTGCCTCCGCGGGCTTCCGCTCGTCCACGGTGGCAGCACGCTCCTCCCGCTCCCGCGAGGTGCCTTCCCTCGACCCCGGCGATCGCGTCAGCCACGACAGCTTCGGACTCGGCACCGTCATCGCCTTGGAGGGCCAGGGCGACAACGCCGTCGCGTCGGTCGACTTCGGCTCACAAGGCGTCAAGCGCCTGCTGCTCCGCTACGCCCCGGTCGACAAGCTCTGACGACCCGCCTTGACCACGGACTCGCGCCGGCGGGAATGCGGAGGGGTCAGGGGTTGACGCCGTGCTGCTGCATGACCGGGATCGGGTCGACCGGGTCGCCGCCGCCGGGGTGGATCTCGATGTGCAGGTGCGGGCCGGTGGTGTTGCCGGTGGAGCCGGTGTAACCGATCGTCTGGCCCGGATCGACCTTGGCGCCCGGCGTGGTGGCGATGCGGCTCAGGTGGCAGTACCAGACCTCGGTGCCGTCCTGCAGGGTGACGATGATGCGGTTGCCGTAGGAGCCCTCATAGCCCGTGGCTGTGACCTCGCCGGCCGCGACCGACACGATCGTCGATCCGGACGGACCGGACATGTCGAGTCCGGTGTGCATGCCGCTGGACCACAGCGAGCTGCGGGCGCCGAAGCGGGCCGACAGGCGGTAGCCGGTGACCGGCAGCACCCACTGGTTCTTCTTGAGCTGGTCGGCACGCTTCTGGGTCTTGGCCTGCAGGTTCTGCAGGGCGATCGCACGCTGGGCGACCTGCTGCTTCGCCTGCTTCTCCAGCAGCTCCCGGTTGAAGTCGCGGCTGACATCGACCGTGACGCCGGCTCCGGCATCGCCGGCGGCGCCGGTGTAGTTGGCCGAGATGGTCTGGTAGTTCGCGCTCAAGACGTCGCGGTCGGTGTGCGAGGACGCGACGGACGAGCCGATACCGGCGACGACCAGCGCAAACGCGCCCGCCATCGCGGGGGTCGGGCGGAAGCTCTTGCGGCGGCGGGTGGCCGCACGCCGGCCATTGGACCGCTGAGGGGTCTGCTGGCGCACGTCCAGTCGGCGTTTAGGCGCAGACGAACTCACGCAGGAATCCTCCGGATGGGAAGCACGAACTCGTCGAGTGTAGGCGAATTGGGTGCGAGGTCAAAGCCCGTGACCAGCGAAGGTGGGCCGGTCACGGGTTCAGGGCGGTGGTGCCGCGGGACTCGAGGGGCCGCACGGAGCGGCCGGGCGGGAGGACTCGCGCGTCGGGACGTCACACTGGGGTGATGGCCAGGCGACGGTTCGTGGTGGGCGGGTTCGATGCCGATCGCGCTCGCATCGCCGCGAAGCGGCTGCGGGACGGGGGAGACGAGGTCGTGCTGCTCAGTGCCGACTTCGACGTCGATCAGGTGGGCCGGGCCGTGATCGCCGAGGACGCCACGGACGTGGTCGTCGGCAACGAGAACGAGGCCAACCGGCTGCATGGGTGGCTCAACGAGCGGGGGGTGGGCCACGTCACGGTCCGCCCGGTGGACGGGTGACCCGGATCAGCGGTTCTCGACGTCGTCGACGAACCCGCGGACGGCGTCGGCCACCACCTGCGGCTGGGTCTGGACGACCCAGTGGTCGGCCACCACGTCGAGGCGGCGCAGGTCGGGCGCGAAGGTCTCGATGTCGTCGAACACGGCCGGGGTCACGAAGGCGTCCCTGGTCGGGACGATCAGCTGCACGGGCACGGCGGTGGTCGAGCGCCGGAAGTCCAGCCGGTTGGCCCGGTAGAGATTGACGCCGTTGCGGGCGTCGGTGCGGAACGTCTCGTCGTCCCAGTGACCGGACTGCTGGGTCTTCTCCAGGACGGTGCGGACGCGCCCGCCGAGGCGGGAGAACACCAGCTCGGGGACGAACGGGACCTGGAACGCGCCGATGTACCACGAGTGCAGCAGCTGGCGAGCGACCGCCCCGAAGCGGCGTTGCCGCAGAGCGTGGCGCAGGAAGTGGGCGGCCACGTCGAGCCCCGGCCCGCTGATCGAGGTGAAGGACGCGATCCGGCCCCGGAGGCGGGCGTCGGAGGACTCGCGCTTGACCACCGCCCAGACCTGGATGGAGCCCCAGTCGTGGCCGACGACGTGGACCGGACGTCCGTCCGGCGCCACCTGGTCGAGGACCGCGACGAAGTCGTCCACGAGCCGACTCATCCGGTATCCGGCGCGCGTCGGCGGTGCGGTGGACTCCCCGGCCCCGCGGACGTCGTAGGTCGCGACGCGGTGGTCGCGCTGCAGGTCCTCGACGACGTGGCCCCAGACCGAGCGGTTGTCCGGGTAGCCGTGCACCAGCACGACGACCGGACCATCCGCGGGCCCGCTGACCTGCAGGCAGAGCTCGACGTCGGCGGTCGCGATGCGGGTGGCGCTCATGGATTCACCGTAGGGGACTCGACCCGAAGGCGGTGGGCAGTCGGAGAAGGGCTAGAGTCACGAACGCTCAATTCTCACAGTGCCGTTCGCCGCTCGCGGCCCGGCACCCCGCCGGAGAACGGACATCACCGTGGATCTGATGGAGTACCAGGCGAAGGAGCTGTTCGCCAAGCACGACGTCCCCGTCACCGAGGGAATCGTCGCCACCACCCCCGACGAGGCGAAGGCCGCTGCCGAGCAGCTCGGCGTCGTCGTCGTCAAGGCGCAGGTCAAGGCCGGCGGCCGCGGCAAGGCCGGCGGCGTGAAGCTCGCCAAGACTCCCGATGAGGCGCATGAGCATGCCCAGGCGATCCTGGGCATGCAGATCAAGGGCCTCACGGTCCAGCGGGTGCTCATCGCCCCGGCCGTGACGATCGAGGAGGAGTACTACTTCTCCTTCCTGCTCGACCGCGCCAATCGCCGCTACCTGTGCATCGCCAGCGTCGAGGGGGGCGTGGAGATCGAGGAGGTCGCCAAGACCAACCCCGACGCCGTCAAGAAGATCCCCATCGACCCGGGCACCGGCGTCGACGACGCGAAGGCCCGCGAGATCGTCGCCGAGGCCGCGTTCCCCGAAGAGCTGACCGACCAGGCCGTCACGATGGTGATGGCCCTGTGGAGGGTCTTCGTCGAGGAGGACGCCACGCTGGTCGAGGTCAACCCGCTCGCCCGTCTCGAGGGTGACGTGCTGGAGGCGCTCGACGGCAAGGTCTCCCTCGACGACAACGCCGACTTCCGCCACGAGGACCATGCGCGGTTCGAGGACAAGGCCGCCACCGATCCGCTCGAGGCCAAGGCCAAGGAGAAGGGCCTCAACTACGTCAAGCTCGACGGCGCGGTCGGCATCATCGGCAACGGCGCCGGCCTGGTCATGAGCACTCTCGACGTCGTCGCCTACGCCGGCGAGGCCCATGGCGGTGTCAAGCCGGCCAACTTCCTCGACATCGGCGGCGGCGCCTCGGCGCAGGTCATGGCCGACGGGCTCGACGTCATCCTCGGTGACGAGCAGGTCAAGGCGGTCTTCGTGAACGTCTTCGGCGGCATCACGTCGTGCGACGCGGTGGCCAACGGCATCGTCGGCGCGCTCGACCTGCTCGGCGACACCGCCACCAAACCGCTCGTCGTCCGACTGGACGGCAACGCGGTCGACGAAGGACGTCGGATCCTCGAGGCCCGGAACCATCCCCTCGTGACCCTCGTCGACACCATGGACGGCGCGGCCGACAAGGCCGCCGAGCTCGCGAACGCCTGAGGACGGGAACATGTCGATCTACCTGAACAAGGACTCCAAGGTCATCGTCCAGGGCATCACCGGTGGTGAGGGAACCAAGCACACCGCCCTGATGCTCAAGGCCGGGACCAACATCGTCGGCGGCGTCAACGCGCGCAAGGCCGGCACCACGGTCAGCCACACCGGTGCCGACGGTTCCGACCTGGAGCTGCCGGTCTTCGGCAGCGTCGAGGAGGCCATGGGCCAGACCGGCGCCGACACGTCGGTCGTCTTCGTGCCCCCGGCGTTCACGAAGGACGCCGTCATCGAGGCCATCGACGCGGGCATCGGCCTGCTGGTGATCATCACCGAGGGCGTTCCGGTGCAGGACACCGCCGAGTTCTGGGCCCATGCCCAGGGCAAGAAGACCCGCATCATCGGCCCCAACTGCCCGGGCATCATCACCCCGGGGGAGGCGCTGGCCGGCATCACCCCGGCCACGATCGCCGGCAAGGGACCGATCGGCCTGGTGTCCAAGTCCGGCACGCTGACGTACCAGATGATGTTCGAGCTGCGCGACTTCGGTTTCTCCACGTCGATCGGCATCGGCGGCGACCCGGTCGTCGGCACCACGCACATCGACGCGCTCGAAGCGTTCGAGGCCGACCCCGAGACCACGGCGATCGTCATGATCGGCGAGATCGGCGGCGACGCCGAGGAGCGGGCCGCCGAGTTCATCAAGGACAACGTCACCAAGCCCGTGGTCGGCTACGTCGCCGGCTTCACCGCGCCCGAGGGCAAGACGATGGGCCACGCCGGCGCGATCGTGTCCGGCTCCTCGGGCACCGCGGCCGCGAAGAAGGAGGCCCTCGAGGCCGCGGGCGTCAAGGTCGGCAAGACGCCGTCGGAGACCGCCCACCTGATGCGGGAGATCCTGCAGGGCGGCTGAGCCGGACGTCGGTCGCCACGGCTCAGTCCAGGTACACCAGCCGCTGGGTCGCGCGCTCGGCGAGGGCGGTGAAGGTCTTCTCGTCGATGTCGTACCGGCCGGCGGGCGTGAACGTCACCTGCAGCACGTCGGAGCCGCTGCGCACGATGGCCATCCGGTAGTAGACGCGGGACTTCTTGTTGAGCTCCAGGCCCACGCGCCACGCGGTGCCTCGCCCCTCGCCGGAGGACACGGTCGACTTCTGGTCGACCTTCGCGGACAGGTTGTCGTCCTCGCATGTCGACACCCGCTTCTCGACCTTCTTGACGAACGCCTTGGCGGCGTCGACGGAGCCGAATCGCCCGACCGTCTGGGCCACGCCGAACTCCTCCGGGAGCTCCCGCGTGCCGGGGATGACGTAGACCCGGGATCGCGTCGCGCGGACCTCCTTGCCGCCGAAGCTCGTGGAGTCGCATTGCGTCGCCGCCGGGTTTCCTCCCGCCGGGGACTCGGCGGCGGCCCACACCCGGTCGATGTCGGCGATCGGCGGGAGGTCGACGATGCCGAGAAAGGCCGGGGCCACGGACGTCCGTGGCGGATCGGTCCGGACCGCCTCGATGTCATCGGTGCACCGCCCGCCGCTCTCCTTGCAGACCTGGGCGACCGAGTCGTTGAGGGTGCGCACGAACTCGTCGATGGCCGGGCCGCGGTCGCCGTCGACCTCGTGGACGAGCGCGATGGTGACGCTTCCGGAGTGGGTGAAGCCGACGGTGAACGTGCGCTCCGGTGAACGGTGGGACTGAAGTCGCAGGATGCGGAAGTCGCCGAACTCCCGGGTGGCCACGTACGAGTCGACGAGCTGGACCCGCGGGTGGGCGCAGTCGGAGTACCAGCTGACCAGGCGCCGGTAGGCCTCCTCGGCTTGCTCGGCGCTGCGGGAGACCTCGATGGCCTGGGCCACGCGCTCGTTCTTGTCGCCGCCGACCGTGTAGGTGCGCACGAAGGCGCGTAGCGGGTCCTTGTTGGCGAAGCGCTTGGTGGGGCAGGTGGCGTACGGGGTCGTCGACGTGGTGTCGTCGTCGGTGTCGACGACCTTCCACGGGCGCTCGGGATCGAGCCGCTCGACCTGCGACATGGTGAGCAGGTCGTCGGAGCCGATGTCCTGGGCGCGGAGCACCAGGTCCTGGCGCTCGGCGCCGATCTTCTCGCGGCGCGGCATGTCGGCCCGCATCTCGAGGGTGTCGCCCTCGGTGACCACGAACCCGCCGCCGACGACCAGGGCCAGCGCGGTGGCGACCAGCAGGACCGTGTTGCGCCGGCGGCCGACCTGCGCGCGGCGCCGGATGACGTCCGGAGGTGGCATCTGGAACTGACGGGTGACGGCGCCGAGCTCGTGCAGCCGTTCCTCGATCTCGTTCAGGGGCTGCTCGAGCCTTGCGCTCCAGCTTGCCCAGCGCACCCGTGACGGCCTCGATGCCCTCCTGGGCCGGCACGCCGACCTCCCGGGATGCCTCCTCAAGGTCCGTTTGGCCGAGGGTGAGCAGGACGATCAGGCGGCGGTCGTCGATGCCCAGCTCGCCGAGGGCCTCGAGCAGGGCGACGTCGGCATCCCCCTCGTCCTTGCGGCGCAACGGGTGGGTCGACCGGCGGAGCGAGGTGAGCTTCCAGGCCTCGTTGCGGACCCATCCGATCGGATGATGCTCGCGGATCTTGGTCCAGTCACGCCAGGCGCGGCGATACGCGTCGACGGTGGCGTCGAAGGCCACCTGACGGTCGCCGCACACGGCGTACGTGGCCTCCAGGGCCGCAGCCGAGGTCGAGGAGTAGAAGCTGTTGAACTCGTCGACGCGAGTCATCGCCTTCGCCCCTCTCCCTGTTTCCCCGGCCGGCTCGGCACCTGGCCTGGTCCGGCGTGCCTGGCTGCAACATCGCAACTTTACAGGTTGGATGATGGGGTGCCTGAGGCTCCCGCGACGTCGTATCTGCGGCCGGCCTTCCTCACCGCGGGGCTGGCCACGGTCCTGGGCATCGGCGTCAGCGGGGTGGTGACCCTGCTGGCGCAGGGTGCCGACGGCACGATCGCCGCCGATCTGCCGCGCAACGCCGTCCGCGGCTGGCTGGTGGCCCTCGGCTCGGGGATCGAGCTGGAGGGTACGTCGATCCGGCTGGTTCCCCTCGGGGCAACGCTGCTGGTCGTCCTGCTCGTGGCGCAGGCGGCCCGATGGGTCGCCGCCGACCCGGTGGAGGAGCTCGGGCCGTACGCCGCCACCGTGGCGGGCGCCTACGGGGTCGTCGCCGCCGTGCTGGCCGCGGTCACGAACACCGGCGACGTCCACACGTCGGTCGTGCTCGCTGCCTTCGGCGCGTTCGCCGTCGGTGGTGTGGGCAGTGCGGCGGGCGCGGCCCTCAAGCACGACCGCGCCGCCATGCTCTGGTTCACCGATCGGGTCGCGGTGCGGGCCGTCGTCCGGGGCGCCTGGTGGGGGATCGCCCTGCTGCTGGGCGTCGCCGCGGCGCTCGTGGTCGTCCTGCTCACGGTGCGCCTGAATCGTGCGGCCGACTTGTGGGCCCTGCTCGACCCAGGTATCGGCGGCTCGATCGCGTTGGCCGTGGTCTGCCTGCTCGCCGTGCCGACGCTCGTGCTCTGGGCGGTGTCCGTGCTGCTCGGCCCCGGTTTCGCGCTCGGCACGGACACATCCGTCGACCTGACCGGTTCCCACCTCGGCGCCGTCCCGGGGTTCCCGCCGCTCGCCGCGCTGCCGACGCCGGGGGAGTTCCCGGGTTGGGTGTTCCTGCTCGGACTGGTTCCGCTGCTGGCGGGCATGGTGGCCGGGTTCCGCACCGACCCGCCGCCGCAGCCGGAGGGGACGCAGGCGGTTTCGCCGCTGCTCCACCGTCTCGCCCATGGCGCCGCGGCCGGCGCGGTGGCCGGGTTCGTCGTCGGCGTCGCGGTGGTCGTGTCCGGCGGTGGAATCGGGCCGGGACGCATGGCGGACGTGGGTCCGCCGGCCGTCACGCCGCTGCTCGTCGCGGTGCCGGTGCTGGCCGTGGGCGGTGCCCTGGGCGCGGCGCTCGCGCACTATCGTGGCGCGCGTGCCCCCCAGCAGCCACCAGCATCGGACGGCACGCCTCGTCGTCCTCGTCTCCGGTTCTGGCACCAACCTCCAGGCCCTGATCGACGCCTCGACCGATCCGACGACGGGGACTGACTACGGGGCCGAGATCGTGGCCGTCGGCTCGGACCGCGAGGGCATCGAGGGCCTGGCCCGCGCCGGTCGCGCCGGCATCCCCACCTTCGTCGTCCCGACGTCCGACCACGACGACCGCGCCGACTGGGACGTCGCGCTCGCCGACGCCGTGGCCGCCCACGAACCGGACCTCGTGGTGCTCGCCGGCTTCATGAAGCTCCTCGGCCCCGCCTTCCTGGCCCTGTTCGGCGGGCGCACGATCAACACCCACCCGGCCCTGCTGCCGTCCTTCCCGGGCACCAGCGCTCCCCGGGACGCCTTGGAACATGGCGTCAAGATCACCGGCGCGACGCTGTTCGTGGTCGACGCCGGCATCGACACCGGGCCGATCATCGCCCAGGTGGCCGTGCCGGTGCTCGACGACGACGATGTCGAGACGCTGCACGAACGCATCAAGGTCAGCGAACGCGCGATGCTCGTGGAGTGGGTCGGCCGCCTCCTGCACGAGGCACGCGAGCAGACGGACGACGAGGAGACCCAGTGACCAGCACCGACATCCGCCCCCTGCGCCGCGCCCTGGTGTCGGTGTACGACAAGACCGGGCTCGACGCCCTCGCCCGCGATCTGCACGCCGCCGGCGTGGCGATCGTGTCGACCGGCTCGACCGCCCGCACGATCGAGGCCGCCGGCGTACCGGTCACTCCCGTCGAGCTGCTCACCGGCTTCCCGGAGTGCCTCGACGGCCGGGTGAAGACGCTGCACCCACGCGTGCATGCCGGCATCCTGGCCGACCTTCGCCTGGAGTCGCACGTCGCGCAGCTGGCCGAGCTCGACGTCGAGCCCTTCGACCTCGTCGTCGTCAACCTCTACCCGTTCCTGGACACCGTGAGGTCCGGTGCTTCGCCGGATGAGTGCGTGGAGCAGATCGACATCGGCGGGCCCTCGATGGTCCGGGCCGCGGCCAAGAATCACCCGAGCGTGGCGGTCGTGGTGTCGCCGGACCGCTACGACGACGTCCGCGGTGCCGTCGCGGCCGGCGGCTTCACCCTCGAGCAGCGCAAGAAGCTCGCCGCCGAGGCCTTCGCGCACACGGCCGAGTACGACGTGGCCGTCGCCTCCTGGTTCGCGTCGGGCTACACCACGCCCGCCGACGGCTCGGTGTTCCCGGACTTCGTCGGGGCCACGTGGGACAAGCAGGCGGTCCTGCGGTACGGCGAGAACCCGCACCAGGCGGCCGCCCTCTACCGCAACTGGCGCGGCGGCCTGGCCACGGCGGAGCAGCTGCACGGCAAGGAGATGTCCTACAACAACTACGTCGACACCGACGCCGCCCGGCGGGCCGCACACGACTTCGACGTTCCTGCGGTCGCGATCATCAAGCACGCGAACCCCTGCGGCATCGCCATCGGTGCCGACATCGCCGCGGCGCACGCCGGCGCCCACGCCTGCGACCCGGTGTCGGCGTACGGCGGCGTCATCGCGGCCAACCGCCCGGTGTCGGTGGCGATGGCAGAACAGGTCGCCGAGGTGTTCACCGAGGTCATCGTCGCTCCCGGCTACGAGCCCGGAGCGCTGGAGGTGCTGCAGGCGAAGAAGAACATCCGCGTCCTGCTGCTACCGGAGGCCGCCGTCGCCGAGCCGATCGAGATGCGCCCGGTCAACGGTGGGCTCCTGATTCAGCAGGTCGACGCCGTGAACGCTCCGGGCGACGACCCCGCCGGCTGGACGCTGGCGGCCGGCGACCCCGCCGATGAGCAGACGCTCGCCGACCTCGCTTTCGCCTGGACGGCCGTGCGCGCGGTCAAGTCCAACGCCATCCTGCTGGCCAAGGACGGCGCCTCGGTGGGGGTGGGCATGGGCCAGGTGAACCGGGTCGACTCGTGCCGGCTTGCCGTGGATCGGGCCGGTGCCGAACGCGCGCGGGGCGCCGTGGCCGCCTCCGATGCGTTCTTCCCGTTCCCGGACGGTCCGGAGATCCTCGTGGCGGCCGGCGTGCGCGCGATCGTCCAGCCTGGCGGATCGATCCGCGACGACGACGTCGTCGCAGCCGTCAACGCGGCGGGGCTCACGATGTACCTCACCGGCACCCGCCACTTCTTCCACTAGGTGCTCGTCCGCAACGCCCTCTCGATGGTGTCCGCACCGAGCACGTGGGCGGCGGCGAGGTCGCGGATCCCCGTGGCGAGCATGCGGGCCTCGACGTCCTCGGGGTGGAGTCCGGACTGGCGGCGCACGGCCGAGCCCGCGACGAGGGCCACCACCAGGGCGGCCAGCGGGGCGGGATCCTCGATGCCCATCTGACCGAGCAGTCGCTCGGCCAGCTCCTCGAAGGTCCGCATCGCCTCGGTGGCCTCGTCCGACAGCATCGGGTCGCGCGCCGCGGCCAGGAAGATGGACAGCTCTTTCGCGGCCACCTCGGGCCCGCGGAGAGCCCAGACGCGGCCCACCAGGCCGGCGGCATGATCCAGGCTGGCCGTGAACTCGGTGTCCAGCTCGGTGAAGGCTCGCAGCTCCTCGATCCACTGCCGGATGTGGGTGGCCAGTGCCTCGCGAAGGAGCTCCTCGATGGAGGCGAAGTAGTACGTCGTCGTGGCGGACGGGAGGTCGGCCTGTCGCGCGACGGCACGGTGGGTGACCGCGCGAGTGCCGCCCTCGGCGAACAGGTCGATGGCCGCGGCGAGCAGGTCGTCACGGCGCCGGCGACTACGTCCCTGCGCAAGGCGTGCACGAGCCACGATGTCTCCCTGTCCGCCGATCCGATGCGTACGGGAGTCTATGCGCAAGCGGCTCGTGACAGACTCCTACCCGTGGCGGTGCACAAGACGGGGCAGATCCTCGACGGCAAGGCGGCGGCGGCCGCGATCAAGGCCGAGCTGACGACCCGGGTCGCCGCGCTGCGCGAGCGCGGCGTCGTCCCGGGGCTCGGAACGATCCTCGTCGGTGACGATCCCGGGAGCCGCTGGTACGTCAACGCCAAGCACCGGGACTGCGCCGAGGTCGGCCTGGCGTCGATCCGCGTCGAGCTGCCGGCGACGGCCACGCAGACCGAGGTCGAGAAGGCGGTCGACGGGCTCAACGACGATCCCGCCTGCACGCTGTACATCGTGCAGCTGCCGCTGCCGCCGAGCATCGACGAGCACGCCATCATCGGCCGCATCGACCCCACCAAGGACGCCGATGGCCTCCACCCCACGAACCTCGGCTGGCTGGTGCTCGGCAAGGAGGCACCCCTGCCGTGCACGCCGCGTGGCATCGTCGAGCTGCTCCGGCGCCACGACGTCGAGATCGCCGGACAGCACGTGGTGGTCGTCGGGCGCGGCATCACCGTCGGCCGACCGCTCGGGTTGCTCCTCACCCGCCGCAGCGAGAACGCCACCGTGACGCTGTGCCACACCGGCACGCGCGACCTCGCGGCCGAGGTCCGCCGGGCCGACATCGTCGTGGCCGCCGCGGGAGTGCCCGGCATCATCACCGGCGACATGGTCAAGCCCGGTGCCGCGCTGCTCGACGTCGGGGTCAGTCGCGACGGCGAGGGCAAGATCCTCGGCGACCTCGATCCCTCGGTGTGGGAGGTCGCCGGCTGGGTGGCGCCGAATCCCGGCGGCGTCGGGCCGATGACACGGGCGATGCTGCTGAGCAACGTCGTGGACATCGCGGAGCAACGCCTCGCGGGAGGCGCGTCGGCGTGAAGCTCCCCCGAGTGCCGCGCAGCCGCGGGTCACAGTTCTACCTGCTGCTCCTGGTCGGGGTCGCCGTCGGCCTCCTGCTGGTCGTGAGCGGTCCGTGGCGCGCCGGCCTGATGGTGGTGGGTGCCACCTTCCTCGTGGGCGCGGTGGCCCGGATGGTGGTCCCGGCTGCGCACGTCGGCATGTTGCGCGTGCGCGGCAAGACCTTCGACATCTTCTGGACGTCCACGCTCGGGATCAGCCTGATCCTGCTCGCGTTCCTGGTGCCGCCCGGCCCGCAGTAGCACTGCTGCCCGGCCGGTGCGCTGCCGGTGAGCTCAGATGAGGCCGAGATCCTTGACCGCGTCGCGCTCCTCGACGAGCTCGGCGGCCGTGTCGTCCAGCTTGCCGCGGCTGAACTCGTCGATCTCCAGCCCCTGGACGATCTCCCAGTCGCCGTTCGACGTGGTGACCGGGTAGGAGTAGATGAGTCCCTCGGGGATCCCGTAGGAGCCGTCGGAGACCACGGCCATCGAGGCCCAGTCGCCCTCCGGAGTGCCGTGCAGCCAGTCGCGGGCCGCGTCGATGGTGGCCGACGCCGCCGAGGCGGCTGACGACGCGCCGCGCGCCTCGATGATGGCCGCGCCCCGCTTGGCGACGGTCGGGATGAAGTCGTTCTCGATCCAGTCCTGGTCGTCGATGACCTCGGCGGCGTTGCGGCCGCCGATCTCGGCGTGGAACACGTCCGGATACTGGGTGGCCGAGTGGTTGCCCCAGATGGTCATCTTGGCGATGTCGCCGACCTTGGCGCCGGTCTTGGCCGCCAGCTGCGACAACGCGCGGTTGTGATCGAGACGGGTCAGCGCGGAGAACCGGTCCTGGGGGATGTCCGGCGCGTTCGACATCGCGATGAGGGCGTTGGTGTTGGCCGGGTTGCCCGTGACGCCGATGCGCACATCGGATGCCGCCACCTCGTTCAACGCCTTCCCCTGGGTCGTGAAGATCGCGCCGTTGGCCTCGAGCAGGTCGCCGCGCTCCATGCCCTTGGTGCGTGGGCGGGCGCCGACCAGCAGCGCGAGGTTGGCGCCGTCGAAGATCTGGGTGGCGTCGTCGCCGATCTCCACCGAGTCCAGCGTCGTGAACGCGCAGTCGTCCAGCTCCATGACGACGCCCTCGAGCGCCTTGAGGGCCGGGGTGATCTCCAGCAGACGCAGCTGCACCGGGGTGTCGGGGCCGAGCAGCGCCCCGCTGGCGATGCGGAAGAGGAGGCTGTAGCCGATCTGGCCGGCGGCTCCGGTGACGGCGACCTTCACAGGTGTGGTGCTCACGACGATGTGCTCCTTGAGTCCGGTGACGTACCGAAACTAGCGCAGCCGGCCGACGGACCGGATCCGGCATTCGACCGGTGGCATTTTCTTGACTCGTTCAAGAAAAGGGGCAAGACTCGGCAGCGTGCCCATGACCCGCCCGGAAGACTCGCTGCGCGCCGCGTCGCTGCGCGTGACGCGACCCCGGGTGGCCGTCCTCGAGGCCGTCGACGCCCATCCGCACGCCGACACCGAGTCGATCATCGCGGCGGTGCGAGCCGAGCTCCCCGAGGTCTCCCACCAGGCCGTCTACGACTCGCTGCACGCCCTCACCGCGGCCGGTCTCGTGCGCCGCATCCAGCCGGCCGGCGCCGGCATGCGGGCGGTCGCGCGCTACGAGGCGCGCACCGGCGACAACCACCACCACGTCGTGTGCCGCTCGTGCGGCGCCATCGCCGATGTCGACTGTGCCGTGGGCGCGGCCCCGTGCCTCGACCCGTCCGAACGTCACGGTTTCGCGATCGACGAAGCCGAAGTCATCTACTGGGGCCGCTGCCCCACCTGTTCCACAACCCGGGAGGAAGCGCATGTCTGAGCACGAACAGCCCGATGCCGTCGTCGGTGAGATGAACGAGCCGGAGGAGGCGAAGGGCGCATGTCCCGTCGCCCACCTGGCGCACCCCACTGCCGGTGACGCGAACCGCACCTGGTGGCCGGAGCGCCTCAACCTCAAGGTGCTCGCCAAGAACCCCGACGTCGCGAATCCGCTGGGTGCGGACTTCGACTACGCCGCCGCCTTCACCGCGCTCGACCTGCCGGCCGTGAAGGCCGACATCGCCGAGGTCCTCACCGACTCCAAGGACTGGTGGCCGGCCGACTTCGGCCACTACGGCGGCCTGATGATCCGCATGGCGTGGCACAGCGCCGGCACCTACCGCGTGTGGGACGGTCGCGGCGGCGCCGGGGCCGGCCAGCAGCGGTTCGCCCCGATCAACAGCTGGCCCGACAACGGCAACCTCGACAAGGCCCGTCGCCTGCTCTGGCCGGTCAAGCAGAAGTACGGCCGCAGCCTGTCGTGGGCGGACCTGATGATCCTCGCCGGCAACGTGTCCCTGGAGTCCATGGGATTCACGCCGTTCGGCTTCGCCGGTGGGCGCGACGACGTGTGGGAGCCCGACGACGACGTCTACTGGGGCCCGGAGGCCGAGTGGCTCGGCGACGAGCGCTACACCGGCGAACGGGACCTGGAGAAGCCGCTCGCCGCGGTCCAGATGGGCCTCATCTACGTCAACCCCGAGGGCCCCAACGGGAACCCGGACCCGCTCGCGGCCGCGCGTGACATTCGCGAGACGTTCTCCCGCATGGCGATGAACGACGAGGAGACCGTCGCGCTCATCGCCGGCGGGCACTCCTTCGGCAAGACGCACGGCGCCGCGAACCCCGACGACCACGTGAGCGCCGAGCCCGAGGGCGCCCCCATCGAGCAGCAGGGCCTCGGCTGGATGAACTCCTTCGGCACCGGTGCCGGACCCGATGCCATCACCAGCGGGCTCGAGGTCACGTGGACCACGACCCCGACCCGGTTCGGCAACGACTTCTTCGAGATCCTCTTCGGCTACGAGTGGGAGCTCTCCAGCAGCCCGGCCGGCGCGCACCAGTGGGTGGCCAAGGACGCCGAGGCGATCATTCCGGACGCCCACGGCGGTGAGAACCGGCTCCCGACCATGCTGACCACCGACCTGTCGCTGCGCTTCGACCCGATCTACGGCCCCATCTCGGAGCGGTTCAAGGACCACCCCGAGGAGTTCGCCGACGCGTTCGCCCGGGCCTGGTTCAAGCTCACGCACCGCGACATGGGCCCGGTGGCGCGCTACCTCGGTCCCGAGGTCCCGAGCGAGGTCCTCATCTGGCAGGACCCGCTGCCCGAGCCCGAGGGCCAGCCGGTCGACGCCTCCGGTGTCGCCGACCTCAAGGAACGCATCGCGGCGAGCGGCCTGAGCGTCACCGACCTCGTCGCCACGGCGTGGGCGTCGGCCGCGTCGTTCCGTGGCAGCGACAAGCGCGGCGGCGGCAACGGTGCGCGGGTTCGCCTGGACCCCCAGATCGGCTGGGAGGTCAACAACCCGGCCGAGCTGCGACGTGCGCTGGGCGTGCTCGAGGGCGTGCAGTCGGAGTTCAACGCCGCCCAGAGCGACCAGACGCGTGTCTCGCTGGCGGACGTCATCGTGCTGGCCGGCGGTGTGGGGGTGGAGCTGGCCGCCCAGGCCGCAGGCCACGACATCGAGGTCCCCTTCACGCCCGGACGGGTCGACGCGACCGCGGAGCAGACCGACGCCGAGTCGTTCGAGTGGATGGAGCCGCGTGCCGACGGTTTCCGCAACTACCTCGGCAAGGGCCATCGGCTCCCCGCCGAGAACCTGATGGTCGACCGCGCGAACCTGCTGACGCTGAGCGCGCCGGAGATGACGGTGCTCGTCGGAGGACTGCGAGTCCTGGGCGCCACCTTCGACCGGTCCTCGCTGGGTGTGCTCACGGACACTCCGGGCACGCTGACGAACGACTTCTTCGTCAACCTGCTCGACACCGACACCACCTGGACGTCCGTGGACGAGGAGAACGGGATCTACGAAGGCCGGGACAGCTCCGGTGCCGTCCGGTGGACGGGCAGCCGTGCCGACCTGGTGTTCGGTTCGAACTCCGAGCTCCGCGCCATCGCGGAAGTCCACGCGAGTGACGACGCGAGCCAGACGTTCGTCCCCGCCTTCGTCGCCGCGTGGGTGAAGGTGATGGAGCTCGACCGCTTCGACCTGAAGCGCTAGTCCTCGGTCCCGACGATCAGCGCGTGGCTGACGCCGGCGATGGCGGCGCCGATCACCGGGGCGAGGATGAACAACCACACCTGGGCGAGCGCGTCGCCGCCGGCGAACCAGGCGACGCCGAGCGAGCGGGCCGGGTTCACCGAGGTGTTGCTCACCGGGATGCTCACCAGGTGGATGAGGGTGAGGGCCAGGCCGATCGCGAGGCCGGAGAATCCCACCGCCGCGCGCTTCGCCGAGGCGCCGAGGATGACGAAGAGGAAGAACGCGGTCAGCACGATCTCGGTGATGAGCACGGCGAGCAGGCTGTAACCCCCGGGGGAGCGCTCGGCGTAGCCGTTCGACGCGAACCCGGACGCGGTCGCGTCGAAGCCGCTGCGACCCGAGGCGACGACGAACAGCACGGTGGCGGCCACGGTCGCGCCCACCAGCTGGGCCAGTGCGTAGGTCGGCACGTCCCGCCAGGAGAACCGTCCGGCGGTGGCGAGCCCCACGGAGACCGCGGGGTTGAAGTGCCCGCCGGAGACGTGTCCGAACGCGTACGCACCGGTGAGGACGGTGAGGCCGAAGGCCAGCGAGACGCCGAGGTTGCCGACGTCCGCACCGGCGAGGATCGCCGTGCCGCAGCCGCCGAGCACGAGCCAGAACGAACCGAGCGCTTCGGCGCCGAGTCGCGCGGTCAGGGTCGATGCAGACATGGGTCCTCCTGGGAAGGGGTGCTCCGATACGTTGAGGGTTCGCACGCATCATCTCGTACGGAGGGCCATCGGCATGGCGAGAATCATCTACACCCACACCGACGAAGCGCCGCTCCTGGCCACCTACTCATTCCTGCCGATCGTCCAGGCCTACGCCTCGACGGCCGGCGTCGAGGTGGAGACGCGCGACATCTCGCTGGCCGGGCGCATCATCGCCCAGTTCGGCGACCGCTTGCCCGCCGAGCAGCGCATCGACGACGCCCTGGCCGAGCTCGGCGACCTCGCCAAGACGCCCGAGGCCAACATCATCAAGCTCCCCAACATCAGCGCGTCGGCGCCGCAGCTCAAGGCGGCCATCGCCGAGCTGCAGAAGGCGGGCTATGACCTGCCCGACTACCCGGACAACCCCACCTCCGACGACGACCGCGACGTCAAGGCGCGCTACGACAAGGTCAAGGGCAGCGCCGTCAACCCGGTCCTGCGCGAGGGCAACTCCGACCGTCGCGCACCGGCGTCGGTCAAGAACTACGCACGTTCGCACCCGCACTCGATGGGGGAGTGGAGCAGCGACTCCCGCACGAACGTGGCGACGATGGGCCGTGATGACTTCCGTTCCAACGAGAAGTCGGTCGTCATCGAGTCCGACGGCACGATCGCCATCCAGCACGTGGCCGCCGACGGCACCACCACCGTGCTCCGGGACGCGTTCGCGGTGCTGGCCGGCGAGGTCGTCGACGCCACGGTCATGCGGGCCGCCGCTCTCGATGAGTTCCTGACCGCCCAGATCGCCCGGGCCGAGGACGAGGACGTCCTGTTCTCGGTCCACCTGAAGGCCACGATGATGAAGGTCTCCGACCCGATCATCTTCGGCCACGTCGTCCGCGCGTTCCTGCCGGCGGTGTTCGAGCAGTACGGCGACGACCTGCGGTCCGCCGGGCTCAGCCCGAGCGACGGCCTCGGGTCGATCCTCGCCGGGCTGGACGGGCTGTCCAACGGCGCCGAGATCAAGGCGGCCATCGAGCAGGGCATCGCCGACGGTCCGGCGCTCGCGATGGTCGACTCCGACCGCGGCATCACGAACCTGCACGTGCCGAGCGACGTCATCGTCGATGCGTCGATGCCGGCGATGATCCGCACGTCCGGCCACATGTGGGGCCCGGACGGGCAGGAGGCCGACACGCTCGCCGTCATCCCCGACAGCAGCTACGCCGGCGTCTACCAGGCCGTCATCGACGATTGTCGCGCGCACGGCGCGTTCGACCCGAGCACCATGGGATCGGTACCCAACGTCGGCCTCATGGCGCAGGCTGCCGAGGAGTACGGGAGCCACGACAAGACCTTCGAGATCACCTCGGCCGGCACCGTGCAGGTCGTCGACGGATCCGGCGACGTCCTCATCGAGCACGACGTCGAGCCGAACGACATCTGGCGGGCCTGCCAGACCAAGGACGTGCCGATCCGCAACTGGGTGGAGCTGGCCGTGACACGAGCCCGTGCCTCGGGCACGCCGGCGGTCTTCTGGCTCGACCGCACCCGGGCGCACGACGCCAACTTGATCGCCAAGGTCGAGCAGTACCTTCCCGGGCTCGACACCGACGGCCTCCAGATCGAGATCATGCCGCCACCGGAGGCCACCGCCTTCTCGCTCGAACGCATCCGGCGCGGCGAGGACACCATCTCGGTCACCGGCAACGTGCTGCGCGACTACAACACCGACCTCTTCCCGATCCTCGAGCTCGGCACCAGCGCCAAGATGCTCTCGATCGTGCCGCTCATCAACGGCGGCGGGCTGTTCGAGACCGGCGCCGGCGGCTCGGCGCCCAAGCACGTCCAACAGCTGCTCAAGGAGAACCACCTGCGGTGGGACAGCCTCGGCGAGTTCCTCGCGCTGGCGGCGAGCCTGGACCACCTGGCCACGTCGGACGACAACGTCCGCGCCCAGCTGCTCGGTGACGCCCTCGACCGGGCCACTGGCACGTTCCTCGCGGAGAACCGGTCACCGAGCCGCAAGGCCGGCGAGATCGACAACCGGGGCAGTCACTTCTACCTCGCGCTCTACTGGGCGCAGGAGCTGGCGGCTCAGACCGAGGATGCCGAGCTGGCCGCGGCGTTCGCCGAGATCGCCGGTGACCTCGCCGCCAGCGAGCAGGCGATCACCGAAGAGCTGCTCGCGGTGCAAGGTTCACCGGCCGACGTCGGCGGCTACTACCAACCCGATGACTCGCGCGCCACTGCGGTCATGCGTCCGTCGAAGACGTTCAACGAGGTGCTGGCCAAGCTCGGTTGATCGCCAGCCGTCATCGGGCGAGGTACGGCAACACCAGCTCGTCCCACAGGTCGACCTGGTTGTCGCGGAAGAAGCCGAAGTGGCCCATGCGCTCGACGCCGAGCTGGGCCGGCGTGTAGCGCATCCTGGCGGTGTCGACCGCGGTGTAGAGGCCGTCGAGCGTGCTGATGCTGTCTGAGGACATCATCTCGTCGTCGGTGAACGACAGCGACACCATGGGGAGGTCCACCTTCGCGAACTCTTCACGCATCTCCGGGAGCTCGTGCAGGAGGTAGTCCGGGTGCATGCACCAGCGTCCCCACTGACGCATGACGTTGGGCGGGAGGTCACCCAGAAGGCCCATCCGCTTGCCCGGGAAGTAGCCCGCCACGGCGATCGCAGCGGGAGCGATGACCTTCCACAAGATGGGAGCGGCCCGACGTACGCCGGGAGAGTTGTACTTCCAGTACCCGGTGCCGGAGGCGACGCTGATGGCTCGATCGACCCGCGAGTGGTCGGCGAACGGCAGCACCTGTCCACCGAGGCTGTGACCGAGCCACGTGACGAGTGAGCCGTCGGCCCGTCCGTGGGCGTAGTCCAGGGCGTCCCGTGCGTCGAGCGCCCAGCGGACGAGATCGTTCTCGACCTCGCTCATCCGGCCGGTGAGCGACTCCCCGTAGCCGCGGTAGTCGAAGGTCAGGGCGGCGAAACCGCGGTCGCGGAGCCATGACGCGAAGGTGGCGTAGTACGTGGCGGTCGTGGCCATCGCCGGAACGATCACGACGACGCCGCGACGCTCGCCGATCGGCTCGAACCACCGGCCGTGGAGTTCTTGGCCGTCGTCGGCGGGGAACACGACGGTCTCCCACAGCTGTTCCGAGGTCGAGATCGTCATGTCGCGCTCCTGATCTATAACGGATGTCATAGAACATGCTGGGCTATGACAAGCGTTATAGTCAACGAGATATGCTTCACACATGGCCCTCGATCCACGAACGAAGATGGTCGCCGGCGCGGCCGAGCTGATCGGGGCCCGGGGCGTCGGAGCCACGAGCGTCCGTGAGCTCGCCAAGGTCACCGGCGCTCCGCTCGGCTCGACCTATCACTACTTTCCCGGCGGCAAGGACCAGCTGGTCGAGGAGGCGGTCGGGTGGGTGTCCGGAAAGGTCGAGAAGCTGTTGGCGAGGGCCGGCGACGGCGGTGCGCTGGCAGCTCTCGACGCATTCATCGCCAACTGGCGCGATTTCCTCATCGCCAGCGACTACCAGGCGAGCTGTCCGGTGCTCGCCGTCGCGACCGAGGACACCGTGACCGCCGGTCCAGCGAGTGCCGCGTTCGCACGGTGGCACGACCTGCTGGTCGAGGCGCTGCGTCGAGAAGGTGTCGCCCCGAAGCGCGCCGACCGGCTCGCCTGGCTCATCGTCGGCAGCATCGAGGGTGCGGTGGTGATGTCACGCAGCCAGCGCAGTCCGGCGCCGATGGAGGCGGTGGCCGCGGAGCTCCGTGGGGTCATCCGCGAGGCTGTCACGTCCTGAGCTCCCGTCAGCCGACGGCCAGATCGGCGATGAGCTCATCGGCCGTGGGCATCGCGACGTCCGGCACGTCCGGGAGGCTGGCGTAGAGGACGCCCGGTCGATCGGGAAGGTCGACGAGCACGAACACCGCGTCCTCGCGGGCGAAGCCGAGGTGGTCGTCCTTCACGTCGAGGGGCACGACGAGCTGCCAGGTGGCATGTCCGTCGAGGTCGCCCAGCACCGGTTCGGCATCGCTGTGCGGTACCTCGCGCGGGTAGAACTCCGCCAGCATCGCCGTGGAGAACGCGGCTCCCACGGCGGCGAGGTCGCCGTCCGCGAGGTACTGGTCCGGAACGCCACCGATGAAGATGCAGCCGATGTAGTCTCCCCGCGGCGTGCGGCCGACGACGACCTGCTGTCCGATGGCGTCCTCGAGGTGGGGGTAGTCGGGGCACCACGTCCACGGCTCGGGCCGAGCGGCGCACGAGAGCCGGCCGGTGTGGAAGCGCCCGTCCGCATCCGGTGACAGCGTCGGGCTCTCCTGCGGCGGGCCGACGTTGCGGATGACGCTGACGTGGTCCGTCCACGCCTCGCCGTCCCACCACCGGAACAGGCCGGGCATCCCCTTCGGGTCCCAGTACCAGCCCGGATTCGTCGGCTGCATGGACCAACGGTAGACGTCAGGCGCGGAGCTCGCGCTCAACCGGGGTCCAGCCGCGGGCGCGAGCCTTGAGGCGGATCTCGCCGAGCATCGCGGTGAGCTCGGCTGCGCGCTCGTCGATGCGGGCCGACGCCTCCGAGCCGACGTCGTCGAGCCGGCGAACCACGACCTCGCCGTCGTCGCGCTGGGCCCAACCGCCGACGATGCGCCCGTCGGCCCAGACCGTGGGGCCGGCGTTGCCGTTGGCGTCGTAGAGCAGCTCGCGGTGCGGGCCGAGGCAGAAGTCGCGGTGCTTCCAGCCCATCGCGGACGGGTCGAGCGCGGGCAGGAGTGCGACCCACGGCGCCGGAGCGGGGACGGGCTCGGCGTCGTCGGCCAGCATCAGACCGGGCCCGTGGTGCATGGCGACCTCGACCGTGTCGACGGCGGACAGTGCCTCCCGCATGCGGGCCTTGGTCCATCCGGTCCACCACTGCAGGTCGTCCGGCGCCGCCGGGCCGTAGGCACCGAGCCAGGCGCGTGCGATCTGCGCCGTGGCGTCGCTGGGTTCGACGCGCACGGTCAGCTCCGGCGCCCAACGCTCCACGGCGGCCCACCGGAACTGCGTCGACGTCCATCCGCCCTTCGGCCGCGCCCGGACGACGTGACCCTGGGCGGACAACAGGTTCAGCAGTCGGCTGCCCACCCCTTGGCTGGTGGCGTACTTGGTGCCCGGCGCGAGCTCCAGTCGCGTGGTGAGGATCGGGTCGGCCGCGGCGAGGTCGGCGGAGGTGACATGGTCCTTCGCCCGGATGACCGTCAGGGCCGCCGCCTCCGCACGCAGGAGCCAGGGCTCGGGGTCGTCAGTGACGCCGGAGTCGACCAGCAGCTTGTGGAACGTCCTGCGCTCGGTGCGGGCCACGGTGTCGGCGGCACCGGCGAGGCATGCTGGCGCGAACTCGATCGGGACGGCGAAGACGGTGCGACGGAACGCGAGGACGCGCACGAGGTCGCGGTCGTCGTAGAGCGCCCGTGCCAGGTCATCCGGAGCGGAGCCCGGTGTGCGCGCGAGCGCGGACAGGAATGTGGAGGCCGGGTCGGTGCCGTGCAACGCGACCACCGAGCGCGCGGCCTCGACGACGTCGGCGGCGCCGTGGCCGTCGGCCAGCGAGTGCCGGACACCGAGCCGCGCACGTCGCTCGTCGTCGGTCACCGCGCGCATGCGCCCAGCGTGCCACCGGCGTCCGACGTGCCGGGTTCGGCGTCCCGTCGCAGCAGATCACCCGCCGCCTCATCATCGGGACGATCGCAGCGGTGAAGGCGGAATAGCCGGTGCCTCCGCCGGCTTGACCCAAGGGTGACCGCACTCCCGACGGCCGCCGTCACGCGCGGCACCGACGTCGGCCTGGCGATCTTCGCGCTGGCCCTCGGCGGCTTCGCGATCGGCACCACGGAGTTCGTCACCATGGGCCTGCTGCCGGAGATCGCCATCGGCATCGACGAGTCGATCCCGACCACCGGCCACATCATCTCGGCGTACGCGTTCGGCGTGGTCGTCGGCGCACCGGTCATCGTCTCCCTGGCGGCCCGACTGCCGCGGCGCGGGCTGGCCGTCGGCCTGGTCCTGGCCCTGGGACTCGGCAACGCCGTCACCGCGCTCGCGCACGGCTACTGGGAGGTGATGGCCGCGCGGTTCCTCTGCGGCCTGCCGCACGGGGCCTACTTCGGCGTCGCCTCGCTGATCGCCGCCTCGCTCGTCGCCCCCGCACGACGCGGACGTGCCGTGAGCGGCGTGATGCTCGGCCTCACCGTCGCCACGGTCGCCGGCGTCCCAGCCGCCACCTGGCTGGGTCAGCAGCTCGGCTGGCGCAGTGCCTACTGGACGGTGCTCGGCCTCGCCGTGCTCACCGCCGTGTTGGTCCTACTCGTCGTGCCGCACCAGCCGGGCAACCCGCAGGCGACGATCCGCGCGGAGCTGACCGCACTGCGCAAGCCACAGGTGCTGTTCGCGGTCGCCGCCGGCATGGTCGGTTTCGGCGGTCTGTTCGCGATGTACAGCTACATCAGCCCGATCGTCACCGAGGTCACCGGGCTGTCGTCCGGAACGGTGCCCGGATTCCTGTTCGCGTTCGGCGTCGGTTCCGTGGCCGGCACCTGGCTGGCCGGTCGCCTGGCCGACTGGGACGTGGAACGCTCGGTGCTCATCGGCTTCGCCACGATGGTCCTCACGCTGGTCTTCTTCCACTTCGCGGCCGGGCTGCCGGCGGCCGCGGTCGCCGTGGTCTTCACGGTGGGCGGGCTCGGGTCGGTGCTCGCGATCAACCTCCAGATGCGCCTGATGCATGCGGCCGGCGATGCCCAGATGCTCGGTGCCGCGCTCAACCACTCGGCGCTGAACATCGCGAACGGTCTCGGCGCGTGGCTCGGCTCGGTCGTCATCGCGGCCGGGTACGGCTACCGCGCCCCCAGCCTGGTCGGTGCCGCGCTCGCCGTGGGCGGGCTGGTCATCTTCGCGGCCGGGCTGGTCCAGTCACGCCGGTCGGTCGAGGCCGTCGGCGGACAGTAGGCGATCGAGCGCGACGACCCAGGCCTCGTAATACGGCGTCGAGTCGGGCAGCGCGGCGACGGCGTCCTTCAGGTGGGCGCGGAACGCCGCCCAGTCCTGCCCGGATGCCGCAAGGTACGCCGCGGCGAGCCCGAATGCCCGGCTCTCCCAGGGTGCGTCGAACACGAGCTCGCCGTTGCGGCGCGGGACGTCCTCGGGCGGCTCGTTCACCGCACGACGCCGATCATGTGGTCGCGGGTGACCAGCTCGGCCAGCTCCTCCTCGGTCCTGCCGTCGAGGTCGGGCGCGAGGGGCAGGACCAGGTAGCGCACCTCCGCACTGGAGTCCCACACCCGTACCTCGACGTCGTCGGGCAGCGTCGTGCCGAACTCGTCGAGCACCACCCGCGGCTCGCGCACCATCCGCGAGCGGTAGGCGAAGCTCTTGTACCACTGCGGCGGCAGGCCGAGGACCGGCCACGGGTAGCACGAGCAGAGTGTGCACACGACGACGTTGTGGACGTCGGCGGTGTTCTCGAGCACCACGAGGTGCTCGCCCTCGGCGCCGCCGAAGCCCAGCTCGCCCACCGCGCGGGTGCCGTCGGTGAGCAACCGAGCGCGATAGTCCGGGTCGACCCAGGCGCGCGCGACGACTTTGGCGCCGTTCATCGGGCCGACGTCGTTCTCGTAGGTCTCGACGATCGCGTCGACCACGTCGGAGGTGATCAGCCCGCGCTCGACGAGCAGCGCCTCGATCGCCTCGACCCGCCGCTCGGTCGCGCTCGTCGGCTTCGGGTGGTGTCCGCTCATGTCAGGTACCGCTCCCACAGGTCGATGTACAGCCAGCCGGGCTCGGCATCGGAGCCCCAGAGGTCGGTCATGGCGAAGCGAACGGTGTAGGTCGCCTCGGGCGGCTCGTCGGAGCCGGCGTGCGGCCAACCACCGGGAAGACGGGCCACCGTCCCCGTGGCACCGCGCACGTAGCGCGGGCACCGGTGATGTCCGGGTGGGGCCATTCGCCTCACCGTGACGGTGTCGCCCACGTCGAAGCGGCCGGCCACGTCCTCGCCGCTCGGGGCGCGAGGACGGTCGACGAGCGCGCCGGTGAGGCGCGTGGCGAGATCGGGGTTGGTGTCGTCGCGGTGCTCTCGCGGTGGCTCGGGCGCGTCCGCTCGCACGTCGATGTCGGCGGTGGTGAGCGTGCCGGCGTCGACCAGGCCGGACTCCACGGATCGGGCCCACCGCTGGAAGTAGCTCGAGGCGAGATGGGTGGCCGGGTCGATGGCCTCGACGCCCGGCCGGATCGATCCCGCGCGCAAGCCCGCGGCTCCGGTGGCGATCATCAGGGCGAAGGTGCGCCCCTCCCAGGGCTCGTGGAAGACCGGTTCGTCGGCCTCGGGCGCGACCGGACCGAACCCGTGCATCCCGCCCATGTCGTGCACTCCGTCCACGGCCGCCTCCCTAGGCGCTGACCAGCCGGCCGGCGACCGCGAGGTCGTAGCCGGCGCACATCGCCGGGTACCAGCGGGGGATCATCGAGGACTCGCCGCCGTCGTGGACCATGTCGAACACCGCGTGCGCGGCCCACCCGGCCGCCACGACGTTCCGCGCGCGGGTCGGCGTCGCCCGCGCCGCGACGGTGAGGATCGCCCCGGACGCGACCAGCCCCGCGATCTCCCGGGCGAGCGGAGCGCCAGGACGCCGTTCTCTCCGGGCCAGTGGATAGATCGCCGCCGCCACCACGAGACCGCCGGCGAGCATCATGGCCCGCTGCTTGGCCGGCCGGCTCTCGGCCAGCACGTCCGTCCCGATCCCCGCCACGGCACCGATCGCCGCGCTGATGGCGTCGTCCATGGAAGGCAGCCTAGTGCTCAGGTCGACGAAAGGTCCCGCACCAGCTCGTAGCAGTGCAGGTCATCGAGCGAGCCGTCGCCGAGCCGCTCGGCCGCCGTCTGGGTGCCGTAGTGGTGGAACCCGGCGGCGATGGCGACGGCGTTGCTGGCGGGGTTGCCGGCAGCGGCGTGGAGGACCAGGCGCGTGCGGTCCAGCCCGGCCGGGTCGACGGCGTGCTGCACGATGGCGCGCACGGCCTCGGTCATGAGGCCCAGACCCCGGGCCGCGGGGTGCATCCAGTAGCCCACCTCCCCGGCGGAACCCAGCAGGTCCATGACCACGGCATGGCCGACCAGCAGGTCGGTCCGCCGGTCGGCCACGGCCCACGTGGCCTTCGCACCGGTCGCGGCCTGCCAGACGCAGTCGTCGACGTAGCCGCGCGCGGTCGCCTCGACGTACGGGTGCGGGAGGACGGCGAGCCAGTGGCGGGTGACCGGATCCGAGCAGGCCTCGACGATCCGGGGGAGGTCGGCGCCGGACAGCGGTCGCAGTCGAACGCGCTCGGTCTCCAGAACCGTCGACTCGGCCCACCGACTGCGCGGAAGCGGCGGGTCGCCGAACCGACGCGACGCCGTCCACGCGTCGATCACCCGGCCGCGCTCATGAAGCAGGCCGGGGGTGGTGCCGTGCAGGGTGAAGCCGGTTCGATGGGCGACCCGGAGCGACGGCGCGTTGCCGACGTGGGAGCGCCAGTGGATGATCTCGACGCCGGCCTCGGTGAACGCCCAGTCCATCGCCAACTGCACGGCTCGCACCATCAGCCCCCGGCCGCGCGCCCATGGATGCAGGGCGTAGCCGATGTCGGCGATGGGTGCGCCGCCGCGGACGTCGACGTTGCCCGCGAACCTGCCGTCCGCCTCGATCGCCCAGCCGAAGTGCGTGCGGGTGTCCCAACCGCCGGCCACGACGCCGAAGGCGTAGTTCTCGTTGTCCGCCCGCGTGCTCGGGTCGGGGACTGCCGTGTACCGCACCATCAACGGGTCACGGGCCATCTGGAGCATGTCGTCGACGTCCGCCGGGATGTGGGCGCGCAGCGTGACCACGCCGTCGGAGAGCACGGGCACCGAGAGGGGCCAGGAGAGGCCTTCGGTCATTCCGCAGCCGCGCGGAACGGGTCGGCGGTGTAGACGCCCAGGATCTTCACCTCGGTGGTGAAGAACGCCAGCTCATCGAGCGCGCGCCGGACCGGCAGGTCGTCCGGATGGCCGTCGACCTCGGCGAGGAACTGGGTGGCCGCGAACTCGCCGCCGACCATGTAGCTCTCCAGCTTCGTCATGTTGACGCCGTTGGTCGCGAATCCACCGAGCGCCTTGTAGAGCGCCGCCGGCAGGTTCTTCACGTTGAAGATGAAGCTGGTGACCACCGGGCCGCCGTCGGCCGGGGCCTCGATGAGCTCGGGGGAGAGCACGACGAAGCGCGTCGTGTTGTGGTCCTCGTCCTCGACGTCGTCGACGAGGATCTCCAGGCCGTAGATCTCCGCTGCCAGCGGGGGCGCGAGGGCCGCCTGGCTGACGTCTTGGGCGTCGGCGATCTCCCGGGCCGCCCCAGCGGTGTCGCCGGAGATCTGCGGCGTGAGTCCGTGCTCGCGGATGATCCGGCGGCACTGGCCGAGGGCGTGCACGTGGCTGTGCACGGTCTTGATGGTTTCCAGGCTCGACCCCGGCACGCCCATGAGGGTGAACTGGATCGGCAGGAAGTGCTCGCCGATGATGTGCAGTCCGGACGTCGGCAAGAAGTGGTGGATGTCCGCGACGCGGCCGGCGATCGAGTTGTCGATCGGGATCATCGCCAAGTCGGCGTCGCCGTTCTCGACGGCCGCGAACACGTCCTCGAACGACGCGCACGCCACCGCCTCCCACTCGGGGTAGTGCTGCTTGCACACGAGATGGGAGTTGGAGCCAGGCTCGCCCTGGTACGCGATACGTCTCACTCGCCCAGTGTCTCAGGGTCTCTTGGCCACGCCCAACGTCTGGACCTCCGGACGGGGCCAGCCGAGGTCCTCGAACCGCCGCTCCACGAGGTCGCGCACGGCGGCGACGCGATCGGCGGGGACCAGTGCGAGGTTCATCCGCACGCCGAGCGCGCCGGCCTCGAGGGCGGCGTCGGCGGCGACGTCGGCCTCGGCCCGGCTGGCCGCGAAGTCGTCCCGGAGCGAGGTGTGCGACGCGGTGAGGATGCTGCCGACCTGGGCCCAGGCGGCGGAGTCGATCGCCCGCCGGGCCGCACGCACCCGCGCCGTCTCGGTGATGACGTGCCTGGTGCGAGCCTTCAGGACCTCGTCGTCGAGGCGGAGGACGGCATCGGGGCCCGCGTCGGCCAGCCGCTCCAGGCCCAACGCAGCGGCGGCCCGCCGGCACTCCTCGGCACGGTCCGGCGGGTCGGGCATGGCCAGGTCGACGATCATCAGCACCAGCCCCTCGACGAGCTGAGACGGGTCCGCGGACTCGGTCTCGATGACCACGTCGACACCGCCGGAGCCGAGTCCGTGCTGGCCGAGCGAGTCCGCGACCGACCGCGGCAGCGGGACCCGTCGACCATCGGCCCAGGCGTTGCGGGTGGCGTCGTCGCGGGCGCGAGCCTTGACCACCAAAGTGCGCCCGGTGGCGATCGACTCGCGCGGAACGCCACCGTGGTCGAGCCGGTCGCCGAGGAGGTCGACGACCTCGGGGACCAGCCACTTCTGCACGTCGGGCACGGCGTGAGCCTAGGTCAAGGACCCTCCTGACCGGCTGGCACAATGCACATCATGCCCAAGCCCCGAGTCCTGTCCGGCGCTCAGCCGACGGCCGACTCGTACCACCTCGGCAACTATTTCGGGGCGTTCAAGCAATGGGTGGCCCTGCAGGAGGAGTTCGAGGCCTTCTACTTCATTCCGGACCTCCACGCGATCACGGTCGAGTACGAGCCGGCCCTCCTCCGCGAGCGCACGTACATCGCCGCGGCTCAGCTGCTTGCCGCCGGCGTCGACCCCGAGCGCAGCACGCTCTTCGTGCAGAGCCACGTGCCGGAGCACGCCCAGCTCGCCTGGGTGCTCGGGGGCATCACCGGGTTCGGTGAGGCCGGTCGCATGACCCAGTTCAAGGACAAGAGCAGCAAGGGCGGCTCGGACTCCGCCAGCGTCGGGTTGTTCACGTACCCGGTCCTGATGGCGGCGGACATCCTCATCTACCAGGCCGACAAGGTACCGGTCGGCGAGGACCAGCGTCAGCACGTCGAGCTCACCCGCAACCTCGCCCAGCGCTTCAACCACCGCTTCGGTGAGACGTTCACCGTGCCGGAGGCGCACATCGTCAAGTCGACGGCGAAGATCTACGACCTGCAGGATCCGGAGGCCAAGATGAGCGGGTCGGCGGCGTCCCACGCCGGCGTCCTCAACCTCACCGACGACCCGAAGCGGGCGGCCAAGAAGATCCGGTCCGCCGTCACCGACTCCGGCACCGACATCCGCTTCGACCCGGTCGAGAAGCCGGGCATCTCGAACTTGCTGCTGATCTTCTCCGCGCTCACCGATCGCCCGGTCGACGACATCCAGGCCGAGTTCGACGGCCAGCAGTACGGACACTTCAAGGTGGCGCTCGGCGACCTGGTGGCCGAGTTCGTCGACGCGTTCGGGTCCCGCACGCGCGAGCTCCTCGACGACAAGGGCGAGCTCGATCGCATCCTCGCCGCCGGCGCGACACGCGCCCGCGAGGTCGCCGCCACCACCTTGGCCACGGTCTACGACCGCTCCGGCTTCGTGCCGTCCACGCTCGCATGACCGCTCTCTCCATCGGGGTGGCCATCGCCGTGCCCGAGCCGCACGGCACGATCCTGCGCCAGGCCCGCGCCGCCTTCGGCGACCCGCTCGCGCAGACGGTGCCGAGCCACGTGACGCTCCTGCCGCCATACGAGATCGAGGACGAGCAGCTCGATGAGGTCTGTGCACGGCTCGACAAGGCCGCCGGTGAACGTGCCGTCGTTCCGCATGCGGCTGCACGGCACGGACACCTTTCGCCCGGTCTCGCCGGTCGTCTACGTCGCCGTCAGTGCCGGGTACCTGGCCACCGAGGTCTTGGCCCTCCGGTTGCGGGAGGCGATCGGCGCGCCTCGCGGGGAGTTCCCGTTCCATCCGCACGTCACGGTCGCCCAGCACCTCGACGACGCGGCGCTGGACCATGCCGACGATGCCCTGGGCGACTACCGGTGCGAGTTCGAGGTCACCGAGTTCGCGCTCTACCTCCACGACCAGCATGCCGGCTGGCAACCGCAGCGCTGGTTCGCCCTCGCTCCGTGAACGAGGCGAGCAGCTCGTCGCGGAAGGCGAGCGCCGCCAGCTGGAGCGTGTCGGAACGGTGTGCCAGCGCGATCTCCCGCCGGAGCGACGGCTTCTCCAGCCGCGTCGCGCGCAGTCCCGGCCGGTTGCGCATGACCATCTCCGGCACGACCGCGTGGCCGAGGCCGGCCTCGACGAACCGCAACACCGCGCTCATCTCGCCGCCCTCGACCGCGAGGTGCGGCTCGAAGCCGGCGTCTCGGCAGGCGCCGAGCGTCACCTCGCGCAGGTCATAGCCCTCCCGGAACATCACCAGCGGTAAGTCGCGCAGGCCGTGGATGTCGATGGCCTCGGGCAGGTCGGCGTCGGCCGGGCTGGCCAACACCAGCCGCTCCTTCAGGATCGACGTGGTCTCGATCGCGCCGGTCTCGGTCGCGCCGTCCGAGCGCAGCGGCACGATCAGCAGCGCGAGGTCGAGCCGGCCCTGGCCGAGCTCGCGGGTGAGCACCCGCGATCCGGCCTCCTGCACCTCGAGCTGGATGTCCGGATGGAGCTCGTGGAAGCGGATCAGGAGGTCCGGGAGGAGCCCGTCGCACAGGGACGGGGTGGCGCCGAGCCGCACGCGCCCGCGG
Organism: uncultured Actinomycetota bacterium; assembly: GCA_963695295.1. Lineage (GTDB taxonomy): Bacteria > Actinomycetota > Actinomycetes > Propionibacteriales > Nocardioidaceae > Aeromicrobium. The sequence goes on along the minus strand of OY968771.1, from coordinate 701,647 downwards.
CGGAGGCCGGTCACCTCGTCCACGGAACGTTCGGCGCTCTCGACGTCCATGAGGATGCGTTGCGCGTGCGGCAGGAGGGCCTCGCCGGCGCTCGTCAGCTCGATCTGCCCGCGGTCGCGCACGAACAGCGGCGAGCCGAGGGAGTTCTCGAGCACCCGGATCTGCTTCGACAGGGTCGGCTGGGACACCCCGACGAGCGCGGCGGCCCGGGTGAAGTGCCGGGTGCGGGCCACCGCGGCGAAGTAGGCGAGCTGCTGCACCTGCATGGGGTCAGGCTAGTCGGTCCATAGACAGCGGCTATGAATGGCTACCTCACTATGACTTTGCCTGCCGCGCGTCACCGGGCATACGGTGATCCACGACCACCCCCGTTGGCCCGAGCCACTGACGCGAATCGACATGGCATGACGACAACGACCACCGGCGCAGGCCGCGCCGCGATCGCCGCCCGAACCCTTCGCACCGACCGCTGGTGGTTCCCGCCGGCCATCCAGGCCGCCGGACTCCTGGCCTGGGTCGCGTACGCCGTCACCCGCACGGCCATGAAGCAGGACTACTGGGTCGAGCAGTACCACTACCTCACGCCGTTCTACTCGCCCTGCACGTCGACGGCGTGCATCCCGGAGGCGGCCCACTTCGGCACCTTCATCCCGGACTTCTGGTTCGTCCCGGCCTACGCGGTGCTGAGCCTGCCGTTCCTGTTGCTCTTCCGCCTGACCTGCTACTACTACCGCAAGGCCTACTACCGGGCCTTCTGGCTCTCACCGCCGGCCTGTGCGGTCAACGAGCCGCACCAGAAGTACACCGGCGAGACCCGGTTCCCGCTGCTGGGCCAGAACCTGCACCGGTACTTCTTCTACGCCGCGGTGCTCATCTCCGTCGTCAACACCTACGACGCGATCCTGGCGTTCGGCACCGCCGACGGCGAGTTCGGCCTCGGCCTCGGCAACATCATCCTGGTCACCAACGTCGTCCTGCTCTGGATGTACACCGCCTCGTGCCACTCCTGTCGCAGCATCATCGGCGGCAAGCTGAACCACTTCTCCCAGCATCCGGTCCGCTACCGGCTGTGGGGCTGGGTGTCCACGCTGAACGGGCGGCACATGCTGCTCGCGTGGGTCACCCTGGCCAGCCTCGCCATCACCGACTTCTACATCTGGGGCCTGGCGGCCGAGTGGTACTCCGATCCCAGACTGATCAACTGAGCATCGACGACTGAGAGCAGTGACCACGTGAGCGAGATCGAGACCCACTCCTACGACGTCATCGTCATCGGCGCCGGCGGCGCCGGGCTGCGCGCGGCCATCGAGGCCCGCCTGGCCGGCAAGCGCACCGCCATCATCTCCAAGTCGCTGTTCGGCAAGGCGCACACGGTCATGGCCGAGGGCGGCTGCGCGGCGGCGATGGCCAACGTCAACCCCAACGACAACTGGATGGTCCACTTCCGCGACACGATGCGGGGCGGCAAGTTCCTCAACAACTGGCGGATGGCCGAGCTGCACGCCCAGGAGGCGCCCGACCGGGTCTGGGAGCTGGAGACCTACGGCGCGCTGTTCGACCGCACGCCGGAGGGCAAGATCAGCCAGCGCAACTTCGGCGGCCACACCTACCCGCGGCTCGCCCACGTCGGCGACCGCACCGGGCTGGAGATGATCCGGACGCTGCAGCAGAAGGTCGTCTCGCTGCAGCAGGAGGACTTCGCCGAGCACGGCGACTACGAGGCCAACCTCAAGGTCTACGCCGAGTGCACCGTCACCGACCTCATCAAGGACGGTGACCGGATGGCCGGCGCGCTGGCCTACTGGCGCGAGTCCGGCCGGCACCTGCTCTTCGACGCGCCGGCGATCATCATGGCCACCGGCGGCGTGGGCAAGTCGTACAAGGTCACCAGCAACTCCTGGGAGTACACCGGCGACGGGCACGCCCTCGCGCTGCGTGCCGGCGCCTCGCTCATCAACATGGAGTTCCTGCAGTTCCACCCCACCGGCATGGTCTGGCCGCCCTCGGTGAAGGGCATCCTCGTCACCGAGTCGGTGCGTGGTGACGGCGGCGTGCTCACGAACTCCGACGGCAAGCGGTTCATGTTCGACTACATCCCGGACGTCTTCAAGGCGCAGTACGCCACCACCGAGGAGGAGGCGGACCGCTGGTACGAAGACGCCGACAACAACCGCCGTCCGCCGGAGCTGTTGCCCCGCGACGAGGTCGCCCGCGCCATCAACTCCGAGGTCAAGGCCGGTCGTGGGTCACCGCACGGCGGCGTCTTCCTCGACGTCTCCTCCCGCATGCCGGCCGAGACGATCATCAAGCGGCTCCCGTCCATGCACCACCAGTTCAAGGAGCTGGCCGACGTCGACATCACCAAGGAGGCGATGGAGGTCGGACCCACCTGTCACTACGTGATGGGTGGCATCGAGGTCGATCCCGACACCGGCGCCGCCTCCGTCCCGGGCCTGTTCGCCGCCGGCGAGTGCTCCGGCGGCATGCACGGCTCGAACCGGCTCGGCGGCAACTCGCTGTCGGACCTGCTGGTGTTCGGCCGGCGTGCCGGCGCCGGCGCGATCGCGTACGTCGACGGCGCTGGCGTCGCGGCCGGCGCTCAACGAAGGCGACGTCAAGGTGGCGCAGGACCGCTCCGTGGCCCCGTTCGGCGACGGATCGCAGGAGGGCGCGGAGAACCCGTACACCTTGCACCAGGAGCTCCAGCAGACGATGAACGACCTGGTCGGGATCATCCGGCAGGAAGCGGAGATCCAGCAGGCCCTCGACAAGCTCGGTGAGCTCGCCGAGCGGGCCACGAACATGGTCGTCGAGGGCCACCGGCAGTTCAATCCCGGCTGGCACCTCGCGCTCGACCTGCGCAACATGCTCATCGTCAGCCAGTGCGTCGCGAAGGCGGCGATCATGCGCCAGGAGAGCCGGGGCGGGCACACGCGCGAGGACTTCCCGGTGATGGACGCCGACTGGCGCAAGGTCCTGCTGGTGTGCAACCTGTCCGACGGCGGGGACGATGACGGTTCGGTCGACGTCACCCGGCAGGACCAGATCCCGATGCGATCGGACCTCATGGAGCTGTTCGAGATGGACGAGCTGAAGAAGTACTACACCGGCGAGGAACTCCCGGGAGGGACGGTCTGATGGGCTACCAGCAGAACTTCCGCGTCTGGCGCGGCAACGCCGAGGGCGGCGACTTCGTCGACTACGACGTCGAGGTCAACGAGGGCGAGGTCGTGCTCGACGTCGTCCACCGACTGCAGGCCACCGAGGCGCCCGACCTGGCCGTCCGCTGGAACTGCAAGGCCGGCAAGTGCGGCTCGTGCAGCGCCGAGATCAACGGCCGACCGCGCCTGCTCTGCATGACGCGCATGTCGACGCTCCCTCGTGAGGACACCGTCACGATCACGCCGATGCGCACGTTCCCGGTCATCCGCGACCTCGTCACCGACGTCTCGTTCAACTACGAGAAGGCCCGCGAGGTGCGGGCGTTCGTGCCGCCGTCCGACCTCGAGCCGGGCGATTACCGCATGCAGCAGGTCGACGTCGAGCGCTCGCAGGAGTTCCGCAAGTGCATCGAGTGCTTCCTGTGCCAGAACACCTGCCACGTCGTGCGCGACCACGAGGAGAACAAGCCGGCGTTCTCCGGCCCGCGCTACCTCATGCGGATCGCCGAGCTCGACATGCATCCGCTCGATGCCGCGCAGGCCGAGGAGGGGCTCGACCGCAAGGCGTCGGCCCAGGACGAGCACGGGCTCGGCTACTGCAACATCACCAAGTGCTGCACCGAGGTCTGCCCCGAGCACATCAAGATCACCGACAACGCGCTCATCCCGCTCAAGGAGCGCGTCGTGGACCTCAGGTTCGACCCGATGTTCATCCGGCGCCGCAAGAAGGCTCGAGCGGACTGAGCCCGGGGCGCCTACGCTGGGAGCATGCAGGTCGAGCGCACGTTCACGGTGAACCGACGGGTCGAGGACGTCTTCGACTACCTCAGCGACTTCGAGAACACCGAGCAGTGGGATCCCGGAACCCTCGAGACGACGCGCGTCTCCGGTGACGGCGGGATCGGCACCACGTACAAGAACCGCTCGCGGTTCATGAAGCGCGAGGTCGACCTGGAGTACGAGACCATCGGCCACGAGCGGCCGACGTCGTTCGTCTGCCGGGGACGCAACGGCCGCACGACCGCCACGGATCACCTCAGTTTCACCCGTGACGGCGAGGGCACCCAGATCCACTACCGAGCGGTGTTCGACTTCCCGTTTCCGGTCAACGTCTTGGCACCGGTCTTCGTCCGTCGCCCGCTGAACGCACTGGCCGATGAGACCGTCGCTCAGATCAAGGAGACCCTCGAAGCCTGAGCGAGGCGATATCGTGGACGGATGCCCCACGAGCAGATCAGCCGCACGATCGAGGTCATCACCCCTGACCTCATCGAGCTGCGCCGCGATCTGCACGCCTTCCCGGAGCTGTCCTGGCACGAGGAGCGCACCACCGACGTCATCGCGTCCTGGATGGACAAGAACGGCATCGGTCACGAGCGACTCGAGGGCACCGGCCTGATCGCGGAGATCGGGCCGCAGGAAGGACCGATCATCGCGTTGCGCGCCGATCTCGACGCGCTGCCGGTGCAGGACACCACCTCCGACCCGTGGCGCTCGACGGTGCCCGGCGTCGCGCACGCCTGCGGACACGACGTCCACGCAGCCGGCCTCGTCGGCGCGGCCGTGGCCCTGGCTCGCCTGCACGAGATGCAGACCCTGCCGGTCCGGGTGCGGCTGATCTTCCAGCCGGCCGAGGAGGTGATGCCCGGCGGCGCGCTCAAGCTGCTCGCCGGCGGCGCCCTCAAGGGCGTCTCGCGCATCTTCGCCCTGCACTGCGACCCGAGCCTCGACGTCGGTCACGTCGGCCTGCGGGAGGGCCCGATCACCGGTGCCTCCGACCGCATCCACATCACCCTGGCCGGCCGCGGCGGGCACACGTCGCGCCCGCACCTCACCGAGGACCTCACCTACGCGATGGCCAGCCTGGTCACCCAGCTGCCGGCGGTGCTGTCTCGACGCTTCGACCCGCGAGCCGGCGCCAGCATGGTGTGGGGGCAGGTGCGGGCCGGCAACGCGGCCAACGTCATCCCGGCCCAGGGCGAGCTGAGCGGCACCCTCCGCATGCTCGACGCGACCGCCTGGCACTCCGCCGAGCACCTCGTACGAGGTCTCATCGCCGACATCCTCGAGCCGTTCGGCGTGAGCGCCGGGGTCACCTACATCCGCGGCGTGCCGCCGGTGGTGAACGACTTCGAGTGCACCGAGCTGCTCCGCCGTGCCGTGGGGGAGGCGGTCGGGCCCGGCGGCGTCGCCACCACCACCCAGAGCCTCGGCGGCGAGGACTTCGCCTGGTACGTCGAGTCGGTGCCGGGCGCGATGGGACGCCTCGGCACCCGCACGCCCGACGGCGCCACGTACGACCTCCACCAGAGCAACTTCCGCGTCGACGAGCGCGCCATCGCGGTGGCCGCCTCGGTGCTGGCGCACGCCGCGCTCGGGTGAAGAAACGGTTACGGACGGCCTGAATCGGGGCCCAGCACTGCCACCTGCGCCCGAGCCCCACTAGGGTGCGAAGGTGCCGGGCCCCCGGCCGCGTATCGAGGAGGAACTGTGCGTCGATTGACCCAGCTTTCCGCCGTTGCCGTCGTCGCCGCGCTCTCCCTCACGGGGTGTGGAAGCGACTCCGGGACTGATGGCGGCACGAGCGGTGCCAGCAAGGATGTCTGCAAGTCCGCGAAGGGGGATGGCCCGAAGATCGGCCTGGCGTACGACGTCGGCGGTCGCGGCGACCAGTCGTTCAACGACTCCGCCTACGCGGGCCTGGAGAAGGCCGTCAAGGAGTTCAGCGCCACCTGCGTCGAGGGCGAGGCCACCGACGGTGAGGCCGAGTCGGCCCGCGAGGACCGCCTGCGCCAGATGGCCGACGGGGGAGCCACCGCCGTCATCGGCGTGGGCTTCGCCTACAGCGAGTCGGTGAACAAGGTCGCCCCGGACTACCCGGACGTGAACTTCGCCGTGGTCGACGGGTTCGACCCGGACGAGGAAGCCAACGAGAACGTCGCGTACCTCGGCTTCGCCGAGGAGCAGGGCTCCTACCTGGTCGGCGTCGCCGCCGCCCAGAAGAGCGAGTCCGGCACGGTGGGCTTCGTCGGTGGCGTCAACAACGACCTCATCAAGAAGTTCGAGGCGGGCTACGTGGCCGGCGCCAAGGCGGCCAAGCCCGACACCGAGGTGCTCGTCTCCTACATCGAGGAGTCCAACCTCAAGGGCTTCGGCGACCCGGCGGGCGGCAAGTCCGCGGCCACGGGCCAGTTCGACAAGGGTGCCGACATCGTCTACCACGCAGCCGGCGGATCGGGCGCGGGCGTCTTCGACGCCGCGGTCGACGCGGGTGACGGCAAGTGGGCCATCGGCGTCGACTCCGACCAGTGGAAGACCGCGACCGAGGCGCAGAAGCCGCACATCCTGACCTCGATGCTCAAGCGTGTCGACGTGGCCACGTACGACTTCGTGGAGTCGGTCGACGGTGGCGAGCCGTTGACGAGCTACCAGACCTACGACCTCAAGGTCGACGGCGTGGGCTACTCGACCTCCGGTGGATTCATCGACGACATCACCGATGAGATCGACGGCTACAAGGAGAAGATCGTCAGCGGCGAGACCAAGGTCCCGACCAAGCCGTAGGGAGTCGGCGGAGCAGACGGGTCTGGGCCCGCGCGGTAGCGTGCGGCCCAGGCCCGTTTCCGTGAGAAGGGAGCGCCGGTGACTGACCTGGTCGAGCTCGTCGACATCGGCAAGCGATTCCCGGGCGTCGTCGCCAACCACCACGTCGACGTCACCATCCGCCCGGGCACGGTGCACGCGCTGGTCGGCGAGAACGGGGCCGGCAAGTCGACGCTGATGAAGATCCTGTACGGCGTCCAGCGCGCCGACCAGGGCACGATCAGCATCGGCGGCGAGAAGGTCGACTTCGCCTCGCCGACCGACGCCATCGAGCACGGCATCGGCATGGTGTTCCAGCACTTCATGCTCGCGGACAACCTCACCGTGCTGGAGAACATGGTGCTCGGCGCCGAGAAGCTGCACGGCATCGGCGACGGTGCGCGTGCCGAACTGGCCCGCATCTCCGAACGGTTCGGGTTCGACCTCGAGCCCGACGTGCTCGTCGAGAAGCTCGGCGTCGCCGCCCGCCAGCGGCTCGAGATCGCGAAGGTGCTCTACCGCGGCGCGCGCATCATCATCCTCGACGAGCCCACCGCCGTGCTGGTGCCGCAGGAGGTCGACGCCCTGTTCGACAACCTGCGCGAGCTCAAGGAGGCCGGCAACTCGGTGCTGTTCATCAGCCACAAGCTCGATGAGGTGCTGGCCATCGCCGACGACATCACGGTCATGCGACGCGGCACCACCGTGGGCACCGCCGACCCGGCCACGGCCACCAAGCACGAGCTCGCCGAGATGATGGTCGGCGCGGAGCTGCCGACGCCGGTGACCGCCGAGTCCACCGTCACCGACGACGTCCAGCTGAGCCTCGACGGTGTCTCGCTGCGGGACGAGTTCGGGCGGAACCTGCTCACCGACGTCTCGCTGTCCATCCGCCGCGGCGAGGTGCTCGGCATCGCCGGGGTCGAGGGCAACGGCCAGACCGAGCTCGTCGAGACGATCATGGGCATGCGCATCCCCACGTCCGGCCGGATCGCGCTCGGTGATCGCGACGTCACCCGATGGCACACGCGTCGGCTCCGTGAGGCCGGTATCGGCTACATCCCGGAAGACCGCCAGCGGCACGGGCTGCTGCTCGACGCACCGCTGTGGGAGAACCGCGTGCTGGGTCACCAGACCCGGCCGCCGAGTGCGCGGGGACCGTGGATCAACCGGCCCGGCGCGCGCCAGGACACCGAGCGCATCGTCGAGCAGTACGACGTCCGGACGCCGGGCATCGACGTCCCGGCGCGGGCGCTGTCCGGCGGCAACCAGCAGAAGCTGGTCGTCGGTCGTGAGATGAGTGGCGACCCGGTACTCCTGGTCGCCGCCCACCCGACCCGCGGCGTCGACGTCGGCGCGCAGGCAGCCATCTGGGAGCACATCAAGCGGGCGCGCCACGACGGCCTCGCGGTGCTCCTCATCTCCGCCGACCTCGACGAGCTGATCGGCCTGTCCGACACCATCCAGGTCATCCTTCGTGGACGCATCGTCGGCACGTTCGACCCGAACGACGTCACCCCGCAGGAACTGGGCACCGCGATGACCGGCGGTGGGGCCGGATGACCCGGCTCCGCCGCATCGGCATGGCGTTGCTCGCTCCGCTGATCGCCGTCGTCGTGGCCGTCCTCGCCACGACCGTGGTCATCGCCGCAGCGGGCAGCTCGCCCGGCGACTTCTGGACGGCGATGTTCAGCAACCCGCTCCCGCGCATCCGGGTCAACATCGTCAACCAGACCGCGATGATCTACATCGCTGCGGTCGCTGCCGCCATCGGGTTCCGCATGGGCCTGTTCAACATCGGCGTCGAGGGCCAGTACACGATCGCGTCGTTCGCCGCCGCGTCGTTCGCCGGCGCCGCGTTCCTCGGCGGCGGACTGAACGTCGTGGTGGCCCTCGTGGTGGCCATGGTCGTCGGCGCGGCGTGGGCCGGGATCGCGGGGATCCTGAAGACGACGCGGGGCGTCAGCGAGGTCATCTCCACGATCATGCTGAACGCCATCGCCATCACCTTGGTCGGCTACCTGCTCAACCGGTACGGCGTCCGCGAGGGCAACGCCGTGCGCACCGAGAGGATCCCCGAGAGCAGTCGGCTCGACGGTTTCGCGCCGTACGAGCCCCGCGATGGGCAGGTGTGGATGCTGGTGCTCCTCGCGGTCGTTCTCGGCCTGGGGTTCTGGATCCTCCTGACCAAGACCCGGTTCGGCTTCGACCTGCGCGCGAGCGGGCAGTCCGAGACCGCCGCCCTGGCCAGCGGCATCGACCCCAAGCGGATGATCCTCGTCTCGATGCTCCTCTCCGGCGGGGTGGCCGGACTGATCTGGATGCCGGCACTGTTCGGCGGCGCGAACTCCTACGGCACGTCGTTCCAGATCGGGCTGGGCTTCACCGGACTCGGCGTGGCCCTGCTCGGCCGCAACCAGCCGCTCGGCATGCTGTTCGGGGCCGTGCTGTTCGCGTTCCTGACGGCGCAGTCGAACACGCTGACCTTCAGCACGGACATCTCGCCGAGCATCGTGCAGATCACCCAGGGCGTGGCGGTGCTGGCCGTCGTCGTGGCCTACGAGGTGGTCCGCCGCTGGCGTTCGCGGCTGGAGCAGCGAGACGTGGCGCAGGGGCTCGCTCCGACGGGGTCACCCACGGGGGCGGCCGCATGACGACGATCATCGAGGCCGCCCGGGCGGCGAAGCGGCGCTGGTTCTTCGTGGTGCTCGCCGGCATCGCCGTGGTGTCGCTGGTGCGCATCGTCTCCGACACCGGCGCCATCTCCTCCGCCGGCACGATCCGCGCGGCGATCATCGCCACCTGTCCGATCCTGATGGCGGCCCTCGGCGGGTTGTGGGCCGAGCGCGCCGGCGTGGTCAACATCGGGCTCGAGGGCCAGATGATCCTGGGCACCTGGGGCGCCGCGTTCTTCACCTACCACGGCGGGCCGTGGGTCGGCGTGCTCGGCGCCGCCCTGTTCGGCATGATCGGCGGCCTGCTGCATGCCGTCGCCACCGTGACCTTCGGCGTCGACCACATCGTGTCCGGCGTGGCGGTCAACCTGATCGGCGCCGGCGCCGCGACCTTCCTCGCCGAGGCCGTGTTCTCGGACCTCAACGGCGGCGGGCCGCGCCAGCTGGTGGGGCTGGAGACGCCGACCAAGATCACCGTTCCCGGCCTCTCCGACGCCGCACTCGACCTCGCCGCCCGGGGCTGGTTCTTCGTGTCCGACGTGGCCGCCTTCGTGGGGGCGCTGACCACCGGTCTGTCGACCCTCAGCATCGTGGTGTTCGCGCTGGTGGCGATGTCGGCCTACATCCTGTGGCACACGTCGTTCGGGCTGCGGCTCCGCTCGTGCGGGGAGAATCCACAAGCCGCCGAGACCCTCGGCGTCAACGTCTACCGGTACAAGTACATCGCCGTCATCGTGTCCGGGGGCCTCGCCGGCATCGGCGGTGGCTTCCTGGCGCTGGTCGCGTCCAGCGGATTCAACACCGGGCAGACCGGCGGCCGCGGATACATCGGCCTGGCCGCGATGATCTTCGGCAACTGGCGTCCGGGCGGACTGCTGGCCGGCGCACTCACCTTCGGCTACACCGACTCGCTGCGGCTTCGCAACGCCGACGCGGTCCACGCACTGCTGCTGCTGCTCGCGATCGCGCTGCTCGGCTACGCGGCGTACCGCGCGGTCAGCGGCGGACTCCGCTCGGCCATCGGCATCGCCGTCGTCGGCGGACTGCTGCTGGTCTGGTACCTCGGCACCGAGACGGTGCCGCGCGACTTCACCTCGATGACGCCGTACGTCACGACGCTGCTGGTGCTCGCCCTCGGCGCCCAACGATTGCGCATGCCCGCGGCCGACGGCCGCCCGTATCGCAAGGGGAGCGCGGGCTAGTGGCCGACATCGACTGGGAGTCACTGACCCGCTACGCGACCCAGATGCTCGAGCGCGCCTACGCGCCGTACTCGGAGTTCCCGGTGGGGGCGGCCGGGCTCGTCGAGGACGGCCGGGTCGTGCTCGGCTGCAACGTCGAGAACGCGTCCTACGGGCTCGGGCTCTGCGCCGAGTGTGGCCTTGTCTCGGCTCTGCACGGCACCGGCGGCGGTCGCCTGGTCGCCGTCGTGGTCGTCGACCGGGCCGGCGACGCGCTGATGCCGTGTGGCCGCTGCCGCCAGCTGCTGTGGGAGAACGGCGGGCCGGAGATGCAGCTCGCCACGTCGTCCGGTGTGAAGACGATGGCCGAGGTGCTCCCGGACGCCTTCGGGGCGGCCGACCTGGAGAAGCGGTGACGGTCGACCTCACCGACCCCGCTTTCGTCGCCGACCCGTACCCGGTCCTCGCCGACCTCCGGAAGGCCGGCCCGATGCAGTGGCACGAACCGAGCCGGCGCTGGCTGGCCACCACGCACGACGCGGTGAGCCGCGTGCTTCGCGACCGCGCCTTCGGCCGCGTCTGGACGGACTGGGAGCCGGCCGAGCAGATGGCGCCGTTCAACGCCCTGCACCGGCACCAGATGATGGAGCACGAGCCCCCCGAGCACACGCGGTTGCGCCGACTCGTGGCCGGGGCGTTCTCCCGTGGACACGTCGAACGCTTGCGACCCAGGATCGTCGAGCTGGTCGAGCTGATGCTCGACGAGCTGGACGGGACCGTCGACCTCCTCGCGCGCTACGCCGAACCGCTGCCCGTCCACGTCGTCTGCGACCTCCTCGGTGTTCCGCGCGCCGACCATGTCCAGCTGCGGGCGTGGTCACAGGCGATCGTGCACATGTACGAGCAGGACGTCGACCAGCCGACGCGGGACGAGGCGGTCTCCGCCGCCACGGACTTCGCCGACTACGTCCGCGGGGTCATCGCCGAGCGGCGGGCGTCTCCCGGCGACGACCTGATCAGCGACCTGGTCGCCGAGCGGGACGGAGCCGCGCGGCTGAGCGACGAGGAGCTGGTCGCCTCCGTGATCCTGCTCCTCAACGCCGGTCACGAGGCGTCCGTCAACGTCTTCGGCAACGGCATCCATGCGCTGCTGACGCATCCGGACCAGCTCGCCCGCATCACCTCCGGCACCGTCTCGATGGCCACGGCGCTCGAAGAGCTGATTCGCTACGACGCTCCGTTGCAGCTGTTCGAGCGCACCGCCACCCGCGACGTCGAGGTCCTCGGTGTCCGGGTCGAGGCGGGCCAGAAGGTGGCCTGTCTCATGGGGTCGGCCAACCGCGACGAGACCGTCTTCGCCGATGCCCAGACGCTCGATCTGCGGCGCGACCCGAACCCGCACGTCGGCTTCGGCATCGGTCTGCACTTCTGTCTCGGCGCGCCGTTGGCGCGGCTCGAGCTGGAGATCACGTTCGGCCGACTGCTGGAACGCTGGCCGGCGCTGCAGCTCGCGGAACCGGCGCCGCGCCGGCCGACCTGGGTGCTGCGAGGATTCGAGCGGATCGAGGTGTCCCTGTCATGACCGAGCCTTTCGACGCACCCGACGTCATCGCCACCAAGCGCGACCGCGGGCGTCTGAGCGATGAGCAGATCGACTGGGTCGTCGACGCCTACACGCGTGACGTCGTCGCCCCGGAGCAGATGTCGGCGCTGGCGATGGCCATCCTCCTCAACGGGATGGATCGCCACGAGATCTCCCGCTGGACAGACGCGATGATCGCGAGTGGCGAACGGATGGACTTCTCCGGCCTCTCGCGGCCCACCGCGGACAAGCACTCGACCGGGGGAGTGGGCGACAAGATCACGCTGCCGCTCGCCCCGCTCGTCGCCGCCTGCGGCGTGGCCGTGCCGCAGCTGTCCGGCCGCGGGCTGGGTCACACCGGCGGCACGCTCGACAAGCTCGAGTCGATCCCCGGCTGGCAGGCGTCCCTCTCGAACGAGGCGATGCTGTCCCAGCTCGACGAGGTGGGCGCGGTGATCTGCGCGGCCGGCAGCGGCCTCGCGCCGGCGGACCGGAAGCTCTACGCGCTGCGCGACGTCACCGGCACCGTCGAGGCCATCCCGCTCATCGCCAGCTCCATCATGAGCAAGAAGATCGCCGAGGGCACCGGTGCCCTGGTGCTCGACGTCAAGGTCGGGTCGGGCGCGTTCATGAAGTCGGCGGCCGATGCGCGCGAGCTGGCCGAGACGATGGTGGCGCTGGGAACCGACGCCGGAGTCACGACGATCGCGCTGCTCACCGACATGTCCACCCCGTTGGGGCGCACGGCGGGCAACGCGGTCGAGGTGGCCGAGTCGATCGACGTCCTGGCCGGCGGTGGACCCGCCGACGTCGTCGAGCTGACCCTCGCGCTCGCCCGCGAGATGCTCGCTGCGGCCGGCAAGCCGGACGTCGACCCCGCCGATGCGCTCGCCGACGGGCGCGCCATGGACGTGTGGCGGCGGATGATCACAGCACAAGGCGGTGACCCGGACGCGCCGCTGCCCGTCGCTCGAGAGACCCAGTCGGTCAACGCACCGAGTGGCGGCACGGTGACCAGGCTGGACGCGCTCGGCGTCGGCGTCGCCGCCTGGCGGCTCGGCGCCGGACGGTCGCGACCGGGAGAGAACGTGCAGGCCGGAGCCGGTGTGGTGCTGCACGCCAAGCCGGGCGACACGGTCGTCGAGGGCGCCCCGCTGGTGACGCTGCACACCGACGAGCCCGAGCGGTTCGAGCGCGCCCTCGCGGCGCTCGACGGCGCCTGGGACATCGAGCCCGCGAGCGGGTCCGACCACGATGCGTCGGGATCCATCGTGCTGGACCGGATTGGCTAGGTTGGACGACATGCGTGTGCTGAACAACCGAAAAGAGATCGCCGCTGCATCGGGCAAGGAGCTCGGGGTCAGCGAGTGGGTGCAGGTCACCCAGGAGCGCATCGACCTCTTCGCCGACGCCACGGGCGACCGGCAGTGGATCCACATCGACCCGGAGCGAGCGGCCGACGGCCCGTTCGGCGCCACCATCGCGCACGGCTACCTCACCTTGTCGATGCTGCCGTTCCTCGGCGCGCAGGTGTACGCGTTCGCCGGCGACGTCGCGCGCATCAACTACGGACTGAACAAGGTGCGGTTCGTCGCTCCGGTCAAGGTCGGTTCGAAGGTGCGCAACCGGGTCGAGATGATCGACGTCAAGAATCTCGAGAAGGGCCAGCAGATCACCCTGCAGCACACCATCGAGATCAAGGGGGCCGACAAGCCGGCGTGCGTGGCCGAGACGGTCACGCTGCTGATGGACGCCGGATGAGTCCGGCCACGCCAGAGCAAGTCGCCGCCGCCCCGAAGGTCGCTCTTCATGAGCACCTCGACGGTGGCTTGCGTGCGGCCACGGTGGCCGAGATCGCCGCCGAGATCGGTCACGTGCTGCCGGTCGAGGGCGTCGACGCGCTGGGTGCGTGGTTCGCCGAGGCCTCGGCCTCGGGTTCGCTCGAGCGCTACCTGGAGACGTTCGTCCACACGGTGGCCGTCATGCAGCGGCCCGAGGACCTTGCCCGGGTTGCGCGCGAGTCCGTGCTCGACCTCGCCGGCGACGGCTGCGTCTACGCCGAGCTGCGGTGGGCGCCCGAGCAGCACCTCTCCGGGGGTCTCGCGCTGCGCGAGACGGTCGAGGCCGTCCAGGCGGGCATCGACGAGGGCCGCGAGCTCGCCGCCGAGCAGGGGCACCCGATCGTCGTCGGCCAGCTGCTGACGGCGATGCGGCACGCGAAGCGCGGCATGGAGATCGCCGAGCTGGTGGTCGAGTACCGCGACCGCGGTGTGTGCGGCTTCGACATCGCCGGCGCCGAGGACGGCTTCCCCCCGATCCTCCACCTGGAGGCGTTCGAGTTCCTGCGGCGCGAGAACGCCCACTTCACCATCCATGCCGGCGAGGGCTTCGGTCTGCCGTCCATCTGGCAGGCGATCCAACGCTGCGGTGCCGACCGGCTCGGTCACGGTGTCCGCATCGTCGACGACATCGACCTCTCCGACCCCGCGCATCCGCGGCTCGGCCGCCTCGCGGCGTACGTGCGGGACTGCCGCATCCCGCTGGAGATGTGCCCGTCATCGAACCTGCACACGAACGCCGTGCCCGGCATGACATCCATCGCCGACCACCCGATCGGCATGCTCAAGGACCTCGGCTTCCGCGTCACCGTCAACTGCGACAACCGGCTGATGAGCAACACCTCGATGACCCACGAGATGAACCTCCTGGTCGACGCCTTCGGCTACGGCCTCGACGACCTCCGCTGGTTCACCGTCAACGCCATGAAGAGCGCCTTCCTGCCCTTCGACGAGCGCCTCACCCTCATCAACCAAGCCATCAAGCCCAGGTACGCGTCCTTGTGATCCCGTCGCGGTTTACCACGGGACCGTGGTAAACCGCGTCCTCCCTGACCGAACTTGCCGCGGGCGGACGGCGTTTGGTTCGGGTAGATGGGTCATCCACGGGTTGTTGCCCAAGGCGGACTGTCCCCAGACGACCCTTCTGAAGGACGGCCGTTGCCCTTCGCGGCGCACTCTGACCGGATGGATGACGACCTCGCTGCCATCGCTGAGGCCAACGGCGGCTACCTCATGCGCGGCCAGCTCAACGACCTCGGACTGACCGACGAGATGATCAGGGCTCGTCTCCGTGCGGGGCACCTGCGGCGCATCCGGCACGGCACGTACGTCGTTGCTCCGGTCTGGGCCGTGCTCTCAAAGACGGAGAAGCACGTGATCATCACCCGCTCCGTGCTTGACAAGCTGGGCGCCTCCGTCGTGGCGAGCCACCAGTCGGCGGCCGCGATTCACGGTCTCGATCTTTGGGGGCTCGACCTCAGCTCAGTCCACGTGACCCGACTCGACGGGCTGAAGGGTCGACGCGAGGCGGGCGTCGTCTATCACCAAGGCGCCGTCGAACCGGAGACTGAAGTGCAGGAGGTCAACGGGTGTCTGACCGTCGATCCGATCCGAGCGGCCGTCGAAACCGCTTCGTGGGCCAGCGTCGAGACGGGGATGGTCGTGCTCACGTCAGTCATGCGGATCGTCGGGTGCGATCGGGACGCCTTGCGCGAGCGTGCGAGTCAGTTCGGCCATTGGCCGGGTATGCGTCGCGCCGACCTGGCGATTCGGTTGGCCGATCGTCGCTTGGAGTCGGTCGGGGAGGTTCGATCGCTCCACATGTTCTGGAAGTTCTCGGTTCCGGCACCGGAGCTGCAGCACGTCGTCTGCGATGACCATGGCCACGCGCTCGCACGGAGCGACTTCTATTGGCACCGGTTCCGCCACACCGGCGAGTTCGACGGTCTGATCAAGTACGGCCGGCTCAATCCCAAGCCGGATGAGCCTGGGCGCGTCCTGACCGACGAGAAGGTGCGTGAGGATCGCGTCCGCGAGCAGCTTCTCGGCATGTCGCGCTGGACGTGGTCGGATCTCGCGGCGCCGAACCAAGGGCGGACCATCGAGCGGATTCGCGCGGACATGGAGCGTTCACGGCGGCTCTTCGTGGCGAGCCCCAAGCGCATCGCCTGACGCCCTACCGCGGCAAGTTGCGTCCGACCTTGGCACCTTGGGCGCGGTAGGACGACGTTTACCACGGTCCCGTGGTAAACCCGGTCCCACGTCAGCGACGACCGCTCACACGCCGATCGGGTGCCAGACGGTCTTGATCTCGACCCACTGCTCGAGGCGGGAGAGGCTGGGTTCGGCCAGCCAGTCGTCGTCGCCGGGGCGGCGGACGCGCTTGAGGTTCCCGGCTGCGTCGGACTCCAGCGACCGGGCGAGGTCGGGGTCGTCGATGCCGGTGAGGTCGAGGGCGTCGACGTCGAGGTGGGTGGCCAGCCAGGGCGCGATCTCGGCGGGGCTGCCGGTGAGCAGGTTGACGACACCGCCGGGCAGGTCGGAGGTGGCCATGATCTCGCTGAGGGTGACCGCGGGGATGGGGTGTGCCTCGCTCGCCACGACCACCGCGGTGTTGCCGGTCGCGATGGCCGGCAGCACGGTGCTGACCAGCCCGAGCAAGGGGTTGCGCGGCGCGATGACCGCGATGACGCCCGTGGGCTCGGGGGCGGAGAGGTTGAAGAACGGGCCGGAGACCGGGTTGGCGTTGCCCAGCACCTGGACGTACTTGTCGGCCCAGCCCGCGTACCAGACCACGCGGTCGATGGCGGCGTCGACCTGCGAGTCCGCCTTCTTGGCGGAGCTGCCGTCGGCCTGGCGCAGCTGCGCGACGAGCTGGCCGCGACGGTCCTCCATGACCTCGGCGATGCGGTAGACGACCTGGCCGCGGTTGTACGGCGTGCGGGCCGACCATCCGCTGAACGCCGAGCGCGCGGCGCGCACCGCGTCGCGGGCGTCCTTGCGCGAGGCCTTGGCCATGTTCGCGACGAACCCGCCGTTGGCAGTCGAGCGCCTCGAACGTGCGGCCGGACTCCGAGCGGGGGAAGGCCCCGCCGATGTAGAGCTTGTGCGTCTTGCGCACATCGACCCGGGTCATCAGCTCGGTCCCTTCAGGTAGGCGGCCAGTCCGTGCTTGCCGCCCTCACGGCCGTAGCCGGACTCCTGGTAGCCGCCGAACGGGCTGGCGGGGTCGAACTTGTTGAACGTGTTCGCCCACACGACCCCGGCGCGGAGCTTCTCGGCCATCGACAGGATGCGCGAGCCCTTCTCCGTCCAGACCCCCGCCGACAGGCCGTACGGCGTGTTGTTCGCCTTCTCGACCGCCTCGGCCGGCGTGCGGAAGGTGAGGACCGAGAGCACCGGGCCGAAGATCTCCTCGCGGGCGATGCGATGAGCCTGGGTCACGCCGGTGAAGATCGTCGGCGCGAACCAGAAGCCGTGATCGGGGATCTCGCACGGCGCGGACCACCGCTCGGCACCCTCGGAGTCACCGACGGCCGACAGCTCGCGGATCCGGGCGAGCTGCTCGGCGGAGTTGATCGCCCCGATGTCGGTGTTCTTGTCGAGTGGATCGCCGAGGCGAAGCGTGGCCATCCGCCGCTTGAGCCGTTCGAGCACCTCGTCGTAGACGCTTTCCTGCACCAGAAGCCGTGAACCGGCGCAACACACGTGGCCCTGGTTGAAGAAGATGCCGTTGACGATGCCCTCGACGGCCTGGTCGAGCGCGGCATCGTCGAAGACGACGTTGGCGGCCTTGCCGCCGAGCTCGAGGGTGAGCTTCTTGTCCGTGCCGGCGACCGAGCGCGCGATCTGGCGGCCCACCGCGGTGGAGCCGGTGAACGCCACCTTGTCGACGTCCGGATGCTCCACGAGTGCCTGCCCGGTGGGCCCGGCGCCGGTGATGATGTTGACGACGCCGGGTGGCAGCTCGGCCTGCTGGCAGATCTCGGCGAACAGCAAGGCGGTGAGCGGCGTGGTCTCCGCGGGCTTGAGCACGACGGTGTTGCCCGCCGCGAGCGCGGGCGCGATCTTCCAGGCCAGCATCATCAGCGGGAAGTTCCACGGGATGACCTGTCCCGCCACACCCAGCGGCTGGGGGTCCGGTCCTTGCCCGGCGTGCCCGAGCTTGTCCGCCCAGCCGGCGTAGTAGAAGAACCACTGGGAGACGAGCGGGACGTCGACGTCGCGCGACTCCTTGATCGGCTTGCCGTTGTCGAGCGACTCCAGGACGGCGAGCTCGCGGCTGCGCTCGGCGATGATGCGGGCGATGCGGTAGAGGTACTTGGCCCGCTCCCGGCCGGGCATCGGGGCCCAGACCTTCTCGAAGGCGTGGCGCGCGGCCTTGACCGCCCGGTCGACGTCGGCTTCGGTCGCCTCGGCGACCTCGGCGAGCACCTCCTCGGTGGCCGGGCTGATCGACTTGAACGACGCGCCGCTGCCGTCGACGAACTCGCCATCGACGAACAGCCCGTACGAGCTCTTGAGGTCGACGATCGCGCGTGACTCGGGTGCGGGCGAGTACTCGAACTTGGTCATGGGATCAGTCCAACGTCACGTAGTCGGGGCCGCTGTAGTGGCCGGTGATCATCTTCTGGCGCTGCAGGAGCAGGTCGTTGAGCAGCGAGGACGCGCCGAAGCGGAACCAGTCCGGGTGCAGCCAGTCCTCGCCGGCGATCTCGTTGACGACGACCAGGTACTTGATCGCGTCCTTCGAGGTCCGGATGCCGCCGGCCGGTTTGACCCCGACCTGGCGCCCGGTGGCGATGCGGTAGTCGCGCACGGCCTCGAGCATCAGCAGGGTCACGGGGAGGGTGGCGGCGGGCTGGATCTTGCCGGTGCTGGTCTTGATGAAGTCGGCGCCGGCATCCATGGCCAGCCACGAGGCCCGCCGGACGTTGTCGTAGGTCTGCAGCTCGCCGGTCTCGAGGATGACCTTCAGGTGGGCGTCGCCGGCCGCGTCCTTGATGGCCACGATCTCGTCGTGGACCTTGTCGAGGTCGCCGGCCAGGAAGGCGCCACGGTCGATGACCATGTCGATCTCGTCGGCGCCGGCCTCGACGGCGTCCTGGGTGTCGGCGGTCTTGATGTCCAGCGCGGCGCGGCCGGACGGGAACGCGGTGGCCACGGCAGCGACGTGGAGCCGATCGCCGACCACCTCCCGCACCGAACGCACCATGTCGGGGTAGACGCAGACGGCGGCGGCGGAGGGGCAGCTCGCGTCGGTCGGGTCGGGCTTCAGCGCCTTGGCGGACAGGGCGCGCACCTTGCCCGGCGTGTCCGAACCCTCCAGCGTCGTGAGGTCGACCATCGAGATGGCGAGGTCGATCGCCCACTGCTTGGACGTGGTCTTGATCGACCGGGTGGCCAAGGAGGCGGCGCGGGCCTCCAGGCCGACGGCGTCGACGCCGGGCAGGCCCTCGAGGGTGCGGCGCAGGGTGCTGGTGCTCACTCCGTCACGATACGGGTCCACCGGTCCCCGGAGCCACTGCGAGCGCGCCAGCAGCCTGATCCCGGCCGCCCGCGCTGAACGCGACACGGGCGGCCGCCTCAGCGATGACTGAGCACGTTCACCACGTGGCCGGCACGCGTGCGAACGAAGAAGCGGCGGACCCCCCAGTCCTCGTCCTGCAGCGAGTGGACGATCTCGGCACCATGGTCTCGGGCCCGCTGGTAGGCGGCGTCCACATCCGGGACCTCGATCGACACCTGGGGGTTGCACGGCGCTGACTGATCGACGTCCATCACGCTGAACTGAGCCCGATCGACCGTCCCCAGAGTCGCCACCCAACCCAGGTTCATGAGGACGTCGAGGTCGAGCAGGTCGGAGTACTCCTGCACCGCGGCGTCGACGTCGGGCACGGTCAGGATCGGCACAGCTCGGAGTAGTTCCATGAGCCCACCCTAGGCAGCGGCGCCGAGGCTCAGAGGTTCAGCGCAGCAGCGAGATCGGTCTTGATGCGGTCGATCATGGTGACTGCGTGGGTACGGGTGGTGCCGATGGAGTCGCCGACGGGCACGACGACCTCGATGTAGCACTTCAACTTGGGCTCGGTGCCGGACGGACGGCAGATGATGCGGGCGTTCTCACCTAGCCCGAGCCGGATGCCGTCGGTCGGAGGCAGGCCCTGGTATCCGTCGGCGAGGTCGTCGAGACTCGTCACGTCCATGCCCCCCAGCGACGCGGGAGGTGTGGCCCGCAGGGTGGCCATCGCAGCGGCGATGACCGCGAGGTCGTCGACGCGCACCGTCAGCTGGCTGGTGGCGTGCAGGCCGTGCTCGCGGTACAGGTCGTCGAGACGGTCGAGCAGGCTGCGACCCTCCGCCTTGAGGGCTGCCGCCATCTCGAGCACGGTGATGATGGCGGATACGCCGTCCTTGTCGCGGGCGATGTCGGGGGCGACGCAGTAGCCGAGCGCCTCCTCGTAGCCGAAGGCGAGATCGTCGATCTTGCCGATCCACTTGAATCCGGTGAGCGTCTGCTGCCAGGGCTGCCCGAACGCGGCGGCCTGCCGCCCGAGCAGGTCCGAGCTGACGATCGACGCCGCGTACGTGCCGCTCAGGCCCCGGTGCAGGCAGAAGTCGGCGAGGAGGGCCCCGACCTGGTCGCCGGACAGCATCCGGAATGCCTCGCCGTCGCGCACGCCGACGGCACAGCGATCGGCGTCCGGGTCGTTGGCGACGATGAGGTCGGCCTGCACCTCGGACGCGAGCTTCAGCGCCAGGTCCATCGCGCCGGGCTCCTCCGGGTTGGGGAACGCGACGGTCGGGAAGTCCGGGTCGGGGTCGCCCTGGTGGGGCACCACGTGCAGGTCCGGGAACCCGGTGCGACGCACGACGTCGACCAGGGTGTCCCGACCCACACCGTGCAAGGGCGTGTACACGGCCAGCACGTCACGTGGCCCGTCGTCGGGAAGCGCCGCCACGGCCGCCACGTACGCCTCGGCGACCTCGGGCCCGAGCCGGGTGTAGTCGTCGCTGCGCGGCATCTCGTCGACTCGACCGGCGGCGTCGATCTGCGCGGAGATGTCGGAGTCCGCCGGCGGAACGATCTGGCTGGAGTCGGCCAGGTAGACCTTGTAGCCGTTGTCCTGCGGCGGGTTGTGGGACGCGGTCACCACGACGCCCGCGCTGCAGCCGAGGTGCCGGATGGCGAACGCGGCGACCGGCGTGGGCAGCGGTTCGGGCAGCAGGTGCGCCTGCACCCCCGCGCCCTGCATGATCTCGGCGGTGTCGCGGGCGAAGACGTCGGAGTTGTGACGGGCGTCGAAGCCGATCACGACCGAGGGATGCTCCGCACGCTCCCGCAGGTAGGCCGCCAGGCCGGACGCCGCCTGCGCGACGATCACCCGGTTCATCCGGTTCGGCCCGGCGCCCAGCGCACCCCGCAGTCCGGCGGTGCCGAACTGCAGACGCTCGCCGAAGCGGTCCTGGAGCTCGACGGCGTCCTCGGCGTCGATCAGCCGTTGCAGCTCGGCCCGGGTGACCGGGTCGGGATCCTGGCTGAGCCAGTCGCGGGCGCGGTCGAACAGGTCCATCAGATGCGCGGGAGGACGTCGGCGAGGAGCGACCCCATCCTGGTGGCCGACGACCGACCGGCCTCGAGGACTTCCTCGTGGTTCAGCGGCGCACCGGTGATCCCGGCCGCGAAGTTGGTGACGAGGGAGATGCCGAGCACGTCCATGCCGGCCTCTCGTGCGGCGATCGCCTCCAGCACCGTCGACATCCCGACCAGCGTGCCGCCGATGGCCTTGACCATCGTGATCTCGGCCGGCGTCTCGTAGTGGGGGCCCGGGAACTGGACGTACACGCCCTCGGCGAGCGACGGGTCGACCTCGCGGCAGAGCGCCCGCAGGCGGGCGGAGTACAGATCGGTGAGGTCGACGAAGTTCGGTCCCTCGACCGGCGAGGTGCCGGTGAGGTTGATGTGGTCGCTGATCAGCACCGGCGTGCCCGGCGTCCAGGAGGTGTCGAGCCCGCCGCACCCGTTCGTGAGCACCATCGTGCCGACGCCCGCGCCGGCGGCGGTGCGCACGGCGTGAACCACGGACGCGACGCCGCGGCCCTCGTAGAAGTGGGTACGGCCGAGGAAGACCAGGATGCGTCGGTCGCCCAGCCGCACCGACCGGATCGAAGCGCCGTGGCCGGCGACCGTCGGAGCGCTGAACCCCGGAAGCTGGTCGGCCGGGAACTCGTACTCCGGTTCGCCCAGGGCGTCGGCGGCCGGCAGCCAGCCCGACCCGATGACCAGCGCCACGTGGTGCTCGTCCCCGCCGGTGCGCACGACGAGCTCGTCGGCGGCCGCCTGGGCGAGCGCGGAGGGGTCTGGCGCGGAGGAATTCACCGTCCGTACATTACGGGAGGTGGTTAGGACACAATGGCTCGCGTGACTCAGGTGGCGATCATCGGCGGCGGGCCCGGGGGATACGAAGCCGCGCTGGTCGCGGCTCGCACCGGGGCCGACGTCACGCTCGTCGAGCGGGACGGTCCGGGCGGCTCCACCGTGCTCACCGACTGCGTGCCCAGCAAGACGCTCATCGCCACGTCCGACCTCCTCACCGAGGTCGAGTCCTCCGCCGAGCTCGGCGTCGACGTCCCCCGGAAGGCGCGGGCCGACCTCGCCGTCGCCAACGACCGGGTGATGGCCCTCGCGAAGGCGCAGTCCGGCGACATCGGTGACCGGCTGGAGGCCAGCGGGGTCGAGGTCCTGCACGGCACCGCCACCTTGGATCCGTCCCGCGCCGTCGTCGTGCAGACCGACGGCGGCGAACGACGGATCGAGGCCGACGGCGTCCTGCTGGCCACCGGGGCGCACCCGCGGGTCCTCGACACGGCCCAGCCGGACGGCGAGCGCATCCTCACGTGGGAGCAGATCTACGGGCTGCGCGAGCTGCCCGAGCACATGATCGTCGTCGGGTCCGGCGTCACCGGGGCCGAGTTCGCCAGTGCCTACAACGGGCTCGGGTCTCCGGTGACCCTCGTGTCGAGCCGCGACCGCGTGCTCCCCGGCGAGGACGGCGACGCCGCCACCCTCATCGAGGACGTGTTCACGCGGCGCGGCATGACCGTCCTGGGCCGGAGCCGGATGGCCTCGGTCGAGCGCATCGGCGGTGGTGCCGGGTCGGCGGCGGCGACCGAGGGCGTCCGCGTGACCCTCACCGACGGCCGCACCGTCGACGGGTCGCACTGCCTGCTCGCCCTCGGGTCGATCCCCAACACCGACGGCATCGGACTGCCGGAGGCCGGCATCGAGCTGGACGACGCCGGGTTCGTGGCGGTCGATCGCGTCTCCCGCACGTCCGCGGCCGGCGTCTACGCGGCCGGCGACTGCACCGGCGTGCTGATGCTCGCGTCCGTCGCGGCGCAGCAGGGACGCATTGCGATGTCGCACCTGCTCGGCGACGCCGTCCACCCGCTCGACCTGACCAAGGTCTCGAGCAACATCTTCACCTCGCCGGAGATCGCGACCGTCGGGTTGTCGCAGGTGCAGCTGGAGGAGGCCGGGTTCCAGTTCGACATCGCGACCCTGCCGCTGGCCGCCAACCCGCGCGCCAAGATGCAGGGCATCCGCGACGGGTTCGTCAAGGTCTTCTCGCGCCGCGCCACCGGGATCGTCGTCGGCGCCGTCATCGTCAGCCCGCGGGCGAGTGAGCTCGTCCACGTCGTCTCGGTGAGTGTGTCGGCGTCCCTGACCGTCGACCAGGTGGCGGACGCGTTCACGATCTATCCGTCGCTCTCCGGGTCCGTGGCCGAGGCCGCCCGGCGGCTCCACCGGCGGGCATGACCACCATCTCGGTAATCACACGCATGTAGTTCCGCAGGTCAACGACCGGCGCCGCAAAACCGCTGGTCAGCCCCCGTGATGTGGGGTCTAATGGCGTGCAGCGGTGTTCCTACCACTTCCCCGTTCAACCGCACTCAACACGATTGGACCCGACATGCGTTCTCGGCGCGTGATCTTGCGATTCCTCCCATTGACCGTCGTAGCCGGCATGCTCGGATCCGTCATGGTCTGGCAGGACGTCGCCGAGCGTCGGCTCGGCGAGGACGTCAATGCCGCCCCCCAAGTGGTGGTCTCCGAGCACGACGTTCCCGTCCTCAGGCCGGAGTCGGCTGAGCCCCCAGCGCAGAAGACGGAGCGGCCGGAGCGCTCCGCTCGAACCGACGGGTCCGCGCACGATCGCCGCGTTGGCCCCGACCGACGTCGAGCCGTTCTCGCTCCTGGGTGTCACCTGGCGGTCGGGCGTGCCCGACGACGCCGAGGTCGAGGTGAAATGGCGTTCGGCCGGGAAGTGGACCCCCTGGACCGAGCTCCACCTCGACGTCGAGAACACCTGGACCGAGGGTGGGCGCCCGGGCACGGAGTCACAGTGGGTCGGCGAGGCGAACGCGGTCGCCGTCCGGGTGATCTCCGACGATGCGTCCGTCCCACGCGACCTCCAGGTCGCGACGATCGACCCCGGCAAGGACTCCGCGATCACCAACATGGCGGTCAGCCAACCCACCATCATCCGGCGGTCGAGCTGGGGCGCGAAGAGCACCGGCGGGTGCGACTCCCCGATCTACGGTCCGACCACGCGCGGTGCCGTCATCCACCACACCGCGGGCTCGAACACCTACAGCAAGAGCGACTCCGCGTCGATCGTCCGCGCGACGCAGGCGTATCACGTGAACAGCCGCAAGTGGTGCGACATCGGCTACAACTTCCTGGTCGACAAGTACGGCCAGATCTTCGAGGGCCGCGCCGGCGGCATCGACAAGCCGGTCCGGGGCGCCCACGCCGGCAACGGATCGGTCAACGAGGAGACCATGGGCGTCTCGCTCATGGGCACGTTCACGTCGACCGCGGCGTCGTCCGCGATGAAGTCCGCCACGACCAACCTCGTCGCCTGGCGATTCGACGACTACTCGATCCCCGCCAAGGGCACCTACTCGGTGGGTGGCCTCAAGCTCAATCGCATTGCCGGCCACCGCAACGTCAAGTCGACGGAGTGCCCGGGGACCCAGGTCTACAACTGGCTCTCCGCCAGTGGCGGGCTGCGCGACGCCGTCGAGAACCGGCTGGGCGGCGGCAGCAGTGGCGGGGGTGAGCCGGACGGAACGGCCGTGCCCACCGGCCTGCGCATGACGGCACGGACGTCCTCGTCGCTGACGTTCGCCTGGAATGCCGTCGACGGCGCGCCGCGGTATCGGATCCGGCTGTCCACGTCGTCGTCGATGGCCGGCTCCACGTACCACCGCTTCTACGGCACGTCCGGGACGATCTCGGGCCTGAAGGCGGGCACCAAGTACTACGCCAAGATCCGCACCATCGAGGACGACGGCACCAACCTGTCGGCCTACTCCGCCGCCGTGTCGGCGACCACGGCGACGTCGTCCTCGTCGTCGACGTCCACCAGCACTGCCGCCCCGAGCGGGCTGCGGACCGTCGACCGGACACCGACGTCGCTGAAGTTCGCCTGGAACGCCGTCAGCGGCGCGGCGAGCTACCGGATCAAGATCTCCACGTCGTCGTCGATGTCGAACCCCGTCTACCAGGAGTCGGTCGGTCTCGACGAGCGATTCTCCGGGCTCAAGTCGGGCACGAAGTACTACGCGCGGGTCCGGACGGTGCGGCCGGACGGCACCGGGTTGTCCCGCTACTCGCCGGTCGTGTCGGCCACCACCGAGACGGGCGCCAACCCGGCGTCGGCCACGACGTCCACGGCGTCGGCGACCTCGAGCTCCTCACGCTCGGTGTCGGTACCGTCCGGCGGACGCTACACCTTCCGTGGCCACGGATACGGCCACGGCATCGGGATGAGCCAGTACGGCGCCCAGGGGGCCGCGCGGCAGGGCAAGTCGTACTCGACGATCCTGGACCACTACTACCCGGGCACGAAGCTCGGCTCGAAGGGCGGCAACATCCGGGTGCTGATCACCCAGGACACGACCAGCTCGGTGATGATCGAGGGTCGCAGCGGCGTGAAGCTCAACATCTTGTCGGGCAAGAGGACCAGCCTCCCCACCTCGATCGGCGGCCGGAAGGTCGTCCGCTGGAGCATCGAATCGGCATCTCGCGGCAAGTCGACGCTGAAGTACCGCACCGGCAGCACCTGGCGCACGTACAAGGGCATGACGTGGAGCGGATCGGCCCAGTTCGAGGCGTCGTCGATGGAGCTGGTGATGCCTGGGCCCGACCGGGTGTACCGGTCGGCGCTGCGTGCGTCGAACAACGACACGGTGAACGTGCTGTCGCTCGACAACTACACGCGCGGCGTCGTGGCCCGCGAGGTGCCGTCGTCGTGGCATCCGGAGGCGCTGAAGGCACAGTCCGTGGCGGCCCGCACGTATGGTGCTCGCTCGATGGGCTCCAGCCGCCACTACGACATCTGCGACACCACGTCGTGCCAGGTCTACGGCGGTGCCGGCGCCGAGACGTCCGCGACCGACCGGGCCGTCGAGGCGACCTCGGGCAAGATCCTCACCTACGGCGGCAAGCCGGCCTTCACCCAGTTCTCCTCATCCTCCGGTGGCTACTCCTCCAAGGGCAGCCAGCCGTACCTCAAGGCCGTCAAGGACTCCTGGGACGACTGGTCCGGCAATCCCAACCACGACTGGACCAAGTCGGTGTCGGCGTCGACGATCCAGAAGAAGTACCCGGCCATCGGCACCCTCCGGTCGATGAAGGTCACCAGCCGCAACGGCCACGGTGACTGGGGCGGCCGCGTGGTGTCGCTGGAGCTCCGTGGCTCCAAGGGCACCAAGAAGATCAGCGGCAACGACGCTCGCTGGGCCTTCGGCCTCCGGTCCAACTGGTTCACCTTCTAGAGGTTCCTCCCCGAGGAAGAAGTTGGAATACTCATCGGCATGAGATCGCTGCTGACGTCGCTCGGAATCTCAGCAGCCGCCAACGTCGTCTCGCTTGCCGCCGCGGCCTGGCTGTTCGACGGATTCGACATCCGCCGCTGGTGGTTCGTGCTCGCCGTCGTGATCTTCACCGCACTCACGGTCACCCTGCGCGAGGTCGTGGTCGGCACGGTCGACCGGTTCGTGCGTGGCTACACGATCCTCGGCGGACTCGTGCTGACGTACCTCGGCCTCTGGATCACCGATCTGGCCGTCCCGCGGCGCGGATTCGCCATCGACGGGACCTGGACCTGGATCGGGGTCGTGGCCATCGTGTGGGCCGCCGGTGTCGCCTATGGCGAGGTCGACACGAAGGCTCCGGCCGATGCGCCGACGGTGGGGGAGTCGGCGCCCTAGTCGGTGATCTCGGCGATCACGGCGCCGGCGCCGACCGTCTCGCCGACGGTGGCCGCGAGACTGCCGATGGTGCCTGCCTTGTGCGCGTTGATCGGCTGCTCCATCTTCATGGCCTCGATGACGACGACGAGCTCGCCCTCCTCGACCTCCTGGCCGTCCTCGACCGCAATCTTGACGACCGTGCCCTGCATCGGCGAGGTGAGGGAGTCGCCGCTCGCCGCGGCCCCGCCGCTTCCGCCGGCCTTGCGCTTGGGCTTGGTGGCGCCGGCTGCCGCGGCGGTGGCTCCGAGCCCGCCCGGCAGGACGACCTCGACGCGCTTGCCGCCGACCTCGACGACGACCCGCTCGCGCTCGATCGGCTCCTCGGCGTCCTCGCCCGAGCCGGCGTAGGGCTCGAGCTGGTTGTCGTAGTCGGTCTCGATCCAGCTGGTGTACACGGTGAAGTCGCCGTCAGGGGCGGTGTAGGCCGGGTCGTCGACGACCGATCGGTGGAAGGGGATGACCGTCGGCATCCCCTCGACCACGAACTCGTCGAGGGCGCGGCGCGATCGCGCCAGGGCCTGCTCGCGACTGGTGCCGGTGACGATGAGCTTCGCGATCAGGGAGTCGAAGGCGCCCGGTACCGTCTCGCCCTCGGTGTATCCGGCGTCGACGCGGACGCCCGGGCCGGACGGCGGGTACCAGCGGGTCAGCGTGCCGGGAGCAGGCAGGAAGCCGCGTCCGCCGTCCTCGGCGTTGATGCGGAACTCGATCGAGTGGCCGGAGACCTCCGGGTCGTCGTACCCGAGCTCCTCGCCGGCGGCGATGCGGAACATCTCCCGCACGAGGTCGATGCCGGTGACCTCTTCGGACACCGGGTGCTCGACCTGCAGTCGGGTGTTGACCTCCAGGAAGCTGATCGTGCCGTCGAGCCCGACCAGGAACTCGCACGTGCCGGCGCCGACGTAGCCGGCCTCCTTGAGGATCGCCTTGCTGGAGTCGTACAGCGTCTTGACCTGCTCGTCGGACAGGAACGGCGCGGGGGCCTCCTCGACGAGCTTCTGGTGGCGGCGCTGGAGCGAGCAATCGCGGGTGGAGACGACGACGACGTTGCCGTGGGTGTCGGCCAGGCACTGCGTCTCGACGTGGCGGGGCTGGTCGAGGTACCGCTCGACGAAGCACTCCCCGCGACCGAACGCGCTGACCGCCTCTCGGACCGCCGAGTCGAAGAGCTCGGCGACCTCCTCCTCCGCGCGGGCGACCTTCAGCCCGCGGCCGCCGCCGCCGAACGCCGCCTTGATGGCGATGGGCAGCCCGTGCTCCTTCGCGAACGCGAGCACCTCATCGGCGTTCTCGACCGGGTCCTGGGTGCCGGGGACGAGCGGGGCGCCCACCTTCTGCGCGATGTGGCGGGCCTTGACCTTGTCGCCGAGGTTCTCGATGGCCGCAGGGGGTGGGCCGATCCAGACCAGGCCGGCGTCGTTGACGGCCGTGGCGAAGTCGGCGTTCTCGGCGAGGAACCCGTAGCCGGGGTGGATGCTGTCGGCGCCGCTCTTCTCGGCGACCGCGATGATCTTCTCGATGGAGAGGTAGGAGTCGCCGGGGGTCGAGCCTTCGAGTGAGTAGGCCTCGTCGGCCAGCCGGACGAAGAGCGCGTCCCGGTCGGGCTCGGCGTAGACGGCGACGCTGCCGATGCCGGAGTCCTTGCAGGCGCGGATGATCCGGACGGCGATCTCGCCTCGGTTCGCGATCAGGACCTTCTGGAGGGGCTTGCTCACGGACGGATCTCCTCGTGTCGACAGGCGTCCTGAGTCTACGCAGCCGTACATTCGACGCAGACGGAAGGTGGTGGATCATGGCAGGTCGTCGGGGCTTGGTCGTCGTGGTGGCCGCACTGCTCGTGGTTGCCGTCGCCGTCGTCGCATGGCGCACCGATTTCGGTGGCGGCGCGACGACGACGACCGGCGCGTACACCTCCGACCGCGGTGTCTCCGTCTCGGTCGAGACGCCGGAGAAGGACGCCGTCGTCTCCAGCCCGCTCGAGGTGCGGGGGCGAGCGCCCGGGTCGTGGTCCTTCGAGGCGGACTTCCCGCTCGAGGTCCTCGACGCCGATCGGCGCACCCTCGCCGAGGGCTTCGCCACCGTCCAGGGAGCATGGATGACCGAGGAGGACGTCGACTTCACCGGTCGGGTGGAGTTCGACCCGCCCCGCACGGCCTCGGGCTTCCTCGTCCTGCACCGGGCGAACCCGTCCGGACTTCCCGACCACGACGACGCGGTGGAGATCCCGATCCGGTTCGAGCCCTGACGTGACCGGATGGCTCCGGCCGGTTAACAAGCGTTAACATTGGCGCATGCAGCTGTCGCCCGAACACGAGTCCTTTCGCCGCACCGTCCGCGAGTTCGCCGCGGCGGAGATCGCACCGCACGTCGCCGCCTGGGACCACGATCACCACTTCCCGGTGGACGCCGTGCGCTCGATGGGCAAGCTCGGACTGTTCGGCATCACTGCGCCGGAGGAGTTCGGCGGCGCGGACGGCGACTTCACCAGCCTGTGCGTCGCGATCGAGGAGCTCGGACGGGTCGACCAGTCGATCGGCATCACGCTCGAGGCGGCCGTCGGCCTGGGCATCAACCCGATCCTGACCTTCGGCACCGCGGCGCAGAAGGAGGCGTGGCTGCCCGATCTCGTGTCCGGTCAGTCGCTCGCCGCCTTCGGTCTCACCGAGCCGGGATCCGGCTCGGACGCCGGCGCCATCCGCACCAAGGCCGTGCTCGATGAGTCGGCCGATGAGTGGGTGATCGACGGCTCCAAGCAGTTCATCACCAACTCCGGCAGCGAGATGACCTCGGTCGTGACGGTGGCCGCACGCACCGGGGAGCGGGCCGACGGACGGCCAGAGGTCTCCGCCATCCTCGTGCCCGCCGACACTCCCGGGTTCGAGGCCGGTCCGGCGTACGACAAGCTCGGGTGGCACATCTCCGACACGCACCCGCTCACCTTCGACGGCGCTCGCGTGCCGGCCGGGAACCTGCTCGGTGAGCGAGGCCGGGGCTACGCCCAGTTCCTGTCGACGCTCGACGACGGCCGCATCGCCATCGCGGCGCTGGCGGTCGGGTGCATCCAGGCCTGCCTCGACCTCTGCGTCGAGTACGCCCAGGAGCGCACCACGATCGGCGACGTCCCGATCGGCCGCAAGCAGGGCGTCGCCTTCCCGATCGCCGATCTCGCCGTCATGGCCGAGGCGGGCCGGGCCCTCACGTACCAGGCGGCGGCGCTGAAGGACTCCGGCTCCGACCACGCCGAGCTGAAGCGGGTCGCCTCGATCGCCAAGCTCTACACGTCCGAGGCCGCGGTCACGGCCACGCGCATCGCCACCCAGGTCTTCGGCGGCTACGGATTCATGGAGGAGTACCCGGTGGCCCGGTTCTATCGCGACGCGAAGATCCTGGAGATCGGCGAGGGGACCTCAGAGGTGCAGCGCATCCTCATCGCGCGAGATCTCGGCCTGCCGGCGGAGTGATCAGAGCCGCCACAGATCGGTCCACCGGATGCCGAGGTCACCGACGAGGTCACGCAGCACCGGCAGGCTGACACCGACCACGGTGTGGTGGTCGCCCTCGATGCCGCGCACGAACGCGCCGCCGAGCCCGTCGATCGTGAACGCCCCCGCCACGTGCAGCGGCTCCCCGCTCGCGACGTAGGCGTCGATCTCCTCGTCGGTGACGTCGGCGAAGTGCACGATCGTCGACGCCTGCTCCACGAACTCGCGGCCGCCGCGGCGGA
The DNA here is from genome assembly GCA_963695295.1 of uncultured Actinomycetota bacterium. Taxonomy (GTDB): domain Bacteria; phylum Actinomycetota; class Actinomycetes; order Propionibacteriales; family Nocardioidaceae; genus Aeromicrobium. Next base: position 670,581 of record OY968771.1, on the reverse strand, counting down.
CGCAGTGCCCGGTGTGGAGCACCCCGGACTTGCCGCGCATGCGCCGCCACCGCATCGCCGCCTCGCGAGCATCCGCGGGCTTCCCGAGGATCTCGCCCTCGAAGGCGAGCACGGAGTCGCACCCGATGACCAGTGCCTCGTGGTCGTGCAGCCGAGCGTCCACCGTGCGGCACTTCGCCTGCGCGAGGGCGGCGGCGAGGTTCGCCGGGTCGTGCGACGTCATCTGCTCCTCATCGATGCCGGACACCTCGACCTCCGGGTCGAGACCGGCCGACCGCAGCGTCGCCAGCCGGGCCGGCGATGCGGACGCGAGGACGACCTTCATCGGTGCTCCTTGGAGTCGTAGCGGGTGCGGACGACCTCGAGTCGCGGCTCGGCCAGGAGGTCGTCGGCCAGTGCGGCGGACCCGCCGATGCCCGTCCACGTGGTGTCGATGTCGGTGGTGACGAACCAGGCGTGGTCGGCCGGCCACATCAGGTTGGGGCTGTTGATGTCTCGGGGGATGCCATGGCCGTAGGAGGCAGCGCCCCAGCGCCCGGCGTCCGACACCGGTCCGGCGAAGAGCAGGTGGTCGCGCTCGCCGACACGCAGCCGAGGGCCGTCCATGACCGCTGGGGCGAAGGCCGGCGGCGGTGGTGGTGGTGGTTTCGGCTTCGTGAAGACGCGACCGGGCCACGCGGCCGGTCCTGCCGCGAACGACAGGAATCCCATGGCCTCGCCGCCCTGGAGGTCGCCGTACCCGTCCCAGATGGCGTGGAAGCAGTCGCCCGGCGCCGCGGTGTGGCGGTGGAGCACGTCGGCGAGCGCCCCCAGCTCCGCCTCCGGGAGGTGTCCCTCGAACCGGTCCTGGCCCAATTCGGTGTGGGTCCACGGGTGCAGGAGGCGCACGTACACCTCGAACCCCGACGGTCCGAGTGGACTCACGCCGGCGGCGAGCCAGTCGCCGACCGAGACGTCCGACACCGGTCGCAAGGCCACGGTCAGCCCCAGGCGGAACGGCGCCACTGGTCGGGGCCGACGCGGTGCGGAGGGCGGACGAGGCGGGCCGGGTGGCCCCACTCGCTGCGTGGACGCTTCGTCAGGCGTGCTGCGGCGTGGGCGGCCGCCGCGTTGCGGGCGGCGACGACGGCGACGAGCGCCGCGAGCTCTTCGGGCGTGAGGTCGCCCTTGACGACCCGGAGCACGGGTTGCCGAACCGGTTCGAGCGGCTCATCGGCTGGGGCGTCGTCGCTCACAGGGGGATGTTCCCGTGCTTCTTGGGCGGCAGGGTCTGGCGCTTGGTGCGCAGCATCCGCAGCGACTTGATGACCTCGGCGCGGGTCTCGTTCGGTTCGATGACGGCGTCCACGTAGCCCCGCTCGGCCGCGAGGTACGGGTTGCAGAGCGTGTCCTCGTACTCGGTCATCAGCTCGGCTCGGCGAGCTTCGGGGTCGTCGGCGGCAGCGATGTCCTTGCGGTAGAGGATGCCGACCGCGCCGGACGCGCCCACGACCGCGATCTGGGCCGACGGCCACGCCAGGCTGATGTCGGAGCCGAGGTGCTTGGAACCCATGACGTCGTACGCACCGCCGTAGGCCTTGCGGGTGATGACGGTGACGAGTGGAACGGTGGCCTCGGCGTAGGCGTAGATGAGCTTGGCGCCGCGCCGGATGATGCCGTTCCACTCCTGGTCGGTGCCGGGCAGGAAGCCCGGCACGTCGACGAACGTGAGGACCGGGATGTTGAAGGCGTCGCACGTGCGCACGAACCGCGCCGCCTTCTCGGAGGCGTCGATGTCGAGGCAGCCGGCGAACTGCATGGGCTGGTTGGCGACGACACCGACGCTGCGCCCCTCGACCCGTCCGAAGCCGATGACGAGGTTGGGCGCGAACAGGGGCTGGACCTCGAGGAAGTCCTGGTCGTCGAGGGTGGCCTCGATGACGGTGCGGATGTCGTACGGCTGGTTGGCCGAGTCGGGGATGAGGGTGTCGAGCGCACGTGCCGTGTCGTCCGGCTCGAGGCTGACCACCTCGTCGTACGGCTGGGCCTCTTCCATGTTGTTCTGCGGCAGGAACGACAGCAGCGCCTTGACGTACTCGATGGCGTCCTCTTCGTCCGAGCCCATGTAGTGGGCGTTGCCGCTGCGAGTGTTGTGGGTGCGGGCGCCGCCGAGCTCCTCCATGGTGACGTCCTCGCCGGTGACCGTCTTGATGATGTCCGGCCCGGTGATGAACATGTTCGAGGTGCCGTCGACCATGATCGTGAAGTCGGTGATGGCGGGGGAGTAGACGTGCCCGCCGGCGCAGGAGCCCATGATCAGGCTGATCTGCGGGACGACGCCCGAGGCGTGCACGTTGCGCGTGAAGATCTCGCCGTACAGGCCGAGCGAGACGACTCCCTCCTGGATGCGGGCGCCGGCACCCTCGTTGATGCCGATGATGGGGCAGCCGCTCTTGATGGCAAGGTCCATGACCTTGACGATCTTCTCGCCGTAGACCTCGCCGAGGGCGCCGCCGAAGATGGAGAAGTCCTGGGCGAACACGCAGACCTGGCGGCCGTCGATGGTGCCGTAGCCGGTGACGACGCCGTCACCGATCGGCCGCTTGTTCTCCAGGCCGAAGGCCGTGCTGCGGTGGCGGGCCAACGCGTCGAGCTCCACGAACGAGCCGTCGTCGAGGAGGATGTCGATGCGCTCCCGAGCGCTCTTGCGCCCGCGGGACGCGGCCTTCTCGTGGGCCTCCTCGGCGTGGACGACCTCCACCTCCCGGCGGCGCTCCTTGAAGTCGGCGAGCTTGCCGGCCGTGGTGTGCAGCTCGGGCTTCTCGGTGATCTCGTCCTCGGAGGGGGCCTCACTCATGGGGGCAGCGTATCGAGCGGCTGCCGGGCGGCGTTCATGGCGCCCGGTCCGGGGGCCCTGTCGGTGTGTGAGGCTGGGGCCATGTCCTACCGCGACCTCGACCGACCGCCGCTCGATGCCAAGGCGCTGGAGGCGGCACTCGTCAGTCCGGGCGGCTTCTGGGCCGACATCGTCGTCAGCGAGACGACGACCAGCACCAACGCCGACCTGGCCGACGCGGCGCGCTCCGGCGCGCCGGAGGGCACGGTCCACACGACCGACCACCAGGTGGCCGGTCGAGGCCGCCTCGACCGCAGCTGGGACTCTCCCGAAGGCGCCGGCATCGCCGTCTCGGTGCTCCTGCGGCCCACCGAGGTTCCCGCCGGCCGCTGGGTCTGGCTCCCGCTGCTGGTCGGGCTGGCCGTCGCCGCCACCGTCGAGGAGTGCGGCGTCGAGGCCGGCCTGAAGTGGCCGAACGACGTCGAGGTCGACGGCCGCAAGATCGCCGGCATCCTGCTGGAGCGGGTCGACACGGCGGACGGACCGGCCGCCGTCGCGGGCGTCGGACTCAACGTCTCGATGCGGGCGGACGAACGTCCGGTCGAGAACGCGACGTCCCTCGTGCTCGAGGACGCGACCGAGACCGATCGGACCGTCGTCCTGCGACAGCTGCTGCGCAACCTCGAGGCCCTCTACCGTGCATGGCGCGAGGCCGGCGGCGACCCCGATGCCGGCATCCGTGCGTCCTATCGGCGTCGGTGCGTGTCGCTGGGCTCTCGCGTCACCGTGGCGATGCCGGACGGCTCGACGTTGGAGGGCGAGGCCCAGGACGTCGACGACCTCGGGCGCCTGGTGATCGACGGCACACCTGTCAGCGCAGGTGACATCACCCATGTGCGTCAGGCATCACCGGAGACGTGAGAAAATCTGTCCATGACCTTGCCGCGCAAGTTGATGATCGACGGTGAGCAGACCGTTGCGACCACCCGCACCCACGTCAAGGTGCTGTTCGTCCCGGTCCTCATCCTGCTCGCCCTCGCCGCCGCCGGCGGTTTCCTCGCCGCTCGCGCGGGCGACATCGGCAACGGCATCCCCCGGTGGATCATCATCGGTGTCGCGGTCGTGCTCGCGATCGTCGGCTCGGTGATCCCGTTCATCCGCTGGTTCCTCTGGACCTACACGCTCACGAACAAGCGCATCGTGGAGCAGAAGGGCATCCTCACCCGCTCGGGCCGGGTGATCCCGCTGAGCCGCGTCAACGACGTCGCGTTCGAGAAGAACCTCAACGATCGCATCCTCGGCTGTGGCACCTTGGTCATCCACGACGCCAGTGAGCAGGCCGGTCTGGAGCTGCGCGACATCCCGCACATCGAGGCCCTCCACCGCACCGTGACCCGCCTCGTCGACGAGGCGCACGGCACCAGCAATGAAGCCATCTGAGCGGCCGGACCCGGACCGGGACCAGCTCCGGGACGAGCTCGCCCGGCTGATCCTCGGTGCCGACACCGGTCTCACCGCCGAGGAGGTCGGCGCCAAGGGCGGACTGAGCACCGAGCAGGGCGAGCGACTGTGGCGAGCGCTCGGCTTCCCGGAGGTCGGGGACGCCCCCGTGTACGGGCAGCCCGACGTCGAGGCCGTCTCGCTCGTCGCCGCCGCGCTCGACCGCGAGATCCTCGACGAGGAGACGATCTTCCGGATGACGCGGGCGCTCGGCCAGACGATGTCGCGGCTCGCCGACTGGCAGGTGGCCACGCTCGTCGAGGAGATCGAGTCCAAGGTCGGCGGCGGCAAGGCGCCGAGCCGGCTGGAGGCCGCGGTGCGGCTCGCGCAGCAGGCCGAACCCGGATTCGAACGCCTGATGGTCTACGTGTGGCGCCGGCACCTCGCCGCGGCGACGGCCCGGATCGAGGCGTTGGGTGCGGCCGACTCCGAGCTGCTCTCCACCACCATGACGGTCGGGTTCGCCGACCTGTCCCGGTTCACCGCCCTCTCCAACGAGCTCGACGACGGCAAGCTCGGAGCGCTGGTGGAGACGTTCGAGAACCGCAGCACCGACGTCGTCACCGCGCACGGCGGGCGCGTCATCAAGGCCCTGGGCGACGCGACCCTGTTCGTCAACGCCGATGCGCGCCACGCCACCATCACTGCCCTGGACCTCATCGACAGCGTCGGGTCGCACGGTGAGCTGCCGGCCATCCGGGTCGGGCTCGCCACCGGTTCGGTGCTCAGCCGACTGGGTGATGTCTTCGGCCCGCCGGTCAACCTCGCCGCGCGGCTCTCGCACATCGCCCGGAGCAACCGGGTGATCGTCGACCACGTGACCGCCGAATCGCTCGACCCGGCGGAGTTCGACACCCGCCGGATGCCGGCCCGCCCGCTGCGCGGGTTCGGCGAGCTCGCGCCGATCACCGTCAGCCGTCGGCGCGGGTTCCGTGGACCCAAGGTGACGGCGTGAGTGCCGGCGGAGCCGACCTTGCCGTCATCGGCGGGGGGCAGCTCGCCCGCATGATGCAGCAGGCCGCCATCGGGCTGGGCGTGCGAATCCGACTGCTGGCCGAGGGGCCGGACGTCTCCGCTGCCCAGGTCGTCCCGGACCACCGGGTCGGCGACCACACGAACCTCGACGACCTCCGCGCCGTCGCTGCGGGCGTCCCCGTCATCACGTTCGACCACGAGCACGTGCCCCCTGACCACCTGCGGGCCCTCGAGGCCGAGGGCCATGCCTGTCGGCCCGGCCCACACGCGTTGCTGTTCGCACAGGACAAGGGCGCCATGCGTGCGCGACTGAGCGAGCTCGGTGTTCCCTGCCCACGTCACGCCTCGGTCTCCTCGCTCGACGACATCGTCGACTTCGGGTTCCCGGCCGTCGTCAAGACCACGCGCGGCGGCTACGACGGCAAGGGCGTCTGGGTCCTCCACTCCGCCGCGGACGCCGAGGAGGCGCTCGCCAGCGGGCGGGACCTGCTGGCCGAGGAGCTCGTCGACTTCCGTCGCGAGCTGTCGGCGCTCGTCGCTCGCAGCCCGTCCGGCGAGGTCGTCGCCTGGCCGGTGGTGGAATCGCGGCAGGTGGACGGCATCTGCACGGAGGTCGTCGCGCCGGCGCCCGATCTCGACCCGGCGCTTGCCGAGGAGGCTGTCGCGATCGCCCGTACGGTGGCCGAGGCGCTCGACGTCACCGGCGTGCTCGCCGTCGAGCTGTTCGAGACCATGCCGGATGAGTCCGGATCCGGTCGCATCCTCGTCAACGAGCTCGCCATGCGTCCGCACAACACCGGGCACTGGACGATCGACGGCGCCGCCACCAGCCAGTTCGAGAACCACCTGCGCGCCGTGCTCGACCTGCCGCTGGGCCCGACCGAGGCCCGCGCTCCGTGGTCGGTGATGGTCAACATCCTCGGCGGGTCGGTCGAGGACCTGGCGTCGCAGCTGACCGTCGCGCTCGAGGCGGTGCCGGACGTCCGCGTCCACCTGTACGGCAAGACGGTGAAGGCCGGACGCAAGGTCGGCCACGTCACCGCCGTCGGCGACGACCTCGACGGCACCCTCGCGCGCGCCCGCCGGGCCGCAGACCTGTTCGAGAAGGGGACGACGGATGACTGAGCTGGTTCGCGTGGGCATCGTGATGGGGTCGGACTCCGACTGGCCGGTGATGCAGGACGCCGCCACCGCACTGGAGGAGTTCGGCGTCGCCTACGAGGCCGACGTCGTGTCGGCCCATCGGATGCCCGATGAGATGCTCGCCTACGGGCGGGATGCCCACGGCCGTGGCCTGGAGGTGATCATCGCCGGCGCCGGGGGAGCGGCCCACCTGCCGGGCATGCTCGCGGCGGCCACGCCGCTGCCGGTGATCGGGGTGCCGGTGCCGCTCAAGAACCTCGACGGCATGGACTCGCTGCTCTCGATCGTGCAGATGCCGGCCGGCGTGCCGGTCGCCACCGTGTCGATCGGAGGAGCCCGCAACGCCGGGCTGCTCGCGGTGCGCATGCTCGCCGCAGGCGACCCCGACCTCACGGCCGCCATGGTCGCCTTCCAGGCCGAGCTCGCGGCCACCGCCCGCGCGAAGGGCGAGAAGCTGCGCAAGCCCGGCGGCGAGGCCGGCTTCCACTAGGGCGCGGACGAGCAACGACCCGGTGGGGTCACCGGGGCAGGCCGTCCTTCGTGCAGAGGTCGCCGATCTGATCGGTCGTGTCGTTCTTGATGTGACCGAACATCTTCAGGGCCCGCTTGCGGTCCCAGTTGACCGCGAAGTCGGCCAAGGGGACGGTGCAGCTGAGGCCCTTTCCGCCCATCGCGGAGGACAGGGCCAGGGCGAAGCGCACCAGCGACACCGGACCGGTGTCGTCGCCGATCTGCACGGAGGCGGCGGCGCCGTTGGTGACGCGGTAGTAGCGCACCGGGTTGATGACCGTCCACGGTGACCGCACTTCGCTCGCGATGCCGCCGAGCACCTCACGCTGGGCCTGGACCCGCTGGATGTCGCCGGTCGCCGCCTTGCGGGAGCGTGCGTAACCGAGCGCCGTCCGTCCGTCCGCCTCCTGGCAGCCCTTGTCGATGTCGAGCCCGGCCTTCGCGTCCTTGACCTTCTTCTTGGGGCAGATCTCGATGCCGCCGACCGCGTCGACGACCTTGACGAGCCCGCCGAAGCCGATCTCGACGTAGTCGTCGATGGTGACGCCGGTGGTCTGCTCGATCGTGTCGACGAGGAGCTTCGGCCCGCCGAACGCGTAGGCGGCGTTGATCTTGGTGCGGCCGTAGCCCTCGATCGGCACGAGGGAGTCGCGGGGGATCGACAGCAGGATCGACGGCCCGCTGCCGGTGTGCAGCATCAAGATGGTGTCGGTGCGGCCCCGACCGCCGGTGTCCTTCCCGGTGCGAAGGTCCTTCCGCTCCTGGGCGGTCAAGCCCTGGCGGCTGTCCGATCCGACCAGCAGCCAGGTGGTGCCGGGCTGGTCGCCGGGCCCGTCGCCGCCCGCGTCGACGGTCGACACGGTGGCGTACGCGAGCATCGGCACCACGACGAGGAAGGCGACCCAGAGCGCCAGGACGACGAGCACGGTGCGTCCGGCCCGGGGTCCGGAGCGCCGTGGGGGCGGCCGTCGGCTGCTGCCACGCGCCGTGCCGGGCGGCGGCAGGTTCGGTGGCGGGAGGTCGGCGCGACGGGGCTCGGTCGGCTGCACGGACGTCGGGCGGGACTCGCCTCCGCCCCCATACAACCAGTCATAACCGCCTTCGGGGGGCTTGTCCGGCATGCCCACGACCGTACCCGAGCCCTCGATCGCCCGGCGTGTCGCGAGCATCTCTCGACTTGTGGTCGAGACTTTTGTGGTTCGATCGAGTCGACCTCATTTCCTTCCCCAGTGAGGACCACATGCGCGACGAACGGGCGAGCGCGTTCGGCGGTTCGTACGACCACGCCACCGAAGCCTCTGAGCGTGTCCAGTTCCGGCGCGCTCTCACACTGACGCTGATGACCCTGGTCATGCCCGGCTCGGCGCAGCTGGTCATGGGCAATCGACGGATCGGACGCCTCGCCATCCGGGTCTGGCTGCTCTGCCTCGTGATCGTCGGCCTGGTGCTGTTCCTGACCCTCACGTCACGGAGCGGCCTGTTCATGGTGCTCACCAACGAGCGGGTCCTCGGCCTCGGGCGCTGGCTGCTCATCGCCGGCGGGATCGCGTGGGTCGGCCTCCTGCTCGATGCGTGGCGACTCGGCCGCCCGCTCCAGCTCGCCCGCAACCATCGATTGTGGATGACCGGGGTGAACGCCGTGTTGTGCTTCTCGACGGCCGGCGTGATGGTCTTCGCCGCGCACGTCGTGGCCGTGCAGCACGGCTTCATCGGCACGGTCTTCGCGTCGAACCAGGTGTCCGGTCCCGCGTCGGGCCGCTTCAACGTGCTGCTCCTCGGGGGGGACTCGGGGCCGGATCGCAACGGTCTGCGCCCGGACTCGCTCACCGTGGCCAGCATCGACGCCGAGACCGGCCGGACCGTGCTGATCGGCCTGCCACGCAACCTCGAGAACGTGCCGTTCCCGCGGGGCTCGGTCATGCACGATCAGTTCCCGCGCGGCTTCGACTGCACGGGCTGCACGCTGAACGGCGTCAACACCTGGGCCAACGACCACGCGCGGTTGTTCGGCACGAAGCGTCCAGGCGTGAAGGCCACGATGGGTGCCGTCGAGGAGATCACCGGGCTCGACCTCAACTACTACGCGATGGTCAACCTGCGAGGGTTCTCCAAGCTGGTCGACGCGGTCGGCGGGGTGACGATCGATGTCAAGGAGCGCACCGCGATCGGCGGCATCGGTTCCCCCATCCGCGGGTGGATCCCCCAAGGCAAGCAGCAGCTCGACGGCAAGCAGACCCTCTGGTACGCGCGCAGTCGCGTGCAGAACGACGACTGGTCGCGCATGGGCCGGCAGAAGTGCGTGATGAACGCGATGCTGCAGCAGCTGAGCCCGCAGCAGGTGCTCATGAACGTCGAGCGGATCGCCGACTCGAGCCGGAGCCTGCTGACCACCGACATCCCGGCGAAGCAGCTGGGGACGTTCATGGACCTCGCCCTCAAGGCCCGGACCGAGAAGGTCTCGACCGTGTCCCTGGTGCCGCCGGTGGTCTTCACCGGCAACCCCGACTACGACAAGGTCCGCAGGCTCGTCGACACCGCGATCGCGAAGGCGGAGGGCAAGGCCGTCCGCAAGGGCGGGATCCTCGACGCCCGGCTGTCGCTGCCCGACACCGGTCCGAAAGGCAAGGATCCGCGCAAGGCCAACCAAACCGAGGACCTGGCCTCCTTGTGCTGACGCTGAGGCCCTGACTCCCGGGTTGCGACCCGGGGCGACCGGTCGTCGGTGATAATGGTTCTTTCGCCGTTCCGACCGTGAGGATGCATGGGTCGTCACTCCGACCATCGGGCCACCCTGCTGGGCCGCGGTTACCGGGATGGGTTCCTGGATTCGCCGCGGGTCCGGTTCCGGCGCGCCCTCGCCCTGTGCGGTTTGACGATCGTCGCGCCCGGGTCCGCGCAGCTCGCGGTCGGTCGGCGGTTGATCGGCACGACGGACTGGTGTGCTGGGCCGCCGTCCTCGCGGCCGCCGCCGTCGTCGCCTGGAAGCTCCGCTCCGACCGCGCCGGGCTCCTCGACGTGTTCACCGACACCAACGTCCTGCTGGCCGCCCGGTTCGGCGTCGCCCTGATCGCGATCGGCTGGATCGCGCTGCTCGTCGATGCGTGGCGACTGGCGCAGCCGTTCAGCCTCAACCTCGTGCGTGGCGGGGTCGTCATGGTCGTCAACACGGCCCTGGTGCTCGGGCTGGGCGCCTCGGCCGTGGTGGCCTCGCAGGCGATCGACGCACCGCGCCAGGTGATCCAGGAGGTCTTCACCGCCACCGAGACGTCCGCCCCCCTGCACGGCCGCTACAACATCCTGCTGGTGGGCTCGGACTCCGGCCCGGACCGCATCGGCATCCGGCCGGACTCGCTCACCGTCGCCAGCATCGATGCCGACACCGGACGCACCGTGCTGGTCTCGTTGCCGCGCAACCTGCAGAACGTGCCGTTCCCGGAGAACTCGCCGATGCGCACCCTCTATCCCAACGGCTACAACTGCGGCAGCCCCTGCCTCATCAACGCGGTGCACACGGCCGCCGAGGGCCGCAAGGACCTGTACCCGGACAGCAAGTACCCCGGTCTGCAGGCGACCATCGACGCGGTCGAGGGGGCCACGAACCTCAAGGTCAACTACTACGTCATGGTGAACCTCAAGGGGTTCCGCTCGATCATCGACGCCGTCGGCGGTGTCGAGGTCGACGTCAAGAGTCGTATCGCCATGTTCGGCACCACCACGGTCTACAAGCAGCAGTACATCGAGCCGGGCAAGCAGGTGCTGAACGGCCGTCAGGCGCTCTGGTACGCCCGCAGCCGCTACCAGTCCGACGACTACATCCGGATGGGGCGGCAGAAGTGCCTCATGTCGTACATGGCCGCGCAGCTCAGCCCGCAGAAGGTGGTGCTCAACGCGCAGGACATCGCGGCGTCCAGCAAGCAGCTGCTCCGCACCAACATCCCGGCCCAGGAGCTGGGCCAGTTCGCCGACCTCGCCCTGAAGTCGCGCGGCAAGCAGATCTCCACGGTCTCCCTCGTGCCGCCGGAGGTCTCGGTCGTGACGCCGGACTTCGTCCAGATCCACCGGATGATCAAGGACGCGATCACGAAGTCGGAGGGGATCGCCGACGCGGACCAGCCGACCGATCCCACCCAGGATCCGGCCGCCCCCACGCCCAGCCGTGACCCGTCCCAGAACCCGGGTCTCGTCGGTGACGGCAACGACCCCCGCGAGGCCAACACGACCGAGGACCTGGCCGAGACCTGCTGAGGCCTACGGCATGGACTCCTCGTAGGCGGCGATGACCTCGTCCGGATCGCCGTCCATCATCAGCGTGCCCTTGTTGATCCAGACGACGCGGTTGCAGGTGTCGCGGATCGACTTCATCGAGTGACTCACCAGAAACACGGTGCCGGCGTTGTCGCGGATCGAGCGGATCCGCGCCTCGCTGCGGTCGCGGAACGTCCGATCCCCGACGGCCAGCGCCTCATCGACGATCAGGATGTCGTGCTCGCGCGCCGTGGCGATGGCGAACTTCAGGCGGGCCGTCATGCCCGAGGAGTAGGTGCGCATCGGCAGCTCGATGAACTCCCGGATGCCGGCGAAGTCGACGATCTCGTCGAACCTGGACTCGATCTCCTCCAGCGACAACCCGAGGGCCAGACCGCCGAGGATGACATTGCGCTCGCCGGAGAGGTCGCGGATCAGGGCGGCACCCACGCCGAGCATGCTCGGACGCGACGAGGCGTAGATCGAGCCCCGCGACGTCGGCGTGAGGCCGACGATGGCGCGCATCAGCGTCGACTTGCCCGAGCCGTTGGACCCGACGACGCCGACGCTGTCGCCTTCGTAGGCGGTGAGGGAGACCCCCTTGAGCGCATGGACCGTGCGGGTCTTGCGGCTGCGCTGCATGAGCTTGCGGGCCGACTCGTCGGCCGAGGCCCGCTTGCCGGTGGCGAGCACCTTGTACTCGACGTGCACGTCGTCGACCACGACGGCCGCCCGGCGGCGGTCAGTCGGTGCGTCCATAGCGTTCCTCCGCCGCCCAGAAGTAGACGGTGCCGACGATCAGCGTGCCGAGTGCCCAGGCGGCGGTGTAGGCCCAGTACTCGGTCTTGATGACGTAGTCGGAGCCGGTGAGCATGACGCTGCGGGCGAGGCTCATGAACTCGAAGATCGGTTGCGCATTGGCGATCGCCATCACCGTCTCGTTCTCGCCGAACCGCCGGTCGACGCTGAAGAACACCCCGGAGGTGTAGAAGAAGAACCGCGAGACGAACGGCAGCAGCTGGGTGAGGTCGCGGAAGTGCACCGTGAGTCGCGCGGTGATGAGGGTCAGGCCCGCGTTGAACACGGTGAAGGTCGCGATCAGGGGCACGAGCAGCAGCCACTCCCAGCGCGGCATCGTGCCCATGACCATGACGAGCGTGATCATGATCAGGACCATCGGGACGAACTGCAGCAACCGCTGGGTCACCAGCGCCAAGGGGAGCGACATGCGGGGGAAGCTGAGGCTCTGCACGAGGTTGGAGTTCTTGGTGATCGACTGGGCGCCGGAGGTGAAGCAGCTGGAGAAGTACTCGAAGAAGAACACCCCGATGACCAGGAAGAGGACGAACTGGTCGGGGCGGCTCCGGCTGCCGAGCAGGATGCCGAAGATGGTGCCGTAGACGGCGGCGTTGAGCAGCGGCTTCAGCAGGACCCAGCCCATGCCGAGCCGGTTGCGGCCGTTCTCGGCCTCGATCCGGAAACGGGCCAGCGAGTAGATGAAGGTGCGGCGCTTCCAGACGTCGACGAGGTAGGGCCCGAGCTTGGGGCGTCCGCCGACCTTGTGCAGCCCTTCGCGCGCCGCGTACTCGGCGAGACTCATGCGGTGGGTGCCCTCTCGTGCGGGTGGCTGACCGGATGAGTGTAGTGGATCGGGTCAGGCGATCCGGGCTCGCTCCTGCTCCGCGACACCGGCGATCACCTCGGCCGACGCGCGTGCGACGACGACCAGCGAACCGCCCCCGAGCCCGGCCGCCACCAGCAGGTCGGCGTCCCGCAACAGGGCACCGGGTTCCACGAGCAGTCGCTCGTCCGACGGCGTGGTGGCGGAGACGAGCTCGAGCTGGGTCTGCCGGCGGCCGTCGACCTCGAGCGCCGGCGTCTCGGGCGACGGCGGATCCAGCGCGACGAACACGTCGCCCTGGGGAGGAACCTCGAGGGCGAGGTCGAGGAAACCGTCCGGCGGCTCCGGAAAGCGGGCGCCGAGCGGTCGCAGCGACGCGGCCACCCGCAGCGGTTCGTCGGCGACCAGCTCGGGCCCGCTGACGCCGATGTCGGCATCGGTGTCGACCACGGCGGCCCCGACCGACCAGCACGACAGCAGCCACACGAAGCGCAGCCAGTGCGAGGGGAGGCCCAGGCGAACGCGCGTGCCGGGACCGGCGTCGAGATCGTCGACCAGGAAGTTGGACGTCTTGGCGACCCAGTTGGCCGTGGTGCGTCCGCTCAGCTCGACCCGCTCCCCGGTGGCGTCGTCGTAGTACGTGAGCAACGGGCGCGCCGGGTCCGGCAGACCCGCGAGCAGCTGGTGGAGCCTCATGGGAACATCGTGTCAGGCCTCCTGTGGTGGCCGACCAGCGGCGATACGGCGTGCGACACGCCGAGAAACGGATGAACTTTGGAATTCCGCTTGACTTATGAGAATGCACAGGAGTGTAATTCCATACATGTCATTCGATGAGGGTCTGGAGCTCGTTCCCGACGAGGAGCTCATGTGGCAGGAGCGCGCTCTGTGCGCGCAGACGGACCCCGAGGCATTCTTTCCCGAGAAGGGTGGCTCCACCCGCGAGGCCAAGCGCGTCTGCTTGACCTGCGACGTGCGGTCCGAGTGCCTCGAGTACGCCCTGGCCCATGATGAGCGGTTCGGCATCTGGGGCGGCCTGTCCGAGCGCGAGCGCCGCAAGCTGAAGAAGCGCGCCTGAGGGTGCGCTGAACTGCCGGTCCGCGGACCGGCAGGCGCTGTGGTGACGTCCACTAGGCTCCGGCCCTATGGACGAAACCGGGTCGACGCGCCACTGGCTCGACGATCCGCCGACCGTCGGGGCCGTCCTCGTCGCCCACAACGGTGCTCCGTGGTTGACGAAGGTCCTGGCGTCCTTCGCCGAGATGTTCCACGCGCCCACGGCGTGGCGCGTCGTCGACGTCAGCTCCACCGACAGCGGCGCCGAGCTCCTCCGCGACTCCTTCGGCGCCGACCGCATCATCTACGCCCCCTCCGGCACCGGCTTCGGTGCGGCGGTCCGCCTCGGGGTCGAGTCACTGCCGCGCACCGACTGGATCTGGCTGCTCCACGACGACGCGGCCGTGCTGCCCGGCACGCTCGCCGGACTCCTCGACGTCGCGACGTCGGCCGACGACATCGCCGCCGTCGGGCCGAAGATCCGGGAGTGGCCGTCGCTGCGCCGCCTGCTGGAGGTCGGCCTGACCGTCACGAACACCGGGTCGCGCGAGACCGGACTGGAGACCGGCGAGCCGGACGCCGGTCAGCACGATCGTCCACGCGACGTCCTCGCGGTCGACAGCGCGGGGATGCTGATCCGCCGCGACGTCTGGGACGAGCTGGGCGGGTTCGACCCGGCGCTCCCGATGTACTTCGACGACATCGACTTCGGGTGGCGGGTCGCTCGCGCCGGTTACCGCACCCGTACTGCGCCCGGCGGCGTGATGTTCCACGCGGAGGCGACCCGGCGCGGCACGCGTCGGCGCACCGCGGGCAACGTGCCGCACTGGGAGCCGCGGCGGGCCGCCCTCTACACCTTGCTCGCCAACTCCTCCGCCCCCCACGTGTGGTGGCAGACCATCCGGCTGTTCGCCGGTTCCTTGTTGCGGGTGCTCGGGTTTCTCATCGGCAAGGACCCGGAGTCCGCGAGCGACGAGCTGCTGGCCCTGCGCGCGGTGTACCTCCACCCGCTCGACCTGCGGTCGGCCCGGCGCGCTCGCGCCGCCACGTCGCGGCGATCCGACCGGGACATCAAGGCCCTGTTCCCGCCGTTCTGGCTTCCGTACCGCCACGGTTTGGACACCATCCGCGCGGCGATCGTCGCCCTGGTGCGGCCCGAGGCGGTCGAGAGCGTCGGTCGCCGCTCGACCCTCGGCGACCCGACTCCGGAGGAGTCCGACGATCTCGACCGCCTCGGGCCGAGCCTGCTGGAGCGTCGCCCATGGCTCGCCACGGTGCTGGTGCTGATCGCGTTGTCGTTCGTGGCCGGGCGCGGCCTGTTCGGCGGGATGTCGGGGGAGGCCCTGCACGGCGGCGCGCTGCCGCCGGCCCCCGGCAACGCCGGCGACTGGTGGGCCTTGATGTGGGAGCGCAGCCACGACGTCGGGCTGGGCAGCACCTCGATGGGCCCGGTGTTCTCGATGCTGCTGGGCGCCCTCGCGACGCCGGTCTGGTTCAGTCCGGGTCTCGTCGTCACCGTCCTCATGCTGTTCGCCGTTCCCCTCGCCGGCCTCTCGGCGCACCGCCTCGGCCGTCGGCTCACCACGCGGCGCGGCCTCCGCATCGTGTGGGCCGTCTCGTACGCCCTCGCGATCGTGGCCACGGGTGCGGTCGCCCAGGGACGGATCGGCACCGTCGTCGCGCTCATCGTGCTCCCGATCGTGGTCAACACCGCCGGCCAGCTCGTCGATGAACCGGGATGGCAGCTGGGTCTGCGCCTCGGGATCTGGGTCGCGATCGGTGCCGCGTTCGCCCCGATCGTGCTGCCGCTCTGCCTGGTCGGTCTCGCGCTGCTGCTGGTCCTGGAAGGACGCACGGTGCTCCGTGGTGGACTCCTCGCGGCGGCGGTGCCTCTGATCCTTCTCGGGCCGTGGCTGGTGGCGCGTGCCGGGCATCCGTTCCGCACCTGGTGGGAGGCCGGCTTCCCGGTGCCCGGCTCGGCATCGGTGCTGGACCTCGCCCTCGGTCGCGCCGGCGGCGCGGGCGCGGCGCCGGCCTGGTTCGGCGTCGGCCTGCTCGTCCTGGCCGTACTCGCGCTCGTGCCGCGGCACTCGCGCGTCTACGTTCAGGTCTGCTGGGTGGTGGCCCTCATCGGGCTCGCCTTCGCGGTCGTCGGTACCGCGGTCTCCTACTCGGTTCCGGCCGGTCCGGCGTCGATCACCCCCTGGGTCGGGGTGCCGGTCGTCGTCTGGGTGGCCGGCCTGCTCACGGCCGTGATGTTCGCCGCCCCCGAGATCGCCGGGCTGCCGCGTCAGGCCGTCGCCGTGCTCGCGGCGGTCGCGTTGCTGCTCCCGGTCGGCACCGGCGCCTGGTGGCTGTGGCGCGGCGAGGACGGTCCGCTGGGCAAGGAGCGGCCGAACGTCGTGCCCGCCTTCTTGGCCGAACGGCCGGGCGACACCCTCGTGATCACCGGATCGGTGGACCGCGGAGTCGATCTGCGCGTCATCTCCGACGACGGGCCGTTCCTCGGCCAGGAGGCCTTGACGCCAGACCCGGAGCGATCCGCGCAGACCCAGGCGGCGGTCAGCGGGCTGCTCGCCCGGGCCTCCGCCACCGACATCCGGGCGCTGGAGCGGGTCGGCGTCGATGCGATCTACGCACCGCGGGCCGACCCGGAGGTGGCTCGGCGGATCGACTCCGCACCGCTGCTCGAGCCGGCCGGCAGCGATCGGCCCGGCTCACGGGTCTGGACGCTCGTGGCCGAGCCGGAGCGCGCCGAGGAGAGTGCCCCGGTCTGGCGCTGGGGCCTGGCGAGCCTGCAGGCCTTCACCTGGGTCGCAGCCATCGTCCTCACCGCGCCCGTCCGTCGCCGCCACGTCCCGGAGGCGCTCGGGGATGAGGAGCTGATCGACGCGTGAGCGCCGAGGGTTCTCGGATCCGGCGTCGCGCTCGGCCCACGTGGGGTCAGCGCGTGCGAGCCGTCGCGCCCCCGGTGGTCGCAGGTTTGCTGCTGCTCGCCGCGATCGTGATGCCCGACGGCTCGGACGACCCGCGCCCGCCGGGCCAGGTGAGCGTCTCCCGGTCGCAGTACGCCTGCCCGGGTGGTCCGGACGTCTCGATCGCTGCCGGCCAGGTGGCCGCCGGGACCTCGGCGACGGGCCGGCTCCTGCCCGATCGCGCGCCCGTCGACGAGCTCGCCGATGCCTCGCGCTGGCGGCGGGCGGACGTTTCCGCGGACGGCGTCCTCGTCGACCAGCGCGGTCGGGGCTCGGGCGCGGCCGGCTTCTTCACCGCGGTCGTCCCGAAGTCCGCCGGCGGCGGCCTGGTGGTGGGCTCCTGCCCGCCGACGGTCGAGGACAGCTGGTTCCTCGGGGCCGGCTCCGTCGCCAAGCACCGCACGTCCCTCGTCCTCACCAACATGTCCTCGTCGCCGGTCGTCGCCGACCTGTCCTTCTGGGGAGCCCAGGGCCGGATCGATGCGCTGGACGCGCAGGGGGTGGTGGTGGACCCCTTCACGGTCCGCCGCGTCGACCTGCGTGAACTCGCAGGTGGCGAGGCCGAGCTCGCGGTCCGCGTCGTGCGGCGTCGCGGCTCGCTCGCGGTCACCGCTCTGGACACGTCCACCTCGGTCTTCGGCGGAACCGAGTCGTTGCAACCGACCCGCGCGCCGCGACGCGAGCAGGTCGTGGCCGGGATTCCCGGCGGCGCGAAGGGGCGCACCCTGATCCTGCTGAACCCGACCTCCTCGACCGCCCGCGTCGCGGTCACCGTGATCGGAGCCAAGGGCCGGATCGCGCCGAAGGGCTTGGCCTCGGTGAAGCTCGATCCGGGCGAGCTCCGGGCGGTCGAGGTGCCGACGTCGGCCGGCGCCGATCGCTCGGCCTTTCGCCTCCGCTCCGACCAGCCCGTCTCCGCGTCCGTGCGGGTCGCGCCGAACGTCAAGGACCAGGCGGTGATGGAGTCCGCCCCGGCCCTCGACGGAGCCGCGATCGTCCCGATCGATCTCGGCGGCGGGTTGGCGGCGCCCGAGCTCGTGCTCACCGCGCCGGGGCGCAAGGCCACGGTCCGCTTGGCCGCCTTCGACGCACGGATGCGCCGGCTGGCCGAGGCCGAGGTCTCGATTGATCCCGGAACCACCAAGGGCGTCGACCTGGCGTCCCGCAAGGTCCTCGACGCCAAGGGCGTCGCCTACGTCCTCGTGCGGGCCGAGGGCGACGTCGTCGGCGCCGCGACGTATCGACGGCGCCAGGGCATCGCGTCCCTCGGTCTGACCGCGGCCCCCGTCACCGTGCTCGGTCCGCAGGTCCGCACCGTCGGCTAGCGCGGATCGAGGTCCTCGGGGGAGATCTGCCAGACCTCGGCGAGGCGGTCGAGGACGACCGTCCAGACGGCGTCCTCGAGCTGGCCTCCCGGACCGGCGCGTTGGGTGATCGGCAACCGATAGAGCACGATGCGCGAGCGGCCGTCGACCGTCACGGCGGTGCTCGTGGGCACGTCGTCGGACCACGCAGGCGGCAGCAGCGGGGCCTCCTCGACCACGACGTCGACCGGCTCGGGCTCGGCGGCGAAGTGGGTCTCCAGGGCCGCCAGGACGACCGCGACCAGCACGTCGAACTGCTCGCGCGGGGTGCGGTGGGACGGGACGCTCAGGGGTGACAGGGGTCCGGGCAGGGCCATGGGACCGCGGGCTCCCCGACCACGGCGGTCCCGCATGCGCCCGGGCCGCGGGCCGGTGACCTGGCCGCCGAGGTAGGGCTTGCCGGTGCCGCCGCCACTCATGCGGTGAGCCTAACGCTGCTGATCGCGACCGCCGGTTACCCTCACGACGTGGGTGCATCACGACGGTGCACGCGGTCTGCGTGCTCCCTGCCGGCGGTCGCGACGTTGACGTACGTCTACGCCGACCAGACCGCGGTCCTCGGCCCGCTCGCCACCCTCGCGGAGCCGCACACCTACGACCTGTGCGCCATCCACTCGCAACGGCTCTCCGCTCCCCGTGGGTGGAACGTGCTGCGGCTCGCGCCGGACCCGGACACCATCGAGCCCTCCCACGACGACCTCCTCGCCCTGGCCGACGCCGTCCGGGAGGCCGGGCGGCCGGTCGCACCACCACCGCCGGACGGCCCGCCGCCGCTCCGGCTGGTGAAGTCTCCAGATCTCGACCCGGTCACCCAGCCGCCCGGCGGCGGGGCCTGATGGATCCACGTCTTGCCGCGGTCGTCAAGGCGTACGACGTCCGCGGCCGCTCGCCCGAACAGCTCGATGCCGCCCTGGCCCGCGCGCTCGGGGCGGCCTTCGCCGACGAGACCGAGATCGGTGAAGGACGCGGCAAGGCCGTGGTCGGGCGCGACATGCGCGCGTCCTCGCCGGAGATCGCCCGCGCCGTGGCCGACGGCATCCGTTCGCGCGGAGCCGACGTCGTCGACATCGGGCTGGCGTCGACCGACCTGCTCTACTGCGCATCCGGGGTGCTCGACCTCCCCGGCGTCATGGTCACGGCGAGCCACAACCCGGCCGGCGACAACGGCCTGAAGATGTGCCGCGCGGGCGCACGGCCGATCGGCCTCGACACCGGACTGGCCGCGATGGCCGAGGCGGCCGGCGCGTGGTTGGACGGCGTTCCCGAGCCCGCCGGCGAGCTGGAGCACCTCGACTTCCTGGACACCTACGTCCGCACCCTGCACGACCTCGCCCCGGTCGAGGGGCGTCGCCTCACGGTGGCGGTCGACGCCGGCAACGGCATGGCCGGGCACACCGTCCCGGCGGTCTTCGCCGGCCTCGACGTCGAGCTCATCCCGCTCTACCTGGAGCTGGACGGCGCTTTCCCGAACCACGAGGCCAACCCGCTCGACCACTCGACCCTCGTCGACCTGCAGCAGACCGTGCGCGAGCGCGGGGCCGACGTCGGCCTGGCCTTCGACGGCGATGCCGACCGCTGCTTCGTCATCGACGAGACGGGGGAGGTGGTGTCGCCGTCGGCCATCACCGGTCTCATCGCCACGCGGCACCTGGCCATCGAGCCGGGGGCGACGGTGCTGCACAACGTCATCACGTCCCGCGCGGTGCCGGAGATCGTCGCCGAGCGGGGCGGCCACGCCGTCCGCACACCGGTGGGCCATTCCCTCATCAAGGCCGAGATGGCACGCACCGGTGCGGTGTTCGGCGGCGAGCACTCCGGCCACTTCTACTTCCGCGAGTTCTACCTCGCCGACTCCGGCATGCTCGCCGCCCTGCACGTGCTGGGTGCACTCGCCGAGGGCGACCGCACCGTGAGCGGGCTCATGGCCGAGTTCTCCCGCTACTCCTCCTCGGGTGAGATCAACAGCCGGGTCGACGACGCCGGCACGGTGATCGCCCGGCTCGAGGAGGCCTACGCCGAGCACGACCTCGACCGCATGGACGGCCTCACCGTCACCGCGGACGACTGGTGGTTCAACGTCCGCGCGTCCAACACCGAGCCGCTCCTGCGCCTCAACGTGGAGGGCTCGGACGAGCCCACGATGGCCCGGGTGCGTGATGACGTTCTCGGTCTCATTCGCGCCCGCTGACCGACCGGTACGGATCAGTACAGTGGCCGCATGAACCTCGACCCCGCCCTGCTCGACATCCTCGTGTGCCCACAGTGCCGGGCCACGCTGTTCGTCGACGACGACGCCGAGGAGCTGGTCTGCAATGCGTGTCAGCTCGCCTACCCCGTGCGCAACGACATCCCGGTGATGCTCGTCGACGAGGCGCGCGACCTGTCCGCCAGGGGCTGACGTGGCGACCTCCGGAGGGACCAAGGCCGTCGTCGCCGCCCTGCTGGCGAACAGCGGGATCGCGATCACCAAGTTCGCCGCCTGGTTGCTCACCCAGTCGGCGTCGATGCTCGCCGAGGCGATCCACTCCGTGGCGGACGCGGGCAACCAGGCGCTCCTGCTGGTCGGTGGCAAGCGGGCCCGGCGCGAGGCCACCGAGGAGCACCCCTTCGGCTACGGCCGCGAGCGGTACATCTACGCCTTCATCGTCGCGATCGTGCTGTTCAGCGTGGGCGGGTTGTTCGCGCTGTACGAGGCGTACCACAAGTTCCACGAGCTCGCCGACGGCCATGGCGAAGGCGGGCTCCTGGAGAGCCGATGGAAGTACGTGCCGCTGTACGTCCTGGGCGTCGCGATCGTCATGGAGTCGTTCTCGTTCCGCACAGCCATCATCGAGTCGAACAAGGTCCGCGGAGAGCGCGGCTGGTGGCAGTTCATCCGCCGCTCGAGAGCGCCGGAACTGCCGGTCATCCTGCTGGAAGACCTCGCCGCGCTGCTCGGACTGGTCGTGGCCTTCACCGGTGTGGGACTCGCCCTCATCACGCACAACCTGTACTTCGACGTCATGGGGTCCGCCGTGATCGGTGTCCTGCTCGTGATCGTCGCCGTGATCCTCGGCGTCGAGGTCAAGAGCCAGCTCCTCGGCGAGGCAGCCACACCGGAGTCGGTCGCCCTCATCCGGACGGCGCTCGCGTCCACCGAGGGCGTCGAGCGGGTCATCCACCTCAAGACCATGCACGTCGCGCCCGAGGAGCTGCTCGTCGCGGCGAAGATCGCCGTGCCGGCGCAGGCGTCCGCCGTCGCCGTGACGGACACCATCAACGCCGCCGAGCGCGCGCTGCGCGCGGCCGAGCCGATGGCGACGCAGGTCTTCCTCGAACCCGACATCCACCGCGACGACTACCAGCCCGCCGAGCGCCCGGTGGTTCCGGAGGCCCCGGGCCACTGACGGACCCGAGGTCGCCGGGCTAGGTGGTGGGCGGGGTCGCGATCGGGTCGAGCTCCTCGGTGACCTCCGGGTCGCCGGCGTCGGCGTGGTAGTCGCTCGGCCTGGTGCCGTCGACACCGGCCGGGACGCGAGCCCCGCGGAACACGATCGTGAGGATCGTCGTCACCAGGAGGTTCAGCACCAGTGCCGTCAACCCGAAGTAGATGAGGTTGTCGCTGATCGGCACGCCGAAGACCTCGAGCGGCCCGACGGACCCGCCGAAGTGCGAACCCGGCTTGCCGATGACCGGCGTGTTGTACGCGGCGAGGGTGCCCCACACCATGCCGACGCCCCAGCCGGCCAGGAGAGCCCAGCGGTGGAACCAGCGGGTGTACAGGCCGACGACGATCGCCGGGAGCGTCTGCACGATCCAGATTCCCCCGAGCAGCTGCAGGTTGATGGCGAAGTCGTTCGGCAGGGCCAGCACGAAGGTCAGCGCCCCGAACTTCACCAGCAGGCTCGCGAGCTTGCTCTGCTGGGCTTCCTGGGCGTCGGTCGCATCCGGCCTGATGTACGCCTTGTAGATGTTGCGCGTCCACAGGTTCGCCGCGGCGATCGACATGATGGCGGCGGGCACCAACGCCCCGATCGCGATCGCGGCGAAGGCGACGCCGGCGAACCACGGGCTGAACTCCTGCTCGAAGAGCTGCGGGATCGCCAGCTGCGCGTTGTCGACCTCGACCCCGGCGGCGATGGCGGCCAGCCCGAGCAGGGCCAGCAGGCCGAGGAGGAAGGAGTACGCCGGCAGCAGCGCCGCGTTGCGACGGATGATGTTGCGGTTCTTCGTCGACAGCACCGCCGTGACCGAGTGCGGATACATGAACAGCGCCAGTGCCGAGCCCAGCGACAGCGAGGCGTACGCCCACTGTGCTGCTCCCATCTGGGGGATGAGGCCCTTCGGGGCTGCCTCCTTGGCCTCGATCGCGTCCGCGTTCTCGCGGTTGAAGGCATCGAAGGACGCCCCGGCGGCATCGAAGATGCCGCCCCAGCCGCCGAGCTTGGTCGGCAGGTAGATGACCGCGACGATGATGACCAGGTAGATGAGGGTGTCCTTGACGAACGCGATGAGCGCCGGCGCCCGCAGACCCGAGGAGTAGGTGTAGGCCGCGAGCAGCGCGAACGCGATGAACAGCGGCAGGTCCCGCTCGAACCAGCCGGCGTCCTCGCCGCCGCCGAGCCCGAGGACGTCCAGCACGGCCTGGATGCCGACGAGCTGGAGCGCGATGTACGGCATCGTCGCGAGAATCCCGGTGAACGCGACGGCCAGGCCCAGCGTCTTGGAGTCGAAGCGGCCCTGGACGAAGTCGGCCGGGGTGACGTAGCGACGCCGGTGCGACACCGACCACAACCTCGGCAGGAACACGAAGATGATCGGGTACAGGATCACGGTGTACGGCACGGCGAAGAAGCCGATCGCGTTGCCGGCGTACAGCAGCGCCGGCACGGCGATGAACGTGTACGCCGTGTAGATGTCGCCGCCGATCAGGAACCAGGCGATGAAGGTGCCGAAGCTGCGTCCGCCCAGCCCCCACTCATCGAGGGAGTCGAGGCTGGCCGCACGTCGCCACCGCGCCGCGAGGAAGCCCATGACCGTGACGAGCAGGAAGAAGAACAAGAAGACCCCGAGGGCCACCGGGTCGATGTCGTTCACGCGTCGTCACCTCGATCGAGACCCTCCGAGGCGCGACGGTCGCGGTCGTGGGAGGTCACGAGGCGGTACGCGATGGCGGTCAGCGCGACGGCCACGATGACCAGCAAGAACTGGTACCAGAAGTAGAACGGTATGCCGCCGAGTGCAGGTGCCGAACGGGCGTACGTCCACACCAGCAGCGGGACGATGATCCCGACGGCCAGCGCGATCGACGCGGCGATGAGTCGGCCTGGCCCGGGCGGGGCCGGACGCGCGGGCGTGCGGTCGGACATGGTGGATCCCCCTTGGAAGCGCAATGCTGTGACCCCCGTCACGGCACCACCGAACACCGTACGTGGAGACCCGCATCGCCGCGACCCGGGGCCGTGGCCGTGCGTGCGGATGCTTCGCCACCTGCAGGTACGATGGCGCCCATGGATTTCAACGTTGCTGACCTGTCCCTGGCCGATTTCGGCCGCGCCGAGATCACCCTTGCCGAGCACGAGATGCCGGGACTCATGGCCATGCGCGAGCGCTACGGCGCCGAGAAGCCCCTCGCGGGCGCCCGCATCGCCGGTTCGCTGCACATGACCATCCAGACGGCCGTCCTCATCGAGACGCTGGCCGAGCTGGGCGCCGAGGTGCGCTGGGCCAGCTGCAACATCTTCTCCACCCAGGACCACGCCGCCGCCGCGGTCGTCGTCGGCAAGGACGGCACCCCCGACGACCCACAGGGCATCCCGGTCTTCGCCTGGAAGGGCGAGACGCTGGCCGAGTACTGGGACCTCGCCGAGCAGATCCTGGTGTGGCCGAACGGCGAGACCCCGAACATGATCCTCGACGACGGCGGCGACGCCACGCTCCTGCTGCACAAGGGCGTCGAGTTCGAGAAGGCCGGTGCCGTGCCGTCGCCGGACACGACCGACAACCACGAGTACAAAGAGGTCCTGCGGGTCCTCGGCCGCGCGCTGGAGACCGACCCGAACCGCTGGACGACCATCGCCGCCCAGGTCAAGGGCGTCACGGAGGAGACGACGACCGGCGTGCTGCGGCTCTACGACCGCTTCCGCGACGGCACGCTGCTGTTCCCGGCGATCAACGTCAACGACTCGGTCACCAAGAGCAAGTTCGACAACAAGTACGGCACCCGCCACTCGCTGATCGACGGCATCAACCGTGCGACCGACGTCCTCATCGGCGGCAAGGTGGCCGTGGTCTGCGGCTACGGCGACGTCGGCAAGGGCTGCGCGGAGTCGCTGCGCGGCCAGGGCGCCCGCGTGATCATCACCGAGATCGACCCGATCTGCGCGCTTCAGGCCGCGATGGACGGCTATGAGGTCAAGACCCTCGAGAGCACCCTGCCCGAGGCCGACATCATCATCACGGCGACGGGCAACTTCAACGTCGTCACCGTCGAGCACTTCCAGAAGATGAAGCACCAGGCGATCGTCGGCAACATCGGTCACTTCGACAACGAGATCGACATGGCCGGCCTGGAGAAGCTGCCCGGCGTGACGCGCCAGACGATCAAGCCGCAGGTCGACGTGTGGGAGTTCGACAACGGCCAGAAGGTCATCGTGCTGTCGGAGGGTCGACTGCTGAACCTCGGCAACGCGACGGGTCACCCCTCCTTCGTGATGTCGAACTCGTTCACCAACCAGGTGCTCGCCCAGATCGAGATCTTCACCAAGCTCGAGGAGTACCCGCTCGGTGTCCACGTGCTGCCGAAGCACCTCGACGAGGAGGTCGCCCGCCTGCACCTCGACGCCCTGGGCGTCGAGCTCACCGAGCTCACCAAGGAGCAGGCCGAGTACCTCGGCATCGACATCGCCGGGCCCTACAAGTCGGAGCAGTACCGCTACTGAGTCAGCATTGACTTCATGAGCAGCCCCACCCCCCGACGCTCGCTTCGCCCGCACCATCGACGGGACGACGCGTGAGCTATCGGCGCAGCAAGCGCGACCGGGTGCTGGTCGTCGACGACGACGCCTCGCTGGCAGAGATGCTGACGATCGTCCTGGAGGGCGAGGGCCTGACCACGACCGTCTGCCGCTCCGGCGACCTGGTGATGGACGCCTTCACGACCTTCAAGCCCGACGTCGTGCTGCTCGACCTGATGCTCCCGGGACTGGACGGCATGAGCGTGTGCCGGCACATCCGGGCCACGTCGGCGGTGCCGATCATCATGCTCACCGCCAAGTCCGACACCCCGGATGTCGTGCGTGGGCTCGAGGCCGGGGCGGACGACTACATCACCAAGCCGTTCAAGAACACCGAGCTGGTGGCCCGGATCCGGGCTCGGTTGCGGCGCACCGACCAGCTCGCCGAGCCGCTGGAGTTCGGCGACATCGTGCTCGATCCCACCGGCCACACGGTCACCCGCAAGGGCGAGTCGCTCGACCTCACCCCGCTGGAGTTCGACCTGCTCGCCTGCCTCCTCGGCAGCCCGGAGCAGGTGTTCACCCGCGAGGTGCTGCTGGAGAAGGTCTGGGGCTACCACCACCCCGGCGACACCAAGCTCGTCAACGTCCACATGACCCGCTTGCGGTCGAAGATCGAGGACGATGCCGACGATCCGCAGGTCATCCGCACGGTTCGCGGTGTCGGGTACCAGGCCATCACGCCGATCACGGCCGACGAATGAAGCCGTGACGCCGGATGCGAAACGTCGCGCAGCTGTGGCGCCGTTCGATCCAGGCGAGAGTCGTCGCCAGCACGGTGCTGCTCAGCACGCTCGTGATCGGCGCGACCGGATGGGCCCTGCTCAGCGACGTCGCCGACGGTCTCGCCGACTCCCGGCGCACGGCTGCGATCGCGCGAGGCGCGGTCCGGGATCGAGCTCGCCCAGGCCCAGCTCGACGCCGCCCTGGAGTCCGAGCCGGACACGCAGGCCCAGGCGCTCACCCAGATGGTCGACTCCCTCACCGGCGTCCGAGGTGGCCGGCGCGCGTACGAGCTGGTGCTGGAGGGCCCGCTGGGCGGCGATGAGACGCCGGTGCGGTCCTCCGCCGCGATCGCGCCGGGCTCGCTGCCCGCCGACCTGCGCCGCTCGGTCACCCGCTCGCCCGGCACGTTCTGGACGTACTCCGGGCTCTCGGTCACCGGGCAGGGCAAGACCGAACCGGCGGTCGTGGTCGGCAGTCGTCTCCGCGCACCACGCACGGGAGACTCGTACGCGATGTACTACCTGTTCTCGATGACGGAGCAGCAGGCCACCCTCGACCTCGTCCGGCAGGCGCTGCTGCTGGGTGGCTTCGCGATGGTGCTCATGGTCGGGGGCGTCGCCTGGCTGGTCTCGCGCCAGGTGCTCAACCCGGTCCGACTGGCCCGCCGGATCGCCGAGCGGTACGCGGCCGGCAGTCTCGAGCAGCGGATGCACGTGAGCGGCGAGGACGACATCGCCCGCCTGAGCACGTCGTTCAACCAGATGGCGGCCAGCCTGCAGAGCCAGATCCGCCGGCTGGAGAACCTGTCCCGTCTCCAGCAACGGTTCGTCTCCGACGTCTCCCACGAGCTCCGCACCCCGCTCACCACCGTGCAGATGGCCAGCAGCGTCCTGTTCGACGCACGCGAGCGATTCGACTCGCAGACGGCTCGCTCGGCCGAGCTGCTCAAGAGTGAGCTCGACCGCTTCGAGGAGCTGTTGTCGAACCTGCTCGACCTCAGCCGGTTCGACGCCGGCGCCGCCCAGCTCGAGCTGGAGCCCGTTGATCTCGCCACGGTCGCCCGGCGGGCGGCGGACGACCCGTGGCTCGAACGCGAGGGGATCGAGGTCCGGCTGGTCGGCACCGACGGGCCCGCCGTCGTCGAGGCCGACATCCGGCGCATCGATCGCATCGTGCGCAACCTGCTGACGAACGCGGCCAAGTACAGCGGGTCGCCGGTCGTCGAGATCGAAATCGCCCAAGACGACGAGCTCGTCTCGCTCGCAGTGCGCGACTTCGGGGTCGGCCTGTCCGGCGACGAGAACCTCCGCGTCTTCGACCGCTTCTGGCGGGCCGACCCGGCGCGTACCCAGGGCGGCACCGGACTCGGTCTGCCGATCTCGCGCGAGGACGCCGCGCTGCACGGCGGGTCCTTGCAGGCCTGGGGACGACCGGGGGAGGGCAGCGAGTTCGTCCTCACGCTGCCGAAGACCGTCCCGTCCGCCGACGAGCAGAAGGACGGCGGCGGCGGTCCCGAGCCCGTCGTCCAGTCGGTCTTCGCATGAGGCGCCTGATCCTGGTGGTCGTGGCCGCGGTGGCCGCCGGGTGCGCCGGCATCCCGTCGTCCGGGCCGGTCGAGCGGGTCGCCGACGACGGTGGTCCGGACCAGAGCACGGTGCGGTACGAGCCGATCGGACCGTCCCGTGGCGCTTCCCCGCAGCAGATCGTCCGCGGGTACCTGGACGCGATGCTCGCCTACCCGGTCTCCACCGGCACGGCCGCGTCGTACCTCACGCCGGCGGCGGCGCGCGGCTGGCGGTCCTCGGAGGGGGTCCGGGTGTACACCAGCCCCGAGGTCACCCTGCCCGGGCCGGACTCCGACCGCGCGGTGGACGTCCTCCTGCGCAGCACGGAGGTCGCCCGGCTGGATCGGCAAGGGCACCACACCCGCAGCAGGGGCAAGCGGGAGCGCACCTACCGGCTCGAGCGGGTCGACGGTGAATGGCGGATCGCCAACCCCCAGGACGGCGTCATGGTGACGCGCACCTACTACGGCGACTACTTCCGGCCGTACCCGCTGCTGTTCTTCGACGCCTCCGGTGAGCGCCTCGTCGCCGACCTCGTCCACCTGGCCGTCGGCGACCAGCTCCCCACCGGCCTGGTCACCAGCCTGGCGCGCGGCCCCGCCCGCACGGCCGGCACGCTGCGCACCTACGTTCCGGACGCCGGCGACCTGCGGCCGTCGGTCACGATCAGCAGGAATGTCGCGGACGTGGAGTTCTCGGCGCCGCGGACCCGCCTGTCCGAGGCGGGACAAGACCGCCTGGCCGCCCAGATCGTGTGGACGCTGCGGTCCGTTCCCGGCCTCGAGGGCGTCCGCATCACGGCCGGGACGGCGATCCTGTCGGCCCGCGGCGAGCGAGTTCACCCGATCGAGGCATGGGGCGGGTTCGGCCCGCCCACCGGCGACGACCACACCTACGCCGTCCTCGACGACCAGCTGGTCGAGATCGAGGGCGCCGCCGTCCGTCCCTTCCCCGGCGAGTGGGGTCGCGATGCCCGCGGTGCGGTGGAGGCCGTCGTGAGCGACGACGCCGTGGCCGCCGTCCTCGGCGGGCGCAACGAGGTCCGCGTGACGGACCGCGACGGAGGGGACGCACTGAGTGTCCCGGGCGACGGATTCATCGCACCGGACTGGGACCGCGACGACCGGCTCTGGCTCGTCGACCGCCCCGCCGGATCGACTCGCGTCCGGGTCGTCGAGGGCCGCCGTCCGCGCACCCTCGCCACCGGTGACCTCCGGGGGGCGGTGGAGTCGTTCGCGATCTCGCCCGACAACGGCTGGTACGCGGCCACGACGCGATCAGGCGATGGGACCCTCCTCGTCGGCCCAGTGCGCAGGGACAAGGACGATCGCGTCACCGGACTCGGTGCTCCCCGCGTCCTGCCGATCGGCGTCGCTCGTCCTCGGTCGGTGGGCTGGGTCTCGACCACACGCGTCGGATTCCTCGGGGCCAGTGACGCCGGCGTCCAGCTGTACGACGTGGCACTCGACGGCACGGACCTGGCCGGCGGCGACACCGGGGGCGGGCCACTGCTGCCCGATGTCGACGCCACGACGCTCGCCGACCGCATCGGGAGCGAGTCCGGCCGCTGGGTCGTCGACGCCGAGCAGCGGCTCTGGTACCTCCCACCGGACGGTTTGTGGCGCCTCGTCGACGACCGACGCTTCACGGGGCTGTCCACGGGCGAGTGAGCGTCGGCACGCAGTCCACATCGCTCGTGCACGACCGGTCTGGCGGGAGCGCAGCGCGCCAGCCTTGCCGGATGGATCTCACGACCGCCGCGGTCGACCTGCTGCTGGGAGCGGAGTGCCCCGGGTGCGGCCGCGCGGCCCGCTCGCTGTGCGCGGTCTGCGCGGCCGACGTGGCTCCGCAACCGGCCGTCGTGCGGTCCACGCCCACCCGGGTGGCCTCCGCCGGTGAGCACGCCGGCGTCCTGCGACTCGCGATCGTCGCCTGGAAGGAGGAGAGCAGGTTCGTGCTGCTGCGTCCGCTCGCCCACCTGTTGGCAGCCTCCGTGGCCGAGGTGGCGGGCACGGGACGCCTCGTCCTCGTCCCGGTGCCGACCAGCAGCCGCAGTCGGCGTGCCCGCGGTGCCGACCTCGTCGATGAGCTCGCGCGGTCCGCTGCCGAGCTGCTGCAGCGGGCCGGCGCCGACGTCAGCGTGCGGCAGGCGCTTCAGCTGGTCCGACGCACCGCCGATCAGGCCGGTCTGGGAGCCGACGACCGTCGGCGCAACCTCGAGGGTGCCTTCGCGCTCCGTTCATCCTCCGGCCTCGCCGGCCGGGAGATCGTCGTCGTCGACGACATCGTCACGACCGGCGCGACGCTGGGCGAGGCGCGTTCGAGCCCTCGCCGACGCCGGACTCCACGTTGCCGCCGCGGCGACGGTCGCCCACCGGGTGCGCCGGTGAGTCCGCTCGTGATCCACTCACCAGCACCGCTGGAAACTGAGCCGGACCCGGTCTACGGTCACAGGTGTGGCGGGAGCCACGTTCCGGACGCAGGGAGGCCCCATGGAAATCGTCGTCACAGGTCGGAACAGCGAGATCTCCGACCGGTTCCGGGAACACGTGCTCGAGAAGCTCCACCGGATCGACAAGTACGACCAGCGTCAGAAGATTCTTCGGGTCGAAGTGGAGATCACCCACGAGAAGAACCCGCGTCAGCATGACAAGGCCGCCCGCGTCGAGATGACCTTGCTCTCCAGGGGCCCGACGGTCCGAGCCGAGGCGGCATCCACCGACCAGCACTCGGCGCTGGACGCCGCGATCGACAAGCTCGAGTCGCGCCTGCGTCGCGCCAACGACCGGCACCGCATCAGCCACGGGCAGCACAAGCCCACCTCGCTGGCCGAGGCCACCGCCGACCCTCCGGCCGGCCTCGTCGTTCCCGGACCTGACGACGACGCCGTTCCCACGCACTCGGTCGCCGGCATGGAGGTCCAGGGGGAGAACAGCCCGCTCGTCGTGCGGGAGAAGACCCATGAGGCGGTCCCGATGACGCTCGAACAGGCCCTCCACGAGATGGAGCTCGTCGGCCACGACTTCTATCTGTTCATGGAGAAGGACTCGATGCGTCCCAGCGTCGTCTACCTGCGGCGAGGCTACGACTACGGCGTCATCCACCTCGACGTCACCGATTGAGCACAGCCGTCACGTCCGCACCCGTGGCAACAGCGGCGCAACGTGGCATGATCGGAGTCGTGGCTGACCGAGGTCCGAGTATCCGCGTGCTCCTCGTCGACGACCAGGAGCTGTTCCGCCGGGGCGTGACGATGGTGCTGAGCGCCGATGAGTCCCTCGAGATCGACGAGGTCGACGACGGCGACAAGGCGGTCGCGGCCGTCGAGAAGGACCCGCCGGACGTCGTGCTGCTCGATGTCCGCATGCCCGGCCGCAGCGGCGTCGACACCTGCGCCGCCATCAAGGCGATCTCGCCGACGACCGGCATCATCATGCTGACCGCGAGCGATGAGGAGACCGACCTCTACGAGTCGATCAAGAGCGGCGCCTCGGGCTACCTGCTCAAGGACGGCTCGACGTACGACCAGGTCGCCGACGCCGTGCGACTGGTCGCCAGCGGTCAGTCCCTGATCAGTCCGAGCATGGCCACCAAGCTGCTCGACGAGTTCGTCAGCATGACCAAGAGCCCGAGCCCGGCCGGCCAGCTCACCGCACGTGAGCTGCAGGTGCTCCGGCAGGTCGCGCACGGGCAGAGCAACCGCGAGATCGCCGAAGAGCTGTTCATCAGCGAGAACACCGTCAAGAACCACATCCGCAACATGCTCGAGAAGCTGCAGATGAAGTCGCGCATGGAAGCGGCCATGTACGCCGTCCGCAGCAACCTGCTCGAATAGGAGCAACCGGCCCGGGTCGCGACCCGACGTGTCGGTGGCGTCGGGAATGCTGGGGTCGTGGTCGCTCTGAGTCCTCTGCAGGCGCGTCGGGTCGCGCTGGCGGCGCAGGGGTTCACGCGCGCGCGTCCATCCGGCCCGGTCGCGGCTCGTCACCTCAACGCCACCATCGCCCGGCTCGGGTTCTTCCAGATCGACTCGGTCAACGTGCTGCAGCGTGCTCACTACATGCCGCTGTTCTCGCGCCTGGGCGCCTACGACGTCGAGCTGCTGCACCGTGCTGCCGGCCGCGCGCCGCGTCGGCTGTTCGAGTACTGGGCCCACGAGGCGGCGCTCGTCGACGTCAACCTCCGGCCGGCCTTTCAGTTCCGGATGGATTCGGGCGCCTCGATGTGGGGCAGCATGGCGCGCATCATCGAGGAGAAGCCGGACGTCGTCGCATGGGTGCTGGCGGAGGTGCGGGCGAACGGTCCGCTGACGGCCCGCGAGATCGAGAGCGACACCCCCCGCGACAAGGACCACTGGGGCTGGAACTGGTCCGAGGTCAAGATGGCGCTGGAGTACCTGTTCTACAAGGGCGAGGTCACGGCCGCCCGACGCAACAGCCAGTTCGAGCGGGTCTACGACGTGCCGGAGCGGGTCCTGCCGCCCCACGTGCTGGCCCGGCCGGCACTCGATGAGCACGAGGCGCACCTGGAGCTGATCCGGCATGCGGCCAGCGCCCTGGGCATCGGGTCGGCTCAGTGTCTGCGCGACTACTTCCGGCTCAGCCCGGAACCGACCACACGCGCGATCACCGCCTTGGTCGACACCGGCGAGCTGGTCCCCGCCACGATCACCGGCTGGAAGCGTCCGGTGTTCCTGCACGCCGATGCCGTGCGCCCGCGCCGGGTGCGGGCGCGTGCGCTGCTGAGCCCGTTCGACCCGCTCGTCTTCGAGCGCACCCGCACCGAGGTGCTGTTCGACTTCCGCTACCGCATCGAGATCTACGTGCCGGAGCACCAGCGCGTCCACGGCTACTACGTGCTGCCGTTCCTGCTCGGCGACCGCCTCGTGGCGCGTGTCGACCTGAAGGCCGACCGCGCCGCCGGCGTGCTGCGGGTCAAGGGTGCCTGGGCCGAGCCGCACGCGCCCGACGACACCGCCGACGAGCTGGCCGCGGAGCTGAGCCTGATGGCCGCCTGGCTCGGCCTCGACGCGGTGTCGGTGGCGCACCGGGGCGATCTCGCGACACCCCTGCAGGCCGCGACCCGTGCGCCCCAGACCACGGCCTTGGGCACCGCCTAGACTGTCCCAGTCCGTCAGTTCCCTCAGGAAGAGCCATTTCGTGCCCAAGATCGTCGACAAGATCCTCCGCATGGGCGAAGGCAAGATCCTTCGCCAGCTCGAGGGAATCGCCACGCAGGTCAATGCGCTCGAGGACGAGTTCCAGGCGATGACCGACGACCAGCTGCGCGGCATGACCCAGGAGTTCCGCGAGCGACTCGAGGCCGGCGAGACCGTCGACGACCTGATGCCCGAGGCGTTCGCCACGGTGCGCGAAGCGGCCCGGCGGGTGCTCGGCCAGCGTCACTTCGACGTCCAGATCATGGGCGGTGCCGCACTGCACCTCGGCAACATCGCCGAGATGAAGACCGGTGAGGGCAAGACCCTCGTCGCCACCCTCCCGTGCTACCTGAACGCCCTGTCGGGCCTGGGCGTCCACGTCGTCACCGTCAACGACTACCTCGCCAAGTACCACGCCGAGTGGATGGGCCGCGTCTATCACTTCCTCGGCCTCACCGTCGGCCAGGTCCTGCCGAGCATGACGCCCGATGAGCGTCGCGCCGCCTACGCCGCGGACATCACCTACGGCACCAACAACGAGTTCGGCTTCGACTACCTGCGCGACAACATGGCCGACGACCTCGCCGCGTGCGTGCAGCGCGGTCACCACTTCGCCATCGTCGACGAGGTCGACTCGATCCTCATCGACGAGGCCCGCACGCCGCTGATCATCTCCGGACCCACCGAGGACGAGGTCAAGTGGTACGGCGAGTTCGCCCGCATCGTCGGCGGCATGCAGATCGACACCCACTACGAGGTCGACGAGAAGAAGCGCACGATCGCGGTCACCGAGGACGGCATCGAGCGGGTCGAGGACCAGCTCGGCATCGACAACCTCTACGACGCCGTCAACACCCCGCTGATCAGCTTCCTCAACAACGCCATCAAGGCGAAGGAGCTGTTCAAGCGCGACAAGGACTACGTCGTCATCGACGGCAACGTGCTCATCGTCGACGAGCACACCGGCCGCATGCTCGAGGGGCGCCGCTACAACGAGGGCCTGCACCAGGCCATCGAGGCGAAGGAGAACGTGCGCATCCGCGAGGAGTACCAGACCCTCGCCACCATCACGCTGCAGAACTACTTCCGCCTCTACGAGAAGCTGGCCGGCATGACCGGCACGGCGCTCACCGAGGCGTCGGAGTTCGACAAGATCTACAAGCTCGGGGTGGTGCCGATTCCCACGAACGTCCCCGTGGCCAGGGTCGACCAGGCCGATCTCGTCTACCGCACCGAGGACGCCAAGTTCGACGCCGTCGTCGAGGACATCGTCGAGCGGCACGCCACGGGCCAGCCGATCCTCGTCGGCACGACCAGCGTCGCCAAGAGCGAGCGCCTCTCCAAGCAGCTGCGCAAGCGCGGCGTGCCGCACGAGGTCCTCAACGCCAAGCAGCACGAGCGCGAGGCCTCCATCGTCGCGATGGCCGGCCACAAGGGTGCGGTCACCGTGGCCACCAACATGGCCGGTCGCGGCACCGACATCATGCTCGGCGGCAGCGTCGAGTTCCTCGCCGACCAGGCGCTGCGCGACAAGGGCCTCGATCCGCTCGAGGACTCCGAGGCCTACGAGGCCGCGTGGCCCGACACCCTGAAACAGATCGAGGCCCAGGTGTCGGCCGAGCACGACGAGGTCACCGCCGCCGGGGGCCTGGCGGTCATCGGCACCGAGCGGCACGAGTCGCGCCGCATCGACAACCAGCTGCGCGGACGCTCCGGACGCCAGGGCGACCCGGGCGAGACGCGGTTCTACCTCTCCCTCGAGGACGACCTGATGCGGCTGTTCAAGGCCGACTGGGTCAACTGGGTGCTCCAGACGATGAAGATCCCCGACGACGTTCCCATCGAGAACAAGCGCGTCACCGGTGCGATCGCGTCTGCACAGTCGCAGGTCGAGGCGCAGAACTTCGACGCCCGCAAGAACATCCTCAAGTACGACGACGTCATGAGCCGGCAGCGCGAGGTCATCTACGCCGAGCGCCGCCAGGTGCTCGAGGGCGAGGACATGCAGGAATGGGTCCACGCCATGATCGGCGAGGTCGTCGGCGCCTACGTCAGCGGTGCCACCGAGGGCTTCGCCGAGGAATGGGACCTCGAGCAGCTCTGGACCGCCCTCGGCACGCTCTACCCGATCGGCCTCACGGTCGAGGGTGTCGAGGCCGAGGCCGGTGGGCGGTCGGCGCTGTCACGCGAGTACCTGCAGGAGATCCTCACCGAGGACGCGCGCGCCGCCTATGCCCGGCGCGAGGAGGAGCTCGGCGGACCCGTGCTGCGTGAGCTGGAGCGACGGGTCGTGCTGAGCGTGCTCGACCGCAAGTGGCGCGAGCACCTCTATGAGATGGACTACCTGCGCGAAGGCATCGGCCTGCGTGCCTACTCCCAGCGCGACCCGCTCGTGGAGTATCAACGCGAGGGATACGACCTGTTCAGCGCCATGATGGACGGCATCGCCGAGGAGTCCGTCGGGTTCTTGTACAACCTCGACGTCCAGGTCGAGACCGAGTCGGAGGCCACGACGCCGGCCGCCGCCGTCGGCGCACAGCCGCAGCTCAACCTGCAGGCCAAGGGCCTGCAGCAGCGCAAGGCCCAGAAGCTCTCCTACTCCGCCCCGACCGAGGGCGGCGACGTCGAGGTCCGCGGCGAGGACGGCACCGTCGCCGGCGGCGACCCGGACGTCAACGAGCGCCAGCGCCAGAGCAAGTCCAAGAACAAGGCCCGTCAGAAGGCGAAGCAGCAACGGAAGTCGCGCAAGAAGAATCGCTAGCGGCTGAACCTGGTGAACCCCGTGCCGGTGAAGCAGCACACCCGTACCACGACGGGCGATTTCCCGTGGTGGGAAGCGCTGCGTTAGACTGCCACGGTTGCCTCGGCGAGGGTCGGGACGAAGTCCCAGGCCGTGATCGACGGGCGCTCCGCTGCTGAGTGCCGTGTCGAGCGCCCCGAACCGTGCACACCCGCAGACCTGACGACTGACGAAGACTTCCGAGGAGCATCACCCCCGTGGCCGAGATCAAGATCGCCGCCGAGAACCGCACCGAGTTCGGCAAGGGCGCCGCCCGCCGCATCCGGCGCGCCGACAAGGTGCCCGCCGTGCTGTACGGCTCGGGCATCGACCCCACGCACATCACGCTGCCGGGGCACGACCTCGCGCTCGCGCTGAAGAACTCGAACGCCCTGCTCTCGATCTCCGTCGGCGACGACACCCACCTCGCGATTCCCAAGCAGGTCCAGCGCGACCCGCTGAGGGGTCTCATCGAGCACGCCGACCTGCTGATCGTGAAGAAGGGCCAGAAGGTCACCGTCGACATCCGCGTCCACCTCGAGGGTGAGCCGCACCCGGAGGCGCTGGTCGTCACCGAGAACTCCACGATCGCGGTCGAGGCCGAGGCCACCCACATCCCGGAGTCGGTCGAGGTGTCCATCGAGGGTCTCGAGGTCGGCGCGCAGATCCATGCCGGCGACCTCCAGCTCCCGGCCGGCAGCACGCTGGCGATCCCCGAGGAGTGGCTCATCGTCAACGTCATCGCCGCCCCGACGGCCGAGGAGATCGAGGCCGAGCTCGAGGAGGCCGAGGCCGAGGCCGGCATCGAGCACGAGCTGTCCGACGAGGAGCTCGCTGAACAGGGCGAAGGCGCCGAGGGCGACGAGGCCGAGGGCGAGGGCACCGAGGGCGAGTCCGCCGAGGGCGAGTCCGCCGGTGGGGACTCCGAGGACGAGTGACCTGGTTGGTCGTCGGGCTCGGCAACCCGGGTCCGTCGTACGCCGCCACTCGGCACAACGTCGGCCATCTGGTCGTGGACGTCCTGGCCGCACGCATGGGCGCGGGCCTCAAGGCGCACTCCTCCAACCGTGCCGACGTCGTCGAGGGCCGTCTCGGCGGGGAACGGGCCGTCGTCGGCCGCTGCCGCTCCTACATGAACGAGAGCGGCGGCCCGGTCTCGACGCTCGTCTCCTACTACGACGTCGAGCCGGAGCACCTGGTCGTCGTCCACGACGAGGTCGACCTGCCCTTCGGCGGGCTGCGCGTCAAGCTCGGCGGCGGCGACAACGGCCACAACGGGCTGCGCAGCGTCCGTCAGTCCCTGGGCACCGGTGACTTCCACCGGGTGCGCATCGGCGTCGGACGGCCGCCCGGGTCAGCAGGCGGTCCACGACTTCGTGCTCAAAGCCTTCTCCTCGACCGAGCGCAAGGAGCTTCCGGTCTACGTCGAGGAGGCCGCCGACGCCGTCGAGAGCGTGCTGACCCGAGGGCTCGAGGCCACGCAGAGCACGTTCAACCGGTGAGCACCTCGACCGCCCACCTCTCGGCCCCGCTGGCGACGCTGGCCCGGCTGGTGGAGTCCGACCGGAGTGTCGCGCGGCTCGTCGACCGCGGCGGCGCCGACGAGCTCACGGTGCGCGGGCCGGAGTCGCTGCGCCCCTTCGCCGCTGCCGCGATCTCGCGGACGGGAACAGCCCTGATCATCACCGCGACCGCACGTGAGGGCGAGGACCTGGTCGCCGAGCTCGGCGACCTCATCGGCGCCGACGCGGTGGCGTTCTACCCGGCCTGGGAGACCTTGCCGCACGAGCGCCTGTCACCCCGCTCGGACACCGTGGGCCGCCGGCTGGCCGTGCTGCGGCGACTCGTGCACCCGGTCCTCGCGCCGGACGACGGGGCCGGCTCCACGCGCGCCACGGCCAACGGGCCCCTGCGCGTCGTCGTGGCCCCGGTCCGCTCGCTGCTGCAGCCGCAGGTCAAGGGATTGGCAGACCTCGCGCCGGTCGCCGTCACCACCGGCGACGACCATGGCCTGGCGACCCTCGTCGGCCGCGCTCGCTGCGGCCGCGTACGTCCGCGTCGACCTGGTCGAGCGACGCGGCGAGTTCGCGGTACGCGGCGGCATCGTCGACGTCTTCCCGCCCACCGAGGAGCACCCGCTCCGCGTGGAGTTCTGGGGCGACACGGTCGAGGAGATCCGCCAGTTCGCGGTCGCCGACCAGCGCTCGCTGGGCCGCGTCGACGACCTGTGGGCGCCGCCGTGCCGCGAGCTGCTGCTCACCGACGAGGTCCGCACCACCGCGGCGATGTTGGCGACTGAGCATCCATCGCTGCGTGAGCTGTTCACCAAGCTGGCCGAGGGACACGCGGTCGAGGGGATGGAGTCGCTGGCTCCGGTGCTCGTCGGCGAGATGGAGTCCCTGGTCAGCCTGCTGCCCCAGCCGGCCGCGGTCCTCATCTGCGACCCCGAACGGGTCCGCGCGCGGGCCGCCGACCTCGTCGCCACGAGCGAGGAGTTCCTGCAGGCGTCCTGGGCGGCGGCGGCGACCGGCGCGGAGGCGCCGATCGACCTCGAGCCGGCCGCGTTCCACACCCTCGACGACGCGCACGATGAGACCCGCGCGCTCGGTCACGCCTGGCTCGGGTTGTCGCCGTTCGGGCTCGACGACGTGCACGACTCCGACGTCGAGGCGACGCCGGCCTACCGGGGGGACACCGAGTCGGCGCTCACGGACATCCGCGGCTGGCTGGCCGACGGACGCCGCGTCGTCATCGTCGTCCCCGGTCACGGCCAGGCCCAGCGCACGGTCGAGTGGCTGGCCGAGAACGACGTGCCGGCGGCGCTGACCGACGACCCCGCGCCGGGAGTGGTTCAGGTGCTCTGCGGGCAGCTCGACCATGGTCTCGTGCTGCCGACCAGCGGTCTGGCCGTCCTCACCCACGACGACCTCGTCGGCCAGCGAGCGGCCGATCGCGCCGAACGCGTCAGCATGCCGTCCCGACGGCGCAAGCAGGTCGACCCGCTCGAGCTCACGGCCGGCGACCACGTCGTCCACGAGCAGCACGGCGTCGGACGCTACGTGGAGCTCGTCAATCGCACGGTCCACGGCGCCGCGCGCGAGTACCTCGTCATCGAGTACGCGCCCGGCAAGCGCGGGCAGCCCGGAGACCGCCTGTTCGTGCCGATGGACCAGCTCGACCAGGTGAGCCGGTACGTCGGCGGCGAGCAGCCGAGCCTGGACCGGCTCGGCGGGTCCGACTGGGGTGCCCGCAAGACCCGAGCCCGCAAGGCCGTGCGCCAGATCGCCGGCGAGCTCATCAAGCTGTATGCCGCGCGCCAAGCCACCCGAGGCCATGCGTTCGGACCGGACTCGCCCTGGCAGGCCGAGCTCGAGGACGCGTTCGCGTTCGTCGAGACCCCGGACCAGCTCTCGACCGTCGAAGAGGTCAAGCGGGACATGGAACGCACGGTTCCCATGGACCGGTTGGTGTGCGGCGACGTCGGGTACGGCAAGACCGAGATCGCCGTGCGCGCCGCGTTCAAGGCCATCCAGGACGGCAAGCAGGTCATCCTGCTGGTCCCCACGACGCTGCTCGTGCAGCAGCACTTCGCCACCTTCGCGGAGCGGTTCGGCCAGTTCCCGGTCAACGTGCGTCCGCTGTCGCGGTTCCAGAGCGACCGCGAGGCGAAGGAGACCTTGGCCGGGCTCGAGGACGGCACCGTCGACCTCGTCATCGGCACGCACCGGCTGCTGCAACCCGGCATCCGGATCAAGGACCTCGGCCTGGTCATCGTCGATGAGGAGCAGCGCTTCGGCGTCGAGCACAAGGAGGCGCTCAAGCACCTGCGGGCCGCGGTCGACGTGCTGAGCATGTCCGCCACGCCGATCCCGCGGACCCTGGAGATGGCGATCACCGGCATCCGCGAGATGTCGACCATCACGACGCCGCCGGAGGAGCGCCACCCGGTGCTCAGCTTCGTCGGGGCGTTCGACGAGAAGCAGGTCACCGCCGCCATCCGCCGCGAGCTCCTGCGCGAGGGCCAGGTCTTCTACATCCACAACCGGGTCCAGAGCATCGACACGGCGGTGCGGCGCCTGCAGGAGCTGGTGCCGGAGGCGCGCATCGCAGCGGCGCACGGCCAGATGGGTGAGCACCGACTCGAGCAGGTGATGGTGGACTTCTGGGAGAAGCGCTTCGACGTGCTCGTGTGCACCACGATCGTGGAGTCCGGGCTCGACGTCTCCAACGCCAACACCATGATCATCGAGCGGGCCGACACGCTCGGCCTGTCCCAGCTGCACCAGCTCCGCGGACGGGTCGGGCGCGGTCGTGAGCGGGCCTACGCCTACTTCCTCTACCCGCCGCAGACGCCACTCACCGAGACCGCTCACGACCGGCTCGCCACCATCGCGCAGCACTCCGAGCTCGGCGGCGGCATGCAGGTCGCGATGAAGGACCTGGAGATCCGTGGCGCCGGCAACCTCCTCGGCGGCGAGCAGTCCGGCCACATCGCCGAGGTCGGGTTCGACCTCTACGTGCGCCTGGTGGGCGAGGCGGTGGCCGAGTTCCGCGGTGAGGGCGCGCCCGAGCGCGAGGTCAAGATCGAGCTGCCGATCGAGGCGCACCTGCCGCACGACTACGTCCCGAGCGAACGGTTGCGCCTGGAGATGTACAAGCACCTGGCGGACGTCCGCACCGTCGAGGAGGTGGCCGAGCTGCGCGCCGAGCTCGTCGACCGCTACGGCGAGCCGCCGGCGACGGTCGAGACGCTGCTCGACGTCGCCCGCCTGCGAGTCCGCATCCGCGCGGCCGGCCTGAGCGAGGTCACCACGGCGGGCTCCAACGTCCGGTTCGGTGGCGTCGCCCTGCCGGAGTCGTCCCAGCTGCGGCTGCGGCGCATCCACCCCAAGAGCATCTACAAGCAGGCCGCCGAGGTCGCCCTCGTCCCGCATCCGCGCACCGCTCCGGTCGGCGGCGTGCCGTTGCGGGACCGCGAGCTGCTGGAGTGGACGCGCACCGTCGTCGACACCCTCGTGCCACCCGCCTGAGGCGGGGTCGGCCGTGGGTAGGCTGGGCGCCATGAAGCTGCGCGTCCTCGCCGCGGCCGCGGTGGCGCTGCTGCTCGCGGGCTGCGGAACGGCTGTCCATCCCGGCGCAGCGGCCGTCGTCGGCGGCACCACCATCTCGATGGACCGCGCCAACGCCACCGCCGAGGTGTACTGCCGCTTGGCCGTGCTGTCCTCCCCGGAGGGCACCCCGATCGGCAACGCCGACGTCCGCCGGCAGGCCGTCACCGACCTCGTCTTCGGCGTCGTGGCGCGCGAGCTCGCCCGCGAACAGGAGATCGAGCCGCGCCCCAGCACCTACGAGATGGGTGATGATCAGGAGAAGGCGTTGGCGGAGGCCTTCGACGCCGGCGCGATCGAGTCGGCGATCGAGACGATCGAGTACGCCCAGCGCACCTATGCGATCGCCCAGCTGCTCGGCGAGGAGCGGGTCCGCGATCCAGAAGCCGACCCCGCGCAGGTCCGGACCGAGGGTTTCGCCCTGATCCAGTCCGAGCTCGCCCGTCGCGAGGTTCGATTCGACCCGCGGTTCGGCATCGGGCGCGACGGTCTGCAGAACACCCCGACCGGTTCGCTCTCGGTCCCGGTCAAGGAACGGCCCGCGGCCGAGGAGGAGGAGCTCCCCGCCACGCAGCGGTGCTCGAGCTGATGCGCATCCTGGTCCTCAGTCCTCGGGTCGCGCCGGGAGT
The DNA here is from genome assembly GCA_963695295.1 of uncultured Actinomycetota bacterium. Taxonomy (GTDB): domain Bacteria; phylum Actinomycetota; class Actinomycetes; order Propionibacteriales; family Nocardioidaceae; genus Aeromicrobium. The sequence continues at coordinate 629,417 of OY968771.1, read as the reverse complement.
GCTGACGCTGCAGGCCTGGGACGCGCTTCGAGACGCCGCGCAGGTGCTCTCGGCCGAGGACGGCCCGCACGTGGACGGCATCCGGGCCGCGGGCATCGAGGTCGAGCTCTCGCTGAGCCGGCCCGCAGCCGGCGACCACGTCGTGTGGATCGCTCCGCCCGGCGACCTGCAATGGGCGCGGGACGTGGCCGCCGAGCTGGTGGACGGCGACGCTCCACTCGTCGAGGTCGTCGTCGGGTCGCACGACCTTCCCGGCTCCCGCCTGCTCGACCTCGTCGAGGTGATGGCCCGGCTGCGCCGGGAGTGCCCGTGGACGAAGGTGCAGACCCACGAGTCGCTCGCGCCGTACCTGACCGAGGAAGCCCACGAGACGCTGGAGGCGATCGCGTCCGGCGACCCGGACCATCTGCGCGAGGAGCTGGGCGACGTGCTGATGCAGGTCGTGTTCCACGCGGCCGTGGCGGCGGGTGGCGCGGACGGCTGGGACGTCGACGACGTCGCCGCCGGCATCACCGACAAGCTGGTGCGGCGCAATCCGCACGTCTTCGGGGATGCGGTCGCCACCACGGCCGATGAGGTCGACGCACAGTGGAACCGGATCAAGGCCGAAGAGAAGGCCCGGGCACGCCCGGAGGCGTAGCCCGCGTGGGGTGATCGGGCGTGAGGTACGACGCATTACTCTGGCCTTTGCACATCTCACCGCTTGAGGAGCAGTCTCTTGGCCAGCATCGAAGCCGTCGGCGCCCGCGAAATCCTGGATTCGCGTGGCAACCCCACCGTCGAGGTCGAGGTCGCCCTCGACGACGGCAGCATCGGGCGGGCGGCGGTCCCGTCGGGCGCTTCGACCGGCCAGTTCGAGGCGGTCGAGCTGCGTGACGGCGATGAGCGCTACCTGGGCAAAGGCGTCCGCAAGGCGTGCGACGCCGTCAACGGCAAGCTCGGGGCAGCGCTCCTCGGCTTCGACGCCGACGACCAGCGCGCCATCGACCAGGTCCTGATCGCCGTCGACGGCACGTCCAACAAGGCGAAGGTCGGGGCCAACGCCATCCTCGGCATCTCGCTGGCCACGGCCAAGGCGGCAGCCGAGGCGGCCCGCCTGCCGCTGTTCCGTTACCTCGGCGGGCCGAACGCGCACCTGCTGCCCGTGCCGATGATGAACATCCTCAACGGCGGAGCCCACGCCGACTCCAACGTCGACGTCCAGGAGTTCATGATCGCGCCGATCGGCGCACCGACGTTCGCCGAGGCGTTGCGGCAGGGCACCGAGGTCTACCACGCGCTCAAGTCGGTGCTGAAGGCCGACGGGCTGTCGACCGGCCTCGGCGACGAGGGCGGCTTCGCGCCCGACCTCGTCTCCAACCGGGCCGCCCTCGACCTGATCGCCACCGCGGTCGAGAAGGCCGGCCTCGAGCTCGGCACCGACATCGCACTCGCGCTCGACGTCGCTTCCTCGGAGTTCTGCGACCAGGGCACGTACACCTTCGAGGGCTCGGCCAAGACGGCCGCCGAGATGGCCGACTACTACGCCGATCTCGTCGACTCCTACCCGATCGTCTCGATCGAGGACCCGCTGGACGAGGACGACTGGGAGGGCTGGACCGCCCTCACCGAAGCCATCGGTGACCGGGTGCAGCTCGTCGGCGACGACCTCTTCGTCACCAACGTCGAGCGGCTCGCGCGCGGCATCAACGAGGGTGCCGCGAACGCCCTGTTGGTCAAGGTCAACCAGATCGGATCGCTCTCGGAGACCCTCGACTCCGTCGAGCTCGCCCACCGCAGTGGGTTCGCCTGCATGATGAGCCACCGCTCCGGCGAGACCGAGGACGTCACCATCGCCGACCTCGCGGTCGCCACCAACTGCGGCCAGATCAAGACCGGCGCCCCGGCCCGCTCGGACCGGGTGGCCAAGTACAACCAGCTCCTGCGCATCGAGGAGCTGCTCGGCACCTCGGCGGTCTACGCCGGCGCGTCTGCCTTCCCGCGGTTGGTGCTCTAGGGTCATGGCGGCCTCGCGTGGTCCGGGCCGGTCGGCGTCGCGACGCCCGGCCGGGTCGTCCACGGCGAGCCGGCGCCCGGTCGGCACGGGGCGCTCCCGTCCTCCCACGCAGCCCGGTCGACAAGGGCCGCGGTTCACCACGCGCGCGGTCATGCTGCTCTCCGTCGTGCTGCTGCTCGTCGCCTCGTACACGTCGGCCTTGCACGCGTGGTGGGAGCAGCGCGGCGAGATCCAGGCCGCGAAGGCCGAGATCATCATGCGGCGCGACGCCATCGCCCAGCTCAAGGACACCAAGGCCCGGTTCGACGACCCGGCGTTCATCAAGCAGCAGGCTCGCGCCCGGTTCGGTTGGGTGATGCCGGGTGAGGTCGGCTACCGCGTCATCGGCGACGACGGTGCGGTGCAGGGGGACGTGCCGACCCTCGACGCGCCACCGCCCGCGACGCGCGACCGCGCGTGGTACGACCGGCTCTGGGGGAGCGTCGAGCAGGCCGGCCAGGAGCCGAGCCAGCCAGAGCCCGTCGCCGATCCGGACGAGGTGTTGAAGAAGCAGTGAGCGTGGCTGCCTCCGACCTCGAAGCGGTCACCGCGCAGCTCGGGCGCCCGGTGCGGGGGATCGTCGCCGTCGCGTCCCGCTGCCCGTCCGGTCATCCGAACGTGGTCAAGACCGAGCCGCGCCTCCCCGACGGAACTCCCTTCCCGACCCTGTACTACGTCACCTGCCCGCGCCTGACCGGCGCCATCGGCACGCTGGAGGCGTCCGGCCTGATGGCCGAGATGACGGACCGGCTCGCCGAGCGACGCAGCGCTGGCCGCCGCCTACGGCCGGGCCCACCGCGACTACCTGCGCGAGCGCGAAGAGCTGGGTCACGTCGAGGAGATCGACGGCATCTCCGCCGGCGGCATGCCGCGCGGGTCAAGTGCCTGCACGTGCTCGTGGGGCACAGCCTGGCCACCGGACCGGGCATCAACCCCCTCGGCGACGAGACGCTGGAGCTGCTCGGCGACTGGTGGACGGGCTCGTCCTGCGAGCGCCCCTGAGTCGCGTCGCTATCCTCGAAGAATGCCGAGTCGGGACCGCGTCGCCGCGATCGACTGCGGCACCAACTCGATCCGTCTGCTGGTCACCGACCTGGTCGACGGGCGCGCACGCGAGCTCGTCCGCGAGATGCGCATCGTCCGGCTCGGCCAGGACGTCGACGCCACCGGTCGCCTGGCCCGCGACGCGATCGACCGCACGCTGCAGGCCACGCGCGAGTACGCCGAGCTGATCGCGATGCTCGGCGCCGAGGAGATCCGCTTCTGCGCCACCTCGGCCGCCCGCGACGCGGAGAACGCCGAGGAGTTCGCCGACGGGGTCGAGTCGATTCTCGGCGTGCGGCCGCAGGTGCTCACCGGGCAGGAGGAGGCGCTGGCCTCGTTCGTCGGTGCCACCCGGGGGATCGAGACCGATCGGACCCTGGTCGTCGACATCGGCGGCGGGTCCACCGAGCTCGTGGTCGGTGCGGATTCACGGGTCGAGTGGTCGACGTCGCTCGACATCGGCTCGGTGCGACTCACCGAGCGATTCCTGCCGAGCGATCCGCCACCCGTCGCCGAGGTCACCACCTGCATGGACCACCTGGACGCCGTGCTGGCGCCGGCGGTGTCCGGTCTCGCGCCGGTGGACTCGGTCGTCGGCGTGGCCGGCACCGTCACGACCGTCGCGGCGCACGCGCTCGAGCTCCGGTCGTACGACCGCGAGGCCATCCACGGTGCCCGGCTGCCGATCGACGTCGTGCGGTCGGCCTGCGTGTCACTGCTGCAGATGCCGGTGGCCGACCGGCGCGCGCTGCCGTTCATGCACCCCGGTCGTGCCGATGTCATCGGCGGTGGCGCGCTGGTCCTCGACCGCGTCCTGGACCAGCTGCCGCTCGACACCGGCACCCTCCTCATCAGCGAGCACGACATCCTCGACGGCATCGCCTGGGGTGCGGTGTGACGATTCGCCTCAGCCTTCCGGACCAGCGGACCATGTCGCGGTTCGGTGACCTGCCCGATGTCGACCTGGTCGTCTGGGACTTCGCCAGCCCGCTGCCCGGGGGCGATCCGGTGGATCTCGCCGTCCGCCCCTACGTGCTGCAAGGCGACCTGGCCCGGCTCGATGCCGCCCGGGTCCGAGCGGTCCAGTCGCAGACCCTTGGCTACGACGACGCGATCGGCGCCGTGCCCGACGGGATCACCTGGTGCAACGCGGTCGGTGTCCACGAAGGGCCTACCGCCGAGCTGGCCGTCGGCCTGCTCATCTCCGCCGCACGTGGCTTCGACGAGTTCGCCCGGGCCATGCCCGCGGGCGTCTGGACCCGGGCTTGGCACCACGGGCTGCTCGGCTCGCGGGTCCTGGTGCTCGGCTACGGCGGCATCGGCACCGAGCTGCGCCGACGGCTCGACGGATTCGGCGTCGACCTCGTGCGCGTCGCGCGCACGGCCCGCACCGACGAGTTCGGCAGCATCCACGGCATCGACGAGCTGCCCGCACTCCTGCCCGGCGTCGATGCCGTCGTCGTCGCGGTTCCGTACGGGCCCGACACCCACCACCTGGTGGACGACGCCTTCCTCGGTGCGATGCGGCCGGGGGCGCTCCTCGTCAACGTCGCGCGCGGCAAGATCGTCGACACCGACGCGCTCGTCCGCCATGCGGCCAGCGGCCACGTGCAGGTCGCCTCGGACGTCTGGGACCCCGAGCCGTTGCCGTCGGACCACCCGTTGTGGACGACCCCGGGCGTCTTCATCTCGCCGCACGTCGGAGGGGCGGTGACGACGATGCACGATCGGGTCGAGGCACTCGTGCGGGAGCAGGTCGCCCGCCTGCAGTCCGGACGCCCGCTGATCAACGTGGTCGACGTCAGGGGATAGGGGCCAGCCGGCCGGTCACGGGGTCGCGTTCGGTGATGCAGTACTCCAGCCCGGCCGGGTCGCGCAGCACGGTCCAGTGGTCGTGCTTGCGGACGACGACGGCGCCGAGCTCGCGGTGACGCACGGTCTCCGCCAACGGGTCGGCGGTGGCGAGGTCGAGGTGTGCGCGCACCGGACCGTCGTCGGAGCTCAGCCGTTGGAGCAGCAGGCGTAGCGGCTGCGGGTCGGGCCGTTCGAGGAAACCGAACTCCGGGAATCGACCCGGCGTTCGCTCCCAGCCGGTGAGCCGCTCCCAGAATGCCGCCTCGGCGTCGTGCAGCGGCGCCGGCATGTCGAGGCTCACCTGGTCGACGATGCTGGCCCCGGTCCACCACGGCACCGGCGTCGGGCGCGCCCTCCCGGCCGGGTGCGCGACGACGCAGAAGGTGAACCCGCCCGGCGACGCCATGACCACGACGTCACCGGGTTGCCGCACCCTGGCGCCGTGGGCCACGGCGTCGTCGACGAAACCGGGCACGTCGTCGGTGTGCAGGTCGAGGTGGATGCCGCCGGACCCGTCCCGGATGCGCTGCACTTTCAGGTACGGGTCGCCGTCGCGGGGCAGGAGTGTCGCGAACTCGCCGTGCTCGCCACGCGACTCGGAGATCCCGCTTCCGGTGACCGCCCGCCAGAACGCGGTGGCCGGTTCGAAGGAGTCCGACCGCAGGTCCAGGAAGGCCGTGATCCAGCGGAGCTCAGCCATGGCGCCAGCGTAGGGTGGGCGGCGCTCCCGTAGCCCAATCGGTAGAGGCGGGCGGCTTAAAACCGTCACCAGTGTGGGTTCGACTCCCACCGGGAGCACCGATGCGACACATACTGGGCAGGTGATCATCGCCGCGCCCGACCCGGCCCTCGACCCGTGGTTCGCGGGCGAGCTGCTGCGGCTGCAGCACGCGGCGTACCGGGTGGAGGCCGAGCTCGTCGGTGACGACCGGCTGCCGCCCCTCCAGGACGACGACGTGTCCCTGCCGGCGTGGCGCGGCCGCTATGTGGTGATGTGGCGCGGGGTCGAGCTGGTCGGCGCCCTCGCCTGGCGCGACCACGGCGACCACCTCGACATCGACCGCCTGATGGTCGATCCCGGCTCCCACCGCCAAGGCGTGGGCACGCGTCTGCTGTCGGCGATCGTCGAGCGCGCCGGCGGGCGTCCGGTGCTCGTCTCGACCGGGCGCGACAACGTCCCGGCCGTCGCCCTCTACGTGCACCACGGGTTCGAGCCGCAGGGTGACGAGCAGGTGCCGCCGGGCCTCTGGATCACCCATCTGCGCCTCCACTGACGTCGGGTGGCCCATCCGGCGCCCGCTCGGCCGGCTCGCCGTCGTCTTGACGACGCTTCAGAGCTGGCGCAGGCGGACCGCAGCCCAGGTCTCGTCCAGCCGGATCTCCGGTCCGACGCCCCACCCGTACTCGCCGACCAGGTTCACGAGGGCGTCGCGGCCGAGCTCGCGCGAGTGCCCGGCGGGGTAGGAGATCCACGCGACCGGGGTCGAGCCGAGCGACGGGAGCACCTCGTCGAGGCGGACCTCCAGTCCGGCGAGGTTGTCGGCGAGGAGGATCGCGGCATCCATGCCGTCGATCGGCTCGTCGACGGTCTCGACCCCGGGCTGGGAGCGGGTCGAGCAACGCCCTCTCCTCGACCGAGTCGGCCACGACCCACACGACCGAGTCCGTGGTGATCCCGAGAGTCTCGGCGATGGTGGACTCGGTCATCCGGCCAGTCTAGGCCGCGCCAGCAGATCGTGGATCGTGCGACCAGCGGCGATGCCCTTGCGCTCGAAGCGAGTCATGGCCCGGCCGGGGTACCGGTCGGTCCTCCCGCCCTCGACGTGGGGTGAGTCCGCGAGCACGTGCGCGACGGCTTCGGCGTAGTCGTCCCAATCGGTGGCCAGCCGCCAGATGCCATCCTCCTGGAGCACGCGCGCGACGAGCGCGGTGAACGGGATCGTGACCAGGCGGCGCTTGTGGTGCCGCTTCTTGTGCCACGGGTCCGGGAACCACGTCCACAGCTCTCGGACGGATGCCGGGTCCAGCATCGTGGTCAGGGCCTCGGTGGCGTTGACGATCGCCAGCCGGACGTTGTCGACCCCCTCGTGGCGCATCGTCACGAGCGTCTGTGCCACCCCGGGTACGTACACCTCCAGGCCGAGGAAGTCGTGCTCCGGATGGTCGGCCGCCGCGGCCACCAGGGCCTCGCCGCGCCCGCTGCCGATCTCGACCACCAGCGGCGCGGCGCGCCCGAAGACCCGCTCGGCCTCGAGACGGAAACCGGGGTGCACCGACGTGCTGGGCCCGTGGCGGGGCAGGTCCACGACGTGGGATTCGTGCAGGTCGTCCCAGGCGCGCTGCTGCCGCTCGGTGAGCCGACCGCCGCGGCGGGTGAAGGACACCGGCTCGGTGCGGTACGGCGGAGTACCCATGGCAGCTAGCGTAGGTCCGTGATCACTCCGGACACGAAGGACTGGACCTGGGTACTGCGCGAACCCTGCCCCGAGTGCGGGCTCGACGCCGGCCAGGTCGACCCGGCCACGGTCGGCGACCGCATCCGCGCCGGCCTTCCGCGCTGGGAGGAGGCGCTCGGCCGCGACGACGCACGACAGCGTCCGGACGCGGACACCTGGTCGCCCACCGAGTACGCCTGTCACGTGCGTGACGTGTTCCGCGTGTTCGCCGGCCGCGCCGCGCTGATGCTCGAGCAGGACGACCCGCAGTTCGAGAGCTGGGACCAGGACGAGACCGCAGTGGCCGACCACTACGAGCTGCAGGATCCTGCCGACGTCGCACCGCAGCTGGTCGAGGCGGGGGAGCGGGTGGCCGGGGTCTTCGACGCCGTGGCCGGCGACGCGTGGTCGCGCACCGGCCGCCGCAGCGACGGCTCCACGTTCACCGTGGCCACCCTTGCTCAGTACTTCCTCCACGACGTCGAGCACCATCTGCACGACGTCGGCGCCTAGATGAGCGAACCCTGGGACGCGATCGTGCTCGCCGGGGGACGTGCGACCCGCCTCGGCGGAGCATCCAAAGCCGATCTCGTCGTCGACGGGCACACCCTGCTGGAACGCGCGCTGGCCGCCGTCTCGGACGCAGCGCGCATCGTCGTGGTCGGTGACGTCGAGGCCCCCGGCGCGATCGTCGTGCAGGAGAGCCCGCGGTTCGGTGGGCCGGCGGCCGCGATCGGCGCCGGACTGGCCGAGGTCACCGCGCCCTGGGTCCTGCTTGCCGCGTGCGACCAGCCGTTCCTCCACGAGGCGCTGGGTCCGTTGCTCCAGGCCCGGCGGGGCGACGGCGCCGTCGCCGTGGACGAGAGCGGCCACCGCCAGCACCTGCTCTGCGTGGCGTCGGCCTCGGCGCTCAAGGCAGCTGCCGCCGCCCAGCCGTCGCTCAGCGGACTCGCGGTACACCGCCTGCTGGCGCCGCTCGACTGACCGAGATCGCCCTCCCGGCCCGGGCGACACGAGACGTCGACACGTGGCACGATCGGGACGTGGCGGAGGAGCGGACCCATGACTGACACCTCGCTCGATGACTGGGTGGCCGCCATGGCGGCCGAGCTGGGGCTCGACGACGTCGAGGTGGACATCGATCAAGTCCTCGACCTCGCCGCCGATGCCGCCCACACCCTCGTCCGTACCGCGGCGCCGCTCACGACGTTCCTCGCCGGGATCGCCGCCGGACGTGCGGGCGGTTCGGCCGATGACATCCGCGAGGCCATCGACGCGGCCGGCGCCCTGTGCGCGCGGGTCAGGGACGGCGAGTAGGTGGCCGGACGTCGCACCCGCCGAGTCCGGGTCGAGCGCTTCGACTCCGCACGGTTCGGCCGTGCGCGAGGACGCCCTCGCCGTCGAGGAACCGCTGGAGGTCCGGCTGGACGGCTCGCCGTACGTCGTCACGATGCGCACGCCCGGCGACGACTTCGACCTCGTGGCCGGCTTCCTCGTCTCCGAGGGCGTCGTCTGGTCGGCCGAGCAGCTGGCGGGCCTGCGCTACTGCGCCGGCACCGACGACGCGGGACGACAGACGTTCAACGTGGTGGAGGCCGTGCTCGCCGCCGGCGTGGAGCTGCCCGACACGTCGCTGGAACGGCACGTCTACACCTCCAGCTCGTGTGGCATCTGCGGCACCGCGTCGATCGACGCGGTCCACAAGGTGGCGCACGCCGCGGTGGCCGACGACGACGCGACCTTCGGCGTCGAGCTGCTCGCCCGGCTTCCGGACCGGTTGCGCGAGCACCAGGCGGTGTTCGACCGTACCGGCGGGGTGCACGCCGCCGGCCTGTTCGACGCGGCCGGGGAGCTGCTGTGCCTGCGCGAGGACGTCGGTCGACACAACGCCGTCGACAAGGTGGTGGGCTGGGCGTTGCGCGATGGACGGCTGCCGCTTCGGGGAACGGTGCTCCAGGTGTCCGGCCGGGCCTCCTTCGAGCTGGCGCAGAAGGCCCATCTCGCCGGAATCCCGGTGCTTTCGGCGGTGTCAGCGCCGTCATCCCTCGCCGTCGAGCATGCCGCGTCGGCCGGGCTGACGCTCCTCGCCTTCAACCGCGACGGGCATTTCAACGCCTACGGCGCGACGCACCGAATCACCCCCTGACCGGGATCAATCCGGCGTTCTGCGACGTTGTATACGATGAAGTCAACGACGTCGGTACGACGTCTCGTCCATGGAGGAGCCATGCAGAGCAACAACCCGGTCTTCGCCCGCAACGACGGTTTCAACGGTCGCGGCGGCACCGTGACCACGCGCCCGTCGGAGTGGAAGGTCGATCTCGACGGCCCCTCCGGATCGTCGCCCACGCACACCGAGCGCGGCCAGGGCCGCATGACCCTCGACAACGTGGTCGAGAAGACCGCGATCTCGCTCGGTCTGCTGATCATCGCCGCGGCCGCGACCTGGTTCTTCATCGGCGATCTCGGCAGCGTCGACACCGGCGACCGGGCGTTCCAGACCGCCGGCGCGCTCGCCATGGGCGGCGCGCTGACCGGCTTGGTGCTGTCGCTGGTCAACTCGTTCAAGAAGGTCGTCAGCCCGGCCCTGGTCATCGCCTTCGCGGTGGTCGAGGGGGTCTTCGTCGGCGCGTTCTCCAAGCTCGTCGCGGCCTACGTCGGGGAGCCCTCGATCGTCTTCCAGGCCGTCCTGGCCACGATGGTGGCGTTCGCCGGCACGCTGGCGGCGTACAAGTTCTTCAACATCCAGGTCACCGACAGGTTCCGCAGGGTCGTCACGATCGCGATGTTCAGCTTCGTCGGGGTCATCCTCGTCAACTTCGTGCTGAGCCTCACCGGCGTCCTCGAGTCCGGGGGCCTGCGCGGCTTCAACACGCTCGGCCTGGTCGTCTCGGCCATCGCGGTCGTGCTCGCCGTCTTCATGCTGATCCTCGACTTCGACTTCGTCGAGCGGGGCGTGGCAGCGGGATTGCCGGAGCGTGAGTCGTGGCGCGCCGCCTTCGGCCTCACGGTCACCTTGGTCTGGCTCTACATCGAGCTCCTGCGGATCCTGGCGATCCTGCGCGGTAGCGACTGACCTGCAGCAGCACGACGGCCGGTTCCTTCGGGAGCCGGCCGTTCGCTGTTCCGCGTCAGCTGGCGCGCCGGCGCCGCAGCACGGTGGCCCAGCGGCCTTGCTGCGACACCTCGGTGCCGACGTGCAGCTCGGCCTGGTCCGCGGCCTCCTTCAGGGGCATCAGGTCGCGCGGCGGCTCCTCGACCTCGGCGAAGTTCTCCGCGGTGGCCCGCTCGCGCATGGCGGCCGCGATCGACGGCACGAGCACCGACACCATGTTGGCGTAGCCCGCTGCGGAGGGGTGGAAGCGATCGGCGCCGAACATGACGTCGGACTTCTCCTCGAACAGCGGCCCGAGCAGGTCGCCCAGCGACACGGCGCGACCGCCGGCCGCGACGACCGAGATCATCTGCCGGCGAGCGAGGGCGCGGCTGCGCCGGCGGGCCACCCACCGCAGCGGTTGGGGAATCGGCCGCACGGTGCCGAGGTCGGGAACCGTGCCGACCACGACCTCGCAACCGGCGGCGACGAGCCGCCGCACCGCCGCGCCGAGCGTGCGCGCCGACACCACGGAGGGCACATTGTGGGTGACGTCGTTGGTGCCGATGACGATGACCGCGACGTCCGGTTGGTGGGCGAGTCCCCGGTTGATCTGCTCCCGCAGGTCGCCGGTCTGCGCGCCGACCACGGCCTCGTTCCGGATGTCGACGGGCGCGTCGAGCACGTGGGCCAGGCCGATGCCGATGAGCGCGGGCGGCGTGGTGTCGGCCGTCTCCATGCCGTAGCCGACGCAGGCGGAGTCGCCCAGCACCAGGCAGCGGATCGGGGGGCCCGGGTGGTCGTCGCCGTAGACGCCGTCGGCCGACGGCGGCCGGTCCTCCGTCACGCCGATCAGACGCCGTGCGAGCAGGCTCTCGCCGTACAGAAATCCGTAGTAGCCCGTGACGGCCGCGCCAGCGCCGACGGCGGCCGAGACGGTCGGTTTCGGGAGTGTGCGCACGCCGCCATTTTAGGTGTCCGGCCCACGGATTCCGCGAAGTTCACACGCCTGTCACATCGCGTTGACGCCGTGGACGCGATCGCTGCCTACCGTCGGGGATGTGAACGGGATTCGAAAGCTCCTCCGGGCCGCCACCCAGGGCGCCACGCGGTGGTCCGCGGACCTGGAGCGCGCGTCACGTCGAAATGCCATGGTGGCCGCCACGGCGCTCGCGCAGCGTCGCCTCGAGTCCGCCGAGGTCGAGGAGTTCCTGGCTGCGCATCAGCGCCGGCACGACGCCCGCCAGGGTTTCGTGATGCAGCGCACGGGCTGATCGCCGGCGCTGATCGCGCTGTCTGACACCGGACCTAGGATGACGACGTGCCCGTGGACCTGCCCAACCTGCGCGATGTCGCCGGTCTCCTCACCCACGACGGCCGCCGCGTGCGGCCGGGCATCCTGCTGCGCAGCGCGCTTCCGGCCTCCGACGACCTCGTTCCCGACACTCTCGCCTGGCCGCCCGCGGTCGTCATCGATCTGCGCTCGCCGCACGAGCTGACCAGCGGTCATCCCCTCGATCACCTCCCGATGCGGCTGGTCAACCTCCCGCTGCTCGACGAGCTGCGCCCGCGGCTGCACGACTCCGAGACGCTCGCCGCCCTCTATCGCGTGGTCGTCGAGGACGCCGCCCACCTGTTGGCCCACGTCGTCCACGAGATCGCCGATGCCGACGGCCCGGTCCTCGTGCACTGCGCGGCCGGCAAGGACCGCACCGGGGTGAGCGTCGCGCTCGTGCTCCGGCTGCTGGGGGTCACCCACGACGACGTCTTGGCCGACTTCATCCTCACCGAGCACGCTCGGGCCGCCATCGACGCTCGGTTGAACCGCGACACGATCGAGGCCACGGTGCCGTTGTCGTTCTACGTCGTCGCACCCGAGGCGCTGAAAGGCGTGCTCGAGATCTGGGACGAGCACCCGCGCGGCGTCGAGGGGTGGTTCCTCGACGCCGGCGGAGATGCCGCAGCGCTCGACCGGCTGCGTCAGCGCATGCTCGACTGACCCGTTTCGGCGCAGTCCGTCAGTCCGACAGGGCCGCGAAGGGAGCAGCCGCGCCGTAGAGCTTGTAGAGCGCGAAAGATCCGGCGTGGAAGGTGCTGCAACGGTCCTCGAACAGCTGCGTGGCCCGGGCGTCGGACATCCCGGCGCCGTGCCCGAGGGTCTTCGTGCCGTCGACCTTGCCGGTCGCGAAGTCCCGGATCCGTTGCACGATCCCGAGTCGGTCCTCGGCGTCGGCCTGACGCCACCAGCTGCAGGTGAAGCCGCTCAGGGGTCCGTCGGTCGCGGCGGCCGTGGTGTCGACGGCCGGATCGGGCATCGTCTGCCCGAGTGCCGCCATCTTCTCCATCGCCTTCGTGAGCTTTCCGGTGAACGGGGTGCACAAGCGTTTGGAGAGATCGTCGACGCACATCGCGGCCAAGGCCATCTTCTGTGCAGTTTCGTTGGCGGCCAGGACCGCGCCGATGCCGCCGGGCTTCGGTGGCGTCTTCGACCACGAGCAGAGCTGGTCGTTGCCCTCGGGATACCCGTCGAGCGTGAGGCCGGCGAAGCACGCCACCAGCTCGGCCTCGTTGATCACGTCGCCGACGCCGATGCTGGTCGCCGGTGCGGTGCCACCCAGGCACCCGGGCAGGAGGAGCGGCGAGGTGGTCACCTTCTTGCCCGGTGCGGCGGAGTTCGACCACCAGCAGTTGCCGGTGTTGCCCGGGAAGGAGTCCCACCAGAAGTCCAGACCGTTCGGCTTGACCTCTCCGCTGGGACTCACGCCCATCTGGTTGTGGTGCAGGCGGTTGTCGAACGACGTCGACACCGAGAGCGGGTCACAGTCCGGCACCGGCGTCGAGCTGCCCACCGGCGGCGGACCGCAGACGAGGGCGTCCGGCACCGCGAAGACCATCGCACCGCGCCGCCAGTTGTCGTAGAACCGGTTGTTCTTGACTTCGTTGGCGTTTCCGCCGGCGAGCCACATCCCGGTGCCGACCGGGGCGGGGATGAACGGTTTCACGTCGGAGTCGGGCAGGAACGGGTTGAAGTTGTTGTCGTAGAAGTTGTTGTCCTCGATGACGTTGCCGTGCTGCGGGAAGCCCGGGTGGCCCGGTGCCGTGAACACGTCCGACGTGAAGCCGAGGGCGTTGTCGTAGAAGTTGTTCTGGGTGACCAAGGTGCCGTGGCTGTTCGTGCCGGAGAAGCCGCTGAGGTTGTGGTAGCTGTCGCACCAGCGGATGACCTGGCTGAAGCGGTACTCCGGGTAGAAGGCTTCGTACCGCTTGTCCGTCGTGGCCGCGCCCGATCCGGGGTACAGACCGGAGTCGCCGTTGCCGGCGGCCACACAGTTCTGGATGACACCGTGGTCCTCGACGAAGGTGAGCACGCCGTACGCCCCGCCGTAGTAGGTCTTGAACCGGTCCAGCAGGTAGCCGTCGGTCTCCAGCACGTAGATGTCGTGCTCACGCGCGTGCCGCACGGTGACATTGCGCAGGACGAAGCCATCGGCCCGGTCGGCGAAGATGCCGACGTCCTTCTTGTGACCTGCTGCCGACGGGCCGCCGTTGCCGGCCCCGGCGTCGCCGGCCTCGACGACGACGTCGTCGGCGCTGACGCCGGAGCCTTCGAGCTGGAGGTTGCAGCGGATGCACGGTCCCGGGTTCGGGATGCCGTGCCGGTTCGCCTTCGGGGCCGGAACCGGCGCCGTGTCGGGCCCACGCCCGATGACGGCCACGAGGTTCGCGTCATTGGGACAGTGGATCTGGTAGTCGTGGCTCAGCGCGCCCGGGTCGCCGCTCTCCGCCGGGATCTCGTACTGGTCGCAGGCCGGGTCGAACGTGGGCTGTGACCGGGCGGTCGGTTCGGTGTAGAGGCCGGGCATCACCACGACGCGGTCGTTGTTGCCCGAGTCCGTCACCGCGGGCTGGATCTCCCGGTAGTCGCAGAGCTTGAAGAGGCCCTTGTTGACCTTGAGCAGCTGGGTGGCCTCGGCCTGCGTGAACTCGCGGTGGTCGGTCGGGCGGATGAAGTAGCCCCGCTCGCGCGCGTTGGCGATGGAGTCGCGCACCCGATCCATCGAGTCGGCCTGACAGACCACGCGGGTCTGGCCGGGCGCCTTGCGGTCCAACGCGGACGCGAGGGTCCGGGCCGTCGGCACCTCGCCACCGGCGCAGGGGGAGATGGTGCAGTCCGGCTTCGGGTCGGGCCAGTACGACGGGCGTTCCACATGTGCCTCGGCGGCGACGGATGGGAAGAGCACCACCAGGAGTGAGCACACGACGACCAGGACGATGCGGGGCATACCGGCTCCTTCAGGCTCTCCAGATCCGCACCTAGAACGAGTTTCACCTCGCAACGTTACGGTTCGCCGTGCATCAGCCGGCCACGGAGCGCAGGGCGTCGCCTTCCAGCCGGTAGGTCAGCCACTCATCGAGCGGGCCGGCGCCGAGGCCGTCGTAGAACGCGATCGCGGCGGTGTTCCAGCGCAGGACGTTCCACTCCAGCCGGCGCCAGCCGTTCTGTTCCACGATCCGGGCGAGTGCGGACAGCAGCAACCGACCGAGTCCGGAGCCGCGCTCGGACTCGGCGACGTAGAGATCCTCGAGGAACAGGCCGGGTACCCCCTCCCAGGTGGAGAAGGTGCGATACCAGAGGGCGAGCCCGGCGGGGACGCCGTCGGCATCGAGCGCGAGCAGGGCGGAGGCCGACGGATCGGGGCCGAACAGGGCGGCGTGGACATCGGCCTCGGTGGCCCGCACGGCATCGGGCTCGCGCTCGAACGTCGCGAGATCGCCGATCATCTGCAGGATCGACGGCACGTCGTCGGGCGTGGCGGCGCGGATGCGGGGCGGCAGCTCGGGGAGGTCCACCCCCGTGACTCTACGTCCCGGCACCGCCGCGCCCCGTACGCTGGCGGGATGACCGGGGACCGGCTGCTCGAGCCTCGAGCCGTGCCGCTGGGCGGCGTGCGCGGGCTCACCGTCCACCGCACCCTCCCGCACCGGGAGGTCCCCACGGTGGGCAGCTGGTGCTTCGTCGACCACTTCGGACCCACGCGTGAGCCGATGCGGGTCTTGCCGCACCCGCACACCGGCCTGCAGACCGTCACCTGGCCGCTGGCCGGTCACATCCGGCACCGCGACAGTCTCGGCAGCGACGTGGTGCTCAAGCCCGGTGAGCTGAACCTCATGACGTCCGGTGACGGCGTCTCCCACTCCGAGCTGTCGGTCGGCGACGACATGATGATGCACGGGCTCCAGCTCTGGGTGGCGCTTCCGGACGCGACCCGCGGCGGCCCACCGGCGTTCGAGCACCTGCCCGACCTTCCCCGCACCGGTGGCCGGGGCTGGCGGGCCATCGTGTTCGTCGGCGAGCTCGCGGACGCCCGCTCGAAGGCCACGATGCACGCGCCGCTGATCGGTGCGGAGCTGATCGTGGCCGCCGACCACACCGCCACCGTGCCGCTGGCGCCGGAGTTCGAGCACGCCGTGCTCGCGGTCGACGGTCCGGCTCGCGTGTCCGGCCTCGACCTGGAGCACCGGCAGATGCACTACCTCCAGCCGGGACGCTCCTCGCTCGACCTCACCGCACCGCGCGACACCACGTTGCTGCTCATCGGCGGGGAGCCGTTCACCGAGCCGTTGGTCATGTGGTGGAACTTCATCGGGCGGACCCACGAGGACATCGAGCGGGCGCGAGATGACTGGGAGCAGTCCGCGGCGCGATTCGGCCACGTCGACGGGCACGACGGCCAGGTCATCCCGGCCCCGCCGCTGCCGCACGTGCGTCTCACCCCGCGTCGCCGCCGGTGAGACCAACGACACCCTTGCCGAGCCCGATCGGCATGAGGTAGCGTCAACTCGGATACCGTCGGTATCTGAATTCGAGAGGATCTCCATGTCGTCGTTCTTCACCGACAAGGTCGCCGTGGTCACCGGGGCCGGCTCCGGAATCGGGCAGGGCCTGGCCATCGAGCTCGCCCGCCGTGGCGCGAAGGTCGCCATCAGCGACGTCGACGCCGAGGGGCTCGCCGAGACCCGGGCGCTCATCGAGGCCGGCGGCGCCGCCGAGGTGCGATCCGATCACCTCGACGTCGCCGAGCGCGAGCGCGTCCTGGCGTACGCCGATGAGGTCGCCGAGCACTTCGGTCGGGTCAACCTGGTCTTCAACAACGCCGGCATCGCCTACACCGGCAACGTCGAGGAGATGTCGTTCAAGGACGTCGAGAAGATCATGGATGTGGACTTCTGGGGCGTGGTCAACGGCACGAAGGCCTTCCTCCCGCACCTGATCGCCTCCGGGGACGGCCACGTGGTCAACATCTCCAGCATCTTCGGCATCTTCGCCGTGCCGAGCCAGAGCGCGTACAACGCGGCCAAGTTCGCGGTGCGGGGCTTCACCGAGGCCCTGCGCCAGGAGATGGTCACCGGGAAGCGCCCGGTGAAGGTCACCTGCGTCCACCCCGGCGGCATCAAGACCAACATCGCGCGCAACGCCGACCAGGCCGCGGGCCGCGATCACGAGAAGCTGTCGAAGGAGTTCGACAAGCTCGCCCACGTGAGCCCGGAGAAGGCGGCGAAGGTCATCCTCCGTGGTGTCGAGCGGGGCAAGGCACGGGTGTTGATCGGCTGGGACGCCTACGCACTGGACACGTTCGTGCGCGTCACCGGACCGGCCTACCAGGGTCTCGTGGCCCGGTTCGGCAAGAGCCGCGGGCTCTAGGACGCGCATCGAGCTCGACCTGACGCGGTGCTCCCCGGCGCCCGTCGTATCCCACCTCACAGGAGCATCGTCATGAGTGCACACGTCGACCTGCGCGGTTCCCGCGCCCTCGTCACCGGAGCCACCGGTGGTCTCGGTCAGGCCATCGCGCGCCGGCTGTCCGCGGAGGGCGCCGAGCTGGTGCTCAGCGGCCGTCGACGCGAGGTGCTGGAGCCGTTGGCCGAGGAGCTCGGCGCCGTAGCGATCGCCGCCGACCTCGAGGACCTGGAGGCTGTCGATCGACTGATGGCCGAGGCCGGACCGCTCGACCTGCTGGTGGCGAATGCCGCGCTGCCCACGTCGGGCGACCTGCTGGAGTACACGCCTGATCAGCTCGCCCGCGCTCTCACCGTCAACCTGCACGCGCCGATCGCCATGACGCGCACGGCGGTCGCCGGCATGGTGGAGCGCGGTCGTGGCCACGTCGTGCTGATCGGCTCGGTCTCCGGCAAGGTCGCGTCGACCGACTCATCCCTCTACAACGCCACCAAGTTCGGGCTGCGCGGTTTCGCGCTCGGTTTCCGGCAGGACGTCGCCGGCCGCGGCGTCGGCATCTCGATCGTCGAGCCGGGGTTCGTCCGCGACGCCGGGATGTTCGTCGAGACGGGCGCCAAGCTTCCCGCGGGTGTCCGCACGGTCACGCCCGAGCGGGTGGCCGCCGCTGTCGTCAAGGCGGTGCGCAGCGACCGGGCCGAGCTGGTGGTGGCTCCGTTCGAGCTGCGCGCCGGAGCCATGGTGGGCGCGCTGATGCCCGGCCTCGGAGCGCGCATCCAGTCCGCCAGCGGTGGCTCGAAGCTCAGCGGGGCCATGGCCGAGGGCGGCCGCGGCAAGCGCTGACCCGGCGTCAGCGGTCGCGCGACCCCTTGTCGTCGCCGAAGGCCTCGTCGCGTTCGCGGACGGCCTCGCGGAAGCCGACGGTGGCTGCGCGCTGCTGGAAGGCGTAGCCCTCGCGGGTGTGGCGGGAGACCCCGTCGAAGACGGTGCTGACCATGCCGGACGTCGCGACGCCTTGGGCGAGCAGGGCGCTGTTGAGGGCGAGCTTGACCATCATCAGCTGGTTCACCGGCAGCAGGGAGATCTTCTCGACGAGAGCTTCGGTGCGGTCATCGAGCTCATCGGCCGGCCACGACTCGACCGCGAGCCCCCACTCGGCCGCGGTGCGTCCGTCGATGAGCTCGCCGGTGAAGAGCATCCGCTTGGCCCGGGCATCACCGATGCGGTGGGCCCACATCCCGGCCGCCGGTACGCCCCACACGCGGGTGGGCGGGTAGCCGATCCGGACGTCGTCGGCGCAGATGATCTGGTCGGCGAACAAGGCGATGTCCGACCCACCGGCGACGGCGAATCCGTGCAGCTTCGCGACCGTCGGCTTGTCGGCGTGCAACAGGCTGGCGAAGCCGCGGTTGAACCGGCTCATCATCGCGTAGTCGACCATCGGGTCCCAGGTGCCCGCAGGATCGTGGTTCCTCATCTGGACGACCGGATCGAGCACCGTGCCGGTCAGGTCGCCGCCCTCGTCGCCCGGGGCGAACGCGTTCTCGGCGAAGACGCTCAGGTCGTAGCCGCCGCAGAACCCCTTGCCCCGCCCGGACAGCACGATGACGTGCACGCGGGGATCGAGGTCGGCGCGTTCGACGGCGTGCGCGAGGTCCAGCGGTGTGTCGCTGGTGATCGCGTTGCCCTGGTCTGGACGGTTGAAGGTGATGCGCGCGATGCGGCCCGTGACCTCGTAGGTGAGCGTCGGGTAGGTGGTCTCCTCGCCGGGCATCTCGCGGCCGGCGTAGGGCGAGCCCTCGCCGTCGAGAGCGCTCTCGCGCCAGGCGGCCGGGCGCTCGCCGTCGGCGGTCATGCGATGACCTCCGGCGCCTCGCCGGTGCCCTTGGGTGTCGATCGCTCGATGATGGGCGCGAGGTCCAGGCCGGTCGGCAGGGTGCCGAACACGTCGCCACGGTCGCGTCCGAGCCGGCTGGCGGCGAAGGCGTCGGCGACCGCCGGGTGACCGTGCCGCAGCAGCAGCGAGCCCTGCAGGGCGGTGGCCATGTCGCCGACCACGCGACGGGCGCGGTGCTCGATCGTCGCCAGGTCGTCGAAGGCGGTGCCGAGCTCGTCGACGAAGGCGTCGTAGCGTCGGTCCGCGCCGCGGGCCTGGTCGAGCTCGCCGAAGAACGCCGCCAGGGACTCCGGCTGCTTGGCGGCGGCGCGGAGGGTGTCGAGTGCGGCGACGTTGCCCGAGCCCTCCCAGACCGACATCAGCGGCGCCTCGCGATACAGCCTCGGCATCCGGGACTCCTCGACGTAGCCGTTGCCGCCCAGGCACTCCAGCGCCTCGGCCGCATGGATCGGCGCGCGCTTGCACACGTGGTACTTGCTGACCGCCAGACTGACCCGCCGCAGCATCGCGGCGTGCTCGTCGCCGGACTCGGCGCGGTCGGTCAGAGCGGCGAGCCAGAGCGCGACGGTGGTGGCGCCCTCGGCCTCGACGGCGAGGTCGGCGAGCACATTGCGCATCAGCGGCTGGTCGACCAGCGGCTTGCCGAAGACGCGTCGGTGCACGGCATGGTGGGTGGCCTGCAGGACCCCGGCCCGCATCGAGCTGGCCGATCCGATGGTGCAGTCGAGGCGCGTCATGTTGACCATGTGGATGATCGTCGGCACGCCGCGGCCCTCCTCGCCGAGCCGCCAGCCGATCGCGTCGACGTACTCGACCTCGCTGCTCGCGTTGGAGTGGTTGCCGAGCTTGTCCTTGAGCCGCTGGAGCCGGATGCCGTTGGCCGTGCCGTCGGGGAGGACCCGCGGCACGACGAAGCAGGTGAGGCCACCGGGCGCTTGGGCGAGCACCAGCAGGAGGTCCGACATCGGCGCCGACGTGAACCACTTGTGACCGGTGATCCGGTAGGAGCCGTCGGCCTGTTCCCGCGCGCCGGTGGTGTTGGCCCGCACGTCGGAGCCACCCTGCTTCTCGGTCATCGACATCCCGGCGGTGAGGAACTGCTTCTCCGACGGCGCACGGAACGAGGGGTCGTATCCCGCCGCGGTCAGTCCGGGCTCGTACGCGGCCGCCAGCGCGGGGTCGACTCGTAGCGCCGGGACGGCGGCGTAGGTCATCGAGATGGGGCACTGGTGGCCGGCGTCGACCGGTCCCCAGGCGCTCAGCTTCGCCGCGCGCACCAGGTGGGCGTGCGGGTCGTCCGACGCCCAGGGCGTTCCGTGCAGGCCAAAGCCGGTCGAGAGCTCCATCAGCTCGTGGTAGCTCGCGTCGTACGCCACCTGGTCGATGCGGTGCCCGTAGGGGTCGTGCGTGTGCAGCACCGGCGGGTGGGCCTCGGCGCGATCCCCGAGTGCGATCGCCTGCGTGCTGCCGGCGAGCCGCCCGACCTCGTGCAGCTCCTCCAGCGCGGCGGTGGCGCCCTCTCGGCGGAGGGCCTCCTCGAACAGTGGATGATCCGCGGTGTCGTGACCGGTGAGCGGCGGGACCTGGTTGGTCACCTCGTGCGTGCTCGCGGGTGATGCGGTCATGTCGAACCTCCTGTGGTGCGCAGGTGCTTGATCTCGGATCGGAAGCCTTCGTACCCGGCGCGCATGTCGGCCGCCGGCCAGTCGTCGGGCAGCAGGTCGTCGGGCAGCGCCGGGTCGGTACGCAGATGGCGCACGAGCGCGGCGGCTGCGGTGAAGCGATCGGCGAACGTGCTGCCGTCGGTGGTCGCCTCGAGCAGCTCGCGGCCGGTGGCGGCCCAGAGCGGCAGGTCCCAGAGCGCCTGCGCCAGTCCTCGCGGGTCGTCGGGCGTGGCGAGCAGGCGGAGCGTGTCGGGCTCGGGGGAGTCGGCGCGCGCGAGATTGTCAGGTCGCATCCAGACCCCCTCGCGCACCATCACCAGTCGTCGAGCGGCGAGCCGGCGCCGCAGGCCGGCTCGGCTGGCGGGCGCGCGGCCGGTCGAGGTGACCACGAGGGTCTCCCAGCTGCCGTCCCAGGGCCGACGAGCCGGCTCCATCTCGGCGTCCTGCCACCGCTGCCGCTCCAGGTGGCGCGAGCTGAGCGCGTAGATCGCGTGGTCGGTGTGGAGGTCGCCCGCCTGGACGAGTCGCGTGAGCGCCACCCGCATCGTCGCGGGGGAGATGCCGAAGGCCTCACCCGCGTCGACGATGTCCCGCACCGGCAAGCGTGGCGGATGGGCGCCGAGGAGCAGGCTCAGCACGACCGATCGTGCGGTGAGCGGCCGAACCAGGGTGGTCGCGGGCACGTGTCCCTCCGGGACATTACGGATCAGAAACAACTATTTCGATGACTGTAATACCAGTCCGGCGGCCAGGGCAACCTCGCGGTAGTCCTCGGCCAGCGTCGTGATCGTGGCGTGGGCATTGAGTCCGCTCGGGTTGGGCACCACCCAGAGCTCGGCCGCGCCGAGGTCCGCATCCTGGCGTCCGACCCGGGCCCGGGGCTCGCGGAACGCCGCGCGGTAGGCCGTGATGCCGGCGACGGCGACCACACGCGGCCGATGCTCTTGCACGAACCGCTCCAGGTCGGCCCGACCGGCGCGGAGCTCGTCGGGGTCGAGTTCGTCGGCGCGGGCGCTGGCACGGGACACCAGATTCGTGATGCCCACCCCGCGCTCGAGGAGGGCCGGGGCGGCATCCGCGGGCGTTCCGATGTGGTCGGGAAGGATCCCGGCGGCCCGCAGGGCCGGGTAGAAGCGGTTACCCGCATGGGCGAAGTGCAGTCCGGTCGCTGCGCTGGTGAGCCCGGGATTGATGCCGACGAAGAGCAGCTTCAACCCGGGCCCGACGAGGTCCGGGACGGGTTTCGTCGGCTGGTTCGTCATGGCGTCACCTTGACAGTCACGATAAGGTCCCCTCGCCGGGCGGGCCCCTCGAGCGCTCGTGCCCCGCTCTCGTCGAAGGAGTCCGCATGACCCACGCCTGCCGACGAACGCGTTGCTCCGCCGGTCTCGATCACGTGCTGCCGGCGGCATGAGGATCCCGAACGCGGTCCACGAGGCCGGACCGTGGCGCATCAAGGAGATCGCGCCGGACTTCACCGTCGAGGACGTCTGGGAACTGCCGGCCCGCGGCGACGCCGACGACTTCCAGACCCTGCTGGAGATGGGAACGTCCCTCGACCCGGCAAACTCCTCGTCGCTTCCGGCGCGCACCCTGTGGCGCATCCGGGACCTGCTCGGACGGCGGTTCGGGCTCGGCGGCATCTCCAGTGCCGAGGAGGCAGCCCATGGGCTGCCGATCCCGGGGACGACCGAGATCTCACTCGCCGGCCGGCTGCCGGCGGACCTGCGCGGCACCGCGGCCGACGTGGACTTCGGGTCCCTGCCGTTCACCCCGCTCTACCGCACCGCCGACGAGTTCGCCGCGGAGATCTCCAACCGGACCGTCCACGGCATCATGCACCTGGCATGGGCTGAGCAGGGCGATGGCCGGTACCAGGGGCAGATGGCCGTCTACGTCAAGCCGCGTGGCCGCTTCGGCCAGGCGTACATGGCGCTCATCCGGCCGTTCCGGTACCTCGTCGTCTACCCGGCTCTGATGCGTCAGTTCGAGCGGGCGTGGGACGCCCGGACGTCCGGGTAGCCGCCGTCAGCCGTTCGCGCGTGAGAAACCGGGCCGCCCCGCCTGGCGGAGCGGCCCGGCTTCGCCGCCGGTCCGGTCAGTTGCCGTAGGACGACTGCGACTGCGGGTTCAACACGTCCATGCGGACCCGCCGGGCCGGGTCGACCACCTTGTCCCGCACCTCCAGGACGTCGAACCCCTTCTGGATGTCGTTGGAGTAGATGTGGCCGTTGTAGTAGTACGCCGACCAGGAGCCTCCGAGGACCAGCTTGTCGTTGGCGAGCGGTCCGCGATCGAACCAGGCGATCTCCTGGGGGTTGGCGGAATCGGTGAAGTCGAACACCGAGATGCCGCCCTGGTACCAGGCCTGGACCATGATGTCCCGTCCGGGTACCGGGATCAGCGATCCGTTGTGAGCCACGCAGTTCTCGGTGTTGGACTGGGTCCGCGAGATCTTGTAGTAGCTCTTCTTCACGAGGTCGCCCCCGGCGATGTCGTAGATGCCGTTGGCGCCCTTCTGCGGTCCCACGGTCGGGTTGCAGGTGGCCCCGCCGCCGCCGCCCAGCTCGTCGGTGAAGACCACCTTGGTGCCGGCGTTGTTGAACGTGGCCGAGTGCCAGAACGCGAAGTTCTCGGTGTCACGGGTCTGCTCGGTGACCACCGGATTCTCCCGATCGGAGATGTCCATCAAGATGCCATCGCCCATGCAGGCTCCGGCAGCGATGTCCTTGGCCGGGTAGGCGGTGATGTCGTGGCATCCGCTGGTCTCCCGCGAGTAGTTGCCCGGTGGGTTCCCGCCGTCGGGGAAGAGCACCGGGGTCGAGACGACAGCGGCGTCTCGCGGCGACGCGGTCGGGATCTTCACCACGCTGATCTTGTCGTGCGGCGGCTGGCAGTCGGGGAAAGCCGCGCTCGGGAAGTACGACGACACGTAGGCGTACAGGTTCTCGCCGCTGCCGTCCGGCGCCAGCGAGTGGGTGTGTGACCCGCAGGGGGTCTCGACCGCCGCCACGTACTGGGGGTTGGCCGGATCGCTGACGTCGTAGACGCGCAGGCCCTCCCAGGACGACTTCACGTCCGCCCCCTGAGCCGTGCTGGAGCAGGAGTTGCTGCTCCGGCTCTGGTCGACGCTCACGACGAGGAGATCGCCGGAGACCGACACGTCGCCCTGGCTGCCCGGGCAGACGACCTGGGTCACCGCCTTCGGCTTCTTCGGCTTGCTGACGTCGTAGACCATGAAGCCGTTGTAGTTGCCGGCGAACGCGTGGTCGCCCTTGAACGCGAGATCGCTGTTGAAGGCGTCGAACGTCGCGAACGCACCCTGTTTGGGCAAGTTGGCGATCAGGCTCATGTTCGCGCTGCTGTCGGTCTCACCGGGAGCGAGCTGCGCCTTGCTGTCGTCCATCTGGGCCAGGCCGGCGCCCGGGGCGCAGGCGTCGGAGAAGTTGTCCTTGCCCTTCTGCAGCTTCTTCTTCTCCGCCTCCGTGCAGTTCGGTGGAGCGCTGGAGGCCGCTGCTTCGTGCTCGTCCTCATGTGCGGCGCCCGGAGCGACGGTGAAAGTCAAGGCCAGCGTGAGGGCCGCTGTGGCGGCCAGGCCGATCGGTCGAGCGCGCAGACGTGTTCGTTGTCGAAAGGAGTACATCCCCCGAGACCTTTCATGAGATCGCTGTGGGGTTTCCACAGACGTCACCTACGTCGTATCGTGCCGGGCATCGGGAAGTAAAGACCTCGGGCCGGAATTCTTGCGAGATCGGCCTCTACTCGGGAAGAGACCGTCGCATGCCCACGCTGCCCACGCTCGTTTCACGTCTGCTGCTCTGCGCTGCCCTGGCGGTGGCGCTCGGGGGGTGCAGCTCCGACACCGAGCCGGACGGCCCGAAGGTGATCCGGCCGGGTGCTCCCGGCGAGCCGGCCGCGAGCGGCGATGCCGACACCGCTGTTCACCCCCAAGAGTGGAACCACGCCGACGTCGCCTTCATGCAGATGATGATTCCGCACCATGCCCAGGCACTGGAGATGTCCGCCTTGGCGGACGAGCACGCCCGCAGCAAGGCCGTGCGCGTCCTCGCCGAACGCATCAGCGCGTCTCAGGCCCCGGAGATCCAGGCCATGTCGGCCTGGTTGGAGGAGCGCAACATGGAGGTGCCGGGAGGCGGGGAGGATCCGAAGACGTACGACCACGGGCAACACGGCCATCACTCGATGATGGGCATGCTGACTCCCGCCCAGATGCACCGGCTGGCGGA
Organism: uncultured Actinomycetota bacterium; assembly: GCA_963695295.1. Classification (GTDB taxonomy): domain Bacteria; phylum Actinomycetota; class Actinomycetes; order Propionibacteriales; family Nocardioidaceae; genus Aeromicrobium. The sequence goes on along the minus strand of OY968771.1, from coordinate 604,411 downwards.
CGCCCGGGGTGCGCGATTCGACCGGCTCTTCCTCCGCGGAATGATTCAGCACCACGCCGGCGCGGTCGACATGGCCGAGGACGCGGCGCAGGACGGCAGTGACGTGATCGTCGGTGAGATGAGCGCCGATGTGGCGGCCACCCAGGCGGCCGAGATCGAGCGGATGCAGGACCTCCTCAAGCGGCTCTGACCGGCCGTCCTCCGGTGGCCGGTCGTGGCGAGGGCCGAGCGGGTTCTCGTCGGGTGGCTGCCGGTCGCCGCGGCTGCACGTTCCCGTGCTCCTCGTGCCGCTAGCCGTCGTACTTGATGCCGGTGGCGTGGAGCGGGCAGTAGCCGAACGGGTTCTTGACGAGGTACTGCTGATGATGGTCCTCGGCGTAGTAGTACTCGCCCAGCGGCTGGATGGCCGTGGTGATCTGGCCATAGCCGGCGGCGGTCATCTTCTCCTGGTAATGGTCGCGCGACTCCTCGGCCAGCTTCTGCTGGTCCGGCGTGGTGGTGAGGATGACCGAGCGGTACTGGGAACCTCGGTCGTTGCCCTGGCGCATGCCCTGGGTGGGGTCGTGGTTCTCCCAGAAGATCTCCAGGAGCTGCTGGAACGTCACCTCGGCGGGGTCGTAGACGATGCGAACGACCTCGGCGTGACCGGTGCGACCGGTGCAGACCTCCTCGTACGTCGGGTTCGGGGTGATGCCCCCGGCGTAGCCGACCGACGTCGACCAGACGCCCGGCACCTCCCAGAACGTCTTCTCCTCGCCCCAGAAGCATCCGAGGCCGACGACGACGGACTCGTGGCCCTCGGGCGGGTCGGCCTCGATCGGGTTGCCGAGAACGAGGTGCCGGTTGCCGACGGCGAAGGGGCGCCGGTCGCGGCCCGGGAGGGCGTCATCGGCGCCGGGGAGGTCGGTCTTGCTCTTGCCGAAGATCATGGCTCCAGCGTACGGACGTCGCGGACGTGTCGCCCGGTGGTCGTGGTGACGGAGTCATGACGGTTAGGCTCAGCGGCGTGAGCGATGACGCTGGGCGGAACGACGCGAGCCGCCGGTACGAGGTGCCGGCCGGCGTCGAGATCGCGGCGAGCTGGGCTTGGCGACTGCTGCTGATCGCCGGCGCAGGGGGCCTGCTCATCTGGCTGCTCCGCTACTTCTCCGAGATCACCGTCCCGGTGGCCGTCGCCGTGCTCGGCACGGCGCTCACGATCGGGGCGGTCGACTGGCTCGTCGAGCACCGCATCCCGCGGCTCCTGGCGACGCTTCTCGTCGTGCTCGCCATGCTGGCCGCCTTCGTCGGGATGCTCGCGCTGGTCGGGCAGCAGCTCTCCACGCAGGTCGACGACCTCAAGGCGAACGTTGTCGAGGGCATCTCGCAAGTACAGGACTGGGCGCGGTCGGGGCCGCTCGGGCTCAGCGACGCGCAGCTCGCGAGCTGGATCGACGAGGCCAAGTCCACCATCTCCGCGGCCGACAGCTCGGTCCTGGCCCGCATCAGCTCGGTCGGCGCCACCATCACCCACCTGGTCGCCGGGTTCTTCATCGCGCTGTTCTCGGCGTTCTTCTTCCTCTACGAGGGCGATCGCATCTGGAGCTGGATCGTCGCGCTGTTCCCCCGGGCGGCCCGCGAGCGGGTCCACTCCTCCGGCAAGACGGCATGGCGGTCGCTCACGGCGTTCGTCCGGGCCACCGTCATCGTGGCGCTCATCGACGCGTTCGGCATCGCGTTCGCCGCCTGGGCGCTGGGCGTCCCGCTGACGCTGGCCATCGGCGTACTCGTGTTCATGGGTGCGTTCGTGCCGATCGTCGGTGCTCTGGTCTCGGGACTGGTGGCCGTGCTGGTCGCGCTCGTGGCGCAGGGTCCGTGGACGGCGCTGTTCATGTTGCTGGCCGTGATCGCCGTGCAGCAGTTCGAGTCGCACGTGCTGCAGCCGTTCCTCATGGGGACGCTCGTGGCCGTGCACCCGCTGGCGATCATCATCGCGATCGCCGCGGGCATCGTGGTGGCCGGCGTCGTCGGCGCGCTCATCGCCGTGCCGCTCGCCGCCTGCTTCAACGGCGTCGTCCGGCACCTGGCCGAGGATGCACGGGAGTTCCAGGTGAAACCCGAGGAGCTCCCTCCTGAACCGGAACCGGCCTAGGCTGACGGCCGTGGATCTGTCCGACGTCGCCGCCGCCCGCAGCCTCCTCGACGGAGTGACCGAGGAGACGCCTTCGCTGCACTCGCGGTGGCTCAGCACGAAGGTCGGGACGCCGGTCTACCTCAAGTGCGAGAACCTCCAGCGCGCCGGCTCGTTCAAGATCCGCGGCGCGTACGTGCGCATCTCGCGGCTGAGCGCCGTGGAGCGGGCTCGAGGCGTGGTGGCCGCCAGCGCCGGCAACCACGCCCAGGGTGTCGCGCTGGCGGCATCGATGCTCGACACCAAGGCCACCATCTTCATGCCCGAGGGCGCGGCGTTGCCGAAGATCGCCGCCACCCAGGGATACGGCGCCCAGGTCGAATTCTTTGGCACCGGAGTCACCGAGGCGCTCGTGGCGGCCCAGGAGTTCGCCGATCGCACCGGCGCTGTGCTCATCCACCCGTTCAACCACGAGGACATCATCGCCGGGCAGGGAACCGTGGGCCTGGAGATCGTCGAGCAGGTCCCGGACGTGCAGACCATCCTCGTGCCGCTCGGCGGCGGCGGGCTGGCCGCCGGTATCGCGCTGCTGCGAAGCGAGCACTCCGGCATCCACGTCGTCGGCGTCCAGGCCGAGGAGGCTGCCGCCTACCCGGGGTCGCTCGCCGAAGGACATCCGGTCACGGCCTCCATGGGGCCGACCATGGCCGACGGCATCGCAGTGGCGATGCCCGGTGACATCCCGTTCGGGATCGTCGCCGCCCAGCTCGACGACGTCCTCACGGTGAGTGAGGAGTCGATGAGCCAGGCGCTGCTGGGCCTGCTCGAGCGGGGCAAGATGCTCGTCGAGCCGTCCGGGGCCGCGGCCGTCGCCGCCCTCCTCGACCAGCCGGACCGGTTCCGGGGGCCAGTCGTGGCGGTGCTCTCCGGCGGCAACCTCGACCCGCTGCTCCTGCTCGACGTCATTCGTCACGGCCTGGCGGCCGCCGGGCGCTTCATCCACCTTCGGGTACGCATCACCGATCGGCCCGGCGGCCTGATGCGCCTGCTGTCGGACGTCGCGAACCTGCAGGTGAACGTCATCAACGTCACCCACGACCGGTCGGCCGAACGTCTCGGCGTGCGCGAGGTGGACGTGGTGATCGAGGGGGCGACGCGCGGACCCGATCACCGCGCGGAGGTCAGGCGGCGGCTGGTCGAGATCGGCCACGCGGTGCTGAGCTGGAGCGAGCACGCGTAGCTCCTGGGAGCGCTTTCCCGGGTGCCGGGACAACTTCCCGGCCACCGCGGGATCGCCGACTCATCCGCAGGACTGACCCCGAGGAGATGCTCGATGTCGTCCGAGGTCCGGACGAGCCGTCTCCCTGGAGGTCCCCATGTCCCGCCTGTCCGACGCCGACCTGGCCGACCGGGTCGATCTGCGACACGCCTCACGCCTGCTTGCGGCCCTGATCCTGCCACTCGGTCCGCTCGCGGTGGCGGGCTTGCGTTACGTCCTGCCGTACTTCTCCGCCACCACGCCACAGGAGGTGGCTGCCGGCGTGCTGGCCGCCGAGGGGCGTCAATCGGCGGTGCTCTGGCTCGGCCTGGTCGCGACGTTCACCTTGCTTCCCGGCGTGCTGGCCGTCGGCCGGCTGACCCGGCGTGCGGCGCCGGTGATGACGGCCGTCGCCATGCTGTTGGTGGTCCCCGGCTACCTCGCCCTGACGTTCATGATCGGCTCCGACCTGGTGCTGTGGACCGGTGCTCGCTCCGGACTGGACGTGCAAGCCCTGACCGATCTGGCCGGCACGGTCCACCCGACGTCGAACATCGCGGTCGTGGTCTTCGTGGTCGGTCACGTGATCGGCACGGTGCTGCTCGGGTTGGCGCTGCTCCGGTCTCGGGTCGTGCCGGCGTGGGCCGCCATCCTCACCGCGGTGGCCCAGCCGATGCACTTCGTGGCGTTCGTGATCGTGGGCAGCCCGGCTCTCGATGCTGCCGCCTGGGCGGTCAATGCGGTCGCGTTCGCGGTGGTCGCCGTCGCGATCCTTCGGATCTCCGACGACGACTGGGACCTGCCCCCGGCCTGAGCGCCCCGGCCTGAGCGCTCCGCCCTGACCGCTCCGGCCTGAGCGCTCAGAACGGAGTGGCGTCGATGATCTCCACGGACATGGTCGAGCCGTTGGGCGCCTCGTAGGAGGCTTCGTCGCCGACCCGCTTGTCGAGGATGGCGGCGCCCAGCGGTGACGTGGGGGAGTAGATGTCGAGGTCGACCGCGCTGTCCATGCTGAGCAGCTCGCGCGAGCCGAGCAGGAACGTCTCGGTGTCGGTGTCGCCGGAGAACCGGATGGTGACCTTCATGCCGGCCTCGACGAGTCCGTCGTCGGCCGGCTTCTCCCCGACCTCGGCGCGTCGCATCCGGTCCTCGAGCTGGCGGATGCGGGCCTCGTTCTTGCCCTGCTCCTCGCGGGCGGCGTGGTAGCCGCCGTTCTCGCTGAGGTCACCCTCGTCGCGGGCCGCGGCGACCCGCGCGGTGATCTCGGTGCGCACGTCTCCCTTGAGGTGCTCCAGCTCCTCCAGCAGGCGGTCGTACGCCTCCTGCGTGACCCAGATGGTCTCGGTCTCGGCGGGCTGAGTCATGACGGCTCACTCCTCTGACGTGCGGAACCCCAGGCATCGGCCCGGGGCTGAACGTTCAGATTAGCACTCAATCGGACGATTCACACATGCGCAGGACGCCGGTGACGGCCCGCCGCTCGGTCTCCAGGACGACGTCCACCCGCGTGGTGTCGCGCCGGCCGGCCGGCACGTCAACGGTCTTCTCGCCGACGATCGAGTGGTCCGCTGCCTGCGCGTAGACGGTGCACCGCGCCGCGACCGGCTCGCGCCGGTGAACGTTCAGGGTGATGTCGACGCGGTGGTCGTCGACGACGTCGTAGCCGAACAGCTCACCCGTGACGGGACGGGGCTGGAAGGCGGCCCACGCCGCCCAGGCGACCCCGAGCCCGATCCCCACGGCAGCCACCACCGGCCACAGCCAGCGACGGCGCCCGCGGGTGCCGTAGCGGTCGGAGAGATCGGTCACGCCGCCCAGTCTCTCAGGTGGGTCCGGCCGGTCTGAGGTTCCGTCGGCCCCGGTCGTGCGGTGCGGCCGCGCCTCAACCCTTCCGCATCTCGCGAATCACGAGCTGGTCGAAGACGCGGTACGGCAGCAGGGTCGAGGCGGCGGACATCATCCTCGCTTCCGTGCCGACCAGGTACTCGGCCTTCGGGCGACGCGAGAACAGCGCGTGATGCGCGGCGTCGGCGACCACCGACGGCGCGATGCCGGACTCGCCCGCTCCGGCGACGAGGTTGTGGACCGACTCGATCGCCGCGCCATAGAGCTCACGGCCGCGGGGCGGGAGGGCCTCCACCGTGGCCGTGACCTCATCGGCGGCCTTGTCCCAGATCGGCGTGGACACCGTGGCCGGCTCGAGCACGGCGACCCGGAATCCCCACGGCAACAGCTCGCGCCGCAACGACTCGGCCATGCCGCGGAGGGCGTGCTTGGACGCGGCGTACGGGGCGACGAACGGTGCGGCCACGCGTGACCCGATCGAACCGGTGAACACGATGCGCGGGTCCGGTGGGCCCTGCTCCCGCAGGATCGGGATGAACGCCTGTGTCACCGCGATCTGTCCGAAGAAGTTGACCTCGAACTGGCGGCGCACCTCGTCGAGGTCGATGAACTCCAGTGGTCCACCGATGCCGATGCCGGCGTTGTTGACGATGCCACGGAGCTTCGACGCGCCCAGGCTGGAACGCACGAGGTCTGCCGCCGCCTTGGCCTCGGCATCGGAGGTGACGTCGAGTCGGACGGGGGTGACGAGCGGGTGGTCCGCCACGGTCGACAGGTCACGCACGGCGGCGAACACCCGGGTGCCGTCCTTCGTGAGGCGTTCGACCGTGGCCCGGCCGATTCCGGTCGAGGCACCGGTGATGAGCACTGCTTCGGAGCTGGACATGCCTCCATGATGGCGGTTGGCACCAGCCGGCACATCCGACCGCGGTCGGAATGGGGCTGGAGTGACAAGATGGGCGGGTGACAGCACAGCCCCGTTCGGACCAGCTCCGACTCATGCACGTGCACGCCCACCCGGACGACGAATCGAGCAAGGGGGCGGCATCGACCGCCAAGTACGTGGCCGAGGGGGTCGACGTCCACGTGGCCACCTGCACCGGCGGTGAGCGCGGCGACGTGCTCAACCCGAGCTTCGATCACCCGGGGATCATCGACAACCCGTCGCTCATCACCGAGATCCGCCGCGACGAGATGGCCCGGGCGCGCGACATCCTGGGCATCCGCCAGGACTGGCTCGGCTGGGTCGACTCCGGCTGGCCCGAAGGTGATCCCAAGCCGCCGCTTCCGGAGGGTTGCTTCGCGCTCGTGCCCACGGAGGAGGCGGCCGAGCCGCTGGTGCGGCTGATCCGCTCGGTCCGGCCGCACGTGCTCACCACGTACGACGAGAACGGCGGCTACCCGCACCCCGACCACATCAAGTGCCACGAGATCAGCGTGTACGCCTTCGAGGCGGCCGCCGACCCGGACCGCTACCCGGACGCCGGCGAGCCATGGCAGGTCTCCAAGCTCTACTACCACCTGGGCTGGAGCTACCAGCGGATGACGGCGATCGCCGAGGCCACCGGACGTCACGGGATCGAGAACCCGTACTCGGAGTGGCTGGCCAACTGGGAGCGCAAGCCCGAGGACGAAGCGCGGCTCACCACACGGGTCGAGTGTGCCGACTACTTCCACGTCCGCGAGCAGGCCCTGCTGGCGCACGCCACCCAGATCGACCCCGAAGGCTGGTTCTTCTCCGTGCCGCGTGACGTGCTGATCGAGGCCTGGCCCACCGAGGACTTCCAGCTGGTCACCAGCCACGTCGAGACGACCGTCCCCGAGGACGACCTGTTCGCCGGGCTGCGGTAGCTCAGCCGGTGGCGTTCTCCCACAGCCCGATGACGTTGCCCTCGGTGTCGGTGAAGTAGGCCGCGAACCCCATGTCACCGACCGCGAACTTCTCGCGGACGGTCGAGCCGCCGAGCCCGCCGATGGCTGACAGCGCCGCGTCGATGTCGGCCACGTCGACGGTCAGCAGCGGCGAGGTGAGTGGACCCTCGCGCTTGAACATGCCGCCGTTGATGTAGCCGGGCTCGGTCGGTCCCTGGTCGCCCGCGGGGCCGGTGGCCACGCTGGTGTAATCCACCTCCGGAACGGCGGTGATGTCCCAGCCGAAGGCGTCTTGGTAGAAGGCGTTGGCGCGATCCTGGTCGTCGACCGGGATCTCGAAGTGCACGATGCGATTGCTCATGGTGGGTCCTCATTTCGGGTGCCGCCGACGCTACTCCCGGCCGCTGACAGTCGGCCGCTTCTCGTCGCTGGTTACGCTGAGACCATGCTGGATCTGCTGCTCGCCCTCGTCTCCGAGGACGTCCCCCTGACACGGGAGAATGTCCGGCCCGGCTGGCTGGCCATGCTCGTCGTCGGAGTGCTGGCCGGCGCGACCATCATCTTGATGCGGTCCTTCCTCAAGCACACCAAGAAGGCCGCCGAGCCCTGGCCCGGTGACGAGGACGACGGCACCCAGGCCTGACAAGGGTCAGAACGGCAGATACATCACGTGCAGGCCGACCGGACCGTGCACGGGGTGGCGGAACGCGCCGGGGACGGTGCCGATGATCGAGAACCCGAGTCGCTGGTAGAACCCCACCGCTGGATTCGTCTCCACCACAGCGTTGAACTGCATCCCGGCGTAGCCGGCCGCGCGAGCGTGCGCGAGCGTCTCGTCGACGAGTGCGGCGCCCACGCCGTGGCCGCGGGCGTGGCCGGCCACGATGAAGTTCGCGTTGCAGATGTGTGAGCCGGGGCCCGGCCGGTTCGGCCCGACGGTCGCCGCACCCCACACCTGATCGCCCTCGACGGCGACGGTCGTGCGCCAGGGGGTGGCCGCCAGCCACGTGGCGCGTGCCTGGTCCTGGGTCATCGCCGGGTCGTACGCGTAGGCGTCGCCCTCGGCGATCACCTCGCGCACGATCGCCCAGATGCCCGGCCAGTCCGCTTCCCGCGCCGCGCGAATGTCCATGCGCTCAGTCTTCCCGATGCCGTAGCGGGCCTGCCATGATCACGGCATGGAGGCCACGAAGAGCGCTGCCGTCCCACTCACCGCGTTGGCCGCGGGGGCCGCCGTCAGCGTGGCGCTCGGGGTCTACGGACGGACGCACGAGCCGACGTTCGAGCCGATCAGCACCTTCGGCTTCGGCTCGCTGATCGAGATGAAGGTCTGGCTCGCCGTCGCGGTGGGGGTCCTGGCCCTCGGCCAGCTCGTCGGTGCGCTCTGGATGTACGGCAAGCTCGGGATCGCCGCGCCCTCGTGGCTCGGAACCGGTCACCGGCTGTCCGGCGCGTTGGCCGTCCTGCTCAGCCTCCCGGTCGCGTACCACTGCCTGTGGTCGCTCGGGTTCCAGACGACCGACACCCGCGTGCTCGTCCACTCGCTCGCCGGCTGCCTCCTCTACGGCGCCTTCGTGGCGAAGGTGGTCGGCGTGCGGAGCGCGTCCGCGCCGAGCTGGATGCTGCCGATCGTGGGCGGCGTGCTCTTCACGACCTTCGTCGTCGTGGTGCTGACGTCGGCCGGGTGGTACCTCACCAGCGTCGGGCTGCCCAGCGGCAGCGCGTACTGACGCGACTACGTTGAAGGCATGGCCAACCGACTCGTCGACTCGACCAGTCCGTATCTCGTCCAGCACGCCGACAACCCGGTCGATTGGTGGGAGTGGAGCGACGAGGCGCTCGCCGTCGCGAAGCAGCTCGACCGCCCGATCCTGCTGAGCGTCGGCTACGCCGCCTGCCACTGGTGCCATGTCATGGCGCACGAGTCGTTCGAGGACCCGGCCACGGCCGCCTTCATGAACGACCACTTCGTCAACGTCAAGGTCGATCGTGAGGAACGGCCCGACATCGACGCCGTCTACATGCGCGCCACCCAGGCCATGACCGGGCAGGGCGGGTGGCCGATGACCTGCATCCTCACGCCGGACGGCGAGCCGTTCTTTGCCGGCACGTACTTCCCGCCGGAGCCGCGGCAGGGGATGCCGGCGTTCACGCAGGTGCTCCAGGCCCTGGCCGATGCCTGGACGAACCGCCGCGACGACGTGGCCACGATCAGCGCCGACGTCGTCGAGCACCTTCGGCAGGACGTCGATGCCGGCGGCGAGGCGCTCGACGCGAACGACCTCGATGCCGCCGCGGCCACCTTGTCGACGCAGCACGACGACGATGCCGGCGGGTTCGGGGCCAGCCCGAAGTTCCCGCCGTCGATGGTGCTGGAGTTCCTGCTGCGCCACCACGCCCGCACCGAGGATGAGCGCTCACTCGCCATGGTGGCGAAGACCTGCGACGCGATGGCCCGCGGCGGGTTGTACGACCAGCTCGCCGGGGGTTTCGCGCGGTACGGGGTGGACCGGTACTGGCGGGTCCCGCACTTCGAGAAGATGCTCTACGACAACGCCCAGCTCTTGCGCATCTACCTGCACCGGTGGCGGCAGGACGCCTCACCCCAGGCCGAGCGGGTGGCCAGGGAGACGGCGCGGTTCATCATCGGCGAGCTCGGCACGGCCGAGGGCGGATTCGCCTCGGCGCTCGACGCCGACAGCGACGGGCACGAGGGCACCTTCTACGTCTGGAACCCGAACCAGCTGATGCAGGTTCTCGGGGCGCGCGACGGCTCCTGGGCGGCGAGCCTGCTGGGCGTCACCGGGACCGGCACCTTCGAGCGTGGCTTCTCGACCCTCCAGCTGCTCCAGGACCCCGACGACCACGATCGCTGGGCCGACGTGCGCGCCCGCCTGCTCACCGCGCGGGCCGAGCGGAACCGGCCGGCTCGCGACGACAAGGTGGTCGCGGCGTGGAACGGGCTGGCGATCACCGCGCTGGCCGAGGCGGCCGTGCTGCTCGACGAGCCGACCTTCGGCGAGGCGGCCGTGGCCGCGGCGACGCTGGTGGCCGACGTGCACGGCGCGGGATCCGGCACGTTCGTGCGCGCCTCGCGGGACGGCGTGGCCGGACGGCACGCAGCCGTCCTCGAGGACCACGGCTGCGTCGCCGAGGCGTTCATCGCGGTGCTGGGCATCACCGGCGACCCGGTGTGGCTCGACCGGGCACGGGCGCTCCTCGACGCCGTGCTGGTCCATTTCGTCGCGCCAGACGGAGGCTTCTTCGACACCTCAGATGAGGCGGAGGCTCTCGTCGTCCGGCCGCGAGACGTCACCGACAACGCGTACCCGTCCGGAACGTCGGCCACCGTGGCCGCGCTGATCTCCTTCGCCGCGCTCACCGGCGAGTACCGGTACCGGGAGGCCGCAGCTGCCGGGCTGGCCTCGGCCGCGACGATCGCTCGTCAGGCACCGCGCTTCGCCGGCTGGAGCCTTGCCGCCGCCGAGGCGATGCTCGACGGACCGGCCGAGATCGCCGTGGTCGGGCCGGCCCGTGACCGGTACCGCCTCCACCGCGCCGCGCTGGGCCTCACTTCACCGGGCGCGGTCGTCGTCGCCGGCGAAGCCGGGCTGCCCATCCCGCTGTTCGAGGGGCGCAGCGAGGTCGACGGCAAGCCGGCCGCCTACGTGTGCCGCGACTTCGTCTGCCAGATGCCCGTCACCGATCCGACGGCGCTCGCCTGATCAGGCCGTCGTCGGGATGCGCTCGAGATGGCCGTTGATCCGCTCGACGAAGAGGACGTGACCGAATCGCTCGGCCAGCACCAGGGCGGCCCGGAGATGCTCGGCGGCCTCCGCGAGATCGTCGGGAGAGCCGCGCTTCATGAGCGAGGCCGCGACACCCTCCCTGGCCCACAGCTCACTGTGCTCGGAGCCGAGTTCGGCGGCGAACCTGATCGCCTCGCGTCCGGTCTCGATGCCGCGATCGAGCCTTCCGACGGCCACCAGGGCCAATCCGAGATCTCGGTGGATCACCGAGCGGGACTCGCGCCCCGCACCCAGATCCTCGATCTCGGTCAACGCACGGGTGAGTTCGGCCACGGCCCGCTCGGGATCGCCTGATGCCAGGGCGGAGTAGCCGAGCCAATAGCGTGCCCAGGAGCGCGAGAAGGCATCCCCTTGGCGTTCGGCGATCTCGAACGCGCTGGTTGCATGGTGGACCAGCTCCTCGGTCGACATCGGACCGCCCGAGAGGTGCGTGATGGCCGCGAACATATGTGCCCAGCCGAGGGTCTCCTCCGAGCTCTCGGTGGCGAGTGCGATGGCTTGGTCGAGGTGTCGGCGTCCTCCGGCCTCGTCTCCACGCACGATGAGTACACCCCCGCGGACCATCAGAGCCCAGGCCTTCGGGTCGCCGATCAGCTCGGAGAACGGGACGTCGGGATCGTCGGCGGTCAGCTCGAGGATCTCGTCACATTTCACCATCACGTCACCCAGCTGCCCCTTCATCCACAGCACGTAGGCCGGGTACGTCCTGGTCAGGGCACGGATTCCCGGATCGCCGATCTCATCGCACAGCCGTTGTGCCTCCAAGGCGATCGCCAGCCCCTCATCGAGATGGCCTTCACAGGTGACCGGACACGCGGCAAAGGATGCGTGCATGAGGGCGAGGAGCATCGTGTCGTCGGTGCGACGAGCGATGGCCACACCTTCCTCGTACGCACTGCGAATCACTGCTGGGTCGGCACCCACGCGCCAGCCCATGGTGGCCACGTAGAGCCGGGCGGTGAGGCGCGCCATGTCTCCGGCGGCATCGTTCGGCAGGTCGTCGTCCAGATCGACCACCTGGAGGGCATGCCGGATCGAGGCCATCGGATCGCGCAACCCGGCCCAGCCGATCGCACGGATGTGCCAGTCGGCGGCTTTCATCGCCTCACCGGCGCGCTCGAAGTGCTGGGCGATCAGGCCGGCGTTCTCGTCGGCGCGCTCCGGTGCTGTCGTTTGAAGGCCCATCGCCACCGCGGTGTGAGCGCGGGCACGCGCCTGGGCCAGCTGCGAGCCATAGGCGATCTCCTGGGTCAACGGATGGCGGATGGACAGGATCTGCTCGGGGTACAGGGCGGTCTCGTGCAGGAACTCGGTCTCGATCAAGGTCCGGATCGCACGGTCGAGCGCCTCGTCCTCGAGGTCGACGACCTCGGACAGCAGCTTCCGGCTGGTGTCGGACCCGATTGCGGCGGCGGTCTGCAACGTCACCTTGGCCTCGGGCGGGAGCCGGTCGATGCGTGCCGCGATGATGGCCTGGACCGTCGGGGGCACCGGGAGCTCATCGATCTCGCGGGCCATCCGGTACGTCCCGCGTTCACCGTCCAGTGTCCCGGTCTCGGCCAGCTCCCGGACGATCTCCTCGACGTAGAGCGGATTGCCGCCGGTGCGCTCGGCGATCATCTCCGGAAGTCCGTCGAGCGAGCGATCGGGCCCGAGTAGTTCGTCGAGGAGCGCCCCCAGCGCATCCTGGGGGAGGGCCGTGAGCGGGATCTGCCGGTAGTGGGAGCCCGACATCCAGTCCGCGCGGAACTCGGGTCGGAACGTCGTGACCACCAGTCCACCGCTCCCCGGAATTGCCTCCACGAGCGTCTCGAGAAAGAGCGCGCTCGCCGGGTCGACCCACTGCAGGTCCTCGATCAGCACGACGCTCGGCTCGCGGTTCGTCGCCTGGACCAGTCGGCGCACGAGGTCGCGCAGCCGTCGGTTCCGGGCGTCCCCGTTCATCGGGATCTCCGGAGCGTCCGAGGCCCTGACGCCGAGGAAGTCGTAGACCAGGTCGAGGTCCTCGGCCGAGCCGAGATCGGCCTCGAGGGCCAGGAGCTCCGACAAGATCTTGTCCTGGGCCTCGGCATCGGAGTCGGCGGCGGTGATCCCGAAGCGGGCGCGGAGCATCTGCAGCACCGGTACCAGCGGGATCGTCTCGCGTGTGGGCTTCGCACTGCGCCTCGTACACGCGGATGCCGCGGTCGCGGCACTGGTCGGCGAACTCCTCGCACAGGCGGCTCTTGCCGACACCGGCGGCTGCGACCACGCCGATCACCTCGCCGACACCGGCCAGTGATCGCGCGAACGCCGCCTGCAGCTCGGCGACCTCGTCGGCACGTCCGACGAACGTCGACAGGCCGCGCGTCCGCGACACGTCGAAGTGTCCGCGCGCCGTGCCTGTGCCCTCCAGCCGGAAGACCTTGAGCGGTTCGCTCGCACCCTTGACCTCGCGCTCGCCGAGGGCGGCGAGCTCGAAGTAGCCCTCGGCCAGCGCGGCCGTCCCCGCGGTCAGGTACGCCGATCCGGGCTCGGCCAGCGACTCCATACGCTGCGCGAGCCCGACGGTGTGGCCGATCGCGGTGTACTCCATCTCGCCCTCGTCGCCGATCGAGCCGACGACGACCTCGCCGGAGTTGATCCCGATCCGGACGGCGAGGTCGATGCCCTCGCTGCTCATCTCGGCCGCGAGCTCGGCGACGCCGGCGATCATCTCCAGCGCCGCCCGGCAGGCACACTGCGCGTGGTCCTCGCGGGCGATCGGCGCGCCGAACAGCGCCATGATGCCGTCGCCGGTGAACTTGTCGACCGTCCCGTCGGCCCGATGCACCGCGTCGGCCAGCACCTGGAAGAACCGGTTCATCAGCTCGCGCCACGACTCCGGGTCGAGCCGTTCGGCGAGGTCCATCGATCCCCGGATGTCGGCGAACAGAACGCTGATCTGCTTGCGCTCGCCCTCCAGCGACGCGCGCCCGGCATCGATCTTCCAGGTGAGGTCCTCCGGGACCGCGAGGGTGGTCTGGGCCTCGGCTCGCTCCGGCTCGTCCCGTGGCCCGACCGGAGTGCCGCACTGGTTGCAGAACCTCGAGCCCGCGGGCACCTCGGCGCCGCAGCTCGCGCAGGTCGTCTGGACCACGAGACGCTCCCCGCACTGGCCACAGAAGCGGGAGTCGGCAGGGTTCTCATGGCCGCACAGTCGACAGGGAGTACCGGGCTCGCCGGTCATGGGTCGATGCTACGACGGGGCGGCTGGCATTGCAGCCGTTCTTGCTGGTCCTCAGCGCAGGGAGCCGAGGACCGGGAGAACCGGTCGGCAGCGCGGAGGCGCCGCGTTCGCCGGGTCGAGCGCGTTGAGCACCAGGCGTGCCGCAATGGGATCCGCCGCCAGCGCAAGGTGATCGGCGAGGTCGTGTGAGCACACGTCCTGGACCACGATGTTCCTCATTCCCGGTTCGATGCCGCTGGTGTACGGAATGACGAGCTGGTCGAACTTCGTGACGATGTTCGTGTACGTGATGCCGGGAACGGCGGGAGTGCCGCCGGCGCGCATCTTCTCGATGAACTCAGAGCCCGACAGCAGCTGCGGGCCGGCGGGGAAGTAGGGCCCGTACAAGTGCTCGAACTGGGTGAAGCCGTAGCGGCGTCCCTGGGCGCTGAGAGTGCCAAGGCCGGCCGGGTTGGTGCCGTGCCACACCGACGCGAGTGAGACGTAGTCGTCGATGAACCGCGCTCCGCCGAGAAACTTGGCGTAGTAGTTCGGCATCAACGTGCCTTGGGAATGGCCCAGGATGTCGACTCGGGTGGCCCCGGTGGCGGCGAGAACCTTCGCGACGAACTCCTGCAGCTCCACGGCGCTCGACTCCATGGCGGTCGTGCCGCCGAAGGCCTCCCTGACGTCGGCCGGCGCCTGTGGCGACGTCCCGTAGGTGAGCGCGAAGACGCAGTAGCCCTCGTTGGCCAGCAGGGGCCCGAACGTCTGCCAGTTCGTGCTCTTGTTGCCCATCGTGCCGTGCACCAGCACGACCGGCTCCGGATGGGCTGCACTCGGCTTGCACGTCCAGTCGTTCGTGCCGGGGGCGTCGGTGCCGAGGCGCAGCCCGGCCAGGACGGCCGGCCCCGGGAACGTGTACGGGACGGGCAGGGGTGGGTCCGGCTTGGCCGCGGAGGCCGCCGGGACGATCGCCATGAGCGCGACCAACGCCAGGGCGAGGCCGAGGAACGATCGTGCGCGCATGGAGACTCCGGGGACGGCGAGGTGCGCTCACTGTAGGGGAGCAGCGGCGGTGCCGGGTCGCTCAGTGCGAGTAGGCGAGGAAGCTGACCCCGATGTAGTGCACGATGAACGCCGCGATGGTCAGCGTGTGGAACACCTCGTGGAAGCCGTACCACGTGGGCCAGGGGTCGGGCTTCTTGAAGCCGTACACGAGGGCGCCGAGGGTGTAGAGGACTCCGCCGACGATCAGCAGCACCATCACCGGGGTGGACGCCTCGCGCGCGAACTCCGGGAAGTAGAACACCGCGGCCCACCCGAGCAGCAGGTACAGCGGCACGTACAGCCATCGCGGCGCGCCGAGCCAGAAGATGCGCGACAGCGCGCCCACGAGCGCTCCGCCCCACACCACCGAGAGCAGGAGCGTCGCCTGGCCCGGAGTCAGGAGCAGCAGCGAGAACGGGGTGTACGACCCGGCGATGAGCACGAAGATCGTGGCATGGTCGACGCGCTTCCAGATCGTCCGGGACCGGACGCTCCACCGGCCGGTGTGGTAGGCCGCGCTCACCCCGAAGAGGGCCAGCGCGCTGAACATGAAGACGGCGGCGCCGAACCGGACCAGCACGTTGTCGGAGAGCACCAGCAGCACCAGGAAGGAGAAGAAGGCGAGCGGCCACGTGGCCGCGTGCAGCCATCCACGGAGCTTCGGCTTGATCTCATCGACCGCCTGGTGGATGGCCTCGGTCGCCTCCTCCTTCAGCGTCTCCGGGCCATGGTTCGACATGTGATGAGATTAGCGGCATGAAGGTGAGCGACGTCCTCTACGGAGCGTACGAGCGTCGGCTCCTGCGTCAGCTCGACACCGACAAGCTGCCGCGCCACGTGGGCGCGATCATCGACGGCAACCGCCGCTGGGCCAAGGACACGCGCACGAACCTGGAGAGCGGGTATCAGGCGGGCGCCGCCAAGGTCGATGAGTTCCTCGACTGGTGCCACGAGCTCGGCGTCGGCACCGTGACGTTCTGGGTGCTGTCCACCGACAACCTGCAGCGGCCGCCCGGCGAGCTCGCCAGCATCCTCGACGCCGTGGAGGCGTTGGTCGACCGACTCGCCGCCGACGGCCGGTGGCGGCTGACGCTCATGGGCAGCCTGGAGCTGCTGCCGGCGGAGTCGGCGGCCCGGTTGAAGGGCGCGGCCGACGGCACGGCCGGCGTCGACGGCATGCAGGTCAACATCTGCGTCGGATACGGCGGGCGCCAGGAGCTGACCGATGCCATCCGGTCGCTGCTGCTGGAGAAGGCGGCCGCCGGCCACGACCTGGAGGAGGTCGCCCGCACCCTCGTGGTCGACCACATCGCCGAGCACCTGTACACCAAGGGTCAGCCCGACCCCGACCTCGTCATCCGCACGTCCGGAGAGCAGCGACTCTCCGGGTTCCTGCTCTGGCAGAGCGTCCACTCCGAGTTCTACTTCTGCGACGCCCTCTGGCCCGCCTTCCGCCGCGTCGACCTGCTCCGTGCCATGCGCTCCTATGCGAGTCGCGAGCGCCGCTTCGGGACCTAGGACACCCACTCCGCCCCATCCGTCCCACGGCCACGGGCGTGTCGGGCACGGATCGTCGCACTGTCGGACATAACGTCGAGGTGTGTTGATGCTCGCCCCTGAGCCCAGCCGCCCCCACTCGGATCACTGACTGAAGGGCCGGCGCAGGGAGCGCGCGGGCTCACCGAGGAGACAGCCGTGGCTGTGAAGAAGAGCGCGACCAGTGCCCCGAAGACCGGCCAGCACACCTTCGTCCTTGACACCAGCGTCCTCCTGGCCGACCCGGCGTCGGTCACCCGGTTCCACGAGCACGAGGTCGTGCTGCCGGTCGTCGTGATCACCGAGCTGGAGGCCAAGCGGCACCACCCCGAGCTGGGCTACTTCGCGCGGACGGCGCTGCGGTTCCTCGACGACTTGCGGGTCCAGCACGGCACCCTCGACGTCCCGCTGCCCATCGGGGACGAGGGCGGCACCATCCGGGTCGAGCTCAACCACACCGATCCGGACGCGCTCCCGGCCGGATTCCGGCTCGGCGACAACGACACCCGCATCCTGTCGGTCGCCCGCAACCTGGCCAACGAGGGACACGACGTCACGCTGGTCTCCAAGGACCTGCCGATGCGAGTCAAGGCATCGGCCGTCGGCCTCGCCGCCGAGGAGTACCGGGCCGAGCTCGCGCTGGAGTCCGGATGGACCGGCATGTCCGAGATCGACATCGACAGCACCGACCTCGACACCCTCTACGAGGTCGGCGAGCTGGACCTCCCCGAGGCACGCGACCTGCCGTGCCACACCGGCCTGGTGCTGGTCTCCGACAAGGGCAGCGGGCTGGGCCGGGTCACGGCCGACAAGCACGTCCAGCTGGTGCGCGGCGACCGGGACGCCTTCGGCATCCACGGACGATCAGCCGAGCAGCGGGTGGCCCTCGATCTCCTGCTCGATCCCGAGGTCGGCATCGTCTCGCTCGGCGGCCGTGCCGGCACCGGCAAGTCGGCCTTGGCCATCTGCGCCGGGCTGGAGGCCGTCATGGAGCGTCGCCAGCACCGCAAGGTCGTGGTGTTCCGGCCGCTGTACGCAGTCGGCGGCCAGGAGCTCGGCTACCTGCCCGGCAGCGAGTCCGAGAAGATGGGACCGTGGGCGCAGGCGGTGTTCGACACCCTCGGTGCGGTCACGACGGCGCCGGTCGTCGAGGAGATCCTCGATCGCGGCATGCTCGAAGTGCTTCCGCTCACCCACATCCGCGGCCGCTCGCTGCACGACTCCTTCGTCATCGTCGATGAGGCGCAGTCGCTGGAGCGCAACGTCCTGCTGACCGTGCTCTCGCGCATCGGCGCCAACTCGAAGGTGGTCCTCACCCACGACGTCGCGCAGCGCGACAACCTTCGAGTCGGGCGGCACGACGGCGTCGTCGCGGTCGTCGAGAAGCTCAAGGGGCACCCGCTGTTCGCGCACGTCACCCTGACCCGATCGGAGCGTTCGCCGGTGGCTGCGTTGGTGACGGAAATGCTGGAGGACGTCACCCTCTGAGCCACCGGCCTGGCGGCGCTGTGGCGCACCATTGATCCGTCGTCGGCGACTGCCTGATGTCGCGATGTACCGCACCGTTGCTGTGGCAGAGTGGCGGCGTGAACTGGAGGGGAGTCGTCGGCGCCGTCGCGCTCCTGTCGCCGATCCTCGCTGGTTGTGGCGGCTCTGACGCACGCGCGTCGAGCGTCCTGCACTGGTGGGTCACACCCGATCGTGTCGACGCCCGGGCGATCGCGGACCGGTGCAGCAGTGCCTCCGACGACTACACGATCGAGCTCGAGCAGCTCCCGCCCGGCATCGACCGGCGGCGAACGGAGCTGGTGCGCCGCCTGGCCGCCGATGAGGCCACGATCGACATCCTCAGCGTCGACACCTCACTGACCGCCGAGATGGCGGCCGCGGGCTTCCTCGCCGAGGTGCCGTCCGACGTCGAAGGCGAGGTGACCGCCGGGGTCCAGCCGAAGGCGATCGAGGCCGCCACCTTCGACGGCCGGCTCGTGGCCGCGCCGTGGTGGCTCGACCCCCAGCTGCTCTGGTTCCGCGGCACCGCGGCCGAACGGGCCGGCATCGACACGACCAAGGCGATCAGCTGGGACGACCTCCTGGGCGGGGCGGAGCGTCTCGGCACGAGCATCCAGATCGACGACGCGGAAGGCAACGGGCTCGCCGACTGGGTGCGTGGCCTGATCGCCGGCGCGGGCGGCACCCTGCTGGACGGATCCGGACGCAAGCCGGAACTCGGTCTGGCGACGGACCCGGGCCGGGTCGCCGCCGGCATCGTGCAGTTCTACGCCGGCGCGGGCGTCGGTCCCGGGCCCTCACCTGACGCGCTCAGTGAATTCGCCGGTCCCCGCGGTGGGTTCCTGCTGGCGAGCAGCGCCATCGTCAAGGATCCCGTCCTGGCCACCGTCGTCGCCGACATGAAGGCCGTGCCGTACCCGGTCATCGAGGGCGACAGCGTGGCCCCGTTGTCCGGCGTCTCGCTGGCCGTGGCCGAGAAGGCCGCCGACCCCGACCGTGCTTTCGCAGCGGTCCGGTGCCTGACCTCCAAGGACTCGCAGCAGCAGCTGATGATCGACTCCGGTCACGGGGCCGCGCGCAGCGATGTCTACGAGCTTGAGGAGGTCAAGAGCGCGCTGGCCACGAGCGAGGTCGCGCTCAAGGCGGTGACCACTGGTGTCAACGTGCCCTCGACGCCGTACTGGCAGCGGGTCCGCGTGGGACTTCGCGACACCTGGACGCCGATCAGCCGGGTGAGCCCGTCGACCACTCCGACGGAGTCCCAGCTCGCCGTCGCCGACCTGGTCGGGGGCGGACTGCGATGACCGTGCACGCGCACGCGCGCCGCCGCCCGGTGCGCGGCGGCTGGACCCTCCTGGCGCCGGCCGTGGTGGTGCTGGCGATCGTGACCCTGTGGCCACTGGGGCGGGCGATCTACGCGTCGCTGTTCGCCCAGTCGCTGACCGCGCCCGCCGACCGAGCGTTCGCCGGTGTCGACAACTACGTGGAGGTCGGCACCAGCGCCGACTGGTGGGTCGCCGTGGCCCTCACGTTGGTGTTCGTGGCCGTCGTCGTCGTCCTCCAGCTGCTGCTCGCCGCCGGGTTCGCGGCGGCATTGCGCCGGATCACCGTCATCGCGCCGATCACGCGCGTGCTGGTGCTCGTGCCGTTCGCGCTGATGGCGACGGTCGTGGCCTTCGTGTGGCGCGAGGGGATCACCGCCGGCTTCGTCCCGACCTGGTTCCACTACACCGGGGACGGCCAGCTCGCCGCCCTGGCCGCGGTGGCAGCCGGCGAGGTCTGGCGCGGCACGGGCATCACGACGCTCATCCTGCTGGCCGGGCTGAGTCGCGTGCCGCCCACGCTGCTGGAGTCAGCGGTCGCCGACGGCGCCACCGGTCCGCAGCGATTCACCCGGGTCGTGCTTCCCGCGGCGGGTCCGGCCATCGCGGTGGCCGTCGCCTACCGCTCCCTGGACGCGTTTCGCGCTTTCGAGGGCCCGCTGCTGGCCGAGTCGTCGCTGCCCCGGCTCCGCACCGCACCCCTGCTGCTCTGGGACACCACCTTCACCTCGTTCGAGATCGGGCTGGGAGCGGCGATGTCGATCGTTCTTCTCGCGCTCGTCGGGGCCCTCGGCACGATGCTCATGCTCCTCCTCAGGGTGAGGAGGGTGGTGTGAGACCGTCCATTCGCTCTCGCGTCGCGGCGTCGGCTGTGGCGTTCGTGCTGGGCTTCGGCGTCGCCAACTACGGCATCTTGCGAGTGCCCGGAGCCGACCGGTGGTTGTGGTTCGCCGTCGCGATCGTGCTGATGATCACCAGCGTCGTCGGGGTCCTGATGGCCGACACGCGCCGCCGGATCTCGGTGTGGGCCGTCATCGGGATCGAGATGCTGGTCCTCTTCACGTTCCTGCCGTTGATCTGGACGTTCACGCTGGCCACGTCGGCGACGACCACGACCCAGTCGCTGCTGCCCCAGGACATCCAGTGGTCGGTCTTCTCCGACGTCGTCGGCTCGGACTCCATCCGGGAGGCCGCGGCCACGTCGGTCCTGGCGGCGCTGGTCGCCACCGCGGTCTCGGTCCTGCTGGCCGCTCCGGCGGCGTACGCGTTGGTGCGTCGACGGGTCGCCGGCCGTCGGGTCGTCTACTTCTTCGTCCTGGCCGCCCTGCTCGCGCCGATCGTCGCGCTGACCGGTCCGCTCGGCGACCAGCTGCGGACGTTCGGGGTGTTCGGGTCCCGCTACGTCCTGGCCGTGCCGACCCTCATGATCACGCTGCCGCTCGCGCTGTGGCTGTGCGTCACGCTGATGCACGACGTCCCGTGGACGCTGCGCGACTCGGTCCGCGCCGACGGGGCGACGCGGCGGCAGATGTTCCGAACGTTCGTGCTTCCGAACCTTGCACCGGGCTTGTTCACCGTCGCGGTCATCACCTTCATCGCGGCCGCCAACGACGCCGTCATCGGGTCCACCCTGACCGTCGGTGCGGAGTCGCGAACGCTCCCGGCGACACTGTTGCTGGCAGCCGACCAGCTCGATCAGCCGTCCGCCGCCGTGGCGGCCACCGGGCTGATGTGGTTGGTACCGGCCGTCCTCGTCCTCCTCCTCCTGTCCAACCGGACCGTCCGACTTCTGGGAAGGTCGTACTGATGACCAGCATCGAGGTCCGTCACCTCTCGCTCGACGCGCCCGACGGACGCCGCCTGCTCGACGGCGTCTCCCTGGTGGTGCCCTCCGGCAGCCGGTTGGCCGTGTGCGGACCGCCCGGGGCGGGCAAGAGTGCCCTGCTACGCGTGCTGATCGGGCTCGACGACCACACCGACGGCGACGTCCTCATCGACGACCTCCTCGCCAACTCCATCCCGCCGCGCGACCGCGACCTCGCCCTCGTCTTCTCCGACTACGCCCTGCATCCCCATCTGGACGTCTACGACAATCTCGCGTTCGCCGCCCGCCTTCGCCGGGGTCACGACGAGGACGCGATCGACGACCGCGTGGAGGAGGTGGCGGAGTTCCTGGCGCTCGGTCACCTGCTCGACAGCAAGCCGTCCGAGCTCGACGACGGCCAGCGCCAACGAGTGGCCATCGGGCGCTCGCTGGTGCGCGACGCCCTGGCCTACCTGTTCGACGAGCCGTTCGCCGCCCAGGACGACCGGGTCCGCGCCCACGTCCGGTCGGTCACGATCCAGTGGCAGGCCGACCGTGGCCGCACCTCCATCTTCACGACCTCCGATGCCCAGGAAGCGCTGACGATCGCCGACCGCATCGCCGTCATGCACCAGGGATTCGTGCACCAGGTGGGGTCGCCGCGCGACCTGTACTCCCGGCCGGCGGACCTGTTCGTCGCGGGATATCTCGGGTCGCCGTCGATGAACCTCGTCCCCGCCCGAGTGTCCGGTGAGCACCTCGTCATGCCGCTGGCGGTGGTGCCGCTCGACGACACCATGCGCGCGTGGGTCGGCGACCGCGAGCTGGTGATCGTGGGCATTCGGCCGGAGGCCTGTCAGGACGCCACCAGCGCCGAGGGACGGACGGTGACCAACGGTGTGGAGTTCACGACCCGCATCGACGACGTCGACTGGCGTGGCCGGACGCAGCTGGTCTACCTCGGCTATGAGATGGACGAGGAGGTGGAGGACCGGCTCACCGAGATCGAGGACGACCTCGACTTCGACCTGTTCGGCAACTTCTTCGTGGCCGAGCTCCCGGCGAACGCCGACCTGCGCACGGGCATGACGGCGCGTCTGGTCGTGCCCCGGTCCGACCTCCACGTCTTCGATCCAGAGACCGGCGAGAACCTGTCGCGCGGCTGATGAGCCCGGCGCGCATCCGCGGGGTCGCCGCAACCTGGGCGGTGCTCTGCGGTGCCGCGTACACCGCCCTGGCGCTGGTCCGGTTCGAGCGCTTCGAGCCCGCGTCCTACGACAACGCCATCTTCGAGCAGGCGATCCAGGGGTACGCATCACTGGACGCGCCGATCGTGGCGATCAAGGGGCCCGGATTCAACCTGCTCGGTGACCACTTCTCGCCGATGATCGCCCTCGTCGCGCCGGCGTACCGGGTGGCCCCGGAAGCACAGACGCTGCTCGTCGCCCAGGTCGGCCTGATCGCCGTCTCCATCTACGTCATCTCGGCGCTGGCCCTGCGACGGCTCGGATTCTGGACCGGAGGCGGCATCGCCGTTGCGTATGGGCTCTCCTTCGGCCTGCAGTCCGCCGTGGTGGCGGACTTCCACGAGGTCGCGTTCGGGGCTCCGCTGCTGGCGCTGGCCGGTGCCGCCTACGTCGAGCGGCGCTTCGGTCGGGTGGTCGTGTGGTCGTTGCCGTTGCTGCTCGTCAAGGAGGACCTCGGCATCACGGTGGCGCTCATCGGGCTGGTGCTCTGGGTCGCTGGGGAGCGACGCCGCGCCATCGGCCTGGCGCTGGCCGGAGGGCTGGGCTTCCTCCTCGTGGTCCTCGTGGTCATCCCGGCCGTCAACCCCGAGGGCGTCTACCCGTACACGGGTGCGGTCGGCGGCGACCGCGGCCTGCTGGAGACCGTGCTCGACGAGCCCGGGCGCAAGCTGCTGACGGTCGCGGTGACGTTCTCGGTCACCGGGTTCGCCGCGCTCGCCTCGCCCTGGTCGCTGCTGGTGCTGCCGACGTTCGCGTGGCGCTTCGCCGGTGACAATCCGTACTACTGGGGCACCGACTTCCACTACTCGATCCTGCTGATGGCGATCGTCGCGGTGGCGGCCGTCGATGCGATCGATCGGCACCGGGTGCTCCGTCCGACGGTCCTGGCGGCGGTCGGCTTCACCGTGGCCATGCAGGTGGGCTCACCGCTGTCGATGCTGGTCGACCCAGACACCTACGACCGCACCGCGCGGGCCGCCGGCGCCGAGGTGGTCCTCGACCTCGTCCCGGAGGGCGCCAGGGTGGACACCGACATCGGCCTCATGACGCACCTGACCAGCGATCACGAGGTCACCTGGATCGGTACTCCGGGCAACCCGACGCCGGACTGGGTCCTGCTCGACACCGCGTCCGGGCTGGGCTCGCCCGCGAGCGCCGTCGTCTACGCGGAGGAAGCGCTACGGCCAGCGCTACTCCCTCGTCGAGGAGGTTGCCGGCTTCCAGCTCGCCCGACGAGCCGACTAGGGGTGCGTCATCGACATGACGTCGAGGGCGGTGTCGAGGTCGGCCTCGGAGATGTCGCCGCGCTCGACGTAGCCCTCCTCGATGACGACCTCGCGGATCGTCTTGCGCTCCTTGACCGCCTTCTTGGCCACCGCCGCGGCGTTCTCGTAGCCGATGTGGCGGTTGAGTGGCGTGACGACCGACGGGCTGGACTCGGCGAACTCGCGGCAGCGTTCCACGTTGGCCGTGATGCCGTCGATGCAGCGGTCGGCCAGGGTGCGTGATGCGTTGCCGAGCAGCCGGATGGACTCCAGCAGGTTGCGGCCGATGACCGGCAGCATGACGTTGAGCTCGAACGACCCCGACGCCCCGGCGGTCGTGATCGTGACGTCGTTGCCGATGACCTGCGCGGCCACCATCAAGGTGGCCTCCGGCAGCACCGGGTTGACCTTGCCGGGCATGATGCTCGACCCGGGCTGCAGGTCGGGGAGGTTGATCTCGGCCAGACCCGTACGCGGGCCCGAGCCCATCCAGCGCAGGTCGTTGCAGATCTTGGTGAGGCTGACCGCGATGGTCCTCAGCTGGCCGGACATCTCGACCAGTCCGTCGCGCGCGCCCTGGGCCTCGAAGTGGTCGACGGCCTCGGTGACGGGCAGGCCGGTGCCCTCGGCGAGCAGCTCGATGACCCGCTGAGGGAACCCGACCGGCGTGTTGATGCCGGTGCCGACCGCCGTGCCGCCGAGCGGCACCTCGGCGGTGCGGGGGAGCGACGCCTCGACCCGCTCGATGCCGCGTCGGATCTGCGCGGCGTACCCGCTGAACTCCTGACCGAGTGTCACGGGCGTCGCGTCCATCAGGTGGGTGCGGCCGGACTTGACGACCTCGGCGAACTCGGTGGCCTTCGCCTCCAGCGCCTGCGCGAGATGGTCGAGCGACGGGATGAGCTCGTTCATCGCCGACGCCGTGGCGGCCACGTGGATCGACGTCGGGAAGACGTCGTTGGAGGACTGGCTGGCGTTGACGTGGTCGTTCGGATGGACGTCGCGGCCGAGCGACGCGGTGGCGAGCGAGGCCAGGACCTCGTTCGTGTTCATGTTGCTGGACGTGCCCGACCCGGTCTGGAAGACGTCGATCGGGAACTGGTCGTCGTGCCGACCGGAGGCGACCTCCTCCGCGGCCGCGACGATCGCGTCGGCCATGTCGGCCTCGAGGATGCCCAGCTCGGCGTTGGCCTTGGCGCAGGCCGCCTTGATCTGGGCGAGGGCACGAATCTGAGCCGACTCGATGGGCGTTCCGGAGATCGGGAAGTTCTCGACGGCGCGCTGGGTCTGGGCCCGCCACAAGGCGTCGGCCGGTACCTTGACCTCGCCCATGGTGTCGTGCTCGATGCGGTAGTCAGTCATGTGCCGAACGATAGTCGCGCGCTGATCGGCCCCGGGTACGGGCGCCACGATGGCAGGATGTCGCCATGAATCCGGTCGCCATCTTCTTCCTCGTGGGTGGCACCCTGTTCCTGCTCGCGGCGCTGTTCTTCCGCGAGCTGAACCACGAGGCCGCCCAGATCGTCGCTCTGACGTTCGGCATGATCGGATTCTTCTGGATCGTCCCGCAGGCGATCCTCTGGTACACCCGACGGAACCGGTAGTCGCAGGTCAGGCTCGGTCACTCACGGTCGGCGGCGCGCTGCCGGGCTCGTTCCATGTCCTCGGCCAGCTCGGGGTCGTGGTACGGCCCGGGCCGACGGAGGTGGTCGATGACGTTCTGCCGGCTCACCGGGTCCTTGTCGAGGCTGAGCTTGAGCTGGGTCTGGTACCTCGCGATGGGGATCCGCAGACCGACCGTGCCCCGGGCGACCGGCCGACCCCACTCCGGATCGAGATACATCGGCTCGTCCACGTGCTGCTCGAAGTGCGCGACCAACCGGGACAGCACGACGAGGTTCTCCTCGGCGTCCAGCACCTGTGGCACCCCGTAGGCGTGGACGACGCTGAAGTTCCACGTCGGCGCCTTGATGGCGCCGGCGGCGTACCAGCTGGGGGAGATGTAGCCGTGCCGGCCCTGGATGATGAGCAGCACCTCCGAGCCGTCGAATCGATGGTTCCGGTCGTCGGGCCGACCGACGTGGGTGAGCACGGCGAGCTCGTCGGACTCCTCATCCAGCAGCACCGGGTAGTGCGAGGCGACCATCTCCCCGTCGTGGGAGCTGACGATGATCGCCCACGGGAACTCGCGGATGAGCGCGCGGACGGTGTCGGGGTCGTCGTCGGCGTGGAACGGGTTCGTCAGCACGGTCGGTTCCGGCTCAAGGCACCGGCGCCCGCTCGGCGGTGGTGACGATCGCGTCGATGACCTGGTCGTAGAGCGACTCGGGCAGGTCGTGGGCCATGCCGTCGATCTCGAGGTGCTCGGCGTCGGGAACGGCCGACGCGGTGGCCCGGCCGCCGGATCGGTGGACGAGCGGGTCGGCCGTGCCGTGGACGACCATGACCGGAATGTCCACCTCCGCCAGGCGGGCCGTGCGGTCGGGCTGGGTGAGCACGGCCATCATGTGCCGGGTGACGCCACTGGCGCTCCAGCCCCGGTCGTACGTCTCCTGGGCGCGCGCCAGCGCCCGGTCCGGGTCGGCCGGGAACTGCTTGGAGCCGATGACCTGCTGGCTGCGCAGGGCCCGCTCGACGTAGGACTCCCGAGTGCTGCCGGCCGAGCCGAGCATCATCGGGATGAGCTTGGGGTTGATCCACCCGACCCTGCGGCGTCCGGTCGTGGACATGATCGACGTGAGCGACAGCACGCGCTCGCGGTGGTCGATGGCGAGGGTCTGGCCGATCATGCCGCCCATCGAGACGCCGACGACGTGCACGCGATCGATGTCGAGGTGGTCGAGGAGTCCGATGGCGTCGACGGCGAGGTCGTCGATCGTGTACGGCGCCCGCGAACGGCCGAGCGCCGTGCGGACGAGGTCGCCCTTGGTGACGCGGTGCTGGCGGAGCTTCGTCGACCGCCCGGTGTCGCGGTTGTCGTAGCGGATGACGAGGAAGCCGCGCTCGGCGATCTGCTCGCAGAACTCATCGGACCACCAGTTCATCGGACCGCCGAGACCCATGATCAGCAGCACCGGTGGGTCGTCGGGGCTGCCGAACGTCTCGTAGCAGAGGTCGATGCCGGACGGCAGCGACGCGAACTCCTCGCCGGACCGCGTCATCAGTGCTCGTAGTCGATCGTCGAGTACGCCTTCAGCTTGCCCAGCTGGTGCTCACTGGTGATCTTGCGGATCGTCCCGCTGCGCGAGCGCATCACGATCGACTCGGTGATGGCCATGCCCGCGCCGTAACGCACACCGGCCATGAGCTCCCCGTCGGTGATGCCGGTGGCGACGAAGAACACGTCGTCGGCCCGGACGAGGTCGTCGGTGCCGAGCACCGCCCCGAGCTCGAGGCCGGCGTCGACGGCCTGCTGGCGCTCGGCGTCGTCCTGGGGCCACAACCGCCCCTGGATGATGCCGCCCACGCACTTCATGGCGCAGGCGGTGATGATCCCCTCGGGCGTGCCGCCGACGCCGACGAGCAGGTCGACCCCGGTGTCCGGGCGGGCCGCCGTGATCGCGCCGGCGACGTCGCCGTCGCTGATGAACTTGATGCGGGCGCCGGTTGCGCGGATCTCCTCGACGAGCTGGGCGTGGCGCGGCCGGTCGAGCACGCACACGGTGACGTCGCTGTTCTGTACTCCCTTGGCCTTGGCCACCAAGGCGATGTTCTCGGCCACCGGGAGCCGGATGTCGACGACGTCGGCGGCCTCCGGACCGGCGACGAGCTTCTCCATGTAGAAGACCGCGGACGGGTCGTACATCGAGCCGCGCGGCGCGACCGCCATGACCGAGACGGCGTTGGTCATGCCCTTGGCGGCCAGTGTGGTGCCGTCGATCGGGTCGACGGCGACGTCGCAGTCCGGACCGGTGCCGTCACCCACGTGCTCGCCGTTGTAGAGCATCGGGGCATGGTCCTTCTCGCCCTCGCCGATGACCACGACGCCGTTCATCTGCACGGTGTTGATGAGCGTGCGCATCGCATTGACCGCGACGCCGTCGGCGCCGTTCTTGTCGCCCCGGCCGACCCAGCGGCCGGCAGCCATGGCGCCGGCCTCGGTGACCCGGACCAGGTCGAGAGCGAGATTGCGGTCCGGGGCTTGGGCGGCGGGTTGCAGGCTGTTCACGGCCCCCAGCGTACCGGTGGACATCACTCCCAGGGATTGCTCAGCCACTTCTCGCGGAGTGCGGCGAGGACGAGAACACTGAGCGCGAGCAGGACGATGCTCAGCGCGATCGCCGGCTCCGGGTCGGTCTGCAGCGCGGTGTAGATCTCCAGCGGCATGGTGCGGGTGACGCCGGGGGAGTTGCCCGCGAACGTGATCGTCGCGCCGAACTCGCCGATGGCCCGGGCCCAGGCGAGCACCGCGCCGCTGAGGATGCCGGGCAGCGCAAGCGGCACGTTGATGCGCCAGAACGTCTGCCAAGGAGTCGCCCCGGCGGTGGCGGCCTCCTCGTCGAGCGTCGGGTCGGCGGTGCGGAACGAGCCCTCCACGGAGATGACCAGGAACGGCATCGCCACGAACACCTGGGCCAGCACGACGGCCGTGGTCGAGAACGGGATCGTGACCCCGAACGCGTCCCGCAGGGGCCCGCCGAGGAACCCTTGGCGTCCGAAGGCGGTCAGCAGCGCGACTCCGGCCACGACGGGTGGCAGCACGAGCGGCACCGTCACGAGGGCGCGCACCACCCGCCGGCCGGGGAACGTGACGTGCGCCAGCACCCAGGCGAGCGGCACGCCCACCAGCACGCAGAAGACGGTCGCGATCGTGGCGGTGAACAGGCTCAGCCGGAGGGCCGAGCGCAACGAGTCGGACGCGAGCAGGTCCGCCATGGAGGCCCACGGGGCCCGCGCCAGCAGCGCCACGAGCGGAACCAGCAGGACGATCGTCGCGAGCGCTGCCGGCGCGACGATCGGTGCCGGCACCGCCGTCCGGCGCGTTCTACGGGCGAGGACCGAAGCCATGGGACTCCAGCACCTTCTGTCCCTGATCGCCCGTGACCAGCTCGACCCAGTCCCGCGCCGCCGCGACGTTCTCGCTGCCCGTCACGAGGGCGACCGGGTCGACGTTGACGACCTCGGCGGCGTGCTTCACCGGCACGACGTCGACGTCGTCGCCGGCGGCCGTGGCGTCGGAGACGTAGACCAGTCCCGCGTCGACCTCGCCGGTCCGGACCTTCGTGAGGACCCCCTTGACGTTCTCCTCCTCGGTGGCCGGCCTGCGCGTCGAACCCGTTGAGGTCGAACAGTCGCCCGGTGGCGTCGCCGCACGGCGCGGCCGGGATGCAGGCGGCGAACGGGGCATCGGCGAGGTCGTCCAGGCCGCGGATGCCGGCCGGGTTGCCGGCCGGGGTGACGATGACCAAGGTGTTGGTCGCGAAGACGACCGGCGGGCCGGTGACGACTCCGGCCGCGACCGCCTCGTCCATCGACTTCTCATCGGCGGTCGCGAGCACGTCGGCCCCGAGCCCCTGCGAGAGCTGCTCGACCAGGATCGCCGAGGACTCGAACGACACCGTGACGTCCACTCCCGGATGCTCCCGTTCGTACACGGTCTCCAGCGCCGTGAACGGCTCGGTCAGCGAAGCCGCGGCGAGGACGCGGAGCGTCGTGTCGGTGGAGTCGTCCGAGCCACAGGAGGCAGCGAGGAGGACGGCCACGACGGCGGCGCCGATCCTCATGGCGTGACGTCGATCGAGACGTTCGTGGACTTGACCGTGGCCCACGCGAGTGAGCCCGGTTCGAGGGCGAGGTCGTCGGCCGCCTCCCGGCTGATCAGGGAGACGACGCGGTAGGGGCCGCAGCTCAGCTCGACCTGGGCCATGACGGCGTCCTTGGTGACCTTGGTGACGATGCCGCGCAGCCGGTTGCGGGCGCTGCCACCGGTCGGCCCGTGATCGGGCGACTCGGCGACCTCGACGGCGAGCCGCGCGAGCTCGGGCCCGGGGATGGCCGTCACGCCCGCCTCGGTCGTCGTGGCCTGGAATCGCCCCTGCTGATGCCAGCGTCGTAAGGTGTCATCGCTGACGCCGAGCAGGTCCGCGGCCTCGGCCATCCGATACTCGGTCATGGCTTGAGGGTATCCGCAGATGCGGATGGTGTCAGCGTGAGGAGTGACGCATGAGCGGAACCAGCAGCCGGGGAAACCCGTCGCTGGGTGACATCGCGCGCTCCGTGGGCGTGGTGGGCCTCATCGTCCTGGCCCTGTTCGGCATCGGCCAGCTGATGACGCTCACCCCCGATGACGCAGCACCCACGGTCGACTACCGCACCGCGGTCGAGAGCAGTCGCACGGTGGCCGACTTCGACGTCCTCGCCCCGCCCACGCTGCCGGCGAGATGGCGGGCGACGTCGGTGCGCTTTGAGACGGGGAGCTGGCACCTCGGCGTGCTCACCGACGACGACCAGTACGTGGGCCTGGAGCAGGTCCGCGAGTCGCCGCGGCGGGTGGTGGAGCGGTTCGCCCCGGGCAGCCGGGCCGCCGACAGCGTCGTCATCGCCGGCCAGACGTGGTCGCGGCGCACCGGCCCGGACGACGACAGCACCTACGTCCGGCGCGACGGCGACATCACGATCCTGGTGACGGGCGGCGCGCCACGCGTCGAGATCGAGCGCTACGTCTCGTCGCTGTCCTCGTCCTGAGCCGGCTCGGCTCGCTCGGACGCCTGGGCGAGGCGCTCCTGTGCGCCGTCGAGCCACCGCTGGCAGATGGCGGCCAGCTCTTCGCCGCGCTCCCACAGCGCCAACGACTCCGCCAGGCCGGCCCCTCCGGTCTCGAGCTTCTGCACGACGGAGATGAGCTCGTCGCGAGCCTGCTCGTAGGGGATGTCGGGGGTGTCAGCCATGCGGGGTCTCCTCGGTGCGGCCGGTGTCGGAGGGCTCGGTGCGAAGGGTTCGGACGTGGACGCTGCCGTCGGCCAGGCGCACCGCGAACTCCGCGGGAACCTGGTCGAGCCCGGAGATCACGCTGCCGTCGGGGTGCTGGGCCACGGCGTAGCCGCGCCGCAGCGTGGCGAGGGGTGACAGGGCCTGCACGCGCGCGAGGTGGTGGCCCACCGCGTCTCGTTCGCGGTCGAGCCGGTGACGCAGGTCGTGGCGAGCCCGGGCCAGGGTGTCCTCGACGATCGCGCGCTGGGCATCGATGAGGGTGGTGGGCCGGGCCAGGACCGGCCTCGACCTCGTCTGGGCGAGGTGCCGCCTTTCCCGGTCGATCCAGGAGTGCACGGCGAGCCGGGCTCGTTCCCGGAGCCCCGCGACGCCGGCGAGCTCAGCCACGACGTCGGGCACGACTCGCTTGGCGGCGTCGGTGGGCGTGGAGGCGCGGACGTCGGCCACGAGGTCGAGGATCGGGCTGTCGGCCTCGTGCCCGATGGCACTGACCACCGGCACCGTGCAGGCGTGGACGGCGCGGATGAGGGCCTCGTCCGAGAACGGCAGCAGGCTCTCGACCGACCCGCCGCCACGCGCGATCACGATGACGTCGACGTCGCCGCCGGCCTCCAGCTCGCGCAGCGCGGTGATGACGGCCCGCGCGGACTCCGCGCCCTGCATGAGAGCGTGGCGGACGACGAAGGGCACCGCCGGCCAGCGCAGGCGCGCGTTCCTGGTGACGTCCTTCTCGGCGTCGGAGTCGCGGCCGGTGATGAGGCCGATGGCACGCGGAAGCACCGGGAGGGGCTTCTTGAGCCGCGGGTCGAACAGTCCCTCGGCCGCCAGCAGCTGCCGGCGCCGTTCGAGCTGGGCCAGCAGCTCGCCCTCGCCGGCCGGCCGGATCTCCCGCAGCTCCAGCGACAGGGCGCCGGTGGGTTCGTAGAACGTCGGCTTGGCGTGCACGATGACGCGGGCGCCGGGGGTGATCGGCGCCGGCGCGGCGTCGAGGATGCTGACGTGGCAGGTGGCCTGGACCGACAGGGTGGCCCGCAAATCGCGCAGGATGAGGAAGCACGTGCCGGGTCGGCGGTTGAGCGAGGCGACCTCGGCCTCCACCCACACCGCGCCGAGGCGGCCGACCCAGTCGCCGATGAGCGTGGAGACCTGGCGCAGCGGGGCGGGGGAGTCCGCACTCGTCTGCAAGGCCATGCGGTCAGCCTAGGGCTGGCGGGCGACAGGAGCGCTCAGGCGGTGTCGTTAGACTCGGCGCGTGACGACGCACATCAATCTCGGCATGCCCCCGGTGGGCGGCAGCGTGCTGCTCGCGGACCCGCGGGGCTACTGCGCGGGCGTCGATCGCGCGGTCATCACCGTCGAGAAGGCGCTCGACCTCTACGGCGCCCCGGTCTACGTCCGCAAGCAGATCGTGCACAACAAGCACGTCGTCAACAACCTCGCCGCCCGGGGCGCGATCTTCGTCGAGGAACTCGACGAGGTGCCCGAGGGCGCCACCGTCGTCTTCTCCGCGCACGGCGTCTCGCCGGCCGTCCACGTCCAGGCCGAGGAGCGCGGGCTCAAGACCATCGACGCCACCTGCCCGCTGGTCACGAAGGTCCACCACGAGGCCAAGCGGTTCGCGCGTGAGGGCAAGCACATCCTGCTCATCGGCCACGCCGGCCACGAGGAGGTCGAGGGCACCGCGGGCGAGGCGCCCGAGAGCATCACGCTCGTCGAGCACCCCGACGACGTCGACGGCCTCGAGTTCCCCGACGACGCCCGCCTGTCGTGGCTGTCGCAGACCACCCTCAGCGTCGATGAGACGATGGAGACGGTGCGACGCCTGCGGGAGAAGTTCCCGCAGCTGGAGGACCCGCCCAGCGACGACATCTGCTACGCCACCCAGAACCGTCAGGTGGCCGTCAAGGAGATCGCCCGCGAAGCCGACCTGGTCATCGTCGTCGGCTCGGCCAACTCCTCGAACTCGGTCCGTCTGGTCGAGGTGGCCCTCGAGGCCGGAGCCAAGGCCTCGTACCGGATCGACGACGTGAGCGAGCTCGACGAAGCGTGGCTCGACGGTGTCGAGCGCGTGGGCGTCACCTCCGGCGCCTCCGTGCCCGACGATCTCGTGCAGGACGTGCTGGCCTACCTCGCCGAGCACGGCCACCCGGACGCAGACGCCGTCCGCACGGCCGAGGAGAGCCTCACGTTCTCCCTGCCCCCGGAGCTGCGACGCGACATGAAGGCCGCCGGCGTCTGAGCCTCGGCGAGCTCCCGGTGGATGCGCCGGGTCCGGGTCACTCCACGGTGGTGGTCGACGCGTCCATCTGGTCGATGGAGTGGGCGGTCACGAAGCCGTAGACCGCGAACGCGAGCGCTGCCGCACCCGGCACCAGGAACAGTGGGCTCCAGAACGGGGTCGTCACGAAGGTGAAGAGGATCGCCGCCGTCGGCATGAGGGCCACGATGGCCGCGGCTCGCACGGTGAGCGCGCTGACGGGCAGCAGGGACAGGACGAACAGGAGCAAGGCGACCGAGAGGATGTCCAGCCCTCCGTGCAGCCACACCTGGTCGGAGAACGACGTCGAGGCGTCGATCCCCTCGTCGGTCATGAACAGCTGCATGAGGCGCGGATAGAACGTGGTGATGAGACCGAAGACGACATAGAAGCCGGCCATGGCTCGGAAGTACCCGACAGCTTTGCGCATGTCTGCTCTCCTCGGGTTCGACGGCGTGCCCACCGTGGGCCGCCGGCCACGCTCAGTCAATCATCCGGCTGCAGCCGGCGGGAATGGCCGGAACCGACCGAAATCGAGGTGGTGCACGATCGCGGTTTCGCCGACGTCGCACCGGGCGGCAGGTGATTGAATGACGGCGTGGACGTCGCGCTGACGCTGATCTCCCTCGTGGCGATCGCGATCGCCGTGAACCTGTTCGCCGCCCGCCTCACCATCGCCGCTCCGCTCGTGCTCATCGTCGTGGGCATCGCGGCCTCCTTCGTGCCCTTCGTGCCCAACGTCGAGCTGACGCCGGAGATCGTGCTGGTCGGGCTGTTGCCGCCGCTGCTCTACGCCGCGGCCATCCGCACCTCGCTCGTCGACTTCACCTCCAACAAGCGGCCCATCGCGCTGCTCAGCGTCGGCCTCGTGCTGTTCACCACCGCTGGGGTAGCCGTGATCGTGCACGCGGTCATGCCCGTGGACTGGGCGGTGGCCTTCGCCCTCGGGGCCGTGGTGGCACCTCCGGACGCCGTGGCGGCGATGTCGATCGCGCGCCGGGCCGGGCTGCCGCGCCGGGTGGTCACGATCCTCGAGGGCGAGAGCCTGGTGAACGACGCCACGGCCATCGTCGTGCTGCGCGCGGCGATCGCCGCGATCGCGGGCACGGTCAGCTTCTGGGAAGTCGGGCTCGGCTTCGCCCTCTCCGCCGTGGGGGGCGCGCTGGTCGGCGTCGTCGTCGCGTTCGTCGTGGGCAAGATCCGCAGCCGCATCGACGACGCGGTCACCGACGTCGCGTTCTCGCTCCTGACCCCGTGGCTCGCCTACCTGCTGGCCGAGCAGATCCACCTGCCGGGGCTGGACGCCCACCCGTCCGGAGTGCTCGCCGTCGTGGTGGCCGGGCTGCTGCTCGGCCACAAGTCCCCGGTCATCCAGTCGGCGTCGTCGCGGCTGTTCGAGCGCACCAACTGGGCGACGATCTCCTTCGTCCTCGAGAACGTCGTGTTCCTGCTGATCGGCCTGCAGATCCGCGACATCGTGGTCGCCCTTCGCGCTGATGAGATGTCCCTCGGACGGGTGGCGGCGGCCAGCGCGCTGGTCCTGGTCGGCGTGATCGTCCTCCGGGTGGTCTGGATGTTCCCCGCCACCTACTTCCCGCGCCTCATCCCGGCGATCGGCCGGTCCGATCCCGCGCCACCGTGGCAGTACCCGATGGTGGTCGCCTGGGCCGGGATGCGCGGTGTCGTGACGCTGGCCGCGGTCTTCCTCCTGCCGGCGGACACCCCGCATCGCTCGGCGCTGGTGATGGTGGCGTTCGTCGTCACCGTCGGAACCCTGCTCATCCAGGGGTTGACGCTGCCCACCGTGGTCCGCTGGCTGGGCCTGCGCGGTCCGGACCCGCACGAGGACCACCTGGAGGAGGCGAAGGTGCATCAGGCGGCGTCGGCCGTCGGACTCGCCTACCTCGACGAGCACGAGGTCGGCCGCATCTCCCCTTCCGTCCTGCAACGACTGCGCGATCGCGCCACCGACCGGGTGAATGCCGTCTGGGAACGCCTCGGCGGGGCGCAGACGCCCAGCGCGGAGTACTCCCGGGCCCGGGCCGCGATGATCGACGTCGAGCGGGCCGAGGTGCTGCGCCTGCGCGACGAGGCGTCCATCGACCAGAGCATCCTCCGCCGCGTCCTTGACGCCTTGGATGTCGAGGAGTCCATACTCGACCGCATGACCGAAGATGCGTCCACCGCCGAACGTGAGACCGAGCTGCGACCGGCCGACGGTGGCGACGCCTGCGAGCATCTGGCCGAGGCGCAGACCTCGCCGACACCCCACACGCCCGATGGGTGCGAGGAGTGCCTGCATGACGGGGCGCGGTGGGTCCACCTGCGCCTCTGCATGGCGTGCGGCCACGTCGGATGCTGCTCGTCCTCACCGCACCAGCACAGCGTCCGGCACTTCGAGGAGACCGGTCATCCGGTGATGCGCAGCTTCGAGCCCGGCGAGGCCTGGCGCTGGTGCTTCGTCGACGACCTCACCGGCTGAGGTCGGCCGGGGCCGTCGCGACCCGAACGGCGATGCCGGCCAGGGCAAGGGTGTGTCCGACGACGAGCGTGATGCCGTGATCGATGACCGCGGCCAAGGTGTGACCGAACGTGCCGGCGTCGGCGTGGAGCCCGTCGACCGCGATGGCGTCGGGTGCGACCACGGCCACCGCGGCGAGGGCCCCGATGAGCAGGACCGGAGGCATGACGCCGGTGGTGAGCAGGGCACGGACGTCGGCGGCCAGTGGAGCGGTGGCCACGGCGAGGACGAATCCGAGCGAGAACAAGAACCCGAGCCTGCCGTCGCGGAGGTCGAGGGCCGTGACGGCGGCGAGTGAGACGCACGCGAGGACGACGACTCCGCGGGGCGAGAGGTCGTGCCGCGCGAGGCCGGCCGGTGAACGCGTCGTCGTCGACGACATACCCGCAACGGTAGTCGCTCGGTGCTGGCTCCCGCCGGAGCCGCGCGGGACCGGAATCCTGTCCATGGTTCCAGCATGAACGTGACCTCGGACAGTGACGTCGCCGGACGCTGGGCCAGGTGACCCGACCCGTGTCAGACTGCCCAGATGGCAGTCATCCCGCACGTCATCGACGGCAAACGGGTCGAGCGTGCCGAGCGGAGCGGAGTCGTCTACGACCCGGCCACGGGCGCCGAGCAGCACGAGGTGCCGTACGCGTCGCGCGCGCAGACCGACGAGGCGATCGCGGCCGCGGCCGCGGCCTTCCCGTCCTGGGGGTCCACCAGCCTGACCAAGCGCACGGACGTCCTCTTCAGGCTGCGCAGCCTGCTCACCGAACGCCGCGAGGAGATCGCCGCGGTCGTCACCAGTGAGCACGGCAAGGTGCTCTCCGATGCCGCCGGCGAGGTGTCCCGCGGCATCGAGAACGTCGAGTTCGCCGCCGGACTCACCCATCACCTCAAGGGCGAGTTCAGCCAGCAGGTGTCCTCCGGCGTCGACGTGCACAGCCTCAAGCAGCCGGTCGGCGTGGTCGGGTGCATCACCCCGTTCAACTTCCCGGTCATGGTGCCGCTGTGGATGATCGCCAGTGCGATCGCCTGCGGGAACACCGTCGTGCTGAAGCCGAGCGAGAAGGACCCGTCCGCCTCGGTGCTGCTGGCCGACCTGTTCGCCGAGGCGGGCCTGCCGCCGGGGGTGCTGAACGTCGTCCACGGCGACAAGGAGGCGGTCGACGCGATCCTGGACAGCCCCACCGTCAAGGCCGTCAGCTTCGTCGGCTCCACCCCGGTCGCCCGATCCATCTACGAGCGGGCGAGCGCCAACGGCAAGCGGGTCCAAGCCCTCGGCGGCGCCAAGAACCACATGGTCGTCCTGCCCGACGCCGACATCGCGGCCGCGGCCGATGCCGCCGTCTCGGCCGCCTACGGCTCGGCGGGGGAGCGGTGCATGGCGATCAGCGTCCTCGTCACGGTGGGCGACATCGCCGACGACCTCGTGGCGGCGATCGCGCACCGCCTCTCGCAACCTGACGATCGGCTCCGGCACCGCCGCGGAGTCCGAGATGGGCCCGCTCATCACGCGCGAGCACCGCGACAAGGTGGCGTCCTACATCGACACCGCCCGTGCGTCCGGGCGCGACGGTCGTCACCGACGGGCGCGAGCAGATCTTCGACGGCGACGGCTTCTTCCTCGGCGTCAGCCTCGTCGACCACGTCACCACCGAGATGCCGGTCTACACCGACGAGATCTTCGGGCCGGTGCTGTCCGTCGTCCGGGCGGACACCTACGACGAGGCGCTGGCCATCGTCAACGCGAACCAGTTCGGCAACGGGGCCGCCCTCTTCACCCGCGACGGTGGCGCCGCGCGAAGCTTCATCAGCGACGTGGAAGCCGGCATGGTCGGCATCAACGTGCCCATCCCGGTGCCGATCGGCAGCTACTCCTTCGGCGGCTGGAAGAGCTCGCTGTTCGGCGACTCACACATCTACGGTCCGGAGAGCGTCCACTTCTACACCCGGAGCAAGGTCGTCACGAGCCGCTGGCCCGACCCGGCCACCTCGCGCGTCGACCTCGGCTTCCCGACCCACGGCTGAGCTCAGCCGGGCTGCGAACCGCCGGCGATCTCGTACGACCAGACCTCGCTGTGCGTCGACACCGGCTTGGGCGCCTCGCCGCCGGCCCGCTCGACCGCCGATCGATGACCCTCGGCGAACGACTCCGAGCTCACCCAGGCGTCGAACGCCGCCTCGTCGCGCCACCGCGTGAGGACCAGCCACTGGGTGCGGTCGTCGGTGGGCCGGAGCAGCTCGAATCCCTCGAACCCCTCGGCGTCGTCGACGGCTCCAGCGCGCGCCGCGAACCGGTGGGCGAGCTCGTCGCCGGCGCCCTCGGGCACGGTGATGGCATTGATCTTGATGACGGTCATGCGCCCATCGTGTCAGCCGTGCGCGTGCGAAAACGCCCGGATCTCCTCGGCCACCCGGTCTGGCTCGTCGAGCGAGATGAACGTGCGGGCGCCGGGGACCTCGACGAGCTCGGCGTTCGCGCCGAACGCATCCTGCAGGCGGCGGGCGTACTCGAGGGTGAAGAACGTGTCCGCGGCACCCCACACGATGCGGACCGGCTTGCCGAAGCGGCCGAGTCGGGTGCCCACGTCGACGAGATCCTTGGCCCGGACGTTGCTCACGAACCGGGCCGTGTCGCGGCGAACCCCGGCGTTCTCCAGCGATGGGGTGATCCAGCGCCGGGAGAGCTCGGCGTCGAGCGGCTTGGCCACCAAGCCGCCGAAGGCGACCCACCCGTGCCGGAGCGCACGCCACCGCATCGACTCGGCCATCACCTTGACCATCGAGGGCCAGCGGGCGACCGAGAACAGGACGTTGAAGGGGAACGGCGGGAACTTGTCGAACGCATCGCAGTTGGTGAGCACGAGCCGTCCGATGCGCGAGTGGTCGGTGTCGATCAGGAACTGGCACACCGCGCCGCCGGTGTCGTTGCCGACCAGCGTCACGTCGTGCAGGTCGAGGGCGGCGAGGAAGTCGTTGATCAGTCGCGCGACTCCGCGCGGTGACTGGTCCGCGTCCGGCTTCATCGCCGTGGTGTGTGAACCGAGCGGCCAGTCCGGGGCGTAGGAACGCACCCCCTGGGCGGCGAGCCGCTCGGCCACGCCGGTCCACAAGCCGTGGTCGACCATGAAGCCGTGGACGAACACGACCGGGGGAGCGTCGCTCTGCTCCGGCCCCGCGACGTGGTAGTGAATCTGGCCCTGCGGCAGCTCGATGGACGGCATGGCACTCCTCGGCGGGGTACGGTGTGATCGTGGTCCGACTAACATACATACAGTCTGTATGAAAAGCAACGTACGTACCCAGGCTCAGCGCTCGGCCGCGACGCGGGAGGCGCTGCTGTCGGCTGCGCGCCGGCTCTTCGCCGCCGACGGCTTCGGCCGGGTCAGTGCCGACGCGATCGCCAAGGCGGCCGGCGTCACCCGCGGGGCGATGTACCACCAGTTCGCCGACAAGGCCGACCTGTTCGCCGCCGTGTTCGAGACGGTCGAGGCAGAGGTCATCGAGCACATCGGCACCGAGGTGGCCGACTCCGCGGCGACCGACCCGCTCGAGCTGATGAAGCTGGGCGCGCGCGCCTGGTTCGATGCGTGCGCCGACCCGGCGGTGCACCGCATCATCTTGGTCGAGGCGCCGTCGGTGCTGGGATGGGAGCGGTGGCGCGACATGGGCATGCAGTACGGGATGGGGCTCGTGCAGGGGATGTTGGAGCAGGCCGTCGAGGCCGGGCGCATCCCGGACCAGCCGGTCGAGCCGCTGGCCCACGTGATGATCGGCGCACTCGATGAGGCCGCGCTCTTCCTCGCGCGGTCGGACCAGACGGCGACGGCGCGCCGGGCGGTCGACGGCATCGTCGACCGCCTCATCGACTCGCTGGCCGCCTGACGACCTAGGCGAACCAGGGGTCGCGCAGGTCGTGGAAGGTGAGATCGGCCATGAGCTCCTGGAGCTCCGCGGGCGGTTCGGACTTCTTCTCGCCGGCCCGCGCGCTCGCCTCGTCGGTGAACGCGACGGTGTTGAAGAAGGTGCCGTCGTCGGCGATGGCCAGCGTGCCGCCGATGACGTCCGGCCGCTCCTGGCGGAGCTCGTCGGTGTCGCCGGCCATGGTCTGCTTCAGCGCGTCCCGGTCCTGAACCTTGCCTTCCATGACCTGGACGAATCCGGCGTCGTCGGAGCCGCCGTCGAGCCAGACGGTGACGTCCTCGCAGTCGTAGAACTGCGACGGACCTTCCATGAGGGCGGCCATCCGCTCGGCCATGGCCGACGTCTCCGGCCGCTCGGAGTTGGCCATGGCCGTCTCCCTGGACTCGAATCGCACCACGCTGATGGCCGTGCCGTCGTCGGTGATGCCGAACGTGCCGCCCAGGAGCCCGGACCCCTCGTCGGGCATCTCGTTCCATTCCTCGGTGAGTGCACGCACCTCATCGGGACGCGATGTCGTGGACTTGATCACTTGGATGAACACGCTGACCTCCTGGGGTCTTCCGCCCACGCTATTCCCGGTCGCACCACGCGGTCCAGAGCGCTGCCGCGCCAGCATCTAGGGTGGTTCCTCGTGGCACTCACCATCGGCATCGTCGGTCTCCCCAACGCGGGCAAGTCGACGCTCTTCAACGCCCTCACCCGCAACGACGTCCTCGCGGCGAACTACCCGTTCGCCACCATCGAGCCGAACGTCGGCGTGGTGGGCGTTCCCGATGCTCGCCTGCCCGTGCTCGCCGGGATCTTCTCCTCGGCGCGCATCCTGCCCGCCACCGTGCAGTTCGTGGACATCGCCGGCATCGTCCGAGGTGCCTCCGAGGGCGAGGGCATGGGCAATGCGTTCCTGTCCCACATCCGGGAGTCCGACGCGATCTGCCAGGTCACGCGGGTGTTCCGCGACGAGGACGTCACCCATGTCGACGGCACGGTGTCGCCCGCCGACGACATCGAGACCATCTCCACCGAGCTCATCCTGGCCGACCTGCAGACGGTCGAGAACGCCGTGCCGCGGCTGGAGAAGGAGGCCAAGCGCGACAAGACGCTGGCGCCGCAGCTCGCCGAGGCGCAGAAGGCGCAGGAGGCGCTGGCCGCAGGCACCGGCATCTTCCAGTCCGGGCTCGACCGAGACCTCCTGCGCGACCTGCACCTGCTCACCGCCAAGAAGCAGCTGTTCGTCTTCAACTGCGACACCGGCGAGCTGGCCGACGAGGACCTGAAGGCGCGGATGCGCGAGATCGTCGCGCCGGCCGAGGCCATCTTCCTGGACGCCAAGAGCGAGGCCGAGCTGGCCGAGCTCGGCGACGATGAGGAGTCCGACGCGATCCGCACGGAGATGCTCGCCGACATGGGCGTCGACGAACCCGGCCTCGACGCGTTGGCCCGCGTCGGCTTCGACACGCTCGGGCTCCAGACCTACCTGACCGCGGGCCCCAAGGAGTCACGCGCCTGGACGATCCGCAAGGGCGCCACGGCGCCGGAGGCGGCCGGCGTCATCCACACCGACTTCCAGCGGGGCTTCATCAAGGCCGAGATCGTCTCCTTCGACGACCTGGTGGACGCCGGGTCCATGAACGCCGCGAAGGCGGCGGGCAAGGTCCGCATGGAGGGCAAGGACTACGTCATGGCCGACGGCGACGTCGTGGAGTTCCGCTTCAACGTGTGAACGCATCCGCCCCCGTCCTCCGACGTGCGGCTCCTCGCTCCGGGACGCGATGGTGCGGGCCACCCGGCGTTCTGCGTGAGTCCGTGTAGCCCGCACCTCGACTTTAGATCGCGGTGCCGGGAGTGCAACTTGGCCAGGCCCTGCTCCCGGTCATCAGGACGCCGGCACGTCGGGGACCTCGATCGGGAGCGATTCCCACGCATCGGCCAGGTCGAGCACCGCGAGGGTGCGCTCGTCGCCCGGCTCGAGGTCGCCGTCGTCGAGCAGCGACGTCCAGAAGTCCAGGTGGTCATCGGCGCGGATGGCGGCCGTGATGCGCCCGTGGACGGGGTCCGCGGTGCTCACCGCGGTGACGTGCACGAACCGCTTGCCGGACACGTGTCCGCGCCACGCGAAGATGCTGGGGCTCGTCAGTGCGGTGGCCCAGGCGAGCAGCTCGGACGGATCGGCGACGGTGACGCTGACGTCGCCGACGATGTCGATGGACCGGCTGAAGCGGAGGAGCGCGCCGAGCTGGCGCGAGTCCGATGACGTGGTCATGATCGATCACCTACCTTCTCGTGGGTTGCGCGACCCCCGCCGACGCCTCGGCAGGGGCCGCCATGGACATCAGCCGCTGATCTGCTTGCGACCACCGCTTCCGTTGACCTGAATCCGGCGTGGCTTGGCCTGCTCGGCGACCGGGATCTCGATGGTGAGGACGCCGGCGTCGTAGTCGGCCGTCAGCTGTTCGACGTCGAGCGTCTCGCCGAGGAACAGCTGCCGGCTGAAGGTGCCGTAGGTCCGTTCGCCGACCACGCGCTCGGCGCCGTCGTCCATGGGTGCCCGGCGCTCGGCGTGGATGGTGAGCACGTTCTGCTCCACCGTCAGGTCGATGGAGTCCGTATCGACGCCCGGCAGGTCGAGGTTCACCACGAACCTTCCGTCGTGCCGGTAGGCGTCCATGGGCATCGCCGCCGGGCGGGACGCCGTGCCGAAGACGGCTTCACTCAGGCGGTCGAGATCACGAAAGGGATCGGTCCTCATCAACATGTGGCTCAGCCTCCTTTGTCATTCTTCCCATACATCGTCTGTGGCGATGCATGAGGAAATCTATGGTGATGGAGAAGATGATATGCAGACGTTTCATACATCTCAAGTACACTGGGCACGTGAACGAGGACATGTTTCGCGACGACCGCGCCGTCTACGGCATCTCCGCCGTCACCGAGCTGACCGGCGTGAGCCAACAGGCCCTGCGGGGCTATGAGGAGAAGGGCCTGATCGCCCCACAGCGCACCGAAGGTGGGACCCGGCGCTACAGCAGGGACGACGTCGAGCGGATCGCCCAGATCGCCCAGCTGCTCGAGACCGGCCTGAATCATGAAGGCGTGGCGCAGGTGCTTCAGCTCCAAGCCGAGGCGGCGGGGCTGCGTCAGGAGATCGAGGACTTGACCGACGGCCCAGGCCGGCCGTAGTCGGCTATGCGTGGCGCTTCGGACTGCGGCTGCGGTCCGAAGGGCGGAACACACCCTCGGGCCTGTGGTTGACGACCTAAACTAGACCGTGTGACCACGACCGAGTCCACATCCTCGCACGTCGAGGAGTTGGGAAGTGTCGTCATCCGCTTCGCCGGTGACTCCGGTGACGGCATGCAGCTGACCGGTGACCGTTTCACCCAGGAGTCGGCCGTCTTCGGCAACGACCTCGCGACACTCCCGAACTTCCCGGCGGAGATCCGTGCCCCTCAGGGGACGCTGCCCGGCGTCTCCTCCTTCCAGGTTCACCTCGCCGACCACGACATCCTGACTCCCGGCGACGCCCCCGACGTACTGGTCGCCATGAACCCGGCCGCGCTCAAGGTGAACCTGCCGGACCTCAAGCGCGGTGGCACCCTCATCATCGACAACCACGACTTCAAGGACCGCAGCCTCACGAAGGCGGGCTACGCCACCAACCCGCTGGAGGACGGCTCGCTGGACGACTACGTCCTGCACTCGGTCGATCTCACCGCGATGACGGTGGCGGCCGTCGAGAAGTTCGACCTGTCCCGCAAGGACGCCTCGCGCGCGAAGAACATGTTCGCCCTCGGGCTGGTCTCCTGGATGTACGGCCGCTCCACCGACACGACCGCCGCCTTCATCGAGTCCAAGTTCGCCTCGACTCCCGACGTGCGCGACTCCAACGTCGCCGCGCTCACGGCCGGCTACAACTTCGGCGAGACGACCGAAGCCTTCGGCGTGCGGTACATCGCCCCCGCGCCGATGGAGTCCGGCACCTATCGCAGCATCACCGGCAACCTCGCGCTCGCCTACGGCATCGTGGCCGCGGGCGTCACGAGCGGCCTGCCGGTGTTCCTCGGCAGCTACCCGATCACCCCGGCGTCGGACATCCTGCACGAGCTGAGCAAGCACAAGCGGTTCGGCGTCACGACGTTCCAGGCCGAGGACGAGATCGCCGGCATCGGCGCCGCGCTGGGGGCGGCCTTCGGCGGCGCGATCGGTGTGACCACCACCTCGGGCCCCGGCATCTCGCTGAAGTCCGAGACGATCGGCCTGGGCGTGATGCTGGAGTTGCCGCTGCTCGTGATCGACATTCAGCGTGGCGGCCCGTCCACGGGACTGCCGACCAAGACCGAGCAGGCCGACCTGCTCCAGGCCATGTACGGCCGCAACGGGGAGGCGCCGCTGCCGGTGATCGCGCCGCGGTCGCCGGCCGACTGCTTCGACACCGCGCTGGAGGCGGTCCGCATCGCGATCACCTACCGCACCCCGGTGATCCTGCTGTCCGACGGGTACCTGGCGAACGGGTCCGAGCCGTGGCTGCTCCCGGACGTCGCCGAGCTCGCGCCGATCGAGCCGGGGTTCGCGACCACCGAGGAGGCCGCGTCGTTCCAGCCCTACGCGCGCGACGAGGCGACGCTGGCGCGGCCCTGGGCCGTCCCGGGCGTCCCCGGCCTCGAGCACCGGATCGGCGGGCTGGAGAAGGCCGACGTCTCCGGCGACATCTCCTACGATCCTGCGAACCACGACACGATGGTGCGGCTGCGGCAGGCCAAGGTCGACCGGATCGCCGACGACATCGGGCCCACCGAGGTCGACGACCCCGGTGGTGATGCGCGCGTGCTCGTCATCGGCTGGGGGTCGAGCTACGGACCGATCGGAGCGGCGTGCAAGGGCGTGCGCCGGCGCGGTGTTCCCGTCGCCCAGGCGCACCTGCGCCATCTCAACCCGTTCCCGCCCGACCTCGGCCCCCTGCTCGAGCGTTACGACCGGGTGCTGGTGCCGGAGATGAACCTCGGGCAGCTGCGCCTGCTGCTGCGGGCGAAGTACCTCGTCGACGCCGTCGGACACAACCGCGTGCGCGGCATGCCGCTGCAGGTGGAGGAGCTCATGACCACGATCGTCGAGCTCCACGAGTCCGTCGAGGAGGCGCGATGACCGACCTCCCGTTCCTCGGCCTCAAC
Organism: uncultured Actinomycetota bacterium; assembly: GCA_963695295.1. Lineage (GTDB taxonomy): Bacteria > Actinomycetota > Actinomycetes > Propionibacteriales > Nocardioidaceae > Aeromicrobium. Next base: position 559,812 of record OY968771.1, on the reverse strand, counting down.
GGCGTCCCGACCTCCGATGCCGACCAGACCGCCAAGGAGTACACCAGCGACCAGGAAGTGCGGTGGTGCCCGGGCTGCGGCGACTACGCAGTGCTGAAGGCGGTGCAGGGCTTCCTGCCCGACCTCGGTCTGCGGCGCGAGAACATCGTGTTCATCTCCGGCATCGGTTGCGCCGCCCGCTTCCCGTACTACCTGGACACCTACGGGATGCACTCCATCCACGGCCGCGCTCCGGCCATCGCCACCGGCCTCGCGACCACTCGCAGCGACCTCTCGGTGTGGGTGGTGACCGGCGACGGGGACGCGTTGTCGATCGGCGGCAACCACCTCATCCACGCGATGCGACGCAACGTCAACATGACGATCCTGCTGTTCAACAACCGCATCTACGGTCTGACGAAGGGGCAGTACTCACCGACGTCGGAGCCCGGCAAGGTCACCAAGTCCACCCCGATGGGGTCCGTCGACCATCCGTTCAACCCGGTCTCGCTGGCGCTCGGCGCCGAGGCGACGTTCGTGGCCCGCACCATCGATTCCGACCGCAAGCACCTCACGTCGGTGCTCTCCGCGGCCGCCGCGCACCGTGGCACCGCCCTCGTGGAGATCCTGCAGAACTGCCCCATCTACAACGACGGCGCCTACGACGCGATCAAGAAGCCCGACACGCGCGACGAGGCGGTCATCCCGCTCGAGGAGGGTGAGCCGATCCGGTTCGGTGCGGAGGGGCGGCTCGGCGTCGTCCGGGACACCGGCGGGGGAGTGCGCGTGGTCGAGGTCGCCGACGTCGGCGAGGACGCGCTGCTGGTGCACCATGCGGGTGCCGACGATCCCACCACCGCGTTCGCGCTGTCGCGACTGAGCGGTGCCGGTGTGCTGACGCGCACGCCGATCGGCATCTTTCGCAACGTCGAGCGTCCGACCTACGACGACGACGCCCGCGCCCAGCTGGTCACGGCCGGGGTCGGCGAGTCCGAACCGCGCGAGACGCTGGCCGGTCTCCTCAGCGGTGCGGACACCTGGAACGTCGACTGACTGAGGCCCTACTGGAGCTCCCAGGTCAGGCAATCGCTGGTCGTGAAGTACTGGCCGGGCTCCAGCAGCACCTCGGCCGGACCGTCGGACTCCTCCTCGGTGATGATGTCCGTGCCGGCCTCATCACTCGACACCAGGTACGAGCAAGGGCCGATGTCCGGGTCCTCCGGCCCGGCACTCACGTACTGGCCCGGTTGCACATCCCTGCCGACCTCGACCACCCCGTCGTCGATGATCGTCGCGGCGCCGGCGTTGTTCTCCTCCAGGTCCCGCTCGCGCTGATCGAGGTCCTGCTCCCGATCGTTCAGCTCGGACTCCTTCGCCTTGAGCGCCTCCTCGCGCTGGTCCAGCTCGCCCTCGCGCTGGTCGAGCTCCTGCACCGTGGCCCCGGAGGACGCGGTCTCGCTGCCGATGTCGATGTCCGGCTCCTCGCCGCCGCTGCTCCCGATCCCCAAGCCGAGGAAGAACGCCAGGAGACCGACGACCGTCGCGGCCAGCCACGCGCGGCGGGTGTGATCGGGCTCGTCGTCGTCGCTGGAGACGGATCGACGGTCCGGCGCGCTCGTGCGATCGGCCGGCATGACGACGGTGGCCTCGGTGTCACCGGAGGACTTCTGAACGTGCTCGGTCCACTGCGCACCGTCCCACCAGCGGATCGTGCCTTCGGTGTCGGGGTACCAGCCTGCTGGAATGTCGTCATCCGAGTCGTGTGTCATCAAGCCCTCTAGGTCGCGACCTCCAGCGACATTAGTGCACTCGGGGGGCCTGGACGGCCGAAACTCCGTCCTCCGACGGCTTCGGCGCCATCAGCACCGCCAGTGCGGTCGTGATCGGCACCGCCAGGACCAGGCCGATCGCACCCACCAGCGTGCGCACGATCTCCTGGCCGATCACCTCGGAGGTCGCCACCTCGGCCAGGCCGCGCTGGTAGGCGGTGATGAGCAGCATCACGGTCATGGCGGAGCCGGCGTAGGCGAACACCAGGGTGTAGACGCTGGAGGCGATGTGGTCGCGACCGATGCGCATGGCCGACGCGAACACCGCGGGTCGCCCGGCAGCGGGCCGCAGGGCGCGCAGCTCCCACACCGCGCTGGCCTGGGTGACCGTGACGTCGTTCAGGACGCCCAGCCCGGCGATCACCATGGTCGCGGCGACGACCCCGGACAAGTCGAGCAGCGGCGCGGTCGCGATCAGCGCCTGGTCGTCCTCGGTGCCGACGCCGCTGAGGTTCGTCCAGCCGGTGCCCGCGAGCCCGATCAACGCCGTCAGGCCGATGCCGGCCAGTGTCCCGAACAGCGCCGACGTCGTCCTGATGCTGATGCCGTGCGCGAGGTAGAGGACCGCGATCATGATCACCGTCGACCCCACCACGGCGACCGGCAGCGGCGGTTCGCCGGCCAGCATCGCCGGCAGGATGAACTTCGTCAGCGCGAGCAGAGCGACGCCGATGCCGACCAGCGCGAACAGGCCGCGCCAGCGAGCCACCAGGACCACCAGCAGCGCGAAGATGATCGCGAGCGCGGTCAGCGGCAGGCCGCGCTTGAAGTCCAGGAACTCGTACGAGGCGGTCTGGCCGGCCGGCTGGATGCGGATCAGGCGGATGTCGTCGCCGACCTCGATTCCTGCGCGGTAGCGTCCCGGATCGAGGGTGAAGTCCGCCTGGCCGTCGTCCGTCGAGGCCAGCACCCGAGCGCAGTCACCCGGCACGGACGGCTGTTGGTCGGGCCCCTCGCCGCCGGAGTTGCAGTCGAACGGCTGGACCCGGGTGACGGTGCCGTCGACGGTGCTGACCCCCTCGCCCGCGTACGGGTTCTCCCCGCGCGGCACGCTGTCGGGATCGGGCCACAGGGCCACCATCGCGACGATGGCGGCGGTCGCGATGCCGACCACCACCAGGATCAGCGCCGATCCGAGGGCTCGGCGGGGTGGCGTTGCGACGTCGGTGTCGAGGTGTGTATGACCCACAGGGCCAGCCTGCCATCTGCCGGAGCAGCCGCTACTCAGCGGTTCCAGCACGTGACACGATCGGCGCATGGACACCGACGAGCCCCAGGAGCTGGCCGGCAACGTCGGCGGGGCCACCAGGATGGGCCGCACCGTCCGGCGTCCGACCGGTCCGTGGACCCCCGCGGTGCACGAGCTGCTCGCCTTCCTGGCGGAGCGGGACCTGCGCGGCGTGCCGGACGTCCACGGCATCGACGACGACGGCCGCGAGGTGCTCACGTACGTCGAGGGCCGTGGCGTGCCGATCGATCGGGAGGTGGTGCTCAAGAACGTGCTCGTCGAGGCCGTCACCTGGCTGCGTGACTTCCACGACGTCGTCGAGGGGTTCCGGCCCGAGGGTCCACGACTCTGGCGCGGGGGAGAGGCCGAGCTCGAGCCGGACCAGATCATCTGCCACCACGACCCCGGCGCCTACAACTGGATCATCCAGAGCGGCCACTTCGTGGCGATGGTCGACTGGGACATGGCAGGTCCGGGACGACCGATCGACGACCTCGCCTTCCTCGCCTGGACCGGCGTGCCGCTGTACCGCGACCTCGGCCCGGAGGAGACCGCGCGCCGTCTCGACCTGCTCGTCGACGCCTACGGCGAGTGGGGTCCGCTGACGCTCCTCGACGCCGTGGTGCAGCGGATGGCCACCGCCTGCGAACGCATCGAGGCCGGCCTGGCGCGCGACGACCCGGGGTTTCACAACCTCGCCCGCGCCGGTGAACCGCAGCGGACCCGCGATCGTCTCGAGGCCTTCATCGGGCGCAAGGACGACCTGGCCGCGTTGCTCTGAGTGATCGGCCACCGCGTTCGTGCGGACTACCCTTCCGATCTATGGGTGAGATCTTCTTCGACACCGACGATGACGCGGCCGAGCTCCTGAAGGCGCTGCAGTCGGAGGGGTACGCGACGACCCTGGAGCGCGAGGCCTTCGCGGGGGAGGACGACGCCGACGACCACGCGTGGGTGCTGACGGTCGAGCCCTTCGACGAGCGTGTGGTCGAGATGGTCGACGTCTACGGCGGATGGCTGCCCGGAGACGAAAGATCCGGCGGTGCCGAGGCACCGCCGGACCTTCCACATTCTCCTCGTCGTTGACCCAGGTCAGGCCGGCGCCGGAACCGGCCCATGGTCAGCCTGCTCCCGTCGCGACTTGCCGAACTTGAGGTACAGCGACGGGATGATGAACAGGTTCACCAAGGTCGCCGTGAGCAAGCCACCGAGGATGACCAGGGCCATCGGGTGCTCGATCTCGTGACCGGGGATGCTGCCCGCGGCTGCGAGCGGCACGATCGCCAGCCCGGTCGCCAGGGCGGTCATCAGGATCGGTGCCAGGCGCTCGGACGCACCGCGCATCACGAGGTCGAGCCCGAACGTCATGCCTTCCTCGCGCTCGAGGTGCTGGAAGTGGTTGATCATCAAGATGCCGTTGCGTGCGGCGATGCCGAACACGGTCAGGAACCCGATCAACGACCCGAGCGACAACAGGCCTCCGGTCGCCGCCACCGTGAGCACCCCGCCGACCAGTGAGACCGGCAGGAGGATGAACGCGAGCGCCGCCAGCCGCATGCTCCCGAAGGATGCGTGCAGGAGCAGGAAGATCACGATCAGCGCAGCCAGTCCGTAGATGGCCAGCGTGTTCTGGGAGTTCTCCAGCTCGGAGGACTCGCCCAGCACCTTGACGCTGTACTCCGGCGGCAGGTCCAGGGCAGCGACTCGGCGCTCCACCTCGTCCACGACCGCGCCGAGGTCGCCGCCTTCGGCGATGTTGCCCTCCACGTCGATGCGGCGGGACTGGTCATCGCGCAGGATCGCGTTCGGGCTGGACGCGAACCGCACGTCCGCCACCTCCGACAGCTTCACCTTTTCGCCTGCAGGCGTGTCGATCGGGAGGTTCTTGACGTCCTGGAAGCTGTGACGAACCTCCGGGATCGACCAGATGTGCACGTCGTAGGCGCGTCCCTTGGCGAAGATGTCCGACACCTCCTCGCCGGCCAGGTACACCGACGACTGGCGCCGGATGTCCCCGGGCTTGAGGTCGTACTGCCGGGCCTTCGCCAGGTCGAGCTCGACCTCGATCTGGGGGATCTCCTTCTGCAGCGCGGCCGCGGCCTCGATGAGCCCGGGCGTGTCACCGATCGCCTTGAGGGTCACGTCCGCCAGCTCGGTGAGCTTGCGCGGGTCGGGCCCGAAGATGCGCACCACCACGGCCCCGCTCGACCCGGTGAGCACCTCCTTGACGCGCTCACGCAGGTAGGTCTGCACGTCGCGCTGCATGCCCGGGTAGCTGTCGACCGTGTCGGTGATCTTCTGGTAGGTGTCGTCGTAGTCGACCTCTTTGGAGACACTGACCCAGTTCTCGCCGAAGTAGGCGCCGTACACCTCATCGCTGAGCAGCGCCTGGCCGATGTGGGCTCCGCAGTTGCGCACGCCGGGGATCTCGCGCAGGTCCTGGCATGCCGCCACAGAGACCTTCTTCTCCTCGGTGATGGAGGTCGAAGGCTCGGTGAGCCAGTGCATCAGGAAGTCGCGTTCCTTGAAGTTGGGCAACAGCTGGGTGCCCAGGGTCGGATAGATCAGGACGCCGCTGAGTGCAATCACCACCGCGCCGATCATGGTCGGCGACGGGCGGCGCAGCACGCGGCTCAGGACGTTCGCGTAGCCCGTCTTGAGCCACCGCAGCAGCGGCGCTTCCTTCTCCCGCAGCGTGCCGCGATGCAGGAGCACCAGGCACAGCGCCGGCGTCACGGTCATCGCGACCAGCATCGAGACCAACACGGCCAGGCCGTAGGAGAGCACGAGCGGCTGGAAGAAGGACCCGGACAGCCCCTGGAGGAACAGCACCGGCACGATCGCGACGACGTTGATGATCGTGGCGTAGACGATCGCGCTGCGGATCTCGACCGAGGCCTCGAGCACGATGCGCACGGTCGACTTGTCGCTGCCGGTGAGCCGCGCTTGCCGCAATCGTCGGACGATGTTCTCGACGTCGATGATCGCGTCGTCGACCACCACCCCGATCGCGACCACCAGCCCGGCCAGCACCATCACGTTGATGGTCACTTCGCGTATGTCGAGCACCAAGAAGGCAGCGAGCAAGGACAACGGGATCGATATCAGGCTGATGAACGCTGTTCGGAACGTATAGAGGAACGCCGAGATGATGACGATCACCAGCAAGATGCCCAGGAGCAGGGCGATGGTGAGGTTGTTGATCGACTCCTCGATGAACGTGGCCGGACGGAAGATCGTGGTGTCGTACTCGATGGCGGGGAGCCCCGGGGCCATCTCCCGCATCGTCTCCTCGACGCCGTCGGTGACCTCCTTCGTGTTCGCGCCTCGGTACTTCTGGACGATCAGCATCAGGCCGTCGCCGTCGTTGATGACGGCATCGCCCCACAGCTGCTGGCTGTCCTGCTTGACGTCGCCGAGGTCGGACATGCGCAGCACGCGGTCACCGCGCTTGGCCACCGGGACCTTCGCCAGGTCCTCCGGGCCGGTGATGGGCTGGACGTTCTCGACGTTCAGCCGATTGGCCGCGGTCTCCACGAAGCCGCCTTGCCCGACGGTGAAGCTCTGCGCGTACTGGAGCACGCCGGCGTCCAGTGCCTCGGAGCCGGCCTCCATCACGGTCTCGATCGGGATGTCGTACTTGGCCAGCAGCTTCGGGTCGACCTGGACGTGGCGCTGCTTGAGGCGCTCGCCGTAGATGTCGACTCCGGCCACGCCGGGCACGCGCAGCAGGTGCTGGCGGATCTTCCAGTACGAGATCGACGACAGCTCGATCAAGTCGAGCTCATCGGAGGTGAGGCCGATCTTCAGGATGCGGCTGGTCGCCGACAGCGCCGGCATCATCCACGGGGGGCTGGCCCAGGTGGGGATGTTCGGAAGCACCTGGGCGACGCGTTCCTGGACCAGCTGGCGGGCCAGGGTCTCGTCGGTGCCCTTCTCGAAGATGAGGCGGATCGAGGAGAGCTGAGCCACCGACTTCGAGCGCATCTCCGCGAGCCCGGGGAGCCCGTTGAGGGCCTCTTCGATGGGCACCGTGACCAGTGACTCGACCTCAGACGTCGAGTTGCCGAGCGCGATGGTCTGGATCTCGACCTGTGGCGGCGCGAACTCAGGGAAGACGTCGACCTTCGACTCCGGGATCTCGGCCAGGGAGAACGCCATGAAGGTCCCGGCCAGGAAGATGACGATCCATCGGAACTGCAGGCTCCGCGCGACGATCCACCGCATCTCAGTAGGCTCCGTACTCGAGCTCGGCCCCGTGGATCTGGGGGACTCCGACGGTCGCTACCTGCGTTCCCTCGCCCGGCCCGTCGGACAAGGTGACGGTGTCGCCGTCGATCGCTTCGATGGTGACGTCCTCGCGGTGGAACGACAATCCTTCGGTGTTCGACGAAGACGTACGACTGTCCGTCTGCGTCGTAGAGCACCGCGGAATAGGGGATCGTGTTCTTGGTGATCGGGGCGGTCTCCAGATCGATCTGCTGGGCCCCGAGCTTGGTGAGTGTCACGACCGAGTGGCCGTGCTCCCCTGGCGAGATCTTCGAAGCCTGATAGTGCTCCTGCTCCACCGCCTCGGCTTGCTTGCAGGCGGCCGGAGTCACGGCGAGGAGGGTGACCAGGAGGGCGGCTGAGACCCTGCGGTCGATGGCGCGTTCGGTGGCGCTCATCGTCCTCCCTCCTCTGACGCGGCGGCGGCCGGTGCGGGCTGAAGGATCTCGTCGTCCTCGTACGAAGTCGGTCGGGGAACCGCCAGGTCCAGGGCGGGCACGACCAGCAACGCGTGCAGAGCGGACGTGATGAGACCGCCGAGCACGACGATCGACAGCGGCTGGAGGATCTCCAGCCCGACGCGTGAGCCCAGGACCGCGAACGGCAGCATCACCGCGGCGATCGCCACGCTGCTCGTGACGACCGGTCCGAAGCGGTCCGACGCTCGGTCGCCGTCGCCATGGGCATTGGCGTCGAGTGTCGTGAGCGTGTTGCGCACAGCCAGGACGAAGACCGCCAGCAGGCCGGCTCCGGTGCCCACGGTGAGTCCGTCACCCAGCAGCAGGAGTGCCACGACTCCACCGAGCAGCGCGGACGGAAGGGTGAGATAGGCCAGTCCAGCCAGTCGCCAACTACGGACCGCGGCCTGCATGAGGAGCAGCACGGCGAGCGCGGCGGCGAGAGCGAACGCGACCGTCTGACCGGAGTTGATCTCGTCGGCCACGGTCCGGTCGATCACCTTCGCGTGGTACTCCAGCGGCATGTCGACCTCCTGGAGGCTCCTCCTCCAGGTCATCGGCCACGGCCTCGACGCTGCGTCCCTCGATGTCGAGCGTGATGTCGAGCTTGCGGGACACCTCGTCGCGCTGGATGACGGTCTGCGACGTGCCTTGGCGGATGTCGGCGATCTTGCTGAGCCGCACATGTCCACCGTCCGGGCGGTCGATGAGCAGGTTGCGGACGGCGTCGGTGTCCTTCGCGATCGCCGGATCACCCTGGACCACGACGTCGAAGACCTTCTGGTCCTCGAACACGCTGCCGACCAAGATGCCCTGGACCATGATCGCCTCGGCGCGACGGGCATCGCCGGGCTTGATCCCGACCTTCTGGGCCTTGTCGAGGTCGACCTCGATCTCGAGGGTCGGCTGCTCCTCGGGCTCCTCCACCTTGGCGTTGCGGACGCCCTTGACCTTGCTGACGACCTCGGCGACCTTGGCGGCCTGCTCCTGAAGGACGTCCTGCTCCTGCCCGAACACCCGGACGCGGATCGGCTGATCGGTGCCGACGAAGACGTCCATGCCGTCGCCCTCGACGGAGTTCTGGCCGGAGAGCAGGGCACCGATGGCGCTGACCCGGTCATCGAGGTAGGTCGAGACCGTGACTTCGGCACCCTCGGTGCCGTCGGTCGCGTCGCGGATCTCCTCGACGGCCTCGTCGTACTCTGCGTCGCCGTCGATCTTCACCATGATCTCGCCGGCGTTGACGTCGACGATGCGGTCGCCGGTGACCGCGCGACCGACCGAAGCGGCCACGTTGTCGACGCCTTCGACGGCGCTGATCTTGGCGCTGAGCTCGGTGGCGATCTCGGTCATCTTCACGTTCGACGTGCCGCTCGGGCTGGTCAGGCGGACGAGCACCGCGTGGTCGTCGAGATCGGGCACGACCGACCGGGACAGGAACGGAGCGACGAGGGCGACGAGCACGGTGGCCACGAGCGCGGCGGCGATCACCGGAGTGCCGGCGACCCGCGCGAGGACACCGCGATACTTCTCGGCCATCGGGCCGTTCTCGGTGCGCTCCTTGGGTTGGAGCACGGTGCCGAGAGCCGGCGTCAACGTCAGCGCGAGAAGGGTCGCGACGACCACGGCCACGAGGAACGCCATGGCCAGCGGCTGGAGGAACGCGCCTGGGCGGCCCTCGAGCACGATCAGCGGGAGGACGACCAGTGCAGCGATGACCATGGCGTATGCCATCGGCCGACCGACCGCCTGCATCGCACCGGCGACGTTGCGCGAACGCGACAACGCGTCTGCGCCGGTGATGGCGGCGTCGATCACGACCGTGAGCGCGATCGCGAGTCCGGCCATGGAGATCGCGTTGAACGTCATGCCGGTCCAGTGCATGGCCAGCGCGGCGGCGATCAAGGAGGTCGGGATGGTCACCACGGAGATGAGCACCTGCCGCCAGCGGCGGACGAACGCGATCAGGGTCACCAGAAGGAGCAGCGCGCCGATGCCGACAGCGAGGCCGATGTTCTTCTCGGCCGCCGCGACGTAGTCGGCCGGACGGAAGATCGTGGAGTCGGTCTCCATGCCCTCGAGGCCGGGAGCAAGAGTCTTGAGCTCCTCCTCGATGTTCTCGGTCACCTCGGCGGTGTCGGTGCCGGGGAACTTCTCGACGACCAGGATGAGGCCGTTGCCGCCGTCGACGACGGCGTCGCCGATCAGCGGCTGGTGCGCCTCGACCACGTCGGCGACGTCGGTCAGTCGCAGGCGTCCCTGCGTGTCCTCGACCGGCACCTTGCCGAGGGACTCCGGGCTCGCGATGTTGTCGAAGACGTTGCGGATGGGGAGTCGCTGGGCCGGCGTCTCGATGAAGCCACCGGTTCCGGGCACGGAGGCCTCGATGTAGCTGATCGGGGACGCGATCTGGGCGTTGCCGGCGGTGCGGATGACCTGGTTGAGCGTGACCTTCTCATCACGCAGCTTCTCCGGGTCGACCTGGACCTGGATCTGCTGGTCGCGCATGCCCCAGACGCTCACGTTGGCGACGCCCTGCACGCCCATCAGGCGGGGCCGGATGGTCCACCGGGCGATGACCGACTGCTGGATGGGGGTCAGCTCGTCGGAGTTGAGGCCGATCATCATGACGCGGCTCGACGAGGACAGCGGCGGCAGCATGACGGCCGGCTTCGAGACGTTCGGGAACGCGGCGCCTCCCAGCTGGGTGAGGCGCTCCTGCACCAGCTGGCGGCCCTTGTAGACGTCGAAGCCCGGCTCGAACACGAGCACGATCGATGACAGGCCCGGCGTCGAGGACGACCTGATGACGTCGACGCCTTCGACGCCGTTCAGGAGGTCGGCCTCGAGCGGCACCGTGATGAGCTGCTCGACCTCGGCCGCGGAAAGGCCGAGGGACTCGGTCTGGATCTCCACGTACGGGGGAGTGAACTCCGGGTAGACGTCGGCCGGGGCGCCCGGGAGCACGGCGAAGCCCGTGGCCAGAACGGTGGCGGCGAGTCCGATGACCAGGCCGCGCAGCCTGATCGAGCTGCTGACGAGCGCCCGAATCATCGAGTCTCCCGGTGAGTGGTGCGAGCCGCCATGAGGGGCCTCCTGATAGGCAAAAAGGTCACAAGAACTGGACGCGCCGGAGAGCGCGGAATCACGGTAGAGCGAACGACACAGGAATGTACCCCGAAACTGTGAAGTTACATAAGGTTTCTTAAATTTTTTCTCGTGAACCGCTGATCACCACAGGTGGCGAGTCAGGAAATCCACCTGCAAGAGCGCCAGATTCTCGGCCACGACCTCCTGAGACGCCATGTGCGTGACGCCGGAGAGCGGCAGTACCGAGTGCGGGCGGCCGGCCGCCAGCAGCGCCGAGGAGAGCTGCAGCGTGTGGGTCGCGAACACGTTGTCGTCCGCTAGGCCGTGGATGAGCAGGAGGGGCCGCTGGAGCTTCTCGGCGAGCGGCAGCAGGGAATTGCGGTCGTACACGTCCGGGTGCTCGGCCGGGTCGCCGAGGTATCGCTCGGTGTAGGCGGTGTCGTAGTGGCGCCACTCCGTGACCGGCGCCCCGGCCACGGCGGCGTGGAAGACGTCCGGTCGCCGCAGCACGGCCAAGGCGGCCAGGTAGCCGCCGAAGGACCAGCCGGTGATGCCGACGCGGGAGGTGTCGACGTCGTCGGGGAACTGCTCGGCGACGGCGTCGAGGGCGGTCACCTGGTCCTCGAGCGTGACGTCGGCAAGGTCGTGCCGCACGGCCCGCTCCCACGCGTGGCCGCGACCGGGCGTGCCCCGCCCGTCGGCGACGACGACGCAGAAGCCCTGGTCGGCCAGCCACTGGGCTTCCAGGAACATCCGCGACGACGCGAGGACGCGCTGTGCATGCGGACCGCCGTAGGGATCCATGAGGACGGGAAGCCGGCGCGAGCCGAGCGTGTGGTCGCGCGGGAACAGCACGGCCGTGCGAAGCGCGTGCGGCCCGGCCCGCATCAGCGTGACGTCGGGCCGGAACGGGTACGGCTCGACCACCACCGCGACCTGGCGTGCCTCGTCACGATGCACGGTCACCGTCGGGGCCGGCTGGTCGAGCGCCGACCGGGTGATCACGGTGGTCGGTCCACCGACCACGGCGCCATGCACGCCGGCGCCGCTGGTGAGCGGCTCGGTGCTGCCGTCGAGGCCGAAGCGCACGACCTGGATCTCCGTCGGCTCCTGCGACGCCGTCGCGATGACGCAGTCCGGATGCGTGCTGACGATGCCGCGGACCTGCCAGCCGAGGTCGCTGACCGGCGCGCCGTCGACGACGACGCGACGCATGCCGTCGTGGTCCTCCAGGCCGACGAGCCGCCCGCCTTCGGCGTACCGGGGCGCGCTGGTGACCTCGACCCAGTCCTCGTCGGAGAGGTCGCGGATCACGCTGGTGGCGCCGGTGCGGGCGTCGACCGCCAGCACCTGGGCCCGTCGCTGGTCGCGGCTCATCACCTGGACGACCGGACTGCCGAACTCGGTCCAGGTGACGCTGACGAGGTACTCGAAGGCCTCGCGGTCCCAGACGATCTCCGTGCGCGACCCGTCGAGAGCGACGTGCCACAAGGTGACGACCGCGTTGGGCGTGCCCGCCGCCGGGTAGCGGTGGGCGGCCGGTTCGGTCGCCGGGTCCGCCGGGTCGGCCACGTGCCACACCTGGACCGGCGCGTCGTCGTACCGCTCCACGAGCAGGGACTGACCGTCCGGTGCCCACCAGAAGCCGCGGTGCCGGTCCAGCTCCTCGGCGGCGATGAACTCGGCCCGACCCCACACCTCGGTGGGCGACTCGGGCTCGACCAGAGCCCGCTCGTCGCGCCCGGTGATGCCGATGAGACGCAGCGCGCCGCCGGACGCATAGGCGACGTGCCGCCCGCGGGGATCGACGCGGGGGTCGACCACGTCGCCGACCGTGGGCAGCGGAGTGACCGCCCGGCCGGCGAGATGGACCGCCCAGGCGCGTCCGGAGAGCGCGAACGAGGCCCAGCGCCCGGTGTCGTCGACGGTGAAGTCGACCAGGCCGGCGCCGGACTCCCGGCTGCGCTCGCGGCGGGCTCGTTCCTCGTCGGACAGCTGCTCGCCGGCGTCACCGAGCAGCACCGCCGGGTCGACGACCACGGTCTCGGTGCCGGTGGCCACGTCGTGCTCCCACAGCTGCCCGGTGCGCGTGACGCCGTCGGGGGTGCGGATGAACCACACCTTCGACCCGTCGGGCGCGACCGCGATGTTGCGCGGGATGCCGAGCGTGAACCGTGCGGTGCGGGCTGCGAGCCGCGGGTACGAGACGGACATGGCTCCCATCTAACCTTGGCCCATGACCCTCGACGACCGCCGGATCCTGCTGGTCCACGCCCACCCGGACGACGAAAGCATCTCCAATGCCGCCACGATGGCGCGCTACGCGTCCGAAGGCGTGCAGGTCACCCTCGTCACCTGCACGGCCGGCGAGGAGGGCGAGATCCTCATGCCGGAGATCGAGCACCTCGCCTCCGACCGCGACGACGGCTTGGGCGAGCACCGGGTCGTGGAGCTCGAGGAGGCGATGAAGATCCTCGGCGTCACCGACCACCGGTTCCTCGGCGGGCCATTCCACTACCGGGACTCCGGCATGCAGTGGGGGCCCGACGGGCACGCCGCCCCCCTCGACGAGAGCCGGGAGGGCACGTTCTGGCACGCCGACCTCACCGAGGCGGCGAACCTGCTCGTCGAGGTCATCCGCGAGGTGCGTCCGCAGGTGCTCGTCACCTACGACGAGTTCGGCGGCTACGGCCATCCCGACCACATCCAGGCCCACCGGGTCGCCACCTACGCGGCGTCGCTGGCCGGGATGCGGTCGTACCGGCGCGACCTCGGCGAGCCGTGGGACATCGCGAAGGTCTACTGGAGCGTGATGTCCGCCACCGCCTTCCGCGAGGGCCTGCGCACGCTCCGCGAGGCCGGCGACACCACCACCTTCGAGGGCATGGACCCCGACAACCTGCCGCCGTTCGCGGCCGAGGACGAGGACATCGACGCGATGATCGACGGCGGCGAGTTCGTCGACGCCAAGCTCGACGCGATGCGCGCCCACGCGAGCCAGATCGCCGTCGACGGGCCGTTCTTCGCCTTCTCCGACAACATCGGTCGCCGGGTGTGGGGCGTGGAGTTCTACCGCCTGGCCAAGGGAACGGCCGCGCCGCCGACGGGCGGCGGGTTCGAGGACGACCTGTTCGCGGGACTGTGACCGATCGTCGATGGTGACGCGCCTGGCGCTGGTGCTGCTCGGGGCGTACGTCGGCGTGGTCGGAGCGGTGGTGCACCGGCACCGAGTCGAGCTGCTGGGCATCGCCTGGCCCTGGGGTCTGGCGCTCGCTCTCGCGGTCACCGTCGTCGTGGCCCTGGCGGCCGGGAACGTCATCGGCCTCGGTGCGTCGTGGTTCACCGTCGGGTGGGCGCTGCTGCTGGTCGCGCAGTCGGCGTCGCCGGTCGGCAGCCACCTCGTGGCCGCCGACTCACTCGGCTGGAGCTACACCCTCGTCGGGTCTGGATGTCTCGGGCTGGTCATCCTGCGGAACTCTAGGCTGGAGCGGTGAGCGAACCGGTCGACCAGGACGCGTTGCGGGCTGCTCTGGGTCGCTTCGCCAGCGGGGTCACGGTCGTCACCACGGTGCTCGACGGCGTCGACCACGCCATGACCGCCAGCGCGTTCACCTCCGTCTCGCTCGACCCCCCGCAGGTGCTGGTCTGCTCCGAGCAGGTGAGCCGCTTCCACGAGGCGGTGCTGGAGTCGGGCATCTGGGGTGTCTCGATCCTCGGTGGTCGCGGCCGTGCGGCCTCGGACTGGTTCGCCCGCCGGGGTCGTCCGCTCGAGGGGCAGCTCGAGCAGTACCCGCACCACCGCGGCGCGAGCGGAGTCCCGCTCCTCGACGCATCCGTCGCGTGGCTGGAGTGCCGCACGCTCGCCGCACACGCGGGCGGCACGCACACCATCGTGGTCGGCGAGGTCACGTGGGCGGGCGTGCAGGACGCCGATGACGACCCGCTGCTCTACTACCGTTCCCACTACGGCACGTTCGTGCCGTCGGCGGAGAGTCAGTAGACCGGCCTCGGCACCGGCCGGGCCTGAGCACCGGCCGACCCACCCGGATTTGAACCATGGACCGCACTAGGGAACCATCGTGCGGGCATCGGCACGGCGGTGACAACGGAGCGGGGTGAGACGTGGTCGACGACGAGCAGCCGCGCGACCCCTCCCAGCCGCAGGACCGCCCGGAGGACGACGCACCCGAGGCGGGCCTGGTCGAGGAGAGCGACGAGCTCGAGCTCGACGAGCCCGCACCGGACGGCGCGTCCGATCCCGATCCGGCGACCAGCGCCCTACCGCCGTGGTTCGATCGCGCCGCCGAGCCGGACGACGGTGACGACGGGCCCGGACGACGATGTTCTGGCGATGACGGTTCTGGCGATGACGGTTCTGGGGAGGAGCCACGCCGGAACCGGAATCTACGGCGCGCTCTCCTCGGCGGGCTGCTGGTGCTCCTCGTGCTGTACGTCATCGGGTTCGTCATGACCGGGCTCCGCATGCCGGCCCATGCCACCATCGGTGGCGTCGACGTCGGCGGGATGTCTCCGGGGGCCGCCCGCGACGCGGTCGATCGCGAGCTGAGCCCGCGCGTCGACGAGGAAGTCGTGCTCAGGCACGAGGGCCGAGACTTCACCGTGGAGCCAGCCGCCGCCGATCTCTCCTTCGACCTCGACCGCAGCATCGACGAGGCGGGCGGCCAGCACAGCTTCGACCCGCGCGCGATGGTCGGGCTCGTGTTCGGCACCCACGAGTTCGCTCCGGTCGTCGAGGCCGATGAGTCCAAGCTGAAGAGCATCGTCGACACGTTCGCGTCCAGCATCGACCGTGAGGTCGTCGAGCCGCAGATCACGTTCCCCAAGAGCAAGCCCAAGCCCCGCCAGCCGGAGCCCGGCCTGGTGGTCCGCAAGGACGACGCCGCCGACGCGGTCCTCGACGCCTATCTCGTGGCCCGTGACCCGGTTCCGATGCCGACCGCCGTGGTCGACCCCGCCGTGGACGCCGAGGGACTGCAGGAGGCGATGCGGACGATCGCCGAGCCCGCCGTCAGCGGACCGGTGGTCATCAAGGTCGGCAAGAAGCGGGTGAAGCTCCCGGTGAGTGCATACGCGCCCGCCTTGACCGTGCGCGTCGTCGACGACGAGATGAAGCCGGTGATCGACCCCGAGACGCTGGCCAAGCCGCTCACGAGCTCCACGACCGGCATCGGCAAGAAGGCCGTCGACGCGACCGTGCGCATCCGCAACGGCAAGGCGGTCGTCATCCCCGGCAAGCAGGGCGTCGGCCTGCAGCCGGAGGAGATGTCGGTCAAGCTCGTCCCCGCGATCACCGAGACCGGTGACGCGCGCAGCGTCGAGATCGAGGCCGACGTCGTCGAGCCGGAGTTCACCACGAAGGACGCGCGCAAGCTCAAGATCAAGGAACGGGTCAGCTCGTTCAGCACCTACTACCCGCACTCGGCGTACCGCAACATCAACCAGGGCCGGGCGGCCGAGCTGATCGACGGCACGATCCTGGAGCCGGGGGAGACGTTCAGCATGAACGACACCGTCGGCGAGCGAACCGTCGCGAACGGGTTCACGACGGGCACCATCATCAGCGGGGGCGTGTTCCGGGAGGAGCTCGGAGGCGGGGTGTCCCAGGTCGCCACCACGGCCTACAACGCGGCCTTCTTCGCCGGTCTCGACGACATCGAGCACCACCCGCACGCCTTCTACCTCGACCGTTATCCCATGGGCCGCGAAGCCACCTTGTACTACGGCAGCCTCGACCTGCGATTCAAGAACTCCACCAAGTACGGCGTGCTCATCAAGGCGAACGTCAATCGCAGCACGCCCAGCCGGCGAGGCGAGATGCACGTCGAGATGTGGAGCACGAAGGTCTGGACCATCAAGGCGGGGCTGTCCGCCCAGCGCAACTTCCGCGACCCGGGCAAGCAGTACGACGACACCGACCGGTGCGTGCCCCAGCAGCCGATCAAGGGCTTCGACGTGGACGTGTACCGGACGTTCCTGCGGGGCGGTGCCGTGGTGAAGCGCGAGACCGACACCGCTCGCTACCAGGCGGCCGACAAGGTCATCTGCGGCAAGAAGCCGAAGAGCTAGTCCGGCCGATCACCGCGACTCAGGTCGCGAGCCGCGGTCGGGGCCCGCAGATAGCGATACTCGTGGTGGTCGACGAACCCGAACGGCGCGTACAGCGCGAGTCCGCCCACGTTGTCGCGCATGGTCAGCAGGTATGCCTTGTCGGCGCCGTGGTCGACCGCCCAGGCCAACGACGTCGCCACGATGCGCCGACCCAAGCCCTCCCGTCGGCGATCGGGCACGACCTCGACCGTGTACACCCCGGCCCACTCGCCGGTGACGACCACGCGTCCGATGGCGACGACCGGGTCGCCGACGGAGACGAACCCGACCGTCTCTGGGCCCTCCAAGACGCGGCGCGCGACCTCGAGGTCCTCGATCCGCGGGTAGAGGCGGAGCCAGTCGGCACCGGCTGTGGCGGCCACGCGTGCGTCCGGATCGGCTCGGAGGCCGGCGCCCAGGTCGGCGACCTGCACCACGGCACCCGGTCGCGGCATGGCGCCCGGAGTCCAACCGGCCGCCAGGAACGCAGCCTCGTGCGGCGATCCGACCACGACCTGGGCGGTGGGCGGAAGGCCGTGCGCGACGTAGAACGCCTCGACCGCCGCCAGCGCCTGGTCGAACGGCAGTCCCGGGTCGCCGTGGACGGCCACGGAGTTCGCCCGCCCCGTGAATCCGCCGGACGCCCGGAGCTCCCACGCGCCGAGCGGCTCGCTGACGATCGCCGGCCACCCTCGCGAGGCGATGCGGGTCAGGTCGTCCGGATCGAAGCCGAGCGCCGGCCGCGACCGCAGCGGACGATCCGGCACGACCTTCCAGGTGACGATCTCGGCCAGCCGGACCTGCGTCGTGCTGCCGTCGCGACGCTCGATCCGGGCCTCGTCCTCGGTGAGCTCGACCAGGCGTCCCACGACGTCGGTCATGGCCGGTCCGCCGCTGGGGCCGCGACCGCCGACGACATGGCGGAGGACCACCCGCCGTCCCCGGGCCCGGCGCAGCTCCGCCGCGGGGTCGATGGTCATGGGTCGACCCTCTCACCGACCGGACGCGGGTCCACGTGGTGGACCTGCCATCCGGACGGGTTGATGATGTCGGGATACTGGTGGTAGCCCAAGCCTGAAGGAGCTGTCGTGACCTACGTGATCGCCCAACCATGTGTGGACCTCAAGGACCTCGCCTGTGTGGACGAATGCCCCGTCGACTGCATCTACGAGGGCAAGCGCATGCTCTACATCCACCCCGATGAGTGCGTCGACTGCGGCGCCTGCGAGCCGGTCTGCCCGGTCGAGGCGATCTTCTACGAGGACGACACACCGGCGGAGTGGAAGGAGTACTACGACGCGAACGTGCACTTCTTCGACGAGATCGGCTCCCCGGGCGGCGCCGCCAAGACCGGTCTGATCGACGCCGACCACCCGATCATCGCCGCACTGCCGCCGCAGAACCAGGAATGACGCTCCCGGGCGACGGGCGGCCGGCGGCGCCGGTCTCGGCCCGGTTCCCGGAGTTCCCCTGGGACACGCTCGCCGCGGCCAAGGCCCGTGCGGTCGCCCACCCCGACGGCATCGTCGACCTCTCCATCGGCACGCCGGTCGACCCCACCCCGGACGTCGCCCAGCACGCCCTGCAGATCGCGTCCGACGCTCCCGGCTACCCCACGGTGCACGGCCCGGTCGAGCTGCGGCAGGCCGCCGTCGGCTGGCTCGAGCGGCGCGCCGGCGTCCGCGGGCTCACAGCCGACCAGGTGCTCCCCACCGTCGGTTCCAAGGAGCTGATCGGCAACCTGCCCACGCAGCTCGGGCTCGGTCCGGACGACCTCGTCGTCGTGCCCGAGCTCGCCTACCCGACGTACGAGGTGGGCGCGCGCTACGCCGGCTGCCGGGTGGCGGTCACCGATTCCACGGTGTCGCTCGGTCCGGAACGTCCTGCGCTCGTCTACCTGAACTCGCCGGCCAACCCGCATGGCCGCATCCTCGGCACCGACCACCTCCGCAAGATGCTCGCGTGGACGCGCGAGCGCGGTGCCCTGCTGGTGGCCGATGAGTGCTACCTGGAGTTCGGCTGGGACGAGCAGCCGGTCTCGGTGCTGCACCCCGACGTCTGCGCGGGCAGCTTCGAGGGGGTCCTCGCGGTGCACTCGCTGTCGAAACGGTCGAACGTCGCGGGCTACCGGGGTGCCTTCGTGGCCGGTGATCCGTCCGTGGTGGCCGAGCTGGTGGCCGTCCGCAGGCATCTGGGATTCATCGTCCCGGCACCGGTGCAGGCTGCCATGATCGCCGCGCTCGGCGACGACGCCCACGTCGACGTGCAACGTGCCACCTACGCGGCCCGCCGCTCGATGCTCCGGACCGCGCTGGAGGCCGCCGGCTTCACCGTCGAGCACTCCGAGGGCGCGCTCTACCTCTGGGCCACTCGCGACGAACCCTGCCGCGACACCATCGACTGGCTGGCCGAACGGGGCATCCTGGCCGCCGCCGGCGACTTCTACGGCGCCGCCGGTCAGCGGCACGTGCGGGTGGCCATCACGGCCACCGACGAACGCATCGCCGCTGCGGTCGCTCGCCTCACCCCACCCGGATGACGACGACGTCCCGCGCCGCACCACGGTCGACGACCCAGCCGTCGGAGTCCTCGGCGGTCCACACTCGACCGTCGAACGCCACCGACGCGATTCGCAGCCGTGGTGCATTTCCGACGGCGTAGTGGGCCAGGCCCCAGCCGCGTGCATCCACGTCCGGGGCGCGACCGGAGAGCGGGATGCGCACCACCCGGCCACCGGACTCGACCGGGATCGTCCCGAACGAGGAGGTGATGTCGTCCGCGACGGTGCGGGTCAGGCCGCCCTCGGTCGGGTTCACCCGGCAGCTGAAGGCGGCCGGGCTGTAGCCGCGCAGGGACGAGGCGAGGGCCCGGGCGTAGTCCTCGTGCTGGGCGTACGCCCCGGGGAAGGCCGATCGCTGCACGCGTTGCGCGGCCTCGGTGATCGACAGCGACGGGTAGTCCTTGATCTTGACCAGGCCGTCGTAGAACCGGTTGATCGCATAGGTCGGGTCGAGCACCTGGTCGCGCGTGCCCCAGCCCTGGGAGGGACGCTGCTGGAACAGCCCGACCGAATCGCGGTCGCCGTAGTCGATGTTGTGGATCTTCGACTCCTGGAACGCGGTCGCGATGGCGATGGTCGTGGCGCGCGGCGGCAGGCCACGACGTTGGGCGATGGCCGCCATGAGCGTCGTCCACCGGGCCTGCTCGACGTCGATCTGCGCCCGGGTCTGGCGCACCTCGGCCACGCAGTACTCGCTGCGCACGGGGTCGCGGTCGCGCACCACGACAGCCACCAGCACCGCAGCCACGACCAGTCCGGCGACCACGGCCGATCGCAGGCTCATCAGTTGGCGTGCAGGTCGGCGTTGAGCTCGATGCCGGTTCGTTCACCGCGTGGCCGGGCCTCGAGGACGCCGGTCTCGGAGTTCGTGAGGAAGAGGATGCCGTCCTGCCCGGAGAGCTCGCCGGCCTTGACCACCGTGCCGTCGGGCATCCGGATCTTGCTGCCGGCCGTCACGTAGGTGCCGGCCGCGACGACGCAGTCGTCGCCGAGCGAGATGCCGATGCCGGCGTTCGCGCCGACCAGGCTGTTCTCGCCGACGCTGATGACCTCGGTGCCGCCGCCGGACAGGGTGCCCATGATGGACGCGCCGCCGCCGACGTCGGAGCCGTTGCCGATCGTGACCCCGGCGGAGACGCGGCCCTCGATCATCGCGGTGCCGAGCGTGCCGGCGTTGAAGTTGACGAACCCCTCGTGCATGACGGTGGTGCCCTCGGCCAGGTGGGCCCCGAGGCGCACCCGGTCGGCGTCGCCGATGCGGACGCCGGTGGGCACGACGTAGTCGGTCATGCGCGGGAACTTGTCGATGCTCGTGACCTGGACCTCGCGGCCTGCGGCGCGCGCCCGGGCTCGGACTCGCTCGAAGCCGGCGACCGCGCACGGGCCGATCGACGTCCAGGCGACGTTGGTGAGCAGACCGAACACCCCGTCGAGGTTCTGCCCGTGCGGGCGGACCAGGCGATGGGAGAGCAGGTGGAGCCGGAGGTAGACGTCGTAGGCGTCCTCGGGCGGCTGCTGGAGATCGTCGATGACGGTGTGCACGACGACCTTGCGCACGTCTCGCAGCCGGTCATGCCCGGAGAGGGCGGTGAGCTGCTCCGGCTCGTGGCCGCGCTCGGGTGCGGCGCCCAGGCGCGGTTCGGGATACCAGACGTCGAGCACGGTGGCATCGCCGGTGAGGGTCGCGACGCCCCAGGCGTGGGCACCGGGGTGGGACTCATCCATCCCTCCACGGTATCGGGCGACTGTCCTGAGTCGCGCCTACGCTCGAGCCATGAGCCTCGTGACCTTCAAGAACCTCTGCATCGACGTCAACGACTCCCGGCCCACGTCGGAGTTCTGGGCACGCACGCTCGGCCTCCAGCTCGTCAACGACGACCCCGACGAGTTCAAGCTGACCGGTTCCACGCCCCAGCACACCGTCTGGATGAACATCGTCCCGGAGCCGCACGAGGTGAAGAACCGCGTCCACCTCGACGTCGTCGCCGCGTCCCTCGAGCCGTTCGACGGACTGCGCGTGATCCATGAGCCCGGCACGTTCCGCTGGACCACGTTCGCCGACCCTGAGGGCAACGAGTTCTGCGTCTTCGTCCGCGACGAGCCGGCGGCGTACCGGCTCAAGGCGATCGAGGTGGACGCCGCGGACCCCTCGGCCATCGCCGACTGGTGGCAGGGGTTGCTCGGCGGCACGCGTGGCTCCGACGAGGAGCACGACTGGCATTGGATCACCGACCTCCCGGGCGTCTCGTTCGAGGGTTTCGACTTCTCGCCCGTGCCGGAGCCCAAGACCGTCAAGAACCGGGTGCACTGGGACGTCATGCTCCAGGAGGGCGTCTCCGTCGAGGACGTCGAGGCCGCCGGCGCATCGGTGCTCCGTCGCCCCGACGACGAGATCGGCTGGACGGTCATGGCCGACCCGGAGGGCAACGAGTTCTGCGTCTTCGACCACCGGGCCTGAATACCGATCTGGCAGAGTGAACGCGTGGCCCACCTCGACCTGTCGCGCGACGTCGCCTTGCTCACCGCCGACCTCGTCGACATCGCGTCGGAGAGCCTGAACGAGCAGGAGATCGCCGATGCGGTCGAGTCCGCGTTGACCGCGCTGGCGCACCTCGACGTCGTCCGCGACGGTCACACGATCGTCGCCAGGACGAGCCTCGGCCGCGCCGAGCGGGTCGTCGTCGCGGGACATCTCGACACCGTGCCCGCCAACGGCAACTTCCCGTCCCGGCTGGACGGCGACGTGCTCTGGGGCCTGGGTTCGTGCGACATGAAGGGTGGCGTCGCCGTCGCGTTGCGGCTCGCCGCGCACGTGCCGGCGCCGGTGCGCGACGTCACCTACGTGTTCTACGACGGCGAAGAGATCCAGCACGAGTTCAACGGCCTCGGCCGGGTGGCTCGCGAACGTCCCGACCTGCTGAGCGGTGACTTCGCGATCCTCATGGAACCCACCGACGCCGTCGTCGAGGCCGGGTGCCAGGGCACGCTGCGGGTCGACGTCATCACTCGCGGTGAACGGGCGCACTCGGCCCGGTCGTGGAAGGGCAGCAACGCCGTGCACGCGGCGGCCGAGGTCCTGAACCGGCTCACCACCTACACCGCGCGTGAGGTGGAGATCGACGGGCTGGTCTACCGCGAGGGCATGAACGCCGTCGGGATCAGCGGCGGGGTCGCCGGCAACGTCGTTCCCGACGAGGCGCGGGTCAGCGTCAACTACCGGTTCGCCCCCGACCTCGACGAGAAGCAGGCCCTCGCGCACGTGCACGAGCTGTTCGACGGGTTCGAGGTCGTCGTGGCCGACACCGCACCGTCGGCGCTGCCCGGACTCGACCGACCGGCAGTTGCGGCGTTCGTGGCGGCCATCGGGGTCCCCGTGAAGCCCAAGTACGGCTGGACCGACGTCGCCCAGTTCACCCAGCTCGGCACCCCGGCGGTCAACTTCGGACCGGGTGACCCGATGTTCGCCCACAAGGCCGACGAGCACGTGCCCGTCGCCCAGCTGACCAGCGTGGAGGAGGCGATGACGGCATGGCTGATGACATGAGCGAGCTGCCGCCGGACCGTGAGTCGCACAAGGGCCCGGTCCGGCTGCGCGGTCGCCACCTGCCGACCAGCACGACCGACCAACGGCTGCTGGACTCCCGCGGCCAGGGGGAGTGGGTGCACACCGACCCGTGGCGCGTGCTGCGCATCCAGGCCGAGTTCGTCGAGGGCTTCGGCGCGCTGGCCGAGCTCGGACCGGCGGTGAGCATCTTCGGCTCGGCGCGCATCACGCCCGACGACCCGATGTACGAGACGTCCCGCGTCATCGCCGAGAAGCTCTGTGGCCGGGGGTACGGCATCATCACCGGGGGCGGGCCCGGAGCGATGGAAGCGGCCAACCGGGGCGCCAGCGAGTGCGGCGGGGTGTCGGTGGGGCTGGGCATCGAGCTGCCGCACGAGCAGGGTCTCAACGACTGGGTCGACCTCGGCATCAACTTCCGCTACTTCTTCGTGCGCAAGACGATGTTCGTCAAGTACTCGCAGGGCTACGTCGTGATGCCCGGCGGCTTCGGGACCATGGACGAGCTGTTCGAGGCCCTGACCCTGGCGCAGACGCAGAAGATCACGTCGTTCCCGATCGTCCTGTTCGGCTCCCAGTACTGGAGCGGCCTGATCGACTGGGTCCGCACCACCATGCTGGCCGACGGCAAGATCAACGAGCCCGACGCCGAACGGCTGATCGTCACCGACGACGTCGACGAGGCGGTCGAGTTCTTCGACGCCATCGCTACCGGTTGAGGTCCGCCCGGAGCTCGGCCACCTCCGACCGCAGCGACGCGATGGCCGCGAGCACGTCCGCCTCGGCCTGGTCGACCTCGTCGACGATCTCGTCGGTGTCCTCGTCGTGCTGCTTCTCCAGGGCCTCGACGGCCACGGCGATGAACAGGTTCAGCACGATGTAGGTCGAGACGAGGATGTAGGCGATGAAGAACCCCCAGGCGGCGGGGTGCTGGTCGGTCACCGGTTCGATGACCTTGGCCCAGTCGTCGCCGGTCATCACCTGGAACATCGACAGCAGCGAGGTGGGCAGGTCGCCGAAGTTCTCCGGATCGGACCCGGAGAACATCTGGGTGGCCATCACGCCGGCCACGTAGATGAGCATCACCAGCAGGGCGCCGATCGAGATCATGCCCGGGATCGTCGCCGCCAGCGCGGCAACGACTCGCCGCATGGAGCGCACCGCCGACAACAAGCGCAGCACGCGAAGGACCCGCAGCACCCGCAGGACGCTGAACGTCCCCGATGCCGGGATCAGGGCGACGCCGACGACGAACAGGTCGAACAGGCTCCAGGGGTCGCGGAAGAACTCGCGACCGTGGGCGAAGATCCGCAGGATGATCTCGACGACGAAGATCGCGACGGTCGTCCAGCCGAGTGTGCCCAGCCAGGGATTGCGCTCGAGGATCGCCGGCGACGTCTCCAGGCCGAGCACCGCTGCATTCACGACGATGACGCCGATGATGAACCACTGGAAGCCGAAGGATTCGACGAACGCCCGGGTTCGAGCGCGCACCGGGGACATCTGGCCTCCTCCATCGGGGACGGTCATCGTAGCGAGAGCAGTCAGACTGTCACTGCCTGCTGGCACGATCGACGCATGGACGACGCGGATGGGACCGTGCTGGGCCCTGACGGTCTCCGCCGATGCGCGTGGGGCGCGACGGCGGCCATGACGTCCTATCACGACACCGAGTGGGGACGTGAGCTGCGCGGCGACGTCGCCCTGTACGAACGGATGAGCCTCGAGGCATTCCAGTCGGGCCTGTCGTGGGCGATCATCTTGCGCAAGCGCGAGGGTTTCCGCGCCGCCTTCGCGGCCTTCGACCCCGAGACCGTCGCCGCCTACGGCCCGGACGACGTCGCCCGGCTCTTGGCCGACGCCGGAATCGTGCGCAACCGGCTCAAGATCGAGGCCACGATCCACAACGCCCGCACCCTGGTCGCCCTCGACACGTCCTTCTCAGACCTCCTCTGGTCCTTCGCCCCCACCGGGCGGCCGGCGCCCGCGGCCATGGCCGACGTCCCGGCCACGACGCCGGAGTCGATCGCCATGGCCCGGGAGCTCAAGCGTCGTGGCTTCCGGTTCGTCGGGCCCACCACCGCCTATGCCCTGATGCAGGCCACCGGCATGGTCGACGACCACCTGGCCGGATGCGCCTTCCGTCCGTCCGACTCCTGACTCGCGGTCACGGCGCGGCACCACCGCGTCCTCTGGCGCCGCCCGTACCCTGAACGCCATGTCGACCCGAACCCCCGCCGGTAGCCGATCCCGTCCCCAATCCGGAGCTCCCGCCGGATCCTCGTCCGCGGCGACGCGCCGCTCCCCGCGTTCGCGCAGCTCCGTCGGCGCGGTGCTGCTGCTGGTGAGTGCCGCGGCAGCGGTCGGTGCGGCCGCAGTGGTGGGAACCACCGTCGTCACCATCGCCGCCGGCGCCTATGCCGTGCTGGCCGGCGTCGTCGCAGCGATCCTGATGGAGTCGGTCGTGATGCAGGTGCGGCGGCTGTGGGCCCTCGACCGGGCCAATCTCGCGAACACGTACCGGCGCGACGCCGTCACCCGGTCCGCCGAGCAGGTGGCGTTCGCCGACTCGATGGCCCACCGCCTCGCCGAACGGCAGGCGCGCGTCGAGCGGCTCGAGACCCAGATCGCCGTCGCCGAGCGGCGTCGCGACGAGCTCGGTCAGGCGCTCGCCGACGAGCAGGAGCGATCGAGCGAGCTCGCGGCCGAGGTCGAGCGGATCCAGGGCGACCTCGATCACCTGCGCGATGCCCTCACCGCGAGCGAGGCTGCCGAGAAGCGGGCTCGCGCCGAGCTCGTGGCCTGGGAGGCCGAGCAGCGGCGCCTCGCCTGAACCTGCGGTCACCTGAGTGCCGACCAGGCGTTCGGCCGTTTCGGCCATGGGCGATAATGGTTCTCGTGCGTTCCACTGCCTCGGTGGAACGTCTTGAACGAGAGGGGAACCCATGGCGGCCATGAAGCCTCGGACCGGCGACGGACCGATGGAGGTCACCAAAGAAGGACGGTGCATCGTCATGCGCGTCCCGCTCGAGGGCGGAGGCCGTCTCGTGGTCGAGCTGAACAACGAGGAAGCCGCGACTCTCGGCGATGCCCTCAAGGCCGTCTGAACCCCGCCACGGAATGACGGCTGGCTACTCCACCAGCTGGGCGGCCAGCAGGCCGTCACCCACCGGAAGCAACACCGAGCGCAGCTGCTCGTCGTTGGCCACGCGTTGCAACAGCTCGCGGATCGCGAGGGTCTCCGGGTCGCGCTGAGTGGGGTCGGCCACCCGGTCGTGCCACAGGGCGTTGTCGAAAACGATCAGCCCACCGACGCGCACCAGGCGAAGCGCCTGGTCGAGGTACTCGCCGTACTCCACCTTGTCGGCGTCGATGAACACCAGGTCGTAGCCGTTGTCGGTGAGCCGGGTCATGACGTCGAGTGCCGACCCGGCGATGAGCCGGAACCGCTGCGGCGCGATGCCGGCCTCGGTGAACGTCTCCCGGGCGAGGCGCTGGTGCTCGGCCTCCAGGTCGACGCTGGTGAGCACACCGTCGGAGGCCATGCCACGGAGCAGCCAGAGACCGGAGACGCCGGTGCCGGTGCCGATCTCGGCCACCGCCTTGGCGTCGATGATGGAGGCGAGGAACCTGAGGGCGGCACCCCCGCCGGCCCCGATCGGGGAGATGCCGACCTCGTCCGCGCGGCGGCGGCCGGCGGCGAGGTGGTCGTCCTCGCCCACGTACTTCTCGACGTACCCGAGGCTTTCTGCGGTGCTGATGGTGGGCTCCTTCTCGAGTGCTCCCGCTCAGCATAGTGACGACCGGGCGTCGAGCCGCGGCGCCGAGCCGGGAAACCGCAAGGGAACAGTCAGCCTGCTCTGGGCGTTCTCTCAGGGAGAGGGCCGACGATCGAGAACATGAAGGCACACGACGTGGAGAGCACCGCCTGGAGCGACATCGTGGCGGAGCACTCCGCCCGGGTCTACCGGCTCGCATACCGCCTCACCGGCAACCGTCAGGACGCCGAGGACCTCACCCAGGACGTGTTCATCCGCGTCTTCCGATCGCTGGATCGCTACGAACCGGGCAACTTCAACGGCTGGATCCACCGCATCACCACCAACCTGTTCCTCGACCGTGTCCGTCGCTCCTCGCGGCTGCGCATGGACGGTTTCGTCGAAGGCGCCGAGGACCGCCTGCTCAGTGGTGAGATCGTCCCCGAGTCCGCCGTCCATGACGCCGGGTTCGATCCGGACATCGAGGCCGCGCTGGCGTCGCTCCCGGAGGAGTTTCGCGTCGCGGTCGTGCTCTGCGACGTCGAGGGCCTCTCCTACGAGGAGATCGCCTCGGTGCTCGGGATCAAGCTCGGCACGGTGCGCTCGCGCATCCACCGTGGTCGCACGCAGCTGCGCGACGCGCTCGCGCACCGGGCCCCCGGGCGTGGCCGCACCCGCTTCCTCGGACCGATCGGAGTCTGAGTGGAACACCTCGGTGACGACGTCGCGGCGTTCGTGGACGGGCAGCTCTCGCCCGCCTCCATGCGCGCCGCCGAGGCGCACGTCGAGGTGTGTGATGCCTGCCGCCAGGCAGTCCGGCAGCAGCGGTTCCTCAAGTCGCGCATGAGCGGAGTCGGCCATCCCGAACCGCCGCCCGGCCTGGTCGCGTCGCTGAGCACTCTTCCGGAGGCACCACCGCCGCGATCTGCCTGGTGGTCCCGACTCGGCGCCGGGGTCGTGCTGCTCGGCGCGTCGATGGCCGTGATGGCCGTCGCCTACGTGGTCGGGGCGGGCGAGGAGGCTGCGGACGCCGTCGAGCCACCGTTCGACCGTTTCGCCGCCGAGTACACCTCCCCGGACCAGCGTCCGGCGGGGTCCCTGACGCACGCGGCCATGGCCGAGCTGCACGCGTACGGGTGGCCGTGCGATGCACGGCTCGGCGGCCTGGAGCGGGTCGCCGGGCACTACCGCAACGACCAGGAGACGCTCGGACTGGTCTACTCCGACGGCATCGGGTCGCTCCACCTCTTCGAGCAGGCCGGCACCCTCGACCGTTCCGCCGTCGAGTCCTTCGACCAGCGTGTGCTCGCTCGGCGCGAGGTGTGGGTGCGCGAGGGACGACCGCGCATCGTCGCGTGGGCTGCCGACGGTGTCGTCTTCACGATCGTCACCGAGCTGGACGACCGACGACTCGGCGCCGCCATGGCCGACCTGCCCCGGCCGGCGAGCAAGCCGGACCCGGTCGAGCGCGTCGGCGACGGTCTCGGCCGCATGACCGCCTGGGTCTCCGCAGCGGCCTGACCACGGTCACCCGACGGCGACGCTCAGGTCGCGTCGGGGTCGAACGGTGGACGCTCGCCGGGCCGCAGCTCGCGCGCCGTGGGGCCGGAGCCCGGTTCGTCGTCGCCGACGTCGAGGATGTTCCGTCGGACGACCTCGCGGGGGTCGAGGTCGCGGAGACTGAGCCCGGAGAAGTCCTCGCCGATCTCCTGACCGAGGTCGTTCTTGGCGTTCTCGGCCATGCGCCGCACCGTGCGGATGAAGCGCCCGGTCTGACGCGCGATGTCAGGCAGCTTGTCCGGTCCGAACACCATGACGCCGACCATGCCGATCAGGATGATCTCGGGCCAGCCCATGCCGAACACGGTGGGTGGACCTACCGGCCGGCGGGGGAGAGGCCGAGCTGCATGCCGGCCAGGCCGCGCGACCGGCCGCTCAGCCGATCGGCGACGCCGCGGAGCACCTTGGCGGCCTCGGAGTCCGGGTCGGTGACGACGATCGGCTCGCCGGTGTCGCCGCCCTCGCGGAGCTGCTCGTCGAGCGGCACCTGCCCGAGCACCGGGACGTCGTAGCCGAACCGGCCGCTCAGTGTCTCCGCCACGGTGGCGGCGCCGCCGGACCCGAAGATCTCCATCCGGTCGCCGGTGGGCGTGACGAAGTAGGACATGTTCTCGACGATGCCGACGACGCGCTGATGCATCATCGAGGCCATCGTGCCGGCTCGCTCGGCGACCGTGGCCGCGGCCGGTTGCGGTGTCGTGACGACCAGGACCTCGGCGTTCGGGAGGTGCTGGCCGAGGCTGATGGCCATGTCACCGGTGCCGGGCGGCAGGTCGAGCAGCAAGATGTCGAGGTCGCCCCAGTAGACGTCGCTGAGCATCTGCACGAGTGCGCGGTCGAGCATCGGCCCGCGCCAGGCGACGACCTGGTCCTTGCGCGGCTTGAGCATGCCGATGCTGATGACCTGGATGCCCTTGACCGGGACGGGCATGATCATGTCCTCGACCTGGGTGGGGCGAAGGTCGCCGACGCCGAGCATGTCGGGGATCGAGTGGCCGTAGATGTCGGCGTCGATGATGCCGACCTTCAGGTCGCGCTCGGCCATGGCGAGGGCGAGGTTGACGGTGACCGACGACTTGCCGACACCCCCCTTGCCCGACGCGATCGCGTAGACCTTGGTGAGCGAGCCGGCCTGGGCGAACGGGATCTCCCGCTCGGTGCGGTTGCCGCGCAGCATCTGCTGCATGCCCTGGCGCTGCTCATCGGACATGACGCCCATGTCGACGACCGTGGCGTGGTCGGGGGCGACGGTGGCGACCGCCGCGGTGATGTCACGGTTCAACGTGTCCTTGAGCGGACAGCCGGCGACGGTGAGCAGCAACCGGACGGTGACGGTGCCGTCGTCGATGGTCACGCCGTCGACCATGCCGAGCTCGGTGATCGGACGCTTGATCTCGGGGTCGTTGACGCTGTTCAGCGCCGCACGAACCTGATCCTCGGTGACGGAAGCCATGCGCCCATCGTACGGGCCGGCAATGAGCCTCCGGCGGCGCGCCGGATCGTGCTATAGTTAACTCAGAAGTTAATGATAGGAGGATGATGATTCCGCAGGATCTCGACGACGTGCTCGAGGCGCTGGCCAACAAGCACCGGCGGGAGATGGTCTACGTGCTCGGCTTGCAGCCGTGCTCGATCAGCCAGCTCGCCGACATGCGGGACTTGTCGCTGCCGGCGATCCACAAGCACGTCAAGGTCCTCGAGAACGCTGGACTCATCACCCGCAAGAAGACCGGGCGCACGACGTTCCTCACCCTCGACCGCGCAGCGATGCGCGGCCTGCAGCAGTGGCTGGCGCAGTTCCACACCTACTGGGGGAGCGAGGACGAGTCGCTGGCCAACTACTCCGACTATCTCGACCGCAACACCATCACCGGAAGGAAATGATGATCATGAAGAAGTACGTGCTGCTCTACCGCGGAGCCCGCGACCAGGTGCCGACCGACGAAAGCACGGCCGCCTGGATCGAGTGGTTCACCTCGCTCGGCGACCAGGTCGTCGACGCCGGCAACCCGTTCGGACCAGGTCGTGAGGTGTCTGCCGACGGAACCACGGAGATCGCTC
The DNA here is from genome assembly GCA_963695295.1 of uncultured Actinomycetota bacterium. GTDB lineage: Bacteria > Actinomycetota > Actinomycetes > Propionibacteriales > Nocardioidaceae > Aeromicrobium. The sequence goes on along the minus strand of OY968771.1, from coordinate 529,350 downwards.
CCGGCGACGACGGCGTGACCGGCTACACCCTGATCAATGCCCACGACATCGACGAAGCGGAGAAGATCGCCCTCTCCCACCCCATCGTCCCGAGCATCCAGGTGTTCGAAGCGATGCCGATGTAGCGGTGATCCCGGCCGAGCCGGTCAGGCGTCGTCGCTCTCGGGGGGTTCGAGGCTGGCGAGCAGGTCGCGCAGCTCGCCCCGGATGAAGTCGCGGGTGGCGACCTCGCCGATGCCGAGCCGGAGGCTGGCGACCTCGCGGGCCAGGAACTCCATGTCGGCGTGCGACTGGGCGGTGGCGTCGCGGTCCTGCTCCTGCTGCACGCGGTCGCGCGACTCCTGCCGGTTCTGCGCGAGCAGGATGAGGGGAGCGGCATACGAGGCCTGCAACGACAAGAACAGCGTCAGGAAGATGAACGGGTACTCGTCCCAGCGCGGGCGTTCCGGACCCCAAGCCGAGTTCCACACGACCCACACGATGATGACGAGGGTCATCCAGGCCAGGAACGTCGCCGTGCCCATGAACCGGGCGAACGACTCGGCGAACCGCCCCGAGCCGGTCGGCGTCCTGTCGAGGCCGCAGTGAGCGGCGGCGGCTGCGCGGCTGGTCGAGCCGGGCGCGGTCAGCCATGGCTGACCACCTCCGTCCGCACCGTGTCGTCGCCGCGCTCGCGCCAGCCCTCGGGGAGCAGGTGGTCGAGGACGTCGTCGATGGTGACGACGCCGAGCAGGTGGGCGTTGTCGTCGACCACGGGCAGCGCGACCATGTCGTAGGAGGCGAGCAGCCCGGCGACGACCTCCAACGATGCGTCCGGGCGCGGCCACTCGATGTCGTTGTCGGCCAACGCGCTGACCAGCGTGGACGGCGGCTCGCGCAGCAGCGCCTGGAAGTGCACGACGCCGAGGAATCGCCCGGTCGGGGTCTCGACCGGCGGCCGGCAGACGTAGACCATCGATGCCAGGGCCGGGCCGATCTCGGGCTCGCGCACGCGCGCCAGCGCCTCGGCGAGGGTGGCGTCCGGTGCGAGGATCACCGGTTCGGTGGTCATCATGCCGCCGGCGGTGCGGTCCTCGTAGACGAGCAGGCGCCGGACGTCGTCGGCGTCCTCCGGCTCCATGAGCTGCAACAGCTCCTCGCTGGTGGACTTCGGGAGCTCGCCGAGCAGGTCGGCGGCGTCATCGGGGTCCATCTCCTCCAGCACGTCGGCGGCGCGCTCGGGGTCGAGGACGCCGAGGATCTCGACCTGGATGGCGTCCGGCAGCTCCTCGAGCACGTCGGCCAGGCGCTCGTCACCGAGCTCGGCCGCCACCTCGGTACGGCGCTTCGCGGGTAGATCCATCAACGCGTTGGCGACGTCGGCCGGGCGCATCTCGTCCATCGTGGCGATGAGGTGGGTCGCGGCCTGACCGGTCTCCTCGGTCATGAGGCCGCTGACGTCGCCCCACTCGCACACGAGGCCGGGGCCCCGGCGCCCGAACCGCTTGCCACCCTCGCGCACGGCGACGTGCGTCATGGACCAGTCGCGGCGGGCGTCCTGCTCCATCGCGAGGTCGAAGACGGTCCCGCGACGGCCGTCGTCGAGCGTGACGGTGCGGTCGAGGAGCTCGTGGATGGCGAGCGTCTCGGTGCGGCGCTTCTGGAACTTGCGGACGTTCAGGACGCCGGTGGTGATGACCTGGCCGGTGTCGAGCGACGTGACCCGCGTGATGGGCAAGAACACGCGCCGCCGGCCGAGGACCTCCACGACCAACCCGACGACCCGGGGACGCCTGCGGTCAGGCCGGACGGCCACCACCACGTCGCGCAACTTGCCGACCTGGTCGCCCGCGGGATCGAACACCGCCTGCCCGACGATGCGGGACAGGAAGATGCGACCGGGCGTTGCGCTCACGCTCACCAACCCTACCGGCGGGTCCGGTGACGATCGGGGAGGCGAGCGGGGGCGGGACTACCGTGGTCGGGTGCCGTTTCGCCACCGTCCCGAGTACGACGAGTCCGTCCCCGCCCGCCTCCGCGAGGCCCGCGACACCTATGACTCCGGATTGGCCGAGGTGCGCCGGGCGTGGGCCGACGCACTGGCCGCGGCGGTCGACGCCGGCATGTCGTACGACGAGATCAGCGCCGAGGTCGGTGTCTCCGCATCGACGATCCGTGCGGCCGTGAAGGGCCGGGGCACGCCGTAGTCGGTTCCGTCAGGAGCGGCTGCGGGCCCGACCGAACCACCCGCGGCGCTCCGGCTTGGGGTGACCCGGGCAGCGCTGGGACGTGGGGACGCCGGCCATGACCTGGTCGACGTGCTGGCCACAGCCGGCCCACGTCGTTCGTCCGCAGGTCTTGCAGGTGACTGCTCGACACATGTGTGACTCCTTCTTTCCTGGTGGGTGTGACGTTCGAGGTACGGGTGGTCAGGTCAGGGCGGGCAGCGCTCGGGCGGCGGTGTAGACGGCGACGCCGACGACGAGCACCGTGAACGCGGCGGACAGGTGGTGGGTGGAGGCCCTGGCGGCGAGGCGGACGCCGGCGATGCCGGCCATCGCGGAGACGGCGGTGAGCAGGAGCACCAGGCCCCAGTCCGGGGAGATGCCCGCTCCGGCACGGACGGCGAGCGCCGCCGAGCTGGTCAGGGTGATGACGACCAGCGAGGTGCCGGCCGCGTACGCCATCGGCATCGACAAGGCCAGCAGCAGGGCGGGGACGACCAGGAAGCCGCCGCCGACACCGAGCAGGCCGGTCAGGAAGCCGACGGCGGTCGCGGCCACGAGGACCTTCAGCGCTCGCGGGCACCGGCAGACGAAGGTGGGGCTGAAGGAGATGATCGGATCGTCGATGGTGCTGCGCCGGCGTTCGGCGCCGTCAGCCTGTGGTTCGGGGCGCAGCTGGCGCCAGGCCATCACTCCGCCCACGACGAGCATCAGCGCGGCGAATGCGGCCAGGAGCACCGGCTCGCGGATCGAGGTCGACGCCCAGGCGCCGATCACCGCCCCGCCGATGGCCACGAGGCCGAACGCGATGCCGCGGCCGAGGAGCACGGTGCCGGAGCGCTGGGCCGCGACGGCTCCGATCAGGGCCGTGACGCCGACGACGACGAGCGAACCGGTCGTGGCCTGCGATGGGCTCTGGTCCAGCAGGAAGACCAGCACCGGCACGGCCAGGATGGAACCGCCGCCACCCAGGGCACCCAGGCTGAGCCCCAGGAGGGCGCCGGCGGCGATGGCCAGAGCGACCGTCACGCGTCGGGGCCGGCCAGGTTCAGCCCGACCTTCTCGGCGTTGTCGAAGGAGTCGTCGATCGCCACGGGTGTGCGGCCGGCCGCATCGAGCACGGACGCCGCGACGGAGGCGCGGTAGCCGCTGGCGCAGTGCACCCACACTTCACCGGCCGGCACCTCGTCGACGCGGCCCGGGAGCTCGTGCAAGGGGATGCTGGTCGCGCCGGCGATGCGCGCCGAGGTGAACTCGTCCTCGCGCCGGACGTCGAGGACGACGACCTCGCGATGGTGTCGCACCTGCTCGAGGTCGGCGAACGACGCAGTGGGGAAGTCGGCGAGGTCGCCGTCGGTCCAGCTCTCCGGTTCGCCGGTGGCGTGTGCGGCGGGACGGTCGATGCCGATGCGGACGAGCTCGCGCTGTGCCTCGGCGACCTGGTCCGGCGTCTCCGCGAGCAGGGTGAGCGGCGTGCCCCAGGGGATGAGCCAGCCCAGGTAGGTGGCGAACCCGCCGTCGAGGCCGAAGTTCAGCGTGCCGGGCACGTGCCCGGCGGCGAAGGCGGTGCGGTTCCGGAGGTCGACCAGCCACTCGCCTGCCTCGAGGCGCTTGCGCAGCTCGTCGGCGTCGGCCAGAGACGGCGGGCTCAGGTCGGGCTCCGACGGGCCGTCTTCGTTGACGGCGGACATGTGCACGTAGTACGCGGGCCAGGCGCCGAGCCCATCGAGGAGCTCGCGGACGAAGGTCTCCTCGTCCTGGGTCAGGGCCGGGTTGTCTCGCTTCTCCTGCCCGATCGTCGACTCGTCGGCCTTGCTGCTGGTGGTCGAGCAGAACGACCCGAAGCCGTGCGTGGGGAGGACGTCGGCGTCGTCGGGCAGGCGGTCGGCAAGCTTGCGGGCCGAGGCGTGCTGGTGGCGTACGAGGGCTTCGGTGTGCTCCTCGCCCATCAGGTCGGGGCGTCCGGTGCCGCCGAACAGCAGCGATCCACCGGAGAAGACGGCGACCGTGCCGTCGTCGTCGGACGTCGCGTCGGTCAGGACGTAGGAGAGATGCGTGAAGGTGTGCCCGGGAGTCGACATCGCGCTGAGCCGGATCCGATTCCCGACCTCCACGACGTCGCCGTCACGGATCGGGTTGCGGTCGAAGGAGACGTCGTCGTCGGCGTTCACGTGGTAGCTCGCGCCGGTGTGCTCCGCGAGGGCGAGGCCGCCGGTGACGTAGTCGTTGTGGATGTGCGTCTCGAAGACGTCGGTGAGCCGGACGTCGTGCTCGTCGAGAATCGTCAGGACGCGGTCGATGTCGCGTTGCGGGTCGACGACCAAGGCGACCTCGCCGTCGTGCACCACATAACTGCGGTCTCCCAGAGTCGGGGTGTCGATCGGGACGATGGTCAGGTCCGAGGTCACGGCGAGCCTCCTGTTGGGTGGATGACAGATACCGGTGGGGGTATGTACGATGATCACGTTAACACCCCTGGGGGTATCGTCAAATCGACGGTCACAGCGAGGAGAGCCATGAAACTCGATCCGGCGGACATGACGCCTGCCATCAACCGCATCAAGCGAGCCCAGGGACAGCTGGGCGGGGTGCTGCGCATGCTCGAGGAAGGCCGTGAGTGCGACGAGGTCGTCACGCAGCTGGCTGCGGTGTCGCGTGCCCTCGACCGAGCCGGATTCGCGATCGTGGCCACCGGACTTCAGCAGTGCCTGACCGACGGCGACGGCAAGGACGGCGTCGACGCCAAGAAGATGGAGAAGTTGTTCCTGTCGCTGGCCTGAGCGGAAGTGGTGCGCCATCAGGGACTCGAACCCCGAACCCGCTGATTAAGAGTCAGCTGCTCTGCCAATTGAGCTAATGGCGCGCGACGAGAAACCTTAGCAGCCGGTTCGGGGGGCGACGAAATCGCTCAACGGCGCTCCAGCGACTCCAGCAGGGCATGGGCTGCGTGGTGCCCGGAGATGCCGCTGACGTTGCCGCCGCGGCGGGCTCCGCTGCCGCACACGAGCACGCGTTCGTGGGCGGTCGAAACCCCCCAGCGCTCGGCGGGGGAGTGCGGTCGCTCGCCCTCCTCCAGCCACGGCCAGGCGATGCCGCCGTGGAAGATGTTGCCGCCCGGCATCGCCAGCTCGGCCTCCACCTGGGCCGGCGTCTTGTGCTCGACGCCGAGGACCAGCGGCTCGATCGGCTCGGCGAGGTGGGCGTCGAGGGCCGAGACGAATCGCCGGTACGCGGCTTCGCCGGCCGCGTCGTCCGTGAGGTTCTCGTACGGCGTGTGCAGCCCGAAGTAGGTGAGCGTCTGCGCCTCGGTGGCCGCAAGGTCCGGGCCGAGGATCGACCGATCGGTGAGGGTGTGGCAGTAGAGCTCCCCGGACGCGAACGGCGCCTCACCCCGGGTCGCCGCGGCGTGCACCTCCTCGAGCTGGGTCATCGCCTCGTTGAGGTGGAACGTGCCGGCGAACGCCACCGCGGGGTCGTCGCCGGAGGCCAGCGCCGGCAGCCGCGACACGAGCAGGTTGACCTTGAACTGCGAGCCGGACGGTTTCGGCGGCGGCGTCTCGCCGAGCAGGCCGGCCAGGGCGTAGGGCGCCACGCCGGAGAGCACGTGACCGGCGGTCAGCTCGAAGCCGTCGCCGGCCACGACCACCGAGTCGTCGCGTGGCTCGATGCGGGTGACCGTGCACCCGGTCCGGAGGTCGGCCCCGGCCTCGCTCGCCACCCGGGCCAGCTCGGACGTGACGGTGCCCATGCCGCCGACCGGCACGCGCCATTCGCCGGTGCCGTTGCCGAGGCGATGGAAGAGGAAGCACCGGTTCTGGTCGAGCGATGGGTCGTGCAGCGACGTGAACGTGCCGATGAGGCCGTCGGTGCCGACGATCCCGCGCACGACGTCGTTGGCGAAGCGGCGCTCGAGCGCGGTGCCGAGCGGTTCGTCGACGACGTCGGTCCAGGTGACCATGTCGACGCGGTCGCGCAGGTCGCCGATGTGGGGGAGCGGCTCCAGCAGGGTCGAGGCCACGGCTTGAGTGAGCTGCTCGACGTCGGTGTTGAACTCCTGCCAGGCCGTGTACTCGGCGTCGGACCCGGTCAGCTCGCGGAACGATCGTCGGGTCGCCGCGCCGTCGGCGGTCTCGATCAGCAGGCCGCCGCCGTCGTACGGGGTGTAGGAGGCCGTGGGGCGCGAGCGCAGCTCCAGCCGCAGGCCGAGGTCGTCGATCAGCTCGTTCGGCATGAGGCTCACGAGGTAGGAGAACCGCGAAAGGCGGGCGTCGTAACCGTCGAACGGCTGGACGCTGACCGCCGCCCCGCCGACGTGGCCCAGTCGCTCCAGCACCACGACGTCGAGGCCGGCCCGCGCCAGGTAGGCGGCAGCGACGAGCGCGTTGTGGCCACCCCCGACGATGACGACGTCGTGTCGTTCACCCGACATGCTTGAGCGCCTCCCTTCGTGACAGCCCGCTGAGCACGTGCTCGCGCTGCGCCACGAAGTCTCGCACCCAGCCGGGGTCGACCTTCGCCTGCTGCCGCAGCGCCCAGCCGATCGCCTTGCGCAGGAAGAACTCCCGGCTGCCCGCGGCGGCCTCGATCGCGTCGGTGAGCAGCCCGAGATCGGTCTGCTCCCTGCGGTCGAGCTGACAGAGGATCGCCAGGCGTCGCAGCCACAGGTCATCCGAACCGATCCACCGCCGGACGACCGGCTCGACCTCGGCCGGGTGGGCGGCCAGCGTCGCCCCCACCCGGTGGGCGATCTCGTCGACGTGGTCCCACCACGCGCCCGTCACGGCCATGTGCTCGAGCAGGCCGAGCAGCTCCACGCGGCCGGCGGCGAGCGGCAACGCGGTCAGTGCCGTGGCGGCGTAGCGCTCCTCACGATGCGTCGCCTCGTCCCACAACCGGCGAACCGACCGTTCGAGATCGGCCAGGTCCTGTGGCGGGCACGACCGCGCGGCGCCCTTCGCGATGCGCCGCGCGGCCGGCACGCGGACGCCGAGGAACGGCATGGCCGACTTCATGTACGCCTGCTGGCCCGCGGCCAGCCCGGGATCGGCACTCTCCCGCAGCAGGCGCCGCACGGTGTCGACGAGGTCGTCCATCCGGTGCGCCTAGGCGGGCTGTGGCGCGACCGCTCGACGCTCGACCCATGCGGCGGCCGCGGCGAAGGCCAGATAGAGCGTCAGCGCAGTCATCGCAAAGGTGTTCGGCGTCGTCGGTCCGGGCCCGAAGTGCGAGACCACCTGGAGCACGGCGAGAACGGCGACGAAGCCCCAGACGAGGCGCTGGCCGCCCGCGGCGAACGTCACCGATCGCACGTAGAACCAGGTGCCCAGCGCGAGCACCGCGAGCTCGAGCGGCAGGCCGATCTCCGGGTGGTTCCACAGTCCGAGCCCGACCTTCGCCGTGTTGTCGTACAGCGGCATGTCGGGCGTGTGCATGAGCAGGTCGAGCAGCCAGTGCGAGAAGCTCGCGAGCGCGACCAGTCCGAAGGCCAGCGGCCGCCGCGCGGCCGGGAAGGCCACCGCCACGATCACGGCCAGGCCCAGCGACAGCGCCAGAGCCCCCGGGAGCCCGTGGCTGAACGGCATGTACTGGAGGTCGAGGTCGTTCGACGCGGTGAAACCGTCGACCAGCCGGACCTTCTCCACGCCGGCCAGCACCAGCGTCATGAAGACGAGGTCGAGCCACTGGACGGCCAGGAACCACACCCAGAGGGGGAGCAGGACCCCGGTGCCGCGGGCCGCGAAGGAGGCGGCGTAGTGACCGACGAACATGGGTGCACCCTAGCGTCGGTCCGCACCGGGGAATATCGCCACCGATTGAATGTTGAACTACAGTGCCAGCAGCCTCGAAGGAGACCCCGATGCCCGCCGTCACTGCACCCGACTGGACCGTCCTGCCGCGCACCGTCGCTGCGCGCCCGGATGCTGAGGACCGCGCGCCGATCAGCGTCACCACCGCTCCGCAGGGGTACGAGGGGGAGGGATTCCCGGTCCGCCGAGCCTTCGCCGGCGTCGACCCACGTCATCTCGACCCGTTCATCCACATGGATCAGATGGGTGAGGTGGAGTACGCGCCCGGAGAGCCCAAGGGCACGCCGTGGCACCCGCATCGCGGCTTCGAGACGGTCACCTACATGATCGACGGCGTCTTCGACCACCAGGACAGCCATGGCGGCGGCGGATCGATCACCGACGGCGACACCCAGTGGATGACCGCCGGCAGTGGCCTGCTGCACATCGAGTCCCCGCCGGAGTGGCTCGTCGCCAAGGGCGGGCTGTTCCATGGCTTCCAGCTCTGGGTCAACCTGCCGAAGGCCGACAAGTGGCTCCCGCCGCACTACCAGGACATCCGCGCCGCCGACGTGGGCCTCGGCGCCTCGCACGACGCCGGTGCGCTCATCCGCGTCATCGCCGGCGAGGTCGACGGCATCACGGGTCCCGGCAGCACCCACACGCCGATGACGATGGTGCACGCCACCGTGTCCGCCGGCGCCGAGATGACGCTGCCGTGGCGCACCGACTACAACGCGCTCGTCTACGTGATGAACGGCGACGGCTACGTCGGCCGCGACCGTCGCGCCGTCCGCACCGGCCAGCTGGCCGTGCTGGGCCCCGGCGAGACCATCACGGTGGGCGCCGACTCGCGCCAGGAGTCGCGCCACCCGGCACTCGACGTCATCGTCCTCGGCGGCCAGCCGATCCGCGAGCCGATCGCCTGGGCCGGCCCGTTCGTGATGAACACCAAGGCCGAGGTGCTGCAGGCGTTCGAGGACTTCCAGAAGGGCAAGCTCGGCACCATCCCGTCCGTGCCCGCACGCCGACGTGCACGGGGAGCTCAAGCCGGACTGATCGCGCGGAGCTGGTGGGTGCGTCCGGTGCCGGCTGTCGGTTGACCAGGTTCAGTGGGGAACGTCGACGCTCCCGGTGACGTCGCATGGCAAACCGGGACTCCTCCGGGCAGATCTGCCCATGGACGTGGGGACATGCCCACTGAACCTGGTAAACCTCGGACGCCCGCCTGGGCTCTAAGGTGTCGCGCATGGCCAAGTACGTGGGCGCGATCGACCAGGGCACGACGAGCACGAGGTTCATGGTCTTCGACCACGACGGCGCCGAGGTGGGGCGCCACCAGCTCGAGCACGAGCAGATCCTCCCGCAGGCCGGCTGGGTCGAGCACGATGCGACGGAGGTGTGGGCGCGCACCCAGGACGTGATCCGTGACGGGATGGTCGCAGCCGGCGTGGAGGCCGCCGACCTCGCGGCCATCGGCATCACGAACCAGCGCGAGACCACCGTCGTGTGGGACCGACGCACCGGCGAGCCGTACCACCACGCGATCGTCTGGCAGGACACCCGCACCGACGTGATCGCCAAGCAGCTCGAGCGCGACGGGCACGGCGACCTGATCCGCGAGCGCACCGGCCTGCCGCCGGCCTCCTACTTCTCCGGCGGCAAGCTGCGCTGGATCCTGGAGAACGTCGACGGCGTCCGCGCCGACGCCGAGGCCGGGCACGCGATCTTCGGCACGATGGACACCTGGGTGCTGTGGAACCTCACCGGCCTGCACGTCACCGACGTCACGAACGCCAGTCGCACCATGCTGATGGACCTGGAGACGCTGGACTGGGACGAGGAGCTGCTCGGCCTGTTCGGCGTGCCGCGGGCGATGCTGCCGGAGATCCGCTCCAGCTCGGAGGTCTACGGCGCCACGCGCTCGGACGGTCCGTTCGGCGGCGAGATCCCGGTGGCCGGCGACCTCGGCGACCAGCACGCCGCCCTCGTCGGGCAGGTCTGCTTCGAGCCCGGCAGCCTCAAGAACACCTACGGCACCGGCAACTTCCTGGTGCTCAACACCGGCACCGAGATCGTCCGCTCCGAGCACGGCCTGCTGACGACCCTCGGCTACCGGTTCGGCGACGCGCCCGCCGTGTACGCCCTCGAAGGGTCCATCGCGGTCACCGGATCGGCAATCCAGTGGCTCGCGCGACCAGCTCGGCATCATCGACGACGCCGATGAGACCGAGGCGCTCGCCGCCGAGGTCGACGACACCGGCGGGATGGCCTTCGTGCCGGCGTTCTCGGGCCTGTTCGCCCCGTACTGGCGCTCCGACGCCCGCGGCGCGATCGTCGGCCTGTCCCGGTTCAACACCAAGGCCCATCTCGCCCGCGCGGCGCTCGAAGCCATCTGCCAGCAGAGCGCCGACGTCGTGGAGGCGATGGTGGCCGACGCTGACCTCGAGCTCGGCTGAGCTCAAGGTCGACGGCGGTGTCACGGCCAACTCCCTGTGCATGCAGATGCAGGCCGACGTGCTCGGCGTCCCGGTCAGTCGCCCGGTCGTGGCCGAGACGACGGCGCTGGGCGCCGCCTACGCGGCCGGCCTGGCGGTGGGTTTCTGGTCGAGCACGGCCGATCTCGTCGACAACTGGGCCGAGGACGTTCGTTGGGAGCCCACCATCGACGCCGAACAGCGCTCGACCGCCCGGGCCCGGTGGGCCAAGGCGGTCGAGCGGACCCTCGACTGGGTCGAGTAGCCCTCAGCGGGTGATCGTGCTCTTGCCGAACGCGAGTCCGGTGAAGGCGATCACCAGGAACAACGGCGAGACGACACCCGGGAAACCGGGCAGGCCGGTCGCCACGGCGAAGCCGGTCACGGCCAGCACGGGCACCAGGGCGACGACGCCGATCCAGCGGGACACCGTTCGGTCACGCAGGGCCATCCAGGCGATGGCGCCGGCCGCGATCGTCACGCCGAGCCAGCCGATGAAGCTGCCGAAGTCGTTCAGCACGTACATCACGTACAGCCCGTCCCGGTCGAAGCCGCCGCCGGTCTCGCCGTTCAGGCCGCCCGGGAGGTAGACCGCCAACGCGCCCTTCCAGCCGTAGCCGAGAGTCAGCGCCGCGGCGCTGAGCAGGATGCCGTTCGAGACCACACGAGCAGCGGTGCTGCCGGCGACGCGGGGCTCGACCTGGCGGCGCCACGCGGCGGCGAGCACGACGAGCAGCGCCACGGTCAGGTAGCCGGCGACCAGGCTGATGTGCGCCGCGGTGCGGCTGAGCTGGTCCACCACGGCGGCGGTGTTGCTGTCCACGCCGGGTGGGTGGATGTCGGCGACCAGCGTGGCGATGAAGCCGGTGACGCCGGCCGCGGTCCCGATCAGGGGCCAGCGGCTGCGCGTCGACGCGAGGCGGTCGGGGGTGGTTCCGGTGGCCTCGGGGTGGATGGTGCTCATGGTTCGACTCACTTTCGGTGGGGGTACCCGGGTTCGGGCCTGATGAGATGGTGCGCGGGGAGGTGTCCCGGGCACGAGGGACACCGGTCCCCATTCGCCGGGATTTGTCGGCGAGGACGTCCTCGGGCCGCCCGGCTCGGTGCAGGATGAGCGCATGCTCGAGCGATCCCGACGCACCGACCGGGTGCTGGTCGTCGTCGCGGCGACGTTCGCCTCGCTGTCGGTGGCCGGGTGCGCGGGTGCCGTCGTGGTGGCCGTCACGCAGCTCGGCGACGTCGACGTGCCGTCGGTGGCCTGGGGCGACGTCGTGCTCGGGACCGTGTACCCGGTGGCGGCGCCGTCCTGGTGCGTTCTCGCCCGCGCAACGCCGTGGGCTGGGTCCTCGTGTCGGCGGCGCTCATCGGCCCGTACCTGCTGGCCTCGACGGTCGGAACCTGGTCGCTGCTGGTCCGACCCGAGCCGCTGCCGTGGACCGACGCGCTGGTGTGGTTCGCGGTGTGGGGTTTCGTCCCGTACTTCTTCGTCCTTCCCCTCGCCCTCCTGCTCTTCCCCGACGGGCGACCGGCCACCCCACGCTGGCGTCCCGTCGTGGTCGGCTTCCTGGTCGTCGCCGCGCTCGCCACGGCGAGCCGGATGATCAGCCCCGTCGAGCCGGACATGATTCCGCAGGCGACCAATCCCGTCGTCGCCCTGGGCGCCGAAGCCCGGTTCATCACGCTGATCGGGTCGTTGGTCGCCCTGTTCGGCGGGTCGGTCCTCGGCGTGCTGAGCCTGCGCGGTCGGGCGCGTCGGGCGATCGGCGCCGAACGGGCCCAGCTGCAGTGGCTCACCCTGGGCGGCCTGGTGCTGTTCCTCGGCCTGGTCGGGTCGACGCTGGGTGGCCGCAACCAGGTCGGCGAGCTGCTGTTCTCGATCGGCCTCGCCGGACCGCCGCTCGCGATCGTCGTCGCCATCGTGCGCCACCAGTTGTTCGACATCGAGTTCGCCCTCAACCGGACCATCGTCTTCGGCATCCTCAGCGCGATCGTGGTCAGCGCCTACCTCGGCATCGTCGTCGCGGTCGGGAGCGTCGCTCCGTCATCGACGCTGGGGGTCGTGCTGGTCGCCGTCGTGGCGGTCGTCGCCGCGTCCGGGCGCAGCGCCGTTCAGGCGGCGGTCGACCGCTGGCTGTTCGGCCATCGCCGGGACCCGTATGCCGTCGTCGCCCGGGTGGGCCGGCACGTCGCGCCGGCGAGCGAGCCGGGGGAGGCGCTGCAACGACTGGTCGACGCGCTCCGCGAGGCCCTCCGTCTGCCGTACGTGGCGTTCGAGGGATCGATCGTCGCGACGTCCGGCCGGCCGGTCGCGGGCTGGCACACCGAGACGGCCTCGGCGCTCGGTCAGCGGGTCGGCGAGCTGCACGCCGGGCTGCGTCGAGAGGGAGAGCAGTTCTCGGTCGATGAGAAGGCGGCGATCGCCGAGGTCGCCAGCCGCGCCGCCACGCTCGCCTATGCCGCCGGGCTCGTCGACGACGTGGCCCAGAGTCGGGCGCGGATCGTCGTGGCCCGCGAGGAGGAACGCCGGCGCCTCCGCGCCGACCTGCACGACGGGGTCGGGCCGGCCCTGGCCGGCACGGCGCACCAGATGGACGCGTTGGCGCGTCGCATGTCGGACGGTCCGCCGGAGCTGCATGATCGAGCCGTGGAGATCCACGAGCGGCTCCGGGAGGTCGTGGGCGATGTCCGGGCCGTGACCCACGGACTCCGGCCGCCCGTGCTCGACCACGTCGGGCTCGCGGGCGCGCTCCGCCGTCTCGTGGACGGCTACGACGTCCCGCAATGCACGGTCACCGTCGATGACTCCTGGGGCGATCTGCCTGCGGCGGTCGAGGTGGCGGCCCATGCCATCGCGTCCGAGGCGCTGTCGAACGCGGTCCGTCACAGCGCAGCCGGACGCGTCCATGTGGAGGCGACGGTGCGCGACCGCATGCTGGTGGTCAGCGTCACCGACAACGGCCGCGGTCTGCCGGCCAAGACCCACGGCGGCGTCGGCCTGACGAGCATGGGGGAGCGGGCGGTCGAGGTCGGCGGACGGCTCGACGTCCGCGAGCGTCCCGGCGGCGGAACCATCGTCGAAGCCGTCCTCCCGCTGGAGGCGCCATGACGGTCTCCGTGCTCATCGTCGACGACCACCCGGTGTTCGTGGCGGGCATGCGCACGGTGCTCGACGAGCTCGACGACGTCGTCGTCGTGGCGGTCGCGGGTGACGGCGAGGAGGCCATCGCCGCGGTCCGCGAGCACGCCCCGGCGGTGGTGCTGATGGACCTGCGGATGCCCGGGATGGACGGGCTCGAGGCCACCGCTCGGATCCGAACCCGGCACCCGGACACCCGCGTGCTGGTGCTGACGATGGACGAGGACGCCGACTCGGTGTTCGCGGCGCTGCGGATGGGTGCCAACGGCTACCTGCTCAAGGAGGCCGGTTCCGACGACGTGCATCGCGCCGTGCTGGCGGTCGCGCGCGGCGAGGCCGTGTTCGGGCCGCGGGTCGCCGAGCACGTCATGTCGTTCTTCGCCTCCGGCGAGGCGTCCGCGGGGTCGGCCGTGGCCTTCCCACAGCTCACGACCCGGGAGCGCGAGGTGCTCGACCTGCTCGCCCGAGGACTCGACAACACGGCCATCGCTCGTCGCCTCGTGCTGTCCCCCAAGACGGTCCGCAACCGGGTCAGCGACGTCCTCGCCAAGCTGCACGCGCGGACCCGAGCCGAGGCCGTGTCGATGGCTCGGGACGCCGGGATCGGAGAGCCCGGCTCGTGATCTCGGTCGCTTTGGTTGACTAGGCCCCATGCGATCGGTCCCCCTGTCCCCGCAGAACCGCGAGTCCGCCCTGGCGGCGATGAGCTCCCAGACGCTCGACATCTTGGTGATCGGCGGCGGTGTGGTCGGTGGCGGCGTGGCGCTCGACGCCGCAACGCGGGGGCTCAGCGTCGGCCTGGTCGAGGCCCGCGACTTCGCCTCCGGCACGTCGAGCCGGTCCAGCAAGCTCATCCACGGCGGCCTTCGCTACCTGGAGATGCTCGACTTCCGTCTGGTCGCCGAAGCCCTCGGCGAGCGCAGCCTCCTGGTCGACAAGCTCGCACCCCACCTGGTGCGGCCGGTGCCCTTCCTCTACCCGCTGACCCGTCGCGTCTGGGAACGGATCTACGCCGGATCGGGCGTGGCGCTGTACGACACCCTCGCGCTGGTGTCCGGACGCTCGCGCGGTGTCCCGCGGCACCGGCACCTCACCCGCCGCGGGGCACGTCGCCTGATGCCGTCGCTCAAGAAGGAGTCCCTCGTCGGGGCCCTGCACTACTACGACTGCCAGGTCGACGACGCCCGCCACACGATGTTCCTGTCCCGCACGGCGGCTGCCTACGGCGCTCACGTCGCCAGCCGCACGCGTGTCATCGCCCTGTTGCGTGAGGGCGACCGGGTCACCGGCGCGCGCGTCAAGGACCTGGAGTCCGGTGCCGAGCACGATGTCGCCGCCCGCCAGGTCATCAACGCCACCGGGGTCTGGACCGATGAGACCCAGGGCCTCGCCGGCGAGCGCGGGCAGTTCCACGTGCGGGCGTCGAAGGGGGTTCACCTCGTCGTTCCGCGCGACCGGATCCGGGGTGTGTCCGGTCTCATCCTGCGCACCGAGACGTCGGTGCTGTTCGTCATCCCGTGGGGCCGGCACTGGATCATCGGCACCACCGACACCGACTGGGACCTGTCCAAGGATCACCCGGCGGCGAGCCGCTCGGACATCGACTACCTGCTCGAGCGCGTCAACGCCGTGCTCGTCGAGCCGCTGACCCGCGACGACGTGATGGGTGTGTTCGCCGGCCTCCGTCCGTTGCTGGCCGGCGAGGACGCGGCCACCAGCAAGCTCTCGCGCGAGCACGCGGTCTCCACCAGCGTCACCGGGCTCGTCGTCATCGCGGGCGGCAAGTACACGACCTACCGCATCATGGCCAAGGATGCCGTCGACGCCGCCGTGCACGCCATGGCGAACATCCATGCACGCAAGGTGCCCGAATGCTGCACCGAGGACGTTCCGCTCCTCGGCGCCGACGGCTACGAGGCGGTCTGGAACCAGCGACAGAAGATCGCCGCCGAGAGCGGGCTCGGCATCGGCCGCATCGAGCACCTGCTGCGGCGGTACGGCTCCCTCATCACCGAGCTGCTCGACCTGATCGCCGAGCGTCCCGACCTCGGCAAGGCGCTCTCCGGCGCCGACGACTACCTGCGTGCCGAGGTGGTCTACGCCGCCTCGCACGAGGGCGCCCGCCACCTCGACGACACCATCGCACGGCGCACCCGCATCTCCATCGAGACGTTCGACCGCGGCACCGAGGTGGCGGCCGAGGTCGCCGACCTGATGGGCGACGTGCTCGGGTGGAGCGCGGAGCAGCGGGAGCGTGAGGTCGAGCACTACCTCGCGCGGGTGGACGCCGAGCGCGAGAGCCAGACGATGCCTGACGACGAGACTGCGGATGCAGCCAGGATGGGTGCCCTCGACGTCGTGCCTGTCTCCCAGGCGGGTGCCGCGGTCTGATGACCGACCGGCGGCACCGGAATCTCGACGAGGCGCGTCGTCTGCCCTCGGTACGCACCCTGATCACCGTCATGGTCACGCTCGTCGTCGTCGGGGTCGTCGTCGCCGCCATCGCGGCGGCGTCACTGGCCTCGAGCACGACCCGCACCGCCGCCAACCGCATCGACATCGGCGAGGAGTCGCAGCTGGTCATCCGGTCGACCGACGCCGACGTCCGCCTCATCGAGGGCACGAGCTCCGACGTGGTGATCCAGGCCCGCGTCACCAGCGGCATCCGGGAGACCACCTACGAGCTGCGCCGCCGCGGTGATGAGATCGAGGTCGTCGGCCGCTGCCTGCGCTGGATCTCACCCGGTTGCGGCGTCGTCGTCACCGTGGCCGCTCCCGCCGGGCTGCCGGTGCTGGTGGCCACCGACTCCGCGAATGTGGTCGCCCACGGGCTCCGCAAGCGCGTCGTCACGATCGCCACCGGGAGTGGCGACGTCCGCGGCCGCGACCTCAGCGTCCAGGAGTTCGCCGTCCGCACGATCGACGGTCACGTCACGGCCGACTTCGTCGACCAGCCGTTCGCGTTCAAGGCGCGCACGACCAGCGGCGACGTCACCGCCAGCATCCCCAGCGGGGACGTCGACTACACCGTGGGCGTGCGCTCCAAGAGCGGGGAGATCCGATCGGACCTGGAGTCGGTGCCCGACGCGAAGGGCATCATCCAGGTCGTGACCGTCACCGGCGACATCCGGTTGCGGCGATGAGTCCGCGGAGAAGGCGAACCCCCACCACGAGATCACTCGTGTGCGGGGGTTCCGTGGGGTGGACGACGGGACTTGAACCCGCGACCACCGGCACCACAAGCCGGGGCTCTACCAACTGAGCTACGCCCACCACGCGTGCCGGGCATGCGCCCAACACGGCGAGGACGAGTGTAGCCCAGCCGGGCGCAGCCTCAGGTTGCGCCCGGAGCGTCGTCAGCAGCCCCCTCGGCGATCTCCGCGGCCAGTGCCCGGGCGGCATCGCTGTCGGGGCCGGGCGGCGGGACGAAGACGGCTTTGCGGTAGTAGCGGAGCTCGTCGATGCTCTCGGTGATGTCGGTGAGCGCGCGGTGGTGGCCGGCCTTGTCAGGGGCGGCGAAGTAGGCCCGCGGATACCACTGGCGCGCGAGCTCCTTGATCGAGGAGACATCGACGACCCGGTAGTGCATCCAGCCCTCCAGCTCGGGCATGTCGCGAGCCAGGAAGGTGCGGTCGGTGCCGACCGAGTTGCCCGCCAGCGGCGCCTTGCGCGGTTCGGGGACGAAGGTGCGCACGAAGGCGAGCACCTGCTCCTCGGCCTCGCGCAGGGTGAGCCCGGAGTCCAGCTCCTCGAGGAGTCCGGAGCTGGTGTGCATGCGGGTGACGACCTCGTTCATCTGGTCGAGGGCGGCCGCCGGCGGCTTGATGACCAGGTCGATGCCGTCGCCGAGCACGTTGAGCTCATAGTCCGTGACCAGCGCGGCCACCTCGATGAGGGCGTCGTTCTCGAGCGAGAGACCCGTCATCTCGCAGTCGACCCACACCAGCCTGTCCTTCACGTCGAGCCACCCTAGTACCCGTCGTCGGCGGTGGGCTTCGGACGGGTCGGTAGGCTCCGCACCGTGACCAACGAACGACAGCAGCGTGCCGCGCGCGCCGAGCAGATGCGCAAAGAGCGCGAGAAGGCCGAACGCAAGCAGCGCAACCTCATCACCGTCGGCATCGTCGTGGTGGTGCTCGCCCTCATCGCCGTGGGTGGCTACGCCGTCAAGTCCACGAGTGACGAGCGAGCCCAGGTCACCGACGTCATCACCCCGAAGGGTGCGACCGAGGACTACGGAGTGCCGTACACCGCCGCGGACGCCGGCGGAGAGGCATCCGGCGACCCGGTCGAGGTCATCATCTACGAGGACTTCCAGTGCCCCGGCTGCCAGGCGTTCGAGCAGGCGAACGGCGCCTTCCTCGACGACGCGGTCAAGCGGGGCGAGATCTCCATCGAGTTCCGCATCATCTCCTTCCTCGACCGTGCCAGCCAGAACGAGTACTCCAGCCGGGCCGGTTCCGCCGCGATGTGCGCTTATGAGTCCGGTGGGGCATCGGCCTTCCGCGAGCTGAGCAACCTGCTGTTCGCCACTCAGCCCCAGGAGGGGACCGCCGGTCCGGAGGATCCCGCCCTGGTCGAGTCGTTGGCCCAGGTCGGCGTCAGCGGTGCCGCTGCGGAGTCGTGCGTCCTCAAGGGCACGTTCGTGCCCTGGATCAAGGAGGCCACCGAGGCCTCCCGCGACGCCAAGGTCAGCGGCACGCCGACCGTCCGCATCGACGGCAAGGACGTGCGCGGCGCCGACGGCAAGAGCATTCCGCAGGTCCCCGACCTGCAGAAGGCCATCGACGCCGCCAAGAAGGCCTGACCTACAGCCGTCCGAGCGCGACGCCCGCCGCTGCGGCGGCCACGCAGGCGATCGCCATGCCGAGTCCGTGGGCAGCAGCGATCCAGCCGCGGCGCTCGAGCACGAGGTTGGCGGTCTCCAGGCTCGCGGTGCTGAACGTGGTGTAGCCGCCGAGGAACCCGGTGCCCGCGATCTCCTGCCAGCGGTTCGTTGCACCCGTGCCGATCATCAGGCCGAGCAGGAACGAGCCGGTCACGTTGATCAGGACCGTCGCCCAGGGAAACGACGACGCCGTCGCGCGTCCCACCAGCCCGTCGACCACCAACCTGGATCCGGCTCCGAGTCCACCGGCGAGGGCGACCACCAGGGCGATCATGGCGACACCCGCCGGCCGAGGAGGACGCCGGCCACAGAGGCGACGAGGCCGAGGACCACCGTCGCGGCAACGTAGGCCAGCGCGAGTCCGAGTCGCCCGTCACGCATCAACCCGTCCGTCTCGACCGCCAGGGCGCTGTACGTGGTGAACCCGCCCAGGAAACCGGTGCCGACCAGAAGACGAGTCGCCCGCCGTCGTCCCGCACCCGAACCGCGCCCGGACATCCACCCGATCAGGGCGCCGAGGGCGAACGCGCCGACGATGTTGACCGTGAACGTCGAGATCGGCACGCCGCCGGAGGAACCGAGCCACCGATCGGTCCCGTCGCGTGCCAACGTTCCGAACGCTCCGCCCACCACGACGAGGGCGATGAACCGCGGAGTCAGGTGCACGGGGACGGTTGCCCGTCCCGGGCCCTCGTCGACCTCGAGATCCGGGTCGTGGGGCAGCGGTCGCCCGCGCGAGGGGTCGGACGTGGACACGCACGCCCGGCAGGAATCGAACCTGCGACCTGGAGGTTAGAAGCCTCCTGCTCTATCCAACTGAGCTACGGGCGCTGACGGGTCGGCTGACCCGTTCCCCAGCCTAGCCACGCGGCGACCGCGGGTGCCCTAGGCTCGGCCGCGTGAGCGACCCGTCCATGCCGGCCAGAATGCCGAAGTACCAGGAGAAACCGCGTCAGCGCGGCCGGATGCTGCTGCTGGTCCTGTTCATCTTCACCGCGCTCGTCGGGCTGGCCGGCGGCCTCGCCATCTCGCTGGGCGCCGGCGACCCGGCCGGCGCCGGCCTGTCCATCTTCTTCGCGATCATCCCGCTCCCGCTGCTGTGGTTCGCGTACTGGTGGCTCGATCGCTACGAGCCCGAGCCGCGCCGCTACAAGTTCGCGGCCTTCGTCTGGGGCGGAGTCGTGGCGGTCGCCATCGCGCTGATCCTCCAGATCATCATCCAGGAGACCTGGAACCTCTCCGACGAGACCATGGCCTCCATCGTGGCGCCGGCCACGGAGGAACCGGCCAAGTGCGTGTTCTTGCTGCTCACCTTCCTGCGACTGCGGCGGGTCATCGACGGGTTCCTCGACGGACTCGTCTACGCCGGCTTGGTCGGGATCGGTTTCGCCTTCATCGAGAACATCGGCTACTACGCCGCCAGCTACCTCGGTTCGCCGGACATCAAGGTCGCCGGTGCGGCCGGCGTCACCGTGACGTTCGTCGTGCGGGGTGTGTTCAGCCCGTTCGCCCACCCGCTGTTCACCTCGGCCTTCGGCATCGCGATCGGCATCGCGCTGGCGCGCAAGAGCCGGTTCGCCAAGACGGCCGTCCTCACCCTCGGCCTCGCCGTCAGCATGGGCTTGCACGCGCTCTGGAACGGGTCGCTGTCCTTCGGCGACGGCACCGGGTTCTTCCTCGTCTACCTCGCGCTCGGAGTCGTCCTGCTGGGCGTCGGAATCCTCGCGATCGTGGTCCGGGTCCGCCAGGTGCGAATCCTGGAGCAGTCGCTCACGTACGTGGCCGAGCGGGGGTGGATCCACCCCGCCGAGATCCCGTATCTCTCGCGCTTCGCGTACCGCAAGGCGGCCCGACGTCACGCCAAGCAGAACCACGGACGCATCGCCGGTCGCATCGTGCGGCGCTACCAGCGACTGGCCACCGAGATGGCGTTCCTGCACCACGCGATGATGGCCGGGCGCGGAAAGCCGCGCGGCATCGAGCGCACGTACGCCCTGCTCGACGCCATGTACGCGCTGCGCCCCGCGCTCCGGTTCCCGCCGGCACTACCGGCGAGTCGGCAGTGACAGGGCGACCGGTCTCCGGGCTGCTGCTGGCCCTCGTCCTCGCCACCGCGGCCGCCTGCAGCAGCGGCCAGCCGGCGCCGAGACCGTCGCCGAGCTTCGGCGCGGACACCGGGGCTGCCGCCTTTGCCGAGGCTTATGCGGACTTCCGCGCCGACTTCGACGCCGCCGCGGCACTGGGTGAGCAGGACGGTCTCGACAACGACACGACGGCGGTCCGTGCCGTGCGAGCGGCGTACGCGGACCTCGCGGAGGCAACCCGGGCGATCGACCTGCCCGTCGAGGTCACCGCCGACGTCGAGGCCATGCTCACGGCGATCGATGAGCTCGTCACCGTGTTGGGGCATCAGGCGTCGGCCTCCACGTCGGCGCAGTTCCGGCGCCGGCAGCCCGGCTCCAGCGACGCGCTGCAGCAGGCGGACGACGCGATCCAGGTCGTGGTCGACGCCCTCGGCATCGAGAACGACCCCGGCGGCACCGCCACGCCGGGACAGCCGACCGACCCCACCTACCTCTCCGACGGGGCCGTCACCGATGCCGACGCGTGGGTCCGCGACCTGCTCGAGATCGGCGCGCGGAACGCCGACCACCGGACGCCGTCGGAGGACATGGGAGTGGTGTCGGCCTGGCGTGCCGCCTTCCCGGAGATCCTGGGCGAGTCCAACGTCGTCGACCACGAGCGGCTGGCTCCCAGGAGCGGCATCTCCGGCTTCGCGGTGCTCCCGACGGACGGGCAGAACCCCGCCAGCCGCAGCAACCCGTACTACCTGGCGTTCGCGGTGCGCGACGCCTCGGGTGCCTGCTCGGGCGGGGTGCTCTCCGGCTACCCGGAGCCCACCGCCCGGCGCCACGTGGAGCTGGCGCCGCAGCGCCGCTGCTCCGGCGCCGCAGTGGCCGCGTCGGCGGGCTACTGACCTCGGACGACGGTGCATCCGACCATGGGTTGTCCACTAGCCTGAGGGGAGGACCAACGCTCGATCGAGCCCGGAAGGAGTGCACGTGCCCAGCGAACATGCCTCGGTGGCGCTGCTGGGTGCTCTGTCCAAGCTCCTTGCGGAGGTCACGACAGTGCCCCTGCGCCTCGACGTGCCCGGCGTCGAGGCCGTGCGCACCCGGCAGTCGGCCGTCGTCGACCAGCTCTCCGACTACGTGTTGCCGCGCCTCGTCCAGCTCGAGGCGCCCCTCCTCACGGTCGTCGGTGGATCGACCGGAGCCGGCAAGTCGACGCTGGTCAACTCCATCTGCGGTGAGCGGGTCACCGAGAGCGGCGTCCTGCGGCCGACCACCCGTTCGCCGGTGCTCGTGCACCATCCCGACGACGCCGCATGGTTCCTGCCCGACCGCATTCTGCCCGAGCTCCCGCGCACCGACGTGCCCACGAACGATGTCTACGCGCTGCGGGTGACCACGTCCGTCCGGGTTCCGCGCGGCCTGGCCATCCTGGACGCTCCCGACGTCGACTCCATCGACCGGGGCAACCGCGAGCTCGCATCCCAGCTGCTGGCCGCCGGCGACCTGTGGCTGTTCGTCACCTCCGCGTCCCGCTACTCCGACCAGGTGCCGTGGGACTACCTGCGCCAGGCCGCCGAGCGGAGCACCTCGGTGGCGGTCGTGCTCGACCGCACCCACGCCGACGCCGTGGTCGAGGTCCGCGGGCACCTCGCCCGGATGATGACGAGCCGCGGACTGTCCGATTCACCGCTGTTCACGGTGCCGGAGTCGAGCACCGACACCGAGGGTCTGCTGCCGCCCGAGGCCGTCGCGCCGATCGTGCGGTGGCTGCACGACCTCGCTGCCGACCCGCAGGCGCGTCAGGCGATCGTGTCGCAGACGCTCGACGGAGCGGTTCGCCACAACGTGCTGCGCACCCACGACATCGCCGACGCCCTCGACGACCAGATCGAAGCCGCCGAGACGCTTTACCGGCAGGCCGAGGACGTCTACGCCGAGGCCGCCGTGCACATCGCCCGCGAGTCCTCAGACGGGACGCTCCTGAGCGGAGAGGTGCTGGCCGAGTGGCAGGAGTTCGTCGGCACCGGCGAGATGGTGCGCTCGGTCGAGGAGCGCGTCACCCGCATCCGCGAGCGGATCGTCGAAGGGGTCACCGGCAAGCGCACCCGCTCCAACGAGATCGCCGACGCCGTCGACTCCGCCCTGAACTCGCTCGTCGTCGGCTATGCCGAGTCCGCGGCCGAAGCGGTCGCCGGCGCGTGGGGATCCGCCGACGCCGGCCGCAAGCTGCTGGCCGCCACCCGGGGACTCGACCGCGCATCCCACGAGCTCCGCACTCGGGTCGAGCGGGTCGTCCGCGACTGGCGAGCGAGCGTGTTCGAAGCCGTGCGGGTGGAGGGTTCGGACAAGCGCATGACCGCCAAGTTCCTCGCCTTCGGCGTCAACGGCGTCGGCGCCACGCTGATGGTGGTCGCGCTGGAGCACGCGACCACGCGGGGCGGACCGTCGGAGGTCGGGCGCCGGTTGCTCGCGGCGATCTTCGGCGAGGAGAAGCTCGACGCCCTCGTGGTCGCCGCCCACCAGGACCTGCAGGAGCGAGTCGCGCGCCTGATGCAGGACGAGAAGCAGCGCTTCCTCGACCTCCTCGACTCGCCCGAGACGATGCGTGCCACCCAGGACACGTTGCGTGACTCCGCGCGTCAGGCAGAATACGCACGGCACATCGACTTCTTGGACGGAGACCTCTCCTCATGAGCGCGACCATCCCCGCCGAGACCCCGGTCTTCGGCGGAGACCGCAACGTCGTCTCCGACCGGCTGGACGCGCTCGGCGCCGCCGTCGAGGCGGCCCGGGGTCGCCTCGACGACGAGATCCTCGCTCCGGTGGCCGAGCTCGCCGAGCGCGCGTCCGACCGGCTCCGCCTCTCCGGCGAGCACACCATCGTCGCGCTCGCAGGCGCCACCGGCTCGGGCAAGTCGTCGCTGTTCAACGCGCTCTCGGACCTCGAGCTCGCCGGCGTGGGCGTGCGTCGGCCCACGACGTCGTGGGCGCTGGCCTGCGCCTGGGGCCCGGAGGGTGCCCACGAGCTGCTCGAGTGGATGGGCATCCCGGCTCGCCACCAGGTCTCCCGGCTGAGCATGCTCGACCGCTCCACCGAGGACCAGAAGCTCGACGGACTCATCCTGCTCGACCTGCCCGACCACGACTCCCTCGAGGTCGAGCACCACGTGGAGATGGACCGCCTGGTCAACTACGCCGACGTGCTCGTCTGGGTCCTCGATCCGCAGAAGTACGCCGACGCGGCCATCCACGACCGCTACATCCGGCCCATGGCCGCGTTCCGCGACGTCACCGTCGTGATCCTCAACCAGATCGACCGCATCCCGTACGAGCAGCGGTCCAGGGCGCTCGGCGACGTCCAGCGGATCCTCGACGAAGAGGGCCTCGAGGGAGTCACGGTCATCGGCACCTCGGCCACGCGCGGCGATGGCATGGACGTGCTCAAGCGCGAGCTCGCCACCCGCATCCGGGCCAAGGCCTCGGCCCGGAACCGGTTGGGCTCCGACATCACCGACGCCGCCGACCGGGTCGCCGACCTCGGTGGCACCAGCGACGTGCCGGGCATCGGTGCGGTCGACCGCGAGGCGCTCGACCTCGCCCTGCTCGACTGCGTCGGCGTCCCGCAGCTGGTCGAGGCCATCGAGGGTTCCACCCGCCGCCGCGCCGCCCGCTTGACCGGGTGGCCGGTCACGCGCTGGCTGGTCCGTCGCAGCGATCCGCTCCAGGAGCTGGGCATCGACCCGAACCGGTCGATCTCGCGGCTGGCCCGCGCCGCCGAAGTGCCGGGAGCGGCCAACGTCCAGCGCGCCCAAGCCGAGACGGCCGTGCGTGGCCTCGCCGAGAAGGCGTCCGTCGGCCTGGAGCGGCCGTGGCGCGACGCCATCCGCGACGTCTCCACGTCACGGGCCGACGACATCGTGATCGCGCTGGACCGAGCGGTCGTCCAGGCTGACGTCACGGTGCCCGCGACGCCGGTGTGGTGGCGCGTCGTCAACGTCCTGCAATGGCTCGCGCTGGCCGCGTTCCTCGGCGGCGGCCTCTGGTGGGGTCTGCAGATCCTGTCCGACCGCACGGCCCTCTCGGTGCCGATCGGCCCCGAGGTCGCCGGCTACGACCTGTCCCTGGTCCTCGCCGTGGGCGGGCTCGCAGCCGGCATCGCGATGGCGGTCCTGTCCCGCCTGGCCGCCTGGCTCACCGGCCGGCGTCGCGCTCGCATGGCCGAGCGCGCCCTCACCGATGCGATCGCGGCCGTGGCCGACGAACGGGTCATCCAGCCGATCCAGAACGAGCTGAGTGCGTACGCGCAATACCGGTCCAACATCATCCGCGCCCGGGGCGGGGAGCAGACACCGCCTCGTTAGGGTTGTCGGGTGGCCGACTACGTATTCACCCTCCGCAACGTTCGCAAGACGCACGGCGACAAGGTCGTGCTCGACAACGTCACGCTCTCGTTCCTGCACGGCGCCAAGATCGGCGTCGTCGGTCCCAACGGCACCGGCAAGTCCACGCTGTTCAAGATCATGGCCGGCCTCGAGCAGCCCAACAACGGCGACGCCATCAAGGACCCGGACGCCTCCGTCGGCATCCTGCTCCAGGAACCCCCGCTCACCGAGGGCAAGACGGTGCTCGAGAACGTGGAGGAGGCGGTCGCCGGCATCAAGGGCAAGCTCGACCGGTTCAACGCCGTGAGCGAGGAGCTGGCCGATCCGGAGGCCGACTACGACACCCTGCTCGCCGAGATGGGGGAGCTGCAGACCGACCTCGACCACGCCAACGCCTGGGACCTCGACTCCCGCCTCGAGCAGGCGATGGACGCCCTGCGGTGCCCGCCCCCCGACGAGCTGGTCGACCACCTCTCCGGCGGCGAGCGTCGGCGCGTCGCGCTGTGCAAGTTGCTGCTGGAGCAGCCCGACCTGCTGCTCCTCGACGAGCCCACCAACCACCTCGACGCCGAGAGCGTGGCGTGGCTGGAGGCACACCTCAAGTCCTACCCGGGCGCCGTGCTCGCCATCACCCACGACCGGTACTTCCTCGACAACGTCGCGGAGTGGATCCTCGAGCTCGACCGCGGCAAGACCCACCCGTACGAGGGCAACTACTCCACCTACCTGGAGACCAAGAAGCAGCGGCTCGTCGTCGAGGGCAAGAAGGACGCCAAGCGCGCCAAGATCCTCGACAAGGAGCTGGAGTGGGTCCGCTCCAACCCCAAGGCGCGACAGGCCAAGAGCCAGGCCCGGCTCAAGCGGTACGAGGAGATGGCGGCCGAGGCCGAGCGCAACCGCAAGCTGGACTTCGAGGAGATCAACATCCCGGCCGGCCCCCGGCTCGGTGACCAGGTGCTCGACGCCGACGGGCTGCACAAGAGCTTCGGCGACCGCGAGCTGTTCGACGGCCTGTCGTTCAGCCTGCCGCGCGCCGGCATCGTCGGGGTGGTCGGCCCGAACGGCGTCGGCAAGTCGACCTTGTTCCGCATGATCGTGGGGGAGGAGAAGCCCGATTCCGGCGCGCTCGACGTCGGACAGACGGTGCGTGTCTCCTACGTCGATCAGAGCCGCGGCGGCATCGACCCGAAGAAGAACGTGTGGGAGGTCGTGTCCGAAGGACTCGACCACATCAAGGTCGCCAACTTCGAGGTACCCAGCCGGGCGTACGTCGCGTCCTTCGGGTTCAAGGGCCCGGACCAGCAGAAGGCGGCCGGCATCCTTTCCGGCGGTGAGCGCAACCGGCTCAACCTGGCGCTGACGCTCAAGATGGGCGGCAACCTGCTCCTGCTCGACGAGCCCACCAACGACCTCGATGTCGAGACCCTGCAGTCGCTGGAGGACGCGTTGCTGGAGTTCCCCGGCTGCGCCGTCGTGGTGTCCCACGACCGGTGGTTCCTCGACCGCGTCGCGACGCACATCCTCGCGTGGGAGGGTGACGCCGACGACCCCGCCCGCTGGTTCTGGTTCGAGGGCAACTTCGAGGACTACGAGGCCAACAAGGTCGCCCGCCTCGGCGAGGAGGCCGCCCGCCCCCACGCCGTCACCTACCGCCGCCTCACCCGCGACTGACTCCACCCCCGCGAGAGAGAAACACCCCGCCCGCGAGAGAGAAGAATCCCGGTCGCGAGAGAGAAACACCCCGCCCGCGAGAGAGAAACACCCGATTCACGCGGCTCCAGGCTTCACGCATCGGGGACGCTTCTCTCTCGCCGAGGGTCCATTTCTCTCTCGCGGCGGTGCGGCTTCTCTCTCGCGGCGGTGCGGTTTCTCTCTCGCGAGGGTTAGAAGCGCTGGCCGTCCAGGGTCGAGATGACGCGGTCCATGATCCGTCCGAGGGCGGCGAGATCCGCTGGGGGTGCGTTGGCGATGAGGTAGTCGTGGACGCCGCGGACGTGGGTGTGGGCCGCCTTCTCGAGCACGCTGAATCCGTGGTCGGTGAGCACGGCGCTGATGCCGCGCCCGTCGGTGGCGCACTGGTCGCGCCGGACGATGCCATCGCGCTCGAGCCGGCTGATGGTGTGCGTGACGCGGCTGCGCGAGTGGGAGATCGCCGACGCGAGGTCGGCCATGCGGATGGCGCGATCGGGGGCCTCGGACAACCGCACGAGGATCTCGTACTCGCCCATCGACAGGTCGTGCTGGGTGCGCAGGTCGCGATCGAGCTGGTCCGTGAGGACGGTGACGCCGCCGAGGAACAGGCGCCAGACGCGCTGCTGCTCCTGGTTCAGCCAGGGAGTGTCGGTCCGCGTCGTCATGTGATCCATCTTACGTTTATCCCGGAATGATTGAACGTTCAATCAGCGTTGTGCCGAGTAGGAAGTTGAACGATCAACTAACAAGGAGCACACGCCATGACCACCACCCCCACCGAGATCCGGACCGGCACCTGGGTGCTCGACCCCGCCCACACCGAGATCGGGTTCACCGTCCGTCACATCATGAGCAAGGTCCGCGGGAAGTTCGAGTCGTTCGAGGGAACGCTCACGTCCGTGGATGGCGTCACCGACGCCCGCGTCGAGGTGTCGGTCGAGCTCGACTCGATCAACACCGGTACGGCCGACCGCGACAACCACCTACGGTCGGCCGACTTCTTCGAGGTCGAGCGGTACCCGAGCATGACGTTCGCGTCGACCGCCGTCACCGAGAAGGCGCCCGGCGAGCTCGTCGTCGTCGGCGACCTCACCATCAAGGGCGTCACCAAGCCGCTGGAGCTCGCCGTCGAGATCCTCGGCGAGGGCAGCGACCCGTGGGGTGGCACTCGGGTGGGTGTCGAGGCCACCGGTCAGATCAGCCGCAAGGAGTTCGGTGTCGACTTCAACATCCCCCTCGACGGCGACAAGGTGATGATCGGCGACAAGATCTCGATCGCCATCAACGCGCAGGCCGTCCTCCAGGGCTGAACCGCCTGCCGCACCCGACGCCGGCCTCGAGCCTCAGGACTCGAGGTCGGCCTTGAGGTTGGCGAGCGTCTTGGCGATGTTGCGCCGTTGGAAGTCCGCGAACGTCCGGCCGCCGGTCGCCATCTTGTCGAAGGTGTTGGCCATCGCGTCCGGCCAGCGCCGGCGAGCATCCGTCCAGGTCTCGGTGACCCGGGTGCCGCCGTCGACCGCTTCGAAGGCGTAGTTCCAGGTCGCGATGCGGACCGGGAAGATCGGTGTGCCCAGCCCGAACTGGAAGACGTCGAAACAGAAGCGCTCACCGGGGTCGGACGCGGTGACCCGGCACCGGGTCCGCCATCGCGCGCGGCCGCGCTGGTTGGCGCCGACGAACTCGGTGCCGACCGTGGCCGGCGTGCCCGGCTCCGGCACGTCGCCGGCGACGTTCTCGGGACTCCATCGCGGCATCTGGCTGGGGTCGGCGACCAGGCGGTAGATGGTCATCGGATCGACCCCGACGACGATGCTGTCCTGAACCGTCATGGTGCGTCCCATCGGTCACTGTCCTTTCGGGGAGGTCATGCGCACGGCGAGCTCGGCGTGCAGTTGGGCGATCTCGGCTGCCGAGTGGGAGCCGCGCGGCGAGAACCAGCGCACCAGGTCGATGCTCAGGGACAAGATGGCACGTGCGGTGCCCGGCACGTCGTCCACCTCGAACGATCCGTCGTCGACGCCCGCCGTGAGGAGGTCCTGCATCACCCGCTCGATGCGGCGCCGATAGGCAGCGATCTCGGCGCGGTGCTCGGGGGTGAGGGCGTCGAACTCGTACTGCACGATGCGCCCGACGCGACTGTTGACGGCGTGCCAGGTGCTGAACTCACGGACCATGCGTCGCAGTCGCTCCACGTGGTCGGCCTCGGCCGGCTCCGCCGCCGCCCGGAGGACCTCGAATGCGGCCTGGTGTCCCTCGACGCTCACGGTGAAGAGCAGGCTCTCCTTCGTGTCGTGGTGGACGTAGACCGCGGCGGGGCTCATGCCGGCGCGGGAAGCGATGTCCCGCGTCGTGGTGGCGGTGAAGCCCTTCTCGGCGAATGCCTCGACCGCGGCCGCCAGCAGCCGTTCGCGCGCCGTGACCCCGGGCGGGGCCGCGGGACCCCGGGCGGCGGTGCGCTGCGTCATGGTCGTCCCTTCCTCAGTTGACAGCATGACGCAGCCGACGGATGCTAAGCAAGCGCTTAGTTCGTCATCGACCGAGAGGTACCGCCATGCCCGAAGCAGTCATCGTTTCCACCGCCCGTTCGCCGATCGGGCGAGCGTTCAAGGGGTCCATGACGCAGATGCGAGCCGATGACCTCACCGTGCAGATGGTCAAGGCCGCGCTCGACAAGGTGCCCGAGCTCGACCCCGCGGACATCACCGACCTGATGCTCGGTTGCGGGCTGCCCGGCGGCGAGCAGGGCCACAACCTCGGCCGCGTGGTGGCGGTGCTGGCCGGCTACGACCACCTCCCCGGCACCACGATCACCCGCTACTGCTCCTCCTCGCTGCAGACGACCCGCATGGCGTTCCACGCGATCAAGGCCGGCGAGGGTGACGCGTTCATCTCCGCCGGTGTCGAGATGGTGAGCCGCTTCGACAAGGGCAACAGCGACTCCATCCCCGGCCAGAACCTCAAGAACCCGATCTTCGAGGACGCGATGCAGCGCACCGAGAAGCTCGCCGAGGGCGGCCAGGAATGGCACGACCCGCGCGAGGGCGACAGCGTCCCCGACGTCTACATCGCGATGGGGCAGACCGCCGAGAACGTCCAGCAGCTCATCGGCATGTCCCGGCAGGAGCAGGACGAGTTCGGCGTCCGCAGCCAGAACCTGGCCGAGAAGGCCATCGCCGACGGGTTCTGGGCGAAGGACATCACGCCGGTCACGCTGCCCGACGGCTCGACCGTCGCGGCAGACGACGGACCTCGGCCCGGCGTCACCATGGAGAAGGTGTCGCAGCTCGAGCCGGTGTTCCGGCCGGACGGCACCGTCACGGCGGCCAACTGCTGCCCGCTCAACGATGGCGCGGCCGCGGTCGTCGTCATGAGCGACACCAAGGCCCGGGAGCTCGGGCTCACGCCACTCGCCCGCATCGTCTCCACCGGCGTCACCGGCCTCTCGCCGGAGATCATGGGACTCGGCCCGGTCGAGGCCACGCAGCAGGCGCTGCGCCACGCCGGCATGTCGGTCGACGACATCGACCTGTTCGAGATCAACGAGGCGTTCGCCGTCCAGTCGCTGGGGTCGGCGCAGAAGCTCGGCATCCCGATCGACAAGCTGAACGTCAACGGCGGCGCCATCGCCGTCGGCCACCCGTTCGGCATGACCGGCGCCCGCATCACCAGCACGCTCATCAACTCGCTGCAGCACCACGACAAGACCTTCGGCGTCGAGACGATGTGCGTGGGCGGCGGCATGGGCATGGCCATGGTGCTCGAGCGCCTCAGCTGATGGCGCGCTTCGACGACCGGGTCGCGATCGTCACCGGAGCGAGTCGGGGCATCGGGCTCGGGATCGCCGAGCGGCTCGTGTCCGAGGGCGCCAAAGTCGTCCTCACCGCCCGCAAGGAGGAGGCCCTCGCCGAGGCGGCGGCCTCGCTCGGCGAGGGGAACGCCGTCTGGGTCGCCGGCAAGGGCGACGATGAAGGTCATCAGGAGGAGACCGTCGCGACGGCGCTGAAGGAATTCGGCCGCCTCGACCTTCTCGTCAACAACACCGGCATCAACCCGGCGTACGGGCGCATGGTCGACGTCGACCTCGGCGCTGCGGAGAAGATCATGCGGGTCAACGTCATCTCGGCGGTCGCCTGGGCGCAGAAGGCCTACCACGCTGCGCTGGAGCACGGCGGCGGAGCGATCGTCAACATCGCATCCATCGGCGGCACCAAACCGGCCCCGAACCTGGGCATGTACGGCGCCTCGAAGGCGGCCCTCATCCACGTGACGCAGGAACTGGCCCTCGAGCTCGGCCCGGACATCCGGGTGAACGCGGTGGCGCCGGCGGTCGTCAAGACGAAGTTCGCCGGCGCACTGTACGAGGGCCGCGAGGACGCGGTCGCCGCCACCTACCCGCTCAAGCGGCTCGGCGAGCCGGCCGACGTCGCCTCGGTGGTGGCGTTCCTGTTGTCGGACGACGCGTCCTGGGTGACCGGGCAGACGATCCTGATCGACGGAGGGCTCTCGCTCACCGGGGGAGTGTGATGGCCGGAGTGCCGGGTGTGGGCGCGGTGTGACGCATTCGATCGAAAAACATGAGGAAACCCTCGGATAAAAGTTGAGGTTTCCCTCACGTTTTGCGACGATGGGTGCATGACGACCCTTGACACCGCTTCCGTCACGTCCACCTCCGAGCGTCGCAAGGCGCTCGTCGATCGTCTGGTCGACGGCACTCCGTACGCCGTGGCGTTCGGAGGCCAGGGAGCGCCCTGGGTCGAGCCGCTGGCCGACATCGTGCGGGACTTCGCGCTCGAGGCAGAGCTGGAGTCGCTGGTCGAGCAGGCCGAGGCGCTGGTGGCGCCCGTCGGGTCCGACCTCGTCCGATCCGGTGTCCCGTTCACGCCACTGGCCTGGATCGATGTCCTCGCGGCGGGGGAGTCCGCCGAGGACGACGACGCGCCGGCGCTGCCCGACCCGGGTGCGCTGGCCGCGCCCGCCGCGTCGATCCCCGGCATCCTCCTGACCCAGCTCGCCGGGCTGCGGGCCCTGCGGCGCCAGGGCCTGGACCCGCACACCGTTCGTCCGGTGGCCGCCGTCGGCCACTCCCAGGGCGTCCTCGCCGTCGAGGCGCTGGCCGGCACCCCGGATGCCGAGCTCCTCGCATACGCCCGCCTCATCGGCGCCGCCACCCAGGTCGTCGGACGTCGGCGTGGCCTGCTGGGCGACACGATGCTCAATGTCAGCGGTGAGAGCCCGGAGCGGGTTCGAACCGCGCTGGCCGACCTGCCCGACTCGGCCCGCGTCGTCATGCGAATGCGCAACGGCCGCCGCAGTGTCGTCCTGTCCGGACCCGAGGACGGTCTGGCGCGCGCCACCAGCCTGCTCGAGGACGTGGCCGAGCGGGAGCGCGCCGACCGGGAGCGCAAGATCACCGGCGGGGCCCCCTTCGCCCCGGTGCTCGAGCCGATCGCCACCGGAATGGCCTACCACCACCCCGATCTCGCCGATGCCGCCGACCTCGCGGCGGCCTGGGCCGAGGCCTGCGGCCTCGACGCCGAGCGCGCCCGCACCCTGACGATGCGCGCGGTCGTCGACCCGATCGACTGGGTCGAGGCGCTGGAGTCGGTCATGGACGCCGGCGCTCGCTGGGTGATCGACCTCGGCCCCGCCGACATCGCGACCAGGCTCTCGGCTCGGGAGCTCCGGATCCGCGGCGTGGGCGTCATCGCGGCGATGACACGCGCCGGACACCGGTCGCTGACCGCGCCGGGTGCCACGCCCCGCATCGCGACCCCATGGTCCGCCTACGCGCCGGCCGTCGTCACCCTGCCGGACGGTTCGCTGCACGCCGAGACCCGCTTCTCGCGGCTCACCGGGCGCTCCCCGATCCTCCTCGCCGGCATGACTCCCACGACCGTCGATCCCGCAATCGTGGCGGCGGCCGCCAACGCCGGCTTCTGGACCGAGCTCGCCGGCGGCGGGCAGGTCAGCGAGCCGATCTTCACCGAGAACGTGGGCCGGCTCGACGCCATGCTCGATCCGGGTCGCACCTACGCGTTCAACACCCTCTTCCTCGACCCCTACCTGTGGAAGTTGCAGATCGGCGGCCAGCGACTCGTGCAGCGTGCCCGCGCAGCCGGATCGGCCGTCGACGCGGTGATCGTCACCGCCGGCATCCCCGAGCTCGACGAGGCCGTCGCGCTCGTCGAGGAGCTGCGCGAGGTCGGCATCGAGCACGTCGTGTTCAAGCCGGGAACCGTCAAGCAGATCCGTCAGGTCGTGGCCATCGCCGATGCCGTGGCCCCGCTGCCGCTGATCGTGCAGATCGAGGGCGGCAAGGCCGGCGGCCACCACTCCTGGGAGGACCTGGACGAGCTGCTGCTGTCCACCTACGCCGAGCTGCGCGCGCACGACAACGTCGTGGTGTGCGTCGGTGGCGGCGTCGGCACACCCGACGTCGCATCGGCCTACATCACCGGAACGTGGGCGCACCGCCACGGCTACCCGACCATGCCGCTGGACGGCGTCCTGGTCGCCACCGCCGCGATGGCGACCCTCGAGGCGACGACGGCACCCGAGGTCAAGCAGCTGCTCGTCGACACGCCGGGAACGCCGGACTGGATCGGATCCGGCACGGCCGTCGGCGGGATGGCGTCCAGCCGCAGCCAGCTCGGAGCCGACATCCACGAGATCGACAACACCGCGTCCCGGACCGGCCGTCTGCTCGACGAGGTCGCCGGCGACGCGGAAGCCATCGAGGCCCGCCGGGACGAGATCATCGAGGCCCTCAACCGCACGTCGAAGCCGTACTTCGGCGAGGTGGCGGCGATGACGTACGGCCAGTGGCTGGCGCGGTTCCTCGAGCTCTCCGGCCGGCCCGCCTGGCTCGACGTGACGCTGCGGGACCGCTTCCACGCGATGCTGCAGCGCGCCGAGGCGCGCCTGTCCGACGCCGATCGCGGCTCCGTGCCCACGCTCTTCGCCGCACCTGCCGACGTCGAGGACGGCGCCGAGGCCCTGTCGCTCCTGCTCCAGACCCACCCCGCCGCCGACGAGGTCGTTCTGCATCCCGCCGACGTGTCGTTCTTCGTCGCGATCTGCAAGCGAGTCGGCAAGCCGGTCAACTTCGTCCCCGTCATCGACGCCGACCTGCGCCGGTGGTGGCGCTCGGACTCGCTGTGGCAGGCCCACGAGGCGCGGTACGCCGCTGACGGCGTGTGCGTGATCCCGGGGCCGGTCTCGGTGGCCGGCATCACCGGTATCGACGAACCGGTCGCCGATCTGCTGCGCCGCTTCGAGGCGGCCGTCGTCGACGACGTGGTGGCCGCGGGACGCGCGCCGCTCGCCGTGGACGGCCGACGTCGCGTCGAGGAGGCGCATGGTCCGGTCGGTCTCGTGCTCGCCGCTCCGGACGTCGTCTGGGCCGGTCGCACGGTTCGCAACCCGGTCCAGCGTCTGGGTTCGGCCGGCCTGCCGGGCGCCGCACGGCCATCGGGCACGGGCTGGGTCATGGTCACCGACGGTCGCGCCGAGCACCCCGAGACCGGGGCCGTGCTGGCGTCGGCCGGCGATGACGCCGCGGTGCTGTCGGTGCCCCTCACTCGCGCTGGCGACCCGCTCGCCGTGCGGCTCGAGGTCGGCGACCAGGTCGCCACCGGCGGAGCGCCGATCGTCACGACCGATGACGCCGCCGCCGCGATGCGAACCTTGACCACGACGGCCGCCGGCGGACTCACCCCGACCGTCGACGGGGAGCACGCGACCCTCGACGTCGTCTGGGACCCCGACCTCCTGGCCGATCACGCCGGAGTCGTCGGCGTCGAGGGCGCGGCCGCCGTGCCGGACGCCCTCGTCGGGCTCGCCTGGCCGGCCGTGTTCGCCGTCGTCGCAGCGGCTGTCACCCCAGATGGTCATCCGGTCGTGGAGGGCATGCTCGACCTCGTCCACCTCGACCACGCGGTGGACGTCACCGCCGGAATGCCGGAGTCGACCACGGAGCTCACCGTGGCTGCCACCTGCGCCTCGGTGGCCGACACCGAGCTCGGCCGTGTGCTCACCGTGGACGTCGACGTCTCGGCCGGCGCCGGGCCGGTGGCGACCCTGGTCGAGCGGTTCGCCGTGCGTGGCCGCCCCGGCGCGCTCACCCTCGCCGACCCGGTCCGGGCCGGCGGCACGCTCGAATCGCCGACGGACACGCCGCGGCGGTCGCGCGCCCAGGCCGCGCTCGACGCGCCGGAGGACATGCGGGCCTTCGCCGCCGTCACCGGCGACCACAACCCGATCCACACCAGCCTCGCCGCTGCACGGCTGGCCGGGCTCGGCGCACCGATCGTCCACGGCATGTGGATCTCCGCTGCGGCCCAGCGCGTGCTCGCCACCCAGACCGGCCGCCGGGTCACCGGCTGGACCAGCCGGTTCCTGAGTCCGGTGCGCCCCGGTGCGCGCCTCGATGTGCGCGCCGACCGCGTCGGCCTCGACTCCGGCGACGAGGTCGTCGACGTCACCTGCCGGGTCGACGGCGAGGTCGTGATGGCCGCCACCGCCCGACTGGCTGCCCCGCGCACCGCCTACGTCTTCCCGGGCCAGGGCATCCAGCACCTGGGCATGGGGATGGCCGGCTACCAGCGCAGCAAGGCCGCGCGCGCGGTCTGGGACCGCGCCGACCGGCACACCCGTGAGGCGCTCGGCTTCTCCATCCTGGCCGTCGTCCGCGAGAACCCGACGACGATCGTCGCCAACGGGACGTCGCACCGCCATCCCGACGGCGTGCTGTTCCTCACCCAGTTCACCCAGGTCGCCATGGCCGTGCTCGGCGCGGCGCAGATGGCCGAGCTGCGCGAGGCCGGCGCCTTCGTCGAGGGCTCCGTGCTGGCCGGTCACTCCGTCGGTGAGTACAACGCGCTCGCCGCCGTGTCCGGTGTCATCCCGCTCGAGGCCGTCGTCGAGGTGGTGTTCCAGCGTGGCTCGGTGATGCACACGCTCGTGCCGCGCGACGCCGAGGGTCGCAGCGACTACCGGCTCGCGGCCATCCGGCCGTCACAGATCGGGCTCGCCGATGCCGACGTTCGCGGCTTCGTCGAGGAGATCGCCGAGCACACCGGTGAGTTCCTGGAGATCGCCAACTACAACCTCAAGGGTTCCCAGTACGCCATCGCCGGCACCGTCGCCGGCCTGGCGGCGCTCGAGGCCGAGATCGACGAGCGTCGAGCCGCCTTCGGCGGCAAGGCCGCGTTCATCCTCGTCCCCGGGATCGACGTGCCGTTCCACTCCCGGGTGCTGCGCGGAGGGGTGCCGGACTTCCGGGACCGCCTCGAGGAGCTGCTTCCGGCCTCGATCGACCCGACCATCCTGACCGGGCGGTACGTGCCCAACCTCGTGCCGCAGCCGTTCAGCCTGAACCGCGACTTCCTGGCCGCGATCGCCGAGCTGGCGCCGGACGGCCCCCTCGATGCCGTGCTCGCCGACTTCGATGCCTGGGCCGAGCGCCCGGGTGAGCTGTGCCGCCTCGTCCTGATCGAGCTGCTGGCCTGGCAGTTCGCCAGCCCGGTCCGCTGGATCGAGACCCAGGACCTCATGTTCGCAGGGCGGGCCGATGGTGGCCTCGGGATCGAGCGCCTCGTCGAGATCGGCGTGGGCTCGGCTCCGACGGTGGCCAACCTGGCGTCCTCGACCCTGCAGCTCCCCTCCGTCCAGCGCGCCGTCGGTGGGCCCGTCCAGGTGCTCAACTCCGAGCGCGACGCCGCCGTGCTGTTCGCGACCGACGAGGAGCCGGTGGTCGAGGACGACGACGCGGTGCCGACCAGCGAACCGACCGATCCGGCGGTCGAGCCGGTCCACGCCGCGGCGCCCGCCGGAGGCGTCCCCAGCGCGACGGCCGGGCCGCGTCCGGACGACCTGTCCTTCGACGCCGCCGACGGCACCCGGCTGCTCATCGCCTGGTGGACGAAGCTCCGGCTGGACCAGATCGGCCCTGCCGACTCGATCGAGTCGCTCTGCGACGGCGTCTCGTCGCGCCGCAACCAGCTGCTCGTCGACCTCGGCGGCGAGCTCGGTCTCGGCGCGATCGACGGTGCGGCCGAGGCCGACATCCCGACGTTGTCGTCGCAGGTCACCGGCCTGGCTCGCACCTACAAGCCGTTCGGTCCGGTCCTGGGTGAGGCGCTGGCCGACCACCTGAAGAAGGTGCTCGGCCCGACCGGCAGGAAGCAGTCCGCCGTCACCGAGCGTGTCACGGACACGTGGCAGCTCGGACCCGGATGGGCCAAGCACGTCACCGCCGAGCTGGCGCTGGCGACCCGCGACGGGTCCAGCGTCCGGGGCGGCGAGCTCGGCACGTTGTCCGTGCTCGCGTCCGGCGCCGACGTCGATGCGGCCGTCGACGCGAGCGTGCAGGCCGTCGCGGCCCGGCACGGCGTCACCGTCGACCTGCCCAGCGCCGGGGGAGGGGAGGCGACGGTCGACGCCGCCGCGCTCGCCGAGATCACCGGGGCGATCACCGGTGCCGACGGCGTCCTCGCCAGCACGGCTCGTCACCTGCTCGGCCGGCTCGGGCTGGACGACGGCCCGGCGACACCCGATGGTGCTGCCGGAACGTCGGGCGACGATGCGCAGTCCTCGCCCGCGTGGAGGCCGAGCTCGGCAGCGACTGGGTGCGGCTCACGGCTCCGGCCTTCGACGAGCGCCGGGCCCTGCTGCTCGACGACCGCTGGGCCAGCGCCCGCGAGGACCTCGCCCGCATCGCCGCCGGATCGGACGTCGACGCCGAGTTCACCGGCGCCGGCGAGATCGTCTCCCGCCAGGCGACGCTGGTGGGCGCTTCGCACCGACGACCCGGCCCGGCGTCAGCTGCTCCTGAACCTGGCCGAGCAGGCCCTGATCGACGAGCCCGGCGCTCAGGCCGGCGAGGTCGCCGTCGTCACCGGCGCCAGCCGGGGCTCCATCGCCGCGGCCGTCGTGGGACGCCTCCTCGCGGAGGGCGCCACCGTCGTGGCCACCACGTCCAGCCTCGACGACGCCAAGATGCGGTTCTTCCGCCAGCTCTACCGGGCGAACGCCCGGTCCGGCGCGACCCTCTGGGTCGCTCCGGCGAACATGGCGTCGTTCACCGATGTCGATGCGCTCGTGGAGTGGATCACCACCGCACAGACGCGCACGGTCGGCAGCACCACCTCGGTCGTCAAGCCCGCCCTGGCACCGACGATGCTGTTCCCGTTCGCGGCCGGACGCGTGACCGGCGACCTCACCGACGCCGGCAGCCGCGCCGAGGTCGACACCCGCATCCTGCTGTGGTCGGTCGAGCGGCTCATCGGTCGGTTCGCCGCCGGCGCCGCAGACCACGACATCGCGGCCACCCTGCACGTCGTGCTTCCGGGGTCGCCGAACCGCGGCATGTTCGGCGGCGACGGGGCCTACGGCGAAGCCAAGGCCGCGCTGGACGCGATCGTGGCCAAGTGGCGCGCCGAGCGCGACCTGGGGCGACCGGGTCACGCTCGTCCACGCGATCATCGGGTGGGTCCGCGGCACCGGGCTGATGGGTGGCAACGACCCGCTGGTCGAGGCCGTCGAGGCAGCCGGTGTCCGCACGTGGTCGCCCGACGACATGGCCGTGGCCTTGCTCGAGGCGTGCACCGAGGAGGCCAAGGCCGATGCGGCCGACCAGCCGCTCACGGTCGACCTGACCGGCGGCCTCGCCGACGCCGAGCTCGACCTGAAGGCCCTCGCGGCCGACGTGGTCGTCGAACCGGCCGACACCATCGCGCCGGCCGGCTCGGACGGCATCGCGGCTCTTGCGCCGTCACCGGCTCAGCTCCCGGCCACCGATGCTCCGGCCTGGGGCGAGGTCACGGCCCGTCCCGAGGACCTGGTGGTCATCGTGGGGGCCGGCGAGCTCGGCCCCCACGGCTCGGCTCGCACCCGGTTCGAGATGGAGGTCGACGAGGAGCTCTCCGCCGCCGGCGTCCTGGAGCTGGCCTGGAGCACCGGCCTCGTGACCTGGGACGACAACGTGGGTGGCTGGTACGACACCGAGAGCGGCGACGCGATCGAGGAGTCCGAGATCCACGAGCGGTACCACGACACCGTCGTCGAACGATGCGGCATCCGTACGTACGGCGACGACGGCTCGATGACCGATCACACGGCGCCGTTGCTGACCTCGGTGTACCTCGACCAGGACCTCACCTTCTCGGTGAGCAGCGAGGCCGAGGCGCGCGCCATGCGTGACGCCGACCCCGAGCGGACCGTCATCCGGGCGGCCGACGACGCGGGCGACTGGACGGTGACGCGCAAGGCCGGCACCGAGATCCGCGTGCCGCGCCGGATGAAGCTCTCACGCACCGTCGGCGGTCAGATCCCGACCGGGTTCGACCCGGCCGTCTGGGGCATCCCGGCGGAGACGCTGGAGTCGGTCGACCGCGTGGCGGTCTGGAACCTCATCTGCACGGTGGACGCGTTCCTGTCCAGCGGGTTCACGCCCGCCGAGCTGATGCGGTGGGTGCACCCGGCCCTCGTCGCCAACACGCAGGGCACCGGCATGGGCGGCATGGGCTCGATGCACGCGCTGTACATCAACACGCTGCTGGGTGAGAACAACCCGAACGACATCTTGCAGGAGGCGCTGCCGAACGTCATCGCGGCGCACGTCGTTCAGTCGTATGTCGGCAGCTACGGCGCGATGATCCACCCGGTCGCCGCGTGTGCCACCACCGCCGTCTCGGTGGAGGAGGGCGTCGACAAGATCCGGCTGGGCAAGGCGGAGTTCGTCGTGGCCGGTGGCTTCGACGACCTCAGCACCGAGGGCATCATCGGGTTCGCCGACATGTCGGCCACCGCCGACACCGGCGCGATGCTCGCCAAGGGAATCGACGAGCGCCGGGTCAGCCGGGCGAACGACCGGCGTCGCGGCGGGTTCGTGGAGTCCCAGGGCGGCGGCACGCTGCTGCTGGCCCGCGGTGACGTCGCGGCCCGCATGGGCCTGCCGGTCCTCGGCGTGGTCGCGTTCGCGTCGTCGTTCGCCGACGGGGTGCACACGTCCATTCCGGCTCCCGGCATCGGCGCGCTGGCGGCCGGCCTCGGTGGGCGCGAGTCGGCCTTGGCCCGCTCGCTCGCCGCGCTCGGCCTCGACGCCGACGACATCGGCGTGGTCAGCAAGCACGACACGTCGACCGACGCCAACGACCCGAACGAGTCCGAGCTGCATGAGCGTCTGGCGGCCGCGATCGGCCGCAGCCCCGGCAACCCGATGTTCGTGATCTCGCAGAAGACGCTCACCGGACACGCCAAGGGCGGCGCGGCGGCGTTCCAGCTGATCGGACTGTGCCAGGTGCTGGGATCCGGGACGATCCCGCCGAACCGGAGCCTCGACTGTGTCGACGACGTGCTCGCCGAGCACGAACACCTGGTCTGGCTGCGCGAGCCGCTGGCGGCCGGTCCGCTGAAGGCGGGCCTGGTCACGAGCCTCGGCTTCGGCCACGTCGCCGGTCTCGTGGCGGTCGTCCACCCGCAGGCCTTCCTCGAGACGCTCGAGCCGGCCGATCGTGCGCGCTATGAGGCGCAGTCCCGCTCCCGCGTGGTCGAGGGACGGCTTCGGTTGGCTCGCACGATGTGTGGCGGCGACCCGGCGTACCAGCGACCGGCCGGACGCCGGCTGGGCACGAACGGGGTCCGGTCGCTGGAGGCGTCCATGCTGCTCGACCCGCGACGCCCGCCTGGGTACCGACGGCGTCTATGCCGGGCCGGGGTGCACATGACCGGCACGGGCGCGCGGACCGGGGCATCGTGAGCACCGTTCTCGGGGTCGGAGTCGACCTGGTCCACGTGCCGTCGTTCGCGGACCAGCTCGACCAGCCCGGCTCGGGGTTCGCCGACGTCTTCACGCCCGGGGAGCGACGGGACGCGAGCGGCCGGCGCACCGAGGTCGCGCGGCATCTCGCCGCCCGCTGGGCCGCGAAGGAGGCGGTCGTGAAGGCCTGGTCAGGCTCGGTGTACGGCACGCCCCCGGTGATGGGCGATGAGGCGCTGCGCCTCATCGAGGTCGTCCCGGACGCCTGGGGACGGCCACGCATCCGTCTGCACGGTGAGGTCGCCAAGCACCTGGACGGCTGCGCGGTCGAGGTCTCGCTCAGCCACGACGGCGACTACGCGACCGCCTACGTGGTGCTGCACCGGTCCTGAACCGTCCGCCGCCCCGCTCCGCTCGCGGCCTGCGTGGAGGTCAGGCGGTGTCGGCGGCGAGCAGGTAGGCGGCCAGAAGGCGCTTGAGCTCATCGACCGCCTCGGAGTGGTTCTGGCCGTCGCGGATCGAGAAGTTGAGCATCGAGTAGGCGACGTGCAGGATCACCTCGGCCATGATGGTGCGGCGCTCCCGCGGCGTGCCCGGCGTCAGCGGCCCCAGCACGTAGGCGATCTCGGCGGCGAGCTCCCGCTCGGTGACGGCGGCCGTGGCGCGGGTGGCCGGCGTCGACTGCACGGCGTGCCACACGGCGCGTCGCGACGGGTCGCTCACCCACAGCGCGGCCACGTGGTCGATCAGCTTGTCGAGGAACTTGAGCCAGTCGAGAGACGGGATCTCCTTCGCGAACTGCTGCAGCTCCTCCCGGACGGCCACGGCGTCGACCCGGTCCAGCTCGCAGACGATGACGTACTTGTTCTGGAAGAACTGGTAGAGCGTCCCGATCGGCAGGCCGGCGCGGTGCGCGACCTCCTCGCTGGTGAACGACTCGAACCCGACCTCGAGCAGCAGCTCACGCGCGACCTCGAGCAGGTGGTCGAACTTCTTCTGGCTGCGCTCCTGCGTCGGGCGGCGCCGGGGTTCGAGGATCTCCGCGGTCACGCGCCGACTCTAACGCTCACTCGTGGGCGCGTCCGGCGTACAGGCCGGCGGAGATCAGCGGCTCGATCAGGTCGCCGATGCCGTCGAAGCCGGCCCCGAGGGTCTGGCCGTGGCTGTGCCGGTAGTGGATGCCCTCCAAGATGACGGCCAGCTTGAAGAACGCGAGGGCGAGATGGAAGTGCAGATCGCCGACGTCGCGACCGGACGCCGCGTGGTAGCGCTCGAGGACGGCGTCGCGCGGGAGGTAGCCGGGGGCCAGCGGCGCATCGGTGACCATCGCCTGCACGACCCCGGACGGCTTCACGGTCTCGGCGAGCTGCTGGTACGCCAGCAGGACGGCGAGGTCGGTGAGCGGGTCGCCGAGCGTGCTCATCTCCCAGTCCAGCACCGCCGTGATCGTGTCCGATCCGTCGACCAGGAGGTTGTCGAGGCGGAAGTCGCCATGCACGATCGTGGCGTCGCCGCCCTCGGGGAT
The DNA here is from genome assembly GCA_963695295.1 of uncultured Actinomycetota bacterium. Taxonomy (GTDB): domain Bacteria; phylum Actinomycetota; class Actinomycetes; order Propionibacteriales; family Nocardioidaceae; genus Aeromicrobium. Next base: position 487,426 of record OY968771.1, on the reverse strand, counting down.
GTCCGCCTCGAGCCGGGCGATCAGCTCGTCCATGCCGGGGAGCTCGCGACTGCGGGACGCGTCGAGCTGCTTCTTCCAGCGCCGGACCTGGCGCTCCAGGTAGCCGTCCGGGCGCCCGAAGTCGTCGAGGCCGACCGACTCCGGTGGCACCGCGTGCAGCGTCACCAGCGTGTCGATCATGCGCTCGGTGATGGCGCGGGTGCGGTCGGCCCCGAGCTCCTCCAGCTGGGTGGCCCGGCCGTACGGCGTGCCGTCGACCAGCTCCATGACGTAGAACGGGGCGCCGATCACGGCGGCATCCGTGCAGAGTCCGAACGTCGCGGGAACGGGCACGTCGGTCGGGCCGAGCGCCGTGATGACCCGGTGCTCGCGCGCCATGTCGTGTGCCGTGGCCAGCACGTGCCCGAGCGGTGGTCGCCGGACGATGACCTCGGCGGTCCCGTCCGTGACGGCGTAGGTCAGATTCGACTTGCCGCCGGTGATCAGCGTCGCCTCGAGCGGTCCGGCGAGCAGGCCGGGTTGCTCGGTCTCGAGCCAGGCGGCGAGCGCGTCGGTGTCGAGGCCCTCCGCCACGTCAGTCCCTCGGTCCGCCGGCCACGTAGATGACCTGACCGGACACGAAGCCGGCGCCCTCGCTGACCAGGAACGACACGGTGTGGGCGATGTCCTCGGGCTGCCCGACGCGAGCGACCGGGATCTGGTCGGCGTTGAACTTCTTGAAGTCCTCGAAGTCGACGCCGAGGCGCTCGGCGGTCGCCGCGGTCATCTCGGTCTCGATGAAACCGGGCGCAATGGCGTTGGCCGTGATGCCGAACTTGCCGAGCTCGATGGCCAGCGTCTTGGTGAAGCCCTGGAGGCCCGCCTTGGCGGCCGAGTAGTTGACCTGCCCGCGGTTGCCGAGGGCCGAGACGCTGGACAGGTTGACGATGCGGCCGAACTTCGCCTCGGTCATGTGCTTCTGGGCGGCCTTGGTCATCAGGAACGAACCCCGCAGGTGGACCGACATGACGGCGTCCCAGTCCTCGACGGTCATCTTGAACAGCAGGTTGTCGCGAGTGATGCCGGCGTTGTTGACGAGCACCGTCGGCGGGCCGAGCTCGGTGGCGATCCGTTCCACGGCGGCGTCGACGCTCGCCGCGTCGCTGACATCCGCACCGACCGCCAGGGCGGTTCCGCCGGCCGACGTGATGGCGTCGACGGTGGCCGCGCAGGCCGACTCGTCGAGGTCGAGAACCGCGACCTTGAAGCCGTCGGCGGCGAGTCGAAGGGCCACGCCGGCACCGATGCCTCGGGCCGCTCCGGTGACGATCGCGGTGTGCTGGGTGTCGGCCACGGAGGCCTCCTTCTGTCGATAAGCGCTTGCTTAGTTTGATCGGTCCGAACGTAACAGAATCACCTGCCGACCGAATATGAGGAAAGCCTCACGTTCTGCTATAGTTGAGGAAAGCCTCACGTTTTGGGAGACGAAGTGACTCAGCTCGACACTCAAGCCCCCGCGCTCGACCAGTCGAACACCCCTCCATCGGATCATCGGAGTGTCCTCACGCAGCGACGCGACGAACAGTTCGCCAGGGTCGAGCCCAAGGGCCGACGGGTCTACACCGCTCTCGAACGGGCCGAGGCCTTCGTGGATCCGGGCACGTTCGTGCCCATGACGCCTTTACGCAAGGCGGGACCCACGAGTGGCAGCGGCGTCGTCACCGGCTGGGGCCGGACCAGCGGCCACCCCGTCGTCGTGATCAGTCACGACGCGGCGGTGGGCGCGGGGGCGATCGGCGCGGTCTTCGCCGAGACGGTGCAACGCGCCCAACGCCTCGCGATCGACCAGGGCTACCCGATCGTCTACATCAACGACTCCGGGGGCGCCCGCATCCACGACGGCATCCACGCGCTGCACGGCTGCGGTGGCATCTTCGCCCTCAACGTCGAGGCCAGCCACAAGGTCCCGCAGATCTCCTTGATCCTCGGGCCCTGCGCCGGCGCAGCGGCCTACTCGCCGGCTCTCACCGACTGGACGATCATGGTGGCCGACCAGGGCCAGATGTTCCTGACCGGCCCCGAGATCGTCCGTGCAGCGACCGGCGAAGACGCCTCGGCCGAGGACATCGGCGGCTCGCGCATGCACACCGCGGTGAGCGGCGTCGCGCACCTCGAGGTTCCGTCCGAGGACGCCGCGTTCGACGCGGCCCGCAGCCTGCTCTCCTTCCTGCCGGCGCAGATCGGCGGACCGGCGAAGGTCATCGAACCCCGACCCGCCAACCCGGTCGCGGTCGAGCGCCTGCCGTTCGTCGTGCCCGACAAGTCCAGCGTCGTCTTCGACATGAACGAGGTGCTCGACGCCGTGCTCGACGAGGGCGATCGGCTCGAGCTCATGCCCACGCATGCCCCCAGCGTGCTCACGCTCTTCGCGCACCTCGACGGCCGGCCGGTCGCCGTCGTCGCCAACCAGCCGCAAGCCCGCGGCGGCATCCTCGACGCGAAGGCGTCGGTCAAGATCTCCAGATTCGTCGAGTTCTGCGCGCGGTACGGCCTGCCCATCCTCACCTTCGTCGACGTGCCGGGCTTCCTGCCGGGCACCGTCGAGGAGAGCCGCGGCGTCATCACCCGGGGCGCCACGATGCTGCGCGCCTACGTCGAGGCGTCCTCACCGGTGCTCACGGTCGTGGTGCGCAAGGCCTACGGCGGCGCGTACATCGCGATGGGCGCGCGGTCGCTCGGCGCCGACTTCACCTGGGCCTGGTCGGGCTCGGAGATCGCCGTCATGGGCCCGGGCGGTGCGGTGGCCCTCCTGCACCGCCGCGCGCTCAAGGAGGCCGAGCAGCCCGAGGTGCTGCGCGACGAGCTGGCCGCGGAGTATCGCGAGAACGTCGCCCGTCCGTATCTCGCGGCCGAGGCGGGCATCGTCGACGACGTGATCCTGCCCGAGGAGACCCGGGGCCGCATGGTCGACGCGCTCCGGATGCTGACGCACGAGTCGGCCGGCTGATGCACGAGGCCAAGGCCGAGATCGTCGCGAACGTCTGGAAGCTCGTCGCCTCGCCAGGTGATGAGGTCGCGGCCGGCGACACCATCGCCGTGCTCGAGACGATGAAGATGGAGATACCGGTTCCGGCGCCCGCCGCGGGGCGCGTGGCCGAGATCCGGGTCGTGCAGGGACAGATCGTCCAGGAGGGCGACGTCATCGCCGTCATCGCCTGAGGCAGGACCCGCTAGGGGTGGTGCCGGGCCACGGGCAAGAATGACACCGTGCACGACATCCACATCCCGATGCGCTGGGCCGATCTCGACCAGCTGAACCACGTCAACAACGTCGTCTACGTCGACTACGCCGTCGAGGCGCGGGCTCAGCTCGTCGACGACGGCCTGCTGGCGGCGGATCTGCCGATCCGGAGCGTTCGCGTCGACTTCCACCGGCCGCTGCTGCTGAGCAGCAAGCCGGTGACGGTCCGCTCCTCGGTCGATGGCGATGTCCTGACCCAGGAGATCCGCTCCAACGACGGCTCGGCGCTGTTCTCGACCATCGTCACCGAGCACGGCCGGCCCGAGCCGGTCGAGGATCCGCGCGGCACCCTGCTGGAGCTGCAGCTGCGCCGCGGCGACCTCGGGCCGGACGGATCGGTCTCCATGCCTCGGCTGTTCGAGCTCTTCCAGGAGACCCGGATCTACTCCTTCGCCTCGGTCATCCCGCACCGCCAGGCCGGCCGATTCGTCGTGGCCCGCGTCGAGCTCCAGCTGGGGGAGCCGCTGCCGTGGCGGCGCGAGGCCTACCCGGTCCAGTCGCTCATCTCGCACGTGGGGCGTTCGTCGTTCCGCTCGCTGACCCGGATCGACGCCGGGCGCCACGGCTCGGCCACCGCCACCCTGGTCGGATTCGACCTCGACACCCAGGCGTCCCGGCCGCTCGATGAGGACGAGCGGGATTCGCTCACCGCGGCGATGGAGTCCGTCTGAGTCACGCGGTCGGTGTGTTGACCATGAAGGTCGCTGCGTGCTGGATGTAGCTCCAGAACTCCGCATCCTGCTCCGGCGTCAGGTCGACGGCGTCGAGGCCCGCGCGGAAGTGCGTGAGCCAGTGGTCGCGCGCCTCCATGGTCACCGCGAACGGCGCGTGCCGCATGCGCAGCCGCGGGTGCCCGCGTTGGCGGGAGTAGGTCGTCGGGCCGCCCCAGTACTGCACGAGGAACATCGTGAAGCGTGCCGCCGCCGGCGCGAGGTCCTCCTCCGGGTACAGCGGGCGGAGCACCGGGTCGGTGGCCACACCTTCGTAGAAGACCTCCACGATGCGCGCGATCGTCTCGTGTCCGCCGATCTGCTCGTAGAACGTCGGCTCTTCGGGGCTCGCGCCCTCAGATGACGACGCCGTCACTGAACATCACCACCGGGCGGCTGGCCGGGGATGAACGACGTCGGGATGCGGATGCCGGCGGCGTCGAAGCGAGCCTTGATGCGCTGGCGCAGCGCCCTCGCCACCGGCCACTGCTGGAGCGGCGCAGTCTTGAGCACGACGCGGACGACGGCGCCGTCCTTGTCGAACCGCTCGACGCCCCACACCTCGGGCTCCTCGATGATGATGTCGTGCCAGCGCTCGTCCTCGTACATGGCGTGCGCCTCGTCCTGGAGGATCTGCTGCACCTCGTCGAGGTCCGACTCGTAGGCGACCGTGATGTCGAGGACCGTGCGAGCCCAGTTCTGGCTCCGGTTGCCGACCCGCAGGATCTCCCCGTTGCGCGCGTACCAGACCGTGCCGTCGACGTCGCGCAGCCGGGTGACGCGCAGACCGACGGCCTCGACGGTGCCGACCGCCTCGCCGAGGTCGACCGAGTCGCCGACGCCGTACTGGTCCTCCAGGATCATGAAGATGCCGCTGAGGAAGTCCTTGACCAGGTTCTGCGCGCCGAAACCGAGCGCGATCCCGAGGATGCCGGCGCTGGCGAGGATCGGGGCGATGTTCACGCCGACCTGGTCCAGCACCATGACGAGGACGACGGCGAGGATCAGCCCGGAGGCGATGCTCTTGAGGATCGACCCCATCGTCTGAGCGCGTTGCTTGCGTCGTTCGCCCGCTCCGGGGCGCAGGTCGGCGAGCACCGCACCGGCTTTCGTGCCGGCGATGATGCCCGGCACGGTGCCGGCACTGGCGCGTCGGACGATGCGGTCGATGAAGCGGTTGACGAACCATCGGAACGTGAGCCCGACGACGATGATGAGCACGATCGTCCCGGGGGTGGCGATGTACCACGGAAGTTCCCGGTCCCCGGGGAGGTTCCATTGCGTCGGAAGCAACCAGTCGAGGTAGGACATGTCACCAGCGTACGGGCGGCTACGATGTCGCCATGAAGGCTCCCGCTCGCGTCGTTGCCATCCTCACCTCAGCGGTTCTGTTGCTCGTCGGCCTCGGCGCGCCGGCGGTCGCCGACGCCCCCAGCACGTGGGCCGAGGGTGAGTCGCGGAGCTTCCTCGAGAACCTGGTCTACTTCGGTGGCGCCACGGTCGGACTCATCGTCCTCATCAGCCTGTTCGCCCTGCTGACGGCTCGCAACAACTACGTTCCGCCCCCGCCGGGCACCGACGTCGAGCGCGCCGACACACACTGATCGCCCGGGCACGCTCTAGTCCTTTGTAACCATTTCCGATGCCGTTCCGTGCTGCAACCATGATCGCGGAAGGCCGACGAAGGGCGGCGACCATGAGACTGCGAGCCGGCGCCGTCGTGGCGATCATGCTGGTCGCCGGTGCGTGCGGAGGCTCCGACTCCTCGCCGGAGGAATCCCCGACGGGCTCTGGTGCCAGCACCGAACCCGCAGGTCATGAGCTCATCGCCGCGCCCGGGGCGATCGGCCCGGTCCTGGCCGGCATGTCGGTCGAGGAGGCCGAGGCGACCGGGTTGTTCGAGCCGCGGGTGTCCGCTGACGACGATCCCTGCAAGGAGACGAACCCGCCGATCCAGTGGAAGTCGCCCCACACCGAGATCCTCATGGTGTTCGTCGACCGGGAGAAGGACACCATCACGTCCCTCGGGATTCGTGACCTGGTGAAGACCGCCACAGGCGTCGGCGTCGGTTCCACCCTGAAGGAGGTGCGGGCCGCCTATCCGGACGCGACGGTCGAGGAGTCCGAGGCTCTCGGATCGACCATCTTCCGTCAGGACGGTGACAAGTGGCTCGGCCTGGCCTTCAACGAGACGCCGGAGGAGATCAAGGACGACTCGACGGTGGTCTTCATGGAGGTGTCTCGTGGCACCAAGCCGTCGGTCTATCTGAGCGGCTGCAGCTGAGCCGTGGACACCATGCCCGGCGACGGGCACCATGCACCTGCCAGCATGACCGCTGGAGGGTCTAACGGAAGGCACCGACGATGAGACTCAAGACCGGACTGGTCCTGGCCGTGCTGCTCCTGGTCGGCGCCTGCAGCGGATCGGATGACCCGAAGGACGGGCCCACCAAGGGGGACTCGCCGTCCGCGTCCGAGCCGGCCGTCGAGAAGCTCGTGGCGGCGCCCGGCGCCATCGGTCCGGTGCAGGTCGGCATGACCGTCGAGGAGGCGAACGCGACCGGCTTGTTCGAACCGCGCGAGCTCGCCGACGACGATCCCTGCAAGGAGGAGTACGGCCCGATCCAGTGGAAGGAGCCGCACACCGATGCGCTGATGGTCGACGTCGAGGACGACACGATCTCGCTGCTCGGCATCCGCGAGCTCGGTGAAGACCGCCGAAGGCATCGGGGTCGGGTCCACGTTCGAGGACGTCGCGACCGCCTATCCCGGCGTGAAGATCCAGGAGTCCCCGGTCCAAGGATCGATCATCTACCTCCAGGACGGCGACCAGTGGCTCGGCCTGGCCTTCGCCCAGCAGCCGCGCAAGGTGAAGGACGCCTCGAAGGTCGTCTTCATCGAGGCGGCCGAGGGTGACAAGCCGGCCGCCTTCCTGAGCGGGTGCGGCTACTGAGCGTGCTCGAACGCGCTCTGCGCGCGTAGCGCGCGGGCGAGGTCGTCGCGGCCTTCGCCGACATACCGTGTGGCGGCCGCCTCCGCCGAGGTGGACGCCAGCCAGGCATCGACCTTGTCGAGCGTGCTCTGCGCCGGATTCGCCAGCGGGAACAGGTGGACCAGGGCCACCTGCCCGATCCAGACACCCATGTCGTCGATGACCGTCTCGGCCATCTCCAGGTAACGGTCGATGAACGGTTCGAGGACGTCGGCCTGCCCGGACACCTGGAACGCCGTCGCGATCGACCGACGGGTCTCGTTGGGCGTCGACGGGTCGACGGCGGCACGATGCCACGCTTCCTCCTTGGCCGCGGCCGTCGGGCGGATCGCACGCGCCGCTGCGGCGCTCTCTTGGCCCCAGATGGTGTTGTCGCGCTGGAGCTCGGCCGCGATCTCCTCCTCGGTGACTTCGCCGAGGCGGGCGAGGGCGGTGACGAGCGTCCAGCGCAGGTCGACGTCGACGTTGAGACCGGCCAGCGAACCGCCGAGGATCTCACGCAGGTGGGCGGGACCCGACGCTGCCGACGCAAAAGCGCGGACGAGGGCGAGCTGGTGGTCGCTACCGGGTTCTGCGGCCGTCATCAAGGCACGCAGCCCGGACTCCCATCGCTCGGCCACATCCGGCCGCGCGGCGTCGGGGGTGAACAGGTTGACCGCGCTCCGGCCCTGGCGCAGCAGCGCTCCGACCGCCGTGAGGTCCGTCTCGGTTCCGACGCCGGCGAGGACGAGGGACAAGAAGTCTGACGAGACCAGCTGGGCGTCGCGCGTCATGTCCCAGGCCGAGCCCCAGCACAGGGCGCGGGGGAGGGACTCATCGAACGTGGAGATGCTCTCGACCAGCGTCTCGAACGACCGCTTGTCGAGCCGGATCTTCGCGTAGGTGAGGTCGTCGTCGTTGAGCAGCACGAGGTCGGGCTGGCGGTGGTCGAGCAGCTCCGGAACCGGTGTGGATGCCCCTCGGACGTCGGTCTCGATCCGCTCGGTGCGCACCAACCGGCCTTCGACCCGGTTGTAGAGGCCGATGGCGATGCGGTGCCGACGCAGGGTGGGGAACGCCTCGATCGCGGTCTGCTCGACCGCGAAGGAGGTGAACACGCCCGTTCCGTCGGCGCGGTCCTCGACCTCGAACCGCGTCGACAGGGTGTTGACGCCGGAGGTCTGCAGCCACTCCTGCGCCCACGGGCCCAGCTCGCGCCCGGAGGCCTCCTCGAGCTCGGCCAGCAGGTCGGTCAGCTCGGTGTTGCCGAAGGCGTGCTTGGTGAAGTACGAGCGCAGCCCGGCGAAGAAGTCCTTCTCGCCCACCCACGCGACCAGCTGCTTGAGCGCCGAAGCGCCCTTGGCGTACGTGATGCCGTCGAAGTTGGCCTCGACGGCGTGCAGGTCGTAGTTGTCGGCCGCGATCGGGTGGGTGGATTGGAGCTGGTCCTGCCGGTACGCCCAGTTCTTGCGGCTGTTCGTGAAACCGGTCCAGGCGTCGGTGAACCGGGTGGCCTCGACCGAGGAGTGGTGCGCCGCGAACTCGGCGAAGGACTCGTTGAGCCACAGGTCGTCCCACCACCGCATCGTGACGAGGTCGCCGAACCACATGTGCGCCATCTCGTGCAAGATCGTGTTCGCCCGCCCCTCGTACGCCGACACCGTCTGGCGGCTCCGGAACAGCAGCTCGTCGCGGAACGTGACGCAGCCGGCATTCTCCATCGCGCCCATGTTGTACTCCGGCACGAACAGCTGGTCGTACTTGCCGAACGGGTAGGCCATCTCGAAGACGTCCTCGAAGAACTCGAAGCCCTGCTTCGTGACGAGGAAGATGTCGTCGGCGTCGAGATGCTCGGTGAGCGACTGTCGGCAGAACAGACCGAGCGGGATCTCCTCGTAGGCGCCCTTGTAGACGTCACGGACGACGTGGTACTCACCGGCGACGAGCGCGGTGATGTAGGTGGAGATCGGTTCGGTCGGAGCGAAGCGCCACACCGACACGCCGTCGCCGCTCCCATGATCAGGCAGAGCCTCCGGCTCCGGTGTCGGTGAGTTCGACACCACCTGCCATGCCGAGGGCGCAGTGACGTGGAACTCGAAGGTGGCCTTGAGGTCGGGCTGTTCGAAGGTGGTGTAGGCGCGGCGCGCGTCGGCCACCTCGAACTGGGTGTAGAGGTACGGGCGCGCGTCGACCGGGTCGACGAAGCGGTGCAGGCCCTCACCGGAGTGGGAGTACCGGCAGGTCGCCTCGACGCGCAGCTCGTTGTCGGCGGCGAGGTCGGTGAGCCGGATGCGGCTGTCGGCGTAGGCGGACGCATCGATCGGCGTCCCGTTCAGGGTGATCGAGGAGATCTCCGCGTCGACCAGGTCGACGAACGTGGACGCGCCGGGGGTGGCGCCGAACCGGATCGTGGTCGTCGAGCCGAAGCGGCCGTCCGTGCCGTCGTCGGAGGGGGCGAGCGTGAGGTCGAGCTCGACGACGTAGGAATGGGTGGAGACGACGGCGGCGCGCTCCCGGGCTTCTTCACGGGTGAGATTCGATCCATGCATGGCGACACCCTTTCATGCGGCACGATGGTGTCGTGAACATCCCGTTCGCCGAGTCAGAGCGCTCGACGGTCGGCATCGAGTGGGAGCTCGCGCTCGTCGATTCCGACTCCGGCGACCTGCGTCAGGTGGCCCAGGCGGTGCTCGACGCGGTCGCGCCGGAAAGTGGTCGCGAGCACCCGCTGATCCGCCAGGAGCTCTTGCTCAACACCGTCGAGGTGGTCTCGAGCATCTGCCGAACGGTGGGACAGGCCGGCGCCGACCTGGAACGGGCGATCGAGGAGATCCGGCGCGTCACCGACCCGCTGCGCGTCGAGCTGATGTGCGCGGGCACGCACCCGTTCGCCCGATGGACGCACCAGAAGGTCACCGACAAGGAGCGCTACCAGACGCTGATCGACCGCACCCAGTGGTGGGGACGCCAGATGCTCATCTACGGCGTCCACGTGCACGTCGGCATCGAGGACCGCGACAAGGTGCTGCCGATCAGCGCGGCGATGCTTTCCTACTACGGCCACCTGCAGGCGCTGAGTGCCTCGTCGCCGTTCTGGGGCGGCCAAGAGACCGGCTACGCCTCCAACCGGGCGCTGATGTTCCAGCAGCTGCCCACCGCGGGCCTGCCCTTCCACTTCCAGAAGTGGTCGGAGTTCGAGGCGTACGTCGACGACATGCTCAAGACCGGCGTCATCGACGTCTTCGACGAGATCCGGTGGGACCTGCGGCCGTCCCCGAAGTTCGGCACGCTCGAGGTCCGCGTCTGCGACGGCATCCCGAACATGGCCGAGCTGCTGAGCATCTCGGCGCTCACCCATTGCCTCGTGGAGCACTTCTCGGCCGAGCTGGACGCCGGGCACGCGCTGCCCAACATCCCGCCCTGGTTCGCGCAGGAGAACAAGTGGCGCTCGGCCCGCTACGGGATGGAGGCCATCCTCATCCTCGACGAGCACGCCGAGGAGGAGCTCGTGACCACCGACCTCGACCGGCTCCTCGGTCGACTCGAGCCGATCGCCGAGCAGCTGGGATGTGTCGAGGAGCTCGGGGGGATCCGGGACATCATGGCCGGCGGCGCGTCCTACCAACGACAGCGCGCCGTGGCGGCAGCCAACCAGGGACAGCTCGATGCCGTGGTCGCCTCCCTCGTCGCGGAGATGCGTGCCGGTCACCCGCTGGCACGCGAGGCGTGAACACGGGAGACGAGCGGTGCCCTGGCTGTGGCCTCCGCTCGAGCCCGACCTCGGCGCCACCCATCCCTATATCGGCGCGTCAGCCGGTTGCTGGGAGGCCTACGGCGCGCTGCTGGCGACCGCACGCGGCGAGCAGCTCGTGGTCGACACCTACGCGGCCCAGCACCCGGGCGTCGAGGAGCGCCGATCGATCCAGTCGGTTGCGGTCCACCTGATGTCGATGTGCGCCGTCATCGAGCGGGGCGCCTCCGCTGCCGATGCCGTTCCCCTCATCAGGCGGATCCTCTCGGGTCCGGGCGATTGGCAGTGGCTCCCTCATCGCCCGCCGATCGGTTCGATCACGGTCGTCGACGTGCTCGCCGAGCAAGCGGATGTGCCCGCGTGGTCGGCGGACGTGTGGCGAGCCTGGTCGCCCCACCACGACACGGTGCGCGCCTGGCTGGACGCAGCGACGGCGTAGCCTGCCGCCATGGTCCTGACGCCCGACGCCGTCGAGTTCCTGCGCTCCCTGGAGGCCGACGCCCGGGCCACGGCAGGCTGGAGCATCGACCAGATCCGCGAGCGGGCCCGCGCGGAGGCCCTGGCGACCGAGGACCGCATCGGTCTTGACGACGTGCGCGACGTCGATGCCGACGGCGTTCCCTGCCGGCTGTACCGCCCGCGCCTCGGGGCCCCGGTGGCGCTCTACGTGCACGGTGGCGGCTGGGTGTTCCACGACCTGGACACCCACGACGCGTTCTGTCGCGAGCTCGCGCACCGGACCGGCTGGGCGCTCCTGGCGGTGGGCTACCGCCGCGCGCCGGAGCACCCCTACCCGGCCCCGTTGGACGACGTCGAGACGGCGGCCCGATGGTTGCGCGGGGAGCCGCGGGGTTTGCGGGTGGCCACCGAGACCGTTCCCGGCATCGGCGACTCCTCCGGGGCCAACCTGCTGGCCGGCCTCGTGGTGCGGGACCCATCCCTTCTCGACGCACTGGTGTTGTTGTATCCGCCGGTCGACGCAGCGGCCGCGTTCGCCGACGAGGACAACCCCGCCCTCGACGCCGCCGGGATGCGGGAGTTCTGGGCGGCATACGCACCGGGCGACGACGGTGGCCATCGCGAGGTGAGCCCGCTGCATGCCGATCACTCGGCCTTCCCGCCGACGATGCTGGTGACGGCCGAGCACGACATCCTCCGCGACCAGGGCGAGGCCTTCGCTGCCGCGCTCGCCACCGCCGGTGCGGACGTCACGGCCTGGCGCGCCCTGGGGACCGTGCACGGCTTCTGGCGTCAACCCGCGATGCTCGCGGCCTCCCGCTCCACCATCGTCGCGGTGGGCGCGTTCCTGGAGTCGCGACGCGCCGCCACACCCTGACTGGCAGACTGCCCGCATGCGCGTGCACCTCGGCTCCGACCATGCCGGCTTCGAGCTCAAGGTCCACCTGATCGGCTGGCTCGCCGAGCACGGGTACGACCCGGTCGACCACGGTGCCTTCGAGCACGACCCCGACGACGACTACCCGCCGTTCTGCATTGCCGCCGCGCAGGCCGCCGTGGACGAGCCGGGGTCGCTGGCCATCGTCATCGGCGGGTCCGGCAACGGTGAGCAGATCGCGGCCAACAAGGTCACCGGGGCGCGCGCTGCGCTGGCCTGGAGCACCGAGACAGCCGCCCTGGCCCGCGAGCACAACAACGCCCAGGTGGTGGCGATCGGCGCGCGCATGCACTCGGTCGATCAGGCCACGGCGATCGTCGAGTCCTTCCTGACCACCGACTGGAGCGAGGCCGACCGGCACCAGCGTCGCATCGACATGCTGCTCGCCTACGAGGAGACCGGCGAGATTGCCTGAGGGCCACACCCTCCACCGGGTGGCCGCCGAGCTGCGCGCCCGTCTCGGTGGCCACATCATCACCTCCTCCAGCCCGCAGGGCCGGTTCGTCCTCGGTGCCGCGCGGGTCGACGGACACCGCCTCGTCGACGCCGACGCCTGGGGCAAGCATCTTCTGATTCGCTTCGAGGATGTCGCGGAGTACCTCCACGTGCACCTGGGACTGTTCGGCCGCTGGACGATCACCACCGGCGAGGACGTACCCGTGGTGGGGGAGGTGCGGTGGCGCCTGCGGGGTGGGAGCGTCGTCGCCGAGCTGCGCGCCCCGACCGCCTGCGAGCTGATGACGCCGCAGGAGTTCGGAGCCCTCCGGGCCCGCCTCGGACCCGACCCGCTGCGCGCCGACGCCGAACCCGATCGGGCCTGGCAGCGGATCTCGACGTCGCGGGCACCGGTCGCGACCCTGCTCATGGATCAGTCCGTCGTGGCGGGCATCGGCAACGTGTACCGGGCCGAAGTCCTGTTCCGGCACGGGCTGGCGCCGGAGCTGCCCGGGCGGGAGCTCGACCGGTCCACCTGGGACGCGGTCTGGGCCGACCTCGTGGTGCTCATGCGTGACGGCATGGCCACGGGGCAGATCGACACCGTTCGACCCGAGCACTCGCCCACGGCGATGGGGCGCAGCCCGCGCGACGACGCCCACGGCGGCGAGGTCTACGTCTACCGCCGCGCCGGCCAGCCGTGCCTGCGGTGCGGGACGGCGGTCAGGACGCAGGTTCTCGGTGGCAGGAACCTGTTCTGGTGCCCGGAATGTCAGCACGCGGCTAGGCTCGGCGGGTGACCTCGAGGATCGGTAGCGCAGCGGCGGCGCCGACCGCGTACTTCCGCGAGAAATCCTTGGCATGGCGGCACGGAACGCAACGTGGCCAGTTGTTCGCCCTGGCCGCGCTCGGGGTCATCACCCTGGCCGTCATGGTCGGGTCCGTGGCCGACTTCGACGTGGTCCCGGTGGCGGCCTTCATCCTGCCGCTGCTGCTCGGGAGCATTGCGCTGCGGTACCGGCCGCTGCTGTTCTTCGTGGGTTTCGTGGCGATCTGCGCCGCGGTCAGCGTGGGCTCGGACACCATCTCCAACGGGTGGGCGACCTTGCGGTTGAGCAACCTCGTCGTCCTCGCGCTCGTGGCCGGAATCATCCTCTACGCCTCCAGCCGTTATCAGAGCGGTCTCCCGGGCCCGCTCGGCGAGGCGATGCTGGTCGAGCTGAACGACCGCCTCCAGTTCCAGGGCAAGGTGCCGCCGCTTCCCAACGGCTGGCGGTCCCAGTCGGCGGTCCTCTCGGCCGGGGGAGCGAAGTTCGCCGGCGACTTCCTCGTCGCGAATCTCTCCGACGACCAGAATCAGCTCGAGATGGTGCTCGTCGACGTCTGCGGCAAGGGGGTCGGCGCGGGCACCCAGTCGCTCCAGTTCGCCGGCGCGCTCGGCGGACTCATCGGCTCGCTGCCGCCGATCGGGCTGTTCTCGGCGGCGAACGACTTCCTGCTCCGCCAGCACTGGGACGAGGGGTTCGCAACCGCCGTCCACGTCCTCGTCCGTCTGGACACCGGATCGTTCTCGATCATCAACGCCGGTCATCCGCCCGCCCTGCGATGGGTGGACGGGCAGAGCCAGTGGAACGTCGACGGGGCACGCGGCACGGCGCTCGGGGTCCTGGATCGGCCCGACTTCCAGCTCAGCTCCGGCGTGATCGAGCCGGGGGACGCGCTGATGTTCTACACCGACGGGGTGGTGGAGTCGCCCACCCGCGACGTCCGCAGCGGCATCGACTGGCTGCGCGGCATCGCCGGGCGGGTGATGCTGACGCAGGGAGTGGACGGCATCCCCCGGCGGATCCTCTCGCAGGTGACGAGGGGGGACGACGACCGCGCCGTCCTGGTGATCAGCCGCGAACGACCGCTCGTCGACTACAGCCGGGGCCGCTAGGCGCCTGGTTGCTTGAAGGTCGTCCGCATCGCGCGGTCCCACAGGCGATCGGACATCATCCGGCGGCCGACGATCGACATCGACGCCGACGGCGTGACCGTGTAGCGCGAGCGCGGCCGGCGGACCGTCAGGGCCTTCTCGATCACCTTCGCCACCGACTCCGGCGGTCCGCCCATCCGCTTCATCGGACCCTTGTAGACGTCCTCGGTGGCGCTGGCCACCGTGCGGTTGAACTCGGCGTACGGGCCGGTGTCGTGCAGATCCATCGATGCCACCGCGGCCTGGTCGAAGTTGGTGGTGATGAGCCCCGGCTCGACGATGACGACCTTCACCCCGAAGCCGGCCACCTCGAACCGCATGGCGTCGGAGAACGCCTCGACCGCGAACTTCGTGCCGTGGTAGGCACCGCCACCGGGAAAGACGATCTTGCCGCCCATCGAGGAGATGTTCACGATGCGCCCGTCGCGCTGCTCCCGCATCGCGGGCAGGACGAGCTGGCTCATGCGCACCAGCCCGAACACGTTCGTCTCGAACTGACGGCGGACGTCGTCGAGCTTGAGCGTCTCGACGGCACCGGACTGCGAGTAGCCGGCGTTGTTGACGAGGGCGTCGATCCGCCCCGACTCCGCCTGCACGGCCTCGACCGCGCCGACCATCGACGCCTCGTCGGTGACGTCGAGCGCCATGGTGTGGCAGCCGGTCTGCTCCAGCTCGGCGAGCGTCTCGGGACGGCGCGCCGTGGCGTAGACGGTCCAGGCGCCGCTCTTCGCGAGGCGTTCAGCGGTGGCCCGGCCGATACCGGTCGAGCAGCCGGTGATGATGACGGTTCTCATGGGGTGATCATGACAGCCGGCGAGCGGAGCGGACGACGAGACTCGAACTCGCAACATTCTGCTTGGAAGGCAGAGACTCTAACCAATTGAGTTACGTCCGCATGCTGCGTGAGCAGCGCGTCCATGATGCCACAGGGCGCCGTGCCTGCCTCGTCCACCCGATCTGTGACGTCGCGGTTGGTTCTCGCCGAGCGAACCAACGATGGCCTCACACATCGGGGTCGTACCGAAGCCTGACGTCGGCCGCGGCGGCTGTTCCCTCCGCGGCGAACAGCAGGCGTTCCTGGGCTGCCCAGACCTCCCACCACGGCTCGAAGACGGCGCCGTCGCGCGCCATCGCGCGTTGTCGCCGCACCGGCTCGGGCGCGTCCACCCACACGAGCAGGCTCAGGTACGGCCGAAGGACTCGTGAGCCGCTGCCGCAGCCGTCGAGGATGAGGTACGGCGCGGGTGCGATCGTCACGACGTCGCCGGGTCGGTCGCCGTTCCAGTCCCATCGGCGGACCGCCGCCATCTCGCCGGTGGCCAGGGGCGCGAGGAGGTCGCGAGCCAGGACCGGCGGCATGGCGGCCAGGCCGCGCCAGCCGGGAACGAAGTCATCGACCCGCAGAACGGTCGCGCCGAGGTCGGCCCCCAGCCGGTCCGCGAACACGGACTTGCCCGCCCCGCTCGGTCCGTCGACGGCCACGACGGTGGTCGAGCCGCACGCCGGGAGACGCCCGCGGACGGTTGCGGCGAGATCCTCGTCGCGGATTCTGGCCGCCGGCGAGCGTTCCGGGCCGTGGGCGGAAAAGTGCACCGTGCCAGTGTCCACTAGACTCAACAGCCGGCGACGGGATGTAGCGCAGCTTGGTAGCGCATCCGCTTTGGGAGCGGAAGGCCGCAGGTTCAAATCCTGTCATCCCGACCACCCGTGCCGTCCACCACCACCAGGAGTTCCCACGTGAAAAGCAGCACCGAGTCCTTGAGCCCCACCCGGGTCAAGATCACCATCGAGGTGCCGTTCGATGAGTTTCAGCCCAGCTTGGACGAGGCCTACAAGTCCATCGGGTCACAGGTCACGGTGCCCGGATTCCGCAAGGGCAAGGTGCCGGCCGCGGTCGTCGACCAACGCGTGGGTCGCGGTGTGGTGCTCGACGAGGCCATCAACACGGTCCTCCCGCAGTGGTACAGCCAGGCCGTGCAGGAGCAGGAGATCCAGCCCCTGAGCCAGCCCGAGATCGACCTCACCAAGTTCTCCGACGGTGAGCCGATCGAGATCACGGCCGAGCTCGACGTGCGCCCCGAGATCACGCTGCCGGACGTCGCCGCCATCACCGTCGAGGTCGCCGACGCCGAGCCCACCGACGCCGACATCGACGAGCAGATCGAGGCGCTGCGCGAGCGGTTCGCCACGTTCACCGAGGTCGAGCGGGCCGTTCAGGCCGGCGACGCACTCACCATCGACTTGTCCGCCAAGGACAAGGACGGGGCGGCCATCGACGGCGCCGAGGCCGAGGGAATGCCCTACACCGTCGGCCAGGGCGAGGTGCTCGACGGCCTCGACGAGGCGGTCACCGGCCTCGAGCCCGGCGGCACCGTGACGTTCGCCAGCCAGCTCGTCGGCGGCGAGCTCAAGGGCAAGGACGTCGACGTCACGGTCACGGTCCGCGACGTCAAGGAACGGCACCTGCCCGAGCTCGACGAGGAGTTCGTGCAGATGGCCTCGGAGTTCGACACCGTCGAGGACCTCCGCGCCGACCTGCTCGAGCGCGTCACCCGCGGCAAGCGCATGGAGCAGGCCAGCGAGGCCCGTGACCTGGTGCTCGACCAGATCGTCGGTCAGGTCGACGTCCCGATCCCGGATGCGCTCGTGGCCGAGGAGCTCGCCGCCCGCCGTGAGCAGGTCACGCAGCAACTCGCCTTCGCCGGCATGAGCATGGCGGCCTACCTGGAGGACGAGGGGCAGACCGCGGAGGAGTTCGAGGCCGACCTCGAGCGACGCGTGCGGGAATCGATCATCGCCCAGTTCGTGCTCGATCAGGTGGTGGCCAGCGGCGAATTCGGCATCGACGACGCCGAGCTCAGCCAGCACATCATGCGCCGTGCCCAGCAGTCGGGTCAGGACCCCAACTCCTATGTGCAACACATCATGGAGCACAACCACGTGCCGGAGATGATGAGCGAGGTCCTGCGCGGCAAGGCGCTCGCCTCGCTCGTGGAGTCCGCCACCGTCAAGGACGCCTCCGGCACCGTGCTCGAGCTCTCCCGCCTGCGCGCCGACGGCACGATCGCCACCGACGAGGACCTGGCCGCCGAAGCGGCAGCCGCCGAGGACGACCAGACCGAAGCGTGACGAAGAACGCGCCGGTCTGAGGTTCACAACCGCCTCCGGATACCGGCAGTATGGAGCCCATGCCCCCCAGCACGGACGGATACGGGCCCGCGCGGACGACTGACGTCGCCGCGCTGGCGCTCGACCACGTCGACCGACTGATCGTCGGCACCGTCCGTGACATGCACCAGGCCGTCGCGACGCGCGCCTTCGGGGCCACCCGTCTGGTCGGCGGACGCGTCCCGGAGTCCCTGCACGACGGCGCGGTGACCTCGATCTACGGTGCGATCTCCGGCATCCTGCGGGTCTCCAGCGGTGCCGTGCGCGCTCTCGCCGGGCGTGGCGTCGGCCGGCCGGTGGAGAAGTCCCGCTTCGGCCGCCAGGTCGTGGCCGCCGTCAACGGCCTCATCGGCGACGAGCTGCGGATGCTCGACGACCCGCAGGCGATCGTCATGTCCGTGCGCAAGGACGGCGCCGACGTGCCCGTCACGGGCTGGCAGGTCGCGGAGGCATTCCGCGGGTCGTCCAGCCACCTCGTCGTCTTCCTGCACGGGCTCTGCGAGAGCGAGGAGTCGTGGAGCATCGGCGAGCGCACCCGGCAGTCCACCTACGCCGCCCGGGTGCGTGCCGACACCGACGGCACGCCGGTGATGATCCGCTACAACACCGGCCTGCACGTCAGTGAGAACGGCCAGCACCTCGACGTCCTGCTGCAGCAGCTGGTCGAGGCGTGGCCGGTCCGGGTCACCCGCATCACGCTCGTCGGTCACTCGATGGGTGGCCTGGTGGCTCGTGCGGCCACCAACCACGCCACGGCCTCCGGCCAGACGTGGCCGCAGCTCGTCCGTGACGTGGTCTGCCTGGGCACGCCGCACGCGGGTGCCTCGCTGGAGAAGGTGGCCCACGTCGGGTCGCGCCTGCTCCGCTTCCTGCCGGAGTCCCGACCGTTCAGCACGATCCTCGACACGCGTTCGGCCGGCATCGTCGACCTGCGTCACGGCTACATCAGCCGGGAGGAATGGGACGGCCAGGACCTCACCGCCCACTGGGGCCTCGACCGCATCGCCGCCGCCCCGCTCGCGCACGCCGAGTACCACTTCGTCGCCTGCACCCTCGGCGCGTCCGAGCGGCACCCGGTCAGCTCGGTGCTCGGCGACCTGCTGGTCCACTTCTCCTCGGCCACCGGCATCGGTCGCACCGGCCCGATCGTCGACGGTGCTCGCTTCGAGTACATCCCCAGCGCACATCACTTCGCGCTGCTCAACCACCCGCAGATCGCCGACTGGATCGTCGGGTGGCTGAACGCCCGGGTCAGCGATCCCCGACAGCTGACCACCGCTGGAAAGGCACCCACGCATGGCTGAAACCGTCCCGCCCCTGGAGGCGACGATCCACATCGACGCCTCCCCGGCCCGCGTCTGGGAGATCGTCTCCGACCAACGCCGCATGAACGAGTGGAGCCCGGAGACCTACCGCCAGAAGTTCTTCGGCGACGAGATCGGGCGCGGCACCGTCAGCATCAACCTCAACAAGCGCAAGGGGTTCTTCTGGCCGAGCGCCAGCCGGATCACCGAGTTCGTGCCGGAGCGGCGCATCGCGTTCTACGTCTACGGCCCGGCCGACACCTGGTCGTACGAGCTCGAACCGGCCGGCGAGGGCACCTTGGTCACCGAGCGGCGCGAGCTGAAGGGCGGCAAGCGATCGATCCTGTCCAAGGTCACGGCCCGCTTCGCGCTCGGCGGCGTCGACTCGCACGACGTCGAGCTGAAGGCCGGCATGGAGACCACGCTGGCCCGCATCAAGGCCGAGGTCGAGCGCACGTCCTGATCTGCCGGCACGTCTGCCGTCAGCGAACAGGGGGTGTCTGCGCGTGTCTCGCGCCGGTGCGCCGTCTAGGGTCGAAGACGTGAACACAGAGAACCCCACCCACCGCATGGCGGCGGGCGACCTCAATCCCCAGGACCTCGACGGCCACATCTACCAACGACTGCTGAAGGAACGCATCGTGTTCCTCGGCTCGGAGGTGAAGGACCAGAACGCCAACGCGATCTGCGCCCAGATGCTGCTGCTCAACGCCGAGGACGAGTCGGCCGACATCTTCTTGTACATCAACTCGCCCGGTGGCTCGGTCGACTCCGGCATGGCCATCTACGACACGATGCAGTTCATCCCCAACGACGTCGTCACCGTCGGCATGGGCCTCGCCGCCTCGATGGGCCAGTTCCTGCTCGCCGCCGGCACCAAGGGCAAGCGGTACGCCCTGCCGCACGCGCGCATCATGATGCACCAGCCGTCCGGCGGCATCGGTGGCTCCGCGTCCGACATCAAGATCCAGGCCGAGCAGAGTCTGCTGCTGAAGAAGCAGCTCAACGAGCTGCAGGCCCATCACACCGGCCAGACCATCGAGCAGATCGAGCTCGACTCCGACCGCGACCGGTGGTTCACGCCGACCCAGGCGGTTGAGTACGGCTTCATCGACCAGGTGATTCTGAGCGCAGGAGATGTCCGATGAGCTACTACATCCCGCAGTGGGAAGAGCGCACGTCCTACGGATTCCGCCGCATCGACCCCTACGCCAAGCTGTTCGAGGACCGCATCATCTTCGTCGGCACCCCGATCAGCGACGACGTCGCCAACGCGGTCATGGCCCAGTTGCTGTGCCTGCAGCAGATGGACCCCGACCGCGACATCCAGCTCTACATCAACTCACCCGGCGGCTCGTTCACGGCCATGACGGCCATCTACGACACCATGCGCTACCTCAAGCCGGACGTGCAGACGGTGTGCCTGGGCCAGGCCGCGTCGGCCGCCGCCGTGCTGCTGGCCGCGGGTGCGCCCGGCAAGCGCTACGCGCTGCCGAACAGTCGCATCCTCATCCACCAGCCCTACACCGAGGGAACCGGCGGACAGATCTCCGACCTGGAGATCCAGGCCAACGAGATCATCCGCATGCGCACGATGCTGGAGGAGATGCTCGCGAACGCCACCGGTCAGAGCCAGGAGGACGTCAGCCGCGACATCGAGCGCGACAAGATCCTCACGGCCGAGCAGGCGGTCGAGTACGGCCTCATCGACCAGGTCTTCGACACGCTGAAGACCACACCGGTCTGACCCGCGACGATCACGGGGATGGCCGGTACTGTGATCAAGACGACACCCGGTCGGCTGCTGGCTGGCGCCAAGGAAGGGACATGACACGTGGCACGCATTGGTGAGACCGCCGATCTGCTCAAGTGCTCGTTCTGCGGCAAGAGCCAGAAGCAGGTCAAGAAGCTCATCGCCGGGCCCGGCGTCTACATCTGCGACGAGTGCATCGACCTCTGCAACGAGATCATCGAGGAGGAGCTCGCCGAAGGCGCCGAGCTCAGCCTCGGCGAGCTGCCCAAGCCGCACGAGATCTTCGACTTCCTCGGCGGCTACGTCATCGGGCAGGACGCCGCCAAGAAGTCGCTCGCCGTCGCCGTCTACAACCACTACAAGCGGGTGCAGGCGCAAGCGTCCACCGGTCGCGGCAAGGACGACACGGTCGAGCTGGCCAAGTCCAACATCCTGCTCGTCGGGCCCACCGGCTGCGGCAAGACCTATCTCGCCCAGACGCTCGCCCGCATGCTCAACGTGCCGTTCGCCATCGCCGACGCCACCGCCCTCACCGAAGCCGGCTACGTCGGCGAGGACGTCGAGAACATCCTCCTCAAGCTCATCCAGGCCGCCGACTACGACGTCAAGAAGGCCGAGACCGGCATCATCTACATCGACGAGGTCGACAAGATCTCGCGCAAGAGCGAGAACCCGTCCATCACCCGTGACGTCTCCGGCGAGGGCGTGCAGCAGGCATTGCTGAAGATCCTCGAGGGCACCACGGCGTCGGTGCCGCCGCAGGGCGGGCGCAAGCACCCGCACCAGGAGTTCATCCAGATCGACACCACCAACGTGCTGTTCATCGTCGGTGGCGCCTTCGCGGGCCTGGAGGAGATCATCGAGCACCGCAGCGGCAAGATGGGCCTCGGCTTCAACGTCGGGGGCACCGAGACCAAAGCCGTGGGGGAGCCGGAGAAGCTCTACTCCAAGGTGCTGCCCGAAGACCTCCTGAAGTTCGGGCTCATCCCGGAGTTCATCGGACGACTGCCCGTCATCGCCGCCGTCGACAACCTCGACCAGGACGCCCTCGTCTCCATCCTCACCCAGCCGCGCAACGCGCTCACCAAGCAGTTCATCCGGCTGTTCGAGATCGACGGCGTCGAGCTGGAGTTCAGCCGGGAGTCGTGCGAGGCGATGGCCGAGCTGGCCCTGGCCCGCGGCACCGGTGCGCGCGGCCTGCGCTCGATCATCGAGCACGTGCTGCAGCCGGTCATGTACGACATCCCGGGACGCGACGACGTCGCCAAGGTCGTCGTCACGGCCGAGACCGTGCAAGGTGACGAGGGCCCCACCGTCCTCACCCACGACGAGGTCGAGAAGAAGGCGTCGTAGTCAGTCGGTCGCGAGCGTCGTCGTGACCTGGAGTCCATCGGCCGCACCATCGGCCACCAGCTCGACCGAGCCCACCACGCGCCCGGCCGCCTTGACGTCGTCGAGGGCTGCGGACACCAGGTCGAGCGCGTCCTGACGGCCGCGCACGGAAACGGCGGTGACCTCGGTGCGCTGGCTGACCTTGGCCACCGACTTCGCGCCGCGGATTCCGGCCAGGGCCTCGGCCGCCGTGGCCAGCAGGGTGGGGTCGTGCGGCGCGGCCGCCAGGTCGAGGTCGACGTCCGGCCAGGCGGCCCGGTGGATGGACCCCTCCTGCCACCACGACCACGCCTCCTCGGTCACGTAGGGCAGGAACGGGGCCAGCAGGCGCAGCTGCACGGACAGGGCGAGCACGAACGCCGCGCGGGCGGACGTGCCCCGGGCGTCGTCGCGGCGGGCGCGTTCCTTCACCAGCTCCAGGTAGTCGTCGCAGAAGTCCCAGAAGAACGTCTCGGTGACGTCCAGCGCCGAGGCGTAGTCGTAGTCCTCGAAGTACCCGGTGGCCGCCTCGGTGACCTGCCGGACCCGGTGCAGCATCGCGAGGTCGAGCGGCTCGGTGACCAGCGACGGGTCGAGCAGCGACGCATCGGCGCCCAGCCCGTACTGCTCCTCGGAGGCGAGCACGAACTTGCTCGCGTTCAGCACTTTCATCGACAACCGCCGGCCGACCTTCATCTGCGCCTCGTCGAACGGTGAGTCCGCGCCCGGGCGCGCGCCGGCGGCCCGCCAGCGGACGGCATCGGCGCCGTACTTGTCGAGGATCTCGTCCGGGACGACGACGTTGCCCTTGGACTTGCTCATCTTCTTGCGGTCCGGGTCGACGACGAACCCGGAGATGGCCGCGTGCGACCACGGCGCGCCGCCGAACTCCAGGTGCGCTCGCACCACCGAGGAGAACAGCCAGGTGCGGATGATGTCGTGCCCCTGCGGCCGCAGGTCCATCGGGTAGGTGCGCTGGAACAGGTCCTCATCGCGCTCCCAACCGCAGACGATCTGCGGGCTGAGCGATGACGTCGCCCAGGTGTCGAGGATGTCGGGGTCGGCGACGAAGCCGCCCGGCTCGCCCCGCTGGCTCTCGTCGAACCCCGGCGGAGTCTGCGACGCGGGGTCGACGGGGAGCTCGGACTCCGCGGCCAGGATCGGGTGGTCGTGGTCGGGTTCACCGTCGGCGTCGAGCCGATACCAGACCGGGAACGGGATCCCGAAGAACCGCTGGCGCGAGATGAGCCAGTCGCCGTTGAGGCCGTCGATCCAGTTGGTGAGCCGCGACTGCATGTACGACGGGACCCAGGTGATGTCGTCGCCCCGCGAGATCAGCGCGGAGCGGAGGTCGGCATCTCGTCCGCCGTTGGTGACGTACCACTGGCGCGTCGACACGATCTCCAGCGGCTTGTCGCCCTTCTCGTAGAAGTTCGCGACGCGTTGCGTCGGTTCGGGTTCGCCGTGGAGGTCGCCGGAGTCGCGCAGCGCCTGGACGCTCAGCTCCCGAGCGGTGAACGTGGTCTTGCCGGAGAGCTCGCCGAACGCGGAGCGGCCGGCCTCGTCGGTGATCCACTCCGGCACCTCCGGCAGGATGCGCCCGTCTCGGCCGATGATCGTGCGGTTGGGCAGCTGCAGCTCGCGCCACCACTGGACGTCGGTGAGGTCGCCGAAGGTGCAGCACATCGCGATGCCGGCGCCCTTGTCCATCTCGGCGGCAGGATGCGCGAGCACCGGCACCTCGACGTCGAACAGCGGCGAGCGCACGGTGGACCCGAACAGGTGCTGGTAGCGCTCGTCGTCCGGGTGGGCGATCAGCGCGACACACGCGGCGATCAGCTCGGGGCGGGTCGTCTCGATGAAGATCGGACCGCTCTCGTGGTGGTAGGAGACGCGGTGATAGGCCCCGGGGTAGTCGCGCGCCTCGAGCTCGGCTTGCGCGACCGCGGTCTGGTAGGTGACGTCCCACAGCGTGGGTGCGTCCTGCTGGTAGGCCTCACCACGAGCGACGTTGCGCAGGAACGCGCGCTGGGAGACGGTCTGCGACTCCGGGCCGATCGTCGTGTACGTCTGGGTCCAGTCGACGGACAGCCCGAGCGAGCGCCAGAGCTGCTCGAAGACCCGCTCGTCCTCGACGACGAGCTCGTTGCACAGCTCGATGAAGTTGCGCCGGCTGATCGGCACCTGCTTCTTGGGATCGGGTTCGGCCGGCGGGGTGTAGCCGTCGAGGTAGGGGAGCGACGGGTCGCAGCGAACGCCGAAGTAGTTCTGCACCCGGCGCTCGGTGGGCAGGCCGTTGTCGTCCCACCCCATCGGGTAGAAGACCTCGCGCCCGCGCATCCGCTGGTAGCGGGCGATGAGGTCGGTGTGCGTGTAGGAGAACACGTGGCCCACGTGCAGCGACCCGGAGACCGTCGGCGGGGGCGTGTCGATCGAGTAGATCTCCGCGCGCGACTTGGTCCGGTCGAAGCGGTAGGTTCCCTGCTCTTCCCAACGGTGCGACCACGCAGTCTCCAGGCCTTCGAGCGCTGGCTTGTCGGGGACGGCATTCACGAGCGACCACTCTAGAGGCTCACGCCCGAACCGAAACCTCCGCCTGAGGCGCTTCGACCGGTGCTTCGTCCTCGTCCCGCTTCTGCATCAGCTGGGACGGCCACCACATGTACCGGCCGATGTCGAGGTTGAGCGCCGTGACGAGGACGGACCGCACGATGATGGTGTCGAGCAGGACGCCGACGGCCACCGCGAAGCCGAGCTCGGCCATGAACACGATCGGCAGTGAGCCCAGCGCGGCGAACGTGCCCGCGAGCACCAGGCCGGCCGACGTGATCACGCCCCCGGTCGCTCCGAGGCCGATCAGCGCACCCCGCCGGGTGCCGACCTTCAGCGCCTCCTCGCGCACCCGGGTCATCAAGAAGATGTTGTAGTCGATGCCCAGGGCCACGAGGAACACGAACGCGAACAGCGGGAAGGATGAGTCGGCGCCGGCGAAGTCGAACACGTTGCGGAAGACGAACCCGCTGATGCCGATGGCCGCACCGAAGGAGAGCACGACGGTGGCGAGCAGGATGAGCGGCGCCAGCAGCGCTCGCAGGAGCACGGCAAGGATGAGGAAGACCGCCACCAAGATGATCGGGATGATCAGCCGGTTGTCGGCCCCGGAAGCCGTCTGCACGTCGTGGTTGATGGCGGAGTTGCCGCCCACGCGGACGTCGGCGCCGGCGATCCCGTGGAGAGCGTCACGCACCCGGTCGACGGTGTCGAAGGCCGCACGTGAATCGGGCGCCGCGACGAGCGTGCCCTCGATGTAGACGCGGCCGTTCTTCTCGCCCAATGCCTTCACACTGGCGGGAACGATGCCTTCGACGCCGGCGAACGTCGTGCTGACCTCCTCGGTGGCCTCGGAATCGGCCAGCACGACCACGGGGCTTCCCGCTCCGCCCGGGAAGTGCTTGACCAAGGCCTTCTCGGCGCGGACGGACGGCTGTTCGGTGGTGAACTGCTCCTCGTTGGTGAGCCCGTCGGCGTCGAGCTGGAACGTGCCCAGCGTGAAGAACGCGAGGATCACGGTGGTGACGAGCCACGTGGCTCGAGGCGCCTTCGCGATACCGCGACCGACCCTCGCCCACAGGCCCCGTTCGTTGGGCTCGGCGTCGCCGAAGTGCGGGACGAGCGGCCAGAAGGCCCACCGTCCGACGATGACCAGGAGGGCCGGCAGCAGCGTGAGCATGACGACGAGGGCGACGGCGATGCCGGCCGCGGTGACCGGGCCCAGGCTGCTGGTGGAGTTCATCTGCGCGAACACCAGGCAGAGCAGGCCGATGATGACGGTGGCGCCGCTGGCGATGATCGCCGGTCCGGCCCGGTGAAGGGCATGTGCCATCGCGACGTGGCGGTCCTCGACCCGCCGCAGCTCCTCGCGGTAGCGGGCGATGAGCAGGAGGGCGTAGTCGGTGCCGGCGCCGAACACGAGCACGGTGAGGATGCCGGCGCTCTGCCCGTTGACCGTGAGACCGGCCTCCTTGGCCAGCAGGTACACCACGCCTTGGGCGATGCCCAGGCTCGTGACGCCGCACAGCAGCGGGATCAGCCAGAGGATGGGGCTGCGGTAGGTGAGCAGCAGCATGACCACGACGACGCTGACCGCGGCCAGCAGCAAGATGCCGTCGATGCCCGCGAACGCCTCGGCCTGGTCGGCGCCGAAGGCCGCCGGCCCGCCGACCTGGACGTCGAGCCCATCGGTGCCCGACGCCGTCTCCCGGAGGTCGTCGATGATGTCGGGCAGGATCTCCCAGCCGTCGGACCCGACGCTCAGGGTGACGATGGACTGCAGCGCCTTGCCGTCCTCGGACGGGATGGGGCCGACGACCTCGCCGCTGACCAGCTCGATGTCGGCAAAGGCCTTGGCGTCGGCGGCCGCCTTCGCGGTGTCGGCCTCGGTGATGCCGGAGTCGCGCTCGTAGAGCACGATGGCCGGGATCGCGTCGGGGTCGGTGAACTCACGAGACTCCTCGATCACCTGCGTGGACTCGGCGTCGCCCGGCAACCAGGCGGCGATGTCGTTCTCCTGGACGCCGGTGAGCTTGGACGCCATCGAGCCGAAGACGCCGAGCATGAGAACGGCCATGACCAGGACGATCCACTTGGTCCAGTGGTGGGTCACCCATCCGGCGAACTGCTGAGTCATGAAGGTCCCTCGGGTCGTTCCAACAGGTTGCTCCATCATCGCGCAGCCCGCGGACACCTCCGCCATCGGTGGTCACCCTGAGCGGTCCCTGAAGCACTGCGACAATGGACCCGATGAACCCCTCATATGCGCAGGTCGAGCAGGCCTTGCTCGGCCGCTGGCCCGAGACGCGTCTCGAACCGTCCCTCGATCGCATCACCGCCCTGTGCCAGCTCCTCGGCGACCCGCAGCGCTCCTACCCGGTCGTCCACCTCACCGGCACCAACGGCAAGACGTCGACGGCGCGGATGATCGACGCCCTGCTGGGCGGACTCGGCCTGCGCACCGGGCGGTTCACCAGCCCGCACCTGCAGTCGATGACCGAACGCATCTGCCTCGACGGCCAACCGTTGTCCGAGGATGCGTTCGTCGAGGCCTTCGCCGACGTCGCCGCCTACGCGCAGATCGTCGACGACTCGGCCGGCGTGCCGCTGTCGTTCTTCGAGATGACCGTCGCGATGGCCTACGCCGCCTTCGCCGACGCCCCGGTCGACGCCGCGGTGGTCGAGGTCGGCATGGGTGGCGGGTGGGACGCCACGAACGTCGCGGACGGGCAGGTCGCGGTCGTCACCCCGATCGCCGTCGATCACGCGGCCTACCTCGGCGACAGCGCGGAGGCGATCGCGGCCGAGAAGGCCGGCATCATCAAGGCCGGCTCGCATCTGGTCCTCGCCGAGCAGGAGCCCGAGGTCCTCGACGTCGTCCTCCACCGCGCCTTCGACGTCGGTGCCACGGTCCTGCGCGAGGGCGTCGACTTCGGCCTCGCGGAGCGGCTGACGGCGCTCGGCGGCCAGCAGGTCGAGCTCCAGGGGGTGGCCGGCCGCTACGACGAGGTCTTCCTGCCCCTGCACGGAGCCCACCAGGCCCGCAACGCCGCCTACGCGCTGGCCGCGGTCGAGGCGTTCACCGGCTCGAAGCTGCTCGACGACGATGTCGTTCGTGAAGCCTTCGCCGGCGTCTCCTCTCCTGGCCGGCTGGAGGTGGTCCGGCGCAGCCCGACGGTCCTGCTCGACGCGGCGCACAACCCGCACGGCATCGAGGCCGCGCTGGAGGCGGTGCAGGACGCGTTCACGTTCAGCCCGCTCGTCGGCGTCGTCGGCGTCATGGCCGACAAGGATGTCGAGGCGATCGTGCGCCTGCTCGAGCCGGTCCTCGCGGAGATCATCTGCACGCAGAACAGCACTCCGCGCGCCATGCCGGCCGCCGAGCTGGGCGAGATCGCCGATGACGTGTTCGGGGCCGATCGGGTCACCGTGGTGCGCCGGCTGGACGACGCGATCGAACGGGCGATCGCCGTGGCCGACGCTGGTTACGAGGACGCGATCGGCAGTGGTGGCGTGCTGGTGACCGGGTCGGTCATCACCGTCGGAGAGGCGCGCCTGCTGTTCGGCGGTGACCCGACATGAGAGCGCTCTGTGCCGCGATGCTGTCGCTCGAGGCCATCGTGCTCGGGCTGAGCGTCCCGGTGATGGTGGCGGTCGAGGACGTCGACACCTCCCTCGCGCTCGGCCTGGGTCTCGGTCTGGCTGCGGCGTGCTCTCGTCACCGCCGCGCTGCTCGGCCACGCGTGGGCCTACGTCCTCGGGCACCTGCTGCAGGTCGGCGCGATCGGCCTGGGGCTGGTGGTCCCGATCATGTTCCTCGTCGGCTCGATGTTCGCCGCCCTCTGGGCGCTGGCCTACCTGCTGGGCCGCAGGATCGACGCCGACAAGGCCCGCTGGGCTGCCGAGGCGGGTGGCTCCGACCCCGGGTGATCGACGCCCGGCGGTAGTGTCGGAACCATGGTCCGAGTGCTCGCGGTCGCGGACGAGGAGGTCCCCACCGTGCGGTCGCGGGTACGCGATCTGCACGTCGATCTGGTGCTCGCAGCCGGTGATCTTCCGTGGGACTACCTGGAGTCGCTCGTCTCGCTGCTCGAGGCGCCGGCCGCCTACGTGCCGGGCAACCACGACCCACGCACCGGCCGAGGCGTCGGCCCGCGCGGACTGGTCGACGTGGACGGGCGCGTGCGCATGGTCGGACCCTTGCGGGTCGCGGGCATCGGCGGCTGCGTCCGCTACAACGACGGTCCGCACCAGTACACCCAGAGCGAGTACGACGAGCGTGCGCGTCGACTGCTCCAGGAGGCGCGCGACAGCGGCCCGGTCGACGTCCTGCTCACCCACGCGCCGCCGCTGGGCCTGGGTGATGAGCCCGATCCCTGCCACGTGGGCGTCTCGGCGCTGCACGGGGTGATCGCATCCCTGCAACCGACCTGGCACCTGCACGGCCACATCCACCCGTACGGGATGCACAAGCCCGACCGGCAGCTCGGCCCCACCACCATCCGCAACGTCATCCCGTGGCAGGTGATCGACATCGAGCCGCGAGTGGCCGAGCACGCGGCCACGGGTGCGGAGGGGAGGGCCTGACATGGTGAGCGACTCCGGCTCGCCCCGTGTCGACGCCGAGAGCGACTTCATGCGGGCGCGACGCCACCAGGTGCTGTCTGGGCTTGCCGCCCGGCTGCGCAACGACACCGACGACGTCGTGCAGTCGATGTCGTTCGATGAGGTCGTGGAGGCGTTGGGCCGCCGGGCCGAGAACTACCTCGGCACCAAGCTCATCCCTCTCGACGCGATCGTCGGCTCGGTCGACAAGGTGCGCGACTTCGACCGCCGGTTCCGGCCGACCTCAGGACGCAGCCGGCAGCGCTGGGAGCGGCTCGCCCGCGCCAGCCGCACCGGCGAGATCATCCCGCCGATCGACGTCTACCAGGTCGGCGACTACTACTTCGTCCAGGACGGCCATCACCGCGTCTCGGTCGCGCGCAGCCTCCGCCTCGACGTCATCGAGGCGCGCGTCACCGCGATCGACACGTTCCTCGCGCCGGTCGACATCGGTGCCCGGGCCGACCTCGAGCGCAAGTACTGGCGCCGGCTCATGCTCGAGCGCGTCCCGTTCACGGGCGAGGCCCGGGCCGCCGTGGCCGTCGACGACCCGTTCGACTACGGCGTCATCGCCGAGACCGTCGAGGCCTGGGCGGCCCGCACGATGCACGCCGAGGGCGCGTACATGGACAAGCCGACGATGGCGGCGCGCTGGTACGCCGAGGAGTTCGGCCCGGTCGTCGACATGATCGAGGACGCCGGCGTACGTGGCGAGGACGAACGCCCGGCGGCGGCGTACCTGCGGGTGGCGGGGGAGCGCTACCGGCTGATCCGCGAGCACGAGTGGAACGCCGAGGTGATGGCGGCCGTGACGCGCAAGGGGAAGAAGAAGCGCTGACTCCGCTCAGAGCCCGACGGTGAGGTTCTCCCCGGTGGACGGGTCGAACAGGTGCATCTTCTCGGTGTCGATGAACAGCGTGGCGTCGTCGTCCTCCTTGACGGTGCTCGCCGCGTCGAGCGACACGACGAGCTGAGTGCGCAACGAGTCGCTGTCGACCTCGCGGGCCAGCTCCTTGAGCTGGTTCTGCACCTCGGCCTCGGCCTCGTAGGGGACGTAGGCGTACTGCTGGTCGCCCAGCCACTCGCGGACGTCGATGCGGGCCTCGAACGTCTGGGACGTGTCGACGGAGTCGCCCTCGATGACCGAGACGTCCTCGAAGTGCTCGGGCCGGATGCCGGCCATCAGCAGGCCCTTGCCGGCCGTCTTCTCGGCCTTCGCGCTCGGGATCCGGAACGTGCCGAACGGCAGGGTGACCTGATCGCCCTCGACCGTCGCCGGCAGGAAGTTCATCGGCGGCGAGCCGATGAAGCCGGCCACGAACAGGTTGACGGGCTGTTCGTACAGCTCTCGCGGCGTGGCCAGCTGCTGCAGGATGCCGCGCTTCAGGACCGCCACGCGGTCACCGAGCGTCATCGCCTCGGTCTGGTCGTGGGTGACGTAGACGGTCGTGATGCCGAGGCGCTTCTGCATGCGGGCGATCTCGGTGCGCATCTGGCCGCGCAGCTTGGCGTCGAGGTTCGACAGCGGTTCGTCGAACAGGAACGCCTGGGCGTCGCGGACGATGGCGCGACCCATCGCCACTCGCTGACGCTGGCCACCGGACAGGTTGGCCGGCTTGCGCTGGAGGTGCTCGTCGAGCTCGAGCGTCTTGCTGGCGTCGCGCACCTTCTCATCGACCTCCTGGTCGCTCATCTTGGCCAGCCGGAGGGGGAACGCGATGTTCTCGTACACCGTGAGGTGCGGGTAGAGGGCGTAGTTCTGGAAGACCATCGACAGGTTGCGGTCGCGCGGGGCCAGGTCGTTGACGCGGTTGCCGCCGATGACCATGTCGCCGGAGGTGATGTCCTCCAGGCCCACGATCATGCGCAGCAGCGTCGACTTGCCGCACCCGGAGGGGCCGACGAGGATCATGAACTCGCCGTCGGCGACGTCGATGCTGACGTCGTTGACGGCCGGGAACCCGTCGCCGTACTGCTTGACGATGTTTTTCATCTCGATGGCTGCCATGGGATCAACCCTTCACTGCGCCGGAAGTCAGGCCGGCAACGATCTTGCGCTGGAAGAACAGGACGAGGACGACGATGGGCACCGTGACCATGACCGCCGCGGCCGCCAGCGTGGACACCGGCGGGTTGAACTGGTCGGGCCCGACGAAGAACGCCATCTGGGCGGTCACGGGGCGCGCCTGCGTGGTCGAGGTGAGCGAGATGCCGAACACGAAGTCGTTCCACGCGAAGAAGAAGGTCAGGATCGCCGCGGTGAAGACGCCGGGCGCGGCCAGCGGCACGATGACCTTGCGGAACGCCTGCCACGACGTGGCGCCGTCGACCTGGGCGGCCTGCTCCATCTCCCACGGGATCTCGCGGAAGAACGCGGACAGGGTCCAGATCGCCAGCGGCAGCGTGAACGACATGTACGGGATGATCAGCCCGGGCCAGGTGTCGAACAGCCCGAGGAAGCGCCACTGGTCGAACAACGGCCCGACCAGCGACACCACCGGGAACATCGCGATCGCCAGGGCGATCGTCAGCACCAGTCGCTTGCCGCTGAAGTCGAGCCGGGCGATCGCGTAGGCGCACAGCGTCGCGATCGCGACCGAGAGCACCGTGGCGATCACCGAGATGCCGAAGGAGTTGAACAGTGCCCGCTGGAAGTCCTCGTTCTGGAGCACCGTCTGGTAGACGTCCAGGGTCCAGTCCTTCGGGAAGAACTGCGGGCTTCCGGCCGCGGTCTCCTCGACCGGCTTGAACGACAGCGACACCATCCAGACGATCGGCAGCAGGCACCAGATGAGGATCGCGAAGAAGCCGATCCAGTGCCCGATTCCCATGCGCTTCATCTCAGCCCTCCCCTCGGGCCGCGGCAAGGTCGACCTTGAACAGCTTCACGATCATGAAGGCCAGCAGCAGGACCGACAAGAACAACAGCACCGACAGCGCCGATCCCATGCCGAGCTCGAACTGCTCGATGATCTGGCGGTAGGTGAGGAACGAGACCGACTCGGTGTTCTGCGCGCCCCGCGTCATGATGTAGATGTTGTCGAAGATGCGGAACGCATCGAGCGCCCGGAAGAGCACCGCGACCATGATCGCCGCCTTCATGTTCGGCAGGATCACCCGGAACAACCGCTGCCACCACGTCGCGCCGTCGACCTTGGCGGCCTCGAGCATGTCCTCGGACACCTGCGACAGGCCGGCCAGCAGCAGCAGCGACATGAACGGCGTGGTCTTCCAGATCTCCGACATGCAGATGGCGGCCAGGGACGACCAGGTGCCGCCGAACCAGTTGTAGTCGGCTCCGACTCCGGGTAACCATCCGTTGACGAACCCGTTGTTGAGGCTGAACGCGAACTGCCAGGCGAACGCCGACACCACGGTGATGATGCCGTAGGGGATGAGGATCGAGGTCCGCACGATGCCGCGGGCGAAGATGATGCGGTGCATGACCATGGCGAAGGCGAAGCCGATCACGAGCTCGACCGCCACGGTGGTGACCATGATGAAGACGGTGACCCCGACGTCGCGCCACCAGATCGAGTCGGTGAGCACGGTGAGGTAGTTCGCGAGGCCCACGAACTCGCGGTCGTCCGGGGCGGTCAGGCGGTACTGGAAGAGCGACAGGTACAGCGCCCGGAACATGGGGTACGCCGTCACCAGCAGCATCACGATCACCGCGGGGGCGACCAGCCGCCAGCCCAGGCGGTTCTCGGCGCGAGACCGGTCCGACGTCACGGCGGACGCCCGGCCGGGGCGGCTCATCATCGGGTCCGCCGTCGCCGTCTCAGTCATGATCGCCTTCCCTCCTCACAGCAGCGCGTCGCCGCTGAGCACGTTCTCGATGAAGGTCGCCGACCGTTCCGGTGTGCGCTCGCTGACCGAGCTCGCCGGGTGCCAGTCGTTGAGCACCGCGCCCACGATCGTTCCCCAGTACGGGGAGGCGGGCCGCGGGCCGGCGCCGTCGATGCTGTTGAGCCACAGCGTCAGCAGCTCCTCGGGGAACTGCTCGCGGAGGTCGGCGTCGTCGTAGGCCGCCTCCCGGGCCGGCATGTTGCCGGTCTCCACCGCGTAGGTGACCTGGTTCTCCTCCGACGTGAGGCACTCGACGGCCTCGATCGCGAGGTCGCGATCATCGGTGAACTCACTGACCCCGATGTTGATGCCGCCGATCGGGGGCTTGGACTCCTTGCCCTCGACGGTGGCCGGGTAGCGCGCGAAGCCGAGGTCGTCGAACGTCGCCTCGTCCGGCTTGACCGTGTTGTAGATGAACGTCCAGTTGACCATGAAGCCGCCGGGGTCGGCGAAGGGTCCGATCACGGTGCCCTCGTTCGACACCGACAGGTCGGCCTCGGCGGCCGGTGAGTCGGCGAGCTTCGCCACGACGGCGGCAGCCTCTCGGCCTGCCTCGGAGTCGATGGCGACCTTCGCGTCGGCGCCCGCCTCGGTGTCGTCGATGATGGCGCCGCCCGCGCCGAGCAGCAGGGCGTTGAGCCAGACGACGTAGCCCTCGTACTTGTTGGCCTGGACGCCGACCTTGCCGCCCTCGGCGTCCGCGGCGTCGATGATCTGGTCCCAGGTGACCGGCTTGCTCATGTCGAGCCCGGCCGCCTCGGCCATCGACTTGCGGTACCAGAGGATCTGCGTGTTGGCCCACAACGGGGCGACCACCAGCTGGTCGTCCCAGCTGGCGCCGTCGACGGCTCCTTGCAACATCCCGTCGGCGAGCTGCTGCGGAAGGTCGGCGAGGTAGCCGGCGTCGGCGAACTCGGCCGTGAAGACCGGGTCGAGGCTCATCAGGTCGATGGCCGGGTCCTCCGCGGCCAGGCGGCGCAAGAGCTGGATGCGTTGCTCGGTGGCGCTCTGGGGGAGGATCTGCGTCTCGATGGTGTAGTCGTCGGTGCTGCAGCGCTCGGCGATGCCGGCCTGTCCGAAGGCGCCCTCGAAGTCCGGTGGCGGGTTGGGATCGGGGTTGATGTACCACGTCAACGTCCGCGAGCCGGAGTCGTCGCCGCCGCACGCGGCCAGTCCCGTGAGTCCCAGGATCGTGGCTGCGACCGCACCGATCGCGCGTCGCGCACGAGGCCCCGTCATCTGACCACCCCCAACCGCTGGTGTGACACCTGTCACGCATCGAACGTATTGCTGACTCGGGACCATCCGCAACCGGAGTCAGTCCGTCTGGTCGATCTCCGCCCAGATCGCACCGTCGACGGGGACGCCGTCCTCCGCCGCCGACATGTCCGGAGTGCTCGACACCAGCACGTGCGCGCCGTCCGGCAGCGGAACGGACCGCTGGCCGAGGTTGGCCAGCACCAGCACCGTGCGACCGTCGGTTGCTTGCGAGGTGAACGCCAGGACGTCATCGGAGCCGGCGTCATACCAGGACAGTGAGCCGAGGCCCAGCCGCATCTCGCGTCGGAGCCGGAGCAAGGTCCGGTACAGCTCGAGCGTCGAGCCCTCGACGCCGCGCTGCCGATCGACCGCGAGTGCTCCGTACTCATCGGGCTGCGGCAGCCAGGACTCGGCGCCGGGGCCGAAGCCGAGCGACGGGGTACCGCCTTCCCACGGCATCGGGACGCGACAGCCGTCGCGGCCCGGCTGGGTGCGGCCCGAACGCTCCCAGGTCGGGTCTTGGCGGACGGCGTCGGGGAGGCGGGTCGCCTCGGGCAGCCCGAGCTCCTCGCCCTGCCACAGATACGCCGAGCCCGGGAGCGCGAGCATCACGGTCGTGGCCGCGCGTGCGCGGCGGAGGCCGAGCGCGGCATCGGGCTGGGGGTCGCCGGCGCCGATGCCGCGGGGCGGGGTGAGGCCCGGGACCTGCGGGTAGCCGAGGCGGGTCGCGTGCCGGACGACATCGTGGTTGGAGAGCACCCACGTCTGCGGCGCGCCGACGGCCTCGGCGGCCGCCAGCGTCTCGCTGATCGTGGCACGGAGGTCGGGCGCCAGCCACGGGGTCATCAAGAAGGCGAAGTTGAAGGACTGGTGCAGCTCGTCCGCGCGCACGTAGCGGGCCAAGGCACTGGCCGGGCGAACCCAGGCCTCGGCACACAGGAGGCGGTCGCCGTACTCGTCGGCGATCTGGCGCCAGCGACGGTAGACGTCGTGCACGTCGGGCTGGTCCCACATCGGCGACTGCGACGTGGGGTCGGTGGCGAACCCGTGCGGCACCTCGGAGTCCGGCAGCCCCGGGGTCTTCACGAGGCCGTGCGCCACATCGATGCGGAAACCGTCGGCCCCGCGGTCGAGCCAGAAGCGGAGCACGTCCTCGAACTCGGCCCGAACCTCGGCGTTGGTCCAGTCCAGGTCGGGCTGGGTCACGTCGAACAGGTGGAGATACCACTCGCCCGGCGTGCCGTCGCTCTCGGTGACCCGGGACCAGCCGGACCCACCGAAGCTGCTTCGCCAGTTGTTGGGCGGCTCGTCGCCGCCCGGGCCGCGACCCGGCCGAAAGAGGTAGCGCGCGCGCTCGGGACTGCCCGGGCCGGCCGCGAGCGCGGCTCTGAACCACGGGTGCTCGCTCGACGTGTGGTTGGGCACGAGGTCGACCATGACGCGCAAGCCGAGCTCATGGGCGTGCTCGAGCAGGCGGTCGAAGTCCTGGAGCGACCCGAACCTCGGGTCGACGCCGCGGTAGTCACTGACGTCGTAGCCGCCGTCGTTCTGGGGGGAGGGGTAGAACGGCGACAGCCAGAGCGCGTCGACACCGAGCGCCTCGAGGTGGGAAAGACGGGCCGTGATGCCGGGGAGGTCGCCGACACCGTCGCCGTCGGAGTCGGCCCAGGAGCGGGGGTAGACCTGGTAGATGACGGCGTCACGCCACCACGGGGTGTCGGTCATGGATTCCCTCCCCGGGTCGCGGTGTCGCCGCACGCTACGTTAGCGAGCATGGAGAGAACGCTCGTCCTGCTCAAGCCCGACGCCGTCCGACGGGGCCTCGTGGGCCAGGTGCTCGCACGCTACGAGGCGAAGGGACTGTCCATCGTCGCGATGGAACAGCGCACCATCACCGGCGAGACGGCCGACGCCCACTACGCCGAGCACGTCGAGCGCGACTTCTACCCTCCGCTGCGGGAGTTCGCCACCTCCGGCCCGCTGGTCGCCCTGGTGCTCGAGGGCGACGAGGCCATCAGCGTCGTCCGCACGTTGACCGGGGCCACCGACGGGCGCGCTGCCGCCCCGGGCACGATTCGCGGCGACCTCTCGCTGTCGAACCGCGAGAACCTCGTGCACGCCTCCGACTCCGCCGAGTCCGCCCGGCGCGAGATCGCCCTGTGGTTCCCGGACCTCTGATGGCCCCGATCGGCGTGCTGGGCACGGGGATGGTCGGTCGAGCCTTCGCGACCCGGCTCGTCGAGCTCGGTGCTGACGTCCTCGTCGCCGCGCGCTCGGCCGGTTCGTCGAGCCTCGCCCTGTTCGCCGACCTCGACGTCCGCACCGGGTCCTTCGCCGATGCCGCTGCCCACGCCGACCTGCTCATCAACGCCACGAACGGCGTCCACTCGCTGGCCGTCCTGGAGTCGATCGGTGCCGACGGGCTGGCCGGCAAGACCGTCCTCGACCTCTCCAACGAGCTCGAACCCACCGAGGGCGGCTATCCGATCCCGGTGGCGTCGTACGAACGCTCCGTCGGCCGGCGCCTGCAGGAGGCCTTCCCGGCGGCCTTCGTCGTCAAGAGCCTCAACACGATGAACTGCGCCGTCATGGTCGATCCGTCGATCGTGCCCGGCGCCCACGTCGTCTTCCTGAGCGGCGACGACGCGGACGCCAAGGCGCGCGTCCGGGACCTCCTCGCGTCCTTCGGCTGGCGCACGGACCAGATGATCGACCTCGGGGGCATCCACACCGCCGCCGGGGCCGGAGATGATGATGAGTGCCTGGATCTCGGTGATGGGCACGCGCGGCCGGGGATCGCCGCCGTTCAACTGGGCGATCAACTCGGCCTGAACCGCCGGCGCCGCTTCGTCAGACCAGGACCTGGGGCACCAGGTGGTGGTCGACGTCGTGGAACTGGCCGCGGACGTCCTCGGGCAGCCAGATGATGTCGTTGGAGACCGACGCCATGTCGACGTCGCCCTCGAGGGTCACGACGTCGACCACCTGCCGGGGGTAGTCGCGCTCGCGGTCCTCGAACGCGACGAGCGAGACCCGCATCTGGACGCCGAACGGATTCGGGTTGACCAGTCCGATGCCCCAGAACTCCGCAGGGTCGGCCGTGGCCTTCTCCTGCAGGTCGATCATGACGGCCCTGGTGTCGCCCTCGAGCGCCGGATGATCGTCCTCGACCAGGTCGACCACCTCGATGTCGACACCGCGCACCTCTCGGCCGCCCGGCCCGTCGAAGCGCAAGATGTCGTGCCCGGTTCCGCCGGCCGGCAGCAGGGCGAGCCCGCGATCGGAGCCGTGCACGGTCTGGGTCACGACATGGGGTAGCTCTCGACCCCAGATGTCACGCGCCACGTAGCGCAGGGTCGGCACGAACGAGACGTCCGTGTGGTTCTGGACCCACAGGACCTGGTCGATGCCGCCGTCCTTGGCCGTCGGCACGTACCGGAACGACAGTGCCGCCCGACCTCGCTTCTTCCTCACCCGCCCGAGCCTAGGTCCACGCCGGTTAGGCTGGACGCC
Source organism: uncultured Actinomycetota bacterium (assembly GCA_963695295.1). Classification (GTDB taxonomy): domain Bacteria; phylum Actinomycetota; class Actinomycetes; order Propionibacteriales; family Nocardioidaceae; genus Aeromicrobium. Next base: position 449,532 of record OY968771.1, on the reverse strand, counting down.
ATGCCCGTCGAGTCCGTGTTCGCGCGCCTTGAGCCGCTGCTGCCCTCGGTGAGCAAGCCGATCCAGTACGTCGGCGGTGAGCTGAACGCCACCGTCAAGGACTGGGACGAGGCCTCGGTGCGGTGGGCGCTGATGTACCCGGACGCGTACGAGGTCGGCCTGCCGAACCAGGGCGTGCAGATCCTGTACGAGATCCTCAACGAGCGCGACTGGATCCTGGCCGAGCGCACCTACGCGGTGTTCGGCGACATGGAGCAGGTGATGCGCGAGGGCTCGATCCCGCAGTTCACGGTCGACGGGCACCGGCCCGTTCGGGCGTTCGACCTGCTCGGCGTGTCCTTCGCGACCGAGCTGGGCTACACGAACTTCCTGAACGCCCTCGACCTGGCCGGCATCCCGCTGCACGCCACCGAGCGCGGCGACGACGACCCGATCGTGCTGGCCGGCGGCCACTCGGCGTTCAACCCCGAGCCCATCGCCGACTTCATCGACGCCGCCGTGCTCGGTGACGGCGAGGAGATCGTGCTGGCCATCAGCGACGTCGTGCGGGAGTGGAAGGACGACGGCGAACCGGGCGGTCGCGACGAGCTGCTCCTGCGGCTGGCCCTGTCCGGCGGCGTCTATGTGCCGAAGTTCTACGACGTCAGCTACCTGTCCGACGGACGCATCCAGCGTGTCGTGCCGAATCGTCCTGGTGTGCCGTGGCGCGTCGCCAAGCACACGTTGATGGACCTGGATGCCTGGCCCTACCCGCGCAACCCGCTCGTGCCACTGGCCGAGACCGTGCACGAGCGCTACTCCGTGGAGATCTTCCGCGGCTGCACGCGGGGCTGCCGGTTCTGCCAGGCCGGCATGATCACGCGGCCGGTTCGGGAGCGGTCCCTGCAGGGCATCGGCGCGATGGTCGAGAACGGGCTGGCGAAGTCGGGCCTCGACGAGGTCGGGCTGCTCTCCCTCAGCAGCGCCGACCACTCCGAGATCGGCGAGATCGCCAAGCAGCTGGGCGACCGCTACGAGGGCACCAACACCTCGCTCTCGCTGCCGTCCACCCGCGTCGACGCGTTCAACATCACCCTCGCCAACGAGTTCAGCCGCAATGGTCGCCGCTCCGGCCTCACCTTCGCCCCTGAGGGCGGCAGCGAGCGGCTGCGGAAGGTCATCAACAAGATGGTCACGGAGGAGGACCTCATCCGGACCGTCTCCGCGGCCTATTCGCACGGCTGGCGCCAGGTGAAGCTCTACTTCATGTGCGGCCTGCCCACCGAGACCGACGACGACGTCATGCAGATCGGCGAGCTCGCGAAGAAGGTCATCGAGGTCGGCCGCGAGGTCTCCGGCCGCAAGGACATCCGGTGCACGGTGTCCATCGGTGGTTTCGTCCCCAAGCCGCACACGCCGTTCCAGTGGGCCGCCCAGCTCGACCACGAGACCACCGACGAGCGACTGCGCAAGCTTCGCGCGTCCGTGCAGTCCGACAAGAGGTTCGGCCGGGCGATCGGATTCAGGTACCACGACGGCGAACCCGGCACGATCGAGGGACTGCTGTCGCGCGGCGATCGTCGCGTCGGCCGCATCATCGAGGCGGTGTGGCGCGACGGCGGCCGGTTCGACGGGTGGAGCGAGCACTTCTCCTACGAGCGGTGGGAGTCCAAGACCGCCGAGGTCCTGGCGGACGAACCCGTCGACCTCGACTGGTACACCACCCGCGAGCGCGAGTACGCCGAGGTGCTGCCCTGGGACCACCTCGACGCCGGTCTCGACCGCGACTGGCTGTGGGAGGACTGGCAGGACGCGATCGATCCCGACGGCGCCCGCGAGGTCGACGACTGCCGCTGGACGCCCTGCTTCGACTGTGGTGTCTGCCCGCAGATGGACACCGAGATCCAGATGGGCCCCACCGGCCGGAATCTGCTGCCACTCTCGGTCATCTGAGGTAGCCCGGCGCCCAAATACGGCGGTCGCCCGATGTCCGGCCGCTACCTCACCGACGAGAGTCGATGGTGTCGAAGGAGGACACCATGACCGTCATCACCGACCACGTCATCGAGAACGAGGCCGTCCAGTTCGAGCGCGAGTCGTTCGATCGCCTGGAGCGACGTCGCAACGTCGCCGAACGGGGCGCCGCGCTGACCGGAGGCCGCCTGGCCTTCGCCGCGCACATCGCGCGCCGCGTTCGCGCCGCCGAGTCCGCCTGAGGGCGTTCAGGCGGCGAGCTCGTCCTCGAGGTAGGGCCCGCGGTTCACCACGGAGCCGAAGACCCCGATGAGGAGCGCACTCGCCGACAGCACCGCCACCGGCACGGTCCACGTGCCGGTGGCGTCGTGCAGCAGGCCCGTGCCGAGCGGTCCCACGCCGGCGATGACGTACCCCACGCTCTGGGCGAATCCGGACAGTGCCGTCGTGCCGTCCGGGGTTCTCGCGCTTCGTCCGATCATCGTCAGCGTCCAGGTGAAGGCGCCACCGCCGATGCCCAGCAGCACCGCCCACACCGCCGCGAGGGCGGCCGGCTCGACGAGGACGCCGGCCCAGCCGATGACCGAGACGACGGCGAACGCCCAGGGGAGGATCGGCCGGGGACCGGCCCACCGGATCAGCGCCGGCAGGGCCAGCGTCGTCGGGATGCCGACCGCGCTCAGCAGACCCTGCATCGCACCGGCCATGCCCGGCGAGAGCCCGCCGTCGTGCAGGATCGCGGGGAACCACCCGAACTGGGCGTAGGCCTGCGCGGACTGCGCCCCGAAGCACAGCGCCGTCGCCCAGGCGATCTTCGAGCGGGTCAGGCTGCGCAGCGTCAGCGTCGTCGGGCCGGGGTCCACGTGCAGGTCGTGGTCCAGGAACCGGAGCCACGGGACCAGCGTCACCACGGCCAGCAGGGCCCACGAACCGAGCCCGACCCGCCAGCTGCCGAAGGCGTCCGCGACCGGGACGGTCACGATCGAGCCGAGCGCCGCGCCGGTCATCAGGGCCGCGCCGTAGAGCGCGCTGATCAGCGGGACCCGATCGGGGAAGTGGACCTTGGCCAGCGTCGGGAGGATCACGTTGCCGACCGCCGCACCGGCCAGCGAGACGACCGAGAGCAGGAGGAACGCGCTCGACCCGGCGACCACGGCTCGGAGTGCCAAGCCGACCGCCGTGATGGCGATCAGCAACGCCGTGGTGCGGTGCAGGCCGATGAGTCGGACGGCTCCGTGCGACGCGCTGCCGAAGAGCGCGAAGCACAGGACCGGCAAGGTGGTCAGGATGCCGGCGACGCTCGCGCTCATGCCCAGATCGCCACGGAGGGCGTCGAGCACGACGCCCACGCTGCCCACGGCCACCCGGAGGTTCAGCGCCAGGAGAACGATCGCCGTGCCGAGGAGAAGGCGTCCTGATCTGTCGGGTGCGGGCACTCGCCCATCTTCCCCATAGGCTCGAGCGGTGAGCACGCTGGAGGGGACCCCGAACCCGGAGGCGCCGAACCCGCAGCTGCCGATCGTCCAGAGGCTGCGCATCCGGTACGCCAAGCGCGGCCGACTGCGTTTCACCAGCCACCGCGACTTCGCCCGGGCCTTCGAGCGGGCGGTGCGACGCGCCGGGGTGCCGATCGCGTTCTCGTCCGGTTTCAGCCCGCACCCCAAGATCTCCTACGCCAACGCGTCGCCCACCGGAGCCGCCACCGAGGCCGAGTACCTCGAGATCGGGCTCACCCGGGAGACCGACCCCGAGTCGGTGCGAGCGAGCCTGGACGCGTCGTTGCCGCCCGGTCTCGACATCGTCGAGGTCGTCGTCTCCGCAGGTCACGGGTCGCTCGCGGATCAGCTCGAGGCGAGCGAGTGGTCGATCGAGCTTCCCGGCGTCGAGGTCGCCGAGGCCGCGCGGGCGGTCGAGAGCTTCCTCGCCGCGGACGCCGTGGAGGTCGAACGCATGAGCAAGCGAGGGATGCGCACCTTCGACGCTCGGGCCGACGTCCTGGTGCTGGAAACCCGTTCGGCCGCAGGCGGCGGGCAGCCGTGTGCGATACTGAGGGTGGTCATCCGACATGACACACCGTCGGTACGACCGGACGACGTTCTCGCCGGACTCCGTTCTTGCGGAGGCCTGCACGTCGAGCAGACGCCAGTGGCGACCCGCTCGGCTCAGGGCCCGCTCGATCAGAGAACCGGCACGGTCGGCGATCCACTCGCCCCCGACCGCGACGCATCCTGACAGGTGCCGACCGCGGCGGTGTGAGTGCTAGCCGCGTGACAGGCCTTGACCGTCGTCACCCCGGCTCGCGTGGCGCGCCGGGCGACCGAAGGCTTCAGGCCCGCCTTGCGCAGGCCACAGACGTAGAGCCCCGGCCGGAGAATCTTCCGGCTCGCGGGCGAAGGAGAGCAGATGCTCGACGACACCGACACACCCGATGAATCCACTCCCACCACCTCGACCCGGCGCCGCGCCGCCGGCCGGCCCGCCGGACCCCCGGCCGCGCTGAGCACCGACATCTTCGCGCCGCCGGCCAAGACCGCACGGCCGGCCGCGAAAGCCTCGTCGCCTCCCCAGGCCGACGACAAGCCGGCGGACGACAAGCCGGCGAGCAACAAGGCGACTGGCGACAAGGCGACTGGCGACAAGCCGGCGGGCGACAAGCCGGCCAAGAAGTCGACGCCGAGGAAGGCCGCGGCCGGCAAGGCCAAGGCCGACGCCGCCGGGGCAGAGGCTTCGCCCGAAGGCCAAGGCGGCGACACGCCCCGCGGCGGCGCGGTCTTCCAACCACCGGAGATCGCCACCCAGCCGGCTCGGTCGAAGCCGGAGGCCGATGACGACAGCGGCGACGACGACGGTGACGACGGCGACGGCCCGCGCCGCCGGCGTCGCAGCCGCGGTGGCCGCCGCCGCCGCAAGCCCGAGGACGACTCCGACGGAGCCGCCGGCGACCGCGATGACGACTCCGACGACGGGGGCGGCGACGCGAACGCGACCCGCCGCCGGCGCCGTCGTGCCCGCTCCGGCGAGGAGGCCGGAAGCTCGCCCGATGACCCCGAGAACACCGTCGTCAAGGTGCGCGAGGGACGCAACGCCGAGGACGAGATCACCGGCGTGAGCGGCTCCACCCGCCTGGAGGCCAAGAAGCAGCGCCGCCGCGAGGGTCGCGAGGCCGGCCGCCGCCGCGCGCCGATCGTGTCCGAGGCCGAGTTCCTGGCCCGGCGAGAGTCGGTCAAGCGGCAGATGATCGTGCGGCAGCGCGACGACTACACCCAGATCGCGGTCATGGAGGACTCCGTCCTCGTCGAGCACTACGTCGCCCGTGAGTCGCAGACGTCCCTGATCGGGAACGTCTACCTCGGCAAGGTGCAGAACGTCCTGCCGAGCATGGAGGCCGCGTTCGTCGACATCGGCGCCGGCCGCAACGCGGTGCTGTACGCCGGCGAGGTCGACTGGAGCACGCTCGGCAACGGCAAGCAGCGCAAGATCGAGGACGCGCTCTCGCCCGGCCAGACCGTGCTCGTCCAGGTCACCAAGGACCCGATCGGTCAGAAGGGCGCCCGGCTCACCAGCCAGATCAGCCTGCCCGGCCGCTTCCTCGTCTACGTGCCGCGCGGCCAGACCGCCGGCATCTCCCGCAAGCTGCCCGAGAACGAGCGCACGCGCCTCAAGGCCCTCCTCAAGGAGGTGCTGCCCGACGACGCCGGCGTCATCGTGCGCACCGCCGCCGAAGGAGCGTCCGAGGAGCAGCTGACCCGCGACGTCAGCGGTCTCACCGCCCGCTGGCAGGACATCTCGGCCAAGGTCGAGGCCGGCAAGGCTCCCGAGCTCCTCTACGCCGAGCCCGACCTGATGATCAAGGTCGTCCGCGACCTCTTCAACGAGGACTTCACCTCGCTCGTCGTGCAAGGCGACGACGCCTGGGACAACATCTCGGCCTACGTCGAGCACGTCGCCCCGGACCTCGCCGATCGTGCGAAGCGCTGGGAGCCGGACTCCGCCGACGGGCAGAAGGATGCCTTCGCGGAGCATCGCATCGACGAGCAGATCCACAAGGCCCTCGAACGCAAGGTGTTCCTGCCCTCGGGCGGCTCGCTCGTCATCGACCGCACCGAGGCGATGACCGTCGTCGACGTCAACACCGGCAAGTTCACCGGGTCCGGCGGCAACCTCGAGGAGACGGTCACGAAGAACAACCTCGAGGCGGCCGAGGAGATGGTCCGGCAGCTCCGACTCCGCGACATCGGCGGCATCATCGTCATCGACTTCATCGACATGGTGCTGGAGAGCAACCGCGACCTCGTGCTGCGGCGCCTGGTCGAGTGCCTCGGCCGCGACCGGACGAGGCACCAGGTCGCCGAGGTCACGTCGCTCGGACTGGTGCAGATGACCCGCAAGCGCATCGGCACCGGCCTGCTGGAGTCGTTCAGCACCGACTGCGAGCACTGCAAGGGCCGCGGTGTCGTCATCACCGCCGAGCCGGTCGAGCCGAAGAAGGACGAGCAGCGTCGCGGGCGTCGTGGTGGCGGCGGAGGCGGCGGAGGCAAGAGCGACAAGCCGGCCAAGAAGGCGGCCGCCAAGAAGTCCACCGCCAAGAAGTCCGCCAGCAAGAAGGCGGCCGAGAAGAAGGACGACGGCGGCAAGGCCGACGACGGCAAGGCAGCGGCGAAGAAGGCGGATTCCACGCCCGACGAGCCCGTTTTGACCGACGAGGGCAAGGCTCCGTAGAATGGCACGTCGGCGTCAACAGCGCCGACCTCTTTCCGTAGTACCAGTGAGGAATCCCGTGGTGTACGCAATCGTGCGCAGTGGCGGCACGCAGCAGAAGGTGGCCGTCGGCGACGTCGTCGAGATCGACAAGGTCGCCGAGGCCGAGGGTGCGTCGGTCTCGCTGCCGGCCGTGCTGCTCGTCGACGGCGACACCGTGACCACGGACGCCACGGCGCTCGCCAAGGTCTCGGTCACCGCCGAGGTCCTCGGGCAGACCAAGGGACCGAAGATCATCATCCAGAAGTACAAGAACAAGACCGGCTACAAGGTGCGCCAGGGTCATCGCCAGAAGTACACCCAGGTCAAGATCACCGGGATCAAGAAGTAAGGGACTGACAGATGGCACACAAGAAGGGCGCAGCGTCCACCAGGAACGGGCGCGACTCCAACTCCCAGCGGCTCGGCGTCAAGCGATTCGGCGGCCAGAGCGTCAACGCCGGTGAGATCATCGTGCGTCAGCGCGGCACCCACTTCCACCCGGGCACCAACGTGGGCCGTGGTGGCGACGACACCTTGTTCGCGCTGTCCGACGGCGCGGTCGAGTTCGGCACCCGTCGTGGTCGCAAGGTCGTCAACATCGTCCCGGTCCCGGCTCCCCAGGTCCCGGCCCAGTAACGAGCGAACCCACTCTTTCCGAACAGGGGCGGTCCGCGCGAGCGGACTGTCCCTGTTCCATTCTCAGGAGCAGTCGTGGCAGTCCCCACCTTCGTCGACCAGGTGACGCTGCACGTCACGGGCGGCAACGGCGGGCACGGCGTCGCCTCCGTCCATCGCGAGAAGTTCAAGCCGCTCGGCGGCCCGGACGGCGGCAACGGCGGGCACGGCGGTGATGTCGTGCTGCGGGTCGCGCCGGACGTCACCACGCTCATCGACTACCACCACGAGCCGCACCGCAGCGCCGGCAGCGGGATGCCGGGCGCCGGCAGCAACCGCAACGGGGCCGCCGGATCGGACCTCCTCCTGCAGGTGCCCGACGGCACGGTCGTGCGGGACGAGCAGGGCGCGGTTCTCGCCGATCTCGTCGGTCCAGGCACCGAGGTCGTCATCGCCGCCGGCGGACGCGGCGGGCTCGGCAACGCCGCGCTCGCCTCGAGCAAGCGCAAGGCCCCGGGGTTCGCGCTCAAGGGCGAACCGGGCGAGGAGCGGGTCATCACCCTCGAGCTCAAGGTGGTCGCCGACATCGGCCTCGTCGGCTTCCCGAGTGCCGGCAAGTCGAGCCTGATCGCCGCCCTGTCGCGGGCCCGGCCCAAGATCGCCGACTACCCGTTCACGACGCTCGTCCCCAACCTCGGCGTGGTCACCGCCGGATCCACCACGTTCACCGTCGCCGACGTCCCCGGCCTCATCGAGGGCGCCAGCGAAGGGCGCGGGCTCGGCCACGACTTCCTGCGCCACGTCGAGCGGTGCGCAGCGCTCGTCCACGTCATCGACTGCGCCACGGTGGAGCCGGGCCGCGACCCGATCTCCGACCTCGACGTCATCGAGGGCGAGCTGGCCGCCTACGGGGGGCTGGAGGACCGGCCCCGGCTGGTCGCCCTCAACAAGGTCGACGTGCCCGACGCGCGGGAGATCGCCGGGTTCGTCCGCGCCGACCTCGAAGCCCGGGGCCTCGATGTCCACACGGTCTCGGCCGCCAGCCATGCCGGGCTGCGCGAGCTGTCCTTCGCCATGGCCGAGGTCGTGGCGGCCAAGCGCGCCGCCACTCCACCGCCGGAGGCCACGCGCATCGTGCTCCGCCCGGCCGCCGAGCCCGGGCTCGGGGACGAGTTCAGCATCGTCAACCGCGATGGCCAGTGGATCGTCCGCGGTGACAAGCCGACCCGCTGGGTGCGCCAGACCGACTTCAGCAACGACGAGGCGGTCGGCTTCCTCGCCGACCGTCTCAACCGGCTCGGCGTCGAGGACCGGCTGCTCGAGCTCGGCGCCGAAGCCGGCGACGACGTCGTGATCGGGGATGAGGCGAACGCCGTCGTCTTCGACTTCGACCCGCGGATCCAGGCCGGCGCCGAGATTCTCGGACGACGCGGGGAGGACCAGCGCCTGGCCGACAACGACCGCCGCACCAACCAGCAGCGGCGCGAGGAGCTCGCGGCCAGGCGGGCGGCCGAGGCGGAGGCTCGCCGGGCCCGCGAGCAGGATGAGGACGCATGAGCCGCATCGTGGTGAAGATCGGCTCGTCGTCGCTCACGACCGCGACGGGCGGGCTGGACGGCGACCGGCTCGACGCCTTCGTCGACGCGGTGGCCGGTGCCCGGGCCCGCGGCGACGAGGTCGTGGTCGTCAGCTCCGGCGCCATCGCGGCCGGGCTCGCGCCGCTGCGGATGCCGCGTCGGCCGCGCGATCTCGCCAGCCAGCAGGCCGCCGCAAGCGTGGGGTGGGGAGCGCTGATCGCGCGCTACTCCGAGCGGTTCGCCGGGCACGGCCTCGTCGTCGGGCAGGTTCTCCTGACCGTCGATGACGTCACCCGCCGCAGCCACTACCGCAACGCGTACCAGACCTTCGCGAAGCTGCGCGAGCTCGGCGTCGTGCCGGTCGTCAACGAGAACGACACCGTGGCCACCAGCGAGATCCGGTTCGGCGACAACGATCGGCTCGCCGCCCTGGTCGCCCACCTCGTCCATGCCGACCTGCTCGTGCTGCTGTCCGACGTCGACGGGCTCCACGACGCCCATCCCGACGAGGCCGGAAGTCGGCTCATCCCTGAGGTCCACGGAGACGCCGAGCTCGACGGAATCGACATCGACCGCGTCAGCGCCGCCAAGATCGGCACCGGTGGCATGGTCACGAAGGTCGAGGCGGCCCGTATCGCCACCGCGGCCGGCATCCCGGTCGTGCTCGCCGCCGCCGAGCGCGCCGACGAGGCCCTCGCCGGCGAGGCGATCGGTACCCGGTTCCTGCCGACCGGGCGCCGGCGACCCACCCGCCTGCTCTGGCTGGCCCATGCCAGTGACACCTTGGGGGCCCTGCACGTCGACGACGGCGCGGTCCGTGCGCTCACCGAGCGCAAGGCGTCCCTGCTGCCGGCCGGCATCACGGCGGTGACGGGCACGTTCACGGCCGGCGATCCGGTCGACGTCATGGCGACGGACGGCACCGTGATCGCCCGCGGACTGGTCAACTACGACAGCGCGGAGCTCCCGCCGCTGCTCGGCCGGTCGACCCGCGATCTCGCCCGCGAGCTGGGCGCCGACTACGAACGCGAGGTCATCCATCGCGACGACCTCGTGATCGTGGCGAAAACCTAGAATGGGACCCATGAAGGAGCAGGTCCACGAGGCGGCCCGACGCGCTCGGGTCGCGGCCGGGATCCTGGCCACCATGCCGCGCTCGGCCAAGGACGACGCTCTGCTCGCTGCCGCCGATGCCGTGGTGGCGGCCACCGACGACCTCCTCGACGCGAACGCGAGAGACGTCGAGTCCGCTCGTGCTTCCGCGGCGTCGGCGGCGCCCGACCGACGGGCAGCCATCGCATGCCGAGCACCTGATCGACCGGCTCGCCCTCGACGCCGACCGCGTCCGTGCCTTCGCCCAGGGACTCCGTGACGTCGCCGCGCTGCCCGATCCGGTCGGTGAAATCGTTCGCGGCTCGACGCTGCCCAACGGGCTGCGGATGCAGCAAGTACGCGTTCCGATCGGCGTCATCGCGATGATCTACGAGGGACGTCCCAACGTCACCGCCGATGCCGCCGGCATCTGCGTGAAGTCGGGCAATGCCGTCCTGCTGCGAGGCTCGTCGTCCGCGTCGCACTCCAACGCCGCGATCATCGCCGTCATGCGCGACGCGATCGCCGCCGCCGGCCTTCCGGCCGACGCCATCCAGCTGATCCCGGCGGACGACCGGTCGTCGGCCGAGCACCTGATGCGAGCCCGCGGGCTGGTCGACCTCGTCATCCCGCGCGGGGGAGCAGGACTCATCCAGGCCGTCGTCGAGCACTCCACCGTGCCGGTCATCGAGACCGGCGTCGGCAACTGCCACGTCTACGTCGACGCCGACGCCGACCTCGACATGGCCCTCGACGTCGTGCTCAACTCCAAGACCCAGCGCACCAGCGTCTGCAACGCGGCCGAGTCGCTGCTGGTGCACAAGGCGGTGGCCGACGTCTTCGTGCCTCGAGTGGTGGCCGCACTGCGAGCGGCCGGCGTCACCATCCACGGCGACCCGTCCTTCATGGCCGCCGACCCCGAGGTCGTGGCGGTCACCGACGACGATCACGCCACCGAGTACCTCGCCCTGGAGATCTCCGCGGCCGTCGTGGAGTCGCTCGACGACGCCGTCGCCCACATCCGACGGTTCTCCTCCCACCACACCGAGGCGATCGTCACCTCATCACTCGCTGCCGCGCAGGCGTTCACCGCCGGTGTCGATGCAGCGGCGGTCATGGTGAACGCGTCCACGCGCTTCACCGACGGCGGGGAGCTCGGCTTCGGGGCCGAGATCGGCATCTCCACGCAGAAGCTGCACGCCCGCGGTCCCATGGGCCTGCCCGAGATGACGACCACCACCTACGTCGTCACCGGGTCCGGTCACACCCGCTGATAGGTTGGCGGCATGCTTTCGATCCTCGTTGCGGCCGAAGAAGGCGCCGAGCACCTGCGCGACATCGGCATCGACCCGTACGCGGTCGGCGGCATCGCCATGGGCATCCTCACCCTCGCCATGCTCGCGCTGCTGTCGTTCGGCAAGGGCCGCGAGCACACCTGAGCTCGTTGATGGCCGAGGCATCACCGCGCCGGCGCGTCGGCGTCATGGGCGGGACGTTCGACCCGGTCCACCATGGCCACCTGGTGGCCGCCAGTGAGGTCCAGTCGTGGTTCGACCTCGACGAGGTCGTCTTCGTGCCCACCGGCGAGCCGTGGCAGAAGTCCGGGCGCGCGGTGTCCGCTGCCGAGCACCGCTACCTCATGACGGTGATTGCCACTGCGTCGAACCCGCGGTTCGAGGTCAGCCGGGTCGACATCGACCGCGCCGGTCCCACCTACACGATCGACACCCTCCGCGAGCTCGCCACGGCCATGCCCGACGCCGAGCTGTACTTCATCACCGGTGCCGACGCCATGGCCGCGATCTTCACCTGGCGCGACCACGAGGAGCTGTTCAGGCTCGCGCATTTCGTCGGCTGCAACCGTCCCGGTCACGAGCTCGACCCGAGCACCCTCGACGGCCTGCCTGGGGACCGGATCACCCTCGTCGAGATCCCGGCACTGGCCATCTCCTCCACCGAGTGCCGGCAGCGGGTCCAGAAGGGCGAACCGGTCTGGTACCTCGTGCCCGACGGCGTCGTCCAGTACATCGCGAAGCACGACCTCTACCGGGCCGGTGGGGCATGACGGCAGGAGAACGAGCCGTCGAGCTCACCCAGGCCGCCGCCGCGGCGGCGTCGGACAAGCTGGCCCACGACCTGCTGGCGTTCGACGTCTCCGAGCAGCTCGTCATCACCGATGTGTTCCTGCTGTGCTCGGCCGCCAACCCGCGCCAGGTGCGTGCGGTCCAGGACGCGGTCGAGGAGCGGCTGCTCGAGCTCGACGCCAAGCCGGTGCGGCGCGAGGGAGAGCGGGAGGGGCGCTGGGTCCTGCTCGACTTCTCCGACATCGTCGTCCACATCCAGCACGCCGACGAGCGCGCCTACTACGCGCTGGAGCGGCTCTGGAGCGACTGTCCACTCGTCGACCTGGCGCCCCCGGCATGAGTCGGCGCATCATCTTGTGGCGGCACGGGAGGACCGAGTGGAACCTGGCGGGCCGGGTGCAGGGCCAGAGTGACGTGCCCCTCGACGACGTCGGCATCAAGCAGGCGTGGGAGTCCGCCGCCCGGCTGGCGTCACTCGGCCCGACCCGCATCCTGACGTCCGACCTCAGGCGGGCCGCGGACACCGCAGCGGTGCTCGGCCGCCTGTGTGACGTCGAGGTCGAGCCCGACCCGCGTCTGCGCGAGCTGAACTTCGGTGCTCGCGAGGGCCTCACCTGGCCCGAGGCGTGGGAGCAGATGCCCGAGGGCATGAAGGCCTGGATGGACGGTGATGAGTCCCAGATCCCGGGCAGCGAGACCCATCACGAGGCCGGGCTGCGGTTCGCCGCGGCCCTGCACGACCACGTCGCCCGACTGGGGGAGGACGAGACCCTGGTGGTGGTCGCCCATGGCGGCGTCGCCCGGGTCGGGGCGTGCGCCTTCCTCGGGTTCCCGGTGGAGTCCTGGGGCTCCTTCGGCGGCCTGAACAACTGCGCCTGGTCGGTGCTTCAGGAGGAGGAGTACGGGCCTTCCACGCGGTGGCGGATCGTGGAGTGGAATGCGGGAACGCTGCCCGAGCCCGTGCTGTCCGACGACGAAAGCCCCGGTTTGGGACCGACGTCCGCGAACGGCTAGGATCGGACACCGGTCGACGACCGAGCACCAAGCACAGATCACGGGGCTATGGCGCAGTTGGTAGCGCGCTTCCATGGCATGGAAGAGGTCAGGGGTTCGAATCCCCTTAGCTCCACGAAAACGGCGAGATCTTCGGATCGATCGACGGACTTGCCTCCATTCGCAGCAAATAATTTCCCGTCCATGCCCCGAAACCTCTGCCGGTTTCACTCGTTGTATGGTGCGGGTAGTTGTTGTAACGTCCAACCAAACTGGTGTGCCTCTCCCGGGGGCCGAATTAGTGGGAGCACGATGATCCGCAGGCTGTCAGTCCTCATCATGTCCATGGGTTTGGGTCTCGCGTTGGTGCTGGCACCAGCGTCCGCGGCCGACGAACCCACGCCGAACCCGGTGACGGAGGTCATCAAGAAGGTTCAGGAGCTGGTCAAGCCGAGCAACGTGCAAACGGCCGTCGACGCGCCCGATCCGCCGGCCAGCGACGACGACATCCCGAGCAACGAGACCGAGAATCCGGTCGGGCCGGACCACGGGTCGACCCGCGGTGTCCAGGTGAACTTCGGGGGTCAGAACCTGGCGGGCCTCAACCACGACAACGCGACCATCAACGACGACGACAGCTCCAGCGCGGACTCGACGCTGCTGAGCCTCGGCGGTACCGAGGTCATCGGCACGCACGCCGATTCCAACGGTACCAATGCGGACAGTTTCAACATCCTCGCGCCGCTGTGCGTGGGCTCCGGCGGCGCTCTGTGCGTCGAGACGGCGTACTCCGAATCCTATGCCACGAACGATGGGACCACGTCCTCCTCGACGGCCCGCAGCGGCATCCTCAATGCATGCCTCCTCGGCACCGACACCGACCAGTCGAATGGCTGTGACGGGGCCGTCGGCGCCGGCCTGCTGATGTCGGAGGCGAACGCGGAGCGTGACCTGGCCACCGGCCAGACCAACGCTAATGCCCTTTACTACGCCCAAGACCTCTGTCTCGGGGCGGAGGCGGAAAGCTGCACGGTCGGCGCCGGGGCGCTGTCCTCGGGCGGGGCTGCCGACTCCGGTGGCTTCGCTCCCTTCGCGGATCGGGGTTCGGACATTGTCGGTCTTGATTTCGAGGGCGAATCGACCTTCTTCCTCGCCGAGCCGACCGACCTCTCCATCCCGCCCACCTGCCCGGAGCCCAGCCTCATGTGCTTGTTCCTGAACCAGGGCGAGACCTATCTCGGTCCCGGCCTCGCGGGCACCGCGCAGGACGCCCTCCTGCTGACCATCCTGAAGGTCGCGGCAGACACGAACCTCGCGGAGGTCCAGGTCGGTCACACCGAGACGCTGGTCCACAACGACGGCCGCCAGGTCGCGGACGACCAGGACACCGATGAGGACTCGGACGAGGATTCCGATGAGGACTCCGATGAGGACTCGGACGAGGATTCCGATGAGGACTCCGATGAGGACTCGGACGAGGACTCGGATGAGGACTCGGATGAGGACTCGGATGAGGACTCGGATGAGGACTCGGACGAGGACGCCGATGACGGCGGCGAGCTGCCGGGCACCGGCGGACCGTCGGCCGCGTGGCTGGCCCTGGGCCTGCTGGGCCTCGGCCTCGGCAGCGGCTCCATCGCCTACGGCCGCCGGCCGCAGACCGGACGCCACCTCGGCTGACGCCAGCCGTGTGACATCGTGATCAGGGTCGGTGTGAACACACACCGGCCCTGATCCTTGTCCTCCGGGAGAACGCGTGAACCTTCGGATGGTCCTACCCGTGGAGATCGCCGTGATCGCGCTGATTGGGGCGACCTACTACGGGTACCACGCGGTGCGGGACGAGCCGCAGTACACGGCCCGAACCGGTGCGACCCCGACGCCCACCGCCACGCCGAGTCCGACGCCCGCCCTGGAGTCGAAGCGGCTCGTGAACAAGAAGGGCGGGTTTGCGGTCGGCGTGCCGAAGGACGTCGAGGCCGAGAAGATCGGTCTGGGCGTCACGATGACGACCGCTGACAAGGTGCTGTCGGTCGTGATCGCGCCGGTCGAGAGCGGCAAGCTGTCGGTCAGCAGCGAGGCGTTCCTGCGCGGCATGAAGCAGTCGTACACGAAGGTGCGGGTGACCTCGTCGGACACACGGACGATCGACGGTCGCCGGGCCACGGCGACCTTCGGGAGGGCGCGCAGCAGCGCGAAGGTGGACCTGCACTTCCTCAACCTCGTGGTCAAGGCGAAGCCGCACAACTTCTCGATCAACGTGTTCACCGCGGACGGCTCGGACCAGATGTTCATCCTGCCGCGGGTGGAGACGATCATCGAGACCTTCGAGGTCCTTCCGTAGCCATGGCGGACTCCGAATCCCGATCGGCCTTCGCGGCGGTGGCGTCGACCCTCGTCGGCCTGCACATGCTCGCGGTGACCCTGGCGGCCGTCCCGACCAACGGCCTGTCGGACGCCGTCGAGCCCCAGCTCGACTACCTGTCGCCCTTCTTCGGTCAGAGCTGGCGCCTGTTCGCGCCCAACCCGGTCGCCAAGGACAAGAGCCTGCTCGTGCAGGGGGCCTACGTTGACGAGAACGGGAACCTGGCGACGACACCGTGGGTGAGCTGGACGACCGTCGAGCAGGACGTCATCGAACATCGACTGATCGGCGGCCGGGCCGGGTACATCACCACGAAGTTCTATGGCGCCCTCGACGAGGAGTTCCAGGAGATGGCTCCCGCGCAACGCGCGGCGGCGGCGCGGTCCAGCCCAGTTGCCCCACCGACGTGGAGCCAGCTGCGTGACTACCTGGCCCGCATCGGGCCGGACGACGACGACCTGGAGCACTACCTCGACTACGACCGAGCGGCCATCCGGCTGGCGACGAACGTCGTCGATGCCGGCGCGAGCCTCGATCTCACGGCCGTGCGGTACGCCCTGCGCGAGCAGGGCGTGGTCCCGTACGAATACCGACACGGCAGCAAGGCCGAGCGGAAGGCGGCCCGTCCAGCGCCGACCGGCCGCGTCTCCGGCTGGCGCACCCCCACCTACGGCTCGGCCGCCGAGAGTCGCGGCGTCGCCCAGTTCTTCCGGCGGCACGGATGACCGAACGCATCCTGGCGTGGCTCACCGACGACACCCGCTCCACGTACGGGGTGGCGGTCACCCGCATGATGATCGGGTTCGTCGTCTCCTCCCAGCTCCTCCTCAACTGGCCGGACCGCTCGTACACCTGGGGTGAAGGCAGTCGCTGGAACGACAGCATCGCCGGCATCAAGAACTATCCGGAGTTCTTCAGCCTGTTCCGCGCGCTCGACGGGTGGTTCTGGGAGATCGCCTACGTCGCGGTCATCCTGAGCGGGCTCGCCCTCATGGTGGGTGTCTTCACCCGGGTCACGACCATCACGACGGTGATCCTGTGGACCTCGATCTACGTGTCCAACCCCTACGTCGCCTCCGGGGGCGACGCCGTGCTGCGGATGGTGCTGTTCTACCTGTGTTTCACCGACGCCGGGAAGGTGTGGTCCGTCGATGCGTGGCTGCGGGAGCGACGCGGCTACCGGATGGAGCTGATCCCGCGGTGGGCGTCGAACACGATGCACAACCTCGCGGTGGTCCTGATGATCCACCAGATCGTGATGGTCTACGTCGGATCGGCGCTCTGGAAAGCGCAGAGCCCGGAGTGGCGTGGAGGCACGGCCGTCTACTACCCGCTCCAGACCGAGGCCTACTCGCCGTGGAACGACGTGCTGCAACCCGTCTTCGCGAACACCCTGTTCATCTCCGGCGCGACCTACACCTCCCTCGTGGTGCAGCTGTTCTTCCCGGTGCTCCTGATCTACCGACCGACCCGGATGGTCGCCCTGGTCATCATCACCGGCATGCACCTCGGCATCGGATTCCTCATGGGGATCATGTACTTCTCGCTCGCGATGATCGCGGTCGACATGATGCTGGTCAGCGACAAGTCCTGGCTCCGAGCCTCCGACACGGCCCAACGGTTCTGGTCCAGGTTCCGTTCGCGCGGCCGCCCGATGAGGGTCCGGTCCGGCTGACCTGCCGACCGTAGGGTCGTGCCCATGTCCACGCCCGCACCGACGCGCCACGCGACCGCGGTCCCCACCCGGTGGCGTCGTGCCGTCGTGCTGGTGGTCGGCGCCGGGCTTGCCGTTCACTCCGTTCTGGTGACGGTGTGGGTGATGCCCGCCAACCCGCTGCGCGAGGCGATCGGACCCGAACGCCTCGAGCGGTACATCGACAACGGAGTGCTGCCGTTCGAGCAGGACTGGTCCGTGTTCGCGCCCATTCCGCGGCGGGTCGGCGAGAGCGTCCAGGTCCGGGCCCACGTCGCCGGGACCGGCACCACCACGGACTGGTACGACATCACGGCCGAGGAGGAGGAACGCGCCCGCCACCGCATCAATCCGTCCCGCATCCACGCGGTGACCAGGCGGCTGGGCGGTTCGCTCAACGAGCTGCTGGCCAACTTCAACGACGAGCAGCGGCGGATCGTCACGGCCGGCCGGGCGTCGCGGGACCGCCTCGCCGAGGATCTGCGCCGGGCCGGACGCGACAACGACGACGATGACGTCGCTCGCTACCTGCGCACGGAGGAGATGCTCACCCGCTTCGGCACGATGTACGCGACCGCCCGCTGGGGCGACGGTGTGGATCAGGTGCAGTTCCGGATCGGCCAGCGCCGCGTGCCGGCGTTCGACCGGCGCGATCGGGCCGCATTCGGCGACGCGCCGTTCACCTACCGCACGCTCGGGTGGCGTCCGGTGATGCCAGGCGGCGCCGTGGCTCAGGAGGCCTTCGACGCGTACGTCGATCGTGCGTCGGGCGGGACCGACCGATGATTGCGTGGCTGTTCGAGGACAAGCGCGCACTGCACGGTGCCGCCGCCGCGCGCATCCTGTCCGGGTGCACCGTGCTCGGCCTGCTCCTCAGCAACGTCCAGGCCCGTGACGTCCTGTTCGGCCCGGGTTCGACGTGGGCCGAGCCGGCCCGGGATGGCCGCTCCGGCCGAACCCCCGACTACTGGCCGACCGAGCTGGTGGCCGGCCTCGGGAGCACCGCGTTCGGGTTCTACTACCTCGCCGTCGTCGTGCTGGCGCTGCTCTGGGTGCTCGGGTGGCGGACCAGGCTCGTCGGGCTGCTCACCCTCATCGGCGAGGTGTCGATCATCGAGCGGGCTCCGGTGGTGGGGGACCAGGGGGACAACATCTTGCGCCTGGGCCTCGCGCTGCTGCTCCTCATGCAGACCGACGAGCACTGGTCGCTCGACGCCCGGCGCCGGGCACGGCACGGCGAGCGGTGGCCGAGCATGCCGCGGTGGTTCACCAACGGGGTGCACAACGTCGCGCTGGCGGCACTGGCCTACCAGGTCGTCGTCGCGTACTTCTGGGCCGGCATGGCCAAGGCGCGAGGCGAGCTGTGGCAGGACGGCACGGCGCTGTACTACCCGCTCCAGCTCCCGGAGTTCCGGCCGTTCCCGCCGCTCAGCGACGCGCTGACGGAGATCGGCGTCATCGTGGCCGTCGCGACGTACGCGGCCTTCATCGTCCAGCTCGCGTTCCCGTTCGCCCTGCTCAACCCGGTCGCGCGGAG
Source organism: uncultured Actinomycetota bacterium (assembly GCA_963695295.1). Classification (GTDB taxonomy): domain Bacteria; phylum Actinomycetota; class Actinomycetes; order Propionibacteriales; family Nocardioidaceae; genus Aeromicrobium. The sequence continues at coordinate 430,883 of OY968771.1, read as the reverse complement.
GACGATCATCGCCCTCGTGATCGTGTTCCACTTGTCGATCGCGGTCCTGATGGCGCTGCCGTGGTTCTCGTTGTCGATGCTGGCCTTCGACACGATCTTCGTGAACGCCTCCACCTACGTGATCCTCGACCAGTGGCTTCGGCGACGCGGGCGAGCCCTACTCGGTCGAGACCTGCCGGGCGACGCGCCGGGTGGCGAGCACGAGGAGGATGACCGGCAGCGTGAGGGCGCCCGCGGCGGCCGTCAGGGTGCCGAAGCCCTGCCAGGCGACGACGACGCCGGCCAGCAGTCCGCCGAGACCGCCGGCCAGGTTCAGGGCCAGGTCGCTGAACCCCTGGACCAGGGGTCGGACCGACGGCTCGACCGAGCTGCTGAGCAGGGCCGATCCGGCGATCACTGACGCCGACCAGCCGAGGCCCAGCAGCACCAGGCCGATGGTGATCTGCAGGTCGGAGCCGGCAGAGGTGCCGGCGATCGCGACGGCCACGATGAGCGTGCACTGACCGAGCAGGATCGTGCGCGGCGGACCGAATCGGTCGCTCATCCAGCCCATCACCGGCGAGAACGCGAACATGCCGGCGATGTGCAGGCTGATGGTGAGACCGATGATCCGCAGGGACGATCCGTGGTCCTCCATGTGCACCGGCGTCAGCGCCATGACGGCGACCATGACGGCGTGGGCCGTGGCGATGGCGTAGACGGCGACCAGGGCGGGACCACGCAGGTGCGGGAGCGCGGCCCGCACGCCGGTGGGCGGCGCTGCGACGTCCGCGGCCTTCTCCAGGGGATCGGGACGCAGGAACACGAACGTCACCAGCACGGCGAACCCGAACGCCACCGCGGCGAACAGGATCGGCCCGGCGAGCTCCGGCACGCCGACACCGCGAGCCACAGCGGCTCCCGGGCCGGTCAGGTTGGGTCCGATGACGGCCCCGACCGTCGTGGACCACACGACGAGCGACAGCGATCGGCCGACCTGCGTCGGGTGGGCCCGGTCGGTGGCGGCGAACCGCGACTGCAGGTTGGCTGCCGTCGCCGAGCCGAAGAGGAGAAGACCGAGAAGGACGATCGGGAGGGAGTCGAGCTCCGCACCGACCACGGTGACCACCGCGCCGACCGATCCGAGCAGCCACCCGAGCGTCAGCGCGGCGCGTCGGCCGGACCGTACCGCCACGGACGCCAGCGGGAGGGTGACCGCCGCCGCGCCCAGGGTGAACATGACCACCGCCATGCCCGCCCAGCCGGCCGAACCGGAGACCTCCCGGACCAGCAGGGCACTCACGGCGATGCCCGTCCCGATGCCGATGCCGCCCACGACCTGGGCGGCCGCAAGCACCGAGACGATCCGACGCTGGATTCGGACGTCCGCTGCGGTCGGCTCGGTCGTGGTCATCGGACTACCAGATCGTGACGCGCTGGTCCGGATCGAGCCAGAGGCCGTCGTCGGGCTTGACCTCGAACGCCGCGTAGAAGGCGTCGATGTTGCGCACCACCTGGTTGCAGCGGAACTCCGGCGGCGAGTGCGGGTCGATCGTCAGGCGCCGCACCGTCTCGGCCGGCCGGACCTTGGCCTGCCAGGCCTGGGCCCATGAGTAGAAGAAGCGCTGGTCGGCGGTGAGGCCGTCGATCCGCTCCGGCTCGGTTTCGTCGAGCGCGAGGCGCAACGCCGTGAAGGCGATGCCGAGACCGCCGAGGTCGCCGATGTTCTCGCCGATCGTCAGTGATCCGTTGACCGTGTGGGCGTCACCGCCCTCAGGGGACAGGTGGTCGTACTGGTCGACGAGCACGGCGGTGAGCGCCTCGAAGGCGGCCCGGTCGTCGTCGGTCCACCAGTTGCGCATGGCGCCGGTGCCGTCGTACTGGGAGCCTTGATCGTCGAAACCGTGCCCGATCTCGTGCCCGATGACCGCGCCGATCGCGCCGTAGTTGACCGCGTCGTCGGCGTCGGCGTCGAAGAACGGCGGCTGGAGGATCGCGGCGGGGAACACGATCTCGTTCATCGTCGGGTTGTAGTAGGCATTGACCGTCTGCGGAGTCATGTACCACTCGTCGCGGTCGATGGGGGAGCCGATCTTGGCCAGCTCACGGTCCATCGCCACGGCCAGCGCCCGACGGGCGTTGCCGAGCAGGTCGCTCGGATCGGTCTCCAGCGCCGAGTAGTCCTTGAACGTCTCCGGATGACCGATCTTCGGTGTGAAGGCGGCGAGCTTCTCCAGGGCCCGCTCCTTCGTGGCATCGCTCATCCACGACAGGTGGGTGATGCTCTGGCGGTAGGCGGCGATCAGGTGGTCGATCAGCTCGCCCATGCGCTCCTTCGCCGCCGGCGGGAACTCGGTGCGGACGTAGATCTTGCCGACCGCCTCGCCCATGGCGCTCTCGACGAAGCCGACGCCGCGCTTCCAGCGCGGACGGAGCTCGTCGGTGCCGCTGAGGGTGCGGCCGTAGAACTCGAAGTTGGCCTCGACGAAGGCGGCGGAGAGGTAGGGCGCGCCGCTGTGCACGATCTTCCAGCGCAGCCAGTCGCACCAGGCGGGCAGCTCCTCCTCCACCAGCAGGTCGGCCAGGCCGGTCAGGAACGACGGCTGGGCCACCACGACCTCGGCCACCGCCGGCGCCGGGATGCGGGCCGACGTGGACCACGCGGTGAAGTCGAAGGTCGGGGCCAGCGCCTGCAGCTCCTCGACGGTGACCAGGTTGTACGTCTTCTGGGTGTCGCGGCAGGCGACGCGGTCCCAGTGGTGGGAGGCGATCTGCGTCTCGAGGTCCATGACCCGCTGGGCCCGGGCGCGAACGTCGTCGAGACCGGCGAGGTCGAGCATCGTGGCGACGTGGTCGACGTAGGCCGTGCGGATGGCCGCGAACTGGTCGTCGGTGTAGTAGCTCTCGTCGGGCAGGCCGATGCCGCCTTGGAGGAGATGGGTGACGTACCGGTCCGGTTGGCCCCGGTCGGGCGCGATGAACAGGCCGAAGACGCTGCCCACGCCGTGGCGTTCGAGCGTGCCGAGGGTGCGCACGAGGGAGGGCACGTCGGTGATGGCCTCCACCTGGCCGAGCTCGTCGGCCAACGGCTGGGCGCCGAGGGCCTCCACGCGCTCCTCATCCATGAAGCTGGCATAGAGGTCGCCGATCTTGCGCTGCTCCGCGACTGTCCGCCGTCGCGGACCCGGAGCCCTCGTCGGTGGACCGGTGGTCGCGGCAGGCCTCGACGATCGAGCGCACCTTCTTCTCGGCCTCGTCGAACAGCGTCATGAACGCCCCGGCGGTGGCCCGGTCGGCCGGGATGTCGGTGCTGCGCAGCCACGGGCCGTTCACGTGCCGGAAGAGGTCGTCCTGGATCCGGATGTCAGGGTCGATGGCGGAGAGGTCGATGCCACGAGTCACGCCTGCAAGGCTAGCCCCATTGTCCCACCGCACCGGTCCGTGGCGGGATTCGGTTTCACCGGGGGGCCTCGGTAGCCTGTGGTGGCAGCATGTCCACCCCGAGGAGCCTCATGCGCGTCATCACCTACGGAACGTTCGACCTGTTCCACGACGGGCACCGACGCCTCCTCGAGCGCGCCCGCGCCCTCGGTGACCACCTGATCGTGGCCGTCACCACGGAGAACTTCGACGACGCCCGCGGCAAGCTGAACGTGCAGCAGAGCCTGATGGACCGCATCCAGAACGTCCAGGACAGTGGCCTCGCCGATGAGGTGATCATCGAGGAGTACGAGGGCCAGAAGATCAACGACATCCAGAAGCACCACGTCGACATCTTCGCCATCGGCTCGGACTGGCTGGGCAAGTTCGACTACCTCAAGGACTACTGCGAGGTCGTCTACCTCGAGCGCACGAAGGGCATCTCCAGCACCCAGCTGCGGGCCGAGAACGCCGGCATCATGCGCCTCGGCATCGTCGGTACCGGGCGCATCGCCAACCGCTTCATCGACGAGGCGCACTTCGTGAGCGGCATCGACGTCGAGGGCGCCTGGTCGCGTGACCCCGCCAACGTCAAGACGTTCGTCGACCGCCATGACCTCGACCTGGCCGCGAGCTCCTATGAGGAGCTGCTCGACGCGGTCGAGGCCGTCTACGTCGCCACCCCGCACGGCACGCACCTCGAGTACTCCCTCGCGGCGATCGAACGCGGCAAGCACGTGCTGTGCGAGAAGCCGATGAGCCTCACCGAGGCCGACTGCGCCCGGATGCAGCAGGCCGCCGAGCAGGCCGACGTGGTGCTGCTCGAGGCCGTCAAGACCGCGTTCTCGCCGGGGTTCCAGCGACTTGTCGCGGTGGCTCGGAGCGGCTCGATCGGCGACATCCGCTCGGTCGACGCCACGTTCACCAAGCTGACCACCGGCGACCTGCGCGAGCTCGACGCAGCGCAGGAGGGCGGCAGCCTGTCCGAGCTGGCCAGCTACCCGCTGCTCGCGGTGGTCAAGCTGCTCGGCGAGGGTCACGAGGAGATCCGTACGTCGTCGTTCCGTCCGGAGTCCAGCAACGTCGAGCTGTACTCCCGCATCGACTTCCGCTACCCACACGCGGTGGCCTCGGCCCGGACCGGACTCGGTGTCAAGGCCGAGGGCGATCTCGTCATCGCCGGCACCCGCGGCTACATCTACGTGCCCGCGCCATGGTGGAAGACCGAGTACTTCGAGGTGCGGTTCGAGAACCAGTCGGACAACAAGAAGTTCTACTACAAGTTCGACGGCGACGGCCTGCGCTACGAGATCGCCGAGTTCGGCTCGTTGATCCGCCGTGGGGAGCGCGAGACGTTCCGGCTCCGCGCGTCGGAGTCACGGTGGATGGCCCGCGTTCTCGAGTCCGCGCGCACCGACGCGCACGTGTTCGGCTGAGGTCGTCGCGTGGACCCCAAGATCCTGCTGCGGCGGGCGGCGAACCGGGCCCGCCTGTCGCCGAATCCGCGCGTCCGGCAGCTGTTCCAGCTCGTCCGCACCACCTACCGGCTGCTCGGCCGGTGGTTCCCGTTCCTGCACCTCGGCTGGATGGCGAACCTGCGGCGGGCGGTCTGGGAGGACGACGACCTCGTGCTCCGGGGCTGGGCCTTCGTCCGTGGTGCCGACCAGGGACCCCGACCGGAGTTCGAGGTGTGGCTGCATCGCCGGTGGGCCCGTTCGCGCGTCCGCGCGACCGTCCTGCCGGCCGATGAACCGGACGTGCTCGGGGCGGTCCCGCGGGCCGAGCTCGACTACAGCACGATGGCCTTCGAGGCTCGGTTCACGGCGGCCGACCTGGCCGCGCTGCCCACCGGCAAGACGTGGCGGGTGCGCGTCCGGATCAGCGGTGGCGGGCGGCGCACCTGGGGCCATCTGCGCCGGATCTACCACTTCGGCTCGCCGGCGGTGATGCGGCTCCGGCCCATGGGTGCTGATCGCCTCGTCGGCCCGGTCTTCCATGAGCGGCGCGGAGTCCAGGTCGTCACCCGGCGTCCCGGAGCGCTCGTGCGGGAGGTTGCGCTCGACGGGCGCCAGATCAGCCTGCGGGCCGATGGCGGCGTCGACGCCGTGACCCTGCGCGGGGCGGGCCAGGACGATGTCGTCCTCAGCCCGACGACCGACGCCGACGGCGTCCGCTTCGTCGGAACGCTGCCGCCCGGCCGCATGGTCGTCGACGACGAGACCGGCGACCGGCATCCGCCCACCTGGACGGCCAGGACGGGCTCAGGAGGTGCCCTGACGCTGCTCGACGACGCCCTCGGCCACCGTCCCGATGCCGCGAGTCCGGTGCTGGTGCGGGGAGGCCTCGATCGTGCCCTCCAGGTCGTCGACATCCCGCACTTCGTCGAGGTCGACCACGTCGAGCGGGTCGACGACGACGAGAACCCGCACCTCCGGCTCGCCGGCACGGTCATCGGCGACCCGGCGGCCTTCTCGCTGGTGATGGCCGGACCGCACCACGACCTCCCGGTCACTCTCGAAGACGTCGACGGTGAGCGGTTCACCGCGACCGTCCCGCTGCGCGTCTCGAGGTGGGGCGGACCCGACCTGCCGCCGATGCGCGGGGCCTACGACCTCGAGGGCCGCGTCGACGGCGAAGCCTTCAGCACGTTCGTCGACCGGGCGCTCGTCGACCGGCTGCCGCTCGTCGACTCACGACCGGACACCCGGCTGCGCCTCGAGCTGGCCCAGCGCGATGAGTTCCGTCTGCGTGTCACCCGTCCGCGACTCGACTCCGAGTACGGCTCGTACCACCAGAGCATCCTGTTCGAGCGCTTCGCGCACGGGCAGCTGCCGGCCGTCGACGCGGTCTACTTCGAGAGCTTCTTCGGACGCAACGCCACCTGCAACCCGCGGGCGATGGACCGCGAGATCGCGCGGCGGCTCCCCGACCTGCCCCGGTACTGGTCCGTCGACGACTACTCCATCGAGGTGCCCGCAGGCGCGACTCCGCTGGTCATCGGGTCGCAGGAATGGTGGCGGATCCGCGAGACGGCCCGCTGGATCGTCACCAACGAGTGGCTCCGCACCCGCTACGTGAAGCGCGGTTTCCAGACCGTCCTGCAGACCTGGCACGGCTCGATGTTCAAGAAGATCGGCCTGGACCGGTCCAAGAAGGGCCGCGGGTACCTCGACAAGGCCCGCCTGGAGCGCAGCAACTGGGACCTGTTCCTCTCGCAGAACTCCGACACGACGCCGATCATCGCGCGCGCGTACGACTTCCCCGAAGGCGTGGTCGAGTCGGGCTATCCACGCAACGACGAGCTCCGCGACCCCGACCCGGCCCGGGTCGCCGAGATCCGTGCCCTGCTCGGTATTCCGGAGGGCAACACCGCGGTCATGTACGCCCCCACCTGGCGGGAGGAAGGACAGCAGGTCGAGCTCCTGAACGTCGTGGAGCTGTCCGAACGGCTCGGCCCCTCCTTCACGTTCCTGCAGCGGGGCCATGTCCGCACGCTCGACCTCGCCGAGGTCGTGCGGCACGACGACGTCGTCGACGTCAGCACGTACCCGCAGATCAACGACCTGTACCTCGCCGCAGACGTGCTCATCACCGACTACTCCTCGATGATGTTCGACTTCAGCGTCACCCGGCGGCCGATGATCTTCTTCACTCCCGACCTCGACGAGTACACCGACCCGAGGGTGCGGGGCGTCTACTTCGACCTGGAAGAGGTCGCCGCCGGGCCGGTCGTGCGTACCCCCGGCGAGGTCGTCGAGCTGCTGGCCTCGATCGAGTCCTGGGTCCCCACCTTCGCCGATCGGTACGACGCCTGGAACCGCCGCTTCAATCACGCCGACGACGGTCACGCCTCGGAGCGGGCCGTCGACGCACTGTTCGCGTTCGACCCCTCCGAGCGCAAGCGCACGCTCGTGGAGCGACACGACCTCGAGGCCGGCGCCGGCGAGGACGCCTGAGGCTCAGGGCAGACCGACCACCGCGCGGAGCATGTTGTGGTCCGACGGTGGCCCGCCCCGGAAGCGGCCCGAGGAGTCCAGGTCGATGACGACCTCGTACTCCAGCACCCGCATGGGCGTCGTGAAGATGTAGTCGATGAACGTGCCGTTGGAGTTCGTGGTCGACCGCTGGATCGGCCGGGACCCGAAGTTGTTGAAGCTGCTGACGTGGGTGTTGATCCGCTTCTCGACCGTGGCGTCTGGGCCGATCGCGTGCGAAGACCGCTGGATGCCGAGCGGCTCGACGAAGCCGGCGCCCTTGAGCGCGTCGTGCACGCCGTAGACCTGGAACTGCGACGCGTTGAGGTCACCGACCACGATGGACGGCAGGTTGCCGCGCAGCTCAGCGACATCGCGGGCGAGCTGGCGCGCCTGCTGGAGCCGGACTCCCACCGAGCGCGGCTCGAGGTGGGTGTCGACGAACAGGAAGTTCTTGCCCGACGATCGCTGCGTGAAGATCGCCCAGGTGTAGAACCGCTGCCGGAACTGGTGGCCACTCAGCTGGTTGCTGTATCGCGTCGCGCCGCCCCGGACGAAGCGCACCGCGCGAGTGTTGTAGATGATGCGGACGCCCAAGGTGCCGTTGATGCGCTTGTCGGTGATCCGCCAGCCGCCCTCGCGGACGTCGAGCTGCCGCATCAGGTCGGTGAACTGGGCGACTCCGACACCGTTCGGCGTCGACTGCTGGGCCTCCTGGAGGCCGACGACGTCGAGGCCGTGCGACGCGATCGACGCGGCGACCGCGGCGCGTCGACTGACCCACGGCGGGCCGCCACAGCTGTGGCAGCGGATGTTGTAGGTGCCGACGTGCAACGGCTGCGGGTCGTCCGGCTGGATCGTCTCGGTGCGGATCGTCTCCGACCAGGCGCTCTTGAACCCGTTCGAGCCGAGCGCCCGGACGCGGGCGACGAACGGCGTGGCCGCGTCCAGGCCGTCGAACGTCGCGGTGCGCTCCTTCGTCGTGACGACCCGCGGATTCTTGAAGGCCTTGGTCGAGGCGAGCTGGACGCGGTAGCGGTCGGCGGTGTCCACGCCGTCCCAGGTGAGGTCGAGCGAGGTGTTGCCGGCCTTCGTCACCTCGGGGTTGGCCGGGACGAGCAGCGCCGGACGCCCGTCGGGCGCGGTGCGGGTGGCGGTGGGCGGAGACGCCTTGCTCCGCACGGGGTCGTCGTCCTTGAGCTGCTTGATCGCCCGGACCCGCACCGCGTAGTCGGTGCCCGCCTGCAGGTTCGGCACCTGCACCTCGGTGCCCTCGACCCGCAGCTTCTCGCCGGCCTCGCCCGCGCCGACGGTGAGCTCGTAGTAGTCCGAGAACAGGACCGGCCGCCAGCTCACCCGCAGCATGGTCCCGGCGGTCTCGCTGACGCGGGGCGGACCGGGCGTGTCCAGGCTCGGCTCCCCGGTGAGCACCGCCTTGGGGGTGAAGAGGACCAGCGCGGCGACCGAGACGATGCCGAGGAAGAGCCCGGCCACGAGCAGCCGGACGAGCCCGCGACGGCGAGCGGCGCGACGCCGGTGTCGCACCCGAGGGCGCGATGCGGGCTCGCGCACTCGGCGACCGGCCGGGCGCGTCACGGTCATGGTCGCCTCGGTTTCAGCTCAAGTAGGGTCTTGGACGCGAAGTCTACAAAGTGAGGGCGAACATGAGGGTGGCAACGGTCGTACTCGCTGCGGGCACGTCGCAGCGGTTCGGGGGCCGTCCCAAGCAGTTCGAGACCCTCGGCGACGCCACGATCCTGCAGCACGCGACGCGCGCCTTCGTGGACGTCGATCGCATTGCGGAGGTCTGGGTCGTCACCTCGGCCGAGCACCAGGCGGCCACGCGCGACGTCCTGGCGGACGAGCCGATCACCGGGATCCTGCTCGGCGGCGACACCCGTGCCGCGTCGACCATCCGCGCGCTCGACAGCCTCGAGCCGTCGGTCACGCACGTGCTGGTCCACGATGCGGCCCGACCACTCCTCCCGCGGGCCACGGTCGAGCGGTGCCTCGATGCGCTCGAGGGTGCCGACGTCGTCGCCACCATGGTCCGTCCGGCCGACACCGTCGTGGTGCTCGATGAGTCCGGGCACCGCGTGGTCTCGATGCCGCATCGCGACCAGGTGCGACTCCACCAGACGCCGCAAGGATTCCGGCGCGACCTGCTCGCCGACGCATGGGCGCGGCTGGCCGGACCGTCACCCTCGCCGCCGCTCGACGCCCAAGGTTCGGCGCGGCTGCCGAGCGACGACGTCACCGCCGTCCTGCGCGCGTTTCCGGACGAGACGGTCGTCTGGGTGGAGGGCGACCACCGCACCATGAAGGTGACGCACCCCGACGACCTGACCGTCGTCCGCGCCCTCGCGAAGGCAGGTGAGCCCGATCGCCGCTGATCATCTCGCCGGCGTCTCGTACGTGATGCCGATCTTCAACGAGGTCCGCTACGTCGAGGCGGCCGTCCAGAGCATCCTCAACCAGGAGTACGAGGGCCCGGTCGAGGTCGTCCTCGCCCTCGCGCCCTCCTCCGACGGCACCGACGAGGTGGTGCGCCGGCTGGCGGCCGACGACGACCGCATCCGGGTCGTCGACAACCCCGAGATGCACATCCCGGTCGGGCTCAACCTGGCCATCGCGATGGCCAGGCATCCCGTGGTCATCCGGGTCGACGCCCACACCCAGCTCGAGCACGACTACACGGCGCGCGGCGTGGCCGAGCTCGCCGAGCGAGGGGCCGCCAACCTCGGCGGCATCATGGTCGCGACCGGCCGACCGGGCTTCCAGGCCGCGGTCGCCCGCGCGTACAACAGCCGGCTCGGCCTCGGCGGAGCCTCCTACCACGCCGGGCACGCCGAGCCCGGTCCGGCGGAGTCCGCGTACCTCGGCATCATGCGAGCGTCCGCCGTCCGGGAGATCGGGGGATTCGATGAGTCCTTGCGTCGCGGCGAGGACTGGGAGATGAACTTCCGGCTCCGGCGAGCCGGACACCTGGTCTGGCTCGACCCCAGTCTGCGGGTCACGTACTGGCCCCGCGACACCTGGAACAAGCTCGCCCGGCAGTTCCTGTCCACCGGCATCTGGCGGGGCGAGCTCACCCGGCGCCTGGGTGCCAAGAACCCGCTGCGCTTCTTCGCCCCGCCCGTGCTCGTCCTCACCCTGGTCGTCGCGCTGGTCGTGGCCGTGCTGCAGCTGACCGGGGCCCTGAGCGGCACCGCGAGCTGGGTCGCGTCGCTGGTGTATCTCGGGCCCCTGGCGTACGCCGCCGCCCTAGCGGTGGCGGCGGTCACGGCCACCGGCTCGCTGCTCGACCGACTGCGCTACGTCCTGGTGCTGGCCACGATGCACCTCTGCTGGGGCGCCGGCTTCATCGTGGGCACGGCCCGCGGCGGCGGCGACTCCGTCGACACCTCGAGGGTCGACACCTAGGGTTCGGGCGGGTCGATCGCGGCGATGAGACGCACGCATCGCGGCATGAGCGAGCGGACCAGGTGCTGCGACGCCCGCTACTGCTGAGTCTCGCTGAACAGAGGGGCTGACGCTTCAGGCATGAAGTCGGCGTGGCGATGGGTGATCTTCCAAACGCCGTTCTCGCGGCGGTAGCCGTGGGTCGTCCGCAGTTGGTACTTGCGCGCGACACCATCGGTGACGGCCTGGCTGTGTTCGATCGCCGCCACGAAGGCCACGTCGCCGCTGGCCTCAGCGTGGATCACCTCGATGTCAAAGCTCTTCGCTCCGGTGAACCAGGACGCGACTTCATGGAATGCCGGCTCGACGTCGTTCCAGCCTGTCGACGTGAGTTTCGCACCGAACAGCGAGATCGGGTCGGCGTGGCTCCATTGCTCGATCCTCGGCTCGGGGTTGCCGTTGTGGATCTCACGGTCGGCGGCGATCTGGGCGGGGATCATTTCGGCGAGGAATGCCTGGGTCTCGGGGGTCATGGTCCGTCTCCTGCTGGTTGAGTGGGTGGCTTGAAGGGAAGGCCCAAAGTGAGCGGGTCGAGGTCGGCATGGCCATGGGCGATCCGCCACTGACCGCTCTCTCGACGCAGGATCCGGCTGACCCGGGCGCTCTGGTCGAACCGCTCGCCATCGAGGCGCATCGACAGTCGCTCGCGGGTGACCAGGTAGCCGATCTCGCAGAGGACATCAGACACCAGCACTTCGATGTCCAGCCTGTCGAGATCCGTGAAGCGGGAGGCCACCCGCGTGGAATGCTCACGGACCGACGCGGCCCCTGTTGCGCACGTCCCGAAATGGCCAAGCCAACTGACGGGCTCGGCGCTCGACCAGTAGTCCTGCCACGAGGTGGCGTCGCCGGTGTACAGCTCGGTCTGGGCTGCGCGAATTCGCGGCAGGGCCGCGTCCACGAACGCCTCGATGCTGGATGCCATGCCGCTCCTCAGGTACAGTTAAACTGTTTCCATTACAGAAAGACTGTACCCAATAATGAGCACTGTCAAGAGGTCCTACGACTCGACGAGCCGCGCCCGGCAGGCGCAGGAGAATCGCGAGCGGATCAGCCACGTCGCACACGACCTCTTCGTGCAGAACGGGTACGGCAACACGACGATCGCCGACGTGGCGAAGGCCGCGAGCGTCTCGGCCGAGACGATCTACAAGTCATTCGGGAACAAGGCGGAACTGCTCCGCAGCGCTTGGTTCGTGATGTTCCGCGGCGACAGTGACGCGACGACTCTCTATGACCGACCGGAGACCCAGGAGATCTTGCAGCTGCCCGACCTCGCGCAGCGCTTAGACGGCTTCGCCCGGCACACCACGAAGCGCAACCGCCGCAGTGCGCCTCTCCTTCGCGCCATCGAAGGCGCCGCCGCATCCGAGCCGGGCGCGCGGGCCATGCTCGACGAGTGGCACGGACGGGTCCTCGACGTAGCCACCAAGTTCGCCCAAGGAGCCGCAGCGACCGGACAGCTCGCGGTCAGCGAGGATGAATGTAGCGACATCATGTACTCGATGCTCGACGGCCACCTTTGGCAGCGGCTCGTTGTCGAACGGAACTGGACCGATGACCAGTACGCAACCTGGCTCGCGACACAGTGGAAGAGTCAATTTCTTGAGGACCGGGCCTGAGAGCGTCCAGAAAACGCCTACCTATCTTCCGCACGCTCATCGGCAGATTCGGGCGCGTCCGGGACGCGGCGATATGACGCAGCTGACTGTGCGCCATCGCACGGAGTATCCCCGTCAAGGTTGGCTTGACGCCTGCGCCCGTCAAGGTATCCTTGACGCGTGGAGGTTGCGGACTCGGCGCGCAAGCACGGGATCAGCGTTGAGTCGATAGTCCACGCCTGGGAAAACGCGATCAAGCTCGCCGAGTTCGAATACGAAGGTGAGGAGAGGTTGTTCGTGATCGGGCCGGACATGTCGGGCAACTTGCTGGAGCTTGTTGCGGTCCCGGCGGACGAACCGATTCGCATCATCCACGCTGACCGGCTACGCCCCAGGTTCTATGACGCGCTGTGAAGGCGGTGAAATCAGATGAAGATGAAGTCGAGGAAGGACGAGACCGGGCTCGATTCCGTCGCGCCCGAGAGTCTTCGGGACGCGACCCACTTTCGACGGATCATCGAGGCCCGCAAGAGCCTTGAGTCCGCTGACAAGGAACTGCGCGATGCGGTGGCGGCGGCCCGAGCAGCAGGTGACACGTGGACTGTTGTCGGCGCAGCGCTGGGCACCACCAAGCAGGCTGCATTCCAGCGCTTCGCAAAGGTCGAGAGCACCTGACCCAGACAGCTCGTCCCGGCATGTCCGCAGCCTCAGACTCCCGCCACGTAGGCGGTGAGGAAGTGGACGCCGTGGCGGTCGAGGTTGCCACGGGCTCGGTCGTTGGACTTCAACTATTTAGGCGCAGACGGCACCCTCTATGAGGCCACGCTCGAAGGACCGGAGTGGGGACCCGTAAGACTCCGTCCAACCCATAGCTATTGACCTTGATCGAAATCAATTCTCGGCGCAAGCTCTCTTCTAGAGAACCTCTATGTCTTGCTGCGTCTTCTTCGTGAGCTCGTCCACGACCCGAAAGCGGTTGAAGCTGACGTTCGCGTAATTTGGATGGTTCATGATCCGCTGCCCCAACGGGCCCTCGTTGAAGTCATCCAGCGCCTTTTCGTCCTGCCAAAAATAGATTCCACCGAAGGTGTTGCTTTCAGCATTACCGATCCAGACCTTGGCGAGAAGACCGGGAGTTTGAGAATAGTTTTCAAGCAAGCGTCTGCCGGCGGCGTGCCACTCTTCCTCCGTCATGCCCTCAAGGTTGAAATTGATTACTTGTACATACATCTCGCTTCATCCAATCAGTCAGTTGTACATCTCGTGTTGTCACGGTTCAGCAAGCAACCTTCGAAGTAGTCCAGGGTTGGACGGGAAGGTCTAGAGTCCATGCGCTTCGAGCAAGCGCAGCCACACCTCGCTGACCGTGGGAAACGATGGTATGGCGTGAGTTTCTGCCTCGACAATCAGTCAAGGCGCGACGGGTCAGTGTCCTTCGAATCATCCAGGTCGCACGGCTCGATCAGAACGCTTTGATAACCACGTCCAGTTCAAGAGAATCGGCTGGGTACTTGGTTCAGTTGCTCCGCACGGAGGCGGAACAGAGGGGGTTGCCGCTGCCGCCTGAGACCCCAGATGCCCCCGAGGCGATCTGGGAGGCGTTGCTAGCTGCCCAAAGGGAGAGGCGCCGACCTCGACGCCGGTGGTGGGCGCGGACCGCCTCCGACACCCCAGACCGTGCTGGGGACTCCCGCACCGTGATCGGGCGAGTGGGCAGGACTGCCTCTACGTCAGCGGATGGCGACCAGTTGGTCGAGATCGTCGTGGGGCAGGCCGTGGTCGGCGATGGAGTTCACCAGGGACCAGTTGAGGTCGGCACCGCCCGCGACGGTGGTCATGAACGCAGTGTCCGCGGCGTCGCGCCCGGTTGCGATCCGGACGAGCGAGGAGCGTGGCGCGAGCGCGGTTGCGTCCACGACATACCAGCCGCCGGCGACGAAGGCTTCGACGACCGCGTGGAAGTCCATGGGGTCGCAGCCCGGCGCGTAGACGGCGGTGAGTCGGGCCGGGACCCGGAGTGCGCGCAAGAGTGCGATCACAAGGTGGGCGTAGTCACGGCAGACTCCGGCACCGCCCACCAGGGTCTGCGTTGCTCCGTCCGTGTGGCCGCTACTGCCCGGCACGTAGGCGAGTCGGGTGCCAACCCAGGAGGAGACGGCCTCGAGCAGATCACCGTCGTGCACCCCTGCGAACTCGGATGAGGCGAAGCCGCCGAAGGTGTCGGACTCGATGTAGCGGCTTGGCCGGCGATAGAGGGATAGGTCGGCCAGTGAAGGCGCGGTGATCTCGGCGGTCCCGCGTACCTGCGCCTCGTAGGAGACCTCTGAATAGCCTTCCGGCAGGGTGACGAGATGGAGTCGGCCCTCGTGAGGGGTAGTCTACCTCGACAGTATTGAGCTCGACGTCCTCGATGAACTACGGCAAGCTTTTCGGTGACCTGCAGGCCCGGCGTGCGAGCGACGGCAATCTGCAGTTCTACTTGGCACTCGCCGTGGGCAGTGATTCCCAGCTCGGCGCCCACGGTTCGGTCCATGGAACGATCCTCACACGCGGCAGCTTGGCCGTCGTCATCACAACCTGAACCGACCACCAGCATGTCCGGGAGGACAAGTGCCGGCAAGGTTGCCACATCAATCTGGGCGAACTGACGCGGAATTCTGGGTCGCCGATTCACCCGGGCCTCGGCCCAGTGTCAGGTGAGCTCCATTCGCTCGGCTGCGACGTGTCGTCCCGACGGCAGGTGCCAGACCGCTCGACCGTTCTCGTCCAGCTTGGCGGTGAAGATGCCGGCGGTCTTCATGCGGTGATGTCGCCGGCACAGTGACCACATGTTCTGGCCGCTGGTCGGGCCGTGGGGCCAGGGGACGCGGTGGTCCTTGTCGCACCTCGCGGCATCGCGGGTGCAGGTCGGGAACTGGCAGACGCCGTCGCGGACCTCGATGCCGAACTCCAGGTCGGCCCGAGCGAACCGGCCGAGCTTGGTGACGTCGAGGACGCCGCCTGCTGGATCGGTGATGACCCGGTGGAAGAGGGTGCCGGTGCGGGTGGCGAGCTCACGGACCATCGACGCGGGGAGCACCCAGCGGCCATCGAGGCTGGTGCCCGGCTCGTCGGACAGGCCGGCCAGCGACGTGGCCGGGATGGTCAGG
This sequence comes from uncultured Actinomycetota bacterium, assembly GCA_963695295.1. GTDB lineage: Bacteria > Actinomycetota > Actinomycetes > Propionibacteriales > Nocardioidaceae > Aeromicrobium. The sequence continues at coordinate 415,298 of OY968771.1, read as the reverse complement.
GCGATGGTGGCGGTGACGCCCGGCTCGTCGTTGGCGCTGGTCAGCAGTCGGCGGGCCAGCTCGTCGGCCATGTACTGGTCGCTGGTGCGGGTGTCGTCGGACGGCTTGGACAGCAGCGCCTCGCCGAGCATGGTGTCGATCGCCGCGGCCTGGGAGGTGGGCAGCAGCGCCCACAGCTCGGAGACTCCGTCGTCGCGGTGGTCGATGTGGACCCGGCGGTCGTTGACGGCGTCGCGGGCGCGCGCGTCGTGGTGCTCAGGTTCGAGTCGGGCGGCGAGGCGCTTCAGCCAGGCTCGTAGCTCGGCAGCGGTGTGGGTGGTCGCGTAGCCGACCACCCGGTCGTCGAGGATTCCGTCGGATCGTGGGTCACGCAGGGTGCTGAGCGCTTCGCTGATGACTCGCAGTCGGTAGCCGTCGATCTGGCCGGACACGAACGCCTCCCACGCCGAGGGGCTCCGCCACCTGACTGTTCTGGCCTGATGCAATCTGTTCTGGACCGTGCGGACGCTCATCTGCAGCTCGACCGCCAGCTCGTGCGCGATCGAGGCGAGCTCGAGGTCGCGGTCGGGAGAGTGGCCACCGGCTTCGTACTCGGCGCGACGGGCGTCGGCGAACTCCAGCATCGCCAGCGTGGTGCGCGCCTCTGCACGAGCCTGTTCGCGGGCGCGCGGACCCACCCGATCGAGCAGGGTGTCGGCGCGTGAAGTCATGTCTCGAATCTACGGAGAAGCGAGGGTGAAATCACCCTCTGACCAGCAGCTTGGGGACAGCTTCAGGAAGCCGGCGGCCGGTGGAAATCATGCCGCCGCTGAGCGGCAACTAGTCGAACCAGCCGGCGTCGATCATCCGTTGTACGACGCGGTGTCCGGCTCGCCCGTCGTCGTGGGAGGTGAAGCGTTCCTGCCAGTCGCGGACGCGCTCGCGGTGCGGGTCGGGGTGAAGTACTGCCTCCACGAGGGCGTCGACGTCCTCGACGACGGGGCCGGGTGCCTCGGCCAGCAGGTCGGCGTAGAAGCCGCGCAGCTCGCCGCGGTAGCGCGCCAGGTCCGGCACGAAGAAGACGATCGGTCGGCCGGTCGACATCCAGTCGAACATCACCGAGGAGTAGTCGGTGACCAGCACGTCGGCCGCGAGCAGCAGGTCGGAGACGTCCGGGTAGCCGGTGACGTCGAGAACGCCGGCCCCCGCGTGGTCGCTACCGTGCTCCCAGGTGCTGCTGTGGCCGCGCACGAGCAGCACGTGGTCGGGGCCGAGGGCGCGCGCGAACGCGGCGACGTCGAGGTGGTCGATCATCGCGGCACGGTCCTCGCGCCACGTGGGGGCGTACAGCACGACGCGGGTGCCCGCCTCCAGCCCGAGTCGTGTGCGGACGCCGGCAGCCAACTCGGGGTGTGAGAGGACGTCGTTGCGTGGGTACCCCTCCACCCACACCGGGCCGCCGAAGGCATAGGCCGAGGCAAAGTGCTCGGCGCTGAACTCGTTCTGCGCGAGGACGGCGTCCCAGCGACGGCCCTCCCGCGTCGCCGCGAGCTTCGTGCGCCAACCGGCGTCGGGTCGGTCGCGGGCCAGCCGCTTGAGCGTCGAGCCGTGCCACGTCTGCAGGACGTGCTGGTGTGGGCGGCGGCGGTAGCGCTTGCGCAACCAGTCGTTGACGATGAAGACCCGGGCCGACGCGCGCACGCGCCACCACTCCCGGCTGCCCTCGATCAGCCGGACCGACCCGTCGGGGACCGGCACCGATCCGTCGACCACGCTCCAGTACCGCCGTGTCGACGGCCGCATCTGGCTGAGAGCGCGTTCGATGCCGCGCGGGTTGCAGGCCGCCGATCGTCCGCGAAAGCTCTCGAGGAAGACTGCGTCCTCGGGCTCTGGCGAGCCGCGCCGGTACGCCCGTTCGAGCCGTTCCTGCGCCTTCGGGCCCCGCTCGTCCTCCGCGAGCGGCGCGCGGACGTCGACGACGAGGCCGCCGGCGTGCCCCCGCGCCGAGGCATGGAACAGCTCGTGCCGGATCTCCAGCGGTGCGGCGGCGACGTCGACGCGCGTCGACCCGTCCGGCAGCTCCAGGCGGTACGTGTCACTGGGGAGGGCCAGGGGGTCGAATCCCCACCGGGACGCGAGCAGCTCGAGCGTTCCCTCGTGGGCCTCGACGCGGGCGCGTCGACCGACCAGGGCGGCGCCGGCCAGCCGGGGATCGCCGTCGAGGGTGAGCGTCGAGGTCGCGTGGTCGTAGGCCAGGCCCGTCACCGTGGGTCGGTCGATCAGCATCGAGCGTGAGCTGGTGTGCGCGTCCGAGCCGGTTCGAGCCAGGATCTCGTCGAGCACCCGCTCCGCGGCCCGCCCGTCGAGGACGTCGAAGAACTCCTGGCGCAGGTGGCGTGCGTGTCGATGCGCCGGACCGTCCGAGTCCTCGGCGAGTGCGGCGTCCAGGCGTTCGAGCGCGTCGGCCCATGTCGTGACCGCACGCCCGCCGGTGAACTCGGCGACGGGGAGGTAGAACCCCCGGGAGGATGCGTACGAGTCGAGGTCGGGCGCGAAGAAGACGACCGGGCGCCCGACCAGCGCATAGTCGAAGACGAGTGAGGAGTAGTCGGTGATGACGGCGTCGATCGCCCACAGCATCGTGTTGACGTCGCGCACCAGGTCCGGTCCGAGCAGGCGGATGCGGGGTGAGCGGGCCGGCCCGTCCGCGTAGCTGCCTCGCCCGAGCGGGTGGGTGCGGACGAGAAGGACGGCATCGTTGCGGTCGAGCCAGGCGACGATCGCGTCCCACTCCGACGTCGTCGGGACGGTGGGATCGATCTCGCCGTCGCGCCACGTCGGCGCGAAGAGCACGGTTCGCGACGCCGGGGGCAGGTCGGGCAGGGCGGCGTCGAGCACCGACCGGGCGGCCTCGACCCGGGTCGGCTCGTCACCGGTCAGCAGCACGTCGTCACGGACGTCGCCGACGACGGCCACGCGGTCGGGCTCGACGCCGAACCCGCTCACGATGCTCGGCTTGACCCGCTCCGACGACACCGGGAACAGCGACAGGCCGCGCCCGGCCCGCCGGTAGCCGTAGCCCAGCATCCGGCGGACGACGCCGAGATCGGGAAGGAACGACACCGCGTACGTCGACGGCGAGTCGAGGTGCAGGTGCTTGAACGGCACTCCGTGCCACAGCTGCACGACGAAGCCGCCGCGCACGCCGTAGCGGTTGGCGTCGCCGAACCCGTGCGTCACGACGATGACGCGAGCGCGCAAGGTCGTCCAGAACCCCCGCCAGCCGTCCTTGCGCACGGAGTCCAACCCCAGCGCCCGGGCCTCGCGCACCTCCGCGGCGCTCCGGGCGAGCCACACGAGCCTCGTCGCGTCGTCCAGTCGTTGCTGCGCAAGCCGGAGGAGCGGGAGCGCGCCTTCACCGAGGCCGATGCCCGAACCGAAGACCCAGAGCCGGTCGGAGCGCGGGACGATCAGGCTGATCACGGCCGAACACGCGTACACGGGGAGTCCGAGGAGCTTGCGGGCGTTGCCGGCTCCGAACGTGAAGCTCGCCATGATTGCCCCGATTCTCGCAGACACCTGCAGTACCGTCGGGACGTGCCACGACCGCGGCTGCCGAATGCCATCTTGCACCCGGTCCGTTTGCTCCCGCTCAGCTTCCTCGGCCTGATCGTGGTCGGAACGGGCGCGCTGCTGCTCCCGTTCGCCCGCTCCGGTGAGGGTTCGGCCAGCCTTCCGGCCGCGATCTTCACCTCGACGTCGGCGGTCACGGTGACCGGGCTGGCCACCGTCGACACCGCCACCTACTGGACGCCGGCGGGCCAGGGGATCATCGTCGTCCTCGCCGAGATCGGCGGGCTCGGCATCGTGGCACTCGCCACCGTGCTCGGCCTGTTCATCGGCGGGCGACTCGGCCTCCGCACCAGCCTCGTCGCCCAAGCCGACATGCACGTGGTCAGCATCGGAGAGGTTCGACCGCTGTTCCGACGCGTCGCCATCACCATGGCGTTCTTCCAGGTCGTCATCGCCGCTGTGCTGATGGTGAAGTACCGGGCCAGTTACTACGACGACTGGGGCACCTCTCTCTGGCACGCCGTCTTCGACTCGGTGATGGCGTTCAACAACGCCGGCTTCTCGCTGAACTCCGACAGCATCGTCCGGTACGCCGGCGACGTCGTCGTGATGCTGGCCATCGCCACCGGGGTGTTCGTCGGCGCTCTCGGGTTTCCGGTCGCCGCGGAGCTCTTCCAAGGCTGGCGCCGTCCGTCGGAGTGGACCATCCACACCCGCCTCACGGTGTGGGGCTCGATCTTCTTGTTCGTCGTCGCGGCGGTGCTGTTCCTGGCCTACGAGTGGCGCAACACCGGGACCATCGGGGGCCTCTCGTGGTCGGACAAGATCCTGTCCGGGATCGAGGCCAGCGTCATGACCCGTTCCGGCGGGCTCAACAGCTTCGACTGGGGCGCCGTGCGGCCGGAGTCGCTCAACATCGCGACCGTGCTGATGTTCATCGGCGGCGGCAGCGCCAGCACGGCCGGCGGCATCAAGATCACGACGTTCCTGCTGCTGGGATTCGTGATCCTGGCCGAGCTGCGCGGCAATCCCGACGTCACGATCGGGCGGCGGTCGATCAGCGCGTCAGTGATCCGCACCGCGCTGTCGATCGCCCTGCTCGCGGTGATGCTCGTGATCGGCTCGACCTTCATCGTGATGTCGATGACCGACTTCCCGTTCGACCGGGTGCTGTTCGAGTGCGCCTCGGCCTTCGGGACGGTCGGATTGAGCACCGGGCTCACCCCTCAGCTGCCCGTCGACGCGCAGATGACCGTCGCGTTCTTGATGTTCGTCGGCCGAGTGGGCACCATTGCAGCGGCGTCCGCGTTCGTCCTGCGCCGTCGCACCACGCGGTACCACCTTCCCGAGGAGCAACCGATCATTGGCTAAGTCAAGCGGGAACCATGCACCGGTGCTGGTGATCGGCCTCGGCCGCTTCGGCTCGTCCGTGGCTCGTTCTCTGGTCCAGCTCGGCCACGACGTCCTCGCCGTCGACGAGCGTGTCGACATCGTGCAGAAGTTCTCCAGCGACTTCACGCACGTGGTGGCCGCCGACTCCACCGACACCGAGGCCCTGCGCCAGGTCGGCGCCGAGCAGTTCGATCGCGCCGTCGTCGGGATCGGCACCGACATCGAGGCCAGCGTGCTCACGGTGCTCAGCGTCGTCGAGCTCGGCATCGAGGAGGTGTGGGCGAAGGCCATCAGCGCCAAGCACGCGCGCATCCTGGAGAGTGTCGGCGCCCACCACGTCATCCGGCCGGAGTCGGCGATGGGCGAGCGCGTGGCGCACATGGTCACCGGCGCGATGATCGACTACATCGAGTTCGACGACGGGTTCGCCATCGCGCGCACCCGGGCGCCGGAGGTCTCCTGGGACAAGACCCTCGAACAGTCCGGCCTCCGGGCGAAGTACGCCGTCACCGTCGTCGGGGTGAAACGTCGCGGCCAGGACTTCACCTACGCGCGGCCGGAGACGTCGATCTCGAAGTCCGACGAGCTCATCGTCTCCGGCCCCACGAAGAAGGTCGAGTCCTTCTGCGCGCTCACCTACGGCTAGCCCTCAGTCCACGCTGCGCAGCGTCGCCACCACGGTGGCAGGCATGGCAGGCTCGTGTGCGTGGCTGAGCATCCGTGGCAGATCGACGTCCTCGACCTGGAGGCCTACCTGGCGCGAGTGGGTGTCGCCGCGCGTGCGCCGAGCCGCGCGGCCCTCGACGAGCTGCACGAGGCGCACGTGCGCACCTTCACGTTCGACAACATCGACGTCCTGCTCGGCACTCACCCCGGGGTCACGCTCGATGCCGTCCAGACCAAGTTCGTCGGCCGGGGGAGGGGCGGCTACTGCTTTGAGCACGCGACGCTGTTCGCGGCGGTGCTGGAGCGTCTGGGGTACGACGTCCGACGCCGGCTCGGTCGTGTCGGTCCGCCGAGCAGGTCACCGCGGACGCACTGCGTCGTCGAGGTGTCGCTCGACGGGGAGCCGCTGCTGGCGGACCCGGGATTCGGCCAGAGTGTGCTCCGGCCGATTCCGCTGCAGGACGGCGCCGAGGACGACTACGGCGGCTCGCGCCACCGGGTGCGGCGTGTCGACGCCGCCGAGGCGGGTCCCGGCTGGGAGCTGTTCCGCCTGCGTCGAGACGGCTGGGAGCTCATGCACACCACGGACGAATTTCCGGTGCAGCCGGTCGACGTCACGATGGGGCACCACTTCACGAGCACCTACCCGGAGTCACACTTCCGACACAGCCTGATGCTGACCAAGCACGGGGATGGTCGGCACACGGCGGTGTCGGCTGACAGCGTGACCTTCCGGCGCCCGGGGGAGCCGACCGAGCACCGCGAGCTCCGCGACGGCGAGCTCGAGCAGCTGCTGCACGAGCTCGAGGTGCCGCTGACCTCCAGCGAGGAGGCGCGTCTGCTCGAGGTGGTGGCGGGTCTCAGGCGTTCGGGTTGACGCCGTCTGCGTCCTGGCTCCACGCCGGCAGCTCCTGCAGCGCCCAGCTGTTGCCGTCGGGGTCGGCGAAGTAGACGAATCGGCCCCACGGCTGCTCGTCGACGTCACTGGCCTCGACGCCGCGCCCGACCAGCTCGGCGCGGATCGCGTCGGCGTCTGACACGACGATCTGCAGGCCCTCGAGCGAGCCCGGCTCCATCTGGGTGAGGCCGGTGCCGATGGAGATCGAGCATGCCGACCCCGGCGGGGTGAGCTGCACGAAGCGCAGCTGGTCAGTGACGACGTGGTCGTGGTCCGCGACGAAGCCGACTTGGTCGACGTAGAACTCCTTGGCCCGATCGACATCGCTCACCGGCACGGCCACCAGCTCCAGTTTCATGTCCATGCGTCGAACCTAGCGCCGCGCGCGGACAGTAAAGTTCGGTCGGTGACCAGCCCCGACAGCCCGACGACCGACGCGCCGTTCCGCTACACGAGTGCGCTCGCGTCGGACATCGAGCGCCGCTGGCAGGACCGCTGGGAGGCGGAGGGGACGTTCGAGGCGCCCAATCCGGTCGGCGACCTCGCCGTGCCCGGTGCCGAGCTGCCGGCCGACAAGTTCTTCATCATGGACATGTTCCCGTACCCCTCGGGCGCCGGCCTGCACGTCGGCCACCCGCTCGGCTACATCGCCACGGACGTCGTGGGCCGCTACAAGCGCATGGTCGGGGTCAATGTGCTCCATGCGCTCGGCTACGACGCGTTCGGGTTGCCCGCCGAGATCTACGCGGTCGAGACCGGTCGTCACCCGCGCGAGACCACCGTCGAGAACATGGTGACGATGAAGCGGCAGCTGCGGCGCCTCGGGCTGGCCCACGACCGCCGCCGGTCCTTCGCCACCATCGACCCCGACTTCGTGCGATGGACCCAGTGGATCTTCCTGCAGATCTTCAACTCCTGGTACGACACCGAGCAGCAGAGGGCGCGTCCGATCGCCGAGCTCATCGAGAGGCTCGGCACGGACGACCCCGCCGTCATCGACGAGCACCGCCTCGCCTACGTGAGCGAGGCGCCGGTGAACTGGTGCCCCGGACTCGGCACCGTGCTGGCCAACGAGGAGGTCACCGCCGACGGACGCAGCGAACGCGGCAACTTCCCGGTGTTCAAGCGCAACCTCCGGCAGTGGCAGATGCGCATCACCGCCTACGCCGATCGCCTGATCGACGACCTCGAGCGGGTCGACTGGCCCGAGCCGGTCATGATCATGCAGCGCAACTGGATCGGCCGCTCGCACGGTGCGGAGGTCTCGTTCGCGGTGGCCGACGCCGAGGTGGTGATCGACGTCTTCACCACGCGGCCGGACACCCTGTTCGGCGCGACCTACATGGTCGTCGCACCGGAGTCCGAGCTCGTCGACCGGATCGTCGCCGCTGCTTGGCCGGCCGGCGTCGACGAGCGCTGGACCGGTGGCGCCGAGACGCCAGCCGCCGCCGTTGCCGGCTACCGCGCGCAGGCCGCGGCCAAGACCGACGTCGAGCGTCAGGAGAACCGTGACAAGACCGGCGTGTTCACCGGTGCGTTCGCGGTCAATCCCGTCAACGGCGAGCAGATCCCGGTGTTCATCGCCGACTACGTGCTGGCCGGCTACGGCACCGGGGCGATCATGGCCGTGCCCGGCCAGGACGAGCGCGACTGGGAGTTCGCCGAGACCTTCGGCCTGCCGATCATCCGCACCGTCCAAGCCACCGGATGGCCACGAGGGCCCGTACCTGGGCGACGGCCCGGCCATCAACAGCGCGCACGGCTCGCTGAGTCTCGACGGCCTCGGCGTCGAGGACGCGAAGGCGCGGATCATCGCCTGGCTGGAAGGTCAGGGGAGCGGCCACGGCACCACGACGTACCGCCTGCGCGACTGGCTGTTCAGTCGCCAGCGCTACTGGGGTGAGCCGTTCCCGATCGTCTACGACGAGCAGGGCCACCCGATCGGGTTGCCGGACTCGATGCTCCCGGTCGACCTGCCCGAGGTGCCGGACTTCTCCCCGCGCACGTTCGAGCCCGACGACGTCACCAGCGAACCGGAACCGCCGCTCGGCCGGGTCGAGGAGTGGGTGAACGTCGAGCTCGACCTCGGCGACGGGCTCAAGGCGTACCGCCGCGAGACCAACACGATGCCCAACTGGGCCGGATCGTCCTGGTACGAGCTGCGCTACATCGACCCGAACAACACCGAGAAGCTCGCCGATCCCGAGAACGAGCGCTACTGGCTCGGGCCGCGGTCGGCCGGTGCCACCGGCGGCGTCGACCTCTACATCGGCGGCGTCGAGCACGCGGTCCTGCACCTGCTCTACGCCCGCTTCTGGCACAAGGTCCTGTTCGACCTCGGCCACGTGTCGAGCGAGGAGCCGTTCCACCGGCTGCTGAACCAGGGCTACATCCAGGCCCAGGCCTTCACCGACGAGCGCGGTTCGTACGTGCCGGCCGAGGACGTCCAGGAGCAGGGCTCGTCGTGGACCTACGAGGGGCGACCCGTCACCCGGGAGTACGGGAAGATGGGCAAGAGCCTCAAGAACATCGTCACGCCCGATGAGATGTACGACGCGTTCGGAGCCGACACGTTCCGCGTCTATGAGATGTCGATGGGCCCGATCGACATGTCCCGGCCGTGGGAGACGCGCGCGGTGGTCGGCTCGCAGCGGTTCCTCCAGCGGGTGTGGAGGCTGGTGGTGGACGAGGAGTCCGGCGCGGTCGTCGTGGGCGACGACGAGCCGGACCTGGCCCTGCGCCGGTCGTTGCATCGCACCATCGACGGCGTCCATGCCGACCTGGAGGCGATGCGGTTCAACACCGCGATCGCCAAGCTGATCGAGCTCACCAACCTCATCACCAAGGCCGACACGCACCCGCGGTCGATCATCGAGCCGCTGGTGCTGATGGTGGCTCCGTTCGCCCCGCACCTGGCCGAGGAGCTGTGGCAGCGGCTCGGCCACGACAGGTCGTTGGCCCACGAGCCGTTCCCGGAGGCCGACCCGGCGCTGCTCGTCGAGGACACCGTCACCTGCGTCGTGCAGGTGCAGGGCAAGGTGCGCGCCAAGCTGGAGGTGTCGCCGTCGGCCACCGACGACGAGCTCGGCGAGCTCGCGCTGGCCGAAGCCAACGTGCAGCGCGCCATCGACGGCCGTGAGGTGCGCCGAGTGATCGTCCGAGCACCCAAGCTCGTCAACATCGTCGTCTAGGCTCCCACCATGAGCGTCGCCATCGTCACGGACTCGACGGCGTCCCTGAGTCCCGATGACGCCGAGCGTGAGGGCATCACGGTGGTGCCGTTGCAGGTCATCATCGGCGCGGAGACGTACACCGAGGGGGTCGACGTCACCGCCGACATGATCGCCGAGGCGCTGGCCGCCTACGTCCCGGTGAGCACGTCGAGGCCCACTCCCGACGACTTCCTGGCGACCTACGAGCGCCTGGCCGGTGACGGCGCCGAAGCCATCGTGTCGGTGCACCTGAGCGGCAAGATGTCGGGCACGCTCGACTCGGCGGTGCTGGCGTCCAAGCAGGCGGCCGTGCCGGTCACCTGCGTGGACTCCACGCAGGTCGGCATCGCCACCGGGTTCGCCGCCGGTCGTGCCGCCCGGGTGCGGGATGCCGGCGGAGACGCCCTCGCGGTCGCCGACGCCGCGCGAGTCGCGGGGGAGTCCTCGACGGCGCTGATCTACGTCGACACCCTGGAGTACCTCAAGCGCGGCGGACGCGTCGGTGGCGCCGCCGCCCTGATCGGCTCGGCCCTCGCGGTCAAGCCCCTGCTCACCTTGCGCGACGGGCTCGTGATCCCGCTCGAGCGCGTCCGCACCACGTCGAAGGCGGTCGCGCGGCTGGAGGCGCTGGCCGTCGAGGCGTGCGCGTCGTGTGAGCACGGCTTCGACATCGGCGTCCAGCACCTCGCCAACGAGTCCACGGCACACGCCGTCGCCGAGCGGCTGGGCACGGCGTTGGAGCGCGATCCCCTCGCCGTGGACGAGGTCGGTGCCGCGATCGGCGCCCACGTCGGCCCGGGCATGGTCTCGGTCACCGTCACGCCCCGCGAGTAGTCCACCGATCGCTGCCGCGCGATCGGCGTCCACAGGCACGCGCGGCTCGGCCCGACGACCGACCGGACCTGCCTAGCGTCGCGGTGTGAGACCGCAGACGCTGACCGACAGCGGCGAGACCCGGGCCGAGGTCGCCCGACGTCGCCTCGCCCAGCTCGCCGCCTCCTTCGACGCCGAGTTCACCCGCGAGCAGCCGGACGCGCCGGTCGTGGTGCCCCGCCGGGTTCATGCGGCCCACGTCCGGGTCCTCGTCACCATCGCGGTGGCGGCCGGCGTGCTCCTCACGTGGTGGCTGCTCGCGGAGCGTCCGCGCACCGCGCCGGCCGTCCCGGTCTCGCTCCCGGCTGCATCCACGCCGTCGTCCACGAGCACCCCCGGCGGCGAGCTCGTGATCGACGTGGCCGGCAAGGTGAAGCGACCGGGCATCGTCGTGCTGCCGGCCGGGTCTCGCGTGCACGAGGCCGTCGCGAAGGCCGGGGGAGTGCGCGGCGGAGTCGACACCTCGAGCCTCAACATGGCGCGCGTCCTCACCGACGGCGAGCAGATCCTCGTCGGGACGCCACCGGCCCCGGCCGCCGGAACGGCCGCGGCCTCGCGTGCGGGTGCGGCCGAGGCGCCCATCAGCCTCGCCTCGGCCACCCTCGAGCAGCTCGACACGCTGCCCGGCATCGGTCCGGTCACCGCCCAGGCGATCATCGATCACCGCACCGAGCACGGCCCGTTCGCATCGGTCGACGACCTGCTCGACGTCAAGGGCATCGGCGCGGCCACCCTCGCGGACATCCGCGACCGCGTGACGCCCTGAAAGCGCGCCACGACCACCGGCTCGCGGTGCCGGCCCTGCTCTCCTGGGGCACCGCGGCCCTCGCGGTCGGCGCCGGCTCGCGCGTGGCGCTGGCGCTGGCCGTGGCCGGCGTGCTGGCGGCGGGGGTCGCCCTCGGCCGACCGCGCGGACGCTCGGTGGCGCTGATCGCGGTCTGCGTGACCGCGGTGGCTGCGTCCTGCGCGTGGCGGATCGCACTGGACGAGCACTCACCGCTCGGGTCGATGGCCGACCGTCACTCCCTGGCGACGCTCGACGTGGAGGTGAGCCGGGACGCCCGCATCTTCAGCCGGCACGGCCACGTCGCCGGCGTCGTCGGCGTCCGGGTGCGGCGAGCCACGGCGAAGGGTGTCACTGTCGCCGTCCGCGACTCCGCCACGGCCTTCGTCGGTGCTCCCGTCGATGACCTCGTGGTGGGTCGGCGGCTCACGATCGTGGGTCGCCTCGCCCGGTCCGACGACGCGCGGGACGTCGCCACGATCGACGTCGTGCGTCGCTCGTCCTCGCGGCCGGCGGCGTGGTGGTGGGAGGCGTCGGAGCGGGTGCGAGCCGGCGTGCGGGGCGCCGTCGCCCACACCGGCGCCGACCAGTCGGCCCTGGTGCCCGCCCTCGTCGACGGTGACGACCAGCGCGTGTCCGAACGCGTGCAGGAGGAGTTTCGGCGCAGCGGCCTCACCCACCTGCTCGCCGTGTCCGGCACGAACCTCACCATCGTGTTGGCTCTGGTGCTGGTCGTGGCCCGGCTGTTCGGCGCGTCCCGTCGCGCGCTCGTTCTGCTGGGGCTCGTCTCGGTGGTCGGGTTCGTGCTGGTCGCACGCCCGGATCCGAGTGTCGTCCGTGCGGCGGCGATGGGGGTCGTCGGTCTGGCCGCGCTCGGCCTCGGCAGCCGGGGCGGCGTGCGCGCACTCTGCGTGGCCATCCTCGTGCTGCTGTTCATCGACCCGTGGCTGTCCCGGACCGCCGGTTTCGTCCTGTCCGTGTGCGCCACCGCCGGCATCCTGCTCGGCGCGCCGCCGCTGGCGAGCCGACTCCAGCGGTGGCTGCCGCGGTGGTGCGCGCTCGCGGTCGCCGTGCCGGTCGCCGCCCATCTCGCCTGCCTGCCGGCCGTCGCCGCGCTCTCCGGCGAGGTGTCCATCGTCGCGGTGTTCGCGAACGTGGTCGCCGCGCCCCTGGTGGCGCCCACGACCGTGGCCGGCCTGGCCGGCGGCCTGGTCCACCTCGTCAGCCCCACGGCGGCCATGGTGCCGGGCACCGTGGCCGGCTGGTGCGTCGGCGGAATCCTCGCCGTCGCGCACGTCGCCGCGTCCATGGCCGGTGCATCGTTGGGTTGGCGGGCGCCGTGGTGGCTGTTGATCGTGCTGGTTCCGGTCCTCTTCGTGGCCCTCTGGCGCCTGGCCCGGCACCCGGCCGTCATGGCCGGGCTCACCGTCGGGCTCCTGCTGGGCGTGTGGCGTCCGCCGCAGGCGGGGTGGCCGCCCGACGGCTGGGTGATGGTCGCCTGCGACGTCGGGCAGGGCGACGCCACGGTCGTCGACGCCGGCGGAGGCGCGGCGTTGCTGGTCGATGCCGGGCCCGATCCGATCGCGGTCGACCGGTGTCTCGACCGGCTGCGGGTGGACCGCCTGCCGGTGGTCGCCATCACCCACGATCACGCCGACCACGTGGACGGGTGGCGGGGTGCGGCCGGTGGCCGCGCCGTCGGCGCGGTTCTGGTCGGGCCGACCGGAGGGTCGCGTCATCCCCGGACCCTCCGGGTGGAGCCGGGACAGAGGTTCGAGGTCGGTCGTTCCTCGGTCGAGGTGCTCTGGCCGCCGGCGGCCACCCCGGCATCCGACGACTCGGACGGATCGGCGATCAACGACGCGAGCCTCGTGCTTCGGGTCACCGTCCGCGCCGACCCGGTGGTGCGTCTCCTGCTGACCGGCGATGTCGAGCCGGATGCCCAGGAGGCGTTGCTGCGTCGGCATCCCGACCTCGCGTCCGACGTCCTCAAGGTGCCGCACCACGGCAGTGGCCGGCAGTCGACGCGGTTCGTTTCCGCGGTGGGAGCCCGGATCGGCACCATCAGCGCGGGCGACGGCAACGACTACGGCCACCCGGCCGCGGCGGCGCTCCGGATGCTGCGCCAGCATGGCGTCGCGTGGTGGCGAACGGACACCGACGGTGACATCGCCGTCGTCGTGAGAGACGGTCGCCTGACCGTCGTCACTCGTCACTAGAGTGGCGGCGTGACGGTGTTCGGCAAGATCCTGCTCATCAGCGGCAACGCCGAGTTCCTCGCCGACCGCACCCGGTCGCGAGCGGTCGCCGCCGTCACCGCGGAGCAGCCGGAGTGCGAGATCGCGACCGCAGTGGCCGGCGGACTCGGTCCGGGCGAGCTCGCCGGGCTCACCAGCCCGTCACTGTTCAGCTCATCGAGCGCGCTCGTCCTCACCGAGCTCGAGAACCTGCCCGACGCCGCCCAGAGTGAGCTCACCGCCTACGCCGCCGCGCCGTCGTCAGACGTCGCGGTCGTCCTGCTCCACGGGGGCGGCCCGAAGGGCAAGAAGCTGCTGGATCTGTTGCGCGCGCAGGCCAGCGTCACCGAGGTCAAGGTGCAGGCGCCCAAGTACGAGCGCGAGTTCATCGCCTGGGTCCGTACCGAGCTGCGCGAGCTGGGCTGCGTCATCGACGAGGAAGCCGCCGCCGGGTTGGTGGCGTCCGTCGGCCAGGACCTCAGGTCCCTGGCCGGCGCCGCCGATCAGCTCGCGGCCACCGTCGGTCGCGCTTCGTCGCCAGGGGGAGGCACCATCACCGCCGACGTCGTGCGCCGGTACTTCGGCGGACGGGCCGAGGTGCGTGGCTTCGAGATCGCCGACGCCGCCATCGACGGCCGCATCAACGTCGCGCTGGAGCAGGCCCGGTGGGCCGAGTCCGCGAAGGTGGCCCCCGTCCTCATCACCAGTGCGTTCGCGAGCGGCCTGCGGTCGCTGGCCAAGCTGGCCGACGCCCCCACCGGGCTCTCCGAGGCCGAGCTCGCGCGCCACGTCGGCGCACCGCCGTTCAAGATCCGCATCCTGCGCCGACAGCTCCAGGCCTGGGACTCCGCCTCACTCGCCTCGGCCCTCGACGCCGTGGCGGGTGCCGACATCGACGTCAAGGGCGGCGCGGCCGATCCGGCCTACGCCGTCGAGCGCATGGTGCTCCAGGTGGCTGCCGCCCGTCCTCGGGGTCAGTGAGCCCGCCGGCATGAAAAACGCCCCGGGGTGACCCGGGGCGCTGCACGTGGCGACGTCAGAGCGACGCGGCCCGCTTCTGGATGGCCGACTTGCGGTTCGCGGCCTGGTTCTGGTGGATGACACCCTTGGACACCGCTTTGTCGAGCTTCCTGCTGGTCTCGACGGCCAGCGCCTTGGCCTCGTCCGACTTGCCGGCGTCGGCCGCCTCGTGGAATCGACGCACGGCCGTCTTCAGCGCCGAGCGCACGGACTTGTTGCGCTCTCGAGCAGCGTCGTTCTGGCGGTTGCGCTTGATCTGCGACTTGATGTTCGCCACGTGTCTGACCTGTCTTTTTCGCTGGTGGATGGTGGTGCGAGTGAAGGGGCGTGCCGTGTCGTTCACCGGGTACGCGACTGGTCACGATACCAGCCACCGCAGCGGCGTCCCAAATCCGGCTCGATGGAACAATGGCCGGACGATGCCCACCACATCCCCCACCGCAGCCCCCGAGCCCGGCTCGACGAACCCGCAGGTCCTGCGCAACTTCTGCATCATCGCGCACATCGACCACGGCAAGTCGACCCTCGCCGACCGCATGCTCCAGCACACCGGCGTCGTCGACGGCCGCGCGATGCGGGCCCAGTACCTCGACCGCATGGACATCGAGCGCGAGCGCGGCATCACCATCAAGAGCCAGGCCGTGCGGCTGCCGTTCACCAAGTCCACGGGCGACGACGCCGGCACCACCTACGTGCTGAACCTCATCGACACCCCCGGACACGTCGACTTCACCTACGAGGTCAGCCGCAGCCTGGAGGCGTGCGAAGGGGCCGTCCTCCTCGTCGACGCCGCGCAGGGCATCGAGGCGCAGACGCTGGCGAACCTCTACCTCGCGATGGAGGCCGACCTGCACGTCATCCCGGTGCTCAACAAGATCGACCTGCCCGGCGCCCAGCCGGAGAAGTACGCCGCCGAGCTGGCCCACATCCTCGGCGGCGACCCGGACGACGTGCTGCGCGTCTCCGCCAAGACCGGCGAGGGCGTGGAGACGCTCCTCAACACGATCGTGGACGAGGTGCCGCCGCCGGTCGGCGACGCCGACGCGCGGCCGCGCGCGCTCATCTTCGACTCCGTCTACGACACCTACCGAGGCGTCATCACCTACGTTCGCGTGGTCGACGGATCCCTGTCCCACCGCGACCGCATCAAGATGATGTCGACCGGGGCCGTGCACGAGATGCTCGAGGTCGGCGTCATCTCGCCGGAGCCCGTCAAGGCCGGCAAGATCGGCGTCGGCGAGGTCGGCTACCTCATCACCGGCGTCAAGGAGGTCCGCCAGAGTCGGGTCGGCGACACGGTGACGTCGAACGTGCACGGCGCCACCGAGCCACTGGGCGGCTACCGCCATCCCAACCCCATGGTGTTCGCCGGCCTGTACCCCATCGACGGTGACGACTACCCGGGCCTGCGCGACGCGCTGGAGAAGCTCCAGCTCAACGACGCGGCGCTGCAGTACGAGCCGGAGTCGTCCGGTGCCCTCGGTTTCGGCTTCCGCATCGGGTTCCTCGGCCTGCTGCACCTGGAGATCGTGCGCGAGCGGTTGGAGCGCGAGTTCGACCTCGACCTCATCTCGACGGCGCCGAACGTCATCTACCGCGTCGAGATGGAGGACGGCACCGAGGTCGTCGTCACCAATCCGAGCGAGTACCCGACCGGCAAGATCGCCAAGGTCTTCGAGCCGGTCACGAAGGCGACGGTGCTGAGCCCATCGGAGTACATCGGCGCGATCATGGAGCTCTGCCAGGCGCGGCGCGGGCAGCTCCAGGGCATGGACTACCTGTCCGAGGACCGAGTCGAGATCCGCTACACGCTGCCCATGGGCGAGATCATGTTCGACTTCTTCGACGCCCTGAAGAGCCGCACCAAGGGGTACGCCTCGCTCGACTACGAACCCACCGGCGAGCAGGAGGCCGACCTGGTCAAGGTGGACATCCTGCTGCAGGGCGAGATGGTCGACGCGTTCAGCGCGATCGTGCACCGTGACAGCTCCTACGCGTACGGCGTCTCGCTCGCCGGCAAGCTCAAGGAGCTCATCCCACGCCAGCAGTTCGAGGTGCCGATCCAAGCTGCCATCGGCGCGCGGATCATCGCCCGCGAGAACATCCGTGCGCTCCGTAAGGACGTCCTGGCCAAGTGCTACGGCGGCGACATCAGCCGCAAGCGCAAGCTGCTGGAGCGGCAGAAGGAGGGCAAGAAGCGGATGAAGATGGTGGGCCGGGTCGAGGTGCCGCAGGAGGCCTTCATCGCGGCGCTCTCCACGGGCGACGCACCCGGCTGATCAGGGTGTGGGTTAGTGTGATTCACACCACGAATTGCCCCCGCCGTACGTGTGAAGGAAGCCCATGAGTCCTGTTGCTGCCACTCCCGAACAACTCGAGATCGTCGAGAACCGAGCGCCCAGCGTCGCCCGGATGTTCTTCGACCGAGTCGAGAAGTCCGCGAACCGGGAGGCCTATCGATTCCCGGACGAGGACGAGGTCTGGCACTCGCTGACCTGGCGCGAGACCGGCGAGCACGTCACCAAGCTCGCGGCCGGTCTGGTCGCGCTCGGCATCGAGTCCGAGCAGCGCGTCGCCATCGCGTCGGGCACCCGGTACGAGTGGATCTTCGCCGACCTTGCCATCAACGTGGCCGGTGCGGCCACGACCACGGTCTACCCCACGACCGCCGCCGAGGACGTCGCCTACATCCTCGCCGACTCCGGCAGTCGCATCGTGTTCGCCGAGGACGACGAGCAGATCAAGAAGCTCATCGAGAAGCGTTCGGAGCTGCCCGACGTCATGAAGGTCGTGACGTTCGACGGTCAGGTCGACGGCGACTGGGTGATCGGCTTCGACGACCTGGAGCAGCTCGGCGCCGACCTGCTCGAGAAGGACCCGAAGGTCATCGAGCAGCGGGTCGACGCGATCAAGCCGGACGATCTCGCCACCCTCATCTACACCTCGGGCACCACCGGCCGCCCCAAGGGCGTCCGGCTCAGCCACGACGGCTGGACCTTCGAGGGCGCCACGCTCCAGGCGGGCGGCTTCCTGTCCGAGGACGACCTGGAGTTCCGCTGGCTGCCCATGGCGCACTCCTTCGGCAAGGTGCTCCTGACCGCCCAGCTCGCCGAGGGCTTCGCCTGCGCCATCGACGGCCGGGTGCCCAAGATCGTCGAGAACCTCGCCATCGTGAAGCCGACCTTCATGGGTGCCGCCCCGCGCATCTTCGAGAAGGCCTACGGCCGTGTCGTCGGGATGATGGAGGAGGAGGGCGGCGCCAAGCTCAAGATCTTCCGCTGGGCCGAGGGCGTGGGCCGGGAGTACTCGCGGGCCGTCCGCTCCGGCAAGCCGGTCTCGCCGGTGCTGAAGGCCAAGCACGCGGTCGCCGACAAGCTCGTCTTCACCAAGATCCGTGACCGCTTCGGTGGACGGGTGAAGTTCTTCATCTCCGGCGCCGCGGCCCTCTCCCAGGACGTCGCGGAGTGGTTCCATGGTGCGGGTGTCCTGATCCTCGAGGGCTACGGGCTCACCGAGACCTCCGCCGGTGCGTTCGTCAACCGACCCGACGCGTACAAGCTCGGCACGGTGGGCCTGCCGCTGCCCGGCACCGAGGTCAAGATCGCCGAGGACGGCGAGGTGCTCCTCAAGGGCCCGAACATCATGCAGGGCTACCACAACCTCGACTCCGACAGCGCTTCGGCGCTGGTGGGCGGTGGCTGGCTCGCCACGGGTGACATCGGCGAGCTCGACTCCGAGGGCTACCTCAAGATCACCGACCGCAAGAAGGACCTGTTCAAGACGTCCGGCGGCAAGTACGTGGCGCCGTCCTACGTCGAGGGCGTGTTCAAGGGCGTCTGCGCCCTGGCCAGCCAGATGGTGGTCCACGGCAACGACCGGAACTTCTGCTCCGCACTGATCACGCTCGATCCCGACGCGGTCGCCGGTTGGGCCGAGGGGCACGGCATGTCGGGCAAGTCGTACGAGGAGATCGTCACCTCGCCGCAGATGCACGAGGCCATCGGCGCCGACGTCGACGAGCTCAACTCCAAGCTCAACCGCTGGGAGACCATCAAGAAGTGGCAGATCCTCGACCACGACCTCACCGTCGAGTCCGGCGAGCTGACACCGAGCCTGAAGCTGAAGCGCAAGGTCGTCGAGGAGAACTATCGCGACATCCTCGACGCCTTCTACGCTGAGTAGATGCACCTGACCGAAGGACCGTCCATCCCCGCGGTGGACGGTCCTTTCGGCGTCTACCTGCACGTTCCGTTCTGCTCGGTGCGCTGCGGCTACTGCGACTTCAACACGTACACGGCCGACGAGCTGGGCGAGGGCGCCACGCGGGCGTCCTACGCCGACACCGCGATCGCCGAGATCGAGCTGGCCGGGCGAACGCTGGCCGAGCACGGACCCCTCCCACCCGTCGAGACGGTCTTCGTGGGCGGCGGAACGCCCACCCAGCTGCCCTCCGGCGACCTCGTCCGGATGCTCCGTGCCATCGACTCGACGTTCGGCCTGACCGCCGACGCGGAGGTCACCACCGAGGCCAACCCCGACAGCGTCACCGCCGACTCCCTGGCCGAGCTCAGCGCCGGCGGCTTCACCCGCATCTCCTTCGGCGTGCAGTCGGCCGTGCCGCACGTGCTGGCCACGCTCGACCGCACCCATGACCCGGCCCGCGTCCCCGACGCGGTGCGATGGGCCCGCGAGGCCGGGTTCGGGCAGGTCAGCATCGACCTCATCTACGGGACGCCGGGGGAGACGCTGGAGGACTGGCGGGCCAGTCTCGGCCATGCCCTGGACCTCGCCCCCGACCACATCAGCGCCTACGCGCTGATCGTCGAGGCGGGCACGGCGTTCGCTCGCCGGGTGGGGCGCGGTGAGATCCCGCCGCCCGACGACGACCTGATGGCGGACAAGTACGTCCTGGCCGACGACGTGCTCTCGGCGGCCGGTTACCGGTGGTACGAGCTGTCCAACTGGGCGCGTGGCGACGCGGCACGCTGCCGTCACAACCTGCTGTATTGGCACAGCGCCGACTGGTGGGGCATCGGCCCCGGCGCGCACTCGCACGTGGGGGGAGTGCGCTGGTGGAACGTCAAGCACCCGGCCGCCTACGCCGACCGACTGGCGAGCGGAGCATCGCCGATGCACGACCACGAGATCGTCGATCCGACGACGTCGGTGCTGGAGCGGGTGATGCTCGAGGCCAGGCTGCGCGAAGGGCTCCCGCTCGGCATTCTCGAGGGCGGACGCGGCGCCGTGCCCGCGCTGACCGACCGCGGGCTCGTCCGGGTGGCCGGCGACCACCTCGTCCTCACCCGCGAGGGGCGCCTGCTCGCCGACGCGGTCGTGCGCGAGCTGACGGCCTAGGAGTCGTCGGCGGTGGTCACGAAGTCGATGAGCTCCTCGACCCGGCCGAGGAACGACGGCTCGAGGTCGGCGTAGGAGTCGACTCGGCTCAGCAGGTAGGCCCAGGCCCGCGCGATGTCGGCCTGGTCGGCGTGTGGCCAGCCCAGCGCCGCACACATCCCGTGCTTCCAGTCGGTGTCGCGGGGCACCACCGGCCAGGCGTCCAGGCCGATGCGGTCCGGCTTGAGCGACTGCCAGACGTCGACGTACGGATGGCCGACCACGAGCACGTGCGGCCGGCCGGACAGCTGAGCCGCGATGCGCGTCTCCTTGCTGCCGGGGACGAGGTGGTCGACGAGGACTCCCAGCCGGCGCCCGCGGGACGGCGCGAACTCGGCCACGATCGCGGCGAGGTCGTCGATGCCGCCGAGGTACTCGACCGCGACGCCTTCGGCGCGTAGGTCGTCGCCCCACACCTTCTCGACGAGCTCGGCGTCGTGACGTCCTTCGACGAAGATGCGGCTCGGCAACGCGACCCGGGCCCGCCGGTCCTCAACCGGCCGGGATCCGGACGCCGTACGGGTCGGTGCCGCCGGTGGCGTCGGCGCACCCGCCACGAGCACCACGGGCGCACCCTCGAGCAGGAACCCGGGACCGAGGGGAAAGACCCTGCGGGCGCGATGCCGGTCCTCCAGCTCGATCGTGCCGAGATCGGGCTCGACGCGGGTGATCGCACCACAGAACCCGGTGGTCGCATCCTCGACGACGAGGCCGCGTTCGGCGGCCATCTCGGTGGATTCTCCCCGGGGCGGCGTGCGCCACGCGGTGGCCAGAACATCAGGTCCGTATCGATCAGCCATGCAATCCCCCGAGCAGACGCTGGTGGTAGTCCTCCAGCTCGTCTCGCGAGAGGGTAGCCGAGCTCGACAAGATGTGCGACCCCTCCCGGGTGAGCCCGAGGGCGAGGTCGATCGCTGCGGCCCACTCGGTGGTGACGTCCACCGGGTCGGGAGTCACCAGGTCACCCATCGCGACGAGATCGGCATCGGGGACGACGAGCACCAGCTCGCCGCCCTCGGGGCCGTGTCCGAGGTGGACGACCTCGACGTAGCGTCCGCCCAGGTCGCCGGCCCACACGGCGCTGAGGGAACCGCCCCGCGACTCGTGCTCGATCGTGGTTCCGTCCGAGATCAGGACGCGTCGGGGCCGATACGTGAGCGTGCGTTCGTGACCGGTGACGACGACCTCATCACCCTCCACGACGATTCCCTCCATCTCGGTAGACTGGCACTTGACCCAGGTGAGTGCCAGCAGGACGCGCGGGAGGAACGCATGTCGGACGATCGACGCCTCGACGTCCTGCGCGCGATCGTCGAGGACTACGTGGCCACCCAGGAGCCGGTCGGCTCGCGGGCGCTCGTCGAGCGGCACCACCTCGGTGTCTCGCCGGCCACGATTCGCAACGACATGGCCGTGCTCGAGGACGAGGGCTACATCGCCCAGCCGCACACGAGTGCCGGCCGCGTGCCCACCGACAAGGGCTACCGGATGTTCGTCGACCGCCTGGCCACGGTCAAGGCGCTGTCGACGGCCGAGCGCCGCGCCATCGAGACGTTCCTCACCGGCGCGGTGGACGTCGACGACGTGGTGCAGCGGAGCGTCCGGGTCTTGGCGCAGCTCACCAACCAGGTCGCGATCGTGCAGTACCCCTCGCTCACCCGCTCGACCGTGCGCCACATCGAGATCGTCGCGCTGGAGAACGCGCGGGTGCTGCTCGTGGTCATCACCAGCAGCGGGCGGGTCGAGCAGCGCATCGTCGAGCTGGTCGAGACGCCGTCCGAGCGGCTCATCGCCCAGCTGCGCAGCCACATCACCAGCGCGACCATGGGGGAGCGGCTGCCGGAGGCATCGCTCCGCGTGGCGGAACTGCTCGAGTCCTTCGACGCGGCCGACCGGCCGATCGCCACCTCGATCGTCACCACGCTCACGCACGTCTTCTCGAACGAGCGGTCCGACGAGCGCATCGCCGTCGGCGGCACGGCCAACCTGGCCCGCTTCGGGTCCGACTTCGACACCGCCATCCGGCCGGTGCTCGAGGCGCTGGAGGAGCAGGTCGTGCTGCTGCGCCTGCTCGGTGAGGCGACCGCCGGCATGCATGTCAGCATCGGGGCCGAGACCGGCAACGAGAACCTCGCCGGCACGGCCGTCGTGTCGTCGCCGTACGGATCGGAGGGCCAGTCGCTCGCGACGCTCGGCACCTTGGGTCCCACCCGCATGGACTACCCCGGAACCATGGCCGCCGTCGGCGCCGTCGCCCGTTATGTCGGGCGACTGCTCGCGGACGGCTGACGAACCAGAGGACCAATGGCACAGGACTATTACCAGCTGCTCGGCGTCGGACCCGACGCCGGCGCCGACGAGCTCAAGCGGGCGTACCGCCGGCTGGCCCGTCAGCTCCACCCCGACGTCAACGAGGCGCCCGACGCCGCCGACCGGTTCAAGGAGGTGACGGTCGCCTACGAGGTGCTGTCCGACCCGCAGAAGCGCTCGATCTACGACCGGGGCGGCAACCCCCTCGGCGGCGCCCATCACGGTTTCGGCCAGGGCTTCAGCTTCGACGACATCATGGACGCGTTCTTCGGGCAGGGCGGTGCCCGGGGGCCGCGCTCGCGCACCCAGCGCGGACAAGATGCGCTGTTGCGGCTCTCGATCGACCTCGCCGAGGCCGCGTTCGGCGTCACGCACGAGCTGAAGGTCGACACCGCGGTCGCGTGCAGCACCTGCGATGGGTCCGGTGCGCGCGAGGGCTCCGAGCCGGTCACGTGCGGGACGTGCCATGGTCACGGCGACGTCCAGCACGTGCAGCGCTCCCTGCTCGGCGACATCCGGACCTCCCGCCCGTGCCCCACCTGCCACGGCTACGGCAGCGTCATCCCCGATCCGTGCCACGAGTGCGGCGGCGACGGCCGGGTCAGGTCACGGCGCTCGCTCACCGTCACGATCCCGGCCGGGGTCGACCAAGGCACCAGGATCCAGCTGTCCGGCGAGGGCGAGGTCGGCCCGGGCGGCGGCCCGGCCGGCGACCTCTACGTCGAGATCGACGTGACGCGGCACCCGATCTACACCCGCAAGGGCGACCAGCTGCGGTGCACGGTCACCGTGCCGATGACCGCGGCGGCGCTCGGCACCCACCTCGACATCCCGACCCTCGAGTCGGACCTGCCCGACCGCGACGCGCCGGACACCGTCGGGCTCGAGATCACCGCCGGCGCGCAGTCCGGCGACCTGGTCACCGTGCGGGGCCAGGGAGTGCCGCGCCTGCGCGGTCCGGGTCGTGGCGACCTGGTGGTCCAGGTCCTCGTCGAGACCCCCGGCGAGCTGGACGACGACCAGCGCGAGCTGCTGCAGAAGCTGGCCGTGCTGCGCGACGAGGAACGCCCCGAGGCCCGTCTCGGCAGCTCCCCCAAGAGCGTGTTCGGTCGCATCAAGGACGCCTTCCGGTAAGAAGGTCCCATGACCGACGACTGCCTGTTCTGCGCCATCGTGGCCGGCGACGTCCCGAGCGAGACCGTGGCCGAGACCGACCACGCGTTCGCGTTCAACGACGTCAACCCGCAAGCACCCACCCACGTGCTCGTCATCCCTCGGGTGCACCAGCCCGACATCGGGAGCCTCGCCGAGGCCGACCCGGAGGCCACGATCGAGCTCCTCGCGCTGGCCCGGCGCATCGCCGACGAGGCCGGCGGCTCCTACCGGCTGGTCTTCAACACCGGGGCGGACGCGAACCAGACGGTGTTCCACTGCCACGCGCACGTGCTCGCCGGACGCTCGATGAGCTGGCCACCGGGTTGACCGTTGGCGCCACTCGACGGCCGAGCCGTACGATTGGGCACCTATGACAGACGAACCCGTGCCGCACACGTTCACCGTGCCGGCGAGCGTCGACGCCGTGGCCCTGTTCGGCCCGGCCGACGAGTTCCTCCGCCTCATCGAATCATCGTTCGAGGCGCGCATCCACGCGCGCGGCAACGCCATCACGGTCACCGGGTCGCCGGGAGAGGCGGCGCTGGTGGAACGGCTGCTCGATGAGCTGGTGGCGATCATCCGCACCGGGCAGGCGCTCAGCCCCGAGCTGGTCGAGCGCAGCGTCTCGATGCTCCGCGCGGAGACCCGGGAGCGACCGGCCGAGGTGCTCAGCCTCAACATCTTGTCGAACCGCGGCCGCACCATCCGGCCCAAGACCGTGAACCAGAAGCGTTACGTCGATGCCATCGACAAGCACACGGTGGTGTTCAGCATCGGCCCCGCCGGCACCGGCAAGACCTACCTCGCCATGGCCAAGGCCGTGCAAGCGCTGCAGGCCAAGGAGATCACCCGGATCATCCTCACCCGCCCGGCGGTCGAGGCCGGTGAGCGCCTCGGCTACCTGCCGGGCACGCTGAGCGAGAAGATCGATCCGTACCTCCGCCCGCTCTACGACGCGCTGCACGACATGATCGATCCGGAGTCGATTCCCAAGCTGCTCACCAACGGCACCATCGAGGTCGCCCCGCTGGCCTTCATGCGCGGCCGCACGTTGAACGACGCGTTCATCATTCTCGACGAGGCGCAGAACACCACCCAGGAGCAGATGAAGATGTTCCTGACCCGGCTGGGCTTCGGGTCCAAGATGGTCGTCACCGGCGACGTCACGCAGGTTGATCTCCCGACCGGGGCCAAGAGCGGCCTGCGGGTGGTCCGCGACATCCTCGACGGCGTCCACGACGTCCACTTCACGACCCTCACGTCGCACGACGTCGTCCGGCACAAGCTGGTCGGACGGATCGTGGCAGCGTACGACTCGTTCGAGGCGGACCAGGGAGAGCATGAACGTCGACGTTCTCGATGAGTCCGGCGCCGACGTCGACGTCGTCGCCCTGACCCGGCTGTGCCGGTTCGTCATGCGCCGGATGCGGCTGCATCCGGCCACCGAGCTCACCGTCCGGCTGGTCGACACCGACACCATCACGGTCCTGAACGAGAAGTGGATGGACGCCAAGGGTCCCACCGACGTGCTGTCGTTCCCGATGGACGAGCTCACCCCCGGTCGCGACGAGGAAGCCGCGACCGAGGGCTACCTGGGGGACATCGCGCTGTGCCCGCAGGTCGCCGAGCAGCAGGCGCCGGCCGCCGGGCACTCCACCTCCGACGAGATCGAGCTGCTGGCCGTGCACGGGATCCTCCATCTGCTGGGCTACGACCACGGCTCGCCCGATGAGCACCGGGAGATGTTCGGCGTCCAGGGCCGGCTGCTCCTGGAGTGGCAACAGGGGGGATCTCCCGAGCCGGGAGGCTCCCCGGGCGCACCGTCCGCGAGCTCGTCGTGATCGTCCCGCTCGTCATCGCCTCGGTGCTGCTGGCCGTCGCGGCCGGGGTCCTGGCCAGCGTCGACGCCGCGGTGTCGTCGTTCTCCCGCGCGCGCGCCCAGGAGCTCACCGAGGAGCACCGCGGCGGGGCGGTTCGGCTCGGGCGCATCCTCGACGACCCCGCCCCCTACCTCAACACCGTCCTGCTGATGCGGGTCTTCTGCGAGACCGCGAGCATCGTGCTGGTGGCGCTCGTGGTGGCCAGTCGCGTCGAGGGCCTGTGGGCGAGGATCGCGATCGCGGTGGTGATCATGGTCGTCGTCAGCTACGTGCTGATCGGCGTGGGGCCGCGCACGCTCGGCCGCCAGAACGCCGAGCGCATCGCCCTGGCGTCCGCGCTGCCGGTGATCGCCGCCACGCGACTGCTCGGGCCGCTGCCGCGGCTGCTCATCGTGGTCGGCAACGCGCTGACCCCCGGCACCGGTTTCCGTGAGGGACCGTTCGCGTCGGAGGTGGAGGTCCGCGAGCTCGTCGATCTCGCGGCTGCCAGCTCGCTCATCGAGACCGATGAGTCGCGGATGATCCAGTCCGTCTTCGAGCTGAACGACACCGTGGTGCGCGAGGTCATGGTTCCCCGCCCCGACCTGGTGTTCATCGAGCGCACCAAGACGCTGCGCCAGACCATGTCGCTGTGCCTGCGCAGTGGCTACTCGCGCATCCCGGTGGTCGACGACAACCTCGACGAGGTGCTCGGCATGGCCTACCTCAAGGACGTGACGAAGCGGGTGTTCGACAACCACGAGGCCGAGTCGACCGAGCGCGTCGAGTCGATCATGCGGCCGTGCCTGTTCGTGCCCGACACCAAGATCGCCGACGACCTGCTGAGGGAGATGCAGGCGCAGCGCACGCACGTCGCCATCGTCGTCGACGAGTACGGCGGGACGGCGGGCATGGTCACGATCGAGGACATCCTGGAGGAGATCGTCGGCGAGATCACCGACGAGTACGACACCGAACCGGACGAGATCGAGCACCTGGCCGATGGCTCCTACCGGCTGAGCCCCCGGTACGACGTCGACGACCTCGCCGACCTGTTCGACGTGCGCCTCGAGGACGACGACGTCGACTCCGTGGGGGGCCTGCTCGCCAAGCACCTCGGCAAGGTGCCGATCCCGGGCAGCTCGGTCGAGGTCGCCGGCCTGCAGCTCCGGGCCGAGGCGCCGTCCGGACGGCGCAACCGCATCGGCCGCGTCCACGTCAGCCGCGTGAAGACGGTGAGTGAGTCGGTAGCCTCGGTCCATGGGACGAACGGACGCGGCCATGACGCTGACTCCTGAGGACGAGAAGCTGGTGACGCTGGCCCGCACGTCGCGCGCCCGCAACCGCTCACCGCACGGTGCCGCCGTCCGTGACCTCGACGGCCGCACCTACGTGGCCACCTCGGTCAAGCTCCCGTCGCTGGAGATCCCAGCACTCGACCTCGCCGTCGCCATGGCGATCTCCTCCGGCGCCACCGGGCTCGAGGCCGGCGCCGTCGTGTCGAACCGCGACGGCGCGATCGTCGACCTCAGCGTCGTTCGCGAGCTGGCGGGCAGCGACGTCCCCGTCTACGTCGCCGACGACGAGGGGACGATCGTGTCGGTTCGCGCCTCGTGAGACGCCCGACATGACGTTCAGGTCCGGTTTCGCCTGCTTCGTCGGTCGCCCCAACACCGGGAAGTCCACCCTGACGAACGCGCTGGTCGGCGACAAGGTCGCGATCACGTCGTCCAAGCCGCAGACCACCCGGCACGCCATTCGTGGACTCGTCCACCGCGACGACGCCCAGCTCGTCCTCGTCGACACCCCGGGCCTGCACAAGCCACGCACCACGCTGGGGGAGCGGCTCAACGATCTGGTGCGCTCGACCTGGTCGGAGGTCGACACCATCGGCGTCTGCCTCCCCGCGGACGAGCGCATCGGTCCGGGCGACCGCTACCTCGTCCGGGAGATCGCGCGGCTGCGCCGCAAGCCGGTGCTCGCGATCGCCACCAAGACCGACCTCGTCTCACCCGCCCGCCTTGCCGAGCACCTGATGGCGATCCAGGCGGCCGGGGACGCGGTCGAGCTCCGCTGGCACGAGGTGGTGCCGGTGTCCGCGGTCGCCGGCGACCAGGTGCAGCTGCTCGCCGACCTGTTGATCGCGACGCTGCCGGAGGGTCCGCCGCTCTACCCCGAGGGCCAGCTGACCGACGAGCCGGAGGAGACGCTGGTCGCCGAGGTCATTCGCGAGGCGGCGCTGGAGGGCGTGCGCGATGAGCTGCCGCACTCGTTGGCGGTCGTCGTCGAGGAGATGGTGCCTCGTGCGGACCGGCCGGCCGACCGGCCCCTCATCGACGTCCGGGCCAACGTCTACGTGGAGCGGGACAGCCAGAAGGGCATCATCATCGGTCACCGGGGCGCCCGGCTGCGCGAGATCGGCTCGGTGTCGCGGGTCCAGATCGAACGGATCCTCGGCACTCCGGTCTTCCTCGACCTGCACGTCAAGGTCGCCAAGGACTGGCAGCGCGACCCCAAGCAGCTGCGCAAGCTCGGGTTCTAGCGGGTGTCGAAGCCCGTCTCACCGGTGGGCTCCTCGCGACTCACCTCGACCCGCGTGACCGACGCCTGCGGCGGACCGCGGTGGCACCACGCGATGATGCCCTCGACCGCGGACTCATCGCCCTCGAACGACGCATGGACCGTTCCGTCGGGTTCGTTCGAGATCCACCCGGTCACGCCCAGCGAGTGGGCCACCTCGGCGCACCGGGCGCGGAAGAAGACCCCTTGCACGTGGCCGCTCACGACGACCCGTCGACGAATCACCGTCGCTTGCCCCGCGGTGCCGGGCGGACCACGAGCACCGGACACGGTGCGTAATGCTGCACGCGCTGCGCGGTGCTGCCGACGAGGACGACGTCACTGACCCCTCGGCCGCCGGCGGCAACCACCACCAGACCAGCCGACAGCTGCTTGGCCGCCTTGATCAGCTCGTTCGCCGGGGACCCGCTGCGAATCCGCCGATGCACGCGGGGTCCCCACGTCTCGAACTCGGCGGCGACGGTGTCGACGGCGTTCTGCGCGGCTGCGCGGAAGCCGCCGGCCTCGGTGGCCGCCTTCTGCTGGTCGGCGGCGGACAGCTCATCGGCGAACGCGATCGAGGCCAGCGGCCGGATGACCGCGATGACCGAGATCTCGGTGATCTTGGTGGGGTCCGCAAAGGACTTCAGATGCTTGGCGGCCAGGAGTGATTGCCTCGAGCCGTCGGTGGCGATGATGACGTGCATTCAGGCTCCTTCGATCGGAGGTGGGGCCTCGGTTCGGGTCCGGCTCCCGAAGGCGAACTCGATCAGGAACAACACCACGCCGAGAGCAACCAGGGCGCCACACCAGATCAGGGCGGTGGGGTCGTCGTACACCGACCAGCACAGGATCGCCGCGTTGCCGACCAGTCCGACGATCAGCAATGGTGTGCTGGCCCGGAAGGTCTTCTCGGTCTCGTCCTGGCCGCGCAGTTTCAGGCAGGCGATGATCACCAGCGCGTAGATGAACAGCAGGAAGAGCACGGTGACCAGGGCAAGCCGGGCCACGAGGTCGAGCCCGGCCCCCGCCTCGGTGAGCAGCGTGCCGATCACCAGGAGGGCGCAGACGACGGCGGCGCTGAAGAGCAGGCCGACCCAGGGGCTACGCCGGCTCGCGTGGATCCTGGCGAACACCCCGGGAACGATGTCCTCGCGGGCCATGCCGTAGAGGATCCGGGGCTGGGTGACGACGGCGACCAACGTGGTGTTGGTGATGGCGATCATGGCGATCACCGCGAAGAGGTTGGCCATGAAACCCGTGGAGATCGGGAGGATCCCCTGCTTGACGACCTCGAGGAGGGCCGCGTCGGAGCCGGCGAGGGTCTTGGTGTCCACCGTCAACGCGGCCGCCATGGAGACCAGGACGTAGATGACGCCGGCGACGACCATGCCGCCGATGAGGGACCGCGGGAACGAGCGGTGCGGGTCGATCGTCTCCTCCGCGACGTTGGCGGTGTTCTCGAAGCCGGTCATCGCGAAGAAGGAGAGGGCCACGCCCGCGAGGATGGCGAGCGCCGGGCTGCCCTCGGCGTTGAAGTCCGTCAGCCTGCCGAAGTCGGCGTCGCCCTCGGCGATGAACCAGATCCCGATGGTCATCACGATGAGCAGACCGAGGATCTCCACGAAGGCCATCAGCATGTTGACGATGACCGACTCGGTGATGCCGATGAAGTTGACGACCGTCAGTGCCGCGATGAACAGCAGCGTCACGAGCAGCGCCGGCGGGCCGGCCCAGAGCTGGGCGAAGTACTGCGAGAAGCCGGTGGCCAGCGACCCGGCTGCGGCGAAGCTGGCGGAGAGGAACGACACCGTGATCAGGAAGGTCAGCACCTTGTTGTGGAACGCCTTGTTGACGTAGAGCGCGGCACCGGCGGCTTGCGGGTACTTGGTGACGAGCTCGGCATAGGCCGTGCCCGTGATGGCGGCAATCGAGACGCCGACCGCGAACGCGATCCAGAACGCCCCGCCGACGGCTGCGGCGACCAGTCCGATCAGCACGTAGATCCCCGAGCCGAGGACGTCGCCCAGGGTGTAGAAGAACAGCTGCAGCCCGGTGATCGATCGTCTCAGCTCACCCTCGTCCTCGTGGTCGGTGGTGAGGACCGCGGCGTCGTCGGCCATGGCGGCCTCGCTTTCTGTCGGCGGGTGGAGCGGTTGAACCCACCCGACCAGCGGGTGGTGGCACTGTCAAACGGAAGGGACGGTCGCACTGGGTGTGGTGGGGCTGACCCATGGCGGCGTCTCCGGCATGCGTCACCATGGACAGGTGGATCCGGTGGATGCTCTCGACGAGATCGCCTTCCTGCTCGAGCGTGAGCGCTCCTCCACGTACCGGGTGCAGGCCTTTCGTACGGCGGGCGCGGCGGTGGCCGGCATCGACGACCTGGCGAGAGTGCGCGGCCGACTGACGAGGATCCCCGGTGTGGGTGATCGCAGCGCCGAGGTCATCTCGCAGGCCCTCGACGGTGAGGTCCCGCGCTACCTTGCCGACCTCCGCGCGCGCCACACCGGCCCGCTCGCCCCGGGCGGCGAGGAGGTCCGTGCCGTGCTCCTCGGCGACCTGCACACCCACTCCGACTGGTCCGACGGCGGCTCACCCATCGACGTCATGGCGCGCACCGCGCGTCGTCTCGGCCACCGCTACATGGCGCTCACCGACCACTCGCCGCGCCTCACCGTTGCCAACGGACTCACCGCCGAGCGACTGGTCGAGCAGCTCGACGTCGTCGCCGAGGTCGATGAGTCGCTGGCCGACTTCACCCTGCTCAGTGGCATCGAGGTCGACATCAACGAGGACGGGACCCTCGACCAGGCACCGGAGCTGCTCGCCCGGCTCGATGTCGTCGTGGCGAGCGTCCACTCCAAGCTGCGGATGGATCGCATCGGCATGACCCGCCGGATGCTCACGGCGGTGCGCGATCGGTCGACCAACGTGCTCGGTCACTGCACCGGGCGCCTGGTCGAGGGTTCGCGCGGCAAGCGCCCGCAGTCGCAGTTCGACGCGAAGCGGGTGTTCGCCGCCTGTGCCGAGAACGACGTGGCCGTCGAGATCAACGCCCGCCCGGAACGGCGCGACCCGCCGGACCAGCTCATCGAGCTCGCCCTCGAGGCAGGTTGCCTGTTCAGCATCGACTCCGACGCCCACGCGCCCGGCCAGCTCGACTTCCTCGACCACGGCGCGGCTCGGGTCCAGCAGCTCGGCGTCCCGCTCGACCGTGTGGTCACGACCTGGCCACTCGACCGCCTGCTCGCCTGGTCGCACGCCAAGCGCTGAGAGGTCTCGCAGAGTGACGCGATGACCACCGTTGTGCTTACCATCACCCCATGGATCTCGAGGCGTCCGCAGGGGCGATCGTCGACAACATCGGGCGGGTCGTCGACGGCAAGGACGAGGTCGCGCAGACGGCCCTGGTGGTCCTGCTGGCCGAGGGGCACCTGCTGATCGAGGACGTTCCCGGCGTCGGCAAGACCGTTCTGGCCAAGGCGCTCGCGCGCTCGGTCAGCTGTTCGGTGCGCCGCATCCAGTTCACGCCGGACCTGCTGCCGTCCGACATCACCGGCGTCTCGGTGTTCAACCTCCGCGAGCGCGAGTTCGAGTTCAAGCCGGGCGCGGTGTTCGCCAACATCGTCATCGGCGACGAGATCAACCGCGCATCGCCCAAGACCCAGTCGGCCCTCCTCGAAGCCATGGAGGAGCGGCAGGTCACCGTCGACGGCACCACCTACGAGCTCGGCTCGCCGTTCACCGTCGTCGCCACGCAGAACCCGTACGAGATGGAGGGCACCTACGCACTCCCGGAGGCGCAGCGGGACCGGTTCATGGCCCGCATCTCGATGGGGTATCCGGACTCCGAGGCCGAGCTGCAGATGGTGCGCGAGCGCGATGAGGTCAACCCGTTCGACGACCTCCAGCCGGTGACCTCCATCGACACGCTGCACGCCATGATCGCCGCGGCTCGGTCCGTCTTCGTGTCACCGGCGGTGGAGCGATACGCCATCGACATCGTGCGGGCCACGCGCGACGACCCGGAGCTGCGCCTCGGCGCGAGCCCCCGCGCGACGCTCCAGCTCGTCCGCGCGAGCAAGGCCCTCGCCTCCGTCCGGGGGCGCGACTACGTTCTGCCCGACGACGTCGACGAGCTGGTCCCGTCCGTGCTTCCGCACCGACTCATCGCCCACCGGGGTGCGGCGGACGCCGGCGACATCGTCCGGCGCATCGTCGCCGAGACCCCGGTGCCCGACGGAGCCGTCAGACCGAGGTGAACACCGTGCGGTCGATGGCACTCACCCGTCGCGGCGGATGGTGCCTCCTCGTGGCCGTGGTGTCCTTCGCGCTCGCCGCACTGCTCTCGCTGCCGGCCCTCCTCGACGCCACCGGCCTGCTGCTCGGCCTCGTGGTGCTCGCCGCCGGGTACGTCCTCGTGGTCGTCCCGCGAGCGCACATCGATCGGACGTTCGCGCCGCCCGTGCTCGAACCCGATCTCGTGGCTCGGGCCACCCTCCGGTTCGTGAATCTCGCCCGCTTCCCGCTGCCCGCTTCCAGCTGGAGCGACCACCTGCCGGCCGGTCTGGGTGGTGCCGCCTCGGGTCACCTGCCGGCAGTGCCGCGCACCCATCGTGGTCGTACCGGCCTGGTCATCGCCTACGACGTGCGCGGCCAGCGTCGCGGCCGTCACCGGGTCGGGCCGCTCACGTTGGACGCCGTCGACCCGTTCGGCCTCGTCCGCCGGCGACACCGTCTCCCGGGAACCAGCTCGGTGATCGTCCTGCCCCGGCGGCGCGAGCTCGCGCCGCTCGTCTCGCTCGGCCTCACCGACGACGGCACCGGCGATCCGGCACCGCAGCACGCCGGCGTCGGTGCCGATGACGTCATCGCCCGGTCCTACCTGGCCGGCGACGCGGTGAAGCGCCTCAACTGGAAGGCGACCGCCCACCGAGGTGAGTTGATGGTGCGGCAGGAGGAGCGGGAGGTGAACCCGCGCGCGGCCGTGTACCTCGACTGCGACCCGTCGACGCAGGGAACGGCTCGCGATGGCGCCGGCGGATGGGAACACTCGCCGATGTTCGAGTGGTCCGTCGTGGCGGCCGCGTCGGTCGTGACCCACCTGGTCGGCGAGGGCTGCGTGGTCGCTCTCCGGTCCAGTGACCGGTCGATCGATCGCCGCGTGGGCGACGGCCACGACGTGCTGGAGGATGCGATGCTCGACCTCGCCGTCGCCGAGCCCGGCGACCACGACGTCGACGCCGTCGAACCGCCGGAACGGACCGTCGTGCTGGTCGCCGGGCACCTCGACATCGAACGGGCCGAGCACTGGATCGGCGTCCTCGGGCGGGCCAGCTCCGTGCACGCGTTCGTCGCCGCCGCCTCGCGCCCCGACGCACTGGCCCGGCTGGACGGCACCCGGTGGAGCGTCGTCACGTATCGCCCGCCCGACGACCAGGCCGAGCGTTGGCTCGCCTTCGACCGGGCGGTGAGCCGTGCTCTGGGCTGAGTCGTCGCGGCGGCCGAGCGCACCTGCCGAGCGGTCCGGTTGGCTCGACCGGGCCCTCGTCGCGGCGAGCCTGCTCGTCTTGACCGCCGGTTACCGGACCGTGGTCGAGGGCAGCGACTGGTGGGTCACCACCCTCCTGGTGATGGTGGCCGTCACGGTCACGTGCGCGGTCCTGCGCGCCGTCGGGATCCGGTGGGTCGCACCGGCGGCCGCCGTCGTCCTGCTCATCACGATCATCTGGGTCTTCGTCCCCGAGACGCTCGCCGCCGGGATACCGACGCCTGCGTCGATCGGTGCGCTGTCCGACCTCGTCGCCGACAGCCGGGTGATCATCATCGAGGAGAAGGCACCGGTGCCCGCTGCGCGAGGCATCGTCCTGCTGCTGGCCGTCGCCTTCGGATCGCTCATCGTGGTCGCGGACGCCGTCCTGGAGTTCCGGCGGTCCGCGGCCTGGATCGGGCTGCTCCTGCTGGGGGTCTTCGCCGTCCCGGCCATGGTGTCGGGGCGCACCCCGGGGTTCTGGCTGTTCGTGGTGGCGGCCGTGCCGTGGCTCGTGCTCCTTCGCATCGGGCGCGAGCCGACCGCGCGACGAGAGATCCGGACTCAGGTTCCGGCGGTGCTGATCGCGGTGTCGGCGCTGCTGTGCGCCATGCTGCTGCCGGCCGTCGCGCCGGACATCCGCGCCGCGGCGGCAGCCTGGGGCGAGTCCCCGCCGAGCGTGTTCGGGCGCGGCATCAACCCGATGCTCGAGCTCGGCCAGAACCTGCGCCGGAACTCCACCACCGTGGCGCTCACGTACACGACCTCGGCCAACGACCCGCTGTACCTGAAGGTCGCGACGCTTCGTGACTTCACCGGACGCACCTGGCGGCCGGGCTCGACGCTGCCCGCCGACCGGTTCGAGGGCAAGCTCGGTGTCCAGCAGGGCATCGAGACCACGCTCGACAGCACCCGCGTCACCATCGAGGGGCTGGCCAGCACGATGCTGCCGGTGCCGTACGTCGCCCAGGACGTCAACGGACTGAAGGGCGCCTGGCGCTACGAACGGATGGGCATGACGATCCGGTCCGACGTCAGCGACACCAGCGGGCAGACGTACACCGTCTCCAGCCTGACGATCACCCCGACGGCCGAACAGATGCGGCGGCTGGGGACGACGATCGGGCCGAGCCTGAGCCCGTACGTCGACCTGCCGGCCGACGTCCCGGGATCCATCGTCTCGACCGCGGCCGAGGTCACCGCAGCGGCCCCGACCGACTACGACCGGGCTCTCGCCCTGCAGGAGTACTTCCGCAACGGCGATTTCCAGTACTCCGAGACGGCGCCGGTCGCCGACGACTATGACGGGAACGGTCTGGACGTCCTCGCGGAGTTCCTGGAGCGCAAAGCCGGCTACTGCGTCCACTTCGCGTCGGCCATGGCGGTGATGGCGCGCACCCTCGACATCCCGTCCCGCATCGCGGTCGGGTACGCGCCGGGCAGCGTCGCCGGGCTCGTCGACGGCGAGACGGTCTACGAGAACACCTCCGATGACCTTCATGCCTGGACCGAGCTCTTCTTCGAAGGCGCAGGGTGGGTGCGCTTCGACCCGACCACCAGCATCGGATCGGGCACCGCCTTCCAGGAACCGGCCACCGAGGGATCCGATGCATCATCGGGAGAGGCCACGACGCCGAACGGGGGGCGGCAGCGCAACGAGGGTGCCGACGCCGGCGGCGCCCAGGAGGCTTCGGGCGGGATGGCTCCACGAACGCTGGCGGTGACCGGCGCCGTCTTCCTGCTGATCCTCGCGACGCCCGGTGTCGTGCGGGAGCTGCGCCGCCGACGCAGATTGGGCTCCGGATCGCCGGAGTCCCTGTGGCGCGAGCTCGAGGACGTGACACGTGACCTCGGCCTCGACCTGCCGGCCACCGACACACCGCGTGGCTTCGCCGGCCGCCTGGCCGAGCGGCCGGGCGTCGATGCGGCCGCGCTGGAGCGGCTCCTGCACCGGGTCGAGGTCGCCCGGTTCTCCCGGGAGCCCGCGCCGGCGGTCGATGCCGCAACCGTGCAGGACGCCGTCGGCCTGACCGACGCGATTCGCGGCGGCAGCGCGCAGCCGTTGCGGTGGCGTGCGCGGCTGCTCCCCAGATCGCTGGGCGCACAGCCGGACGGGACGGCGCCCGCGTACGAATTTGCCGGAACCGGCACCGACCGGCTGGATTGACGCTAGAGTCACTTCAGCCACTCTTGTCACTCACGTCACATTCTTCCCCGGGGGGCTGTCATGCGCTCGATTCTGCCGATCCGCCGTCGACGGCCCGGCACACCAGCCGTGCGCGTGGGCGTGGTCACCGCTGCCGTGCTCGCCTTGTCGGCCGGCCCGGTGGCCGCGGCCGACTGGCCGTCGCCGACCCCGACCGGGCTCGCCCAGTCGACGGTGTCGTCCACCAGCGTCACCATGACCTGGGACGCGGTCCGACGGGCCGAGCGATACCGGCTCCAGATCAGCACCAGCGCGGCGATGACGGGCGCGACCTACCAACGGTCCACCGACACCACTGAAGTCGTGAAGGGGCTCCAGCCCGGTCGCGGCTACTACGTCAAGGTCCGGGTCATCACCGCTGACGGCGTCAACCGGAGCGGCTACTCCGACGCCGTGCGGGCCTGGACCACGTTCGCCGTGCCCACCGGGCTCAAGTCCACCGCCCGCGACGCGACGTCGGTGACCTTCGACTGGGCCGGGGTGCCCAACGCGCCGCGCTACCGGCTCCGGATCGCGGACAACTCCGCGATGAAGGGGTCGACGTACCACCAGTTCGCGGGCTCCGACGGCACCGTCACCGGCTTGGCGGCGGACAAGACCTACTACGCCGCCGTGCGCGTGATCACCGGCACCGGTCTCAACTTGAGTGCCTACTCACCGGCCGTGTCGGTGAAGCCGACCGCAGACGGTGGTGGCCAGCAGGAGGAGGAAGAGGAGCCGCCCGTGGCATCGGGCGACTCCAAGCCGCTCACCATCGCCTCGTTCAATGTCAGGTGCGCCAACTGCTACAAGCGGCAGAACCTCGAGCGGCCGTGGTCGGAGCGCCGGAGCGTCGTCGTGTCGAGCATCCTCCAGAGGAAGCCGGACGTCATCGGGGTGCAGGAGGCGTCGCAGGGCTGGCTCGTGGTCGGCGGCAAGAAGGTGAGCCTCTCGCAGTTCGAGGACCTGCGGAAACGACTGCGCGACGGCGGCACGCCCTACGAGGTCACCAACCCTCACCGCAACAACTGCGTGAAATCCACGACCCCGAACAGCTGCCGCTACCAGGATCGGGGTGCCTCGAAGGGCACCAAGATCTTCTTCAACACCGACACGGTGAAGATGCTGTCGCAGGGTTCGCAGAAGCTGCCGCAGTGCTCCGGCTGCAACGAGCGCTACGTCGCCTGGGCGATCTTCCAGCAGCGATCGACCGGCCAGGAGTTCTTCTTCGCCGAGACCCACATCGAGCACGGGTCGAACTACTACAACCTTCGCAAGGCGCAGACCGAGGCCATGATGCGGGAGGTCGAGCTCCGCCGGCCGCGCGGGATGCCGGCGTTCGTCGTGGGCGACTTCAACTCAACGCGCTACTTCAACCCGGCGAACGCGCCGTACGACGAAGTCATCTCGCACGGCTTCGTCGACCCGCTGGGCCACACCTACAAGTCGCCGCGGGTCTCCTCGAAGGCGACGGCGGAGCGTCGCATCCGGGCCCACTACAACTCGCACAACAACTTCATCCGCCAGGTGCCGCACTTCGAACCGCACGAGAACGGCAGCAACCTCGACTACATCTTCACGACGCCGATGCGGACGCTGCAGTGGGAGACCGTGCTCAATCTCGATTCCAGCGGCAAGCTGGCCGGCACCATCCCGTCGGACCACAACATGCTCGTGGCCAAGGTGCTGATGCCCTAGTCGGGAGTCCCGCGGCGCAGCCGAAGGTAGCCTCGCGGGCTGAGCTCCACCTGCACGGGTCCACTCCCGGTCGGTACCTGGCCGGGACCACGCCACGCGACGTCCCGCCAGCGTCCGTCGACCTTGGCGCGCACCTTCCACAGTCCGTCGCGCGGCACGATGATCTGGTGGCGGCCGTCGGGCCGCCGGTCCGACTCGATGGCCGGCTCGCCGTCCAGGCCCTGCGCGTCGACGGCCCGGATCTTCGTGCCGTTCTCGAGGGCGGCGACCTCGAGCAGGGCTCCGTCCGGGGTCAGCTCGACCGCGGCCGCGGCGCGCGGAGCCGCGGTGACGAGCCGGAGCCCGCTGCGGCGTGCCGGGATGAGCACCGGTCGTGATCCGGTGGCGACCGGCATCGGGTACCACGTCGGTGTCTCGGGGAGGGGCTGCGGGGTGTCGAGGACGTCGACGTCGCCCATGCGGGCCCGCAGCATCATCACGTGGTCGGCAGGCTGCTCGACGGCGGCCGGGTCGACCGTGATGCGGAGGCGGGTGACCGGGTGCGCGCCGGAGGAGTCCGTGCCGACGATGCCGACCACCGGGCGCGCGGCTCGCGCTCCGGTCGGCCGGTGGATGAGCTCGGCCTCGATCCGGGGATCACCGACCTGGTCACCGGACCCCACGACGGTGCACGACACGTCGAGCGTGGCGACCTCCTGGTCGTTCCACGTCACGTCGGTGATCACCGCGTCGAGATGGGAGCCCGCGAACCGGTGGAGACCAGCCGCGCGCTCGAGCGACCGGACCTCCTCGAGGGTCGGTTCCGGGTCGCCGGCCCGGGTCCGGGCTCGAGCGGCCGCCGCCGCGAAGACGTCGGCCCAGCCCGGGAGGACCGCGGACGGGAGGAAGTCGTTCGCGCGCTTGCGGGCCGCCTTGCGCATCCGACGCAGCTGTCGGCGCGACAACGTGGCCACGTCGGCGATGCGTTCGGCGAGGGCGTCTTCGTCGCCGCGCGGCACCAGGAAGCCGTCGATGCCGTCGGTGATGATGTCCGCCGGTCCGTACTCGATGTCGTAGGCGATGGGCAGGCACCCGGCGGCCATGCTCTCGACCAGGACCAGGCCGAAGCCCTCCCGCGAGCTGGTGAGCAGCATGTAGGAGGACTCGGCGAACGCCCCGGCCGGGTCGGAGGTGTATCCCTCCAGGCGCGCCGGTGCGTCGTGCTCGTCGATCTCGGCGAGCACGGTCTCGGCCTCCTCGCCCCGGCCGTAGATCGTCAGCTCGACGCCGGGCACGGACTTCGCGGCGGCCGCCACGGCCCGGATGGCGTGCGGGATGCGCTTGCGGCTGTCGAGGTTGGCCATGACGATGCCCCGTCCGGCCGGACGACGGCGGTTCGGCTTCGCTTCGGCGAGCTCGATGCCGTGCGGCACGACGTGCGCGTTGTCCTGCGGCCCGAACATCAGGTCGACGTCGTCACGCTGGGCGTGGGTCAGGTACACGACCGCGTCGAATCGGTGCGCGCGGACCATCGTGTACGAACGCCACCGCTCCAGCCGGCCGTAGGGTGCGGCCCGCGATCCGGCCACGTGACTGTTGTGCACCACGTAGGTCGTGGGGACGCCGGCGAGCGGTGCCGCGGCACAGCAGTCGGCGACGTTCGCGCTGTCGACGATCATGTGGGCCGGCCTCGGGACCACCAGGTCCAGCCACCAGCGCCAGAGCGGCCACACCCCGTGCCAGCCGCCGCGGAACGTGCCGCTCCGGTCCCAGATCTCGGTGCGCACGACCTCGTCGCCACGCCGGGTGAGCTTGCTGGCCTCGCCGAGGGTCTCCCACTGCTGCCGGGCCAGGATGCTGCCGTCCGGACGCAGGATCTCGGCGACGGTGTCGGACGGTCCGCCGAGCTCGGGCTCGGTGATGCCCGGATCGAAGCCGGCGGAGCTCCAGATGTCGTCGTCGGCGCGGGCGAGGTCCTCCCACAGGTTCAGGAGGGAAACGCCGTCGACCATCAGCCCGCGCTCGCGCAGGGAGACGCGTTCCTCCTCGAGGTTGTCCTGTGCGGCCAGGGTGATGACCACGACCTCGCGACCGGAGGCCGCTGCGATCTGCGACGACCGCTGCAGCAGCGACTTGGTGAGGCCGCCGAACTGGTGCGGGATGGACCAGGTCAGCGCGACCAAGGTCCCGTCCGGGAGGATCAGCGGGCTCATGCCGGGTGCTTCGCGGCGAGGGCCTGCTCCATGACGGCCGCCCACGCCGAAGTGACGTTCTCGTCGTTGAACTCCAGGGCCCGACGCCAGGCCGCCGTGCGGATCGGGGCGAGCTCGGACGGCTTGGCCCGGGCGAGGCGCCGGATCTCGGTGGCCAGGCCGGCGATGTCGTCCGGAGCCACCAGGAACCCGTCGACGCCGTGGGTGATGATGTCGGCCGGGCCATACGGCATGTCGTAGCTGATCGGGATGCAGCCATGGCCCATGCTCTCGACCAGCACGAGTCCGAAGGCCTCGTTGTTGCTGGTGAGCAGCGAGAAGGAGGCCCGGTCGAACTCACGCCAGGCAGTCTCGGAGTAGCCACGCAGGGTCACCGGCGCCTCGCTCTTGTCGATGGCCTCCTGCAGCCGCTCCTGGTAGGGCCCGTGGCCCCAGACGTCGAGCGTGACCCGCCGGAGCCCGATGCGCCCGACCCGGGTCATGGCCTTGATCGCATGGGCGATCTGCTTGCGCTTGTTGAGGCTCGTGAGCATGACGCCATGCACGCTGGAGCGCTTCAGGTTCGGCGGCGTGGCGGGAACGAAGCGGCCGTGCGGGATCACCTGGCGATTGGCCCCCGGGCCGAGCAAGGCGTCGACCTCAGCGAGCTGCTGATGGGTCAGGAACACGATCGCGTCCCACTGATCGAGCCGTTCCATGACGTACTCGCGGCTCCGCCGGATCGTGCCGATCGGGCGGCCGGACTCCGGCTCCAGGTGCGAGGCGTGCATGACGTGCATCGTGACGACGTCGTCGCGGTCGTAGTCGACGAGGTGGTTGGCGCTCGTCTTGGAGTCGACGATCAGCCAGGCCACGGGATCGCGGGGGAGCGAGTCGAGCCAGAAGTAGTACAGGTCCCACACGCGCTGCCAGGTGCCGATCGGCGTGCCGGACCGGTCGCACAGCGTGACCGACCGAGGCCACTCGCCGGGCACCTGCCGGCGGTCGGACACGAGCAGCGAGCCGTCGGCGCGGAAGTAGTCGACCTGCACCACGCTGCCGTCCTCGGCGACCACCTGGTGGATCAAGGGGTTCTCACGGTCACCGCGATCTGCGATCGGGTCGAACGTCGACTCAGCGCCCGGCACCGAGGTGGCGGCGGCGCGTCCGAGCTGCTCGTCGTCCCACTGTCGGAGGTCCTCCCAGAGGTTGGCGATGTGCATCCCGTCGACCATGGCGCCGCGCTCGTGCAGCTGCTTGCGGACGACGTCGTAGTCGTCGCGGTGCTCGTAGGTGAGGATGGTGACCTCGGTGCCGGTGAGCTCGACGAACGCACGCGATCGGTGCAGCATCGAGTTCGTCATGCCGGCGTAGTTGTCGGGGATTCCCCACATCACCGCATAGTGATGCCCCCGGGGAAGTGCGATCTCTGCCACGCGGCAATCCTAGGTGAGGAGCTCCGCCATCAGATCGGCCCACTGCTGCGTGACGTGGGCGTCGTCGAAGTCGAGGGCCCGGCGGTAGGCCGCCGCGCGCATGGGAGCGAGCTCGGCCGGGCTGGATGCGGCGACGCGACGGATGCGTGTCGCCAGGGCACGGATGTCGTCCTGGGGGACGAGGAACCCGTCGACACCGTCGGTGATGATGTCCTCCGGGCCGTACGGCGTCGAGTAGCTGATCGGGATGCAGCCGCCGGCCATGCTCTCGAGCAGCACGTTGCCGAACCCTTCGCTGGCGCTCGTGAGCAGGGAGAACGACGCCGTCGCGAACTCCTCGCGCGCGGTGGCGGAGTGTCCGCGCAACCGGACCGCCACGCCCGCTCGGTCGATGGCGTCCTGCAGCTTCGGCCTGGCCGGGCCGTCGCCCCACACGTCGAGCGTGACCCGCCGGCGCCGGAAACGTCCGACCCGCTTCATCGCCGCGATCGCATGGCCGATCTGCTTGCGCTTGACCAGCTTGGCGAGCATGACCCCATGGGTGCTCGGCCGTTCGAGGTCGGGGAGATCGTCGGCCACGCTGCGGCAGTTCGGGATGACGTGGCGGTTGTCGCCCGGTCCGAGCAACGCGTCGACGTCGTCGAGCTGCTGCCGGGTGAGGAAGACGACGGCGTCCCAGGCATCGAGGTTCTCGAGCACGTTCTTGCGACTCGCCCGCAACGCGCCCGGGGAACCACCCGGCCCGGCCTCGAGGTGGGAGCCCCGGATCACGTGCATCGTCACGACGTCCTCGCGGCGGTAGCGGGCCAGGTGGTTGGCGGTGGTCTTGGAGTCGGCGATCAACCAGGCGACCGGTTCGCGAGGGAGCGTGTCGAGCCACGCCCAGTACAGCTCCCAGGCGTCGTTCCAGGCGCCGACCGCCTGGCCGGAGGTGTCGCACAGCGTGATCGATCGCCGTCCGCCCCCTGGTGGGCGGCGCCGGTCGGAGACGAGGAGGGTGCCATCAGGCCGGAAGTAGTCGACCTGCACCAGCGCTCCGTCGTCGTCGTTCAGGACGTGGATCAATGCGCTGGAGTGGTCGCCTCGGTTGCCGAGCGGAGCGAACGTCGACGCCGCTCCCGGCACGAAGCCTGATCCGGCTTGCTTGATCTGCTCGTCGTCCCAGGACCGGAGGTCCTCCCACAGGTTGCGGAGGTGCATGCCGTCGATCATCGCGCCGCGCTCCTCCAGCCGCTTGCGGATGACGTCGTAGTCGTCGCGGTGCTCGTAGGTGAGGATGGTGACCTCGGTGCCGGCGAGCTGGACGAAGGCCCGGGACCGGTGCAGCATCGAGCTGGTCATGCCGGTGTAGGCGTCGGGGATTCCCCACGTCACGGCGTAGTGATGCCCTCCGGGCAGGGCGATCTGTGCCACGCCACGATCGTAGGGCAACGCTCGGTGTCGGTTCCGGCGCCGACCGGGTGTTGGTACGATGGCTGCACCATGCGGATCGCGAACCTGCTCCTTCGCCGCCGCGTCGAGGCCCCCTAGGCCGGGCCCCTCGACGCGGAGTTCGTCACGACCGGCCATCGAAGCCCCAGTCGACCAGTACCGACGAACCGCGAGGATCCCATGAAGAACAACGCCGTATCTCCCCAACAGCCGTCCGGCATGCCGGTCGAGCGCTATCACGCCTTCCCGCCGATCGACCTGCCCGACCGCACGTGGCCCGCGGCCGTCATCACGTCGCCGCCTCGGTGGCTCTCCACCGATCTGCGGGACGGCAACCAGGCCCTCATCGACCCCATGACGCCGGTGCGCAAGCGCCGGATGTTCGACCTGCTCGTGCGGATGGGCTACAAGGAGATCGAAGTCGGCTTCCCGTCCGCCAGCGAGACCGACTTCGACTTCGTGCGCTCGCTCATCGAGGGGGGCGTGATCCCGGACGACGTCACCATCTCGGTCCTGACCCAGGCGCGGGAGGACCTCATCGAGCGCACCGTTCAGTCGCTGGTCGGCGCGCCCCGGGCCAACATCCACCTCTACAACGCGCTGGCGCCGCTGTTCCGCCGCGTCGTGTTCCACGCCTCGCGAGACGACGTCCGTGCCATCGCGACGCGCGGCACGGAGATGGTGATGAAGTACGCGGAGGAGCTGTTGCCGGACACCGCGTTCGGCTATCAGTACAGCCCGGAGATCTTCACCGGAACCGAGCTGGAGTTCTCCGTCGAGGTGTGCAACGCCGTCATGGACGTGTGGCAGCCCGGCGACGGCCGGGAGATCATCCTGAACCTGCCGGCGACGGTGGAGATGGCCACGCCCAACACCTACGCCGACCAGATCGAGTGGTTCGGCCGGCAGGTCAACCACCGCGAGCACGTCGCGGTCTCCCTGCACCCGCACAATGACCGCGGAACCGCCGTCGCCGCCACCGAGCTGGCGATGATGGCCGGCGCCGACCGCGTCGAGGGCTGCCTGTTCGGCCACGGCGAGCGCACCGGCAACGTCGATCTGGTGACCCTGGGCCTGAACCTGTTCAGCCAGGGCATCGACCCGCTGATCGACTTCTCCGACATCGACGAGATCCGGCGCACGGTCGAGTACTGCACGAACCTGCCCGTCCACCCGCGACACCCGTACGCCGGCGACCTGGTCTACACCGCGTTCTCCGGGTCGCACCAGGACGCGATCAAGAAGGGACTGGAGGACCTCGACCGGCAAGCCGAGGAGCGCGGCATCAGCGTGCGCGAGATCGAGTGGGAAGCGCCGTACCTCCCGATCGACCCGTTCGACGTCGGTCGCACGTACGAGGCGGTCATCCGCGTCAACAGCCAGTCCGGCAAGGGCGGTGTCGCGTACATCCTGAAGGCCGAGCACCAGCTCGACCTGCCGCGCCGGTTGCAGATCGAGTTCAGTCGCGTCGTCCAGACGATGACCGAGGGCGAGGCCGGTGAGATCGAGCCGGAGGTCATCTGGGCGGCCTTCGAGCAGGAGTACCTCGTCCGCGAGGAGCCCTACTCACTGGTGACGTTCAGCTCGTCCACGTCCCCGGACGGCCACGACCAGCAGGTCGTCGAGCTGCTCGTCCGCGGCCGGCAGATGTCGTTCAAGGGCGAGGGCAACGGCCCGGTCGACGCGTTCGTCGACGGCATGCGGCAGGCCGGCGCGGAGAT
Source organism: uncultured Actinomycetota bacterium (assembly GCA_963695295.1). GTDB lineage: Bacteria > Actinomycetota > Actinomycetes > Propionibacteriales > Nocardioidaceae > Aeromicrobium. The sequence continues at coordinate 371,212 of OY968771.1, read as the reverse complement.
CCGGGTCCTCGACTACAGCGAGCACGCCCTCTCCGCCGGTGGCGACGCGCTCGCCGCCGCCTACGTCGAGTGCGACATCGCCGGCGAGATCGTCTGGGGCGTCGGCATCCACGCCAACATCGTGATGGCCTCGTTGCGAGCGGTGGTCTCGGCCGCCAACCGCGCCGTCGGCACCACCATCCCGCACGGGTGAGCGACCGCCCACTGCACCGAACGGACGGTTGGACGCGCTAGCCTGACGAGACGCCGACCCACCCGTCGGCGCACAATCGACACAACGACACCATCAACATGCGGTGGGACCCACCCATGAGGAGGCCTCGTGGCGCGCAGCATCAATCAGGTAGCCGTGTTCGGGCTCGGCAAGGTGGGGGAGCTGGTCGCCCTCCTGCTGGTCGACGCGGGTTTCAAGGTGGTCGGCCTCGACGCCGACCCGAGGCCCATCCGCTCCAACGACGGGATGGAGCTGGAGGTCCGGCCCCTCGACGTCACCGACGCCGATGCCCTGCGTGAGTCCCTGCGCGGTGTCGACGGCGTCGTGTCGTGCCTGCCGTACCACCTCAACATCGCCGTGGCCGAGGCCGCTCACGACGCCGGGGTGCACTACTTCGACCTGACCGAGGACGTCCCCACCACCCAACGCGTCATCGAGCTGTCGGCGGCCCGGCCGGAGTCGGCGTTCGCGCCGCAGTGCGGTCTCGCGCCCGGCCTGATCGGCATCGTCGGTGCGTCCCTGGCCGAGCAGTTCGACGAGATCCGCTCCATCGAGCTCAAGGTCGGCGCCCTGCCCCAGAACCCGACCGGTCTGCTCGGGTACGCGTTCAACTGGTCCGCCGAGGGCGTCGTCAACGAGTACCTCAACGACTGCGAGGTGCTCCGCTCCGGCCATCGGCAGATGGTGCCGGCCATGTCGGAGAAGGAGCGTGTGCTGATCGGTGGAGTCGAGCTGGAGGCGGCACTGACCTCCGGCGGGCTCGGCACGATGTGCGAGACGTACGAGGGGCGGGTGAACCGGCTCGACTACAAGACGCTCCGCTACCCGGGCCACTTCCGGCAGATGCACTTCCTGTTCGACGAGCTGAACCTGCGCGACCAACGCGACGAGATCGGGCGCATGCTCGTCGACGCCAAGCCGCCGGTCAACGACGACATCGTCTATCTGCATGCCGCCGTCGAGGGCGTCAAGGCGGCCGCACCGTTCCGCGAGAACTATGTGCGTGCCTACCTCCCGCTCGAGATCGGCGGTCGCCTGTGGCGAGCCATCTCCTGGACCACGGCAGCGTCGGCGGTCGCCGTCGTCGAGCTCGTGGCCGATGGACGGCTGCCGGGCGCGGGGTTCATCAAGCAGGAGGACATTCCCTTGGCGGACCTCCGCGACACCCACGCCGGGCGCCTGTTCGACCACTCCACGATCACCCAGTCCGAGAGGATCTGACATGACCGACATCTCCGCCCAGGCTCGCGGCATCCTCGAACGGCTCGGCGCCGGCGATCCCTTCGGCGAGGGCGACCTCGTCTGCCGCTCGCCGATCGACGGCCGCGAGATCGGCCGACTGCGCTCGCACACGGCGGCTGAGGTCGCCGAGGTCGTCGGGCGGTCCCAGTCGGCCTTCGAGCAGTGGCGCAGCGTGCCCGCACCGGTGCGCGGCGCCCTCGTGCGGGAGCTGGGCGAGCTGCTGCGCGAGCACAAGGACGACCTCGGGGCCCTGGTCTCCATCGAGGCCGGGAAGATCATCTCCGAGGGCCAGGGCGAGGTGCAGGAGATGATCGACATCTGCGACCTCGCGGTCGGTCTCTCGCGCCAGCTGTTCGGCCTGACCATCGCCACCGAGCGTCCCGGTCACCGGATGATGGAGCAGTGGCATCCGCTCGGGGTGGTCGGCGTGATCTCCGCGTTCAACTTCCCGGTCGCGGTGTGGTCGTGGAACAGCGCGCTCGCGCTGGTGTGCGGGGACAGCGTGGTGTGGAAGCCGTCGGAGAAGACCCTCCTCACGGCGTTGGCCTGCCAAGCGCTCGCAGCCGAGGCGGCGCGCCGGGTCGGTGCGCCCGAGCACCTCACGAGTGTCGTGCTCGGCGAGCGTGCGGTCGGTGCGGCGCTGGTCGACGACCCCCGGGTCGCCCTCGTCTCGGCCACCGGGTCCACCCGGATGGGCAAGGAGGTGGCGCCGCGAGTCGCTGCCCGGCTCGGACGCAGCTTGCTCGAGCTCGGCGGCAACAACGCCGCCATCGTCGGCCCGAGCGCCGACCTCGACCTCGCCGTCCGCGGCATCGTCTTCTCCGCGGTCGGCACGGCCGGCCAGCGCTGCACGTCGCTGCGCCGGGTCATCGCGCACGAGTCGATCCGCGAAGACCTCGTCGACCGGCTCCGCCAGGCCTACGAGACGCTGCCCATCGGGTCGCCGCTGGATGAGTCGACGCTGGTCGGACCGCTGATCGACGAGGCGGCCACGGATGGGTTCGTCCAAGCGATCGACCAGGCGCGCACCGACGGCGGCACGGTCGTCACCGGGGGCGGACTGGCCGACGGCGTGCCCGGCGGCCAGTACGTGCATCCGGCGATCATCGACATGCCCAAGCAGACCGAGATCGTCAAGGCCGAGACGTTCGCCCCGATCCTCTACGTCCTTCCGTACCGCGATCTCGACGAGGCGATCACCCTCCACAACGAGGTCGCCCAGGGCCTGTCGTCGTCGATCTTCACCCTCGACGTGCGAGAGGCGGAGACGTTCTTGTCGGCCACCGGGTCGGACTGTGGCATCGCCAACGTCAACCTCGGACCGTCCGGCGCCGAGATCGGCGGCGCGTTCGGTGGGGAGAAGGACACCGGTGGTGGCCGCGAATCCGGTTCCGACGCCTGGAAGTCCTACATGCGTCGCGCGACCAACACGGTCAACTACTCGACCGACCTGCCGCTGGCGCAGGGCGTCGAATTCGTCTGAGCGCCGTGGCAGATTGACGGCCATGAGCAAGGACTTCCAGGTCACCTTCGACTGCGCCGATCCGGCCGCGCTCGCCGCGTTCTGGGCCGCGGTGCTCGGCTACCAGGTTCAGCCCCCACCGGAGGGCTTCGACTCCTGGGACGCCGCCCTCGAGGCGTTCGGCGTCCCTCGCGAGCAGTGGAACTCCCGGTCGGCCATCGTGCCGCTCGACGGCGAGGGTCCCCGCGTGTTCTTCCAGCGGGTTCCGGAGGGCAAGACGGTCAAGAACCGGGTGCACCTCGATGTGCGGGCGGCGCCGGGTCGCACCGGCGACGAGCGCATGGCTGCGCTGGAGGCCGAGGCCGCCCGACTGGAGACTCTCGGCGCGAGCCGTGCCTACCGGATCGAGGCCAACCCACCGATGGACGAAGGCTTCATCACGATGTTCGACCCCGAGGGCAACGAGTTCTGCCTCGACTAGGCGTCGTCCTCGCCGGACTCGCGCAGCGCGTCCTGGATGGCCTTCTTCGGGATGCTGCCGGTGGCGCGGTTCTCCTTGCGCCAGACGATCTTGAGGCCGGACCAGTCCTCGTCGATCGCGGCGACCTTGACGTCGACCAACCCCACGGCCAGTGCGGCCTCGCGGATCGAGTTCTCATCGACCTCGCTGACGTGCCCGGCCGCCTTGCGCGGCCACGCCACCCACACGGCGCCGGAAGGGAAGACCAGCTCGGCCCAGCGGCGGATGGCGCCGAGCTCCACGAGCGCGTTCACGAACACGAGGGCCACGTCGCACGGGCCGTCGGCGAGCAGCTCCACGTCCTCGAGCGGCTCGGCGAACGACCACTCCGCCTGAGCGCCCAGGACGCGTAGCCGGACTCCCGGAACGATGCCGAGCTTGGACAGCTGCGGCGTCCCGGAGTATCCAGTTTGGGTCATGACACGAGGATACGGCCGAACGTGGGTCCGGTGCGGCACCATGGAGCAGTGAGCCTCTACCGAGATTCCGGTGTCGTGCTGCGCACCCACAAGCTGGGTGAGGCCGATCGCATCATCACGCTGCTCACTCGTGAGCGGGGTCTGGTCCGCGCCGCCGCCAAGGGGATCCGCAAGACCACGTCGCGCTTCGGCGGACGGCTCGAGCCGTTCATGTACGTCGACCTCCAGCTCGCCGAAGGTCGCAGTCTCGACATCATCACCCAGGTCGAGACGATCTCCGCGTTCGCCCGTGACCTCGGCGGCGACTACCCGGCCTACACCGCGGGCACCGCGATGCTCGAGACCGCCGAGCGCCTGGTCCACGACCACGGCGAGCCGGCGGTGCAGCAGCTCCAGCTCCTCGTCGGTGCGCTGCGCGCCTTGACCGCCGGGGACGACCGGCCGTCCGGACTGATCCTGGACTCCTACCAGCTGCGGGCGCTGGCGGTGGCGGGTTACGCGCCGAGCTTCGACGCCTGCGCGCGCTGCGGTGCCGACGGTCCCCATCGCGACTTCCACGCGGCCTCCGGCGGGATGCTCTGTCCCACCTGCCGCGTGCCGGGCTCGGCCGCCCCGTCGCCCATCACGGTCACGCTGCTGGCGGCGTTGCTCAGCGGCGACTGGGATGTGGTGGCCACCGCCGACGACCGGTCCCGTCGTGAGGCGAGCAGCATCGTCGCCGCCTACCTCTCGTGGCACCTCGAGCGCGGTCTGCGTTCGCTCAGCCACGTCGACCGTTGATGCCGCGCGCGCCGCGCCCCCATCGGTCCGGAGCCTTGCCGCCGGACCTCCCGGCCGAGCAGGTGCCCCACCACGTCGCCATCGTCATGGACGGCAACGGCCGGTGGGCCAAGGCGCGAGGGCTCCCACGTACCGCCGGACACGAGGCCGGCGAGGCGGCGTTGTTCGACGTCGTCGAGGGCGCCATCGAGGTGGGCATCGGCGCCGTGTCGGCCTATGCGTTCTCCACCGAGAACTGGAAGCGCTCGCCCGATGAGGTGCGGTTCCTGATGGGCTTCAACCGCGACGTCATCCGCCGCCGCCGTGATGAGATGCACGAGCTGGGCGTGCGGGTGCGGTGGGCCGGCCGGCGCCCGCGCCTGTGGCGCAGCGTCATCAAGGAGCTCCAGATCGCCGAGGACCTGACAAGGCACAACGACGTCCTCACCCTCACGATGTGCGTCAACTACGGCGGACGCGCCGAGATCGCCGACGCCGCCGCGGCGCTGGCCCGTGACGCGGCCGCCGGCCTGGTCGACCCCGACCGCGTCACCGAGCGCACGTTCGCGCGCTACCTCGACGAACCGGACATGCCCGACGTCGACCTGTTCTGGCGGACGTCCGGCGAGCTGCGCACCAGCAACTTCTTGCCATGGCAGTCGGCCTACGCGGAGATGGTGTTCAGCGACATCGCCTGGCCCGACGTCGATCGCCGGGCCCTGTGGACCGCGGTCGAGGAGTACGCCCGGCGCACCCGTCGCTACGGCACGGCCTAGGTGTACCGAGGCGGGGGTGCCGGGCGGGGGTGCCGGGCCGTGGGCGGCAGAACGCGCTGCGTAGGCTGCGGACGTGCGTGTAGCGAGGTTTGCGGGGGAGGACGACCCGCAGTTCGGTCTGATCGGCGACGACGACGGCGTCCCCATGATCGGGCTCCTGCGGGGCGACCCGCTCTACGCCGGCTTCGAGCTCACCGGGCAGAAGGTGCCCCTCGACGACGTGCGCCTGCTGGCCCCGGTCATCCCGCGCAGCAAGGTGGTCTGTGTCGGCAAGAACTACGCGCGTCATGCCGCCGAGATGGGTGGCGACGTGCCGGCCGAGCCGCTCATCTTCCTCAAGCCCAACACCAGCGTCATCGGGCCCGGCGACCCGATCCTCTACCCCCAGCAGAGCTCCGAGGTCCACTACGAGGGCGAGCTCGCCGTCGTCATCGGGCGCATTTGCCGCGAGGTCTCGGCCGAGGACGCGCCCAAGGTGATCTTCGGTTACACCGTGGCGAACGACGTCACCGCCCGCGACCTGCAGGCCAGGGACGGGCAATGGGCGCGGGCCAAGGGCTTCGACACGTTCTGCCCGCTCGGCCCGTGGATCGAGACCGACCTCGACCCGGCGGACCTTCGGGTCACCACGGTCCTGGCCGAGGCCGACCAGCAGGGTGAGACGAAGCAGGACGGTCGCACGTCCGACATGGTCTTCACCGTCCCGGACGTCATCGCCTACGTCTCCGGCTTCATGACCCTGCTTCCCGGCGACGTCATCCTCACCGGCACCCCCGACGGGGTCGGGCCCATGTCCGTCGGCGACACCGTGAGCGTCACCGTCGAGGGCATCGGCACGCTGACCAACCGGGTGATCGCGCGTGACTAGCGCGTCGCAGGGCTCATCGGCACCCGATCGTCGCCCGCTTCTGCCCCTCACCGACCGGCAACCCGCACGTCGGCATGGCGCGCACGGCGCTGTTCAGCTGGGCGTTCGCGCGTCACCACGGCGGCCGGTTCGTGTTCCGGATCGAGGACACCGATGCCAGCCGCGACAGCGAGGACTCCTACGACCTGCTGATCGATGTCATGCGGTGGCTCGGCCTGGACTGGGACGAGGGCCCCGAGGTGGGCGGCCCGAACGGCCCGTACCGACAGTCCGAGCGCATGGACATCTATGCGGACGTCTCCCGGCGCCTCCTCGAAGCCGGGTTCGCGTACAAGGCGTACGACACCGCCGAGGAGCTCGAGCAGCGGCGGGAGCAGGCGCGTGCCGAGGGCCGGCCCAGTGGTTACGACGGCCTGCACCGCGACCTCACCCCCGAGCAGCAGGCCGCCTTCGAGGCCGAGGGTCGCGAGCCGGTCATCCGGTTCAAGATGCCCGCCACGGACTGGACGTTCACCGATCTCGTGCGTGGCGACATCACCTTCGGTGCCGAGAACGTGCAGGACTTCGTCATCGTGCGGGCCAGCGGCCAGCCGCTCTACACCTTGACCAACCCCACCGACGACGCCCTCATGGGCATCACCCACGTGCTGCGCGGCGAGGACCTGCTCAGCTCCACGCCCCGGCAGATCGCCCTGTACGAGGCGTTCGCCGAGATCGGGGTCGGCGACGGCACGACGCCGGAGTTCGGCCACTTCCCCTACGTGACGGGCGCGGGCAACCGCAAGCTGTCCAAGCGCGACCCCGAGTCGAACCTGCTCGGCTACCGCGACCAGGGCTTCCTGCCGGAGGGCCTGCTCAACTACCTCGCACTCCTCGGCTGGTCGATCGCCGACGACCGCGACGTCTTCACCCTCGCCGAGATGGTGGCCGCGTTCGAGATCGGTCGGGTCAACCCCAACCCGGCGCGGTTCGATCTGCAGAAGTGCGAGGCGATCAACGGCTCGCACATCCGCCTCCTCTCGACCGCGGAGGTCCGCGACCGGCTCGTCCCGTACTTCCGGACGGCCGGACTGGTGGATGAGGCCGTGACGCCCGACCAGGCGGCGCTGCTCGACGCCGCCGTGCCGCTCGTCCACGAGCGCATGACGCTGCTGACCGAGGCGGTCGACATGCTGCGGTTCCTGTTCGTCTCCGACGACGACTTCAGCATCGACGAGGGCGACCGCGCCAAGCAGCTGGACGACGCCGGACTCGAGGTCGTCCGGGCCGCGCACGAAGCCCTGGCGTCGGTGGGGGAGTGGACGACCGAGGCCATCGAGTCCGCGCTCCGCGGCGCCCTGATCGAGGGCTTGGGCCTCAAGCCGAGGGTCGCCTTCGGGCCGGTGCGCGTCGCCGTCACCGGCAGCCGGATCTCGCCCCCGCTGTTCGAGTCGCTGGAGCTCCTGGGCCGCGAGACCTCACTGCGTCGACTCGCCGCCGAGGCGTGATCGGTTTGGGCGCCGCGCGCCCGGTCGGGTAGAGTCGGCACTCGGTTTTCGGAGGCGCTCCGAACCCTTGGGGTATGGTGTAATTGGCAACACAGCGGCTTCTGGTGCCGTCGTTCTAGGTTCGAGTCCTAGTACCCCAGCCACCATCATCCACGCAGGTCAGCGCGTGTTCTGCGGCCTCAGGCAGCGGCGACCTGGAGCCGGATCGTGTCCTGCACCCAGGCTCGGTACCGCTCGAGCGACCAGCCTCGCTCGATGACCAGGTTCCGGTACGTGCCGATGTTGATCAGACCCCACATCATGTCGGCGACGTCCTGGGCGCCGGTCCGCGACAGAGTGCCGTCCCGCTCCAGGCGGCGAGCGACGTCGAGCAGCTCGGCGTACCGGTCGTCCTCGCGTGGTCGCAGGGTCTTGTCGACCTCCGGGTGCTGTCGTCGGGCGACGGTGAGGGCCTCGTGGATCCGCCACACCCTCGCGACGACCTCGACGTCGACGGCAATGGTCGCGTTCAGCGCATCCATCGCCGTCATGTCGTCGGTGAGGGGATGCCGCTGGAGAACCGGGACGACGTCCGTGCTGAAGATGTGGTGGTGCAGGGCCGTCAGCAGCTCGACCTTGGACGGGAAGTGCAGATAGATCGCCTGGCGGGACACGCCGGCCTTCGTGGCCACCGCCCCGAGACCGGCGCCGTGGTAGCCGAGGTCCTCGAACAGCTCGCGCGCAGCCTCGAGGATCTGGGTACGGGTTTCCGGACGGCCTCCACTTGACATGCTGTCAAGCGTAGCCTACTTTACAACGTGTCAACCATGGTGAAGGAGAATGCAGGCATGGGCCACTACCTGATCGTGACGTGGGACGGCGCGGGCAATCTCGTGCCCACACTGGGGATCGTCCGCGCCATGGTGGAGCGGGGCCACGACGTCCGGGTGCTCGGACACGAGACCATCGCCGAGCTGTGCGGCGACGTGGGCGCCCGCTTCGTCCGGTTGTCGCCACCCGCCGGCTGGGACGCGATGGAAGACCCGGACGACTTCGAGGCCGAGGTGGCGCTCATGATCCATGGGCTCTGCTTCAGCTCGGTCATCGCCCAAGACCTCGCGCGGGAGCTGGAGCGGGAGCCGGCCGACGTCATCCTGGTCGACAGCTTGCTGTTCACCGCCATCGACGTCGCGCTGGCCTCGGGAACGCCGACCGCGACGCTGTTCCACACGCCCTACACGATCTTTCGGGATGGGCCCCTCGTCGAGATGTTCGAGCCGGGTCTGGCCGTGGCCAACGCGCTTCGCGCTGATCTCGCTCTGCCGGCGATCGAGCGGCTCGGCGACATCCACGACGCCTGCGACCTGGCGATCGTCGCGGCGCCGAAGGAGTTCGAGCCCGACGTGGCCGACGCCGCCAATGTCCTGCGGATCGGACCGGTGCTGGACGCACCTCCGCTGTCCCGCGAGATCGATGCGGTGGACGTCAGCGACGGCACGACGCCGCTGGTCCTCGTCAGTCTCAGCACGAGCGAGCAGGGCCAGGGCGACCTGCTGCAGCGCTGCGTCGATGCGGTGGCGCAACTGCCGGTGCGTGCCATCGTGACGACCGGCGCATCGATCGACCCTGCATCCGTGCGCGCCGGGGAGAACACCCAGGTGGTTCGATACGTGCCGCACTCCATGATCCTGGACTCGGCGTCGCTGGTCATCACCCATGCCGGGCTCGGCACCACGATGGCGGCGCTCGGTCGGGGTGTTCCCCTGCTCTGCACGCCGATGGGCCGCGACCAGTTCTTCAACGCCGAGCAGGTCCAGGCGCTGGGTGCAGGCCGGATGCTGATGCCCGACGCCGGCACCGATGACATCGCCCGGGCCGCGACGGACATCCTCGAGGACGACCGCTTCAAGGCCGGCGCCAAGCAGATGGCCGTCGCGATCGGCGGCTACGGCGGCTCGGCCGAAGCCGCTGCGGCGCTCGAAGCGCTCGCGCTGCGTACCGACTGACGTCCGGCGGACGGAGCCGCTCTGATACGGTTTCACCCGGTCGTTTCGACCATTGGCCCCGTTGTGTAGCGGCCTAGCACGCCGCCCTCTCAAGGCGGTAGCGCGGGTTCGAATCCCGTCGGGGCTACGAGACGAGACACGCCCGATGTCCTGCGGAGTCGCAGGGCATCGGGCGTATCTTTTGCCCATGAACGATCTTTCGATCCTCGGTGTCATTCTCGCCGCGCTGGCCTTCTTCTTCGTCGGCGCCCTCTGGTACACGATCCTGTTCGGCAAGCTCTGGCGTGCCGACATGGGCATCCCGGAAGCCGAGGTGGGGTCGCCGCAGCCGCTCATGTTCGTCGGCTCCATCCTGTGCGGCCTCGTCATCGCCGTCACGCTCGGCCTGCTGATCGGCGACCGCGGTGTCCACTGCGGGCTCAAGGTCGGAGCCGGCACCGGGTTCGGCATCGGAGCCGCCGTCCTGGCGCAGAACGCCATCTACGAGTCGCGCTCAGTTCGATTCTGGGCGATCAACGCCGGCTACATCGTGGTGGGCTTGGCCGTCATGGGCGTCATCCTGGGAGCTCTTCAGGCGCCCTGACGGGCACGTGGATGAATGTACCCACGCGGTGCGCCGCGCAGAATGGGTCATTCTTCCGACGCGGGGACGGGTGGGCGCTGCTTACCGTGGAGCGTCAGCTCGAGATGAAACTCCCGCGGAAGGGCGGCCCACCATGACCACCGTCGCTGTCAGCAGAAGCACGCACATGAATACGGCTCGGGCCGCCATCGTGGCTGCCGCACCGGTGGTCCTCGCCGCGGCGTTGCTCTGGCATCCCTACATCCCCGGTCGCCTGCCGAACGAAGATGCCATTGCCGACGCGGTCGTCGCTGTGGGTACCACTCGCTGGGGTTTGGCGCACCTGGCCGCAACGCTCGCGTCGGGAGTGCTCCTCCTGGCCTTCATCGTCATCCGCGGCTTCCTCCGTGAGGCTGGCGACGCGAGCCGGAGCGCCATCGGCCTGGCGTTCATCGTGTTGGGTAGCACGGCGTACGCGATGCTCCCTGGCATGGAGTTCGCCGTTCTCGCTGCCGTCGACAGCGGTGCCGACGCCGTAGCGATCCAGGCCGCCCTCGACGAGTGGTTCCCGGCGGTGCTGCTGATCGGAGCGGTCCTGTTCGCGATCGGCGTCGCGCTCGTGGGCACGGCTGTCGTTCGGTATGCGGCGCTCGGCCGGATGACCGCCTGGATCATCCTCGGCGCGCTCGTCGTCATGGCGGCTGCGCGGACCGCACCGTTCGCTGCTGCTCAGTTCTACGTGCAGAGCTCCGCGGCGCTGGTCGCCCTTTGGCCGCTGGCCTGGGCCATCAGGCGAACCGGCGGCACTCTGCCCAAGCGCTGACCAACTCGTCCGATTCCCGCTAGAAAGCGTCCGCTGTGGCCGTCATGATGAGGACATGATCGACGACCACGAACGGTGCTACCGGGCGGTGCGGTCGCGCGACGCGCGCTTCGACGGTGTGTTCTACACCGGTGTCACCACGACCGGTATCTACTGTCGACCATCCTGCCCGGCCATCACACCGCGAGCGGGCAACGTGCGCTTCTACGCGAGTGCCGCCGCGGCTCAGGACGCCGGTTTCCGGGCCTGTCGGCGCTGCCGGCCCGACACCACGCCCGGGTCGCCGGAGTGGAACGTGCGCGCCGACGCGGTCGCCCGTGCGATGCGGCTCATCGGCGACGGCATCGTGGAGCGGGAGGGTGTCGACGGCCTGGCCTCCCGGCTCGGCTTCAGCACGCGGCACGTCAACCGCATGGTCACCGACGAGCTCGGCGCCGGGCCGCTGGCGCTCGCACGCAGCCGCCGCGCCCAGGCCGCGCGGGTCCTCATCGAGACCACGGACATGGCGATGGCCGACATCGCCTTCGCGGCCGGATTCGCGTCCATTCGCCAGTTCAACGACTCCATCCGGCACGTGTATGCCTTGTCGCCCACCGACATGCGCGGGCGTAGCCGCACGAAGCGCCCCTCGAGCGGACGGTTGTCGCTGCGGCTGGCCGTCCGCCGGCCGTTCGCTTGGCCGCAGCTCCTGGCGTTCCTGGGTGAGCGGGCGATCGCCGGTGTCGAGCACGTCACCGACACCGTCTACGTCCGCGTCCTCCGCCTCCCGCACGGACGGGGAGTCGTGCGGCTGAGTCCGCACGACGACCGCGTGGACGCCGAGCTCGAGCTCGACGACCTCCGCGACACCGCCGTGGCCGTCGAGCGCTGCCGCCGCCTGCTCGACCTGGACGCCGACCCGACCGCCATCGGCGAGGTGCTGGGCGCCGACCCGCTGCTCGCGCCGTCGGTGCGGGAGGTGCCGGGGATGCGGCTTCCCGGCCAGGTCGACGGGTTCGAGGTCGCCGTGCGGGCGATCGTCGGGCAGCAGGTGTCCGTAGCGGGCGCTCGGACCATTCTCGGTCGGTTCGCGGCGGCGTTCGGCGCGCCGGTGCACTTCGACCTCGCGGCCGAGCACGGGCTCACCCACGCCTTCGCCACCGCCGAGTCGATGGCAGCCGCCGACGACACCGCGCTGAGCATGCCGCGATCCCGGGGGCGGGCGCTGATCGGAGTCGCTCGGTCCGTCGCGTCCGGTGAGCTCGACCTCGACCCGGGCGCCGATCGAGACGACACCCACAGGCGACTTCTCGCCCATCGGGGCATCGGTCCGTGGACGGCCGACTACATCGTCATGCGAGCGTTCGGGCATCCGGACGTGATGGTGGAGACCGACCTCTACATCCGGCGCATGCTCGACGCCCACGGCATCGATGCCGAACGCACCACCACCTGGCAACCCTGGCGCTCCTACGCCGCACTCCACCTCTGGCGCCTCGCTGCCAGCCCCGAAAGGACCTCGTCATGACCACACGTTGGATGGACTCACCGATCGGCGGGCTCCGGCTGCACGCGAACGCCGGCCTGATCACGGCCATCGACTTCGACGCCCGTCCGCGACGGCAACGCACCGTCGACCCGCTCCTCGACGAGGCCGAGCGGCAGCTCACCGAGTACTTCGCCGGCGAGCGCGAGACGTTCGACCTGCCGCTGGCCAGCGAGGGGAGCGAGTTCCAGAAGAAGGTCTGGGGCGAGCTGCACCGCATCCCGTACGGCGAGACCGCCAGCTACGGTGACGTCGCCCGACGCCTCGGCTACGAGCCGGTCATCTCCCGCGCGGTCGGTGCGGCCAACGGTGCCAACCCGATTCCCATCCTCGTGCCGTGCCACCGCGTCATCGGTGCCGATGGAACCCTCACCGGGTACGCCGGCGGAATCGAGCGCAAGAAGACACTGCTCGCGCTGGAGCAGCCTGGCTTGTTCTGAGCGGTTTCAGCCGGCGCGGCGCAGCCCTTGGCTGAGTCGCTCGCCTGCCGCGGCGACGGCCGGGGCGTGCATGCGTCCGGGCTGGCGGGTGAGGCGCTCCAGCGGGCCGGACACCGACACCGCGGCGACGACCTTGCCGGAGGGGGAGCGGACCGGCGCGGAGACCGACCCGACCCCGGTCTCGCGCTCGCCGACGCTCTGGGCCCAGCCGCGACGGCGGACCGCCGACAGCTCGGCGGCGGAGAACGTCGACTTGAGCAGGCCCCTGTTCATCTGTTCCGGGTCCTCCCAGGCGAGGAGGATCTGTGCCGCGGAGCCGGCACTCATGGTCAGCTGGCTGCCGACCGGGATCGAGTCGCGCAGGCCGGTCGGGCGGTCGGCGGCGGCGACGCAGACGCGGAAGTCGCCCTGCCGGCGGAACAGCTGGGCCGACTCGCCGGTGATGTCGCGCAACCGGGCCAGCACGGGGCCCGCGGCCGCGAGCAGGCGGTCCTCGCCGGCGGCGGCGGCCAGCTCGCCGAGCCGCGGACCGAGCGTGAACCGACCTTGCAGGTCGCGGGCGACCAGGCGGTGGTGCTCGAGCGCCACGGCCAGCCGATGGGCGGTGGGCCGGGCGAGGCCGGTGCTCGCGACGAGCCCCGCCAGCGTCGCCGGGCCAGGCTCGAGGGCAGCCAGCACGAGCGCGGCCTTGTCGAGAACGCCCACCCCGCTGGAAGTGTCCATACCCTGATACTGCCGTATCGGATCCTGAGACACAAGTGTTACCGTCGGACCCATGGGGAAGACGCTTGCCGAGAAGATCTGGGACGACCACGTCGTTCGCCACGCGGATGGCGAACCGGACCTGCTGTACGTCGACCTGCACCTCATCCACGAGGTCACCAGCCCGCAGGCGTTCGACGGACTGCGGCTGTCCGGCCGCCGGGTTCGCCGTCCCGACCTGACCCTCGCCACCGAAGACCACAACATCCCGACCACCGATCTCGACAAGCCGATCGCCGACCCCGTCTCGCGCACGCAGGTCGAGACGCTGCGCCGCAACTGCGAGGAGTTCGGCGTCCGCCTGCACCCGATGGGCGACCTCGACCAGGGCATCGTGCACGTCGTCGGGCCGCAGCTCGGACTCACCCAGCCCGGCATGACGATCGTCTGCGGCGACTCGCACACCTCCACGCACGGCGCGTTCGGCGCGATCGCCTTCGGCATCGGGACCAGCGAGGTCGAGCACGTGCTCGCCACGCAGTCGTTGTCGCAGGCCCGGCCCAAGATGATGGCGGTCGACGTCACCGGGGAGCTGCCGGCGGGATCGACGGCCAAGGACCTCATCCTCTCGCTCATCACGCAGGAGACCACCGGCGGCGGCCAGGGCTACATCGTGGAATACCGCGGCGAGGCCATCCGCGCGCTGTCGATGGAAGCCCGGATGACGATCTGCAACATGTCGATCGAGTGGGGCGCCAAGGCCGGCCTCATCGCACCCGACCAGACGACGTTCGACTACATCCGGGGCCGTCCGCACGCCCCCCAAGGGCAGGCGTGGGACGAGGCGGTCGCCTACTGGTCCAGCCTCGTCACCGACGATGACGCCGAGTTCGACAAGGTCGTCACGATCGACGCCGCGCAGATCACCCCCTTCGTCACCTGGGGCACCAACCCCGGCCAGGGCGTGCCGCTGTCGGGTTCGGTGCCCGACCCGGCCTCGTTCGAGAACGCCAACGAGCGCGTCGCCGCCGAGCGCGCCCTGGAGTACATGGGCCTGACGGCCGGCACGCCGATGCGCGAGATCGACGTCGACACCGTCTTCATCGGTTCCTGCACGAACGGACGCATGGAGGACCTGCGCACCGCGGCGTCCCTCATCGAAGGCCGCCGCGTCGCCGACAACACCCGCATCCTCGTGGTGCCGGGGTCGGTTCGCGTCCGGCTGCAGGCCGAGGAGGAGGGCCTGGACGTCATCTTCAAGGAGGCCGGGGCCGAGTGGCGCGGCGCGGGATGCTCGATGTGCCTGGGCATGAACCCGGACCAGCTCACCCCGGGGGAGCGCAGCGCCTCGACGTCGAACCGCAACTTCGAGGGCCGGCAGGGCAAGGGCGGACGCACGCACCTGGTCTCGCCGGAGGTCGCGGTCGCCACGGGCGTCCTCGGCCACCTGGCCGGCCCGACCGACCTGCCCGATCGGGAGGCCTGAGATGGAGAAGTTCCGCACCCACACCGGCGTCGGCGCACCGTTGCGTCGAAGCAACGTCGACACCGACCAGATCATCCCGGCCGTCTACCTCAAGCGGGTCACGCGATCGGGGTTCGAGGACGGCCTGTTCGCCGCCTGGCGCAACGACCCGTCCTTCGTGCTGAACCAGGACGCCTACCGGGATGCGACCGTTCTGGTGGCCGGGCCCGACTTCGGCACCGGCTCGTCCCGCGAGCACGCCGTCTGGGCCCTGCAGAACTACGGCTTCGCGGTCGTGATCAGCCCGAGGTTCGGGGACATCTTCCGCGGCAACGCCGGCAAGTCCGGCCTGCTCGCCGCCGAGGTCGACGACAAGGTCGTGCAACGGCTCTGGGACCTGCTGGAGTCCGAGCCCGGTGCCCAGATCACCGTCGACCTGGAGGCACGCACCGTGACGGCCGGGACCGGGGTCGACGCGATCGAGGACTCCTTCACCATCGACGACTACACCCGCTGGCGGCTGCTCGAAGGCCTCGACGACATCGCGATCACCCTCGGACACGCCGACGACATCGACGCGTACGAGCGGCAGCGGCCGGCCCTCAAGCCCGCGACGCTCTGAATCGCTGATGCCCACGGTGGTGGAGCAGTCCTCCGAGGTCTCCGCCCCGATCGACGACGTCTGGAACCGGGTCGTGTCGCCGGAGGGCATCAACGACGAGATGCGGCCATGGCTGACCATGCGCATGCCGCGGGGGACCGAGCACCTGACGATCGACACCGTTCCGCTGGGCGTGCCGCTCGGCCGCGCCTGGATCAAGCTGTTCGGCCTGCTGCCGATCGACTACGACCACCTGAGCATCGCGGCGATCGAGCCCGGTCGGGCGTTCCACGAGAGGTCGACGATGCTCAGCATGCGTTCGTGGCAGCACGATCGGACGCTGACACCCGTGGGCGAGACCGTGACGCGCGTGCACGACCGGATCACCTTCGAGCCACGCTTGCTGCTGCGACTCTCGACGAGGATCTTCGCCCGGGTCTTCGGGGCCTTCTTCGCGCACCGGCACCGACGCCTCGCGCGGCACTTCGGCTGAGCGGCCCCGTCCGGACGGGGCTAGTCCTTCGTCACGGACCGATGCACCTCGTCGAGCTGCTGGACGAGGTGCGGCACCTGCTCGAGCAGGTCCAGCTTGGAGTCGAGCTGCTCGAGCAAGCCCTTCACGTCGGCGAGGGTCGACCGGGTCTCCGCAAGCGTCTTCTCGACGTCGGTGAGCGTCGTGCTCACGTCGGACAGCGTCCCGTCGACGGTGCTCGACGACCGGGTGCCGTCGACGCGGCCGAGCGTTCCGTCGACGGTGCCGAGCACCTCATCGGCGCGGGTGAGGATCTGTGCGGGGTTGGCGGGGAGAAGGCCCATGGCGGACATCTCACCACAATCGAATGCCCGCGACCCCGTGTTCACCTGCATCGACGTGGACCCGCTGCCCGACGCGGAGGTGCCGGATGTGCTCGGCCAGCGCGTCTGATGCGAACCTCAGGCGAAGCCCGTCGTCGGTGACGAGGTCACCGGTCCGGGAGGCCGGGTCGTAGGACGCGACGGTGGCCTGCATGTCATCACGATACCGAGGTGAATGTCGGCGACGGACCGTAGAGTCGCCTCCAGCATGCCGCTGATCCTCCACCGCGCCCCGCGGGCCGACCTCCTCGCCGAGTCGCTGGCCGCCCTCCTGCGCGAACCGTTGCCCGACCCGTTCGCCGCCGAGCTCGTCCTCGTTCCGGCGCGCGGCATGGAGCGCTGGCTGAGTCAACGGCTGTCCCACCACCTCGGCGCCGAGCACGGCGACGACGGCGTCTGCGCGGGGGTGGAGTTCCGCACCCCGCGCTCCCTCGTCGCCGAGGTCACGGGCGTGGGCGCCGACGATCCGTGGTCGCCCGGCGTCCTCGTCTGGTCGGTTCTCACGGTGCTCGACGAGCACGCCGGCGAGGCCTGGTGCGCGACCCTCGACGCGCACCTCGGGCGCGGGCTGGAGAGCGAGGAGGGCGAGCTGCGCCAGGGGCGCCGCTACGCGGTGGCGCGACGGCTCGCCGGCTTGTTCGCCTCCTACGCCGTCCAGCGGCCGGCCCTGCTCACCGCCTGGGCCGAGGGGAGCGACGAGGACGGCGACGGTCGCCCGTTGGCCGACGACCTGAGCTGGCAGCCCGAGCTGTGGCGTCACCTGCTCGCCGCCTCCGACGTCCCCTCGCCGGCCGAACGGCACGTGAGCGTCGTTCGGGCCCTCCGTGAGGGTGCGGGCGCGGACGAGCTGCCGCCGAGACTCTCGCTGTTCGGTCACACCCGCATCGCCGCCACCGAGGCCGAGCTCCTCGGCGCCCTCGGCAGCCGGCGCGACGTCCACCTCTGGCTGCCACACCCGTCCGCCGTCCAGTGGCAGGCGCTGGTCGACCCCTCCGGCCCGGCGGATGAGCCGGGGCGCGAGCGGCCGATGGGCGCCGTGCCGCGCCGCGACGACACCTCGCACCAGCGCGTCCGACACCCGCTGCTCGCGTCGCTGGGCCGCGACGTCCGCGAGCTGCAGCGCACGCTGGTCCCCTACCTCGACGTCGACGAGGAGGTCGGTCCCGCCCCCGAGCACCCCGCCACCTTGCTCGGATGGCTCCAGCACGACCTCGGCACCGACACGCTGCCCCAGCCGGGCGAACGGGCGCTCGACCCCGCCGACCGCAGCGTCCAGGTGCACGCCTGCCACGGCGCCGCGCGCCAGGTCGAGGTGCTGCGCGAGGTCGTCCTCGGCCTGCTCGCCGACGACCCCACCCTCGAGCCGCGCGACGTGCTCGTCATGTGCCCCGACATCGAGGCGTACGCGCCCTTGGTCGAGGCGGCCTTCGGCCTCGGCCGCGCCGGGCCTTCGCACGGGACGTGGCACCCCGGACACCGCCTCGAGGTGCGCCTCGCCGACCGCGCGCTCGCGCAGACCAACCCCCTGCTGGCCGTCGTCGATCGTCTCCTCGCCCTGGCGGGTGGGCGGGCCGAGGCGAGCCAGGTGCTCGACCTCTGCGCCGCCGAGCCGGTCCGCCGCCGATTCCGCTTCAGCGACGACGACCTCAAGACCATCGGCACCTGGGTCGGCGACGCCGGCGTCCGCTGGGCCTTCGACGCCGACCACCGCGGCCCCTTCGGCCTCGACCGCTACGTCCAGAACACCTGGCAGTTCGGCCTCGACCGAGTGCTGGCCGGCGTGGCCGTCTCCGACGACGCCGATCGGTGGATCGGCACCACGCTCCCGCTCGACGACGTCGGCTCCACGAGCATCGACCTCGCCGGACGGTTGGCCGAGCTCGTCGGCCGGCTGCGCGACGTCACCGATCGGATGGTGGGGAACCACCCGGTCGGGCACTGGGTCGAGGCGCTGCTCGCCGGCGTGGCGAGCCTCACCGCGGTCGCCTGGGGAGAGGAGTGGCAGAGCGGCCAGGTTCACCGCGAGCTCGCCGCACTCGGCGAGGACGCCGGCGGACGCACCGAGCTCCGCCTGCCCGACGTCCGATCGCTGTTGGCGGAGCGGCTCGCCGGCCGACCCACGCGGGCGAACTTCCGCAGTGGCTCGCTCACGGTCTGCACCATGGTGCCGATGCGCTCGGTGCCGCACCGGGTCGTCTGCCTGCTCGGCCTGGACGACGGCGTGTTCCCACGCAACACCATCGTCGATGGCGACGACGCCCTCGCCCGCACGCCGTTCACCGGTGAGCGCGACCCGCGCAGTGAGGACCGGCAGCTGCTGCTCGACGCCGTCATGGCAGCCACCGAACACCTCGTGGTCACCTACGCCGGCGCCCAGGAGACCACCGGGCTCGCGCGGCCCCCGGCCGTCCCGCTCGGGGAGCTGCTCGACGCCCTCGACACCACCGCTCCCGGAGGACGCGACCACGCCGTCGTCCGCCACCCACTGCAGCCCTTCGACCAGCGCAACCTGCGGCCCGGGGAGCTCGGTACGCGCCGTCCGTTCTCCTTCGATCCGGCCGCCCTCGCCGGAGCGCGCGCCGCGGCCGGCGAACGCCGCCCGGCGCCGGGGTTCGTCGATCTGCCGCCCGCTCCGTTCGACGACGTCGACCTCGACTCGCTCGGGGCGTTCCTGCGCCACCCGGTCCGGGCGTTTCTCTCCCGCCGGGTCGGCATCAGCCTGCCCGACGAGGGCAACGACGTCGCCGACATGATGCCGCTCGACCTCGACAACCTCGAACGCTGGGCGATCGGTGATCGGGTCCTGCGCGACGTGCTGCGTGGGGCCGACCCGCAGCACGCCATCCAGCGGGAATGGCGCCGCGGCACGATCCCGCCGAAGCAGCTGGGCGCGCGGCTCCTGGCCGACATGAAGGAGATCCTCGAGCCGATCGCCACCGAAGCCATGTCCGTGCGGGGAGATGCCCCCGGCACGTCGTACGACGTCGACATCGACCTCGGCGACGGCCGCCGTCTCACCGGCACGATCGCCGACCTGCACGGCTCGCGCCGAGTCGCGGCCACCTACTCCAAGATCGGGCCCCGACACCACATCGATGCCTGGTTGCCGGTGCTGGCGCTGGGTGCCGCCGACCCCGGCGGCGACTGGAGCTCCGGCATCGTGGCGCGTCCGCCAAAGGGAACCGGCGCGACCACCCTGGTCTTCGGACGGGTCGACGACCCGCTGCCGATCCTGCGCGACCTCGTCGCGATCTACGACGCCGGGATGCAGGGCCCGATCCCGCTGCCGCTCAAGACCGGCCACGCCTGGGCCACCAAGAAGCGCGACGTCACGGCTCGGGCATCGGCCGCCACGGAGTGGTCGACCAGCAAGTTGAGCTGGCCGAAGGAGGACGCCGACCGCCACCACGTCCGCGTCTGGGGCGAGGGAGCCCCCTTCGCCACGCTCCTCGCCGAGCCACCGCGCCCGGGCGAGGAGTTCGCCGAGGAGACCACCCGGCTCGGTGCCCTGGCCCGTCGACTGTGGCAGCCGATGCTCGACCGCGTGGTGATCAGCGGATGAAGGCCTTCGACCTGCTCGGCCCGCTGCCCACCGGCACCACGGTGCTCGAAGCCAGTGCCGGCACGGGCAAGACCTTCACCGTCGGAGCCCTCGTCACCCGTTACGTCGCCGAGGGTGTCGCGAGGCTCGATGAGATGCTCGTCATCACGTTTGGTCGCATGGCGAGCCAGGAGCTGCGCGAGCGGGTGCGTGAGCAGCTCGTCGAGGCCCAACGTGCGCTCGCCGACCCGGCTTCGGCCCGCGACGCCGGTGGCCTGCTGGCCCATCTCGCCCAGGGCGACGATGCCGAGGTCGCCGAACGACGAGGGCGCATCACCGACGCGCTGGCGGGCTTCGACGCGGCCACCATCGCCACCACGCACCAGTTCTGCCAGCTGGTACTGCGATCGCTCGGCGTCGCCGGCGACTCCGACTCCGGCGTGGAGCTGGTCGAGGATCTCGACGAGCTGGTGGTCGAGGTCGTCGGCGACCTCTTCCTCCGCGAGTTCGGCGAGCACCGCGATCCGCCACCCTTCGACGCCGGCACGGCGCTCACCATCGGGCGGGAGGCCGTCGGCGACCCGCAAGCGCACCTCGCGCCCGTCGACGCCGAACCCGGGTCGGAGTCCGGTCTGCGCGTCGCCTTCGCCGAGGACGTGCGGCTGGAGATCGAGCGGCGCAAGCAGCGGCTCGGCATCTTGTCGTACGACGACCTGCTCAGCCGGCTCGCCACCGCCCTCGCCGCCGACGACGCCCCTGCTCGCGACCGCATGCGACAGCGGTGGAGCATCGTGCTCGTCGATGAGTTCCAGGACACCGATCCGGTGCAGTGGGACGTCCTCGACCGCGCCTTCACCGGCCACGCCACGCTGGTGCTGATCGGCGACCCGAAGCAGGCCATCTACGCCTTCCGCGGCGGCGACGTGGTCACCTACCTGAAGGCCGCCGACACCGCCGGCGAGGCGCGCACCCTGTCGGTCAACCACCGCTCCGACGCACCCCTCGTCGACGCGCTGCAGGTGCTCACCCGCGGCGCCGAGCTCGGCGACGAGCGGATCACGGTCCACGACGTCGGTGCTCAACACACCGGCAGCCGCCTCGTCGGCGCCCCCGAGCCCCACCCGTTCCGTCTCCGCGTCCTGTCCGGGGGCGATGACGGCAAGAAGCCGCCGATCGCTCAATTGCGATCCCGCATCGCCATCGACCTCGCCGACGACGTCGCCGCCCTCATCGCGTCGGGGGCCACCTTCCACGACGGGACGACGCAACGACCGGTCCGCCCGGGCGACGTGGCGATCCTGATGCGGACCCGCACCGGGGTCGACCTGTTCCGCGCGGCTCTCGCGGCGCGCGGTATCGCGAGCGTCGTCACCGGCGGCGACAGCGTCCTGCTCAGCCCCGCCGCGGAGGAGTGGCTCACCCTGCTCGAGGCGCTCGAGCGGCAGGCGTCCAAACGGGTGCGAGCCGTGGCGCTGTCATCGTTCGTGGGCCACAGCCCGGCATCGCTCGACGCCGGCGGCGAAGCGCTGGCCGACGACGTCGCCGAGCAGGTGCGGCGGTGGCTCGACCTCTTCCGCGCTCAAGGCGTGGCAGCCGTGCACGAGGCGGTCACGTCCGGCGGTCTCGCCGCCCGCGTGCTCGCGCGTCCCGGCGGCGAGCGGCACCTCACCGATCTCCACCACATCGGACAGATGCTGCACGCCGTCGCCCACCGGGAGCGCCTCGGCCTGGCCGCGCTGCTGGAGTGGCTGCGGCGCGAGCGCCGCCGCGACCGCGGCAGCTCCGAACGGCCGCGGCGGCTCGAGAGCGATGCCGCGGCCGTGCAGGTCGTCACGATCCACGGCAGCAAGGGCCTGCAGTATCCGATCGTCTACCTCCCGATGCACTTCGACTGCTTCGTGCGCGACGAGGAGGTGCCGTTGTTCCACGACGGCACCGTGCGCATGCGGCACGTCGGCGAGGAGCAGTCACCCGAGGTCAGGTCCGCCGTCCGGGCCGAGATGGCCGCCGAGGAGCTGCGGCTCACCTACGTCGCCCTCACCCGGGCCCAGTCGCAGGTCGTCGCCTGGTGGTCGCCCAGCTACAACGCCGGCCGGTCCGGACTCACCCGCCTGCTGCTGGGTCGCGAACCCGGGCAGGCGCACGTGCCGCAGGTCGCCGACCCGCCGGCGCCGACCGACGTCGCCACCGCGCTCACCGCGTGGCAGAGCGCCGGTGCCGTCCACCTGGAGCGGGTCGGTCCGATCAGCGACGTCTCCGTCCCGCCGAGCGTTCCCGAACCGCCGCTGCTCCAGATCAGCACCCTCGACCGGCCCATCGACACCGCCTGGCGTCGCACCTCGTACTCCGGGCTCATCCGGGCCGAGCAGGCCGTCGTGGCACCGGCCGCCGAGCCGGAGGAGCCCGGCACCGTCGATGAGGACCAGCCCGAGGACGACGGCGAGCCGCTGGCGGCACCCGCACCCAGCGACCTCGGCGGCCCGCTCTCCCCGATGGCCGACCTGCCCGCAGGCGCCGCCTTCGGCAGCCTGGTGCATGCGGTGCTCGAGCACGCCGATGTCACGGTGCCCGATCTTGAGGACGAGCTGCTCGGGCATGTCACCGAGCAGCTGCGCTGGTGGTCGGTCGATGTCCCGCCCCACGACCTCGCCCGCGCGCTCGTGCCCATGCAGCAGACATCGCTCGGCCCGCTCGCCCACGACCTGCGGCTGAGCGACCTCGGTGCCTCCGAGCGGCTCTCCGAGCTCGACTTCGAGCTGCCGCTCGCAGGCGGCGACCGATCCGGTGCCCGGGGTTCGGTGCTCGGCGGTGTCGCCGACGCGATGCGCCGGCACCTGCCCGCCGACGACCCGATGCGTCCCTACGCCGACCGGCTCGACGTGCCGTCCCTCGGCGAACAGGTGCTGCGCGGCTACCTCGGCGGCTCGATCGACGTGGTGCTCCGGGTGCCGGCGGGGGAGGATCAGCACAGCTACCTCGTGGTCGACTACAAGACCAACCGGCTCGGCGACCCCGACGTCCCGCTCACCGCCCTCGACTACACGCCCGGGCTCATGGCCGAGGCCATGCTGCACTCGCACTATCCGCTGCAGGCGATGCTCTACTCCGTCGTCGTGCACCGCTACCTGCGGTGGCGGGTCGCCGACTACGATCCCGACCGACACCTCGGTGGCGTCCTCTACCTCTTCGTCCGCGGCATGTGCGGGCCCGAGACGCCGGTCGTCGACGGCGTGCCCTGCGGAGTCTTCTCGTGGCGGCCGCCGGCGGCTCTGGTGACCGACCTGTCGGCGCTGTTGGCCGGCAGCCGGGCTGAGGCGGGGGTGAGTCCATGATCGACGATCCGTACGACCAGCGACTCGCCGTCGGCGCCACCGGTCTCCTCGGGAGCTTCAACGCGGCCGGCATCCTCGTGGCGGCCGACGTCCACGTCGCCACCCGCTTGGGCGCGGCCGTCGGTGAGGCCGATCCGGCCGTCCTCCTGGCCACGGCGCTGGCGGTCCGGGCGGTCCGACACGGGTCGGTGTGTCTGGACCTGCGGCACGCCCACGAGGTGGCCGTCGACGACGAGGAGGTGATCGTCGAGTGGCCGGAGCCGGAGGCCTGGATCGCGCAGATGGCGAAGGCCCGCGTCGTCGGTGAGCAGGTGCTCCACCTCGAGGGCACCCGGCTGTACCTCGACCGCTACTGGCGCGAGGAACGCGCCGTCTGCGACGACGTCCTGGCCCGGCTCGACCACGGTGCCCCCGACGTCGACGAACCCGCTCTCGCCGCCGGTCTCGACCGGCTCTTCGACGATCCCGACTACGCGGAGCAGCGCACCGCGGCGGCGGCAGCCGTCGGCCGGTGGACGACCGTCCTCACGGGAGGCCCGGGCACGGGCAAGACCACGACCGTCGCGCGCCTGCTCGCCCTGGTCTCGGAGCAGCACGAGATCGCCACCGGACAGTCCCCGCGGATCGCGATGTGTGCCCCCACGGCCAAGGCCGCCGCGCGCCTGCAGGACGCCACGGCAGCGGCCACTGCCGAGCTGCCCGAGGCCGACCAGCGGCGCCTGGGTGTGCTGCGCGCGTCCACCATCCACCGGCTGCTCGGCTACCGGGGAAGCAACGTCCGCTTCCGCCACGACGCCCACCACCGGCTCCCGCACGACGTCGTGGTCGTCGATGAGACATCCATGGTGGCGCTCACGCACATGGCCCGGTTGCTCGAGGCCGTCCGGCCAGATGCCCGGCTGGTGCTGGTCGGCGATGCCGACCAGCTCGCCTCGGTCGAGGCGGGCGTCGTCCTGGCCGACCTCGTCTCCGGGCTCGACGGACATCCGGCGCGGCCGGTGTCGCGCCTGACCCGGTCGCACCGGTTCGGCCGCCAGATCGGACGCCTCGCCGACGCTGGTTCGTGACGGTGACGCCGACGCCGCGATCGCCCTCCTGCACGAGGGGCACGACGAGATCGAGCTGGTCGATCCGTCCGACGTGGCCGCCACGAACGTCCTGCGGGCCCGCCTCCGCGACGCCGGCCGTGCTCTCCGGGTCGCCGGCGAGCGCGACGACGCCGCGGCCGCGATCGCCACCCTCGACGACCACCGGCTGTTGTGTGCCCACCGCGAGGGGCGCTTCGGGGTCCAGGGCTGGAATCGTGAGATCGAGCGCATGGTGGCCGAGGTCACCGGAGTCACCCACTACGACCTCTGGTACCCCGGACGTCCGGTGCTCGTCACCGCCAACGATCGCGAGCTCGAGGTCTTCAACGGCGACGTGGGGGTGACCCTGCGACGCCCCGACGGCTCCCTGGTCGTCGGGCTCTCCCGGGGGACCGACCCCCCGCGGTTCCTGGCCCCGACCCGGCTGCCCGACGTCGAGACGATGCACGCCATGACGGTGCACAAGTCGCAGGGGTCGCAGGCCGCGGAGATCACGGTCATCATGCCGCCGCCGGAGTCCCGCCTGCTCACCCGGGAGCTGTTCTACACCGCCATCACCCGGGCGGAGCGGAAGGTGCGCATCGTGGGCACCGAGCAGGCGATCCGCGACGCCATCGCCCGGCCGGTGCAGCGCGCCTCGGGCCTCGCCGAACGGTTGACCGCGAGCGCTCCCGCTCATGGCTAGGCTCGCCCCCATGGACCGACGCAGCATGCCTCGCACCACGCGAGTCATCGTGGCCTTCCTCCGCCCACTGTTCATGCTGGTGACGAAGCGCGACTGGCAGGGCGCCGAGAAGCTCCCGCGCGGCACCGGTTACGTGCTCGCGCCCAACCACAACTCGCACCTCGACCCGTTCCTCATCTCGCACTTCATGGTCGACCACGGCATCACGCCACGGTTCCTCGCGAAGGACTCGCTGATGACACTGCCGGTCGCCGGGTGGATCCTTCGGTCGGCCGAGCAGATCCCGGTCCGCCGCCGCACCGCCGATGCCAGAAACGCGCTCGCTCCGGCCGAGGACGCCGTCCGAGCCGGCGGCGTGGTCACCATCTACCCCGAGGGCACGCTCACCCGCGACCCCGCGGCCTGGCCGATGAGCGGCTACACCGGCGCGGTGCGCGTCGCCATGTCCACCGGCGTGCCGCTCGTCCCGATGATGCAGTCGGGCGCGCAGGACATCCTGTGGCCGTACAGCAAGCGATTGCGGCTGTTCCCGCGCAAGACCATCCACGTCCGCATCGGCGACCCGATCGACCTGTCCGACCTCGAGGGCCAGGAGCTCACCGAGAAGCTCCTGCACACGGCCACCGACCGGCTGATGGACACCCTCACTGCGATGATGGCCGAGGTCCGCGGCGAGCTGCCGTCGACTCCGCGCATCGACGCCCACACGGTGCGCAAGCACTCCAAGCAGAAGGAGCTGTGATGGCGAGGATCGCCGTGATGGGAGCCGGGTCGTGGGGCACGGCGTTCGCGCTGGTGCTGGCCGACGCCGGCAACGAGGTCCGCATCTGGGGACGTCGGGCCGAGCTCTGCGACGCCATCAACGCCACCCGCGAGAACGCCGACTACCTGCCCGGCATCACCCTCCCCGACACGATCACCGCCCACGCCGATCCGGCCGCAGCGCTCGACGGCACGGAGGTCGTCGTGCTCGCGGTGCCCTCGCAGCAGCTGCGGGTCAATCTGGAGACCTGGGGTTCGTCCATCCCGCCCGACGCGGTGATGGTCAGCCTGATGAAGGGCATCGAGGTCGGCACCCACATGCGGATGAGCGAAGTCATCGCCGAGGTCACCGGAGCCGGACCCGATCGCGTCGCCGTCATCAGTGGCCCGAACCTCGCCCGGGAGATCGCCGCTCGCGAGCCGGCGGCCAGCGTCGTGGCCTGCGAAGACGCGTCCGTCGCCGAGCGATTGCAGAAGCTGTGCCACACCGAGTCGTTTCGCCCGTACACGAACACCGATGTCCTGGGGTGTGAGCTCGGCGGCACCACCAAGAACATCATCGGCCTGGCCGTCGGGGTCTGCATCGGGCTGGGGTTCGGCGACAACAGCAAGGCCACCGTCATCACCCGCGGCCTGGCCGAGACCGCCCGACTCGGCGCCGTCATGGGCGCGGACCCGCTGACGTTCTCCGGGCTCGCCGGCATGGGCGACCTCGTCGCCACCTG
The DNA here is from genome assembly GCA_963695295.1 of uncultured Actinomycetota bacterium. Taxonomy (GTDB): domain Bacteria; phylum Actinomycetota; class Actinomycetes; order Propionibacteriales; family Nocardioidaceae; genus Aeromicrobium. The sequence continues at coordinate 344,374 of OY968771.1, read as the reverse complement.
CTCCTCGCCGCTGTCGCGCAACCGCACCTTCGGCGAGAAGCTCGGTCAGGGCATGAGCGTCGATGAGGTGGCCGCGCAGACGCGTCAGGTCGCCGAGGGGGTCAAGTCGTGCTCGTCGGTCCACGAGCTCGCCGAGCTGCACGGCGTCGACATGCCGATCGTCGAGCACGTGACGGCCCTGATCGAGGGTCGGATGAATCCGGAGGAGCTGGTCAAGGCCCTCATCTCCCGTCAGGCCAAGCCCGAGGTGCACTAACCCCGCGCGACGACCTTGAGGGCTTGTTCGATGTCGGCCCAGAGGTCGTCGACGTCCTCGATGCCCACCGAGAGTCGGATGAGCCCCTCCGGCACCGTCGGCGTCTCCTCGGCGTGCCGGCGGCGACGCTCCCACGACGACTCGACCCCACCGAGGCTCGTGGCGTACGTGACGACGCTGCTCTGCTCGGTGAGCTTCTGCGCGACCTCGGCGCCGCCGGCGACCTCGAAGCTGATGATCGTGCCGAATCCGGGGTAGCGGGAGTACTGGACCTCGCGCGCGCTGGAGAGCCGCCGGTGCAGCTCGCGGGCGTTGGACTCCGCGCGGTCGAGCCGGACGTGCAGCGTGCGAAGGCCTCGGGTGGCGAGCCAGCACTCCATCGCGCCGGGGATCGACCCGAGATTGGTGCGGCGGACGTTGATCGCGCGCAGGGCCCGGTTGCTGTTGGTGACGACGGCCCCGAGCACGACGTCGCTGTGCCCGGACAGCAGCTTCGACGCGGAGTGGACGACGAAGTCGGCGCCGAGGTCGAGCGGTCGCTGGCGCAGGGGCGTCGCGAACGTGTTGTCGACGGCGACCGCCGTACCGGCCTCGGCCGCGGCCTGGCTGATCGCCTCGATGTCGGCGACCTCGAGCATCGGGTTGGTCGGCGACTCCAGCCACACCAGGGCGGCGCCGGCTGAGGCGTCGATGACCTCGCGGGTGTCGGCGATGTCGACGGACCGCAGCTCGATGAGTCCCCGCCGGGCACGCTCGCGCAGCTGTTGGAGCGTGCCGGGGTAGGCGTGGCGCGGTGCGACGACGGCGGCCTTTGAGGGCACGAGGTCGAACACCGCGGTGGCGGCGGCGATCCCGGAGGAGAACGCCAGCGCCTTGCCGCCCTCGAGCTCGCCAAGCACCTGCTCGAACGCCTGCCAGGCCGGATTGCCGTCGCGCGCGTACTCCGACGCGCCACCGGGGACCAGGGCCGAGGCCAGCGTGAGCGGAGCGTTCAAGGGTGCTCCGGGCGTGCGTGCTGGACGTCCCGCTCCGACCGCGATGGTCGCGGGAGAGAGTCGATGTCCGGGCATGGGGCCATTGTGCCCTGACCGGTAAGGTGCTCCGCCATGAGCCTCCCGTCGACCTCCCAGCTCCGCCTGGCCGTCGTTTTCGGCGGACGTTCCAGCGAACACGGTGTCTCGTGCCTGACCGCGACCAACGTCCTGCAGGTGGTCGAGCGCGAGCGGTTCGACGTCACCCCGGTCGGCATCACGCCCGACGGCGCCTGGGTGCGCGAGACCGCGTCCTGGCCCGATCTGGCCCCGGGCACGCTTCCCGCGGTTCGGCCGGAGATGCCTGCCTTCAGCTGGGACGACCTGGCCGATTTCGACGTCGTGCTTCCGCTCTTGCACGGGCCGTGGGGTGAGGACGGCACCATCCAGGGGCTGTTGGAGATGGCCGGCGTCCGCTACGTCGGCGCGGGCGTGCGGGCCAGCTCCGTCGCCATGGACAAGCCGTTCACGAAGACGGTGTTCGCGTCGGCGGGCCTGCCGCAGGTCCAGCACGTCACGGTCGAACCTCGGGCGTGGGCCCGCGATCGCGATCGCGTGCTCGACCGCGTCAAGGCGCTCGGCCTGCCGGTGTTCGTCAAGCCGGCCCGGGCCGGGTCGAGCTCCGGGGTCGTGAAGGTCGATGAGTGGCACGAGGTGGAGCCGGCCATCACCAAGGCCCAGGACTTCGACCCGAAGGTGCTCGTCGAGGCCGCCGTGCACGGTCGCGAGCTCGAGTGCGGCGTCATCCAGCAGCTCGACGGCACCGCCGTGGCCAGCGTCGTCGGCGAGATCGTCGTCAACGCCGACTCATCGCACGAGTTCTACGACTTCGAGGCCAAGTATCTCGACGGCACCAGCACCAACATCGTGCCCGCGGACATCCCGGAGGTGATCGCCGAGCGCATCCGCGGTTACGCCGTGCAGGCGTTCGAGGCGATCGGGTGCGAGGGCCTGGCCCGGGTCGACTTCTTCCTGAGCGACAACGGCGACCTCGTCGTCAACGAGATCAACACGATGCCGGGGTTCACGCCCTACTCGATGTTCCCGTTGCTGTGGGAGGCCAGCGACCTGCCCTATGCCGAGCTCGTCGACCGGCTCCTCCAGCTGGCGCTCGACCGGCCGTTGGGACTGCGCTAGCTAGACGCAGGGATCGGTCAGCGGATCGTGCTTCTTGACCGACGAGGCGAGGTCGGCGAGCGCGTCGGCGGCCGGGTCGTAGGTTTTCGGCACCTCCACGCTCACGTGGAACCGCCGACCGATCGTGGTGAACAGGTAGCCGTCGGCGGTCGTCTCCGCGAGCCACCCGACGTCCCGGACGGTGAAGCACGGTGAGCTGGGCTCCAGTGCGGCCGGCCGCTCCACGCCGCACCTCAGGATGATCGGCGGGTCCCCCCACGCGGCCGCGACCTGGTCGGTGACCTCGCGATCATCCTGGCCGGACACGCGTTGCGGCACGTCCGCGATCAGGGCGCGGCAGTCGAGGTCGGTGTTCCTCGTGGTGGGGTACTCATCGACGTCCAGCGATCCGCCGCAGCCGGCGAGCGCGAGCGTGGTGAGCAGCGCACTCAGAAGACGGACGGACACACCCTAGAAGTTGACGACGGGGCAGGTCAGCGTGCGGGTGATGCCGGGCACGACCTGGATGCTCGAGACCACCAGGGCGCCCAGCTCGTCGACCGTGGGGCCCTCGGCCCGCACGATGACGTCGTAGGGCCCGGTGACGTCCTCGGCGAGGGTGACGCCCTTGATGGCCGCGATCGCTTTCGCGACCTCGGCAGCCTTGCCCACCTCGGTCTGGACGAGGATGTATGCCTGGACGACCATCGCGACTCCTTGGAGCGGGAAACGGGTGACACGCTACCTGACGGTGTCCGGGCGACGCCGCGTGCCTGCGCGATGATGGACGTGTGCAGAGTGACCAGCGGACCGTCGGCGAGATCGGGGAGTTCGCGCTGATCGAGCTGGTCCGAGAACGCGCCGGCGCCAACCGCCAGATGCTCATCGGTCCCGGCGACGATGCCGCCCAGGTCCAGACGCGCGACGGCACCGTCGTCGTCTCCACCGATCTGCTGGTCGAAGGACGACACTTCCGCCGCGACTGGTCCTCGGCCACGGAGATCGGGCGCAAGGCCGCCGCGGCCAACCTGTCCGACATCAACGCGATGGGCGGCGTCGCCACCGCACTCACGGTCGCGCTCGGACTGCCGGCCGACCTGCCCGCCTCCTGGGTCGTCGAGCTCGCCGAGGGTTTCGAGGACGAGTGCGCCCTGGTCGGCGCCCACGTGGTCGGCGGTGACGTCACGGCGGCCGACCAGATCATCATCGGCGTCACTGCGCTCGGTGATGCCGCCCGCCCGGTGCGTCGTGACGGCGCGGCACCCGGCGACGTCGTCGCCTGTGCAGGCACGCTCGGGCTGGCCGGTGCCGGCTTCGCCGCGCTCAGCCGAGGATTCCGCTCGCCCAAGGCCGCCGTCGACGCGCACCGCGTGCCGCAGCCTCCGTACGCGGCCGGGCCGCAGGCCGCCGATGCCGGTGCCACGTCGATGATCGACGTCAGCGACGGGCTGCTGGCCGACCTGGCCCACGTGGCCCGCGCGAGCAGCGTGGTCATCGACGTGGAGACGGCGGCCTTCGCCGTCCCCGAGGCCGTCGGCACGGTGGCCGACGCGCTGGGCACCGACCCGCTCCGGTTCGTCCTCACCGGCGGTGACGACTACGCGCTCGCTGCCACGTTCAGCGCGGCCACCGAGCTGCCGTCCGGGTGGCGGAGGATCGGCACCGTGCGCGACGTGGCGTCGGGGGACCAGCCGAGCGTGCTGGTCGACGGGTCACCGTACGAGGGCGTGCACGGCCACCAGCACTTCGCCTGACCCCGGCCCCGCCCCGGGTGTCAGTCCTCGATCCGTGCGAACGGCCGGGCCGCCTCCAGCTCGTAGGCGATCTCGAGCAGGGTGCGCTCGTCGCCGTGCAGGGCCGACACGTGCACGCCGATCGGGAGCCCCTCGGCGGAGCTTCCCATCGGGAGGGACACGGCCGGTGCGCCCGAGGCGTTGTGCAGCGGAGTGAACGCGGCGTAGCGGACGAGCCGCTCGAACATCTCCGGGAACTCGACGGTCGGCGAGAGGTGGCCCAGCCGTGGCGTGGTGTGGGCCAGGGTCGGGGACACGACGATGTCGAGACCGTGGTCGCCGAAGGACCGCCGATAGACGACCTCACTGCGCTTGAGCCCGCGGATGGCGGTGGGCGTCCGCCAGGCCTGGCGGACGAAGCGCCGAGCCAGGAACTTGGTGAGCGGGTCGGTGCGCGACTTGTCGAAGCCGGGGGAGATGACCCGCTTGCCGAAGTGGTGCGTGGAGAACCCCAGGAGGGCCCAGTAGTGGATGAAGTCCTGCTGGAAGCGTTCGGTGACCGGCAGCGGAACCTCGACGACGGTGTGCCCGAGCTTCTCCAGCAGCAGCGCGGTGTCGCGGACCGCGGCCCGCGTCTCATCGTCGGTGGGCGTGCCGGTGACGGAGTCGAGGATGAGGCCCACCCGCAGGCGACGCTCGCTCGGGCCCTCGACCAGACCGATCGCCGGCATCCCCGAGGCCGGCTGGTACGACTCGGCGCCGGCCATGAAGTGCGCGGTGTCGCGCACGGTGCGGGTGACCACGCCGTTGCTGATGATGTTGACCGGCATGGTGGCCGCCTCGGCGGCGTCGGCCACGCGGCCACGGGTCGGCTTGAGGCCGACGAGGCCGCAGGCCGCGGCCGGGATGCGGATGGACCCGCCGCCGTCGTTGGCATGCGCGATCGGTACGACGCCGGACGCGACGAGGGCCGCGGACCCTCCGGACGACGCGCCGCAGGAGAACTCCGGGTTCCACGGGTTGCGGGTGGGCGGCAGGTGCTCGAACTCGGTGGAGGCGTTGAACCCGAACTCCGGCATCGTCGACTTGCCGATGACCACGACGCCGGTGGCGCGCAGCTGGGTGGTGAACGGTGCGTCGACCGGGGCCGGGCGGGGCTCGATCGCCTCGGAGCCGTGGAGGGTGGGCAGCCCGGCGACGTCGGTGTTGTCCTTGATGACGCTCGGGACGCCGGAGAACGGCCCGGCCCCCGGCGCCGCGGTCTCATCGAGCGCACGTTCGAAGTCGCGCGCCACGAGCATGTTCAGCGTGCCGTCGACCCGGTCGGCCCGGGCGATGGCGGCCTCGGTGGCTTCGCGCGCACTGATCTCGCCGGCAGCGATGGCCTGGGCGACGCCGACCGCGTCGAGGTCGCCGAGGGCGTCGTCGCTGAAGGCGTGGACGCGGTGGGGGTTCGGGGGGAGGGACTCGCTCATGCGAGCGAACTCTAGCGGGAGACCTTTCCGGCCTTCAGGCAGGAGGTGCAGACGTTCAGACGCGTCGGAGTGCCCTCGACCACAGCGCGGACGCGCTGGATGTTGGGATCGAAACGACGCTTGGTGCGCCGGTGCGAGTGCGAGACGTTGTGGCCGAAGCCGGGTCCCTTGCCGCACACATCACAGACCGCTGCCACAGCGACCACTCCTGAGAATCAAAGTCTGGAACGAACGAGCCCGCATCGACCAGGGTCGGCAGGCAACCGGACAAGAATAGCCGACGTGGCTCAGCGGCACCTAATCGGCCGGGCCTCGCCGTCCGCTGGCCCGGCATCCCCGCCCGGTAGCCTCACCCCATGGCCTTGACGCTCCGCGCCGACGCGTTCCGCGCCTGGGCACAGTTGTGCGTCGCCGCCCTCTCCGAGGCCCGCGCCGAGATCGACGCTCTCAACGTCTTCCCGGTGCCCGACAGCGACACCGGCACGAACGCCTACCTGACCTTCGTGGCCGGGCTCGACGCCATCGATGCCCTCGGGCCGGATGCGGAGCTCGCCGACCTCGTCCGGGCGTACACCGACGGCCTGCTGCTCGGCGCCAAGGGCAACTGCGGGGTCATCATGTCCCAGCTCGCGCGCGCCTGCTTCCGTGAGCTCGACGTGCAGGCCGAGCTGACCGCAGCCGACGTCGCCCGCGCCTTCCGGGCCTCCTCCGACGCCGCCTATGCAGCCGTCGGTCGTCCCGTGGAGGGCACCATCCTGACCGTCGCCGCGGCTGCGGCCGATGGAGCCGAGGCGGCGGTCAAGGACGACGCCGACGGCCGCGCCTCGTTCGCCCGGGCTGCCGAGGCCGCCCGAGAGGCGCTGGCCCGAACCCCGCTCCAGCTGGAACGCCTGGCCAGGGCGGGAGTGGTCGATGCCGGGGGCCGCGCCCTCGTCGTGGTGCTCGACGCCACCGAGCAGGCGTTCACCGGCCGCGCACCGGCCCGCCACGTGCACCAGGTGCCGGTTCCCGTGGCGGCGGCCGGTGACGACCTCGTCGAGGGCGGGCCGGCCTACGAGGTGATGTACCTCCTGGAGGCCGACGACGACCAGGTCGCGCCGCTGCGCACGGCACTCGACGGGCTGGGCGACTCGTTGGTCGTCGTCGGCGGGGACCGGCTCTGGAACGTCCACGTCCATGTCGACGACGTGGGTGCCGCGATCGAGGCCGGCTTGGCCGCCGGCCGGCCCTACCGCATCGCCGTCACCCACTTCGCCGACCAGATCGCGCGGCAACGCACCTCCCTGCGGTCGCGGGTCGTGGTGGCGGCCACCACCGGCAGCGGCCTCGCCGACCTCTGCCGCGAGGTCGGCGCCGAGGTCCTCGAGTTCACCCGCACCGAACCGCTCGTCGTCGACCGGATGCGCGCCGCGCTGGTCGGAGCGGGTGCCGACGAGGTCGTCGTGCTCCCGAACAACTCCCGGTACGTCGGCCTCTTCGAGGCCGCGGCCAAGGAGATCCGCCAGAACGGCGTCCGCATCGCCGTCATCCCGACCACCGCGCAGGTCCAGGGCCTGGCGGCCCTGGCCGTCCACGACCCCGGGCTCGGGTTCGACGAGGACGTCGTCGCGATGTCGAGCGCGGCGGCCCACACGCAGCACGGCGCCGTCACGGTGGCCACCGAGCCGGGCATGACGATGGCCGGTCCCTGTGCAGCCGGCGACGTCCTCGGCGTCGTCGCGGGCGACTTCGCCTTCGTCGGCTCCGACCTCGACCAGGTGGCGTGCGACGTCGTCGACCGCCTGCTCTCGCCCGGCGTGGAGATGGTCACGCTCGTCACCGGCGCCGGCGGCGACCCGGGGCTTGCCGAGCGCTTGACCGCCCACATCGAGCGCGAGCGCATCGACGTCGACGTCGTCGTCTACGACGGCGGGCAGGAGCACTACCCGTTGTTCGTCGCGGTGGAGTGATGCAGGTCGAGCCGTCCACCCGCCTGCGTTCGGTTGTGGGTGACAAGACCGCGAAGGTGCTGGAGTCCGCGCTCGGCCTGAGCATCGTCGACGATCTGCTGCGGCACTACCCGCGTCGATACGTCGGCGTCGGCGAGCTGAGCGATCTCTCGACGCTTCGCGTCGGCCAGTACGCCACGATCATGGCGCGAGTGGTGTCGGCCAAGAACCACTCCTTCGGGCCGGGCGGGCGGCGCACCCGTACCGAGGTGGTCGTCACCGACGGCACCGGGCAGCTCACCCTGACGTTCTTCCAGCAAGGCTGGCGGCTCAAGACCATGACGGCCGGCACGGTCGGCCTCTTCGCCGGAGAGGTCGGCGAGTTTCGCGGCAAGCTGCAGCTGACCCACCCGGTCTTCGAACCGGTCGAGGGGGAGGACGGCCCGGGGGAGGACTCCCGCCTCGCCCGCGGCATCATCCCCATCTATCGGGCGACGGCCAAGATGTCCTCGTTCGTGCTGGAGAAGAGCGTCGAGCAGTGCCTGGCCGTCGTCGACCTGGGCGACGACCCGTTGCCCGCGGAGCTGCGCCGGGCGCGCGAGCTCCCGGACGTCGTGGAGGCCTTCGAATGGATCCACCGGCCGAGGTCCCGTGAACAGTGGCAGCGGGCTCGCGACCGCTTCCGCTTCGAGGAGGCCTTCGTGCTGCAGGCCGTGTTCGCGCAGCGGCGGCACGCGCTGGAGCGCGACCCGGCGGCCGCCCGGCCGGTGGTCGACGGCGGCTTGCGAGACCGGTTCGCCGAACGCCTGCCGTTCACGCTCACCGAGGGTCAGCGCGAGATCGTCGGCGTCATCAGCGCCGAGCTCGCGCGCACCCACCCGATGCACCGACTGCTGCAGGGCGAGGTGGGCTCCGGCAAGACGGTGGTCGCCCTGATCGCGATGCTCCAAGTCGTCGACGCCGGTGGCCAGGCGGCCCTCCTCGCCCCCACCGAGGTGCTCGCGTCGCAGCACCACCGCGGCATCACGGCGCTGCTGGGCGACCTCGCCCACGGAGGCATGCTCGGCGGGGCCGAGGACGCCACCCGGGTCGAGCTGCTCACCGGATCGCTGGGCGCGAAGGCACGCAAGGCGGCCCTCGACGACGTCTCCTCCGGAGCGGCCGGCATCGTCGTGGGCACGCACGCGCTGATCCAGGAACACGTGCAGTTCGCCGATCTCGGCCTGCTGGTCGTCGACGAGCAGCACCGGTTCGGCGTCGAGCAACGCTCCGCGCTGGTCGACCGGTCCGACGTGCGACCGCACGTGCTCGTCATGACGGCGACGCCGATCCCGCGCACGGTGGCGATGACGGTCTTCGGCGACCTGGAGACGTCGACCCTCCGCGAGCTCCCGGTCGGTCGCAAGCCGATCCAGACCACGGTGGTCCCCGCCGCCGAGCTGCCGGCCTGGATGGACCGCGCCTGGCAACGGGTCCGAGAAGAGGTCGACGGTGGGCGGCAGGCGTACGTCGTCGTCTCCCGCATCGGTGTCGCGGCGGAATCTGAGGACAAGGAGACCCGGTCGCTGCTGGACGTGCATGCGGAGCTGACGTCCGGCCCGCTGTCCGGTCTGCGCGTCGGCCTGCTCCACGGCCGGCTGCCGACCGAGGAGAAGGACGCGGCGATGAACGCCTTCGCCGCCGGCGAGCTCGACGTCCTCGTGGCGACGACGGTGGTCGAGGTGGGCGTCGACGTCCCGAACGCCACCGTCATGGTCGTCATGGATGCCGACCGGTTCGGTGTCTCGCAGCTGCACCAGCTCCGCGGCCGGGTCGGTCGCGGCACGGAGCCGGGCCTGTGCCTGCTGGTCACCTCGAGCGATCCCGGCTCTCCCGCGCGCGAACGACTCGACGCCGTCGCCGCGTCCACCGACGGGTTCGAGCTGTCCCGGCTGGACGTCGAGATGCGGCACGAGGGCGACGTGCTCGGCGCGCGGCAGTCCGGAGTCCGGTCCAGCCTGCGGCTGCTCTCGGTGGTGCGGCACGAAGAGATCATCACCGAGGCCCGCGATGCCGCCCAGGAGGTCGTCGCCGCGGACCCGTCGCTGACGAACCACCCGGCCCTCGCAGCGGCCGTCCGGGCGCTGGAGGAGACCGAGCAGGCCGACTACCTGGAGCGCACGTGACCCGCATCGTCGCCGGTCAGTGGGGCGGACGGCGGCTTCGGACCCCGAAAGGCGAAGGGACCCGGCCGACGTCGGATCGGGTGCGGGAGGCGATGTTCTCGTCGCTGGAGTCCGAGCTCGGCGGACTGGCCGACCTTCGGGTCCTCGACCTCTACGCCGGTTCCGGCGCGCTGGGGCTCGAGGCGCTGTCGCGGGGAGCGCGCTCGGCCGTCTTCGTCGAGTCCGACCCGAGGGCGGTGGCCGTCATCAGGGGGAACCTCGCCGACCTCGGAGCGTCCGGCGGTCAGGTCCGGCGGGAGTCGGCCGAGAGGTTCATGGATCCGGCCGATCGGTTCGACCTGGTGTTCCTGGACCCTCCGTACGACCTGCCGTCGGACCAGCTCTCGACGCTCATCGGCCGGCTGGTCCCGATGCTCGAGCCCGGTGCCGTCGTCGTCGTCGAGCGGTCGACGCGAACGCCCTTCACCTGGCCGGAACCGTTGACCGGCCTGCGCGACAAGGCGTACGGCGAGACACGCCTTTGGTACGGTCGCTGACATGACGAAGGTCGTGTGCCCGGGCTCCTTCGATCCGGTCACCAATGGCCACCTCGACATCATCGGTCGCGCCTCCCGCCTGTTCGACGAGGTCGTCGTCGCGGTCCTCGTGAACGAGAAGAAGGCCAATCTGTTCTCGGTGGAGGAACGGCTCGACATGCTGGCGCGGGCCACCTCGGACCTTCCGAACGTCACCGTCGCCTCGTTCCAGGGCCTGCTCGTCGACTTCTGCACCGAGAACAGCGTCGATGCCATCGCCAAGGGCCTGCGCGCCGTGTCCGACTTCGACTACGAGCTGCAGATGGCCCAGATGAACGGCAGCCTCACCGACGTCGACACGGTCTTCATCCCGACCAGCCCGGAGTACTCCTTCCTCGCCTCCAGCCTGGTCAAGGAGGTCGCCAAGGGTGGCGGCGATGTCAGCGCCCTCGTGCCCGCCTTCGTCCTCGACCTCATGAAGGAACGTTTCGCCTGATCGGACGCCGTGACCACACGGCTCCGACGAGGCCCTAGTCCGGCAGGATCGGCATCGGCGCACGCTCGGTGCGCCCCACCTGGACCGCGCGGCGCACCGCCCCGGTGCCGAACTTCTCGCGGACCGCGTCGACGACCTCGTCCAGCTCGCCGCCGCTCGAGGCCGTGAACGGCAAGGTGAGCTGGGCCGGGTTGTCGTCGAGTCCGGACACCGCCAGGCCGATGAGCGTGCAGCCCTTGGCCTCGATGTCCGGCAGGCGCGCGAGCAGCAGTCGGCGGGCGATGTCGAGGACCAGGCTCGTGCTCATCGTCGGACGCGACAGCGTGTGCGACACGGTCGACCGGGTGAAGTCGTCGAACCTCAGCCGTACCGTGACGGTGCTCCCGGCGCGGCCGGCCGTCCGCATGCGCCTGGTGACGCGGTCGACGACGCCGACGAGTACGAGATCGAGATCGGCGCGAGAGTGGGGCCCGCGCCCGATCGCGTTCTGCGACCCGATCGAGCGTCGACGCCGACCGGTCTCGACCCGGCGCGGGTCACGGTTGTGCGCGAGGGCGTGCAGGTGGCGCCCGGCCGCCGGGCCGATCAGCTGCACCAGCTCGCGGACGCCGAGGGCGGCCACCTGTCCGACGGTGTCCAGCCGGAGAGCATGCAGTTTGTCCGCGGTGACCGGACCCACGCCCCACAGCCGCTCCACCGGCAACGGATGGAGGAACTGCAGCTCCTCCTCGATCGGCACGACCAGCAGACCGTCCGGCTTCGACACCGCGCTCGCCACCTTGGCGAGGTACTTCGTGCGTGCGACACCGACCGAGATCGGGAGGCCGACCCTGGTGCGCACGTCCGTGCGGAGCTGCTGCGCGATCGTCGACGGCGCTCCGCGGATGCGCCGCAGCCCACCCACCTCGAGGAACGCCTCGTCGATGGAGAGCCCCTCGACGAGGGGAGTGGTGTCGTGGAAGACCGCGAACACGTCGCGGCTGGCCTGCGTGTAGGCCGCCATGCGCGGCGCCACGACGGCGGCGTCCGGACACAGCCGCAGGGCCTGGCGCCCGCCCATCGCGGTCCGGACGCCGTGGGCCTTCGCCTCGTAGCTGCAGGCCAGGACGACGCCACCGCCGACGATGACCGGGCGGCCGCGCAGGGCCGGGTCGTCGCGCTGCTCGACCGATGCGAAGAACGAGTCGAGGTCCGCGTGGAGCACCGAGCCTTCGGTCATGTGTTCGATTGTTCCATGCCCGGCCCCACAGGATTAGGGATCCCGCGCGGCGACCCGATACCATGATCGTCGGCCCGTTCGCGGGTCGATGTGTCTGTACGACGATGGATGGACGAACGTGCTGTCGGGACCTCTGGTCGTTGATACCCACGAGCTGGGACGCCGGCCGGGCAACGAACGCACGATCAACCTCTCCGTCGCCGCACCGGCCGACCTGGGCAGCACCCTCTTCGGAGTGCCCGAGGGTTCACACATCGCCATCGAGCTCAGGCTCGAGGCGGTCATGGACGGGATCTTGGCAACGGGATCCGCCTCGACGCACACCACCGGCGAGTGCGTACGGTGCCTGGACGCACTCGATGACGACCTCGTCGTGGACTTCCAGGAGCTCTACCTGTACGACAAGGCGGGTGAGGAGGAGCTGTTCCTCGAGGACGAGCTGCTCGACCTCGAACCGGTCCTGCGGGACGCGGTGGTGCTTGCACTACCGTTCAACCCCGTGTGTGATCCGGAGTGTCCGGGACTGTGCCCCGCCTGCGGGGCGCGCCTCGCGGATGATCCAGACCACACACACGGCGAGGCGATCGACCCACGGTGGGCGGCGCTGGGCCAGATGATCGATCCGGATCATCCACACTGACATCAAGGAGAAGATCGTGGCAGTACCGAAGCGGAAGTTGTCGCGGAGCAACACGCGTCACCGCCGGTCGCAGTGGAAGGCGACGGCCACCCAGCTGGTCGACTGTGCCAATCCCGCGTGCGACTCCAAGGTCGTGCCGCACCGCGTGTGCCCCGAGTGCGGCCAGTACGGCCCGCGCGGCGAGCGTCGCCAGGTCCTCTGACCGGGGACCTGCCCCACGTCCTCGGGGTGCCCGATCTCGATCCCGAGCTGCTGGAGCACGCCCTCACGCACCGGTCGTTCGCGTACGAGAACGGTCAGGTGCCCAACAACGAGCGACTGGAGTTCCTCGGCGACTCCGTGCTCGGCCTCGTCGTCACCGACACGCTGTTCACCAACCACCCGGACCTCCCCGAGGGCCAGCTGGCCAAGCTCCGCGCCGCGGTCGTGAGCGCCAAGGCGCTCGCCGAGGTCGCCCGCACGCTCGGCATCGGCGACCACGTCCGTCTCGGTCGCGGCGAGGAGACCACCGGCGGGCGTGACAAGGCCTCGATCCTGTCCGACACCGTCGAGGCCGTCCTCGGCGCCGTCTACGTGCAGTTCGGCATCGAGCGTGCCGCCGAGGTCATCCACGCCATCTTCGACCCGGTGATCGCCGAGGCCGCCGAGCTCGGCGCCGGTCTCGACTGGAAGACGTCGCTCCAGGAGGTCACCGCCACGCACGACCTCGGGGTTCCGCGCTACGTGCTCGAAAGCGCCGGCCCCGACCACGACAAGCGCTTCACCGCCGAGGTGCACATCGGCGACCTCGTGTTCCCGGGCGGCACCGGGCGGTCGAAGAAGGAGGCCGAGCAGGAGGTCGCGGAGATCGCCTGGCGCGCCATCACGGCCGAGCGGTCCGGCGGGGTCGTCGCCCCGGGGGCGGCAGACGGCATTGCCTGAGCTGCCCGAGGTCGAGGTCGTCCGGCGCGGGCTCGCCGAGCACGTCGTCGGCCACGCGATCACCGACGTCGCGGTGCTCCACCCGCGGTCCGTCCGCCGTCACGAGGCCGGTCCGCACGACTTCGCCGCCCGACTCACCGGCCGCACCGTCGTCGACGTGCGCCGTCGCGGCAAGTACCTCTGGCTCACCCTCGACGACGGTGCCGACGGTGACGGGGACGCGCTGCTGTGCCACCTCGGCATGAGCGGCCAGTTCCTGATCGACGCGGCGGGCACCACGCCGAAGCACCTGTGCGTCGTCCTGGGGCTCGACGACGGCCGGCGCTTGCTGTTCGTCGATCAGCGCACCTTCGGCGGCATGGTGTTCAGCGAGGACGGAGCCGCCCTGCCGGCGCAGATCGCGCACATCGCCCGCGACCCGCTCGACCCCGAGTTCGACGCGGCCGAGTTCACGACCCGGCTGCGCCGACGCCAGACCGGCATCAAGCGAGCCCTGCTCGACCAGACGCTGATCTCCGGCGTCGGCAACATCTATGCGGACGAGGCGCTCTGGCGCACCCCGCTGCACTACGCCCGCAACACCCGGCACCTGCGCACGCGGGAGATCGACGGCCTCCTCGGGCACGTCACCGACGTGATGCGCGAGGCCCTCGAGCACGGCGGCACGTCCTTCGACACGCTCTACGTCAACGTGAACGGCGAGAGCGGCTACTTCGACCGGTCGCTGGCGGTCTATGGGCAAGAAGGACTCCCGTGCCGGCGGTGTGGCACGCCGATCCGGCGCGAACCCTTCATGAACCGGTCGTCCTATCGTTGCCCGGTCTGCCAGCCTCGCCCGCGCAGCGGCAAGTGGTAGGGCCGGTCAGGGATAGCCTGCGAGCGATGAACGATCCGTACGGTATCGAGGCGCGCGCCCGCCTCGTGGCCGAACCGCCCAAACGAGCCGGACGCACGCCGTTCGAGCGTGACCGGGCTCGAGTCGTGCACTCAGCCGCGCTCCGCCGACTCTCGGCGAAGACGCAGGTGCTCGGCGCCGGCACGGACGACTTCATCCGCAACCGACTCACCCACTCCCTGGAGGTGGCTCAGGTCGCCCGCGAGCTCGGCGCGTCGTTGGGCTGTGACCCGGACATCGTCGATTCCGCCGCGCTGGCCCACGACCTCGGTCACCCGCCGTTCGGGCACAACGGCGAAGTGGCTCTGGACGAGGCCGCGGCGTCCTGCGGCGGTTTCGAGGGCAATGCCCAGACGTTGCGGCTGCTCAGCCGGCTGGAGGCCAAGACCTTCACGGCCGAGGGACGCAGCGTCGGACTCAACCTCACCCGCGCCACGCTGGCGGCCTGCGTGAAGTACCCGTGGGCCCGGGGCGACGCACCCGGTGGCGCCGGCAGGAACGGAGGCGAGAAGTTCGGTGTCTACGGCGACGACCTGGAGGTGTTCGAGTGGGTCCGTGCCGACGCCCAGCCGGGGCGGCGGCCGATCGAGGCCCAGGTCATGGACCTGGCCGATGACGTCGCGTACTCCGTGCACGACATCGAGGACGGCGTCGTGGGTGGCTGGTTCACCCTGGAGCTCAGCACGCTCGACGCGTCATCCGTCCACGCAGTCGCGCGGGACTGGTACGACGCCGGTCTCGACGCCGGCCGGCTGTCGTCCGCGCTCGAGCGGCTCGAGTCGATGCCGGAGTGGCCGCGCCAGCCGCTCGACTCCAGCCGGGCCTCGCGCGCGGTGCTGAAGAGCCTCACCAGCGCTCTCATCGGGCGGTTCGTCACGGCGGCGCAGTCCGCGACGGTGCAGCGATGGGGGAGCGGGCCGCTCGTGCGCTACGACGCCGACCTGGAGGTGCCCGACCCGACGCTCGATGAGATCACCGTGCTCAAGTCCGTGGCCGCGCACTACGTCATGCGCTCCGACGACCGTGCCGAGCACCTCGGCAGGCAACGCGATCTCCTCCAGAGCCTGGTGCAGGCGCTGACCGCGTCCGAGGGTCAGGAGCTGGAGCCCGACATCCGGGCCGACCACGACGCCGCCACCGACGACGCGGGACGGCTGCGGGCGGTCGTCGACCAGGTCGCCAGCCTCACCGATCGTTCCGCGCCAGTCTGGGCAGAGCGTCTCGGCGTGTGAGCGGCAGGTTCTAGGATCGCCTCATGGCCGGGCTGATCAAGGACGAGGACATCCAGCTCGTCCGTGAGCGCGCCCAGATCGACACGGTCGTCGAGCAGTACGTCACGCTGCGCAATGCCGGCGGCGGGTCACGCAAGGGGCTGTGCCCGTTCCACGACGAGAAGTCGCCGTCCTTCAACGTCCGCCCGGCCCAGGGCTACTACCACTGCTTCGGGTGCGGGGCCGGCGGCGACTCGATCAAGTTCCTCATGGAGATCGAGGGCCTGACGTTCGTCGAGGCGGTCGAGCGGCTCGCGGCCACCTTCGGCGTCCAGCTGCGTTACGAGGAGGGCGCCCCGTCCGGCCCGCGCCGCGACCCGCAGCAGCGCCAGCGCCTGCTCGAGGCGCACCGGCTGGCGGGGGAGTTCTACGCCTCCTTCCTCACGACCTCGCCGGACGCCCAAGCCGGTCGCCAGTTCGTCGCCGACCGCGGCTTCGACCAGTCCGCCGCCGAGACGTTCGGCATGGGTTTCGCGCCGCGCGGTGGCGAGGCGCTGGTCGGCCACCTCAAGGACAAGGGCTTCTCCGACGAAGAGCTGCTCGTCGGCGGCCTCGCGTCCCGCGGCCAGCGCGGGCTGTACGACCGGTTCCGCGGCCGCCTGCTGTGGCCGATTCGCGAGATGACCGGCGAGGTCATCGGCTTCGGTGCCCGGCGGATGTTCGACGACGACCGGGTCGAGGCCAAGTACCTCAACACCTCCGAGACCCCGATCTACAAGAAGAGCCAGGTGCTCTACGGCATCGACCTCGCCCGCAAGCACATCTCCTCCTCGAGCCAGGCGGTCGTCGTCGAGGGCTACACCGACGTCATGGCCTGCCACGAAGCCGGGGTGCGCACCGCGGTGGCCACCTGTGGCACGGCCTTCGGCGACGAGCACGCCCGCGTCCTGCGCCGCGTCCTGCTCGACCACGACGCGTTCCGCGGCGAGATCATCTTCACCTTCGACGGCGACGAGGCCGGCCAGCGTGCCGCGATGAAGGCGTTCGCCGGCGACCAGCAGTTCGTCGCCCAGACCTACGTGGCCGTCGAGTCACGCGGCATGGACCCGTGCGACCTGCGCCTCGCCGACGGCGACGCGGCGGTGCGCGAGCTCGTCGCCTCCCGCGTGCCGCTCTACCGCTTCGTCCTCGAGAACACGCTGGCCCGGTACGACCTCGACCGTGGCGACCAGCGCGTCGACGCGGTGCGCGAGGCCGTGGGCCTCGCCACGGCCATCCGCGACAAGAGCAAGGTCGAGGAGTTCTTCCGCGAGATCGCCACCAAGGTCGGCGTCGACGTCGACCAGGTGCGCGCCGAGCACCGGCGCAAGGCCTCGGCCCGGCCACGCCCGAGCGCCGAGGCCTCGACCGAGCCCGCACCGGAGCCGGCGCCGTTCGTCAGCTTCGGGGCGCCGCAGTTCGCCGATGAGCGGGAGACGCTGAAGGCCATCGCGCAGTATCCGCACCTGGCCAAGGACCACGTCGGCGACCTGCACGAGAACGACTTCACCCATCCGGTGGCCCAGGAGATCTGGCGCCAGGTCAGTGGCCGGGAGTGGCCGAGCGAACCGGACCCGACCTGGGTCTCGCGCATCTCCGACGCGCTGCCGTCCGACGACCTGCGGCACATCTTGTCGATAGCCGCGGTCGAGCCGCTGCGGGCGCGGGAGTCGTCGACGGCAGCCGTGGTGGAGGCGACCATCGCGCAGCTGCAGGCGCTGACCTTGGCGCGACACATCACCGAGTTGAAGTCCAAGCTGCAGCGCACCAACCCGGTCGAGGAGACCGAGGCCTACAACCGGATGTTCGGCGAGCTGATCGCCCTGGAGCAACAGCACCGCGCCATGCGCACCCGCGCCATCGGCACCTGACCGTCCCCAGGCTCCCCGCGTCCACAGCGTGGAGCAGCGGCCCGACGACGATCGGGCTCCCGCGTCGACGCTGGTCAGGTGCCCTCTCTCGTGCGTGTGCTCCTGGCCCGGCCGCCGCTCGATCCCGAGCTCGAGCAGGAGCTGGCCCGTGCCGCGCGGGCCGGCGACGGCGCGGCCCGCGCGGCGCTCGTCGAGGGATCCCTGCGGCTCGTGGCCCTGCGCGCGTGTGGTCTCGGCCTGACCGGCGAGGCTCTCGACGAAGCCGTGCAGTCCGGCACCCTCGGTCTGATCGCCGCCGTCGACCGGTTCGATCCCGACCGCGGTTGCCGCCTCGCCACCTACGCCTGGCCCTGGATCACCGCGGCCCTCCGGGTGTCATGGCGGCCCGAAGCACCGGCTGCACGCATCGACGACACCGCACGGGTGACGTCCGTCGAGCCGCCCGACGATCTCGACCGCCTTCTGGCCCATCTGCCGCTCCGTCTCGCCGTCGTCCTTCGCCTGCGGTACCGCCTCGGCGAGCCGTCCGGGCCGCCGCGCGCCCGCCGCGAGGTCGCCCAGCGGCTCGGTCTCAGCGAGGGCCAGGTGCGCGCCGACGAGGTGCGGGCGATGACGCATCTTCGGCGCCGCCTTGCTAGAGTTGGCGACCGTGCTCCTCGCAGTTCCGACTGACTGCGGAGCCGATCCCCTGTAGCTCAATTGGCAGAGCATTCGGCTGTTAACCGGAGGGTTGTTGGTTCGAGTCCAACCGGGGGAGCCAGCTATTCGCCCCACACCATCGAGAACACCTCGAACGCGGTGCCGAACGTGACCCCGAGCCGGGCCCCGGCCGGTCGCGAGTTGCCCTCCAGGAACTCGGCCGGGTCGAAGTTCTCCCAGCCCAGGCCGTCGATGTAGGCCTGGTGGGCCTTGAGCGACTCGACGCCCCGGTCGAAGGTCTCGGTGGTGTCGACGCCGTGCGCGGAGTTGGGCGAGCTCGACGCCCACACCTGGCGGACGTCCCCCCACGGCTCGAGACCGTCGACGAGCTGCTCGGGAAAGATCCACCGGTTGCCGGCGTCCCGCACGGCGTCCAGCGCCGCTTGCCCCACGGCGATGTGGTCGGCCTGGTTCGGGAACGTGCCGCCCCACGACTCCCGGAAGTTGTTCGTGATGACGATGTCGGGCCGGTGCCTGCGTACGACCTCGGCGATCGCCCGGCGCAGCGGCAGCCCGTACTCCACGATCCCGTCCGGCAGGCCCAGGAACTCCACCTCCTCGACGCCGACGATCCGCGCGGACGCCACCTGCTCGGCCATGCGCACCTCGCGCGCGTCGTCCGGGGCCATGCCGTCGATGCCCGCCTCGCCGCTGGTGACCATGCAGTAGACGACCTTCTTGCCCTGGTCCGTCCACCGCGCGATCGCAGCAGCGGCGCCGAACTCGACGTCATCGGGGTGCGCCACGACGACCAGTGCGGTCTCCCACGACTCATCCACCGGAGCCAGGGGTTCGCGTTCCATGTGGCTAGGCTAGCCCGGGCGGGGAGGTAGCTCAGCCGGTCAGAGCAGAGGACTCATAATCCTTGGGTCGTGGGTTCGAGCCCCACCCTCCCCACTCACACCGACCAGTGCGCGAAGTCCTGGCCGACGAGCGCGCGGAAGCGGTCGATGTCGGGACGGAGGCTGTCGGCGATCGCGGCGCGCTGGTCCGGGGACAGGACCGGTCGATCCTCGGATTCGCCGGCCTTGCTCAGCTTCGCCGTGGTCACGTGGCTCTCCACGTCGAACGTCGGAGACGTGAACGCGGGGTCGACACCGATGAAGGCGAACACCTGGGCGAGCGACGTCGCGCGCTCGTCACGCAGCTGTTCGGAGGAGAGCACCAGGAGCCGCTCCAGCCCGTAGCGCTCGACGAACGGCATGAGCTGCCAGTGGTAGCGGCTGGTCAGCAGCGCCGGGTTGTCGAGATCGGCGAAGTACTCATCGAACTCGTCGCGGCGGACGCGGGCCTTGGCGACGTTGTGGAGGAAGTGCGAGACGGCGCGCTCGACCGGGTCGCGCGCCACGAAGATGAGCCGGGCTTCGGGCAGGACGGCGTGCATGCGCTCGGCCACGTCGCCGAACAGGTGCCGCTTCGTGTAGTTGGGCGAGGACTCGCCGTACTGGTCCGCAGTCTCGGTGAACTGACCGCGATACCAGGTGAGATCGTGGCCGTCGTGGTCCTCGCGGCAGAAGAAGTCGGTCTCCTTCTTCTTCGACATCGACACCTGGGGATGGGCGCGCAGGTAGTTGTGCAGCGAGCTGGTGCCGCCCTTCATCGAACCGATGGTGACGAACGTCGGCAGGGCTCCCTCGGCCACCGCGTCAGGGGTGGGCCCGCCCCGGCGACGGAAGCGGTCCAGGAGGGAAGGCGCCATCGGGTTAGGCTAGCCCCCCATGAGCGACGCCGTGATCGCCGACCTCGACGGCACGCTGGTCGACGTGTCGGGCATCCTGCACCACGTCGACGGGGAGGAACGCGACTTCGCGGCCTTCCATGCGGCGTCGGCCGACTGCCCGCCGCGACCCGAGGTCGCTCGGGCCGTTCGAGCCGCCCATGCGGACGGCAAGGCGGTGCTCATCGTCACGTCGCGCGAGTTCGTCTGGCGCGACCTCACGCTCGACTGGCTGGCCGGGCACGAGATCCCGTACGACGAGCTGGTGATGCGCATCGTCGGCGACTACCGGCCGGACGACGTCGTCAAGGCGGAGATGCTGGACCAGCTGGAGGCGGACGGCTGGACCGTCTCGGAGGCCTGGGAGGACAGCGACGACATCGCCGCGCTGTGGCAGTCGAGGGGCATCACGGTGCACGCGGTGTGAGGCGACACACCGTCACGGCGGCGTGGGCGATGCGGTGACGAACCCCGCGAGACACTAATATCCGAGGCGCCACGACCTCGGGGGGTCCGCAGGTCAGGAAGGAGGGTGGACATGGACGACATTCGTACCGCCACCTCCTCGCTGCGCGACCTCGCGCTCCACATCGGCAAGAGCCCCCTCACCGTCGCCGATGAGTGCATGCGCTACCGCCTGGAGGAGTCACCCGACCTGCTGGCCCTGATGGCGAGCCGCGGCGAGATGGACTACGACCAGGTTCTCGCGATGGCCCACGACCTGGTCGAGGGCCGCATCTCCGCACCTCGGGCTCGCGCCGCGCTCGAGCCGTTCGCGTTGTCGGCCCTGGCCCGGCTCATGGCCGGACTCGAGACGCCATCGATGGACTTCTCCGGCACGGCGGTCCTCAGTCGTGCCGCCGGGATGATCCAGGGGAAGGTCCGCTTCAGTCGGGACGCCCTGCGCATCGACGGTCAGGCGAACATCGCCGTCGGAGCGTTCGACCACGTCGCGGACCTGCTGGAGCAGGAGCTCGACCCGGACACCGAGTGGATCCTCCGGACCGAGTACGAGCATCCGGCCCATGGACGCCCCGGAGCCACCCACGAAGGCTGGCTCGCGGCGTTCAACCAGCGCTTCCTCGACCAGGACCTGCTCCCCATCGCGGTTCCGGATGGCCCCGGCAACGCCTTCGACCGCATCGTGGTCGACGTCCCCGACGACCTCGTGGTCGACGCCTCGGACGGCCCCCTGGTCACCGTCGTCATGTCCGCGTTCAAGCCCGATCAGAGCTTTCGCACCGCCGTCGACTCCCTGCTCCGGCAGACGTGGCGCAACCTGGAGATCCTCATCGTCGACGACTGCTCGCCACCGGAGTACGACGCGCTGCTGGCGGAGGTGGCGGCGGCCGACCCGCGGATCCAGCTCCACCGCATGCCGGAGAACGGCGGCACCTACCGGATCCGCAACCACGCGATCGCGCTGTCCCGGGGTGACTACATCACCTTCCAGGACTCCGACGACTGGGCCCACCCGCAACGCATCGCCCGCCAGATCGCGCCGCTGCTCGGCCCGACCGATGTCGTGGCGACCAACGCGCGCGCCTTGCGGGTCTACGCGGACATGACCAGCCTGCGCATCGGGTACAACTCGTTCCGTCGCGGCGAGGCGTCGTTGATGTTCCGCAAGGACGTCGTCATCGACGCGATGGGCGGCTTCGACGAGGTGCGCAAGTCCGCCGACACCGAATTCCACGAACGCATCACCGCGGTGTTCGGTCCCGACGCGAACCACTACGTCACCGACGTGCTCGTGCTCACGCAGCTGACCTCGGGGTCGCTCTCGCGCGATGAGTTCGCCTTCGGGTGGCACCACGGGGGCCGCACGGCCTACGGCGACTCGCGCCGCTTCTACCACCGCGAGATCGTCGCGGGGCGGGAGTCGCCGCGCATCGAACCCGGGGCCCCGCGCCGCATCCCGGCTCCGGCCCGAATCCTCACCGGCCGCGATCCGGAACCGTCGACGTGTGACGTCATGGTCGTGTCCGACTGGCGCGGCGAGATCGGCCGCTACGCCGGGTACAGCACGTTGATCGAGACCCTCGTTCGGGCGGACCTGACCACCGTGGTGGCCCAGGCGTCGGCAGTGCGCCACTCCCGTCGCGACCGCGCACCGATCGGCGACGACATCCTGCGGCTGGAGGCCGACGGGCGCACCCGGTTCGCGATCTGGACGGACCCGTGCCACTCGCGCGTGCTCATCGTCACCGACCCGGAGATCCTCGCGCTCACCCGTCCGCCGGAGGCGGTGGGCCTCACGACCGATCGTCTCGTGGTCGCGGCCGGGCACCCGCCGGTCGCGCCTTCGGGTGAGTGGCTGACCTACGACCCGGCGTCGGTCGAGCGCAACGCCCAGCGGATGTTCGGGGTCGACCTCACCTGGCTGCCCGCCCACGGCGGCGTGGCCGACGCCCTCCGAGCGGCGGGCGCGACCGCCGAGATCCTGCCGCCGCGCCAGTTGCGGGTGGCCCCGACGGTCCGCCCCCGGCCGTACGACGGCCCGCGCGGCGGCTCTCGCCTCATCGTCGGCACCACCGCGCTCGAGCTGCCGCGACGCGATCGCCCGACGTGGGCGTCGCTGCGCCGCCTGCTGCCCCAAGACGACGACTACGACGTCCGCCTGCGGGCCGACCCGGACGTCATCCGGGCGGTGCTGAAGCATCGTCCCGTGCCACCGGGCTGGCTCGTCATGGACGAGACCGCGCCGGTCCACGCCTTCCTGCGCCAGCTGGACGTCTTCGTCGCGGCGCCGTCGCAGTCATGGGGGCCCGAGCTGCCATGGAGTGTGATCGCCGCACTGGCCGAGGGCGCGGTCGTGATGATCGACCCGTCGTACGAGCTGCACCTCGGCGGCGCCGCGGTGTTCGCATCGGCGGTCGACGTGCACGATGAGCTCAAGGCCTTGGCAGCCGACCCCGAACGCCTGGCCGAGTACCGCGAGCGCGGGTACGCCTTCTGCCGTGAGGCGCTCTCCGACGTAGCCGCCGTGGCGCTGGTGCGCGAGCTGACCAAACCCGAAGGGACGAGTCGATGAAGCCAACCCGCAGGGAGATGATGGCGGCCGCCGCCGCCGGCGTTCTCGCGATCGGCATCGTGGTGGCGGTGCTGATCGACTCCTGGCGGTGGACGGCCACCCTCGTGACCGCACTGCTGCTGTTGCTCGGAGCCGTCATCTTGCTGGCACTCCGGCGCCAGGACGCCACGCGCACCGCGGACCTGGAGCGGATCGAGCGCAAGATCGACCACCTGTCGCTCCGTGTCGTCACCGAGTCGCAGGCCACGCACATGGAGCTCGGCGGCTTGATCGAGGAGCTCGGCGCGACCCTCAAGGACGACCCGAACGCGCCGAGCTAGACCCCGAACGTCGCGCGCTCGGCCTCCGGCACCAGCTCGACGAATTCCGGGTGGTCACGAAGGACCTTGGGCACGAACGGGCAGTAGGGCAGCACGGTGCCGCGGCGCTCTCGGATCGTCTCGAGGCCGCCCACCACCAGCTTCGCGCCGAAGCCC
This sequence comes from uncultured Actinomycetota bacterium, assembly GCA_963695295.1. Lineage (GTDB taxonomy): Bacteria > Actinomycetota > Actinomycetes > Propionibacteriales > Nocardioidaceae > Aeromicrobium. The sequence goes on along the minus strand of OY968771.1, from coordinate 320,937 downwards.
TGGTGGCGGAACTGGGGGAAGATCCGGGCATGCGGGAGCGCGTACTCGCCGTGGTCCTCCCGGTAGTCGAGGTAGCCGACCAGCTCGCCGTCGACGGTCATCTCGAACCGGGATTCGGAGGGGTTGTCGGTCACCGAGGTCGCCATGAGGCCATCCTCACACGCGGTGCAACCCGCGGCACGGCGTGGCGCTTGGTGGCGAAGGGACGCATGAGGCAGAATGGAGGGACGCGGTCCGGTGCCGGGTGATGAGAAGCGTTGGGGAAGACGGATTCTCGAACCACCTGGAGGCACCATGAGCATCTCGACCCGTGGCGTCCTGTACGTCCACTCCGCGCCGTCCGCACTGTGCCCGCACGTCGAGTGGGCCGCCTCGAGCGTGCTCGGCTCCTCCGTCGACGCCGACTGGGTGCCGCAGCCGGCCGAGACCGGAACCTATCGGGCCGAGATCTCCTGGCAGGCCGTGGTCGGATCCGCCGCGACGCTCGCCTCCGCGCTGCGCGGGTGGGAGCGGCTGCGCTTCGAGGTCACCGAGGAGCCCACCGCGACGTCCGAGGGCGCGCGCTTCAGCTACACCCCCGACCTCGGCATCTTCCACGCCATGACCGGCCTGCACGGCGACATCGTCATCCCGGAGGACCGGATCAAGGCGTTCCGCGTCAAGGCCGACCTCGGCGAGATCTCCATGGACCAAGCCCTCGACGGGCTCCTCGGCGTGGCCTGGGACGCCGAGCTCGAACCGTTCCGGCATGCCGGCGACGGCGCACCGGTCCGGTGGCTGCACCAGGTGATCTGAGGCTCAGCCGATCCGCACGCGGACGGCTGGTGTCGTCGCGTCGGAGTCCAGGTGCGCCATCCGGAACTCGCGCTCGCCGGTGCGTGAGGTGTAGATCTGCGTTCGGTAGGCACCGTCGGCGCGCGTCTTCGTGGTGACCGGGAACTCGTCCCAGGACTCACCGGAATCCTTGACCTGAACCTGCAGCGTCTCGCCCTTGCCGAGGCTCGGGAAGCTGCCCTCCAGCGTGAAGCGTTCGCCGGGGGCGACCTCGGTGCTCGCGATGGTCAAGGTCGGATCCGGATCGACGGTCTCTTCCTCGGTCGGTTCCGGCGTCTGGGTCGGAGTGGGCGTCGGCGAGGGCGCGGGCGTCGTGGGCGCCGTCAGCGGCGGGAGCGTCGACTCCCGCAGGCCGGTGGCCGCGACGATCGCCGCACTGCCGAGACCGAGCACGATGCCGACCGCGACACCCACGACCACGAACCACATGCCCAGGCGTCGCATGGCGTCGTCGCGTTCCTCCGGATCGATGGTGCGCTCCGGTGGAGTGGCGGCGGACTGCGGCAGCAGGGTCGGTGGCGCCGGGTCGTACGAGGTGCTGCGGGCGGCGCGGGTGCCGTCGTGCCGCACCACCGCGGACACGGCGTTGGCCACCGTGCGGAGGCCGTTGACGGTCTCGTCGGCGAGGTAGAGGTCGAAGCGCCGACCGAGCTCGTCGGCCATCTCGACGACGGCCAGGGAGTCGACTCCGAGGTCGGTGAGGACGGCCGAATCGACGACGTCCTCGGGCGCGCAGCCGACCACCTGCACGAGGATGTCGGTCAGCTCCTCGCGGACCTCGGCGGCGTTGGGCACTCGCTGAGTCTACCGGCCGCCCGTACCCTACGATGTCGGGATGACCAGCCACGACGACCTCCAGTTCGTGGTGGTCCACGGGCATCGGCGGGCCTATCGCCGGGTCGGCTCGGGGCCGGCGCTGCTGCTCGTCCACGGCCTCGCCTGCGACTCCTCGACCTGGGACGCGGTGATCGACGCGCTGGCCGAGAACTTCACCGTCATCGCTCCCGACCTGCTCGGCCACGGCGCATCGGACAAGCCCGACGGCGACTACTCACTCGGCGGATACGCCAACGGCATGCGGGACCTGCTCACCGTTCTGGGCATCGACAGCGTCACGGTGGTCGGCCACAGCCTCGGCGGCGGCGTGGCCATGCAGTTCGCCTATCAGTTCCCCGAGCGCACCGAACGCATCGTCCTGATCTCCACCGGCGGTCTTGGTCGTGACGTCACGCGGTTCATCCGGTTCCTCACCCTGCCCGGCAGCGGCGTCGCGATGGGCGCGGCGACCTTGCGTCCCTGGCGGCCGCTCGTCTCCGCCGGTCTTCGGGCGATGTCGCGAACAGGCATCACCGCCGCCCGCGACCTCGACGAGGTCGCCGACATCTACGCCGCCTTCGCCGACGCGGACCACCGACGGGCCGTGCAGCGGGTCACCAGCCACGTGCTCAACTGGCGCGGTCAGTTCGTGACCATGACCGACCGGACCTACCTGGCCCGGGCACTCCCGGTGCTGGTCATCTGGGGTGCGGACGACCGGGTCATTCCGGCCGGGCACGCGGAGACCGCGCGCCTGCAGGCGTGGTCCGACGTGCACGTGCTGGCCGACGCCGGGCACTTCCCGCACAAGGACCATCCCGACACGATCGTGCGCCTCGTCGAGGAGTTCGTCGCCGCTCACGAGCCGTCCCACCACCACCGCGGGCGGTGGCGCTCGATGCTGCGGCGCGGGGCCGATCAGGTGGTGCTGGGCACGGCGTCGCCGGACGCGGTGTCCGAGGGGCGCGCGCTCGGCTCCGTCGTCGCGGGCTGAAGCTCGTCCAGCTCCGGCTCGTCGGCCAGGCGTCGCTTGCGTCTGCCGCGGTTGCCGGTGGCCCAGGCACCGATCGAGACGGCGGCCCAGCCGATGATGGCGCCGGCCACGTCGTCGGCGATGTAGTGCCAGCCGAAGTAGACCGTGGCGAGGACGGTGACGGCGAGGAACGCCCATCCGGCGATGCGGATCATGGCTCGCTGGCCGGTGCGCTCGAAGAACAGGCAGGCGGTGACCACCACCGACACGTGCAGCGAGGCGAATCCGGCGATGCCGTAGATGTCGGTGCCGGTGGGGTCGGCCTTGAAGTTGACCCCGTTCTTGAACAGCGAGATCTGCAGGGCTGACACGCCGGAGTCGGGAAGCGCGGCGAACATCGACGGTTGGAAGAATGCCGGGCCGAGCGTCGGCAGGATGTAGTAGCTGATCGTGCCCAGCACCCAGTTGAGGCTGAGCGCCGTGGCGTACCACGCGCCGAGGGAGACGTTGCGGCTCCAGGTGAGCACGAGGCCGAGGGTGAGCGGGATCAGCGGCAGGTAGGCGAGGTACGACGTCGCGAGGAACTGGGCGACCACACCGGTGCCGAGCCAGTCGTGCAACAGCGGCGCCGGGTTGTTGCCGAACATCAGGTAGTGGTCGAGCTGGAGCAGCTCGTGGTCGTACAGCACGTCGTCGCGGATGAGCGGCAGGTAGCTCTTCAGGTTGCGGTAGGAGACGTAGCAGATGAAGAACGCGACGAGTCCGGTGGCGATGTTGCCGACCCGGGCCCACGTCCACTCCTCGTGGATGATCATCCGAATCTCGCGAGGTGCGCCGCGCAGGCCGCCGCGTCGAATCGCCTGCGGGATGATGCCGGCCGCGAAGAACAGGACGCCGATCAGGGGCAGGCGGATGTAGGCGGGCCCGAGGAAGCCGTCGGGGTCGCGCAGCGGCACCCCGAGACGCTGTGAGGAGATGACGGCCGTGACGCCGACGACGACCGACAGAACCACCGCGAAGGTGTACGGCCATCGACGCATGGCGAACATCCTATGGCCGGCGCCTGAACGACCCCTGAGATCCCGATGTCTGGACGGTGGCTCGCGAACCGGGCTCTGGCCTGCGGCGGGACGGCTCGCCGGTCAGGCGTCGCCGCCCTCCTGGGCCACGCCGCGGACGGCGGTGGGGTCGTCGATCTGCAACGAGGTGAAGGCCTTCTGGGCGACGCTCGGATCGACCGCGCCCTCCCGCGCCAAGGTCTCGAGGACCGCGACCACGATGGACTCGGCGTCGATCTGGAAGAAGCGGCGCGCGGCGGCCCTGGTGTCGGCGAAACCGAACCCGTCGGTGCCCAGCGACTGCCAGCGCCCGGGAACCCAGCGGGCGATCTGGTCCGGCACCGCCCGCATGTAGTCGCTCACGGCGACGGTGACCGTCGGCTCCTGGAGCTTCGTGGTGACCCACGGCACGCGGGTGCGGTCGCCGGGGTGGTTGAGATTCCACTTCTCGGCGTCGACGGCATCGCGGGCCAGCTCGTTCCAGGACGTCACCGACCACACGTCGGCGGCGACGTCGTACTGCTCGGCCAGCATCTCCTGAGCCTTCAGGGCCCACGGCACCGAGACACCGGAGGCGAGGATGCGCGCCTTCACCGAGCCGCGATCGGCCGGTTTCAGCAGATAGGCGCCCTTGAGCACACCGTCGACGTCGAGGCCCTCCGGCTCGACCGGCTGGCTGATCGGCTCGTTGTAGACGGTGATGTAGTAGATGACGTCCTCGCCGTGCGGGTGCTCGTCGGTGGAGCCGTACATCCGCGCCAACCCGTCCTTGACGATGTGGCTGATCTCGAACCCGTACGCCGGGTCGTAGTGGACGACGGCGGGGTTCGTCTGCGCGATGAGCGGTGAGTGTCCGTCGGCGTGCTGGAGGCCCTCGCCGGTGAGCGTCGTGCGTCCGGCCGTCGCCCCGATGAGGAACCCGCGCGCCAGCTGGTCGGCCATCGCCCAGATCGAGTCGGCGGTGCGCTGGAACCCGAACATCGAGTAGAAGATGTAGACCGGGATCATCGGCTCGCCCTGCGTGGAGTACGCGCTGCCGGCGGCGGTCGCCGAGGCCATCGCCCCTGCCTCGCTGATGCCTTCGTGCAGGAGCTGGCCCTGCTCGGACTCCTTGTACGCCAGCAGCAGCTTGCGGTCGACCGACTCGTAGGTCTGCCCGTGCGGGCTGTAGATCTTGGCCGACGGGAACATCGAGTCCATGCCGAACGTGCGGTACTCATCGGGCGCGATCGGCACGATGCGCTCGCCGATCTCCGGGTCCTTCATCAGGTCGCGGAGCAGCCGGACGAACGCCATCGTGGTGGCGATCTGCTGCTTGCCCGACCCCTGCTTGAGCGGGGAGTAGACGTCGTCGCCGGGCAGCTTCAGCGGGGTCGGGTCGACCTTGCGGACCGGGATCGACCCACCGAGGGCGTCCCGGCGGGCCTTCATGTACTGGATCTCTTCGCTGTCGGCGCCCGGATGGTAGAAGGGCGCGAGGTCGTCGCCGTCGATCTGCTCATCGGAGATCGGGATGAAGAGGCGGTCACGGAACTGCTTGAGGTCGTCCTTGGTGAGCTTCTTCATCTGGTGGGTGGCGTTGCGCCCCTGGAACGACTCCAGCAACCAGCCCTTGATCGTGTGGGCGAGGATGACCGTCGGCTGTCCGGTGTGCTCCACCGCGGCGTCGAACGCCGCGAACACCTTGCGATAGTCGTGGCCGCCGCGGGGGAGACGTTCGATCTGCTCGTCGGTGAGGTGCTCGACCATCTTGGCCAGCCGCGGGTCGCCGCCGAAGAAGTGCTCCCGGTTGTAGGCGCCGGACTCGACCGACAGGGTCTGGAACTCACCGTCCGGCGTGCGGTTCATCTGGTTGACGAGCGCGCCGTCGGTGTCCCGCGCGAGCAGGTCGTCCCAGTTGCGTCCCCACACCACCTTGATGACGTTCCAGCCGGCGCCGCGGAAGAACGACTCCAGCTCCTGGATGATCTTGCCGTTGCCGCGCACCGGGCCGTCGAGCTGCTGCAGGTTGCAGTTGATGACGAAGGTGAGGTTGTCGAGCTCTTCGCGGGCCGCCAGGCCGATGGCGCCGAGCGACTCCGGCTCGCCCATCTCGCCGTCGCCGAGGAAGGCCCACACGCGTTGGCCGCTGGTGTCCTTGATGCCGCGGTGGTGCAGGTACCGGTTGAAGCGCGCCTGGTAGATGGAGTTGATCGCGGCGAGCCCCATGGAGACCGTGGGGAACTCCCAGTAGTGCGGCATCAGCCGCGGGTGCGGGTACGACGACAATCCGTTGCCGGTGCCGTGCGAGTGCTCCTGGCGGAACCGGTCGAGCTGGTCCTCGGTGAGGCGCCCCTCCAGGTACGAGCGGGCGTAGATGCCCGGGGCGGCGTGGCCCTGGAAGTAGATCTGGTCGCCCCCGCCGGGGTGGCTCTTGCCGCGGAAGAAGTGGTTGAAGCCGACCTCGTAGAGGCTGGCCGCCGACTGGTAGGTGGCGATGTGGCCGCCGACGCCGAGACCGGGACGGTTCGCCCGCGACACCATGACGGCGGCGTTCCAGCGGATGTAGGCGCGAATGCGTCGCTCGACCGCTTCGTTGCCCGGGAACCACGGTTCGCGCTCCGGCGGGATCGTGTTGATGAAGTCGGTGCTGCGCAACGCCGGCACCCCGACCTGCTTCTCGCGCGCGCGTTCGAGCAGTCGCAGCATCACGTAGCGAGCGCGCGCGCGTCCGCGCTCCTCGACCATCTCATCGAGCGAACCGACCCACTCCGCGGTCTCCTCGGGATCGATGTCGGGAAGCTGGGTGGGCAGACCCTCGTGAATAACCGGAGGGCGCTCAGAGTGCTCGGGGCCGGTGGGCATGTATGACTCCTGACGCGTCTTGTGGACCCCTCCATCTTTCCACGCGCCATTCGCTACTGTGAGATCGGCAACTGCGCCGAAGTGCTACTTCTGAGTAGCGATCGCATCGATTGAGGAGGACCGTTGGACGCCGGCAGGTTGGGCTTCGCCCCCGACACCGTCATCCAGGAGCTCGGGTGGGACGAAGACGTCGATGACGAGCTTCGGCAGGCCATCGAGTCCCAGTGCGGCAGTCCTCTCGTCGACGGAGAGGTCTCCGACGCGGTCGACGGGGTCATCCTCTGGTGGCGCGACGGCGACGGCGACCTCGTCGACGCCCTCCTGGACTCCCTGCAAGACCTCGCCGACGGCGGCTCGGTCTGGCTGTTGACCCCGAAGGTGGGACGCCCCGGCCATGTCAGCGGGGCCGACATCGTCGAGGCGGCCCCGATCGCGGGCCTCTCCACCACCACGACGTCCGCGGCGTCGCCGGAGTGGTCGGCCACCAAGCTGTCGACCCACCACCGTCATTAGTCGTTCGGCCGGGCGATCGGCGCCGGCGGAGTGCGGCTTCTGAAGGTCGGACAGGACGTCGGCAGGCCGCTGGCCTCGGTGCATACCGCCCGGTCTTGGTCGTTGCCGGGTGAGACCGATCGAGTTTGTCAAAAACCCTGCATTGGTGCGGCGAGATACGCTTTGATTGAGCTGCCGCAGCCGCCCGGGACCCGAGACCCTGGCGGCTGCGGTCTTTCATCTGGCCCGCCTTCGCTGCGGTAATGTGCGGTGGTCCCGGGCGAATAGCTCAGCTGGTCAGAGCATCCGGTTTACACCCGGAAGGTCGGGGGTTCGAGCCCCTCTTCGCCCACCAGCCGGTGGTCTCGTGCGGTACCGATGTCGTCGGGCGCTGACACGATGGGTCCATGACTGCGGCCACCGACACCCGGACCGGAGCCCTGGCGGCTTTGCGTCGCCTCACCGGGCAGCCCGACGCCGCCTTCCACGAGGGGCAGCTCGAGGCGATCAGCGCGCTGGTCGACGACCACCGGCGCGCGCTGGTGGTGCAGCGCACCGGCTGGGGCAAGTCGGCGGTCTACTTCATCGCCACGGCGTTGCTCCGCCAGCAGGGCGCCGGGCCGACGCTGCTGGTCTCCCCGCTCATCGCGCTCATGCGCGACCAGGTGGCCGCCGCCGAGCGTGCGGGCGTGCGGGCGGTCGCGATCAACTCCGCCAACGCCCACGAGTGGGACGACGTGCGAGCGCGTCTGGCCGCCGACGACGTCGACGTCTTGCTGGTCTCGCCCGAACGTCTCACCAACCCGCGGTTCCGCGAGGAGCAGCTGCCGGTCCTGCGCGAGCGCATGGGGCTGCTGGTCGTCGACGAGGCGCACTGCATCTCCGACTGGGGTCACGACTTCCGGCCCGACTACCGACGCCTCGCCGACCTGATCGCCTCGATGCCGGACGGCGTCCCGGTGCTGGCCACCACCGCCACGGCCAACGCGCGGGTGGTCACCGACGTCGCCGAGCAGCTCGGTGGTGCCGGCGATGCCCTGACCTTGCGCGGCTCGCTGGCGCGTACGTCGTTGCGGCTGGGATCCCTCAGCCTGCCGACGTCGCGCGAGCGACTCGGATGGTTGCTCAGCCACCTGTCCGACCTGCCGGGCAGCGGCATCATCTACACCCTCACCGTCTCCGGTGCCGAGGACACCGCCCGCCTGCTGGCCGAGGCCGGCCACGCCGTCAAGGCCTACACCGGACGCACCGACCCTGAGGAACGGGTCCGGCTCGAGGAAGGCCTCAAGAACGACGAGCTCAAGGCCCTGGTGGCCACCAGCGCGCTCGGCATGGGCTTCGACAAGCCCAACCTCGGTTTCGTGGTCCACCTGGGCGCCCCCTCGTCGCCGGTGGCCTACTACCAACAGGTCGGCCGGGCCGGCCGCGCCACCGAGAATGCCGACGTCCTGCTCATGCCCGGCCACGAGGACGCCGACATCTGGCACTACTTCGCCACGGCGTCGATGCCGAGTCAGGCCAAGGCGGCGGCCGTGCTCGACGCACTGGGTGACGAGCCGTTGTCCACGCCGGCGCTCGAGGCCAGGGTCGACATCCGCCGCACGCCTCTCGAGCTGCTCCTCAAGGTGCTCGATGTCGACGGCTCGGTTCGGCGCGTCCGGGGCGGTTGGGTCGCCACCGGGCAGCCGTGGACCTACGACGAGGAGCGGTACGAGCGGATCGCCGAGGCCCGTCGCTCCGAGCAGCAGTCGATGCTCGCCTACGAGCGCGGCGAGGGCTGCCGGATGGAATTCTTGCAGCGCGAGCTCGACGACCCCACCGCCGCACCGTGCGGACGCTGCGACGTGTGCGCCGACCCGTGGTACCCCACCGACTCGACGGCCGAGGCCGTCGCCACGGCGACCGGCGCCCTCGACCGCGTGGGCGTCCCCATCGAGCCGCGGGCGCAGTGGCCGCAGGGAGCCGGGCGGCTGGGCGTGGACGTGGCCGGACGCATCGGCGTCGACGAACGTCCGGAGTCCGGGCGGGTCGTCGCGCGGCTCACCGACCTCGGATGGGGAGGCGTCCTCCGCGACCTGTTCGCCGCAGGCACGCCCGACGCACCGGTGAGCGACGACCTGCTCGCGGGGTGCGTCCGCGTGCTGCACGACTGGGACTGGTCGGAGCGTCCGGTCGGCGTCGTCGCCGTCCCGTCGGTGCGGCGGCCAGAGCTCGTGCGGTCCGTCGCCGAAGGCATCGCCCGCATCGGGCAGCTGCCGATGCTCGGTCGGCTCGACCTCGTCGACGGTGCGCCGGCGAGCACGGCCGGCGGCAACAGCGCCTACCGCCTCGCCGGGGTGTGGGGCCGGTTCCGCGTCGGCCCCGACCTCGCCGAGGCCTTGGGGACCGTGGGGGGCCCGGTCCTGCTCGTCGACGACCTCGTCGACAGCCGGTGGACGATCACCGTGGCCACCCGCGAGCTGCGTCGCCACGGCGCACCGTCGGTGCTGCCGTTCGCCCTGGGCGCCGTCGCGTAGCAGGGGCACCGGGGTCCCACTAGGCTCTGGCCCATGGCCGCGCTCCGAGACGTCGTTGCCGTCCTCGACAACTTGTACGACCCCCGCCGCGCCGACGACTGGGATGCGGTGGGGACGGTGGTCGGCGACCCCGACGCCGACGTGACCCGCATCCTGCTCGCCGTCGACCCGGTCCAGGCCGTCGTCGACGAGGCGGTGGCGTGGAAGGCCGACTTGGTCGTCGCCCACCACCCGCTGTACCTCTCCGGGGTCACCTCGGTGGCCGCGTCCACGCCCAAGGGGCGCGTGGTGCACGACCTCATCACCCACGGCGTGGCCCTGCACACGTGCCACACCAACGCGGACAGTCCGCCGCTCGGCGTCTCGGAGTCCATGGCCTTCGCGCTCGGCCTCGGCGACGTCCAACCCCTCGCCCCCGACCCGACCGTCGCCATCGACGTCTGGGTCGTCTACGTGCCGGACGCCGACGTCGAGAAGGTGGCCGCGGCGATGCACGACGCCGGCGCCGGATCGATCGGCGACTACGACCGGGCGATGTTCGCGTCCTCCGGGACCGGGTCGTTCCGCCCGCTCACCGGGGCGTCACCGTCCATCGGGCGGATCGGTGAGATCGAGGAGGTTGCCGAGACGCGAGTGGAGATGGTCGCCGAGCCGAGCCTTCGCGAGGTGGTCCGGGCGGCGATGATCAACGCTCACCCGTACGAGGAGGTCGCGTACAACGTCGCCTCGACCATCCCGGGGCCGTCGAACGGAGGCAGTGGTCGCATCGGAACCCTGCCGGAACCGATGACGCTCGCCGACTTCGCGGCCCACGTCACCGACCGCCTGCCGGCGCACCGCAGCGCCACTCGCGTGGCCGGTGATCCCGCCGCCGTGGTGCACACGGTCGCGCTCTGCGGGGGGTCGGGCGACTTCCTGCTCGGCGCCGCGGACGCCGCCGGTGCCGACGTGTACGTGACCTCCGACCTGCGCCACCACCGGGTCAGTGAGCACCGCGAGCGACCCGGCGCGTGCGCCGTCATCGACGTACCGCACTGGGCCGCCGAGTGGACCTGGCTTCCGGTCGCCGCCCGGGAAATCGGCGCCCGCTGTGGCGATACGGTGGAGACGAGAGTCTCGACCATCGTCACCGATCCATGGACCGACGTGGTCGTCCCGAGTGCGAGGAGTTCCCGCTGAACGCCGATCCGTCCGCCCAGCTGAACCTGCTCGACCTGCAGGCCCAGGACTCCGCACTCGCTCAACTCCACCACCGCCGCACGTCGCTCCCCGAGCTCGCCCAGATCGCCGAGCTCGAGGCGCGTGCCGGTGAGCTCGACGGTGCTCGGATCGAGGCCGACACGGCGGTGGCCGACCTGACCCGGGCCCAGTCCAAGGCCGATGCCGAGGTGGAGCTGGTCAAGTCCCGGCGCGTCCGTGACGTCGACCGGCTCAGCTCCGGCGCGATCACCAACCCGAAGGATCTCGCCAGCCTCCAGCACGAGCTGGGCGCGCTGGACCGGCGCATCTCCACGCTCGAGGACGAGGAGCTGGAGGTCATGGAGCAGCTCGAGGACGCGCAGAAGAAGCTCAGCTCGGTGACCGCCGACCTCGACGCCGTCACGGCCGAGCTCGAGCAGGTCGCCACGGCTCGCGACAGCGCGATCGCGGCCATCGACGCCGAGATCGGCACGATCGCGGCCGAGCGTGCGCGTGTGGTCGCCGACGTTCCCGGCGACCTCCTGACGCTGTACGACAAGGTCCGTGAGCAGTACGGCAACCTGGGTGCAGCCCCTCTGCGCGCCAGGCGGTGCGAAGGCTGCCGGCTCGAGCTGAACGGTGCCGATCTGCGCGAGATCGCCGCCAAGCCCGACGACGAGGTGCTGCGCTGCCCCGAGTGCAGCCGCATCCTCGTTCGCACGGCCGAGTCCGGCTTGTGAGCGCCATCCCGGCCCGCGTCATCATCGAGGCCGACGGCGGGTCGCGGGGCAATCCCGGGCCGGCCGCCTACGGCGCTCTCGTCCGGGACGCCGACACCGGAGAGGTCATCGTCGAGTGCGGCGAGTCGATCGGCACGGCCACGAACAATGTCGCCGAGTACCGCGGTCTCATCGCCGGGCTCGAGCTCGCGGCCGAGCATGCACCGGACGCCGCGGTGGAGGTGCGGATGGACTCCAAGCTCGTCATCGAGCAGATGGCCGGCCGGTGGAAGATCAAGCACGTCGACATGAAGCCGCTGGCCCTGCAGGCCCAGCGTCTGGTGTCCGGCGAGGTCACCTGGACCTGGGTGCCGAGGGAGTCGAACAAGGCGGCCGATGCGCTGGTGAACGAAGCGCTCGACTCGGCCACGGGTGTGGTCCGGCGGGTGGGCGGCCACGACGCCGAGCAGGGGGAGTCGACCTTCGATCGGCTCAGCGCCACGTGGCGCAAGCGGGTGTCGGAGAAGCCGACGACGGTGGTCATGCTGCGCCACGGGGTCACCGAGCACACCGTCAACAAGCTGTTCAGCGGCAGCGGGGGAGCGGACCCCGGCTTGACCGACCTCGGACGTGAACAGGCCCATCGTGCCGCGGGCCGGCTGGCGAAGCGCGCACCGATCGACGCGATCGTGTCCTCGCCGATGCTCCGGACCCGTGAGACGGCCGAGATCGTCGCCGCGGAGCTGGGCCTGGACGTCAAGCTCGAGCCCGGGTTCGCCGAGGCCGCGTTCGGCGAGTGGGAGGGTCTCGCCTTCCCCGACATCCTGGCGCGGTGGCCCGATGACATCCGGTCGTGGCTGGACTCACCGGCCATCGCGCCGCCGGGCGGCGAGTCCTTCGAGGCGGTCTACGAGCGCGTCGACGAGGCAAGGAAACGCCTGATCCGGGACTTCGAGGGTCAGACGGTCGTCATGGTCAGTCACGTCACGCCGATCAAGATGATGCTGCGCAACGCCCTCGACGCCGACATGGGCATGATCCACCGGTTCGAGCTGGCGCCGGCGTCGATCACCACCATTCAGTGGTGGTCGGACGGCTGGCCGGTCGTGGTCGAGTTCTCGGTCGTTCCCGACTAGCGAACGATCGACGTCCAGGCCCAGAGCACGCTGGTGCACAGCACGACGACGATGGGTGTCGTGGCCAGGCCGATCGCATGGAAGGTGCGCCACGACGTCACGTCGCTCGGAGCAGCGTGGCGCCAGAGCAGGTTGGCGAGGGAGCCGATGGCGGTCAGGTTGGCGCCCACGTTCACGCCGATCAGCAGCGCCAGCACGTTGACGGGGCCGGCCGCGGCGGCGGCCGGGAGCAGCAGCAGGGTCGCCGGCATGTTGTTCACGACGTTCGCGACGAGCATCGCCACGAGTGCCGTCGCGATGAGCGCGACGAGACCGTCGGCGGACGGCACGAGGCGTTCGACGCCGTCGGCGGCGCGGGTGCCGCCGACCACCGCGACCACCACGGCCCAGACGAGCACGAACGCCGCCAGGGGGAGGTTGGCGGCGTCGGCCAGGTCCTGCCAGGTCGTGGTGCGACGCAGCAGGGCGTAGCCGCCGAGCAGGATGGCCCCGGCCGCGGCCGGCACCCACGGCTCGGCACCCCCGGCGAGCCCGAGCAGCACCACGACCACCACGGCCGACGGGAACAGCGGGACGGCGGGGACCTCGGCGACGTCGGACGTCGGGTCGTCCACGACGTCGTGCCGAAACCACCAGCGCACCACGGCGAACTCGGCCGCGACGCCGACCGCCCACGCGGGCAGCATCAGCCAGGCGAACTGCACGAAGGTGAGGCCGGTGGCCGCGAACGCGAGGAGGTTGGTGATGTTGCTGACCGGCAGCAGCGTCGATCCGGTGTTGGCCACGCGCACCGTGGCCATGGACGTGGCCCGACGCGCCGCACCTGCGGTGACCAGCAGCACCGGCACGAGCAGGACGACGGCGGCATCCACGGTGAGCGCCGACGCCACGGCGGCCGCGAACACCACCACCAGGCCGAGACGTCGCGCCGACGACGGCGGGCTCGATCGAGCGATGACGGCGCCCCACACCTCGAACAGGCCCTCGTCCGCGCAGGCGCGGGCGAGCACCATCATGGCGACGAGGAACCCGACGATCGCCGTCAGGGAGAGCACGTCGTGACTCACGCGGCGAACCTATCCGACGAGCAACCAGACCCCGATGACCGCAGAACCGGGTACACGCAGGCTCGACCCTCGCCGACGGCGTACTATCTGACACGAATGAGCCGGCCGGGCGGTCGCGGCGACCCTGTCCGCAGGGACGTCGAGGAAAGTCCGGACTCCACCGAGCACGGTGGTGGCCAACAGCCACCCACGGCAACGTGCGGGACAGTGCCACAGAGAACAGACCGCCAGCGGCCCCTCGCTCTTCGGAGCGGAGGGTGCGGGTAAGGGTGAAACGGTGAGGTAAGAGCTCACCAGCGCTCCGGGTGACCGGGGCGGCTAGGTAAACCCCACCGGGAGCAAGACCAAGAGGGCACTTCGGTGCCTGCGCTGACGGGCTGCTCGTCCAAGGTCAGCGGGTAGGTCGCACGAGGCGCGCAGCAATGCGCGTCCCAGATGGATGACCGCCCCTCGCCTCACGGCGAGGACAGAATCCGGCTTACAGGCCGGCTCATTCACCCACAAGCCGAAGGATTCAGGCCACATGACGCCGAGGACGGGCGGCCGTTGCGTCTGGGTCGTCCGGCCGGTTACGTGGTGGCTGCCCTGACCGGACTGGGCGTGTACGGACTCCACTTCGTCCTCGGGCCGGACCTTCAGCTCATCACGCGGACCGCGATCGTCGTCGTCGGCGGCGGCATCGGCGCGGCGTACCTCGCATCAGCGGTCAGGGCAGGGTCAAGATCTCGGCGCCCCGTGGCGTGACCAGAAGCGTGTGCTCGAACTGGGCCGTGCGCGAGCCGTCTCGCGTCGTGGCAGTCCAGCCGTCGTCCCAGAGGTCCCACTCCACGGTGCCGAGCGTCAGCATCGGCTCGATGGTGAAGGTCATGCCCGCCTCGATGACGGTGTTCGCCTGCGGGTCGTCGACGTGCGGGATGATGAGTCCGTCGTGGAACGCCGGGCCGACGCCATGGCCGGTGAAGTCGCGCACCACGCCGTAGCCGAAGCGCCGCGCGTACGCCTCGATGGCCTGGCCGATGACGTTGATCCGGCGTCCCGGCTGCACGGCGCGGATGGCTCGCGACATCGCCTCGTGGGTGCGCTCGACCAGCCGGCGCGAGTCCTCGTCGACGTCCCCGACGAGGAAGGTCTTGTTGGTGTCGCCGTGCACGCCGTCGACGTAGGCGGTGATGTCGATGTTGACGATGTCGCCGTCCTCGAGCGGCCGGTCGTCGGGGATGCCGTGGCAGATGACCTCGTTGACGCTGCTGCACAGCGACTTCGGGTAGCCGCGGTAGCCGAGGGTGGACGGGTAGGCCCCCGCCGCCACGAGGAACTCGTGGCCGACGCGGTCGAGCTCGTCCGTGGTGACCCCCGGAGCGATGGCGGCTTCCACGGCATCCAGCGCCCGCGCGGCGATCCGTCCGGCGACCCGCATGGCCGCGATGATCTCCTCCGATCGCACCATCGGCCCGCGGTACGGGAGGGGAGCGGGCTGGCCGACGTACTCCGGCGCCTCGATGTGGGCGGGAACGCTGAGTCGGGGTGAGACCCGGCCGGCAACCATGACGGACATCAGTCGATCCTAGGATGGACGCATGAGCGACGGAAAGTTCTACTTCTGCCTCAAGCACCACGCCGTCGAGGGACCGGATGGCTGCAGCCCAGCCGACCGGCTCGGGCCCTACCCGAGCGAGGCCGAGGCCGAGCGGGCGCTCGAGAAGGTGCAGGAGCGCAACGAGGACTGGGACAACGACCCCAACTGGAACGACGAGGGCCCGGGCTCCGGGCCGAGCTTCCGGTGAACCTCAACCTGGAGCGGTCCGGTCCGTGGATCGCCGTCGCCGGTCTCTTCGTCGTCCTGTGGCTGGTGATCGTCTCGCCGCTGTTCTTCGCACCGTGGTGGGGCCTGCTGCTGCACCTGGTCGTGCTCGCCTCGTTCGTCCCGCTGCTCAAGTCGTGGGCGACGACGAGGCCGGCCCGATCCGTGTGGATCCCGGCCTACGCGTTCCTCGCCTACTGCGCGGTGAACGCGGTGGGTGTGCTCGTGTTCGGCTGGAGCGCGTCGTAGTCAGCTCTCGAAGCCGTGCTCCGGCGCCGGGAAGGCACCGCTCGCCACCTCATCGGCGTACGTGCGGGCGGCGTCGAGCATGATGCCGTGCAGGTCGGCGTAGCGCTTGACGAAGCGCGGCGCCTTGCCGGTGCGCAGGCCCATCATGTCCTGCCAGACCAGCACCTGCGCGTCACAGTCGGGCCCGGCGCCGATGCCGATGGTGGGAATGCTCAGCGTCTTCGTCACCTCGGCCGCCGCCGGTGACGGCACCATCTCCATCACGAGCGCGAACGCGCCGGCCTCCTCGAGCGCCAATGCCTCGTCGAGCAGTGTCTGGGCCGCGTCACCGCGGCCCTGCACGCGGTAGCCGCCGAGGTTGTGCTCGGCCTGTGGCGTGAAGCCGATGTGCGCCATCACCGGAATGCCGGCATCGGTCAAGAGCTTGACCTGCGGCACCATCGCGAGGCCGCCCTCGAGCTTCACCGCGTGCGCATTCGCCTCCTTCATGAACCGCGCGGAGGTGTCGAACGCCTGCTCCGGAGAGCGCTGGTAGGAGCCGAACGGCAGGTCGGCCACGATCAAAGCGCGGTGGGCCGAGCGGGTGACCGCGCGGACGAGCGGGATGAGCTCGTCGACGGTGACGGGCAGCGACGTCTCGTTGCCGAAGACGTTGTTGGAGGCGGAGTCGCCGACGAGCATCACCGGGATGCCGGCCTCGTCGAACACCTGGGCGGCGTACTGCTCGTAGGCGGTGATCATGGCCCACTTCTCGCCCTCAGACTTCCACTGCTGGAGGTGGTGGGTGCGCACCTTCTTGACGTCGGGGGAGGTCGTCGGGCCGGCTCCGTACGGAGCAGCTTCCTCGGTCATGTGAATCTCCGATCTCGCAGCCCCGTCCGGGGTCCACGGACACGTCCAGCCTGACAGACATCCGCGCCGATGCGCTGTGAGGAGGGTTACAGGCTCTCCCGCCAGAGGTTCGTGATCGGCACGCGGCGGTCGCGCCCGAAGTTGCGGCGCGAGATCTTCGGTCCCGGCGGGTACTGCCGCCGCTTGTACTCGGCCTGGTCGACGAGCGTGACGACCCGCTCGACCAGCGCCGGGTCGAAGCCCTCGGCGATGACGTCGGCCGAGCCGAGGTCGCGTTCGACGTACGCGTCGAGCACGGCGTCGAGGAGCTCGTACGGCGGCAGGGAGTCGGTGTCGAGCTGGCCCGGGCGCAGCTCGGCCGACGGCGGCTTGGAGATGGTGTCCTCGGGGATCGGCGGCGTCTCGCCGCGCTCCGCCGCCCAGGCGTTGCGCCACCGCGCCAGCTCCCACACGAGGGTCTTCGGGACGTCCTTGATCGGCGCGTACCCGCCGACCGCGTCGCCGTAGATCGTGGAGTAGCCGGTGGCGAGCTCGGACTTGTTGCCGCACGCCAGCACGAGGTGGCCGTGCTGGTTCGACAGACCCATCCAGATGACAGCCCGAATGCGAGCCTGCAGGTTCTCCTCGGCCAGCCCGTCGAGCTTCAGCGCCGACTGGAACTCCTCGAACATCGGCGCGATCGGGACGGTGTCGAGGTTGAGCCCGGTGCGCCGAGCGAGCTCGGCGGCGTCGGAGCGCGAGTGCTCGCTCGACCACTCGCTCGGGTTGGAGACACCGTAGACGTTCTCGGCGCCGAGGGCGTCGACGGCGATGGCGCCGACGAGCGTGGAGTCGATGCCGCCGGACAACCCCATCAGCACGGTGGAGAACCCGTTCTTGGCCACGTAGTCGCGGAGCCCGACGACGATCGCCTGGTAGCGCTCGCCGAGGTCGTCCCACCGTTCGGCGACGCTCGGCTCGAGCGGGTCGTACGGCGCGAACGGCTCCGCCGAGATGACCGTGCGCTCGACGCGGAGCCCCTCGAACCGGGTGTCCGGATCGGGCATCGGTGCCGTGGCGGCCGGGAGTTCGAGGTCGACGAGGAGCAGCTCGGGCTCGAACTGGGCGGCCCGGGCCACGAGCTCGCCCTCGGAGTCGACGACGAGTGAGTCGCCGTCGAAGACGAGCTCGTCCTGGCCGCCGACGAGGTTGACGTAGGCCAGCGCGCACGATCCGTCGCGTGCGCGGCGGGCGCACAGGTCGAGGCGGACGTCGTCCTTCGCGGCCTCGTACGGCGAGCCGTTGAGGACCACCAGCAGACCGGCCTCGGCCGCGTGCGCAGCCGCCGACGGTCCGTCCTGCCAGATGTCCTCGCAGATGGCGATGGCCACGTCGACGCCGCCGACCTGGACGACCTGCGTCTCATCGCCGGGCACGAAGTGGCGGAACTCGTCGAAGACGCCGTAGTTGGGCAGGTGGTGCTTGTCGTACCGCGCGACGACCCGACCGGCGTGGAGGACCGAAGCGGAGTTGGTCGGCGCGTTCTTGGGTGTGCCGAGCTGGTCGGGGACGTGCTTCGCCCGATCGAGGTGGCCGACGACGACGACCAGATCTCCGAGCCCCTCGCCCTGGAGCCGGGTCGCGAGCTCGGCCACGTGGCGCTGGGACGCGGCGATGAACGATGCGCGGTAGGCGAGGTCCTCGATCGGGTAGCCGGTCACGACCATCTCCGGCAGCAGGACCAGGTGCGCCCCCTGCGCGGCGGCGTCCCGGCACGAGCTGAGGACGAGCTCGGTGTTGCCGCCGAGGTCGCCCACGCGGGCGTTCACCTGGGCGAGAGCGAGGCGCAGCTGAGGCACGTGACCAGCGTATCCGGGTGACACCGACCTCTGTCTCCGGGTGACACCGAGGTCACGTCCGGCGTGCGAGACTGAGCGCATGGGTAAGCAGGAAGACTTCGTCCTTCGCGCGCTCGAGGAACGAGACGTGCGTTTCGTGCGCCTGTGGTTCACCGACGTGCTCGGCTCGCTGAAGTCCGTGGCGATCGCGCCGGCCGAGCTCGAGGGAGCCTTCAGCGAGGGCATCGGCTTCGACGGGTCCTCCATCGAGGGCTTCGCCCGGGTGCACGAGTCCGACATGCTCGCCAAGCCCGACCCGTCGACCTTCCAGATCCTGCCGTGGCGCGGCGAGACCCCGTCGACGGCGCGGATGTTCTGCGACATCCTCATGCCGGACGGCACGCCGTCCTTCGCCGACCCCCGCTACGTGCTCAAGCGGGCCCTCGCGCAGGCGGCCGACGCGGGGTTCACGTACTACACGCATCCGGAGATCGAGTTCTACGTCTTCAAGGGCAAGCCCGACGCCGGCGGACGCCCGGTGCCCGTCGACGACAGCGGCTACTTCGATCACACCGCTCAGGGCGGCGGGCAGGACTTCCGTCGCGAGGTCATCACGATGCTCGAGAACATGGGCATCTCGGTGGAGTTCAGCCACCACGAGGCCGGGCCGGGCCAGCAGGAGATCGACCTCCGCTACGCCGACGCCCTGTCGACGGCGGACAACATCATGACGTTCCGCACCGTGGTGCGCGAGGTCGCGCTGAGCCAGGGCAAGTGGGCCTCGTTCATGCCCAAGGCCTTCACCGAGCACCCGGGTTCGGGCATGCACACCCACGTCTCACTGTTCGAGGGCGACGAGAACGCCTTCTACGAGGCCGGCGCCGAGTACCAGCTCTCGCAGACCGGCCGGGCGTTCATCGCCGGCGTCCTGCAGCACACCCCGGAGATCACCGCCATCACCAACCAGTGGGTCAACTCCTACAAGCGACTGGCCGGCGGCGGCGAGGCCCCCAACTACGTCTGCTGGGGCCACAACAACCGCTCGGCCCTCATCCGGGTGCCGATGTACAAGCCGCAGAAGGGCGCGTCGGCGCGCGTCGAGCATCGCGGCATCGACTCCGGCGCCAACCCGTACCTCGCCTTCGCGCTCGTGCTGGCCGCCGGCCTCAAGGGCGTCGCCGAGAAGTACGACCTGCCGCCGGAGGCCGAGGACAACGTCTGGTCGCTGACCGAGCACGAGCGCCGCGCCATGGGCCTCGCCCCGCTGCCGCGCAATCTCGACGAGGCGATCCGCACGATGGAGACGAGCGACCTCGTGGCCGAGACGCTGGGGGAGCACGTCTTCGAGTTCTTCCTGCGCAACAAGCGGGCGGAGTGGAACGGCTACCGCTCCCAGGTGACGCAGTTCGAGATCGACCGCCTCATGCCGGTCCTCTAGCCTCGAACGGTGTCATCGGAGGCGCTCGACCTGACGCTCGCCCGGCGGGGATTCCGCAACGGCGAGCACGCCGCTGCCGACCTCGAGCGGCTTCCGGGCATCCCCGACGACCTGGTGGAGCAGATCGCGAGCTCCGCCGCTCCGGACACCGCGCTCTCCTCGCTGGCGGCCATCGGCGAGTCCTGGGGGGTGGAGAAGCTGTTGGCGGCGCTGGAATCGGACGCCGACCTGCGCCAGCGGCTCCTCATCGTCCTCGGCACCAGCGAGGCCCTCGGTGACTACGTGGCGCGACACCCCGACGTCCTCGACGACCTTGCGGGCGACGCGCTCTCGACTCGACCCATGCCGGTCGCGGAGATGCGTGCGCAGATGGAGACGGCAACCTCCGCCGATGAGCTCCGGGTCGCGTATCGGCGGCTGCTGCTGCAGGTCGCGGCCCGCGACCTCACCGCCCTCACGTCCTTCGCCGAGTCGTCCGCGGAGCTGGCCGATCTCGCTGTCGCGACCCTCGGTGCCGCACTGCGCATCGCCGGTGCCGCCGAGTCCGACGCCGACAGCTGCCGGCTGGCCGTCATCGCGCTCGGCAAGACCGGCGGCCGTGAGCTCAACTACCTCAGCGACGTCGACGTCGTCTTCGTGCACGAGCCCGCGGACGGTGCCGATGAGCAGAAGGCGGTGGAGGCGGCCACGCGGCTGGCGGCGGCGACGATGCGGCTGTGCGGCGAGCACACCGCCGAGGGCGTCATCTGGGAAGTCGATGCCAACCTGCGCCCGGAGGGGCGCGACGGGCCGCTCGTGCGCTCGCTGTCCAGCCACGTCTCCTACTACGAGCGTTGGGCGTCCACCTGGGAGTTCCAAGCGCTGCTGAAGGCGAGGTACGCCGCCGGCGACGAGGAGCTGGCCGAGGCCTACCTCGAGGCGGTCGGGCCGATGGTGTGGGCGGCCAGCACGCGCGACAACTTCGTCACCGACGTGCGGTCCATGCGGCGGCGGGTCGTCGAGAACATCCCGTCCCGCCATCGCGATCGCGAGCTCAAGCTCGGTGCGGGCGGACTGCGCGACGTCGAGTTCGCGGTCCAGCTGCTCCAGCTCGTGCACGGCCGCGGCGACGAATCGCTGCGCAGTCCGACGACGTTGTCCGCGCTCCGGGCCCTGATCGACGGGGGCTACGTCGGCCGGCGCGAGGGCGCGGCGATGGAGGAGGCCTACGAATTCCTGCGGACGCTCGAGCACCGGATCCAGATCCACCGGCTCCGGCGGACGCACATGGTGCCGGTCGACCGCGAGGACCTGCGTCGCATCGGCCGCAGCATGGGTTACCGCCAGAAGGCGGCCGAGAACCTGGAGCAGGAGTGGCAGGCCCAGAAGCTGGTCGTGCGACGCATGCACGAGAGGCTCTTCTTCCAGCCGCTGCTCGAGGCGGTGGCCTCGATCCCGACCGAAGGCCTGCGCCTGACGTCGGAGGCCGCCGAACAGCGCCTCACCGCGCTCGGGTTCGCCGACCCGCACGGTGCCCTCGCGCACATCGAGGCGCTCACGTCGGGGGTGTCGCGGCGCGCGTCGATCCAGCGGTCGCTGCTCCCCGCCATGCTCGAGTGGATGGCGATGTCGCCGGCTCCGGATGCTGCGCTCCTGGCGTTCCGCACGATCTCCGAGGGGCTGGGCGACACCCCCTGGTACCTGCGCAAGCTCCGCGACGAGGGAGAGGGCGCCGAGCAGCTGGCGCAGATCATCGGGTCGAGCCGCTACGTCACCGACCTCATCCTGCGGGCGCCGGACTCGGTCGCCTTGTTGGGCGACGACGGCGAGCTCGTCCCGCGAGACGCCGAACGGCTGGACTCGGAGATGGATCAGGCGGCGCGGCGTCACCGCAAGCCGAAGGACGCCATCCGCGCGGTGCGTCGGGTACGTCGCCGCGAGCTGTCCCGGGTCGGGATCGCCGACGTGCTGGGACGGCTCGACATCGTCGAGGTGGGGGCCGCGCTGTCCGACATCACCACCGCCACCTTGTCGAGTGCCCTGATCGCCTCGACCGCGGCGGTCGAGGCCGAGCGCGGCGAGCTCCCGACCCGGATGGCGATCGTCCTCATGGGCCGGCTCGGTGGTTGGGAGGTGGGGTACGGATCCGACGCCGACGTGATGTTCGTGCACGAGCCGGTCGATGGCGCCGACGAGGACGAGGCCGCCAAGGCTGCCACCGCCGTGGCCACCGGGCTGCGCACGATGCTCTCGGCCCCGTCGGACGATCCGCCGCTGGAGGTGGATGCGGACCTGCGACCGGACGGCCGCAACGGGCCGCTCGTGCGCACCTTCGGCGCCTACCGCTCGTACTACGAGAAGTACTCCGCCGTGTGGGAGGCCCAGGCGTTGCTCCGCGCGCGTCCCGTCGTGGGCGACGCCGATCTGTGTGCCCGGTTCACCGAGCTGATCGACCCGCTGCGCTGGCCCCAGAACGGCATGAGCGACGGCGAGATCCGGGAGATTCGTCGCATCAAGGCCCGTGTCGACTCCGAGCGGTTGCCGCGCGACGCCAACCCGAACACCCATCTCAAGCTCGGCCGAGGAGGGCTGGCCGACGTCGAGTGGACCGTGCAGCTGTTGCAGATGCGTCATGCCCACGGCGTCCCGGGCCTCCGCGTGACGCGCACGCTCCCGGCCCTCCACGCCGCGGTGGAGGCGGACCTCATCTCAGCGGAGGACGCCGCCCAGCTGGAGGCGTCCTGGCGCCTGGTGAGCCGCATCCGCAACGCGGTGGTCCTGATGCGGGGCAAGCCCGCGGACTCGATGGTCGAGGGCGCCGACGACCGCGCCGGCGTCGCCCACCTGCTCGGCTACGGCATGGACCAGAGCGAGCGCATGGTCGATGAGTACCTTCGCACCACCCGCCTCGCGCGGCGGGTCGTCGAGCGGGTGTTCTGGGAGTAGCGGTCCTCCCGATTTGTGACCTGGTGGTTGGTTTTCTCGGGCCGAACCAACCATGGAGTCACACATCGTGAGGATCAAGCGGCCCAGCGCTGCCACTCCGAGCTCATCCATGGACGCGGGCCTCGATAGCCGCGGGCAACCAGCGCGGCGTGGACGCGAAGCGGAATGCGGTTGGGGTGTCGGAGGTCGTGTGAGGTGACGACGATGACGCGCCACCCCGCTGCCTCCAGCTGCTCGCGTCGTTCGCGGTCGCGCTGGCGCTGGTGGGGGTCGCGTTCGTGGTGCCACCCGTCGTACTCGACGAGGACCTTGTAGAACTCGTACACCAGGTCGCCACGTGCCAGGAAGCCACCGAAACCGTCGAGAATGACGAGATTGACGGACGGCTCGGGAAGGCGTGCGAACCTGAGCAGCAGTCGAACCACCGTCTCGCGGGGAGACTCCACACCTTCGCGGACCAGCCGCACGGCCCGGCGGGCCCGGCGAACTCCATCAAGGTGGCGGTCGGCGACGTACGTGGTCAACTGACCGAGTGTGGTCTGCCCGCGGTGAATCAACCAGTCGCCGGCGATGACGAGGTCACGCACACCCAGGATCGTCGCCGAATCCACGAAGGTCCGGTCGACCCCGAGGACCGGGACCCCATCGAGCTCCCAGGGATGGAGACGTCCGCGTCGTCGGTGCAGCACGATCTCCTTGACCCGGTTCTGAGCGGACGTGTTCGTGCTGAAGTGCAGCGGCCAGTGGCGCCCGACGTCGACGCCGCGAAGGTGGAGTGCGGTCGTGTGGCTCACGGCGGCGTCGGACGGGAGCGTCAGGAGTGCTGCGCGCACCTGGAGATCGAGGGTGAGCGCGGTCGCTGCCGTCGTGTAGGCGTCGGGAAACAAGCGCCTGAACCGAGTCCCGCGCAGCATCTGTCGCGAGACGCCGACTGCCTGTGCCTGGGCCGAGGTGAACGCGGTCCCGTGGAGCTCGGGCGGGATGGCTCGCATGGCCGCACACCATCGCGCCGATCGTCCCGGGGCAATGCCGACGTCCACAGACCCCCGGATTCGTGACGTGATGGTTGGTCGTGGGTACGAGAACCAACCACCACGTCACAAATCGGGTGGATCCCGGGCTTAGCCGGTGGCGCGGAGCAGGTGGTCGCGTTCGGTGGCGTTGAGGCCGCCCCAGACGCCGTAGGGCTCGCGGACGTCGAGAGCGTGCTGGAGGCAGGCGGAGACGACGGGGCAGCGGGCGCAGAGGTCCTTGGCGGCGGCCTCGCGGGCCCGGCGGCGCGGGCCCCGCTCCGACTCCGGGGAGAAGAACGTCTCGGGATCGACCTCGCGACAGGCGCCGAGGTGCTGCCACTCGTACGACTCCTGGATCGGCAGCGGCAGTCGGGAGAGGGTGGGCATCAGCGTGCCCCGGCCGTGGAGGGCCGCTGCATCTGCACCTGCGCGACGTCGAGGTATCCGGTGGCGAATCCGGCCTCGCAGTACGCGAGGTAGAACTCCCACATGCGGCGGAAGGTCTCGTCGAAACCCTGCGCGTTGATCTGCGACCAGTTCTCGTCGAAGCGCTCGCGCCATCGGCGCAACGTCTGGGCGTAGTGGTGACCCAGCGAGCGACGCTCGGTGACGGCCAAGGTCGTGTGCGCGGCCAGCGTGCGGTCGATCGCTTCCGGCGACGGAAGCAGGCCGCCGGGGAAGATGTACTTCTGGATCCAGCCGTAGGAGTTGCGGGTGGCCCGGTAGCGGTGGTCGTCCATCAAGATCGCCTGGATCGACACCTTGCCGCCGGGTGCGAGGTGCTCGTCGATGGTGCGGAAGTAGGTGGGCCAGTACTCCTCGCCCACGGCCTCGATCATCTCGACGCTGACGATCGCGTCATAGGAGCCTTGGACCTCGCGGTAGTCGACGAGCTGGAGGTCGATCCGGGATTCCACGTCAGGCCCTGCGGCCGCGAACCGTTCTCGTGCGAGGGCCGCCTGCTCCTGGGAGATGGTGATGGTCGTGACATGGGCACCGCGCTGCGCGGCCCGAATGGCCAGGGCGCCCCAGCCGCTGCCGATCTCGAGCATCCTGGTGCCCGGACCGACACCGGCCTGGTCGAGGATCCCGTCCATCTTGCGTTCCTGCGCGACCTCCAACGACTCCGTGCGCCCTTCTGCGCCATCGGCGAACCAGGCCGACGAGTAGGTCATCGACGGGTCGAGGAACTCGGCGAAGAGCTCGTTGGACAGGTCGTAGTGACGCTCGATGTTCGAGCGCGATCCCTCGATCGAGTTGCGCTCGTGGCGGGGGAGCCGGTCGTCGACGAGCCCGCGCAGCTTCTGCAGCGGCTTCGGGACGATGTGGGTGAGTCGCTCGGCGAACGGGGTGAGGAGCTGGGCGAGGTCGGTGCCCGGCCCGGTCGTCCAGTCGCCGGCCATGTAGGCCTCGCCGAAGCCGATCTTGGTGTCCTGCCCGATGCGGGCGAAGAAGGCCTGCGGCCGCTTGATCGCCATCTCCGGGGCGTGCGGTCCGCCGGCGCCCCAGACCGTGCCGTCGGGGAACGTGAGCCGGACCGGGAATCGGTGCGCGGCCGGCTTGAGGATCATCCGGGCGACCCGGGCCTTCAGCGGAGTGCGCGGCGTGTGGGCGATGCCGGGCCACCTGGCCTGGACGACTTCACTCATCGGGTTCCCTCCTGGGGTCGGTGTGTCGGTCGAGGAACGACCGGCAGGCGGCGCAGCCAGAGCCACACACCATGGATTCGGATCAGGAGGCTGGTTCGATGGGTCATGAAGGGCATGGAAATCAAAAGCCGGGCCAGGCGCCCCGGGGTCGCCGGCTTCGGCTCGCCCCGGAACGTCGCGCTGAACACGGCCGCACCGTCCTGCCGGAGCACGACCGTGGAGGACACGACGTCCGGCGTGAGCCGGAATTGCAGGTCGTATCGCCCATCGACGGAGAAGAACGGCGAGACGTAGAAGGCCTTGTCGACCTGGCTGCGGCCGTCGCCATCGGGCTGCAACAGGTACGCGTGCCGCTCGCCGTAGGTGTTGTGCACCTCGGCGACGATGCAGGTCAGTGACTCATCCGGTGCGATCGCCCAGAACACGCTGAGCGGGTCGAAGGTGTGACCGAGCACCCGGGCGTTGGCCAGCATCAGGAGGCGATGCCCGCTCACGTCGACGCCCTGGGTCTTGCAGAAGCGCTCGATGTTGGTGCGGAGGTCGCCGTCCGGGTCGCCGATGTGGTCGGATGCGCGGAAGGTGGAGAACGGGCGGAGCAGGCGCGGCATCCGCGGAAGCTCGTCGAGGTCGACGAGCCATTGGTAGACGCGATACCGGAACCGGTGCGTCAACGGTGTTCGTCGGGTG
Organism: uncultured Actinomycetota bacterium; assembly: GCA_963695295.1. Taxonomy (GTDB): domain Bacteria; phylum Actinomycetota; class Actinomycetes; order Propionibacteriales; family Nocardioidaceae; genus Aeromicrobium. The sequence continues at coordinate 294,872 of OY968771.1, read as the reverse complement.
TGGCCGACCTTGCCGGTGACGAGGGCCGGCAGCGCGGGGAGGACGGGGGTGCTCACCAGTCGACCCCCAGGGCGGAGGCGGCCTCGACGCCGGAACGGCAGCCGTCCTCGTGGAAGCCCCACCCGTGGTAGGCCCCGGCGAAGGCGGTCCGGCCGCCCGACAACGTGGCGAGCTCCTGCTGGGCCGCCAACGAGGCACTGGTGTAGATCGGGTGCGTGTACTGCATGGTGGCCACGACCGAGTCGGGGTCGATGCGATCGGTGGAGTTCAGGGTGACGACGAACGGGTCGTCGCTCTCCAGGCCCTGCAGGCGGTTCATCCAGTACGTGACGGCCGTGTGCTCCAGCCGGGTGCTGCAGTCATCCATGCGGTAGTTCCACGACGACCGCGCCTGCTGGGCGTCGGGCAGCAACGAGCCGTCGCGGTGCAGGACGGTCTCGTTGCGCGAGTACTCGAACGCGCCGAGGATGCGCCTTTCCTCGTCGGTCGGGTCGGTGAGCAGCGCGAGCGCGTCGTCCGCGTGGGTCGCGATGACGACGGCGTCGGCCCGGTGCACGGTGCCGTGGGCATCGAGCAGCTCGACGCCGTCGGGCTTGCGGGAGACGGCCCGGATCGGCGTCGAGGAGCGGACGTCGCCGATCGCCTCGGTGACCTTCTCGACATAGGCGTGCGAGCCACCGTGGACCGTGAACCACTGGGGCGAGCCGGAGACGGACAAGAACCCGTGGTGCTTCAAGAAGGCGAACAGATAGCGCGCCGGGTAGGCCAGCGCCGTCTCGTGGCCGGAGGACCAGACGCAGGAGACGACCGGGATGGCGTAGTGGGAGACGAAGTGGTCCGAGAAGCCGTGGATGCGCAGGAAATCGCCGTAGGTCTGCGGGTCCTGGTCGGACTCGTCCTGGTCGAGGAGCGCGAGGGCCAGGCGCTGGTAGCGCTTGATGGAGGTCAGCATCCGCAGGAACCGCGGATCGGCGGCGCGACGCCGCTGGGCGAAGATGCCGGTCGCACCTCGGCCACCGGCGTACTCGAGGCCGCACCCGTCGCAGTGGACGCTCATGCTCATCTCGGTGGGGTGCACCTCGACGTCGAGCTCGGCGAACAGGCGGCGCAGCAGGGGATAGGTGCGGTCGTTGTGCACGATGAAGCCGGTGTCGACCCACTGGTCCTCGACGTGATGGGTGTGGGCGTGACCGCCGAAGCGATCGTCGGCCTCGAAGAGCGTGACATCACGCGACCGACCCAGGACGTAGGCGGCCGTGAGGCCGGAGACGCCCGACCCGACGACGGCAACAGAGGAGCTCATGTGAGTGATTCGCGCTCAGCCGCCGCCGGGATGGGTGCCCGGCGTGTGATCTGCGTCGTCACCGGCTCGGCGACCGGCCTCGGTGATCTCGAAGATCTCCGTACCCAGCGAGCCCAGCTCGGCGGTGATGCGCCGCGCGGCGTCGAAGAAGATCGCGGCCACGTGCCCCGCCGTGGCGAAGGTCGCCTCGGCCGACTGCTGGACGACGTCCTTGGCGATTTCGCGGCGGCTGAGGGCCATGGAAGGCTCCTTCCTGTTCGCCGCCCATCCCGCGGCACCCCCGGCGGGCTCAGATGGCTGGCTACGCCGCCATTCTTGCAGCCTCGCCGGCCTCTGCACGACGGGCGGCTTCCTCGCGCTTGGCGCGGCGCAGGGCCTTCGACTCCGGGCTCTTGCCGACCAGGTAGGGGTCGCTGGGCTTGCGCCCGTACGCGGCCAGCTGGCGGGCGACGCTCGCCAGCTGCCGGCTGAAGCGCCCGGTGTTGTACGGCAGGCCGTACCGATCCGCGATCTCGCGCACCTCCGGAGCGACGTGCGGGTAGCGCCGGGCCGGGATGTCCGGGAACAGGTGGTGCTCGATCTGGTGGCTCAGGTTGCCGCTCATGACGTGGAACAGGCGGTTGCCGGTGATGTTGGCCGAGCCGAGCATCTGCCGCAGGTACCACTGGCCGCGATTCTCACCCTGGGCGTCCTCCTCCTCGAACGTCTGGACGTCGGCGGGGAAGTGGCCGCAGAAGATGATCAGGAACGACCAGACGTTGCGGATGACGTTGGCGACGAAGGTGCCGCCGAGCACCGCGAGGGGCGCCCACCAGCCGACGAACGGCACGAGCGGCAGGGCCAGCAGCGGGTAGGCCACGTAGTCCTTGAGGACCTGGCGACGGATCTTGACCATCGCGCGGGCCTTGCGGGCCTTGAACTGGGCCTTGGACATGCGACCGGAGAGGTACTCGTCCAGCTCGACGCCGTGGTACATGATGCCCCACTCGAAGATGAGCATCAGGACGAACGCGAGCGGGAGGTTGAAGCGGTGGCTGGCGTACCAGGGCTGGCCGGTGTCGATCCGCAGGAGGCCGTAGCCGATGTCGCGGTCCATGCCGTGGATGTTCGTGTACGTGTGATGGATGTAGTTGTGGCCGTGCTTCCAGTCCTCGGCCGGGGCCACGACGTCCCACTCGTAGGTCTTGCCGTCGATGGCCGGGTCGTTCATCCAGTCGTACTGGCCGTGCATGATGTTGTGGCCGATCTCCATGTTGTCGAGGATCTTGGCCAACGCGAGGAACGCGATGCCGGCGATGAACGCGGGCAGGAAGAACGGCATGAACAGGCCGATGCGGCCCAGCACCTCGAACGCCCGCTGCGCCTTGATGACGCGGCGGATGTAGTTGGCGTCGGCCTGGCCGAGGTCGTCGAGCACCCGCTGGCGCAGGCCGTCGAGCTCCTGCCCGAACCCCTCGAGCTCGTCGCGGCTCATGAACTCCAGTCCGATGTTCGAGCGGTGCTCGGGATCGTCCGACGTCAGCGGCTGCGGCGCGGCGTTGTGGTGGCTGGCGCTCAGCGGCTCGATCGGAGCGTAGGTGCGCTTGCGTGACATGGGGCTTCTCCCGGTTAGAGGGCGACGCTGACGTCCCCGACGGGGACGTTGACGCAGACCTTGATGGTTTGGTCGGTGTCGGCGCAGATCTCGCCGCTCACCACGTGCTTGGCGGCGCCGTGCAGCTTCTTGACGGCGCAGGTGTTGCAGACGCCCATCCGGCAGCCGAACGCGGGCGTGAGCCCGGCGGCCTCGGCCTGCTCCAAGATGGTGGCGCCGGAGTTGTCGGCGGACGCGCCGCTGGCGTCGAACGTCAGGGTGCCGGTGGCCTCGGCCGCGGACAGGTCGACGGTGGGGACCTTGAAGTACTCCGCGCGCAGCTGGTCGGCGGCGCCGAGCTCGTCGTAGGTGTCGCGGACGGACGCGATGAGGCCGGCCGGCCCGCACACGTACGTGAGCGTGTCGGTCGCGTCGACGCCGAGGTGCTTGAGGTGGTCGACGACGAATCGTCCCGCCAGCTCGGCACCGTCGGACGGCTCGCGGGTGTAGATGCGGACGACGCGGAAGCCCGTGCTCTCGGTGAGCGCGTCGAGCTCGTCGGTGAACATCTCGTCGCCGCGGGACCGTGCGTAGTGGAGGAACGTCACGTCACCGTGGTGCCCGCGGTCGCGGAGCGTGCGGATCATCGACATCACCGGGGTGATGCCGGATCCGCCGCTGACCAGCAACAGTCGATCGGGCACGGCGTCGGGAAGCACGAACTCGCCCTCGGCCTGGGACAGGTGGACGATCGTGCGCGGCGTGAGCTCGCGATGGAGGAACTGCGACACGTACCCGTCCGGGTGGGCCTTGACGGAGACGCTGAACGTGCCGTCGCGGTTCGCCTGCGAGCTGGACACCGAGAACACCCGCACGCGGCGCTTGCCGTCGACCTCGATGCCGAACTGCACGTGCTGGCCGGGCACGAAGCCGCGCCAGGCGCCGTTCGGGCGCAGCACGACGGTGCTGGCGTCGCCGGTCTCGTGGACGACCTTCACCACGCGGGCTCGGACCGTGTCGACGGTGAGCATGGGGTGAAGGTGCTCGAGGAACTGGTCGACGGTGTAGGGCGAGGTCAGTGTCGCGAGCGCTCGGGAGCCGAGCGTGCGGCGGATGGCACCCATGACGACCTTCCTGATTCAGTGAACGTATGTACACTGAAATACTGTCACGGCGGCCAGCGCGGCGCAACCGCGCCGCGGCGTGACCTCGACCACGCGGAGCACAGATGTTCACCGAAATGGACCATTACACTGGGCCGGTGTCCGAATCGGTGCCGGCTCAGCCGGCCCAGAACCGCCAAGCGCAGAAGGAACGCACCCGCGAGGCGATCCTCGCCGCGGCGCTCGAGCTGAGCCACGACCACGGTTTCGCCCAGCTCAGCCTGCGACAGGTCACCCGTGCGGCCGGCGTGGTGCCGACGGCGTTCTATCGGCACTTCGACTCCATGGACGAGGTCGGCCTGGCCCTCGTCGAGCAGTCCTTCGCGACGCTGCGGCGGATGATCCGCGACGCGCAGCAGGACCCGAGCATCGTCGACAACCTCATCGACGCGTCGGCCGACGTCCTCGTCGCCGCGGTCAAGCAGAACCGCGCGCACTTCGCCTTCGTGGCCCGCGAACGGCTCGGGGGCTCCGCGCCGGTTCGCGATGCGATCCAGCACGAGCTCCAGCTGTTCATCAGCGAGCTCGCCGTGTTCCTCGCCCGGATTCCGCAGCTCGCCGCGTGGAGCACCGATGACGTGAAGATGATCTCCGGGGTCTTCGTCCGCAACATGGTCTACCGGGCCGAGCAGGTCGTCGGCACGCCCGAGGGCCGCCACGACCTGGAGGACGAGGTCAAGCGCAAAGCCCGTCGCGAGATGCGCATGATCGTGCTGGGGTTCAGCGACTGGCGCTCGGACGGCTGACCGTCCCCATCAGCGACCACATCGCGAGGCAGCGGTCCCAGCCCAGCGCCGAGTAGAGCCCCACGCCGTCGGCCGACGCGGCCAGCAGCCCGGTGGTCGCGCCGTGATCGACGGACCAGGTCGTCAGCGCGCCCATCACGTGCCGGCCGAGCCCGCTGCGCCGGAAGGTCGGTGACGTCTCGACGGCGTCGAACACCGCGTCGGTGCCGAGCACCCCGACCGTCCCCTCGGCGGCCACGCGGCCATCGCCGTCGACGCTGTACGTCGCCCGCGGCCCGTCGACGATCCAGCGTCCACCCAGGCCGTCGGGCAGGGCGCTGGTCCGACGGTGCCAACGTGCTGGTCATGAAGATCTCGTCGTCGCGGTCGACCCGCATCCGGGGCGGCAGGGGAGGGGCGACGTAGGGATCGAGGTCGTCCGCGAACACCGTGAGCATGGCCTGGGGATCGCCCGCCAGGCGCGCGGCGAGCGCCTCGAACGCGTCTCGTCCTGGGTCGACGCAGACGATCTCGGTGTTCCGTGACGGTCCGTTGACGTGCACGAGCGGCCACCCGTCGACCACCTCGGTCCTCAGCCGTCGGACGTGTGCCCAGGCCCGAACCCACCGCAGGACGAGCTCGCGATCTCTCATGGCCGATCCACGGCCCCGACCCTAGTGGTCGCGCCGCTAGCATCGTCGACGTCTGCAGAGGGAGTAGCGGTGAGCGGGACCAAGCTCGTGATGGGAGCCAGCGGCTTCCTCGGTTCGCACGTGACCCGCCAGCTCGTCGAACGCGGTGACCGGGTGCGGGTGTGGATCCGGGAGTCCAGCTCCACGGTGGCCTTCGACGACCTCGACGTCGAGCGGCACCACGGCGACCTCGACGACGACGCCGCGCTGCGTGCCGCGATGGAAGACGTCGAGACCGTCCACTACTGCATCGTCGACACCCGCGCCTGGCTCCGCGACCCGGCGCCGCTCTACGCCACCAACGTCGAGTCCTTGCGGCACGTACTGGACGCAGCCGTCGAGGTCGGAGTGCCGAAATTCGTCTTCTGCAGCACCGTCGGCACGATCGCCGCCGCCGAGTCCGGACCGGCCGATGAGACGATGCCGCACAACTGGCGGCATCTGGGCGGTGCCTACATCGACTCTCGGATCCAGGCCGAAGACCTGGTCCTGCGCTACCACCGGGAGCAGGGGCTGCCGGCCGTGGTCCTCAACGTCGGGACGACCTACGGGCCGCGAGACCACGGTCGGACGCCGCACGGCCGGCTGGTGCGCGCCGCCGCACTGGGCACGATGCCCGCGTATGCGAAGGGCGGATCGATGGAGGTGGTCGGCATCGAGGATGCCGCCGCCGCCTTCCTCCTCGCCGAGGAGCACGGCCGACCCGGTGAGCGGTACATCATCTCCGAGCGGTTCCTGCCCTACCGGGAGCTCTTCGACATCGCCGCCGACGAAGGGGGTGTCCCGCCGCCGAAGCTCGGCATCCCGCATCCGGTGATGCGGGTCATCGGGGCCGTCGGCGGGGGAGTCTCCCGGATCCTGCGCAAGGACTCGGTCGTCTCGCCGACCAGCGTCCGCCTGATGCACATCCAGTCCGCGCTCGATCACGGCAAGGCCACCCGCGAGCTCGGCTGGGAGCCGGCGCCGACCGCGGACTCGATCCGTGCCGCAGCGCGCTGGTACCTGGATCAGCGGCACTCCGGAACCTCGCCGTCCGGCGGTGCGACCGGTCAGCCCTGACCGTCTCCGGGCGGGCCGCCACCTCCATCGGGCGGTCCGCCGCCCCCATCGGGCGGTCCGCCACCTCCGTCCTCGGACGCGACGGTCTGGCCGACCAGGCAGGCGATCACGAGGTTCTCGGCGGCGGGGTTGGCGTGGTAGTGGTAGCCGCCTTCCTCGGTGGTGTGGCCGTTGCACTCATCGAGGTCGTCCGGGGCCTCGCCGTCCTCGTAGGGGCTGTGGACCGGGTAGCCGTCGAGCGCATAGCCGAACTGCGCCGTGTCGCCGTCGGCGGGCTCACCGACCTCTGAGCAGCCGACCGCGCCGTGCAGGTGGTAGCCCTCGGCCGGGTTGATGTGCCCGCCGCAGTCGTCGAACGCCGCGATGGTGTGGGCGCCGAGGATTGCATCGACCGGAGCGGACGCATCGATGCGGACACCGTCGAGCGTGACGCCCAGGATGGCTCGCGCCTCGGTGGGCTCGTCGGCGGCGACGGGCTTGGTGGGGATGAGCACCTCGGTCGTGATGGGCTCACCGTTCTCGAGCCACGCGAACTTTCCCTCGACGCAATGGTTCTGAAGGGACGGGTCCACGTCCGGGCGGGCGGCCGCCTCGAACTCCTCCTGGGTCTCGGTGACGAGGACGTTGCCGTTCGCGTCGTACATCTTCCACGTGTCGTCGTCGTAGGTCGTCGCGAGGTCCTTGATGAACGCGCCGCTGATGTCGTACAGGTTCGTGCCGTCGAACCAGATGCCACCCTTGTCGGCGCCGTCGGTGATCGTCTCGGGGCAGAACGGGCCCACCTCGTGGTCCACGGGGTCGCCGGACACGGTGAGCCGGTAGCAGGTCGTCTCGGCCCCGCCGCTGAGGGTGCACTCCTCGGTCGTGGGCTCCTCGGCCAGGGCGCCATCGAGGAACAGGTCGATGTCGAGGCCTGATGCCGCGCTGGTGCCCGAGGTGGAGCTGCCGGTGCCGGACTCCGTCCCGGAGTCGCCGCAAGACGCCAGGATGAGCAGGGCGGCCATGGGCACCGCCAGAAGCGCGAGGTGCCGCGCCCGCCGGGAATGCTGAAGGTCACCGTGAGCCATGCGAGTCATCTACTCAGCATGATCGACTTGGCCGTGGTTGTCCCGTGCGAGCACTCGGATTCCCACAAGATCGCCGTCGAGCGATGACACGAACGCCATCCCTGAGCTCGCGGAGAGCATCACGATGCGATATCTCGGTAGGCGCAGCGATTCAGATGTCGTAGTAGAGCTCGAACTGTCGAGTGAGGTTTGATAGGAGCTGGGCCTGCGTTGGTAAAGCGGGCTTGACCTGCACAAATACAAACGGGGCGTTTGCTCGCGTTGTACGTTTGCGTACGAGTTGCGGACTTTTTGCGGACTAGATGTGGACCACCCACCTCACCCCGAGTCGAAAGATGTTGCCTCGCACCAGGCGGGCCATCGGGTCGACCTCGACCGCCCTGCGCATCTCTCGCCCGAGTGCGCGGGGCGGTCCTCTGTCAGGGGATGCTGTTGGTGGTTTCGCAGCCGGTGCCGCCGGAGTCCTTGCCGGAGCCGCCGTCGCAGCTGTCGGGTGATCCGGTGTTGCCGGTGAGCTCGTCCTTGCCGGAGCCGCCGAACAGTTTGTCGGCGCCCTCGCCGCCGTCCAGTGTGTCCTTGCCGGAGCCGCCTGTCAGGGTGTCGTTGCCGTCGCCGCCGCAGATGACGTCGTTGCCGGAGCCGCCGTTGATGGTGTCGTTGCCACCCAGGCCGGCGATGACGTCCACACCGCTGGTGCCGGTCAAGACGTCATCGCCTGCAGTTCCGGTGATGGTCGCATCCAACCCGTCGCACTGTGGGCTCGTCGACTCCGCGGTGAACGTGATAGTGATCTCCCCGTTACCTCTCTTCACACCTTGACTCAACACACCGGACGGGTCCGACGTGTAGCCCGACCCACCACCACCACCACCGACTTCTTGCATATTCGAAACAACCGTCAGGCCGCCGCTGCCGCCGCCGTAGAGGCCACCACCACCCCCACCCACCCCACAAACGTCGTCGTAGGAGGTCGAGCCGCCGGTACCCAGCGCACCGGGATTGCCCGCGAGGTGGTTGCCGTTTCCGCCTGCGCCGCCCTCGGTCTGGGTGCCGCCCCCGCCGCCGAGACCGGTTGGGCTTCCGTCCTGACCCACCACGCCACCACCGTCTCCTCCCTTATCGGGAGGATAAGCTCCATAAGCTGTACCGCCTCCGCCGCCGGCTACGATCAGCCGATCTGCCAAAGCGAAGGACCCCCGCCGCACATCCGATGCGCCACCACCGGAGCCCCCGAATTGACATGAGCCGCCGCCCCCGTTGAACCCACCGGAGGTGATGTAGCTGTCCGCGCCGCCGGCGCCGCCGACATTGATCTGCAGCGACTCACCGGGAGTGACGGTGATCGTCCCCGTGGCCCGACCACCGAGACCAATACGAGGATCATCTGCGTAGTAGGCGCCGCCCTGGGCGCCGTGCACCGTGAACGAAGCCGACGTCACCCCAGCCGGCACCACCCATGTCTGCGCAGCCCCCGTGTAGTCGAACGTCACCGTCTCCTCCTGCTCCGCGGTGAACGTGATAGTGATCTCCCCGTTACCTCTCTTCACACCTTGACTCAACACACCGGACGGGTCCGACGTGTAGCCCGACCCACCACCACCACCACCGACTTCTTGCATATTCGAAACAACCGTCAGGCCGCCGCTGCCGCCGCCGTAGAGGCCACCACCACCCCCACCCACCCCACAAACGTCGTCGTAGGAGGTCGAGCCGCCGGTACCCAGCGCACCGGGATTGCCCGCGAGGTGGTTGCCGTTTCCGCCTGCGCCGCCCTCGGTCTGGGTGCCGCCCCCGCCGCCGAGACCGGTTGGGCTTCCGTCCTGACCCACCACGCCACCACCGTCTCCTCCCTTATCGGGAGGATAAGCTCCATAAGCTGTACCGCCTCCGCCGCCGGCTACGATCAGCCGATCTGCCAAAGCGAAGGACCCCCGCCGCACATCCGATGCGCCACCACCGGAGCCCCCGAATTGACATGAGCCGCCGCCCCCGTTGAACCCACCGGAGGTGATGTAGCTGTCCGCGCCGCCGGCGCCGCCGACATTGATCTGCAGCGACTCACCGGGAGTGACGGTGATCGTCCCCGTGGCCCGACCACCGAGACCAATACGAGGATCATCTGCGTAGTAGGCGCCGCCCTGGGCGCCGTGCACCGTGAACGAAGCCGACGTCACCCCAGCCGGCACCACCCATGTCTGCGCAGCCCCCGTGTAGTCGAACGTCACCGTCTCCGCCTGCGCCACCGATGGCACCGCCACCAGCCACCCACCCGCAAGCACAACGCCTAGCAGCACACGACGAACAGCTGAGACTCCGCCTCGACGAAGAGCCAGTGCGAACATGCCGACCAACCTCCACCCCCACAGGTCCGGGCGACCGTGGACGCTCCGAAAATACGACGCCATGTTCATTTCTGACGGCGAAACTCGAAATTCCCTAGGCTCGACTCCATGCCCAGCGGCAACGACCATGGCGAACCCAAGACGACGCATCACCGTCGCGGCACCCAAGCGATTGCCAACGAGACGTGGCCGCTGCGCGATAAGGACGGCGGACATGCTCGCGGCATCGAGGACCAGCCGAGACCTACGGTCATCTGTGGCCGGATTCCGATGACAGCACAAGGGCCGCGATCGAGGGTGTGATCGCGACCAAAGTGCAACGAGTCGCGGACTAGCGGGGACTTCTAGCGAAAAAATCCCTGCAATTCCAGTGGTTGTGTCTCAGATGTCGTAATAGAGCTCGAACTCGTGCGGGTGCGGGCGGAGCTGCACGGGGGCGATCTCCTCGGTGCGCTTGTAGTCGATCCACGTCTCGATCAGGTCGGGCGTGAACACGTCGCCGGCGGTGAGGAACTCGTGGTCGGCCTCGAGCGAGTCGAGGACCGCGCCGAGGGAGGTCGGGACGTGGTCGATCTCGGCGTACTCCTCCGGCGGCAGCTCGTAGATGTTCTTGTCGATGGGCGCCGGCGGCTCGATCTTGTTCTTGATGCCGTCCAGTCCGGCCAGCAGCAGCGCCGAGAAGGCGAGGTACGGGTTGCTGGACGGGTCGGGGCAGCGGAACTCGATGCGCTTGGCCTTCGGGTTCGAGCCGGTGATCGGGATGCGGACGCAGGCCGAGCGGTTGCGCGCGGAGTAGACCAGCGCGATCGGGGCCTCGAAGCCCGGCACCAGGCGGTGGTAGCTGTTCACCGACGGGTTCGTGAATGCCAGCAGTGACGGCGCGTGCTTCAAGATGCCGCCGATGTAGTGGCGTGCGGTGTCGGACAGTCCGCCGTAGCCGGCCTCGTCGTAGAACAAGGGGCTGCCCTCGTTCCAGATGGACTGGTGCACGTGCATGCCGGAGCCGTTGTCACCGAAGATCGGCTTCGGCATGAAGGTCACGGTCTTGTCGTTCGCCCACGCGGTGTTGCGGACGACGTACTTGAACTTCATCAGGTCGTCGGCGGCCTTGAGCAACGTGTCGAACCGGTAGTTGATCTCGGCCTGGCCGGACGTGCCCACCTCGTGGTGGCCGCGCTCGAGGACGAGCCCGGCGTCCTGCAGGTTGGTCATCATGTCGTTGCGCAGGTCGGCGAGCTTGTCGGTGGGCGCGACCGGGAAGTAGCCGCCCTTGTAGCGGACCTTGTAGCCGCGGTTGTCGCTGATGTCGTCGCCGGTCGACCAGGCGGCCTCGGCCGAGGTGATCTCGTAGAACGACTTGTTGGCGCTGGTGCCGTAGTTGACCCGGTCGAAGATGTAGAACTCGGCCTCGGGTGCGAAGTAGGCGGTGTCGCCGATGCCGGTGGTGGCGAGGTATGCCTCCGCCTTGCGGGCGATGTTGCGCGGGTCGCGCGAGTAGGCCTCACCGGTGATCGGGTCGTGGACGAAGAAGTCCATCGCGATCGTCTTACGGGCCTTGAACGGGTCGAGGTACGCCGTCTTCACGTCCGGGAACAGCACCATGTCCGACTGGTCGATGGTCTGGAAGCCGCGAACCGAGGAGCCGTCGAAGGCCACGCCGTTGGACACCATGTCGGCATCGAACGTCGACGCCGGCAGGGTGAGCTGCTGCTGAATGCCCGGCAAGTCGGTGAATCGGACGTCCAGGTACTCGACACCTTCGTCCTTGATGAACTTGAACAGGTCGTCGGCGTTGCCGAACATGGGGCCTCCTCAGCCGCACTCACGGCGGCCATCGCTTGGTAACCCAACGCTATGGTCAGGCAGTTTCCCGACCGTCAACGGTTTGTTTCGGGCATGTTACAAGTCTTCACGGTGGCCCCGGACACTGGCTGGGCGCCGGATGCGTACCCTCGGGGCGTGCAGACCGTCTCCCTGGGCCGACGATTCGTCGCTCTGGTCATCGACTGGTTCATCGCCGTGCTGAGCGCCGCCGCGCTTGCCGGGAGCACGGTTCCGCCGGAGGGACTACGCGAGTCCCTCGTCGTCTCGGGGGTCTTCATCGTCGAGGTCGGCCTGCTCGTGGGCCTGCTCGGCTTCTCCATCGGCAAGCGGCTGATGGGTCTGCGCGTGGAAGGTCCGGACGGCGCTCCGATCGGGGTGCCCAGGGCGCTGCTGCGCACGTTCCTGCTCGCCCTGGTGATCCCGGCCCTGGTGATGACCGACGAGCGGCGCGGCATCCACGACGTGGCTGCCCGCTCACGGGTGATTCGGATCTAGCCCTTCATCATCTTGCGAGCGCCCTTCATGCTCGTCGGCATGGGGCCGCGCGGCATGGGGGCGATCGGACGCATCGCGTCCAAGGCCTTGAGCTTGTTCAGCACGGCCGTCTGATCGGCCGGCTTGATGGACTTCGGCATCTTCTGCAGGTGCTTGTTGAGCTTGGTGAGCTTGATCTCGCCCGCACCGTCGCCCACCACGATCTCGTGGACCGGGATCTCCTCACCGCCGATGCGCAGGTGCTTCTTGCGCTCCGCTCCGAGCAGTCCGCGGACCCGCGCGGGGTTGCCCTCGCCGACCAAGATGATGCCCGGGCGGCCGACGACACGATGCACGACGTCCTGGTTCTTGGTGAACGCGATCGCCGGCTTGACGTTCCAGCCGCGACGCAGCATCTGCAGGGCACCGGCGGCGGCCCCCGGCTGGCCCTCGACCTGCAGATAGGCGGCGCGTTCCGCGCGCTTGCCGAGGACGATGAGAACGGCCAGCAGGCCGCTGAGCAGTCCGAACACCGCCGCGGTGCTGATGCCCAGCCAGCCGCGACCGAAGATGAAGAGCCCGGCGATGGCGAGGATGCCGCCCACCAGCACGAACCACAACAGCAAGATGAGCCCGATGTTGCGGTCGCTGCGCTTGGTGATCTTGTAGGCCTGCACCATCTGGCGCATGCGGCCTGGTGAGGATTTGGGCGCGGCTTTGGACATGGGGCGGATTCTTCCTTACTGGCCGAGGACCGGCTCGCCCGCACCTGCGCGGGCGGCCACGGCCTGTTGGTAGAGGCGGCCGGCCCGGTACGACGAGCGCACCAAGGGACCGGACATGACGCCGGCGAAGCCGATCTCGTCGGCCTCGTCCTTGAGCTCCACGAACTCCTCAGGCTTGACCCACCGCTCGACCGGGTGGTGCCGCACCGACGGCCGAAGGTACTGGGTGATCGTGAGGAGGTCGCAGCCGGCGTCGTGGAGGTCGCGCATCGCCTGGCTGACCTCGGCGCGGGTCTCGCCCATGCCGAGGATGAGGTTGCTCTTGGTGACGAGTCCGTACGCCCGGGCCTGCGTCAGGACGTCGAGGGAGCGGTCGTAGCGGAACGCCGGGCGGATGCGCTTGAAGATGCGCGGCACGGTCTCGACGTTGTGCGCGAGCACCTCCGGACGGGAGTCGAAGACCTGCTCGAGCAGCTCGGGGATGCCGTTGAAGTCGGGGATGAGGTTCTCGACGCCGGTGTCCGGGTTGAGCGCGTGGATCTGGCGGACCGTCTCGGCGTAGAGCCAGGCGCCGCCGTCGGCGAGGTCGTCGCGGGCGACGCCGGTGATGGTCGAGTAGCGCAGCTGCATCTTGCGGACGCTCTCGGCGACGCGGCGCGGCTCGTCGCGGTCGAGCGGGGCGGGCTTGCCGGTGTCGATCTGGCAGAAGTCGCAACGCCGCGTGCACTGCTCCCCGCCGATGAGGAAGGTGGCCTCGCGGTCCTCCCAGCACTCGAAGATGTTGGGGCAGCCGGCCTCCTGGCAGACCGTGTGCAGCCCCTCGCCCTTCACGAGCTCCATCAGCTCGTTGTACTCAGGACCCATCGTCGCCCGGGTCTTGATCCACGCGGGCTTCTTCTCGATCGGGGTCTCGGCGTTGCGGACCTCGAGACGCAGCATCTTGCGTCCTTCAGGAGCGATCGTCACGCCGTCCACCCTACGTGGGCGACGGGAACCGCCGGCCCTCCGTCGACCGCAACGTGCACCACGTCGGGGGATGGTTCGTACGGCCGCCAGGCGAGCAGCTCGGTGAGGTGCGGAGCCACCGCTGCGGCAGCCTCCGCGACCGAGACGTCGCGGCCGAGCTCGACGCTCAGCGACGTGACGCCGGCGTCGGCGATGCCGCACGGCACGAACCGGTCGTACCAGCTGAGATCGACATCGGCATTCAGCGAGAACCCGTGCATCGTGACGCCCCGGGACACCCGGATGCCGATCGCCGCAACCTTGCGTTCCGGGCCGCGATCGTCGGCGGGCAGCCACACGCCGGATCGTCCGGTGACCCTGCCGCTGGTCACGCCGAGGTCGGCGACGGCTCGGATGAGCGCTTCCTCCACGCGGCGGACGTAGTCGACGACCAGCACGTGCGAGGGGAGCTTGGTGATCGGGTATCCCACCAGCTGTCCCGGTCCGTGGAAGGTGATCTTCCCGCCACGGTCGACGTCGACGACCGGGGTGCCGTCGAGCGGACGCTCGTGCGGCTCGGTGCGCTTGCCGGCGGTGTAGACCGGCGGGTGCTCGAGGAAGAGTGCAGTGTCCTCGACGAGGTCGTCGGCACGCTGGGACAGCAGCTGTCGCTGCAGCTCCCAGGCCTCCTCGTAGGGCAGGGCGCGGTCGCCGAACCAGTCGTCGAGAATGCGCAACCCGGGCATGCGTCCAGCGTACGCCGGACGTGTCGAGGGCGCGGCCGCGTGGCAGCCCTCGGTGTTGCGGTGTGTGGACGCGGCTCGGCGCGGGACGGGAGAGCCGACGACACTGCCGCCATGGAGGCCTTGCTCGGCGTGCTGTGGATGCTCTCGGCGATGCTCGGGGGCGTCGACCACGACGCGGAGTGCCTGCTGCTCGGCGGGCTCGACGCCGTACGGACCGAGGCCTTCACATCCGGCGACGACGCCCTGCTCGGTGACGTGTACGTCGATGCTCGGGCCGCACGGACCGACACCGCGGCCCTGCGGTCCTACCGCGAGCGCGGTCTGCACCTGGAGGGCATGCGGCTCGTCCGGGAGTCCTGTCGTGTCACCGACCGGTCGCCCGGCCGGCTCGTGCTCGACGTGGTCGATCGGCTCGGGCCGACCTCGGTGCAGACAGCCGACGGAAACCGCCGCGCGCTTCCGCGCGACCGGGCGACGCATCGCACCGTCGTGCTGGAGCGAACGGGCGACGCCTGGCGGGTGGCCGCCGTGCGCGCCGACTGACGACGGTCAGCCCTCGCCGGTCATCCCGTCGATCAGCTCGCGGCCGATGTCGAGGTGACCGGCGTGCCGGGCGTACTCCTGCAGCACGTGGAAAGCGACGGCCAGCAAGGTCGGCACGTCGTCCTGATCGGCGAATCGGCCGGTGCTGGCCGATGTCGCGGTGAGCGGGTGATCGCGCAGGATCTCCGTGGTCCGGCGTCCGCCCTCGGTCAGGCGGTCGACCAGCTCATCGAGCGTGGATGCCGAACGCCAGACCCCGTCGGCGTCGTGGTCGCCCCACGGCTCGGTGACTTCCTCACCGAGGAAGCCCCACACGAACCACCGGCGCTCCATGTGGACGAGGTGGTCGATGAGCTGGCGGGGGGTCCAGCCCGACGGCACCCGGGATGAGTCGAGGGTCGCGTCGTCGAGGCCTTCGACCTTGCGCACCACTTCGGCGCGGAAGAAGTCCAGGTAGGTGACGAACAGCTCGGCAGGATCCCTCGCCCCGGCGTCGGGGTCGGGCGGCATCAGCCCAGGCCGGCGTGGATCGCCGCAGCAACGTCGGGATGGTCGAAGGTGAAGCCCGCCTCCTGCAGGGCGGCCGGCTTGACCCGCAGCGAACCCAGCAGGTCGTCGGACAACGAGCCGAGTGCCGCCTTGAGCGCGAACGACGGGACGGCCAGGAACGTGGGCCGATCGAGCGCGTCGCCGAGGGCGTCGGTGAACTCGGCGTTGGTCGGGGCCTCCGGCATGCCGATGTTGAACGGGCCGGCGGCATCGGGGTGCTCGAGCAGGAACGTCACGGCCCGGAGCCAGTCGTGGAGGGAGACCATCGCCATGTACTGACGTCCCGAGCCGAGGCGAGCGCCGGCACCGATCTTGAACATCGGCAGCAGGGGCGCCAGCAGGCCGCCGCGCCGGTCGAGCGGAAGCGTCGTGCGCAGGATGCAGACCCGTGCGCCGGCCTCGACCGCCGGCTCGGTGCACTGCTCCCACCGCTGCACGAGCTCGGACAGGAACCCGCTGCCCGGCTCGCTCGACTCGGTGAGCACCTCGTCGCCACGATCCGGCCCGTACAGGCCCATGGCCGAGCCGGAGAGCATCGCCGGCGGGTCGGCGGACGCCGCGATGGCGCGGGCGATCGTGGTGGTGGTGTCGACGCGGGACGCGAGCAGCTTGCGCCGGTAGCCGGCCGTGCGGGGCCAGTGCGCCACCGTGGCTCCGGAGAGGCAGACGACGGCGTCGCACCGGTCGATGAGGACCTGGTCGATGCGTCCGTTGCTCGGGTCCCACAGCGATGCGTCGTTGGCAGGATCGCCGGAACGCACCAAGCGGGTGACCTGATGGCCCTCGTTGCGCAGGTGCTCGACCAGTGCCGAGCCCAGGAATCCCGAGGCTCCTCCGATGACGACGTGCAACGCGCTGATCAGGACCCCAGCTCGGCCTCGAACGACCCGCTCTGGAGCCGATCCTTGACCGCCGTGAGGAACCGGCCGGCGTCGGCACCGTCGACGATCCGGTGGTCGTACGTGAGGGCGAGGTAGGCCATGTGGCGCACGGCGATGCTCTCACCCATGTGCGCGTCCTCCATGACGACCGGACGCTTGACGACGGCGCCGACACCGAGGATCGCGACCTGCGGCTGGTTGATGATCGGCGTGTCGAACAAGGCGCCGTTGCTGCCCAGGTTGGTGATGGTGAACGTCGCACCGGAGAGCTCGTCGGGCGTGATCTTGTTGGTGCGCGTGCGCTCGGCCGCGTCGGCGATCTTGCGGGCCAGGCCGGCGATCGACAGGTCGCCGGCGTCGCGGATCGTCGGGACGATCAGGCCGCGCTCGGTGTCGACCGCGATGCCGAGGTGCTCGCCGGCCGGGTAGGTGATCGTGCCGGCCTCCATGTCGAGTGCGGAGTTCAGCTGCGGGTACAGCTTCAGCGACTCGATCGCGGCCTTGGCGAAGAACGGCAGGTAGGTGAGCTTGACGCCTTCGCGCTCGAGGAACCCGTCCTTGTGCTTCGCGCGCAGGCGGGCGACCTCGGTGACGTCGACCTCGTGCACCTGCGTGAGCTGGGCCGAGACCTGGAGTGACTGGACCATGCGCGTGGCGATCGTCTTGCGCAGGCGGGACACCTTGTCGGTCTTGCCGCGCAGGGGAGACGGCTCGGCGGCGGCCGCCGGCGCCGCAGGGGCTTGCTCCTGCGCGGGTGCCTTCTCGGCCGCGTCCAGGACGTCCTGCTTGCGGATGCGTCCGCCGACCCCGGTGCCGGTGAGGGCGGAGAGATCGACGCCATGCTGCTTGGCGAGCTTGCGCACGATCGGGGTGACGTAGGTGTCACCGCCGCCCTGGGTGGACGAGCCTGATCCGGTTTGGGCCGGTGCGGGCTGCGACGGTGCCGGGGCGGGCTCCGGCGCCTTGGCTTCCGGCTCCTTCTCGGGCTCCTTCCGGCTCGGGCTCCGGTTCCTCGGCCTTCGGCTCTGGTTCGGGCTCCGATTCCTCGGCCTTCGGCTCGGGCTCGGCTTCCGGCTCCTTCTCGGACTCCTCGTCGGCCGCGGGGGCCGACCCGGCATCGCCGATGATGGCCAGCTCGGCACCGACCTCGACGGTCTCGTCTTCGTCGGCCTTGATCGCGAGCAGGGTGCCGGCGACGGGGGAGGGGATCTCGGTGTCGACCTTGTCCGTGGAGATCTCGAGCAGGGGTTCGTCGACGGCGACCTCGTCGCCGACGGCCTTGAGCCAGCGGGTGACCGTGCCCTCGGTGACACTCTCGCCGAGCTCCGGCAGGGTCACGGCCGTGCCCTCGTCGGTCTTCTTCGTGTCGAGGTGCGGCTCCTCGTCGGAAGCCGTGGCCTCCTCGGCCTCTGGCTCGGCCTCTGCTCGGCTCCGGCTCCGGCTCCGGCTCGGCTTCCTTCTCGGGTTCGGACTCGGACTCGGGCTCGGGCTCGGACTCCTGCTCCGGTTCGGGCTCCGGCTCGGCCGCAGCCTCGTCGTCGCCGTCGCCGCCTCCGGTGGACTCGCCGGCCTCACCGATCACCGCGAGCTCGCCGCCGACCTCGATCGTCTCGTCCTCGTCGGCCTTGATCTCCAGCAGCGTGCCCGCCACCGGAGAGGGGATCTCGGTGTCGACCTTGTCCGTGGAGATCTCGACCAGCGGCTCGTCGACGGCGACCTCGTCGCCGACGGCCTTGAGCCACCGGGTGACGGTGCCCTCGGTGACGCTCTCGCCGAGCTCGGGAAGGGTGACAGACGTGGCCATGGTGTCCTCAGTTCCGTGTCAGGCGTGGGCGTGGAGGGGCTTGCCGGCCAGGGCCAGCGACGCTTCCCCGAGGGACTCGTTCTGGGTGGGATGCGCATGGACGAACTGTGCGACGTCCTCGGGGAACGCCTCCCAGTTGACGATGAGCGAGGCCTCGCCGACCTGCTCGCCGAACCGTGCGCCGATCATGTGGACGCCGACGATCGGTCCGTCCTTCTCCCGCACCAGCTTGACGATGCCGGCCGTCTGCAGGATCTGGCTCTTGCCGTTGCCGCCGAGGTTGTACTCGTAGGTGTCGACGTCGCCGTACTTCTCGCGAGCCTGCGGTTCGGTGAGACCGACGGAGGCGACCTCGGGCTCGCAGTAGGTGACGCGCGGGATGCCGGAGTCGATGACGGGCTGTGGTTTCAGTCCGGCGATCTCCTCCGCGACGAAGATGCCGTGGGCGAAGCCGCGGTGCGCCAGCTGCAGGCCCGGCACCAGGTCGCCCAAGGCGAAGACGCCGTCGACGTTGGTGTGGAGCCGCTCGTCGGTGGGCACCCAACCGCGGTCGGTGGTGATGCCGGCCTCCTCGAACCCGAGGCCCTCGGAGACCGGGCCGCGGCCGACGGCCACCAGCACCAGCTCGGTGTCGAGGGTGTCGCCGTTCTCGAGGGAGACCTTGACGCCGGACTCGGTCTGCTCGACGCCACTGAACTTGACGCCGGTCTTGAAGGTGATCTTGCGCTTGCGGAACGCCCGCTCGAGCTGCTTGGCCAAGGTCGGGTCTTCGAGCGGGATGAGGGTGGGGAGTGCCTCGATGATCGTGACCTCAGCGCCGAACGACTTCCAGACCGACGCGAATTCGACCCCGATGACGCTGCCGCCGATGATGACGACGTCGCTGGGAACCTCGCTCATGGTGAGCGCCTGGTCGCTGGTGATGACCCGGCCGCCGATCTCCAGGCCGGGCAGCGTACGGGCGTACGAGCCGGTGGCGAGCACCAGGTTCTTGCCGGTGTACTGCGTGCCGTCGACCTCGACGGTCTTCTCCCCGACGACCTTGCCCGCACCCTCGACGACGGTGATGCCGGCGGACTTGATCATGCCCTGCAGGCCCTTGTAGAGACGTGCGACGACGCCGTCCTTGTACTCGTTGACCTGCGGCATGTCGATGCCGTCGAACGTGCTCTTGACGCCGAAGGAGGCGCCCTCTCGTGCGGAGTCGGCGACCTCGGCCGCATGCAGGAGCGCCTTGGTGGGGATGCAGCCGTAGTGGAGGCAGGTGCCGCCGAGCTTGTCCTTCTCGATGAGGGCGACTGACAGGCCCAGCTGGACGGCTCGGAGTGCGCAGGCGTAGCCGCCGCTGCCGCCCCCGAGAATCACGATGTCGAAGTTGTTGTCAGCAGGGCTGTCCGCCACTGTCGCCTCCCGGTGAGAAACCTTCGTCTGCATCTTGTCACCACCATCGTCGACCGTGCCACCGGGGCTGTGCGCCGTCGGGCACACTTGAGCGCATGGGTCTGTTCAGCCGTCGTCGCGGCCGGGGCGGTGATCGCAAGGCCACCAAGGACGACCTCGCCCAGCTGCGCGAGTGGGCGTCCGCGCGCTCCGGCGTCGAGGCCTTCGTCGAGCCCCAGACCTCGGTGACGCAGACGACGCTGCTGCTCGTGGCCGGCGACGGTGAGTTCACCCGTCGTCGGGTCGCCTCGCCCCAGGCGGCCGCCGACTTCGCCCGCAAGGTCGGCATTCCCGTGTACGACACCAACCGGTTCGGCTACCCGCAGCGCATGCGCGACTACTCCATGCGGGTGTCCGCACGCAGTGGTGCGGCGCCGGCGACCGGCCCCGGCGTCAACCGGCGGTCACCGAGCGAGCGGGCCGCCATCTCCTCGCTCGAGGCGATCGCCGGCGTCGAACAGACCTCCGGCGAGCCCGACTGATGAGGAGCTGCGCCGCATCTGGCGGCTCGCTCGCTCGCGCGCCCACCCCGACCGTCGCGGTGGCGACCGCACGGCGTGGGACGAGGTCGAGGGCGCGGCCCGCACGCTCGGGTTGCAGGGCGAGCGGCGCTAGCCGGCCAGGTCGGTGGCGATCTGGACCAGGGTCCGGACCGCGACGCCGGTGCCGCCCGCCGGGATGTGACCGCTGGCCGACCCCTCGTTGAACGAGGGTCCGGCGATGTCGATGTGCGCCCAGGGGATGTCGTTCACGAACTCGCGCAGGAACGCGGCGGCGAACAACGCGCCGCCGGCCGGTTTGGGGTTGTGCTGGCGCAGGTCGGCCACCCTGGAGGACGTGACCTTCTCCTTCATCTCCTCGGTGATCGGCAGCGGCCACATCGGCTCCCCGGCGGCCTTGGAGGCGGTGAAGACCAGATCACGGAACCTCTCGTCGTTGCCGAGGATGCCGGCGGTGAGCTCGCCGAGGGCGACCACGCACGCCCCGGTGAGCGTCGCGACGTCGACGATGTGGTCGGGCTTGCCCTCCGCTGCGAGCAGGAGGCCGTCGGCGAGGACGAGGCGGCCCTCGGCGTCGGTGTTGAGGATCTCGGCCGTGGCGCCGTTGCGGAAGGTGAGGATGTCGCCCGGTCGGAGGGCGCGGCCGCTGGGCATGTTCTCGGCGAGGCAGGCGTAGGACGTGACCTTGATCGGCAGCTCCAGCTCGGCGATCGCCACCGTCGCGGCTGCCACGGCCGCGGCTCCGGCCATGTCGAGCTTCATCGTCTGCATGGAGGTGCCGGGCTTGATGGACAGCCCGCCGGAGTCGAAGGTGATGCCCTTGCCGACGAGGGCGAGGTGGGTCGTGGCCCCGGGCGGGTCGTAGGTCAGGGTGACGAGGCGCGGGGGTGCCTCCGACCCGGCACCGACGCCGAGGAGGCCCCCGCAGCGCTCTCGGGCCAGTCGCTTCTCGTCCCAGACCGAGGCCTTGATGGTGGGAGCCGCGTTGGCGGCGATGGCCTCGGCGAACGCTGGCGGACGGAGGTCGCCCGGCGGGGTGTTCACCCAGTCGCGAGCGGTGTTCACGGCGCGTGCCACGGTGGCGGAGCGTTCGACCGCGCGGGTCGCCGTCGTCTGGCGGGCGAACGGGCTGAGCACCACGACGGTGGTGAGCTTGGCCTTTTTCTTCTTCTTGCCCTTGCCGCGACCGGAGGACTTGTACGCCTCGTAGGAGTAGGTGCCGAGCTCGGCGCCCTCGGCGATCGCGCCCACCTCGTCGACTCCCGCGGGGTGCAAGGCGATCGCCGCCGACGTCGCCGACGCCTTGGCCGCCGCCCGGACGCCGTCGCCGGCGGCACGCCGAAGCTGCTCGGCCGTCGGCTCGGCGGGGAGGGCCATGGCGATCACGACGCGGGTGCGCGTGAGGTCGCCGGCCGGGAACGTGACGATCTGGCCCTTCTCGCCGGTGAAGCCGACGGCGTCGAGGCTGGGACCGAAGACGTCCCGGTCGTCGTCCCCCCGGATCCCGATGATGAGGGCGTCGGCACGGGCGGTGGTCGGCTTGGACGTGCTCAGGGAGACGGTCACCATGGCGCCACTGTAGGCGGGCGGGGTCGACCCGACTCGGTGGGTCTGGTGACGCTGCCGCGATAGGTTGCGGCCATGGATCTGCTCCATTCGCCCCTGCACGATCGCCACGTCGCCCTCGGCGCGAAGTTCGCCGAGTTCAGCGGGTGGAACATGCCGCTGGAGTACGCCGGTGGGGGAGTGCTGGCTGAGCACGCTGCCGTCCGGGACGCCGTGGGCCTGTTCGACGTGAGCCACCTGGGCAAGGCGCTCGTGAGAGGTGGCGACGCGGCCACGTTCGTGAACTCCTGCCTGACCAACGACCTCGACCGCATCAAGCCGGGCCAGGCGCAGTACACCCTGTGCTGCGACGAGGACGGCGGGACCGTCGACGACCTGATCGTCTACCTCCGCAGCGAGTTCGAGGTGTTCCTCGTCCCCAACGCGGCCAACACGGCCGCGGTGGTCGAGCGTCTGCGCGCGGCGGCGCCGGCCGGCATCGAGGTCGCCGACCAGCACCGTCAGCACGCCGTGCTCGCCGTCCAGGGCACGCTCAGCGACGAGGTGCTCACCGCGCTCGACCTTCCGGTCGACCACGCGTACATGTCGTTCGCCGACGGCAAGGTGGCCGGCCACGAGCTCACCGTGTGCCGCACCGGCTACACCGGCGAGCGCGGCTACGAGCTCATCGTCTCCTCCGAGGGCGCCGTCGACGTCTGGGATGCCCTGGTCGAGGCGGGGGAACCGCACGGCCTGCGGGCCTGCGGCCTGGGCGCCCGCGACACCTTGCGCACCGAGATGGGGTACCCGCTGCACGGACACGAGCTCTCGGCGGAGATCAGCCCGGTGATGGCTCGTGCCGGTTGGGCGGTCGGCTGGGAGAAGCCGGCGTTCTGGGGCAAGGAAGCGCTCGAGCAGCAGCGTTCGGAGGCCACAGCGCCCACCGTGCGCGGACTGGTCGCGCAGGGGAGGGGTATCCCGCGCCCGGGCATGACCGTCTTCGCCGAGGCCGACGGTGCCGAGCCCCGGCCGCTCGGCGAGGTCACCTCCGGCACGTTCTCGCCGACCCTGCGCCAAGGCATCGGGCTTGCCCTGCTCGACCGCTCGGTGGCGGACGGCTCGACCGTGCAGGTCGACGTGCGTGGCCGCAATGAACGTTTCACCGTCGTGAAGCCCCCGTTCGTGGTGCCGAAGACTCGCGAGGCGTGACGCGGATGCCCGAGTCGTGGCCGGCGGACGTCATCGACCCACACATCCACCTGTGGGATCCGCTGACCACGCGTCGGGCGACCTCCGGCCTCGCCCGGGTGTTCGCCCCACTGCCGCGCGTCCCGCGCGTTGCGCGGTGGGTGGCTCCGCGGGCCGACCGCGAGTTCATCGGCCATCCGCACCACGTCCTCAAGCCGTACCTGCCGCTCGACCACCGCGCGGACGCCGCCGAGATCCCGGTGGCCACGGTGGTTCACGTCGAGGCCGGTTGGCCACGCAAGGAGCGCCGCGACTCCGTCGATGAGACGCGCTGGCTGACCTCGCTCCCCTTCGGCGTCGACGGCGCCCCGGACCTGGGTGCGCTCGTGGTGCACGTCGACCCCCGGTTCGACGACGCCGGCGCGATCCTCGACGAGCACCTCGCGGTCAGCCCGCTGGTCAGAGGGGTGCGTTGCGTGGCGGCCCACCACCCCGATCCCGGGGTCCGTGACTTCGCCGACCACCCGCACCTGCTGCGCGACCCCTCGTTCGTCAAGGGCTTCGCCGACATCGCCGAACGAGGCCTGAGCTTCGAGATCTGGTGCTTCGCCCATCAGCTTCCGGACGCGCTCGCGCTGGTGCGGGAGTACCCGGAGACCACGTTCGTGCTCGACCACTACGGCACCCCGGTCGGGCTGCTGGGACCGCGCGGCAACAGCACCGGTCGCACCGAGTCAGGAGCGGGCGGCG
Organism: uncultured Actinomycetota bacterium; assembly: GCA_963695295.1. GTDB lineage: Bacteria > Actinomycetota > Actinomycetes > Propionibacteriales > Nocardioidaceae > Aeromicrobium. Next base: position 271,034 of record OY968771.1, on the reverse strand, counting down.
CTGCTGGCGCGGTGGCGCGAGGACGTTGCCGCCCTCGCAGCCCTGCCGAACGTCGTCGCGAAGCACTCCGGTCTGGGCATGCCGCTGCTGGGCGCCGACCGGTCCCGACCGCTGTCGACCGGGTCGCTGGCCCAGCTGACCGACCAGGTCGCACCGCTGGTCCGCCACACGCACGACGTCTTCGGGGCCGACCGCACCATGTGGGCCTCGAACTTCCCGATCGACAAGGCGGAGCTGACGATGCCCGCCACCCTCGGTGTCGTCGTCGACGTCCTGGGGTCGGACGTCGACCTGTCCACACTCGTGCGCGACGTCGCCCGGCGCGTGTACCGCATCCAGGAGGCTGCACGATGATCACCCAGCCCAAGACCAAGTACGCGCGCTCCGGCGATGTGTCCATCGCCTATCAGGTGGTCGGCGACGGACCGATCGACCTCGTCTACGTTCCCGGATTCATCTCGCACGTCGAGCTCTCGTGGGAGCTTCCGCCCGTCGTCCACATGATCCAGCGCCTGACGTCGTTCGCCCGGCTGATCATGTTCGACAAGCGCGGCACCGGCCTGTCCGATCCCGTCGTCGGCGCACCGACGCTCGAGGAGCGCATGGACGACGTCCGTGCCGTCATGGCTGCGGCCGGCTCCGAGCGCGCGGCCCTGATGGGGATCTCCGAGGGCGTGCCGATGTCCATCCTGTTCGCGGCGACCCATCCGGAGCTGACGACCGGGTTGGTCCTGTACGGGGGCATGGCCCGGTCGACCTGGGCGCCGGACTACCCGTGGGCCACTCCGGCCGACGCGCTGATCGAGTCCTCGCTGGAGCTGTCGCCCTTCATGTTCGAGGGTGCTGCGATCGAGATCATGGCGCCGAGCATGGCCGACGACCCTCGTGCCCGGGAGTCGTTCGCCCGCTTCCAGCGCTACGCGGCGACGCCGGCGATGCTCGAACAGGTCTTCTTGATGTTCCTCGACATCGACGTCCGGCCGATCCTCCCGTCCGTCGACGTGCCGACTCTGGTCTTGCACCGTCGCGGCGACCAGGCGGTCAACCGTCGTGGGGCCGAATGGATGGCCGCACAGATCCCGGGGGCGAAGTACGTGGAGCTCGCCGGCATCGATCACGCGGTGTACGCGGGAGACACTGACGCCATCATCGACGAGGTCGAGGAGTTCCTCACCGGGGTCCGACGCGCGACCGAGGTCGACCGCGTCCTCGCGACGGTCATGTTCACCGACATCGTCGACTCGACGAAGCGGGCCTCCGCCATGGGCGACCGCCCGTGGCGCGACCTCCTCGAGGCGCAGAACGAGGCCATCCGGCGCGAGCTCGTGCGCTTCCGGGGGCACGAGGTGAAGACCCTCGGCGACGGGATGCTGGCCACCTTCGACGGACCGGCACGGGCCATCCGGTGCGGGCTGGCCGTCACCGACGCCGTCCGGGCCCTGGGCATCGAGGCGCGGGTCGGGCTGCACACCGGCGAGGTCGAGCTGGTGGGCGACGACGTCGCGGGCATCGCGGTGCACATCGCCGCGCGGGTCGGAGCGCTGGCCGGCACCGGAGAGGTCCTGGTGTCGGGCACCGTCAAGGACCTCGTCGCGGGTTCGGGGATCGCCTTCTCCGACCGCGGCGAGCATGTCCTCAAGGGCATCCCGGACGAGTGGCGGCTGTTCGCCGTCGACGGAGGAGGAGCGAGATGAGCTGGACGTGGAACCTGGAGAAGGCCGACGGAACATCGGTGCGCACGTCGGAGGCCTTCGACAGTCGCAGCGACGCCGAGTCGTGGGTGGGGGAGTCGTTCCAGGACCTGCTCGAGCAGGGCATCGACCAGGTGCGGCTGTACGACGGCGACACCGAGGTCTACGGCCCCATGTCGCTGCACCCTGACTGAGTCAGTAGCGCTCGGGCAGCGGTGCGCCCCGCGCGATCTGCGGCTTCGGGAGTCGCCACCGCCGCAGCTGGGTGCTGCGCAGCAACGCGTACAACGTCAGCCCCTTCATGCTCTCCTCCGGGAACCGCCGGCGTGCTTCCTTCTTGAGCCGGCGCACGAGCAGCGCCTCGTCGATGATCGTGAGGAAGGTCGTGCCCACCCAGACGATGAGCCCGATGCCGGCCCAGGGCGGCGGCATGGACGTGACGATGAAGGCGACGATGAGGATGGGCAGCAGGAACTCGGCCACCAGGTAACGCCGGTCGATGTAGTCGCGGCTGAAGCGACGCACCGGCCCGCGGTCGCGCAGCGGGAGGTACCGCTCGTCGCCGGACTTCATCGCGGCCTGCTGCCGCTGGCGGATCTGGGCCCGGGCGTCCCGCTCTCGCTTGATCTGGTCGCGGCGCGTGGTCGGCGTCTTCATGGCCTTCTTGCGGGCGGCCTCGGCCTCCTTGCGGCTGGGCGTCTTCTTGCCCTTGGCGCCCGGGGTCTTCTCATCCACGCGGTCACCCTACCCGTGGGTGCGACGGCGAAAGCCGCCCCCGCGGGCACCGTAGGCTGGCTCCATGGGAATCGGCCGTCGCATCGCCCAGATCTTCCGCTCCCGCCGCAACGCAGGGGAGGACGTCGAGGCGCTGTCCGACCGGCTCGACGACACCTACCGCACCCAGATGGGCCACTTGCAGAAGGTCCGCCGCGGCGTGGCCGATGTCGCCACGAGCCGCAAGCGCGTCGAGGTCCAGCTCGCTCGCCTCGAGCAGCAGCTCGCCACTCTGGACGCGGAGGCGCAGGCGGCCGTCGCCCGGAGTGATGACGATGCAGCCCGCGCCGCGCTCACGCGCAAGGTCGCCCTGGAGGAGGCGGCCGCCGACCTCCGCGAGCGCCATGGCGCCCTGAAGGCCGAGGAGGGAAAGCTCATCGGCACCGCGGACGACCTCGAGAAGCGCATCGAGGACTTCCGCCGCCGCAAGGACACCCTGTCGGCCCGACACTCCGCCGCGTCGGCCCGCGCCGAGATCACCGGCGCCGGCACCGGCATCGCGTCGTCGATGAGTGCGGTCAACCAGGCGATGCAGTCGGCCGAGCGGCACACCCGCGAGCTCGAAGCCAGGGCCGACGCGGTCGATGAGCTCGTCGACCAGGGCATCATCAGTGCGCCGGGGGAGAGCGCGGACGAGGCCGAGCGTCGCCGCTTCGACGCGGCGCTCGACGGCACCGAGGGAGATGACGATGGCCCGCACCAGATTTCGCAGTGACCGTGGGCTGAGCCTGCGGATGGGCGGCGTCGGCCTCGGGCTCGGCGCGCTCTACGTCGCCTTCGGCGCCGTGCTCATCTACTACTCCGGCAGCGCCGTGATGGGCCTGGTCATCACCGTCGCGATGGCGTGGGGGCAGTGGTACTTCTCCGATCGACTCGCGCTGAAGTCCATCGGCGCTCGCGAGGTGTCCCCCGAGCAGGCCCCGGAGCTGCACGCCATGATCGATCGGCTCTGCCTGCTCGCCGACATGCCCAAGCCGCGCGTCGCCGTCGCCGTGACGGACATGCCGAACGCGTTCGCCACCGGACGAACACCCGACCACTCCGTCGTCTGCGTCACCACCGGCATCATGCAGCGGCTCGATGCCGACGAGCTCGAAGGCGTGCTGTCGCACGAGCTCGCCCACGTCGCCAACCGGGACGTCTCGGTCATGACCGTCGCCTCGTCCCTGGGCCTGCTCGCCGGCTTCATCACCCGGTGGGGCTTCTATCTCGGCGGCGGCCGCAACCGCAACGGTGGCGGACTGCCGTTCCTCGCCGTGTTCGTCGTCAGCATGGTCGTCTACTTCGCCAGCTTCGTGCTCACCCGCGCCCTCTCGCGCTACCGCGAGCTCTCCGCCGACCGCAGCGGGGCCTACCTGACCGGTCGCCCGTCGAAGCTGGCCTCGGCTCTGGTCAAGATCTCCGGCGAGATGAGCCGCATCCCCAATCGGGACCTCCGCGACGCCCAGGCGCTGAGCGCGTTCTTCTTCGCACCTGCCATCGACCGGGAGTCGATCGGCGCGATGATGTCGACCCATCCGCCGCTCCAGCAGCGCCTCGACCAGCTCGCTCGGGTGGGCGCCGAGCTCGGCGATCCGGTCTGACCGATGGGATTCCTCGACTCGATCCTCGGTCGCTCGACGCCGCCACCGGCCGACCTCGACGTCCTCTTCGCCGTGCCCCAGGCTGCGCTGTCGCTGGAGGTCGCCGGCTTCGCGGCGACCGGGCGCGGATCGGTGTGCTTCCGCGACGCCGAGGGCCAAGCCGACGACGCGGCGATCGCCGACGCGCGCACCCTCATCACCCTCGACGAGACGGTCGACGTCGAGCTCACCGACGACCCGCACGGGTTCCGCTGGCTCACCGTCACCCGCTCGCCGGGCGACGTCACCGGCCTCGATCACCGACCTGCACGCCGTCAACTCCTCGCTCGTCGATGCCCGCTTCGGCGGTGGACTGCTCTGCTCGACCGTCGGCTTCACCACCCCCGCGGGTGGGCCGTGCGCGCTCGTCTACCTGTTCAAGCAGAGCTCGTTCTACCCGTTCGTCCCACTGCCCGGCCGACGCCGCGACAACGCCCTGGAGCTGCAGATGCGTGGACTGGTCGACGCCGACGTGCCGGTGGAGCCGAAGCTGGACCGCTGGCTGGCCCTTTGGGGCGCGCCGGGCCTCGATAGGTTGGAGCCGTGACGTTCGACGCCCTCACCCGTGACCAGGTCCAAGCGCTCCACGACGAGCAGCTCGACGCGTACCGCACCCTCCAGAAGGCCGGCCTGAAGCTCGACCTCACCCGCGGCAAGCCCTCGCCGGCCCAGCTGGACCTCTCCACCGAGCTGCTCACGCTGCCGGGCGAGGACTTCCGCGACTCCGCCGGCACGGACACCCGCAACTACGGCGGTCTGGCCGGCCTGCCCGAGCTGCGCGCGATCTTCGCCGAGATCATGCAGGTTCCGGTCGATCAGGTCGTCGCCGGTGACAACGCGAGCCTCGCGATGATGCACGACACGCTGGTCTTCTCGCTGCTGCGCGGCACACCCGACTCACCGCGCCCGTGGGTCGAGGAGGACGAGGTCACCTTCATCTGCCCGGTGCCCGGCTACGACCGGCACTTCGCCCTCACCGAGCGGTACGGGGTACGCATGGTGCCGGTGGCGATGCACGATGACGGCCCGGACATGGCTGCCGTCCGGGCGTTGGTGGCCGACGACCCGACGGTCAAGGGCATGTGGCTCGTGCCGACCTACGGCAACCCGTCCGGCGCCATCGTCAGCGAGGCCGTCGCGGCCGAGCTCGCCGGCCTGGACACCGCAGCCCCGGACTTCCGGATCTTCTGGGACAACGCCTACGCCGTGCACCACCTCACCGAGGAACGCACCAAGACCGCCGACATCGTCGGGCTGTGCGCTGCATCCGGCCACCCGAACCGGGCGATCGTCTACGCCTCGACGTCCAAGATCACCTTCGCCGGCGGCGGTGTCGCCTTCCTGGGCAGCTCGGCCCAGAACGTCGAGTGGTACCTCGGCAACCTCGGCAAGCGCACCATCGGGCCGGACAAGATCAACCAGCTGCGGCACGCGCGCCACCTCGGCGACGTCGAGGGGGTGCATCGCCTGATGGAGCGGCATCGCGCCATCCTGGCGCCGAAGTTCGAGGCGGTGCTCCAGATCCTCCGCGACCGACTCGGTCCCCACGACGTCGCCACTTGGTCGGAGCCGAAGGGTGGCTACTTCGTGAGCCTGGACGTCGCCGACGGCACCGCGGGGCGCGTCGTCGAGCTGTGCGCCGAAGCCGGCATCGCGATGACGCCGGCCGGAGCGTCCTTCCCCTACGGCGAGGACCCACGCGACCGCAACATTCGTATCGCGCCGTCGTTCCCCTCGATCGAGGAGCTCCGCACGGCGATGGACGGACTGGCCACGTGCGTGCTGCTCGCTGCGGCCGAGCAGCAGCTCGGCTCCTGACCGTGCCCGTCCGGCGCCCGGCGTCCCCGCCGAGCCGATGAAGGTGTTGGTGGCTCCGGACAAGTTCGCCGGCACGCTCACCGCCCCCGAGGCCGCGCAGGCCATCGCCGAGGGATGGGTCCGGCACGCGCCGGCGGATGCGCTCACCGCGATCCCGATGGCCGACGGCGGCCCGGGGTTCGTCGACGTCCTGCACCACGCACTGGGCGGTGACGTCCACGTCGTGACGGTCACCGGACCAGCCGGTCGACCCGTGCCGGTCACCGTGATGCTGCGCGACGGCACGGCCTACGTCGAATCGGCCCAGGCCTGCGGCCGTCCATTGCTGCGAGCTCCGGACCCGTGGAACGCCACCACGGCCGGGGTCGGCGAAGCCCTGCTCGCCGCGCTCGACGCCGGCGCGACGACGGTGGTGGTCGGGCTCGGCGGGAGCGCCACCAACGACGGGGGAGCCGGACTGCTCGGGGCCCTCGGAGTCACCGCCGACGTGCCGCTCGACCGCGGACCGCAGGGGCTCCGTGGCATCACCACCCTCGACCTCGCCCCGGCCCGTGAGCGACTCGACGGGGTGACGCTGGTCGCTGCCACAGACGTCGACGTCCCCCTGCTGGGCATGTTCGGCGCCACCAAGACGTTCGGCCCCCAGAAGGGCCTGGCCGAGGAGGACGTCCTCGGCGTCGACCGCGTCCTCGACGGGCTGGTGGTCGCGGCCTGTGGCTCGGCACCGTCCGACCGGCGGCTCGCGGAGCAGCCCGGTGCGGGGGCGGCCGGCGGACTCGGTTTCGCCCTGATGCTGCTGGGCGCGAGCACGCGCCCCGGCGTCGAGCTGGTCGCGGACGCCGTGGGCCTCGCAGCGGCGTGCGCCGAGCACGATCTCGTGGTCACGGGCGAGGGCACCTACGACCACTCGTCCCGCAGCGGCAAGGTCGTGCACGGCGTGGCCACCACGGCGGCCGCGGCGGCGCGACCGTGCATCGTCCTCGCCGGCCAGGTCACGGTCGGGTCCCGCGAGATGCGGGCGATGGGCGTGGAGTCGGCCTACGCGGCCACGGACCTCGTCGGGGTCGATCGCTCGCTGGATGACCCGCACGCCTCGCTGGTCGCGCTCGCGGAGCGGGTTGCGCGCACCTGGTCACCGCACCACTGATCCGGTGTCAGGCGCCGGCGCCCCCGCGGCCCTCGCCCTCGGCAAACCGCGCCGCGCCGAGGACGCCGGTGATGACCGACGATCGGCCGAGGCGCTCCTCCAGCGCCAGACCCTCGTCCAGGGGAAGTCCGGTGCCGTCGATCGCGGCGACACGGTCCGAGAGCATGGTCGGCTGCGGGAACGACGCCAGCGACTCGGCCAGCTCCAGCGCACGCGGCAGGTGAGCGCCCTCGGCGACGACCTCGTTGGCCAGACCCCAACGCTGGGCCTCCTCGGCGTCGATGATCCGACCGGTCAGGATGAGCTCGAGGGCACGGCCCAGCCCCACCACCAGGGGCAGCCGCTGCGTCCCCCCGTCGATCAGCGGGACCCCCCAGCGGCGCTCGGGGTATCCGAACCGGGCGCTCTCGGTGCAGATGCGCAGGTCGCACCACAACGCGAGCTCGAGCCCGCCGGCCAGGCACCAGCCGGACACCGCGGCGATCGTCGGCTTGCTGGCCGTGAGGCGGGTGAAACCCAGCGGTCCGGCCGGTACCGCGTCCAGCCACTCGTCCACGGCGGACTGGGGATCATCCCCGTCGAACGCGGCACCGCTCTCGGCCACGGCCTTCAGGTCCGCCCCGGCGCAGAAGGCCTCCGGCCCCTCGCCGGTGAGGACGAGGACGCGGGCCTCGTCGTCGGACTCGAAGGCGTGGAACGCGTCGAGGAGCTCCGCAGCGGTCTCCGCATCCACCGCATTGCGTCGTTCGCGGCGCGTGATCGTCAGGACGGCGGCCGCCCCGACCCGCTCGTAGGTCGTGTGGGCCATTCCGGCACTCTAGGGCCGTCCTCTGTACCATGGAATGGACACCGCATCGCAGGCGTTGAAACCCACGACGCAACCCCACCTGGGAGAAATCAGATGACAGTCGACAGCACGAGCACCGACACCGGAACCGCCACCGCCGAAGGCATCACGCTCTCCGACGGTGCCGCCACCAAGGTCAAGAGCCTGCTCGAGCAGGAGGGTCGCGACGATCTCGCGCTCCGCATCGCGGTTCAGCCCGGCGGATGCTCCGGCCTGCGCTACCAGCTCTTCTTCGACGAGCGCACGCTCGACGGTGACGAGGTCCGCGACTTCGGCGGCGTCAGCGTCGTCGTCGACCGCATGAGCCTGCCCTACCTGCACGGCGCGACCATCGACTTCGTCGACACCATCGAGAAGCAGGGCTTCACGATCGACAACCCGATGGCCACCGGCTCGTGCGCCTGTGGCGACAGCTTCCACTGACCTTCGACCAAGACCGACGACCCCCTGCGTGAGCAGGGGGTCGTTGTCTATCCTGTGCGAGTGCGCCTCGCCATCTGCGGTTCCATCGCGACCGACCACCTGATGACCTTTCCCGGCAAGTTCGCCGATTCACTGGTGCCGGAGGAGCTGGACAAGATCGCCCTGTCGTTCCTCGTGGACGACCTCGACGTCCGGCGCGGCGGGTGCGCCGCCAACATCGCCTTCGCCCTCGCCAAGCTCGGGCACCGATCCCTGCTGGTGGGTGCCGTCGGCCACGACTTCGACGTCGAGTACCGCGGGTGGCTCGACGACGCCGGTGTCGACACGTCCGGAGTACGTGTCTCCGACACTCGTCACACGGCCCGCTTCGTCTGCACCACCGACGCCGCGTTCGCGCAGATCGCGACGTTCTACGCCGGAGCGATGTCCGAGGCACGCGACATCGACCTGGCCGGGCTGGGTGACTTCGACCTCGTGCTCGTCGGCCCCGACGACCCCGAGGGCATGGTGCGCCACACGCAGACCTGCCGCGACCGCGGCCTCGCCTTCGCGGCCGACCCCTCGCAGCAGCTCGCCTGGGCCGACGGCGACTTCATCCGCAACCTCGTCGACGGCGCCGCCTACCTGTTCAGCAACGACTACGAGGCCGCCCTCATCGAGCAGAAGACCGGCTGGACGAGCGCCGACGTCCAGGCCCACGTCGGAACCAGGGTCGTCACCCGAGGCAAGGACGGTGTCTCCGTCTACCCGGCCGACGGGGACGCCGTCGAGGTGAAGGCCATCCAAGGGGTGATGGCCGTCGACCCCACCGGCGTCGGTGACAGCTTCCGGGCCGGCTTCCTCGCCGGCGTCGCGGCCGAGCTCGACTTCGAGCGGTCGGCCCAGATCGGCTGCACGATCGCCGCCAGCGTCGTGGAGACCAAGGGCACCCAGGAGTACGAGCTCACCCGCGACGGATTCCTCAAGCGCCTCGGCGCGGCCTACGGCGACACCGCCGCCGCCGACGTCGATGCCGCGCTCAAACTGGCGTGATCTCTGCAGTAGGGTGCTGGTGTCATCGAACGCTGGGTCTTCGGATGGTGAGCATGGATCAGAAAGGCATCCCGTGGGTCGGATGAAGCTGGTGGCGCTGAGCGCCACTGCCCTTGCGCTGAGCGGCTGTTCTCCGGTCGACGACAGCGAGCTGCAGCGCCTCGCGCTCCCCGTGGCCAGCAGCGACCGCACCGAACCGATGTGGGACGTGTGGCTCGGTGCCTGGATCGCCGTGCTGGTCGTGTTCATGCTCGTCTTCATCGGGCAGCTGTACGCGATGATCCGGTTCCGTCGCCGCAGCGACGACGAGGTGCCGGCGCAGGTGCGCTACAACCTGCCGATCGAGGCGCTCTACACCATCGCGCCGATCATCGTCGTGGCCGTGTTCTTCTTCCACACCGTCACGTCGCAGAACGAGATGCTGAAGAAGGTCGAGAACCCCGACCACACGATCACCGTCGTGGGCAGCAAGTGGCAGTGGGGCTTCAGCTACCTGGAGGAGGACGCCACCCAGGGCGACGACGTCTTCGAGGTCGGCACCCCGGCCGACCCGGCCGAGCTGTGGCTGCCGGTCGATGAGTCGGTGCGCTTCGACCTGAAGTCGCCCGACGTCATCCACTCGTTCTGGATCCCGGAGTTCTACTTCAAGCTGGACGTCGTGCCCGGCCGCACCAACTCCTTCGACCTCACCCCGACGCGCGAGGGCACCTTCACCGGCCGCTGCGCCGAGCTGTGCGGCCTCTACCACTCGCGCATGCTCTTCGAGGTCCACGTCGTCTCGCGCGCCGAGTACGACGAGCACCTGTCCGAGCTCAAGGCCGCCGGCGACATCGGCGCGCCGGAAGGCGCTTCGGAGGCCGACACGATCGCCGGCCTCGAGAACGGAGACGAGAACTGATGGCGACCACCGCAGCCTTCGAGGCCCGCGCGGACGCGCCGGCCCGCGAGCGCACGCTCGGCCAGAAGATCGTCATGGTCATGACGACCACCGATCACAAGATCATCGGCAACCTCTACCTCGTCACGTCGTTCATGTTCTTCCTGTTCGGCGGCATCTTGGCGCTGCTCATCCGCGCCAACCTCGCCCAGCCCGGGTCGCAGGTCGTCAGCGACGACACGTACAACCAGCTCTTCACGATGCACGGCACGATCATGCTGCTGCTGTTCGCCACCCCGTTGTTCTTCGGGTTCGGCAACGCCGTCATGCCCCTGCAGATCGGCGCTCCCGACGTCGCGTTCCCGCGCCTCAACATGTTCAGCTACTGGCTGTTCCTGTTCGGCGGGCTCATCGTCGTCAGCGGGTTCCTCGCCCCGGGCGGAGCGGCCAGCTTCGGCTGGTTCGCCTACGCGCCCCTGAGCGACGCGGTCAACTCACCGGGCGTCGGTGGTGACCTCTGGGTCATGGGCCTGTGGATGGCCGGCCTGGGCACCATCCTGGGTGCGGTCAACTTCGTCACGACGATCTTCACCATGCGCGCACCCGGCATGACGATGTTCCGGATGCCGATCTTCTGCTGGAACACGCTCGTCACCAGCATGCTCGTGCTGATCGCGTTCCCGATCTTCGCCGCTGCGCTGCTCGCGCTGGAGGCGGACCGACGACTCGGCGCCCACGTGTTCGACGCCGCCAACGGCGGCCCGATCCTGTGGCAGCACCTGTTCTGGTTCTTCGGGCATCCGGAGGTCTACATCATCGCGCTGCCGTTCTTCGGCATCATCACCGAGATCCTGCCGGTCTTCAGCCGCAAGCCGATCTTCGGCTACATCGGCCTGGTGGCCGCCACGCTCACGATCGCCGTCCTGTCGGCCGCCGTGTGGGCGCACCACATGTTCGTCACCGGGGCGGTCGACCTCGCGTTCTTCTCCTTCATGACCTTCCTCATCGCGGTGCCCACCGGGGTGAAGTTCTTCAACTGGATCGGGACGTTATGGGGGGGAAGTGTGTCCTTCGACACCCCGATGATCTTCTCCCTCGGGTTCCTCACCACGTTCCTCTTCGGCGGCCTGACCGGCATCATCCTGGCCTCGCCGACCCTCGACTTCGCGCTGTCGGACAGCTACTTCGTCGTCGCGCACTTCCACTACGTGGTGTTCGGCACGGTGGTGTTCGCGATGTTCGCCGGGTTCTACTTCTGGTGGCCCAAGCTCACCGGACGCATGCTCGATGAGAAGCTCGGCAAGATCCACTTCTGGCTGCTGTTCATCGGCTTCCACATGACCTTCCTGGTCCAGCACTGGCTCGGTGTGGAGGGCATGCCCCGTCGGTACGCCGACTATGGCGTCAACGACGGCTTCACCACGCTGAACGAGATCTCCTCCATCGGGGCGTTCCTGCTGGGCGCCTCGACGCTGCCGTACCTCTACAACGTCTGGAAGTCGCGCAAGAACCCGCAGGTCGGCCTCGACGACCCGTGGGGCTGGGGGCGCTCCCTGGAGTGGGCCACCAGCTCCCCACCGCCGCGGCACAACTTCACCTCGCTGCCCCGCATCCGGTCGGAGAGCCCGGCGTTCGATCTGCACCACCCGGAGATCGCCGAGCTGGAGCTCGTCCACAACCCGGACGAGAACGGCACGTTCGCGGACGCACCCAACGTCGAAAACCGAGGCGAAGCCATCTCCGACGCGAAAGGCGACGCCTAAGCCATGAAGGCCGAGTACTGGACCATTGCCGGCTGCGCGATCTTCTTCGCCGCCACCGCCCCGATCTACTGGTTCCTCACCTATGACCCCACCGGCACCACGGCGCTCGTCATGACGTTCCTGCTGTGCCTGCTCCTCGGCTTCTACCTCGGCGTGGTGGCCAAGCAGATCCCCGCCCGCCCCGAGGACCGCGACGAGGGCGAGATCGCCGAGGGCGCCGGCGAGCAGGGATTCTTCCCGCCGTACAGCTGGTGGCCGCTGTTCTGCGCGATGGCTCTCACCACGATCGTGCTCGGCGTCGTCTTCGGATGGTGGCTGTTCATCATCGGTGTCGGCATCGGCGCCCTCACCGTCAGCGGCTGGATCTTCGAGTACTACCGGGGGGTCCACGCCCACTAGGACGTGGTGAACGGCACGCCGGTCCGACCCCGGATCAGTGGGTTCGCCCACGTACGATGACGTCGTGAACTTCCGCTCGACTGCTGTCCTCGCTGCCACGACTCTGGTGCTGGCGGGCTGCTCGTCCTCCTCCCCGGTCCGGCAGGCCGTCGACCCCGAGGAGTCCATCTCGATCTCGGCGAGCGTCAAGAACGACGCGACCGAGGTCCCGGTCGACACCATCGTCACGGCCAGTGCCGAGCACGGCACCATCTCGGAGGGCACACTCACGAGCTCGGACGGCGAGACGAAGGTCGGCGGACGCGTCACCGGCAACGAGTGGGTGGCCTCGGAGCGACTGGAGCCGGGCACCGAGTACACGTTCGTCGTGACGGGCACCGGCGACGACGGCGAGGAAGGAACCCTCGAGCGCACCTTCAGCACCCAGGCGCTCACCCTGCAGCAGCAGACCTATCCGTCCGTCGCGCCGCTCAAGGGCGAGACCGTCGGTGTGGGCATGCCGGTCATCGTCACGTTCGACCTGCCGGTCAAGAAGAAGAAGCTGTTCGAGCGCAACATGTCGATCTCGACCGAGAAGGACGTCGATGGCTCGTGGTCGTGGATCAGCGACAGCGTCGTGCACTACCGACCGAAGGACTACTGGCCGGCCAACTCCACGGTCAAGGTCGACCTGAACCTCAACAGCCTTCCGGCGGGCAACGGCATCTACGGCCAGCAGGATCAGAAGTTCAGCTTCAAGATCGGCAACAAGGTGGTCAGCACGGTCGACATCGCCGCGCACCGGCTCACCGTCGACATCAACGGCAAGCGCGCTCGATCGATCCCGGTCAGCACCGGCGACGCCAAGCACCGCACCCGGCAGGGAACCAAGGTCATCATGGAGAAGTTCCCCTCGGTCGACATGGACGCCGCCACCACCGGCGTCGACTCCGAGGACCCGGACTACTACGACATCGAGGACGTCAAGTGGGCGATGCGGGTCACCAACTCCGGTGAGTTCCTGCACGCCGCACCCTGGTCGTCGGCCTCACACGGTCGGGCGAACGTGAGCCACGGCTGCACCGGGATGAGCACCGCCAATGCCAAGTGGCTCTACGACCGGTCCAAGCGTGGCGACATCGTCGTGTTCAAGAACAGCCCCCGGCGCATGGAGGACCAGAACGGCTGGACCGACTGGAACGTCTCCTGGGACGCCTGGCTGCGAGGCTCCGCCCTGGCGTGACGTCCGGCGTCCACTCGACGAGGTTCGCTGCGGCGGACCTCAGTGGCTCTTCGGGATGCCGGTCTCGCTGACGCCCTGGAAGTCCTCGCCGAGGGCGACCGGGTGGCCGTCATGGTCGGCGAGGTGCTCGGCTGCATGCTCCACTTCCTGAACCGTCGGCTTGTCGATCGCCCCGTCGTAGTAGAACTTCCGGAACCGGGCCCGAAGGCGCTCGGCGCGCCCGTTGGGGGCCGGGACGCCGTTGGAGTCGACCGTGACCGGCTCCTCCAGCTCCGGCAGGCGGTCGTGCGACGTGAGCATGAACTGGCTCGACACCGACAGCGGAGCGTGCCGCTCGGCGTACCCGCCGTCGGGGGACCTCTCGATGACACCGGTCTCGTAGCCGTGCAGGATGCGATTGGCGTCGGCTCGTTGCAGGCCGATACAGATGCGCTTGGTGATCATGAACGCCAGGACCGGGAGGACGAACACCCCGACCTGGACGAACCTCGTGATGTCGTAGATGTCGAGGTTGAACTTGACCGCGATGATGTCGTTGCCGCCGCCGATCCAGAACACCCCGTACGCCGTCATGCCGGCGACGCCGAAGGCGGTGCGCACCGGGGCGTTGCGCGGGCGCTCCAGCAGGTGGTGCTCGCGCTTGTCACCGGTGATCCACTGCTCCACGAACGGCCAGGCGCCGAGGGCGGTGAACATGACGCCCATCAGCAGGACACCGGGGATGAAGACGTTCATCGACCAGGTGTAGCCGAGGATGTCCCACTCCCACGCCGGCGTGACGCGGACCGCGCCCTCGACGAAGCCCATGTACCAGTCCGGCTGCGATCCGGCCGTGACCTCGGACGGGTTGTAGGGACCGTAGTTCCAGATCGGGTTGATCTGCAGCGTCGCGCCCATCAGGGCGGTGAAGCCGAAGACCACCATGAAGAAGCCGCCGGCCTTGGCCGCGTACTGGGGGAGCAGCGGGTAGCCCACGACGTTGTTCTCGGTGCGTCCCGGGCCGGGCCACTGGGTGTGCTTCTGGTAGACGAGCAGCAGCATGTGCAGGCCGATGAGGCCCAGCAGGAGAGCCGGGATCAGCAGGATGTGAGCCATGTACAGGCGCGGAATGATGATCTCGCCCGGGAACTCCCCGCCGAAGATGAAGAACTCCAGATAGGAGCCCACGAGTGGGATGGACCGGATGAGCCCGTCGACGAAGCGGAGGCCGGTGCCGGAGAGCAGGTCGTCAGGGAGTGAATAGCCCGCGAAGCCTTCGACCAAGCCCAAGGTGAGGAGTCCGAGGCCGACCAGCCAGTTGATCTCACGCGGCTTGCGGTACGCACCGGTGAAGAAGATGCGCAGCATGTGCACGATCATCGCGGCGACGAAGATCGCGGCCGCCCAGTGGTGGACCTGACGCATCAGCAGTCCGCCGCGGATGTCGAAAGAGATGTCGAGCGTCGAGGCATAGGCCCGCGACATCTCCAGGCCGCGCAGCGGTTCGTAGGAACCGTTGTAGGTCACTTCGGCCATGCTCGGGTCGTACCAGAAGGTCAGGAACACGCCGGTGAGGAGCAGCACGATGAAGGACCACAAGGCGATCTCGCCGAGCATGAACGACCAGTGCTCGGGGAACACCTTGCGGACCGGCATGAGCTTCTTGCCGGCCCCCGCGAGACCCAGACGATCGTCCAGCCACTCCACCGGGCCGGCCGCCTTCTTGCCGAAGTCGGTGTCCTCGACGTTGGTGTGTTCAGCCATAACGCTCATCCAACTTCTTCTGGTCACGCGCCAGTTCTGGGTAGCTCGGCGCGATGATTTCGTGGAAGTCGCTCATCGCGATCAGGTAGCCCTCTGAGTCTAGGCCGAGGGGCAACTGCGGCAGTGGGCGCGCAGCGGGCCCGAAGATGACCTTGCCGGAGTCGGCGAGATCGAACGTCGACTGGTGGCAGGGGCACAGCACGTTGTGCGTCTGCTGCTCCCACAGGCTGATCGGGCAGCCGACGTGGGTGCAGATCTTGGAGTAGCACAGGATGCCGTTGATGCCCCAGTTCTCCCGCCCCTCTGCCGGGGTGATGTCGGAGGGGCGCATCCGGACGAGGATGACCGCGGCCTTGGACTTGATCTGCAAGACCTCCGCGCCGTGGATGAGGCGGTGGCCCTTCTCGTCCTCCTCGAACAGCACGGCGGGCTCGGCGTTGACGAGCTGGCCCACCTCGAGCTCGGCCGGCTTGATCGGGGCGCCGGAGACGTCGTTGACGATCCGCATGCCCTTCTTCCAGACGGTCTCGCTCTGGCCGCTGGGGAGCGGGCCGAGGTCGCGCAGCATGACGATCGGGGGACCGAGGCTCAGCACGCCGATGGCCCCGAGGAGGCTGTTGCGGATGAGCGGGCGGCGGCCGACGCCGGACTCGTCGAGCCCGGCGTTGATGTCTTCCATCACTCCGGCGCGGTCCTCATCGGAGGAGCGGACGGGGTGCCGCATCTCGACGATCTCGTGATCGCCCATGAGCTTCTTGGCCCACTGGATGATGCCCGATCCGATCAGCAGGAGCGCCCCGCCGAGTGACGCACCGAGGGCGAAGTTGAGTGCGGACCAACCGAGGAACGTCTGCTCGGGCTCGACGGCGAAGTAGGACACGCAGAAGAGGAGCAGCAGGACGGTGGCGAGTCCGAACATGCCGGCGATCTGGAGCTCAGCGCGTCGGTCCATGGCCTGGTCGACGTCGGTGGGACGCCACTGGTGGGCCGGAAGGCCCGGGTCGCGGACCGGCTCGTGCTCCTCGATCGTTTCCAGCTCGTCGCTCATCGCTGCTTCTTCACTCTCGTTCCGTGGGCGCCGATCCAGACGGCGAATCCGACCAGGGCGGCGATGCCGATGATGAAGGTGAACATGCCGTCGACCACCGGTCCGTACCCGCCGCCGCCGATCCCGCCGTAGCTGGGCTGCTCTTCCAGCGTCTTGACGTAGGCGATGACGTTGCGCTTGTCCTCCGGCGTGATGACGTCGTCGGAGAACAGCGGCATCTGCTGCGGGCCGGTGAGCATCGCCTCATAGATGTGCTTGGCACTGACACCCTGGATGCTGGGTGCGGAGCGGCCGTTGGGGAGCGCGCCACCGGCCCCCACGGAGTTGTGGCAGGCCGTGCAGTTGGTGCGGAAGAACTCCCCGCCCTCGCGGATCTCGTCGGTGTTCGCGGCCCGCCAGTCGAGGTACTCGGCCTCGGGGATCGCCGGCCCGGGAGCCAGCGACGCGATGTACGCGGCGAGCTGTCGGGTCTCCTCCGCGGTGTACTCCGGATCCTTGCGGGGCGCCTGCGGCCCGGACTGGGCCATCGGCATGCGTCCGGTGCCCACCTGGAAGTCGACGGCGGCGGCGCCGACGCCGATCAGGGATGGTCCGTAGTTGCCGCCGGAGCGTGTGGTGAGGCCCTCGGCGTTCTTGCCGTGGCAGCTCGCGCAGCCGATGAGGAAGAGCTGGCGTCCGGCCTCGACGTCGCGAGCGGTCGCCTCTTCGGCGGTGGCGGGCTCGGGGGCGAAGGCCGAGTACAGACCGCCGGCCACGACGAGCCCCACGAGGAGGACGACGAGACCGGCGAGGGGATGCCGGCGACGGGTCGAGAGTTTCCGCACCAGAACCTCAATTCCTGTTGGGTCGACTCAGCGTACCGAGGCGAGCGCCCGATCGGGCACGTGACGTGGTCCTTCTCACTGCAGCAGGTAGATCGTCGCGAACAGGCCAACCCAGACGATGTCGACGAAGTGCCAGTAGTACGAGACGACGATCGCCGAGACGGCTTGCTCGTGGGTGAAGTTGCGTGCCATGAACGTTCGCCCGATGACGAGGAGGAAGGCGATGAGCCCGCCGAGGACATGCAGGCCGTGGAAGCCGGTGGCGAGATAGAACACCGATCCGTACGGCGAGGAGGAGATGGTGGTGTGCTCGGTGACGAGGGAGGCGTACTCGGTGGCCTGGCCGGCGATGAAGAAGGCGCCCATGAAGTAGGTGAGGACGAACCACTCGCGGACGCCCCACTGCCTGATCTGCCAGATGGTGCCCGTGCGACCGGCGCGCCCGCGTTCGGCGGCGAAGACGCCGTACTGGCAGGTCACCGACGAGAGCACCAGGATCGTGGTGTTGATGGTCGCGAAGGGGATGTCGAGCTTCGCCGTCTCCTGGATCCACAGTTCCGGTGAGACGTTGCGGATGGTGAAGTACGCCGCGAACAGCCCGGCAAAGAAGAGCAGATCGCTGGCGAGCCACACGATGGTGCCCACGGCGACCATCGAAGGACGCCCCTCGGTGCCGTGGAGCCTGGACGCCGGGATGATCGAAGTAGTCGCCACGCGCTCATTATGTACGATTCGATCGTGAGCGAGCACAAGACCCTCAGAGTCCTGGTCTACAGCGACGACCGGGACGTTCGGGCGTCCGTCATCTCCGCGCTGGGGGCTCGCCCGCATCCGGACCTCCCGCCGTTCGAGTACGTCGAGTGCGCCACCGAACCGGTCGTGTTCAATCATCTCGATGCCGGCGGTTTCGACCTCGTGATCCTCGACGGCGAGGCGGTGCCCGCCGGTGGCATGGGCATCGCCCGGCAGATGAAGGACGAGATCTACCAGGCGCCGCCCGTCCTCGTGCTGACCGGGCGCCCGCAGGACGCCTGGCTGGCCACCTGGTCCAGGGCCGAGGCCGCGCTGCCGCACCCCATCGACCCCTTCCGCCTGGCCGCGACGGTCATCGACCTCGCGCGCGGCGTCCTGCAGTCGGCCTGACCGTGACCGCCAACAGCTGGCCGGTCGTTCTGAGCGCCCTGGTCGCCAAGCAGGACCTCGACGCGGCGGCCACGTCGTGGGCGATGGACGAGATCCTCACCGGCAACGCCACCCCCGCCCAGATCGCCGGGTTCGCCGTCGCCCTGCGCGGCAAGGGCGAGACGCAGGCGGAGATGCAGGGCCTCGTCGACGCGATGTACCGCCACGCCACGCCGATGACCGTCGACGGGCGGACGGTCGACATCGTCGGTACCGGCGGCGACGGTGCGCGCACCGTGAACATCTCCACGATGTCGGCCGTCGTGATCGCCGGCGCCGGCGTGCCGGTCGTCAAGCACGGCAACCGTGCGGCCACCAGTGCGAGCGGGTCGGCCGACGTGCTCGAACAGCTCGGCGTCCGGTTGGACGTCCCGCCGGAGAAGCTCGTCGACGTCCTGACGGCGGCGGGCATCACGTTCTGCTTCGCGCCGGTGTTCCACGCATCGTTCCGGTTCGCGGCCGCGCCCCGACGCGAGCTCGGCATCCCGACGCCGTTCAACTTCCTCGGACCGCTGGTCAACCCGGCCCGTCCCGATGCCATGGCCGTCGGCGTGGCCGACGCCCGCATGGCGCCGATCATGGCCGGGATCCTGGCGGGGCGTGGTGCCGATGCGCTGGTGTTCCGCGGCGACGATGGCCTCGACGAGATCACCACGACCACGACCTCCCGGGTCTGGGTGGGCGACCCCGCCACCGGTGTGGTCGCCGACCACGAGCTCGACCCCCAGCGCCTGGGGATCGACCGGTCCGAGCCGTCCGCGCTCACCGGTGGGGACCCGGAGTTCAACGCAGCGGTGTTCAACCGCGTGCTCGACGGCGAGAAGTCGGCGGTGCGCGACGCCGTGCTGCTCAATGCCGGCGCGGGCCTCGCCGCCCACCAGGGCACCGAGGGAGCGCTGGAGGACCGGATGGCCGCCGGCATCGAGCGGGCGCGCGAGTCCCTCGACTCAGGCGCCGCCCGCCGGGTCCTCGACCTCTGGGCCAGCACCACTCAAGACCTCGCCTGACCCCGCCGCGAGAGGGAAACCTCCCCGCCGCGAGAGGGAAACCTCCCCGCCGCGAGAGAGAAGGTCACAGCCCGATGCTGAAGGCCTCGTCGAGGTCATGGTGGCTGAACGTCTGGAAGGCGATCTGGGTCTGCGTCGACAGCACACCCTCGACCTTGTTCAGCTGATCGGCGACCACGTCGGAGATCTCCTCATGGGTGCGCACCCGCACCATGGCGAGCAGATCGAGGTCGCCGGTGACCGAGTAGACCTCGCTCACACCGGAGATGTCGGCGATGCTCTCGGCGATCTCCGATAGCCGGGACACATCGGCCTGGATGAAGACGATCGCGGTGATCATGTCGTCACCCTAACGGTCGGCGCGCGGAGGTTCCTCTCTCGCGACCGGGCGGCTTCTCTCTCGCCGCCGGGAGGTTTCCCTCTCGCGGCGGGGCGGGTTCTCTCTCGCGGGGGAGGAGCTGCTGGAGGTGGCGGGCGCCGCCGGCGAGCTGCGCCTGCCAGGTGCCGCGCACGATGCGCAACCCCGGGGTGTCGAGCCAGCGGAGCAGGCACTCGGTCTCCTCCGCAGTGGCCGCGGGCACCGGACCGTAGCCCGGATCGACGGACTCGGCCGTGGCCAGCAGGGCGTCGACCCAGCCCGCCGGGTGGGTGCCGTGTGGCATGACACCCGCACCGGCGAGACGGCCGTGTCGGAGCACGTGGATCTCCCACCCGTCCTGGTGCGGGGCGGCGGCCACGAGCTCGGCGCACCGCGGTGAGCTCGGCGAGGCGCTGCGTCCGCACGACCGCCCGCACCAAGGCGGTGAGGCGATCGCGCCAGCGAGCGGCGTCCTCGAAGCGCTCGTGCCCGGCCAGGTCGCTCATGCGGCCGCGGATCGCCTCGACGAGCTCGACCGGGTCGGCCGTCATGGCCCGCTGGACGCGCAGCACCTCGGCCTCGTAGGTCGCCGGTTCGACCGAGCCGTCGCACGGGGAGAGGCAATGGCCCAGCTCGGCAAGCGCGCAGGCATGGCGGCGTGAGCGTCGGGCGAGCCGCGGTGTGCACTGCCGGATGCGGAAGGTGTCGTGCAGCGCGGCGAGGGCGTCCTCGGCGGACGAACGACTGCCGAACGGACCGATGTAGTCGGCGTCGTCGTCGAGGATGCGCTTGACCACCGAGAGTCGCGGCCACGGCTCGCGAGTGAGCTTGAGCCACGACAGCCGGTCGGGGAACTTCGACCGGCGGTTGTAAGGGGGCCGGTGCCGCGCGATCAGCCGCAGCTCGCGCACCTGCGCCTCCAGCGTGGTGGCACAGACGATGCCCTCGACGCGGTGGGCCAGCATCACCATCTCGCCCATGCGGGTACGGGTCTCGGACTCGGTGAAGTAGCTGCGAACCCGGGTACGGAGCCGTCGGGACGTCCCGACGTACAGGACGTCGTCGCGCATGTCGCGGAACAGGTAGACCCCCGGGTGCCTGCGGCAGGTGCTCGGCGAGGTGACGCTTCTTGCGCTGGGCCGGCGTGACCCGGGCCGTGAACGTGGCGACCTCCTCGAGCGTGGTGACGCCGAGTGGGCCGAGGCGCTCGAAGAGTGCGTGGAGGACATCGACGGTGGCGCGGGCGTCGGACAGCGCCCGGTGGTTGGGCGTGGTGGTGGCGTGGAAGACCCGAGCCAGCGTGGCGAGCCGGACGTTGGGCACCTCGTCGCGCAGGAGCGTGCGCCGGGCCAGGACGGCGGTGTCGAGAACCTCGAACCGCGGCCACGGGATGCCGAGCGCGCGGCTGAAGTGCTTGAGGAAGCCGGTGTCGAACGGTGCGTTGTGCGCCACGAGCACGGTGCCGCGGGCGAACTCCAGGAAGCTGGGCAGCACCTCGGCGATACGCGGTTGGTCGATGACCATGGCGTCGGTGATGCCGGTGAGCACCGTGATGAACGCCGGGATGGTCTCGTCCGGGTTGACGAGGGTCTGGAACTCGCCCACGACCTCGCCACCGCGTACCTTGACCGCGCCCACCTCGGTGATCTTGGAACCGGCGGTGGCGGATCCGCCCGTGGTCTCCAGATCGACGACGCAGAACGTGACCTCGGACAGGGGGCGGCCGAGGTCGTCGAACGAGGCCTGCAGTGCTTCCACGGATCGAACGCTAGTTCGAACGTCCGACAACCCGGTGTGACGGGTGTGGCTGGTGGGTTTCGGGCACCGGTCGCCGGATTGTGTCGGCGGGGCCGTCTAGCGTCTCTGTTGCCAGTCACAGGAGGTGTCTCATGAAGGATCTGACCGACCCGGTCACGGTCGACTGCGACCGCTGCATGGTCCGCAGCCCGGGGGCTTGCGGCGACTGCGTCGTCACCGTCCTCCTGGGCTCTCCGCCGGACGGGATCGAGCTGGACGGCGACGAGGTGGCCGCACTCGGCACCCTCGCCGACGAAGGCCTGGTCCCTCCGTTGCGGCTCGTGATCCCGCTCACGGCGCCCGACACGCAGGTGTCCTGAGGTTGAACGAACCCTCCGTCCGCCCCTACAGTGGGCGCTTGTGCGCTCGGAGAATGCCCGGTCAAACAGGTCGGCATCGGGCGCACCGCCGAAACGCCGCGGATGTGGGGAAGACAACCGCGACGTGCCGGGGACCCAGGTGGTTGGGGTGAATCGGTTCTCCTGAGCCGTAGGGCGACCTTGGCCCGAACTCGTCAGCTCACCCGGCAGGCGTCGAGGATCTGTAGGAGTTGTGCGTGCGCCTCTCGCGTATCCGGACTGTCCACCCGATCGCGTCGGCGACCCCATGGCGGAGAGTCGCGCTCGCGGCCGTCACCGCCTCCGTCGTGACCGCAGGCCTCATCACCGGTCCGGTCACCAGTGCCGGGGCCGAGCCGAAGGTCACGCCCAAGGACGTCGAGCAGGCCTTCCACGAGGCCGAGGCGGCCAACGAGCAGGTCAACCTGCTCACGGTCCAGATCAAGCAGACCAAGCAGGAGATCTCCGACCTCAGCGGCGACATCGACCGACAGATGGTCGGCTACCGGGAGCAGAAGGAGGCCATCAGCTCGGCCATCGTGCAGCAGCACATGGACGCACCGCTCGGCCCCACGATCAACCTGCTCGGCAGTGGCGATCCGGAGGAGTTCCTCGACGGGCTCGGCGCCGTGCAGGCGCTGAACAGCACCCGCGCCGACCAGCTGGAGAAGTTCGGCACGGTCGCTCAGCAGCTCAAGGACCGCCGGGCCCAGCTCGAGGACCGTCAGGTCTCCCTCGCCGACGACAAGAAGGACCTCGCGAAGCAGCGCGACGAGATCGAGGCGAAGCACGCGGAGGCCAAGCGCAAGCTCGCCCTCCTGAGTGCCGCGCAACAGGCCGCGTTCAACCGCAGCAACACCACCATCGACTTCGACATCCCGGCCAGTGGGCGCGCGGCGAAGGCCATCGCCTTCGCCAAGGCGCAGCTCGGCGACGCGTACGTCTACGGCGGCACCGGTCCCAACGGGTGGGACTGCTCGGGCCTGATGCAGGCATCCTGGCGGGCCGCCGGTGTGTCGCTCCCGCGCGTGGTCGGACCGCAGTACGGCGCCACCCAGCACATCCCGATGAGCGCGCTCCAGCCGGGTGACCTGGTGTTCTACGGCGACATGTCCCACGACGGCATGTATCTCGGCAACGGCAAGGTCATCCACGCGCCGCGGCCGGGCAAGGTCGTCGAGATCACCGGATTGGGTGGCTACAGCAGAGCCGGGCGGGTTGGCTGACGCTCGGCGGCGACTGTCGCCGAACCTGGCCGCCGGAGCCGCACTCCTCGTGCTGGCCGTCGCGCTGCTCGGCTGGCAGCGACCCTGGGAATCCCCGACGCCGGGCGACGCCGTGCCCATCCCCGATGACGCCGCGTCCCTGCTGATCGCCCAGGTTCGTGCGCTGAGTGAGGCCGAATCTCGCGACGCGTTCGTGGCCGCGGCCGGGTCCGGACCCCGCGCGCGGGCCTTCGCGACCGACGCGTGGGACGGCCGGGCCGCCCTGGACGTCACCGACGTCGAGCTGCGCTACCTGCGCGGGGGAGAGGTCGCCGACCGCGCCGACGGGTCCACCGTCGCCGAGGTCGCGGTGTCCTGGCGGGTCGGGCCGGACTCGATCATCACCGGTACGTCGGTCCGCGACGCCACCGTCGATCTCCGGCTCGATCCGCAGCGGGACGGCACCTTCGCGGTCCGGTCCGCCTCCGCGCGAGACGCCCCCTTGCCGCTGTGGCTCGCCGGCCGCATCGCGGTCCGGGAGGGGGCCAACGTCCGGATCGTCACGGTCGACGGTGGCGTGCCCGACCTCGACGTCCCGAAGCTGGCACGGAACGCGCGCGCGCAGGTGCGGGAGGTCGTGCCCGGCACGAAGGGTGACCTGATCGTCATCTCGCCGCGCACCCGCAGCCTGGCGGCCGGCCTCGTCGGACGTCCGCAGCGCGAGATCGCCCAGATCGCGGCCGTCTCCACGACCGTCGACGGCGGTGCCGACACCGCCCGGGTGGTCGTACTCAACCCGGCGCAGTTCGCGACCATGGACCGCCGGGCCGCCCAGGTCGTCGTCAACCACGAGGCCACCCATCTGCTCACCGGCGCGGTCGGTCGCGAGCCCGAGCTGTGGGTGGTCGAGGGCTTCGCGGACTTCGTGGCCCTGCACGATGACACGGCGCCGCTGTCGCTGAGCGCGGGCGCGGCGTTGAAGCTGGTCGCCGAGGAGGGACCACCCGAGACGCTGCCGACGGCCGATGACTTCGGCCGGGCCGGTCACGGTCTGGGCGCCGTCTACGAGTCGACCTGGTTGGTGTTCCGGATGCTGGGCGAGCGGTACACGGACGCGACCATCGTGCGGTTCTACCGCGACGTGCTGCGCGGCACCGCCGCCGATCTTGCCGTGCGCCGCGCGTTCGACCTCTCGATCGAGCAGCTCACCACCCAGTGGCGCGACTACCTGACGAAGAGCGCCTCGACCGTGTCGTGAAAGTCGCGCAGCACGGCGTTGCGCTTCACCTTGAACGACGGCGTCAGGTAGCCGTTGTCCTCGGTCCAGTCCTCCGGGAGGACCACGAACTTGCGGATCGACTCGGCCTGCGACACCTGGGCGTTGGCCTCGTCGATCGCCGCCTGGACGGCCGTCTCCAGCGCCGGGTCGTCGAGTGAGCCCGTCCACGCCTCTCGGTCGACGGTGACGAGGGCGGCGACGAACGGTTTGCCGTCGCCGACGACCAGGCACTGGCTGACGTAGGCGTGGGCCCGGATGCGGTCCTCGAGCACCGCCGGTGCGACGTTCTTGCCCCCGGCCGTCACGAGGATCTCCTTCTTGCGCCCGGTGACCCGGATGAAGCCGTCGTCGTCGACCTCGCCGAGGTCGCCGGTGGACAGCCAACCAGCCTCGTCGAGGACCTCGGCGGTGGCTTCGGGGTCGTTCCAGTAGCCGGAGAACACCTGCGGGCCACGGAACCGCAGCTCGCCGTCGGAGGTGACGTCGACCTCGGTGTCGGGGAACGGACGGCCCACGGTGCCGACGCGCTGGTGCTCGGGGGTGTTCACGCTCAGGGCGGCGGTGGTCTCGGTGAGGCCGTAGCCCTCGAGCACGGGGACGCCGATGCCCCGGTAGAAGTGCGCGAGGCGCTCACCGAGCGGAGCACCACCGGAGATGGCCCACTCGGTGTGCCCGCCGAGAGCCGCACGCAGCTTGCCGTAGAGGAGTCGGTCGAAGAGCGCGTGACGGGTGCGGAGGGCGACCCCGGGCTTGCCGGTCTCCTGCGCGCGGCTGTAGGAGATCGCGGTCTGGACGGCCCGGTCGAAGATCGCGCCACGACCGTCGGCGTAGGCCCGGCTGCTCGCGGTGTTGAAGACCTTCTCGAACACCCGCGGGACGCCGAGGACGAACGTCGGCTCGAACTCGCCGAGATGGCTCACCAGGTCCTTGATGTCGGCGGTGTGGCCGAGCTTGGCGCCGGTGCGGATGGCGCCGACCTGGATGATGCGGGCGAACACGTGCGCCAGCGGGAGGAACAGCAGGGTGGACGCGCCCTCCCGCCCGAACAGCTCCGGCAGGCGCTCGATCGCGCCGGCCAGCTCGGCCCGGAAGTTTCCGTGCGTCAGGCGGCATCCCTTCGGGCGGCCGGTGGTCCCGGACGTGTAGATGAGCGTGGCGAGGGAATCGGGACCGAGTGCCTTGCGACGTTCGTCCAGCGCGTCGTCGCCCACGTCGGACCCGGCGCTGCTGAGCGACTCCACGCCCCCGCCGTCGATGGTCCAGACGTGCGCCAGGTCGGGGGCGTCCGCACGGGCTTCGTCCACCCGGGCGGCGTGGGCGTCGTTCTCCACGACGGCCGCGACCGCGCCGGAGTCAGCCAGGATCCAGGCGATCTGAGCCGCCGAGGACGACTCGTAGACCGGTACGGTGACGGCGCCGGCCCACCAGATCGCGTAGTCGAACAGCGTCCACTCATAGCGCGTCTTCGACAGCAGCACGACCCGGTCGCCGGCCTGCACCCCGGCGGCGACGAGGCCCTTCGCGACGGAGGTCACCTCCTGGTGGAAGGTGCCGATCGTGACGTCCTGCCAGCCCTCGTCGCCCCGTCGGGCCAGGGCCACGGCTCCGCTGTCGAGGGCCAGCCGATCGAGGACGTCGTCGGTGAGGTTGCCGTCGGCGGTCGGGTGCGTCTGAGCCACGTACGGCAGGCTACCTGCCCGCCCGCGTCGTTCCTCGACGTCGTCGCCGGCTCGTTCCTCCCCGCCCCGCAGGTGTCGTGCGACCAGCGGCCACGACTACGATGGGCGAGACCAAGGACGAGGAGACCTGATGGCCCGCACGACCAGCGACATCGTCATCGGCGCAAACCCCAGCCGCATCATGGACGTCATCGCCGACTTCGACGAGTACCCGACCTGGGCCACCGGTGTGCGGGTCGCCGAGGTGGTGGCCACGGCCGCGGACGGACGCCCGGAGCGTGTGCACTTCGTGCTGGAGGCCACCCCGATCAAGGACCAGTACGACCTCTCCTACGTGTGGAAGGGCGATGAGTCGGTCACGTGGCAGCTCGTCGAGCGCGGCTCGATGCTGACGTCCATGGACGGTCGCTACGAGCTCGAACCCCTCGACGAGGAGAGCACGCGCGTCACCTATCAGCTGTCCGTCGACGTCTCCATCCCGATGCTCGGGCTGCTCAAGCGCAAGGCCGAGAAGGTCATCATCGACACCGCCCTGAAGGGGTTGAAGCGGCACGTCGAGGGCACTCGTGGCTGAGCCCGAGACAGCGGGCGGGGGATCGGAGGACGCCGTCGGTTCGCTCGCCCAGGAAACCGCGCGGCTGCTGCACGCCCTCGCTGCCGAGGCGCGTCGGCCGGGCGCGGACGAGTCGGACGCGGCAGGCGCGCACGTCTGCACCACGGGCTGGTGCCCGATCTGTCAGGTCGTCGGGTTCGTCCACGAGCATCCCGAGGTCGTGGAGCAGGTCACCGACGCAGCCGTGCAGCTCGGCCGGACCATGCGGGACATGCTCGAGCGCACATTGCCCCCGGACGCCGCGGCGCCGCCCACGGACCGGCCATGAGCCAAGGGCCGGTCGGCGAGCGGCACGGCATCGGTGTCGACATCGGAGGTACGAAGATCGCCGCCGGACTCGTCTCCGCCGACGGACGCGTCGTCCGGTCCGCCCACGAGCCCACTCCCGGCGACGCCGATGACATCGCCGCCGCGGTCGCCACCCTCGTCGAGCGCCTGCTCGGAGAGGAGCCCGGTCTCGACGTGGTCGGCATCGGCATCGGCGCGGCCGGCTTCATCGACGTCGACCGAGCCACGGTGCGGTTCGCCCCCAACATCGACTGGGTCGATGAGCCGCTCGCCGAAGCGGTCGGCAAGCGCGTCGACCTTCCCGTGGTCGTCGAGAACGACGCCAACGCCGCCGCCTGGGGCGAGTACCGCTTCGGGGCCGGGGAGGACACCGACGACCTGCTGTTCGTCACGGTCGGCACCGGCGTCGGGGGCGGGATCGTGCACCAAGGGATGCTGTTCCGCGGCGGGTTCGGCGCCGCTGCCGAGATCGGCCACCTCCGCCTGGTCCCGAACGGACGCCGGTGCGGATGCGGGCAACGGGGCTGCCTGGAGCAGTACGGCAGCGGGCGTGCGCTCGTCCGAGACGCCCGGGCTCGGCTGGAATCGGCCGATCCGCAGGCCGAACCGCTGCGCCGGGTGGCCGGCGACGCCGACGCGATCACCGGTCCCATGGTCACCGACCTCGCCCGGGAGGGCGACCCGATGTGCGTCGACCTGCTCCGCGACGTGGGTCAGTGGCTCGGCGAGGGCATCGCGACCCTCGCGGCGGTCCTCGACCCGCGGGTGATCGCCATCGGCGGAGGGGTGGCCGACGCCGGCGACCTGTTGCTCGCTCCGGTTCGCCAGGCGTTCGAGTCCCACCTATCCGCGGGGGACCACCGCCGGGTCGCCGAGCTCCGGCCCGCGGCGCTCGGCACCGAGGCCGGCATCATCGGTGCCGCCGACCTCGCCCGCAGCTCGGACTGACCGTGTCCGGCCAGCTCGCCATCGGCATCGACGTCGGCGGCACGAAGATCGCCGCCGGCGTCGTCGACGAGGACGGGCAGGTCCGGGCGCGCGAACGTGCCGACACCCCGGGCACCGATCCGGCGGCCGTCCTGGACGCGATCGTCCGGATCGTCGAGCAGCTCCGGAGTGGGCACGTCGTGAGCGCCGTCGGGATCGGCGCGGCCGGTTTCGTCGACGCCGATGGTGCGACCGTGCTCTTCTCTCCCCACCTCGCCTGGCGGAACGAGCCGCTCCGGGACACCGCGACCGAGCGCCTCGGGCTTCCCGTGGTCGTCGAGAACGACGCGAACGCCGGGGCCTGGGCGGAGTGGCGCTTCGGCGCGGCCCGAGGAGAGGCCGACGTGGTGATGGTGACCCTCGGCACCGGCATCGGCGGAGCCATCGTCATCGACGGCCGGCCCTACCGCGGCAGCCACGGGATCGCCGGTGAGTTCGGCCACATGCAGGTCGTCCCGGACGGCCTGCCCTGCGAGTGCGGCAACCGGGGGTGCTGGGAGCAGTACGCGAGCGGCCGGGTTCTCGCGCGTCTCGGGCAGGGAGCCGCGGCCGGCGGTACGCCACTCGGTCGGCGCCTGCTCGAGATGGCCGGCGGCGATGTCCGCGACATCGAGGGCCACCACGTCACGGCAGCGGCTCGCGACGGTGACGGTGACGCGATCGCGCAGCTGGCCGAGGTCGGCGACTGGCT
The DNA here is from genome assembly GCA_963695295.1 of uncultured Actinomycetota bacterium. Classification (GTDB taxonomy): domain Bacteria; phylum Actinomycetota; class Actinomycetes; order Propionibacteriales; family Nocardioidaceae; genus Aeromicrobium. The sequence continues at coordinate 242,380 of OY968771.1, read as the reverse complement.
CGGCGTCGGCGTGGCGAATCTCGCGGCGGTGCTCGATCCCGGCGTCGTGGTCATCGGAGGCGGTGTCATCGGGGCCGGGGAGCTGCTGCTCGGGCCGGCGCGCGCCGCGTTCGCCCGGACGTTGACCGGGCGCGGTTACCGAACCGAGGCGCGGATCGTCGCCGCCGAGCTCGGCCCGGAGGCCGGTCTCATCGGAGCCGCGGACCTCGCACTCTCGAGGGGCCGATAGCGCGGCGCGGTTTCAGAGCGCCGCGCCGTCGTCGGGCCAGTCCGAGCGACCGGGACCGTGCTCAGGTAGCTGGGAGATCAGGTAGATCGATCCGGCCACGAACGTGAGGCCGATGCCCAGGAGCACCGGCTTGGCCAGCCACACGTGCACGAACGTGGCCACGATGATCGCGAGCGGTGAGCCCAGCACCGCGATCCAGGCGAGCGTGCGCCCCCGGTGCTTCGGGCGGATCGGTGCCGGCTCGACGCGTCGGTAGAACGGCTCGTCCGGCCGGTCGTCGGCATCCGGCTCGAGCTCCTCCGGCGGCGGCACCTTGAGGTTGCGCACGCTGGGATGCTCCGGATCGCGCTTCGGCCGCTCCTCGTCGGGAAAGGAGAGGTCGAGGTCGAGGTGCTGCACGATCTCGTCGAAGTCGTCTGGCTTCTCACCCATCAGCGACCTTGACGTGGTCCGCGATGAAGGCGGCGGACCGTTCGAAGATGAGCGGCGCGTCGTGGTCGAGCGTGGCGACGTGGAAGCTGTCCTCCAAGGTGACGAACTCGGCGACGCTCGAGGCCACCCCGTCGCGAATGAGCGGGAGGCTCGTGGCGTCGACGACGTGGTCGTCGGTGGAGCGGAACACGAGGATCGGCGCGGTGATCCTGCCGAGGTCGGCGCGGATGGCGCGCCAGCCCTGCAGCTGCGAGGCGAGCGCCTTGAGCGGGGTCCTGTCGTAGCCGACCTCGTCGGTGCCGGGCTTCTTGATGTCGTTGCCGATGCCCGGCGTCGCAGGCACGACCCACTTCAGGAGCGGCAGGAGCCGCAGCTGCCAGTTCTTCACGTCCACCACCGGGTTCACCAGCACGAGGGCGTCGACGTCGTCAGGACGCATCTCGGCGAGCCGTAGCGCGAGCGCACCACCCATCGACAACCCGCCGACGGCGACCCGTTCGCAGCGCTCCGCGAGCTCGGTCAGCGAGGCGTCGACGGTGGCGTACCAGTCGTCCCAGCCGGTGCGGTTCATCTCCCGCCAGGTGGTGCCGTGGCCGGGAAGCCGCGGAACCCGCACGGTGTGACCGCGCTCGGCGAGGTACCGGGCCCATGGCGTCATCGATGCTGGTGAGCCGGTGAATCCGTGGCAGAGCAGCACTCCGACGGGGCCGTCGTCGTGGTCGAACGGCTCGGCCCCGGCGACGACGGAGAGGGTCTCGGTCATGGCCCCATTCTCACGCATGGCGTGGGTCTCGCGCAGGCGGTGTTCAGAGTAGAGTCGCCAGCGACCACCGAAGGAGACGGCGTGTTCTATTGGTTCCTCAAGTTCCTGGCACTGGGTCCGCTGATCAAGCTGATCTTCCGGCCATGGGCCGAGGGAACCGAGAACGTTCCCAAGGAAGGGCCCGCCATCTTGGCCAGCAACCACCTGTCCTACAGCGACTGGTTGTTCATGCCCGTGGTCATCCCGCGCCGCGTCACCTTCGTCGCCAAGGCCGAGTACTTCGAGACGCCGGGCATCAAGGGGTGGTTGCAGAAGAAGTTCTTCTCCGGCTCCGGCCAGGTGCCGATCGATCGCAGCAGCGGCAGCGCCGCCGCCGGCGCCATCTCGACCCAGCTGCGGCTGCTGGCCGACGGCGAGGTCTGCGGCATCTACCCCGAGGGCACGCGCTCCCACGACGGCAAGCTCTACCGGGGGCGCACCGGTGTCGCGCGCATCGCGCTCGAGGCGGGCGTGCCGGTGATCCCGGTCGCCGTCATCAACTCCGACGTCATCGCGCCGCCCGGCAAGGTCTTCGGCTCGATGGCCCGTCCGGGCGTCCGGTTCGGCAAGCCGCTCGACTTCAGCCGTTATGAGGGACTGCAGGACGACCGCTACATCCTGCGCGCCATCACCGACGAGATCATGTACGAGATCATGCGGCTCTCCGGCCAGGAGTACGTCGACCTGTATGCGCAGGACGCGAAGAAGCGCGACCGCGACTCCGAGCGCGAGCAGGCCAAGGTCGCGGCCCGTGCCGAGGCCGATGAGATCTGGGACGAGATCAAGCCGGACTGAACCGAGCAACCAGGAGGAACGATGCGCGTCGGCATGCTGACCGGTGGTGGCGACTGCCCAGGCCTCAATGCGGTGATCCGCGGCGCGGTACGCAAAGGGGTGAAGGCGCACGGCCACGACTTCGTCGGGTTCCGCGACGGCTGGAAGGGCCCGCTCGAGAACGACACGATGGAGCTCGGCATCCAGCAGGTGCGCGGCATCCTGCCGCGGGGCGGCACCATTCTCGGCTCCTCCCGAACCAACCCGTTCTCGATCGAGAACGGGGTCGAGCGCATCAAGGACAGCCTCGCGGCCAACGGCTGCGAGGCCCTGATCGCCATCGGCGGAGAGGACACGCTCGGCGTCGCGACCCAGCTGTCGGAGATGGACGTCAACGTCGTCGGTGTCCCCAAGACGATCGACAACGACCTCTCCGGGACCGACTTCACCTTCGGTTTCGACACCGCGGTCAACATCGCCATGGAGGCGATCGACCGCCTGCACACCACCGCCGAGTCGCACCATCGCGCGCTCGTCGTCGAGGTGATGGGACGGCACGCGGGCTGGATCGCCCTGCACAGCGGCCTGGCCGGCGGTGCCAACATCATCTTGATCCCGGAGCGACCGTTCGACATCGACAAGGTCTGCGCGCAGGTCGAGAGCCGGTTCGCCACCCACTACTCACCGATCATCGTCGTGGCCGAGGGCGCCACGCCGCTGGAGGGGACGATGGAGCTGGTCAGCGGCGAGAAGGACGCGTTCGGGCACGTCCGGCTCGGTGGCATCGGCGACCGGCTGGCCCATGAGATCGAGGCGCGCACCGGTCGGGAGGCCCGCGCGGTCACCCTCGGCCACATCCAGCGTGGCGGCACGCCCACGGCGTTCGACCGCTGGCTCGCGACCCGGTTCGGCCTGCACGCCATCCAGGCCGTCACCGACGGTGACTTCGGCACGATGGTGGCCCTCCGCGGCACCGACATCGTCCGGGTGCCGCTCGCCGAGGGCACCTCGGAGCTGAAGGTCGTCCGGCCCGAGCTCTACGAGGAGGTCGAGGTCCTCTTCGGCTGAGCGCCGCGCTGGCGGCGCAGTCAGGATGGCGCCGCGCGGGGGTCCGCACGCACTCGCTCGGTACCCTTGAGCGGTGAGCATCCCCAGTCTGGACCACCTCCATGCGATCGGCGCTGCCCAGCAGCCCACGTATGGCGACACGGCTGCCCGCGACCGGGCCGTCGAGAAGCTCCGCCGGATGCCACCGCTCGTCTTCGCCGGCGAGTGCGACGACCTTCGCGAGCGCATGGCCGCGGTGGCGCGCGGCGAGGCGTTCCTGCTCCAAGGCGGCGACTGCGCCGAGACCTTCGAGGGCGTCACCGCCGAGAACGTGCGCAACAAGCTGCGCGTGCTCCTGTCGATGGCCGTGGTCCTCACCTACGCGGCCAGCGTGCCGGTGGTCAAGGTCGGCCGTCTCGCCGGCCAGTACGCCAAGCCGCGCTCCAGCGACACCGAGACCCGCGAAGGGGTCACCCTGCCGGCCTACCGCGGCGACGCCGTGAACGGCTTCGACTTCACCGCCGAGTCTCGGGTGCACGACCCGCAGCGGCTCGTCGACGTCTACCACGCCTCATCGGCCACGCTGAATCTCGCCCGGGCGTTCACGACCGGCGGCTACGCGGACCTGCGGCAGATGCACGCGTGGAACACCGACTTCGTCAAGCGCAGCCCGGTGGGCGTCAGCTACGAGCGCATCGGGGCCGAGATCGATCGGGCGCTGGCCTTCATGGATGCCATCGGCGTCGACCCGGACGAGTTCCACTCCGTCGACTTCTACTCCTCGCACGAGGCGTTGATCCTGGAGTACGAGCACTCGCTCACCCGCATCGACTCGCGCACCGACCGCCCCTACGACGTGTCCGGACACTTCGTCTGGATCGGGGAGCGCACGCGCCAGCTCGACGGTGCGCACGTGGAGCTGCTGAGCCACATCGCCAACCCGATCGGCGTCAAGCTGGGCCCCACCACGACGGCCGACGACGCCATCGCCCTGTACGAGCGCCTCAATCCCGAGCACACGCCCGGGCGCCTCACGTTCATCACGCGGTTCGGGGCGGGCAAGGTCCGCGACCTGCTGCCGCACCTGGTCGAGAAGGTCACCGCGGCCGGGCTCGAGGTCGCCTGGGTCTGCGACCCGATGCACGGCAACACGTTCGAGGCCAGCAACGGCTACAAGACGCGCGAGTTCGACGACGTCATCGACGAGGTCCGCGGCTTCTTCGAGGTCCATCGTGCACTCGGAACCTGGCCGGGTGGCCTGCACGTCGAGCTGACCGGCGACGACGTCACCGAGTGCGTCGGCGGGGGAGCGAAGCTGTCCGCCGAAGGCCTCTCGCATCGCTACGAGACGCTCTGCGACCCCCGCCTCAACCGCGAGCAGTCGCTGGAGCTGGCGTTCCTCGTCGCCGAGATGCTCAGCGGTCGCTGAGGACGCACCGGTCGAACGCCCCGGTTTCCGGAGCGGTCAGAAGCCGAGGATCGTGACCTCGCTGTCGGGCTTCGCCTTGTCGCTGCCGCTCGGACGCTGCGCCACCACGACGAAGTTGCCGGTGCCGATGCTCCGGATCTTGAAGCCGGCCTTGCCGAGGATGCGCTTCGCGTCGCGGCGGCGTTCGCCGACCACGTTGGGAACGTCGATGAACTCCGGGCCACGGGAGACCTTGAGCGTGATGGTGTCGTCCTTGAAGCCCTTGCCGCTGTTCGGGCTCTGGCTGATGACCCGTCCCTGGTCGACCTTGTCGGAGTAGCTGCGATCGATCTGAACCTTGAACCCCGCCTTGTCCAACGCCGCTTCGGCCTCGGACGCCCGCTTGCCGGTGTAGTCGACGATGTCGATCGGCTTGCGTCCCTTGCTGAGCACGAGGTCGACCACCGTGCTGCGCTTGACCTGCGCGCCGACCTCGAAGTCGGCGGCGCGAACGACCTTGCCCTTGTCGACCGACTCGCTGAACGCACGGTCGAGGTCGCCGACCTTGAGGTTCAGCTCGGCGAGGGCCGTCTCGGCCTCGTCGAGGGTGCGTCCCTTGAGGCTCGGGATCGCGTAGCGCTCCTTGCCCTTGGAGACGACGCCCTCGATGGTGCTGCCGGGGAGGATCCGGTCGCCGGGCCCGGGACTGGTGGCCATGACGGTGCCCAGCGGGGCCGTCTCGGAGAAGGCGCGACGGTTGACGCTGAACGTGAAGCCGGCGTCCTTGGCCTCCTGGATGGCCTGGTTCTCGGTGCGGCCGACGAGTTGAGGCGTGTCGACGTAGCGGCCGATGCCGAGGTACCAGCCGAAGGCGACGGCCAGCACCGTGGCCAAGATGACGCCGATGAGCAGGTAGCGGCCGCGGGGGCTGCGCTGCTCGGTCTGGCGCATCTCCCGGTACTGCTCCACCGACATCGGCGGCACGATGCCGCGCACCGCCGCCGGCGGTGGCGGACCCTCGCCCCACTGCACGGTGTGCTCCGGCGGTGCGGCGTCCAGCGGATCAGCCTCGCCGCTTCGATCGACGACTTCCGTGGCGGCGTCGGCGGTCGCGGTCACGCCCGGCGGCCGCGACCCGGCCAGGGCTGCGGCGGCCAGCACGCCGGCGGGCAAGGCGCCGGCCGCGAGGTTGACCTGCTCGGTGTCCTCCTCGACGCCGGCGGGGTGGTGGTGGACCGGCATCGGCATCAGGTCGGCGGTGAGCTCGGCATCGTCCTCGATGCCCTCCTCGAGAGCGCGCTGGACCAGCCGGACCTGCTGGAGCAGCACTCGGGCGTCGGCGGAGCGCTGGTCACGATCGCGACAGGTGGCGCGGGCGACCAGCGCGTCGATGTACGGCGGGAGCTCGGGCCGGATCGCCGACGGGGCGCCGATGTCCTCGTGCACGTGCTTGTAGGCGACCTGGATCGGTGACTCCCCGGAGTGCGGCTTCTCGCCGGTGAGCATCTCGTAGAGCATCGCCCCGCAGGCGTAGACGTCGGATCGGGCATCGGCACCCTCGTTGACGACGATCTCCGGCGCGAGGTAGGAGATGGTGCCGATCAGCGTGCCGCCGGTGGCCGTGGTGGCTGCGCTCACCGCGCGGGCCAGGCCGAAGTCGGCGACCTTGACCTCGCCGTCCGGCGTGATCAGGACGTTCTCGGGCTTGATGTCGCGATGGATGAGATGGGCGCCGTGCGCGGCGGACAGCGCGACCAGCACCGGCGCCAGCAGGCTGAGGGCGCGGGCGGGTGGCATCGGCGTCTCATCACGCATCACGTCGCGCAGCGTGCGTCCGGGCACGTACTCCATGACGAGGTAGGTGATCTCACCGTCCGTGCCCTGGTCGAAGACCGACACGACATGGCGATGGTTGAGCTGCGCGGCGGCCTGGGCTTCGCGCTCGAAGCGCTGGGTGAACGTGGCGTCGTCGCCCAGGCCGTGGTGCATGACCTTGACCGCCACCGTGCGTCCCAGACGCTGGTCGGTGGCCATGAAGACGCTGGCCATGCCGCCCCGCGCGATGCGCTCGCCGACGAGGTAGCGGCCGTCGAGCACGCGCCCGACGAGGGCGTCGTCGCCCATCACTGCCACGCTTCCTCCTCGGCCGGTAACGGGGGGTGGCCTTCTGCCGATTGTAAGGACCCGCGCGAGTTCCCGGGGGTCTCACCGCGGTGCGTGTCACGCGTGGCGGGTGAGGTTCGCCACGCGATCAGGTCGTCACCGCGACCGGCGGGTCGCGATGCGGAGCAACGGTTCCAGCACGTCGCGCGAGCCGGCCGGCAGCGCGTCGAGCGCGGCGTCGGCCTGCCGCTCGAGCCGCTCGATGTCCTCCTCGACCGCGGCCAGTGCGCCCGTGCGACGGACCAGGTCGCTCAGGCGGTCGACGCCGTCGGCGGAGCCGAGCGTCCGGGCCAGCAGCTTACGGTCGGCGTCGGTGCCGAGCTCGGCCGCGCGCGCCACCAGGACGGTGCGCTTGCCCTCGCGGAGGTCGTCCCCGGCCGGCTTCCCGGTCACCCCGGGGTCGCCGAACACGCCCAGCACGTCGTCGCGCAGCTGGAACGCCTCGCCCAGCGGAATCGCGACGTCGGACAGCGCCGCGATCTGCGCCTCGTCCGCTCCGGCCAGGGCGGCGCCGAGGTGCATGGGACGTTCGACCGTGTACTTGGCGGACTTGTAGCGCACGACCCGCATGGCCTCCTCGACGCCGACCGACGGGCGGGTCTGGGCGAGCACGTCGAGATACTGGCCCGCCACCACCTCGGTCTTGCAGAGGTCGAGGTACCGCAGGGCCTCCGACGTCCGCGGGAGCCCGCTGGAGCGGAACTGCTCGTCGGCCCACGTGAGCATCAGGTCACCGAGGAGGACGGCGACCGACTCGCCGTAGCGCTCCGGGTCGCCGACCAGCCCGGCGTCGCGGTGCTTGCGCTCGAAGTCGCGGTGGACGCTCGGACGCCCACGGCGGGTGTCCGAACCGTCCATCAGGTCGTCGTGCACCAGCGCGCTGCCCTGCAGCCACTCCAAGGCAGCGGCGGCATGATCGAGGCCCGGGTCGTCCGGATCGCCGCCGGCCACGAGCCAGCCGGCCCGGCAGAACAGGGGCCGCAGGCGCTTGCCGCCGCGCACGAAGTCGACCGCCGCCGAGATGAATACGTCGAGGTCAGGGCCCAGTTCGTCCAGCACCAGCCGTTGTCGCACGACGAACTCGGCAAGGGCCGCGTCGACTCGTGTCCGGAATGCGTCATCGTCTGCGGCTGTCACGATCCGGACGATACCGTTGGCGCATGGTGGATCCCGACCTCTCCCTCGCCGCGCACCTGCGGGACCGGCGACCGAGCTTCTCGTTCGAGTTCTTCCCCCCGAAGGACGACGACGGCGAAGAGGTCCTGTGGCGCACCATCGCCGACCTCGAACCGCTCGACCCCACCTTCGTGTCGGTCACGTACGGCGCCGGTGGCACCAGCCAGGAGCGCACCGTCCGCGTCACCGCGCGCATCGCCGAACAGACGACCATGCGGGCGGTCGGCCACCTCACGCTGGTCGCTCAGAGCAAGGGCGAGATCGAGTCGGTGCTCAAGCAGTACGCGGCGGCCGGCATCGACCACGTGCTGGCGCTGCGCGGCGACCCGAAGGGTGGCCCGCGGGCCACGTGGGAACCGACCCCCGACGGCATGGACTACGCCATCGAGCTCGTCGAGCTCGCCGGGGACCTCGGCGGGTTCTGCATCGGCGTCGCCGCGTTCCCCGAAGGTCACCCCGACGCCGCCAGCATCCAGGCCGACGCCGAGGTCCTGGTCGCGAAGGCGCGCGCCGGCGCCGAGTACGCGATCACCCAGCTGTTCTTCCGGCCCTCCGACTACTTCTCCCTCGTCGAGCGGGTCCGGGCCCTGGGCTGTGACATCCCGATCATCCCGGGCATCATGCCGATCCTGAACTTCGCGCAGGTGGCTCGGATGGCCGAGCTGTCCGGTGCGGAGATCCCGCGTGAGGTCCTCGACGAGATCGAGCCGATCTCTGCCGACAAGGACGCCGTGCGGGCCAAGGGCATCGAGCTCGCGACGCAGCTGTGCCGCGACCTGCTGGCCGGTGGCGCTCCCGGCCTGCACTTCATCACGCTCAATCGGTCCAAGGCCACGCGCGAGATCTTCCAGACCCTCCGCGCCGAGGGCCTGGTCTAGCGCACCGGCCTCTACCGGGGCGCGGTGCCGACGGCCGCGGCGATCGCCGCCGTGGCCGAGCCGATCTCCTCGATCGTCCCGCCGGGGTGCGCGTGCGCCCCCGCCATGAAGACGGTGTCGTGGAGACGGCGCTTCGCGTCGGCGCCCGGCCGGTCGAACATCGTCGTCCAGCCCTGCCAGGCCCACCCCCAGTGCCCGAGGCGGACGAGGTCGGTGGGACCGAGATCGTGCCGCTCCACCACGTGATCCCGGATGCGGATGCCCACGCGGGCGAGAGCGAGGAGCGGGTCCTCGGCGTTCTGGTGGGCGATCGTCCAGCGAGACGAACCGTCGCTCCACAGGCGAACCGGCGGGTCGCCGTGCGCGACGACGTCGAGCGGCATGGGCGGCGCCTCCTCGTCCAGCCGGACGAGCGTGCGGCTGGCCGGGATGGCGGGCAGCCCGCGCGGCTCCGGCAGCGGGCTGGGCCAGGTGGGCGCGCACCACACCACGAGGTCGGCGTCCAGCCGGTCGGCCTGGGTCACGACCCCCGTGACGCGGCCCGAGGACACCTCGAGCTCGTGCGCGCGGACGCCCGTGCGGACGTCGACCTTCCGTTCCTCCAGTCGCGCCGTGAGGGCGTCGGCCAGGGCCGGGAGCCCGCCGTCGACCCGCCACCGTCCGAAGCTGCGCTCCACATAGTGCTGCACCGCGACGAACGCCGGGGTCGTCGCGGTGGGATGCCCGTCGAGCCGGGCCTCATCGAGCAGGATCGCGCGGAACCGGCGGTCCGGAGCGCTCTTGCGGGCGAGGCGGCCAAGGGATCGCCGGACATCCAGCGTCTTCCGGGCGGCCCGGTCGAGGGGGTTCCGGTCGTCGACGACCTGGTCCAGCACGGTGCGTCGCAGGACGTCCCATCGATCCGCGAGGCTGTCGACCCACAGTGACCAGGTGTCCTCGCCGAATGCCTCGACGATGGCGTCATGCTGGTCGCCGCGCTGGCCGAGGGGGAGGTCGAGCACCTCCTTGTCGTCGAAGACGTGTCGTCGCCCGGGGACCGGGACGAGGTCGACGACCTGTTCCATCGGGCGCCCGGACTTGCGGAAGAGGTCGCGCAGCACCCCGGGCAGCGTCACGGTGTCCGGGCTGAGCTGCCACGTGTCGCCGCCCACGACGTAGCCCCGCAACCGTCCGCCGAGCTCGTCGGCGGACTCCAGCAGCGTGACCTCGTGCCGCTGCTTGGCCAGCCGCGCGGCGGCCGACATGCCGGCGAAGCCGCCACCCACCACCACGACCCGCGCCATGCGCGCAGACTACTGCGGTGCTCAGGCCGGGTTGCCGGGCCGGGTGCGTGGGCTGGGTGCTCGGACTGGGAACGCCGACGGCACACGCGCGGCCCTCCCCGGGTGCGCCGCATGGCACAGTGACCGCATGGGTCCGGTCCGCACCGAGGTGATGTGGCAGTCGGTGCTCGATGCCGTCGAGGCCGCATCCGGCGCGGGCGGCAGCCTGGACGTCCTCGACCTCGGCGGCGGCACCGGCGGTGACGCCGTCCGGCTCGCTCGCCTCGGGCACCGCGTCACCGTCGTCGACCCCAGTCCGGACGCGCTCGCGGCCCTCGACCGGAGGGCGGCCGAGGCCGATCTCGATGCTCCGGAGCACCCTGAGGGCGTGGTCACCGGGGTGCTGGGCGACACCACCGACCTCGTCGAGCACGTCACCCCGGAGTCGTTCGACCTCGTGGTGTGCCACGGCGTCCTCGAGCACGTCGACGACCCGGGCCAAGCCCTGTCTGCCGTTGCGGCGGCGCTGCGCCCGGGCGGATACGTGAGCGTCGTGGTCGCGGGCCGCCTCGCCGCCGTCGTGGCCCGTGCGTTGGCGGGCGACTTCGGGGAGGCGCAGTCGTTGTTCCAGTCCGACGCCGAGTCCTGGGACCTCCGCACGTCCGGCCCGCGCCGCTTCGTGGCCGACGAGGTCACCTCGCTGCTCTCGTCGCACGGCTTCGTTCCGGTGCAGACGAATGCGCTGCGGGTGTTCGTCGACCTGGTGCCGAGCGCCCTGGTCGATGTCGAACCCGGTGCGCGCGACCGGTTGTTCGCCCTCGAGCGCCTGGTCCGGACCGCGCCCGACTTGACGGCGCTTTCGGGTGGTCTGCAGTCGATCGCCCGCCTAGACTTGGCATCAGCACCCCTTGACCGAGGAGGTCCTCGTGCCCCTGTCTGACGAAGAAGCTCGGCTGCTGCATCAGCTCGAGCAGTCGCTGGCCGCCGAGGACCCCGACTTCGCCTCCACGCTCCGGGGGTCGAAGTTCCTCGCGCACAATCGGCGCCTGGCGATCTTCGCGGTCCTGGGCTTCGTCGCCGGCATCGGGTTGCTGTTCGGCGGCGCGGTGTCGGCCATGACCTGGCTGGGAGTGCTGGGCTTCGTCGTGATGCTCGGATCGGCCTACGTGTTCGTCACTGCGTGGCGTCGGGGCATCGGTCCGGGCGAGGAGGGCGCCGACGCGGCCTCGCCACAGAAGCCGTCCGGCTCGTTCGTCGACCGGCTCGAGGAGCGCTGGCAGCGCCGCCAGGACGGTGGAGAGCTCTAGCCCGCTCCGCATCACCCACGACCCATGACCGCTCCGCAGGGGCGGTCATTGTTCTGTGCCCGCGTGCCCGAGCGGGGGACGGCCGGGGAAGACATCGCGGTGAATTCGTGCCGAAACGTCACCCGAGTGGGGGAGTGTGGAGTACGGTGGGGCGAAGTGGAGCACGGTGCTGTGGTGGTGGCAGCCCACGTGAGTGAGGAGGAGCGGGGTGAGCCCGGATGTCAGCGAATTCGTCGGCACGTTCACGCCGCGCCTGGACGAGAAGTCCCGGCTGTTCCTCCCGGCGAAGTTCCGACCGCTGCTCGAGAGCGGCGTGATGCTCAGCCGCGGCCAGGAGAAGTGCATCTACGGATGGACGCTGGAGTCCTGGAGCGCGTTCACCGCCCGCATCCGTGAAGCGCCGATCACGAACGCGCAGGTGCGCAAGTTCGCGCGACTGCTCGGCAGCGGCGCCTCGAGGGAGATGCCGGACAAGCAGGGCCGCGTGACCATCCCTCCGGTGCTGCGCGGCTACGCGCAGCTCGACCGCGAGGTGACGGTCATCGGCGCGCTCAACCGGTTCGAGATCTGGGACACCGCCCGGTGGACCGAGTTCTCCGACGAGAACGTGGACGACTTCTCCGACGTCGACGAGGAGGGAACCAGCGGCATCTTCTGACCCCGATCCGTGTGACCCGATACCCGCCCGTCTGGATCTGACATCACTTCCCCGGTGTCAGAACCGAACGGGCGGGGTTCGGGCCACACGGCGACCAGGACCGGAACGGACGACGAACCAGGAGCCACCCATGCAGGACGAGAGGCGAGTACGACACGACGTCGCCGACGCCGTCGTGCTCATGGTGTTCTCGCTGTGCACGTCGGTCGCACTGGCCGGCGCCATCGCTCTCCTCGGGGGGCTCCAATGAGCGACGCGAGCCATGTGCCGGTGCTGCTCGACCGCGTCCTCGACCTTCTTGCTCCCGCATGCGCGCACGAGCACCCCGTCGTCGTCGACGCCACCCTCGGTCTGGGCGGCCACAGCGAGGCGATGCTCGACCGCTTCGCAGGCGTGCACGTCATCGGGGTCGACCGGGACCCGGAGGCGCTCGCCCGCGCCCGCCGCCGGCTCGAACCGTTCACCGACCGGGTGACGCTGGTGCATGCGGTCTACGACGACCTGGCCGACGTCGTCCGCGACGCCGTCGCCGACCCCGGCGGAGGCGCCGGGCCGCGGGCGGCTGACGGGTTGGTGTCCGGCGTCCTCTTCGACCTCGGGGTGTCCTCGATGCAGCTCGACCGCACCGAGCGCGGCTTCGCGTACGCGCAGGATGCGCCGCTCGACATGAGGATGAACCCGGAGGACGACCTGACCGCCGCCGACGTCCTCAACACCTACTCGGCTCCCGACCTCGCGCGGGTCCTGCACGTGTACGGCGAGGAGCGCTTCGCCCGACGGATCGCGGCGGCGATCGTCACCGCCCGGGAAGCCGAGCCGTTCACCTCCAGTGCCCGCCTGGTCGACCTGGTGCGTGCCGCCATCCCCGCAGCGACCCGGCGGACCGGCGGCAACCCTGCGAAGCGCACGTTCCAGGCCCTGCGCATCGAGGTCAACGACGAGCTGGGCGCCTACGAACGGGCACTGCCGGCCGCGCTCGGTCTGGTGCGGCCGGGAGGCCGCGTCGTCGTGCTGGCCTACCACTCCTTGGAGGACCGCCTCACCAAGCGCGCCTTCGCGCAGGTCACGACGTCGGACGTGCCCCGAGACCTGCCGTTCGTCCCCGCCGATCACGTCCCGCGGTTCCGACTGCTGACCCGGGGGTCGGAGCAGGCGTCCGACGCGGAGATCGCGGCCAACCCGCGGGCCCGCTCCGTGCGGCTCCGTGCCGTCGAACGGATCGCGGCATGAACGCGCTGCCGCACGCGGCCGTCCCACGGCTCCGACCGCCCAAGCCGACGACGCGGAGCCGTGCGCTCCGCCTCGTGGGACCGGTCAGCAACCGGGCGCGGAAGGCACCGTTCGTCGTCGTGGTGCTGGCGTTGGTCGGGCTGGGACTCGTGGGCCTGATCCTGATGAGCACGGTCCTGCAGGCGCAGTCGTTCGAGATCGCCCGGCTCTCCGCGCGGGCGGACGCGCTCGAGACGCGCCAGCAGGCGCTCGATCGCCAGGTCAATCGGCTGCAGAGTCCTTCCAACCTCGCCCAGCGCGCGCTGATGCTCGGGATGGTCCCGAGCGCCAACCCGGTCTTCCTGCGTCTGGAGAACGGTGAGGTCATCGGCAAGGCCAAACCCGCGCCGCCACGTGGGAGCATCCGGCGGGTGACGCGGTGACGCGCCAGCGCCTGTCACGGCGCAGGATGCGTTCGGCCCTGGTCGTCGTCGTGGCACTGTTCTGTGTCTTCGGCCTGCGGCTCTTCCAGATCCAGGGCCTGGACACCCGCGCCTACGCGGCCCGGGCGATCAACGAGGGGACCGCGCGCGCGACCGTGCCGGCACCCCGGGGCGAGATCCTCGATCGCAACGGCAAGGACCTGGCCACGAGCGTGGACGGCATGACGATCACCGCCGACCCGAAGATGACGCACGAGAACGCTCCCCGCATCGCGCGCATCCTGGTCGAGTCGCTCGGCCCGGAGCGCGTCGACTACTTCGACACGATCGAGAAGCTGCGGACGCCGAAGTCGCGGTTCGTCTACCTGGAGAAGAGCCTGCCGGCCTGGACGGCCAAGAAGGCGGTCGACGCCGTCCGCACGGCCGGCTTCACCGGGGTGTTCTTCGAGAAGGAGTCCCTGCGCACCTACCCGGGCGGTCAGCTGGCGGCCAACCTCGTCGGTTTCGTCGACGGCAGCGGCACGGGTGTCCAGGGGCTGGAACAGCAGTACAACCGGCGGCTCACCGGCGTCGACGGCTCGAGCACGTTCGAGGTGTCGCCCAGTGGCCAGCGCATCCCGATGGCCGACAGCACCGTCAAGGACATGGTGCCCGGCACCGACGTCGTGTCGACGATCGACCGGGACCTGCAGTGGTACGCGGACCAACGCATCGCCGATGCGGTGCGGACGTCCAGCTCGGACTGGGGCATGGCGATCACCATGGACGTCCGGACCGGGCAGATCGTGCAGATGTCCCAGGCGCCGTCCTTCGACCCGGACCGCAGGATCGGCATCCACCGGCAGAACATCGTGTCCCGACCCGTGGAGCACGTGTACGAGCCCGGCTCGGTCATGAAGACGATCACGATGGCGGCCCTCGCCGACCTCGGCAAGATCACCCCGGAGACACCGATCGTGGTGCCGGCGGGGATGCGGGTCGACCGGTTCAAGATCGGCGACTACTGGAAGCACGGCGTGCTGCACCTCACCGCCGCGGGCGTCATCGCCAAGTCCTCGAACCTCGGCACCATCGTGGCGTCGCAGCAGATGAGCGATGAGACGATGTTCCGGTACTTCCACAAGTTCGGCTTCGGCACCATGTCCGGCATCGAGCTGCCGGGGGAGTCGGCCGGCATCTTGGAGAACGGCAAGACCTGGAGCAAGGCCAAGCACGCCACCGTCGCCTTCGGCCAAGGCGTCTCGGTGACGGCGATGCAGATGATCCGCGCCGTCGGGGCGATCGCGAACGGCGGCGTGATGGTCGACCCGACCGTCGTCCACAGCTTCGGGTCCGCGGACGGGAAGCGCAGCGAGGCGGCACCGACGAAGTCGCGGCGGGTCGTCTCGAAGGAGGCCGCGTCGATGGTCACGCGCATGATGGAGGCCGTGACCTCCAAGAACGGCACGGCCCCGGCGGCGAAGATTCCCGGCTACCGGGTCGCGGGCAAGACCGGCACGGCGTGGCGCGTGAGCGGCGGCAAGTACATCCGCGGGCAGAACACGGTGTCGTTCATCGGGTTCGCGCCGGCCGACAAGCCACGATTCATCACCTACATCGTGCTCGACCGGCCGTACTCGAGTGCGGGTGGTGGCTCGACCGCCGGCCCGGTGTTCCACGACGTCATGTCGATGGCCCTCGAGCGCTTCGGTGTCACGCCCACCGGCTCCAAGCCGCCGAAGGTGCGCCAGCGCTGGTGAGGCCGGGTGGCGGATAGGGTCGACGACGTGGTCGAGGTGATGCGGGTGAGACCGGAGGTCAAGCCTCGCCGCACGCTCGCCGACGTCGCCGCCCAGCTCGGGATCGAGGCCGCCGACGACATCGTCACCACCGGCATCAGCCTCAGCACCTCGACGGTCGAGCCGGGCGACCTCTATGCCGCCTTGCCCGGGTCCCGCACCCACGGAGCCGACCACGTCGGCGCGGCGATCGACGCCGGAGCGGTGGCCGTGCTCACCGACCCCGACGGGGCGGCCCGGCTCACGGAGATCGAGATCCCGGTGCTCGTCGTGGCTCGGCCGCGGGAGGCCCTGGCCGGGTTGAGCGCGTGGTTCCACGACCATCCGGCTCGGGCGTTCACCACGGTGGGGGTCACCGGCACCCAGGGCAAGACCACGACCACGTACCTGGCCGAAGCCGCACTCGGTTCGAGCCGGTCGGCCGTCGTCGGCACCATCGGCACCCGCATCGGCGGGATCCCGGCCGCGTCGCTGCTCACGACGCCGGAGGCCCCGGCCCTGCAGTCGCTCTTCGCGGTGATGCGGGAGGCCGGCGTCGAGGTCTGTGTCATGGAGGTGTCCAGCCACGCGATGGTGCAGGGCCGGGTCGACGGCTTCGCGTTCGACGTGGCCGTCTTCCTCAACCTCGGGCGCGACCACCTCGACTTCCACCGCGATCTCGACGACTACTTCCTCGCCAAGGCCGCCCTGTTCACGCCCGAGCACGCGCACCGGGCCGTCATCAACCTCGACGACGCCCACGGGCGCCGGCTCCTCGACCTCACCCCGTTGCCGGTCACCACGTTCTCCGCCGAGGGCCATGCGGCCGACTGGCGTGCCGTGAACGTCCGCCCGCACCGACTGGGGACCGATCTGCAGGTGCTCGGGCCGGCGGGGGAGGAGATCGAGCTGGCGGTGCCGTTGCCGGGAGTCTTCAACGTGTCGAACGCGCTCGCCGTCGTCGCGGCCCTCGCCACCGCCGGACTCGACCCGGCGCAGCTGGCCGCCGGCATCGCCGCGAGCCCGGGTGTCCCGGGCCGCATGGAGCGCGTCGAGGCGGGGCAGGAGTTCACCGCGATCGTCGACTACGCGCACAAGCCCGACGCGGTCACCGCGGTCCTCACGGCGTTGCGGCCGGTCACTCCCGGACGCCTGGTGGTCGTCATCGGCGCCGGCGGCGACCGCGACCACGGCAAGCGTCCGCTCATGGGAGCGGCCGCCGCCGAGTTCGCCGATCTCGTGGTCGTCACCGACGACAACCCCCGCAGCGAGAACCCCGCGTCGATCCGGGCCGACATCCTGTCGGGTGTTTCTGCCGGTCCGGGCGTCGCGGTCGAGGTGGCCGGGCGCCGTGCCGCGATCGCCCACGCCGTCGCCCTCGCGCACCGCGGCGACACCGTCGTCGTCGCCGGCAAGGGCCACGAGCAGGGACAGGAGGTCGACGGGGTCGTTCATCCGTTCGACGACCGGTCGGTGCTCCGCGAGCTCATCGAGGAGCACGCGTGATCACCATGACGCTCGCCGAGATCGCCGACGTCGTCGGCGGCGTGGCGCACGGTGACGCGCAGGTGACCGCACCCGCCTCGCTGGACTCCCGGGCGATCGAGCCCGGCGGCCTGTTCGCGGCGCTGGCCGGCGAGCACGTCGACGGTCACGACTACGTCGAGTCCGCCATCGAGCACGGGGCCGCGGCCGCACTCGCGACGCGCCCAGTCGGGGACGCACCGGTCGTCGTGGTCGACGACGTCACCGTGGCGCTCGGCCGGCTCGCGCGCCACGTGCTCGACCGGATCCGTCCGACGGTCATCGCCATCACCGGCTCGCAGGGCAAGACGAGCGTCAAGGACCTGCTCACCCAGGTGCTCGCCCCCTCGGGCCCGACCGTCGCCCCCGAGGGGTCGTACAACAACGAGCTCGGCGTGCCCCTCACGGTGCTGCGCGCCGACCCCGACACGGCCTACCTGGTCGTCGAGATGGGAGCCCGCGGTGTGGGTCACATCGCCGGCCTCTGCCGGATCGCGCCCCCCGACGTCGCCGTGGTGCTGAACGTGGGCCGCGCGCACGTCGGCGAGTTCGGCTCGCCCGACGTGACCGCCCGGGCCAAGGGCGAGATCGTCCAGGCCGTCACCGCCGACGGCACCGCGGTGCTCAACGCCGCCGACGGCCGCGTCGCCGCCATGGTCGCGCTGACGCCGGGCGAGATCGTGACGTTCGGGGTCGGCGGCGACGTCGCGCCGGGCGACGTCCGTCTCGACGCCGCGGGCGAGCCGCACTTCACCCTGTCCCACCGCGGCGCGAGCGTGGACGTCCACGTGCCGCAGATCGGCGCCCACCACGCGATCAACGCCGCTGCCGTGGCGGCCATCGCGCTCGCCCTCGGGCTCGAGCTCCCGCTGGTCGCCGAACGACTCCACCACGCCGGTGCGCGTTCACCCATGCGGATGGCGCGGCACGTGCGCGACGACGGGCTCGTGATCGTCGACGACGCCTACAACGCCAATCCCGAGTCGGTGATGGCGGCCCTCGAGGCACTGGCCGCTCTCGATGGTGAGGCCAAGGTCGCCGTCCTCGGCGAAATGCTCGAGCTCGGCTCCGGCAGCCACGCGGCGCACGTCGAGATCGGGCGCCGCGCCGCCGAGCTCGGGATCGACCGGGTCGTCGCGGTCGGGGCGGGCGCGGCCGGTGCTGCGGAGGGCGCGGGTGCGCGCGGCATCACCGTGGCCGACGTCGACGAAGCCGTGCACCTCCTGACCGCGTGGCTGTCGCCGACCGACGTCGTGCTCGTGAAAGCATCGAGGAGCATCCGACTCGAGCGGGTCACCGAGGCGTTGCTCGGCCGCTGACGGCATACTCGTCGAAGGCTTTCGAAGCCATCGTTCGGAACCGGGTACGCACGGTCTTGGGCCTGACGAAAGGATCCTCAGCGCGATGTTGGCCATCTTGATCGCGGGGGCGTTCGCACTGCTGGGCACCCTGCTGGGCACGCGCTTCGCGATCAAGGTCCTCGTGGCTCGCGGGTACGGCCAGCTCATCCGTGACGACGGTCCGACCTCGCACCACACCAAGCGCGGCACGCCCACCATGGGCGGGCTCGTGATCATCCTCTCGGTACTCATCTCCTACGCCATCGCCAAGCTCGCCACCGGGTTCGCCCCGAGCGCGTCGGCGATCTTGCTGCTGCTGCTGTTCTGCGGCCTCGGCGCCATCGGGTTCCTCGACGACTACATCAAGGTCTCCAAGCAACGCAGCCTCGGGCTGCGCAGCAAGGCCAAGTTCATCGGCCAGGTGGTCGTCGGACTGGCGTTCGCGATCGCCGCGATCATGTGGGAGGACGACACCGGCCGCACCGTCATCACCCACGGCGTCTCCTTCACCCGTGACTTCGAGGGCTGGGAGCTGCCGACCGTCGTGCTCATGGTCTGGGTGCTGCTGCTGATCGCCGGCACGTCGAACGGCGTCAACCTCACCGACGGGCTCGACGGCCTGGCCACCGGAGCCGCCACGATGGTCTTCGGCGCGTACGTCTTCATCAACATCTGGCAGAGCAACCAGAACTGCCTCTACAACCCGGGGCTGAAGTGCTACGAGGTCCGCGACCCGCTCGACCTCGCCGTCATCGCGTCGGCGCTCACCGGAGCCTGCTTCGGGTTCTTGTGGTGGAACGCGTCACCGGCCAAGATCTTCATGGGCGACACCGGGTCGCTCAGCCTCGGTGGGGCGATGGCCGGGTTCGCCCTGATGACGCGCACGGAGCTGCTGCTCGTCGTCATCGGCGGCCTGTTCGTTGCGATCACCGCCTCGGTCATCCTGCAAGTCGCCTACTTCAAGTTCAGCAACGGCCGACGGATCTTCCGGATGGCCCCGCTCCAGCACCACTTCGAGCTGAGCGGCTGGGCCGAGATCACGATCGTCGTGCGGTTCTGGATCGTCAGCGGTCTGTGCGTCATCACCGCGCTCGGCATCTTCTACTGGGAATGGGTCACCGGCGTATGACGGCGGGGGTGCCCCGCCCGGGGCGGCCGTCATGATCGATCCAGCTCTGCTCGGGCGCTCGTCGTCGTGGGAGACCGTGCGCGCCGTCGTGTGCGGGTTCGGCGTGAGCGGGTTCGCCGCCGCCGACACCCTGGTCCATCTGGGAGCCGGCGTGACGGTGCTCGACGACAAGGTGCCCGATGACCGGGCCCGGCTGCTGGAGTACCTCGGGGCGGACCTCCGGCTCGGGCCCGGTTCCACCGACGTCCTGCCCGACGGCGTCGACCTCGTCGTCACCTCGCCCGGGTGGCCGCCGACGGCACCGGTGCTCCTCGAGGCGGTCCGCCGCGGTATTCCGGTCTGGGGCGAGGTCGAGCTGGCCTGGCGGTTGCGCGGTGCGGATCCGGCACCGTGGCTCTGCGTCACCGGCACCAACGGCAAGACGACGACCGTCCAGATGCTCGACGCGATGCTGTCGGCGGAGGGGCTGCGGTCACGCGCCGTCGGCAACGTCGGCACCCCGGTGCTCGAAGCGGTCATGGATCCGGAGCCGGTCGACGTCCTGGCGGTGGAGCTGTCCAGCTACCAGCTGCACTGGAGCTCGTCGGTGGCGGCGGAGTCGGCGGCCGTGCTCAACATCGCGCCCGACCACCTCGACTGGCACGGGTCGCCCGAGGCCTACGCCGCCGCCAAGGGTCGCGTCTACCAGGGGGTCGAGCGGGCGTGCGTCTACAACGTCCAGGACCCGTGGACCGAGCGACTGGTGCGCGAGGCCGACGTCGCCGCGGGAGCTCGCGCGATCGGCTTCACCCTCGGCGTTCCCGAGCCGGGCATGGTCGGCGTGATCGACGGCGTCCTCGCCGACCGGGCGTTCGTCGACGACCCGCAGGGCACCGCGGCCGAGCTCGGATCGGTGAGTGATCTGCTCGACCCGGCGGCGCACGTGGTGTCGAACGCCCTGGCCGCGGCCGCCCTGGCTCGCGCCCACGGCGTCGAGCCGCGAGCCGTGCGCGAGGGGATGCGCACCTTTCGGCACGCTCCCCACCGCATCGCCTTCGTCGCCGAGATCGACGGCGTCCGGTACGTCGACGACTCCAAGGCCACCAATCCGCACGCGGCGCTCGCCTCGCTGCTCGGCGTCGACTCCGCCGTGTGGATCGCCGGCGGGCTGGCCAAGGGTGCGACGTTCGACGAGCTGGTCGCCGCGGCTCGCGACCGACTGCGCGGGGTGGTGCTGATCGGCGCCGACCGCAGTGCGGTGGCCGAGGCCCTGCGGCGACACGCGCCGGATGTGCCGGTCGTCGAGGTCCTGACCGGGGAAGATGACCTCATGGATCGCGTCGTGGGGTCCGCGACGCAGATGGCGCGGCCGGGGGACACCGTGCTGCTGGCCCCGGGATGCGCGTCCATGGACCAGTTCCGCGACTACGCAGCTCGCGGTGACGCCTTCGCCGAGGCGGTTCGCCGGCACGGCGATCGATCCTGAGGGGCGATTGATGAGCACCACGGCCCCCAAGCGGAACGACCAGAGTCGCAGTGTCCGCGACTGGTCGGCGATCGGCGGCACGACCCGGCGCACCCTCGAGCGGCCGCTCGCGTCCTACCAGCTCGTCCTCGGCACATCCGGGTTGCTGCTCGGCCTCGGCCTCATCATGGTGCTGAGCGCCAGCTCGGTGTACGCGCACTACCGGTACGGCAACTCCTTCGCCATCATCAACCGGCAGGCCGTCTTCGCCGTCGTCGGCGTCGTCGGTGCCGTCATCGCGGCCCGGACGCCGTTGGCGGTGATCCGCAAGCTGATCCGGCCGTTCCTCATCGTCGCGGTGCTGCTGATCGCGGCCACGTTCATCCCGAGCGTCGGCATGGAGGTCAACGGCAACCGCAACTGGCTGCCGCTGCCGGGCGGGTTCCAGCTCCAGCCGTCGGAGTTCGCCAAGCTGGCGCTCGTCCTGTGGATCGCCGACCTCTACACCCGACGGCACCGCACGCTGGGCACGGCGAAATCGATCATGATCCCGATGATGCCGATCTCCGTCGCCGTCGCCGGGCTCGTCGTCGGTCAGCGCGATCTCGGCACGGCCCTGGTGCTGTTCGCGCTCATCGTCGGCATGCTCTGGGTCGTCGGCCTGCCCGGGCGGCCGATGGGCGCCGTCGTCGCAGGTTTTGCCGTGGTCTGCGTGTTCTTCGTCGCGATCGAGCAGGAACGCGTCGCCCGCATGCTGACCTTCCTGAACCCGCTCGCCGACGCCGATCGCACCGGCTACCAGTCCGTCCACGGGATGATGGGGTTCGCACGCGGCGGCTTCTGGGGCGTCGGCCTCGGCGGCAGCAGGCAGAAGTGGGGGTCGCTGCCCGAGGCGCACACCGACTTCATCCTGGCCGTCATCGGCGAGGAGCTCGGCCTGATCGGCAGCCTGGTCGTCCTGATCCTGTTCACGCTGCTCGCGGTGGCGGGCATCCGCACCGCCACCCGCACCCAGGACGTGTTCGTGCGGTACACGGCCGCGGGCATCGTCATCTGGATCATGTCCCAGGCGATCATCAACATCGGCATGGTGCTGGGCCTGCTGCCGGTCATCGGGATCCCGCTGCCGCTGCTCTCCTACGGCGGCTCGAGCCTGCTGGTCACGCTGGTCGCCTGCGGCATCCTGCTCAACTGCGCCACGACCGAGCCGGGCGCCCGCCGGGCCCTGGAGGCCGGGAAGTCGCGCCGTCGGCAGCGGCGCGGGCACCGTGCCGCGAGCGGGGGACCATCCAGCCGCACGGCCAGGAGGCGATGAGCGATGCGTGTCCTCCTCGCCGGTGGGGGCACCGCGGGCCACACCTCGCCGTTGCTCGCCACGGCCGCCGTCCTCCGCGAGCGTGATGTCGAGATCACCTGCCTCGGGACCCCGCGCGGACTCGAGGTCACGCTGGTGCCGGAGGCGGGGTTCCCGCTCGAGCTCGTGCCCCCCGTCCCGCTGCCGCGCCGCCCCGGCAAGGCGCTCGCCCAGGTCCCGGTGAAGCTGCGCCGAGCGGCCAAGGCCACCGGCGACGTCTTCGACCGGGTGCAGCCCGACGTCGTCGTGGGCTTCGGTGGCTACGTCTCGGTGCCGGCCTACCTCGTGGCCCGGCGCCGGCGCGTGCCCATCGTCGTCCACGAGGGCAACGCGATCGCCGGCATCGCCAACAAG
The DNA here is from genome assembly GCA_963695295.1 of uncultured Actinomycetota bacterium. Taxonomy (GTDB): domain Bacteria; phylum Actinomycetota; class Actinomycetes; order Propionibacteriales; family Nocardioidaceae; genus Aeromicrobium. The sequence goes on along the minus strand of OY968771.1, from coordinate 219,690 downwards.
CTCGGCGCGCGGTTCACCGAGCTCGTCGCCACGAGCTTCCCGGACACCGATCTCCCGCACGCCCGGTACATCGGTCTCCCGATCAGGAGGCAGATCTCCGGGCTCGACCGGGCCGCACGGCGCGAGGAGGCGCGGGCGTACTTCGGGCTGGAGCCCGAGCGACCCACCCTGCTGGTCACCGGCGGGTCGCAGGGCGCCCGGCGGATCAATCTCGCCCTGGCGGCCGCCGCCCACGACCTCGCCGACGAGGGCATCCAGGTGCTGCACGCTGCCGGGCGTCCCGAGGAGGTCGTCTTCGACCGACGACCCGGCGATCCGCCGTACGTCGTGGAGCAGTTCATCGATCGCATCGACCTCGCGTACGCGGCGGCCGACCTCATCGTCTGCCGAGCCGGTGCCAACACGGTCACCGAGGTCGCGGCGGTCGGCCTCCCGGCGGCGTTCGTCCCGCTGCCGATCGGCAACGGCGAGCAGGCGCACAATGCCCATCCCGTCGTCCGCGCCGGGGGAGCGCTGCTCATCGACGACGACGCCCTGACGCCCACGTGGATCGACCGAGTGCTCGCACCCTTGGTGACCGACCCGACCCGGCTCGCCGCGATGTCGGCGGCCGCCTCCGACCTGGTGCCGCGTGACGCCGACGTCCGCCTCGCCGACATGGTCGTGGACGCGGGTCCATGAGGATCCCGATCCCGACGGAGATACCCCCGGTCGACCGGCTCGGCCGCGTTCACTTCATCGGCATCGGCGGCGCCGGCCTCTCGGGGATCGCCCGGCTGATGGTCCAGCAGGGCGTCGCGGTGAGTGGCAGCGACGCCGTCGACTCCCCGGTCCTCGACGCGTTGCGCGCCGAGGGCATCACCTGCTTCGTCGGACACGCGGCCGACCAGCTCACCGGCGTCGACACGGTCGTGGCCTCGACCGCCGTGCGAGCGGACAACCCGGAGATCGTCGAGGCGGAGCGACTCGGCCTGCGGATCTGGCCGCGTTCGGCCGGGCTTCGATCCGTCATGGACGGACGCCGCACCCTGGCGGTCGCGGGCACGCACGGCAAGACCACCACCACGGCGATGCTCACCTGTGCCCTCGTCGCCGCCGGCGCGGACCCGTCCTTCGCGATCGGCGCCGAGGTGGACGGGCTCGGCACCAACGCCCGTCTCGGAACCGGCGACGTCCTGGTCGCCGAGGCGGACGAGAGCGACGGTGCGTTCTTGGTCTACGAGCCCGAGGGCGCCGTCGTCACCAACGTCGACGCCGACCATCTCGACGTCTGGGGCACCGAGGAGGCCTATGCCGAGGCCTTCGCGGAGTTCGTCGGCACGATCGGTCGGTTCATCGTGCTCGGCGTCGACGACGCCGGTGCGCGGGCGCTCGTCGACCCGGCCCGCGAGCGCGGCCTGGACGTCATCACCACCGGGCTCGCCGACGACGCCGAGATCCGTGCCGTCGACGTCGCGATCGAGCAGGGCCGCACGACCTTCACCGTGCTGCGCGGCGGCGAGCACCTCGTCGAGGTCGTCCTCGCGGTGCCGGGCGCCCACTACGCCCAAGACGCCCTCCTCGCGCTGGCGGCCGGCCTGGTCCTCGGCCACGACCCGACGGCTCTGGCCGCCGGCCTGAGCACGTACCAGGGCGCTCGACGCCGCATGGAGCACCTCGGCGACGTCGCGGGGGTCCGCGTCTACGACTCCTACGCCCACCACCCGACCGAGATCCGGGCCGACCTCGCCGCCGCTCGCGCCCTGGCCGGCGACGGCCGACTCGTGGTCGCGTTCCAGCCGCATCTGGTCAGCCGCACTCGCCTGTTCGGAGCGGCCATGGGCCGGGAGCTGTCGGCGGCCGACCGCGTCGTGGTGGCCGACCTCTACCTCGCCCGCGAGGATCCGGACCCGGCGGTCACCGCCCGGCTCGTCGTCGACGCGGTCGACGGCCCGCCGGCCACGCCGGGCGGAGCGGTCGAGCACCTCGCCGAGGTGCTGGTGCCGGACCTGCGTCCCGGTGATCTCCTCCTCACCCTGGGCGCCGGTGACATCACGACGGTCGGTCCGCGCGTCCTCGCGCTCCTGGGAGAGTCGTGAGCGAGGAACGCTTCAACCAACGGCGCAGGTCCGAGCGGCGGCGGCGCATCGGACGGATCCTGCTGGGCCTGCTGGCGGTGGCGGTGGCCGGCGTCCTCATCTGGCTGGTCTGGTTCTCCAGCGCACTCGCGGTCAACCGCGTCGAGGTCGAGGGCACCACGACGCTCAAGCCGATGGACGTCCGGTCCGCCGCGGCCGTCCGCCTCGGTGAGCCGCTGATCCGCATCAACACCTTCGCCATCGAGTCCCGGGTCGCCGCGCTGGAGCGCGTCGACCGGGTCGAGGTCGCGCGCCGCTGGCCGCGCACCGTCCGCATCTCGGTCACCGAGCGCCGGCCGATCGCCTGGACGCAGTCCGGCGCCGCCATCCGGGCTCTCGACCGCTACGGCGTCGACTTCCGTTCCTACCGCTCGGAGCCGAAAGACCTGGTCGAGGTCGTCGTCGAGACGATCACGGCTCGGAAGCGCCAGCAGGCGCTGGAGAGCAGCACCGCCGTCATCGAGCTCCTGCGTACCGACGCTCCCGGGCTGTTGAAGGGAGTGCGGTACGTACGGGTCGCCTCGAAGGACTCGGTGCAGCTCGTGATGACCAAGAACCGCACGGTCACGTGGGGGAGTGCGGCCAAGGGAGAGCAGAAGCTGCGCGTCCTGCGCTCGCTGCTCACGATCAAGGCCCGCGGCTACGACGTCAGTGCGCCCGAGCAGCCGACCACTCGCCGTTGACTCGGCGTGTCGTCGTCGTCGAAGGGGGCCGCGACCGTAACGTCATCTCCAACACCAGCTTGACATAACTATAAACCTCCACCTCAGGGTGAGAGTTGCCAGGAAGGGACGCACCATGGCGGTTCAGAATTATCTCGCCGTGATCAAGGTCGTCGGCATCGGCGGGGGCGGCGTCAATGCCGTCAACCGGATGATCGAGGTCGGGCTCAAGGGCGTCGAGTTCATCGCGATCAACACCGATGCCCAGGCGCTCCTCATGAGCGATGCCGACGTCAAGCTCGACGTCGGTCGCGACTCCACCCGCGGTCTCGGCGCGGGCGCCAACCCCGACATCGGCAAGCGGGCCGCCGAGGACCATGCCGAGGAGATCGAGGCGGCCATCAAGGGCGCCGACATGGTCTTCGTCACCGCCGGCGAGGGCGGCGGCACCGGCACCGGCGGCGCCCCGGTCGTCGCGCGCATCGCCCGATCGCTCGGCGCGCTCACCATCGGCGTGGTCACCCGCCCGTTCTCCTTCGAGGGCCGCAACCGCTCCAGCCAGGCCGACACCGGCATCCTGTCCCTGCGCGAGGAGGTCGACACCCTGATCGTCATCCCCAACGACCGGCTGCTGTCGATCAGCGACCCGAACGTCAGCCTGCTCGACTCCTTCCGCCAGGCCGATCAGGTCCTCCACCAAGGCGTCTCGGGCATCACCGACCTGATCACCACGCCCGGTCTCATCAACCTCGACTTCGCCGACGTCAAGTCGGTCATGTCCGACGCGGGTTCCGCGCTCATGGGCATCGGATCGGCGCGCGGCGAGCAGCGCGCCGCCGTGGCCGCCGAGATGGCGGTCTCCAGCCCGTTGCTCGAAGCCTCGATCGAGGGCGCGCGCGGTGTGTTGCTGTCGATCGCGGGGGGCTCCGACCTCGGCTTGTTCGAGATCAACGAGGCCGCCGGCCTGGTCGCCGACGCGGTGCACCAGGACGCCAACATCATCTTCGGCGCGGTGATCGACGACGCCCTCGGCGACGAGGTCCGGGTCACCGTCATCGCCGCCGGGTTCGACGGCGGCGAGCCCAAGGTGCGCGACGCCTCGCAGCCGGCCCTGCTCAAGGACGTGCCGGCGCCCACCGCCGAGTCCTACCTCGCCCAGGACGCCATCCTCGACGACCCGCGACCGGTCACCGTGCCGGCCGACCCGCCGCCCACCGAGTACGGCGACGACCTCGACATCCCCGACTTCCTCCGCTGACCCGCGAGTGGCGCGGTGCGGCGATCCGAGACAGCGGGTCGCCCCGCTCGCCCGGTGCCCGTCCCCGGTGGCCGCACACCTTCGCTCCGATAGCGTCGACTCGTGTTCTCCTGGCGTGCTGAGCTCGGTCACGTCGACATCGCGATCACGGACCGCAGCGTCGATCTGCTCGATCCAGACGACGTCGACTCGGTTCGCTCCGCGCTGAAGCTGGAGTCCGTGGCCTCGATGCGGCAGGTCCACGGTGCCGACGTGGCCTGGGCGAGCGACGGCCGCTCGACCCCGACGGCGGACGTGTTGGCCACCGACGTGCGCGGGCTCGGAGTGCTGGTGCGAGTCGCCGACTGCGTCCCCGTCGCGCTGGTCGCGCCCGACGCGGGTCTCGCGGCGGCCGTGCACGTCGGTCGCCGAGGACTCATCGCCGGGGCGGTCCCGGCCGCGATCACCGCTCTGCGCGTGCGCGGCGCCGGCCAGCTGGAGGCATGGATCGGCCCGCACATCTGTGGTCGGTGCTATGAGCTGCCAGCGGAGATGGTCGACGTCGTGGCGGAGGTCGTCCCGGAGGCGCGCTCGGTGACCTCGTGGAACTCACCGGCCGCGGACCTCGGTGCGGGCGTGCGGGCCCAGCTCGAGGCGTTCGATGCCACGATCCACGACGTGAGTGTCTGTACCCGGGAGGACGATCGCTTCTTCTCGCACCGCCGCGGCGACCGCGGACGCTTCGGCGTCGTGGCGGTGTTGCGGTGAGCCGCCCGGACGAGCTCGCCTCGAACCTGGAAGCAGTCGAGCGCCGCATCATGGCAGCGTGTGGCGTCGCCGGCCGGTCGCGCGAGGAGATCACGCTGGTCGTCGTGGCGAAGACCTACCCGGCCTCCGACGTCGACCTGCTGGCCGAGCTCGGCGTCACCGACTTCGGGGAGAACCGTCATCCGGAGGCGGGCGACAAGTGGGCTCGGGTCGAGCACGCGATCCGCCGGCACTTCGTGGGCGGCTTGCAGACGAACAAGGCCGGATCAGTGGCGCGCTACGCCGACGTGGTGCAGAGCGTCGATCGCGCCAAGCTCGCGCGCTCGCTCGGGCGCGGCGCCGAGGCGGCCCAGCGTGAGCTCGGCTGTCTCGTCCAGGTCGACTTCGGGCCCGAGACCCCGCAGCGATCCGGCGCCGATCCCGCGGATGTTCCCGCTCTCGCCGAGCTCATCGCCGCGGAGCCGGGCCTGCGCCTCGACGGCGTCATGACGGTGGCGCCGCTCGGCGTCGACCCCCGGCCGGTCTTCGAGGAGCTGGTGGCCGTGTCGGCGCGGCTGCGTTCGGACCACCCGGAGGCCGCGGTCGTCTCGGCGGGCATGAGCGAGGACTTCGAGGATGCGGTGAAGGCCGGCGCGACACACCTGCGCGTCGGGCGTTCGATCCTCGGGGAGCGGCCTGTGCTCCGGTAATGTCACACGTGTCACTTCGGGCACGCATCGGACGACGGAGAACCTCATGGCTGGCGCAATGCGAAAAGTAGGCGAGTACCTCGGCCTGGTCGAGCAAGCAGAATTCGACGACGAGTACGACGACGATCCCTCGACGCCGGTCCCGGTCAAGCGCGAGCCCGATCGTCGCCCGGCGGTCGTCCGGCCCACCACCGTCTCGAACCTGGAGGAGCACCGCCGCGAGTCCCGGCACGATCACCAGGGCCGCGACTCCCGGCCCTCGGACGCGCCGATCTCGGAGCTGTCGCGCATCGAGAAGGTCACCCCCCGCACCTACAACGACGCGCGCACGATCGGGGAGCACTACCGCTCCGGCGTGCCGGTCATCATGAACCTCTCCGAGATCGACGATGCCGACGCCAAGCGCCTGGTCGACTTCGCCGCCGGGCTGGTGTTCGCCGCGCACGGGTCGATCAATCGCGTCACCGCCAAGGTGTTCTTGCTGTCGCCGGCGAACGTCGAGGTCACCGATGAGGACCGGCAGCGCATCGCTGCGGGCGGCTTCTACGACCAGAGCTGACGCATGGCAGCTGTCGGCAGCGTCATCCTGTTCGTCCTCTGGGTGGCCATCGTCCTCCTCCTCGCTCGGTTCGTGCTCGACTGGGTGCAGCTGCTGGCCCGCAACTGGCGACCGCAGGGTGCGGTCGCCGCGCTGTGCGAGGCCATCTACTCCATCACCGATCCGCCCCTGCGCATGGTCCGCGGGGTCATTCCCCCGATCCGCTTGGGCGGAGCTGCGCTGGACTTGTCCCCGATGATTTTGCTGATCGGCATCTATGTGATCCAGATCATCGTCGAACGGACGATGTTCTAGGCGTTCGGCGGCTCGACGTGGGCATCCTCACGCCCAGATGGGGACGTATGTGGCAGAAGTAAAGTTCCACGGAGTACCGTGGGCCCCTACAGAGTTTTCGATCAACCGAAATCACGAGGTGTACTCATGCCGCTGACGCCAGAGGACGTGCGCAACAAGCGCTTCACTCCGGTTCGTCTCCGCGAGGGTTACGACATGGGCGAGGTCGACCAGTTCCTCGACGAAGTCGAGGCCGAGCTCGAGCGACTCACGGTCGAGAACGACGAGCTCCGTGCCAAGGTCGCTGCCGCATCGACCGGCGAACCGACCGGTCTGATCCCGGTCCAGGAAGCCCCGCCGCAGCCGGCCGTGCAGGCCCAGCCCGAGCCCGAGCCCGAACCAGAACCAGAGCCCGAACCCACCCCCGCGCCGGCGCTGTCGTCGGTCCCCACCGGCATGGCCGCCACCAGCACCACCCCGACGATGGGCGATGCGTCCGTTGCGGCCGCCCGCCTGCTCGAGATCGCCTCGTCCAACGCCGACCAGTTGATGGAGCAGGCCAAGGAAGAGGCTGACCGCATCGTCGGCGAGGCTCGCGCCAAGGCCGAGCGCCTCACCAACGAGGCTCGCGGCAAGGCCGACCGGCTCGAGACCGATGCCCGCATCCGTGCCCAGAAGCTCGACGACGAGACCAACGAGCGTCGCCAGCAAGCGGTCGCCACGATCGAGCGCGAGCGCTATGAGCTCCAGCGCGAGGTCGAGCACCTGCGGGCCTACGAGCGTGAGTACCGGGCCCGGCTCAAGAACTACTTCCAGAGCCAGCTCGACCAGCTCGCCGCCAACGAGAACTCCACCTCCTCGGTGCAGACCCCGGCCGATGCCTCACCGCGGCGTCTCCGGTCGCTCCTCGGCGACGAGGACACCGGCTCGATCTGAGCTGTCTCCGCACGGGCCGTCACCCTCAGGGTGGCGGCCCGTGCGGCGTCATGCCTTCTGGACGGAGAAGCGCAGCCCGAGCTCGTCGTCGCCATGATCGCCGGCGGACGCGTCCTCGGTGAGGCTGACGGCCAGCACCTCGTCGGCGATGACCTCCGCGTGCTCGCGCAGGGCCGCGGCGACGGCGTCGGCGCCGGTCCAGCGGACCTCGATGCGATCGGTGATCTCCAGGCCGGACGCCTTCCGGGCCTCTTGCACCGCACGCACCACCTCGCGGGCCAGGCCGGCGCGGCGCAGGTCGTCGTCGAGCTCCAGATCGAGCGCGACGGTCTCACCCTGGTCGTTGACGACCGACCAGCCCTCTCGCGGCCGTTCGGCCACGATGACGTCGTCCGGTCCGAGCTCGATGGGGGAGCCGTCGACCTCCACCGTCGCCGTCCCGGTCGACGCCAGGGCCGCGGAAAGCGTGCCGGCGTCGGCTGCTGCGATCGCGGCCGCGATCCGCGGGGTGTCCTGGGCGAATCGCTTCCCGAGGGAGCGGAAGTTGGCCTTCGCCGTGTGGTCGACGAGCTCGCCGGCGGCATCGGCCAGCGACTCCAGGGTGCCGACGTTGAGCTCCTCGCACACCTGCGCACGGAGGTCGTCGCCCAGCCGGGACCAGGCCGATGACCCGACGAGCGCGCGGCGCAGCGGTTGCCGCGTGCGGACCTTGGCCTCGGCGCGGGCCGCGCGACCGAGCTCGGTGACCCGGCGCGCGAGGTCGACCTGCGCGCTCAGCCCGTCGACCACCAGGTCGGCATCGGCCTGCGGCCAGGCGGCGAGGTGCACCGACGTTGGTGCACCCGGCGTGACCGGCACGATGACGTCCTGCCACACCCGTTCGGCGATGAACGGGGTGAGCGGGGCCAGCAGACGGGTCAGGACGTCGATCGTCTCGTGCAGCGTGGCGAATGCTGCGACGTCGCCACGCCAGAAGCGGCGCCGGCTGCGCCGGACGTACCAGTTGGACAGGTCGTCCACGAACCGGGCGATGTTCGTGCCGGCTTCCTGGGTGTCGAATCGCTCCAGGGCGGCTGTGACGTCGCCGACCAGAGTGTGCAGCTCTGAGATCAGCCACTGGTCGAGCACCTCCCGGTCGGCGACCGGCGGCACCGGCGTGGCGCCGTCCAGCGGCGTCCAGCCCTCGGAGCGCGCGTACAGGACGTGGAACGCGACGGTGTTCCAGTAGGTGAGGAGCACCTTGCGGACGATCTCCGACAGCGCCGTGTGGCCGATGCGCCGGGCCGACCACGGCGAGCCGGAACAGGCCATGAACCAGCGCAGGGCGTCGGCGCCGTGCTCGTCCATGAGCGGCATCGGCAGCAAGATGTTGCCGAGGTGCTTGCTCATCTTGCGGCCGTCCTCGGCGAGGATGTGTCCGAGGCAGACCACCGACTCGTACGAGCTCCGGTCGAAGACCAGCGTGCCGACGGCCATGAGGGAGTAGAACCAGCCGCGGGTCTGGTCGATGGCCTCGCAGATGTACTGCGCCGGGTAGGCGTTCTCGAGCTTCTCCGTCGACCCGGGGACGTGCGGGTATCCCCACTGCGCGAACGGCATGGCCCCGGAGTCGAACCAGGCGTCGATGACCTCGGGAACGCGACGGTACGTACCGGACTCGCCGTCGACCTCGAACGTGATCTCGTCGATGAACGGGCGGTGCGGGTCGAGGCCGGACAGGTCACGGCCGGTGAGCTCGGAGAGCTTGGCCAAGGAATCGACGCAGATCAGCCGGGTCGGATCCGCATCGTTGCGCCAGATCGGCAGGGGCGTGCCCCAGTACCGATTGCGGGAGAGTGCCCAGTCGATGTTGTTGTTCAGCCAGTCGCCGTAGCGGCCGTGCTTGATGGTGCCGGGGTACCAGTCGGTGGCCTCGTTCTGGGCCAGCAAGTCGTCCTTGACCGCCGTGGTGCGGATGTACCAGGCCGGCAACGCGTAGTACATGAGCGGCGTGTGGCACCGCCAGCAGTGTGGGTAGGAGTGCTCGTAGGGCTGCTGGTGGAAGAGCAGGTCGCGGCTGGTGAGATCGGTGAGCAAGGTGTCGTTGGCGTCGCGGAAGAACATCCCACCGACGAGGCCGAGGGCCGCCTCGAAGTGACCGGCCTCGTCGATCGGGTTGACCATGGCGACGCCGTGGCGGCGCGTGGAGGCGAAGTCGTCCTCGCCGAAGGCGGGCGACTGGTGCACGAGCCCGGTGCCGTCGGTGGTGGTGACGTAGTCCTCGGTGACGACGAAGTGCGCGGGAGCCGTACCGCTTCGCTGCCCGTCCGTCGCGGGCCAGTCGATCAGATCGAACGGACGCTGGTACGTCCAGCCGGCCATGTCGGCTCCGGTGAAGGAGTCCTCGACCGTCCAGCCGTCCCCGAGGGCCTGTTCGAGGAGTGGTTCGGCCACCACGACCGTCTCGGTGCCGTTGGTGGCGGTGACGTAGGTGACGTCGGCCTTGGCGGCGACGAGCGCGTTGGAGACCAACGTCCACGGCGTGGTGGTCCAGATGAGCAGCGACGCCTTCGCGGCGTACGGGCCGGACGTGAGTGGGAACCGGACGTAGATGGACGGATCGGTGATGGTCTCGTAGCCCTGGGCCAGCTCGTGGTCCGACAGCGTGGTGCCGCATCGCGGGCAGTAGGGCGCGACACGGAAGTCCTCGCTCAGCAGCCCGCGGTCGAAGATCTGCGACAGCGCCCACCAGACGCTCTCGACGTACGGAGCGTCCATCGTGCGATAGGGGTCGGACATGTCGACCCAGCAGGCCATGCGGTCGGTCATGGTCTCCCACGCGTCGACGTGCCGCATCACCGACTCACGGCACCGCGCGTTGAACTCGGCGATGCCGTAGCGCTCGATGTCGGGCTTGCCGTTGAAACCGAGCTCCTTCTCGACCGCGATCTCGACCGGGAGGCCGTGGCAGTCCCAGCCGGCCTTCCGGCCCACGTGGAAGCCCTGCATGGTCTTGAACCGCGGGAAGACGTCCTTGAACGTCCGCGCCTCGACGTGGTGCGTGCCCGGAATGCCGTTGGCCGTCGGCGGACCCTCGTAGAACGTCCACCGGGGGGCGTCCTCGGTGGCCTTGAGCGAGGCCTCGAAGGTGCCCTGATCAGCCCATACCTGCATGATCTCCCGCTCCATCTGGGGGAGGTCGACGTGGGCCGGGACAAGGCCGTACGCCGGCCGCGAGGCATCGGTCGAGGTCACACGCGGAAGTGTACGGCGGGGTGAGTTGCCATTCGCCCGAGGTGGGTCTACCGTCCCTGCATGCCGAAGACCACCCTGGCCGTGCGTGCGGATGAGAAACCCTGGACCGCCGCAGAGAAGAAGGCCGTCCGGGCAGAGCTGGAGGAAGACCTCGTCCGGCTCCGCAAGGAACTCGATCTCTCCGCGAAGGAGCTGCAGGATCTCCTGCGTGACGGCGTCGACGGGGCGGGCAACGACCAGGCCGACGTCGGCTCCACCAGCCTCGAGCGGGATGCGGAGATGTCGCTCGCCGCGAACCAGCGCGAGCTGCTGCAACAGACCGAGAAGGCCCTCGATCGTCTCGAGCGCGGCACGTACGGGCACTGCGAGTCGTGCGGCGAGCCCATCGGCAAGGGACGCCTGATGGCGTTCCCCCGGGCGACGCTCTGCATGTCGTGCAAGCAGCGCGAGGAGCGTCGCTGACTCCCGAGCCCGGACAGGTCCGCACCTCCGGCGCGGCAGTGGGTCTCTTCGGCATCGTCGCGGCCTGCGTCCTGGTGCTCGACCAGGTCACCAAGGCTGCTGCCGTGGCCTGGCTCGGCGACGGCGAGTCCGTCACCGTGGTTCCCCGGGTGTTCTGGTTCACCCTCACCCGCAACGCCGGCGCGGCCTTCAGCACGGGCACCGGCTTCACGCTGGTGCTCAGCCTGGTCGCCGTGGTGGTCGTCGTGGTCGTCCTCCGGCTCGCCACGAAGCTGCGGGACCGCGGGTGGGCCCTCGGACTCGGACTGCTGCTGGGTGGCGCCACCGGCAACCTCACCGACCGCATCTTCCGCGCGCCCGCACCGTTCCGCGGCGAGGTGGTCGACTTCCTGCACCTGACGCACTGGCCGGTCTTCAACGTCGCCGACATCGCGCTGACCTTCGCGGCGATCACGATCATCCTGCGCAGCTGGCGCGGGATCGCCATGGACGGGTCGCGATGACCGAGTCGGAGGACCGGCAGCACAAGGTGCTGTCGGTGCCGGAGGGCCTGGCCGGCGAGCGGGTCGACACCGCCCTGGGCCGGTTGCTGGGCCTGTCCCGCACCCGGGCCAGCGAGCTGGTGGCCGACGGGCTGGTCACGCTCGACGGTCGGCACCCGCAGAAGTCCGATCGGGTCGAGCCGGGCGCCATCTTGGAGGCGTCCATCCCCGCGCCCCGCACGGTCGCCGTGGTGGCCGAGGAGGTGGCGGGGATGGGCATCGTCTTCGAGGACGACGACATCGTGGTCGTCGACAAGCCGGTCGGCATCGCGGCGCACCCGGGCGTCGGCTGGACCGGGCCGACCGTGCTCGGCGGCCTGGCCGGGCGCGGAATCCGCATCTCGACGTCCGGGGCGTCTGAGCGTCGGGGGGTGGTGCAGCGTCTCGACGTCGGCACCAGCGGCTTGATGACGGTCGCGAAGTCCGAGCATGCCTACACGGTGCTCAAGCAGGCGTTCCGCACGCGCACGGTCGACAAGACCTACCACGCGTTGGTGCAGGGCCATCCCGACCCGCACACCGGCACCATCGACGCGCCGATCGCCCGGCACCCCAAGCACGACTTCAAGTTCACGGTGCGCGCCGACGGCCGGTCGAGCATCACGCACTACGACACCCTCGAGGCGCACCGGTACGCCAGCCTGCTCACCATCAAGCTCGAGACCGGCCGCACCCACCAGATCCGCGTCCACATGAGTGCGCTCAAGCACCCGTGCGTCGGCGATCTGCAGTACGGGGCCGACCCCACGCTCGCCGACCGGCTCGGCCTGGAGCGGCAGTGGCTGCACGCGGTCCACCTCGGCTTCGACCACCCGCGCACGGGCGAGCGCGTGGAGTTCGAGTCGCCCTACCCCGACGACCTCCAGCACGCCCTCGACGCCGTGCGCAACCTCGACTGATGGCCGGGGTGCCGGGCCACGGGCGGCCATCGTGAGCAGCGGGGTCTTCGAGGTCGGCCGGCTCACCTCGGTGCCCGTGTCCTCGGCACCGGGCCTGGTCGGTGCGCCCACCCTCGCCGCGTTGGAGCGGCTCGGGCGGCTCGACGAGGTGGGCGTGGTCGAGATCGATCCCGAGCTCTCCGACACCGCGCGCACCCAGGAGGCGTACGGCCTCCCGGCCGAGACGCTCGCCAACTGCGTGGTCGTCGCGGGCAAGCGCGAGGGCGTCGAACGGGTGGCCGCCTGCATGGTGCTGGCCGACACCCGTGCGGACGTCAACGCCGTCGTGCGGCGCCGGCTCGACGTCCGCAAGGCCACCTTCCTGGCCCGCGACGACGTGGTCGACCGCACCGGCATGGAGTACGGCGGCATCACCCCGATCGGCCTCCCGGACGACTGGCGCGTCCTCGTCGACACCGCGGTCTCGGTCGCGCCGGTGCTGATCATCGGCTCCGGCGTCCGCCGCTCCAAGCTGATGCTGCCCGGCCGGTTGCTCGCCGGGCTGCCCGCCGCCGAGGTCGTGGAGTCCCTCGGGCGCTGAGAGCCGTCTGGGAGAATGGGCAGATGTCCATGCCCGACCGCCGGCCGGTACGACAGTCCGAGAAGCTGCGCGATGTCCTCTATGACATCCGCGGGCCCGTCAGTGCACGCGCGGCCGCACTGGAGGCCGAAGGGCATCGCATCCTGAAGCTCAACATCGGCAACCCGGCGCCGTTCGGGTTCGATGCGCCCGCCGAGATCCTGCAAGACGTCATCGCCGGGCTGCCCACCGCACAGGGCTACTCCGACTCCCGCGGCATCCAGCCCGCCCGACGCGCCGTCGTGCACCACTACCAGCTGCAGGACGGCTTCCCCTCGATCGACATCGACGACGTCTGGCTGGGCAACGGGGTCTCCGAGCTCATCTCCATCGCCCTGCAGGCGTTGCTCGACAACGGCGACGAGGTGCTCATCCCGATCCCGGACTACCCGCTCTGGACCGCCGTCACCAACCTCGCCGGCGGCGTTCCCGTCCACTACCGGTGCGATGAGTCGAACGACTGGAACCCGGACCTCGCCGACCTGGAGTCGAAGATCACCGACCGCACCAAGGTGATCGTGGTCATCAACCCGAACAACCCCACCGGCGCGGTGTACTCCCGCGAGACGCTCGTCGGCATCGCCGACCTGGCTCGCAGGCACGGACTGGTCCTCATGGCCGATGAGATCTACGACAAGGTCCTGTACGACGACGCCGTGCACACGCCGCTGGCGAGCGTCGCCGAGGACGTCCTGACCCTCACGTTCAACGGGCTGTCGAAGGCGTACCGGGTGTGCGGCTACCGCGCCGGGTGGCTCGTCGTCACCGGGCCGCAGGAGTTCGCCCGCGACTACCTCGAGGGCATCACCTTGCTGGCGTCGATGCGGCTGTGCCCCAACGTGCCCGCGCAGAACGCCATCCAGGTGGCGCTGGGCGGGTACCAGAGCATCAAGGAGCTGATCCTGCCCGGCGGGCGGCTGCGCGAGCAGCGCGACACCGCGGTGGCCGAGCTGCGCAAGATCCCGGGGGTCAGCGTCGTCGAGCCGAAGGGGGCGTTGTACGTGTTCCCGCGGCTGGACCCGGAGGTCTACCCGATCAAGGACGACCAGCAGCTCGTGCTCGACCTGCTGCTCAGCGAGAAGATCCTGCTCACCCAGGGCACCGGCTTCAACTGGCCCGACCCCGACCACCTGCGCATCGTCACGCTGCCGTGGGCTCGCGACCTCTCCGACGCGATCCAGCGGCTCGGCACGTTCCTCAGCAGCTATCAGCCGGCCTGAGAACTGTCCCCGGCCTCGGGCAGGATGGTGGCCATGGGAGACATGATCGAGGCGACCGGGCTCATCAAGAAGTACAAGGACGTGGTGGCCCTCGACGGGCTCGACCTCAACGTCCCGGACGGCAAGGTCCTCGGGCTCCTCGGGCCCAACGGCGCGGGCAAGACCACCGCGGTCCGCATCCTGGCCACCCTGCTCGAACCGGACGCGGGCACTGCGCGCGTCGCCGGCATCGACGTGACCGCCGACCCCGACGGTGTCCGGGCCCGCATCGGCCTCTCCGGTCAGTACGCGGCGGTCGATGAGCACCTCACCGGCTACGAGAACCTGGAGATGGTCGGCCGGCTCTACGGCATGGGCCGCGCGGCTGCGTCCGCCCGGGCCCGCGAGCTGCTCGAGCGCTTCGACCTCGCCGAGTCCGGCGACCGTCCGTCCAAGACCTACTCCGGCGGCATGCGCCGCCGGCTCGACCTCGCCGGCGCGCTCGTGGCCGAGCCGCCGGTGCTCATCATGGACGAGCCCACCACCGGCCTCGACGTCCGCAGCCGCCAGCAGACCTGGGGAGTCATCCGCGACCTGGTCTCCTCGGGCGCGACCCTGCTCCTCACCACGCAGTACCTGGAGGAGGCCGACCTCCTCGCCGACGACATCGTGGTCATCGACCACGGCCAGGCCATCGCCCGCGGCACCGCCGACGAGCTGAAGGCGCAGACCGGCGGCGAGCGCATCGAGGTCGTGCTCGCCGACGCCGCACAGCGCGAGGACGCCGTGCGCATCCTGTCGTCGGTGGCCGTGGCCGACGTCCAGGCCGACGACAACGGGCGCGCGCTCACCGTGCCGGTCGCCGGGGGAGCGGGCGACCTCCGCGAGGTGTTGCGCCGCTTCGAGCAGGCCCAGGTCAACGTGCTCGAGGTCGGGCTCCGGCGCCCGACCCTCGACGACGTGTTCTTGTCGCTCACCGGCCATGTCGCCGAGAGCGAGCCTGAGACAGAACCGGCCGAGACCAGCCGGCCCGAGTCCGAGGAGGTGGCCCGATGACCACGATGACCCGGGTCGCGACCGACGGCTGGGTGGTCGCCAAGCGCAATCTCATCAAGATCAAGCGGGTCCCGGAGATCTTGGTGTTCGTCCTGATCTCGCCGATCATGTTCGTGCTGCTGTTCGCGTACGTCTTCGGCGGGGCCATCGACCCCGGCGGCGACCTCAGCTACCGCGAGTTCCTCATCGGCGGCATCTTCGCCCAGACGGTGGTCTTCGGGGCCACGTTCACCGGCGTGGGCCTGGCCGAGGACATGCAGAAGGGCATCATCGACCGGTTCCGCTCCTTGCCCATGTCGCGATCGGCCGTGCTCGTGGGTCGCACCGGCTCCGACATCGTCTACAACGTGTTGTCGCTGGTCATCATGGCGCTCACCGGGCTGCTGGTGGGCTGGCGGGCGCGGGGGTCACTCATCGACACGCTGTCGGGGTTCTTGCTCCTGCTGCTGTTCGCCTACGCGATCAGCTGGGTGATGGCCTACGTCGGCCTGCTGGTGCCGAGCGTCGACGTCATCAACAACGCGTCCTTCATCGTCATCATGCCGTTGACGTTCGTGTCGAACGCCTTCGTGCCGCTGGAGTCGTTCCCGAGCGGATTGCGCACCTTCGTGGAGTGGAACCCGGTGTCGGCGCTCACCCAGGCCGCCCGCGAGCTGTTCGGCAACACCTCCGACGCGGTGCCCGTGCCGGACGTGTGGTCGATGCAGCACCCGGTGGTCTACACGCTGATCTGCGTCGTCCTGATCCTGGTGGTGTTCGTGCCGCTGTCGGTGCGTCAGTACCGGCTCGCCGGTCACCGCTGAGCCGACGCCTCCGCGCGCGGCTCGGTCTCACCGGCCGGTCGCTCCGGCACGGCGCAGGCGAGCACCTCGACCGGCTCGGCCTTGCCCTTCAGGGCCACCGTGCCGCGCGACTCCAGCTCGAGCGGCCGGGTCAGGGCCGCGCGGGTGGCCTGCGTGACCAGCAGGTCGTCGCCGGTGTCCCTCGTGGCCGCCTCGACCCGGCCGAGACGTTCACCGCGTCTCCGATCACGCTGAAGTTGAGGCGCCCGGCGCCGCCGATGGAGCCGGCCACCACCGAGCCGGTGTTGATGCCCACGCCGACGTGGAGCCGGGCGCCGGCGCGGTTGACCGCACGCACGATCTCCTGGCCTGCCGCAACGGCCCGGTCGGCGTGGTCGGCGTACCCCTCGGGGGCGCCGAAAACGGCGAGCAGACCGTCGCCCATGAACTTGTCGACGTGGCCACCGTGCCGGGCGACGATCGGCACCATGAGCTCGAACATCTCGTTGAGGGCGGCGACGACCTCGGTCGGCTCCGACTGCTCGGCGAACGCGGTGAAACCGCGCACGTCGACGAACATGATCGACACGGTGACCTCGACGCCGTCCTGGGGGAACTGGCCGGAGAGGATCAGCTGCACGATGTCGCGATCGAGGTACGTGCCGAACGCCTCACGCATGCGCTCGCGCTCCTGCAGACCCGCGGCCATGCCGTTGAACTCGTAGGAGAGCTCACCGAGCTCGTCGCTGGCGACCACCGGCACGCGGGCGTCGTAGTCGCCCGCGTGCACCCGAGCGACCCCGCGACGCAGCGCCGCGATGGGATCGGTCACCGACCGGGACAGCAGGACGGTCAGCTCGAAGGAGAAGAGCATGCCGACGCCGAACGCAGCCGCGACGGTGAGGGCGAGCATGCGCGTGCCGCCCGTTCCGGTCATCAGGGCCGCAGCCACGAAGCCGACCCAGATGGTGAAGGCGGGAAGCACGATCTTGAGGCGCTTGCGGATCAGCAGCCCGTTCGGCTCGAACGGGAAGTCGTCCGGCAGCACGGCGGCGATGTCCTCCACCACCGGGCGCATGAAGAGCTCGGCGATGAAGTAGTTGAGGACGGTCGCGTACGCGACCGGCGCCAAGATCGCGGCGAACAGCACGGGTGCGCTCGACACCGGCAGGTCCAGTCGAATCTGGACCAGCAGGATCAGCGGAAGGGACGCGATCGCGCCGACGGTGAGCGAGTTCGCCCGAAAGCTCCGGATCGGGAAGTTCGTGGCCGCGTCGCACGCCGCCGCCGACTCCTCGACGTCCGGCGAGGGGTTCTGCTGCCAGGCGACGACCCGGGTGAGGTACGGGGTGCCGCGCCACAACGCCCAGCCGACGCCCACGAACGCGAACCCGCAGCCGGCGACGAGCAGGAACACCAGGTCGGCCGTCGACGGCTCGTAGAAGGACGCGATCAGGTACACCGCCAAGGCCGCGACGGTGAGCGCTGCGCCCTCCTCCGCCATGTGGAAGACCAGTTGGTAGCGGTGGCCGAGGCGCTCGTACAGCGCACGAGCCAGGCGAGTGAGCACGATGCCTCCCAGGGGACGACGCTGCCCTGACCCGATGATACGAGCCCGTCCGCCGGGACCGCGGCGCGCCGCTCCCGGACGTCAGGAGGCTCCATTAGGCTGAAGTCCTTCCCCCCATTCGCCCGAGGAGGCCCCCCGTCGATGCCGAGCGATTCGTCCTTCGTGCACCTGCACGTGCACACCGAATACTCGATGCTCGATGGTGCCGCGCTGCTCGGCGGGCTGTTCGAACGCACCGCGGAGCTGGGCATGCCGGCCATCGCGATGACCGACCACGGCAACGTCCACGGCGCGTACGACTTCTACGCCAAGGCCCGAGAGGTCGGGGTCAAGCCGATCATCGGCATGGAGGCCTACCTCACCCCTGACACCCACCGCAGCGAGAAGAAGCGCGTGCAGTGGAACAAGGGCGGTGAGGACGACGTCTCCGGTGGCGGTGCCTACACGCACATGACCCTCCTGGCGGAGTCCACCGAGGGCATGCACAACCTGTTCCGGCTCTCCTCGCGATCCAGCCTCGAGGGCTACTACTACAAGCCCCGCGCCGACCGCGAGCTGCTGCGCGAGTACGCGAAGGGCATCATCGCCACCACCGGCTGTCCGTCCGGCGAGATCCAGACCTGGCTGCGCATCGGCAACTACGAGCAGGCCCGCGCGTCCGCCGCCGAGTTCCAGGACATCTTCGGCAAGGACAACTTCTTCCTCGAGCTGATGGACCACGGCCTCGACATCGAGAACCGGGTCCGCGACGGGCTCTTGCGGCTCATGGCCGATCTCGACCTGCCGCCCATCGCCACCAACGACTCGCACTACGTCCACGCCGGCGACCGCGACGCCCACGACGCGTTGCTGTGCGTCGGGCTGGGCACCACCATCTCGGACCCGAAACGCATGCGGTTCGAGGGCGACGGCTACTACATCAAGTCCGCCGAGGAGATGCGCAAGACCTGGGAGGACAAGCACGACCTCAAGGCCGCGTGCGACAACACCCTGCTGATCGCCGAACGGTGCGAGATGGAGTTCGCCGAGTCCAACGGCGGCTACATGGCGCAGGCCGAGGTTCCCGCCGGCCACTCCGAGGAGTCCTGGTTCGTCGAGGAGGTCTGGCGTGGCATCGAGCACCGTTACGGCGCCGACCTCTCCGACGAGGTCAAGAACCGCACCGAGATGGAGCTGCAGGTCATCCGCGACAAGGGCTACTGCGGCTACTACCTCGTGGTCGCCGACTTCATCAACTGGGCCAAGGACCACGGCATCAGGGTCGGCCCGGGCCGAGGGTCCGGCGCGGGCTCCATCGCGGCCTACGCGCTGCGCATCACCGACCTCTGCCCGCTCGAGCACGGACTGATCTTCGAGCGGTTCCTCAACCCGGAGCGACCGTCGATGCCCGACTTCGACATCGACTTCGACGAGCGCCGGCGTGGCGAGGTCATCCAGTACGTCAGTGACAAGTACGGCTCCGACCGCGTCGCGCAGATCGCCACGTTCGGGCGGCTCAAGTCCAAGGCCGCCATCAAGGACGCCAACCGGGTGCTCGACTACCCGTTCCAGACCGGCGAGCGCATCACCAAGGCGCTGCCGGCCGACGTCATGGGCAAGGGCGTCGCGCTCAAGGACCTGTTCGACCCGGCCCACCGGCGCTACAACGACGGTCGCGACTTCCGCGAGCTGCACGAGAGCGACGCCGAGGTCCGCAAGATCTACGACACCGCGGTCGGCCTGGAGGGGCAGATCCGCCAGTGGGGCGTCCATGCCGCCGGCGTCATCATGAGCAGCAAGCCGCTGCTCGACATCGTGCCGATCATGCGGCGCGAGCAGGACGGCGCGATCATCACCCAGTTCGACTACCCGATGTGCGAGGCGCTCGGGCTGGTCAAGATGGACTTCCTCGGGCTGCGCAACCTCACGGTGCTCGATGACGCCGTCGACAACGTCAAGGCCAACCGCGACGTCGACCTGGTGCTCGAGGACCTCCCGTTCGACGACGACGCCACCTACGGCCTGCTCGGCCGGGGCGAGACGCTCGGCGTCTTCCAGCTCGACGGCGGTCCGATGCGACAGCTGCTGCGCCAGATGCAGCCGGACAACTTCGAGGACATCTCGGCGGTCATCGCGCTGTACCGGCCGGGCCCGATGGGCGCCGACAGCCACATCAACTACGCCAAGCGCAAGACCGGCAAGCAGGACATCAAGCCGATCCATCCCGAGCTCGCCGAGCCGCTGGAGAAGATCCTCGGCACCACGTACGGCCTGATCGTCTACCAGGAGCAGGTCATGCAGATCGCGCAGGACCTCGCCGGCTTCACGCTCGGGCAAGCCGACAACCTGCGCCGCGCGATGGGCAAGAAGAAGGCCGAGGTCCTGCAGAAGGAGTACGTCCCGTTCTCCGAGGGCATGACCGCACACGGCTTCTCCGAGCGCGCCACGAAGGCGCTGTGGGACACGCTGGTGCCGTTCGCCGACTACGCCTTCAACAAGGCGCACTCCGCCTCCTACGGCGTCCTCTCGTACTGGACCGCCTACCTCAAGGCGAACTACCCGGCGGAGTTCATGGCGGCCCTGCTCACCAGCGTGCGGGGCGACAAGGACAAGTCGGCCATCTACCTCAACGAGTGCCGACGCCTCGGCATCCAGGTGCTGCCGCCGGACGTCAACGAGTCCTCGGCCAACTTCGCCTCCGTCGGCGAGGACATCCGCTTCGGCCTGTCGGCCATCCGCAACGTCGGCGACCACGTGGTGGCCGGCATCGTCGCCGGACGCGAGGAGGGCGGCCCCTACACCGACTTCGCCGACTTCCTCGACAAGGTGCCCACCCACGTCTGCAACAAGCGGGTGCTCGACTCACTGATCAAGGCCGGTGCCTTCGACTCACTCGGTCACCAGCGCCGGGCGCTCACGACCGTCGCCGAGGACGCCGTCGACCAGTACATCGACCTCAAGCGCAACGCGGCCATCGGCCAGGACTCGCTGTTCGGCGGGCTGGAGGACGGCTTCACCGGGGTCTCCATCACGGTGCCGACGATGCCGGAGTGGGAGAAGACCCAGCTGCTCGCGTTCGAGCGCGACATGCTCGGCCTGTACGTCTCCGACCACCCGCTGCTCGGCCTCGAGCACGTCCTGCGGGCCAGCAGCGACTGCACGGTCGGCCAGCTGATCACCGACGTCGAGCGGCCGGACGGCAGCACCGTGCGACTGTGCGGGCTCATCACCGGCGTGCAGCGCAAGCTCAGCCGCAAGGGCGACACCTGGGCGACGATCACCGTCGAGGACCTCGAGGGCGCGCTCGACGTCCTGGTGTTCCCCGGTGCCTATCAGCAGGCCGCGTCGGCGCTCGTTCCCGACACGGTCGTGGTCGTCAAGGGCCGGATCCGCCGCACCGACGACGGACTCGACGTCTCGGCGGTCGAGATCACGCTGCCGACCATGAGCACCGCGTCGGCCGACGCGCCGATCGTGGTCAGCCTCCCGATCGCGCAGTGCACCACCGACACCGTCAGCCGGTTCAAGCAGGTGCTGGCCGCCCACCCCGGCGCCACCGAGGTCCACCTGCGTCTGGTCGGCAACGACGGCACCAAGGTGATGCGGCTCGACAACACGCTCCGGGTCACGTCCTCATCGGCACTCATCGCCGATCTCAAGGAGCTGCTGGGGCCCCGATGCATGGCGTGACACCGTGCCCGGCCTGAAGCCGTTGCTGTCCTGGTCCGCCGCCATGCTCATGCTGGGCGCGGCGGGCGGGTTGGCGTGGCTCTGGCTGGCCGAACCGGCCGAGTGGCAGGTCACCGAGCAGGGGACGATCCTCACCGAGGACGCCGTCCGTGGCCAGTTCGCGGTGGTCGTCACGTTCGTGCTCATCGGCGTCGTCCTGAGCTTCACCTGGGGGTGGGCCGCCGGGCACGCCCTGCGCGAGCTCGGCTGGCGGCTCGTGCCGGTCTTCGCCGCGATCGCCACGCTCGGCGCACTGATCGCCTGGCGCATCGGCGCCACACTCGGCCCGGCCGACCCGCGCGATGCGGTCGACCCGTCCATCGGCGATCGGCTGCCGGCGCCACTTGAGATCGACACCGTGGCGCCGTTCCTCGTCTGGCCGATCTTCGCGCTGTTCGGGCTGCTGATCGCAGCGTGGCTCGACCGGTCCGACGAGGAGGAGCCCACCGAGGACGTCGTGACCGACCGCTCCTGAGTCGCTCCGTAGACTACGGCCGTGATCGGACGACTCGACCTGCGCCACGACGACGGGGTGCTGCCACGCGCCCAGCTCGACGTGCAGCACGCGCTGGAGGTCGTCGTTCCGCTGTGCGAGGACGTCCGCCGACGCGGTGAGGAGGCGGTCCTCGAGTACGGCGAACGGTTCGATCGGGTCCGCCCGGCCTCGCTGCGCGTCGATCCGGCCGAGCTGACGGCTGCTGCGGCCGCGCTCGCCCCGGACATCCGTGCCGCGCTCGAGGAGTCGATCGCCCGTCTGCGGCGCACCTGCGAAGCCGAGCTCGAGTCCACCGTCATCACCGACGTCGCCGCCGGCGCGACCGTCGAGCGGCGGATCGTGCCGATGTCGCGCGTCGGCCTCTACGTGCCCGGAGGTGTCGCGCCGCTGGTCAGCTCGGTGGTCATGAACGCGGTGCCGGCACAGGTCGCCGGGGTCGGATCGATCGCGCTGACGTCCCCACCGCAGGCGGACGCGCGCGGACTGCCGCATCCCACGATCCTCGCCGCGTGCTCGATCCTCGGCATCGACGAGGTCTATGCCGCCGGGGGAGCCCAGGCGCTGGCGATGCTCGCCTACGGCACGACGTCCAGCGGCGGCACGATCGACGCGGTCGACCTGATCGCCGGGCCCGGCAACATCTACGTCGCCGCCGCCAAGCGTCACCTGCAGGGCACGGTGGCGATCGACAGCGAGGCCGGCCCGACCGAGATCGCGATCATCGCCGACGAGAGTGCCGACGCAGCCTTCGTGGCAGCCGACCTCATCAGCCAGGCCGAGCACGGCACCACGGCCGCGAGCCTGCTCATCACGGCCAGCGAGGCGGTCGCCGACGCCGTGGCGCTGGAGCTCCAGCGACAGGTGCCGACCGCGAAGCATGCCGAGCGGATCCGTACGGCGCTGGGCGGCCAGCAGTCGGCCGTCGTGCTCGTGCGCGATCTCGACCATGCCGTCGAGGTGGCCAACGCGTACGCCGCGGAACACCTGGAGATCCACACGACGGACGCCGCCGGCGTGGCCGAGCGCATCGTCAACGCGGGGGCCATCTTCGTCGGGGCGCACAGCCCGGTCTCCCTCGGCGACTACGTCGCCGGGTCCAACCACGTGCTGCCCACCGGCGGGTGCGCGTGTCACTCCTCGGGTCTGTCGGTGCGTGCATTCTGCAAGAACGTGCAGGTCGTCACCTACAGCGAGCAGGCCCTGCGCGACGTCGCCGACCACGTCGTCGCCCTGGCCGCCGCCGAGGACCTGCCGGCGCACGGTGCGGCCGTCGACGTCCGCACCGATCGAGCCGGGGAGTAGCCGCATGGGTGTCCCTGACTGGGTACCGGTGCGCGAGGAGCTCCGTGGGCTCGAACCGTACGGAGCACCGCAGATCCGCGACGTCGTCAATCTCAACGTCAACGAGAACCCGTATCCGCCGAGCGCTGAGGTGGCAGCACAGATCGCCGAGGCCGTGCGCCAGGCTGCCGCAACGCTCAACCGCTATCCCGATCGCGAGGCCGTCGCCTTGCGCGCGGCCCTGGCCGACTACCTCGGCCATGGGTTGACGGTCGACCGCATCTGGGCGGCCAACGGCTCGAACGAGGTCATGCTGCACGTCCTCCAGGCCTTCGGCGGCCCCGGACGCAGTGCGTTGTCCTTCGCCCCGACGTACTCGATGTACCCGGAGTACGCCCGGGACTCGAACACGCGGTGGGTCACCGGTCAGCGCGCCGAGGACTTCACCGTCGACGTCGACCGGGCGGTCACCCTCATCGCCGACGAACGGCCGGACGTCGTCCTGCTGGCATCGCCGAACAACCCCACCGGCACGGCACTGCCGCTCGACACCGTGCAGGCCGTGCTCGACGTGGCGCCCGGCGTCGTGGTCGTCGACGAGGCGTACGCGGAGTTTCGGCGCGCAGGCACGCCGACCGCGCTCGAGCTCCTGGACGACCATCCGCGACTGCTCGTCACGCGCACGATGAGCAAGGCCTTCGCCCTGGCCGGCGGGCGGCTCGGCTATGTCGCCGCCGACCCCGCGATCGTCGACTGCCTGCGCATCGTCCGCCTCCCGTACCACCTGTCGGCGGTCACGCAGGCGACGGCGCTGGCCGCCCTGCGCAACGCGGCCGAACTGCTCGTGCGGGTCGACGAGCTGCGCGCGGCTCGCGACGATCTCACCGCCTGGTTGCGGCGCCGCGGGCACGAGGTGGCCGAGTCCGATGCCAACTTCGTGCTGTTCGGCCGGTTCGCCGACCGCCACGCCGTCTGGCAGGGCCTGGTCGACCGCGGAGTGCTGATACGGGAGACTGGACCCGAAGGATGGCTGCGCGTGTCCGTGGGCACGCCGGCCGAGATGTCGTTGTTCCGCTCAGCCCTGGAAGAGGTGACCGCAGCATGAGAGCAGCACGCGTCGAGCGAAAGACGTCCGAATCGCACGTCGTCGTCGAGCTGGATCTCGACGGCTCGGGCACCCACGACGTGTCCACGGGCGTGGGGTTCTACGACCACATGCTCACGGCGTTCTCACGTCACTCGCTCATCGACCTCACCGTCCGCGCCGAGGGCGACCTGCACATCGACGCTCACCACACCGTCGAGGACACCGCGATCTGCATCGGCGACGCCCTGAAGGATGCGCTCGGTGACAAGGTCGGCATCCGCCGCTACGGCGATGCCGTCGTCCCGCTCGACGAGGCGATCGCCCAGGCCGTCGTCGACGTCTCCGGACGCCCCTACTTCGTGCATTCCGGGGAGCCGGAGCGGCAGGTCACGGCCATCATCGGCGGCCAGTTCTCCGGCTCGCTGACCGGCCACGTGCTGGAGTCGATCGCCCACCACGCGGCCATCACGCTGCACGTTCGGCTGCTCGAGGGCCGGGACCCGCACCACATCGCCGAGGCCCAGTTCAAGGCGGTGGCGCGGGCGCTGCGCGACGCGGTCGCCATCGACCCGCGCGAGTCCGGCATCCCGTCCACGAAGGGCGCCCTGTAGTGGCCGGACCGCAGGTCGCGGTCCTCGACTACGGGTCAGGAAACCTCCGGTCGGTCGTGCGCGCCGTCGAGCGCGCCGGCGCGGAGGTGACCCTGACCTCGGACCCGTCCGTCGCGGAGCACGCCGACGGTCTCGTCGTTCCCGGCGTGGGCGCCTTCGAGGCCTGCATGCGCGGGCTGCTGTCGGTGGGTGGTGACCGCGTCGTGGACCGGCGGCTCATCGCGTCGCGCCCCGTGCTCGGCATCTGTGTGGGCATGCAGGTGCTGTTCGCCGAGGGCATCGAGCACGGCGTGCGCACCGAGGGCTGTGGTGAGTGGCCGGGGACGGTGGAGCGACTGCGCGCACCGATCGTGCCGCACATGGGGTGGAACACCGTGGCGGCCGACGCGAGTTCGTCGATGTTCGCCGGCATCGCCGACGAACGGTTCTACTTCGTGCACTCCTACGCTGTTCGCGACTGGGTGCTCCAGTCGACGCCGCCCTTCCCGGCCCCGTCGGTGACCTGGACCGACTACGAGTCCGACCGGTTCGTGTCCGCCGTGGAGCACGGACCGCTGTGGGCGACGCAGTTCCACCCGGAGAAGTCCGGCGACGCCGGCGCCGCCCTGCTGCGGAACTGGCTCGGCACCTTCTAGACGGCGTCGAGCATGGTCTGGGCGAGCTCGGCCGGCCGGGTGAACTGCGGCCAGTGGCTGGTGGGCAGCTCGACGATCGTGACGTCGCCGATGCGGGGGACCTCGGCGAAGTACGGCACCCCGGCGGCGATCGCGCCGTCGATCTCCTCCCGCTTGAACGTCGTCGAGATGATCGTGATCGGAACGTCGAAGCGTCTGTCGTCGGTGAGGACCTGCTCGTCGCGTGCGGCAGCGGCCGGATGCGGGACCGCCCGCGCGCGGAAGGCGTGGAGCTGTTCGTCGGTGAAGTCGTCGAGGTCGCGCGAGCCGTCCTCGCCGAAGGTCTCCCACGGCGGCATCGGCAGGTCAGCTCCCTCGGCCGGGAGATCCGGGTTGGTGGCGATGCCGGCCGGCAGCGGGCCGCTGTCGACGTAGACCACGCGAGCAACCCGGTCGGGCCGTCGGTCGAGGGCGGCGTGCACGACCGCGCCGCCGCCGCTGTGGCCGACGAGAACCACGGGGCCCTCGGCCGCATCGATCGCGGCCACGACGGCGGCCACGTGGTCGGCCAGGCCGATGGCGGATCGATCGGCATCGTGTGACTCCAGCCCGGGGAGGGTGATCGGCCGGACGTCGTGCCCGGCCGCTTCCAGAGCCGGTGTCACCTCGCTCCACGAGGATGCATCGAGCCAGAAACCGGGGACCAGGATGAGGGTCGTCATGCTGCGACGTTAGGCGTGCGTGGTGACAGATACGATCGCTCGCGTGAGTCTGGAGCTGCTTCCCGCCGTCGACGTCGCCGATGGACAGGCCGTGCGCCTCGTCCGGGGTGAGCTCGGCAGCGAGACGGCCTACGGTTCTCCGCTCGACGCCGCCCTGCAGTGGCAGTCCGACGGGGCCGAGTGGATCCATCTCGTCGACCTCGACGCGGCGTTCGGCACCGGCTCCAACCGCGACCTGCTCGCCGACGTCGTCGGGCGCCTGGACATCAGGGTCGAGCTGTCCGGCGGCATCCGCGACGACGCGTCGCTCGCGTCCGCGCTGGCCACCGGGTGCACGCGCGTCAACCTCGGAACCGCCGCGCTCGAGGACCCCGCATGGTGCGCGAAGGTCGTGGCCGAGCACGGCGAGCAGATCGCCGTCGGCCTGGACGTCCGCGGCCGGACGCTCGCGGCCCGCGGCTGGACGCAGGACGGCGGCGACCTCTTCGAGGTGCTCGAGCGACTGGAGCGGGACGGCTGCGCACGCTACGTCGTCACCGACGTGACCAAGGACGGCACGCTCCAGGGCCCGAACCTCTCGTTGCTGCGCGAGGTCTGCGCCGCCACCGACCGACCGGTCGTCGCATCCGGCGGCGTGTCGAGCCTCGACGACCTCCGCGCGCTCGCCGGCCTCACCGACATCGGCGTCGAGGGCGCGATCGTCGGCAAGGCCCTCTACGCCGGCGCCTTCACGCTCCCGGAGGCGCTCGCCGCAGTCCGCTAGCAGCCGGACCGGATGAGCTCGGGTTTGTCGCCGACCGTGACCTCCATGAACGTGATCTTCGACGAGCCCTTGATGGTCGACACCGTGGCGTCGCCGAACAGGAAGCCGATGTACTCCTGGTCGCTGAACTCATAGGCGCCCGCCTGGCCGAAGCCGGCGTCGACGACGGGGGAGAGGTTCGGGTAGGCCTTCGTCAGGTCCGTCAGCGTGCTGCCGAAGCCGATGCCCTCCGCCGTCTTCGGACCGCCCTTGGAGATCCCGATCGAGGCGATGGAGCCGTCATCGCGGGTCAGGACGTCGAGCCCCTTGAACAGCTTCTTCCACTGCAGCTCGTACGGCGGGCAACCCTCGACCGGCGGCGGCACGTCGGCGTCGAACAGGCCGGTCTTGACCGCGTCCGCCTTCGACATGCCTGCTCGGGCCGGTCCGACCGCTCCGAGCGTGACGACGAGGTCCTCCGGCCCGACGGCCGTGGGGCCCGGAGTCGGGGTCGGGCTCTCGGTCGCCTCCGACGTCGGTGCGGCGGTCGGGTCCGGCTTCGGCTGGTCGTCCGAGGTGCACCCGGCGAGGACGAGAACGGCGGCGGCGAGGACGAGGGAGTGACGTCTCATGGCCAGATTCTGCCCCAGCCGGGTTGCGCGATGCCACCATGTGCGGATGGACGCCTCCACCTTGCGCTACCTGCAGCGACCGCTGAAGCAGAAGTACCGCGACGACCCGTCGTCGGCGATCGTCACGGTGCGCGCGGAGGGCAGGTTGGTCGACTACGGCGTCACCTGCACCGTGCAGACCTGGTCGGGGCCCACCCTGGCCGGCCTGCACCCAGCCACCGGCGGCGACGGCAGCGAGGCCTGCTCCGGCGACATGCTGCTGGAAGCGCTCGCCGCGTGCGCGGGTGTGACGCTCAACAGCGTGGCCACGGCGATGGGGATCCAGCTCGAGGACGCCCACGTGGTCGTCGACGGGCAGTTCGACGCCCGCGGGACGCTCGGCGTCGATCGCGAGGCGCCGGTGGGGCTCACCGACGTCGTGGTGACCTTCGTCTTCACCACCGACGCCGGCGAGGAGAAGGCGCACAAGCTGGTCGAGCTCGCCGAGCGCTACTGCGTCGTGGTCCAGACCCTCCAGCACGCGCCGAGGGTCACCGTCCGACACCACATCACCCAAGGAGCGGCCGGATAGGCTGCTCTGGTGAGTCTGGCCGTCCGTGTGATCCCGTGCCTGGACGTCGACTGCGGCCGGGTGGTCAAGGGCGTCAACTTCGTCGACCTGCGTGATGCCGGCGATCCCGTCGAGATGGCCACCGTCTACGACGCCGAGGGCGCCGACGAGCTCACCTTCCTCGACATCACCGCGTCGAGCGCCGGCCGTGACACGACCGACGCGATGGTCGCTCGAACGGCGGAGCAGGTGTTCATTCCGCTGACGGTCGGCGGCGGCGTCCGGACGGCCGACGACGTCGACCGGTTGCTGCGCGCCGGTGCCGACAAGGTCGGCATCAACACCGGTGCCATCGCCCGACCCGACGTGCTGGGCGAGATCACCAGCCGGTTCGGCAACCAGGTGCTCGTGCTCAGCGTCGACGCCCGCCGCGGCGATCAGCCGAGCGGCTACGAGGTCACCACGCACGGTGGCCGCGAGTCGGCCGGCCTCGACGCCGTCGCCTGGGTGCGGCAGGCGTGCGAGCTCGGCGTCGGCGAGATCCTGCTCAACTCGATGGATGCCGACGGCACGAAGAACGGCTTCGACCTGGAAATGATTCGGGCGGTCCGTGACGTTACCCAGGTACCGCTCGTCGCGAGCGGTGGCGCCGGCCGGCTCGAGCACTTCGTCGAGGCCGTCGAGGCCGGTGCCGACGCCGTGCTCGCCGCGAGTGTGTTCCACTTCGGCGAGCTGACCATCGGGGACGTGAAGGCCACCTTGCGATCAGCCGGACACAGTGTCAGATAGCGCCTCCCAGGCCGACGAGCTCCGCACCCACACCGACCACGTCATGGGGCGGGGCATGCGCCTGCTCGGGCGCGGCATCGCCGAGCAGCGCTGGCTGTTCTCGATCTCGGTGATCGGCAGCATGGTGTTCGGCGCCACCACCGTCGCCGACGCCTGGGTGCTCGGCTGGGCCACCGACGAGGTCATCCGCCCGTCCTTCGAACGCGGCGAGGTCCTGCGCGGCTCGCTGGCGGTCGCCGTGCTGCTGTTCATGACGGTGGCGATCCTGCGCGCCCTCGGCGTCATCGCCCGCCGGCTGGTGGGCGGGGTCGTCTACTACCGGCTGGTCGCCGACTACCGCCGCCGCGTCACCCGCCGCTACCTCGCGCTGCCGATGTCGTGGCATCACCGCCACCCCACCGGCCAGCTGCTCTCCAACGCGAATGCCGACGTCGAGGCGGCCTGGGCGGTCTTCATGCCGCTGCCGATGGCGATCGGTGTCATCGCGATGCTCATCGCCGCCATCGTGGCGATGCTGCTCGCCGACATCGTGCTCACCGTGGTCGGCCTCGTGGTGTTTCCGGCGCTGTTCGGCATCAACGTCTTCTACCAGCGGTGGCTGTCGCCGAAGGTGGCGCACGCCCAGTCGCTGCGCGGCGACGTCAGCGCGGTCGCGCACGAGTCCTTCGACGGTGCCCTCGTCATCAAGTCGCTGGGCCGCGAGGCCGATGAGACCGCGCGGTTCGCGCGCCACGCCGAGGAGCTGCGCGACGCCAACATCGCGGTCGGGCGGATCCGGAGCATCTTCGACCCGTTGCTGGAGGTGCTCCCCAGCCTGGGCGTGCTGGCGGTCATCCTGCTCGGCATCGAGCGGGTTGCCTCCGGTGCCGCCGATCCCGGCGATGTCGTCCAGGTGGCCTACCTGTTCACGGTCGTCGCGTTCCCGGTGCGGGCGATCGGCTGGGTGCTCGGCGAGCTGCCGCGCAGCGTGGTCGGCTGGAACCGCGTGCAGCGGGTGCTCGACGCCACCGGCGAGATGACGTACGGCACCGACGACCTCCCCGGTACCGGCCCGGCACACCTGCTCCTCGACTCCGTCCGGTTCTCCTATGACGAGGACCCGACGGGGTTGCCGGGCCACGGAAGGCAGGGTGAGCCCGAGGTGCTGCGGGGCGTCGACCTCGACCTTGCGCCTGGTCGCGTGGTGGCCATCGTGGGCGCCACCGGCGCGGGCAAGAGCACGCTCACCACACTGCTCACTCGCCTCGTCGACCCCGACTCCGGCGTCGTGCGCATCGACGGCGTCGACGTCCGCGAGCTGAGCCACCGGGCCCTCACCGACGCCGTGGCGGTCGTGCCGCAGACGACGTTCCTGTTCGACGACTCCGTGCGCGAGAACGTCACCCTCGGCACCGACGTGCCCGACGCGGACATCTGGGCCGCGCTGCGCACCGTCCAGGCCGAGGGGTTCGTGTCGGCCCTGCCCCGCGGGCTGGACACCCAGCTGGGCGAGCGGGGCACCACGCTCTCCGGCGGGCAGCGGCAGCGGCTCGCGCTGGCGCGCGCCCTCGTCCGCCGTCCCCGCCTGCTCGTCATGGACGACGCCACCAGTGCCGTCGACCCCGAGGTCGAGCAGCGGATCCTCGGCGCCCTCGCGTCCCGCACCGCCGCCGACGGCCCGTCGGTGCTCGTCGTGGCCTACCGCAAGGCCACCATCGCCCTCGCCGACGAGGTCGTCTTCCTGGCCGACGGGCGGGTGGCCGATCGCGGCTCCCACGCCGAGCTGGTGGCCCGCTCAGAGGCCTACCGGCTCCTGGTCGACGCCTACGACCATGCGCGCGAGCCCGGCGGGGACGCCGGACCGCGAGCCGCAGAAAGAGCACCGTCATGACCACCGAGATCGACACCGAGCCCCGGGAGATCGTCGACGCCCTCGAGGCGCAGGAGGCGCGGTCCGCGCGGCTCACCGGCACCGAGATCATCCGGCGCGGCCTCGCCCTGTCCCCGGCCATCAAGGACGGTCTCGGCCTCACCATGTTGCTCGCCGTCCTCAGCACCGTCGGCGGCGCGGTCGTGCCGATCGTCGTCCAGGTGGCGATCGACGCCGGGCTCGGTGGCGGTGGCGACGTCGACCGGAGTGCGGTCAACCGCTGGGTCGTGATCGCGCTCGCGATCATCGCGGCCACCGCTGTCTGCGCCTACGTGATGCGGGTCCGTCTCTACGTCGCCAGCGAGCGCGGGCTCACCCAGATGCGGGTCGAGGCGTTCCGGCACGTCCACGACCTGTCCATGCTGACCCAGAACGCCGAACGGCGCGGCGTCCTGGTCGCGCGGGTCACGTCCGACGTCGACCAGATCTCGCTGTTCCTGCAGTTCACCGGCATCTACATGATCATCAGCGTCGGCCAGATGGTGGTCGCCGTCGCCGTGATGTCTTGGTACTCCTGGCAGCTCACGCTGGTCGTGCTCGCGTGCTTCCTGCCGCTCGTCATCAGCCTGCGCTGGTTCGCGGAGCGGCTGAGCCGCGCCTACGACACGGTCCGCCGCACGGTGGGCGAGATGCTGGCCGTCATCGCCGAGCCGGTGGTGGGGGCCTCCGTCGTCCGGTCGCACGCCATCGAAGGTCGCACCCAGCGGCGCGTCGACCACGGCATCAACACCAACCTGGGCGCGAACGTGCGCGCCCAGCGTCTCGTCGCGGTCACCTTCGCGTCGGCGGGCGTCGCCGGCGGCCTCGCGAACGGCGGGGTGATCGTCGCGGGCGTCGCGCTCGGTGTCGCGGGCGACCTCTCGATGGGCACCGTCGTCGCGTTCGCCTTCCTGGTCGGTCTCCTCGTCGGCCCCGTGCAGATGGCCACCCAGGTGCTCACCGAGGCGCAGAACGCCATCGCGTCGTGGCGCCGGGTCATCGACCTGCTCGACACGCCCGCCGACGTCGTCGATCCCGGCACCGCGGGTGGGCAGGCCCTGCCTGACGGCATCCTCGGGGCCCGCTTCGAGCACGTCACGTTCGCCTACCCGGGCGGACCAGACGTCCTGCGCGACGTCGACGTCGAGATCGCGCCGCGCCAGCGTGTCGCCGTCGTGGGCGAGACCGGCTCGGGCAAGACGACGTTCGCCAAGCTGCTCACCCGTCTGATGGACCCATCGGAGGGGACGGTCCGCCTCGGTGGTGTCGACGTCTCGGAGGTGTCGTTCGACGAGCTGCGCCGCCACGTCCTGATGGTGCCGCAGGAGGGCTTCCTGTTCGACGCCACGCTGCGCGAGAACCTGCGCTACGGGTTGCCCGGTGCCGTCGACGCCGCGCTCCTGGCGGCGGTCGACGGACTCGGTCTCGCCGACTGGTTCGCCACGCTCCCGAACGGGCTCGACACCCGGGTGGGTCAGCGGGGCGAGTCGCTGTCGGCGGGGGAGCGGCAGCTCGTCGCGCTGCTGCGATCGGCGCTCGCCGATCCGGACTTCCTCGTGCTCGACGAGGCCACCAGTGCGGTCGACCCGCGCACCGAGCTGCGCGCCACCCGCGCGCTCGGGCGGCTGCTCGACGGCCGCACCAGCGTCACCATCGCCCACCGCCTCTCGACCGCGGAGAACGCCGACCGGGTGCTCGTGTTCGACGCCGGCCGCCTGGTCGAGGACGGCACCCACGCCGATCTCGTCGGCGCCGGCGGTGTCTACGCACGGCTGCACGCGAGCTGGGTCGCGCAGTCCCGCCTGGGCGCCGGTCCGTGAGCCCGGCGGGAGGGCCTACGGGACAATGGGTGTCGTGAGCTCCCTCGATCCTGCCGTCGCCGCGCGCCTCAAGCGCGACGAGAACGGCCTCGTCACCGCCGTCGTCCAGGACGCCGCCAGCCGCGACGTCCTCATGGTCGGATGGATGGACGACGAGGCGCTGCACCGCACGCTCACCACGGGTCGCGGCACGTTCTGGAGCCGGAGCCGGCAGGACTACTGGGTCAAGGGGGAGACCTCCGGCAACATCCAGGAGGTCCGCGAGGTGCGCCTCGACTGCGACGGCGACACCGTCCTGGTCCTGGTCGACCAGCACGGCGCGGCCTGCCACACCGGCGACCGCACCTGCTTCGACGCGGACCGCCTGCTGTGACCGCCCGGCGGCTGTACGCGCCGGTCGTGCTGGGCCTCCTCGCCTCCGGGGGGCTGGCGTTCTTCGCCGCCGCCCAATCGTGGATGAGCATGTCGATCGAGACCGCGGGCCTTCCCCGCGACCGGGTCGACGCGTCGGGGGTCGAGGCCTACCCGCTCGTGTCGGCCCTGGCGGTGGTCCTGGCGGCGTCGGCCCTCGCGGTCCTCGCCACCGGTCGGTGGGTGCGTCGCGTGGTCGGCGGCGTCGTCGTCCTGGCATCGGGACTGGCCGCGTGGACGATGCTCGACGGGAACCGGGCGCTGGAGACCACGCTCGCACGATGCCGCCGGTGCGTCGCCGGCCTGGACCGAGACCGCACGGCTCGGCGAGGTTGACTCGTCCGGGTGGGACCTGGTGACCCTGGGCGCACTCCTCACGGGTGCGGCCCTGGGCGTGCTGGTCGTCCTCTTCGCGAACCGATGGCCGAGCATGGGGAGCCGATACGAGTCGCCGGCGGCCGAACCGCGGCCCGAATCCGAGGCCGATCTCTGGTCGGCCCTCGACGAAGGGCGCGATCCGACCGAGTAGGCTGACGCTCGATCACGTCCCGATTTTCCGGAGGAGCCCGCCATGGCGCACGGTTCGTCACCCGCGGCCTGGACTGCCGTCCTCGTCTGCCTCATCGGCTTCACCGTCGGCGGCCTCGCCCTCATCCCCGAGCCGAACTGGGTCCTCTTCTGGATCGGCGTGGGCCTCACGCTCGCGTCCGCCGTCGTGGGCCGGGTGATGGCGGCCGCCGGGCTGGGGCTCGATCGCCCCGAGCTCTGAGCCGGCCGTGAGCACCGGGGGTCCCCAGTACCCGACGTACCCGGGGCAGGACCCGGACGAGAACCGTCCGCCGCCGGGAACGCCTCCGCCGCCACCACCACACCTTCCGGCCAGGCGCCGCCGCCGGCCTACGGTCAGGCGCCACCGCCGCCACCCGGTCAGGCACCACCGCCGCCGCCCGGTCGGCGCCGACGGTCACGAACGGCCTCGCCACCTGGTCGCTGATCCTCGGCATCGCCGGGATGCTCTGCTGCGGAGCGTTCGCCGGGGTCCCCGCCATCATCCTGGCCGTCCAGGCCAAGAAGCAGATCGCGTCCTCCGCCGGTCAGCAGACCGGGGGTGGGATGGCCACGGCGGGTCTGGTGCTCGGCATCATCGCCACCGTGTTGTTCGTGCTGATGGGCCTCCTCATCGTGCTCGGGATCTTGTCCGACCCGACGATATGAGCACCGCGACGACCGCCCAGCGAAGCAGGATCGATCTGCTGCGCGCCCCGCTGTTGGTGGGGGCGGCCGGGCTCGCCGCCACGGCGACGCTCCACCTCCGCGATCCGCACTCCTCCGGCGCCTACGGCTTCTGTCCGTTCCTCGCCCTCACCGGTCACCCTTGCCCGGGCTGCGGCGGCCTGCGAGCCGTCAACGACCTGACGCACGGCGAGGTCGTGGCCGCCCTGAGCAGCAATCTGCTGGCCGTCGCCCTCCTCGCCACGCTCGCCCTCGCCTGGGTGGCGTGGGTTCTGCGTCGCGCCCGGGGGACCGACGACCGAATGCTCGTGGTCAGCGACCGCTCGCTCGTCATCGTGCTCGTCGTGGCCGTGGCGTTCGGCGTCGCCCGCAGCACCCCGTGGGGGGCCTGGCTCGCGCCGTGATGGTCAGGCCGCGACCGGCTGACCCCGGAACCGGCGGTACGCGTACGCGCTGGCGAGCGCGGTGACCGGGTAGGCCACCGCGAGGCCGACGATCAGCGCGATCACGCCCGCAAACAGCACGAGCACGTTCAGCAGCGCGAGCAGGAGCGCGTCGCCCACGTTGTTGCTGATCAGCTTGACGCTGTCGGTGATGGCCGTGACCGGTGAGCTCGCGTCGTCGTCGACCACGTAGAGCGTGGTGAAGTACGTGAGGAACAGCGCGATGAGACCGGGGATGACGAGCAGGAGGAACCCGATCGTCACGAGCACCGACACCAGGAACGACGCGATGATGACGTTGACGATGTTGAGTCGCCCGAAGGCGCCCATGAAGTCGAACGGCCGACCGTCGACGACGTCGAGGGCGGCTCGCGCGAAGACGGCGCCGAGGATGACGCTGACCGCCGTGGCGACGATGTTCGCCAGGATCCCGGCGATGCTGAACTCGGTGGCGCTGGGCCCCAGGGGCGACCCACCGCCGCCGGAGATCAGACCGGCCACGATGTTCACGACGATGCTCACCACGACCACGATCAGCACGCCGATCAGGATCGGGCCGACGTTGTCGGTGAACTTGCGCCAGCCGAACCCGATCGCCTCCGGTGCGCTGAAGCCCTCGGCGGAACCACCCGGCGCCGGGGGTGGCGGTGGCGGCGGCGGTGATGCCTCGCCACCGGGCGGCGGGACCGAGCCGTAGCTCGGCAGCTCGGAGGTGCCGGATGCGTCCGAACCGCTCGACGGCGGTTCCGGTGGGGTGGCGTCTCCTGGGTACGGGGGCGGGTCGTTGGTCGTCATGAGGCGACCCTAGTGACTGCGGCGCGGTTCCGGCACCCCCCACGCCGACCCACCCCACCGGGGCCTACTCTTGAAAGGACTTCCACCGACGTCCACCGAGGGAGGAACCATGAGCGTCCTGGACGACATCCTCGCCGGCGTGGCGGCCGACCTCGACGAACGCATGGCCCGGACGTCCCTCGACGACCTCAAGGCCCAGGCTTCCCGGCAACATCCCGCGCTCGACCCGATGCAGGCGTTCCGGGCCGACGGCGTGTCGGTCATCGCCGAGGTCAAGCGGGCCAGCCCGAGCAAGGGCACGCTGGCCTCCATCAAGGACCCGGCCGGACTGGCCGCCGACTACGCGGCCGGCGGTGCCGCCGCCATCAGCGTCCTCACCGAGGAGCGGCGGTTCGGCGGCACCCTCGACGACCTGCGCGCGGTGCGCGCCGAGGTCGGCGTGCCGGTGCTGCGCAAGGACTTCGTCACCACGTCCTACCAGCTGTGGGAGACCCGCGCGGCCGGCGCCGACATGGTGCTCCTGATCGTCGCCGCCCTGGAGCAGAACGCCCTGGAGAGCCTCATCGAACGGGCCCGCTCGATCGGCCTCACCCCCCTCGTCGAAGTCCACGACGAGGACGAGGTCATCCGGGCGGCCGACGCGGGTGCGGACCTGGTCGGCGTCAACGCCCGCAACCTGCACACCCTCGAGGTCGACCGGGGCACCTTCGAGCGCCTCGCACCGCTCATGCCCGACGGCGTCGTCAAGGTCGCCGAGTCCGGCGTGCGCGGTCCGCACGACGTCATCGAGTACGCCAAGGCCGGGGCGCACGTCGTGCTCGTGGGCGAGACGCTCGTGCGCGACACCGATCCTCGTGCCACCGTCGCGGACCTCGTGGCTGCCGGCGCGCACCCGGCTCTGCAGCATCGATGGTGACCGGGCGCCCTTCGCGGCGCTCCGCCGTCCTGCCCGAGCCACGTCCGAGAGTCTTCCCATGACCTACTCCCAACCCGATGCCACCGGCCACTTCGGCCGGTTCGGCGGTCGGTTCATGCCCGAGGCGCTGGTCGCCCCGCTCGATGAGCTCGCCCAGGCCTGGACCGACGCCAAGGCCGACCCGGTCTTCATGGCCGAGCTGGACCGGATGCTCCGCGAGTACGCGGGCGTGCCCAGCTCCTTGTACGAGGCGACCCGCTTCTCCGGCGGCCGCCGGGGCCCGCATCCTGCTCAAGCGCGAGGACCTCAACCACACCGGCGCGCACAAGATCCGCAACGTGCTCGGTCAGGCCCTGCTCGCGAAGCGCATCGGCAAGCCGCGCGCGATCGCCGAGACGGGCGCCGGCCAGCACGGTGTCGCGTCGGCCACGGCCTGCGCCTATCTCGACCTGGAGTGCACCGTCTACATGGGCGAGGTCGAC
This sequence comes from uncultured Actinomycetota bacterium, assembly GCA_963695295.1. Lineage (GTDB taxonomy): Bacteria > Actinomycetota > Actinomycetes > Propionibacteriales > Nocardioidaceae > Aeromicrobium. Next base: position 182,866 of record OY968771.1, on the reverse strand, counting down.
ACCGAACGGCAGGCGCTCAACGTCGCCCGCATGCGCATGCTGGGCGCCGAGGTCGTGCCCGTCACCACCGGCAGTCGGACCCTCAAGGACGCCATCAACGAGGCCCTGCGCGACTGGGTCGCCAGCGTCGACCACACCTCCTACCTGTTCGGCACCGCCGCCGGGCCGCACCCGTTCCCGTCGATGGTCCGCGACCTGACTCGCGGCATCGGAGACGAGGCGCGGGCCCAGTGCCTGGAGCTCACCGGCTCGCTGCCCGACGCCGCCATCGCCTGCGTGGGCGGCGGCTCCAACGCCATCGGCCTGTTCACCGCGTTCATCGAGGACGACGTCCAGCTGGTCGGCGTCGAGGCCGGCGGCGAGGGCTTCCCGGACGGCCGGCACGCCGCGACCATCTCGGCCGGCGACGTGGGCGTCCTCCACGGCGCGCGGTCCTATCTGCTCCAGGACGAGGACGGCCAGACCATCGAGTCGCACTCGATCTCCGCCGGCCTCGACTACCCGGGCGTCGGACCCGAGCATGCCCACCTCGCGGCCACCGGACGAGCCCGGTACGTTCCGGCCTCCGACGCCGAGGCGATGGCCGCGTTCGACCTGCTGTGCAAGACCGAGGGCATCATCCCGGCCATCGAGTCCGCGCACGCCCTCGCGGGGGCGCTCGACCTCGCGAAGGAGCTCGGGCCGGACGCCACCATCTTGGTGAACCTCTCCGGGCGCGGCGACAAGGACGTGCACACCGCTGCCGAGTGGTTCGGCCTGCTCGACGGACCGGTGGTCCTCGACGAAGGCGTCGAAGAGTGAGCGCGACCGCCGTCGACGAGCTCTTCGAGCGGACCCGCGGCGAGGGCCGGGCCGCGCTCGTGGGCTATCTCCCGGCCGGCTTCCCGGACCTGGCGACCTCGATCGCCGCGATCACGGCGATGGTCGACGGCGGTGTCGACCTCGTCGAGGTCGGCCTGCCGTACAGCGACCCGGTGATGGACGGCCCGGTCATCCAGGCCGCCGCCGACCGTGCTCTCGCGGGTGGCACCCGCACCGCCGACGTCCTCGACGTCGTCAGCGCCGTGGCCGCCCTGGGGGTGCCCACCGTCGTCATGACCTACTGGAACCCGGTCGAGCGTCATGGCGTCGACCGGTTCGCGGCCGATCTCGCCCGCGCCGGGGGATCCGGGCTCATCACGCCGGACCTCATCCCCGATGAGGGTCAGGAGTGGATCGAGGCGTCGAAGGCGCACGGCCTCGACCGGATCTTCCTGGTGGCGCCGTCCTCGACCGACGAGCGCCTGGCCATGACGGCCGCGGCATCCAGCGGTTTCGTCTACGCCACGGCGGTGATGGGCGTCACCGGCCTGCGCGAGGCGAGCAGCGAGGTTGCTCCTGCCCTGGTCGAGCGGGTCCGCTCGGTCACCGATCTGCCGGTCGGCGTCGGTCTCGGCGTGAGCAACGCTGCACAAGCGCACGACGTGGCCCGGTTCGCCGACGCCGTGATCGTCGGGTCGGCCCTCGTACGCTGTCTGCTGGATGCTCCGGACGATTCCGGTGTCGAGGCGGTGCGGCAGCTTGCCGGCGAGCTGCGGGAGGGGGTCGAACGATGACCGAGTTCATCGCGTCCATTCCGAGCCCGGAGTCCGGCGTCTGGTACCTCGGGCCCCTGCCGCTGCGTGCGTACGCCCTCGGCATCATCATCGGCGCGCTGCTGGCCATCTGGATCGGCGAGAAGCGGTTCACCGCGCGGGGCGGGCGCAGCGGTCTGATCGGCGACGTCGCCATCTGGGCCATCCCGTTCGGGGTCGTCGGTGCCCGCATCTACCACGTCGTCACCGACCCGGAGCTCTACTTCGGCGAGGGACGCCGCGCGATCGAGGCGCTGTACATCTGGCAGGGCGGGCTCGGCATCTGGGGCGCCATCTCCGGCGGTGCGCTCGGCGCCTGGCTGGCGGCGCGCCGGTACGGGGTGTCGTTCGCCTCGGTGGCCGACGCGCTCGCACCCGGCCTGCTGGTGGCCCAGGCCGTCGGCCGGCTCGGCAACTACTTCAACCAGGAGCTGTTCGGCAAGCCCACCGACCTGCCGTGGGCCCTGGAGATCGACGCGGTCCACCGCCCGGCCGGCTACGAGCAGTTCGCGACGTTCCACCCGACCTTCCTCTACGAGATGCTGTGGAATCTCGCCGCTGCCGCGCTGCTCGTCCTGCTCGACCGGCGTCTCAAGCTCACCGCCGGACGAGCGTTCGCGCTGTACGTGATGCTGTACACCGCCGGCCGGGTGTGGATCGAGATGCTCCGGATCGACCCGGTCAACGACCTCGGACCGTTCCGCCTGAACGTCTGGACGTCCATCGTGGTCTTCGTGCTGGCCACGGCCTTCTTCGTCATCCGTCGCCAGCGGTCCGCCGAGCCTGAGGCCAGCCAATCCTTCGATGACGAATCGGGTGCGCGTGGCTAGTTTCTGGGTATGACCAACGTTCACGACCCAGACTCGCTCGACCCGGACCACCCGTTGCCCGAGCCGGCGGCGATCGGGCACGAGCACCCCGATGTCACCGGCGGCTGGCTGCGTCCCGCGGTGTTCGGGGCGATGGACGGGCTGGTCTCCAACTTCGCGCTCATCATGGGCGTCACCGCCGGCAGCAAGGAGACCCAGCCGGTGATCCTCGCCGGGCTCGCGGGGCTGGCCGCCGGCGCCTTCTCGATGGCGGCGGGGGAGTACACCTCCGTGGCCAGTCAGCGCGAGCTCGCCCTCGCCCAGATCGAGGTCGAGCGGCACGAGATCGTGCACAACGGCCCGGCCGAGGAGGCCGAGCTCGCCGCGATGTACGTCGAGAAGGGCGTCGACGAGGCCACCGCCCGGGACGCTGCGGCCCAGATCCACCGGGACGTCGACAACGCCGTCGAGGTGCACGCGCGTGAGGAGCTCGGCGTCGGCTCCACCGACCTCGCGTCACCGCGGCTCGCGGCCGCGTCGTCCTTCCTCGCCTTCGCCCTCGGTGCCGTCATCCCGCTGCTGCCGCTGCTCGTCGGCATCGAGGCGGTGTGGCCGATCGTCGCGCTCTCGCTGATCGGGCTGTTCGCCTGCGGCGCCATCGTCACCAACGTCACCAACCGGTCCTGGTGGTTCGGCGGCCTGCGCCAGCTGGTGCTGGGCGCCGCCGCCGCCGGCGTGACCTATGTCATCGGCGATCTCGTCGGCGCCAGTCTCGGCTGACGAACCGGTGGCGCCGCGCCACTCGCGTCCGGACTCGTCATGGCCCGGTGTAGCCTTGAGGGGCTGACTAGGGCCAACGTCGTCCCCGGTTCTGTTCAACCGTCGACGCCAGGTAAGGGGCCAGCAGTGCACTCTCTCCCAGCCGCGCAAGGCCTGTACGACCCGCAGTACGAGCACGATTCCTGCGGCGTCGCCTTCGTCGCGACCCTCACCGGTGTCGCCAGCAACGAGATCGTCGGGCACGGCCTCACCGCCCTTCGCAACCTCGACCACCGGGGCGCGGTCGGCGGCGAGCCGGACACCGGCGACGGCGCCGGCATCTTGATGCAGGTGCCCGACCGCTTCCTGCGCGAGGTCGGGGGAGTGGACCTGCCCGCGGCCGGCACCTACGCGGTGGGCATGGCGTTCCTGCCCCTGGACCCCGACGCGGCCCTGGAGTCCAAGGCCGCGATCGAGCGGATCGCCGGCGAGGAGGGCATGGCCGTCCTCGGCTGGCGTGAGGTGCCGGTCGACCCGCAGATCCTCGGCTCGATGTCCCGTGGCGCGATGCCGTCCTTCGAGCTGATGTTCGCCACGGCCAGCGGCGAGCCGCGCTCGGGCATCGACCTCGACCGCCTCGCCTTCTGCCTGCGCAAGCGCGCCGAGCACGAGGTCGACGTCTACTTCCCGTCGCTGTCGGCTCGCACCCTCGTCTACAAGGGCATGCTCACCACCGAGCAGCTCGACGCGTTCTTCCCGGACCTCCGCGACGAGCGGATGGAGTCGGCCCTGTGCATCGTGCACAGCCGGTTCTCGACGAACACGTTCCCCAGCTGGCCGCTGGCGCACCCGTTCCGGTTCATCGCGCACAACGGCGAGATCAACACCGCCCGCGGCAACCGCAACTGGATGCGAGCCAGGGAGGCGACGCTCGCGAGCGACCTCATCCCGGGCGACCTCAAGCGCCTCTACCCGGTCTGCGACCCCGAGGGCAGCGACACCGCGTCCTTCGACGAGGTGCTCGAGCTGCTCCACCTCGGCGGCCGCGACCTCCCGCACGCGGTCATGATGATGATCCCGGAGGCGTGGGAGAACGACGAGGTCATGGACCCCGCTCGGCGCGCCTTCTATGAGTTCCACTCCTCGGTCATGGAGCCGTGGGACGGTCCGGCCTGCGTGTCGTTCACCGACGGCACCAAGATCGGAGCCGTGCTCGACCGCAACGGGTTGCGTCCCGGGCGGTTCTGGATCACCGAGGACGGCCTGGTCGTCCTCGCCTCGGAGGCCGGCGTGCTCGACCTCGACCAGAAGACGATCACCCGCAAGGGCCGGCTGGAGCCCGGCAAGATGTTCCTGCTCGACCTGTCCGAGCACCGGGTCATCGAGGACGACGAGATCAAGGCCACGCTCGCCCGCGAGCACCCGTACGACGAGTGGCTGTACTCCGGCCTGGTGCGGTTCGAGGACCTCCCGGACCTCGAGCACGTCGTCCACACCCACGCCTCGGTCACCCGGCGCCAGCAGGTCTTCGGCTACACCGAGGAGGAGCTGCGCATCCTCGTCGCCCCGATCGCCCGCACCGGCGCGGAGGCGATCGGCTCGATGGGCACCGACACGCCCATCGCCGCGCTGTCGGACCGGCCCCGGCTGCTGTTCGACTACTTCAGCCAGCAGTTCGCGCAGGTCACCAACCCGCCGCTCGACGCCATCCGGGAGGAGGTCGTCACCTCGCTCGCCGGCACGATGGGCCCGGAGACCAACCTGCTCGCCCCCAGCCCGGCGTCCTGCCGCATGCTGCAGCTGCCGTTCCCGGTCATCGACAACGACGAGCTCGCCAAGATCCGGCACATGAACCGCGACGGCGACATGCCGGGCTTCGCGGTCCACGTCGTGCGCGGGCTGTACGACGTCCACGGCGGGGGAGCGGCGCTCAAGGCCAGGCTCGAGGAGATCTGCGCCGACGTGTCGAGCGCGGTCGCCGACGGCGCCCGCATCATCGTGCTGTCGGACCGGCACTCCGACGCCGACGTGGCCCCCATCCCCTCGCTGTTGCTCACCGGGGCCGTGCACCACCACATGGTGCGCGAGAAGCTGCGCTCGCAGGCCGGCCTGCTGGTCGAGACCGGCGACGTCCGCGAGGTCCACCACGTCGCGCTGCTGATCGGCTACGGCGCCACCGCCGTCAACCCGTACCTCGCGCTGGAGTCGGCGGAGGACCTGGCGCGCGAGGGCAACTTCGTCCAGGACATGGAGCCCGGGCAGGCGCTGCGCAACCTCGTGCACGGCCTGGGCAAGGGCGTCCTCAAGGTGATGAGCAAGATGGGCGTGTCCACGGTCGCGTCCTACACCGGTGCCCAGATCTTCGAGGCCGTCGGCCTCTCCCAGGAGACGATCGACACCTACTTCACCGGCACGGCGAGCAAGCTGGGCGGGGTCGGACTCGACGTCATCGCCCAGGAGGTCGCCGCGCGGCACGCGAAGGCGTACCCCACCCACGGCATCGTCGGCGCGCGCCGGCACCTCGAGGTCGGTGGTGAGTACCAGTGGCGCCGCGAGGGCCCGGAGCACCTGTTCGACCCCGAGACCGTCTTCCGCCTCCAGCACTCCACCCGCACCGGTCGCTACGACATCTTCAAGCAGTACACCGCTCGCGTCGACGACCAGTCCCAGCGGCTGATGACGCTGCGCGGCCTGTTCGGCTTCAAGGAGGGCCAGCGGCCCCCGGTGCCGATCGACGAGGTCGAGCCCGTCGCGGAGATCGTCAAGCGGTTCAACACCGGGGCCATGTCCTACGGCTCCATCAGCCAGGAGGCGCACGAGACGCTGGCCATCGCGATGAACCGGATCGGCGGACGGTCCAACACCGGCGAGGGCGGCGAGGACCCGGACCGCCTGTACGACCCGGAGCGGCGCTCGGCGATCAAGCAGGTCGCGTCCGGACGCTTCGGCGTCACGAGCGAGTACCTCACCAACGCCGACGACCTGCAGATCAAGATGGCGCAGGGAGCCAAGCCCGGCGAGGGCGGCCAGCTGCCCGGTCCCAAGGTCTACCCGTGGATCGCCGCGACGCGTCACTCCACCCCGGGCGTCGGTCTCATCTCCCCGCCGCCGCACCACGACATCTACTCGATCGAGGACCTCAAGCAGCTCATCCACGACCTGAAGAACTCCAACCCGTCGGCCCGCATCCACGTCAAGCTCGTCGCCGAGTTCGGCGTGGGCACGGTCGCCGCCGGCGTCTCGAAGGCCAAGGCCGACGTCGTGCTGATCTCCGGCCACGACGGCGGCACCGGCGCATCGCCGCTCACGTCGCTGAAGCACGCCGGCGGGCCATGGGAGCTCGGCCTCGCCGAGACGCAGCAGACGCTGCTGATCAACGGCCTGCGCGACCGCATCGTCGTCCAGACCGACGGACAGCTCAAGACCGGCCGCGACGTCGTCATCGCCGCCCTCCTCGGCGCGGACGAGTACGGGTTCGCCACCGCGCCGCTCGTCGTCACCGGCTGCATCATGATGCGCGTCTGCCACCTGGACACCTGCCCGGTGGGCGTGGCCACGCAGAACAAGTCGCTGCGCGAGAAGTACACCGGCAAGGCCGAGCACGTCGTCAACTTCTTCGAGTTCATCGCCGAAGAGGTCCGCGAGCACCTCGCCGAGCTGGGCTTCCGGTCCCTCGATGAGGCCATCGGCCATGCCGAGGTGCTCGACACGCGCGCCGCCATCGACCACTGGAAGGCCGACGGCCTCGACCTGTCGCCGATCTTCCACGTGCCCGAGCTGACGAACGGTGCGGTCCGCCACCAGGTCGTCGGCCAGGACCACGGCCTCGACAAGGCCCTCGACGTCGAGCTCATCGCCCTGGCCGAGGACGCGCTGGAGCGCGGCGAGCCGGTGCGGGCCCAGCTGGAGATCCGCAACGTCAACCGCACGGTCGGCACGATGCTGGGTCACGAGCTGACCAAGCGCCGCCGCGGCGAGGGCCTGCCCGAGAACACCATCGACCTGACCTTCATCGGGTCCGCGGGCCAGTCGTTCGGTGCCTTCGTCCCGCGTGGCATCACGCTGCGCCTGGAGGGTGACGGCAACGACTACGTCGGCAAGGGGCTCTCCGGCGGCCGGATCATCGTTCGCCCGCCGCGGGAGGCGCAGTTCACCCCGGAGGCGCAGATCGTCGCCGGCAACGTCATCTGCTTCGGCGCGACCAGCGGCGAGATCTTCCTGCGCGGCAAGGTCGGCGAGCGCTTCTGCGTGCGCAACTCCGGCGTCAGCGCCGTCGTCGAGGGCGTCGGCGACCACGCCTGCGAGTACATGACCGGCGGACGCGTCGTCATCCTCGGGCCGACCGGCCGCAACGTCGCGGCCGGCATGAGCGGCGGGACGGCGTACGTGCTCGACCTCGACCACTCCCTGGTCAACCCCGACATGGTGGAGCTGCGCCCGGTTCCGGACGAGGCGGCCGCGGGCCTGCAGGACCTGGTGCGCAAGCACCACCAGGAGACCGGCTCGACGGTGGCCGAGCAGCTGCTGACGGACTGGGAGCACTCGCTCACGCGGTTCACCGAGATCATGCCGGTCAACTACCGCAAGATCCTCGAGGCGCAGGAGCAAGCGGCGTCCGAGGGACTCTCCGAAGAGGACACGACAGCACGCATGATGGAGGTGGCCGCCCGTGGCTGACCCACGCGGATTCATGACCACGCCGCGCGAGCTCGCGCCCAAGCGCCCGGTCGAGGAACGCATCCACGACTGGAACGAGGTCTACCCGGGCGGGCCCGGCAAGGCGCTGCTGCCGATCATCCAGGAGCAGGCCGGCCGGTGCATGGACTGCGGCATCCCGTTCTGCCACAACGGCTGCCCGCTCGGCAACCTCATCCCGGAGTGGAACGACCTCGTCTGGCGCGGCGACTGGGAGGAGGCCATCCACCGCTTGCACGCCACCAACAACTTCCCCGAGTTCACCGGGCGGCTGTGCCCGGCCCCGTGCGAACCGGCCTGCGTCGTGGCGATCAACCGCGAGGCGGTCACCATCAAGAACGTCGAGGTCTCGATCATCGACAAGGCGTGGGAGATGAACAACGTGCGTCCTGAGCCGCCGGAGTGGCTGACCGGACGCACCATCGCCGTCGTCGGCTCCGGTCCGGCCGGCCTCGCCGCCGCCCAACAGCTCACCCGCGCCGGCCACACCGTCGCCGTCTACGAACGCGACGACAAGCCGGGCGGCCTCCTGCGCTACGGCATCCCCGAGTTCAAGATGGAGAAGGTCCAGCTCGACCGGCGGATCGATCAGATGCGACGCGAGGGCACGGTGTTCCGCAGCGGCGTCGACGTGGGCGGCTCGCTCACCGGCACCCAGCTCCGGGACCGGTACGACGCGGTCGTGCTCGCCACCGGCGCCACGGTGCGTCGCGACCTGCCGGCCCCGGGCCGCGAGCTCGCCGGCATCCACCAGGCCATGGACTACCTGCCGCAAGCCAACCGGGCCGCGCTGGGCGAGGCCGCAACCCCGGATGGCTCGGAGCAGATCCTGGCCACCGACAAGGACGTCGTCATCATCGGCGGCGGCGACACCGGGGCCGACTGCCTCGGCACCGCGATCCGTCAGGGGGCACGCTCGATCACCAGCCTGGAGATCATGCCGCAGCCCGGCGAGGACCGGCCCGAGCATCAGCCGTGGCCGACGTACCCGATGATCTTCCGCACGGCGGCCGCCCACGAGGAAGGCGGTGAGCGGACGTATGCCGTCTCCACCAAGGAGTTCGTGGGCGAGGACGGACGGCTGACCGGCCTGCGCATCGTGGAGGTCGAGATGGCGGACGGGTCGTTCGTCGACGTGCCCGGCACCGAGCGCACCATCCCGGCCCAGCTCGTCCTGCTCGCGATGGGCTTCACCGGGCCGGAGCAGGAGGGCCTCGTCGAGCAGCTCGAGGTCGACCTCGACGAGCGCGGCAACATCGTGCGCGACGAGAACTACATGAGCACCGTCGACGGTGTCTTCGTCGCCGGTGACGCCGGGCGTGGGCAGTCGCTCATCGTCTGGGCGATCGCCGAGGGCCGGTCGGCCGCCGCGGGCGTCGACGCCTACCTGTCCGGTTCGACCAACCTGCCGTCGCCGATTCCGCCCACGGAGCGCGCCATCACCGTGTAGGGCGCAACCACTACGCTGAATGAGTGCGTAGAGCCAAGATCGTCTGCACCCTCGGTCCCGCCACCGACACGTACGAACGCGTGCGCGAGCTGGCCGAGGCCGGCATGGACTGCGCACGGCTCAACATGAGCCATGGCACGCGTGCGGACCACGAGAAGGTCTACGAGCACGTCCGCCGTGCCAGCGACGAGCTCGGCAAGGCGATCGCCATCCTGGCCGACCTCCAGGGCCCGAAGATCCGCCTCGGCACGTTCGCCGACGGGCCGGTGACCCTGGCCGACGGCGGCACGTTCACCATCACCACCGAGTCGGTCGACGGCGATGAGTCACGATGCTCCACCACCTACGCGGGGCTGGCCGGCGACGTGAAGGTCGGTGACGAGATCCTCATCGACGACGGTCGCGTCCGCCTGCGCGCCACGGTGGTCACCGACACGGCGGTCACGGCGACCGTCGAGGTCGGCGGGCAGGTGAGCAACCACAAGGGCATCAACCTGCCCGGGGTTCAGGTCAGCGTGCCGGCCATGAGCGAGAAGGACGGCGACGACCTCCGCTGGGCGCTGCGTCAAGGCGTCGACTTCGTCGCGCTGTCCTTCGTCCGCTCGGCCAAGGACGCCGACGACGTCCGGGCGATCATGCACGAGGAGGAGGTCCTCCGACCGCTGATCGCCAAGATCGAGAAGCCCCAGGCGGTCGAGAACCTCGACGAGGTCATGGACGCCTTCGACGGGCTCATGGTCGCTCGGGGCGACCTCGGCGTCGAGCTGCCGCTCGAGGAGGTGCCGATCGTCCAGAAGCGCATCGTCGAGAAGGCCCGTCGCAACGCCAAGCCGGTCATCGTGGCCACCCAGATGCTGGAGTCGATGATCTCGGCGCCGCGCCCCACCCGCGCCGAGGCCTCCGACGTCGCCAACGCGGTGCTCGACGGCACCGATGCCGTGATGCTCTCCGGCGAGACGAGCGTCGGGGCCTACCCGATCGAGACCGTGCGCACCATGGCCCGCATCGTGGAGTCCACCGAGATGCACGGGCTCCCGCGCATGGCGTCGCTGACGTGGAAGCCCAAGACCAAGAGCGGCGTCATCTGCCGGGCGGCGGCCGATGTCGCCGAGGCGATCGATGCCTTGTACCTCGTCGCGTTCACGACCTCCGGCGACTCAGCGCGGCGCATGTCGCGCTACCGCTCGCACATCCCGGTCATCGCGTTCACGCCGGACCCGGTGGTGCGCGACCAGCTCGCCCTGAGCTGGGGCGTCGAGACGTTCCACGTGCCGTACGTCAAGCACACCGACGACATGGTGCTGCAGGTCGACAAGGCGCTGCTCGAGATCGGCCGTTGCGAGGAGGGCCAGCAGGTCGTGATCGTCGCCGGCAGCCCGCCCGGCATCGCCGGTTCCACCAACGCATTGCGCATCCACAACATGGGCGACGCCATCAACCGCGTCGCGCCGGCCTACCACGACCCGGACCTCGACGACGACGGGTTGCTCGGCGACGCGCTGACGTAGGCCTCAGCCGGCGAGGAGCGTCTGGGTGGCGATCCCGATCGGTCCCTGGCGGTCGAGCACCGTGGTCGTCGTCAGTGCGCCGGACCCGGCGCTGATCGAGGTCAGCGCGTCGAGCCCGATCCACTCATCGACCGGTTCGCGGTGCAGGGCCACCGACAGGTCGCAGTTGATCGCCGGGTACCGGGTCGGGTCCAGAGCGAGGCTGATGCCGCTGCCGGAGTCGGCGAGCACCAGGGTTCGTTGCCACGGCGTCGGTTCCTCGTCGTCGACCACGGGCACGATCTGGCGGGCCCACACCCGCGCCGGCCCGGGGGAGTCGAACGACCCGCGTTCGTAGCGGAACTCGATCGCCGACAGGTAGCCGTCCTCGTGCACCCACGGCAGTCCGGTGGGCTCCGGACCGGGCAGGTCGTCCGGGATGACGTCCCCGCCCTCGCGCTCGGGTCGGGTCGGGAAGTCCTCCGGCGTGGGGGTGAGGCGCCACGCGCGAGCCACGAGGACGGGGCGGTCTCGGGTCGAGGCCCGCGCCTCGATCAGCTCCAGCCGCCGCCCGGGCCGCAGTCGCTCCACCTCGATGCGCAGCGGCGCGATCGGCACCGCGCCCAAGATGTCGACCGTCACCCGCCCCAGCCGGTGCCCTTCGCGCGGCTCGAACCGCTCGATCTGTCGAGCCAACAGCGCCGACGGCGGCCCCGCGTGCTGCGCGTCCGGACCCCACGGTCCGGCCGTCAGCGGACTGCTGTCGAACGTCGTCTCGTCGAGCTGCACGTAGAACGGGCCCATGGGCCGAGTATGGCGTCTGCCCACATCGGGACGGTCCGGTGCCGGGAGCGGGACTCGAACCCGCACGTCCTTGCGGACAATGGTTTTTGAGACCATCGCGTATACCTGTTTCGCCATCCCGGCCCAAGGTCGTCGTCGCTAACCTTCTCACGTGAGTACCACGTCCCGAGAACGTGCCCCGGGGGTCCGCCGAACCGTGGTGATCGCCGAGGACGAGGCGCTGATCAGGCTCGATCTGGGCGAGATGCTCACCGAGGCCGGGTACGAGGTGGTGGCCGAGGCCGGTGACGGCGAGCAGGCCGTGGCGCTCGCCCTCGAGCATCGTCCCGATCTCGTCGTCATGGACGTGAAGATGCCGCGCCTGGACGGCATCGCCGCCGCGGCGCAGATCGCGCGCGACCGGATCGCCCCGGTCGTCATGCTCACCGCGTTCAGCCAGCGCGACCTGGTGGAGCGGGCGCGGGACGCCGGGGCGATGGCGTACCTCGTCAAGCCGTTCACGATCACCGACCTGATGCCCGCCATCGAGATGGCGATGAGCCGGTTCGCCGAGATCATCGGGCTCGAGCGGGAGGTCGACGACCTCGGCGAGCGGCTCGCCGCGCGCAAGACGGTCGAGCGGGCGAAGTCGGTGCTCCAGGAGGAGCTCGGGATCACCGAACCGGAGGCGTTCGGATGGATCCAGCGCACCGCCATGGATCTGCGCCTCTCGATGCGCGAGGTGGCGCAACGTGTGCTGGAGCAGGGGCCGGACTCCGAGCTCGAACCCTGACGTCGGCGGTTGGGTTACAAATGGGCTACGAAGCGAACCAATCGCGCCGGCGTGCCCCAACTGACCCCCCGGGGCGACTACGTTCGGGCATACCCGTTCATCGGCCCGACCCGGGCCGATCGACCGAATCATCCGGAGGATCAATGAAGCGCAGTACTAAGACCATGCGTCTTGCCGCTGTCGCCGCATCCAGCGCACTCGTGCTGGCCGCGTGTGGCGGAGGCGACGGCGACGGTGGAGGTGGCGACGACGCTGGCGACGTGGCCAAGGGCGACGGCAAGCTGGTAGTCGGCACCCTGTTGCCCGCGACCGGCGACCTTGCCTTCCTCGGCCCGCCGGAGTTCGCCGGCGTCGACCTCGCCGTCAAGGACATCAACGAGGCTGGTGGCGTGCTCGGCGAGGACGTCGCCCAGAGCAAGGCCGACTCCGGCGACGGAACGCCCAAGATCGCGCCCGGTGAGGTCGACAAGCTGCTCGGCGACGACGCAGACGTCATCATCGGTGCCGCGAGCTCGAGCGTGTCGCTCAGCGTGATCGACAAGATCATCAACGCCGGCGTCGTGCACTTCTCGCCGGCCAACACCTCGACCGCCTTCGACACCTACGACGACAAGGGCATGTACTTCCGCACCGCGCCGTCGGACGTGCTGCAGGGCAACGTGCTCGGCAACCTGGTGCTCCAGGACGGTGCGAAGAAGGTCGCGATCCTGGCCCGCCAGGAGGCCTACGGCGAAGCACTGGCCGACAACGTGGAGAAGACCATCAAGGACCAGGGCGGCAACGTCGCGGCCAAGGTGCTCTACAGCGTCGACGCCACGTCGTACACGTCGGAGATCCAGAAGATCAAGGACGCCAAGCCGGACGCCATCGTGCTGATCGCGTTCAACGAGACGACCAAGATCATCCCGGGCTTCCAGTCCGCGGGTATCGGCCCGGAGGATGTCCAGACCTACTTCGTCGACGGCAACACCGCCGACTACAGCAAGGACTTCCCGAAGGGCACGCTCGAAGGCGTCAAGGCCACGTACCCCGGTGCGGAGCTGCAGGGCGACTTCCGCGATCGCATGCTCGAGATCGACCCGGATCTGAAGGACTTCACCTATGGTCCGGAGAGCTACGACGCGACCATCATGTCCGCCTTGGCAGCAGAAGCGGCCAAGAACGACTCCGGTGAGGCCATCGCCTCGGAGCTGGTGAACATCTCACGCGACGGTGAGAAGTGCTCGACGTTCGCCGACTGCGTGAAGCTGATCAAGGCTGGCACTGACATCGATTACGAAGGTGTCTCCGGCCCGGTCGACCTGAACGACACGGGTTCGCCGTCAAAGGCCACGATCGGCCTCTTCGAGTACAAGAATGACAACACCTACAAGAACACGGACTACATCACCGGCGTCGTCGAGTGATCTAGGACGGAACGAAGGGCCCCGGCGACTGTGCCGGGGCCCTTCGCTTGTCCGCTGCTAGCGTCGGGGCATGACCAGCCGGGAAGCCGTCCGCCCGCTGCTCGTGCTGCTGGGAATCGCCGTGGCGGTCTCCGTGGTGCACTACCTCGACAACTACGCCAACTACGACGAGTACCCCTCGGCCGAGCCCGGTACCTGGTTGTCGTCGGTCGAACCGTCGGCCACCCTCATCGGGGCCGCCTGGTTCATCTTCACGGCGTTCGGCGTCCTCGGGGTGTGGCTGCTGCTCCGCGAGCGCATCGCCGCTGCGGCGGTGGCGATCGCCCTTTACTCCGGCAGCGGCCTCGTCGGCTTCCTGCACTATGCCGTGCCGGGCGCCACCGACATGCCGTGGTGGCGCCAGACGCACATCGTCGCCGACATCGTCTGCGGCCTGCTGCTGTTCGCGTTCGCGGTGTGGGTGGCGGTGGCGCTCAGGCCTTCGCGAGCGTCCCGAGATACAGCTCGATGACCTTCGGGTCGTTGATGAGCCGCTCACCGGTGTCGGTGTAGGCGTCCTTGCCCTGGTCGAGCACGTAGCCGCGGTCGCAGATCTGCAGGCAGCGACGCGCGTTCTGCTCCACCATGACCACCGAGACACCGGCGGTGTTGATGTGCTTGGTCTGCAGGAACACCTCATCCTGCAGGGCGGGGGAGAGGCCGGCCGAGGGCTCGTCGAGCAGGAGCACCGACGGTTCCATCATGAGGGCCCGGCCCATGGCCACCATCTGCCGTTCGCCACCGGAGAGCGAGCCGGCGCGCTGGTCCTTGCGCTCGGCGAGACGCGGGAAGATCCCGGCCACGTAGTCGAACCGCTCGGTGAAGGTCTTGGGTGCCAGGTAGACGCCCATCTCCAGGTTCTCGGCGACCGACAGGGAGGGGAAGACGTTGTTCGTCTGCGGCACGTAGCCGATGCCGGACGCGACGAGCTTGTCGGCGCGCGAGTTGGTGATGTCCTCGCCCTTGAGCTTCACGGTGCCCGAGTGCACGGTGACGAGCCCGAAGATCGCCTTGACGAACGTGGACTTTCCCGCTCCGTTCGGACCGATGATGCCGACCAGCTCTCCGTCGTGGCAGTGCAGGCTGGCGCCGTTCAGGATGTTCACGCCGGGGAGGTAGCCGGCCACCAGGTCGTCGGCACGGAGCACCGCGCCTTCGGGTGAGGCAGTGCCAGTCGGGGTGGCGCGCTCGGCGCCGCTGGACTCTGACATCAGTTCTCCTCGGCTTGGTTCAGCTCGGCTTCGGCCTCGGCGAGGATCTGCTCCTCGTCCTCGAAGCTGAGCTCCTCGTCGTGGTGTGCGCCCAGGTAGGCGTCGATGACGGCCGGATCGGACATGACGTCGTCGGGTGGACCCTCGGCCACGATCTTGCCGGCGGCCATGACGACCACCCAGTCGGAGATGTCGCGCACCATGTCCATGTCGTGCTCGACGAACAGCACGGTGCGGCCCTCGTCGCGCAGTGACTTCACGTGCCCGAGCAGCGACTGCTTCAGGGCCGGGTTCACGCCGGCCATGGGCTCATCGAGCATGATCAGCTCGGGGTCGACCATCAGGGCGCGGCACATCTCCAGCAGCTTGCGCTGGCCGCCGGACAGCGACCCGGCGAAGTCGTCGCGCTTCGTGTCGAGGGTGAACCGGCCTAGCAGCTCCTCGGCGCGGACGGTGTTCGACGCCTCCTGATCACTCCACAGCGCCTTGAAGAGGCTGGAGAGGAGCTTTTCGCCGCGTTGCCCGGTGGCACCGAGCCGCATGTTCTCGATGACGGTGAGGCGTGAGAGCACCTTGGTGAGCTGGAAGGTGCGCACCATGCCCATGCGAGCGACCCGGTAGGGGGGAACGCCCTGCAGATTGCGGCCGTTGAACGTCCATTCCCCGGTATCGGGCCGGTCGAACCCGGTGAGCAGGTTGAAGAACGTGGTCTTGCCGGCGCCGTTCGGACCGATCAGCGCGGTGATCTTGCCGCGCTCGATCTCGAAGTGGGCGACGTCGACCGCCGTCAGGCCGCCGAACCTCCGGACGACGTTGTCGGCCACCAAGATGGCGTCGCGCTTGGTCTGGCCCGGTGCGGTGGTCCTGCCGGTGCCCTCGGCGGCCTGCGGCCCCGCGCCACCGCTGTGCTCAACGGCCATCGATCGCCAGCTCCCTTCTGTCTCCGAAGATGCCTTGCGGCCGGTAGATCATCAGCAGCATGAGGACCAGGCCGAGGATGATGAGGCGCATCAGGCTGGCCTGGTCCGAGGTCATGATCCAGTCCGGGATGAGGTCGTCGGCGGTGGCCTTGTCGAAGAACAGGGCGAGCCCGTTCAGGAAGAACCAGAAGATCAGTGCTCCGGCCACCGGGCCGAACACGCGGGCGGCGCCGCCGATGAGCAACACCGTGTAGACGAAGAACGTCGTGTCGGTGGCGAAGTCCGACGGCGCCACGTTGTCCGTGGCCACGCCGCTCATGATGCCGGCGAGCGCCCCGATCATGCCGCCGAGGATGAGGGCCTGCATCTTGTAGAAGTAGACGTTCTTGCCGAGGCTGCGGACCGCGTCCTCGTCCTCGCGGATGCCCTTGAGCACCCGACCCCAGGGACTCCGCATCAACAAGAAGACGAGTCCGCACAGCGCCAGCGCCACGGACCAGCCGATGATCATGATGAAGAAGTCATAGCTTCGCCAGGACACGAACCCGAAGTCAGCGCCTCCGCGGGGTATGGGGTCCAGCGCCTTCAGGCTGTCGGCGAACCCGAACCGGCCGTCCTGGCCACCGAACTGGTCGTTGAGGGTGGCCGAGCCGAGCACCTGCCGGATCGCCTCGGCGGCGGCGATCGTCGCGATGGCGAGGTAGTCGGCTCGCAGCCGGAGCGTCGGGACACCCAGGACGAGGGCGAGCACGACGGCTGCGAGCAGGCCGACGAGGATGCTCAGCCAGAGGTTCTGGCCCCAGGTCTGCACGAGGGCACCCACGGCGTAGCCGCCGACCATCATGAACGCGGCCTGGCCGAAGTTCAGCAGGCCCGTGTACCCGAAGTGGATGTTGAGGCCGATCGCGGCCAGGCAGTAGACGATGGCCTGCGGCCCGAGGGCTTGTTCGATGGCCCCGCTGAGGACGTCCAACCAGCTCATTCTCGACTCCCCTTCCTCATCCGACCCGCTGAGCGCGACCGAGGATGCCCTGAGGTCTGATCAGGAGAACCAGGATCAGCACGACCAGTGCTGTCACGTACTTGAGCTCGGTGGGGATGATGAGTGAGGACATCTCGATCATCAGGCCGACGAGCAGGCTGCCGGCCATCGTTCCCCAGATCGTGCCGAGGCCGCCGAGTGTCACCCCGGCGAAGATGAGCAGCAGGATCTTGAAGCCGAACTGGTAGTCGAAGCCGTAGTTCATCCCCCACAGGATTCCCGACAGGCCCGCCAGGGCAGAGCCGATGATCCAGACGGTCAGGATGACGCGGTCGACGTCGATGCCCGAAGAGGCGGCAAGCGGCGGATTGTCCGAGACCGCTCGGGTGGCCTTGCCCAGGCGAGTGCGCTGCACCGCGATCGACACGATGACGAGGACCACCACGCAGATGACGGCGCTCCAGAACGTCCGGACGGAGATGTCGATGGGGCCGATCTCCCAGGGGCGCCGCTGGATCCCCACCTCGCGGAAGTTGTGGCTGTTGGCTCCGACGAAGTACTGGTACGTGTACCGCAGGAAGATGGCGAGACCGATGCTGACGATCATCATCGCGATGAGCCCGGTGCCGCGGTTGCGCAGCGGTCTCCACAACAACCTGTCGTTGGCGTAGCCGAACGCTCCGGAGAGCACGACCGCCGTCAGCGCCGCGGCGACGAACACGAACCCGGCCTCGCGCTGCAGGATGAACGCGGTGATCGCGCCGAACGTGACCAGCTCGCCGTGCGCGAAGTTCGTGAGCCCGGTGGTGCCGAACACCAGCGACAGACCGAGTGCGCCGAGGGCGAGCAGCAGGCCGAGGAAGATGCCGTTGACGACGGCTTGGGTCACCTTGCGAACGATCTCGCTGCTTTCGTCGACCTCCGGACCGATGCGGTAGCCGATCGGGATGTCGAAGTTGGTCTTGATGGTCACCGTGCGCGAGGTGTCTCCTTCGTCGGTGAGCGAGGTTCCGGCCGGCAGGGTCGTGGTGTCGAGCTTGACGGTGATCTTTTCGCCCACCAGCTCGTCGGGGGTGCCCGGCAGCGGCACGGAGTACTGGCCCCGCTCGTCGGAGGTGCCGCTCGCCACTTCCACGCCGTCGATCTCGACGCTGATCGTGACGCCCGGAACGGGTGTGGGCGGGTCGGAGCGGGTGTCGAGGAGGGTGCCGGTCACGTCGAGGATGTCGTCACCGGGTTCGGCCTGAGCCGGCGCAGCGGCGCCGAGCATCGAGATGAACACGAGCACTGGGAGCAGTGCCACCACTCGCTGTCGCACGCAGACTCCTGAGGTCGGGGACGCGGGGTGACCGCGTTCGTTCTCCGTGAGCATAGCCACACCCGGGAGTCACGAGCGTGGCGAACGACGTTCGGAGGTGACAGTTCGATGAAGTCCAGTTGCAGGGTGGTTGCTCAGTGCACCGCAACGGCGATCGCGGTGAGCAGCGGGGCGAAAAGCAGGGCCGGAAGGAGGTCGGCGACCGGGATCGGCTTGAGGTCGAGCAGACGGAGCGCGACGCCGATCAGGACGAGCCCGCCGGTGGCCGTGAGGGCGAACAGGTGGGCGTCGGGCAGCACGTCGCCGAGCACGACCCCGACACCAGTGAGCGTGCCTTGGATGACCGCCACCGACAGGGCCGACGCCATCACGCCGAGACCGAAGGATGCGGCGAAGGCCAGCGCCGCGAAGCCGTCGAGCACCGACTTCAGCAGCAGCTCCTCCGCGCCGCGACCGAGGCCTTCGTTGAGCGAGCCGATGATGGTGAGCGGTCCGACGCAGAACACCAGCGAGCTGAGGACGAAGCCCTCGATGAATCGTTCCCGCGCCTCCCCGGCGCCGGACGGCGACAAGCGTTCCTGCAACCAGCCGCCGACCGACTCCAGGCGGGACTCGAGCCGGAACAGTGATCCGACGATGCCGCCGAGCACGAGAGATCCGAGGACCACGAGCATCGGCGCCGAGGTGCCGACGGCCTCGACCAGCGCGGGAGCACTCACGTCGGCGGCCGCGCGAGCTGCGATGAGGAGGGTGACGAGGCCGAGCGCGCTGGTGACCGTGGAGCGGACCCGACCTGGCAAACGGTGACCGATGACGAGGCCGAGGCCGGACCCGATGAGCACGGTGGCGACGTTCGCGAGCGTGCCGGCGCCGATGAACATGTGACCCCCTCTCGGGCTGGTCGGAGTGATGAACGAGGACCCAGGTCAGGGGGTAGTCTGACATCCCGCTCGACCCACGAGCCCCCAGTGCTCTGCCGGACAGGATGCCCATGTCGGCTCGACACCCCATCGTGTTGCGCGACGCCGATCGCGAGGATGCGGCTGCCCTCATCTCGCTGTGGTCCGAGAGCGCGGCGGCCACCCGCGACGAGGGGTCCGAGGCGTTCACGCAGCAGATGCTCTGGCGCGAGCCGGGGGTGCCCGAGGCAGCGGCGGCCATCGACTTCGCCCTCCGGAGTCCGGACAAGCGGATCATCGTCGCACTGGTGGACGGCGAGATCGTCGGCGCGACCGTGTGCGACATCCGCACGCTGACGCCGGTCACGATGGACAAGGTCCTCCTCGTCACGGAGATCCAGGTGTCGCCGCGCCACCGACGCCGCACCATCGCGTCCACGCTCCTGTCCGCGGCCGCGTCCTACGGCGAGGAGCACGACTGCGAGCTGGTCATGGCCGCCATCCCGGCCCACGCCCGCGAACCGCACCGCTACCTCACCAAGATCGGTTTCAACCAGATCGCCGTGCTGCGCGCGATCCAGGCCAGCAAGCTGCGATCCCGCCTCACCTCGAAGGCCACCTCCCGCGACACCGGCAAGCTCATCGCCGTGCGACGGACCCTGCGACGCCGTCAGGGTGAGCGGCGGTTGCGTCCGCTCGGGTAAGTAGAGTCGGGCGGGTGGACCGCCTGCTGCTGATCGATGGTCACTCCGTCGCCTACCGAGCCTTCTTCGCCCTCCCGGTCGAGAACTTCTCGACCACCACCGGCCAGCACACGAACGCGGTGTTCGGCTTCACCTCGATGCTCATCAACGTGCTCCGCGATGAGCAACCCACCCATGTCGCGGTGGCCTTCGACGTCTCGCGCCGGACGTTCCGCACCGAGGAGTACCCGGAGTACAAGGGCAATCGCAGCACGTCTCCGGCGGAGTTCACCGGCCAGGTCTCGCTCATCAAGGATGTCTGCGAGGCGCTGGGCGTCACCACGTTCGAGAAGGACGGCTTCGAGGCCGACGACATCATCGGCACCCTCACCACCCAGGCGTCGGACGCCGGGATGGAGGTGCTCATCTGCACCGGCGACCGCGACGCGCTGCAGCTCGTCTCCGACACCACCACCGTGCTCTACCCCCGCAAGGGCGTCTCCGACCTCGCCCGCATGACTCCGGGTGCGGTCGAGGAGAAGTACGGCGTCACCCCCGACCACTACCCGGACCTCGCCGCGCTCGTCGGCGAGACGAGCGACAACCTGCCGGGCGTGCCCGGGGTGGGGCCGAAGACCGCGGCCAAGTGGATCGCCTCCTACGGCACCCTGGCCGCGCTGGTGGCCGACGTCGACCAGGTGCCGGGCAAGGCGGGGGAGTCGTTGCGCGAGCATCTCGACGACGTGCTCCGCAACCGCCGCATCAATGCGCTGGTCCGTGACCTCGACCTGCCGGCCGGCCCGCACGACCTCGGCTTCACCACGGAGTGGAACCGCGACGCGATCCATGAAGTGTTCGATGCCCTCGAGTTCGCGGCGCTGCGTGAGCGACTGTTCGACTACCTCGGCGGGGGCGATGAGTCGGCCACGCCGGATGCCGCGGCCGACCTCGACGTCACCCACGTGGCGACCGGCGCCCTCGGCGCGTGGTTGGCCGAGCACGCGTCGGACGCACCGGTGGGGCTCGAGGTCGTCGGCGTCACCCGTCCCGTGGATGCCCGCGCCGACCACCTGGCGCTGGCCACGGGCTCCGGTGCAGCGGCCTGGGTCGCCGTCGAGCAGCTCGACGCCGACGACGACAAGGCGCTGGGAGCCTGGCTGGCCGATGCCGACCGGCCCAAGGTGCTGCACGACGCGAAGGGGCAGGCCCATGCCCTCGCGGCCCAGGGTTGGACGCTGTCCGGTGTCTCCGCCGACACGGCGCTGGCCACGTACCTGGTCAAGCCGGACCAGCGCGCGTACGACCTCGCCGACCTGTCGGTGCGCTACCTGCACCGCGAGCTGCAGTCCGGTGCCGACGACTCCGGGCAGCTCTCCTTCGACGACGACGGCGGGGCTGAGGTGGCGGTGCAGCGCGCCCACGCCGCGCTGGAGCTCTGGGGCGTGCTGGAGCCGGAGCTGGACTCACAGGGGTC
Source organism: uncultured Actinomycetota bacterium (assembly GCA_963695295.1). Lineage (GTDB taxonomy): Bacteria > Actinomycetota > Actinomycetes > Propionibacteriales > Nocardioidaceae > Aeromicrobium. The sequence goes on along the minus strand of OY968771.1, from coordinate 161,545 downwards.
CCTGACGTTGCTCCGTGACGTCGAGCTGCCGCTCGTCGACGTCCTCCTCGGCATGGAGGCCGTGGGCGTCGCCATCGACACCGGCCATCTCGACACGTTGCACGCCGAGTTCACCGAGCGCATGCTGGGCGCCGCCCAGGAGGCCTACGACGTCATCGGCAAGGAGGTCAACCTCGGCTCGCCCAAGCAGCTGCAGGTGGTCCTGTTCGACGAGCTCGACATGCCCAAGACCAAGCGGACCAAGACCGGCTACACCACCGACGCCGAGTCGCTCCAGGGCCTGTTCGCCAAGACGGAGCACCCGTTCCTCGAGCACCTGCTGGCCCACCGCGACGTCACCCGGCTGCGGCAGACCGTCGAGGGCCTGCAGAAGACCGTGGCGCCCGACGGCCGCATCCACACCACGTACTTCCAGACGATCGCGGCCACCGGGCGGCTCAGCTCGGCCGAGCCGAACCTGCAGAACATCCCGATCCGCACCGAGTCCGGGCGCCGCATCCGGGAGGCGTTCACCGTCGGCGCGGGCTTCGAGACGCTGCTCACCGCCGACTACAGCCAGATCGAGATGCGCATCATGGCGCACCTGTCCGAGGACGCCGACCTCATCGAGGCGTTCCGCTCCGGGCACGACTTCCACACGGTCATGGCCGCGAAGGTCTTCGAGCGCGAGCCCGACGACATCGATGGCGGGCTGCGGGCCCGCATCAAGGCGATGAACTACGGCCTCGCCTATGGGCTGTCGTCCTACGGGCTCAGCCAGCAGCTCGGCATCGGCACCAGCGAGGCCCAGGCGCTGATGGACGACTACTTCGAGACGTTCGGGGGCGTGCGCGACTACCTGCGCGGCCTGGTCGACGAGGCGCGGGGCACCGGGTTCACCGCCACGATCCTGGGCCGCCGGCGTTACCTGCCCGACCTGCTGAGCGACAACCGGCAGCGGCGCGAGATGGCCGAGCGCATGGCGCTGAACGCGCCGATCCAGGGCTCGGCCGCCGACATCATCAAGGTGGCGATGCTCGGCGTCGACCGCGCGCTCCGAGCCACGTCCATGTCGTCACGCATGCTGCTGCAGGTGCACGACGAGCTCGTGTTCGAGGTGGCCGACGGCGAGCGCGACGCGCTCGAGAAGCTGGTGCGCGAGCAGATGGCCGGCGCCGCCGACCTCTCCGTCCCGCTCGACGTCTCGGTCGGCATCGGCCGCACCTGGCACGAGGCGGGTCACTAGCCGCACACGCGGATCATGCCGGGAAGTCGCTGTGCTGGCCACGGCGAGCCCGCGGCGCCACCTCGATGGCGGTCGCCAGCGACGCCGTCACCACGATGATCGTCACCACGAGGCCGGTGATCCCCACCCCGAGGCCGTACGCCGACACGAGCACGGCGATCACGGCGCTCCACAGCATCACGACGATCCCGTGCCGGTGCCGCGCGAGCGCGTCGAACACGAGCAGGTAGACGATCGCGAGCAGCGACCCGGCGAGTGCGAACAACCACAGGCGGTCCAGCACGGCGCGGTACTCCTCGCCACCGACCAGCACGAGCGCGAGCTCCGGCACCAGGAGGGTGCCACCGACGACCGCGGCACCGAGCAGACCCACGAGCGAGACGGCGCGCAGCCGAGCGTGCTGACTGGTCGCCCGGGCCAGGTCGGGAAAGACCACGACGCTCACGAACTGTGGCGCGAAGAAGGCGGCCTTCGCCAGGATCAGGCCGGATGCGTACAAGCCGCTGTCGTCCACGTCGAGCAGGTTGCGGGCCACGAGGGAGTCCATGTTGCTCAGCACGAAGAAGGCGAGCAGCGCGTGCGTCGACAGCATCGCCTCCCGCAGCATGGATGCCGGGTGCGTCCGGCCGGAGGACCGGCGGTGACCGAGGAACATCGGGGTGCCGGCGAGCACCGGCGTCCAGGCCCCGACCGCGATGCCGATCATCGCCGACGTGGGCGTGGGGGAGATGAGCAGTGCCACCGTCCCGCCCACCAGGCGGCCGAGACCGTTGGCGACGTAGATGGCGGTCAGCGAACCCCATCGGGACGTGCCCTGGGCGATGCCCGCCGCGGCACCCATCACCGTCATCGGCACCAGCGTGGCTCCGCAGAGGATGACCGGCCAGTAGACGTCCAGCTTGAGGGCCGGTGTCAGCACGACCGTCGTCGCCGCGACCGCCAGGCCCACCGAACCCGCCACGAGCGCGGTGACGCGCACGGTGGTGGCGATGATCTCGCCACGGGACTCCGGTGCGACCGCCAGCCGGCGAGCGGTGACGGCCTGCAGTCCGAGGGAGGCGACCGAACCGACCAAGATGATGCCGAACAGCGCAGTGAGGGCTCCGAACTCGCGGGGCACCAGCAGCCGCGCGGCCGCCACGTTGAACGCGTACACCGTGACGTTCATGGTCATCATCCCGGCGGCGACCAAGGTGCCCCCGGCGACGGTGGACCGAGCTGAACTCACCCCGGAACCCTAGCCGCGGGTGCGATGCTGAGCAGATGGAGCGCGTCCCGGAGGCGGAGGAGCCCGACCTGGGCGGGCGATGGGGACGGCTGGTCATCTGGCAGTGGGCGGTTCTCCTCGCTCTCGTCGTGTACGTCCCGCTGGGACTGAACGGCTACGTCCTCAGCTACGACATGGCCTGGGTGCCGCGTCTCGACCTGCACCGACTCGAACTGTGGGGACTCGGTCCGAACGTGCCCCGAGGCGTGCCGTCCGACGCGGTCGTGGCCATCGTCGGGTCGGTCCTGCCGGCCGCCCTGGTTCAGCGCCTGGTGTTGCTCGGCATCGTCGTGCTCGCCGCCGCGGGCGCGGCCCGCCTGGTCGCGGACTGGCCGCTCGTCGCGGCCCTCACCACGGCGACCTTTTACGCCTGGAACCCCTACGTGGCCGAGCGGCTGGTCCTCGGGCAGTGGCCGATGCTCATCGCCTACGCCGCCCTTCCGTGGCTGATCGCCGCCCTGCGGAGCCCGTCGGGTCCGCGGTGGGGTCCGGCCACGATCGCGCTCGCCGCCACGGCGATGAGCCCGGTCGGCGGGCTGGTCGGACTGGTCGTGGGCGTGTCGGCAGCCTGGGGGCGTGGCGTCGTCCGACTGGTCTTCACGGCCGCTCTCGTCAACGCGCCTTGGGTCGTCGCCGGCGTCCTGCACGCATCAGCCACCACCGCGGACGCGGACTCCTTCCGGGCGTTCGACGCACAGCCGGAGGGCCATCTCGGCCGATGGGGAGCCGTGCTGTCGCTCGGCGGCGTCTGGAACCGCGACGTCGTCCCGGACTCGCGGCTGCTCTGGACGACGGTTGTGCTCGTCGGCGCCATGGGGGCAGTCATGCTGCTCGGCCTCGTCGCCCTCGCGCGGCAGAATCGCGGGTTGCTCATCGCCCTCGCCGTCCCGGCCGGGCTGGCGCTGGCGCTGGTGGTCGGCACCGGAGTCGCCCCGGACGCGCTCGGCCGCATGGCCGAGGCCGTTCCCGGTGGTGGATTGCTGCGTGACGGCACGCGGTACCTCGCGATGCTGGCACCCCTGGAGGCGGTGGCCTTCGGGGCCGGCGCCCATGAGCTGGCCCGGCGGATCCGGCGTGGCGACGTCCGCCAGGGTGTCGCCGTGCTGCTGATCCTCGTCCCCATCGTCGCGTTGCCCGACCTCGCCTGGGGCGTCGGCGGCCGGCTGGAAGCGGTCGACTATCCGCCCGGTTGGCAGGACGCGCGCAGCGTCGTGGCCGCGGCAGACGTCGACGGCGACGTGCTCGTGCTTCCCTTCGAGGCCTACCGGCGGCCCCCGTGGAACGACGACCGCCCGGTGCTCGATCCCGCCGGTCGCTACTTCGACCGCACCACCGTCACCGACGACGACCTCCGCGTTCCCGGCCGGACCATCGGCGGCGAGGACCCCCGCTCGGCGCGACTCCGGAGCATCCTGGCCGATGGCGCCGACCCGGAGGCCTTGGCCCGGGCCGGGATCGGGTTGGTCGTCCTGGCGACCGACGCCGCGGGCGCGGAGGAGGCGGCCCGTCTCGTGCGCGGTCTCGAGAGCCTCCCGGTCCTCGGCAGCGGGCTCGAGGTCTACACGGTTCCCGACGCGCGAACGAGTGCGGTCGAGGTCGGAGACCGGCGCCTGATGATCGCCGCTTGGGGTGCAGCCGGGCTGGCGCTGGCCCTCGGTGTGTACGGCGCGATCCGCGCATCGATCAGATCGGCAGTCGACCGGAGACGACGCGCGGCAGGCCCATCTCGACGGTCTGCCACGGGCCGGAACTCCGACTCGTAGGGTCGGTGCATGACCTCGGACGCCGCTGACGGCCTGATCGCCTACATCGACGCCTCACCCACCCCGTTCCACGCGGTCCGCTCGGCGGCGCATGCGTTGGACGAGGCAGGGTGGTCCCGTCTCGATGAGCACCGCGAGTGGCCCTCCGCGCCCGGCCGCCATTACGTCGTGCGCGCCGGATCGCTGGTGGCATGGTCCGCCGAGAGCTCCGGCTCACCGTCCGACGCGTTCCGCGTGGTCGGGGGTCACACCGACAGCCCGAACCTCCGGGTCAAGCCGCATCACGACGCCGAGTTCGGCGGCGCCTCGATCGTGGCCCTCGAGCCGTACGGCGGCGCCCTGTTGGGCACGTGGCTCGATCGCGATCTCGGTGTGGCGGGCCGGGTCGTGCTCCGGGACGGCACCGAGCACCTCATCAGCGTCGACGAGCCGGTTCTGCGGGTCCCGAACCTCGCCATCCACCTCGATCGCGAGAAGAAGGGCGGCGAGATCGACCCCCAGCGTCACCTCGACGCGATCTGGGCGGTCGGGTCCGGCGACGTCGGTGGGTTCCTGCCGTGGCTGTGCGAGCGGAACGGCATCGAGGCCTCCGACGTGTTGGGCTTTGAGCTGATGGCCTTCGACGCCCAACCGGGTGCACGCATCGGCGCGGCCCGCGAGCTGGTCTCCGCAGCCAGACTCGACAACCAGGTGACGTGCTTCGCCGGGCTGCAGGCCCTGGTCGGTGCCGAGCCCACCGACGGCGTTCGCCCGGTCCTCGCGCTGTTCGACCATGAGGAGGTGGGCAGCACCAGTGAACGGGGAGCGCAGTCCGACCTGCTGGCCACCGTGCTGGAGCGAGTGGTGCTGGCGGCCGGTGGTTCGCGCGAGGACTACCACCGTGCTGTCGCCGCGTCGCGGTGCGCGTCGGGGGACATGGCCCACGCCACGCACCCGAACCGCCGAGAGCTCCACGAGCCCCTGCACCACATCGCGCTCGGCGGCGGACCGGTGCTCAAGGTGAACCAGAACCTGCGCTACGCGACCGAGGCCCGCGGCAGCGCAGCCTTCGCACTCGCCTGCGAGCAGGCGGGGGTTCCGCTCCAGCGTTACGTCCATCGCGCCGACCTGCCGTGCGGATCCACGGTCGGCCCGCTCACGGCGGCCGGCACCGGGATGACGACCGTGGACGTGGGTGCGCCGCAGCTGGCGATGCACTCCGCGCGCGAGGTCATGGCGGCCGCCGATGTCGACCTCTACACGCGGGCCCTGACGGCCTTCCTGTCACCGCCGGCCCGATAGGGCCGCCTTCGTGCCCGGACCGCCCATCGCGTACCCTTGACCTGCGCTGGTGGCCTGCGCGTTCCTCGGACGGAGCAGGGCCGTGCTCGTGCCCGTGTCGGGCCCATCTCCTCGACATCTCCCACGATCCAAGGGCTGCCCCCGGCGGACTGCTTGCTGGTCCGCTAGCGACACAGACCGACCATCCCATCCACCATTCGGAGCCCATCCCCTATGAGCAGCATCGCAACTCCATCTGCGGCACCGCAGGTTGCGGTCAACGACATCGGCAACGAGGACGACTTCCTCGCCGCCATCGACTCGACCATCAAGTACTTCAACGACGGCGACATCGTCGACGGCACGATCGTCAAGGTCGACCGCGACGAGGTCCTCCTCGACATCGGCTACAAGACCGAGGGCGTCATCCCCTCCCGTGAGCTGAGCATCAAGCACGATGTCGACCCCAACGACGTGGTCGCCGTGGGCGACAACGTCGAGGCCCTGGTCCTCCAGAAGGAGGACAAGGAAGGCCGTCTGATCCTGTCCAAGAAGCGCGCTCAGTACGAGCGCGCCTGGGGCGACATCGAGAAGATCAAGGCCGAGGACGGCGTCGTCGAGGGCACCGTCATCGAGGTCGTCAAGGGCGGCCTCATCATGGACATCGGGCTGCGCGGCTTCCTGCCGGCCTCACTGGTCGAGATGCGACGCGTCCGCGACCTCGACCCCTACATCGGCCAGAAGATCGAGGCCAAGATCATCGAGCTCGACAAGAACCGCAACAACGTGGTCCTGTCGCGCCGCGCCTGGCTGGAGCAGACCCAGTCGGCCGTCCGCCAGAAGTTCCTCGACGAGCTCCAGAAGGGGCAGATCCGCAAGGGCGTCATCTCCTCGATCGTCAACTTCGGCGCGTTCGTCGATCTCGGCGGCGTCGACGGACTGGTGCACGTGTCCGAGCTGTCCTGGAAGCACATCGACCACCCGAACGAGGTCGTCCAGGTGGGCGATGAGGTCACGGTCGAGGTGCTCGACGTCGACATGGAGCGTGAGCGCGTGTCGCTGTCGCTCAAGGCGACGCAGGAAGACCCGTGGCAGCACTTCGCCCGCACCCACCAGATCGGTCAGATCGTCCCGGGCAAGGCCACCAAGCTCGTCCCGTTCGGCGCGTTCGTCCGCGTCGACGAGGGCATCGAGGGCCTCGTCCACATCTCCGAGCTGGCCGAGCGCCACGTCGAGATCCCCGAGCAGGTCGTCCAGATCGGTGACGCCGTGATGGTCAAGATCATCGACATCGACCTGGAGCGCCGTCGCATCTCGCTGTCGCTCAAGCAGGCGAACGAGACCGAGGTCGCCGAGGCCGACGACTTCGACCCGACGCTCTACGGCATGACGTCGTCCTACGACGATGCCGGCAACTACATCTACCCCGACGGTTTCGACCCCGAGACCGGCGAGTGGCAGGAGGGCTACGACGAGGCCCGCGCCACCTGGGAGAAGCAGTACGCCGAGGCGCACGAGCGCTGGGAGGCGCACCGGAAGCAGATCGAGGACGCCGAGAAGGCCGGTGCCGAGGCCAGCGATGCGGGCAGCTACTCCGCCGGCACCGAGGAGGCATCCGACGACGAGGGCGGTTCACTCGCCTCCGACGAGGCTCTCCAGGCGCTCCGCGAGAAGCTCACCGGCAACGAGGAGTGACTCTCGCCCACCGCGCATGACAAGACCCCCGGTCCGGATGGACCGGGGGTCTTGTGCGGGGGATCAGATGAGGTGGTGCCGCGGCTCGAAGGGATCGACATGGCTGCGCGGACCGGGGCGGGTTCCGTACCCGTCTTGCGGGATGGACTTGAGGGCCATCCCGACTGCCAGAACCAGAAGGATGATCGTTGCGATGAACATGGCAGTAATTCTGCTCCCCATCTAATCCTGCCACCAGTGGCAGAAATGCCATGGTGCATTGAGTTTCTGCCACATCTGTGCGAGGCTGGTCCGCATGAAGAGCGTCGCCGTGGTCGTGCAGGACGGAGCCGAGCCCTTCGGCCTGGGATCGATCTGTGAGGTCTGGGCCGAGCCGTATCACCCCGAGGACGACAACCCCGTCTTCGAGTTCACTGTGTGCACCCCAGACCCGGGACGAGTGAAGGGGCGGTCCGGGTTCGACCTGTTCGTCGAGCACGGACTCGAGGCGTTGGAAACGGCCGATCTCGTCTGCATCGTGCCGAAACGCGACTTCCGTGACAACGATCCGCGCGCGGTGGCGGCCGTCCGCAAGGCCGCCGATCGTGGCGCCATCATCTCCGCGCACTGCAGCGGCGCCTGGCTCCTCGGCGACGCGGGCCTCCTCGACGGCCGTGAGTGCACCACCCACTGGCGGTTCAGCGACCTGCTGGCGGAGTCCTTCCCGAAGGCCAAGGTCAACCCCGATGTCCTGTACGTCTTCGACGGCAACGTGCTGACCGGCGCCGGCTCGGCTGCCGGCATCGACGCGTCGCTGCACCTGATGCGGCGGACGTTCGGTGCCCGCACCGCGGCCACCACCGCGCGCCGCATCGTGGTGCCGCCGCATCGCGACGGCGGTCAGGCCCAGTTCGTGCGCTCCCCGATGGGCCAGACCGAGGCAGACACGCTCGCGCCGCTGCTGGCCTGGGCGAGCGAGCGGCTCGACGAGCCGATGCCGGTCGAGCGCCTGGCCGCCGAGGCGCACATGTCGCCCCGCACCTTCGCCCGCAGGTTTCGCGACGAGACCGGCACCACGCCGCTGCAGTGGCTCACCGGTCAGCGCCTCGCGCTCGCCGAGGAGCTGCTCGAGAACTCCTCGCTGTCGGTGGAGCAGATCGCGTCCCGGGTGGGCTTCGGCAACTCCGCCACCTTGCGCCACCACTTCTCCGCGTCGCGCGGAACCACTCCGCAGGCCTACCGCAAGCAGTTCAGCTGCGTCGAGGAAGTCCCGGCCTAGAGGTCGCTCCGGCGCACCTTTCCCGTGGCCGTGCGGGGCAGCTCATCGACCCGTTCGTACTCCTTCGGGCGCTTCGGCGGGCTGAGTCGCGTGATCGCCAGGTCGCGCAGATGCTGTTCGTCCACGTCGCCCACGTAGGCGGCGCAGACCCGTTGTCCCCATCGCTCGTCCGGGCGCCCGAACACGGCGATGTCGGCCAGCCCGGGGGCATCGGCGAGGGCGGCCTCCACCTCGGCGGGGTACACATTGACCCCACCGGTGATCACCAGGTCGCTGCGACGGGCGTCGAGCCAGACCAGCCCGTTCTCGACGCGGCCGAGGTCGCCGACGGTGAAGGCCGGCCCGTCGTCGGTGTCCTTCCACGCCGCTGCGGTCTTCTCCGCGTCCCGCCAGTAGGTGAAGGCGGCCCACGGTGGCACCGAGCACCACAGCTGCTCGTTCTCGTCGGCGGTCACGACGCGCCCCGGGCGCGCCGGTCCGAGCGTGCCAGGGTGCTCCACCCACAGCGGGGCCGGGCACGCGGTGAACTGCCCCTCGGTCGAGCCGTAGAACTCCCAGACGACGTCGAGGCCGAACACCGCATGGGCGCGGCGGCGGATCGAATCCGGACACGGTGCGCCGGCATGGGCGACCAGGCGGAACGACGACGGGTCGAAGGATGCGCCGGTCTCATCGAGCCAGGCGAACAGTCGCTGCAGGTGCGCCGGGACGCAGAACATCGAGGTCGGTCTGATCTCGTGGACGGCGGACACGAAGGCCGCCGGCTCGAAGCGGGGGAGCACGGCGACCGCACCGCCCGCCAGCAGCGTGCCGGTCGCAAAGCGCAGGGGGGCGGAGTGGTGCAGCGGCGACACCACCAGGTCGAGGTCGTCGGCCCCGAACCCCCACAGGTCCCGCTCCTCGCGCACGAGCGCCTCCGCGTCGTCGGGTGCGAGCAGGCCCGACCAGACGCCTTTCGGCCGTCCGGTGGTGCCCGAGGTGTAGTGCAGCGGACGGCAGCGCGGCCACCGGTCGAGCTCGATCTCCGGCCCGTCGAGGAGGCCGGAGAGCAGCTCGCCTGAGTCGACGACCAGCGACGGCTCGACGTCCGCGATGATCCAGTCGCGCTCGGCAGCGGTCAGGCGTGGGTCGATCGGCACCGGCACGATCCCGCTGCGGCTGGCGCCGAGGACGACGCTCACGTAGTCGATCGAGCCACTGACCGCCAGGACGAGCCGATCACCGGCGCGGAGGCCGAGCTCGACGAGGGCGCCGGCAACCCGGCGTTGTGAGAGTGCACTCTCTGATGCTCCCGTCACGATCGTGCTCATCAGGCCTCCTCCATGAGAGATCCGTCACTTCCGCCCCGCTCGGTCGTTGAAACCCCTGGGAGTGGAGTTGGCCGCTCGGGCGCCAAGTATGGTTCACTCGGCCGTTGGACATCCCCAACACTGCACGTAGGTGATCAACTCGTGGCACACACAAGCCACAAGCACGCCAAGCCGCACGGGCACGCGCATGCTCACGCGCACCGGCATCGCCGGCTCCTCCGCCTGGCGCTCCCCGCCTTCGGCGTCCTGATCCTGCTCGGCATCTCCACCGCCGTCGTCGCCAACAGCCTCGCCGGCCCCGTCGTGGCCCAGGCATCCCCGGACGAGCGTCGCGACCTCATCGCTGCAGCCCTCGACGAGGGCACGGTCAGCCGCAGCGCCGAGCGCGCGCCACTGCCGAACGAGGCCGCCGCCGACGAGAAGGTCCGCGGCCACATGTACGTCGTCGAGACCGACGCAGTCGACGTCTTCGCGAACTCCGACGACACCGCGCCGGTGCTCGCCATCTTGGCGCCCGGCGACAAGGTCGCGGTCACCGGTGAGAAGAAGCGCGGCTGGACGCAGGTCATGCACAAGGACGTTCCGCGCTGGGTCAAGTCCGCCGGTCTCACCAAGAAGCAGGAGCTCAGCACCAAGCCGTGTCCCCGGGGGTCCGAGAGCGGCCTGCAGCCGGACACCATCCGCGTCCTGCGAGCCGTCTGCGCGAAGTTCCCGGCCGTCCGCAGCTATGGCGGAACCCGCGGGGGCGGCGGAGATCACGGCACCGGCCGAGCGCTCGACATCATGGTGGACTCCGCCACGGGCGACCAGATCGCCGCGTTCTTGCAGAAGCACCAGGCCGAGCTCGGCATTCACTACCTCATCTGGAAGCAGCGGATCTGGCGCCCAGCGACGTCGGGCAGCTGGCGCGGCATGAGCAACCGAGGTAGTCCCACGGCCAACCACATGGATCACGTGCACGTCTCCACGCGTGGCAACAGCGGCACTGCCTGACGGACTGGCGTGGTGTTTCGTCTCGGCCTGACCGGGGGCATCGGCTCGGGCAAGAGCACCGTGAGTGCCCTCCTCGCCGAACGAGGCGCGACCGTCATCGACTACGACCAGCTGGCCCGCGACGTCGTCCAGCCCGGCACTCCGGCGCTGACAGCCATCGCCGAACGGTTCGGCGCCGGCGTGATCGCCGCCGACGGCACGCTCGACCGGCCCGCGCTCGGATCGATCGTGTTCGCCGACGATGCCGCGCGGGCCGATCTGGAAGCCATCACGCACCCGGCCATCCGCGAGCAGGCGTTGGCGCGGGAGGCCGCCGTCACCGACGATGTGGTCGTCCATGACCATCCGTTGATCGTGGAGATGGGCATGGCACCGCACTTCGACCTCGTGGTCGTCGTCGACGTGCCCGAGCAGGTCCAGCTCGACCGTCTGGTGACGCTCCGGGGGATGAGCGAACAGGAGGCTCGTGCGCGTCTCGCCGCTCAGGCCGCGCGCGAGGAACGCCTCGCGATCGCCGACGTCGTGCTCGACAACACCGGTTCGATCGCAGCGCTCGAGGCCCGGGTCGACGATCTCTGGCAGCGCGTCACCGAGTCCTGAACGCGAAGAACCCGTCCCGCTCGGGGGAGGGCGGGACGGGTTCCGATCGGGGGGTGGGTTACGCGGCCAGGTCGGGATCGGCGATGCGCCGCAACGTGACCAGAGCCTGCCGCTCGAGCTGGCGGACACGCTCCGCGGAGATGCCGTGTCGCTTGCCGATGTCGGCCAGCTTCTGCTGACGCCCGTCGAGGAGGCCGTAACGCGCGCGCACGATGTCGGCCTCGCGCTCCTCGAGGTGATCGATGAGCGTGGAGATCAGGTTGCGCGTCTCGTCGTCGATGACCGCGAGGTCGGGGCCGGGCAGCGTCTCGCGGGCGATGAGGTCGCCCAGCGACGTGTCGCCGTCCTCATCGACCGGGGTGTCGAGGCTGACGTGGTCGCGACCCCAGGACAGCAGGTCGATGACGCGGTCGACGTCCATGTCGAGCTCGGCGGCGATCTCGTGGGGCTCCGGCTCGTAGCCGAGCTGGCGCTCGAGGTTGCGGCGCGCGGCCGTGACCTGGTTGAGCTCCTCGACGACGTGCACGGGAAGTCGCACCACGCGGGCCTGCTGCGCGATGCCTCGGGTGATGGCCTGGCGGACCCACCAGGTGGCGTAGGTCGAGAACTTGAAGCCCTTGGCGTAGTCGAACTTCTCGACCGCACGGATGAGGCCGGTGTTGCCCTCCTGGACCAGGTCGAGCATCGGCATGGCCGAACGTCCGTACTTGCGGGCGATCGAGACGACCAGGCGCAGGTTGGCCTGGATGAACTCCTGCTGCGCGCGGTCACCCTCCTCGGCGATCCAGCGCAGCTCGTCCTCGGTGGCGCGCTTGGGGGCGCCGCCCTTGGCACGGCCGATGCGGCCCGTGGAGAGCAGGTGGCGGGCGTACAGGCCGGCTTCGATCGTCTTGCTGAGCTCGACCTCACGCGCGGCATCCAGCAGCGGCGTGCGCGCGATCTCGGCGAGGTACATGCCGACGCTGTCCTTGCCTTCGGTGCTCTCGGTCTTCGTGCCGCTCATCGAACGCCTCCCAACGGTGTCTGTACTGGTGCAACGCCGCGGGTTGCCTCGAGATTCCGCTCTCAGTGTGTTCTTAGTTGCACCGGTGTCACTTGGCGGACGGGCTGCTCGCGCGGGTGCCGATGTCGATGATCCAGGCGAGCTCCCAGGCACGTTCGCGCCAGGCCGCGTACCGGCCGCTGACGCCGCCGTGGCCGGCCTTCATCTCGGTCTTGAGCAGCATCGGAGCCGTCCCCGTGGCGGTGGCCCGCAGCCGCGCGACCCACTTGGCCGGCTCGACGAACAGCACCCGGGTGTCGTGCAGGCTCGTGACGGCCAAGATGGCGGGGTAGTCGCGCGCCGCCACGTTCTCGTACGGCGAGTAGGACTTCATGTAGGCGTAGACGTCCGGGTCGTGCAGCGGGTCACCCCACTCGTCCCACTCGATGACGGTGAGCGGGAGCGACGGGTCGAGGATCGACGTGAGCGCGTCGACGAACGGGACGCTGGCCACGATGCCGGCGAACCCATCCGGTGCGAGGTTCGCGACCGCACCCATCAGCAGGCCACCGGCGCTCCCTCCCTCGGCGACGAGCCGGTCGGCCGAGGTCCAGCCCTCATCGACGAGGTGACGCGCGACCGCGACGAAGTCGGTGAAGGTGTTCTGCTTGTTCATCAGCTTGCCCTGCTCGTACCAGCTGCGGCCGAGCTCACCGCCGCCCCGCACGTGCGCGATGGCGAAGACGAAGCCGCGGTCGAGCAGCGACAAGCGGGGGATGGACATGCCCGGATCCATGCTGGCCTCGTAGGAGCCGTAGCCGTACAGCAGCGCGGGGGAGCGGCCGTCCCGCTGGGTCCCGGACCGGCACACGATCGACACCGGAATCTTCGTGCCGTCCTCGGCGGTGGCCCAGCTGCGGTGCTGCTCGTAGTCGTCCGGGTCGTAGCCGCCGAGCACCGGCGCCTGCTTGCGGAGGACGAGCTCACCGGTGTCGATGACGTAGTCGTACACCGTCGCCGGCGTGACGAACGAGCCGAAGCCGACCCTGATGAGTGGCTGGTCCCACTCGGCGTTCGCCCCCACGCCGGAGGTGAACAGTTCCTGGCCGAAGTCGATCTCCTGCGCTTCGGCGAGGCCGGTCGGCGCATCGTCGTCGATCATCATCACCGCGATGCGGGCGACGGCGTCGCGCCGGTAGGAGAGGACCACCTGGCGCGCGAACACCTCGACGTCCTCGAGCCGGACGTCGTTCCGATGCGGTACGAGCACGGTGGGCCGGTCGTACGGTCCGGCGGCGGGCACACCGACCAGCTCGAAGTTGAGCGCGTCGCGGTTGTGCAGCAGCAGGAAGACGTCCTCGCCGCGGAGCCGGGCGTGCTCCAGGGAGTACTCGACGCCCGTCTCCCGGGGAAGCACGACCCGGAAGTCGCCCTCGCGGGTCGTCGGCTTCGAGCACCCGGACCTCGCTCGTGACCTTCGACGAGGAGCCGATGAGCAGGTACCGCTCGGACTGCGTACGCCCGACGCCGGTGAAGAACCGCTCGTCCGTCTCCTCGTACACGAGCACGTCGTCACCGTCGCCGCCGAGCTCGTGTCGCCACACCCGGCAAGGGCGCCAGGCATCGTCGACGGTGGTGTAGAAGAAGTGTGTCGCGTCCGCCGACCAGGTGATGCCGCCGCTGGTTCCGGTCACCGTGTCGGGCAGCACCTCGCCGGTGGCAGGTCCTTGACGGCGATCGTGTAGCGCTCATCACCGACGACGTCGACGGACCAGGCCAGCATGGCGTCGTCGTCGCTGAGGCTGAAACCGCCGAGGGAGAAGAAGTCGTGACCCTCGGCCTCGGCATTGGAGTCCAGCAGCACCTGCTCACCGCGGATCGGGGTCTCGGGCTCGAGCACGGGCGGGTCCCACGAGGTCGGGTCGTCGATCGGGCACCGGCACCGGATGGCGTACTGCTGGCCCTCGACGGTGCGCGAGTAGTACCACCAGTCGCCGTGGCGCACCGGCACCGAGAGGTCGGTCTCGAGCGTGCGGGACTTGATCTCCTCGAAGACCTGCTCCCGCAGATCGGCCAGGTGCGCGGTCTGAGCCTCGGCCCACGCGTTCTCGGCCTCGAGGTAGGCGACGGTGTCCGGGTCCTCCGCGTCGCGCAGCCACTCGTACTCGTCGATCACCTCGTCGCCATGATGGCGGCGAACGGTCGGACGACGTGGGGCGACGGGTGGTTCGGTCATTCGACGACCGTATCCGGGGCCTCTCCATCGGGGTCGTGGTGCCCGGGGGTCAATCCGGGGTCGTCGATGCTGAAGGTGCGCACCGGCCCCGGGGGAGTGCTCCGAGTCTCGAACCGCACGGTGACGCGGCCGAGCCCCGCGCCCCACACCCACCCGTCGCCGTGCTCGGTGTGATGGACGTCCTGACCCGGGTACCAGCGGACCGAGCGCTCCCGCGGACGCTGTTCGGCGACCGCGTCGGGCTCCTCCGGCTCGGTGAACAGGTCGTCCTGGACCCAGTCGGCCAGCCCGCTCACGCCGACGCCGAGCAGCCGGAGACCGCCGGCGAGATCGACGCCGTCGAGCAGCCTGCCAGCGGTGTCGGCCAGCAGCCGGGTGCTGTCGGTGGGCGCCGGCAGGGTGCTCGAGCGGGTGTGCGTCTCGAAGTCGTGGTGGCGCACCTTGAGGGTGACGGTGCGGCCGGAGAGGCCATGGCGACGCAACCGATCCGCCACTGCGCGGGACATGCGGTCGACCTCCTGGGCCAGCACCGTCCGGTCGGTGATGTCGTGCTCGAAGGTGTCCTCGACGCTGATCGACTTCGCCTCGCGCTCGGCGACCACCGGGCGGTCGTCGATGGCCCGCGCGAGGCGCCACAACGATGCTCCGGCGGCTGCGCCGAGCAGCCGCACGAGCTCGTCCTCGTCGCGAGTGCGGACCTGCTCGACCGTGCTCATGCCGACGCGTCGCAGTCGCTCGGCGGTGGCCGGCCCCACGCCGGGGATCGCGGTCGCCTGCATCGGCCCGAGCAGGTCGGCCTCGGTGCCGGGGAGAACGACGAACGCGCCATCGGGCTTGTTGATCTCGCTGGCGATCTTGGCCATCAGCTTCGATGAGGCCACCCCGACCGACGCCGTCAGGCCGTGGGTGCGGTCGGTGATGTCGGTGCGGAGGCGCGCCACCACCTCGTCCACCCGCTCCGGATCGAAGGCGGGAGAGGCTGCGAGGTCGACGAACGCCTCGTCGAGGGAGAGCGGCTCGACCAGCTCGGACTCCTCGCGGAGTCGCTCCATGACCTGTCGGCTGGCGGCCCGGTAGGCGCCGAACCGCCCGCCGAGGAACGCGGCGTGCGGGCAGCGGGCCCGCGCCTCGGCGGTACGCATGGCCGACCGGACACCGTGGACGCGAGCCTCGTAGGACGCCGTGGCCACCACGCCACGCGGCCCGATACCGCCGACGATGACCGGTTTGCCCCGCAGCGAGGGCTTGTCGCGCTGCTCGACGGAGGCGAAGAAGGCGTCCAGGTCGAGATGCAGGATCGACGCCGTGGACCGCATGGCGCCATTGTGACCTGCCCCGTCCGCGCGTTCCCGTCCACACGGCATCGGCGTCCACAGCGGCGTCGCCCGAGGCTGTCGCAGGCGGTGGCGAGCCCACGACGGTGGGGCGATGACGAACACCCCGCTCTTCACGGCCCACGACGTCCCCGACCTGATCCATGCGCTGCCGACGCTGTTCGGTTTCATGCCCGAGGACTCGATCGTCGCGATCGCCACGTCCGGGTCCCGCTGTCGCCTGGGGTTCGGCCTCCGCATGGATCTCCCGCCGGCAGAGCACATCGGGGCCGCGGCCGAGCAGATCGTCACCCACCTCGCGCACCAGGGGGCGGAGGGCGCGATCATCATCGCCGTCACGCCGAACATCGAGGTGGCCCGACGCATGGTGCCGGCCGTCGAGAATCGGCTCGGATCGATCCGCCCCGTCGTCGGCGCGTGGACCGACGGGTCCCGCTACTGGACCACCGCCGACGACTGCGACCCCGCCGGCTACCCGTATGAGACGTCGGACCACCACCTGGCCGTTGTCCAGGCGATCGCCAGCGGTCGGGAGATCCTGCCCGACCGAGCCGCACTCGCCGCCAAGCTCGATCCGGACGCAGGGGAGCGGCGGGCGTGGCTGGACCGGGCCGCCGCCGGCGTGGTCGCCCAGGTCGAGGCTGCGTCGAACGCGGCTGCGGGCCAGCCCCTGGTGAGCATCGCGATGGCCGACCTCGCTCCTGCCCTCCGCGCAGCCACGGCGGGCCGGCGGCTCACCGACGACCAGTCGTTGCGGCTCGCCGTGTGGGCGACGATCCTGCCGGTGCGCGATGCGCTCTGGGCGCTCATCACGCCCGACGCCGCGCGCGAGATGGTCGGCCTCTGGTCGCACGTCGCGAGGTGTGCTCCGGCGTGGCTGGCGCCGCCGTCGTTGAGCCTGGTGGGCTTCGCGTCCTGGCTGGCCGGAGACGGCGCGTTCGCCCTCATCGCCGCCGAACGAGCCCTCGACATCGACCCCGACTACACGCTGGCCGGGCTGCTCCTCAGGATGCTCGAACGCGGCGTCCCGCCCTCGTCGTGGCGCCCCTTCCTCGAGCCGGGATCGGCCTCGGCCTAGCGACTTCCGGGCGCACCGAGCCGTCGGCACGCCTAGGCTGGCGCCATGGGGCAGGACGTCGACGATCGCGCCTTCACGCGCGAGGACCGAACCCGGTACCGCGCCAAGGTGCGGCGGTGCCTCGACGTGTTCGCCCGGATGCTGAGCGACCACGACTTCTCCGTCGAGCACCCGCACGTCGGGGTCGAGATCGAGTTCAATCTGGTCGACAACGCCGGCGACCCCGCGATGAAGAGCGCCGAGGCGCTGGAGGCCATCGCCGACGAGGACTTCCAGACCGAGCTCGGGCTCTTCAACATCGAGATCAACGTCCCGCCCAGTCGGGCCGCCGGATCCGGTCTCACCGACCTCGAGGATGCCGTTCGCGAGGACCTCAACCTGGCCCAGTCACGGGCGCAGGAGGTCGGGGCCAACCTCATCATGATCGGCATCCTGCCCACGCTGCGGCCCGAGCACCTGGCTCGGGAGACGTTCGCCCCCAATGCCCGGTACCACCTGCTCTCCGAGCAGATCCTGGCGGCGCGTGGTGAGGACATCGAGATCGTCATCGACGGGGTCGACCGGCTCGACACGACCGCCGACACGATCATTCCCGAAGCCGCCTGCACGAGCACGCAGCTGCACCTGCAGGTCGAGCCGGATGAGTTCGCGCCGCGGTGGAATGCGGCCCAGACGATCGCCGGCGTCCAGGTGGCGGTGGGCGCCAACTCGCCGTTCCTGCTCGGCCGTCAGCTCTGGCACGAGACCCGGATCCCGCTGTTCGAGCAGGCCACCGACACGCGGAGCGAGGAGCTGAAGGTTCAAGGGGTGCGGCCGCGGGTCTGGTTCGGGGAGCGCTGGATCACCTCGGTGTTCGACCTGTTCGAGGAGAACGTCCGCTACTACCCGGCCCTGCTGCCCATCGTCGACGACGAGGACCCGGTCACCGAGCTCGACGCCGGCCGGGTGCCGAACCTGCCGGAGCTGAAGCTCCACAACGGCACCATCTACCGCTGGAACCGGCCCATCTACGACACCTCTGGTGGCCGCCCGCACCTGCGCATCGAGAATCGGCTCCTGCCGGCCGGACCCACCGTCGTCGACACGATGGCGAACGCGGCGCTGTTCTACGGACTCGTCACGGTCATCGGGTCGAGCGATCGGCCGCTGTGGTCGCAGATGTCGTTCCGGGCCGCGGAGGACAACTTCCACCAAGCTGCGCGAACGGGTATGGAGACCGAGCTCTACTGGCCGTCCGTGGGAACCGTGCCGGCGCCCGAGCTGGTGCTGCGTCACCTCCTGCCCATGGCTTACGCCGGCCTGGATCAGATGGGCGTCGACGGAACGGTCCGCGATCGCCTGCTCGGCATCATCGAGCAGCGCTGCATCACCGGGCGCAACGGTGCCACCTGGCTGATCGACGACTTCGAGCACCGGTTGAAGGCCTCCGGTGGTGACCGCCTCGCCGCCATGAAGGCGACGACGCGGAGGTACCAGGAGCTGATGCACACCAACGAGCCCGTGCATCTGTGGCCCGGCGGAGCCTCGGGCGACTGACCTCGCCGGCGTCGCGATCCACGGAGTCAAGGTCCGTGGTTGACGTGTGGGCGGGTCTGGCACACTGGTCCCAGAGGTTGACCACAGGCCTCATCGTTGCGCCCTTCTACGGATCTGTGAGGTTGATCAGTGCCGGTGAATCCTGCCGCTGGATCCCGAATACGCTCCGCAGTCACCCGTCGGTTGCCGGGAACGAAGACCACTGGCGACACGAAGTCCACCACCTCGACCAAGCGAGCTCCCACGTCCACATCACGAGCCAAGAAGCCCACTACGAGGACTGAAAAGAACGTGAACTCCTCCTCATCGGTGAAGACCGCCGCGAAGAAGTCTGCTGCGAAGAAGTCGGTCCCGAAGAAGACCTCGACTCCCGCGGCCAAGAAGAGCAGCACGTCGGCCAAGACCGCCGCGAAGAAGGCCCCGACAGCCAAGGCGCCGGCCAAGAAGGCCGCGGCGAAGAAGGCCCCCGCCACGAAGGCCGCCGCGGCGAAGAAGGCCCCGGCAGCCAAGTCGCCGGCCAAGAAGTCGCCGGCGAAGAAGGCCACCGCCAAGAAGGCTCCAGCAGCGAAGAAGACCACCGCGGCCAAGAAGGCTCCCGCGGCGAAGAAGGCCCCGGCAGCCAAGGCGCCGGCCAAGAAGCCGACGGCGAAGAAGGCCACCGCCAAGAAGACCACCCCGGCAACCTCCGAGGTTGCCGAGGCCGTGGCGTCGGCCGTGGACATCGCCGACGTGCTCGAGGTGCCGCCCGCCGGGGGAACGGTCCTGGTCGACGGTCAGGGCAAGAAGGTCCTGCCGGACATTCCCGACGAGGAGTTCGAGAAGGACCTCAAGAACGACCCGACGCTGAAGGAGGACGAGGAGTCCAGCTTCACCCTGTCGGCGGCCGATGAGAGTGACGAGCCGGTCCAGCAAGTCATGGTCGCCGGCGCCACGGCCGACCCGGTCAAGGACTACCTCAAGCAGATCGGCAAGGTCTCGCTGCTCACCGCCGGCGAGGAGGTCGAGCTCGCCAAACGCATCGAGGCCGGGCTGTTCTCAGAAGAGAAGCTCGCCAAGGGTGGGCGCATCTCCGCCAAGATGACCGAGGAGCTGGAGTGGATCGTCGTCGACGGTCGCCGCGCCAAGAATCACCTGCTCGAGGCCAACCTCCGCCTCGTCGTCTCACTGGCCAAGCGCTACACCGGGCGCGGCATGTTGTTCCTCGATCTCATCCAGGAGGGCAACCTCGGCCTCATCCGCGCGGTTGAGAAGTTCGACTACACCAAGGGTTTCAAGTTCTCCACCTACGCCACCTGGTGGATCCGCCAGGCCATCACCCGGGCCATGGCCGACCAGGCACGCACCATCCGCATCCCGGTCCACATGGTCGAGGTCATCAACAAGCTCGCCCGCGTCCAGCGGCAGATGCTGCAAGACCTCGGTCGTGAACCGACTCCCGAGGAGCTCGCCATCGAGCTCGACATGACGCCGGAGAAGGTCGTCGAGGTGCAGAAGTACGGTCGCGAGCCGATCAGCCTGCACACCCCGCTCGGCGAGGACGGAGACTCCGAATTCGGCGACCTCATCGAGGACTCCGAGGCCATCGTCCCGGCCGACGCCGTCTCGTTCACGCTCCTGCAGGAGCAGCTGCACGCCGTGCTCGACACGCTGTCCGAGCGTGAGTCCGGCGTCGTCTCGATGCGGTTCGGCCTCACCGACGGCCAGCCCAAGACCCTCGACGAGATCGGCAAGGTCTACGGCGTCACCCGCGAGCGCATCCGCCAGATCGAGTCCAAGACGATGAGCAAGCTCCGCCACCCGTCCCGCTCCCAAGTCCTCCGCGACTACCTCGACTAGCCTCCGCCGCTTTTGCCTGGAATCCCACCCAGTTGGGGTCCCGAAGGGCGTAGCGTGCTGGCATGAGGCGGACACCGCGCACCGCTTGGTGGGCTGCTGTCGGCATCGTCGCTGTTGCGACGGCGATGGTGCTGCAACCGGCAGGGGCGGCGCCGACGCGGGCTTCGTTCTACGTCAGTGACAACCTGGCGGGACGCATCGTCGGTGTGGCGCGAGATGGGTCTGTCGCCCCGATTGCCACCGGATTGTCGGGTCCCCGCGCACTCGTGCTCTCGGGTCAGACCATCTATTTTGCGGACTTGGCCGAAGGAGGGCGAGTCGCGGCGGTGCCGGTCAGCGGCGGGACGCCGAGAACACTGGCGAGTGGTTTGGGCCAGCCATTCGGGGTCGCAGTGCAAGGCAACCGTCTCTTCATCACCGAGAGCGCCGGCGGCAGGGTCTTGTCAGTGCCTGTATCCGGTGGAGCGCCGTCGACCCTCGCAACCGGGCTTGCCGTGCCGCGCGGAATCGCCGCCCTGGGGAACCAGCTGTATGTGGCCGAGGCCGGCGCAGGGCAAGTCGTGGCTCTGGCCGTGTCGGGCGGTCCTCCTACCCCGTTGGCCACCGGGCTCAGCACCCCAGCGGGCGTAGCAGTGAGTGGATCAACGCTCTACATCTCCGACGCCGGAACAAGCACGGCTGTGTCGGTGCCCACCAAAGGTGGGGCGGTCTCAACCATCGCGACAGGTTTCAGTGGTCCACGCGGGCTGACAGTCGTCGGAAACACGCTCTACATCGCAGAGATGGCGGCGGGGAGAATCAGCTCCGTACCGACAACCGGCGGGCCACCGAACCCGGTGGCAACGGGTCTTGCCGGGCCCGTGGGTGTCGTCGCCACTCATCCGTCCCTCGGGGGTTGAATCCACCGAATCAATGGAACCGTCGCCGACCGGCGCACCAATCATCCAGGCGAGCTCGACCGGGGTCCAGCACGGTTGTCGCCGCCAAGTCAGTCGACGATCTGCATGATCTGGCCTCAGCCGCACGCCGTCCTGATCAGGGGCCGAGCTCGAGATCCTGCAGCGCCCACCCGTCGCCAGTGCTCGAGCGTGGGATCACGCTCAACGTGCCGTCGGTCTCCAGCACCACCGCGGCGACGTCACGCAGACCGCCTGACCCCGTTCCGCGTACACACTGCCTGATCTCTGCTTCGGACACGCGCTGCCGTTTCAGCGCGGCACGGCGGAGCTGGCCGTCCCACACCAGGACGGTGGGAGCCGAGGTCAGGCCGTCGCGGATCGAACCGGATCTGGACGACATGAACGCGACGACGAACTGAGCGAGCACCAGCACGCCCAGCGCGGTCGCACCTTCGCTCCAGGACACCGCCGGGTCGAGGAAGATGGTGGACAGCGTGGATCCGACAGCCACGGTGACGACGAGATCGAAGGCGTTCAGCTTCGCCAACGTTCGCTTGCCGGAGACCCGCAGCACGAATACGAGCCACACGTAGGCTGCCGCGCCCACCATGACGATGCGAAAGAGCCCGGACCAGGTGTCGAACCACATGCCAAGTCAGACTACGGCTCGCCTCGGCCCTCGGCATCACGGCGGGGACGACCGCTATGAGCGGATCGGGGGCCTCACGTCTCGGTGGCACCAGCGGAGTCGACGCCGTGGTTGACCGCCTCCAGCAGGGCGGCGATGAACGCCGGCAGGTCATCTGGCTTGCGACTCGTGATGAGGTTGCCATTCACGACGACGCGCTCGTCCACCCATTCACCGCCGGCGTTGCGGATGTCGGTCTGCAGGCTGGGCCACGACGTGAGGCGGCGGTCGCGGACCACGTCGGCTTCGATCAGGGCCCACGGTGCGTGGCAGATGGCGGCCACCGGCTTGCCGGACTCGACGAACGCCTCGATGAACTTCACGGCGCCGGACTGCAGGCGTAGGGCGTCGGGGTTGGCCACCCCGCCGGGGAGCACCACGGCATCGAAGTCCTCGATCGACACGTCGTCGACGAGGGCGTCGACGGATACGGTGTCCGCGCGGTCGAGGTGATCGAAGAGCTGGGCCTCCCCGTCCTCGGTGCTGAGCAGCATGGGCTGGTGGCCGGCGTCCTCCACGGCCGCCCATGGCTCGATGAGCTCGACGCGCTCGGTTCCCTCTGGCGCGATGACGAAGGCGATCTTCTTGCTGTCAGGCATGTGCTTCCTTTCTCTGCGCAATCGACCTTTCCATCCTGTGTACCCAACGCGGCCACAGCTCGCGAGCTGGGACCGGCCCAGTGGCCCGGGCCACGGGGCCCATCAGCCGGCAGCCGTCGATGGCTCCAATGCCGTCGAAGTGGTGCCGTCCCGGTGCCTGATGATGTGCTCGACCCGACGCCTGCGGGCCATCTCCCGCCCGGCCTTGACCGCGGCGGCCTTGGTCTGGTGCTTGTTCGCAGCGCGCGAGCTGCCCTGGACCTTGTTCTTCCACTCGCCGTTCTCGAAATACGTCTCGATGGCAGCCCGTGCTCGAACCGGTTCCTGCTCGGCCGAATCGTCGGACTCCTGTGATGCGGCGGTGATCTCGTCCGCCAGCGCGGGCATGGGGCCGGTGGCGGACTCGCGGGCCCGATCGAAGCGGGCGCGGCGATGGTCGAGAAACTTGCTCGGCAACGCCGAGACGGCCGCGCCGATGACGGCAAGAATCGCCATGGTCAACGCAGCAAGCATGAGGAACACGAACATCCCAGACCCCCACCAGACCAAGAGGTAGGGCCGCTCCCTGACCCAGCCTCACGGTAGAACACGACCCCGGACCCCGCATCCCGACGCGGGCCCTCAGCGGGCACCCGCCGCCGATCGGCTCGGGGTGTTCGAATCTGCTGTCCCTACGCGGCGCGGTAGGGAAAGTGGATCAGCTCCCGCTCGGATTCGCTCAGGCCGCCCCACACGCCATACGGCTCCCGAGCCGACAGGGCGTGTTGGCGACACTGCTCGATGACCGGGCAGCCAGCGCAGACCTGCTTGGCTTGCTGTTCCCGGCGTTCTCGACGCAGTCCTCGCTCGGCCTCAGGGGAGAAGAACAGATCCGGATCCAGGTCGCAGCATGCGCCCTGGTACTGCCATTCGTAGGACTCCAAGATCGGCATCGGCAGCCGGTTGAGATTGACCATGATGAGCCCGTCCTGACCGAAAAATACGATCGACGGAGCTGCTGCTGAACCCCGATGAAAACTGTGTCAGAAGTTACTCACAAACGTTCGGCTTGGCAAGTGCCGTTCGGAGGTTTTTCGGGAGCGGCGAGATCACCGGAAACTGGGTCGAAACCCGAGCGGCTAGCCGTCGGAAGGCTCGCCCCGACGGCCGAGCTCGTCACGACTGGCGATGACTTCCTCGGCGATCTGGAAGAGCTTGATGTTGCGGTCCTGCGAGAGTCGGCGCAGGTAGGCGAACGCCTGGTCGGCGTTGATGTCGAACGACTGCATGAGGATGCCCTGGGCCTGTCCGATGGCGGTTCTGGTGCCGAGCGCCTTGTACAGGTCGGACCGTTCCCGTGCGGCGCTGATCGCGACGGAGGCGTGCGTCGCCAGCATCTGCATGACCTCGACGTCGTCGTCGGTGAACGCGTCCGCCGCCTCGGCGTAGACGTTGAGGGAGCCGAACCGGCGGCTGCTGGTCTCCAGGCTGGCAACTGAGGACGCTCAGGTACCCCAGGTCCGCGGCTGCCTTTCCCCAGGTGGGCCACCGCTCGTCCGACGTCGTGTCGTTGACCAGGTAGGTGGGGTCACCGCCGGCCAGCGCGGCGAGGCACGGTCCCTCGCCGACCTCAGCCTGGAGCTCATGGGCTCGCAGAACGGGTTGACTGGTGGATGCCGGCGTGTCGACGGATTTCCCGTCGACCATCATGATGCCGGCGTCATCGGCGTCGACGGCGACACAGGCGTACTGACAGATGCTGTCGAGGGCTTGATCCGTGGAGTCGTGCGCTTCGAGTTCGCGCGCCATGCGCGAGAAGAGATCGTCGTGGACCATGAACTTGCCTTCCCATCGGTCAAGTCGCTGGGGTCAGAACGACGAGATGATTCAGCGTGGCACACCGTCGGCCAAAAGGCGCCGAAGATGCGCCGCGGGATCAAACCAGTTGTAGTGGAAGACGTCACGTGGATGGGTGCACCTGTCTATGCGACTGCAGACGCTTCGGCGTCGGGGCGGCCGGTTGAACACCACAGCCGGTCGTCTTTTGCGCCGACGTCCGGCCGGGTCGGTGCCACCAGCCGGCGTCGTCCGACCGGTACGAGGACTCCGCCGGCGGAACGCGAACGCCCCGTCGATCGACGGGGCGTTCGTGATGCGTGAAGGAAGGAGTCAGATCTCGCTGTCGGGGGCGATGGCCGGCACGTCGGCCAGCTTGCCGGTCTCGTCGTGGATCGTGATGGCCACCTCGCGAAGCTTCTCTTCGTGCTGGCGCGCGTGGTGGGCGCAGAAGAGCAGCTCGGCGTTGTCGGTGAGCTCGACGCGAACGTACGCCTGGGCGCCGCAACGATCGCAACGATCGCTGGCGGTCAGGCCAGACACCTGGGCGAGTGCCGTCACGATGACCCCTTTCGGTTCAGGCGGTGACGTGTGGAAGAACATCCAATCATGGGGTGCTATTCCTCGCGTCCGAAGGTGACATATGACATACATACTCCCTGACCGGGCCAAACCAGCGCATTGCGGACGCGGTCACGAGTGCGTGTCAGGACCGGCCCGCGGGTGGCCGCCGATATCCTGAGCGGGATCCTGAACCAGCGGAAAGGCCCCCGGCGATGTCGACGTACGACGCACGCAATCTCCTCGTCCTCGAGGGGCTCGAGGCGGTGCGCAAGCGTCCCGGCATGTACATCGGGTCCACCGACACCCGCGGCCTCATGCACTGCGTCTGGGAGATCATCGACAACGCCGTCGACGAAGCGCTCGGCGGACACTGCACTCACGTGCGGGTCGTCCTGCGGGCCGACCGCTCGGTCGAGGTCACCGACGACGGCCGCGGCATCCCGGTCGACACCGAGAAGAAGACCGGGTTGTCCGGTGTCGAGGTCGTCTTCACCAAGCTGCACGCCGGCGGCAAGTTCGGCGGCGGGTCGTACGTCGCCACCGGCGGCCTGCACGGCGTGGGCGCGTCCGTGGTCAACGCCCTCGCGGCCCGGCTCGACGTCGAGGTCGACAAGGACGGCGCCACCTGGGCGATGTCGTTCCGCCGAGGTACGCCGGGAGAGTTCACCGGTGACGGTCCGGAGGCCGACTTCGTGGCCGGCGGCGAGCTGCGCAAGATCGGCAAGGTCAAGAAGGGCGTCTCCGGCACCCGGGTGCGCTACTGGGCCGATCCGCAGGTCTTCATCAAGGGCGCGGCGTTCAGCTACGACGAGCTCATCACGCGGGCTCGCCAGACGTCGTTCCTGGTGCCCGGCCTCGAGCTGGTCATCCGCGACGAGCGGGGTGAGGAGGTCGTGGAGGAGACGTTCCGGCACGACGGCGGCATCGCGGAGTTCTGCGACTTCCTGGCGCCCGACGAGCCGGTCACCGACGTCGTGCGGCTGCACGGCGACGACCAGTTCACCGAGACCGTCCCGCTGCTCGACGACAAGGGACACATGACGCCGCAGGAGGTCACCCGCGACCTCACCGTCGACATCGCCCTGCGGTGGGGCACCGGCTACGACACCGAGGTGCGCTCCTTCGTCAACATCATCGCCACGCCCAAGGGCGGCACCCACGTGCAGGGCTTCGAACGCGGCATCACCAAGACCTTCAACGAGGTGCTGCGCGCCAGCCGCCAGCTCAAGCAGGCCGACGACGACGTCATCAAGGACGACGTCCTCGAGGGCATGACCGCAGTCGTCACCGTGCGTCTGGCCGAGCCGCAGTTCGAGGGCCAGACCAAAGAGGTCCTGGGCACCCCGCCGGTGTCCCGGCTGGTCAACAAGATCGTCGCGCGCGAGCTGAAGGCCTTCCTCACGTCCACGAAGGTGGCGCACAAGTCGAAGGCCAAGCTGGTCCTGGAGAAGGTCGTCGGGGCCAGTCGCACCCGCATCATGGCGCGGCAGCAGCGTGACACCCAGCGCCGCAAGAACGCCCTGGAGTCCAGCGCTCTCCCGGCGAAGCTGGCCGACTGCCGCTCGACCGACGTCGATCGCAGCGAGTTGTTCATCGTCGAGGGTGACTCCGCCCTCGGGACGGCCAAGTCGGCCCGCGACTCCGAGTTCCAGGCGCTGTTGCCGATCCGCGGCAAGATCCTGAACGTCCAGAAGGCCAGCGTCGGCGACATGCTCAAGAACGTGGAGTGCTCCTCGATCATCCAGGTCGTCGGCGCCGGTTCGGGTCGCACCTTCGACCTGGACACCGCTCG
Source organism: uncultured Actinomycetota bacterium (assembly GCA_963695295.1). GTDB lineage: Bacteria > Actinomycetota > Actinomycetes > Propionibacteriales > Nocardioidaceae > Aeromicrobium. The sequence continues at coordinate 134,815 of OY968771.1, read as the reverse complement.
GTACGGGCGCATCATCTTCATGGCCGACGCCGACTCCGACGGCGCACACATCCGCTGCCTGCTCGCCACGTTGTTCTTCCGGTACATGCAACCGCTGGTCGCGGCGGGCCGGGTGTTCACGGCCGTGCCGCCACTGCACCGCGTCGAGCTCATCAGCCCCAAGAAGAACCAGGAGAAGTACGTCTACACCTACTCCGACGCCGAGCTGCAACGGACCCTTGCCGACCTCAAGCGTCGCAACGTTCGGTGGAAGGACCCGATCCAGCGCTACAAGGGACTGGGGGAGATGGACGCCGGCCAGCTCGCCGAGACCACCATGGATCCGCGGCACCGCACCCTGCGGCGGCTCACCGTCGACGATGCCGAGCGTGCCACCGCGATGTTCGAGCTGCTGATGGGCAACGAGGTCGCACCCCGCAAGGAGTTCATCGTGCAGAGCGCCTACGAGCTGGATGCCGACAAGATCGACGCCTGATCAAGGCTTGGCGTGGCCTCGTGTCACCAAGACGTATTGGCCCACCAGGTTGCCGAGCAGCGCACCGGAGCCGACGTCGCTGGGCAGCTCGAGCCCGGCGTAGAGGGCGGCGAGATCGACCTGCTGCTCCATCCACCGGTACTGGTCGAGCCGGTACGGCGACAGCTCGCCGAGATACGTGCGGGCCGCGGCCGCCATGGTCGCCTGCGACGACGGGTACGAGCAGGAGCAGTCGGAACGGGCCGGTTCGGTGGCGCCACTGCACGGCTTCGGCTGACTGGCCGCGGGGCTGCCGCTGCGGTCCTGGGCGGCCGAGGCGACCTCGGCCGCGAGCTTGAGCACGGTCTCGAGCTCATCGACCGACGGCTTGTCATCGGACGCGGACCGCAGGGCGAGCTGCTGGGAGGTGAAGGAGACCCAGACGTTCTCGCAGCCGTGCTTGTTGAGCCATTCGGCCGCGCGGTTGCCGGCCGCGTCGCTCGCCGTGCCGAGCTTCTTCACCGTCGCCTGCTCGTTCTGCCGCTCGATGGTGGTCGGCTCGGCCGGGAGCTGGGCTGCGGCCCAGGAGACGAACCCGCTGTCGGTCTCGCCGGTGCCGTTGTTGGTCCACCAGCCCTTCATCAGCTGGTTCGCCGGCTTCCGCTGGTCGGTGATCGTGCCCTTGACCGTGCGGAGGTCGGCGGCGCCGAGCAGCGGGGGAGCGGGGTCGGACTCGAGCGGATCCTTCGTGGGCTCCGGGGATCCCTTGGGCGACTCCGACGGTGCCGGCGTGGTGGCCGTCTTGACGACCGGTTCCTCATTGACGGTGATCGGCAGCAGCTTGTCGCCGGTGAAGCCGATCACCATGGCGAGCAGCGCGAGGATCGAGATGAAGACATAGCGGATCGACCGAGTCTGCGCGTGTGTGGCCATGGGGGTCAGAACCCCACGGCGCGGTTGTGGAGCACACGCCCGTGCAGGGATCGGACGTCGTTGTCGGCGATGCCCTGGGTCATCGTCGAGGCGGCGGCGACGTACTTGCTGAACGAGCGCGGGTGGACACCGAGGTGCGTCAGGGCACGATCGGCCACACCCGGCGTGGACGGACCCTTGGTCTCGATCAGTGCGTAGCCGTCGTCCATCCACACGTCGCCGGTCTCGAGGTGGCAGACGAGCTTCCAGTCGATCGTGACGCGGGTTCCTGCGGCGATGTCGGCCAGCGTGGCTCGGGTGTAGCAGACCTCGGCCGCGGGGACCAGGTTGGCGACCCGCACCTCGGGGTGCCCGGCCAGGTGGAACGCGACGAAGTCGGCCTCCTCGCCGGCCAGCGTGCCGTAGCGCGCGGGGTCGCTCATGCCCATGACCTTCTGGGTCTCGCCCCGGTTGTCCTTGGTCTTGACCTCGACGCGGCACAGGCCGTCCTCGACGTACAGGCGGCTGCGCACCTTCCAGCGGCGGCGGCGCTTCTGCACGTGCGACCGGGCCGCCTCGAAGGCCTCGGTGTCGAAGTAGAGCGTGCGGTACGTGGTGTAGCGGCGATCCTTGATCTGGAGCACCCGGTGGGAGTCGGACAGGTCGCTGACCAGCGTGCGCACGGTGTCGAGCGGCGCGATGTACTTGCGGTCGGTGCGATGCATGAGCGCCGCGTGCTCGACGAGCTCCTCCAGGCCCACGGGGCGCAGGGCGTCGACGCCGAGGAGGTGGGCCTGGCCGGCGTCGGAGGTGACGACCGGCTTGAGGGTGGTGACGGTTTCGGGTTCGGTGGCGAGGGACGTCACGGCTTCCACACCCCTCCGTCAGCCTGGACCTGCTCGGCGCTGGCGCGGCCCCACGCGTCGTCGACCTCGTAGGAGATGGTCAACTGCGTGGTCTCACGCACGAAGTCGATCTCCTCGATGACGATGCTGGTGACGTTGACCGCGAGCTTCTGCTCCAGGGCGTTGCGGACCTCGACCGGGTCGGAGTACGCATGCTCCAGCGTCAGGCGCATGACCCGGCTGGGGACCTCGTTGCGGGTGGTGTCGGTGATGGCGACGACGACGAGCAGCCCCACGTTGACGACGATGAGGAGGGCGAACGGGCGGTCGGGCAGGCCGTTGATGAGCCCGATGATCAGGGCGAGGAACGTGTAGGCGACGTCCTTGATCGTGAAGGCGGCGCTGCGCAGGCGGAGCATCGACAGCAGGCCGAACAGGCCGAAGCCGATGGCCGCGTTGAAGTTGCCCTGGGTGATGGCCGCGAGCGCGGCGAACAGGCCGATGTTGAGAGCAGAGAGCACCAGCGGCATCGATGGCACCGACTGGCGGCTGCGGTACAGGACGCCCACGAGCACGAGCAGGGTGAGGACGTCGATACCGAGGCGACCCAGCAGGTCGAGGATGTCGGCTGAAATGGTCATGATGTGAATCCCGAGCTTCTCAACTCATAGCAAGGACGGCCCTGGGGCCGTCGGGGGGCGGACGATGACGGGGAAGTCGCAATCACTTTACCGAGAATTCCAAGTGGATGGCGGGTGAACTGCAGGTCTCGGTGGAGATCCGTGTCACGTCGACCTGCAGCGATGACGATACCGTCGCCGCGCGCTGGGCGTCGCAGTTTTCGAGAATTCCGGCCGTCCCGAACGCGCCCCGGAGCCGACGGACGTCGATACGATCTCCGCGTGAGCGGCATCAGCGATCCGGGCAAGGCCGGGCGAGGTGACAAGCGCCGCGCCCAGAAGCTCATCGACGCAGCCTACGCCGCTGGGACGCTGACTGCAGCAGACCGCGCCCTACGCATCGATCGGGTGAGCTCGGCGCACACCAAGGGCGATCTCGCGATCCTGGTCCGCGACCTGAACCGAGCCGCCGGGTCCGCGCCGGCTGCGGCGGCCGCGGGGGCATCCGTCCCCGACCGGTCGACCGACTCCGGCTCGGCGTCGCTCGGCTCCGCCATCCCGCCGGAGAAGCTGGCGGCGATGGCTCGAGGAACCTCGGCGCGGACGATCCAGCTCGGCGAGTCGATGCGGTCGGCCATGACCGGGGACGGCGTGCGCACCGTGCGGCGGGTCGTCCTCATCGTGATCGTCGGCTTCGTCCTCATGTGCGGGCTCGGCATCGCCGCCATCGTCGGCCTGGTCGCCTCCGGCATCAATCAAGCCTTCGACGCGCCGGAACCGACGTCCAGCCTCAGCTTGCACACCGCGGAGGGCTGGACCGAGATGGTGGCGGCCGTCGAGGGGGAGACGGGCACCAGTCGGGTGTACGACGCCGTCGTGTACCCCGACTATGCCTCGGTCAACGTCGAGGTCGACGAGGGCGCGATGCGCTACGTGTACCGCGGCGGCATCTTCGACCTGTTCGAGAGCCCGGTGACGCCGGTTCACTCCGACCCGATCGACCTCGCCGACATCGATCCGGACCTGGTCGAGGCGTTGCCGGGCCGGACGGCGAAGGAGCACGAGATGACCGACTTCGAGTCGGCCTACCTCATCCTCGGCGCGGCGACCGGTGAGCCGACGATCATCGTCTACCTGCAGAAGCCCGACAAGCTGCCGCGGTGGACGATCTATGACCTCGACGGCACCGTGGTCAGCGGCATGCCGTACTAGCCGACCGGGTGCAACAGGCCGGTGTCGACGTCGTACAGGAACCCGGCCACGGCGACGTCGTCGCCGATCAGCGGGTGGGCGACGACCTTGTCGACGTCCTTGCGAATGGTGTCCTCCTGGTCGTCGATCACGCCCAGGGACATCCAGGAGGCGTCCACGCCCGCGCTCTCGCCGAGGCGAGCTCGGAGCTCCTGCTCCGACGAGGACGCCATCGCACAACGGGTGTGCTCGACGATGAGGATGCGGGAGACGTGGAGCAGGTTGACGCCCAGCACGAGGGCGACGAGCGCCTGGTCGGTGACCCGTCCGCCGGGGTTGCGCAGGATCTTCGCGTCGCCCGGGGTGAGGCCGATCATGCCGAGCGGGTCGATCCGCGAGTCCATGCAGGTCACCATGGCGACACCGGCATGGGCGACACCGTCGAACCCGGACAGGGCGAAGTGCTCGGCGAACTCGCGGTTGGCGGCGAGGAGGTCGTCGAAGTCGGCCATGCGCGGCAGCCTAGTGGGCGCCGGTCGCGACCGGTGCCCGGCTCGGGCGCAGGAGTCCGAGGGCGAGCCCTGCAGCGGCCGCCGCACAGACGGCCGCGCCGACGAACACCGCATGCAGCTGGGCGATGCCGGCCTCGCGGACCGCATCGCGGTAGGCCTCGCACGCGCTGGCCGAACCACCGCACAGCTCCGCAGCGGGCGGAATCTGGGCGGACGCCTCGTAGAACGCGTGCAGGCCGATCGTGGTGAGCGCGGAGATGCCCAGCAGCATGCCGACCATGCGTGCCACGATCAGCAGCGCACTGGCGACGCCGTGCACGGCGCCGTCGGTGTGGTCGAGCAGTGCGGCGTTGACCGGCGCGATGGCCAGGCCGAAGCCCAGGCCGCCGGCGACGAGCGACAGCATCTCGGTCTCGTGCCGCAGCGACTCGGCGTCCCAGGTGGCCATGTGCGCGAAGGCCGCGGCACTCAGCAGCATCGCCGCGGCCGTCAGCACCGGTGCCGGCACCCGGCGCAGCAGCCAGCCGCCCAGCACCGCGCCGATCGGCAGCGCGATGAGGAAGCGGACCAGCACGAGGGCGGCGTCGAGCTGGGACTCCCGATGCACTGTCAGGCGGGCGAAGAACGGGATGTCGACGAGTGCCGCGATGAGGGCGGCTCCGACGAAGAACGACACCACCAAGGCTCCCCAGGCAGGACGCGCACGGAGCGCGCCGCGCGGCACCAGCGGCAGGGGAGCGGTGCGTTGCCGCCACCAGAAGCCGGCGAAGGCGAGGGCGGCGAGGGGCAGCAGCCACGGTGCGTTCGGCGAGATCGCGGCGCTCTCCGGCTCGGCCGAGGCGAACGTGACGATGACCGCACCGAGCCCGAGGGTCAGCATCAGGGCCCCGCGCAGGTCGGTCTCGCCGCCGAGTGCCGCCCAGCCGCGCCAGTCCAGCAGGGGCCGGCGGGCGGTGGCTTCGCGAATGACGAACAACGACCCCAGGCCGACCATGGACAGGGCGATCGGGGTCAGCCAACGGGACTCCCCGATGACCGGGAGGAAGGCGAGCCCGGTGGTGACCCCGGTGGCGAGCGCGTCGGGCTCGAGCATCACCAGGGCGAGGCCGACGAGCGTGGCGACACCGAGCCCCAGCCCGAGGACGTCGAAGCGGCCGGGTCGGTCCGCAGCCTGCCGGCCCGGCGGTGATGCGGAGCCGTCGACGTCGGGGGGCACGGTGTCGCGCATCCGCACCATCACCGCGGCGAGCAGCAGGCCGACGGCACAGTTCAGCCAGAAGATGTCGCGCCACGAGCCGAACGCGAGGACGACGGCACCGTAGAGCGGGCCGAGCACGCTGCCGAGCTCCTGCACGGCGCCGACGATGCCGAGGGGCAGGCCGCGACGGTCGGCCGGCCAGACATCGGCGACCAGGGCGAGGGTCGGGGGGATGAGCCCGCCGCCGCCGACGCCCTGGATGAAGCGGCCGACAACGATGCTCGTCAGGTCGAACGCGGCCGCCGTGACGATCGAGCCGACCGCGAACACGACGAGACAGCCGAGCAGGACCGGTACGCGTCCGCGCAGGTCCGAGATGCGTCCGATCAGTGGCAGCACGCCGACATAGCCGAGCAGGAACCCCGAGACGATCGGCGCTGCGCGCTGGAGCTGGTCGAGGTCGAGGCCGACCGTGGTCATCATCTCGGGCAGCGCGAGCACCACGACGTAGGTGTCGGCGGCCGCGAACATGATGGCGACCGCCGCGAGCCCGAGCAGGACCCGCGGCGCGGTCCGGTTCATCCCTTACGGAACCTTGATCTCGACCGGCTCGTCGGACGTCGCGAGCTTCACCGTGTACGTGACGTCGTCGACCTCGGGGTAGAACGAGCCCGTCAGGGTGGCGTCGCGGAGCTCGTCGTCGTCGGTGAGGCGATACCTGGCCGTGAACGTCGACGCGGCATCGGCCGACGGGATGATGGTCCGCACCAGGCTTCCCGGGAGCGTGCCGGAGATCGTGGTGAGGACGTCGGATCCGTCGCGCGACTTCTCGCCCGCCTCCAGGTCCTCGGTCGCGTCGAGGATCTGGGTGATGCCGGACTCCGCGTCGAGCAGCTGCGCCGGGTCGGGCGCCTTCAGCGAAGCCGGGTCGATCTGGAGGTAGACCGGCGAGAAGCTGGTCTTGGCCTTCAGCGTGCCGCCGGCGGAGATGACTTCGGCGCTGAGCGTCGACCCGCCCGTGACGACCTTGACCTCGCCCTTGAACGCCGGGGAGTGGTTGCCCTGGCCGGTGGCCGAGAGCAACCCGGTGACGCCGTCGGGCAACGACTTCGCGGTCAGGGAGATGTCGATCGTCTCCGCCCCGTCGATCGTCGCGCGGGCCGCGGACAGCCGCTGCTGCAGCTCACTGGTGTCGGCCTGGGGGTCGTCGGACTCACCTTGGCAGCCGGCCAGGAACAGGGCAGCAGCGAGCACGGACAGCAGTCGAATACGCACGAATTCAGTGTTGCACGGGTGCGGGGACGCCGGACCGATCCGCGGCGGAGACGCCGGGCAGCTCGGCGACCGGCCCGGCGACGGCGAGCAATGGTTGCGCTGCCGGCACACCGGAACCGTCGCGTCGGTCGGTCGGGGCGGGCAGCTCGACCGGGGATCCGCTCGTGGCGCAGCCGATGGGTGCTCCGTCGCCGACCCACGCCAGGATGAGGCCGTCCTCGCCCTTGAGCAGCCGCTGGCAGCGCACGCCACCGGTGGCGCGACCCTTGGCCGGGTAGATGCCGAGCGGGCTGACCTTGACGTTGCCGTTCTGCGTGCCCGGGAGGGCGTCGGTGGATCCGGCGACGCTCACGACGTGCGCGGTGTCGATGTCGCGCACGACGCCGAAGGCGACGGCCTTGACGCCGTCGGCCAGCTTGACGCCGGCGACGCCGCCGCCGGACCGGCCCTGCGGCCGCACCAGCGAGGCGTCGAATCGCAACAGGCTCGCGTCGGAGGTGACGAACGCGAGCTGCTCCGCACCGGTGCGCAACGGGGCGGCACCGACGACCTGGTCGCCGTCGGCGAGGGTGATGAGGTCCCACTCGTCGCGGTTGCTGAGGTGGTCGGGCCGGACCCGCTTGACGACACCGCTGCGGGTGCCGAGCGCGAGGCCGGGGCCGTCCTCGTCGAAGGTCATCAGGGTGAGCGGACGGTCCTCGAGGTGCACGAGCTCGCGGAGCGGCACGCCGCCCTGCAGGTGGGGCGCCGATGACGTGGGCGGGATCGACGGGATCTCGACGACGCTGAGCCGTCGCACCCGGCCGCCGGAGGTGACGATGCCCACCTGGCCCCGTGCCGTGGCGCGTACCGCCGCGACGATGGTGTCGTGCTTGGAGCGCCGGCCGACCTCGCCGAACGGCGCGTCGTCGGCCGTGCGGGCCAGCAGGCCGGTGGCCGACAGCAGGACCCAGCACGGGTCGTCGGCCACCTCCAGCGGGGCGGCGGTCGCGACCGCCTGGCCGGCGGCCTCGAGCAGGACGGTGCGTCGGGGCGTGCCGAAGGTCTGGGCGATCTCGTCGAGCTCGTCGCCCACGACCGAGCGGAGCATCGCGTCGTCGGCCAGGATCGCGTCGAGCTCGTCGATCGTCGCCCGCAGCTGCTCGGCCTCCTTCTCCAGCTCCAGCCGGGAGAACTTGGTGAGCCGCCCGAGCTGGAGGTCGAGGATGTAGTCGGCCTGCAGCTCGCTGAGGTCGAAGACGCCGGTGAGGCGGGAGCGAGCCTGCCCACGATCGTCGCTGCCGCGGATGAGCTGGATGACCTCGTCGATGTCGAGGATGGCGATCATCAGGCCGTCGACGAGGTGCAGGCGCTCAGCGGCCTTGCGGCGCCGGTAGGTGGTGCGGCGGCGCACCACGTCGTAGCGGTGCTCCAGGAAGACGGTGAGCATCTCGTGCAGGCCCAAGGTGCGGGGCTGCCCGTCGACGAGCGCGACGGCGTTGATGCCGAACGACGTCTCCATCGGCGTCTGGCGGTAGAGCTGCTCCAACAACGCCTCGGGGTGGAAGGAGCTCTTGATCTCGATGACGAGGTGGAGCCCCTTGTGGCGGTCGGTCAGGTTCTTGAGGTCGGCGATGCCCTGCAGCTTCTTGGACTGCACGAGCTTCTTGATCGCCTCGATGACCTTCTCCGGGCCGACGTTGTAGGGCAGCTCGGTGACGACGATGCCGCGGCGCCGCGGTGTGACGCTCTCGATGCGGGCGGTCGCGCGCATGCGGAACGAGCCGTTGCCGGTGGCGTAGGCGTCACGGATGCCGTCGAGGCCGACGATCTTGCCGCCGGTGGGGAGGTCGGGGCCGGGCACGAACTTCATCAGGTCGTCGAGGTCGGCCGCCGGATGGTCGATGAGGTGGCGCAGTGCCTGGACCACCTCGACCAGGTTGTGCGGGGCGATGTTGGTGGCCATGCCCACCGCGATGCCGGCCGCGCCGTTGACGAGCAGGTTCGGCACGGCGGCGGGGAGCACGGACGGCTCGGTCTCGCGGCCGTCGTAGTTGGGCCGGAAATCGACGGTGTCCTCGTCGATGGAGGCCGTCATGGCCTCCGCGGCCGGGTCCATGCGGCACTCGGTGTAGCGCATGGCGGCCGGGGGGTCGTCGGGAGAGCCGAAGTTCCCGTGCCCGTCGACGAGCGGCAGGCGCATCGACCACGGCTGCACGAGGCGCACCAGGGCGTCGTAGATGGCGCCGTCGCCGTGCGGGTGCAGGCGGCCCATGACCTCACCGACGACGCGGGCACTCTTGACGTGACCGCGGTCGTGGCGCAGGTTCAGCTCGTCCATCGTGTAGAGGGTGCGCCGCTGCACCGGTTTGAGGCCGTCGCGCGCGTCCGGGATCGCCCGGGAGTAGATCACCGAGTACGCGTACTCGATGTAGCTCGAGCTCATCTCGTCGGTGATGTCGGTGTCGATGATGTGCTCGTCGAACTCCTCGTCGGGGGGTCGACGTGTCTTGCCTGCCATGCGTGTCTCCTGGACTCCTTCGAAACTCTATTCTCCCGCGTCCGCGGGCTGGGCCACCCCAGCCACGCCGGTCGAGGGGACCGATAGGTTGGGCCCGTGACCAGCAAGCCCACCAGCAGGGATTCCGGGCCCGGGGCGGACGGTCATGCGGAGCCACAGTGGGACGCCGATGTCCTGCTCAAGGACGGTCGGGTGGCCCAGTTGCGACCCATCGTGCCCGGCGACGCAGACCGGCTGGTCGAGTTCTACTCACGTGTCTCCGACGAATCGAAGTACCTGCGCTTCTTCACGCCGTACCCGACGCTCTCGGCGAAGGACGTGGAACGCTTCACCCACGTCGACCTCGACCGCCGGGTGGCGTTCGTGGTCACCCTCCACGATCTCATCATCGGGGTCGGACGGTACGACGCGGTCTCCGCGGACGAGGCGGAGGTGGCCTTCCTGGTCGAGGACTCGCACCAAGGTCGTGGGGTCGGGCAGCTGCTGCTCGAGCACCTCGCCCAGGCCGGGCGGGAGCGCGGCATCAAGCGGTTCGTCGCCGACGTGCTGCCCGCCAACACCCGGATGCTGCAGATCTTCCGCGAGATGGGCTACCGGGTCGAGGGCCAGGTCGAGGACGGCGTGCAGACCCTGGAGTTCCGGATCGAGGCCACCGACACCTCCGTCGGGGTGATGCGCGCTCGGGAGCAGCGCGCCGAGGCCGCATCCATCGAGCGCATCTTCGGGGCCCGCAGCATCGCCGTCGTCGGCGCGAGCCGCCGCCAGGACTCCATCGGTCAGACCATGGTGCGCAACCTCGTGCTGGGCGACTACCAGGGCAGCGTCTACGCGGTGAACTCCCAGGCCGAGGCGGTGTCCGGCCTGCCGGCCTACAAGACCGTGCAGGACATCCCGCACGAGGTCGACCTCGCGATCGTCGCGGTGCCGGCGGACTCGGTCACCGACGTGGTGCTGGACTGTGCGGCCAAGGGCGTGCACGGGATGATCGTGATCTCCGCCGGTTTCGCCGAGGAGGGCACCGAAGGCCGCAAGCGCCAGCGCGCCCTGGTGAATCTCAGCCGCAGCTACGGGTTGCGCCTCATCGGCCCCAACTGCCTCGGCGTCATCAACACCGCGCCGACCTTGCAGCTCAACGCCTCCCTCGCACCGTCGATGCCGCCGCCAGGGCGGGTCGGGTTCTTCTGCCAGTCCGGGGCGCTGGGCACCGCCATCTTGGAGTCGGTGTCCCGACGCGGCCTCGGTCTGTCGACGTTCGTGTCGGCCGGCAACCGCGCCGACGTCTCCGGCAACGACCTGCTGCAGTACTGGCAGGAGGACGCCGCCACCGAGGTCGTGCTGCTCTACCTGGAGTCCATCGGCAACCCGCGCAAGTTCTCCCGCATCGCCCGGCGGGTGTCGGCCACCAAGCCGATCGTGGCGGTCAAGTCCGGACGGTCCACACAGGGCGTTCCGGTCGGGCATGCCGTCAAGCGCAGCGCGGCCCCCCAGGCCGCGGTCGATGCGATGTTTCGCCAGGCCGGCGTCATCCAGGTCGACAACCTCGATGAGATGTTCGACGTCGCGCAGCTGCTGGCCCACCAGCCGCTCCCGGCGGGCAACCGGGTCGCCGTGGTGGGCAACTCCGACGCCATGGCGCTCCTGGTCACCGACGCGGCCACCGAAGCCGGCCTGCAGGTCGGCGAGTCCGTGCCGCTCGGCGCCGACGCCGGCGCCGACGACTTCGAGCTCGCGCTCGAGAAGGCGCTGGCCAGCCCGGACGTCGACGCCCTGATGGTCGTCTTCGTCCCGCCGGTCAACACCAGCGGCGACGAGGTGGCCGGGGTGCTCGCGGCGGTGGGGGAGCAGTCCGACAAGCCGATCGTCTCGACCTTCCTGGGCAGTGAGGGCGTGCCGGTGCTGTTGCGGGTCACCGACCTGCAAGGTGGCGCGGCCGGTCGCGGGTCGGTGCCGTCGTACGCCGCGCCGGAGGCGGCCGTTCGTGCCCTGGCCCGCGTCGTCAACTACGCCGAGTGGGCCTCGCGCGACCACGGCTCGTTCGAGGTCGGTCTCGACCCCCGCACCGGCGACGCCCGAGCGCTGGTGCGCGACGTGCTCGCTGCCGCGCCGCGTGGCGCGATCCTGTCGACCCAGCAGGTCCACGACCTGCTGGCCTGCTACGGCATCGACCTGTGGCACTGGATCAACGTGCACACGCGCGAGGAGGCGATCGCCGCCGGCGAGGAACTGGGCTGGGACGTCGTGCTCAAAGCCGGCAGCGAGCACCTCCGGGCCAGGCCGGACCTCATCCACATCTGGCGCGATGTCAAGAACGCCGAGCAGATGGGGGAGGCGTGGGACAACCTCACCGGCTGGACCGGCATGCGCGCCGACACCCGCTTCTTCGTGCAGGCGTCGGCGCCCGACGGCATCCCGGTCTCCTTCGCCGTCGCCGAGGATCCGCTGTTCGGGCCGCTGGTGTCCTTCGGCCTGGCCGGCGCTCCGAGCGAGCTGCTCGGCGACCGCACGTACGGCATCCCGCCGCTCACCGACAGCGACGCCGGCGAGATGATCGCGAGCCTGCGGTCCGCGCCCCTGCTGTTCGGCTACCGGGGCTCCGACCCGGTCGACGTCGCAGCGGTCCAGGACCTCATCCTGCGGTTGGCGGCGATGAAGGACGACCTCCCCGAGATCGCCGAGCTCGACCTCGAGCCGGTCCTCGTCGGGGCCGAGGGGCTCACCGTGCTGAGCGCCCGCGCGAAGGTCGTGCCGTCGGCCAACCGACGTGGCGACTGGTACGTGCGGCGGCTCAGCCAGCAGGTTCCCACGGGAGATACGCTGGCGTGATGACCGACGATCGCACGCCTGAGGTGTTCGACGAGGTCTCGCGCAGCGGCTACTACCCGGAGATCGTGGCGGAGGGCCTGCGGGACGTCCTCGCCGACGAACCCGTGGTGGCGTACGTCCTGCACCATGAGCCGACCTTCGACCGCGACGAGATCCGCCGGCACATGACGGTGCTCGTGCTGACGCCCACGCGGGTGGTCCTGGTGCACACCGACGAACACCCGCCCGACGACCTGCTGCCCAAGCCGTACACATCCACCACCAGCGAGGCCGTGCCCGTGTCGCACGTCCGCTCCGTCGTCGTCACGCGCATGGTCTCCGCATCGACGAAGCAGCTGGAGGAGGTCGTGCTCACGGTCGGGTGGGGCGCGGTCTCCCGCATCGACATCGAGCCCGCCACCTGCGACGACCCCGACTGCGAGGCCGACCACGGCTACACCGGCAACCTCACCGGTGACGACTTCTCCCTGCGCCTGGCCTCGGCCGCCGACGGAGGGGCCGCCGTGCGGCGCCTGCTCGACTTCGCTCGGACGCTCTCGGCCGCCACCACCCAGGCCACCACGGCCGGTCACGCCTGACATGGCAGTGCCTGAATGAGCACGGCCCCCACGGGCGAGCAGTACGGCCCCCGGGGCCGGCACACGCTCGATGAGCTGTTGCCGTCGGTGGGCGGTGCGCTCGGCCTGCCGGGATTCACCGACGTGCTCGGCCTGCCCACGGCGCCGCGGTTCGTCGTCATGGTCGTCGACGGCCTCGGGACCCAGCTGTTGGAGGACCACGCATCGTCGGCGCCGTTCCTCAGCTCGCTGAGCGGCATCGACGACGTCGTCTGCGGCGTCCCCTCCACGACGGCCACGAGCCTCACCTCGTTGGGCACCGGATTGCGGGCCGGTGAGCACGGTCTCGTCGGCTACACCAGCCGGGTGCCGGCCACCGGCGAGCGGCTCAACTCCTTGGTGTGGGACCAGCCGGTCGTGCCGCAGGAGTGGCAGCCGCACCGCACCGTGCTCGAGCTCCTGCAGGACGCCGGGGTGTCGACGGCGTCGGTCAACGACGCCAAGTTCGCGTCGTCCGGGCTGACGTTGTGCAGCCAGCGGGGCGTGCCGTTCCATGGGGTGAACTCCACGTGGGAGCGTCTCGACGTCGTGGTCGACGTCGTGGAGTCCGCACCGCGCGGCGTCGTCTACGCCTATGAGTCCCGGCTCGATCACACCGGTCACGCCAAGGGGTGCACCTCGCCGGAGTGGCGCGAGGCTTTGACGTCGGTCGACGCCGACCTCGCCGAGATGCGGGCCGCGCTGCCCGCCGACACCGTGCTGCTCATCACGGCCGACCACGGCATGCTCGACCTCCCGCAGGAGGGTCGCTTCGACCTCGACACCGTCCCCGGGCTGCGCGACGACGTCGTGATGGTCGCCGGCGAGGCACGGTTCCGGCACCTCTACACCCGGAGCGGAGCCGAGGCCGACGTTGCCGCGCGCTGGTCCGAGGCGCTGGGAGACCGGGCGATCGTCCGGACCCAACCGGGTCTCGACGACTGGTTCGGCCCGATCGCCCCGCAGGTTCGCGGTCGCATCGGCGACGTCGTCGTGGCGTCGCTCGGCGACTTCGCGGTGTTCTCCTCGGTCGACTTCGCGATCGAGATGCTGATGTTCGGGTTCCACGGCTCGGTCACCGAGGACGAGCTGCGCATCCCGCTGTTGGTCGCCGGTTGAGGGGGCAGGGACGACGTGGCTGAGCTGACCTTCTACGCAGGGACGATGGACTCCGGCAAGAGCACGCTGGCGCTTCAGGTGGACCACAACCATCGGGCTCGCGGCCGCGTCGGTCGGGTCTTCACCTCACGCGACCGCGCCGGTGAGGCCACGCTGTCGAGCCGCCTCGGCCTCCAGGTCGAGGCCATCGAGGTCACGACCGACCTGAACTTCTGGTTCTACGTCGTCGACTCACTCACCCAGGGCGGGCGGATCGACTACCTGGTCTGTGACGAGGCCCAGTTCTACACCCGCGACCACATCGACCAGCTCGCCAAGGTGGTCGATGAGCTGTCGATCGACGTGTTCGCGTTCGGCATCCTCACCGACTTCCGCACCCGCCTGTTCGAGGGGTCGGCGCGGTTGGTCGAGCTCGCCGACCGCATGCACACCCTTCAAGTGGAGTCGTTGTGCTGGTGTGGCGAACGGGCCACCCACAACGCGCGCACCGCGAACGGCGAGATGGTCACCGAGGGCGAGGTGATCGTCGTCGGGGACGTCGACGACGGTCCGGACCGTCCCGAGCCGTCGATCGGCTATGAGGTGCTGTGCCGGCGCCACCATCGCCGCCGGATGACGGCCGCCGTGGCGCGTGCGGCCGCGATCTCGCCGGACGTCCTGCCGTTCGGCTAGACCACCGCGCCGTCATTGGGGCGGCTGTCGACGTGCGCGTACGGGTCGACCGTGCGGTTCTTCGGGTCGGTGGGGTCGAACGGCCAGCGCTCCTCGAGCAGGACGGCGAGCGTCGACGCCGTGAAGATCGTCGAGACGATGCCGATCGCCAGCCCCAGCACCAGCGCGATCGCGAAATCGGTGAGCGAGCTGCCGCCGAGCACGGCAAGAGCGGCGAGGATGAACATCGCGCCGAGTCCGGTGTTCACGGTGCGGGGGACGGTGTTCAGGATCGCCTCGTTGACGACCTCACGCAGCGGCCGCCCACGGTTCTCGCGCGTGTGCTCGCGGATGCGGTCGAAGACCACGATCGTGTCGTTGACCGCCAGGCCGATGATCGAGAGAACGGCGGCGAGGAACACCCCGTCGATGGGTTTGCCCAGCCAGGCGAAGACACCGATGACCGTGAGCACGACCGACGACATCGACAGGACGGCGGACGCGGCGAAGGTCCAGCGGAACCGCCACGCCAGGTAGAGCATCTGGGCCGCGATGGCGACGCCGAACGCGATGAGCGCCTTGTTGCGCAGCTCGTCGCCGAGGCTCGGCCCGATCAGCTCGTCCCGTTGCTTGGCGACGCCCTCGGCGACGGTGCCGAGTGCCTCCTCGATCTCGAAGGCCTCGTCGTTGCTGAGCTCGCTGCTGCGCACGGTGATGTTCTCGGAGCCGCCGGTGCCCGTCGACGACTGCACGACCGCGGTGGGGTACCCCGCGTCGCTGACGGCTTCACGTGCCGTCTCGGGGTCGAGAGTGGACGACGTCGAGAACTCCAGCAGCCGCCCGCCGGTGAACTCCACCCCGAGGTCGAGCCCGCGCCCGACGATGCCGATGACCGACACGACGCCGACGAGCACCGTGACGACGATCCAGGTGCCGGAGCGGCGCATCAGGTTGGGTCCGGACTCGTTGAGCCACCGACGGAGGCGGCCCGTGCCGGCGAGGCCGCTCACGCCCGGGCGGGCTCGAACCGGCCCGCGTCGCACGGCCCACTCGGCCAGGACGCGCGCCACGACGAGCGCCGAGAACATCGACGCGAGCACGCCGATCGAGAGCGTCACGCCGAAGCCCTTCACCGGGCCGGAGGCCAGGAAGAACAGCAGGCCGGCCGCGAGCAACGTGGTGACGTTGGAGTCGAGGATCGCCGTCCAGGCCTTGGTGAACCCGGTCGACAGGGCCGGGGACAGGCCGGCCTGCTGACGTTCGGCGTACTCCTCGCGGGCCCGCTCGAACACCAGCACGTTGGCGTCGATCGCGAGGCCGATGGCGAGGACGAAGCCGGCGAGCCCGGGCAGCGTCAGCGTCGCCCCGATCCAGATCAGCAGGCCGTAGGCGATCAGCGCGTAGGCCGCGAGCGCGATCGTGGCCATCAGCCCGACCAGGCGGTAGACGAACAGGATGAAGAGCCCGGTGAGGGCGATGCCGATGATCGCGGCCTCGATCGAGGCGTTGATGGCCGCCTCGCCCAGGGTGGGTCCGACGGTGCGCTGCTCGATGACCTCGACCGGGACCGGCAGTGCGCCACCCTTGATGAGGACCGCGAGGTCCTTCGCGGACGCCTGGGTGAAGCTGCCGCTGATCGTCGTGGCCGCGCCGCCACCGGCCGCGCACAGGTCGGGCACGACGCCGGGGGAGGAGATCACCTCGTCGTCGAGCAGGATCGCCACGCGCTGGCCGGCCTCGGGATTGCTGCAGGCGTCGGAGACGAGCTGGCGCCAGCCGTCCCGGCCGTCGCCGTTGAAGTCCACGTTGACGACCCACTGGCCGATGCCCTGCTCGGGGGTCGTGGCGATGGCATCGGAGACACCGTTGCCGTCGAGCAGGGCCTCGCCGATGACGATCGGGCCGCCGTCCTCGTCGTCGACGACGCGCTCGTCCTTGGCCGGGGTCGCGCCCGGCTCGGGCACCCGCAGGACCTCGTGGAACGTCAGCTGGGCGGTGCGCCCGATGACCTCGGCGGCCTCACGCGGGTCTTGCAGGCCGGGGAGCTCGATGATGATGCGCTTCTCGCCGGAGCGCGCCAGCGTCGGTTCGGCCACGCCGAGGGCGTCGACCCGGCCGCGCAGCACCTCCAGTGCACGGTCGGTCGACTCCGCGTCCGCCGTCACACGGTCGGTGCTCCGCGTCTCCAGGACGATCTGGGTGCCGCCGCGCAGGTCGAGGCCGAGCTTGGCCGAGCCGGTGAGGGCCAGGGCGAGGGCACCGGCGACGACAGCGAACGCGGCCAGTGCACGCCACACGGGAGGACTCAGCGCCATGCGCCCGAGTCTAGGGTGGCCCCGCCAAGCCCCGTCGTCGCCCTTCGTAGGGTGATGGCATGAGCCTTCCCCGCCGCAAGCTCGGGTCCAGCGACATCTCGGTGCCGGTCGTCGGCATCGGGTGCAACGCGTTCGGGACGCGGATGGATCTCGATCAGGTGACGGCGGTGGTCGACGCGGCGATCGAGCACGATGCGGCGTTCTTCGACACCGCCGACGTCTACGGGCTGGGCGCGAGCGAGGCCCTGCTCGGTCTTGCCCTCGGGGCGCGACGCGAGGACGTCGTCATCGCCACCAAGTTCGGCATGGACATGCAGGGGCACAGCGGCGACGACGGCGGGCGGCGCGGCTCGGCCGCCTATGTCCGCCGGTCGGTCGAGGCGAGTCTTCGCCGGCTCGGCACCGACCACATCGATCTGTACCAGCTGCACGTGCCCGACCGGAACACGCCGATCGAGGAGACGCTGGGAGCCCTCGACGAGCTCGTCACCGCCGGGATGGTGCGCGCGATCGGCTGCTCGAACCTGCAGGCCTGGGAGCTCGTCGACGCGGCCTGGACGTCGCGCACGCGGGGCCTCGGGTCCTTCGTCACCGCCCAGAACGAGTACTCGCTCTACAACCGCTCGGCCGAGGTCGAGCTGGTGCCGGCGTGCCTGGAGCTCGGCGTCGGCATCCTGCCGTACTTCCCGCTGGCCTACGGCCTGCTGACCGGCAAGTACCGACGTGGTGCCGACGCGCCGGCGGGTTCGCGCCTCACGTTGTCGTCCCAGGCGCACCGGCTGGCGAACGCCGACTGGGACCGGATCGAGGCCCTCGAGGCGTTCGCGGACCGGCAGGGTGTCTCGGTGCTCGAGCTGGCGATCGGCGGTCTGGCGGCCCAGCCGGCCGTGGCCAGCGTCATCGCCGGGGCCACCCGGCCCGAGCAGGTCGAGGCGAATGTGCAGGCGGCGGCGTGGAATCCGTCGCACGAAGCGCTGGCCGAGCTCGCCGAGGTCGGCTCGTCCGCGCGCTCGTACACCACCTACGCACGGTGACGGCCGGCCCGGCCGTAGCTCATGCCTGACACCGGCCGGACCCATCCGGAGATGTTTGGCGTCGGGCTGGGAGCGCCTCACGGCGCAAGGCCGCTCGTGGCGGCTGATGTTGGGACCCGGGGCTGCCGCAGCCCGACGCCTGATCCAGACTAACCGAGCCCCGGGCCCAGGCAAGGGAGTGACGCCCTGCGTGGCGAGCTAGTGCAGCAGGCCTTGGCGCTCCAGCGATGCCGCCCGGCGCAGGTGGGCTGCGGTGTCGACGAGACGGGCACCGCTGCCGGGGTCGCCGCTGTCGAGCTGGGCGCGACCGACGCCGACGATGTGCGCGAAGGCGGCGGCGCGGTCGAGCGTCACGTCGAAGTCGTCGCCGACGATGCCGCGCACGACCGTGTCGACCAGCGTCAGGACTTCCCCCGGGCCCGGTGGCTCGACGACCCCGGCCAGCACCTCGTGCACGGGGGCGTAGGCCTTGCCGGCGGCGAACTCGCGAGCCGCCTGGGCCGGCTCGCCGTGCACCCAGGTGCGGAGCAGGTAGAGGCGCCACAGCGCCCCGGCGATCGTGTCGGGGGCGGCATGCGACCACAGGTCGGCGATGACCCCCAGGCCCTCCTCGTCGGCAAGGTGCAGCACGCGAACGACGAGGCCGGCGTCGGCGTCGTCGTGGGGCCCGCGGACCAGGAGATGGGCGATGCGATGGCCGGCGGCGGCGAGCTCGGCCGGGTCGGCGTCCTCGGCCTGGGCCTCGAACAGCTGCGGACCGGGCAAGGCCGGTCGTCGGTACTCGTTCACCGTCGCGTCCCGGCGCGCTCGCTCATGGGACCACGGTAGTCCGAGCGTGGTCGTCGGCACGCGGTCAGGTGGCGGGCGGGTGCTGGTCCGAGGCGAGAGCTGCGGCCAACGGAGCCGCGATCAGCTCGATCTGCCACGGACGCGCCCCACCTGCCCTCAGCTCCTCGGCGACGGTGTCGGCCGTGGCCGGCTCCGGGGGCTCCCACGCCAGTCCACGGACGAGAGCCGGTCCGATCAGGTTCTCGGTCGGGACGTCGTGCTCCTCGGCGAGCGCGGTGACGACCTCGCGCGAACGCCCGAGTCTCTCGGCGGCCGCGGGGAACTTCTCGACCCACGCCCGCGGTGGCGGCGGGCCGTCCCGCCGCGGCGAGGAGCGAGGGAGCTCGGACTCCGGAAGGCCGAGCGCTCGCTCGATCGCGTCGTGCCACTGGCTCACGAACCGACGCGGACCCCGGTTGCGCATGACCTTCATCTGCTTCAGCTCGGCGAGGTTGGCCGGCGGCGTGCGGGCCATCTCCAGGATCGAGGCATCGGGAAGGATGCGCCCAGGTGTCACGTCCCGCTCCTCGGCGATGGAGTCGCGAGCCTCCCAGATCGACCGGACGAGGCCGAGCGCGCGCCGCCCCCGCGCATGGTGGATGCCGGACGTTCGACGCCAGGGCTCGTGGCGCGGCGGCGCACCGGTGAACTCGAGCAAGGCCTCGAAGTCCTGCCGGGCCCACTCGGTCTTGCCGGCCTTCTCGAGGTCGGCAGCGATCAGCTCGCGGAGCTCGATCAGCGGCTCCACGTCGAGGGCCGCGTAGATCAGCCACGGCTCGGGCAGCGGGCGCTTCGACCAGTCGGCGGCGGAGTGCTCCTTGGCGAGGCTCTCGTTCAGGTAGTGCTCGACCAGGGACGCCAGCCCCACCTTGGGAAGGTTGAGCAGGCGGCCGGCGAGCTCGGTGTCGAACAGCCGGCGCGGCCGGAGCCCGATCTCGGCCAGGCAGGCGAGGTCCTGGGTGGCCGCGTGCAGGATCCACTCGGCGTCACCGATCGCCTCGTCGAGGGGGCTCAGGTCGCGCAGCGGGATCGGGTCGATCAGCGCGGTGCCGGCGCCCTCCCGGCGAACCTGGACGAGGTAGGCCCGCTGGGAGTAGCGGTAGCCGGATGCGCGCTCGGCGTCGAGGGCCACCGGCCCTGACCCGGCCGCGATCGACGCGCAGTAGCGACGGAGCGGCCCGATCTCCTCGATGACCGGCGGAAGCGGGTCGCGCAGGCTCAGTGGAGTGGGGGGCGAGGTGACCTCGTCGTCACCCGTCAACGCGCGCCACGCCTGCGCTGCTGCAGCGGGATGACACCGGGCGCGAGCGGCGGCAGGCCGGCGATGGCACACAGCAGGTCGGACCACGCGGTGATGTGCGGTCCCATGTCGGAGACGGGCGTCCATGAGGCGCGGACCTCGATCTGGGCGTCCGCACCGTCGGCGGCCATCTCCCCGAACCCTTCCGTGTGCACGACGGTGACGCTGCCGCTCGGCGCCGTGTACTCGCCACCGTGGGTGTCGAGGGCGTCGGTGAGCCAGCTCCAGCCGACCGTGGGGAGGGAGGGATCGGCGCCCATCTCGGGCTCCACGTCGGCCCGGGCGAACGTGACGCACCGGAAGGTGCCGCCCCACGCCTCGTTGCCGGCCGGATCGTGCAGCAGGATGAACCGGCCGGTGGCCACCTCGTCGTCGCCGGCCTGCGGCGCGGCGCCGGTCGAACCCGCCACGACGTCGCCACTGACCGCGTGCGCGAACGGCGCGATGCGTTGCGGCGCGGGCATCGTGTCGACGATGACCTCGGGCCGCAAGACAGCACGGCCCACCTGCTCGACTGCTGCGGTGAAGGCCGGGGGAGTGCGATCGATCTCGCTACGGACACCCACACCGTGATCGTAGGCGTGTCGCCGGTCACGGGGCGACCCGACACTCCGCGGCGACCCTCCTGTCACAATCGTCCCGTGACCTCGACTCTTGCCGACAGTGCCTTCCTGCGAGCCTGCCGAGGCGAGCCGGTCGGGCACGTGCCGGTGTGGTTCATGCGCCAGGCCGGTCGTTCACTGCCGGAGTACCTCGCGCTGCGCGAAGGCGTGCCGATGCTGGAGTCGTGCTTTCGCACCGACATGGTCGTCGAGATCACGATGCAACCGGTCCGGCGGTACGGCGTCGATGCCGCCATCTTCTTCTCCGACATCGTCGTGCCGCTGAAGGCGATCGGCGTCGACCTCGACATCGTGCCCGGAACCGGCCCGGTGGTCGCCGACCCGATCCGCCGTCCGGACCAGCTGGACCAGCTCCGGGACCTCGAACCCGACGACGTCACGAGCATCACCGATGCGGCCAAGGCCTTGGTGGGCGAGCTCGGCGGCACCCCCCTCATCGGGTTCGCCGGGGCACCGTTCACCCTCGCCTCCTACCTCGTCGAGGGAGGTCCGTCTCGCGACCACCGGCTCACCAAGGAGCTGATGTACACCCAGCCAGATCTCTGGCACGCCCTGCTCGGACGCCTCGCCGCGATCGCCGGTCAGTTCCTGCGTCTCCAGATCGACGCCGGCGCGTCGGCCGTCCAGCTGTTCGACTCCTGGGCCGGCGCGCTCTCGGTCGCCGACTACCAGCAGTACGTCGCGCCGCACTCCGCCACGGTGCTCGGGGCCCTCGCCGATCTCGACGTCCCGCGCATCCACTTCGGCGTGGGTACCGGCGAGCTGCTCGGCGCGATGGGTGAGGCGGGAGCCGACGTCGTCGGCGTCGACTGGCGGGTGCCTCTCGCCGACGCGGTGCGGCGGATCGGGCCGGACCGGGCCGTTCAGGGCAACCTCGACCCGACGATGCTGTTCGCCCCCACCGACCTGGTCCACGCGCGGGCCACCGAGATCGTCACGGCCGGTCGGTCCGCGCGCGGCCACGTGTTCAACCTGGGTCACGGAGTGCTTCCGGCCACCGACCCGGACGCGCTGGCCCGGCTCGTCGACCACGTGCACGGACTCTGATGCGGGTCGCGGTCGTCGGGGCCGGCATCGGCGGCCTGGCGGCCGCGCACCGGTTGGAGCGCCGTGCGGGTCCCGGGATCACGGTCGAGGTGTTCGAAGGGTCCGACCGGGTGGGCGGCAAGCTGCGGCTGGAGACCGTGGGTGACGTGACCCTCGACGTGGGCGCCGAGGCGATGTTGGCCCGCCGGCCCGAGGCCACCGAGCTGGCCGACGACCTGGCCCTCGGGCACCGGCGCGTCCACCCGGAAACCACGACGGCGTCGATCTGGACGCGTGGGGCCCTGCGGCCCCTGCCGCGCAGCGTGTTGGGGATCCCGGTCGACGTGGCCGAGGCCGTCGCCGCCGGCATCCTCACCGAGGAGCCCGTCGGTCGGTCGGTTCCGCTGCCGACGCACGACGTCTCGGTCGCCGAGTTCGTCCGCGAGCGCGCCGGCGAGCAGGTGCTCGAGCGCCTCGTCGAGCCGCTGCTCTGCGGGGTGTACGCCGGGCACGCGGACCGGTTGTCACTCGCGGCCGCGGGAGAGCAGCTCAAGCGGCTCGGCCCCGACCCGCTGGCCGCCGCTGCGCAGGTCCCGCCGGTCGACGGCCCCGTCTTCGCGGGGCTGGTCGGTGGGGTCGGCCGGCTGCCGCTCGCGTTGGTCGAACAGCTGGACGCCGACGTCCACCTGGACTCGGTGGTCCGCGGTGTCGAGCGCGACGGTTCCGGCTGGGTCGTGCGCACCGACCGGGGCGCTCCACGCTTCGACGCGGTGGTCCTCGCCACGCCCGCGCCGGCGACCTCCCGGCTGCTGGCCGAGGTGGCTCCTCGGGCGGCCTTCGCCCTGGCCGACGTGGCGGTCGCCAGCGTGGCCATCGTCACCTTCGTCTTCGACGCCGACCTCGACCTGACCGGGTCGGGGTTCCTGGTGCCCCCGGTCGACGGCACGTCGATCAAGGCCGCCACGTTCTCCTCCAACAAGTGGGGATGGCTGGACGAGCCGGGGCGCACGGTGCTCCGTGCCTCCGTCGGCCGGGCCGGTGACACGGCGCTGCTCCACCACGACGACGCGACCGTGGCCGACGCCGCGCTCGCCGACCTGCGCAGCGCGCTGGGGCACCTGCCGAGGCCGGCGGCATGGCACGTGCAGCGGTGGGGCGGCGCCCTGCCCCAGTACGACGTCGGCCACCTCGAGCGCCTCGACACGATCGACGCCGAGCTCGCGACGCTGAGGGGTCTGGACGTCTGCGGCGCCGCCTATCGCGGCGTCGGCGTGCCGGCCGTCATCGCGTCGGCGGACGCCGCCGTCCAGCGGATCCTGGCCGACTTGGGAGAATGAACCCATGGTGGAGAACAAGGGGAAGCTGGCCAAGGAGATCAACGACACGATCCGCTTCACGATGTGGTCCGTCTTCACGCTCGAGCGGATGCTCGGAGACGCCGATCGCGCCGCGGAGGCCGCCGAGGTCGATGACCTGATCGCCAAGCTCGCCGAGAACGACGTCATCGTCCGGGGCACCTACGACGTCAGTGGCCTGCGCGCGGACGCCGACCTGATGATCTGGTGGCACTCGGAGTCCTCCGATGCGCTGCAGCAGGCCTACAACGACTTCCGACGCACGGCACTCGGGGCGCGCATGGAGCCGGTGTGGTCGCAGATGGCCGTGCACCGCCCGGCCGAGTTCAACAAGTCGCACGTCCCGGCGTTCATGGCCGACGAGCCCGCCTACCCGTACCTGTGCGTCTACCCGTTCGTCCGCTCCTACGAGTGGTACCTGCTGCCCGACGAGGAGCGCAAGGACATGCTGCGCGAGCACGGCATGCAAGCCCGCGAGTACCCGGACGTCCGCGCCAACACGGTCGCGTCGTTCGGCCTGGGCGACTACGAGTGGATCCTCGCCTTCGAGGCCGACCGGCTGCACCGCATCGTCGACCTCATGCGCGAGCTGCGAGCCAGCCGCGCCCGTCGACACGTGCGCGAGGAGATCCCGTTCTACACCGGCCGGCTCCACACCGTGGGCGAGCTGACCTCACTCTGGCCGTGAGTCGTCCGGTACCTGCTGCAGGCTGATGCCGTTGATGCAGTAACGCTGGTCGGTGGGGGTGTCGAAGCCCTCGCCCTCGAACACGTGGCCGAGGTGGGAACCGCAGTTCGCGCAGCGGACCTCGGTGCGCGTCGAGAACAGGGACTTGTCCTCGAGGTACTCGACGCGGTCCTCCGCGAGCGGGGCGTAGAACGCCGGCCAGCCGCAGTGCGCGTCGAACTTCGTCTCGCTGCGGAACAGCTCGGCGCCGCAGGCGCGGCAGGCGTAGACGCCCACCGTGGGGTCGGTCTCGTAGGAGCTGCTGAACGGTCGCTCGGTGCCGGCCTCGCGGAGCACGTGGTACTCGGCCGCGCTCAGCTCCGAGCGCCACTCCTCATCGGTCTTCTCGACGTCGTGTGCCATGACCTCAAGGCTACTGACGGACGCGAGCGATCACCGGTGTCGCGGGGTGACGAGGTGGTGACGCCTACGGTGCCTGCGCGGAGAACGGCACGTGCTCCAGCAGGTGCAGGGTCGGCACCTCCAGCTTGCGCTTGGCCCGGGAGGTCCAGTCGATGTGCAGGAACTCGCGCACGATGTGCGGCTCGGTGAGGATGATCGCCTCGGCCGACGACGTTCCGGCGACGAGCTTGCAGAGTGCCGCGATCGGGTCGTCCTCGGTGAGCGTGGTGGTGACCTGCTGGCCCCGCGCGGTGAGCAGATGGGCGCTGGCGTCGAGCTCGGCCCGGCCCGCCGACGCCAGCTCCTCCTGCGCCTCGGCGATGACGTCGGAGTCGGCGATCGTCATGATCTGGCCGCCGCCCAGGGCGCTCATGGACGAGGCCAGCATCGACGCGGACGTGTCGACCGGCAACAACAGGTGGTAGCGGACGGTCTCGTCGTCGAGCCCTTCATGGAGGGCGACGACCTGATCGGCATCGAGGTCCGTGAGCTGGCGCTCGATCAGCAGGGTCACGTCGTACATGTGCTCTCCCGTCGCCGGATGCCTCAGTTTACGTCCGATCACGCACCCAGCGCGTCAGCAGGACGTCGCCGACGGCGGTCGCGTGACCGAGCCGCATCGCCTGGCTCACCGGATGGCGACTGTGCGCGATGCGCGGTGCGTCGCCCGAGGCCAGCGACGGGCGCGATGGTCAGGCACACCTCGTCGACGAGGTCCCGGGTGATGAGGTCACCATGAAGGGTCGGCCCGCCCTCACAAAGGACGCGTCGCCACCCGCGGTCGTGGAAATCGGCCAGCACGGCCGCCCAGTCGACCTCGATCTCGCCGTGGGCGATCACGAGCACGCCGGCATCGCGCAGGGCCTGCAGCCGGTCCGGCGGGGCGTCGGACGTGGTGACCACCGTGAGGTCCGGCCCGACCAGGCGGTCCGGGATGTCGAGCCGCCGGCTGACGAGCGCGAGCCGGGTGGACGTTGCGCCGTACTTCTCGATGCGGGCGGTGCCCGCCCCGACCAGCACCACGTCGGCCAGGCGGCGCAGCAGCTGGAAGACCTCGTGGTCGGCCGCTCCGCCCAGCGAGGCGGTCACCCCGTCGGTCGCGTGCGCGGCGCCGTCGATCGTGCTCACGAAGTTGGTGCGCACCCACGGCCGGTCCGTGTCGGGATAGGCATAGAGGTCTGGGTCCATGATCCCGACAGTATGGGCATACTGCGCTCATGCCGACCGCACTGCGCGACCTGTTGTCAGGCGTCCCGAGACTCGCCGACGTCGACTCGCGATCGACGCCGGGCTTCGACGGCGACAAGAAGGACGCCAAGAGGTCGATCGCGGCGCTGGGCGAGGAGCTCGCCGATCTGCAGGAACGTCTCTACGCCAACGGCACGCGCGATGACCCGCGGTCGATGCTGCTCGTGCTCCAGGGCATGGACACCGCCGGCAAGGGTGGCGTGATCCGCCACGCCGCCGGGCTCGTCGACCCGCTCGGCCTGCAGATCACCGCGTTCAAGAAGCCCACGCCCGAGGAGCTCGCGCACGACTTCCTCTGGCGGATCGAGCCGGCTCTGCCGAGCCCGGGCCGCATCGGCATCTTCGATCGCTCCCACTACGAGGACGTCCTCATCTGCCGCGTGCGCGAGCTCGCACCGCCAGAGGAGATCGAGCGACGCTACGGCGCGATCAACGACTTCGAGCAGGCGTACGTCGATGGCGGCGGCACCATCGTCAAGTGCATGCTGCACATCAGCGCCGACGACCAGAAGGAGCGCCTGGCCGCGCGCCTGGACGACCGGACGAAGCACTGGAAGTACAACCCGGGCGACATCGACGAGCGGGCGCTCTGGGACGGCTACCAGGAGGCCTACCAGATCGCGCTCGAGCGGTGCTCCACGGACGCGGCGCCATGGTTCGTGGTCCCGAGCGGGCGCAAGTGGTACCGCAACTGGGCGGTCGCCGCACTCCTCCTCGAGCACCTGCGCGCGCTCGACCTGGAGTGGCCGCCCGCCGACTTCGACGTCGAGGCCGAGAAGGCGCGTCTGCTCGGGGGCTGACGCTCAGGCGAACATGGTCTCCAGCGGCACCAGATCGACGGCGCCGACGGCGTAACGGGCGAGGACGACCTCGGCCAGCACGGTGTCGACTCCGAGCGGCTCGGCCACGGCCACGGCTCCGGCCTCCAGCGCGAGCTCGGTGACCCGGTCGCTCAGGAAGCCCGGGGCGAGGAACAGCATCCCCACGGCGATGTGCCGCCGGCCGTCGGCGCGATGGGCGCGCACGGCCTCGCCGGCCGCCGGGGGAGCGCTCGACGCGAACGCGGCGATCGTCGGCAGCTTGTGTCGCGCGCCCCAAGCCCGTGCGGCCCGGCCGATCGCGGCGTTCGCGACCGGGTCGGACGAGCCGGCTCCGGCGAGCACGAGCGCGTCGAGCTCGCGGACGCGGTTCTTCGCGAGCGCCTCGCGCAGCCGCCGGTCGAGCACGTGGAAGAAGGCCTGCTCGACGCCCAGCACCTTGGTGATGCCGATCTTGACCCCGGTGTGACGACGGAGGGCCTCGTCGACGACCTCGGGGACGTCCACGGACGCGTGGTAGGCGTCGTTGAGCAGCAGCGGAACCACGACGATCTCGCGGTGGCCCTCGGCCACCAGCCGGTCGACGGCCTCGTCGAAGGAGGGGGCCACCAGGTCGAGGAAGGCCGGCTCGATGCGGAGGTCGGGACGCATGCACGCCACCAGCTCCGTCAGGGCAGTGATGGTTTCGGCAGAGCGCGGGTCGCGGCTGCCATGCGCCAGCGCGATGAGTGCCGGTGCGGTCATGATGCATCCCTCCTTCCGGGATTGAGCAGTCCGATGAAACCGAGCGCGAAGGCTCGCTGGCACGAACGGCATTCCCACTCGCCGTGGGTCGCGCCGTGCGGGCGCAGGTCTTGGTCGCCGCAGTAGGGGCAGTGGAACGGGACGGCGCGGGCTCCGGAGCTCATCGCAGCATCTCCTCATCGGCGCGGGCGACCCATCGGGCGAAGGTCTCACCGTCGGTGCGGTCGTCGAGGAAGTGCCGGACGATCTTCTCGACGTAGTCGGTGAGGTGCTCGGTCGTCACCTTGTGGGCCCGCAGCTTGCGGCCGAATCCGGCGTCGAGCCCGAGCGCACCACCGAGGTGGACCTGGAAGCCCTCGACCTGGTTGCCGTGCTCGTCCAGCACGAGCATCCCCTTGAGGCCGATGTCGGCGGTCTGGATGCGCGCGCAGGAGTTCGGGCAGCCGTTGACGTTGACGGTGATCGGCGTGTCCAGCTCGGGAACGCGCTCCTCCAGCTCGGTGACGAGCTGCGCCGCCCGCACCTTGGTCTCGACGATCGCGAGCTTGCAGTACTCGATGCCCGTGCACGCCATGGTGTTGCGGCGCCACTGCGAGGGGCGGGCGTGCAGGCCGAGGTCGTCGAGGGCGGCGATGAGCGACTCGACCCGGTCCTCCTCGACGTCGAGCACGATGAGCTTCTGCATCGGGGTGGTGCGGACGCGGTCCGAGCCATGCGCCTCCACGACGTCGGCGATCTGTCGCAACAGCGTGCCGGACACGCGTCCGACGCTCGGCGCGACGCCCACGAAGTAGCGGCCGTCCTTCTGGCGGAACACGCCGACGTGGTCGGCCGGGGTGTCAGGCGCGCCGGGATCGTCCAGGTCGACCAGGGTGCGCTTCAGGTACTCGGTCTCGAGCACCTCGCGGAACTTCTCGATGCCCCAGTCGGCGATGAGGAACTTCAGGCGGGCCCGCGAGCGCAGCCGCCGGTACCCGTAGTCGCGGAAGACGCTGGTGATGCCCTCCCAGACCTCCGGGACCTCCTCGATCGGGACCCACGCGCCGAGTCGCTTCGCGAGGTGCGGGTTCGTCGACAGCCCGCCGCCGACGAGGACGTCGAACCCCGGTCCGTGCTCGGGATGGACTGCGCCGGTGAAGGCGATGTCGTTGATCTGCGGCACGACGTCGTGACCGGGGTGCCCGCTGATGGCCGTCTTGTACTTGCGCGGCAGGTTGGAGAACGCCCGATCGCCGATGTACGTGCTCTCGATCGCCTCGATGGCCGGCGTGGCGTCGACGACCTCGTCCTCGGAGACGCCGGCGACCGGGCTGCCCAGGATGACGCGCGGGCAGTCTCCGCACGCCTCCTGCGTGGACAGGCCGACCGATTCGAGGCGCTCCCAGATCGTCGGGACGTCCTTGACGTCGATCCAGTGGTACTGGACGTTCTGGCGGTCGGTCAGGTCGGCGGTGTCGCGGGCGTACTCGATCGACAGGTCGGCGACGGTCCGCAGCTGCTCGACGCTGAGCTGGCCGCCATCGATGCGCACGCGCATCATGAAGTACCGGTCGTCGAGCTCCTCGGGCTCGAGCGTGGCGGTCTTGCCGCCGTCGATCCCCGGGCGGCGCTGCGTGTAGAGGCCCCACCAGCGGAAGCGTCCGCGCATGTCGCCGGGGTCGATCGAGTCGAATCCGCGGACCGAGTAGATGGTCTCGATGCGGGCGCGCACGTTGAGGGGGTTGTCGTCCTTCTTGGACTGCTCGTTGGGATTCAGCGGTTCGCGATAGCCCAGCGCCCACTGGCCCTCACCACGCCGAGGGCGTGGGCGCGCCGCGCGGCCTGGCGTCGCGGTGTCGGTGCTCGGTGCCATGAGCTTCCTTCGGGGAGGGCACACGGCGACGCCTCAGGGGAGCGGGTTCGCCGCGCGCCGGGGGGTCAAGGTGCTGATCGATGGGCGCGAATGCTCAGCGACACATCATCGTGCGGGCGCGACCGAGGTCGACGTGGAGTCGCTCCACCAACCAGGTGGTCCGCGCAGTCAGCATGCAGACAGTGTGCGGAGCCGCGTACGGCGAGGACAAGCGATCGTCTCGCTATTCGGAACGTGCATCCACGATGCGAGACGATCGGCGTTCCTCAGGCGGGGGCTGTGGCTTGGATCACGCTGCGCTACTCCGGTGGCGTGACGGCCGAGATCGCGTACGCGCCGATCGCCGAGCCCGCGACACCGGCCGCCGCGGCGATGCCGGCGGTCGTCCAGGAGACCAGTCCGGCGACGGCGAGCCCGAGCACGGCGGCCGGGCTGAGCGCGGCCGCGAGTCCGACCCCCAGCGCGGCCCCGGCCAGCACCGGCGGCACCGCGGCCCACGCCGCGTGCTCGCCACCGTCGATCGCCAGGACCACCCAGGCGCCGAGGATCGCGAGGACCCCGACGACGACCCCGGTGCCGAGGCGCGTCGGGTCCGACCACACGAGCGACCCGCCGAGCTGGCCGGCCAGGCCGAGGGCGGCGAAGCCGCCGACCACGGCGCCGACCACCTGGGCGGAGATGATCGGCAGCACGAAGCCGGTCGAGCTGCGTCCGACGAGCACCAGCGTCACTGCCGCGGCCGGGCTCGCGAGCGCCAGGCCGGATTCCTCCTCGGTCGAGTGCAGCGCCGCGAGCCACGTCGTCAGGACGGTGACGGCGCCGACGGCGAGCACGGCCACGGTGGCGTCCGGCGCACGCAGTGCCAGCGCGGCGACGAACGTGGTGATGGCGGCGAGGAGCGCGGCCACGGTCAGGGATCGCATCGGGTCTCTTCTCAGTCGAGGTCGGGCGTGGTTCGGGCGACGATGGCGGCGAGGTCGAGACCCCGAGGGAGCGTGCCGAACGTACCGGCCCAGTCGCCGGCGAGGCGGGAGGCGCAGAACGCGTCGGCCACCGCGGGGTCACCGTGCCGGACGAGGAGTGCGCCCTGGAGGCACACGGCCATCCGGGACGTGATCCGTCGGGCGTGGTGCTCGGCGTCGGTGAGGTCGGCCAGCTCGGTGAGCACGCCCTCGACCGCGGTGTCGAGGCGGGGGTCCTCACCGCGGGCGGCGCCGACCTCGGTGATCCAGGCGTTCAGGGTCTCCGGCTCACGCTGCATCGCGCGGAGCACGTCGAGGGCGTTGACGTTGCCGCTGCCCTCCCAGATGGAGTTGAGCGGCGACTCGCGGAACAGCAGGGGCATCCCCGATTCCTCCACGAAGCCGTTGCCGCCGAGGCATTCCAGTGCCTCGGCCACCATGAACGGCGTCCGCTTGCACACCCAGTACTTCGCCAGGGCCAGGCCGATGCGCCGCAGCCCCTGCTCGTGCGCGTCGTTCGGCCGGTCCACCGCAGCGGCCAGCCGCAGCCCGACCGTGGTCGCGGCCTCGCTCTCGACGGCGAGGTCGGCCAGGACGTTGACCATGGCCGGCTGGTCGGCGAGCGTCGCGCCGAACGCGGACCGGTGCGCCGCATGGAAGGACGCCTCGGCCAGCGCCTTGCGCATGATGCTGGCGGACCCGAGGATGCAGTCCATCCGGGTGGCCGAGACCATCTCGATGATGGTGCGGATGCCGCGC
The DNA here is from genome assembly GCA_963695295.1 of uncultured Actinomycetota bacterium. Taxonomy (GTDB): domain Bacteria; phylum Actinomycetota; class Actinomycetes; order Propionibacteriales; family Nocardioidaceae; genus Aeromicrobium. Next base: position 104,126 of record OY968771.1, on the reverse strand, counting down.
CCCTCGTCGCCGAGCCGCGTGGCCCAGGCGTCGTGCAGCTCCAGCTCGCTGGAGGCGTTGGAGCGGTTGCCGAGCTTGTCCTTGAGCCGGACGATCTGGAAGCCGTTGCGGCTGCCGTCGGGAAGGACGCGGGGCACCACGAAGCAGGTGACGCCCTCTGGCGCCTGCGCGAGGACGAGGAAGACGTCGTTCATCGGCGCCGAGGTGAACCACTTGTGCCCGGTGAGCCGGTACTCGCCGTGGGCGTCGGTCGGCTGCGCGACCGTGGAGTTGGTGCGGAGGTCCGAGCCGCCCTGCTTCTCCGTCATGCCCATGCCGGCAAGCAGTCCGGACTTCTCCTCGGGTGGACGCAGGCCGAAGTCGTAGGTGGTGGAGGCGAGCCCGGTGATCCACTGCTTGGCGAGGGCGTCGTCGGCGCGCAGCGCTGGCACGACCGCGTAGGTCATCGTGATCGGGCACATGTGGCCCTGCTCGGACTGACCCCAGGTGAAGAACCCTGCCGCGCGCTGGAGGTGGGCCACCGGGCTCTGCGAGACCCATGGCGCGGCCGTGAGGCCGAATCCGACGCCCTGGGTCATCAGCCAGTGCCACGACGGGTGGAACTCGACCTCGTCGATGCGACGCCCGAAGCGATCGTTCGTGCGGAGGATCGGCTCGTGCTCGTTCGCCAGGTGCCAGTGCTCGCGGGTCTCTGCCGAGCCGGCGAGCCGGCCGATCGGCGTCAGCCACGCGCGGATGTCGCCCGCGTGGTCGCCGCCGAAGGCGTCGACGGCGTCGAGCAACGCCTGGTCGGCCCCGGCGACGTCGTAGCCGGTCAGCGGCGCCGACTGGTTGATCGGTGCGCGCTGGAGGGGATCCATGTCAGTACCGTAGGGCCATGGCGGTGGAACCGGTAGATCAGCCGGGCGCCCCCGAGGCGGGCCGCTCGGAGGCGGCCGAGACCGCTCGCCGGCTCCTCGCACGCACGGTGAGCAGCTGCTTCCGGTACCGGGTCACCGGCCTCGCCGCGGAGGCCGCGTTCTTCGCCATCTTGTCCCTCCCGCCGCTGGTCTTCGGCCTGGCCGGCAGCATCGGCTACATCGCCCGCCAGTTCGACGTGGCCCAGATCGACGTGCTCAAGAACCGGGTCATCGATCTCGCCTCGCAGGCCCTCACCCCGGACACGGTGGAGGCGGTCATCGCGCCGACCATGAACGATGTCCTGCAGGGCGGCCGCATCGACGTCATCTCCATCGGCTTCGTGCTGGCGCTGTGGTCGGGCTCGCGAGCGCTGAACGTGTTCATCGACACGATCTCGATCATGTACGGCTTCGGCGGGCACCGGAGCATCGTCAAGACCCGCGCGCTGTCCTTCTCGCTCTACGTCGTCGCGCTGGTCGTGGGCATCGTGCTGGTGCCGTTGGTGCTCGCCGGACCCGACGTGGTCGCGGACATCATCCCGGACGACGCGGCGTTCCTCCGCGAGCTCTACTGGCCCTCGATCCTCGTGCTGTCGGTCGGCTTCATGACGACGCTGTACCACCTGTCGGTGCCCGTGCAGAAGACCTGGCGCTCGGGTGTGCCCGGTGCGACCTTCACCCTGATCATGTGGATCCTGGGCAGCTTCTTCGTCCGGTGGGCGCTCGGGCTGTCCGCGGGCGGCGCGTCGATCTATGGCCCGCTCGCGGCGCCGATCGCGGTGCTGCTCTGGCTCTACGTGCTGTCGATCTCGGTGCTGATCGGAGCCGCGATCAACGCGGCGATCGACGTCGAACGGCACCCGCGGGGCGAACCGGAGCCGGTCGAGGGCTGAGCTACTGCGGTCCGAGCGCCGGCTCGCCGGACGGCGAGGTCGGGCCGGGTTCCTTGAGCTCGACGAAGATCGTGTGCGTCGGCGTGGTGCCGATGTTCTCGCCCAGGTGGCTCTGCGCCGACAGCCACATCGGCCGTCCCGCGGTGAGGGAGACCTCGCGCTCCTCGTCTCCCAGGACGAGCTTTCGGTCGAAATCACTCAGCGTCACCATCACGCTGTCCGGGTGGCTGTGCATCGTGGTGCGGTCGCCGGGGACGTCCCGGTACTCCAGGACGCGCACCCGATCGTTCTCGAAGACCACCGTGTAGAAATCGGGATTGGTCACCGTGGGATCACTCATGGGTGCAGTGTCCGGTGGGCGGTGCGGACCGTCAACCGTTCCAACGCGTCGAGCAGTGGCGTCGACAGGCGGTGGTAGGCGAGACCGACGACAAGGGACGCGAGGGTGGCGAGCAGGGGGTACTCCATCTCCAGGTGCGGGTAGACCTGCCAATGCGTGAGGTAGATGGACAGCGAGGCGGCCGCCATCGCCCCGCACGCGGTGGCCACCGTCGCGGGCAGCCGCAGCGGCGGCATCCAGATGAGGGCCGCGATGCCGATCACCACGAGCACCTCGCGCCACGCGTCGCCGAAGAAGCCGAGGGTCAGCGCGGCCGGCGAGCGCGGTGACGAGCCATCGCTGCGACCGGGTGCGGGCGCGCGCGGCCGCCCAGCCGAGGGCGAAGCACCACAGCACCATGGTTCCGGTGTAGCGCTCGGTGGGACCGGACTCGACCCCGAGGAGGGCGAAGCGCAGGGTCGCGGCGACGGCGAGGAACCCGAGCGCCCACGCGAACGGCGCACGTCGCTCGAGTCGGCGCATCGCCGGCACTGCGAGCACGACGGCCAGGCCCAGCAACGTCCAGACGAGGGCCTCGAGGAACCAGAACTGCCAGTCCAGGGTCCAGGTGTCCGAGCCGACGAAGCCGTTGGCCAGCAGCGCCGTCGCCGGCTCGTAGTCCGACGTGAGGACGACGAGGGCGCCGATCCACAGCGCACTGGGGAGGGCGATGCGCCAGGCCGAGCGGGCCAGGGCGCGGGCCGCGCCCCCGAGGCGCGGAAGGAATCGTGCCGCGTTGTAGCCGGCCACCGCGAGCAGCACATGGGCGAACCCGGCCACCGTCGTGAGGTTGGCGTGGGTCGCCACGATCAGGACGATGGCCAGCGCGCGGATCAGGACACTCGGATCGATGCTCGTGCCGCGGCGCGGCACTCTGGGCTTCTCGGCCGAGAGCTCGGCGATCGTGCGCAGGTGCCAGTCGCGTGGCAGCCGGTCGATCCGTTCGCCCAGCCGAACCGACAGCTCGACGTAGGAGAGCGAGTCGGCGCCGAGACCGACGAAGCTGTCTGCCGGCGTGACCACGTCGCGGCCGAGGAGACGGCTGAACAGCTCGCACAGGTCGTCGGTCGTGGCGCCCCCCGACCGCTGCGGCGTGGCGCGCTTGGCGCCGGCGGCCAGCGCGGTGACGGCGCGGTGGTCGGTCTTGCCCGCTTCGGTCCGGGGGATGGTCGCTCGTACGGCGTGCACCACCCAGGGCGGGAGCTCGCACAGATCGGCCACGGCGTGCCGGGCCCGGGCGACGTGGCGGCGTCGCTGGACGATCACCACGAGCGAGCCGTCGACCTCGGCGCACGCCGCGGGCAGTCCGGTCGATGCGAGATGGCGCTCGACCTCGTCCAGGTCGATGCGCAGGCCGAAGACCTTCGCGAACCGGCTGCGCCGCCCGACCACCTCGATGAGTCCGCCGGGCAGCTCCCGGCCGAGGTCGCCCGTGTGCAGCTCGGCCAGCTCGGGGCCGCGGGCGAGATCCGCCGGCGTGCTGGCATAGCCCATCATCACGTTGGGCCCCCGGTAGACGATCTCGCCGGTGGAGGGGTCGAGTCGCAGCTCGCCGCCCGGGATGGGGATGCCGACCGCGGACGGATGATGTTCAGCCTGGTCCGGCGGCAGGTAGGCGATGCGCGCGGTCGCCTCCGTCTGGCCGTACATGACCACGAAGTCCCAGCCACGACGCCGGCCCAGTTGCAGGTACTGCGTGACGCGCTCCGGCGCGAGCTTTCCGCCGGCCTGCGTGACGTAGCGAAGCCGGCTCAGCTCGCGGTCGGCGAAGCCGGACGCGTCGAGCAGGTCGAAGGTGTGCGGGACACCGGCGAGTCCGGTGACGCCGTGCCGCTCCACGAGGTCCCAGAAGCAGGCATCGACGACGGACAGCTCGGTGACGACGACGCCCGCTCCGGCCGCGAGGTGGCTGTTGAGCACCGACAGGCCGTAGCAGTAGTGCAACGGCAGGCTGAGCACCCCGCGGTCGGACCGGCTGAGACGGAGGTAGTCGGCGATCGCCGCGGCGTTCGATGTCACGTTGTCGTGCGACAACCGCACCAGTCGTGGCGACCCCGTCGACCCGGACGTGGTGAGGAGGAGCGCGAGGTCCGGATGGAGGTCGTGGGCGCTGGTGGGACGGCGGACATCGACGTGCACGCCGCCCACGGTGTCGACCACGATGTCCGGGTCGTGGGTGGTCAGCCACCGGTCCGGGCGGCCGGGTCGGGCGGCGGGGGCGAGGATCACCGGATGCCCGGAGCGCAAAGCGGCGAGGTAGGCGACCACGGTGTCGGCGGTGTTCCCGCCCCGGAGGAGCACCAGGCGTCGCGCCCCGCCGAGCCGGTCCGCGACCTCGTCGATGCGGTCGGCCAGCTGCTCGAAGGTGATCGCGGTGTCGGCGGTGAGCAGCGCGGGCCGGTCGCCGTGCCGGCGCAGGTCGCCGAACGGGACGTCGACGACGCGCTCGATCTCGGGGGTCGCCGTCATGACGCACTCCGTTCGAAGGCGAGCACCGGCCCGTGCAACGTCACGCCGAGACGGTCGCCCACCTGCGGCATGGCGGCCGCAGGGACACGAGCCATGACGACCTCGCGGGACTCCTCGTCGATGAGCCGGACGACCGCCTCGTGTCCATGGAACGCGACCGCCGTGACGAGTGCTGCACCGTCGGCCAGCGGCTGCACCTGAACCTGTTCGGGGCGGACGAAGATCACGATGTCGGGTCCGGCCGCCGGTGCCGCGACCGCGACGGAGCCGAACGAGCAGGTGGCCGTGTCACCGTCGAGGCGGGCCGGAAGGAGCGATCCGTCACCCACGAACGCAGCGACGAAGGGACTCGTGGGCTGGGAGTACACGGTGCTCGGGGGACCTGTCTGGAGCAGCCGCCCGCGATCCATGACACTCACCGCGTCGGCGAGTGACAGTGCCTCGTCCTGGTCGTGGGTGACGAGGACGGCGGTGGCCTTGTGGGCCCGGATCGCGTTCACCACGGCCCGGCCGGTGCTCGACCGGAGCGCCGCATCGAGTGAGGAGAACGGCTCGTCGAGCAGGAGGACCGTCGGTTCGGGCGCCAGTGCGCGGGCGACGGCGACGCGCTGCTGCTGCCCGCCGGACAGCTCGGCCGGCCGCCGGTCGGCCAGGTACCGGGGTAGCTCGACGAGATCGAGCATCTCTTCGACGCGTGGGCCGCGCCGTTCATGGCGGGGGAGGCCGAAGGAGATGTTGGCGGCGACGTCGAGGTGCGGGAAGAGCGCACCCTCCTGGGGCACCAGCCCGACCTTGCGCCGCTTCGTGGGGACGCAGTGGGTGCGGTCGGCGACGGTGCGGCCGTCGATCGACACGGTGCCGGCGTCGGGGACGAGGAAGCCGGCGATGAGGCGCAGCAGCGTCGTCTTGCCGCTTCCCGACGGCCCGAGCACCGCCATGATCGAGCCGTCGTCGACGTCCAGATCGAGCCCGTCGAGCGCGGCGACGCTGCCGAACCGCTTGACCAGTCCGCGGGTGCTCAGGCCGCTCATGAGGCACGCACCGTCATGCGCCCGAGCAGGAACGTCGCGGGGATGGACAGCAGCACCAGCAGCAGCGCGTACGGGGCGGCCGCACCGTAGGACAGCGATGACGACTCCGACCAGAACTGCGTCGCCAGGGTGCGCGTGCCGATCGGCGCGAGAAGCAGGGTGGCGGTCAGCTCGGTGGCGATCGCGATGAAGACCAGGGCGGCACCGGCCCCGACCCCGGGCGCGACGAGCGGCAGCGTCACGCGCCGGAAGGTGGCCCACGAGCCCTGGCCGAGCGCACCGGCGACGTCCTCGAGCACCGGCGGCGCGTGGTCGAGCGCGGCTCGGACGCCGACCACGGCTCGGGAGGCGAACATGATCACGTAGGCGGCGAGCAGCACGAGCGTCGTCTGGTAGATCGCCGGCGTGAACCGCAGCGACAGGCTCACCAAGGCCAGCGCGATGACGATTCCGGGCAGCGCGCTGGCCGTGAAGGTGCTGCGCTCGACGAGGGTCGACGTGCGCGAGGAGTGTCGGACGACGAGCAGCGCCACGGGGATGGCCAGCACGGTCGCGGCTGCGGCGCCGAACGCGGCCAGGCCGAGCGTCGTCATCGTCGTGCTGGCCAGCATCGACAGCGGGAACTCCGTGGACGCTCCGACCACCATCCAGCGCACGAGGCTGGCCAGCGGGACGCCCAGTGCGAGCACCAAGACCAGCACGATGAGCCCGATCGCCGGGACGCGCGCGCCGCCAAGCCGGCCACGCACCGCGCCGCGGGGAGCGCCGCCGCCGGTCCGGGCGATCGTCGTGCGGCCGCGCAGGCGCAGCTCCGTGAGCAGGACGACCAGGCAGAGGAGGGCGAGTGCCGTCGCCGTGAGGTTGGCCGCCGGGCCGTTGAACGTGGAGCCGAACTGCTCGTAGATGGCAGTGGTGAAGGTGGGGAACCGCAGCATCTGCAGCGCCCCGAACTCCGCGAGCAGGTGCAGCGCGACGAGCAGCCCGCCGCCGAGCAGCGCCGGGCGCAGCTGCGGCAGCACGATGCGCGTGAACGTGGCCACCCGTCCGAGGCCGAGCGTGCGCGCGGTCTCCTCGAAAGCCGGGTCGATGCGTTGCAGCGAAGCGGTGACGGGCAGGTAGATGAACGGGAAGTAGGACAGCGACACGATCAGAACCGCTCCGGCGAACCCCTCGACGGCATGGGTGAGGGAGACCCACGCGTAGCCGTTGACGAACGCGGGCACGGCGAGCGGCGCGATCAGCAGCCCACGCCAGAGGCGGGGGAGGGGTACGTCGGTGCGCTCGACCAGCCAGGCGCAGGCGGTCGCGATGATCGCGCTCAGCGCGACCCCGGCCAGCATGAGCGTCACGGTGTTGACCAGCAGCGAGCCGATGCGAGGCCGGATCAGCTGCTCACGGGCGACGTCGAGGCCGACGTCCGTGGCGTAGAAGAGGACGTGGCCGAGCGGCAGCAGCGTGAAGACCGCCACCAGCGCGCCGGCGAGCAGCAGTCCGGCCGGCCGCCGTTCGCGGCCGTGCCGGACGTTCTCGCGCCGGAGCGTGACGCTGCTCAGAGCAGCCCGACCTTCTGCATCAGGGCGATCACCTTCGGCCCGTTCAGCCGGGTGAGGTCGACCTTCGGCGGCTCGAGCTCCGACAGCGGCTTCACCGGGGGCTCGAGCTCGACCGCCGGGTTGAGTGGGTACTCCAGCGCGTAGCTGTCGGCGAGCGCCTGCTGGCCCTCGACGTCGGTGAGGAAGTCGACGAAGCTCTGGGCGTCCGCCTGCTTGCTGCTGGACTTGAGCACGCCGGCGCCGGAGACGCTGACGAAGGCGCCCGGGTCCTGGTCGCCGAAGAAGTGCAGGCTGGCGTCGCTGCTGTTGTCGCCGGCCTCGGCCTGGTCGCGATACCAGTAGTAGTGGTACATGACCCCGGTGTCGACCTGGCTGTCGTTCACCGAGTTCATCACGATGTTGTTGCCCTGGTAGACGGTGCCGTTCGCGGCGATGCCCTTCAGCCACGCCTCGGTCGCCTTCTCACCCTTGATCTGGAGCACGGCACTGACGATGGCCTGGAAGTCCGCGCCCGACGGGCTGAAGGACGTGCGTCCCTTCCACTCCGGCTTCGCGAGGTCGAGGATCGAGTCCGGGAGATCGGCCTCGTCAACGGCATCCTGGTCGTAGACGAGCACGGTCGATCGGGCGACGAACCCGGTCCAGGCGCCGCTCGCGGGCCGGTACTGCGCCGGGATCCGGTCGAGCGTGGTCTGATCGAGCGGCGCGAACAGGCCCTTGCTCTCGACGAGCGACATCGCGGGGGAGTTCTCGGTGAGGAACACGTCGGCCGGCGACTGCTTGCCCTCCTGGACGAGCTGGTTGCCCAGCTCGAAGTCCTTGCCGTTGCGGAGCCGGACCTCGATGCCGGTCTTCTTCTCGAAGATCGGTGCCAGCTCGACCAGCAGCTCCTCGTGCTGGGCGTTGTAGACCGTGATGAAGCGATCGGACCCCTCCGATCCGCCGCACGCGCTGAGCGTCGTCGCGGCCACGGTGGCGAGGGCGGTCGCGGCGAGGAGGCGCAGTCGCATCTCTCGTCCTTCCGTCGTGTGGCTAAGGCTTGGCTAACCTTAGCCTCTTCGACGGTGGGTACGCGAGGCCCCGTCGTCGACGAGCAGACGACCGAATTTTGGGATTGGCGATCACGATGTGGATGCGCGCTCTATCGTCGTCGGCATGAGCGGACGATCTGGGCGCGTGCCGTCGGGATCGCGACGCCGGCGCAAGCAGCGGCTGCGACTCGTTCGCATCCTGAGCGTGTCGGCAGCGGTGGCGGTCGCGCTCGTCGCGCTGGCCTTCGTCGTCCGACCGGCGTTCTTCGACCCTGCGTCGCAGGAGACCCCGCCGCGACGGGAACCGGCCTCGCCGACCGCGCTGCCCACGACGCCGTCGCCGGCGCCCAGCACGTCGTTGCCATCGGTCGACACCGCACCCGCAACACGTCTCGCGATCATCGGCGACACCGGGATGCGCGACCGGAACCAGCGCGCCATGGCCACTCGACTGGCTGCGGAGTCCGAGCGTGGCGGCGACCCCTACGACGCCTTGGTCATCCTCGGCGACATGATCTACCCGGACGGCAAGGCCTCCCTGACTCGTGCATCCGTCAACGAGCCCTATGCCCCCGTCCTCAAGGACGCGACGCTCATCCCGACGCTGGGCAACCACGACGTCCAGAGCGGTCAGGGCGCCGCCATCATGCGCCAGCTCGGCCGGGATTCTGGGTGGTTCGTGGAGAAGGTCGGGCCGGTGCGAGTCATCGCCCTGGACTCGAACAAGGTCGGCAATCCCGAGCAGAACCGGTGGCTCAAGCAGGTCTTGGCCGAGAAGCAGCCGAAGGGAACGTGGACGATCGCGGCCATGCACCACCCCGCCTACTCCGCCGGCGACCACGGCTCCACCCGAAGCGTCCAGCAACGCTGGGTCCCGCTGTTCGAGCAGGCCGACGTCCCCCTCGTCCTCGCCGGGCACGACCACGACTACCAGCGGTCGAAGGAGCTCGACGGTGTCACCTACGTGGTGTCCGGGGGAGGCGCCAAGCTGCGCGAGGCGGGCCGTCGAGACTTCACCGAGGTGAGCCTCTCGGTGCTGCACTTCCTCGAGCTGGTCGTCTACGAGGACCGCATCGAGGGCAAGGCCATCGACCGCGACGGCGGCACGATCGACCAGTTCGCGATCACCCGGTAGTCGGCCGGCCCGTGCTGGATGCGCAGACGATCTCCGACCGCATCGAGATCGACGACCTGATCACGACCTACACCCGAGCCGTGGACACGCTGGACTGGGCGCGCTTCGACACCGTCTTCACCCCGGACGCGACCATCGACTACACCGCGAGCGGCGGGATCAAGGGCACCCGCGACGACGTGCGCGAGTGGTTGGCGCAAACCCTCCCGATGTTCTCGACGATGCAGCATTACGTGTGTCAGAAGGAGGTCACGATCGACGGTGACAGTGCCGAGGCGCGCGTCTACCTGATGAACCCGATGGCGATCGCCCAGCCCGATGGCGGCCCGTGGCGCATGGAGGTCGGCGGCTACTACCTGCACAAGCTCGTGCGGACCCCGGACGGCTGGCGCAGCCGCGAGCTCGTCGAGGAGCTCGCCTGGGAGCGCAAGGACGGAAGTTGAGATCGGCAACCTTCTGGCGAAACCGACTCGTCCAGTCCGCTCGGATCGTAGAATGTCGCGATGGCCCAGCCTTGGCACGAAGGCGACAGCGCCCTGCACGTGGCGCTCGACAACGCTGCCACGAGCTTCAGCCGGGAGCGGATTCCGATCGCTGAAGCGGCCTCGGTGTTGCGTTCCCTCGCCGGTGCACAGGTCGATCTGCTGACCACCGTGGCCACGGCCAAGCTCGAAGCCCACAGCCAGCGCGGCTATGCCGATCAAGTGGCCGAGATGTACGCCGCCAGCCTCCTTCTCTTCGCCGGCGGCACACCCTCCTAGACCGTTCCGAGGACCAAATCCTGGAGTAGCGAGCGAGAACTGCTCCTGACCGTTGCGGTGTGGAGCGGGCGCCCTGCTCAGTTGCCGAAAAGTGCTGCGGGGGCGGGCGTGGGGCTCGTAGTAGTTCGCGCGGATGCGCCCGTTCCAGGACCACGGTCAGCAGCATGGCGGCTGCTGGCCGACCCGATCGGCTCGGGTTCGTTTGCGTCGGTCATCGCGAACCCATCACTAGGCATCCTGCGAACCAGCATGATGAGGCATGAGATCGAAGCGAGCACGCGCTGCTGCAGTATTCGTCGCCACCGTCGCCCTCGGTTTCTCGACTGGTGCCTGTGGCGCCCGAGATTCGACCGACAGCCCAGATCCATCGGCCACCATCGTCCCCGTTCCACCGCGCACGACCACCACCATCCTCGACGAAGACTTCACCGACGACGAGTTCAAATGGCTCAATGATCCCGGCTCATCGTTGAAGGGCGAACGCTGGTCGCTCTCGATGGCTCCGGGATTCTCTTTCGAAGCCCTCAACGGTGACGGTGTGATAGCAAGACACCCAGAAGCCGGGCAGCTATCCCAGAGCGCAGCCTTCTATCCTGCGGACTTCACCGCCTCCGGATTCAGCTGTCACTTCACCGAACAGAACATCGGGGACCTGAGTAAGCCTGGAATCATCTGGTACAGCCTCGGCGTCGGACCCGAGGGTGCCACGATCTTGAAGAAGGAGAACACGGTCGAGGGAGAACTGAGGACCCTAGCGGCCGACCCCAAGATCAAACTCGGAACGAAGCCGGTCCGGATGCAAGCCTGGTGTTGGACCGAGAAGGACGGGTCGGTGACCCTGGACCTGCTCGTCGACGGAGAACACGTCCTACACGCAATCGATACCAAGGATCCCTTGCCACCCGGTGGATTCGGGTTCAACGGGCAGGCGAAATCGATGCTCGATTCCGACTCGTCGGACAAGGTCTTCTCCGTTGACGACTACAAGGTTGAAGTTGGCGCGGAATAGGGCCTCTTCCACCCGAAGTGGAGGTTCGCCTGTTCCAAGCTCATTCCAATCGCTTTTCGGCACGAGGTCGATTCCGTTTGCAGTCACTAAGGGGCAACGAGTGGCGCGGGTGGGTGGACGCGAGATGACCGTTCGGACTCCTCTGGACGGGTCCCGGACAGGCTGCCACCTGCACATGGGTATTAGCGACCATGGTCGAACCCCAACCACTAGTACAGACGACAAGAGATCTAGCAATACCATCCCGTCCCAATATTGGGACTACGAACTTCTCGTCGCGGGCAAATGGATCCCAATCAAGGTTGGAGTCCCGAAGACCGGAGACATCGTCCGAAACCCACCGCAGTGACTAGTCGGGAATGCAACGCACCTTCGTCCTCGCAACGCGTTCAGCCGGCCTCGTTCGAAACACTGATGACCGGGTCGGTGAACTTACGAATTGTGAGGTTGCCCGTTTAACTCGGGCTCCGGACAGCGCTCTTGCCTTCGAGGGTCGCTAATTTAACCCGCCTGCCGTCGAACTCGGCGCCCCCGCGGCACTCGGAGCGAGATGCGCAGCGGAAAGTGTTCGCCGCGAAGGTCGGGCAGAGGAGATCGAGACACTCGAACGCATGTTCTAGTCTGAAGGTGTGGGGGCAAACCCGAGCAGACGCGACAAGTGGCCGGCCTACCGACCCACCCGTCACGTCCTCATCCTCCGCAAGCGCCGCTACGAGCGTCCCTGGCAGGGGTATGTCGTCGATTGGAAGCACCACAGCTACAGGTGGGAGGCGCTGGTCGTCTACCAGGACGAGACGCTCGACGGCTCACCGTTGGTTTGGAAGTGGTTCCCGGTCGAGCAGCTGCGGCCGTTGTACCCGGACCCGAACCCGCGAACGGAGTTGAACTACTAACCTGGCCTTCTTCTGGCGGCGGTCGAGCGGACCACAAGTTCGGGCTTGAGATTCGTGGGTTCGAGCATCTTGTCAACCACGGCTGCGGCGATGAGCCAGCGGCGTCCGACTTTGGCGGCGGGGATGATGCCGGCCGCACATTTGCGGGCGATTGTTTCGGGAGTCTCGCGGGTGCGTTCGCCGACCTCGAGTGTGGTCAAGAAGTCAGGCCTCACTCGATCCAACCCCCAGCCATGTACTCAAGGTAGCGACCGCCCCCGCGCACTCGGGGGAGATGCCTGATGGCCCCAGCTAGCGCTGGCCGGGGCTGACGGATACCCGCCTCGTTAGCGAACGCGGTCGACGTGAGAATCGGCCGTGGGTCCGGTTTCTGAACTATCGGCAAGTTGTCAGGAGAGCAACCGGCATTCATTGACCGCTTAGTCGCCGATCGGGAAACTTCCTCCGACTGCAAAGAATCCGCCGGAGGATCCCTTGAGCTCTTTGCCGGGAACGATCCACCAAGCGTTGACAGACGCGAGCGGTACTCGCACGACCGGCAGCTGCACCCCACCACCTTCGCTGAGGACAAGTTGAACGTCGACGAGGGTCAACTCATCAACGTCGGCGTCTTCGCTGTCCCGTGTGAAGTCCATCAGTCGTGAGACGGATTGAGCCTGCTGGTCAGCCTGCTGCTGCTGATCCGCGCCCTTGCGTCCCCAACTCTTGACAATGCTTTCCGCCGCCTGGGTGCTGGCGCGCTTGTTCACGGCGTACCAGCTAGATGTGGGCGCGACTCGTCCGCGCATAGTGGGGCCGCCGGTCGAGACTGAGATTTCGAAGTCGAGTGGCTCAGAATAGGAGTTCGCCGCTGTAATGAGTGCGCGTAGCCCGGACGACATTTCGTTAAGGTACCGCCGAACCTACATTGGAGCACGAGCATGGTTGGGTTCGATTCTCACGGCGTGCGCGCGCGAACGTTGAGCTGAGCGATCCAAGCTCCAGTTTCGAGTTCCCCTCCCACTAAGCGGTCCAGAGTGATGCACTAAACGGAGGTGGGAATGGAAAGCGCCACGAACATCGCGAGATGGGTGCAGGTTTAGAGGGCTGAATAGGAGCGAAACGATGAAGCGGATCGCGATTGGAGCGGCCATGCTCGCTGCTCTCACCTCAGGCTGCGTGATCGAGGAACCGAGCAACGCGCCGCGAGAGGTTCAGACGACGTCCGACCAACAGGACGACTCATCCGACCGCCCAGAGGAGACGCGCTCGCAGGCCAACGCGCGGGCAAAGGCCGAGGAGTACCTCACACTGAGCGCATTCTCTCGCAAGGGCCTGATACAACAGTTGAAGTTCGAGGGCTTCTCCCAGAAGGACGCGAAGTACGGGGTTGACGCCCAGCACGCGAACTGGAAGAAGCAGGCAGCGCTCAAAGCTGAGGAGTATCTGGATTTGTCATCGTTCTCGCGCCAAGGTCTGATTCAGCAGTTGAAGTTTGAAGGCTTCACACCGGCCCAGGCCGAGTACGGCGTGGATCGAACAGGACTCTGAGGCTTCCTCTAGATCGCTCTGTGGTCCTTGGCTGGCGCTGAACGTCGACCACGTCGACCGAGCGCAGGAGAGGTCGAGGACCGGCAACTGTGCCCTGGGCGGCACGTCTTTGGTGGAAGAGCGACCGACCGCCTTCTGCGACATCGGGTGCGCCGTGGAACACGTCGGAGAGCCGACCCTCCTTGGCCGGCTGGCTGGGGGATTCCGACCTTCGCCATATCGCACGTATGTCGCACGCGGCCTACAACCAAGACGGCTCCTGACCGCATATGCGCTGATCAGGAGCCGTTTCGTGCTGGTGGGCGATACTGGGTTTGAACCAGTGACCTCTTCCGTGTCAGGGAAGCGCGCTACCGCTGCGCCAATCGCCCGTGTTCGTGCTGTTCAGTTGTGGTGTTGAGGTGGGTACGGGATTTGAACCCGTGTAAACGGATTTGCAGTCCGTTGCCTCGCCTCTCGGCCAACCCACCGGTGGATGGGTCTGCACCCTCCGAGCGGACGACGGGATTCGAACCCGCGACCCTCACCTTGGCAAGGTGATGCTCTACCACTGAGCCACGTCCGCGCTGCCCCGATGAGTCTGACTGGGGCGACACGAAACCTTAGCCGATTCGCGAGAGCGAACCCAAACCGGGGGAGCGCAGCCGAGAGGTACGGTGACGGCATGAAGGCATGGCTCGACGGACAGCTGTTGGAATCGCCGGAACAACCCGCGATCGGTGTGCTCGACCACGGGATCATCGTCGGCGACGGGGTGTTCGAGACCATCAAGATCGAGGCCGGAACCCCCTTCGCGTTGACCCGCCATCTCGACCGGCTGGTGCGGTCGGCGGAGGGCCTCGGCATCGGCAAACCAGACGTCAGCGCGATCCGCGAAGGCGTGGCCGCGACGATGGAGGGCCAGGACCTGCCCTTCGGGCGGATCCGCGTCACCGTGACCTCCGGGACCGGCCCGTTGGGTTCGCCGCGTGGTGGGCATGGGCTCACGTCCGTGGTCATCACCGAGCCGTGCGACCGTCCGCCGTCGGTCAGCTCCATCATCACGGTGCCCTGGCCACGCAACGAGCGCGGAGCGCTGGCCGGCCTCAAGACGACGTCCTACGCCGAGAACGCGAAGATGGTCGAGGCCGCGATCGCCAAGGGGGCCTCCGAGGCGGTCATGCCGAACACCGCCGGGCTGCTGTGCGAGGGCACCGGCTCCAACATCATGTACGTCGTCGGCGAGCAACTGATCACGCCGACGCTCGACTCCGGCTGCCTTGCCGGCGTCACGCGCGCGCTCGTGCTCGAGTGGTGCGCAGGCGAGCTGGACGTCGTCGAGAAGGACGCGCCGATCGAGGTATTGCGCGGCGCCGACGAGGTGATCCTGGTCGGCACGACGCGCGACGTCCAGGGCATCGAGCGGGTCGACGAGCGCGAGGTTCCGGCCCCCGGCCCGGTCACGCTGCGGGCTCAGGAGATCTGGGCGCGCGAGGCCGCGAAGGACGTCGATCCGTAAGCGGTCTGTGGACAAGATTCGTTATTGTTCCAGTGGATTCCTGCTGGTAAACGAACGCATGTTCGACTAGACTGGGCGCATGGATTCGGGGGAAACCGTAGCGCTTCTGCGAGAGGCTGCACGTGCCCTGAACTCCGGTGACGACCGAGCCGTGCTCCGCGCGGTCCAGGCGGCTCAAGATGCGTTGGACGCCGTCAAGGCCGACCGGCTGGACGCTTTGCACCGGTCGCAGGGGTTCGAGCTCGACGGGGCGTCCACCATCGTCACCTGGGCTCGCAACGAGCTGCGGCTGGATGCCCGGGAGACCAAGAAGCTGGTGGCGGCGGCATCCACCCTGCGAGACCTTCCCGCTGTGGGTGCGGCGGCCCAAGGCGGCCGCATCCGGCTCGACCATGTCGCCGCGTTCACCTACGGCATGCGCCACATCGGCCGCGAGATCGTCGCCGAGTCCGAGCCGTGGCTGCTCGACGTGGCCCGCACCTGCGAGCCGGCCCAGGTACGACGAGTGATGCGCGACCTGCGCGAGGCGGTCTACCCCGACTCCCTGGACGAGGCGTGGGCGGCCGGCATGGACAAGCAGGACATCCGCATCGACGAGGTCCCGCAGGGCTGGCACGTCAACGGATTCCTGAACATCACCACCGGCCAGAAGTTCCGGCTCGTGCTCGACGCACTGGCCGCGCCCCACGACTCCGATGACCAGCGTTCCGGTTCCGAGCGGCGAGTCCAGGCCCTCGACGACCTCGTCAGCCGGGTGCTCGATTCCGGCCTTCCCTCAGACCAGGGCGTCCGCCCGCACTTGTCGGTGATCGTCGACGCGGATGCGCTGCGCGCCGCCACCGAGCGGGTTCCCGGCACCACAGCCGCGCCGGCCACCCCGGCCCGGTTGGGTGGGTTCGGGCCGATCGGACCGAAGCTGCTCGACTACCTCGGCTGCGGCTCCGACGTCACCGGCATCCTCACCACCGGCGGCCAGCTGCCGCAGGCCCACGTGCTGAACGTCGGGCGAACCCAGCGCCTGGCCACCATCAAGCAACGCCGCGCGATCATTGCCCGCCAAGGCGGGGAGTGTGCCGCGCCGGGGTGCAGGCATACCCACCTGGAGATCCATCACGCGACTCGATGGTCCGACGGCGGCCGAACCGACCTCGACGAGATGGTCGGCCTCTGCGTCCGCTGTCACCACCTGCTGCACCGCGGACTCCTGCAGGTCACCGCCGACCATCGCGGGCAGTTCGACTTCACCGATCGCGACAACCGGCCGCTCCGGGCGGCGTACCGACAACGCCTCGCGGCCCACCGCGAAACCGCCCACATCCGCCGCATCGCCCGTGACCTCCGAGCGAGGCGAGCCGAGCGAATGGCCCCGATGCGGACGTGAACCGGCTGCTGCTCGGTCGCCGCTCGTAGGTTAGGGTTTCTCCGTTGCCGGGGCGATTGGCGCAGTGGTAGCGCGCTTCGTTCACACCGAAGAGGTCACTGGTTCGAACCCAGTATCGCCCACCAGCATCACCGCAGGTCAGAGCACAATCAGGATGAGTCTGACCAAGCGAGTGGAATGAGCGTGGAACTCGACACCGCTCGGCTCCCAACGCAAGGAGCCCCGAAATGACGAACACCACCACCGCAGCGCCGCCCGAGGTTCACCCCGACTGGTGCGCGCTCGACGACTGCTACAACCAACTACCGGACGCCGCCACTCACTCCACGCCGATGCTGAAGCAGGGCGCGGCGGAGGGACAGGTCACGCAGCTCGTCGACTGGGTTGGCGGCCACAACCTGTACCGGACGCCCGTCGCGCTCGCCTGGATGAACGGTGAGTCGGTCGGCGACCTCAAGCCCCACCTCTCGGCTGCTGACTGCCGTGACCTCGCTGCGGTTCTGCTGACGATGGCCGACAAGCTCGACGAACTGGCGCGCTGAGGACGCCACGAAGCCTCAGCGCAGGGCCGCCCCGCACATCTCTCCCTCGAGTGCGCGGGGCGGTCGCGTGTCACTCTGGCTTGGCGTATGCCGCGACTCCTGTGTCCAGTAGCACGCAGGGCTCATCGCCGTCCGTCCAGGCGTCATGGCCCGGGTCGAGGTCAAAAACGTCGCCCGCACGGACCGTGAACTCATCTCCATCATCGGACCGGATCGTCATCTGGCCCGACACACAGATACCAGTGTGGTGCGCCTGACAGGAGTCAGTTCCGGCGATGGGCTTAACGTCCTCCGACCAGCGCCACCCGGGCTCGAAGGTCCCTCGACCGAGAGTGAAACTACCGAGTGTGACGACGTCCATGTGACCGTGGTCCCGGAACGGGCGCCGCTCGCTCGGGAGTCGATGCTCTGTATGTCTGACATACGGAAACCCTCTTTCATAGCCCCTGTATTCAAGTTAGACCGCATCCGCGCGAACTACTAGACCGCCGAGCGACCGTCGCGTGTGGGCCTCTCTCCCCGACTGCGCGGGGCGGTCGCTCGTCTCGGTCTGGCGCCAAAGGACTATGTGGAACCATTCGTTGTGGTGATGAGGGAGCGAATGCCGCAGCAATAGACTCGTGAAGTTCCCCTCCCCGGTTGGTCGATCATGAAGAAGTCACTCCCCTCGGGCTCTGTCAGGCGTGGTGTCACCGCTGCGATTATTGCTCTGAGTCTTGTCGTAGCGACTTCCACTGCTACCCCGTCGTGGGGAGCGACGGCGCCGACCCCGGCTCCGGGTGCTACGAGCAAACAGGTTGCTCCGAAGGCCTGCATCCGCGAGTTGGCCAGCAACGTCAGAGCTCAAGCCAAGGCCACCTACGACGCCGCATCCGCGACGGCGGCGGCTCTGGATGCGGTAGCACCGTACCCCGGGTCGCCAATCCAGGCCGTAAACCAAGTTTTCGAAAGCATCGTGGTGAACGTCGTCACTGTCCTTGTCAGCCAGTTAAACGGGGGCATGCGCTTCGTGGAAATCGCCGCCTTGGACCGTGTGGCCACGGAGCTGGCCACCGTCGCTAATGAGAACCGGAGCATCGCACTGCTGAAGTTGGAGTTCAGCAGGTTCCAGCGCGCGGTGAAGGACCTCATGGCCGCTACGCCCGGCGGATTGCCACTGCCAACAAACCCCGCCCCCTGCTAGCCAATCCAGGTGGACGGCCGCCCCTCGCTGTGTTCGTCCAGCGATGCGCACGACCCATGACCCATTCCTCACCGTCGTCTGCCCACTCGATACGGACCTCGACCTCGATGGGGTGCGGCTGGTCCTCGATTCCGCGAGCGCGCCCGCCGGCCACTTGTCGCGCCGTGACGGGTTCATCCCCACGGCCCTCAGACTAGAACATGCGTGCGAGCGTCTCGACTCGCGTCTGTACCGTCCTTCTCGGAGAGCACTCGCTCTGCGAATCTCTCCCCCGAGTGCGCGGGGCGGTTCTTTGTCACCCGTGGGTGAAGGTGTCGCGCCGTCGTACGAAAATACGGCAACTCGGCAGTTGGGGCACCCGCCCTGCATTCTCTTGCTGATGACCGGTGTCGATCCTTACGATGGCAACCTCCCTGCGCGAGTGAGGACAGCGAAATGGCCAAAATTGGGTTTGTCGTCCTCGTCGTCACCGAAGTGTTGAGCCTGCTGATCTCGGTGACGATGCTGATATCACCGTTCACAGTTTCTAATCGACCCGAGTTCCGCCCCGGCGAAGGTGAGTTGCTGATCCGTGGATGGGGCATGACCCGGCTGGCGCTCAGCATTGTCATTTTGGTGGTCTTGCTGATCCGCCTTCCGCCACGGCGACCGCTGGGCCCGGCTCGTGATGACGGCGATCCCGATTCTCTGGTTGGCGCACTTCTTGCTCGCGCCAGAGACGCTTCACAACCTCATACTCGCAGTGGTCACCGGTCTCGCCCTGGCAGTCACGTATCCATGGATTGCAGGAGGAAGCGCAACGGTCAAGCACTCGTAGGCTGCATTTGGACCAAGGCCCCTCCGACCTGGGCAGTCTCAGCGAGGGATCGTTTCGCAATAGGCCTTGAGTGCAGTCAGGGTCCGCCCGCTTTCGCGAGTGGTCGTGTTTCGGATGGTCCGAGCTGCCGGCCGGAGGTATGCGGGAATGCCGACGACCGCCACGCGCCGCACCAGGGTCATCTCGCCCAGCGGTTCAAGGGTGTACCTCTGCACGAAGTCGATACGTCCGAAAGGCCGCAACCTTAGGGGGTGGTGAAAGGTAATCCGCATTGGAGGTTCGAACTCGATGACCTCGCCATGTCTCACGCCTTGTGGACTCGGCTCGCGATAGGTACTTCCGAGTCGCACCGGGTTGTCGGAGACATCGACCGTTCCGCGGAATACGCTTGACCGCGTCAGCCAACGATCCTGACCGTTTAGATCAGCGATCACCTCGAAGATCCGCTCGGCGGCGCACTCAACTTCGGCCTGCAGCGGAATCTCGACGATCATCACGGCCCCTTTTCTCCGTGACAGCCGGCCTTGTCACTTTCCAGCGGCCAGGGTCGTTGAGGACGGTTTGGGCGTTGCGGCGGTGCTGGGCCCTTGGGTTCGCCGTAGTCGTTGCCGGGGGGCATAGTTACAGATTAGGCGAGCAGCGACGATGAGCGCGGCTTCGCGGGACTATGCTGCCGAGCACCACTCCGACCGGGTTGAACGCCTTGCCCACCGCGCGCCATCAGGAGAATGCATGAACACCGACCGAGTCGACCAAATCGACGAGGACGAAGCGGCCCGCTTACCGGGCGTGGTCGGCCGCATGGTCGCCGCCGTGATCGCCGCTTGGATCATCCTGGTCGTAGCTGGAGGGTTGGAGTCCGTTGGTCGCCACTTTGTCATCTTGGGCGTGCTGCGGATCGCTCTATTCGCAGCGCTGGTCGCCCTAGTCGTCAAGGCTGGGCATCGCCATCAGAGCCGGTTTGGTGTCATTGGCCTGGGCGTCGCAGCGGTGGGGGTCGTCGCCAACCTGATCGGCGGTGTGGGCTCGGTCGTCACAGATGGCTGGAACTACAACCCCTTCGCGCCCGGCGCAGCGGCGTCTCCGCCGTGGTACGCGTTCGTGATCGGCCTCAGCGCCTTCCTATTCGCGCTGGGCAGCGTCTTGACCGGTATCGCCGCACGATCGGCAGGATGGCTAGCTGTTGCCGCCGTGTTCGGTGGATTGTTGTACCCGATGGCGGTCGTGATGCAGGAACTCTATGGGCACGACCCGGGCGATCTGCTGGGTCATCTCATCTGGATCGCGCCATGGCTATTGCTCACCTTGGGTCTAGGCTGGATCGGCTCGCGTCGAGCCGAAGCGGGCTAAGGGCATTTGCGTCTCATCCGGCCAGACCCCTGATGCCGTAGGTGCCGCGAACACCAGCTCGGCGTTGCGGCCGGCTGCCGAGCTTCTTGTCGTCCTCGCCAACAGTGGTTCTAGGGACTAGTAGCCGGTGCCATCCCACTCCTCGTCCGGCGTCCTCGCGACCACAGAGTCCTCGTCATCGACCGAACGCCTGGCCTCCGCTGCCGCTATCAGGCCGTTCAGCTTGCTCAACTCGTTGCTGTACTGCGGCCGGGTGTTCGCGGTCGCTGTGGTTCGGGCCGGTCGCGGTCACAAGCCGTTGGGGCACCCAGTCGTCGACGTGGTGGAACCCCTCGTCGAAGCGGCCGGCATCGAGCTCGATGGATGCCCTCAGCGAAAGTCGATAGAACTTCACGTGCGTGAAGTCCTCGAACAAGATGTAGACGGGGTCAGGGGTGCTGTTCGGGCCCTGGAACTGCTGTCCCGTCAGGACGGGCTTGTGGGTTCCGACGAACGCGTCGAACGTGTCGCCGACCACGACTCCGAGGTGCTCCAACCCCATCTTGTAGACGCGCTGGTGCACGGGAGGGATGAGCTCGATGAGCGGACGACCTTGCCGTCGAGGACTTCGAGCGGCTCTGCAGGAACGATCAGGGAGATCGGGCGGCCGTTCCAGACGTTCTCGCGATTGGCGACCGCGAGGCGTTCGAGCAGGTTCCGCACGTGTATGTACTGGTCCCACTCTGGCACGCGGACGGCGAGATGGCTGAGCGAGTACGGACCGATGTCGATGCCCCGGGCGAGCAGGCGCTCGTGCTGCTGGGCAGCAAACGCCCGATAGTTCCCGATGATGTCGCTCACCGGATCGGCCATTGCGGCCTCCTCTCCGATGCCAGCCTACGACGCGGCGTGCGGCGGACTCATCGGGCCGCCGCACGCCGACGAGAAGCGAATGTGACCCCGCCTCGGTTCAGCGCTCGCCCGCCCGCACCAGGTACGGGACCACCGGCTCGGCGATGCCCTTCACCTCGCGAGCCTCCCGCGCCTCGACGTCCCACAGCTCCCCGAGCCGCGAGGCCAGCACCGGCTCTGCCAGCACTTCCCCTGGCGAGGCCAGCTCGAGCAGCCGTGAGGCGAGGTTGACGGCCGGGCCGAAGTAGTCGCCGGCTCGGACGACGACGTCCCCGGCGGCCATGCCTGCTCGTACGGGCAGGGAGACCTCGAGTTCCGCCATCCGAGCGATGAGACCGTGTGAGGCCTGGGCTAGACCGTCCGGCGACGCACCCACGAACATGGCGGCGTCCCCGATGAGCTTCACGCAACGAACCCCCGCGGCCGCCGCCTCGTCGTGCGCCACACTTTCGAAGACGCCGAGCAAGTCGTGCAACGCTCGTGCATCCAACCGCTCGGTCGCCGCCGTGAAACCGGACAGATCGGCAAAACCGACGCACCACGGCACACCTTGCAGACCGAAACCCGCCGGCGCCTGGGCCTGCTCGAAGTGACGTGTTGCAGCCAGGAGGTGGTGGCGGAACATCATCTCGATCAAGCGCACCACCTGTGGCATGAGAGAAGCTGCTGCTGCGAAAGCGTGCGAGGTCGCGAGCTCGTCGGAGCTGTTCAGCAGGTCGATCTCGGGTAGGGCTTCGATCATCGTCGAAGCCACGGCTTCACCCATGCGCGAAGCCGTGGACCCGTTCACTCGGGCCAGTGTCAGCGCGTGATGCTCACCCACGAGCTCCCCGATGAGTGGCCACACCGCGAGAGCGGCGGCCTCCTCCTCCGTGGCCACCGGCTCATCGGCCACCGGCTCGTCGAGCCCCAGTGCCCGCCACAGCTGCGCCGTCGCGGCCGGTTCCTGACCCAATCGCGCAGCCAGCTCAGCGATGGTCAGCACCGGGGCGCCGGGTCGGATGAGCTGGTCGCCTTCGAGGGCGTAGAGCCGGCCACGTTTCGCCGCCTGCTTCAGCAGCTGCTCGTCGAAGCCTGCAGCTCGCAGGTGCGCCACCAGCGCCTGCCGGACCGCGATGTCTGGTGCATCCGCCAGCAGATCGTCATCGTCCATGCACGGCACCCTGCCGGACGGGCATCCCTGTCGGCAACGAATCCGGTGAAACCCCACGCCACCCACCATCCATATCCTCGCCCACCACCTCTGCGCGAGTTCTGCCATGATGCGTCGATGACGACCATTGGCCATCCCCCGCCCAGCGGACGGTTCGTGGTTCGCGCCCTCAAGTCATCAGACGGGTGGGAACTCCACGTCGAGGGCGAAGGCATGATCGGCGACGGCTTCACTCGAGTGGCCGGGCTCGACGACGCCGAGCAGCAGGTGCGCGACTACCTGGCCGCAAGATTCGACGACGATTTCTCCGATGCGGTGATCGAGATCATCTGAGAGACGAGCGCTGCAGCGACGAGGTGCGGTTTCGCCCGAGGCGTTCCATACTTCCGCCATGAACGAGGTGAATGGAACCGTGGCGGTCGAGACGATGATCAGCGCACCGGCGGCGCGCGGTCCGTCGGAACTGCGGGAACCGACCACCGACGACCTCGTGGCGGCCGCGATCCGGATGGCTCGAGCCGCGGGGCTGTCGTGGGTTCACATCAACCAGGTTCTCGGCGGTGCCGAGACCGCTCGCGCACAGACGACGACCCCGTCCCGCATCTCGGTGTGATCGCGGAACGGGGTCGTCGGGTGCTCAGCTGAAGGCGTCCTTCACGTTCTCCTTGGCATCCTTCAGGCTCGACTTCGCCTGATCGGTCTTGCCCTCGGCCTCCTGCTCCTCATCGCCGGTGGCCTTGCCGGTGGCTTCCTTCGCCTTGCCCTTGAGATCTTCGCCCTTGTTCTCGATCTTGTCGTCCAAGCCCATCAGGGATCATCCTTTCGACTCGTTTCTTCTCGATGGCGGGCCGACCGAATCTGCGTGAGACCGACCGGCCCGGGTCCACCGACGGCGAGTTCTCTCGCCTTGTCTCCACGCTAGGTCGGTCTCGGCCGGCCGCAACTCGACGACTGCCGCGGCTCCGGGATGCGCAGTCCGGGTGTCGGGCCAACACTGGCGACAACGAATGCGCGCGAGGGTGGCGAGTCACCAGCGCGCACCAGGCGACCACACCACAGGAGCGACATCATGACCGAGACACCGCCCGAAGAGGACCTGCCGACCACCGAGACCACCGATCCAGATGTTTCGCCGGTCAGTGAACCCGACGTCACTGCGCCGGACGATCCGGAGACCGTCGTCGATCCCAGCAGCGACGTCGTCGAGGCCGACGACGTCTGAGCACCGACCACCGGGCGAGCACTCCCGGAGGCTTCAAGATGCGCCCGACCAGGTCTGGACGAAGACTGGCCTTCGCATCGATCCCTACCGGAAGGACAAGCACATGAGCACGATCACCGATTCGGTCGACGTCAACGTCGACGTCTCCACGGCGTACAACCAGTGGACTCAGTTCGAATCCTTCCCCCAGTTCATGGACGGCGTCGAGGAGGTCCGGCAGATCGACGACACCCACCTTCACTGGGTCACCAAGGTCGGACCCGTGACGCGTGAGTTCGACGCCACCGTCACCGAGCAGCATCCGGACGAGCGGATCGCCTGGCAATCCGACGACGGACCGGAGCACGCCGGCGTGGTCACCTTCCATCGTCTCGACGAGAACACGACGAAGGTCACCGTGCAGATGTCGATCGATCCGGAGGGATTCATCGAGAACGTGGGCGACAAGGCCGGTGTCCTGAAGATGCGGGTGAAGGGCGACCTCGACAACTTCAAGGGCTTCATCGAGAGCCGCTCCAGCGAGACCGGTGCGTGGCGCGGCGACGTCGACCGTCCGTGAGTGCACGGTAGGCGCCCATGCCCGGTCAGACGGCGAGCGACGTGGTGCCAGCGGCCCTGACGACCACGTTCGCCGGACTCCAGATCGGCTTCGACTCCCGAGTCCTGCGCCCGCGGGCGTGGACCGAGGCCCACGCACTGTGGGCCTCGGTCCTGCTCGAGGAGCTCCCACCTGGCCCGGTCCTGGAGCTGTGCGCCGGGGCCGGCCACATCGGCTTGGCGGCAACAGCGCGGTCGTCGCGTCAGCTGGTGCTGGTGGACGCCGACCCGGCCGCCTGCGGCTGGGCGCACCTGAACGCCGACCGGGCCGGCGCTGCGAGCCGGACCGAGGTTCGCGAGGCCGACCTCGAGGTGGCAGTCGCATCGAGCGAGACGTTCTCGCTCATCGTCGCCGACCCGCCGTGGGTGCCGTCGGCTGAGATCGGGCGGTTCCCCGAGGATCCGTCCGCTGCGATCGACGGCGGCGTCGACGGTCTCGCCGTGGCCCGCACCTGCGTCGGGTTGGTGTCCCGCCACCTGGCACCGGGTGGGGCGGCCCTCCTGCAGCTTGGGTCGAGCACGCAGGTCGAGGCGGTCGCCGCCCACCTGACAGAGACGGGCAGCCCGGTGCGTTGTCGGGAAACACGAAGATTCGACCGCGGTGTGGTCGTCTTGATCGCGGAGGAGGGGTGGCCGTGTTGATGCCGAAGCCCCGCGGCCGACTGAGCGATGCCGTGTTCGCCCGACTCATCGCCGGTGATGAGCTTGGACGGATCGACGCGCGTCCGGAATCGAGCGACGACGCGCAGATCACGTTGTGGGCCATCTACGAGCAGCACTATCGCGGCTTCGATGACGTCGACCCCGCGCGAGAGTGGGATGCCGATCTGCTGCGGGTGCGATCCCGGCTGGAGCGGGACTTCGAAACTGAGCTGGCCTCGCGATTCACCCCGCCCGGGCAGGTCGACGACCCCGTGGCAGCCCTGTGGGACCTGATCGAGTCCCACGAGGGAACCTCGATGGCGCCCTTCATCCATCGACAGGCCGACCCGGGCCAGGCCTTGGAATTCCTCAGACATCGGTCGATCTACCACCTGAAGGAGTCGGACCCGGTGGCCTGGCTCGTGCCGCGGTTGAGTCCGGTCACGCAGGCGGCCTTGATGGAACTGCAGTTCGACGAGTACGGATGCGGCGACCCCGCCCGGCTCCACTCCAATCTGTTCGCCGAAGCCTTGGAGGACGCCGGTCTGCGCAGTGACGTCGGGGCGTACATCGACGAGGTTCCGGTGGAGATCCTCCAGATCAACAACGCGATGTCGATGTTCGGGCTGCACCGCCGACATCGGGGTGCTGCTCTGGGGCATCTGGCGGCATTCGAGGCCACCAGCTCGATCCCGTGTCGGAAGATCAGCCAGGGGCTGAGCCGACTCGGGTTCGGGAGCCGGGTCACCCGGTACTACGACGAGCACGTCGAAGCCGACGCCGTGCACGAACAGCTCGCGGTCCGGACGATCTGCGGGTCGCTGATGGCCGAGGAGCCGAAGCTCGTCCCGTCGGTCCTGTTCGGTGCGTTCACCTGTCTCGACCTCGAATCCCGGTACGCCGCCCAGCAGCTCGCTTCCTGGGGTCGGTCCGCATGACCGGCTCGACCCACGAGGACGTCATCCTCTGCCCGGGAGGTCCCATGCTCGTGCGGGGCGACCGCGTGGTCGCCGACGAGGACGGGAAACCGCATCGAACGCACCGACCGGTGAGTGCGGTGTGCCGCTGCGGAAAGTCATCCATCCAGCCGTGGTGCGACGGAACGCACAAGGTGATCCCTGATGGCAAGGCCCCGTGAGGCCGCCATGCGGATGCTCACGCTCGCGGGCCGTGGGCGTGTTGAGCGTCGGCGTCGAGACGTGACGCGGGTCCGCAAGGTCGGAATCGAGGAGGAGATGTTCCTCGTCGACCCGGAAACCTGCCTGGTGCGGCCGGTGTCGCACCACGCCATCCGAGCCGATGAGATGGGGGCGGACGAGCCCGAGGAGCTGGAGCAGGAGCTCTTCCTCCAGCAGATCGAGGTGAACACCGAGCCGACCACGGACCTCGCCGAGCTACGGGCGCACCTGGTCGCCGGGCGCGAGCGCGCGTCGAAGGCTGCGATGGCCGCCGGTGCGGCCATCCTCGCCGCGCCGACGGCCCTGTTCGCCGCGCGGGTGGCGGAGGTCCCGACCCCCAAGCCGCGCTATCAGCAGATGTTCGACCTCTACGGCGAGGTCGGCCGGCGCGGACCGGTGTGCGGCATGCACGTCCACGTCGAGGTCACCGACGACGACGAAGGCGTGCGCATCCTCGATCGCATCCAGCCCTGGCTGCCGGTGCTCGTCGCACTGGCCGCGAACTCGCCGTTCAGCGACGGGATCGACACCAGGTACGCGTGCTGGCGCGAGCAGGTCTGGGACGGCTGGCCGAGCGCCGGACCCGTCGAGGCGTTCGGTGATGCTGAGCGGTACCACGAGACCGTGCGGCGCCTGGTGGAGACCGGAGCGGTGATCGATGAGGCGATGGTCTACTTCGACGCCCGGCTGGCCGAGCACTACCCCACGGTCGAGGTTCGGGTCACCGATGTGTGCACGGACATCGACGACGCGCTCATCGTGGCCGCGCTCACTCGAGCATTGGTCGAGACGGTGTCCGTCCGCAGCGGAGGCGGGGGACCCGTGGCGGGTCGAGATGCTGCGGGCGGGTCGGTGGCTGGCGCGCCGCTACGGTCTCACCGGTGAGCTGCTGGATCCGCGAACGGCCGTTCGGAAGCCGGCCGGCGAGGTCGTCGGCGTCCTCCTCGACCACGTGGCCGACGCGCTGCGCGCCGCGGGGGACGAGGAGATCGTGCGCGATGGCGTCGAGATGTTGCTGCGCGACGGCGGCGGGGCGGGCCGGCAGCGCGCGGCCGCCGGTGCGGACCTCGACCTCGACGCCGTCGCCCACGACCTTCTACGGCGCACTCTGTCCCTCGAGGATCCGGCCGACGGTCAGAACACCGGTTTGCCTCCGGTCACGCCGAGGACGGTGCCCGAGACGTAGCTCGCGTCACGTTCGGACGCGAGGAACACGAACGCCGGTGCCACCTCGGCGGGCTGGCCGGCCCGGCCGAGGGGAGTGTCGGTGCCGAACTTCTGCAGCTTCTCCACGGGCTGGGTGGCCGGCTGCAATGGTGTCCAGATCGGGCCGGGCGCGACGGCGTTGACCCGAATGCCGTCCGGTCCGAGCTCGGCCGCCAGGTTCACGGTGGCGTTGTTGATCGCCGCCTTCGTCGCGGCGTAGTCCAGCAACGTCGTGGACGGCTCATAGGCCTGGATCGAGGAGTTGTTCACGATGCATCCGCGGGACGCTCGAAGGTGCGGCACTGCAGTCCGGGTCACCCAGAACAGCGCGTACAGGTTCGTGCGGAAGACTCGCTCGAGGCGCTCGTCATCGATCCCCTCGAGGCCGTCGTCCCGCGCCATCTGGAAGCCGGCGTTGTTGACCAGGATGTCGAGACCGCCGAGCTCCTCGGCCGTCCTCGCCACCGCGACATCGCAGTCGGCTCGCTCGCGCAGGTCCACCTCGATCGCGAGGGCTCGGCGTCCGGCCGACTCGACCAAGTCGGTGGTCTCTCGAGCGTCCGTCTGTTCCTCCGCCAGGTGGGTGAAGGCGACGTCCGCTCCTTCTCGGGCGAAGGCGAGAGCCACGGCGCGTCCGATCCCGGAGTCTCCGCCGGTCACCAGCGCCCGCTTGCCGGTGAGACGTTCGTGGCCTTCGTAGCTGTCCTCGCCGTGGTCGGGGCGCGGTTCCATCTCGTCCGTCACGCCGGGCGGTTGCTGTTGTTGTGCCGGAAATGCGTTGTCGTTCATGGCTGATGACCTCCTGTCACACATCGTCTGCACATCTGCGGTGAGTCCGCATGTTCTGGGCGCCCGTTCCTCGTGATGCCGATGTCGATCGCGCTGGTTATGCTCGCGGCTCGACTCGAGGATGGAGGCCGGCATGACGTCCGTGTGGATCGACCACGCCGATCCGGTACCGGCGGATCCCCTCGACGATCGATCCGAGGTCGACGACGTCATCGTCGGGGCCGGCCTGACCGGGCTGACGACGGCTGTACTGCTGGCCCGGGCCGGCCGACGGGTGGCGGTCGTGGAGGCCCGCCGGGTCGGGGCGGTGACCACCGGACACACGACCGGCAAGGTCTCGCTGCTCCAGGGGACGAAGCTGTCCCAGATGCTGGGCCTGCAGTCGCACCGCGTGGCACAGGCCTACGTCGACGCCAACGTCGACGGCCAGGAGTGGCTGCTGGCGTTCTGCCACGACCACGGGGTGCCGGTCGACCGGCGAGACGCCGTGACGTATGCGGCGCGCGAGGCCGAGGTCCGATCCGCACGAGACGAGCTCGAGGCCGCTCGTGCGCTCGGCCTGGGCGCTCGGTGGGTGGACTCCCTCGACGTACCGTTCCCCGCGCATGGCGGCGTCGTCCTGTCCGACCAGGCTCAGCTGGACCCGATGACGGTGCTCCGGGCCTTGGTGCTCGAGCTGCGCCGGCACGGTGGCACCGTTCACGAGGGCCGTCGCGTGGTGTCCGTCGCCAAGACCGGCAAGCCCACCGCGACGCTGGACGACGGCAGCCGCCTGTCGGGTCACCGGCTGGTGCTCGCCACCGGGACTCCGCTGCTCGATCGTGGCTTGTACTTCGCGAAGGTCGAAGCCCATCGCTCCTACCTGCTCGCCTTCGAAGGGACCGAGCCGCCGCGCGACATGTACCTGTCGGCAGGGTCGCCGATCCGGTCGCTGCGCGAGGTGACGCGACCCGACGGCAGCAGCCTGCTGCTCGTGGGCGGCGAAGGCCACGTGGTCGGCCGCGCGACCTCCGAGCTGGAGCACCTGGAGCGACTCCGAACCTGGGTGGCCCACCACTTCCCCGGAGCCAGGGAGACGCATGCCTGGTCGGCCCAGGACTATCGCTCCCATGACGGCATCCCGTACGTGGGAGCGTTGCCGCGTGGCGGTGGGCGCATCCTCCTCGCCACCGGGTTCGACAAGTGGGGACTGACGAACGGCGTTGCCGCGGCCAAGAACATCGCCGGTCACATCCTCGGCGAGAAGCCGCAGTGGGCCGGCGTCCTCGGACGACGCATCACGCGGCCGACCGGGGCGGCGAACATCGTTCGGACGAATGCGGCCGTCGGCATCGCCGCGGTGCGTCACCTGGCCGATCTGGGCCTCCACGCCGTGCCATCCAGCCCGCCACCCGAGGGTGCGGGCGTGGTCGGCCGAGACGGACTGGTGCCGACGGGCGTGTCGACGGTGGATGGCCGCACCTGCTCGATCACCGCGATCTGCACCCATCTGGGTGGAGCGCTGTCCTGGAACGACGCCGAGAAGTCGTGGGATTGCCCCCTGCACGGGTCCCGGTTCGGGGCGGACGGAGCCGTACTCGAGGGTCCGGCGACGAAGCCCCTCACTCCTAGGAGCCATGAACCACCGGGAAGCCGGTGAACTCGCTGAACTCGTCGCCATCCCGGCAGTGGAGCGGCGAGCAGTCGGCTACCGTATGGCCCATGTCTCGGACCCACCGAACTCCCGCCCTCGTGGTCGCCCTGCTGGTGGCCACCTTCACGCTCGTCGGCTGCAGCGGCGACAACGTGGACGAGGACGCCTACGGGTCGGCGACCGAGACGTCGTCGCCGGAGCTGCCTGAGGCCACGGCGTCCAGCGCCGAGAAGAGCTGTCAGGCCATCGTCGGCTCCGGTGCGGTCGAGGACATCCAGGCCGTGTGGGACAAGTACAAGAACAACGACACCCCGTTCACGAAGGCCGATGAGGAGAAGATGCGCGACGCGCTCGACGCCCTCGCGAAGGCCGGCGACAATGCCGCGCCCAAGATTCGTGAGGACGTCGTCCAGCTGGTGGCCGACGTCGGGTCGCAGATCGACGCGCGCATCAACATCGAGGGTCTTGGCACGGTGGCCCCGCGGGACAAGATTCAGCGGGAGATCGACGCGCTCTGCCGTTGACTCAGCCGCGCTCGCCCAGGCTGAGGATGTTCCCCTCGCTGTCGTTGAACCAGGCCACGCGGTTGCCTTCGATCTCGGCGACCCCATCGACCGTCGTGATGCCGGGAAGGTCGTACTCGTTGAGCCGGACGCCCTTCGAGCCGAGCTCGGCCACGGCGTCGTCGAAGTCGGTGACGTCGATGGCCAGCGCCGTGCTCTGCGTGGTGCCCGCGAACTGGGTCTCGTACACCAGGACGCGCGCGCCGTTGATCTCGAACATCACCGCGTCGGGAGCGAACTCCTCGACCGGATCGAGGCCGAAGGTGTCGTGCCAGAACGACTTCGCGCGGGTGATGTCGGACGCGGGGAGGACGGCGGCACAGGATGCGGATTCGAACATGGGACACCCCTTCCGTTGTCGCCACGGTACGCCTGACGCGGGCTGGCGGGAAAGCGTAGATTCGGCGCTGGACAGGAGCTTGACATGACGCAAGCGAACGAGGGTTACGCGCTCCAGCTCAGCGAGCCGGAGCGCGAGAGGTACCGGATGATGGCCGGATTCGCCCGCGAGGAGGAGTCCGAGCTCTGGCAGCTCGCCGGCGTGGTTCCCGGCGCGAGCGTGGCCGACGTGGGGTGTGGCCCCGGCGCGGTGCTCATCGAGCTCGCGAAGGTCGTCGGGCCGACCGGCACGACCGTCGGCATCGAGCCCGGCGATCCGGCTCGCGCGGCGGCGCGAGAAGAGCTTGACGCGGCCGGCCTCCAGCACGTCGAGGTGCGGGGCGGCACCGGTGCGGCGACGGGCCTGGAACCGGAGTCCTGGGACTGCGTGATGATGCGGCACGTCCTCACCCACACCGGCGCCGCCGCCCCAGAGATCGTCGCCCATCTCGCCGACCTCGCCAGGCCGGGCGGGCATGTGTACCTCGTCGACGTCGACCTCGACGCGACCCGCTCCTCGCCGGCGGAATCGGGTCTGCAGGAGCAGTTCGACCGGTACGCCGCATTCCACCGCCAGCTCGGCAACGACGTCCGGATGGGACCGCGACTCGGCACGATGTTGCGTGCGGCCGGGCTGGATGTCGTCGAGAACCAGGGCAGCTACCGGCGGATCCCGGCCGAGGTCCTCACCCTCGGCGGGCCGCTGATCTCGGCCCAGGACGCCATGGTCGCCGCGGGCGTGCTGGCGCCCGATGAGGTTGAGCAGTGGGCCGCTGCGCGGGAGCGGTTCGCGGCCGTGCCGGACGCCGAGATGTGGTTCGCGGGCTTCATCGCGATCGGCCGCAAGCCGGCGGCCTGACCGCTATCGACCTCAGGCCCAGGCGAACTCGCCCGGCTCCAGCGTGCGAGTGCGTTGGGCGAACGGCCGGGTCGCTCCGGGCCAGTTCGACGTGATGCGGCCGGACGGGTGGCGGTACCAGTTCTCGCAGCTGGCCCAGACCGAGCGTTCCAGCTGCGCGCGCAGTTCCCGGTCGTAGGCCTGGTCGGTCTCGGCGGTCACCTCGACGCTGTCGTACTGACCGGCCTCGAGCCGGTCGACGACCTGGCGCATGTGCCGGGCCTGCGCCTCCAGCATGTAGATGATCGATCCGCCGCCGAGGTTCGTGTTCGGTCCATAGGTGACGAACAGGTTCGGGAAACCCGGGCACGTACATGCCGAGGTAGGCGCGCGCGCCGTCGGCCCAGCGGGTGGCCAGCTTCTCACCGTCGGCACCCGTGACGTCGATGGTGTCGAGGAAGTCCTGGGCGTCGAAGCCGGTGGCGTACACGACGACGTCCGCGGGGTGCTCGCGGCCGGTCGCGTCGACGACACCGTGCGGACGCACCTCGGTGACCGCCTCGGTGACGACCTCGACCGTCGGTTCGGCCAGCGCCGGGTAGAAGTCGTTGCTGAACAGGATGCGCTTGCACCCGATCGGGTAGTCCGGCGTCAGCTTGGCGCGGAGCTCCGGATCCTTGACCTGGGAGTGCAGATGGCGCATCGCGAGGGTGTGGTTGATCTTGCCGACCGGCGACGAGGCGTCGAGCCCGCGCGCGAACTGCTCCATGAGCGTCCAGATGCCGGCACGCTCGAGCTGTTGCGTGGCCGGGACCCGGTGGAACAGGCCGGCGTGCCAACTCCGGTAGGGCATGTCGGGCTTGGGGAGCAGGTAGTTGGGGGAGCGCTGGAACAAGACGACGCGTTCGCCGTCGCGCACGAGATGGGGCACGAGCTGGACCGCACTCGCTCCCGAACCGACGACCGCGACGGTGCGGCCCTGCATGTCGGCGCCGTGGTCCCATCGGGCCGAGTGGAACGACGGTCCCTCGAAGGAGTCGGCGCCGGGGAGGGCCGGCACCCTCGGCTCGGACAGCTGTCCGACGGCGCTGATGAGGAGGTCCACGGACTGGGAGGAGCCGTCGGCGAAGGTGACCGTCCACCGGTGGTCATCGTCGACCCAGGTGGCCGCCGTGACCTCACGGCCGTAGGTGATGCGCGGCGTCACGCCGTGCTGGTCGGCGACCCGGCGCAGGTAGTCGTGGATCTCCTGCTGCAACGCGTACCGGCGGGACCAGTTCGGGTTCGGGGCGTACGAGAAGGAGTACAGCGGCGACGGAACGTCGCAGCCGGCACCGGGGTACGTGTTGTCGCGCCAGACGCCGCCCAGGTCGTCGCCACGTTCCCAGATCTGGAGATCGTCGTGGCCCCCGCGGAGCATCTCCACCGCCACCGCGACGCCGCCGAATCCCGAGCCGATGATGCCGATCGATGTCATGCGTCGTCCTTCGTGGCCGCCGTCCGTGCTGGAACCCTAGCCGGTCAGTCCGCCGGGGCGGCGGTCGCGGTTCGGCCCAGGAGCGAGCTCGAGATCAGGGTCAGGGTGAGCACCGCGGCCGCGATCCAGGCCAGGTGGACGTCGAGCGGGTACGGCCGGAACATCGTCACGCCGACCCCGAGGAGGGTGGCGGCGAGCAGCACGAGCGCAGGCCACGTGATCCGGCTGACCGCCAGCATCAGCCCGGCCGCCGGCACCCAGTACGCCCATTCGCTCGCGGTCCCCAGCGCTCGGACCGGGTCGCCGAGAGCACGTCCGCCCGGAAGTGCGTCGGTCCACGGCGCGAAGAACATCGCACCGCAGTGGAACACCAGGGCCAGCACGCACACCGCGGCCAGGGTCAGCTCGGCTGGACCGATGACGGCCGCTCGCCCGGGCAGGAAGGGCCGCCCGAGGGTCAGCCGGATCGCCATGACGAGCAACGTCACGCCCCCGAGGAGGCTCCAGAAGAGCGGCTGGTCCATGACTAGAGGATCCCAGAGGATGACCGCGCGCGCCGATGACGGCGAGCTTGCACGTGCTGGGTCACCCGATCGGCTCGGCTAGGGTGGCTCGCAAGCAGAACGCGCCAGCCGTCGGGCGCGTCGTCGAGAACGAGGTGTGTCGTGTCCCAGATCTCCGTCGTCGTCAGGTCCGGTGACGGGTCCGAGGAGCGATCCCTCGACACCGGCACCAAGGCATGGCAGCTCTTCGCCGACGATCCGGACGTCGTCGCCGCTCGTGTCGACGGCCGCCTCCGCGACCTCGCCCACGAGCTGGGCGACGGTGACACGGTCGAGCCGGTTGCCATCGGCTCACCGGACGGCCTCGACATCTTGCGGCACTCGACCGCCCACGTCATGGCGCAGGCCGTGCAGGCGCTGTTCCCCGAGGCGAAGCTGGGCATCGGCCCACCCATCACCGACGGCTTCTACTACGACTTCGACGTGGCCGAGCCGTTCACGCCCGACGATCTTGCCGCCATCGAGACGCGGATGCGCAAGATCGTCAAGGAGGGCCAGAAGTTCGACCGTCGCGAGGTCTCCGACGACGACGCCCGCGCCGAGCTGGCCGACGAGCCGTACAAGCTCGAGCTCATCGGCTTGAAGTCGAACGCCGACGGTGCCGATCTCGACGGGGTCGCGGAGGGTGCCGGCGTCGAGGTGGGCGAGGGTGGCCTGTCCATCTACGACAACCTCAAGCGCGACGGTTCGCTGGCCTGGAAGGACCTCTGCCGCGGTCCGCACCTGCCCACGACCAAGCGCATCCCGACGTTCACCCTGATGCGCAGCGCCGCCGCCTACTGGCGCGGCGATGAGAAGAACAAGCAGCTGCAGCGCATCTACGGCACCGCATGGCCGTCCAAGGACGACCTCGACGCCTACCTGCACCGCATCGAGGAGGCGCAACGCCGCGACCATCGGCGGCTCGGCCAGGAGCTCGACCTGTTCAGCTTCCCCGACGAGATCGGCTCCGGGCTCGCGGTGTTCCACCCGAAGGGCGGCGTCATCAAGCGGGAGATGGAGGACTACGTCCGGCGCCGGCACATCGAGGAGGGTTTCGAGTACGTCGGCACGCCGCACATCACCAAGGAAGGCCTGTTCCACACCTCCGGGCACCTGCCGTACTACGCCGAGGGCATGTTCCCGCCGATGGACCTGGAGAACAGCAAGTACTACCTCAAGGCCATGAACTGCCCGATGCACAACCTGATCTTCCGGTCCCGGCAGCGCTCCTACCGCGAGCTGCCGCTCCGGCTGTTCGAGTTCGGCGGCGTCTACCGCAACGAGAAGTCCGGTGTGATCCATGGGCTGACCCGCGTCCGCGGCATGACCCAGGACGACTCCCACTCCTACGTCACCGCCGAGCAGGCGCCCGCCGAGATCAAGCACCTGCTGAACTTCTGCCTGAGCCTGTTCCGCGACTTCGGGCTGGACGACTTCTACCTCGAGCTGTCGACCCGCGACGACTCCAAGCCGGACAAGTTCGTGGGCTCGGAGGATGAGTGGGCCACCGCGACGCGGGTGCTCGAGAAGGCGGCGCTCGAGTCCGGCCTCGAGCTGGTGCCCGATCCCGGTGGTGCCGCCTACTACGGCCCGAAGATCTCGGTCCAGGCCCGCGACGCGATCGGTCGTACGTGGCAGATGTCGACCATCCAGTACGACTTCAACCAGCCCCGCGGCTTCGGGCTCGAGTACGTCGCCGCCGACGGCTCGCGCCAGCAGCCGGTGATGATCCACTCCGCGAAGTTCGGATCGATCGAGCGGTTCCTCGGCGTTCTCGTCGAGCACTACGCCGGCGCCTTCCCGCCGTGGCTGGCCCCGGTCCAGGTCGTCGGCATCCCGGTGGCCGAGCGCCACGCCGACTACCTCGACACGGTGGCCGATCGGCTGAAAGGCCGGGGCATTCGCGTCGAGGTGGACCACACCGACGAGCGCATGCAGAAGAAGATCCGCACCGCCCAGACCCAGAAGGTGCCGTTCATGCTCATCGCCGGCGACCAGGACCTCGAGGCCGGCGCCGTCTCCTTCCGCTACCGCAGCGGCGAGCAGGACAACGGCGTCCCGGTCGAGGATGCCGTCGCCCGCATCGTCGAGGCGATCGAGAACCGCGTCCAGGTGTGACGATCGGGTTGCGGTGGCCCCGGGCCATTGACAATGCGCCGCTGGCGGGTCACGTTTAGCCAGGGTTTTCACATCGGGTGTCGGGGGGCACAACATGCGTCGTTGGTCTTTGTCTGTCTTTGCTGTCTTGGCGTTGGTGGCCGGTCTGTTGAGCACGAGCTCGTCGGTGGCCGCTCCGCCCGACGACCATCTCGACGTGTACGTGGGTGATCTGGGCACGAGCCAGATCTCGGCGCATCGTCGACCTCGGTGTCGACCGCCACGACCTGCGTTTCGCCAAGATCGCCGGTGAAGCGCGGCAAGAAGGCGAAGGTGCGCGTCGAGGCGATCCTCAGCGGGTCCCAGGCCTCGAAGCTGCGCAAGAAGGGCGTCGAGATGCGTCCCAAGAAGGTCAAGGGCCAGACCGCTTCGGAGCGCTCGACCCGACTGGCGGCCGAGGGCCACGAGGTCTTCAAGAAGTATGCCGGCGCGGACGGGATCAAGGCGGAGTACGAGAAGGCCGCTGCCGACCACCCGAGGATCGCCAAGACGATCAGCATCGGCACGACCGTCAAGGGTCAGGACATCCTGGCGCTCAAGGTCAGCAAGGGGGCGCGCACGTCCAAGGACGGCAAGAAGCCGTCGGTCCTCTACGTCGGCGCCCAGCACGCACGGGAGTGGATCACGCCGGAGATGAACCGTCGGCTGATGCACCACGTCATCGACAACTACGGCAGCGACCCCAAGATCACCCGCATGGTCGACCGGCACGAGCTGTGGTTCGTCCCGGTGGCGAACCCGGACGGATACGACTTCACCTTCGAGCCCGACCAGCGGCTGTGGCGCAAGAACCTGCGTGACAACAACGGCGACGGCCAGATCGCACCAGGCGACGGTGTCGACCTCAACCGCAACTACCAGACCAAGTGGGGCTACGACAACGAAGGATCCTCACCGAACACCGGCAGCGAGACCTACCGCGGCCCGTCGCCGGCGTCAGAGCCGGAGACGAAGGCGCTGAACTCCTTCGTCGGTCGGGTCGGCTTCGAGTTCCTCGTCAACTACCACTCCGCCGCCGAGCTGCTGCTCTACGGAACGGGGTGGCAGGTCTCGACGCCGACGCCCGACGACGTCATCTACGAGGCGATGGCCGGCGACGACGAGAACCCGGCGGTGGCCGGGTACGACCCGGACATCTCCGCCGAGCTGTACACCACCAACGGCGACACCGACACCCACATGACCGAGGCCTTCGGCACGCTCGGCTTCACGCCGGAGATGTCCACCTGCGAGGCCGCGTCCGACTCGGTACCCGACGACGAGTGGGAGGCCGATGACTGCCAGAGCGGATTCAACTTCCCCGACGACGAGGAGCTCGTCCAGGCCGAGTTCGAGAAGAACATCCCGTTCGCGCTCTCGGTCGCCGAATCCGCCGGGGACCCGGACGACCCGGCCTCGGTGGTCGGGCGCACCACCCCGGAGTTCGTGCCCGACACCTTCGACGTCTCCTACGGCGATCCGCAGACCGTCGCCGTCGTCGCGAAGCGGGCGCTGAAGAACCTGCGCCTGTCCGTCCGCATCAACGGCGCGAAGGCGAAGTCGACGAAGATCAAGGAGTGGCGTGGCGGCGAACGCTACGGCGACGAGAACGACGACTACTACGCCGAGTTCCGTGGCCAGGTTCGCGGCGCCAAGGCCGGCGACACGGTCGAGGTGCAGTTCACCGGGGTCAAGCCCGGCAAGGGCCCGGTCAAGAGCAAGGCCTTCACGTACTCCGTGGTCGGCGACAGCGGCGCCGACGTGCTGGTGCTGGCCGACGAGGACTACACCGGCGTCAACCCGGACTACCCGGCGAGCGTCACCGCACCGAAGTACGCGGCGGACTACGAGAAGGCGATCAACGACGCCGGCTACACCACCGACGTCTGGGACGTCGACCAGCGCGGGGTCCCGCACGACCTCGGTGTGCTCGGTCACTACGACGCGGTCGTCTGGTACCTCGGCGACAACCGGCTGACCCAGGACCCGGAGGACGAGACGATCTCGACCCCGTTCGGCCAGCTGCCGGACATCGCGGTGGCCGAGAAGGAGCAGTACACCACGATGGCCGTGCGCGACTACCTCAACGACGGCGGCAAGCTGGTCCATGCGGGCGAGACCGCCCAGTACTCCGGGCTTCCCGGAATCGGCGACGCCGTCGGTGGCCTGTTCTACGGGCTCAACGGCGACCCCGAGGCCGAGTGTGTCGTCGACAGCGTCCCCGGGTTCTTCGAGGACTGCCTGATCATGGCCGATGACTTCCGTCAGTACTACCTCGGTGGTTTCAGCCGCACCGACAACGCGAACCCCGAGAGCGTGGTCGGCGTCGCCGACCCGATCAACGGGTTCGAGGGCACCTTCGGTGGCCCGGTCGTCGACGGTGACAACCCGCTGGACGAGGCCGGTGTCTTCCAGCCGACCAGCGACGTGCTGCCGGTCGGTGAGTTCCCGCAGTTCGCCAGCAAGGGGGCGGCCGAGTACACGTCGAGCGGGGTCGACCCCTACGCACCGGTCGAAGGCAGCCGGTACGCCGGCGCACTGCACCAGGACTCCTCCTACATGCGGCTGACCAAGACCGTCGACCTCACCGGCGCCTCGGCCGGCGAGCTGGCGTTCCAGCTGTCCACCAGCCTGGAGAGCGGCTACGACCACGTGATGGTCGAGGCGCACACCGTCGGTCAGGACAACTGGACGACGCTGGCCGAGCGCGACGGCAAGAGCACCACCACGCCGCCGACGGAGTGCGAGCCGGACGGGTTCCTCCTGCAGCTGCACCCGTTCCTCGATCACTACCTCGGTGGCGCGGGGTGTGCCGGCGGCGGGTCGTCCGGGGAGTGGAACTCCTTCACCGGATCGACCGGCGGCTGGGAGCCGGTGGCCTTCGACCTCGCCCCCTTCCTGGGCGAGCAGGTCGAGCTGTCGATCACGTACGTGACCGACCCTGCCACCGGTGGCATCGGCGCGTTCGTCGACGACACCAAGGTCACCGTCGACGGCAGCACCGACGCCGACGGGTTCGAGGGTGCCGACAGCAGCTGGACGGTCGGCGAGCCGCCGGCGGGCAGCCCGCCGAACCAGGGCAACTGGACGATCGGCGAGAAGCTGGTCAACGCGTTCGGCGCCATCTCGACCGAGGACTCGCTCCTGCTGGGCTTCGGGCTGGAGCAGCTGGCCGACGACGCAGCCCGCAAGGGCCTGATCGACCGCGCCCTGTCCGGCCTGGTCGAGTAGCCAGAACCCCACGCCCTAGAGTTTCCCGCGTGGAGGAACAACAGGGCGTGGGGGAGCCGGACGCGTTCGAGCGCCTGTGGACGCCGCACCGGATCGTCTACATCAAGGGCGAGAACAAGCCCGAGTCCGATGCCGAGGCCGACTGCCCGTTCTGCCGCATCCCGCAGATGGGCGACGCCGACGGCCTGGTCGTCCGCCGCGGCACGGCGGCGTACGCGGTGCTGAACCTGTACCCGTACAACGCCGGCCACCTGCTCATCTGCCCGTTCCGCCACGTGGCCGACTACACCCATCTCACCGATGACGAGACCGCCGAGGTCGCGCAGCTCAGCAAGGAGGCGATGACGGTGCTGCGGTCGGTCACCAGCCCGCACGGCTTCAACCTCGGCATCAACCAGGGCCCCATCGCCGGCGCCGGCATCGCCGCGCACTTCCACCAGCACGTCGTGCCGCGCTGGGGCGGGGACGCGAACTTCCTGCCGGTCATCGGGCGCACCAAGACGATGCCGCAGCTGCTCGCCGAGACGCGGGACATGCTCGCGGCCCGCTGGGCCGAGCTCGGCGAGGGGGAGTAGATCGTGCTCGAACGATTCCGGCAGTTCTGGACCAACGTGTGGGCGCCGCCCGCCGACCTGCTGCTGCGCCTGGGCGTCAAGCCCGACCACGTCACCATCGTCGGCACGCTCGGCGTCAGCGCCGGCGCCCTGTGGTTCTTCCCGCGCGGGGAGTTCTTCGTCGGCGTCCTGGTCGTCACCGCCTTCGTGTTCAGCGACATCATGGACGGCTACATGGCGCGCAAGACCGGGCAGACGTCGGCCTGGGGGGCGTTCCTGGACTCCACCCTCGACCGGTTCGGCGACGCGGCGATCTTCGGCGGGCTCGTGCTCTACTACGCCCGGTCGGACGCCGAGACGACGATGGGCGGACCGACGCTCTACCTGTGGCTGAGCCTGGCCTGCCTCGTGCTCGGCAACGTCACGTCGTATGCGCGCGCCCGGGCCGAGAGCCTCGGGATGAAGGCGAAGGGCGGCATCGCCGAACGCGCCGACCGGCTCGTCGCCATCTTGGTGATGACCGGCTTCAACGGGTTGTTCGGACTCCCGATCCTCACCGAGATCACGCTGTGGGCCCTCACCGCCGCGAGCTTCGTGACGATCATCCAGCGCATGGTCATGGTGCACGCTCAGGCAGCGCAAAAGCCGATCCCACCAGCGACGTAGACTTCAACCATGAGCACGCGACCCAACGGCACGAGCCTCGACAGCGATGGCGAGACCACCATCGGCACGTCCCAGGTCAAGCGGGGCATGGCCGAGATGCTCAAGGGCGGCGTCATCATGGACGTCGTCGACGCGACCCAGGCGACCATCGCCGAGGACGCGGGCGCCGTCGCCGTCATGGCGCTCGAGCGGGTGCCGGCCGACATCCGGGCCCAGGGCGGCGTCGCCCGCATGAGCGATCCGGACCTGATCGACGGCATCATCGAGGCCGTCTCGATCCCGGTCATGGCCAAGGCCCGCATCGGCCACTTCGCCGAGGCACAGGTGCTCCAGAGCCTGGGCGTCGACTACATCGACGAGTCCGAGGTCCTCACCCCGGCCGACTACGCCAACCACATCGACAAGTGGCAGTTCACCGTGCCGTTCGTGTGCGGAGCCACCAACCTCGGCGAGGCTCTGCGCCGCATCACCGAGGGCGCGGCCATGATCCGGTCCAAGGGCGAGGCCGGCACCGGCGACGTCTCCAACGCCACGATGCACATGCGCAAGATCCGCGCCGAGATCGCCCGGCTGCACACGATGGCCGACGACGAGCTCTTCGTCGCCGCCAAGGAGCTGCAGGCGCCGTACGAGCTCGTGCGCGAGGTCGCCGAGCTCGGCAAGCTGCCGGTCGTGCTGTTCACCGCCGGTGGCATCGCCACGCCGGCCGACGCCGCGATGATGATGCAGCTGGGCGCCGAGGGCGTGTTCGTCGGGTCCGGCATCTTCAAGTCCGGCAACCCGGCCCAGCGGGCCGAGGCCATCGTCAAGGCCACGACGTTCCACGACGACCCCGACGTCGTCGCCAAGGTCTCGCGCGGCCTCGGCGAGGCGATGGTGGGCATCAACGTCGACGACGTCCCGGAGCCGCACCGGCTGGCCGACCGCGGCTGGTGAGGGTTCGGCCTTCACATCGAATTCTCAGTGCACGGTGACCTCGACGGTCGTATGCTGAAGTCAGCGTCACGACCCACGGAGCCGGGAGTCTCCGCGTGACGCACCTCGAGAGGGAGTCTCAGCGCCTGCGGATGGCGTCGACGTCTCCCTCCCCGATCCCGATCGGGAGGGAAACCGAGAGGGAGCGACGGCGGTGGTCAGGCCCACCCCGAGCCACCGCCGTCGTCTGGGGGCACCGGGCCATCCCGCCGGCCTGACCACCGCCGGGCACCCCCACGATCACTACGCTGGAGGCGTGAGTCCTTCGATCGGCGTGTTCGCGCTCCAGGGCGATGTCCGGGAGCACCTCCTGGCGCTGTCCGCGCTGGGGGTGGACGGCTTCGGGGTACGCCGGCTCGAGGAGCTCGAGCGCTGCGACGGACTGATCATCCCGGGCGGGGAGTCGACGACGATGGTCAAGATGGCGCGGTCCTTCGAGGTGTTCGACGCCTTCGCCGACCGCATCAAGACCGGCCTGCCGACCTTGGGTACCTGCGCGGGGATGATCATGCTCGCCGAGCGCGTGCGTGACGGCATTCCCGGTCAGGAGACGTTCGGCGGTCTCGACATCACGGTGCGGCGCAACGCCTTCGGCCGCCAGGTCGACTCCTTCGAGGGCGACGTCGACTTCACGATCTTCGACGACCCCGTGCACGCCGTGTTCATCCGGGCGCCGTGGGTCGAGGACGTCGGCCCCGACGTCGAGGTGCTCGCGAGCGTGGCGGTGCCGGGGGTCGGGGATAGGATCGTGGCGGTCCAGCAGGGTCCGGTCCTCGCGACGTCCTTCCACCCCGAGGTGGGCGACGACCTCCGCGTCCACCGGTACTTCCTGGATCGCGTCACAGCGACAGCGTCATAGCCAGGGGAAGGATTCGGGATGTCAGGCCACTCCAAGTGGGCGACGACCAAGCACAAGAAGGCGGCCATCGACGCCAAGCGCGGCAAGATGTTCGCCAAGCTGATCAAGAACGTCGAGGTGGCCGCACGCACCGGCGGACCCGACCCGGCGGGCAACCCGACGCTCTACGACGCGATCCAGAAGGCCAAGAAGTCCTCGGTGCCCAACGACAACATCGACCGCGCCGTCAAGCGAGGCGGCGGGCTCGACGGTGGCGGCGTCGACTACGCCACGATCACGTACGAGGGCTATGCGCCCGGGGGCGTGGCGCTGCTCATCGAGTGCCTCACCGACAACCGCAACCGGGCCGCCATGGAGGTCCGTACCGCGATGACCCGCAGCGGCGGCACGATGGCCGACCCGGGCTCGGTGTCGTACCTGTTCCACCGCAAGGGCGTCATCATCGTCCCGTCCGATCACGACGGTGCCGCCGTCACCGAGGACGACGTCCTCCTGGCCGTGCTCGACGCCGGTGCCGAACAGGTCAACGATCTCGGCGAGGCGTTCGAGGTCGTCTGCGAACCCACCGACCTGGTGCCCGTTCGCACCGCGTTGCAAGAGGCCGGCCTCGACTACGACTCCGCCGAGGCATCATTCGTGCCGTCGGTGTCGGTCGAGGTCGATGTCAGCACCGCCACGAAGATCCTCCGCCTCGTCGATGCGCTGGAGGACCTCGACGACGTGCAGAACGTCTTCAGCAATCTCGAGGCCTCCGACGAGGTGATGGCCGAGGCCATGGAGCAGGTCGGCTGACCAACCTGACCATGTCGCCCGGCACGGCGCGTCGCCCCTGATCCAGCCGTGCCGCCGACTAACCTGTCGAACATGCGTTCGCAGACGGTCCGGGTGCTCGGGGTCGATCCCGGCCTCACCCGCTGTGGCCTCGGGGTCGTCGACGGCCGGGTCGGCGGTCCGTTGACGCTCATCGACGTCCGGGTCGTGCGCACTCCGGCCGACCTCGACATCGCCCGACGACTGCACCTGCTGGAGCAGGGAGTCGAAGCGGCGATCGCCGAGCACCGACCCGATGTCGTCGCGGTTGAGCGGGTGTTCAGTCAGCACAACCTCCGCACCGTCATGGGTACGGCGCAGGCCAGCGGCGTCGCCATGCTGGTGGCCGCCCGTCACGGCATCGAGGTGCGCCTGCACACGCCGAGCGAGGTCAAGGCGGCCGTCACCGGGAGCGGACGCGCCGACAAGGCGCAGGTCGCGCACATGGTCGCGCGGCTGCTCCGCCTCACCAGCCCGCCGCGCCCCGCCGATGCGACCGACGCCCTCGCGCTCGCCATGTGCCAGATCTGGCGCGGCGGAGCCGCCACCCGGCTCGAAGCGGCTCTGGCCAAGGCGGCCCGATGATCGCCTTCGTCCGGGGCCGGGTCGCCGCCCTCACCCTGAACGCCGCGGTCGTCGACGTCGGGGGAGTCGGCTATCACGTGTTCTGCACCCCGAGCACCATCGCCGCGCTGCGGATCGGCCAGGAGTCGCAGCTCGCCACGTCGATGGTCGTCCGGGAGGACTCCACCACCCTCTATGGATTCGCCGACGTCGAGGAACGCGACATGTTCGAGCTCGTCCAGACGGCCAGCGGGGTCGGCCCCAAGGTCGCGCAGGCGATGCTCGCGGTCCTGCCGCCGGAACGACTTCGCCGTGCCATCGCCAACGCCGACCACGCTGCCCTCACCGCGGTGCCCGGCATCGGACGCAAGGGCGCCGAGCGCATCGTGGTCGAGCTGAAGGACCGGGTCGGCGCACCGGTCACGACCGTGTCGTCCGGGGGAGCGGGGTGGCGCGACCAGGTCCGCGATGCGCTCCAGGGCCTGGGCTGGTCCACCCGCGACGCCGAGCGCGCCGTCGACACCGTCGCGGCCGACACCCCCGCCTCTGACGGCACAGCCGCCGATCACGACGTCCCGACCCTGCTGCGCGCGGCGCTCCGCACGCTGTCGAAAGCCTGATCATGGACGACGACATCGACCTGCGCCTCGAGGACTCGGTCATGGGTGCCGCGACGCCGGAGGAGCGAGCCTTCGAGGCCGCCTTGCGCCCGCGGACCCTGGCGGAGCTGATCGGCCAGGAACGGGTTCGCGAGCAGTTGTCGCTGATGCTCGAGGCGGCGGTCGCCCGCGGCCGGACCCCGGATCACGTCCTGATGTCCGGGCCGCCGGGCCTGGGCAAGACCACGATCGCGATGATCATCGCCCATCAGCTGTCCGCGCCGCTGCGCGTCACGAGCGGCCCGGCCATCCAGCAC
Organism: uncultured Actinomycetota bacterium; assembly: GCA_963695295.1. Lineage (GTDB taxonomy): Bacteria > Actinomycetota > Actinomycetes > Propionibacteriales > Nocardioidaceae > Aeromicrobium. The sequence goes on along the minus strand of OY968771.1, from coordinate 59,949 downwards.
GCCGGCGACCTCGCCGCCATCTTGTCCGGCATCAACGAGCACGACGTGCTGTTCATCGACGAGATCCATCGCATGTCTCGGCCGGCCGAAGAGCTGCTCTACATGGCCATGGAGGACTTCCGCGTCGACGTCGTGGTGGGCAAGGGGCCCGGCGCCACCGCGATCCCGCTGGAGATCCCGCCGTTCACGGTGGTCGGAGCCACCACCCGAGCCGGCTTGCTGCCCAGCCCCCTGCGCGACCGGTTCGGGTTCACCGCCCAGCTCGACTACTACGACACCGACGAGCTCCATCGCATCGTCGAACGCTCGGCCGGCCTGCTCGAGCTCGAGGTCACCCGGGACGGCGGGCGCGAGATCGCCTCGCGCTCTCGCGGAACCCCGCGCATCGCCAACCGGCTGCTGCGGCGGGTCCGCGACTATGCCGAGGTCCGCGCCGACGGCACCATCGACGAGCCGGTGGCACAGGCGGCACTGGCGCTCTACGAGGTCGACGACCTCGGACTCGACCGCCTCGACCGCGCCGTGCTCTCGGCGTTGTGCGAGAGCTTCGGCGGGGGACCGGTCGGCATCTCCACGCTCGCCGTCGCGGTCGGGGAGGAACGGGAGACCGTCGAGGAGCTGGCCGAACCGTTCCTGGTTCGGCTCGGATTCCTGGCGCGCACCCCGCGTGGGCGGGTGGCCACCCCACCGGCCTGGCGGCACCTCGGTCTCGCGCCCCCGGCCGCCGGTCAGCTGCCCTTCGACGAGCCCGACGGCGAGGCCTGAGGCCCGCACGGGGCGGCTGGGCCAACTGGCTAGACTACCCGGTGGCCCTCGGGCCATGACCGTCGTTACTCGGCGGGATCTCAACGCTTTCGGGAGCACTCCGTGTCCGACTGGGCCAACTTCATCCCCCTGATCCTGATCGTCCTTGCCTTCTGGTTCCTGGTGCTGCGCCCGGCGCGCAACCGCCAGAAGGACTTCATGGCGACGCAGCAGGCACTCACCCCCGGGACGCAGGTCATGCTGGCCAGCGGGATCTACGGTGAGCTGGTCGCGGTCGGCGACGACACCGTCCAGATCCGCGTGGCTCCCGACGTGGTCGTCACCGCCGCCCGTCAGGCCGTCTCCAAGATCATCGTGAGCGACGCTGAAGCCGCGGTCGAGGAGCGCACCGACGAGCCTCCGGCAGACAAGCAGGGCGACAACGGCTGATGGCGGCACCTCCCGCCCGCGCCAACCTGCCGAGGCCGCGTCGGACGCTGTTCCTGTTCCTCGCTGCGGTTCTCGGCCTGTACGGCCTCCTGGTGGTCCTGAGCACCACCGGTTCGAACGGTGGCGCCAGCACCTGGTCGCCGCGCCTGGGTCTCGACCTGCAGGGCGGCACCCGCATCACCCTCCAGGCGAAGGCCGGGTCCGGTGACATCACGCCGGAGAAGCTCACGCAGGCCCGCAGCATCATCGACCAACGCGTCAACGCCACCGGCATCTCCGAGGCCGAGTCCACGACGCAAGGCGGCAACCAGGTCATCATCGAGATCCCCGGTGAGCAGCGGGGCGACATCGTCGACCAGGTCGGCCGCACCGCCCAGCTCCGGTTCCGCCTGCTGTGGGCTTCCACCCAGGGCGCCGAGGAACCGGCCGATCCGGCCGAGGTGAAGAAGCTGCAGTCGGCCGTCGACGCCGCCGACTGGACCGGCCTCACCGAGGAGCAGCTCATCCAGGCCGAGACCGAGGGCACCGACGCGTTGCCCCCCGAGTACGCCGAGGGTGTTGCCGCGCTCCAGCGGCTGTCCGAGGGATTCGTCTGCACGCGGAAGAACCTTCCGACCGAGGACCGAGCCGACCAACCGCTGGTCACGTGCGACCTGAAGACCGGCGAGGTCATGCTGCTCAGTCCCTCGGTCATCGAGGGCACCGACGTCAAGAGCGCCAGCGCCGTCATTCCCCAGAGCCAGGTGTCCTGGGTCGTCGCACTCGAGCTCAAGGGTGAAGGCACCAAGACCTTCGACCGCGTCACCGAGGCGCTGTACCAGCAGCAGCAGCAGGGCAGCGAGCAGACCAGCCGCTTCGCGATCGTGCTCGACGGCGAGGTCCTCAGCGCGCCCACCACGAACGGTCACTTCACCGACGGCTCGTCCCAGATCTCCGGCAACTTCACCGCCACGACGGCGCGCTCCCTGGCCAACCAGCTCAAGTACGGCGCGCTCCCGCTCACCTTCGAGGTGAACGGGGTGTCGGTCGAGGGCCCGACGCTGGCCGGCACCCAGCTGAGGGCGGGGCTCGTGGCCGGTCTCGTCGGCATGAGCCTGGTCGTCGTCTACCTCCTGCTCTACTACCGCGGGCTGGGGTTGGTCGCCCTCGCGTCCCTGGTCGTGGCTGCGGCCGTCACGTATGCGCTGGTGCTCCTGCTGGGTCAGGGGGTCGGGTTCACGCTCACCCTGCCCGGCATCGCCGGCCTGATCGTCGCGATCGGCATCACCGCGGACTCCTTCATCGTGTTCTTCGAGCGCCTGCGCGATGAGGTGCGCGACGGCAAGTCGCTGCGGCTCGCGGTCGAGGCCGGGTGGACACGAGCCCGAGCCACGATCCTCGCCGCGGACGCGGTGGCGATCATGGCGGCGCTCATCTTGTTCATCTTCGCGATCGGCGTCGTGCGTGGGTTCGCCTTCGCCCTCGGCCTCACGACGCTCATCGACATCCTGGTCGTGTTCGGCTTCACCAAGCCGCTCGTGACCTTGCTGGCGCGCACCTCCTTCTTCGGCCAGGGGCATCGCTTCTCCGGGCTGGACGCGGCGCACCTGGGCATCAGTGGGCGCAAGGTCACCGAGATCGGACGCTCGACGGGAGGAGCAGCCTGATGGGACGCATCAGCACCTTCGGCCAGCACCTCTACTCCGGCCGGGTTTCGTTCGACTTCGTCGGTCGCCGCCGCCTGTGGTACGCCCTGTCGGCGTTGATCCTCGCCCTCTGCGCGACCGCGTTCGTCGTGCGCGGCTTCCACCTCGGCATCGAGTTCAAGGGCGGGGTCGAGTTCACCGCCCAGGTTCAGGAGGCGGACTCCCGGGCGGTCGATGACATGAGGCGCGCGGTCGAGCAGTCCGGTGTCGCGGCGGCGGGTGATCCCATCGTCAACACGTCCGGCAGCGACACCGTGCGAGTCCAGACCGCCGCGCTGGAGCAGACCGAGGCGTCCGCAATCGAGGAGGCGTTGATCGAGGCGGGTGCCACCGAGGTCAGTCAGAACCTGATCGGTCCCTCGTGGGGCGAGCAGGTGGCCCAGAAGGCCCTCACCGGCCTGGTGGTCTTCCTGGTGCTGGTGGTGCTGTTCATCTGGGCGTACTTCCGGGAGTGGAAGATGTCCGTGGCCGCACTCGTGGCGCTGGCGCACGACCTCCTCATCACCGCAGGTGTCTACGCGTGGTCAGGTTTCGAGGTCACGCCGGCCACGGTCACCGGCCTGCTCACGATCCTCGGCTACTCGCTGTACGACACCGTCGTCGTCTTCGACAAGGTGCGCGAGAACACGCGCGGCGTGCTGAAATCCAACACGAGGACCTTTGCCGAGCGCGCGAACCTCGCGGTCAACCAGACGCTGGTGCGGTCGATCAACACCTCCGTCACCGCCCTGCTGCCGGTCGCTGCCCTGCTGCTGGTCGGCGCGGCCGTGCTCGGCACCGGCCCGCTGAAGGACCTCGCGCTGGCGCTGTTCGTCGGCATGGCCGCCGGCACGTACTCCTCCATCTGCATCGCCACGCCGCTCGCGGTCCAGCTCAAGGAGCGGGAGACGGTGATCACCGCCCACACCGCGCGCGTGATGGCCAAGCGTGCGGCCGGTGCCGGCCGTCCGCCGAGCCAGGAGGAGCCGGCGACGGCTGCGACGGTGTCCACGCCGGTTGTTCCCGTCGCGTCCGGTGGCGACATCGGGCTCGGCCAAGCGCAACCAGCCGACACGCAGCACTCGGGCCAAGCGGCCCAAGGGTCAGCGCTGAGCGTTCCCTCCGGCGTGCCATGCTGGTGGCACCAGCGTCGTCGAAACCGGCCGACGCCGTCGACCAAGGAGACTCCATGAACACCCCTCTCGCTCTTGCTTCGGCCGCTTTGATGGCCGCGACCCTTGCCGGCTGCGGGGGCAGCGACGACGGCCCGGACAGCGCCTATTGCAAGGACCTGAAGTCGGCTTCGAACGAGTTCGACTCCCTCGCCGCCAGTGACGTCTCCAAGCTCGACGACGCATTCAAGACCTTCCACGAGCTCGCCGACGAGGCACCCGGTGAGGTCAAGGACGACTGGGCCACCCTCGACAAGGGCATCGTCGCCGTCGAGAAGGCGCTCAAGGACGCCGGACTGAAGTTCTCCGACTTCGCCGCGCTCCAGGAAGGCAAGATGCCCGACGGCGTCGACGTCGAGAAGCTGCAGGGCCTCGCCACCGAGTTCCAGAAGCTCGACAGCGCGGAGTTCGACAAGGCGTCCAAGGCGATCGAGAAGCACGCCAAGGACGTCTGCAAGGTCGACCTGTCGTCCTCCTGAGCGCCGAGATGGAGAACGCGGCCGCGCTGATCGAGCGGTGGGTGCGGCCGATCCCGGACTGGCCGGAGCCCGGCGTCACCTTTCGTGACATCACGCCGCTGCTGAGCGAGCCCGCCGCGTTCGCCGCGGTGATCGATGCCCTGGTCGCCGAGGCTCGCGAGCTCGGCCCCGTCGACGCGGTGCTGGGCATCGAGTCGCGCGGATTCATCGTCGGCGCACCGGTCGCGCTGCGGCTGGAGGCAGGCTTCGTCCCGGTCCGCAAGGCGGGCAAGCTCCCGCACGAGACGCGATCGGTGTCCTACGAGCTGGAGTACGGCGAGGCCACGATCGAGATCCACGCCGACGCGCTGAAACCGGGCGACCGGGTGCTCGTCGTCGACGACGTCCTGGCCACCGGCGGTACCCTCGAGGCCACCGCGAGCCTGGTCGCCGCGTCCGGCGCCGAGGTCGCGGGTGCCCTCGTGGCCATCGAGCTCCCCGCGCTCGGCGGCCGCGCCCGCCTGGGCGACCTGCCCCTTCGATCGCTCACCACGTTCTGACCCATCCTCGAGGAGATCACATGAACCCCCACCAAGTCCGTGTCGTCGCGCTCGTGCTGGTCGCCGTCCTCGTGCTCGCCACGGCCGCAACGCTGCTGAACCAGCTCGTCTGACGTCTGCCCTGCTCGGAGCCGCCGTGCAGGGGTGCTGACCTACCATGGAGGTCAGGACAGGAGGCGCCGTGGCTGAACGCACCGACGTAGGCCCCCAGGCGTCCGAGTCGGCCGCTGAGCCGAAGCCGGCCGACTCGGCGCCGGCTTCCGCGCGGGTTCGCAGCCGGCTGGCGCGCATCGGCCGCGGTTCGTCGGTCAATCCGGTGCTCGATCCGTTGATGAAGGTCTATCGCGAGACGCACCCCAAGGGTGACGTCGACGCGATCGAGAAGGCGTACGGGATCGCCGAGCAGATGCACGAGGGGCAGTCCCGCAAGAGCGGCGACCCCTACATCACCCACCCGCTGGCGGTCGCCACGATCCTGGCTGAGCTCGGCATGACCGCACCGACCCTGTGCGCCGCGCTGCTGCACGACACCGTCGAGGACACCGAGTACACCCTCGACCGGCTGCGCGAGGACTTCGGCGACGAGGTCGTCCAGCTCGTCGACGGCGTCACCAAGCTCGACAAGGTCAAGTACGGCGACACGGCGCAGTCCGAGACGATCCGCAAGATGGTCGTGGCGATGAGCCGCGACATCCGGGTCCTGGTCATCAAGCTCGCCGACCGACTCCACAACATGCGCACGCTGCGCTACCTCCGCCAGGACAAGCAGGAGCGGATCGCCCGCGAGACGATCGAGATCTTCGCCCCGCTGGCCCACCGGCTGGGCATGAACACGATCAAGTGGGAGCTCGAGGACCTCGCCTTCGCCACCTTGCACCCGAAGGTCTACGACGAGATCGTGCGGCTGGTCGCCGATCGCGCGCCGTCGCGCGAGCAGTTCCTGGAGCGGGTGATCGGCGACGTCGAGTCCGACCTGCGGCACGCGAAGCTCAAGGCCACCGTGCGCGGCCGGCCGAAGCACTACTACTCGATCTACCAGAAGATGCTCGTGCGCGGTCGCGACTTCACCGACATCTTCGACCTCGTCGGCGTGCGGATCCTGGTCGACTCGGTGGCCGACTGCTATGGCGTGCTGGGCGTGCTCCATGCGCGCTGGAACCCGATCCCGGGGCGCTTCAAGGACTACATCTCGGTCCCGAAGTTCAACATGTACCAGTCCCTGCACACCACGGTGATCGGTCCGCAGGGCAAGGCCGTCGAGCTGCAGATCCGCACGTTCGCGATGCACCGGCGCGCCGAGTACGGCGTCGCGGCGCACTGGAAGTACAAGGAGGACGGCCAGGCCGGGCGGGGCGACGGCAAGGCGCCCAAGGGCGAGGACATGGCCTGGCTGCGCGAGCTGATCGACTGGCAGTCCGAGACGTCCGACTCCGGCGACTTCCTGGACTCGCTGCGCTTTGAGATGAACAACGCCGGCGTCTACGCGTACACGCCGCGTGGCGACGTCATGCAGCTGCCGGCCGAGGCCACTCCGGTCGACTTCGCGTATGCCGTGCACACCGAGGTGGGGCACGCCTGTATCGGGGCCCGGGTCAACGGCCGCCTGGTGTCGCTGGAGTCGGAGCTGCAGACCGGCGACGTCGTCGAGATCTTCACCTCCAAGGCGCCCGACGCCGGGCCGAGCCGCGACTGGCTGGAGTTCGTCAAGAGCCCGCGAGCCCGCAACAAGATCCGGCAGTGGTTCACCAAGGAGCGGCGCGAGGAGGCCATCGAGCAGGGTCGCGACCACATCGCGCGGCTGATGCGCAAGGAGAACCTGCCCCTGCATCGCCTGTTCAACCACGAGATCCTCGACGCGGTCGCCAAGGACCTCCACCTCGCCGACGTGTCGGCGTTGTACGCGGCCGTCGGGGAGGGCAACGTCGGCGCCCAGAACGTCGTCGAGCGGGTCATCGCCCTGGCCGGCGGCCGTGAAGGAGCCGAGGAGGACCTGGCCGAGGCCACCTCGATGCCGGGTGTGGGGCGCAAGTCACGGCCGGGCACCGGCGACGCGGGCGTGGTGGTCGAGGGCGTCGACGGGGACCTGCTGGTGAAGCTGGCCCGCTGCTGCACGCCCGTGCCCGGTGATGAGGTGCAGGGCTTCGTCACCCGTGGATCGGGTGTCTCGGTCCACCGGCTCGACTGCGTCAATCTCGCCGAGCTGCGCAACCAGCCCGAGCGCCTCGTGGCCGTCCACTGGGCGCCCACCGCGAAGAGCACCTTCATGGTGGCGATCCAGGTCGAGGCCCTCGACCGTCCGCGCCTGCTCAGCGACATCACCCGGATCATCTCCGACCAGCACGTCAACATCTTGTCCGCATCGCTCAGCACCAACCGCGACCGCGTCGCCAAGTCCAAGTTCACCTTCGAGATGGCCGACGCCAAGCACCTCGGCCACGTGCTCTCGGCCGTCCGCAACGTCGACGGCGTCTTCGACGTCTACCGCCTCACCCAGTAACCGCCGCGAGAGAGAAACCGCCCCGCCGCGAGAGAGAAACCACCCGGCGGCGAGAGAGAAACCACCCGGCGGCGAGAGAGAAGTCGGCTACCCGGATCCCCAGCTTCGTGGCCGCGGCTCAAGGCCGAGGAGCTTGCCGAGCCCGTCTTCAAACGACGTGTCTGCACCGAACAGTCTCGAACGGTCCGCGTTCTCCCACCGCCAGCCGAACATCTCACTCAGATGTTCCCGTCGTCGACCGTCGTGCGCTCGATCCCGCGGGTCGGTGTGAAACTCCTTCCCGTCGTACTCCGACGCGATGAGCATCTCCGGGTATGCCAAGTCGAGGAAGAAGCGGGAGCCGTGGTGGTCGACGACTTCGAACTGCGGAACCGGCGGCGGAAAGCCTGCGTCGTGGATGCGGAGACGCTGCCAGCTCTCGCCCGGCGACTGCGCGCGGGCATCGACCAGACCGGCGAGCGACCGAGCCTGCACGATTCCGGGGTATCCCTTCAGCCGCGCGACGAAGTCCCAGAGCTCGCCGACATCGATGAGCCCGGCGCGCGCGAATCCGTCCGCGGCAGCGAGGGCGTACGGGCGGTACAGGCGGCGCAACAGGTCCGAGGTCGTTCGCAAGGGAGTGGTGAGAAGGACGCCGTCCAGTTCGGTGACGTCGTCATCGGTGATGTTGGCCTGTCGGCAGCGGGCGGTTGGGACAGTGATGCGCGTCGTGCTGTGGGCCACGACGAACCGGGGTTCGAGCACGAATCGCTCGCTCGGTTTGAAGGTGTCGACGCGGTTGAGCCAGGCCGCCGTCTCACTGCAGACGATCGCACCGGGTGGGCGGACGAGCGCGATGGCGGCCAGTCGCAGGGATCGTGAGTCCGGCACGCGTGCATCGACGTACACGCCTCGAAACAGACGTCGGAGCCGCCCGTGCGCCACCAGCGCCGCCAACTGCTTGTCCGACCATCCGAGCTTGCGGGCCGTGGCTGTGGTGAAGGGCTGACCCTCGTGAAAGAGACCGGGCATGCGCCCCAAGGAACCCCGTCCGGGCCACGGGGTCGAGAACTCCATCCACAGTCGGACAGCATCTCTCTCGCGACGGTGCGGTTTCTCTCTCGCGACCGGTCAGGTTCTCTCTCGCGGCGGGGAGGTTTCTCTCTCGCGAGGGGTCAGGAGAAGTCGGAGGAGGCCTTCTGGGCCATCTGGAGGAAGGACTCGCGCGAGGTGAGGTTCTCCTGGAGCGCCGCGACCTTCTTCGTGTCGCCGGCCTCCTTGGCGCGCTCGAGGTCGGCGCGGATCTCCTCGATGGCGCTCTCGAGCTTGGCGACCATGTCGTCGGCGCGGGCGGACTTCTCCGGATCGGTGCGCTGCCACTCCTGGTCGCCGGCCGCGCGGACCGCTTGCTCGACCTTGCGGAGTCGGCCCTCCATCTCCTTCACCCGACCGCGCGGGACCTTGCCGGCCGCCTCCCAGCGGTCCGCGATGTCATGCCAGGCGCGGCGCGCGGCGTCGAGGTCCGCGATGGGCAGAAGCTTCTCCGCATCGACGAGGATGGCCTCCTTGACGACCGCGTTCTCCTCGTACTCCCGGTCGAGCGCGGCGTTGGCCTCGTCGCGGGCGGTGAAGAAGACGTCCTGCGCGGCCCGGAACCGCTTCCACAGCTTGTCCTCGACATTGCGCGGCGCGCTGCCGGCGGCCTTCCAGCGGGTCATGAGATCGCGATACTTGCCCGAGGTCGGCCCCCAGTCGGTCGAGGAGGACAGCTCCTCGGCCTCGACGATGAGCTTCTCCTTGATCCCCTGTGCGGCCTCGCGCTGGGTGTGCTGCTCGGCGAAATGCGCCTTGCGGTGGCGGGTGTACGTGGTGCGGGCCGAGCTGAACCGGTGCCACAGCTCATCGTCGGTCTTGCGGTCGAGCCTGGACAGCGACTTCCACTCCTCGAGGAGGGCACGCAGGGCGTCGGCGCCACCGCGCCAGTCCGAGCCCGCGGCGATCTTCTCCGCCTCGTCGGCGATGCGCGACTTCGCCACGAGCGCTTCGGCGACCTTCGCGGCGCGAGCGGCCTTGCGCTCCTCGCGTTGCTTCTCGATCGCCGGCCCCAGCGCGTCCAGGCGCTTCGACAGGGAGTCGAGGTCACCGAGCGCCTGCGCGTCGGCGACCTGGTTGCGCACGGTGGTGACGGCCTTCGCGGCGTCGTCCGGACCGAGCGTCCCGGTCTCGAGCCGCTTCTCGAGCAGGTCGACCTCGACCTCGAGGCCCTCGAACCGGCGCACGTAGAGGGCCATGGCCTCCTCGGGGTCGCCTCCGGGCCACTGGCCGATGACGCGCTCGCCGTCGGCCGTCCGGACGAAGACCGTTCCGTCGGCGTCGACGCGGCCCCATGGGTGCTCGGCGGCGGAAGTCATGCCCGACAGTCTAGGAGGCCCGGCAATCGGGGAGGACGGGGACGTTCGTCGATCGAGGCCTCTCGCGTAACCTGTCGGTCGTGCTGCTCACCTCGTTCCCGGCCGGTCCACTGCAGGCCAACTGCTATGTGGTCTCGCGTGGTCCCGGCACCGGCTGCGCGCTCGTCGATCCCGGCATGGACGCGATGGAGGGCGTGCACGCCGTCGTGGGCGAGCACAACCTGACACCCGCGGCCGTGCTGGTCACGCACGGTCACTTCGACCACATGTGGTGTGTCCAGGACGTCGCGCGCGAGTACGACTGCCCGGTGTGGATCCACCCCGCCGACCGTCACCTGCTCGCGGACCCGATGGCCGCGATCTCCGGTGAGTCGGCGGCGATGCTCCGCACGCAGCTCCAGATGCAGGACGTGCCGGAGTTCGTGGAGCCCGACGACGTCCGCGACGCCGTCGACGGCGCCGCCATCGAGGTCGACGGGCTCACCTTCACCGTCGACCACGTACCGGGTCACACCCCCGGAACCGTCGTCTACCGCATCGCCTACGACGGGCCGGAGGACGTTTCAGAGCTGATGTTCTCCGGCGACTTCCTGTTCGCGGGGTCGATCGGCCGCACCGACCTGACCGGCGGCTCGCACCCGCAGATGCTCGACAGCCTCCGCGACCGCGTCCTCCCACTGGCCGACGACGTCGTCGTCCTGCCCGGCCACGGCCCGCAGACGTCCATCGGCCGCGAACGCGCCACCAATCCGTTCCTCGCCGAGCTCATCGCATGACCAAGCTGAGCGGGTTCCCCGAGCTGCTGCCCGCAGAACGCAACATCGAGCTGCAGGTCCTCGACCACCTCCGTCGGGTCTTCGAGCTGCACGGGTTCGCCAACGTGGAGACGCGCGCGGTCGAGACCACCGAGACGTTGCTCCGCAAGGGTGAGATCGACAACGAGGTCTACGTGTTGCGGCGGCTCCAGGCCGGCGACCAGGAGGGCGACGTCGGCCTCGCGCTGCACTACGACCTCACCGTGCCCTTCGCTCGCTACGTGCTGGAGAACGCCGGCCGACTGGAGTTCCCGTTCCGGCGGTACCAGATCCAGAAGGTGTGGCGGGGCGAGCGGCCGCAGCAGGGGCGGTTCCGCGAGTTCACCCAGGCCGACATCGACATCGTCGCCCAGGACGAGCTGCCCTTCCACTTCGACGTCGAGGTCGCGCAGGTCATGGCCGAGGCGCTCGGCGGGCTGCCGGTTCCGGCCCTCACGCTGCAGATCAGCAATCGCAAGATCCTCGAGGGCTTCTACCTCGGCCTCGGGATCGAGAGCCCCTCCGTGGTGATGCGCGCCGTCGACAAGCTCGACAAGATGCCGCCCGACGCCGTGGGAGTCCACCTCGTCGAGCTCGGCCTCACCGAGGAGCAGGCACGGTCCTGCCTCGCGCTGGCCGAGATCTCCTCGCCGGATGCGTCCTTCGCCGAGCGGGTGCGCGAGCTGGGTGTCTCCCACGAGCTGCTCGACACCGGGCTCGACGAGCTCGTCCGCGTCCTCGAGGCCACCGGCGGCACCGACGGCGTCGACGTCGTCGCCGACCTGCGCATCGCGCGCGGGCTCGACTACTACACCGGCACCGTCTTCGAGACCCGCATGGCCGGCTACGAGCAGCTCGGGTCGATCTGCTCGGGCGGTCGCTACGACGAGCTCGCCTCGGACGGACGCAGCACCTATCCCGGCGTGGGCATCTCGCTGGGGGTCACGCGTCTCCTCGTCCCGCTCATCGCCGACGGCCTCACCAGCGACCGATCGGTACCGTCGGTCGTCCTCGTCGCGCTCGTCGATGAGGACTCGCGCACGGCGAGCGCCGATGTCGCCGCGCGCCTGCGTGCCCGCGGCATTCCCACCGAGGTCGCCGCAAGCGCCCAGAAGTTCGGCAAGCAGATCCGCTACGCCGAGCGTCGCGGCATCCCGTACGTGTGGTTCCCGGACCAGGCCGAGATCAAGGACATCCGCTCCGGGGACCAGGTCGGCGCCGACCCCGACACCTGGACGCCACCCGCCGACGACCTCAAGCCCCAGATCAAGGAGCCGAACGCGTGATCCGCACCCACGACGCCGGAAGCCTGCGCGCCGAGAACATCGGCGACCGGGTCACCCTCGCCGGATGGGTGGCGCGTCGCCGCGACCACGGCGGCGTCGCGTTCATCGATCTGCGCGAGGCCTCCGGCGTCGTGCAGGTCGTGGTGCGCGAGGAGGTCGCCCACCAGTTGCGGTCCGAGTACTGCCTGCGCGTCACGGGCACGGTGGAGAAGCGCCCGGACGGCAACGAGAACCGCGGCATCCCCACCGGGGAGATCGAGGTGATCGCCGACGACGTCGAGATCCTGAGCGCGGCCGCAGCGCTGCCGTTCCCGATCGACGACCACATCGACGTCGGCGAGGAGGTACGGCTCAAGCATCGCTACCTCGACCTCCGCCGCACCGAGCCCGCGGCCGCCATCCGGCTGCGCAGCAAGGTCAACCGCGCCGCCCGGGCGGTGCTCGACGCCCACGACTTCGTCGAGATCGAGACTCCGACCCTCACGCGATCGACGCCCGAGGGCGCCCGCGACTTCCTCGTGCCGGCTCGGCTGCGTCCGGGCAGCTGGTACGCGCTGCCGCAGAGCCCGCAGCTGTTCAAGCAGCTGCTGATGGTCGCCGGGATGGAGCGGTACTACCAGATCGCCCGCTGCTACCGCGACGAGGACTTCCGGGCCGATCGACAGCCGGAGTTCACCCAGCTGGACGTCGAGATGAGCTTCGTCGAGCAGGACGACGTCATCGCCCTCTCCGAGGAGATCGTCACCGCCCTGTGGACGCTGATCGGCGTCGACCTGCCCACCCCGTTCCCGCGGATGACGTACGCCGAGGCCATGCGCCGGTTCGGCACCGACAAGCCCGACCTGCGGATGGGGCTGGAGCTCGTCGAGTGCACCGAGTACTTCGCGAGTACGCCGTTCCGGGTGTTCCAGGCCGACTACGTCGGAGCGGTCGTGATGCCCGGGGGCGCCGACCAGCCGCGGCGGCAGCTCGACGCCTGGCAGGAGTGGGCCAAGCAGCGCGGTGCCAAGGGGCTCGCCTACGTGCTCGTGCAGGACGACGGCGAGCTCGGCGGCCCGGTCGCCAAGAACCTCAGCGATGCCGAACGCGCCGGTCTGGCCGAGCACGTCGGAGCCGAACCCGGCGACTGCGTGTTCTTCGGCGCGGGCCCGGTCAAGTCCACCCGGGCGCTGCTCGGCGCGGCCCGCCTCGAGATCGGCCGTCGCGGCGACCTCATCGACGAGTCGGCCTGGAGCTTCCTCTGGGTGGTCGACGCACCGCTGTTCGAGCCGGCCTCGGAGGCCGCCGCCGCCGGCGACGTCGCGGTCGGCTCGGGGTCATGGACGGCCGTGCACCACGCGTTCACGTCTCCGAAGGAGCTCGACTCCTTCGATGCCGACCCGGGCAGCGCACTGGCCTGGGCCTACGACCTCGTCTGCAACGGCAACGAGATCGGCGGCGGGTCCATCCGTATCCATCGCGAGGACGTGCAGAAGCGCGTCTTCGCGATCATGGGCCTGGCCGACGACGAGGCACAGGAGAAGTTCGGCTTCCTCCTCGACGCGTTCAAGTACGGTGCCCCGCCACACGGCGGCATCGCCTTCGGCTGGGATCGCATCTGTGCGCTGCTGAGCGGCGCCGACTCGATCCGCGAGGTCATCGCGTTCCCGAAGTCCGGCGGCGGCTACGACCCGCTGACCGCCGCACCGGCGCCGATCACGCCGGAACAGCGCACCGAAGCCGGCGTCGACGCCGTGCCGGAGACCGACGACGGCGAATGATGTGGCAAGCCCACTGAACCTGATGAGTCTCAGTTCGCCGACCGCTGCCGCCGTCATCGCGCCCGACTAGGCTCGCAGGGTGAGTGATGACGGGCTGTTCGACCTGCCGGACGCGCCCGCGCCACCGACGATGTCGCCGGCCGGCGGCGGCAGTCTGGCCGACTCCGGTCATGCCACGGCGCCGCTCGCCGTGCGGATGCGACCGCGCACGCTCGATGAGCTCGTCGGGCAGGACCACCTGCTGACGGCCGGGTCGCCGCTGCGGCAGGTCATCGACGCCGACCAGCCGCTCACGCTGCTGCTGTGGGGACCGCCGGGCACCGGCAAGACCACGATCGCCTCGCTGATCAGCCGGCACACGCACCGCCGCTTCGTGGAGATCTCAGCAGTCTCCGCCGGGGTCAAGGACCTGCGCGACGTCATCGCCGGATCCCGTCGCGCGCTGGCGCAGAGCGGCACCGAGACGGTGCTGTTCGTCGACGAGGTGCACCGATTCAGCAAGACCCAGCAGGACGCGCTACTGCCCGGCGTCGAGAACCGCTGGGTCTCACTCATCGGCGCCACCACCGAGAACCCGCACTTCAGCGTCATCTCCCCGCTGCTCAGCCGGTCGCTGCTGCTCACCCTCGGCTCACTCACCGACGACGACGTCGGCGTGCTGATCGATCGAGCCCTCGACGACGACCGCGGACTCGGCGGCGTCGTCACCCTCACGCCGGAGGCGAGGGACCATCTGGTCCGGCTGGCCGGGGGCGACGGGCGCCGGGTCCTCACCTACCTCGAGGCCGCCGCCGGGGCCGCCACCTCCCAGGACCGCTCCGAGGTCACCATCGACGATGCCGCCCTCGCCGTCGATCGGGCGGCGGTGCGATACGACCGGCAGGGCGACCAGCACTACGACGTCATCAGCGCGTTCATCAAGTCGATCCGGGGCTCCGACGTCGACGCGTCCCTGCACTACCTGGCCCGGATGATCGAGGCGGGGGAGGACCCGCGCTTCATCGCCCGCCGGCTGATGATCCTGGCCAGCGAGGACATCGGGCTCGCCGACCCGAGCGCACTGTCCACGGCCGTCGCGGCCGCGCAGGCGGTCGCCCTGATCGGATTCCCCGAGGCGCGCCTCACACTCGCCCAGGCCGTCATCGCGCTCGCCACCGCCCCGAAGTCGAACGCCGTCACCCGTGCCATCGCCGCCGCCGAGGCCGACGTCCGCGCCGGCAAGGTCGGCTCGGTGCCGCCGGCGCTCCGCGACGCCCACTACGCCGGGGCCAAGAAGCTCGGGCACGGCCACGACTACCAATACGCTCACGACGACCCACGCGGGGTCGTCGGCCAGCAGTACGCGCCCGACGATGTCGACGGTGCGACCTACTACGAGCCGAGCGAGCACGGTGCGGAGGCCTCGATCGCCGAGCGCCTCGATCGCATCCGGGCGATCCTCCGCGAGCGGTGATCAGGCGCTCTGGCTCTCCGAACGACGGCTAGTAACCTCGTACCCGTGCCCACCGACCTCGTCCTCCTCCTCCCCGCCACGACTGCTCGCGGTGGCGGCGCTGGTGGTCGCCGTCCTGGCGCTGACCGGCGATCGGCGCCGCACCCGCGACGCGGTGCCGGAGACGCGTCCGGAGCAGCTGCCGCGCGCGGCCGTCCTCGTGCCGTTCGACGAGACCGATCACCCTTCTGACCTGCAGGAACGACAGGTGCGTCCGGCGGTGCTGGCGCCTCGCCACGTCGAGGGCAGGGTCGTCGTCCCGCCCACCGACCACCAGGTCGTCAGCGCCGCGATGAGCCGGCCGCAGGTGCGGCTGGCCGTCCTTGCGCACGGGGTCGCCTACGCGTTGCGAGCCGAGAGCCGCGACCGGATCGTGGCGCTGATGCGTCGCGAGTACCGTCGCCGTCGCCGGGAACGGCTCGCCGCCGGGCGCCGCGCCCTCCGCGCGCACGCACCCGGCACCCTCGCAGGAGTGGACCGCACAACCGTGGATGGGTGAGCTTCCCGGGGGAGGGGACGGCGCCTTGACGGCCGGATCCGGCGGTGCCCGACCACGGTCGAAGGCCGTGTCATGAGGGGCCGCACGGTCTGGTTCGTCGCCGGCACGGCCGCCGGCGTCTACGCCACGACGAAGGCGCGCCGCGCGGCGTACCGGTTGTCGATGCCCGGCCTGATCGACCAGGCCGCCGCCCTCGGTCTTGGATGGCGGGCGTTCTCCGGCGAGCTGCGCGCGGGCATCGCGCAAGCCGAGCACGATGTCGCCGCCCGCTTGGACGCCGGGTCGGTCGACGGGCCGGGGCTCCGCATCGGCGCCGGGCACACCACACCGACCGAGAGCGACGGCCCCTGATGGAGACCGCGGAGATCCGCCGGCGCTTTCTCGCGCACTTCGAGAAGACCGGCCACACGGTGGTGCCATCGGCCCCCTTGCTGTTCGACGACCCCAACCTGCTGTTCGTGAATGCCGGCATGGTGCCGTTCAAGCCGTACTTCCTGCAGCAGGAGACGCCGCCGTTCGACCGGGCCGTCAGCGTGCAGAAGTGCGTGCGCACCCTCGACATCGAAGAGGTCGGCAAGACGACGCGGCACGGGACGTTCTTCCAGATGAACGGCAACTTCTCCTTCGGCGACTACTTCAAGGAAGGTGCCGTCGAGTACGCCTGGAACCTGGTCACCGGCTCGCAGGAGGACGGTGGCTACGGGTTCGACCCCGACTCGGTGTGGGTCACCGTGCTCGACACCGACGACGAGGCCCGCGAGATCTGGAAGCGCGTCGTCGGCCTCCCCGACGAGCGCATCCAGGGTCGCGGCCTGCTCGACAACTACTGGCACATGGGCGTGCCCGGCCCCGGCGGCCCGTGCAGCGAGATCTACATCGACCGCGGACCGGAGTTCGGGCCCGACGGCGGCCCGATCGTCGACGAGGACCGTTTCCTGGAGATCTGGAACCTGGTCTTCATGCAGGAGGAGATCGCCAACGTCCGAGCCAAGGACCAGTTCGACGTGGTCGCTCCACTGCCGAGCCAGAACATCGACACCGGCATGGGCCTCGAGCGCGTCGCCTACCTGTTGCAGGAGAAGAGCAACCTGTACGAGGTCGACGAGGTCTTCCCGGTCATCGAGCGGGCGTCGGAGCTCACCGGTCGCCGCTACGGCGCCGACCACGACGACGACGTCCGGTTCCGGGTCATCGCCGACCACGTCCGCAGCGGGTTGATGCTCATCGGCGACGGCGTGACGCCGGGCAACGAGGCCCGCGGCTACGTCCTGCGCCGGCTCCTGCGCCGCGCCGTGCGATCGATGCGGCTCCTCGGGTACGAGGACCCGGCCCTGCCCGAGCTGCTGCCGGTCAGCCTGGGCCGGATGCAGGCGTCGTACCCCGAGCTGGAGCGCGACTTCGCCCGTATCGCACAGGTCGCCTACGCCGAGGAGGAGGCGTTCCGCCAGACCCTCGACAAGGGCACCACGATCTTCGACCTCGAGGCGGCGAAAGCGCAGAGCGCAGGTGGGGACAACGCGCGCATGGGTCTGTCCGGCGAAGCCGCGTTCACTCTGCACGACACGTACGGCTTCCCGATCGACCTGACCCTGGAGATGGCCTCCGAGCAGGGCCTCAGCGTCGACGAGGAGGGATTCCGTGCGCTGATGGCCGAGCAGCGCGCGCGGGCGAAGGCCGACGCGAAGTCGAAGCGCGGCCACCACGCCGACACCACGGTCTACCGGGAAGCACTCGACACGCACGGGCCCACCGATTGGCAGGCCTACGCGACGTTGACCACCGAGTCCCGGGTGCTCGCCCTGCTGGCGGAAGGGTCGGCTACTCCCGCCCTGTCGGCGGGCACGGTCGGCGAGGTCGTCCTCGACCGGACGCCGTTCTACGCCGAGTCCGGTGGTCAGAACGCCGACGCCGGAACGATCGTCTGGAGCGCGGGCGGCTCCGGGGAAGGCCGCGCCGAGGTGCTCGATGTCCAACGTCCGGTCCGTGGCCTCGTCGTCCATCAGGTGCGCGTCCTCGACGGTGAGCTGACCGTCGACGCCTCGGTCGAAGCCCGGGTCGATCCGCAGTGGCGGCTCGGTGCCCGACAGGCGCACTCCGGCACGCACGTCGTGCACGCCGCGTTGCGCGAGGTGCTCGGGCCGACCGCGCTGCAGTCCGGCTCGTACAACCGACCCGGGTACCTCCGCCTCGACTTCGGCTGGAGCGGGGCGATGTCGCCCGAACAGTTCCAGGACGTCGAGATCGCTTCGAATCGCGCCTTGCGAGAGGACCTTCCCGTGACGGCCGCGGTCATGCCGCTCGAGCGCGCCCGGGAGATCGGGGCGCTCGCCCTGTTCGGTGAGACGTACGGCGAGGACGTCCGTGTCGTCGAGATCGGCGGGCCCTGGTCGCGCGAGCTGTGCGGCGGCACCCACGTCGAGCGCTCCTCCCAGATCGGCACGGTCGTCCTCACGTCCGACAGCTCGGTCGGCGCCGGCAACCGCCGCGTCGAGGCGGTCGTCGGCCTGGAGGGCTTCCAGTACCTCGCCCGGGAGCGCGACCTGGTGCATCAGCTCAGCACGATGCTGAAGGCCAGCCCCACCGACGTCCCGGCACAGGTCCAGAAGCTGGTCGACCGGGTGCGCACCGCCGAGAAGGAGCTGGAGCGGCTCAGGTCCGCCGAGCTCGTCGGCGCCGCGGCCGACCTCGCCGACCAGGCGGTCGACGTCGACGGCGTCGCCTATGTCGGGCACCGGGCCGAGGGCGCGGGTGGCGGTGACGTCCGCTCGATCGCGCTCGACGTTCGCGGCCGCCTGCAGGGCCGACCGGCGGTCGTCGTGGTGATCGGCACCGGTGGTGGCAAGCCTTCGATCGTCGTCGCGGTCAACGACGCCGCCCGGGAGCGGGGCCTCGCCGCCAACGACCTCCTCGACACGGCGGTGTCCCACCTCGGCGGTCGCGGCGGCGGCAAGGCGGACGTCGCGCAGGGTGGGGGCACCGACCTCGGCGGCATCGAGGCTGCGCTCACGGCCGTGCAGGCCCGCCTTGCGGTCGGGTCGCGCTGACGTGCGCCGTGGCCGTCGAGTGGGTGTCGACGTGGGCGATGTCCGCATCGGCGTCGCGGTGAGTGACCCCGACGGCATGCTCGCGACCCCGCTCGAGACCGTTCCCGCTGGCCCGGAGGCCATGACCCGCCTGGCGGCGATCGTCGCCGACGCCGAGACACTGGAGTGCGTGGTCGGGCTCCCGTTGTCCCTGTCGGGGCGGGAGGGCCCGGCGGCCGCCAAGGTCCGGGAGTTCGCCTCGAGGCTGCGCGAGACGATCACTCCCGTGCCCGTTCGGCTCGTGGATGAGCGGATGTCTACGATGACTGCGGACAGTCAGCTGAGGGAAAGCGGACGGTCCGGCGCCGGCAAGCGCGCGATCATCGACCAGGCCGCGGCCACGGTGATCCTCCAGGCGGCCCTGGATGCCGAGCGCACGCGCGGGACCGCCCCGGGCGAGATCTGGTGAGGACGCGATGAGCCACAGCGGGATCGACATGGTGACCGGGGGCGGCGATCCCGGGTCAGGTCGCGGCACACCCGGCCGGCGCCGAGCAGTGCGCAGCGGTCCGTCCCGCGGCCGGCGCCTCATCCGCACGCTGGTGCTGCTCCTCGTGGTGCTCGGCCTCGTCTACGCCGTCATCTGGGTGCGCGACCTCCTCGGCGGCCCGGACGACTACTCCGGGCGGGGCACCGGCTCCGTGGTCGTCGAAGTGGCCGAAGGTGCGAACGGGCAGCAGATCGCCGACGCGCTGGCCGAGAAGGACGTCGTCAAGAGCGCCGAGGCGTTCTACCAGGTGTCGCTGAGCGACTCGCGGGCTCAGTCCATCCAGCCCGGGTTCTACCAGCTCCGCACCCAGATGTCGGCCAAGGCGGCGCTCGATGCGCTCGTCGACCGCAAGAACCGGGTCGAGGGCAAGGTCACGATCCCCGAGGGAGCGCGGATCGACCAGATCGTGCCGCTCATCGCCAAGGGAAGCGAGATCGGCGAGAAGGACGTGCTGGCCGCGCTCGAGAAGCCCGGGTCCCTCGGCCTGCCGAAGAGCGCCGACGGCAATCCGGAGGGCTACCTGTTCCCGGCCACCTACGTCGTGGAGCCCGGAAGCACCGCCACCGACCTGCTCCGGCAGATGGTGTCCAAGGCCGTCGACGTCTACTCGGCGGCGGACATCGAGTCGCGGGCCCAACAGGTCGGTCTCTCCGGCCCGGAGATCATCACCGTCGCCAGCCTCCTGGAGCGCGAGGCGCAGCGCGACGAGGACTTCGCGAAGGTCGCGCGAGTCCTCTACAACCGCCTGGACGCGAGCATGCCGCTCCAGCTCGACTCCACGGTCCAGTACGTGAGCGGGCGCGAGGGTGATGTGTTCACCACGCCGGAGGAGCGGGACGACCCGTCGCAGTACAACACGTACAAGAACGCCGGCCTGCCGCCCGGCCCGATCGGTTCGCCGGGGGAGAAGACCCTCGAGGCGGCCCTGAAGCCGGCGCAAGGGAGCTGGCTCTACTTCGTCACGGTGAACCTGGAGACCGGCGAGACCGTCTTCTCCGACACCAATGCCGAGCACAACCGGGCGGTTGCGAAGCTCCAGGAGTACTGCCGAGGCACGGACATCTGCTGATGCCCCCGTCGGCCGCACCCCCCGCCGTCCGACGTTGTGCCGTCCTGGGCGCACCGATCGCCCACTCGCTGTCGCCGGCCATGCACCGCGCCGCCTACGCCGAGCTCGGACTGGACTGGACCTATGAGGCCGTCGAGGTCGACGAGTCCGGCCTCGCAAGGTTCCTGGGCGAGCTGAACGCCGAGGAGTGGCGGGGTCTGTCGTTGACGATGCCGCTCAAACGAGTCGCGATGGCGCTGGTGGACCGCCGCAGCTCGGTCGCCGACGTCGTGGGCTCGGTCAACACGATCCTGCTCGAACCGGGCACCACCGCGCGGGTCGGCGACAACACCGACGTGCCCGGGGCCGTGGCGGCCCTGCGCGAACGCGGTCTCGACGGGGTCCGCACGGCGCGCATCATCGGTGGCGGGGCCACGGCGACGTCCATCGCGCACGCCCTGTCCGAGCTCGGCCTGCGGGACCTGGAGATCGTCGTCCGCGACGTCACCCGCGCCGACCACGCCGCTCAGGTCGCCAGGCAGGCCGGGGTGGCCGTCGCGGTCCAGTCCCTCGCCGAGCCGCTGCTGGAGAAGGTCGACGTGGTCGTCTCCACCATCCCCGGTGACGCCATCGGGCCGCGCGTTCGGGACCTCGTGCGGTCGGCCCGCGCCGTCTTCGACGTGGCCTACGACCCGTGGCCGAGCCCGCTCACCGACGCGGCCGAGCAGGCCGGTCTGGCGGTGGTCACCGGACTCGATCTGTTGGCGCACCAGGCCGCGCTGCAGGTCGAGCTGATGACCGGCAGCCCGATCGACGCCGGCCTACTCCGCCGCGCAGCCCGCTCGGAGCTGACGGAGCGATGAGGATCGTCGCCGTGGCCGCACTGGCCGCGGCCCTCATCGGTGCGGCCGGTCCGGTGATTCTCGCGCGGCTGCCCGAGCCGCCGGAACCGGACGACGACAAGGTCACGTACGCCGAGCTCGCGCAGGTCCGATTCCTCTCGCTCTGGTTCGCCGCGGCGGCGGCGGTGATGGCCGCGGTGGCGGCGTGGCACGTCCCGACGGAGCTCGTGCCGGTCTGGGTGCTGTTCGCCGGTGTCGGCACGTGGCTCGCGTACGTCGACTGGCGGACCAGGCTGCTGCCGTTCCTGCTGGTGGCGCCCACGTACCTTGCCACCGCAGCTCTCGTCGGCGTCGGCGCGTACCTCCTCGACGATCGGTCGATCCTGCTGATGGCGTTCATCGGCAACGTCGCCGTGTTCGCCGCGTTCTGGCTCGTCCACCAGCTCGGCAAGCTGTTCGCGAGTGGTGCGTTCGGCTACGGCGACGTCCGGCTGTCCGGCGTCGTCGGCCTGGCCCTCGGAGCGCTCGGGGCTTCGCAGACGCTGACCGGTGCCTACGGGGGGTTCCTGCTCGGCGCCGTCGGCGGCCTGGTCTTCTCCCGCCTGGGCTGGGTCGACCGGCACGGCTTCGCGTTCGGGCCGTACATGATCGTGGGCGCGATCATCGGCGCGGCGTGGGGTCCGTCGATCTGGCCGACGTGACGCGTCGGCGGCGCCGGCCCGGGGGCGGCCCGACCGCGAGCCCCGCGTGGGAGAATCGATGTCATGCTCCGTTGGCTGACCGCCGGTGAATCGCACGGCCCCGCCCTCGTCGCCGTCCTCGAAGGACTGCCGGCGGGGGTGCTGGTGACCAGCAAGGACATCCAGGCGGCCCTCGCCCGCCGCCGCCTCGGCTACGGCCGCGGCGCCCGCATGGCGTTCGAGGCCGACGAGCTGGAGATCGTCGGCGGCATCCGCCACGGCTCCACGCTCGGTAGCCCGATCGCCCTGCGCATCGGCAACAGCGAGTGGCCGAAGTGGGAACAGGTCATGGCGGCCGACCCGGTCGACGCCGACACGCTCGCCGGCCTCAAGCGTGGCGCCCCGCTCACGCGGCCGCGGCCCGGCCATGCCGACCTCGTCGGCATGCAGAAGTACGGCTTCGACGAGGCCCGGCCCGTGCTCGAGCGGGCCAGTGCCCGCGAGACCGCGGCGCGAGTGGCACTCGGCGAGATCGCCGCGCAGTTCCTGGAGCAGACGACCGGGGCCACGCTGGTGTCCCACGTCGTGGAGCTCGGCACCGTGCGCGCACCCGCCGGCGTGGTGCCGCTGCACGGAGACCTGGAGGCCCTGGACGCCGACCCCGTGCGGTGCTTCGACCCCGACACCAGCGCGGCGATGGTCGCCGAGATCGACGCCGCCCACAAGGACGGCGACACCCTCGGCGGCGTCGTCGAGGTGGTCGTCGACGGACTTCCACCGGGCCTGGGCTCGCACACGCACTGGGATCGCCGCCTCGACTCGCGGCTGGCGGGTGCGCTGATGGGCATCCAGGCGATCAAGGGCGTCGAGGTCGGCGACGGGTTCGAGCTCGCGCGGACGCGCGGCTCGCTGGCGCACGACGAGATCGTCCCCACCGACGACGGCATCAAGCGGGTCTCGGGCCACTCCGGCGGCACCGAGGGCGGCATGTCCACCGGCGAGCTGCTTCGCGTCCGCGCCGCGATGAAGCCCATCTCCACCGTGCCGCGGGCCCTGCGCACCGTCGACCTCGAGACCGGCGAGGAGGCGACCGCGCACCATCAGCGGTCCGACGTCTGCGCCGTGCCGGCCGCCGGCATCGTCGCGGAGGCCATGGTGGCGCTCGTGCTCGCGGAGGCCGTCGTGGAGAAGTTCGGCGGCGACTCGGTACCCGAGACCCGCCGCAACGTGGAGGGCTACCTCGCGAACCTCAAGCACCGATGAGACCGCTGCTCGTGATCGTCGGGCCACCGGGCGCCGGCAAGACCACGGTCGCCGAGGAGCTCGCGGCCCGTCTCGGCCTCACGGTGCGCGACACCGATGCCGACGTCGAGGCGGTCGCCGGCACGAGCGTCCAGGAGGTCTTCGTCGATCACGGCGAGCCGCACTTCCGCGCACTGGAGGAGGAGGCCGTCGCCCGGGCCCTCGACGAGCATGACGGCATCGTCGCACTCGGCGGGGGAGCCGTGCTCAGCGAGCGCACTCGCGAGCGGCTCGCCGACCACCGGGTGCTGTACCTCGACGTCGGGCTCAGCCAGGCGGTCCGCCGGGTGGGGCTCGGCACCGGTCGGCCGCTGCTGCTCGGCAACGTCCGAGCCCAGCTCAAGCAGCTCATGGACGCACGAAGCGCCCTCTATCGTGAGGTCGCCGACCTGACCATCGGCACCGACGACCTCGACGCCACCCAGGTGGCGGACCGTGCGATCGCCTTGTTGAAGGAGCTCGACCGATGACCACCCGGATCACCGTGCGCACCGCGGCGCCGTACGAGGTCGTCATCGGCCCCGGCGTGACGGCCGAGGCCCCGGCCCTGGTGGGGGCGGACGCTCGCCGCGTCGCGGTTGTCCACCCACCCACCCTGCGCGAGGCTGCCGCGGAGCTGCGCACGAGCCTGGACGGTCTCGACGTCCACCTGGTCGAGGTGCCGGACGGCGAGGCCGCCAAGTCGGCGGCGGTCCTGACGTCGTGCTGGGAGACGCTCGGAGCGGCGGGCTTCACCCGGTCCGACGTGGTGATCGGCCTGGGCGGGGGGTCGACCACCGATCTCGCCGGCTTCGTCGCCGCCAGCTGGCTGCGCGGCGTGCGGTTCGTCAACCTCCCGACCACCGTGCTCGGCATGGTCGACGCGGCGGTGGGCGGCAAGACCGGCATCAACACCGCGGCCGGCAAGAACCTGGTCGGGGCGTTCCACGAGCCCGTCGGCGTGCTCTGCGATCTCGACGTGCTGGCCTCCCTCCCGCTCGAGGAGCTGCGCAGCGGCATGGCCGAGGTGGTGAAGTGCGGGTTCATCGCCGACCCGTCGATCCTCGACGCCGTGGAGGTTTCACCGGCCGAGGCGCTCGACCCCGCGGCTCCACTCCTGGCCGACCTCATCGCCCGAGGGGTCGCCGTCAAGGCGGACACCGTGGCCGTCGACCTGCACGAGACGGGCTCCGACACTGCCGGGCGCATCGGCCGAGAGGCACTCAACTACGGCCACACGCTGGGCCACGCCCTCGAACGCGTCCACGGGTACCGGCTGCGGCACGGCGAGGCGATCTCGGTGGGCATGGTGTTCGCCGCCGAGCTGGCGCATCGTGACGGACGCATCGACGCCGGCCTCCTCGACCGGCACCGATCCGTCCTCGCCGCCATCGGTATGCCGACGACGGACGACACCGCGTTCGACGACCTGCTCGCGGCGATGCGGCTCGACAAGAAGGCACGGGGCGACCGGCTCCGTTTCGTCGTGCTCGACGACCTCGCCGACCCGGTGATCCTCGCCGGCCCGGACGAACAGCTGCTCCGCGACGCCCACGCGGCCCTCGCCCCATGAGCGCGCCGACTCCCGAGCAGCTCGCCGACCGCCGTCGTCGTGCCGCGGATGCTGCGGCCGACCTGGAGACCGACGGCCTGCTGGTCACGACCCTGGTCAACGTCCGCTATCTCACCGGCTTCACCGGCTCCAACGGGGTCCTCATCCTGGCCGCGGACGGCGCCGGGACCTTCCTGACCGACGGTCGCTACCGGGACCAGGCGACGGCCGAGGTGCCCGACCTCGAGCACGTCATCGTCCGTGACGTGCTGGGCGAAGCGGCGACGCGGATGTCCGGCACGTGGTCGTGCGAGACCCACACCCTGAGCGTCGACCAGCACGCGGTGCTCACCGAAACCGGCCTCACGACGGTGCCGGCGTCCCGCCTGGTGGAACGGTTGCGCGAGGTCAAGGACGACGGCGAGATCGACGCCCTGATGCGGGCCTGCCGGATCTCCGTCGAGGCGCTGCAGGGACTACTGACCGGTCCGCTCGTGGGTCGGACCGAGACCGAGGTGGCCCGCGACCTCGAATGGCGCATGCTCGGGCTCGGTGCCGAGGCGATCGCGTTCGAGACGATCCTCGCGTCCGGCCCGAACTCCGCCATCCCGCACCACCGGCCCACCGACCGGGTGCTGCAGAGCGGCGACCTCGTGAAGGCCGACTTCGGGGCCCGCGTCGACGGCTACCACGCCGACTGCACCCGAACCGTCGTGCTCGGCCCGGCCGACGCCTGGCAACGGGAGATCCATGCCGCGGTCCAGGAGGCACAGGCCGCCGGCGTCGACGCGCTCCGGGAAGGCGAACCGGTCGCCGCGTCCGACGAGGTCGCGCGGCGGGTGCTCGAGGAGGCCGGATGGCTGGAGCACTTCACCACCGGGGTCGGGCACGGCGTCGGGCTGGAGATCCACGAGGACCCGTTCATCGGTCGCCGGCACGTCGGTAGACTGGCCAGTCGCACGACGCTGACGATGGAACCGGGCATCTACGTCCCGGGTCGCGGGGGAGTGCGCATCGAAGACACCGTGCTCGTCAACCCGTCGCACCACGACGGCGGGGACCCCGAGGTTCTGACCACGATGACCACCGACCTGTTGGAGATCGCCTGATGGCCACCACGAACGACCTGAAGAACGGCATGGTCCTCAACCTGGACGGACAGCTCTGGTCCGTCGTCTGGTTCCAGCACCACAAGCCGGGCAAGGGCGGCGCCGTCGTGCGCACCAAGCTCAAGAGCGTGCTGTCCGGCAAGGTCGTCGACCGGACGTTCAACGCCGACGTGAAGGTCGACGTCGCGCAGGTCGACAAGCGCGACATGCAGTACCTGTACCACGACGGCAGCGGGTACGTGTTCATGGACACCTCGACCTACGACCAGCTGTCCCTGCCCGATGAGGTCGTCGGGGAGGCCAAGGACTACCTGCTCGACAACGGTGAGGCGATGGTCGCGGTCAACGACGGCCTGCCGCTGTACATCGAGCTGCCGGCATCGGTCGAGCTCACCGTCGAGTACACCGAGCCCGGCCTGCAGGGCGACCGCTCCAGCGGCGGCACGAAGCCGGCCCGCCTGGAGACCGGCAAGGAGATCCAGGTGCCGTTGTTCATCACCTCCGGCGAGAAGGTCAAGGTCGACACCCGCGACGGCAGCTACCTCGGCCGCGTGACGGCCTGATGGGAGCTCGCACGAAGTCGCGCAAACGCGCGCTCGACATCCTCTTCGAGTCCGAGCTGCAGGGTCTCGGCCCCGGCGGCTCCCTCGCCGGCCGCGTCCAGCTGAACGACCCGCCGGTCAACGACTACACGATCCGGCTGGTCGAGGGGGTGGTCGCCGAGCAGGACCGGATCGACACGATCCTGGCCGAGAACGCCCGCGGGTGGACGCTCGACCGGATGCCCGGTGTCGACCGCAACCTGCTGCGCATCGCCGCCTACGAGATCCTCCACGTCGACGACGTCCCCGACGCCGTGGCCATCAGCGAGGCGGTCGAGCTCGCGCGCGACCTGTCCACCGATGAGTCACCGGGGTTCGTCAACGGCCTGCTGAGCGCGATCGCTACCGTCAAGACGGCCCCGACCGACACCTGACCGACTGGCGCCCGATCTTCCGCCCCACGGCACGGGACCACCGATAGCCTGCTGGGCAGACGGAGGTTCGCATGAGCAGAATCGGGGGTGCTCGGCTCACCGCGCTGCACCGTGTCCGCGAGGGCCACGAGCCGACTGCCGACATCCACCCGATCTGGCTTCGATTCCCGAACCCGGTCCTGGATCGGGAGTTCCGGCTGCAGGACGACGTTGCCGCGCGTCCGCAGGCAGTGTTCGCGGGCGTTCTGGCGCTGGTCCTGTATGCGGCGTTCGGTGTGCTGGATGCCTTCGTGGTGCCCGGCGACGCGACGTGGTTGTTCGTGATCCGGTTCGCTGTCGTCTGCCCGATCATCCTCGGCGTCGTCCTGCTGGGCGCCCTGAGCGACCGATTCGCGGAGTACCTGCAACCGGCGGTGTGCGGCGTGGTCGTCGTCGCGGCCTACGGGCTGGACGTGATGCCTTTCGTCGCGAGTGTCCCGGTCGATTACTCCCGGACCGGGACGCTGTTGATCCTGATGTTCCTGTTCGCCTTCACGCGCGTACGGTTCCTCTGGGCGATGGGGACGACCGTGATCGTGGTTGCGGGCTATGAGGCAGCAACCATCGGGCAGCAGGTCGCCTGGGACAGTGCCATCTACAACAACTTCTTCCTGCTCGGCTTCATCGTCGTCGGTGCCTCGACCTCCTACAGCCTGGAACGCCTCCGTCGAATGGAGTTCCTGCGTGAGCGCGCGCTCGAGCAGGAGCGAGCCCGGTCCGATGAGCTGCTGCACAACATCCTCCCCGAGGAGATCGCCGCACGACTCCGGGTGCACCCGGGCACCATCGCCGAGTCGGCCGAGGACGTGACCGTGCTGTTCGCCGACATCGTCGGCTTCACCCCGTTCGCCGAGACGCTGCCACCGAAGGAGCTGGTCGAGCTGCTGGACGGGCTCTTCACGATCTTCGATGATCTCTGCGGGAGGCACGGAGTCGAGAAGATCAAGACGATCGGCGATGCCTACATGGCGGTGGCTGGGGTGCCGAGACCCGACCCGGATCATGCCGGCTCGGTCGCCGAGCTCGCGCTGGACATGCAGGTGTCCACCAGCATCTATGCCGAGCACTGGCCCGGCGAGCTCGCGCTCCGCATCGGGATCAGCTCCGGACCGGTGGTCGCCGGTGTGATCGGACACCGCAAGTTCGCCTACGACCTGTGGGGAGACACGGTCAACACGGCCAGTCGGCTGGAGTCCCACGCCATGGCCGGTGGCATTCAGGTCGACCGGGCGACCGAGCGACTCCTCCGCGGCCGGTACGTGTTGACCGAGCCCGAGCAGAGCACCATCAAGGGGAAGGGAGTCCTGGAGACCTGCTACCTCCGCGGCCGGTCGAGCCTCGTCGGCCTCGACGCGAGCGGCCAGGAGTCCACGCGCTGAACTAGACCGGCCGCGCGAACCAGATCGTGCGGTGGGTCCAGTGGCCCGGGCCGAGCCGACGTCCGGAGCACACGAGCAGCGCGAGCTGGTGCGGCCCCTCGGTGTCGTAGTAGGGCGGGTAGCCGTCCGCCGCGAGCACCTCGATCTTGTCCTCGATCTCGTAGCAGAGCTCGGTGTCGCCGTTGCGGACGATGATCCGCTGGCCGATCCGGAGCTTCTCCAGCAACTCGTTGCCGAGGGCCGACCCGTCCGGCCAGGTATGGGCGTTGAGGAGGACGTTGCCCTTCGGCTCCCCGGGTTTGATGCCGGGTGGACGGTCCCAGGCGAGTACCTGCTTCGCCGCGGTCGGCGGCACAGACGGCACATTGCTGCCGTCGCGAGGGAGGGCGAGCACCTTGGCGTTGCGCATGATCCCCGGGATGGAGATCCGTTTCGGCGCAAACGGCCTCGCAGCCGGATCCTCGCACTCCGCCGGCGGCGTGGGGACGGACGAGGGGGTCGGCGTCACCGCCGGAGTCGGGCGCGCGACCGGCTCCGGATCGTCGGGCAGCGCCCGCAGGAGGACGGCCACGGCGGCCGCGACCACCAGCGCCACGACGAGAAGCACGAGCCATCGGCGGCGCCGCGGCGACAGCCGGGTCGAACGTGCTTCGCCGGTCTGGCTCATGGTCCCAGCGTAGGTCGGCGGCTGCTACTCTGGCGCGGAACGACATCGACATCCTTTAACGGCCGTCCCGTGAGGCGGAGAAGGAGGTCAGCATGGCTTCGTCCGCCGACGCGCCCCAGTCCGACGAGCACGCTGATGAGCACGCCGACGGTTTCGCCGATGAGCAGGGATCACCCGCCGCGGCACGCACCGTCCTCGACGAGAACGACATCAACCGGGCTCTCACCCGCATCACCCACGAGATCCTCGAGCGCAACCGCGGTTCCGCGGACGTCCTGCTGCTCGGCATCCCGACCCGCGGCGTCCACCTCGCCCGGCGTGTGGCGCGGCGCATGGGCGAGGTCGAGGGCCGCGAGATCCAGGCCGGGGCGCTCGACGTCACGATGTACCGCGACGACCTGCGGCTGAAACCGGCCCGGGCCCTGGAGCACACCGACATCCCGCACAGCGTCGACGGAGGGGGCATCGACGACCGGATCGTCGTCCTCATCGACGACGTGCTGTACTCCGGCCGCACGATCCGGGCCGCCCTGGACGCGCTCAACGAGCTCGGCCGGCCGCGCGCCGTGCAGCTCGCCGTCCTGGTCGACCGGGGGCACCGGGAACTGCCGATCCGGGCCGACTTCGTCGGCAAGAACCTGCCGACCTCGGTGGCCGAGAAGGTCCGGGTCAGCCTCGTCGAGACCGACGGCACCGACGGCGTGGCGATCACCGGAGGCGCGGCATGACCCTCACCCATCTGCTGAGCGCCGGTGACCTGAGCCGTGACGAGGCGTTGCGGATCCTCGACACCGCCGAGGAGCTGCTCACCGTCGCCAGCCGCCCGATCAAGAAGCTGCCCACGCTGCGCGGGCGCACCGTGGTCAACCTGTTCTTCGAGGACTCCACCCGCACCCGCATCTCCTTCGAGGCGGCCGCCAAGCGGCTCTCCGCCGACGTCATCAACTTCGCGGCGAAGGGCTCCAGCGTGTCCAAGGGCGAGAGCCTCAAGGACACCGCCCTCACGCTGCAGGCGATGGGGGCCGACGCCGTCGTGGTGCGGCACCAGAACTCCGGCGCACCGCATCGGCTGGCGCACGCCAAGTGGACCCAGGGGGCGGTCATCAACGCGGGTGACGGCACCCACGAGCACCCCACCCAGGCGCTGCTCGACGCGTTCACGATGCGACGCCACCTCGGCGAGATCGAGGGGCGCAACGTCACGATCGTCGGCGACGTCTTGCACAGCCGGGTCGCGCGCTCCAATGCGTTGCTGCTCGACACCCTCGGCGCCCACGTCACGCTGGTCGCGCCGCCGACCCTCCTCCCCGTCGGGGTCGAGCACTGGCCGGTCGAGACGTCCTACGACCTCGACGCCGCCATGGAGAAGTCCGACGTCGTCATGATGCTGCGGGTGCAGCGGGAGCGGATGAACGCGGCCTTCTTCCCGACCACGCGCGAGTACAGCCGTCGGTACGGCCTCGACGTCGCCCGGATGAACCGGCTGCCCGACCACGCGATCGTCATGCATCCGGGCCCGATGAATCGCGGCATGGAGATCAGCGCCGACGTCGCCGACCACGACCGCTCGGTCATCGTCGAGCAGGTCACGAACGGCGTCGCCGTCCGCATGGCGGTCCTGTACCTGCTGCTCGGGGGAGCAGCCGATGATGGCACCGACGAGACCACCGAAGGGGAGAACGCATGAGCGCGACCGTCATCCGCCGGGCCCGGCTGCTCGGTGCGGAGGTCGTCGACCTCCTGATCGAGGACGGCGTCTTCGCCGCGATCGGGGCCGACCTCGAGGCGCCGGCCGACGCCAGTGAGATCGACGCCACCGGCCTGGTCGCGCTCCCCGGGCTCGTCGACCTGCACACCCACGTGCGCGAGCCCGGGCGCGAGGACGCCGAGACGGTGCTCAGCGGCTCACGTGCCGCCGCGCGCGGCGGCTTCACCTGCGTGCACGCGATGGCCAACACCGATCCCGTCGCCGACACCGCCGGCGTCGTCGAGCAGGTCTGGCGACTCGGCCGCGAGGGCGGCTACTGCGACGTGCAGCCGGTCGGCGCCGTCACCGTCGGGCTGGCGGGGGAGCGGCTGGCCGAGCTCGGCGCCATGGCCGACTCCGCTGCCTCCGTGCGGGTGTTCTCCGACGACGGCATCTGCGTCTCCGACGCGGTGCTGATGCGCCGCGCGCTGGAGTACGTCAAGGCGTTCGACGGCGTCATCGCCCAGCACGCGCAGGAGCCGCGCCTCACCGAGGGCGCCCAGATGAACGAGGGACCGCTCTCCGGCGAGCTCGGACTCACCGGGTGGCCGGCCGTCGCCGAGGAGGCGATCGTCGCCCGCGACGTCCTGCTGGCCGAACACGTCCGGTCCCGCCTGCACGTGTGCCATGTGTCGACGCGGGGGTCCGTCGAGATCATCCGCTGGGCCAAGAGCCGGGGCATCAACGTCACCGCCGAGGTGACCCCGCATCACCTGCTGCTCACCGACGAGCTGGTGCGCAGCTATGACCCCATCTTCAAGGTCAACCCGCCGCTGCGCTCGCCCGACGACGTGCAGGCCGTCCGCGAGGGGCTCGTCGACGGCACCATCGACGTCGTCGCCACCGACCACGCCCCGCACCCCATGGAGGACAAGGAGTGTGAGTGGTCGGCGGCCGCCTTCGGCATGCTCGGACTGGAGACCGCGCTCTCGGTGGTCCAGCAGACGATGGTCGACACCGGCCTGCTGACCTGGACCCAGGTGGCCGAGCGGATGTCAGCCCGCCCGGCCGAGATCGGCCGCGTGGCGGGGCAGGGACGCCCCATCGAGGTGGGTGAGCCGGCCAACCTCGTGCTGCACGACCCGGAGGCCACCCGCGTCGTGGACGCGACGGACACCGCGTCGCTGTCCCGCAACACCCCGTACGCCGGGCTCACCGTGCCCGGACGGGTCATGGCCACGTTCCTGCGCGGTCGTGCCACCGTGGTCGACGGAGCGCTTCAAGGGGCACTGGTATGACCGCCGTGCTCGTCCTCGAGGACGGCCGCACGTTTCGCGGCGATGCCTACGGCGCCACCGGAACCACCATCGCGGAGGTCGTCTTCGCCACCGGCATGACCGGCTACCAGGAGACCCTCACCGACCCGTCGTATCGCGGCCAGATCGTGGTGATGACCGCCCCGCACATCGGGAACACCGGCGTCAACGACGAGGACTTCGAGTCACACCGGGTCTGGGTCGACGGCTACGTCGTGCGCGACCCGGCACGGGTGCGCAGCAGCTGGCGGTCGAACAGGTCGCTCGATGAGCTGCTCGCCGAGCACGGGGTCGTCGGCATCAGCGGCGTCGACACCCGGGCCCTCACCCGGCACCTGCGCGAGCGCGGCTCGATGCGCGCGGCGGTGAGCTCAGAGACCGACGACGTCGAGGCGCTCCTGGCCCGCGTCAACGCGGCGCCGGAGATGGCCGGGTCCAACTTCCTGGCCGACGTCACGACGGAGGAGGCGTACGTCGTGCCGGCCGTCGGGCCGAAGCGGTTCACGGTGGCGGCGATCGACCTCGGCATCAAGGACATGACGCCGCGGCGGATGGCCGAGCGCGGCATCGAGGTCCACGTCCTGCCGGCCGGCGCCTCGCTCGATGACGTCCTCGCGGTGCATCCGGACGGGGTGTTCATGTCGAACGGCCCGGGCGATCCCGCGACGGCCGACCACGCCGTCGAGGTGCTCGGCGGCCTGCTCGGCCGCAAGATCCCGTACTTCGGCATCTGCCTCGGCAACCAGATCTTCGGGCGTGCCCTCGGCCGCGGCACGTACAAGCTGGTCTACGGCCACCGCGGCATCAACCAGCCCGTGCAGGACCGCACCACCGGCAAGGTCGAGATCACCGCGCACAACCACGGATTCGCGGTCGACGCGCCCGTGGACGGTTCCTTCGACACGCCGTTCGGACCGGCGCGGGTCACGCACGTCTGCCTCAACGACGACGTCGTGGAGGGGCTGGCGCTCCTCGACCAGCCGGCGTTCAGCGTCCAGTACCACCCCGAGGCCGCGGCCGGACCGCACGATGCCGCGTACCTGTTCGACCGCTTCGTCGACCTCATGGACTCCGCACCGGCGAAGGAGGCCCAGCATGCCCAGGCGTGAGGACATCCGGTCCGTCCTGGTCATCGGGTCCGGCCCGATCGTCATCGGCCAGGCCTGCGAGTTCGACTACTCCGGCACCCAGGCCTGCCGGGTGCTGCGCGACGAGGGCCTCCGGGTCGTGCTGGTCAACTCCAACCCGGCGACGATCATGACCGACCCGGAGTTCGCCGACGCCACCTACGTCGAGCCGATCACCCCGGAGTTCGTCGAGAAGGTGATCGCCAAGGAGCGCCCGGACGCCCTGTTGGCCACGCTCGGCGGCCAGACGGCGCTCAACGCCGCCATCCGGCTCGCCGAGGACGGGGTGCTCGAGCGGTATGGGGTCGAGCTGATCGGCGCGTCGATCGCGGCGATCGAGAAGGGCGAGAACCGCGAGTCCTTCAAGACCGTCGTGAAGGGGCTCCCGGCCGAATGGGGAGCCGAGGTGGCGCAGTCGACCATCTGCCACTCGATGGACGACTGCCTGGCGGCGGTCGCGGAGCTGGGGTATCCCGTCGTCGTGCGCCCGTCGTTCACCATGGGCGGATCCGGCAGCGGCCTCGCGTACGACGAGGAGGATCTGCGTCGGATCGCCGGCTCCGGCCTCGCGCTCAGTCCCACCACCGAGGTGCTCCTGGAGGAGTCGATCCTCGGCTGGAAGGAGTACGAGCTGGAGGTCATGCGCGACACGGCCGACAACGTCGTGATCGTCTGCTCGATCGAGAACTTCGACCCGATGGGCGTGCACACCGGCGACTCGATCACCGTCGCGCCGGCGATGACGCTCACCGACGTGGAGTACCAACGCCTGCGCGACATCGCCATCGGCGTCATCCGCGAGGTCGGCGTCGACACCGGCGGCTGCAACATCCAGTTCGCGGTGAACCCCGAGGACGGGCGCATCGTCGTGATCGAGATGAACCCCCGCGTGTCCAGGTCGTCGGCACTCGCGTCGAAGGCCACCGGGTTCCCGATCGCCAAGATCGCCGCGAAGGTCGCGATCGGGTACACCCTCGACGAGATCCCGAACGACATCACCCGCGAGACGCCGGCGAGCTTCGAGCCCACCCTCGACTACGTCGTGGTCAAGGTGCCCCGGTTCGCCTTCGAGAAGTTCCCGGCCGCCGACCCCACGCTCACCACCCACATGAAGTCGGTGGGCGAGGCGATGGCGATCGGGCGCAACTTCACCGAGGCGCTGCAGAAGGCCCTCCGCAGCCTGGAGAGCAACACGTCGCCGTTCGACTGGAGCCACCGGTGGGTCGACCTCGACAAGGAGGCGCTGCTCGAGGAGATCCGCGTGCCGCACGACGGCCGCCTCAAGAAGGTGATGGATGCCCTGCGGGCCGGGGCGAGCGGCCAGGAGGTCTTCGACGCCACCGCGATCGACCCGTGGTTCGTCGACCAGCTCCTGCTGATCAACGAGGTCGCGATGGAGATCCTCGACGCCGAGGAGCTGACCCTGCCGGTCCTGCGCCGGGCGAAGCGCCACGGTTTCTCCGACGAACAGATCGGCAAGCTCCGCGACATGAGCCCCGAGGTCGTCCGCGGCGTCCGGCACGCCCTCGGCGTGCGGCCGGTCTACAAGACCGTCGACACCTGCGCCGCCGAGTTCGCCGCCACGACGCCGTACCACTACTCGACCTACGACGAGGAGACCGAGGTCGAGCCGCGGACGCGTCCGGCGGTGCTGATCCTCGGCAGCGGGCCCAACCGCATCGGGCAGGGCATCGAGTTCGACTACTCCTGCGTGCACGCCGCGCTCGCGTTGTCGGAGGTCGGCTACGAGACCGTCATGGTCAACTGCAACCCCGAGACCGTCTCCACCGACTACGACACCTCCGACCGGCTGTACTTCGAGCCGCTGACGCTCGAGGACGTCCTCGAGATCGTGCACGCCGAGCAGAAGGCCGGGCCGATCGCCGGCGTCATCGTCCAGCTGGGCGGGCAGACGCCGCTCGGCCTCGCCGCCGGTCTGGAGGACGCGGGCGTCCCGATCGTCGGCACCTCACCGGCCGCCATCCACCTGGCCGAGGACCGCGGCGCGTTCGGCCGGGTGCTCGCCGAGGCCGACCTCCCGGCGCCGAAGCACGGCACCGCCACCACGTTCGCCGGCGCCAAGCGCATCGCCGACGAGATCGGCTACCCGGTGCTCGTACGCCCGTCGTACGTCCTCGGCGGCCGCGGCATGGAGATCGTCTACGACGAGCCGACGCTGAAGGACTACATCGGCCGGGCCACCGAGATCTCCCCGGCGCACCCGGTCCTGGTCGACCGGTTCCTCGACGACGCGGTGGAGATCGACGTCGACGCGATCTTCGACGGCACCGAGTTGTTCCTCGGCGGCGTCATGGAGCACATCGAGGAGGCCGGCGTCCACTCCGGCGACTCCGCGTGCGCCCTGCCGCCCATCACGCTCGGCGGCGAGGAGATCGAGCGGATCCGCGCCTCGACACTCGCGATCGCTCGCGGCGTCGGGGTGCGGGGCCTGATCAACATCCAGTACGCGCTCACCTCCGACACGCTCTTCGTGCTCGAGGCCAACCCCCGGGCGTCGCGCACCGTGCCGTTCGTCTCCAAGGCCACGGCCACGCCGCTGGCCAAGGCGGCCGCGCGGGTGATGCTGGGGGAGTCGATCGCCGAGCTCCGCACCGCCGGCGTCCTTCCGGCCACCGGTGACGGCGGGGTGCTCCCGGACGCCGCACCGGTCGCGGTCAAGGAGGCGGTCATGCCGTTCAACCGTTTCCGCACCTACGAGGGTCGCTACGTCGACACCGTGCTGGGCCCGGAGATGCGGTCGACCGGTGAGGTCATGGGCATCGACTCCGGGTTCGGCATCGCGTACGCCAAGAGCCAAGCCGGCGCGCAGAACGGCCTGCCGACCGCGGGCACCGTGTTCGTCTCGGTGGCCAACCGGGACAAGCGCCACATGATCTTCCCGGTCAAGCGGCTGGCCGACCTCGGCTTCGAGATCCTCGCCACCAGTGGCACGGCCTCGGTGCTGCGTCGCAACGGCGTCGAGGCCACGGTGCTGCGCAAGCTGCACGAGGGCCAAGGATCGGAGGACACGCGGCCCGAGGCGCTGGAGTTGTCCAAGCGCAGCACCATCGTGGAGAAGATCCACGCCCAGGAGGTGCAGCTCATCATCAACACCCCGCACGGCTCGACCGTCGGCGGCAGCAGTCCGCGGGTGGACGGATACGAGATCCGCACTGCGGCCGTCGCGGAGGGCATCCCGTGCATCACCACCGTCCAAGGGCTCGCGGCCGCCGTGCAGGGCATCGAGGCGCTCATCGAGGAACGCATCGAAGTGGCCTCCCTGCAGGAGTGGGCCGAGGTCGTGCGCAAGGGCCGCGAGCAGGCATGAGCTTCGGGTCGCGCGCGCAGGCGGCGATGCAGGCGTACGGGCCGGCGTGCATCGGCATCGATCCGCACGCGTCGCTGCTCGATGAGTGGGGCCTGCCCGACTCCGTCGAGGGGCTGCAACGGTTCGCCGCCACCTGCGTGGAGGCCTTCGCCGGCCACGTCGCCTTCGTCAAGCCGCAGTCGGCCTTCTTCGAGCGGTTCGGCTCGGCGGGTGTCGCCGTGCTCGAGCGGACGATCCAGGACGTTCGCCACACCGGCACCCTGGTGATCCTCGACGTCAAACGCGGCGACATCGGCTCCACCGCGAGCGCCTATGCCGAGGCCTACCTCGACGAGGACAGCCCGATGTGCGCCGACGCGGTCACCGTGAACCCGTTCCTCGGGTTCGGCACGCTCGAGCCGTTCTTCGCGACGGCGGAGAAGCACGACGCAGGAGTGTTCGTCCTCGCGCTCACGTCCAACCCGGAGGGGCCGGAGGTCCAGCAGGCCATCAGCGGCGACATGACCGTGGCCGGCAGCATCCTGGCCCGGCTCAAGGCGCGCAACGCCGGCCGGACGCCCATGGGGCCCTTCGGCGCGGTCGTCGGCGCGACCATCGGGGCGACGGCGGAGGACCTCGCCATCAACGGCCCGATCCTCGCACCGGGATTCGGAGCCCAGGGCGGAACGGTCGAGGACATCGTGCGACTGTTCGGCCCGACGGCCGATCAGGTGGTTCCGTCCACCTCACGCGGGGTTTTGGCTGCTGGGAACGACGTCACGGCACTCCGCGATTCTGCTGCCCAGGTGAACGCTGAACTTGTACGCTCGCTGGAGACGCACCGTACGTCGAGGAGTCCTGCATGAAGCGTGCCGTAACAGGCATGATCACGACCGCACTCGCGATCACCCTTTTGACCGCGTGCTCCGGGGACGATCCGTACTGCACCGCCGTCTCGTCGCAGAAGTCGACACTGAACTCGCTCGGGGAGAAGCGCACCAACGAGGCCTACCGCTCGTACGCTCAAGCGTTCAGGTCCGTCGCCAAGGTCTCGCCGTCGGCCGTCAAGAAGGACTGGACGGAGCTGGCCGAGGTCACCGCAGCCGTGCTCAACGCGCAGGACAAGGTCGGCATCAAGCTGGAGGAGATGACCGACGCCGCCAAGCTCAAGAAGCTCGACACGGCAGAGCTCAAGACGCTGAACGACGCGTATGAGGCGTTCAACAAGACGGCCCCGCAACGCCGGGCCGTCGTGAAGAATGTCAAGCAGGAGTGCGAGATCACCCTCACGTGATCACGTGCCCCTGTCCTATAGAGAGGTGAAGTTGTGGCACTCCCCATCTTGACGCCGGAGCAACGTCAGGCAGCACTCGAGAAGGCAGCTCAGGCACGTCAGCTGCGAGCAGAGGTGAAGAATCGCCTCAAGACTGGCGGAACCACGCTGGCCGAGGTCATCCAGGAGTCCAAGGCGAACGAGATCATCGCCAAGCTGCGGGTCCGTGACCTGCTGCAGTCCCTTCCGTCGGTCGGCAAGGTCCGGGCCAAGGAGATCATGGACCGGATCGGCATCGCCGACAGCCGCAGGCTCCGGGGCCTCGGCGCCAACCAGATCCAGGCGCTGCTGAAGGAGTTCGGCGGCAAGGGCGGCCGAGCGGGTGGCTGACGGGTCACTCCCGCCATCCCCGCAGCACCCTGCACGTTCTCGCCTCGTCGTCCTTGCCGGCCCCACCGCGGTCGGCAAGGGGACGGTGGCCGCGTGCGTCCGCGACCAGCACCCCGACATCTGGATCTCGGTCTCGGTGACCACGCGTCGTCCGCGACCCGGTGAGGTCGACGGCGTGCACTACCACTTCGTCGACGACGCGGAGTTCGACCGGCTCGTCGCCGAGAACGGCCTGCTGGAGTGGGCCGTCGTCCACCGCGCCGCGCGGTACGGCACCCCGCGAGCGCCGGTGGAGGAGCAGCTGGCGACCGGAAGGCCGGCGTTGCTCGAGATCGACCTGCAGGGCGCCCGACAGGTACGCGAGCGCATGCCGGACGCCGTCATGGTCTTCCTCGCCCCGCCGGACCAGGACGAGCTCGAGCGGCGACTCGTCGGTCGCGGCACCGAGGACGCCGAGGAGCGAGCCCGCCGGCTGGAGACGGCACGAGAGGAGATGGCGGCCGAGGACGAGTTCGACGTCACGATCGTCAACACCGATGTCACGACCGCCTGCGAAGCCTTGGTAGACTTGATCCGGTCCGGCGGTCCGCCGGGACGCAACCCTGAATCTTTGTGAGGCACTGTGACCACCACGCGCTCCGTCGCCGAGGGCATCACCAACCCGCCCATCGACGACCTGCTGGAGAAGGCTGACTCCAAGTACAAGCTCGTGTTGTACAGCGCCAAGCGCGCCCGTCAGATCAACGCCTACTACTCCCAGCTCGGTGAAGGCCTGCTCGAGTACGTCGGGCCACTCCTGGAGACCCACGTGCAGGAGAAGCCGCTCTCGATCGCGCTGCGCGAGATCAACGGCGACCTGCTCACCGTCGAGGACATCGAGAACGCCGAAGACGGCACGGTGAACGGCAAGTAGGACCCGACTCCTCCTCACGACCGGAGGCACGATGAGCGAGATCGTTCTGGGCGTGTCCGGCGGCATCGCCTCGTACAAGGCCGCTTCGCTGTTGCGGCTGTTCACCGAGTCCGGCCATCACGTCACGGTCGTCCCCACCGAGTCGGCACTCCGGTTCGTCGGCGCTCCCACGTGGGAGGCGTTGTCCGGACGACCCGTCCGCACCGACGTCTTCGAGGACGTCCACGAGGTCCCGCACGTCCGGCTCGGCCAGCAGGCCGACCTGGTCGTCATCGCCCCGGCCACGGCCAACCTCCTCGCCAAGGCGGCGCACGGCCTGGCCGACGACCTGCTCACCAACACGCTGCTCACCGCTCGCTGCCCGGTCGTCCTGGCACCGGCCATGCACACCGAGATGTGGCTGCATCCCGCGACCCAGGCGAACGTCCAGCTTCTTCGCTCGCGGGGTTGCCTGGTGCTCGAGCCGGCGGCCGGTCGCCTGACCGGTGCCGACACCGGTGTGGGCCGGCTTCCCGAAGCCGCGGAGATCCACGCGGCTTGCCTGAACGTCCTCGAGCAGCGACCGGCGGACCTGGTCGGCCGGCGCGTCGTCGTGTCGGCCGGTGGTACCCGCGAGTACCTCGACCCGGTTCGCTTCCTGGGCAACCGGTCGTCCGGGCGCCAGGGGTATGCGATCGCCGAGGCCGCCGTGGCGCGCGGGGCGACGGTCACGGTCGTTGCAGCCAATGTGGCCCTGCCCGACCCTGCCGGTGTCGAGGTCGTCCCGGTGGTGAGCACCGAGGACATGCGCCACGAGGTGCTGCTCGCTGCCGCCGACGCCGACGTGGTCGTCATGGCAGCCGCGCCGGCCGACTTCCGTCCCGTCTCCCTGGCCGAGGCGAAGATCAAGAAGACCCATGACGGCAGTACGCCCCAGATCGATCTGGTGGAGAACCCCGACATCCTCGCCGAGCTGGTCCGCACCCGGGTCAGCAAGCGTCCGGTCATCGTCGGGTTCGCCGCCGAGACCGGCGACGAGAGCGGATCGGTCCTCGATCACGCCCGCGCGAAGCTCGAGCGCAAGGGGTGTGACCTGCTGGTCGTCAACGACGTCAGTGGCGATCGGGTGTTCGGTCGCGACGACAACGAAGCCGTCATCCTCGGTGCCGACGGTGCCGTCACGTCGGTGCCGCACGGTCCGAAGATCGCGCTCGCCCACGCCGTGTGGGACGCCGTCGGCGACCTCGTGCCGTAGCGGCCAACATCTGGACCAACGCACCAGCATGCGGACATTCCGTCTAGACTGCGTTCCATCCAGTGCCGTCCGACGGGGTGTCCGTCGGCACCGAATCGCCATCAGGAGAATTGAGTGAGCCGCTTCTTCACGTCCGAGTCCGTGACCGAGGGTCACCCGGACAAGATTGCCGACCAGATCAGCGACAGCGTCCTGGACGCCCTGCTGACCCAGGACCCGAAGAGCCGCGTCGCCTGCGAGACGTTCGTGACCACGGGCATGGTGCTCGTCGGCGGTGAGGTCACCACCGAGGCCTACGTCGACATCGCTCGCGTCGCCCGCGACCGGGTGCTGGAGATCGGGTACGACTCCTCCGTCAAGGGGTTCGACGGTGAGTCCTGCGCCGTGCAGGTCACCCTCGACGCGCAGTCGCCCGACATCGCGCAGGGCGTCGACGCGGCCCACGAGACCCGCGCCGGAAGCTCGGTCGACCCGCTCGACCTCCAGGGCGCCGGCGACCAGGGCCTGATGTTCGGGTTCGCGTGCGATGAGACCCCCGAGCTGATGCCGCTGCCGATCACGATCGCGCACCGGCTCGCCGAGCAGCTCACCGCGGTTCGCAAGGACGGCACGCTGCCGTACCTTCGCCCGGACGGCAAGACTCAGGTCACCATCGAGTACGACGACAACGACAAGCCGGTCCGTGTCGAGGCCATCGTCATCTCCACGCAGCACGAAGACGGCATCGACCTGGAAACCCAGCTACGGCCCGATCTGGAGAAGCACGTCATCAACTCGGTGCTCGCCAACTACGACATCGACGCCTCCGACTACAAGCTGCACACCAACCCCACCGGCAAGTTCGTCATCGGCGGACCGATGGGCGACGCCGGCCTCACCGGCCGCAAGATCATCGTCGACACCTATGGCGGGTACGCCCGTCACGGCGGCGGCGCGTTCTCCGGCAAGGACCCGAGCAAGGTCGACCGTTCGGCGGCCTACGCCATGCGCTGGGTGGCCAAGACCATCGTGGCGGCCGGTCTCGCCACGAAGGCCGAGGTCCAGGTCGCCTACGCCATCGGCGTCGCCCACCCGGTCGGCTTCTACGTCGAGACGTTCGGCACCGAGACCGTGCCGGTCGACGCGATCCGCGCCGCGGTGCTCGAGGTCTTCGACCTGCGCCCCGGCGCCATCGTCCGCGACCTCGACCTGCTTCGGCCGATCTATGCCCAGTCCGCGGCCTACGGCCACTTCGGCCGCGAGCTCGACGGCTTCACGTGGGAGAAGACCGACCGCGCCGACGCCTTGAAGGCCGCCGCCGGCGCCTGAGAACCCGCTCGCGCGGGGCGGTTGCGCCCCTCCGTGCCGTGTCCTGCGCGGCTGGTAGAACTGCCACGTGGAAGCCGACGAGCAGCTCGAGCTCGTGCCGTCGCCTGCGCCGCGCCGCCGGGCCGCCAAGCCGGCGCTTGAGGCTGCACCGGTCCTCCCGGTGGCGCGGGTCGTCGTCGACTCCCCGCTCGCCCATCTCGACCGACCGTTCGACTACGTGGTCCCGACGACGCTCGACGCCGACGTGGTGCCCGGTTGCCGGGTCCGGGTGCGCTTCTCCGGCCGGTTGACCGACGCCTTCGTCGTCGACCGGGTCGCCGCCAGCGACCACGAGGGAAATCTCGCCTTCCTCGGCACCGTGGTCTCCTCAGAGCCGGTTCTCTCACCGGTCGTCCTGGCGGTGTGCCGGGCGGTGGCGGACCGATGGGCCGGCACCCTCAGCGACGTCCTCCGGCTCGCCGTCCCGCCCCGGCACGCGCGCACCGAGGCTCAGCCGTCCCACGTCGTGGAGACCCCGATGCCGGCGAGCACGCACGAGGCGTGGGCGTCGTGGTCGCACGGTGCGTCCTTCGTCGCCGCGCTCAGAGACGGCGAGCGGCCCCGGGCCTGCTGGGCGGCGCTGCCGGGGGTCGAGCCCGCCGGTGCGGTGGCCGAGGCCGTCCTCGCAACCTTGCACGCCGGACGCGGCAGCATCGTGTGCGTGCCGGACGTCCGCGACGTCGCCCGCTGGCACGAGGCGTTCACCGCCGTGCTGGGGGAGGGCCGCGTGGCCGTGCTGACCGGCGCCCAGAAGCCGGCCGACCGCTACCGCGCGTTCCTGTCCGTCGCCCGCGGCACCGTGCAGGTCGTCCTGGGAACCCGTGGCGCCGCCTTCGCGCCGGTCGCCGACCTCGGGCTCGTCGCGATGTTCGACGACGGCGACGACCTCTTCGCCGAGCCACGCGCGCCGTACCCCCATACCCGCGAGGTCCTGCTCACCCGGGCGGCCCGCGAGGACACCGCGGTGCTGATCGGTGGCCATGCCCGCACCACCGAGGGCCAGGCGCTGGTCGAGAGCGGCTGGTGCGTCGACCTGGCGCCCGACTCCGCCACCCGGCGCCGACGCTGGCCGACGGTCGAGGTCACCGACGGGTCGGTGGCCGGTGGCGCGCCGGCACGACTGCCGCCGGCCGTCTTCCGGGCGATCCGGGCGACCGACGGACCCGTCCTGGTTCAGGTACCCCGCCGTGGCTACCGGGCATCGCTGGCCTGCCGGCGCTGCCGTGCCGCCGCACACTGCGCGCACTGTCACGGGCCGCTCGCGCAAGGCGGTCCCGGACAGGCCGTCGCCTGTCGATGGTGTGCGAACCGCTCCGTTCCGTGGTCCTGCTCCACGTGTGGTGGCACCGAGCTCCGGGCACCGAGCCCCGGGCACCTTCGCACCGCCGAGGAGTACGCGCGGGCCTTCCCCGACCACGAGGTGCTGGCCTCTGGCGGAGACACCGTCATCGACCAGGTGGACGCGGGGCGGGTCATCGTCCTGGCCACCCCCGGGGCCGAGCCCAGGACGCCCGGCGGTTACGCCCTGGTCGTG
Organism: uncultured Actinomycetota bacterium; assembly: GCA_963695295.1. GTDB lineage: Bacteria > Actinomycetota > Actinomycetes > Propionibacteriales > Nocardioidaceae > Aeromicrobium. Next base: position 16,909 of record OY968771.1, on the reverse strand, counting down.
CTCATGGACACCTGGCTGATGCTGGCGCGCGACGACGTCCGGGTGGTCGAGGAGTCGCACCGGCGCTGGTTCAACGCACTCGCCCTCGCCGGCGAGGCGGCCTCGGCGGTCGCCGTGGGCGATCCGGCCGGCCTGCAGGCGCTCGTCCGGGCCGATCCGATCGGGCTCGCCTCGCGGGAGCTGCAGATCCGCGCCGAGACCCACCTCCCGCCGGTCGGCCGCCTCGCCACGGTCGACGGGCCGGCCGACGTCATCGGCACCCTCGCCGACCGACCCTGGACGCCGCACACCGAGGTGCTCGGGCCGGTGGCCGTCGACGACGGCGATCGGCTCCTGCTGCGTGCGCCCCGCCGCGAGGGTGCGGCCCTGGCCGCCGCTTTGCAGGCGGTGCAGGCCGAACGCAGCGCCGCGAAGCTGCCACCGGTCCGCGTCCGCGTCGACCCGCTGAGCTTCTAGGCTCGGGCCGGTCGCGGCCCGCAACCGAGCACCCCTGCCGGGCGCACCTACACTCGGCGCGTGAGGATCGTGTTCGCCGGGACGCCCGATACCGCCATCCCGACGCTCGACGCGGTGCTGGCCAGCCGGCACGACGTCGCCGCGGTGCTCACGCGGCCGGACGCCCCGACCGGACGAGGTCGCCGCCTGCGGCCGTCACCGGTGGCCTTGCACGCTGCCGCGAACGGCATCGAGGTCCTGACTCCGTCCTCGCCGTCCGATCCCGATTTCCTCGATCGTCTGCGGGCGATCGGTCCGGCCTGCTGCCCGATCGTGGCGTACGGGGCGATGCTGCGCCGCGAGGCACTCGACATCCCCGAGCTCGGCTGGGTCAACCTGCACTTCTCCGTCCTGCCTGCGTGGCGGGGCGCCGCTCCCGTGCAGCGCGCGATCATGGCCGGCGACGAGGTCACCGGCGCCACGGTGTTCAGCCTGGTCGAGGCCCTGGACGCCGGGCCCGTGCTCGGCACGATCACCGAACGGATCCGCGACGACGACACCGCCGGCACCCTGCTCGATCGGCTGGCCCGTGCCGGCGCGGGGCTGATGGTCGATGCACTCGACCACATCGAGGACGGCGACATCGCGGCGCGCCCGCAGCCCGAGGACGGTGTCTCCTTCGCCGCCAAGCTCACCACCGACGACGCCCATGTCGACTGGACCCGGCCGGCCTTCGCCGTCGACCGGCAGATCCGCGGTTGCACCCCCGAGCCCGGGGCCTGGGCGATGCTGGGCGAGGAGCGGCTCAAGCTGGGACCGGCCCGCGTGCTCGAGGAGTCCACGCTGGCCGACGGGGAGATCGCGGTCGGCAAGCGAGAAGTCCGCGTGGGCACGGCGACCACCGATGTCGTCCTCGGATACGTCCAGCCGTTCGGGCGCAAGCGCATGCCGGCCGCAGACTGGGGGCGTGGCGCGGCCGTGCTGGACGGCGCGGTTCTCACGTGAGCGACCTCGTCCGCGAGACCGCGTTCGAGGTGCTTCGGGCGGTCGACGAGCGCGACGCCTACGTGAACCTGCTCCTGCCGTCGCTGCTGCGCGAGCGCCACCTCGGTGGTCGGGACGCGGCGCTCGCCACCGAGCTCACCCACGGCACGCTCCGCCGCAGGGGCAGCTACGACGCCGTGATCGGGCACGTCACGACCGGACGGGCCATCGAGCCGGCGGTCCTGGACGCGCTCCGCCTCGGCACCCACCAGCTGCTCGGGATGCGGATCCCGTCGCACGCCGCGGTGTCGACGACGGTCGACCTGGTCCGGCGGGCGGTGGGCCATCGACCGGTGGGGTTCGCCAACGCCGTGCTTCGCCGCATCGCCACCAAGGACCTGCCCGGCTGGCTGGACACCGTCACCCGCGACCTCGACGGCGAGGACGCGCTGGCGATCCGAACCTCTCACCCGGTGTGGATCGTCCGCGCCTTCCGGGACGCCCTCGGACCGGACGGCGATCTCCGGGCGCTGCTCGACGCCGACAACGAACCGCCCCGCGTCACCCTCGCCGCGTGGCCGGGTCTCGTCGATCCAGCAGAGCTCCCGGGCCGGCGGGGCCGGCTGTCCCCGCACGCGCACATCCTCGAGGGCGGCGACCCCGGCGAGATCCCGGCTGTCCGTACTGGCCGGGCCGGGGTGCAGGACGAGGGCTCCCAGGCCGTCGCCATCGCGCTCGCGGAGGCATCGCTGTCGGAGCCGGACGCACGATGGCTGGACCTCTGCGCCGGCCCCGGCGGCAAGGCCGCCCTGCTCGGGGCCTTGGCGGACCGGCGCGGGGCAACCCTGGTGGCCAACGAGCTGCAGTCGCACCGGGCCGATCTCGTCCGCCAAGCCGTCCGCAACCTCCCGAACGTCGACGTCACGGAGCAGGACGGGCGGGCGGGTCACTGGCCGGGCGAGCCGTTCGACCGCGTCCTCGTCGACGCGCCGTGCACCGGGCTCGGGGCGCTGCGGCGCCGGCCCGAGGCGCGGTGGCGCCGACAGCCGGAGGACCTCGCGACCCTCGTGCCGCTGCAGCGCGACCTCCTGACGCGCGCCCTGGCGGTCACGCGAGCCGGGGGAGTGGTCGTCTACGCCACCTGCTCGCCGCACCTCGCCGAGACCCGCGAGGTCGTCGCCGCGGTCACCGACGGCCGCGACGACGTGACCGTGGAGTCGACCCGGCAGCTGTGGCCCCATCTGGACGGCACGGACGCCATGTTCTTCGCGACACTGCGACGCCACTAGGCTTCGCTCCATGGGCATCCAGATCGCCCCGAGCATGCTCGCGGCCGACTTCGCGAACCTCGAGGCCGAGGCCGCGCGCGTCCCGGGCGCCGACTGGCTGCACGTCGACGTCATGGACGGCCACTTCGTGCCGAACCTCACGATCGGCGTGCCGGTGGTCGAGGCGCTGGCCGGGGTCGCGCGGCAGCCGATCGACGCGCACCTGATGATCGAGCAACCGGACCGCTGGGCGCCGGAGTACGTCGAGGCCGGGGCGCAGAGCGTGACGTTCCACGTCGAGGCCGCGCAGGCGCCGGTGCGCCTCGCCCGCGAGATCCGCGCGAAGGGTGCCCGCGCGTCCATGGCGCTTCGCCCTGCCACGCCGATCGAGCCCTACGAGGACCTGCTCCCGGAGCTGGACATGGTGCTCCTGATGACGGTCGAGCCGGGGTTCGGTGGCCAGGCCTTCCTCGACCTCTGCCTTCCGAAGATCCGCCGCGCGCGCGAGCTGCTCGACAAGCATGGCGGCGACATCTGGCTGCAGGTGGACGGTGGGGTCTCCGCCGAGACGATCGATCGGTGCGCCGAGGCCGGTGCCGACGTCTTCGTCGCGGGCTCGGCGGTGTTCGGGGCGTCCGACCCCGACGACATGGTCGCCCAGCTCCGTTCTCGAGCCGAGCAGCATTCCCCGGCCGCGGACCGGTAGAATGGCCGCAGACGAGCAATCGCTCGCGTGCTCCGGGGTCGGTGAAATTCCGAGCCGGCGGTCATAGTCCGCGACCCGGGTCCTGCAGTCTGGGACTCGGTTGAACCGGTGGAACTCCGGTACCGACGGTGAAAGTCCGGATGGGAGGCGCACGCCGGTACCGCCACGCGTCGTGGCGGCGACCCGTCTCCCCGGATCGCGCGAGCACCGACCGGAGGAGCGGATGGACACCCACACCGACGACATCGTGCGTCGTGCCATGCGCACGGCGATCGATGCCGCGCGCGCCGTTCCTCGCACGCTGCCCAACCCGCGGGTGGGATGCGTCCTCCTGCGCCCCGACGGTTCGCAGATCGCCGTGGGCGTTCACCGGGGAGCCGGCACACCGCATGCCGAGGTCGATGCCCTCGCCCAGGCCGGCGACGAGGCCAAGGGCGCCACGGCCGTCGTCACGTTGGAGCCGTGCACCCACGTCGGGCGCACCGGGCCCTGCACCGAGGCCCTGATCGACGCCGGAGTGGCCCGGGTCGTCCACGCCCAGACCGATCCGAACCCCCAGGCCGCTGGGGGAGCGGACGCCCTGCGCGCGGCCGGCCTCGATGTGGCGTCCGGCGTCCTGGCCACCGACGCCGAGGCGCTCAACGTGGAATGGACGCACGCGGTCACCAGCGGGCGTCCGTTCGTCACCTGGAAGTACGCCGCCACGCTGGACGGGCGGAGCGCCGCACCCGACGGCACCAGCCAGTGGATCACCGGCGAGGAGGCCCGTCGCGACGTGCAGCTGCTCCGCGCCTCGGCCGACGCCGTGATGGCCGGCACCGGAACCGTGCTCGCCGACGACCCACACCTCACCGTGCGCGGCGCCGACGACCGGCCCGTCCCCGCCGAGCAGCAGCCACTGCGAGTGATCGTCGGCGAGACCACCGTTCCCGCCGGCTACCACGTGCACGACCGCTCGGCCCCGACCGCCTTCCTGCGGCTGAGTGACCCGGCCGAGGTGCTGGCGAACCTCGCCGAGCGGGAGATCCGGCACGCCTGGCTCGAGGGCGGCCCCCGCCTGGCCGGTGCGTTCTGGGACGCGGGCCTCGTCGACCGGGTGATCGCCTACCTCGCCCCGGCCGTCCTCGGCGCCGGCCGATCCGCCGTCGAGGGAGGGGCCGCGACGCTGGCCGACCTGCGCCGGATCGACGTCCACGACGTGACCACCATCGGTGCCGATCTCCGCATCATCGGCACCCCCGCCCGATCGGAGCCCACCTGATGTTCACCGGACTCGTGGAGGAGAAGGGCACGGTCACCGCGATCGAGCGGCTCGGCGACTCCGCACGACTCACCATCCGTGGTCCCGTGGTCACCGCGGACGTCGCGCTCGGCGACTCGATCTCGGTCAACGGCTGCTGCCTCACCGTGGCCGGGCTCGACGGCGACGCGTTCACCGCCGACGTCATGGCCGAGTCGCTCGACCGCACGTCGCTGGGGGATCTCACCGACGGCTCGCCGGTCAACCTCGAGCGTGCCTTGTCGGCCGGGGCCCGCATGGGTGGCCACATCGTGCAGGGCCACGTCGACGGCACCGGGCGCCTGCTCGATCGGACGCCCGGCGCCCGCTGGGAGGTCCTGCGGTTCTCGCTGCCCGAGGGTCTGGCCAGGTACCTCGTCGACCAGGGCTCGATCACCGTCGACGGAGTGTCGCTCACGGTCGTGGAGGCCGCCGACGACTGGTTCTCCGTGTCGCTCATCCCCACCACGCTCGCCGACACGACGCTCGGCGTCCTCCGGCCCGGGGACGAGGTCAACCTCGAGGTCGACATCCTCGCCAAGTACGTGGAGCGGCTCCTCACCGCCCAGCAAGTCCCATCACGGCCAGAAGGAGGTCGGACATGACGGTCCGTCTCGACAGCATCGAACGCGCCATCGCCGACATTCGCGAGGGCAAGGCCGTCGTCGTGGTCGACGATGAGCATCGCGAGAACGAAGGGGACCTCATCTTCGCCGCGAGCAAGGCCACGCCTGAGCTGATGGCGTTCCTGGTCCGCCATTCCAGTGGGTACGTCTGCGCACCGATCACCGGCGACACCCTCGACCGACTCGGCATCCCGCTGATGACACCTCACAACCGGGAGCGGATGCGGACCGCCTACACGATCTCCATCGATGCCCGCGACGGCATCACCACCGGCATCTCCGCCGCGGACCGGGCCCGCACCTGCCGGGTGCTGGCCGACTCCGCGACCGAGCCGTTCGAGCTCGTCCAGCCCGGCCACGTCCTGCCGCTGCGGGCCGAGGAGGGCGGAGTCCTCGCGCGGGGCGGGCACACCGAGGCCGCCGTCGACCTGACCCGACTGGCCGGGCTGACTCCGGCCGGGGTCATCGGAGAGGTCATCCACGACGACGGCACGTTGATGCGGGCACCGGCGTTGCGCGAGTTCGCCGACGAGCACGGCCTGGCCCTCGTCTCGATCGCCGACCTGCAGGTGTACCGGCGGCTGCACGAGTCGCAGGTCGAACGCATCGCCTCGACCCGTTTGCCCACCGAGTTCGGCGAGTTCGACGCGCTCGGCTACCGCGACGTCATCGACCGTTCCGAGCACATCGCGCTGGTGCACGGCGACCCCGGTCACGACCGGGTGCTCGTGCGCCTGCACTCGGAGTGCCTCACCGGTGACGTGCTCGGCTCGCGACGCTGCGACTGCGGCCCGCAGCTGCAGGCCTCCATGGCCGCGGTCACCGCCGAGGGTGCCGGCATCATCGTCTACCTCCGCGGCCACGAGGGCCGCGGCATCGGCCTGCTGTCCAAGCTGCGCGCGTACGCGCTGCAGGACGGCGGTCGCGACACGGTCGACGCCAACCTCGACCTCGGCTTCGGCGAGGACGAGCGCGACTACGCGGCGGGCGCCCAGATCCTCCGCGACCTCGGGGTCACGTCGGTTCGGCTGCTCACCAACAATCCGGACAAGGCGACCGGCCTGGAGGCGTACGGCGTGAAGGTGGCCGAGCGGTTGCCGCTGGCCGTCGAGCCCACCCCGGACAACCTGCGCTACCTGCAGACCAAGGCGCTGCGGATGGGTCACGACCTTCCGATGCTCGCCCAGCCGACCGAGGAGGACGCATGAGCGGCCACGGAGCACCCGAGCTGACCGTCGACGCCTCCGGAGTCCGGGTCGCTGTCGTCGCCTCGAGCTGGCACGAACCGGTCATGGACGGCCTGCTGGCCGGCGCCCAGCGGGCGCTCGACGACGCCGGTGTCACCGACCGCACGGTGCTGCGCGCACCGGGATCCTTCGAGCTGCCCCTGATCGCGCAGGCCTGCGCGTCGTACGGGTACGACGCGATCGTGGCGCTGGGCGTCATCATCCGTGGCGGCACCCCGCACTTCGAGTACGTCTCGTCCGCCGCGACCGAAGGACTGGCCCGCGTCGCCCTCGACACCGGTGTCCCGGTCGGGTTCGGACTGCTCACCTGTGACGACGAGCAGCAGGCCCTCGACCGCGCCGGGCTGAGCGGCAGCCGCGAGGACAAGGGCCGCGAGGCCGCCGAGGCCGCGCTGGCGACCTGGGCCGTCTTGCGAGACCTCGCCGCCGGTGCCGATACCCTTGACGAACGATGAAGACGTTCGACCAGTTGTTCGCCGAGCTCGCCGAGAAGGCGAGCACCCGCCCGGAGGGCTCGCGCACCGTCGCCGAGCTCGACTCCGGCGTGCACGCGATCGGCAAGAAGCTGGTCGAAGAGGCGGCGGAGTCCTGGATGGCGGCCGAGCACGAGAGCGCCGGCCGCGCAGCCGAGGAGATCAGCCAGCTGCTGTACCACACCCAGGTCATGATGCTCGCGAAGGGAATCGCGCTCGAGGACGTCTACGCGCATCTGTGACGACAGCGGATCGCAGTCCGGAGGCTCCCCGCTGTCGTGACCCATGAGCCCGACCCCCTACGCACAGAGAAAGCGCACACCATGCTCACCGTCGCCGTTCCCAACAAGGGCGCCCTCGCCGAGTCGGCCGCCCAGATGCTCGCGGAGGCCGGCTACCGCCAACGACGTTCCACCCGCGACCTGGTCACCATCGACGCCGACAACGACGTCGAGTTCTTCTACCTGCGTCCGCGTGACATCGCCATCTACGTGGGCGAGGGCACGCTCGACGTCGGCGTCACCGGCCGGGACCTGCTGCTGGACTCCGGCGCGAACGCCGCCGAGGCCATGCAGCTCGGCTTCGGGGCGTCGACGTTCCGCTTCGCCGCACCGGCCGGGCAGATGAGCGACGTCGCCGACCTCGCCGGCGCCCGCATCGCCACCTCCTACCAAGGAATCGTCGAGGCCCACCTCGCCGAGCAGGGCATCGAGGCCACGGTGGTGCGGCTCGACGGCGCCGTCGAGTCGTCGGTCCGGCTCGGCGTCGCCGACGCGATCGCCGATGTCGTCGAGACCGGCAGCACGCTGCGCCAGGCCGATCTGGAGGTCTTCGGCGAGCCGATCCTGTCGTCGGAGGCGGTGCTCATCACCCACGTCGGCCGTGGGCTGCCGGCGGGCTTCGACGTGTTCAAGCGCCGGCTCGACGGCGTCCTCGTCGCCCGCACCTACGTGATGATGGAGTACGACATCCCGAACGAGCACGTCGAGCGGGCCGTTCAGCTCACCCCCGGCATCGACTCGCCCACCATCTCGCCGCTGCGCCGCGAGGGCTGGGTGGAGGTGCGCTCCATGGTGCCGCGCGACTCCGCGCAGAAGATCATGGACGGGCTCTACGAGGTGGGCGCTCGCGGCATCCTCGTCACCGACATCTCCGCATGTCGGCTGTGACGACGTACCGCCCCGTGGGCGCCCGGATCGTGGCCTACGGGGCGTCCGTGGTGCTCGTCGTGGTCTCGATCGTCATCGGGGTCGCCCTGCCGCCGGAGATCACCTTCACGGTGGCCGAGCTGATCACGCTGGCGCTCACCCTGCTGGCGTTCCTCGCGGTGCTGCACGGCATCGGTCGCAGCTTCGTCCGCGCCGACGACGACGGCATCGAGGTGCTCAACGGCTATCGGCGGCACCGCATCCCCTGGGGTGTCGTGCGGGGCATCTCGATGAACCGCGGCGCGCCGTGGCCGACGCTCGTGCTGCACGACGACGACCGGGTGATGCTGTTCGCCATCCAGGGCAGCGACGGCGCTTCGGCCCAAGCCGCCGTGAACGAGCTGGTGCGGAGGATCCCGTGACGCACGGCCGGTCGCTCGCTGAACCGGCCTTCCCGGACGACGACGGGGCGGTCGACTCGGCCCTCGCGGCGGCGTTCGGCGACAGCTCCCGCGTCCTCGCGGTGCTCGGCGACGTGCGGGTGTTCGTGCCGGTCGTGGCACTCCTGGACGACGTTCCGGCGGAGGGGGACAAGGAAGCGGACATGGCGGCGGTCATGATGACCGGGGCGGACGGGCGGAAGGCCCTGCTCGCGTTCAGCAGCGTCGCGACGATGACCGGCTGGAACGGCGACGCCCGCCCGGTTCCGGTCTGGGGGCGCGACGCCGCCCGCGCGGCCCTCGACGAGGGCGCCTCGGCGCTCCTGCTCGACCTGGCCGGCCCGACCTTCACCGTCATCGAGACCGACGACCTCGGGCACCTGGCGGCCGGCCACCGCATGGTCTCGACCGACGCCGGCGCGGCCTGGGTGGCCCGATCCCCGGATTCGTGACCTGGTGGTTGGTCTGACGGAGGCGGGCCAGCCAGGACGTCAGCCGTCGCGGCCGCGATGCTGATTTCCCGAGATCATGCGCGCGCTGGTACTCTGGATGGCGAAGTGGAGGTCCACCTCCCACCTGCTCGATCGTGAGATCGTGGGGTATTCGCTCGGTCGCGACCCTAGGTCGCTTCCCAGCGCGGACCATGGTCGGTTCACCGACTGAGTCAAGGGTCCGGTTGGTGGCCTCCGTTTCGACGGGGGCCATTTTTCGTGGCCGCCCTCATGACCCACAGGAGGATCCATCAGCACAGAGTTGCGCGTCAACGACCGCATTCGCGTCCCGGAGGTCCGGCTCGTCGGACCCGGCGGTGAGCAGGTCGGCATCGTTCGTATCGAGGATGCCCTTCGGCTGGCCGCCGAGGCCGATCTCGACCTCGTGGAGGTCGCCCCGACGGCTCGTCCGCCGGTGTGCCGGCTCATGGACTACGGCAAGTTCAAGTACGAAGCCGCCCAGAAGGCCCGCGAGTCACGACGCAACCAGACGAACACCGTCATCAAGGAGATGAAGCTCCGCCCGAAGATCGACCAGCACGACTACGACACCAAGAAGGGTCACGTCGTGCGGTTCCTGAGGGCGGGGGACAAGGTCAAGATCACGATCATGTTCCGAGGCCGCGAACAGCACCGACCCGAGCTCGGGTACCGCCTGTTGCAGAAGCTGGCCGAGGACGTCCAGGATCTCGGCATCGTCGAAGCCCATCCCCGCCAGGACGGCCGCAACATGACGATGGTGATCGCGCCCCTCAAGAAGAAGTCCGAAGCGCAAGCCGAGGTGAAGGCCGAGAAGGAGCACCGCACCGCCCAACGTGAGGCGGAGCGAGTTGCCGAGGCAGAAGCCGACAAGGCCCACCGCGAGGAACACCAGAAGACCGCGACACCGAAGAAGCCCCGGCGTCGTTCCGAGAACCTCGACCCAGACATGGAGGCATAGATGCCGAAGTTCAAGCCCCACTCGGGCATGAAGAAGCGCGTCAAGATCACCGGCAAGGGCAAGCTGCGCCGTGAGCAGACCAACCGGCGCCACCTCTTGGAGCACAAGCCCAGCTCCCGCACGCGCCGGCTCGCCGGCACGGTCGATGTGTCCAAGGCCGACACCAAGAGGGTCAAGAAGCTGCTCGGCCGCTGAGCTCACCTCATCGGCACCAGCCCCCACGTACTCGTCTGAAGGAGAACTGAGATGGCACGCGTCAAGCGTTCTGTCAACGCACAGAAGAAGCGCCGCGAGACCCTCGAGCGCGCTGCCGGCTACCGCGGTCAGCGGTCCCGGCTCTATCGCAAGGCCAAGGAGCAGGTCACGCACTCGCTGGTCTACTCCTACCGCGACCGCAAGGCGCGCAAGGGTGACTTCCGCCGGCTCTGGATCCAGCGCATCAATGCCGCGGTCCGTGCCGAGGGCATGACCTACAACCGCTTCATCCAGGGCCTCAAGGCCGCCGGTGTCGAGGTCGACCGCAAGAACCTGGCCGAGCTCGCCGTCAACGAGCCGGCCGCGTTCTCGGCGCTGGTCCAGGTCGCCAAGGACAACCTGCCGGACGACGTCAACGCACCGCGCGCCGACGACGCCGCCTGACCGCGGCGTCCCGATCGCCGTGGCGAGTCCCGGGCCGCTCACCGTCCGCAGCGGGCGGGTGAAGCACGCCCGGCGGCTCGCCTCGCGGTCGTTCCGGGCCAGCGAGGGGGAGTTCCTCGCCGAGGGACCCCAGGCCGTGCGCGAGGCCTTGGGCGAGCCCGGGGTCGTCGTCGAGGTGTTCGCCAGCGTCGAGGCCACCGAGCGGCACCGCGAGCTGGTCGATCGGGCCGCCACCGCGGAGGTCACCTGGCACGTCGTCACCGACGACGTGGTGACCGAGGTCGCGGACGCCGTCACCCCCCAGGGGCTGGTCGCCCGGTGCCGAAGTCGGGTGCTGTCGCTGGATGAGCTGCCCGCCCACGTCGATTTCGTGGTCGTCTGCGCCGACATCCGCGATCCCGGCAACGCCGGCGCGGTCGTGCGGTGCGCCGACGCCGCCGGCGCCGACGCCGTGATCATGGCCGGCGACAGCGTCGACCCGCTCAACCCCAAGTCGGTCCGCGCGAGCGCGGGCAGCCTGTTCCATCTCCCGATCGTCGTGCACCGCGACGTCGCCGAGGTGGTGGCAGACCTGCGGGCACGAGGACTCCGGGTCTTGGCCGCCGACGGCAGCGGCGAACACGACGTCTTCGATCGTGCCGTCGATCCCGCGCCGCCGACCGCCTGGATCTTCGGCAACGAGGCGTGGGGGCTCCCGGCGGACGTCCGCTCGCTCGCCGACGCCGTGGTGGCCGTCCCGATCTTCGGCCGCGCCGAGAGCCTGAACCTCGCCACCGCCGCTGCGGTCTGCCTGTACGCCACGGCCTGGGCACGGCGCAGGTCCTGACGATCAATTCGCTTCGGTACTAGGTTGAGGACCGTGGATCTGGAGGACTTCCCCGACGGCGTCCTCATCGCCGGTCCGGACGGCAAGGTCGAGTACGTCAACGGCCGGATCCGTTCGATGGCGCGTGCCACGGGCGATGAGATGATCGGCATGCACATCGACGAGGCGCTGCCGTTCGACGACCTCAACGGCAACTCCTGGTACAAGTGCACACGTCCGTACGACGGCCTCGCCACCCGCACCCGCATCTCGGAGCAGGCGTGGTGGTCGCCGCGCGGCAGCGAGTACCTCATCACCGCGAGCCTCGTCCGGTCCACGCCCGGCGGCCCGGTCGAGCAGGTCGTGGTGAGCGTCCGCAATGCACGGGTCCGGAACCAGCGCGACCGGGAGCGGTCCGACCTCGTGGCCACGGTCGCGCACGAGCTGCGCTCGCCGCTCACCGGCATCAAGGGATTCACCTCCACCCTGCTCACCAAGTGGTCCCGGTTCTCCGAGGAGCAGCGCCAGCTGATGCTCGAGACCGTCGACGCGGACGCCGACCGGCTCAGCCGCCTCATCACCGAGCTGCTCGACGCCGCGCGCATCGACGCCGGACGGCTCACGCTGCGCCGGGGCCCGGTCCGCCTGGACGAGCTCGTGCGCCACGTCCTCACGATCATGTCCGGCGGCACGTCCGACCCGTTCGACGTCACCATCGGCGACGACCTGGTGACGATCTGGGGCGACGCCGACCGCATCACGCAAGCGGTCATCAACATCGTCGAGAACGCCATGCGACACGGATTCGGTCTCAAGACGGTGCTCGTGGACAACACCGACGACCCGGCCGGCGTCTACCTGGAGGTCCACGACCACGGCCCCGGGATTCCCGAGGAGCTGCGGCAGCGGGTCTTCAGCCGGTTCTGGCGGTCCGGACCCGGCGCCGGGAGCGGGCTCGGCATGTACATCGCGCGCGGGATCGTGGAGCAGCACGGGGGAGCGATCGACATCCTCGACGCCGACGGCGGCGGGGCGCGCCTCCGCATCTGGTTTCCCATCAACGAGCCGGACTCCCTGACCGATTGACGGACCCTAGACTGTCGTCCGTTCCCGCACCGAAAGGCCCGCATGTCCGCGCCCAACTCCGACTACGACCCCGTCGAGGTCACGCCGCTGCGTGCCGACGAGGTGGAGCGGACGCGCGACGAGGCGCTGGCGGCCATCGCCGCCGCCGACACCCTCGAGGCGCTCAAGCAGGCCCGGCTCGATCATGCCGGCGACCGTTCCCCGCTGGCGCTGGCCAACCGCGAGATCGGCGCGCTTCCGCCGCAAGCCCGCAAGGAGGCCGGCCAGCGGGTGGGCCAGGCCCGGGCCGCCGTCAGCGCGGCCCTTGCCGCTCGTGCGATCGAGGTCGAGGCCGCCGAGGAGGAGCACATGCTCGCCGCCGAGCGGGTCGACGTCACGCTGCCGTGGGATGTCGAGCCGGTCGGGTCGCGACACCCGCTCACCACCATCTCCGAGCACGTCGCCGACATCTTCGTCGCGATGGGATGGGAGATCGCCGAGGGACCCGAGGTCGAGGCCGAGTGGCTCAACTTCGACGCCCTCAATCTCGGCCCCGACCATCCGGCGCGCACGATGCAGGACACCTTCTGGGTCAAGCCCGCGAGTGCCGCCATGGTGCTGCGCACCCACACGTCTCCGGTGCAGGCGCGCACCATGCTGACGCGCCAGCCGCCGATCTACATCGCCTGCCCCGGACGGGTGTTCCGCACCGATGAGCTCGACGCCACGCACTCGCCGGTGTTCCACCAGGTCGAGGGCCTCGCGATCGACGAGGGACTGTCGATGGCGCACCTCAAGGGCACCCTCGACCACTTCGCGACGGCGATGTTCGGCGCCGGCATCACGACCCGGTTCCGGCCGTCGTACTTCCCGTTCACCGAGCCGAGCGCCGAGGTCGACCTGCTCTGCCACGTGTGCCGCAACGAGCCCGGCGTCGTCGAGTCCTGCCGCATCTGCAAGGGCGAGGGCTGGATCGAGTGGGGTGGTTGCGGGGTCGTCAACCCGCGGGTGCTGATCGCCTGTGGCGTCGACCCGGAACGCTACTCCGGCTTCGCGTTCGGCATGGGCCTGGACCGCACGATCACCGGACGCTACGAGATCGCCGACCTCCGCGACCTGTTCGACGGTGACCTCCGCTTCACCGAGCCGTTCGGGGTTGGTCTGTAGTGCGCGTTCCCGTCTCCTGGCTACGCGAGATGGTCGAGCTCCCGGCCTCCGTCGACACGCGGCAGCTCGCTGCCCGACTCACCACCTTCGACCTCAAGCTCGAGGAGATCCACGTCGCCGGCGCCGGGCTGGAGGGACCGTTGGTGGTCGGCCGGGTGCTGAGCGCGGCGGCCGAGCCACAGAAGAACGGCAAGACGATCAACTGGTGCTCCGTCGACGTCGGCGAGGGGGAGCCGCGCGGCATCGTCTGCGGCGCCCACAACTTCGAGGTCGGCGACCATGTCGTCGTGGCCCTTCCCGGTGCCGTGCTGGCGGGCGGGTTCGCGATCACGGCTCGCACGACGTACGGGCACGTGTCCGACGGCATGATCTGCTCCGCGCCCGAGCTCGGCCTGCTCGGCGAGGCGACCGGCATCATCGTGCTCGACTCCGCCGTCGACCCCGGTGACGACGCCATGGCGGTCCTCGGCCTGCTCGACGAGGTGATCGAGCTGGAGGTCAATCCCGACCGCGCCTACGCGTTGTCCGTCCGCGGTGTCGCCCGCGACACCGCCCTTGCATTCGGCGCGCCGTTCGCCGACCCGGCCGACATCGACGTCCCGGCCGACGGCGACGGTTACCCGGTCCGGGTCGACGACCCCGGTGGATGTCCGGTCTTCGTGGCCCGCTCGGTCACCGGCTTCGACCCGTCACGGCCCACCCCGGCCTGGATGGCCCGCCGGGTCGAGCAGGCCGGCATGCGCTCGATCTCCCTGGCCGTCGACGTCAGCAACTACGTCATGCTCGAGCTCGGGCAACCGAACCATGCCTACGACCGCGCCAAGCTGCGGGGCGACATCGTCGTCCGGCGCGCCGAGCCCGGTGAGTCGGTCACCACCCTCGACGACGTCGTCCGGACGCTCGACCCGGACGACCTCCTGATCACCGACGACGCCGGTCCGGTCGGCATCGCCGGTGTGATGGGCGCCGCGCACGTCGAGATCGACGCGACCACCACGGACATCGTCATCGAGGCGGCCCATTTCGAGCCCGCGACGATCGGGCGGAGCGTCCGCCGGCACAAGCTGCCGTCGGAGGCGTCCAAGCGGAACGAGCGGGGCGTCGACACCGAGCTGCAGGCGCGCGCGGCCCAGCGGGTCGCCGAGCTGTTGGTCGAGCACGGAGGCGGCACGATCGAGCCCGGTCTGACCGTCGTCGGCCGCTCGCCCGAGCGGCCCGCGGTGACGATCCCCGACGACCTGCCCGCGCGCGTGAGCGGCGTGCCCATCGACGGCGCCACCGCGGCCGCCGCCCTCGCCGCCGGTGGCGGTGCGTGCGAGCACGCCGACGGGCGCATCACCCTCACGCCGCCGAGCTGGCGTTTCGACCTGACCGACCCGTACGACCTCGTCGAGGACGTCCTGCGCGTCGTCGGCTACGACCAGGTCCCCTCCGTGCTCCCGCCGGCTCCGGCCGGCCGCGGGCTCACGCGAGCCCAGGAGTTCCGGCGTCGAGTCGGCATGGTGCTCGCCGGTGCCGGCCTCGTCGAGGTGAAGACGTTCCCGTTCGCCGGCACAGCCGACTTCGACAAGCTCGGCCTGCCCGACGACGACCCGCGCCGTCGGGTGGTCCCGCTGGAGAACCCGCTGTCGACGGAGCAGCCGGGCATGACCACAACGCTGCTGGCCGGGTTGATGGCGACCGCGTCGCTCAACGTCGGGCGCGGGCACACCGACGTCCAGGTCGTCGAGACCGGTCGGGTCTTCCTGCCACAGCCGGAGTCACCGCCCGCGCCGATCTACGGCGTCGATCGTCGTCCCACCGACGCCGAGCTCGCCGCCTTCGAGGCCGCCTTGCCGGCACAGCCCCAGCACGTCGCGTACGTCCTGTGCGGCGAGCGTCTGCGCGGCGGCTGGGCCGGTCCCGGGCGTCAGGTCGCCTGGGGTGATGCCGTGGCGATCGCCCATCAGGTCGCCGCGGCGATGCACCTCAGCCTGACCCCGGAGCCGGCCGAGCGAGCTCCGTGGCACCCGGGACGGTGTGCGGCGCTCCGGCTCGACGGCGAGCTGATCGGTCACGCCGGTGAGGTCCACCCGCGAGTCGTGCGCGCGTACGGGCTCACCGGCCCGGTGGCGGCCGCGGAGCTCGACCTCGACGCGCTCATCGCCGCGGCACCCGAGCTCGGGCCACGTCCGCGGTTCTCGACCTTTCCGGTCGCCAAGGAGGACCTCGCACTCGTCGTCGACGACGCCGTACCGGCCGCAGTCGTGCACGGCGCGCTCGCCGGGGCGAGCCCGCTCATCGAGTCGGTACGGCTGTTCGACGTCTACACCGGCGACCAGGTGCCCGCCGGGCGGAAGTCGCTCGCGTTCGCGCTTCGCCTGCGTGCCCCTGATCGCACGCTGACCGACGAGGACATCCAGGGCATCCGCGACGCGGCGGTCGCCGCGGCCGCCACCGCGGCGGGCGCAGCTCTCCGCACCTGACCCCTCGGGGTCAGAACTGCACGGCGGGCGGCGCCTCCTGGCCTTCCGGCGCGTCGTAGAACGGTCGCTCCGAAACGCTGGCGATCCCGGTGAAGAACATCCACGGAATGGTCTTCACGAGGTTGTTGAGGGTCTTGACGGCGTCGTTGTAGAACTGGCGGGAGAACGACAGCTGGTTCTCGGTCTCGGTGAGGTCGGTCTGCAGCTGCTGGAAGTTCACCGACGCCTTCAGGTCCGGGTACGCCTCGGCCACGGCGAGCACGTCGAAGATGGCCTTGTCGAGGCGGACCTCGGCGGCCGCCTTCTCCGTGACCGAGCCGCTCTGGGCCGCCTTCGAGACGCCGGCCCGGGCCGCCGTCACCTCGTCGAAGACCGCGCGCTCGTGGGCGGCGTAGCCCTTGACGGTGTTCACGAGGTTCGGGATCAGGTCGGCTCGGCGCGTCAGCTGGACGTCGATGCCGCCCAGCGCCTCCTCGCAGGCGATGTCGGCGCGTCGTAGCTTGTTGAACGCGTAGATGCCGAACAGGACCAGCGCGGCGATGAGCGCCAGGATGATCGTCAGGGTCATGGTGGTGTCTCCTCTGGATGGATGATCGCAGGCTTACCAGGATCCGCCGCCACCGCCACCACCACCGCCGCCGCCACCACCTCCGCCGCCGCCCCCTCCGCTGGAGGACGACGACGACTGGGTCGCGGCGTAGGCCGAGATGGACGATGACAGGGAGGACTCG